>NZ_JAGKQP010000001.1:0-55244 GCF_019374995.1 Micromonospora sp. RL09-050-HVF-A
CGGCGAGGCTCGGCCGTAGCCGCCGGCCGCTGTCGGCGACGCCCCGGGGGCCGAGGTGGGCGAGGTCCGTGCGGGTGGCCATCCGGCGGGCGGCAGAGTCGACCCGGGTGCGACGCCGGCGTGACCACCGCCAGGCCGTCACCGCCGCGGTGGTCAGCAGCGCCAGGACGGCGACCTCGGCGACCACGACGAGCGTGCAGGCGGTGGTCCAGGTGATCTCGCCGCGCAGCACCGCCAGGGCCACCCGGATCGGGCCGCCTGCGGTGTAGCCGGGTGGCCGGGTGAGCAGGACCGGCAGCCACGCCCCGACGGCCAGGACCAGGGCCAGGGCGGCGATGCCGCCCGCGATGAGGCCGGCGTCGTCGTGGCCGCCGCGTGGCCCGGCCGGGCGGCTCACGCCATCGTCCAGCGGAAGTCGGTGTTGCCGAGGCGCTTCTCCGTCTCGGTGGGCTCCAGGTGCACCGGGATGCCCGGTCGGGAGCCGACCTTGATGAGGAAGTTGCCCCGGCCGACGGTCTCGCTGCCCTCGGTGGCCGTCCAGGACGGCGGCGCCGACCAGGACAGCACCTCCCGTCGTTCGGCGTGCGACAGCGGCCGGACCCGGGAGACGGCGTCCAGTTCCTGCTCGGAGCAGGGGCCGATCATCAGCACCGCCGACCGTTCGGCGAAGCCGCGTGCCTTGGCCCGGTCGTGGGCGGTGGGCAGGGCTTCCAGGTCGGCCAGGGAGTGGGTGATGAACGCGGTGCCGGTGCCCTTCTGCCGGTTGAGCCGGGTGAGGCCGTCGGCGCGGTCGACCAGGCCGTGCCCGACGCGCAGCGCCCGCCACAGCTCGTCCAGGACGGTGAAGAACGTGCGGGCGGGAGCGAGACCGAGGTCGGCCATCAGGTGCGCGGCCTCGACCTGGGCGAAGCCATACGACCAGGTGGACAGGAGGGTCGCGGCGGTGCGTAGTTCGTCGGTGTCGTCGATGCTGGAGATGTCGACGCACACGGCGGGGGTGTCGAGGCGGATCGCGGTGGTGGTCTGCCCCTCGAAGGTGTCGCCGAGGGGGCCGTGCAGCAGCGCCAGCAGGGTGCGGCGTAGTCCGTTGGTCTCGTCGCGGAAGCGGTGCAGGTCCTGGTCTTCCTGCCAGAGGGTGACCGCGCGGACCTCCGGTGGGGCGTCGCGGATGACGCGTAGGACGTCGGAGAGCACCGGCGGGAGGTCGGTTTCGCGGTCGGCGAGGTAGCGCAGCGCGGCGGACAGCACGGTGGTCTCGTCCGAGCTGACGGGTCCGCGTCGGACCAGGGTGGCCAGGGCGACCAGCATGTTCAGCCGCCGGTCGGTGACGGCGGAGCGCACCACCGCGGCGGTGCGCTCGTCGACGCGGTCGAGGACCTGCCGCCATGGGCCGGCGTCGAGGGGGTTGATCCGGTCCAGGCCGGGCCCGACGCGCAGCACTTGCCCACCGAGGGCACGGACCAGTTCGGCGTAGTCGGGCTTGAGGTCGCCGAGGATCAGCGGGGTGACGCCCTGGGCGGTGAGGCCGAGGACCATCCGCCGCACGGCGGTGGACTTGCCCATGCCGGGTTCGCCTTCGATCCACACGGACGGGTTGTTGATCAGGCGGGCGCGGGTGTACCAGGAGATCGGGTCGAAGCACACCGCGCTGCCGGTGTAGAGGTGCCGGCCGATCGGTACGCCGATCATCGGCGTCGACGCGCCGGTGCCGAACGGGAACAGGCCGCACACCTGCACGGTGGTGCCCCGGTACTCCGTCGGTGGCTCGATGTAGGACCAGGCGCCGCCGCCGGGCCCGCTGTGGCCGAGCCGGCCGGGTCGGCGGCCGGCGGGTCGACGTGGCGGGGGTGGGGTGGCGTCGCGGGTGCTGATGGTCATACCGGGCACGTCCTAGAAGGGGATGGTGGCGTGGGTGGGAAGGACCACTCCGGCGGGCAGGCTGGCGGCGAACCCGGCGGCCTGGCAGCCGTACATCGGGCGTAGCGCCAGGCGGGCTTCACCGGCGCGGGCCCGGATGATGCCGGTGGCCTCGTCGAGGTGCTTGTCGTCGGCGACGGTGGCGGTGACCAGCACGGTGAACCGGACGACTCCCGCGCCGGTGGCCTCTTCCTCGGCGGCCTGTTCGGCGGCGGCCAGGTCGGTGAGGTCCCGGGCGCTGGCGCGGTGCTTCTTGCTGGCCAGGAACCGGGCGTCGCGTTTGTCGGACTCGACCAGGCGGGCCGCCTCGCCGGGGGAGTACGGCCGGTAGATCATGGTGACGCGCTTGCGCAGCAGTTGCGGGTCGGGCTCGGTGAGCCGGGAGAACAGCCGGCTGTACACCACCCCGCGAGGGGCCTCCACCAGGCACCAGGTGCGCGACACCCCGGAGTCGTGGCGGTAGGAGTCCCAGCTCTCCCGGGTGGCCACCGGCCCGGCCTGGGGCCAGTCGGGGGTCAGCCGGGGGTCGCGGGCGAGGTCCAGGGCGGCGGCCGGGTCGTACGCGGCACGCACCACCCCGGCGAGCCCACGGGCGGACATCGGCGTGATGCCCGCGCCGGTCGCGCCGGTGAGCCCGGCGTGCAGGTGCGGCAGCCGGGCGGCGACCTCACGGCACACGTCCTCGTGCGACATCGACCTGCCGGGCGGCGCGGTGTAGGTCAGGGACACCTGGGTGTCCACGGTCGCCGACCCGGCCGGGTAGGACTGCACGACGTCGTCGAGGACCTGCAGCGCCAGCGCTGGCGCGTCCGGTCGGCTGGTGGCGGCGACCTCGGCGGCGAGCCGGGTGCCCGGGTCCGGGGTGGTCTCGACGGTCACCTGGGCCTGCACGAGCTGCGGCTCGCGGGACAGCGCCGACAGCCAGGACGCCAGGTGCCCGACGCGGGCGTCGATGACGCCCTGGTCGACGAGGTCCATGCCCTCGGGGGCGCAGCGCAGGGTGACGGTGTAGTGCCGGCTCTGGGGGACCACCACCACGGCGACGACGCCGGAGCGGCCGGTCTCCACCTCGTACACCTCGGAGCGGGCCAGCACACCGGGCAGTTGGTGGGCGGCGGCCACCCGGGACGCGGCCCCGGAGACGTAGATGTGGTGGCGGCGGGACCGGGCCAGCCACCAGGCGACGCGGGCGGTGATGACCTGGAATCCGGTGCGCCCGTTGATCCGGATCGCCAGCGGCGCGAGGACCAGCAGCCCGGTGGTCGCGGTGACCAGGGAGGCCAGCACGGACACGGGCAGCATCGCGGCGGCGAGGACCATGACCAGGAACGCGGCGATGGTGCCGACCGGGCCGAGCCCGAACAGGCCAGCGCCGCGACCGAGCCGCCAGTTGCCGTAGGTGCGCTGGTCGCGGGTCTGCTCCCGCACGCCGGTGCTCACGAGCCCTCACCGTCGATCGCTCCGGATGCGGTGCCGCCGACCTTGCGTACCGCTGCCGGGCCGGCCTTGGCGGCGGCGACGGCCGCGACAGCGGCGATACCGATGGGGCCGGCTGCGGCGGCTGCTCCCGCGCCCGCACCGGCCGCCGCGCCACCGGACGCTCCGGCTCCCGCGCTCGCGGATCCGGCACCTGCTCCCGCCGCTTTGGCTCCCGATGCGCCTGCGGAGCCCGATCCGCCGATGGCTGGCATCGATCCGCCGCCTGACGGGCGGGGTGCCGGTGGGGTCGGGCCTGCCCCGCCGGGGCGTCCGCCGCCGGCCGCGCCGCTGTTGCCCGTAGCGCCGGCACCACCGGAACCGCTTCCGCTGAGTCGTACCGCTCCGGAGGCGACCTGTCCGGCTCCGGACGCGGCAGCGACGCCCACGCCGCCGGAACCGCCGCCGGACAGCACGGACACGGCCGGGGCGATGAGCCGCATCAGGGCGGGTAGCGCCACGATGGCCATGGCGAACATGACCAGCCCGGTCAGGAGGTCGGTCAGGCTCTGACCCTGGCCGAGCCAGAACACCGCCGCGTAGATCGTCGCTGCGGCCGGCTTGTAGAGCACCAGGGCCAGCAGCCAGGTGAGGTAGCGGCTGCGTACGGAGCCGCCGACGGCGGCGGCCACGGGAAGGAGCCCGGCCAGCAGCACCAGGCCGGCGTTGCGGGCCAACAGCAGTAGGAGCTGCACCATCGAGGACAGGAACAGCATCATCGAGATGCCGATCACCACCAGCGCTGGCAGGCCAGTGGTGTTGGCGACGGCCGGGGTGAGCAGGAGCAGCCGCTTGCCGAGGTCACCGTTGGCGGAGGCCGACAGGATCCAGTCCGCGTAGGCGTCGCCGATCTCGGTGAGTATCCGCACGGCCGGTACACCCGCTCCGGCGATCACGACCAGCAGGACGAGGTTCTTGCCGAGCGCGCCGGCTTCCCGGCCGTCACGCTCCAGGGCCATCTTGGTCGCGGAGAACAGCACCGAGCCGACGGCGATCGCAGCGACTGCCCAGGCGGTGTACGCCTGCAGGTGCTTGATCACCCCGGACTCTTGCGACACCACGGGGCTGGGGATGGCCAACCACCCGGCGACCAACGTCTCCAACATCTTCGCGGCGGCCTGTGACGCCTGGTCGGCCAGCTCGTCGAGGAACCGACCGGCGGTGTTCTGCACGATCTGACCGGGGATGCACGTCGGATCGATGACCGGGGTGCAGGGCACTACTGCGCACCCCACTCGACGACCCCCACGAGGTCGGTGGTCACCCGGTTCACCGACGTCCATGCGCCTGCAGGTGGGGCGACCATGCGCCAGTCTCCGTCACGCCAGCGCAGCGTCAGCGACAGGATGTGGTAGCGCGCGGTGCCGGCGGACGGTGCGCGGAAGGCCAGCCCGATCACGGCGGTGTCCGGGCTGTAGGACTGGAAGCTGAAGCCGGCGATCTGGCTGAGTTCCCCGGCCTGGGCCGGGGCGTCACCAGCGTTGCGGAGCGCCGCCAGGAGCCGGTCGCGGTCGTCGCCTGGCTCGAACTGCTGCTCGATCGTGGGTTCCCACGACTGGCGGCCGGCCGAGTAGCCGGCCCGGACGCTGAGTTGCGCTGCCGCGATCAGCGCGCCCTCGGGGGTGTGTGCGTAGCCAGCGGCGGTGCCACCGCTGAGGCGGGCCGGTCCCGCCGACGCGCTCACGGGCACCGCGTTCTGGCCGACGAGTTCCCATCGCACGCCGGACGGGGCGGTGGTCGGCACGACGGTCGGCAGGGCCTGCGGCGCGGTGCTGTCAGCGGACGGAGGGCTCGCCGAGGGTGCCTTTCCGGTCGTGCCGGTGCCGTCGTCGGTGAGCGTGGACACCGCGATGATGGCCCCGACGACGAGGACGATCAGCGCCAGCACCGCCGAGGCGATGAACCCCGGACGGGTCCAGGGCGGACGGTCGGCGAAGTCCTGGGTTGAGCGCGACATCGGTTCCTCCTAGATCAGCGCGGAGACCACCGCGGACGCGCTGCCGATGAGCATGCAGGCGGCGAACACCCAGCCGAGCTGGGAGATGTTGCTGTCGTCACCGCGGCGGTGCGAGATGGCCATCTTCGCGGCGGTGTAGAGCACCCCGCCGACGCAGGCGGTGGTGGCCAGGTAGGCGACCCACTTGAGGACGGTGAGGATCTTGTCTCCCACCCCGGGTGGGGGTGCACCACCGCCCGGGTCGGGGACCGGCGCGTTCGTGGGCTCGGGAGCGGCGGCCATCAGGTGGTCGAGGTGGGTTCGCAGGTGGTCGAGGTGTTCGATCAGGGTCATCGTGGACTCTCTTGGGGTGGGTGGATCTTCTGCCGGATCGCGTGGCGTAGTGCCTCGATGTCCGGGGATGCGCCGACGTCGTGAGGGTCGTCGGCGGCGAGTAGGGCGTCGACCCAGCCGACTTTCCACACCGCTGGCGCCCAGCCGCGCAGCAGGTGCAGCCGGTCGGTGACGATGCGCGGTGGGCGGCGCGGGGACGCGGCGACAGCGACCACGCCGAGCACCGCCACCGGGCCGGGCATGCCGGAGCGGCGACGCCACTGCTCGATCGCGCCGGTCGCGGCCCAGGTTCCGGATGCCGTGGCACGGCAGACCAGCACGACGTGGGCCGGTGGCGTCGCCGGCGTGACGAGCGGCCAGCCACGGCTGCCGAAGTCCAGCCCGATGCCGGTCAGCCGCACGAGCGTGGTGACGCCCGCGCCACCGTGGCAGCCGACCCACCACACGGGCGGCCATGCGGGCAGATTCGGCGGAATCACGGCGAAGGGCAGCGCGGGAGCGGGGCCGGGACGGGTGCGCGTCCTCGCCACGGTGGTCGTCTTCATCGACAGCCGTGCCCCCGCGCGTAGCTACACCCCGTCACTCGATGCCTCCCCCGCGTGTCAAGGTCACCGATGAGTACCCGACAGTAGCACTGCGTTTCCGAATGGATCTATGGTTATCCCTCGCTGCAATAGGACGCGAAAGGCACCACGGGGGAGGCGTCGGATGGCACGGAAAGGCTATGCATCTGCCTGCATCGATAGGGCTGGTTCCATTGTGCCGGGCGTGACGTTGGCGATGGTCGTGATGGCGGGGTGCGCGCCCGCCGTCAGTCGGCAGACGCCTGCGCCAGTGGACAGCAGCCCGGGGTATCCGGCGGCCGTGGCCGGTGGTGGATCGGCGGCGTCGAGCGTGGAGCCGCCGGGCGGGGACGACCACGACCGCGACGCGCCGAGCCTGCCCGCGCCTGCGGCGGACCGGGCGGCGTCGGTGGCGGCGACGTTCGCGGCGGCGTGGGCGCGGTCTGACCTGTCGGCGGCGACGTGGTGGCGGGGTGTGGCGGCGAGCTGTGAGGACAGCTTCGCCCGGTCGCTGCGCACGGTGGAACCGTCCCGGGTGCCGGCCACGCGGGTGACGGGCCAGCCGGTGGTCAAGCACGCGCCGCAGGACGGCAAGGCGGTGTTCGAGGTGCCCACGGATGCCGGGACGCTGACGGTCTGGCTCGCTGGCGTGGATGGTCGGTGGCTTGTCGTGGACGCCGACTTCCGTCGGGCGGTCAGCCGGTGAACCGTGCGCCGATCGCCGTTGGTGTGGCGGTGGTGGCGGTCGTCGCGGTGCTGTGCGGTGGCATGGTCGGGCTGCCGCTGATGATGTTCGGGCAAGCCAGCGCAGAAGCGGCGGGGTGCGAGGTGCCGTCGGTGGCCGGCTCGCCGGTGCCGGGGGTCGGATCGTGGGGTAGCGCGGAGACGACGAACGCCGCTGCGATCGTCGCTGTCGGCCGGCAGCGCCAGGTGCCGGCGCGCGGTTACGTCATCGCGCTGGCGACCGCGATGCAGGAGTCCACGTTGCGCAACCTGGCCAACGCCAACGTGCCCGAGTCGCTGACCCTGCCGCACGAAGGTGTGGGCCGCGATCACGACTCGGTCGGGTTGTTCCAGCAGAGGCCCGGCTGGGGCAGCGTGCGTGAGCGGATGACGCCCAGCTACGCGGCCGGGAAGTTCTATGAGGCCCTGGTGCGGGTCGACGGCTGGGAGCGGATGCGGTTGACCGATGCGGCGCAAGCCGTGCAGCGCTCCGGCCTGCCGGAGGCGTACCAGAAGTGGGAGGACGACGCCGAGCAGCTCGCCGCGCAGGTTCTTGGGCTGCCGAGCATCGACGACATTGGCGGCGGGGCACCGACGGCACCGTGTGGGGCTGACGACCTGGGGCCGGTGTTCGTTGGTCCCGGCGGTTGGGTGCAGCCCGTCCGTGCGAAGGTCGTGAGCCCGTTCGGGTCGCGGGGGGGTCGGCTGCACGCGGGCGTGGACCTGTCGAAGGCCGGCATTCGCGGCGACGAGATCCGGGCGGCGGCGGCTGGGGTGGTGGAGCAGGTCAAGTGTGACTGGTACACCACGTGCGACCGGGACGGCAACACCCGTCAGCGTGGCTGCGGGTGGTACGTCGACATCCGGCACCCGGGCGGCACCGTCACCCGCTACTGCCACATGATCCGGCGTCCCGAGGTGTCCATCGGTCAGCAGGTCACGGCCGGCGCGGTCATCGGGTTCGTGGGCAGCAGCGGTGGCAGCTCGGGTCCTCACCTGCACTTCGAGGTGCACCTCAAGGTGCGGCCAGGGCCGTTCCATGCCAACAGCACCAATGCGGTCGACCCGGTGCCGTTCATGCTGCAGCGGGGTGCGCCACTGGGGCCGGCGTCATGACCGGGCTGCATCCGGTGGTCTCCCTGCCTGGGGGCAGGGAGACCACCGGATGGTCGAGGGTCCGGGGATCAGGGTTGATCCGGGTGGTCGGGCGACGCGACCTGCTCGGCGGGTTCGGGGCCGGCGACCGTGCCGGGCGGCGGCGACGGGCCGGGCCCTGGTCGGGTGCGTCCAGGCCGAGTTTGGTCAGCTCATCGGGCGTCCAGCCGCCTGCCAGTGCTGCGGAGTACCGCACGTTGTAGTGGTCGTTGGCCTGGCGCAGGGCGTCGGCGAGCTGGTCGCGTTCGTGCCGCGCCGTCGCGGCCTCTCCGACCAGGTTGGCGCGCTCGCGCAGGAGCCGCAGGGCCGCCTTCTCGGTCTCGCTTCGAATAGCTTTGGCGCTCTGCTCGACCATGGAGTCCTCCCCAAGATCACGACGGTCGGGTGGGTATGGGCGCTGAGCTTAGCGGTCAAGATCGATCGGTGCGGTACCGCTTTTGCGGCGGGGCGGCCCGCCGGCGAAGGTGTTGGTACTGCCCGTCGAGGGCGTCGACCAGGACCAGGGGCTGACCCTCGGTCCCTCGTCCCTCGCCCCGCGTCGCGGGCTTTCGCGTGCGCCGTCGGGTGTGGTGTGCGTCGCCGCGCCCCCGCACCGTAGGCACACGGACGATCGCCTTCGGCGGGGAAGCAAGTTGGAGTAAAAGTCTGACTTTTGGTCAGTCGGGCCGCGTCGCGGCCGGTCAGGAGACGACGGGACACCCTCGTCGGGAGGGTGGTCGACGTGGTTGACCCTGCGCAGGTCGGCGTGGTCCGGTTCGGTGTGAGCGAGCGCCGACGGCGTGCCCACAACGACGATGATCCGCGCGTGCACCGGGTGACCGTGCGGTTGTCCGAGGCGGAGATGGCGGCGGTCGAGGCGAACGCGGCGGCGGCCCGGATGGCTACCTCGGCCTACCTGGCCGAGGTCGGGACGGCACCACTGGTGCCCGCCCCGACCGGCGGCGGCGGGGGCGAAGCGGGTCCACTGCTGGTCGAGTTGATGGGTGCGCATCGGCAGGTGCGCGGTGCGGCGCACAACCTCAACCAGGCCGTGGCCCGGTTGCACTCCACCGGTGAGCCATCCGGGGATCTGGCCGCGACGGCGGCGTACCTGGCCCGGGTCGCGGCGCGCGTCGACGAGCTGGTCACCGCGATCGCCGCCGCGCAGACGGGCCGCCGCTGATGATTCCGAAGGTCACGTACGGCACCGACGTCGACGGGCTGCTGCGGTACCTGTTCGGTCCGGGAAAGGCCGAAGAACACGTCAACCCGCACCTGGTCGCTGGGTACGACGATGTGGCGCTACTCGCCCCGAAGCAGCGTGACGGCGGTGGCAAATGGTCGCTGGGGGAGCTGGGGGCGCGGTTGAAAGCGCCGCAGATCGCTGCCGGGGAGCGCGGGGTGCAGCAGTACGTGTGGCAGTGCTCGCTGAGCCTGCCAGCCCAGGAAGGGCAGCTCGATGACGCGACCTGGGGCCGCATCGCGGGCCGGTTCGTCGCCGAGATGGGCTTCACCGGGGACGCGGAGCGGGCCGGCTGCCGGTGGGTCGCGGTGCGGCACGGGCTGTCGGCCAACGGCAACGACCACGTGCACCTGGTCGTCACCCTCGCCACCGAAGACGGGGCACCGGTGTGGCTGCGGCAGGACAAGCGGCGCAGCCAGCAGGTCGCCGACCTCCTGGAGGATGAGTTTGGGTTGGGCAAGTGGACGCCCGGCCGGGCGGGAGCGACGAAGCGGCCAGAGTTGAGCCGGCCGGAGGTCGACCGGGCCCGGCGCAGCGGTCAGGCACCGGACCGGGAGCTGCTGCGCCGCCAGGTTCGGGCGGCCCTGGCTGGGGCGGACAGCGAAGCCGATTGGGTCGGGCGGATGAAGGGCGCGGGGCTGCTCGTCGCTGCGCGGACGGCGGCGGAGGACCCGAACCAGGTGGTCGGGTACGCGGTCGCGCTACGGCCGGCCGGGGTGGGCAAGCCGACCTGGTACGCGGGGCGCAGCCTGGACGGAGACCTCAGCCTGCCCCAGGTCCGCAAACGGTGGCCCGAGGCGCAGCGCCCGTCAGCCGAGCAGTGGAAGGCAGCGGATTCCGCAGAATCGCGCCTGCGCAGTGAGGACCGGATGGCGGTGTGGCGCTCGTCCGCCGCCGTGCTGGAGGACGTCGCCGGCCGGCTGGCGGGGGTGGCTCCCGGCTCGCCGAAGTGGCCAGCGGTGGCGCGGGCCAGCGCCGAGCTACTCGCTCGGGTGGCGGCGGCCACCGAACCGTCGGGACGTGGCCCGGTGAGCCGGGCCGCCGATGCCCTGGCTCGCGCGGCGGCACCGCCGCGCCGGGCGCCAGCGCCCGCGTCGTCGTCGGTCGCCCGGGAGTTGGGGCGGGTGGCGGATGCCCTGTTGGTCGCCGGACACGCCCGCGACGGTGGCGAAGCGGCGGTCCTGCTCGCCGTGGTCGTCCAGGCGGCCCGGCTCGTCGTGGCGCTGGCCGAGCTGCGCGCCGCGGAGCAACAGGCCCATGCTGCCGGCGCGGCTGCTGCTGCCGCCGCACACCTGATGCCCCTGCTCCAGTCGAGTGCCCCACCCGTCGACCAGGTGCGCGTGCCCACCCAGAACGGCTTGCCGCAGCGGCCGGCCCACACCGTGCCGGGCCCGGTCCGACCCCGCGTCGATCCGAGCGTCGACCGGGATTCGCGTTGAGGAGGACAAGGTAGTGCCCGATAACGAGATGGCCGAGTTCCACCAACGGGCCACCGCGGCGATGACCGCCGCGATCCAGGCCGCCAGCCAACTGGCCCAGCTGCTGATCGAGGTCCGCATCGTGCAACTACAACGGGCCGCGCGGGCCAGCGAGGAGCAGGCCCGGCAGACCCGTGCGCAGGCGCGGGCGGCACAGCAGGCCGATGCGGCGGTGTGGCGGCCGGCGATGCGGCCGGGGTGGTGGCGCACTGCGGGGACGGAGGACATCGCCCAGGTGTGGCGTGCCGCATCGACGTGGCAGCACGTCGACCCCCGGGCGCAACAGGCCCGGCAGGTGGTGGTCGACCAGCTCGCCAAGCGAACCGGCCAGGCAGGCGGGAAGCCCGAGCCGGCGCGGGAACCGGACGACATCGAGGTGCTTTCCGACGCCGTCGACCGGGCGGTGAGCGAGGCCACGGACCGGGCGGGCCGACCGGCGATGACCGAAGAGGCGGTCCGGGACAGGCAGGAGCGGATGGCCGCTGAGGTCCGCAAAGCATGGCCATCTGGGCAGCGGGCCGACCGGGTGCTCGAGTGTGAGGCGTGGGGCGCTCTGGCGTACACGCTGGACCAGGCGCAGCAGGCCGGTCACGACGTGCAGCAACTCCTACGCGGTGTCCCCGGCTTCGTGGACCGGGCCCGGACCCCAGCAGCGTTCGCGTGCCGGGTGGTGCAGGACCAGCTCGCCGGGCGGATCGACCTCGGCACGGTGACCATGGACCGCGACCGAGGCGAAGCTCAGGATCAGTCGGCCCGCCCGGAGGAGTCCAGCCGTATGGTTCTGTCCGCCGTGGAGCAGGCGGGGATTCGGCGTGCGGGCGGTGTTGACGGTGAGCGCCTTCGCGCGGCGGCGGTCGCCTACTGGACAGAGCGGAAGCAGACTGCTGATCGGATCGACAGCGAGTCCACCTCGCGGGAGACGATCAAGCAGGTCACGTATGCCGTTAACCGGCTTGCGGCCTATCGCAGACCGCAGGACACGATGCGGGTATTCGGGGGGGAACAGCCAGCGGACCAGACGGAAATCCTGGCCCGAGTTGATCGAACAGCGGAGAGTCCTGTGGCCGGCCCGGCGGTGACGACCGCTCGGGCGTTTCCCGTCTCGACCCAGGATGCTGTTGCTGCGCCGCAGGCCAGCAGCGAGGCAGAGGAGCGGGGAACGGTGGCGTCGGTAGGCCGGTCATCCTCACCCGAGGTGCCAGGGCGCTAGTGCGGCGGCACCCACCGGGCCCCGGTGGACGCCGCCGCTGCGCGTTCTACTCGGCCGGGTTGGTCGTCCTGCGGCTTGTGGCCGCCATGATTTCGGTCAGTTCCCCGGCGCTCATCACCGACTCCACCGCGCCGAGCAGCCCTCCGTACGTCAGGTGTGCAGGGCCGCTGCCGTCCACCAGGTCGACGGGGGTGCGTGGTCTCTTGGCCAGATCGCGGCGGTCGATCCACCATCGTGCGCTGACCTGTCGGAGGGCGGCGGTCAGGTAGACGCGGGCGATGGGGTCGGGCTCGCTGTCCCAGTCGCGGTAGTCGCCACCGTGGCCGTGCTCGCGCACCAGAGCGTCGAGGGTGAGTGCGATGGGGTCGGTGGCGCCGTCGCAGATGCGGGCTACCAACTCGGCGAGCAGGGTGCCCCGGATCTCGGCGGCCAGTGCGGCCTGAGCGGCGGTGCCGTCCAAGGTCGGCCAGTCGGCGACAGCGGCGATCCTGGCGGCGCGGTGCTCCAGTTCTGCCTGTCGGCGGCGAGCGGCGTTGGCGCGGCAGTCGGTGCAGTCCTGCCGAGCAAGTCGCGCTGCGGCCTGGTCGTGTTGGCCCCGGGTGTTGGGGCCGCGCAGCAAGACCCGCTCGGTGTGGCCGCACTGGCATTCGATGTCCCGGCGTGGCATCAGTCGGCCGGCTGCTGGTCGAGGGACTCCACTGCCCACGGGTCGAACTGGGGAGTGACGCGAGGGCGGTCCGCCCCGTCGACTAGGTCCTCCAGCGTGACCCGTAGGACCTGACCGGCGGCCTGGTCGATAGCCGCCATGACGCCGGCCTCCGCCCGTTGCCTGAGCGTGCCGTCCGGGTCGGGGATCTCCAGGGCGAGGATGGCCCCGTTGTCCAGGGCTGCGACTGGGCCGTCGCGGTCCATGAGGTCCTGGTCGATGACCAGGACATACCGCATCATCCGGATGCCGTCGGCTTCCGTTTGCGGGTGCCCGGTGGTGGCTCGGAACATCCCGTACTTCGTGACCCACTGCCGAAGCTGCTGCTGCCGTTCGGTGTCGGTGGTGGCGGTGCAGCGGATGGTGGTGCGGGTGGGGCGTCCTCGGCGGCCCGGGGTGCCGGTACGCGTGTTGTGGGCGGTGACACGGCGTCCGACCTCATCGGTGCCGAGGTCGAGGCGCATGGCCGTGTCTCGGCGGCCGTAGACCTGGGTGGCTTCGACCACGGCGGCGTCGATGGCGGCGGCGATGGCGGCGGTGGCGGTGTTCTGGAGATCCATCAGGGCGCGGGCGCGTTGATCGGGGTAGGGCTTCCTGCCGGCGGCGGTGAGTGCGGCGCACAGGTCGGCGATAGTGGGCGGGTTCGTCATGCATTAAATAGTAGGTTGCCCTACTTATTAATGCAAGGAGGGTCGGGTTCCCCTGCCGACCTTCGGAAGCTGTGAGGGATGCGCCGGTATTTGGACAGCGCCCACCGACTGACGACCCGGTATCGCTCGCATCGGCCGGTCGCTCGCCGGGACGTCACCGTGACCGGACGCGGGTGGCGACCACGCATTCAGAAAGCGCGAGGACGCGGTCGGGCTACCGCTCGGGTACGTGGTCGTGGTGGACGGCCCGGTGGGTGGTCGCAGGAGCGGGAGACGCGGTTGCCGCTCGCGGCGTGCTGGCCGCAGGCATGAACGCCTTGGCGGCGACGGCAGCCGCGACGGTGGCGGCTGGTGTGAGCGGACTGGCCGGGGATGGGCCGGTTTCGGGCCGAACTGCGCTGGCGTCGCCCAGGGCTGCGGCGGCCGCCGGTGCTGGCGCGGCTTGCACGGCGTCGTGGACGGCTTGGCGTGCGGCGTTGAACAGGCTCGTGCGCCAGTCGGGGTCGTCGCACTTGAGGAAGATCGCGACGGACAGGTTGGGCTCGTTCGGGTCGCCGAGCATGGTGGTGAGTGCCCTGTCGAAGGTGGCGGCGAACGCGGCGACGTCGTCCTGGGCGCGGACGGCGGCTTGCACGGTGCCGGCGTTGGCGACGCGGTCGATGCGGGCGTTCAGCCAGGTGCGTTCGTCGTCGGTGAGGCTGTCGCGTACCTGGTCGGGCATCCAGGCGTCGTTGAGGGTGACGGGTACGGCCGGTGCGGTGGTGGTGCTGACCGGGACGGAGTCGAGGTCGGCGATCGCGTCGACGGCGGCGGACACGGCCCGCATCCGGCGGCGGGTGCTGACGAGTTCGTCGTGGCGGGCGAAGGGCTGGCCGAGTTGGGCGCGGGCCCGCTCGATCTCTTCCCGTTGGCCGGCGATGTTGGCGACGAGCTGGCCGCGTCGGGTCTCCAGGGAGGCGAGGTGGTGTTCGAGGCGGCGGATCAGGCCGGTGGCGTCACCGGTGGTGGCGTCGGTCAGTGACAGTTGCGTGGTCATGCCGGAGTCGTTGTTGACGGTCAGGGAGACCAGGACTCCGTCGCGGCCGTTCCAGATGGTCGCCGTGATGTCGAAGCCTCCCAGCGTGGCCAGCGGCACCTGGTCGCGTTGCTCGGTGGAGCCGAGGCCGGCGGACGCGGCGGTGAGGGCGTGTTGCAGCGCGCGGCCGGCGTCGGGCCGCTTGTCGAGGTGGTGGCCGGCCACGGTCATCCGGAACTTGTCCCCGCGTACGTCCTGGCGTTGGGCGATCGTCTGGTCCAGGGCGTCGACGCGCCGCTCGTCGACGGCGATCCACTGGTGCAGCTCGCGGATCTGCCTCTCCAGGGCGGCGTGGGTGTTGTGGTGGGATCGGTTGGCCCGTTCCAGCCGGGCCAGCTCCATCCCCAACTCTTCCTTCTCGATGAGCAGCGGGTTGCCGGTGGCGATGGCCTTGATCTGGTGGGCCTGAAGGGTCTCGTCGGAGACGTCCTCGATCTCTCGGGCGACGGTGCCGCGCATCATCTGGTCGATGAAGCCGCCCTTGCGGGCGACGGTCTGCCAACTGAAGGCGTCGAAGGAGCCGGTGACGACGTACCGGTAGATGCTGACCTCGGCGTTCTGGTTGCCCTGGCGCATGATGCGGCCGTCTCGCTGGGTGATGTCGGCCGGCCGCCACGGGCAGTCGAGGTGGTGCAGGGCGACGGCCCGGTTCTGGATGTTGGTGCCGGTGCCCATCCGGCCGGTCGAGCCGATGAGCACGGACACGTCGCCGTTGCGGCAGGCGGCGAACAGGTTGGCCTTCTCCTTGTCGCTGCCGGCCTCATGGATGAACCGGACGGCGTCGCGGGGCATCCCCAGGTCGACCAGCCGGTCGCGCAGCGCCTCGTACGCCGTCCACCGGTCTGGGTCCTTCTTGGGGGTGCCCAGGTCGCAGAACACGATCTGCAGGGCGCCCGGTGTCGGGTGCTCGACCGGGTTGGCGGCGTCCGGGTCGGCCAGGTAGCGGGTGTCGCGGTGTGCCTGCCAGATCTCGGCGATGTTGCGGGCCGCCACGTCGATCTTCCCGGGGGTGTCCTGGGCCATGCCGAGTAGCCGCAGGTCCAGCGACGCGGCCCGTGCCTCGCCGGAGATCTTCAGGATGTTGTCGATCTCCCGTTCGCGGGGGTGGTTGCGGCACCACTCGACCCGGTCGTCGAGGGTGGCGATGAAGTCGACCAGCTCGGGCGCGGGGTCGATGGGGATGACGTGCGGGGCGCGGTGCCCGTCGGCGTTGACGGTCAGCAGCGGGGTGGGTAGTTGCAGGTCGTCGGGGGTGCGGATGTCGCCGAAGGTGCGCAGCATCAGCGACAGCTCGGCGGCGTTGGTGTACTTCGCCAGCCGGGACCTGGTCTGGAAGCCGCTGCCGGTGGGTGAGATCTCCACCGACGTGACGACCTTGCCGAACACCGACGCCCAGGTGTCGAAGTCCATGGTGCCGGTGGATTCGAGCAGGTCCGGGCGCAGGTGCCGGGTGACGACGTACAGCTCGCGGACGCTGTTGGCGATCGGGGTGGCGGTGGCCCCGCACACCACCCGCTGCCCGTAGCGGCGGCGCAGGAAGTCGAGCTTGGCGCGGAAGTCGATCGCCCGGTTCGAGCCGTCGTTGCTGGCGTCGGCGATGCTCGACATGATCGTGTCGTTCTTCAGGTCGTGCCACTCGTCGCGGAAGATGAAGTCGACGCCGGTCTGGTCGAATGTCACGCCGGGGTCGGTCGGCTTGTCGAACTTCGCCTTGATCTTCTCTTCCGTGCGGAGCAGGGAGGCTTGGAGCCGCTTGACGGCGGCGTTGCGGCCCGGGTCCTCGTCGTTGGCGACGGCCTGGGCGTGCGCGCGTTCGATCTTCTGTCGGAGGTCTTTCAGCTCCCCGTCGAGGAAGCGGCGCTGCTCGTCGTCGGACAGCCGCAGCGTCTCGAAGAACGACGCGGCCATGATGACGGTGTCCCAGTTGCCGGTGGCGCAGCGGGCCACGAACCGTTGCCGGCGGGCGGCGCTGGTGTCGTCCTGCCCGGCGGCCAGGACCCGGGCCTGCGGGTAGATCTGGAGGAACTCCCGGGAGAACTGTTCGAGCAGGTGCGTCGGGACGACGATGGCGGGCTTGTTGACCAGCCCGAGGCGTTTGAGTTCCATCGCGCCGATCGCCATGACGGCGGTCTTGCCCGCGCCGACGCAGTGGAACAGGCCCACCCCGGGTTCGTTGACGATCCGGGTGACCGCCTCGATCTGGTGCGGGCGGGGCTTGAACTCCACCGAGATGCCGGGCAAGCTGCGCCGCACGCCGACGTACGAGCGCGGCACGTGGGCGTTGAACATCCGGTTGTAGGTGGCCGCGATCCGGGCGGCCCGCTCCGGTTCCTCCCACACCCAGGACTCGAACCGTTCCTCCAGCTCGACGGCCTTGGCCTGCGCGGCGGCGGTCGCCTCCACGTCGAACGCCCGCTTGCCCTCCTCGACCTCGTAGAACACCCGGATCGGGGTCTTGGTCAGCAGCCGTTGCGCAAGGTCCGGAGCGGACATGCCGGCGGTGCCCCAGGTCGACCGGGCGAGGACCCCGGTCCGGCTGCCCTTGACCTGCCAGTCCGATCCGCCGGGGTGCATCACCCTCAGCCGCGGATCGCGCAGGATCTCCTGGAGGAACGCCTGCACGTCCTGGTAGTCGATGAACGGGGCGCCGAAGGACACCATGATCTCGCCGGGGCCGACGTCGCGGGGCAGGACCCGTTGCAACGCGCGGACGTTGACCTCGAACCTCGGGTCGTCCTCGGCGGCGATCAGCGCCTGGTCGAGCTTGGCGCGGACGTTGTCGGACAGGTACGCGGCGGCTTCGACCGGCCGGCCGGTGGCGGGATCGTCGTAGACCAGCTCACCGAGGACTTCCCGGGCCTGGATCTCGTCGACGCCGAGGAGTCGGGCGATCTCCGGCAGGAGCACCGCGCCGTGGTCGTCGAGGCAGATCGCCAGCGCGTCTTCGGGGCTGTCGGCACCCAGGCGGGCCGCCCGGGGCAGGATGACCCGCTTGCTGAAGATGTCCGCCTTGGTGGCGGTGCGGGTGTCGTCGTTGAAGTTCTCCAGGGCGAACACCGTGGCGGCGTACGGGTCGATTCCGCGGAATCCGGCGAGCTGGGGGTAGTTGCGGTACAGCTTCGGCTGGCCGGTCTCCTCATCGAGGATCGTCTCCAGCTCACCGGTGGTCTTGTTGCGCTGCCGGCGGGTGTAGGTGTCGTAGCGGTTGAGGTACCCGTACTGCGCGACGTAGGCGTCGTAGAGGGTGTTGAGGCGGATCCGCAGGAACGCCGCCGAGCCGACCGGTGGCCCGTCGGGGTGCTCGTCGCCGTCGTCCAGCGACGACGACTCCGCGCGCAGCAGCGCCGTCACGGTGTCGCGCAGCAGCAGCAACGCCCGCAGTTCGTCGGCCTGGGTGGCGGGCACCTTGTGCTCGACGACCTGACCGGCCAGGACGGTGGTGAACGTGCCGTCGTCGAGCGCTTCGATGTGGCCCTCTTCGCGGCCGACGGCGGCCAGGACCGCGACCGGCGCGGTCGGACCGGCCTCGACGCGGGGAGTCAGGGTCAACCCGGCGAGGCGAGCCTCATCGACGACGTCACCCAGCACCCGGGCCAGGTCGGCGGCGGTGTCGCCGGACCCGGTGACGACCAGGTCCTGCGCCCCGTGGGCGCCCCGGCCGAGGGACAGGTCCCCGAGGACCCGGTCGGGCCGGTTGGCGAAGAACTCGTTGACGTGGACGGTGTCACCGCCGGGGACGTCGATCTCCCGGGTCTGCTCCCAGGCCATCCCCGCTTGCTCCTGGCCGGGCTCCCGGCGGCGCAGGATCAGCAGGTCGGTGACGACCTTGGTGCCGGCGGCGTCCTCGTGCGCGCCGGTCGGCAGCCGCACGGCGGCCACCAGGTCCGCCACCGCGGCCATCTCCCGCCGGGCGGCCGGGTTCGCGGCGTCCATGGTGTAGCGGGACGTCAGCGCCACCACCAGCCCACCGGGCCGGGTCAGGTGCAAACTCTTGATCAGGAAGTGGTTGTGGATCGAGTGCTTACCCGGGTTGTATCGCCGGTCGGCCAGCGCGAAGGCCCCGAACGGCACGTTGCCGATCGTCAGGTCGAACGTCGCGGTCGGCGCGCGGGTGTCCGCGAACGACTCGGTACGGATGGTGGCGTGGGGGTAGAGCGCGGCGGCGATCCCGGCGGTGACCGGTTCCACCTCGACCCCGACCATCCGGGCGTTGCCCGGTGCCAGGCCGATGAAGGTGCCCGGCCCGCAGCCCGGTTCCAGCACGTCGCCGCCGTCGAACCCGAGGGCGGTGACCGCGTCCCAGATGGCGCGGACGTACGCGGCGTCGGTGTAGTGCGCGTTCAGGGTGTTGCGTTCGGCCGCCGCGTACTCCCGCTCGTCGAGCAACTGCCGCAGTTCCTCGCGGGCCGCCGCGAACCGTTCGTGGTTGCGGTGCTCGGTGCGACCCTCGAACACCCCCGGCACCGCACCCCACCCCGACCAGCGGGCCAGCACCGCCTGTTCCTCGGCGGTGGCCGGCCGGTCTTCGGCCTGGAGCGTCCGCAGGGTGCGCAGCGCGGCGAGGTTCGCGGTGAGCCGGGCCACCTCACCCCGGGGGGCAAGGTCCCCTTGCCCCCTCGGGGTGAACGACACCGGCCGGTCCGGATCGGGCGTCGTGTCTGGTGGCTGCGTCTGCGGTGGCGGGCCCGGTTCGGCCGGCTCAACCGGCGCGGCCGGTTCGGGGTCTAGCTGCGGGCGGGCGGGTCGCTGTCGTCGTTCATCGCGGCTTCCTGCTCCGCGATCTCCTGCCACCGCGGGTCGGTCGGGTCCTCCACCATCGAAATCCAGTCCTGATCCGTCTGCGGCGACGGGTCCCGCGTCGGCGGGCTGGTCTCGTTCGTCTCCGGGTCGATCAGGATCAGCTCCGGCAGCACCTGTTCCTCGGCCGCCATCCGGGCTTCGTTCAGCCGGCCCAGCTTGTCGAGGTACCCCTCGCCGGTCGGGTCCGGGCCGGCGAGTTTCCTCGTCAGGTCCTCGATCTGGTGCAGCGCCTGATCCCCCAAAGTCGAGAAGAAGCTGTTCAGGTCCGTCCCGTCGGCTATCAACGCCGCGTACCGGTTCGGTAGGTACGTCTGCCAGTGCCTCTGGGCTTGCGCCCCGTACCGGTTCATCGTCTGCGGGCTCCTCTGGTGCTGCGGGCGGCTGGTCGGCGGTGACAGCGCCGACCGGCGGGCCGGTCGTGGTCGCCGCGCCGTCGAGGACCGCCGGCACCGGTGCCGGGACGGCGGTCTGCTCGGTCACGGCAGGCGGGGGCACTGCCGGCGTCGGGTCGACGGGAACGCCGAGCCGGCCGGCGGCGTACGCGGCCAACGGGCCGGCGACGTCGGCCGGCTGACCGTGCAGGATCGCGCGGATCGACTGCGCGGCGGCCTCCCGGCCCGCCCCGGTGGTGAACGTGCGGACGGCCCAGTCGACGCGGGCGGTGACCACGACCTCCACCAACGGCCAGATGTCCTCGCCGCCAGCGGTGACGGCCAGCACCGGCCCCGGCCGATCCGGGTGCCTGGTCACCGCCGGGTCGAGCACGTGGAACGCCCTGGCCGCGGAGCGACGCCCATCGGCGCTGCCGTCCTCGTCGACGACCACCGCGACGCCGGCCGCCGGGTCCGCCTGCGCGGTGAGCGCCGCGACCTGCGGCCCGGTCAACGCCGGCCCGCACGCGGCCACCACCAACGGCGCACCCCCGCCGCGTTCGGCCAGAGCGATGGCCTCCACCGCGGTCCGCGCCACCACCGACCGGCCGGTGCGCTCAGGCTGCTCGGCGAGCCCGAACACCACCTCGGCCGGGCGGAACACCGCCGTGGCGGGGCTGTGCAGCACCGGCGCCACGTCCGGCACACCCGGCGGGGCGTAGCCGACGAAACCGACCACCGGCCGGTCCGGATCGCGGTGCTCGCGGATGCCGACCATCACCCGGTTACGGAACCGATCGACCAACTGCCCGCTGCGGCCCGTCGCCGCGAGGCCGGACGCCCGGATCTCCACATCGGTGAAGCCCTGCCGCCGCAGCTCGTTGACCAGCGCGGCCGGCCGGTCCGGCGCGTACCCCACCGCCCACCGCCCGTCGACCGGAACGCCCTGAGCGGCCAGCCACCGGGCCGGCGATGCCCCGTCGGGCCGGTCGAGTTGAGCGCGGTAGAACTCGGCCGCCGCGCCCTGGACGGCCAGAAGGCGTTGCCGCCGCGCGTCAGGGACCGTCGACAGGCGAGCCGGCCCGGCAACCTGAGCGGCCAGCGAGCCGGCCCGGCTCCGTAGCGCGGCGGTCCGGTCGACCGAGGCCGCCACACGCTCGGCAACCTCCCGCGCAGGCCGGGCCGCCGGCTGATCCGGCGCGGCCGTCACGGTCGTCCGTCGTCAGGATCGGTGGGCAGCAACCCCCGCGCCCGCAACGACTCGAACAGGCGCTGGTGGTGCTCCAGGGTGGCCGTCAGGTCGTCGATCTGCGATTGCAGGCCGGCGGCGAGACCGTCAGGCAGGTCCGCCGAGTCCGGCGCGGCCATCGGTACAGCGGCGTCGTCAGCCATCGCTCCCCCAGGTGATCGCTTGATCACCACCGTAGTCAGGATGTCGAGCGAGATCGACCCCTGGGCAGGGTCGCGGGACGCTCCCGGCGGTTCCCCATGCCAGCAGACGCCGTGCCAGCGCCGGCACCGCCGAGGGGGTGATGCCGCGGAATCACCAACAGCGGCAGCGAGAGCAGCCCAGAGACGCGGACCGCACCCGGGCCGCCGATGGTCACGCTTGCCAACATCGACGCCTCCGGCGGGGCCTCTCTCGGAGATCCGGCAGGGACCGCAACCGCCAGGTGGGTGAGTGGTCACCCAGGGGTGGGATCTCCCCGCGCCGGCCGCCCAGAGGGCTACCAGACCGGCTCGGGGACGGCCAGGCCAAGCCGCTTCGCGGTCGGCTACGCCGAGCCTGGCCGTCCCCGAGCCGGCCCGGTCGATCGGAGATCGGCCGACACGAGGAGATCCCACCCCCACCCCCCGGGCGTCCGCGCGGGCAACCCCGCCCACCGGGCCTACGCCGACCCCTGCGCGTCGTAACGGTCGAGCACGTACTTGACGCTGCTCTTGGCCCACGTCCCTTTCCCGGACGGCGTCGGCACCTGCTCGCTGTTCAGCGTCGCGGCGATCGCGGCCAGCGACAGCCCTTCGTCCCGCAACTGCACGACCCGGGTGGCCGAGGGCGGCAGCGGCGCAGGCGGTCGACCCAACCGCACGCCCCGCTCCCGGGCCGCCGCCATCCCTGCCGACACCTCGGGTCGGCGCATCTCCGATTCGCTGCTCATCCCCCCAGCGTACGGCAAAAAGGTGCAGACAAAGATCCCCGGAAAGAGCTTTTTCTGTACCTTTTCCTGTACGATAGAGGGGTACGGAACGGCCAGCCAAAACCCCTCAGTCAGGCACGTCGAAGGGACCGAGAACATGACCTTCCCCATCCGGCCCGCACAGCTCGCACCGGTACGCGTCGGACGCGGCACGGCCGTGCACCTGGGCAGCCTGAGCAGCATCATGGGCCCCGACCGCAGTCCGCGATACGTCGCGGCCTGGTGCGGGGCCAGCGGCACCGGCGACAACGTCCGCGTCGGTGAGCCCCTCACCGAGCCCATCACCTGCCGCACCTGCCTGCGCGTCCAGCCGCGCCTGATCGAGCTGATCAACGCGAGCCTGACCGACGAGCCCACCACCCTGCCCCACACCGGCATGGTCGTCCCCCACGCCAAGCTGCGCGTCAGCGATATCCGCCGCGTCCCCGGCACCGGTGGAACCCGCGCCCGGCTCATGCTCGGCGAGCACTTCATCGGCTACATCACCAGCACCGTGCGCTTTCAGCCCATCCGTGGAACCTCGATCGGCACCGCCGACCTCGACGGATACGCGGCCGGCTGCCGCGCGGCCAACGGCCGGACGGTCAACGTCAGCGACGTGCTCAGCGCCCTGGTCCGCGAGTACCAGATCGCCCAGCGGCACGCCGCCGCAGCCGCGCAGCCCGACCACAACGGCCGCGTCACCCAGCCGCACTGAGGTCACACCCGTGCCCCAGGCCGCCACCGGCCTGGGGCACGGCCGCCCCGGAGCCAGCCACCACGCGGGAGAACACCATGACCAACCACCGGGCCGACGCCTGCACCATCCTCGCCACCGCCACCCCGTTCACCCACCGCCCGCTGCTGGCCTGGGCCGTCGGGATCACCGCACATGGTCACGCCGCCGACATCCTGACCTACTGGCGCACCCGAGACGCCCGGCAACTCGCCCCCGAGTACGCCGGCCAGACGCTGCCCGCCGGCCGGATGCTCCGCCTCGACCGAGCCCGGATCGAGATCACCGACGGGAACCTCCACCAGCCGCTACGGCTGAGCTGGACCGACCTGGGCGCGGTCCTGGACAGCGGCCGGGTCACCAACGACCTGATCCGCTGCTGCCAACAGGCTGTCATCGCCTGGCGTGACCACCCCGACGGATTCCGGGGTGCCGGCTGGGCCGCCGTCGTCGACGCCTGTTCCCGGGCCGGGGAGGCCGTGTGGGCTGCCTGCCGCCCAGGTGAGCAACTTGACCTGTTCGCCGGAATCGGCATCGAGAGCTGAGGCCGGGGATCAGCGCGGTAGCACCGCCGGTGCTACCACCGAGGGTACGCTGCCACCATGACCGCGAAACGCTCCATCAGCGTCCCCGACGACGTCGCCCAGTGGCTTGACGGCCAGCCCAACGTCAGCGCCGCCATCACCGCCGCCGTCCGCGCCCAGATGGCCGGCACCCAGGTCGACGAGGTGCTGCGCCGCGCCGGCATCGAGGTCACCGAGGCCGGCAAGGCCCGCTGGCGTGACCGTCTCGCCGCCCCGATCCCCGACGATGCCCTCGCCGAGGGGCAGCGGATGCTCGACGAGGCCGCGTGAGCGACGACCAGGTCGCCGTGGTCCTGGACGCCACCGCCCTCGCCGCGTACGTCGACGGGCAGCTCGCCGTCGGCGAACTGATCGCCGAGGTCGCCGACGAAGAACGCGCCGTCGGCGTACCGGCCGCCTGCCTCGCCGCCGCCTACGCCGCCACCAGCAGCGACGTCGGCACCGCCCTGCTCACCCTCCTGACCACCACACCCGCCATCACCGTGCTGCCCCTCGGAGCCGATCCTGGCGTCGACGACGCCCGCCAAGCCGGCGTCCTCGCCCGCGCCGCAGGCGGCGACATCGCCCTTGGCCACGCCGCCCGCGCGGCCATCGCCCACCGGGCGCACCTGGCTACCACCGACCCCAAGCCGGCCGCCGCCGTGTTGCCCGCCGGTTGGAGCATTCTCGACCTCAGCGAGGCATAACTACCCCGGGTTAGTAGCGAGTTCGTCCATCTCCCCGAGTAGTGATGGTTTGCAGTTCAGATCGTGGGTTTATCGGCTCGGCTGGTCGCTGGAACAACGTCCCCGAGCGACGCTTTGGATCGGTTGAGGTTCGTAGGCAGGTCCAGCCGCGCGATAGGTAGTAGGCGTGTAGCTGCTCGTTGGTTTTCCAGGCGTCCAGTCGGACGTATCTGCACCCCTGGCTGAAGGCGTAATCGCCAGCCCACGTGAGCAAGAGCGATCCAAGTTCCTGCCCAGATCGGTCGAGCCGTACCGCCAACTTCGAGACGTAGACAGCCGGCTCGGCCAGCTCTGCAGTCGTCCAGAAGTCCGGGTCACCAGCCGTCTCTACGGTGATTGTCCCAATCGCCTCATCGCCGTCCCACAGCAGCCAGATGTGTCCCGCCGCCAGTGCCGGTCCCAGCTTGGACCGCCACTTATCCCACGTCTCCCACTGATCCGACCCACGTTCGCGCAGCCACTGGATTCGCTGTGTGAGCAGTCCCATGGCGATCTCGAACTCGTCCTGGTTTTCAGCAGGGCGGATGCTCAGGACCAATTCAGCTCCGGCTCCAGGTTCGCTCGAACTTGCGCTCGAACACGATGACATGTTGATCGCTCGGCAGCACGTTGACTGTGCATCTCACGGGAGTGCCGTCAGCGATGTAGCCGGTCACGTAGTGGACGGCCACTGGGGTTCCCGGTCCCAGTCCGAGGCGGTGAATTTGCTCAGGAGTGGGCATCCGGGTGTAGATCTCATCGATGGCCCGGTCCTGCGGGTAGCCCAGATCGGCAAGAGCCTGATTCGTGCCCCGTGCGACGTCGGACGGAGACATGATCTCGGAATCCCTGACGATGTCGAGCGGGTAGTGCGAGTCGTTGATGTTGATCGGCTCGCCGTTGATGAAGCGCACCCGTCGACGAGCTACCACCACGGTGCCTGGTTCAACTTGGAGGCGTTGAGCGATGTCGGGCTGCGCCTGAACCAGGGAGACGTCGATTGTCTGACTTGGGACTCGACCCTCTTCGGTGATCTGCTGGCAGAAGCGGTCCATCTCAGGACTAGCTGGCTGGTCCCGCGACTCGCCCTGCGGGCGGTACAGCATGTTCTCCCGCTTGCGCACGAAGTGCCCGAGGGGGCGCTTCGACACCACGAGTCCTTCGGCTACCAGTACGGCGATGCCGTTGCGGACCGTCTGCCGAGCCACGCCCCACTGCTCAGCAAGCTCTAGCTCCGTCGGCAACTGCTCGCCGCCGGTCAGCTCGCCTGACGCGATCTTGTCGCGGATCGCCGCAGCGATCCGCTGGTAGGTCGGCATCGAGCTGCCTCTGAAGGTCTCCACGTTCCGAGTCTCGCTCACGCGGCCGAACATTGTCTAGTCAATGTTGCCGTTACCCCTTGACGTCCCTTGGTGGTCGGTAGCACCATCAACACCAAGCGCATTGTCTGGTCAATGAGTACCTACTAGACCTTCCAATGCGCCCACATAGGCAAGAGGGCCCGGCGGGGATAGCGCCCCACCGAGCCCCGAACGGCATCCCACCCCAAGGAGGATCAGATGCCAGCAATGAGGGTACTTCCTGCCCCGGCCGATCCGGCGCAGGCTCCTACTGGATCAATGCTCGACGAGGTGTCGGCGCTGGTGGCGCGGGCGCAGGCCGGTGACGCGGAGGCGTTCGGTCTGGTCTACGACCGCTACGTCGACCAGGTGTTCCGGTTCGTCTACCGCCGGGTGCTCGACCGGGCCACGGCCGAGGACCTGACGTCGGAGACGTTCCTGCGGGCGCTGCGTAACCTGGCCAGCTTCCGCCGGCCGGGCGGCGACTTCGGCGCGTGGGTCACCACGATCGCCCGGAACCTGGTCATCAACTGGCAGCGGTCGCACCAGCGGCGTGAGCGGCCGGTGGCGGAGCTGCGGGACGCGGCTCCGGTCGACCTGGTGCCGAGCACGGAGGCCGCCGTGGTGGCCACGCTGACCCGTGAGGCCCTGCTCGCCGGGATCGCCCAGCTCAACCCGGTGCAGCGGCAGTGCATCACGCTGCGGTACCTGCGGGAGCTGTCGATCGAGGAGACCGCGCAGGTGATGGGCCGGACCGAGGCGGCGATCAAGGCGGTGCAGCACAAGGCGTTGAAGGCGCTGCGGGGGCTGCTGCCCGTGACGGCGGTGATGCCGGCATGAGCACCCCGACGATTACGCCGGTCAACGGCACCACCCAGGCCGCTATGGTGCGGGCCGCGAAGGGCACGCCGACCGCTCCCGACCCGAGCACGCCGATGGGCATCCGGGTCGTCACCGCGCCGACCGGCTCGACGAGTCCGGTCAGCGGCATCGAGCAGTTGCTGGCCCTGGCCCAGGGCAGCGAGGCCGGCCGTACCCGTCAGCTCGCCGAGCGGATCGGCGGCCTGGTGGCGGAGTTGACCGGCCGGTTGGAGGCCGAGCGGGCCGCCGAGGCCCGCCGCCGGGAGCTGGCCGAGAAGGAGGCCAAGCTCACCGCCGAACTCGCCGAGCTGCGGCAGAGGCTGGGCTCCGGGCCGGAGGCCGCCGCGCACCGTGCCGCGATCCGGCAGTGGGCGCAGGCCAACGGCTACGCCGTGCGGGAGCGCGGCCGGATTCCACGGAATGTCGTCCAGGCGTGGGCGGCGGCGACCGGGTCGGAGGTGACCCGGTGAAGGCGATGAAAATGCTGCTCCCGGCGGCTGCGGCGCTGTCGCTGGCGGGGCACGTGTGGGCGGTGCGGACGGTCCGCGCGGACCGGGTCCGGCTGGCCGAGGCCCGCCGGCAGGTGACCATCGACCCGTTGACGGGGTTGGCGAACCGGTCTGGTCTGTCGGCGGTGCTGGCCGACCTGGTCGATGAGCCGTACGACGTGGCCCTGGTCGACCTGGACGGATTCAAGCAGGTCAACGACACCTTCGGGCACGACGCGGGTGACGCGGTGCTGGTCGAGGTCGCGGCCCGGCTGTCGGCGGCGCTCGACGAGGTCGACGGCGCGGTGGTGGCCCGGCTCGGTGGTGACGAGATCGTGCTGGTGTGCCCGTCGCCGGCCCCGATCGCGGGGATTCTCGGTGCCGAGGTGGTGCGGGCGCTGGCCGCGCCGGTGGTCCTGCCCGGCGGGCGGGAGCTGCTCGTGCGGGCCAGCGTTGGCGCGGTGTCGGCGATGGCCGGTGACGACTCGTCGCGGGTGCTGCGCGCGGCGGACCTCGCGTTGTACCGGGCGAAGGCGGCCGGTGGCGGCCAGGTCGCCGAGTACGACCGGGCGGAGGACCTGCCCGTGATCGAGCAGCGGCCGGTGGTGCGGCTGCGGGAGATGACCGGCCCCGCTCGGGTGCTGGGGGGTGCGGCATGACGGCCCCGACGAGGTCTCTGGATCTGGCGGTCGCGCTGGCGCAGTACCGCGAGGGTCTGCCGGAGCTGGCAGATGTCGAGCTGGAGCACCGAGCCGCCGCTGTCGCGGCGCTGCCGGGCTGGTTCGCCGGCGAGCTGCGCCGGGCGATCGACGCTGAGCGTGAGTCCCGCCGCCTGGCGGCTGACCGGCCGGCGCGGTCGCGGACGGCGCGGGTCGCCGCTGGCGCGGTCGTGGCCGGTGCCGCTCCGGCGGCGCTGGCTGGTCAGGCCATGGCCGAGCACGTCGACCGGGTGCCGCAGGCGCTGCTGTACTCCCCGGCCGTCGCGGTCGGCCTGGTCGCCGTCGTGGTTGGCGGGGCCCGGTTGGCCCGCTGGGTCGACGACCACCGGCACCCCTTGGCGGTGGACGTCGACGAGGACGACCTCGACCCGTACGGCCGGGAGCTGCTGGCCCGGGTCCGGGCCGGTCGGCGGGCGCGCGGGGAGGTGTGCTGATGGCCGGGCTGCTGGTGGTGCGGGTGCACCTGGACTGGACCGCTCCGGGCCACTTCGACCGTGACCGGTCGCTGCCCTGCCGGATCTGCGGCACCACCACCCGGATGCGCGACGCCAAGGGCGAGGCGTGCCACCAGTCGTGCGCGGAGGACGAGATCGCCCGCGAGCTGCTCGGTGCCGGGCAGCCGTTGATCGCCGACGAGCGGGTTCCCGCCCCGGCGCAGAACCCGGAGGTGGCGCGGTGACGACGCTGCAGAACGGGCCGGATCTGGCCCAGCTCGCCGCGACCGACCACAAGGTGGCCCGGAACCTGGCCACGGCTGAGCGGGAGCGGCAGGCCGCGCAGACCCGGATCGCTGCCGAGGACGCCGCCACGGAGCGGCGGCTGCGGATGCAGGAGGGCCAGCAGCGCCTGTCGGCGCAGAAGGACGCCGACCGGGACGCCCGCGCTGAGCGTCGCCGCCAGCAGCGGGAGACCGAGCGGGCCGAGCGGAAGGCCCGCCGGCAGGCCAGGCGGACGGAGATGGCGGGCTGGTGGGCTGGCCGGGTCGCCTACGTGCGCGACAACGCCGCCGCGGTGTACTCCGGGCTGATCTACGGCCTGGCGGTGTCCGGCGCGGTGTACGGGCAGGTCGACGCCGCTCGGGCGAACGGTCTGCCCACCCCGATCGGGGTGGTGACGGCGGTGGCAATCGAGGGCACCGGCCTGGCGATGGCGCTGACCGCGCAGCACCAGCGGCTCAACGGCGAGCGGGCGATCGCGGCGCGGTCGCTGATCTGGATCTGCACGGCGGCGGCGGTGGCGATCAACGCGATCGGTCACCACGCCGACCCGGTGAAGGCCATCGTGCTGTCCGCACTGTCGGCGCTGGGGATCATCGTCTACGAGGTCAGAAGCGGGGCGAAGCACCGGCCGACGCTGCGGGACCGGGGCATGCTCCCGGATCCGCCGGAGCGGTTCGGGTGGCGGCGTTGGCTGACCTACCCGGGGCACACGTACGCGGCGTGGAAGGTTGACGTCCGTGACCGGCTCTCCCCCGGTGCGGCTGAGCTGATCGCTCGGGCGGAGGCCCGGCGGGTCGAGCAGCGCCGCCAGGCGGCGGTCGAGGCCGAGCGGGAGCGGCAGAAGGCGGTGGCCGCCGAGGTCGCCGCCGGTGCCCGCAAGGCGCTGCGCAAGGCCACCGGCAAGGACTCCGGTGCCGCCCTGGCGGCCCTGGCCCGGCTGGCGGCCACCGGCACCCCGGCGCCGTTGCTGGCCCTGCCCTCCCCGGACCGGGTCGCGGTCGACGCGGCCCGCGCCGACGCGACCGATGCCCGTCGGGCGCTGGCGGAAGCGGAAGCACGCGCCGCCGATGCCGAGTCGCGGGCGGAAGCGGCAACGGCCGGCCAGGCGGAAGCGGAAGCAGCCGCCGCGATGGCGGTGGCCGAAGCGGAAGCGGAAGCACGCGCCGCGATCGACCGGACGGTGGCGGAAGCGCGGGCGGCAATCGAGCGGGCGGAAGCGGAAGCACGCGCGGCGGCCGGTCGGGCGGAAGCGGAAGCAACCCGTCGGGCGCGGGCGGAAGCGGAAGCAGCGACCGCGACTCGCCGGGCGGAAGCGGAAGCAACCGCCGCCGCGCTCGCCCGTCGGGCGGAAGCGGAAGCACGTACCGCGCTGGAGCGGGCGCTGGCGGAAGCGGAAGCGGCACGCGCGGAGGCTCGCGCGGAGACCGGACGCGCCTCGCGTACTCAGGGGCAGCTCGACGCCGCCGGCACCGAGTGGCAGCGCCGCCTGCGGGTGGCCGAGACGAACCTCGACCAGGCCCGCCAGGAGCTGGGCGAGCAGCAGCACGCCCGACTGCGTGCCGAGGCCCTGGTCGAGGCCGCTCGCCAGGAGGCCGCCGACCTGCGGGCCGCCCTGGCCCAGGCCGCCGCCGACGCCGGCCGCCGGCCCCGCCGAACCCCGGGCGGGTCGTCGAGCACCCCGGCCGAGCCGGTCCTGTTCGAGGACAAGCCGGTCCCGCACGTCGACCGGGTCAGCCCGGAGACCGTCCGCGCGGTGCTCCAGGCCCGCAAGGACCACCCCAACGGCACCCAGAAGGACCTCGCCGCGCAGGCCGGTACCTCCGAGCGGACCGTCCGCACGGTGCTCACCGCCGTCGCCGCCACGGGCGGCTCCGCCTCATAACAGCTCATAACTCTGAGGCGTGAGCAGCCAAAACGAAGGGAGGAACGCAATGCAGAACGAGACGACGGCCCTGGCCCCGACGCCCGAGCCGGAGCGAGTGGAGACGGCGGTGCCGGCCCCGGACCTGTCGGTGCTGGCGGCCGAGCAGCCGCCGGCCGAGCAGGGCAAGGACGACAAGGCCGCCAAGCCGGAGGAGTTGGCGGAGACGACGCCCGCGTCGGTGGGCCTGGTGGTGGCGCTGGTGGTCATCTCGGTCGTTGCCGCCGTGGTGGTGGCGATGTGGATGGTGTCGCCGCTGATGGCGCTGCTGCTCGGGGCCGGGCTGATCGTGGTCGCGGTGCTGGCCGGCGCAGGGTGGCTGGCCTGGCGCAAGTACACGCGGCGGGCCAAGACCGGCGGCAAGACCGGCCGGGACGGCTCCGGCCGGGGCGACCGGCCCCACACCGCCGCCAGCGGCGGCCGGTCCCCGGACGGCGGAAAGAAGCCGGGGGGTGGGCTGTGGCCGTTCGGTCGCGGCAAGACCCCGGCCGGCGGCGGGAAGCCCCCTGCGGGTGGCGGCAAGCCTCCCGCCGGTGGCAAGCCGACCGGCGACGGGGGCGGGAAGAAGAAGCCGACCGGCGACAAGCCCGGGGGCGGGTGGTGGCCGTTCGGTCGCGGCAAGACCCGGCCAGCGGCGGGAAGCCCCCTGCCGGTGGCGGCAAGCCTCCCGCCGGTGGCAAGCCGACCGGCGACGGGGGCGGGAAGAAGAAGCCGACCGGCGACAAGCCCGGGGGCGGGCTGTGGCCGTTCGGCCGCAACAAGACCCCCGGCGGCAGCAAAACCCCTGCCGGCGACAAGACCCCGGCCGGTGGCGGGAAGCCCCCGACCAGCGGCAAGACCCCCGGCGGTGGCGGGAAGCCGGCCGGCGACGGCGGCGGAAAGCCGACCGGTGGTCGTAAGGCCAAGACGGCGGGCGGGGCGGCCCTGCTTGCCCTGGTGGGGCTGGCCCGGGCCGCGAAGAAGGCCAAGACCCGGGACGGCAAGACGGCGGCGGACAAGCCGGCCGGCGCGGAGGAGTCGGCGACGGCGACGACGCGGCCGGCGCCGGGCGGGCACCGGCCGGAAACGGTGATCGACGTCGACCCCGACGACATCATCAGCCCGCCCGGCCGGCCGGGCACGACGCCGACCGGCGGGCCGACGGGGCCGACAGGGCGGTCGGCTCCGCGTACCGAGCCCTTCTATGACCCCGGAACCACCGCTGGCAGCGGGTGGTGGGACCGGAAGGCACCGACGCCGCTGCGCACCACCGAGCACCAAACCCCTGTTGTTTCCAACCACCTTGGAGGACCAGCAATGAGCACCACGACCAGCAGTGTCGACCAGGACGCGATGCGGGTGGCGAACCGCTACGCCGGGCTGATCGAGAAGGCCGAGACGTTGACGGCCCGAGCGGGAGCCTGCCGGGACGCGGCCAACCAGTACCGGCGCGACGCCCGGGCCAACCAGGAGAGCGCCGAGAACCACAAGATGGCCGCCCGCACGATCCGGGACCGCGACGTCGCGGCGGACCACGCCCGCCAGGCGCGGGACGCCGAGGCCGAGGCGGCGCGGGAGATCCTCGCGGCCCGCTACTACGAGGAGCAGGCCGAGGAGTACGAGGCCCAGGCCCGCTCCATCGGTCTCTGACCGACCACCCGCGCGGGGGCCGCGCCGCACCTGGTGCGGCCCCCGCACCCCACGAACCGCGCAGGACCAGGCAGAACGAGGAGGACGTCGTGACGAAGCGGCGAGCAGCGGTGGGCATTCAGTGGAAGACGTTCTGGGCTGTGGTCGCGCCGTTCATCAGCGCGGTGTGGGTGGCGGTGTGGCTGGTCACCGGCTCGCCGGTGTGGATCGCCGGGCTGGCCACGGCGCTGCTCGCGGCGACGGCCGCGTTCGGTGCCCGGCTGTTGGTCCGGATCTCCCCGATGTTCGCCCGGCTCAGCGTGGCGGCGAAGTCGAGGGTGGTGGGTTGGCTGGTCGCGGCGGTGACCGTCTACGCCGCCTGGTCGACGCTTGCGGTGTCGGTGCCGGACCTGTGGCCGGTGTGGGCGCTGGTCCTGCCGGCGCTGGGCGGTAGCACCTGGGTGATGGCGCGGGCACACGAGTACCTGCTGCGGTACGCGCCCCCGCCGGCACGCCCGGCGGCGGCGGTCGCGTTGACCACCGGCGGGCACGCGCAGCTCGCCCTGGCCGCCGAGGATCTGAGCGGCCCGCGTGACGGGGAGCCGCACCTGGCGTGGCTGCTGCGCCTGGCGGTGCGCCGCGCCGGCCTGGAGTGGCTGCGGATCTCCAACCCGCAGATGGTCGGCCCGGCCGATGCGCCGTTCGGCGCGCGGGTCGAGGCGTGGGCGCCGATCGAGCTGCGCCGCGTCGTCAACGGCAAGGTCCGCGTCGAGCAGGCCCCCCGCCTCGACGACCACGACGCCCGCCGGATCGCGTTGGCGCTGCGGGACATCACCCGCCGCGACATCGCCCCGGACTGGGTGAACATCGGCGAGGACCCGAACCGGGTCGGGGTGTACACGATCCAGGCGAACACCGAGGACGTGATGAAGCGCATCCGCCCGTACAAGGAGCGGGCCGAGGACCTGGTCGACGCCGCCGGCCGGCCGAGGTGGCGGCGGATCGCCGAACCCTGCAACGCGCTGTGGGGCATGGACGGGATGCCGATCGGCGTCGACGTCGCCCGGCACGCCTGGATCCTCGGCGCGACCACCGGCGGCAAGAGTGCCTACATCCACCGGGAGTGGGCCGACGTGACCCGCTGCGAGGACGCCCTGATCTGGGTCGCCGGCACCCGCAAGCTGTACGACCTGGTCGGCCCGTGGTTGGAGCCCTACCTCGGCCAGGACGTCCGCCCGCCGCTGGACTGGGTCCGCGCCGACGCCGAAGGCGTGCTGCAGATGCTGATCGCCGCGATGGAGATCGCCCGCTGGCGTCAGGACCAGCCGTTTAGCGCCCGCCACGGCTTCAAGAAGATCCTCTTCTACATCGACGAGGGCAGCTTCGCGCTGAACACCAAGGTCAAGGCGTACTACGACGGGGCCGAGGTCACCGCAGGCGACATGTACGCCGAGTGCACCCAGGCCGTCGCGTCCGCCGGGATCTACCTGGTCGTCGCCACCCAGCGCGGCGTCCACCACGCCTTCGGCGATAAGGGCGGCGACGCCAGCGCGAACATCGGCCGCGAGATCGTCTTGATGAGTGGCGATGAGCAGGAAGCGGGCCGGGTCACCGGCAACTACAAGCTGCCCCCGCTGCGCCACCGCGGCGAGTGCTACGCCCGCCTCGGCGACAGCGACCCGGTCCGGGCGAAGATCGAGTACGTCCAGACCTCGGACCCGTCCAAGCCGGTGCTGCACGACGGGCCGCGCGTCGACGAGATTTCGTGGAATCGCCGCTACCACCAGCGTGACCTCGACGCCGGATCGGCGCAGGCAGCCGGGACGGCCTACGCCGGCCGGCACCAGCTCGTCACCGACGACTACCTGGCCGACCTGCGCGGCGCCCGCACCCGCAGCGGCGCGAAGACGCAGGCCAGCACGCCCGAGCGCGACGCCGACCAGGCCATGGCCTCCGCCGTCGCCAGCATCTTCAGCCGGCTCGGCGGCAAGCCGGCCACCGCACCGCCCGCACCGGCCGCCGTCGAAGCGCCGGCCGCCGAGGCGGTGGAGCCGACGCCGATGGCCGGGTACCGCACCCGCGCCGACCGGGTCGAGGCGGCGGTCCGCCAGATCTGGCGCACCAGCAGCGCCCCGGCCTCACCGCGCGACATCCTCGCCGCGCTCCACGAGGGCGGCGACACCGCCGCCACCCCGCAACTGGTGTCCAACGCGCTGACCCAGCTCGGCCAGCAGGTCCGGGTCGTGCGCCCGCAGAACCCGGACGGGCGGCCGGCGACCGGGCAGTACCTGCCGCCCGAGGCCGCCACCACCACGGTCACTGCCAGTAACGCCTGACGCCTCATAACCCGGGTGCCCCCTCCCCCCGCGAGGGCCCCTATGCAGGCGTCGACCCCCCTCCCCCACCGCTGTTATGAGACCCGCCTGTTAGGTCACCGTCCGTAGAGGAGACCCGCCCGTCATGTCCGCCAGGATCGCCGAACTGGAGTCCGAGATACGCCGCCTGACCCGTCAGCGCGACGCCCAGCCGGCCGACACCGTCTACGCGCTGACCCACCAGCAGCGCATCGACGCCCTGTCGGTGGAGCTGATCGCCTGGCAGCTCGACGGAGCCCAGATGCGCGCCGCCGAGGACGCCATCCGCGCCGCCGGCCGCCGCCACCGCCGCGCCCACACCGGCCGCAGCCGCTGGCCGGCGGTCGCCGGCGGAAGCGGTCTGCTCGGCAGCGTGGCCACCGCCGGGCACCTCGCCGCCAACGCGGGTGGCCCGCCACTGATCGGCGGCGTGCTGCTCACCGCCGCCGCCGCCGCGTTGGCGCTGACCGCGCTCGACCGCGTCCGCGACGGCCGCGAGGCCGCCGCCGCCGAAGCGGACATGCACACCGCCCAGCACCAGTACGCCGCCGTCGTCGCCCGCCACGCCCGCGCCATCACCCCGGTCCGCCCGCTCGCCATCCACAGTCAGGAGACGCCATGCGCCGCCAGCAGCCCGCAGCCCCCGGCAACCAGCCCGTCCGTCATCAGCACGACCCCGGCGTCCGCTGCTGCGACCGCTGGCCACCCGCCCGCCGCGTCACGACCGTCGGCACCGTCCTCACCGACCGCCGCCGCCTGATCGCCGCCGCCATCTACACCGCCTGGCTGCTGCTGGCCCTGGTCGCCATCGTCGCCGTCCACGCGCTGCTGCTGCCCGCCACCACCGACTGGGCCAGGGCCCACGGCCCGTGGGGCTGGACGCTGTGGGCCGGCTGGGCCGTCGGCTCCCTCGCCGCCCTGCAACAGGGCGTGCTCGCCCGCCGCCGCTCCCGCACCGCCCTGCACATCCTGCACGCCGCCGCCGTGATCGCCGTTCTGATGGGCATCGCCGCCCCCGGCGGCTGGACCCAGGCGCTGACCGCGACCGCCGGCACTGCCGGCGCGTGGGCAATCGCATTCTTCGCCACCCGCCGCTAACCCATCCCACCGGCTGAACCCGGCCGCCGTGCTCCCTTTTCCGCCGACCCGTCGATAGGTACTCACAGAGGAGGAGTTATGACCACCACGACCACCCCGACGACCAAGGCCGCCGTCCCGACGATCCCGGTGCGGCTGTACCTGAGCGACCCCGACGCCGAGCAGCCCCACGTCATCGAGCGGATCGTCACCGGCTGGCCCGTCGCGCCCGGCCTGGCCATCAACGTCACCATCGGCGACGACGGCCTGCGTCTCGACGGCCGCTACAGCCTGACCCACCTGCCCAGCGGCCTGGCCATCGCCCGGTGGCTGTGCGCCCGCCACGCCGACCAGGCCGCCGTCGCCGCGATCGCCACCGGCGTCGACTGGACCGCCGACGCCGAGCAGATCGTCGACGACGAGCGCACCGCGCCGCTGCGCCCCGGCGTCGCCGTCTGGGACTGGTGCGGCTACGACCGCTTCTGCCGGGCCGAGGCGTACCCGCGCCCGGACTCCCCCACCTACGCCAGCCGCTAACGCGGCGCGGGCGGCCCCCACGCCCTGAGAAAGCCGGGGCCGCCCGCCACTCCCCCATCCAGCAGATGACAGGAGCTACCCACATGGTGCCCGACCCGGGTGACCCGACCTACCTCGGCGCGGCCTACGCCAGCCACTACGAGCCGCGCGGCGAGCACGGCCCCGCCGCCACTTTCAGATCCCGACCGCCGGGGCGTACGCCGTCCTGGTGACGATCTCCGCCAGCCTCGCCGACAGCACCTCCCGCTGCACCGGCTGCGGCGCGACTGACCGGGACTTCTCCGAGCTGGAGATCCTGGCCCGCGCCGGGGCACACGCGTCGGCATGCGGGCGGGGCACCGTGCCGGCCGCCCTGGACGCCGAGATCGCCACCGTCCGCGCCGAGCAGGCCCGCATCGACCCCAAGGCCGGCGGCTACCTCCAGATCGCCGGGGTGCTGCTCGGTGCCGGCCTGGCCGTCCTCGGCGGCGCCGGAGCCGGCGGCCACCTCCCCACCGCCGCGCTCGCGGCCGGCGCGTCCACCGCCGTGGTGGTGCTGACCGCCGTGGTGCTGCTCCTGCTCGCCTCCCGGCCCCGCCTCGGCGGGGACTTCGGATTCGTCGCGTACGCCGACGCCGCCACCGCCCAGGACGTCCTCACCCGGATCACCGGCGGCGACGCCGGCCAGGTGCCGCAACTGACGCCTCTGGCCAAGGCCCGGGAGCTGTTGTGGCTCTCCCGCGCCACCCGGGCCAAGTACCGGGCGATCAGCAGGGCAGTACCGCTGCTGCTGGCCGGGTACACCGGCGCGGCCCTGACCGCCGCCCTGGCGATCGGCGCGTGGTGACCACATGACCCACTCGTTCGCCACCACCGTTGCCGCCACGACCGACGAGTTCCGTCTCGACGTCGTCACCGACCCCGACGTCGACAACCCCCAGGCGGTCACCTACTTCACCGCCGTCGATGGTGACACCGCCTGCCACCAGGCCGTGCGGCTGCTCGCCGCCGTCGACGGCCCCGACGACCGCTACGGCGAGCTGTACGTCCACGACGGAGACGGCAACGCCGTCCACTACGACACCATTCACCTGCCCGCGTGACCATTCAATGCGCCCGAATGGGCGGCCCGAATCGTCGGGTCGCCCATTCGAATGCTCACGTTCGGATTCCCTTGGTACGCAACACTGCCAGGCTCGCCCCGGTATGTCCGAGTTTCAAGCAGGGATCCACACAGGACTTGCACAAAAAGCCGATCCCGGGGCGCGTCGGGGCCCCGGTCAGTGGCACAGTCACCGTAAGATCCACGGGTTACAACCACCCGTGCCTGCTCCGGGTCCACACGCAGATTTCGATCTTGAGGGAGCGCCCGCGCTCAACCCCTAACTACAGACAGCAAGAGAGCCCCACACCCCCCATTTGCTTGGCGGCGGAAAAGGGGTCTGAGGCTCCAACAAGCTCGGAGGACACCATAGCACCCACCTCCGGGCTGGGTGCACTCTTGTCTCTGGACACGTTCTCTGCGTGTCGCGGCGATGTTTGCCCGCGCCCAGCCTCATCTCACCTTTGCCCAGGTCAGCCTGCGCGCCCGAAATGTAAGCACATCGGGTCTGCGACGGTGCCGCGATGACCGCATCGCAGCAGACGCTGCCGGCGGACCGGGTGGCGACGCTCGGCTACTGCCCCGACTGCTACGCCACCGGCGCGGTAACACTCGTCATGCCCGGCGCGCGGCGCTGCAACGCGCACCTGGTCGACCAGCGGCTGCTGGTGGAGACCACCCGCACCGGACAGACCCGGCTGGTCGCCCCGGCCGGTGCCCGCCGCCGGCCGGTCCACCCGACCGGTCTTCAGACGCCGTGCGTGGCCTGTGCGGCTGCCGGCGTCGACCGGCAGGGCTTGCCCCGTGACGGCGAGGGGTCGGACCCGCTGTGTATTCCGTGCTGGCGTGGCCGTGCCGATCGGCAGGGTGCGGCGGACCGGCACCGGTTGGTGGCCGAGCTGCGCGAGCGCCTGGACGTTGACGAGCCGGCAGGGTGCGCGGCGTGCGGTGAGCCGGACCCCGTGCCCTCCTGCTGGCTGTGTGGGTACTCGTGGCTGGCGCAGGCCCGCGCCGATCACGAGCACGCGCAGGCTCTGGAGGCCGCCGCCGTTGCCACGCGGTTCGCCCTGCTCGCCGAGACGACCGAGGCCCAGCAGCGGGTCGACGCGCTGACCGCCTGGATCGAGCGGATCACCGAGACCCTGGCTGCGTTCCACGCCGGTGACAGCTGGGGCCGGCCGGTGTGGCTGCTCGCGGACCTGCTTGCCCGCGATGCCGCCGCCCGGACCAGCCGCCGTGGCCGCCGCTCGGCGCTGGGCATGGTCTGCGCCGTCCTGGCCGTCGACAGTGACCGCCGCTCCGGCCGCCGGGCTATGCCCGGCCGAGCCGCTACCGCCGCGCTGGCCGGCTGCGGTGACAGCACCCGCCCGGTCACCGATGCCTGGCGCCGTGCGGAGGCTCTGGGCTGGTGCGTGCGGGTCGAGCAGGGCCGCCGGCTGTCCTACGCCGAGCGGTGCGCCACCGGCCGCTCCCAGGCCCGTGCCGTCTTCGACATCACCCCGGTTCACCGGGGCGACTCGGCCGCGCAGGCCGCGCACATCCCGGCCGCCCTGGACATCCTGGCCGACCTGCTGGAGCACGCCCGCACCCTCCTGGCTGACGCCCAAGCCCACGTCGACGCCCTCGCTGCTCGTGCCGGTGGTTGGGCCGACTACCGTGAGCGGGTCCGCCGTCAGCAGATGCGCCAGGCGGTCACCGCCGCCCGCGATCACGCCCGTGACCAGGCCACTAATTTCCGCACCCCCCACATGGTGTCTCAAGCTATGAGCGTTTACTCCAGCTTGTCTCGGGGTCTGCTGATCTCACCGCCGATCGCGCCCACACCATCGGTGGACAGCCGGCGAAGCCGGAGGAAGAACGGCGCTTCGCGCTCATCGACAAGAACGGGAGCCGATTTCGGGTGTGCCAGGCCATCGCCTGTACGGCGTCCTAGGCCGGCTCAGAGGCACGGTGCCGCACCACGGCCACGGCGAGCACGTCCTGAGTGGTCGGCATGGGCGTACGACCTCGCACGGGCCGTGCAGGGCCGATGGGCGTGGCTACGTTCGGTTCCGTTGCCCCGGGTCGCTGCGACGTTGGGTGCCGCCCTGGGTCGAGACTGGACGGCCGAGGCCCTGGATGCCTGGGTGCGCCGGGCCCGGTCCCGGCCGTTGCTGGTCGAGCCCCGCGACCCGGTGGCGTACCTGCGGTCCGTGCTGGAGGACGCGCTGACCGGGCCGGACGCCCCGCCGCACCCGGCGGCCCGGCACACCCGGCACCAGCGGGTCCTGGCCGCGATGCAGGCCGCCGTCCAGCGCGAGCGGCGCGACCAGGCGCGCGCCGCCGAGGTCGAGCGGGACCAGGCCGCCGCGCGGCCGGGCCGGCGTAGCCCGGCGGCCGAGGCCGCTCTCGCCGCGATCCGCGCAGGTACCCCGGGGCACCTGCGCCGTGCCGACCGCGCCGTCTTGCTCGACGCCTCGCTGGTCGGCGGCGGCGAGTGCGCGTGGCCCGATGTGGCGCAGCCCGGCGGCGGCCTTCCCGCAGCCACCCGCCGCCCCTGATCCGGGCCCACCCCGGGTGCCTCAGTAATACCCGGCCCCTGAAATCGGCTCTCCGTCGATCTCAGGGGCCACTTTTCGTGATCTTACCCGGTCAAGATCAGATAGTTACGACTTTCTGAAATCGAGGAAGTGTTTTCCATTCCTAGAAACAGAAAGTCGGCTAGGATGATGGCATGACCGACACGACGACGGCGAGCCCGCCCCGGGTGCAGCCGACCTGCAAGTTCGACGATCGCCCCTTGGCCTACACCGGCCGTGGCCGGCCGCCGGAGTTCTGCCCGGACGACGACCGCCGCCACCCGGGCGGGCGCAACTGTCGGCAGGCGTATGCGGCGCAGCGGGAGGCGGAACTCGCCGCCGGCCTGGACGTGCCGCTGACCGCGTACCGGGAGGCGACCGGCCGGGTCCTGCCGGCGGTGGAAGCCCTCGCTGGCGAGCTGGTCGTTGTGGCCGAGGCGATGCGCGCGGTGGACACCGCAGCGCTGTCCCGGGTCGAGACGGCCGAGGCGGCGGCGGTGGCCGCCGTCGAGCGCGCCCAGGCCGCCGAGGACGAACGGGACCGTGCCACCCGCGACGCCCGCACCGCGACCGCCACGGCGGCCACCGCCCGGGAGGCGCAGCGGGTCGCGGAGCGGCGGGCCCGCGACGCCGAGGCCGAGGCCGATCGGGTCCAGCGCGACGCCTGGCGGCAGGTAGCCGACGCACGCGAGGCCCAGGGGCGGGCCGAGGCCGCCGCCGGCGAGCGCGCCCAGGCCGTCATCACCGAGACGGGCCGCCGGGAGGCCGCCGAGCAGCGCGCCACCGACCTCACCGACCAGGTCAAGACCCTGCGACGCGAGGTCAAGGACGCCCAGGCCGAGGCCCGCCAGGCCGAGCAGGCCCGCGCCGCCGCCGAGCAGCGCGCCGAACGGGCACAGGAGCTCCTGACGGCGGTTACCGCAGAGCGCGACACCGCCCGGACGGCCCTTGCCGAGTCCGACACGGCCCGCCGTGAGGCCGACGCCGATCTGCGCGCCGCACGCGCCGAGCTAACCGCGCTGCGCCACCAGGCCGACGAATACCGCGCCGAGTGGCGGACCGCCGACCAGGCAGGGCAGGCCGCCCGAGTCGAGCTGGCCCGCACGGAGGCCGCCGCCCGCGCCGCGACCGAGCGGGCCGATCGCGCCGAGACCCGCGTCGACCAGCTCCAGGCCCAGCTCGACGCCGCCCGCGCCGACCGGGTCGGGTGAGCCGCGATGACCGCCGTCCCGGCCGCTGCCGTCGCCGACCAGCACGCCCTGACCCAGTCCCAGTCCATCCTGACCGCCGAGGGCTTCGCCCAAGCCGAGGCGGTCGACGCGAACGGAGGCGAACGATGACCCGATACGACGATGCGGTGGCTGCGGTCGACGGCGCGATCTCGACGGTGACCACCTGGTGCGACCAGGTGCGGCAGGAAGCCGAGCAGCGCATGGGCGTCCCCGCCGGTGCCGAGTCCGTCATCGGCGACCCGTGGTACCAGGAGGCGCTGGAGATCCGCCACGACCTGATCGCGCTGCGCAGCCGACTGACCGACCCGCGCAACGGCTTCTGACCGCACCCCCTCCACAGCGCGGCCCCCGGCAGCCCTTCCCCCACGAGAGGGCACCTGTCGGGGGCCGCAACTTGTCGGTCACGACCAGGGCGTGGCTTCGCTGTGCTTTGGCGTGGGTTCGCCTGGCAGGTCGACCCTCGGAGCGGTTCGCCGTCTCCGCGCCGCCGTCGGGCCAGCAGTAGTTGACCCCTCGAACCTGGATAGCCGGCTAGCTAGCCGGCTATCCAGGTAGCTACCTGCGGCGTGCCGCCCGGTGGTAGTCCTCCCAAGACCAGCCTCGCCGGGCCATGTACTCGTCGAGCGCCGCTTCCAGTACGCCCTGCAGGGTGGACTCGTGCCGCCCGACGAAGGCGTTCATCCGCTGTCGCAGATCCACCCGGATCTTCGTGTTCAGCTGCTCCCGAGGATGACGGCGAGCAGCAGGTGGCGGTGGTGGCGGTTCGTCGACGACGCTGGCCGCAGACCTGGGCGCCGTATCAGCCGGGGTAGCCGGCACCACCGGATCCTGGTCCCATGGCTCCCCCGCCGGCCGGCTGGGTGCTGGCGGCAACGACGCCGATTCCCGGGGCGGCGGCCTGAGCGCGGACGTCCCACCCGGAACAGCGTGCGTACGTCCCCCTGGGCGGCTCATCGGGCCACCTCCTCACTGCTGAGGTTGGCGATGAGCTGCCGGGCGTGGCCGCCGAACAGCTCGGCCAAGTCGCTGGCGATGCGCCCCTTGAGCAACTGGATCGGCAGGCCGTCAGAGTTCGCGCTTGACCAGGTGCGCCGGTGCGGGATGTAGGGCTGCCACAGGATGTCGTCGCGGAAAAGGTTCGACAGGTTCGCCACCTGTGTCCGGTGCGTCGCTGCCTCGGCGTCGTAGTTGGTGACCACGACCCCGGCGACCTGAAGATCCGGCCGGCCAAGCGGCTCTCGCTCCCCTTCGACGTAGTGGACCATCCGCACTGCGCCCTGGACGTAGTCGTACTCCGGGATCAGCACAATCACGACCCGGTCCGCCGCAGCCAGCGCCATGTCGGTCAGATGACCCAGGCCGGGCGGAACGTCGATCAGGGTGACGTCGTAGTCGCGGTCGACCCGGTCCAGGATCCGCCGAAGCCTGAACTCGGTGCCGTTCTCCCGACCCGCCTCCCGCTGCCGCGCCTCCAGCTTTGGCGGCACGGACGGCATCAGGTCGATCCGCGAGGCCAGGTCGTGCTCCCAGGCGCAGGGCACTACCACGCTGGCCGGCTCCGCCGGCCCGTCAGCGCGCAGCCGTAGCGCGTCCGCGACGGTAGGCCGGTCGACCCACGACACCTCGTCGTAGCCCATCCGGCGAGTCAGGTTGCCCTGCGGATCCATGTCGACGGCGAGCACCCGGTGACCCATGTCAGCCAGCGCGGCGGCCAACGCCACGGTGGTCGCTGTCTTTCCCGCACCGCCCTTGTTGTTCGCGGTGACGACTCTCCAGCCCATCGAACCAGCCCCTCCAGTGGGTGTCGCCGGCCACCCGGGCGGGTCAGTTGCGGGAGATCTCGCGCTCGCCGCCGCCGGGGTGGCTTTGTCGCTGGTGAGGGTACCGGCGCGAGCCCGGCGTGCTACCTGGTCGTCCGGTCGCCTCGCCGACCCGCCGCCACGCTCTCCGTCGAGCCAGCTCGACGGAGAGCCGGCTGCCTGTCTAGCTCGCTAGGCAGACGTCTACCAACTAGCTATCTAGTAGCTATCCGGCTATCTAATAGCTATCACCGAGCTATCCCAGGATTGAGTAGGGCAAAGATAGAGCTTGTGTCGAGACTCTACTCTGTCTAGAGTTCTAGATGTGCCTAAGTATGTTGATACAGCAAACGACCTACGCGACCGGATAGCCGCTGGAGAGTTTCCGATCGGGTCCAAGCTGCCCGGGATCACGGACCTGCAAAGCCACTACGGTGTCGCGCTGAACACGGTGCGAGCTGCCGAGGAGCTTCTGCGGGAAGAGGGGCTGTTGCGGATCGCCCAGGGGGAAGGCGCGTTCGTGATTGCCGCGCCCGGAGCCGCGCCCGTCGACGTCCTCGGTGCCCTGTATGCCGCCCGTGACGCCGTAGCGGTAGCCATCGCCGCCGTCGAACGTCAGCAGAAGAAACCCCGCCTGTAGACGGCGGGGCGGCCTTCAAGCCTGGACAGCAACCGGCCGCCCCGCAACCACCCCATGAGAGGAGCCGCTCCATCATGACCCATCCAGAGTCCACCGATTCCACGGAATCGGAGACGAACGGCCACCCGCCGGCACCGACGGTCGCAGCGCCGATGCGCACCCGCGAAGTGCCACTGACCGCCGTGGTGACGCACCCGGCCAACCCGCGCAAGAAGATGGGCGACCTGTCCGACCTGGAGGCGTCGATCCGGGAGGTGGGGGTGATCCAGCCGCCGGTGGTGCTGCCCGCAGCGCGGGTCGCCGCCGCTTGGCCGGCGCACGCGGAGGCCCTCGCCGGGGCGCGGTGGGTGGTGTTGGTAGGTGCCCGTCGGCGCACGGCGGCCGGCCGGGTTTACGGCGACGACCCGGAGGCGACGCTGGGTGTGCTGGTGCGCGAGGACGCGATCGCGGACGACGCGTTGGGGCAGTTGGATGTGATGACCGCCGAGAACGTGGCCCGCGCACCGTTGAGCCCGGTGGAAGAGGCACGAGCGTTCGCCGAGCAGGAGGCCGCCGGCCGCCGGCAACGGGACATCGCGGCGAAGGTCGGCTGCTCACAGTCGCACGTGTCCAAGCGCCTGAAACTGCTCAAACTGCCCGACGAGCTGCTGGCCGATCTGGAGACCGGCCGTACCTCGGCCGACGACGACCAGGAGCCCGACGACCGGGACGGGAAGCGGCCGGTGTTGCAGATCCGGGACGCCCTCGCCCTCGTCGACGCGGCCGGCGACGACCAGGAGCTGATGCTGGCCGCGCACCGGCTGCGTGATGACCGCCGGCACCATTGGTCCGCCGATCAGTTGGTGGCCCAGGTTCGGCGGGAGCGAGAGCAGCAAGGGGCCGTCAACGCGGCGCGCGAGAAGTTGGCTGCCGAGGGCACCCCGGTCATCGGTAGCGCGTCGCAGCAGTTCGGTGACGGCTACTGGCAGCGCCGCCTGGATGGCGCGAAGGCGATCGCGGCGGCCCGCAAGGCCGGTGCGCTGGTCGCGGAGGTCAGCTCCTACGGGCAGGTGTCCTACTACTCCACGGCGGGCAAGCCGAAGGCGTCCGACAACCGCAGCCCGGCCGAGCAGCAGCGGATCACCGACGAGCGGGAGCGCCGCAAGGCGATGACGGCCCGGTTCGAGGCCGCCGCAGTTCTGGCCGCTGTGCCGCCGAAGCTGCCCCGCAGTGCGGGGGACATCATCGACGCCTGGTTGTGGGCGCCGGGCAACGAATGCGCGCAGCTCGCCGGCAAGTGGCTGATCGCGGCCGGGGTCGGCCCGGACCCAACGCTGCCGTCCTACCGGTGGTGGGAGGAAATTCGCCGCGCCGACTGGTCCACCCGGGTGCACGCCGCGCATGCTCTCGGGATCGCCCGTCGCGAGGTCCAGGCCCGCACCACCTACCGGTCCTGGAACCAGGGCGACGCCGCGTGGCTGGCCCGCTTGGTGGAGGACGCCGGCTACACGCCCAGCGAGTGGGAGCAGGCCCGCCTGGACGCCATCGTCGCCGACGTCGACGAGGAGCCGCCGGCCCGGCCCACGACGGCGGCGCTGGTCTCCGACGGCGGCGATGTCGACCAGCACCGCGTCGAGCACGACCAGGACGACACCGAGCCCGAGCCGGCCGCCCCCACAACCGAAGCGCCGGCTGCGGTGAGGGAGTACCGGCTGCTGCACAACACCCTCGACGGCGTGTGGCTGCTGCTCGCCGACGACACGCCGCACGCCGACCACGACGGCCTGGCCGCCGCCGAGGTCGACCAGGCGTGCCAGTGGGCCAGCACAGTGCTGACCGACGAGGGAGTCACCTGCCACGGCTGGACCGCCCGCGCCGACCACGGCGGTGGTGTGGAGTACGTGGCCGACCTGACCGGGGAGTGCTGACGGTGCCCGCCGCCGACCAAGAGGCCATGCGGGTGGCGAACCGCTACGCCGCGACGGTCGCCAAGGCCGACACCCTGGCCGGCCGGGCGCGGGCCTGCCGCGACGCCGCCGACCGGTACCGGCGCGACGCCCGCGACAACCAAGAGTCGGCCGGGCAGCACGCGGTGGCCGCCCGCACGATCCGCGACGCCCCCGTCGTCGCCGAGCACGCCCTGGCGGCGCGCGACGCCGAGGCGGAAGCGGCGCGGGAGATCCTCGCCGCCCGCTACTACGAGGCGCAGGCCGAGGAGTACGAGGCGCAGGCCCGAGCCGCTGGCCCGATCACCGCTGGCGGCACCCCCACGAGTAAGGAGATCGGAATGGGCGACGGCACCACCCCGACGCCGGCCGCGTCGACGAGTCCCGCAGTGGGCGACGTGCTCGGTTACGCCGACGGGGACACCTGCCACGGCACCGACCTGGTCGCCAGCGCGGCCGGCCCGGCCACCAGCCTCGCGTTGATGGACTACGGCGACGGCGACAACCGGTGGGACGGCGGCCGGTACGTCGCGGTCGGCACCTCCCCGCACCGATGGAACCCCGTCACCGACGCCGAGCACGTCGACAGCGGGGGATACAGGCGGCCGGGGAGCTACGCCGCCCCGCACCTGGACCCCGGCGAGGCCGAGGCCGCCGCCGCGCACCTCGACGAACTGGCCGACCTCGCCGAGGCCGGACACCGCCCGCCGAAGCCCACCAAGTGGGGCCGGGCGGCGCAGCGGCTGGAGCACCTTCTCGCCGACGACGCCGATCTGGCCCGGCAGAAGGTGACCATCGTCGACGACGAGCTGCCGGTGACCGTGCGGGACCTCCTGGGGCTGCTGCGCGACAAGCAGCCCGCCGCCGAGTCGGCGACCCGCCGGCACGTGGCCACCACCGCGATCGGTGAGGCCGGCGGAGACACCGGGACGCTGTGGATGGACCTGGTCGACCACGACGGCGCGACCAAGGTCACGGTCGTCGGCGTGGAAGGCGACGAGGACCCCGCCGCCGACTACTGGCAGCCCTACACCGCCCAGCACACCCCGGAGCAGGCCCGGGAACTGGCCTGCAAGCTGCGCACCTTCGCCCACGGGGCCCGGCAGGCCGCTCGCGGTGGGCTGTACCTGGGCGACGGCGACGCCACCGCGTACCTGGACTGGTCGATGCACACCGTTGACGGCGGCCGGAACCTGGAGATCGGCGACGGCCACGACGCTGTAAGCCTCAACCTCAGCCCGGCGCAGTTGCGCGAGTTGCACGACGCGCTGAGCGCCACCATCGCCGCCAAGGACCTCACCGACACGCCCAACGCCTACTGGCCGTGGGAGAACGACCACCGCTACATCGACTGGTCTGACTTCGAGTATGAGCGCGGCTTCAGCCTGGAAGCCGGCGACGGTATCCGCACCGTGACCCTCACCGTGACCCTGAAGCAGCTGCAGGCGTGGCGAGACAGGCTCGCCACCGAACTCGCCGACCAGAGCGCGCAGTGACCTCCCCACGGCAAGTCCGAGTCGTCAACACCGGCGACGCCGTCGCTGACCCGGAGCAGGAGTGGTGCCTGGAGCCGGTGCCGGCCGACACCCCGGGCGCGCGTTCCCGGTGACCCGCTGGTACGAAAGCTGACCTGCGGCACTACCGAACCGTAAGGCACCTTGCAAATATTCTGCAAGGTGCCTTACGGTTTGAAGATGGACAACACCACGGTTCCCTTCGGGCTGCGACCGCTCGTCGAGCGGCACGGCGGACCGGTCGACGTCGAGGACGCCCGGGCCCGCTGGTCCGAACTCGTCACTGCGGCCGAGGCCGGCACCATCACGCTCATCACCCGCGACCGGTACCAGTGGGCCGCCCTGGTGCCAATGAGCGAGGTCGCCGAGATCTCGCCCAACCTGCCGACCTGGCCGGTGTCCGACGCCCGAGCCAAGCTCGGTCACCTCGTCGGCGAGGTCCACCTCCTCGACACCCGCGTGCAGGTGCTCACCCGCCACCGCCGGCCGGTGGCAGCGCTCATCGACCCGGGCGTCCTGGTCGACCGGCCCGAGCCGGCCGACCGGCTGCCAGCCGACGCGCTGCTGCGCGATGGTCACCGCATCGAGCTTGTCTTCGAGCCCGGCCAGCCCGGCCGCGTCGGCCCCGACGGCGAGGTTGTGGAGGAGCCGGAGGAGTGGTTCTACGCCGCCAACGCCTACGACAATCGCGACACCGTCATCGCGGTCGGCGTCGGGGACACCCTCGGTGAGGCCCTCCTGCGACTGGCCCCGCCGCCGGCCGTCGAGCTGGCCGACAGTCCGCCGTTCTGACCCGCCGATTCCCCGGAATCGACACCCGTTCCAGATCCGCCGTCCATGCCTCCATAAGTGATCTTATCGAGGCACGAAATCGTCGGACTCGGACCGTACTGTCGGCCCGGTCTCGCACCACAAGAACCACGAGAGGAAGAAGCCGGCTCGGCATCTGATCCGAGCGGGAGTGCGCGGGTCGGGACCACCGGTAATGGTCCCGACCCGCGCCGGTCGATCATCTCCGACCACACAGGAGGTTCCAGTCCATGTCCCACGCCCTGCGTGCCGTCGTCCCGGCCGAGGTCCGTCTCGCCTGGACCCTGACGGCGATCGCCGCGCTCGACCCGTCCCGGCACGGCCACACCGGCCCGGACACCCTGGAGATCACCGCCGCCTACACCGAGCGCAACGCGTTGATCTGGTCCGCGCTGGCCCTGGCGCACGAGGCCGGAGTTCCCGCCGGCATGGGCTACGACCCGGCCGACCCGCACCCGGTGGTGGTCTACCTGGAGCTGCCCACCGGCCAGGTGTCCTGGCACCTGCCCGCCCACCCGACCGGCTGGGACGGGCACAGCACCGCGGCGAAGTACGAGCGGGTCGCTGCCTTCGCCGAGGCGATCGGCACGCCGGCGTGAGCGCCGTCGGCACCGACGACTGGATCGCCTGCCTTGAGCGAGAGCTGAAGGGGTCGCTGCCCGGGATGGTGCTGCTCGCCCTGGACGTCACCGACGACGGGGCGCTGGCGATCGGGATTCTGCGGGTGCCGCTGGACGCCCGGGGTGGCTGGCACGGTCCCCGGATGCTGCTGGCCATCCTGGCCGCCGCCGACGCCCGGGGCTTGGACGTGGTGTGCACTCCGACCGACTCGTACGGCTCCGACAAGCGCGCCCTGCTCCGGGCGCTTGGGCGGGCGGGGTTCGTTCCGGCCGTCGACGACCCGTCGGGGCACACCATGCGCCGCCCCTCTCCCTGCCCCAACCTTCGGAAGGACACGAGCTGGTGAGCGAGAACGACGTGGCGGCCGAGCCCGCTGCTGTGCCGAAGACCCGCGCCCGCAAGGAGTCGAAGCCCAAGCCGCCGCCGGCCGATTTCGGCCCGGTCCAGGTGCTGCGGCATACCGGGTTGGCCGGGTGGCAGTGGGATGCAGGCACGGCGGCCGGGCTGATCCCGGCCGCCGACGTGGGCGGCCGGTGGTCGGCCGCCGTGGCCGACCAGGTCGCCGCGCGCCGCGACGAGATCGTGGCCGCTGTGGGCGCCGAGGCCCCGATCGGTGGGCACCGAGCCGCCGAGCGGCTGGCCGGGCGCACCGGCTTGGACGTGGAGAAGTGGGACGTGGAGGCGCTGGCCGACGCCGGAGTGTTGGCGGTGGCCGGCTGGTACAAGGAGTTTCCGCTGTGGGACTGCCGGGCGTTGGACGCCGTCGACGTCGACCAGCTCGGCGCGGTGGTGGCCGAGCGGCAGGCGTGGATCGCGGCGAGCGTGAGCAAGTGGGACGCCCCGTCCTACCTGCGCTGGTCTCGTGCTGAGTTCGACCGGGTGGCGAAGGAGCGCGGGCTGCGTCTCGGCCGCCAGGACCGGTACGCCACCGCTGACCTGGACGTGCTGTCCGCCGACGAGGACCTAGTCGAGCAGGTGCGCGTCGACCGGGAGCTGATGACCCACCAGGCCGCACTGCATCTGGAGATCCGGGAGACCGACTTCAAGTACCTGGTCGCCGCTGACCTGGCGGTGCCGTGCCGGTGGACGTGGGTGCCGGTCACCCAGTACCGGTCCGTGTCGGTTCCGCTGTACAGGGTCGGTGACCTGGAAGCGTTGCGCGAGCACCCGGCGATCGACTGGGAGGCGGTCTGGTCGGTGCGACGTGGTGAGCCGTCGCCGCTGCGGGAGCTGGCCCGTCGACCGGTCGACCGGGCTGCCGTCATCCGCCGTGGAATGGCCGAGCTGGGCGGCCGGTACGGCATCGAGGTCTGGGCGTGGTGGCACGCCGGGGCCGGCAGGTGGGAGGTGGACTTCGAACGCCGTGAGGACAGCCCGACCGTGGGGGAGTTCCGCAAGGCGATCACCGCGCACCCGTACCTGCGTGAGCACCAGGACGAGATCGCGGTGGCCACCCACGCCGGTGCGGCGATCCGCTGGGCGCGGGCGATGCGCGAGCCCGGGGCTGCCGTCATCCTGGACACCGAGACCACCGGCCTGGCCGGCTACGCGGTGGAGATTGCCGTGGTCGACGCCTGCACCGGTGAGACGCTGCTGGACACTCTGGTCGCGCCGGGCTGCGAGGTCGAGCCGGAGGCCCGGTGGGTGCACGGCATCAGCGACGCCGAGCTGGCCGACGCGCCGCCGTTGGCGGAGGTGCTGCCGAAACTGCTGGAGGTCACCGCCGGCCGGACGGTGCTGGCGTACAACGCCGAGTTCGACCACGCCGTACTCGGCCGGCACACCGGTAGGGACGGCTTGGACCCGTCCCACCTCGGCGATATCGACCGTTGGGCCTGCCTGATGATCCGCCGCTCGGACTGGGAGATGCGCCGCCGGTGGCTGCCGCTGGGCGGCGGGCACCGCGCGTTGGGCGACTGCCAGACCGCGTACGACCTGCTGCGCACCATGGTCGCGCCGGCCCGCCAACCGAAGGCGATGGTGCGGCGATGACGATCAGGGTCCGGATCGTCGCCGACGACGTCGACGAACTCGACGCCGCGGTCCTGGCCATCGGCCGAGTGCTGACCGTGACCCGGGAGAGCCGGCCCCGGCCGCGCCGCTCCGGCGACGGGGTCAGCCTGTACCTGGACGTCGCACTGCTGCCGGTCGACGTGGACGCTGCCGACCGGGCCGACCCGCTCAACCGGTGCGGGAGGGCCGGCTGCGGCCAGTACGTGCCGCTGGCCGACGCGCGGGCGGTGCCGACTGTGACCGACGACGGATTTCGGTACGCCCGCTGGCACCAGGCGTGCCTGCGGGCTGAGCAACGCGAGCGAGGGGTGAGACGGTGACCGTCCTATCCGGGGAGCTGCTGCCTGCCACCCGGTCGGCCGTCACCACCACGGCGGCGGGAGCCGGCAGCGGTGACGGCCTGGAGGCGCTGCTGCGCGAGTGGCTGATCGGCTACGCCTCGGCGCACACCCGGGCCGCCTACCAGCGGGACCTGCGGCACTGGCTGGCTTTCCTGGCCGCCTCCGATGTCGACCCGCTCACCGAGGCCCGCCGGGTGCACACCCACGCCTGGCTCCGCGCCCAGGAGGCCGCCGGTACCGCGTCGGCGGCGACCCGGGCCCGTCGTCTCGCCGCCGTGTCCGCGTTCTACTCGTGGCTGATCGCCGAGGACCGCACCGACCGGGCCAACCCCGCCGCCATCAACCCCAAGCAGAAGCCGAAGACCGACCCGACCCGACCCCGCACCGCTGGCCTGTCCCGCGCCCAGGCCGAGGCGCTGCTCGCCACGGCCGACGCCGACACCGGCTCCCAGGCCGCCCGCACCGCCGCGATCGTCGCCCTGCTCCTCTACACCGGGCTGCGCGTGGGAGAACTCGTCGGTGCCGACGTCGAGCAGCTCGGCCACGACCGCAACCACCGTGTCCTGCGCTTCACCGCCAAGGGCGGCGGTGAGCACCTGGTCGCGTTGCCCGCCCCGGTCACCCGCCGCCTGGACCCCTACCTCGCCGTCCGGCCCGACCTCACCGAGGTGCAGGTGCCGGTGCCGGCCGGGCAGGCCGGGGCCCGGCCGCGCCGGCCCTGGTCGCCACAGCCAGCGGTGCCCGCGTCGACCGGGGCGCGGTGTGGCGGCTGCTGCGCCGCCTGGCCGCAACCGCCGGGATCCCGGTGAAGATGAGCCCTCATGTGCTGCGCCACACCTGCGCGACCCTCGCCCGGGATGCTGGCGCCCGCCTGGAGGACGTCCAGGAACAGCTCGGCCACGCCGATGCGCGGACCACCCGCCGCTACGACCACGGCGGGCAGCGCCTCGACCGGGCGCCGGCCTACACCCTCGCCGCGTACCTCACCACCAGCGACGGGCACTCCACGGAATCAGAACGGGGGGAGACGGCATGACGAACCGGCTGGTAAGAAAACGAAGTTTCATGGTGGTGAGAAAGCTAATTCTCGTGCTGTGACCCCGGGCTCAGCTGGGTCACGTGGACCCAGTTCCAGGCCCCGGTCGACATGCGGTGGCAGATGCCACCGGTTCCCCGTTTCTGCCGCGACTTTCAACCCGCAGGGGCATCTAGCTGCGGAAATGTCTACGCGGGAAGTGCGCGCCAGGCCATGCCGGGGAGAGGACGGAATAGGGGGGTAGCGGGGCAGTAGAGTACCCCCCGACGTGATGTTCCAGCCCGCTCTCGGGACGGACTCCGGGTCGCACCCACGAGTAAGGGGTCCCGGGTGCGAACTGAGACCCCCGGGAGATGGAGGGCACGTCATGGTCCACCGTTCGTCCCGGGTGCGCCGGCAAGTTTGCCGGTGCGCTCCGAAGCCCGGCCGCTCCACCCACCGGTGGCAGTGGAAGAAGGTCACCAACACGGTGCTCCTCCTGTTGGAGGTCGCGGCCAAGGCGGTGATCGTCTACCGGGCCTGGAAAGGGATGTAGCCCCGCATAGCGGGGCTACATGACCGGTTGAGGGACGCTCCGCTCGAAGGTTCGCGGCCAGAGGGCGGGGCGTTCTTCATTTTTCGCTGTACATCTGAGCGGTGTTGCAGCCCCCGCAGTGTGTCATAAACCGAGTTTTGACAGGAACTCAACTGAGTGATGTCACACCGTCTGACCCTGTGGCGATGCTGCCCAGCACTCGTGACGTGCAAGTACTCCGGTTGTGACCGAAGCGCAGCGGCGATCGAGTGCGTTCTCTGGCACGGAGTGTCGGGGGTCCCTGGCGCTGCTCTCGGCTCAGCATGATCGGTTCGGGCAGCGCGGTAGGTGGTCCGGGTCGACCGCGACCTGCGAGCACCCTTCCTGTGGGCACTTCCACACACGTCCCATCCACCGGCAGCCGGCCGGGCACTCGCCGTGTGCCGGCAGCGGGCTGGGGTGCCCGTTAGGACAGGTGGCCGGGGCCCACTCCTGCCAGACCCGCTCGCCACCACGCTTGCGCACCCACCTTCCCGCCACCACGAGATGAGGGTACGAGGTAGGAGACTCTGCCCTTCGATTCCGGGAAATCGCCCCTTCTAGGCCCGCCGAGCGGGAGGCGACGTTGGGTCTGTAGAAACCGCGGGGTGGCGCCGGTTGGAGTAACCGGCGCCACCCCAGGAGTCACTTTCCTGTGATCGCGTGCATGGCGAGCAGCACGGTCAGCCCTGCTGGGAGGGCCTGGCCCCACGTGGGGAACAGCACGGCCGCCACGCCCGCAGCGCTGGCGAGGACAAGCAACAGGAGCGTCCTTGTCGTCAGCAGCGGTAGGGCGGTCACGGAATTGGGTGTTGACCTGCGTCGCGCTTTGCTGCTTACTGTCATCGGCAAGCGTCCTCCCATGATCTAGAACCGGTCGGCGAGACGTTTTGCAACGGCCTCCTGCGTCACCAGGAGGCCGTTTTGCTCGCTGTGCATGGGACAAGATGTCAGAAGCACGGCGGATAACTAACCTGGCTCGTCGTGCTGCGTCAGGATCTCCTGACATGGATATTTGGCGATGGCGCTGGCTCTCTCCCTTGCAGGGCTCACTCTGGGGCTCGATGTGCACTGAGCCCCGAGCGAAGTTGCGCAACCTACTGCTGTCGATGGCGGATCAGCAGCACCTCGCCCGCACGGGCAACCAGCGATACCTACGGCCCGACGCCGCCGGCCGGCTTCGGCTGGTCGAAGTTCTGACCGAAGCGGTACGCCTCCGGGAAATGCTCGACCAAGAGATCACTTGTCTAGTCGCGGAAGCACGCGTCCGGCGGGTTTCGTGGAGAAGGGTGGGCGACGCCTTGGGCTGCCGCCGGCAGAGCGCTCACGAGCGGTTTCACCGGGTCGCAGACCCGCCTGACCCCGAGCTTGTGCACCAGATGGACGAGGATTTGGCGCAAGCGATCGTGCGCGCTCGTCAGGTTCTGTCGAGCCCACGCGTCGACCCGCCCCGAATGTGGGAGGCGAGTCGTCTGCTCGATGCTCTCGATGAGTCCCAACGCCGTCTCCGGCCGTCAACACACACGGTTCCAGCGCAGCGACGTTCCGGAGGCCGGGCTCCGCGTACCGGCGCGTAGGCCCGCCCGTAGTTTCCGGACCAAAAACAACTCCAACGCTGGTCAAGGGCCATGGCGGAGATCCCGAGTTCCGGGCGTCGGAACGGTGCCACGACCAGGACTGGAGTTGCTTTTGGTCCGGAAACTACGGCGAGGCTTCTACCGCTTGGCGTGGTGCTGGGGTTGGTCGGAGATCGGTGCCGGCTGGTCGGGCAGAGCGTGTCGGGGGTGCTGCTGGAGATGGCGAGGGGTGTGTCAGGCGTCGGGGAGTTGCGCCAGCACCTCGGCTGGCGCGGGCTCGACGGGCAGGGCCTCGGGGTCGCGGTGTCGGGTGCCGCAGCGGGCGAATGGTCCGAGGTCGCCGGTCAGTGCGGCCAGGTGGGGGTCGAGGTGGTCACGCCACCAGATGCTCATGCCGGTGTGCGGGTCGTTGACCCGCATCGTCTCCCAGGCTCGCCACAGCGCGTAGAGGCGGGACAGCGCCTCGGGGTGCGCCCACCAGCGGGGGCACCAGGCGATGCCGGGGGTGGGTCCGGAGGCGACCCGCCGCTCGACGACCTGCGCGAGGTACCCGGTGACGAACTGGTCGACGTCGCGGAAGACCGGCTGCGGTGCGTCCTGGTCGTCGGGGGCGGCGGGCGCGTCGGGTGTTCCGGTGAGCTGGTCGAGCAGGGTGCTCAGGTCGGCGACTGGGTCGGTGGCCGGTCCGGACGTCGGGGTGGTCATGAGATGGGCTCCGGCGGGGCATCGGGGGACAGGGTCCAGTCGGTGCGCTTGTCGGGATCCCAGCGGGCGATCGAGGCGCGGATCGCGGCGGCGTGCGGCCCGTCCTGCCAGGGGGCGGTGCGGGCGAGGGCCGGCGGGGCGCCGGAGGCGTAGACGACCATCCGACCGCGCGGCAGGGCGTGCAGGTCGGCGACGTCGAGGATCCGCTGCCGGCGGGTGGCGTGGGACACCGACCGTTGGCCCCACCCGGACCCGCTGGTGCTGGTCGACCGGGTCGTCACGTCGTGCTCACCGATCAGCTTCGACAGTTCTTCGAGCCAGTCGGGGTCGGCGACGCCGCCGCCGTAGGTGCGGACGTTCGCCGCCGACCACAGCTTGCGCATGCCCTCGCGGCCCCACACGTCGACGCCCTGGGGGTAGGACTGGAGGATCGTGATGATCGGCAGGCCGTGGCTGCCGAAGTACGAGTACAGCGAGGGCAGTTGGCGTAGGCGGCAGATGTTCGCGGCTTCGTCGAGGATGCTCAGCAGCGGCGGGTCGAGGCGGCGGCCGGTCGAGGCGCGGGCGCGTAGCTCTCCGGCGCGTAGGACGGTGTCGGTGAGGGCGGCGACCAGGGGCGCGGGGGAGCCGGGGCCGCCCTGGGAGAGCAGGTACAGCACGTCGGTGGACGTCACGAACGCGGCCGGGTCGAATTCGCGTACCCCGCCCCGGGTGGGTGGGGTGACCCAGGCGGTGACGGCCGGTTCGGTGAGGCACATGAGCATCTTCTGGGCACCGGCGTAGATGCCGCCACGGGTCTTGTCGGGCATGTTGACCACACCGGCCACCGCGTCGCCAGGCAGCGCGAAGCCGTGCTCACGCAGCAGCATCGCCGGTTCGTCGTCGCGGGGGCTGACCGCCCACCGGTACGCGGCGAGGATGTCCCGTCCGGAGCACGCGGCGGCCAGCAGCAGGTTCGCCACCAGCTCCTCGGAGCTGGGGTCGAAGAAGGCGTCGCGGCTGACACCCGGCTCCCGCTCGGCGGAGGCGAAGTGCTCGGCCAGGCGACGGGCGTCGGTGATGGTGGCCACGGCGCGCAGCGGATTCCACCACATGCCCTGGTCGGGGCCGAGGATGTGCTGCGGATCGAACGCCCACACGGTGCCCCGGGCGGCGCGGACCTCGCGGGTGGCGTCGACGATGTCGCCCTTGACGCTGGTGACCAGGGTGGGGCCGGGGGCGGCGACGATGGCGGGGATCGCCCGGCAGGTGGTCTTGCCGGTGCGGGGGCCCCAGATGTCGACGGCCATGTCCTCCCAGGACTGCCGTAGCGGCATCCCGCCGGCCACGGTGTGGGCGATGAGTACGCCGAGCTGGTCGGGGTCGGGCCGGTCGACGT
>NZ_JAGKQP010000002.1:0-1062500 GCF_019374995.1 Micromonospora sp. RL09-050-HVF-A
GAAGGACGCCCGGTCCACCTGGGCCGGCCGTTGGCGCAACTCGGTCAGCTCCGCCTGCAACCGTTGGATGTGTGGTCAGCCCCTGGATCTGGCCGGCGGCCGGGCCCGGTCGGCGTCAGCGTCGACAGTGCCCCGTCCATCTGCTCGACGTAGCGGTCCACCTGCCGCTTGTCGTAGCCCCGCAACGCGAGCTCGAAGCTCGGCCGTGACGTCCCGTCGTCACGCGACGCGTACGACTCCTCCCCGGTGGACATAGAGCCAACCTCCGTACTCCTCGGCGATCCAGGTCCGCGTGGGCGACTCCGCGGCCACGACGGGCGAAACACTACCGGCGACCGGTGCCGCGGGTGACCGGGCCCGAGCGCGGTCCACGCACCGATCCGGGCGGGGACGGCCGCTCGTCCGCACGGTCGCGTTCCGGTCGGGTCCACCGGTGTCCGGGGTTGCCCTGGCCGGTGCGTCCACCGTGCGCACCGGGTTTTGTCCATTCGGCCCACCTGGCCTCGTCCCCGTGGACTTTCCGCAGCTCAGCGCGGGTCACCAGTGGAGTCCGCCGGCCGTCCCGGGTGGTGTCGGGGCACCCGGCCGCAGGTGACCGGGGTGTGGCCGGAACGCACCGGCTGGATTTGACGGTCAACTCGGCGAGCGCGTAACTTTCTCTCTGTCAGCGCGGAACGGACGCACCGGGGTGAAAGCCCGAAGGCCGGAGCGCGACCACTGATCTCAGGAATGCCTCCCGATCGACCGTGGGTCGATTTGGTGGGCAGAGAGCAGTCGAGTAGGGTGAACAACCGGCAGGGCACCGGGCGAGCGTGCGGGAGACCGCAGCGGCCGGCTTGTCGACAATCGCGGGTTTCCGGTGTGAGCCGGGTTTCGTGGTGTGTGGAATTGTGGTTGATGTGGTGTTGATCGTGACAGAGCGGTTTGACACGGCGGATACCACCGGGTAACGTAGTAAAAGTGCCTGGCGCGGAAGCGCTGGACACGGTGAACGAGATACCCCAGGTCGGGGGTCCTGTTGGTCGGGGCTTTCGGGTGGTGTGTGGTTGTTCTTTGAGAACTCAACAGGGTGCTTGATAAGCCAGTGCCAATTATGATTTATACCCCGTGCTGGGCAGACTTTCGGGTTTGTTTGGTGGGGATTCCTTTGGCAACATTTGTTTGTTGTCAGGATGCTGTTCAACAGGTTTTTGTTGGAGAGTTTGATCCTGGCTCAGGACGAACGCTGGCGGCGTGCTTAACACATGCAAGTCGAGCGGAAAGGCCCTTCGGGGTACTCGAGCGGCGAACGGGTGAGTAACACGTGAGCAACCTGCCCTAGGCTTTGGGATAACCCTCCGGAAACGGGGCTAATACCGAATATTACCTCTGTCGCATGGTGGGGGTGGAAAGTTTTTCGGCCTGGGATGGGCTCGCGGCCTATCAGCTTGTTGGTGGGGTGATGGCCTACCAAGGCGACGACGGGTAGCCGGCCTGAGAGGGCGACCGGCCACACTGGGACTGAGACACGGCCCAGACTCCTACGGGAGGCAGCAGGGGAATATTGCACAATGGGCGGAAGCCTGATGCAGCGACGCCGCGTGAGGGATGACGGCCTTCGGGTTGTAAACCTCTTTCAGCAGGGACGAAGCGTAAGTGACGGTACCTGCAGAAGAAGCACCGGCCAACTACGTGCCAGCAGCCGCGGTAAGACGTAGGGTGCGAGCGTTGTCCGGATTTATTGGGCGTAAAGAGCTCGTAGGCGGCTTGTCGCGTCGACCGTGAAAACTTGGGGCTCAACCCCAAGCCTGCGGTCGATACGGGCAGGCTAGAGTTCGGTAGGGGAGACTGGAATTCCTGGTGTAGCGGTGAAATGCGCAGATATCAGGAGGAACACGGTGGCGAAGGCGGGTCTCTGGCCGATACTGACGCTGAGGAGCGAAAGCGTGGGGAGCGAACAGGATTAGATACCCTGGTAGTCCACGCTGTAAACGTTGGGCGCTAGGTGTGGGGGGCCTCTCCGGTTCTCTGTGCCGCAGCTAACGCATTAAGCGCCCCGCCTGGGGAGTACGGCCGCAAGGCTAAAACTCAAAGGAATTGACGGGGGCCCGCACAAGCGGCGGAGCATGCGGATTAATTCGATGCAACGCGAAGAACCTTACCTGGGTTTGACATGGCCGCAAAACTTGCAGAGATGTAAGGTCCTTCGGGGGCGGTCACAGGTGGTGCATGGCTGTCGTCAGCTCGTGTCGTGAGATGTTGGGTTAAGTCCCGCAACGAGCGCAACCCTCGTTCGATGTTGGCCAGCGCGTTATGGCGGGGACTCATCGAAGACTGCCGGGGTCAACTCGGAGGAAGGTGGGGATGACGTCAAGTCATCATGCCCCTTATGTCCAGGGCTTCACGCATGCTACAATGGCCGGTACAATGGGTTGCGATACCGTGAGGTGGAGCGAATCCCAAAAAGCCGGTCTCAGTTCGGATCGGGGTCTGCAACTCGACCCCGTGAAGTCGGAGTCGCTAGTAATCGCAGATCAGCAACGCTGCGGTGAATACGTTCCGGGCCTTGTACACACCGCCCGTCACGTCACGAAAGTCGGCAACACCCGAAGCCGGTGGCCCAACCCTTGTGGAGGGAGCGTCGAAGGTGGGGCTGGCGATTGGGACGAAGTCGTAACAAGGTAGCCGTACCGGAAGGTGCGGCTGGATCACCTCCTTTCTAAGGAGCACCATCCAGTGAAAGCTGGTATGGAGCCCGCGGCCCACATAGTGTTGGGTCGGGGTGCTCGAATGGCGGAGACACTGGTCAGTTTTTCTTCGGCAACGGCCGCGATGATCTAGTACAGCTGCTCTTTTGGGGGTGGTGGGAATGGTCGGGTCGGTGCGGCTGGGGGAGGGCGGTAAGCACCCTGTTGGGTCCTGAAGGAACAACCTGTGGTTGTTTTTTCGGAGCCTTTGGATGAGCGGAAGCTTGTTGAAGGTGCCAGGCATGGCCTGGTCTCGCATACCGGATTCTGTTCTGCCTGTGGGTGGGGGTGGGGTTGCTGGTGTGGGGCTTGTGGGTTGTGGGTTGGTTGTTTGTTGAGAATTGCACAGTGGACGCGAGCATCTTTGTGGTCAAGTTGTCAAGGGCGAACGGTGGATGCCTTGGCACCAGGAGCCGATGAAGGACGTGGGAGGCCGCGATAGGCCTGGGGGAGCTGTCAACCAAGCTGTGATCCCAGGGTGTCCGAATGGGGAAACCTGGCACCAGTCATGTGGTGTCACCTGCACCTGAACACATAGGGTGTATGGGGGGAACGCGGGAAGTGAAACATCTCAGTACCCGTAGGAAGAGAAAACAAATTAGTGATTCCGTGAGTAGTGGCGAGCGAAAGCGGATTGAGGCTAAACCGGTTGCGTGTGATACCTGTCAGGGGTTGCGTGGTCGGGTTGTGGGACCCTGCGACACGAGCTGACACTCGTGTAAGGAGTTATCAAGTTAGTGGCTAGTCGAACAGTCTGGAATGGCTGACCGTAGACGGTGAGAGTCCGGTAGGTGAAAGTTGCTGACCTTCTGTGGGTGTTCCCGAGTAGCGGCGGACCCTGAAATCTGCCGTGAATCTGCCAGGACCACCTGGTAAGCCTAAATACTTCCTGGTGACCGATAGCGACGAGTACCGTGAGGGAATGGTGAAAAGTACCCGGGAGGGGAGTGAAATAGTACCTGAAACCGTTCGCCTACAATCCGTCGGAGCCTTGCGGGGTGACGGCGTGCCTTTTGAAGAATGAGCCTGCGAGTTAGTGGCATGTGGCGAGGTTAACCCGTGTGGGGGAGCCGTAGCGAAAGCGAGTCTGAATAGGGCGTCGTAGTCGCATGTTCTAGACCCGAAGCGGAGTGATCTAGCCATGGGCAGGCTGAAGCGCGGGTAAGACCGCGTGGAGGGCCGAACCCACCAACGTTGAAAAGTTGGGGGATGACCTGTGGTTAGGGGTGAAAGGCCAATCAAACTCCGTGATAGCTGGTTCTCCCCGAAATGCATTTAGGTGCAGCGTCGCGTGTTTCTTGCCGGAGGTAGAGCACTGGATGGTCTAGGGGCCCACAAGCTTACCGAAATCAGCCAAACTCCGAATGCCGGTAAGTGAGAGCGCGGCAGTGAGACTGCGGGGGATAAGCTTCGTAGTCGAGAGGGAAACAGCCCAGATCACCAGCTAAGGCCCCTAAGCGTGTGCTAAGTGGAAAAGGATGTGGGGTCGCATAGACAACCAGGAGGTTGGCTTAGAAGCAGCCACCCTTTAAAGAGTGCGTAATAGCTCACTGGTCAAGTGGTTCCGCGCCGACAATGTAGCGGGGCTCAAGCACACCGCCGAAGCTGTGGCACTCACATTTTACTTCGCATCTCCTTGATGGGGTGTGCAGGTGTGTGGGTGGGTAGGGGAGCGTCGTGCCGGGGGTGAAGCAGCGGGGTGACCCAGTTGTGGACGCGGCACGAGTGAGAATGCAGGCATGAGTAGCGAAAGAAGGGTGAGAAACCCTTCCGCCGGATGACCAAGGGTTCCAGGGCCAGGCTAATCCGCCCTGGGTGAGTCGGGACCTAAGGCGAGGCCGAGAGGCGTAGTCGATGGACAACGGGTTGATATTCCCGTACCCGCGAAAGAGCGCCCGTGATGAACCTTATTGTGCTAACTGCCCGAACTGTTGGAGGTCTTCGGACTGAGAACGGGGAGCGCAGGAACCTGGTGGGTAGTAGTCAAGCGATGGGTGACGCAGGAAGGTAGCTGAGCCCGGCCGGTGGTTGTGCCGGGTAAGCGTGTAGGCCGTGTTGTAGGCAAATCCGCGACACATGAGGGCTGAGACGTGATGCCGAGCCGATTCAGGTGAAGTCAGTGATCCTATGCTGCCGAGAAAAGCCTCTAGCGAGTTCTTAGCGGCCGTACCCCAAACCGACACAGGTGGTCAGGTAGAGAATACCGAGGCGATCGGGCGAACTGTGGTTAAGGAACTCGGCAAATTGCCCCCGTAACTTAGGGAGAAGGGGGGCCGGAGACGTGAAGCCCGTGCGGGTGGAGCGTTGTATGGCCGCAGAGAGCAGGGGGAAGCGACTGTTTACTAAAAACACAGGTCCATGCGAAGAAGTAATTCGATGTATATGGACTGACGCCTGCCCGGTGCTGGAACGTTAAGGGGACCTGTTAGCTCTTCGGGGCGAAGCGGAGAACTTAAGCGCCAGTAAACGGCGGTGGTAACTATAACCATCCTAAGGTAGCGAAATTCCTTGTCGGGTAAGTTCCGACCTGCACGAATGGCGTAACGACTTCCCCACTGTCTCAACCACAGGCCCGGCGAAATTGCATTACGAGTAAAGATGCTCGTTACGCGCGGCAGGACGGAAAGACCCCGGGACCTTTACTATAGCTTGACATTGGTATCTGAATGGGCTTGTGTAGGATAGGTGGGAGCCGGTGAAACCTGTACGCCAGTATGGGTGGAGGCAATCTTGAAATACCACTCTGGTTGATTTGGGTATCTAACTTCGGACCGTTATCCGGTTCAGGGACAGTGTCTGGTGGGTAGTTTAACTGGGGCGGTTGCCTCCTAAAGGGTAACGGAGGCGCCCAAAGGTTCCCTCAGCCTGGTTGGCAATCAGGTGTTGAGTGCAAGTACACAAGGGAGCTTGACTGTGAGACTGACAGGTCGAGCAGGGACGAAAGTCGGGACTAGTGATCCGGCACTTGCGAGTGGAAGCGGTGTCGCTCAACGGATAAAAGGTACCCCGGGGATAACAGGCTGATCTTCCCCAAGAGTCCATATCGACGGGATGGTTTGGCACCTCGATGTCGGCTCGTCGCATCCTGGGGCTGTAGCAGGTCCCAAGGGTTGGGCTGTTCGCCCATTAAAGCGGTACGCGAGCTGGGTTTAGAACGTCGTGAGACAGTTCGGTCCCTATCCGCCGTGCGCGTAGGATACTTGAGAAGGGCTGTCCCTAGTACGAGAGGACCGGGACGGACGAACCTCTGGTGTGCCAGTTGTCCCGCCAGGGGCACGGCTGGTTAGCTACGTTCGGAAGGGATAACCGCTGAAAGCATCTAAGCGGGAAGCCTGCTTCAAGATGAGGTATCCCACCCCACTTTGTGGGGGTAAGGCCCCCAGCTAGACGACTGGGTTGATAGGCCAGAAATGTAAGCCCGGTAACGGGTTCAGTTGACCGGTACTAATAGGCCGAGGACTTGCTTACAAGGCTGCTACGCGTCCACTGTGCAACTCTGAACAAACACCAAACAACCCCCCACCGTGTGTTGTGTGGGTGTGTGTGTTGTTTGATATGTTCATAGTGTTACGGCGGTCATGGCGGAGGGGAAACGCCCGGTTACATTCCGAACCCGGAAGCTAAGCCCTCCAGCGCCGATGGTACTGCACTCGGGAGGGTGTGGGAGAGTAGGACACCGCCGGACAACCTTTCAGTCGAGGGCCGCCCCATCCGGGTCGGCCCTCGACTGCGTCGCGCCGTCGGTGGCGCAATCAGGAAGGATTTACCTGTGAGTTCAGGACCGCAGGGCGGAGACCGTCCGCGCCAATATGAAGATCGCTCCGACCGGCCCCAGGGGCGTGACGCCGGCCCTCGGCGGGACGACCGTCCCCATACCGGGGAGACCGCGACGACCGCGGTGCCTCGCGGGGGGGACCTCGGGGCGGAGACCGGCGCGAGGACGGTTTCCGTTCGGGCCCCCGTACCGGTGACTCCCGGCCCGGCGGTTTCCGTTCCGGTGGGGATTCGCGCGACGGCGGCTTCCGTTCCGGCGACCGACGCGACGGTGGATTCCGACGCGATGGCGACGCCCCGCGCAACGGCGGTGACTCCCGCGGGGGTGGTTTCCGTGGTGGGGACCGTCGTGAGGGTGGTTTCCGTTCTGGTCCGCGTGATGGTGATTCCCGTCCCGGTGGTTTCCGTGGTGGGGACCGTCGTGATGATTCGCGTGGTGGGGACCGTGGTGGTTTCCGGTCCGGCCCGCGTGAGGGTGGCTTCCGTGGCGGTGACTCCCGTGAGGGTGGTTTCCGTGGTGGGGACCGTCGCGAGGGCGGCTTCCCAGGTGGGGACCGTCGTGACGGTGGTTTCCGGGGTGGCGAGCGTCGTGAGGGTGCTGCCGGCGGTGAGCGTCGGCCCGGTGGTTTCGGCGGTGGCGATCGCCGCGAGGGTGGTTTCCGGTCCGGCCCGCGTGAGGGCGGCTTCCGTGGCGGTGACTCCCGCGACGGTGGTTTCCGTGGTGGGGACCGTCGTGAGGGTGCTGCCGGCGGTGAGCGTCGGCCCGGTGGTTTCGGCGGTGGCGATCGCCGCGAGGGTGGCTTCGGTGGGGACCGTCGTGAGGGTGGTTTCCGTTCCGGTCCGCGTGATGGTGATTCCCGTCCCGGTGGTTTCCGTGGTGGGGACCGTCGTGATGATTCGCGTGGTGGGGACCGTGGTGGTTTCCGGTCCGGCCCGCGCGAGGGCGGCTTCCGCGGCGGCGACTCCCGCGACGGTGATTCCCGTCCCGGTGGTTTCCGTCGGGACGGCGACTCCCGCGACGGTGATTTCCGAGGCGGTGACCGTCGGCCCGGTGGCGACTCCCGCGAGGGTGGTTTCCGTGGTGGGGACCGTCGTGATGATTCGCGTGGTGGGGACCGTGGTGGTTTCCGGTCCGGCCCGCGCGAGGGCGGTTTCCGTGGTGGGGACTCCCGTGAGGGTGGTTTCCGTGGCGGTGATCGTCGTGAGGGTGGCTTCGGTGGGGACCGTCGTGAGGGTGGTTTCCGTTCTGGTCCGCGTGATGGTGATTCCCGTCCCGGTGGTTTCCGTGGTGGGGACCGTCGTGATGATTCGCGTGGTGGGGACCGTGGTGGTTTCCGGTCCGGCCCGCGCGAGGGTGGCTTCCGTGGTGGGGACTCCCGTGAGGGTGGTTTCCGCGGTGGAGATCGTCGCGAGGGCGCTGCGGGGGGCGAGCGTCGGCCCGGTGGTTTCGGCGGTGACCGCCGTGAGGGTGGTTTCCGTGGCGGTGACTCCCGTGAGGGTGGTTTCCGTGGTGGTGACCGTCGTGAGGGTGGCTTCGGTGGCAGCCGGGGTGGAAGCGGCTTCCAGGGTGGTGACCGCCGCGAGGGTGGTTTCCGCTCCGGCCCCCGCGAGGGTGACTCCCGCCTCGGCGGGTTCCGCCGGGACGGCGACTCCCGCGAGGGTGGCTTCCGGGGCGGTGACCGTCGTGAGGGCGGTTTCCGTGGCGGCGAGCGCGACCATGACCGGCCGCGCCGCGACGACCAGCGCGGTGGCGAGGACCGCCGCGAGGGCGGGTTCGGCGCCGACCGGGACCGCCGGGACGAGGCCGACGCCCGTCCGGCTGCGCCGGCACTGCCGGACGAGATCCTCGCGAGCGACCTCGACACGGCCGTTCGTGCCGAACTCCTCTCGCTGAACAAGCCGGTTGCGGAGACCGTCGCGCGGCATCTGGTCGCCACCGGTCAACTGATCGACGAGGACCCGACGGAGGCGCTCGCGCACGCGATGGCCGCCCGGCGGTTGGCGTCCCGGATCTCGGCCGTCCGTGAGGCGGTCGGGCTGGCCGCGTACCACGCGGGGGAGTGGCAGACGGCGATCGCCGAGCTGCGCACCTACCACCGGATGACCGGGTTGCAGAGCCACCTGGCGGTGCTCGCGGACTGTGAGCGCGCCCTGGGTCGACCGGAACGCGCGATCGATCTGTTCCGGGGGGCCGACAGCGCCAAGCTCGACAAGGCCGTCGCGGTCGAGCTGCTGATCGTTGCCGGTGGGGCCCGCGCCGACCTGGGGCAGAAGGACGCCGCGGTGGCGATGCTCCAGGTCCCGGAGCTGACCACGGACGTCGCCGAGCCGTGGACCGCCCGGTTGCGCTACGCCTACGCCGACGCACTGCTCGCGGTGGGTCGGCGCGAGGAGGCCCGGGAGTGGTTCTCGCGGGCCGCCGACGTGGACGCCGATGGTGAGACCGATGCCCCGGAGCGGCTGCTGGAACTCGACGGCGTCGTGATCGAGGGCGACGACGAGGACGACGAGCCGGTCGAGGAACCGGCCGCCGAGGCCAGCACGCTGCCGGCCGGGGCGGACACCACCTCCGACGACCGCGCCGAAGGCGACCGCGACGACGAGGACGACTTCGACGACGAGGACGACTTCGACGGGGAAGCCGATGTCGCCGAGGACGACCCCGACGGGGAAGCGGACCTGGACGACGAGATCCGCGACGGTCACGGCGACCGCGAGCGCGCCGAGGATCGTACCGGTGACAACGACCGTGGCGAGAGCGCCGAGCAGAGCGGGCGCGACGACGACCCCGACGACGAGCCGGCCGCCCACGCCGGTGTTGCGGGCGACGACGCCGACGACAGCCCCTCGGGTGCCGCGGCCACCCGACTCGACCCCGGTGCGGGTGCGGCCGGTCAGGTCGACGACGCGCCGACCCCGGTCGAGGGCCGGCCGGTGGACGGGCGCGGCGCGGAGACGGACCAGCGATGACCGAGGTCGCCGGGGGTCGGCTTGTCGACGGGTACGCCCTGGTCGTGTTCGACCTGGACGGAGTGATCTACCTGATCGACCGGCCGATCCCCGGCGCGGTCGAGGCCCTCGGCGCGTTGCGGGCCGAGGGCCGGTCGGTGGCGTTCGCCACGAACAACGCCTCACGCCGTTCCAGCGAGGTCGCCGACCTGCTCACGGGAATGGGCGTACCGGCCGATCCGGCGGAGGTGCTCACCTCGGCTGCGGCCGCCGCCGAGGTGCTGCGGGACCGCCTTCCCGCCGGTGCCGCGGTGCTCGTCGTCGGGGCCGAGGCGCTGCGCGCCGAGATCCGCGCCGTCGGGCTCACCCCCGTCGACCGCGCCGACGCCGCGCCGGTCGCCGTCGTCCAGGGGTACGGCCCGCAGGTGGGCTGGGTGGACCTCGCCGAGGCGTCGGTGGCGATCCGGGCCGGGGCGACCTGGGTGGCCACCAACACCGACCGAACGTTGCCGAGCGGACGTGGTCCGTTGCCCGGCAACGGCTCGTTGGTGGCGGCCCTGCGGCACGCCCTCGACCGGGCACCCGACGTGGTGGTCGGCAAGCCGGAGCCGGCACTGTTCGCCACCGCCGCCCGACGGGCCGGCACCGGCCGGTCACTGGTGGTCGGCGACCGGCTCGACACCGACATCGAGGGTGCCCGCCGGGCCGGGTTGGACAGCCTGCTGGTGCTGACCGGCGTCAGCGACGTACCCGAACTGTTGGCGGCTGCCGAACAACGGCGGCCGACCCATGTGGCGGTGGACCTGGCCGGGCTCTTCGACCCGGCGGCGGTGGTCCGGGTTCCCGGTGCCCCGCAGGCCGGTGGATGGTCGGCCACGGCGGTGGACGGGGCGGTGGAGTTGCGGGGTGCCGGACGGCCGCTCGACGCGCTGGCCGCGCTCTGCGCGGTCGCCTGGGCGGCGGGCACCGGTGCGGACGTCCGACCGGCCTCGCCGGAGGCGGAGCAGGTGCTGGCCGGCTTCGGACTGGCCACCTGACCGGCTCTCTGAGCCAGCGAGCCAGCCGGCCGGCCGAGCTGGGGCCAGCCCGGTCACCGGGGCCCGGCTCCGGCCGGCCACCTGCGGACGGCTCCGCCAGCTCCGGCCACCTCGCCGCCAGCTCGGCCGGCTGAACAGCGGGCCCGGGGCGGCACCGACCCGACAGCGGGTGGTGCCGCCCCGGCCTGTCTGTCGGCCGACCGTGGCGGGTCGTCGGCGGTGTCGCCCGCTCAGAGCAGCTTGCGTAGCTTCAGCAGGTCGAACGGGCTGGCCTTGATGGAGATCCGCCGGGCGGCGACCGCCTTGGTGACGTCGAGCTGGCCGTGCACCAGGGCGACCAGGTCGTCGCTGCTGGTGACCAGGGCGATCTTTGCCTTGGGGTCGTCGCCGTCGGTGAGATCGAGCAGCCGGCCACCGGCGATCCGACCGTGGAAAGCGGTCTCCAGGTCGGTGATCCGGCAGGCCAGGGTGCGGTCCAGATCGATCTTGTTGGACACGTCGGCGTGCCGGTCCAGGCGGTCGGCAAGATCCCGCAGCGCCTGACGGCACTCGTCCACGGTGGCCACATCGTCTCCCTCACACCCGCCACGCCGTTTCCGGCACCGTACCGCAATGGGCGACCCGGGGCGCCCGGTAGCGTGAGGGCCGCACACTGCCCCCACGGAAGGACTCAGTCATGCAGGACGCGTGGCGCGCCTACCTGGAGCTGGCCCTGGGCCTGACGGAAGCGCCCCGGAAGAGGGCCCAGGACGCCGCCCGGCGGCTGGTCGGGACGGGCGGCGCGACCGCCGGGCAACTCCAGTCGCTCGCCGAGGAAATCCTCGCCACCGGGGCGGCCAACCGGGAAGCGCTGACGAAACTGGTCCGGTTCGAGGTCGACCGGGCGCTCGGTGCGGTGGGGTTGGCCACCGCCGACGAGGTCGCCGAACTGACCCGCCGGGTGCACGAGCTGGAACGGCAGCTGCGTGAGGCGAAGAGCGGACCGGGCACCCCGCCGACCGGGCCGGTCGCGCCGGAAACGACCGTCCCGTCGGTCGCCACCGCCGCCCCGGACACCACTGTCCCACCGGACACCACTGTCCCGCCGGTCGACACCGCCGTGCCGGAAACGACTGCCCCGTCGGCTGCCACCGCCGTGCCGACGACGTCCGGCCCGTCGACTGCCGGCGACCCGGTGACCGGGGCCACGGCGCAGAAGACCGCGGCGCAGAAGACCGTGGCGCAGAAGACCGTGGCGCAGAAGACCGTGGCGAAGAAGGCGGTGGCCAAGAAGGCCGTGCGGAAGGCGGGTCCGCCGGAAGGCTCCGCCGGGCCGGGCGGTGCCGACGACGGCGCACCGCCGCCCCGACCGGTCAAGAAGACCAGCCCCGACCGACGAGGCACCGGTGGTGCCGCGTGACCAGCTCCACCGGCGGCCGGTCGTGACCGGCCCGTTCCGCCCCGGCCCGCCCCCGGCGGGTAGGCCCGGTCTGCCGCTGGGCGGTCGTCCGGGTCCCGCGCCCACGGCCCGCCCCGGTCCGTCGGTGGGTGTCGGCTTCGACGATGATGTCGACGACGCCCGGCATCCCGCCGTCGACGCCGCCGTCCAGGCGATGGCCAACGCCGAGGGGCTGCCCCCGGCCGACCAGATCGCCCAGTACGAGGCGGCGTACCAGACGTTGCGGGAGACCCTCGCCACCATCGACCAGGCCTGAGCGGACCGGAGAGAACCACCCCATGGCACGTCGTACCCGGCTGGACGCCGAACTCGTCCGTCGCGGCCTGGCCCGGTCCCGGGAGCAGGCCGGGGCGTTGATCGAGGCCGGTCGGGTCCAGCTGCGCGGGGTGCCCGCCCGCAAGGCCGCCGCGATGGTCGATCCGGCCGATCCGCTGCTGGTCACCGGCGCGGACCCGGCCGACGAGTACGTCTCCCGGGGCGGTCACAAGCTGGCCGGCGCGCTCGCCGCCTTCGGTCCCGCGGGGCTGCGGGTGGCCGGCCGGCGCTGCCTGGACGCCGGAGCGTCGACCGGCGGGTTCACCGACGTGCTGCTGCGGGCCGACGCGGCGGAGGTCGTCGCCGTGGACGTCGGCTACGGGCAGCTCGCCTGGGCGCTGCGTACCCACGAACGGGTCCGGGTGCTGGACCGCACCAACGTGCGGACCCTCACCCCGGAGGTGATCGGTGGGGCGGTGGACCTCACCGTGGCCGACCTGTCGTTCATCTCCCTGCGCCTGGTGCTGCCGGCGCTGGCCGGCTGCACCAGGAGCGACGGTGACCTGGCGCTGATGGTCAAGCCGCAGTTCGAGGTGGGCAAGGAGCGGGTCGGCGCCGGGGGTGTGGTGCGGGACCCGGCGTTGCGGGCCGAGGCGGTGCTGGCCGTGGCGGCGACCGCCGCCGGACTGGGCCTGGGGCTGGCGGACGTGGCGGCCAGCCCGCTGCCGGGTCCGAGCGGCAACGTCGAGTTCTTCGTGTGGTTACGCCGGGACGCCCCGTCGGCCGACGCCGAGCGGGTGCACGCCGTGGTGGCCGCCGGGCCGACCGGCCCCGGGCCGGACCCGGTTTCGGGGAAGGTGGCAGGGTGAGCGTGGTGTGCGACGTCGGGACGGTGTCCCGCGAGGGTGGACGGGAGGCGGGTCCGGTGGACCTCAGCGACGGCGGGGCCCTTCGGGTGCCCGAGGGGCGGTGGCGTCGGTGAGCCGGACCGCGCTGCTGGTGACGCACACCGGGCGTCGCCGGAGCACCGAGCACGCCCGGGCGGTCGCCGCCGATCTCATCGCGGCCGGTTTCGAGGTGCGGGTGGTGGCCGAGGAGGCCGAGGATCTCGACCTGCCCGGGGTGGTGCCGATGGCCGGTCAGCGGGCGGCCGAGGGTGCCGAGATCGTCTTCGCGCTCGGCGGTGACGGCACCTTCCTGCGCGCCGCCGAGCTGGCCCGCCCGACGAAGGTGCCGCTGCTCGGCATCAACCTGGGCAAGGTGGGTTTCCTCGCTGAGGCGGAGATCGACGACCTCGACACGGCGGTACGGGACGTGGTCGGGCGCAACTACACGGTGGACGAACGCCTCACCCTCGATGTGACCGCCGAGTTCGACGGTGGCCCGACCATCGAGTCGTGGGCGCTCAACGAGATCAGCGTGGAAAAGGGCGAGCGCGCCCAGATGCTGGAGCTGCTGGTCGACGTGGACGGTCGGCCGCTGTCGCGCTACGGCTGCGACGGTGTGGTCTGCGCCACCCCCACCGGCTCCACCGCGTACGCGTTCTCCGGGGGCGGGCCGGTGGTCTGGCCCGAGGTGGAGGCGCTGCTGCTGGTGCCGATCAGCGCGCACGCGTTGTTCAGCCGTCCGCTGGTGACCGCGCCCACCTCCACGTTCGTCATCACGGTCGACCCGTTCACCACCCTGGCGGTGCTGTGCTGCGACGGTCGGCGGGTCTACGACCTGCCGCCGGGGGCGACGGTGACGGTGCGTCGGGGCGCGCTGCCGGTGCGGGTGGTGCGGTTGCGGGACCGGCCGTTCACCGACCGGCTGGTGGCCAAGTTCGACCTGCCGGTGCAGGGCTGGCGGGGCAGCCGCCGCTGATCCTGCGGCGGACCCGGGCGGGGATCGCCCTGGGCGCCCGGAGTCGCCGAGACCTGCGGCCGGCGACAACGGGATCGTTCGTGGTCACCCTTGGCGTGCCACCGGTGCCACCGAGGCGTCCACCAGCGGTGCTGCCCCCGCGGCAGCAGAGCGGATCGTCCCCGGCCCGGATGGTGGGCCGTGCCGGCTGGTCAACTGTCCCAGCACGCGTCTACTGTCGGGTGCTGTGCTGGAAGAGCTGCGGATCACCGGACTGGGCGTCATCGAGGACACCACCCTGCCGCTGGCCGGCGGGATGAACGTCATCACCGGTGAGACCGGTGCCGGCAAGACGATGGTGGTGACCGGCCTCGGCCTGCTGTTCGGCGGTCGGGCCGACGCGGGCCGGGTGCGGGCCGCGCCGGGTCGGGCGACCGTCGAGGGGCGGCTGCGGCTGGGCGGTCGGGTGGCCGACGTCGTGCACGCCCGGATCGTCGACGCCGGTGGTGGACCCGACGACGATGGTTCGCTGCTGATGAGCCGTACGGTCACCGTGGAGGGTCGGTCCCGGGCGCATCTGGGTGGCCGGAGCATGCCGGTGTCGATGCTCGGCGAGGTCGGCGAGCAGGTGGTGGCGGTGCACGGTCAGTCCGACCAGTTGCGCCTGCTACGCCCCGCCGAGCAGCGGGCCGCGCTGGACCGGTTCGCCGGTCCCGGGCACGAGAAGCTGGTCGACGCGCTGCGGGAGGCGTACGGGCGGTGGCGGCAGGTGGTCGACGACCTGGCCGACCGGCGCAGCAACGCCCGGGCCCGGCACCAGGAGGCCGATCTGCTGCGGCTGGGCCTCGACGAGATCACCCGGGTCGACCCGCAGCCCGGCGAGGACGACGAGCTGAAGGCCGAGGCGCAGCGGCTGGAGCACGCCGAGGGGCTGCGGACGGCGGCGCAGCTGGCGCACCTGTGCGTGGCCGGCGGGGTGGAGGCGGCCGACGACACCCCGGACGCCACGGCGCTGCTGGGCACGGCCCGGCGCACCCTGGAGGCGCAGGCCGGCACCGATCCGGCGCTGGGTGAGCTGGCCGGGCGGTTGGAGGAGGCGGCCACCCTGGTGGCGGACGTCTCGGCGGAGTTGTCGACCTATCTGGCGGCGTTGGACGCCGACCCGGCCCGGTTGCAGACGATCTATGAGCGGCGGGCCGCGTTGCGTGCGTTGACCCGTAAGTACGCCGACGACGTCGACGGGGTGATCGCCTGGGCCGAGCGGGCCCGGACCCGGCTGGCCGACCTGGACACCTCCGACGAGCTGCTCGACGAGTTGGACCGGGAGGCCCAGCGCCTCGCCGGTGAGGTGGCCGAGCTGGCGGGCCGGTTGTCGGCCTCCCGGCAGGAGGCGGCGGTCCGGTTCGCCGAGCAGGTCACCGTGGAGCTGGCCGGGCTGGCGATGCCGCACGCCCGGATCGAGGTGGCGGTGCTGCCCCGGCCGGCCGGCCGGTCCGAGCCGACGCTGTCGGTCAACGGGGTCGAGTGCGGGGTCGGCCCGGACGGCGCGGACGAGGTGGAGTTGCGGCTGCTGGCCCACCCGGGTGCGCCGTCGCTGCCGTTGCAGCGGGGAGCCTCCGGCGGTGAGCTGTCCCGGGTGATGCTCGCCATCGAGGTGGTGTTCGCCGGTTCGGGCGGCCCGCCGACGTTGGTGTTCGACGAGGTCGATGCGGGTGTGGGTGGGCAGGCGGCGGTGGAGATCGGTCGGCGGTTGGCCCGGCTGGCGCGTAGTCACCAGGTGCTGGTGGTGACGCACCTGCCGCAGGTGGCGGCGTTCGCCGACCGGCACCTGGTGGTGGCGAAGGACACCGGGGGCGCGGTGACCACCAGCGGGGTGCGGGTGGTGGAGGACACCGAGCGGGCCCGGGAGCTGGCCCGGATGCTGGCGGGTTTGCCGGATTCGGATCTGGGTATCGCCCATGCCGAGGAGCTTCTGGCCGTCGCGGCCAAGGAAAGACGGCCCTGACCGCAACGATTGTGAGCGGAGGCACACCGGCCTGTGCTCCGGTGTGCTTCCCTGGGTAGGCGGCCCTGCTCAGGCATGTCGCAACGGAAATGCCTGCCTCCCATGCCAGGATGGTCACGATGCGTCTACCCACGTTGCGCCGGACCCGGAACGCGGAACCGGACTCAGTTCTCGGCACCGCACGTCTGGACCGCCGTACCAAACGGCTGGTCGGCCGGCTCCGCCCCGGTGACATTGCGGTGATCGACCACGTCGACCTGGACCGGGTGGCGGCCGACTCGCTGGTCGCGGTCGGGGTCGCTGCGGTGCTCAACGCCAAGCCGTCGGTCTCCGGCCGGTATCCGAACCTCGGCCCCGAGGTGCTGATCGGGGCCGGCATCCTGCTCCTGGACGACCTCGGTGAGGGGGTCTTCGAGCGGCTCCGGGAGGGCGACACCGTCCGGATCGAGGGCAACACCGTCTTCGTCGGCGACGAGCCGGTGGCGCACGGTGACCTCCAGGACGCCGAGACGGTCGCCAAGGCGATGTCCGACGCCCGCGAGGGTCTGTCGGTGCAGCTGGAGGCGTTCGCCGCCAACACCATGGACTACCTGCGCCAGGAACGCGACCTGCTGCTCGACGGGGTGGGCGTACCCGAGATCCAGACCCCGGTGCAGGGTCGGCACTGCCTGATCGTGGTGCGGGGGTACGACTACAAGGCCGACCTGGACGTGCTGCGCCCGTACATCCGGGAGTTCAAGCCGGTGTTGATCGGCGTGGACGGCGGGGCGGATGCGCTGGTCGAGGCGGGGTACACCCCCGACATGATCATCGGGGACATGGACTCGGTCACCGACGACGTGTTGCGCTGCGGCGCCGAGGTGATCGTGCACGCCTACCCGGACGGCCGGGCACCCGGTCTGGCCCGGGTCAACGGGCTCGGGGTGCCGGCGATCACCTTCCCGGCCGCCGCCACCAGCGAGGACCTCGCCATGTTGCTGGCCGACGAGAAGGGCGCCTCGCTGCTGGTCGCGGTCGGCACCCACGCCACGCTCGTCGAGTTCCTGGACAAGGGGCGCGGCGGGATGGCCTCCACCTTCCTCACCCGGCTCAAGGTCGGCGGCAAGCTGGTCGACGCCAAGGGCGTGAGCCGGCTCTACCGGCAGAGCATCTCCGGCTCGTCCCTGCTGCTGCTGGTCCTCTCGGCGATCGCCGCGATGGCGTCCGCCGTGGCGGTCTCCACCGTCGGCAAGGCGTATTTGGGCGTGGTCTCCGAGTGGTGGGACAATTTCGTGTTCCAGCTCGGCCAGCTCTTCTAGCTCCCGACCGATCAAGAGGCTGCAAGCGTGATCAACTTCCGGTACCACGTGGTGTCCCTGACCGCGGTCTTCCTGGCGTTGGCGATCGGCCTGGTGGTCGGTACGGCCGCCCTCAACGGCCCGGTTGCCGACTCCCTCAAGGAGACGGTCAACTCGCTGCGCAAGGACAACCAGCAGATGCGGCAGTCGGTCAACAGCCTCCAGAAGGAGCTTGACCTCGAGGAGGACTTCGCCGCCGAGATGGCGCAGCTCTACCTGCCCGGCAAGCTCACCGGCAAGCGCGTCATGGTGCTCAGCCTGCCCACCGGGCGGGAGCACACCGAGGGTGTGCTCAAGATGCTCCAGACCGCCGGGGCCACCGTGACCGGCCGGGTCGACGTACAGGACAAGTTCATCAACCCGGACAACAACACCAACCTGATGGAGCTGGCCGTCACCGCCGCCCGCCCCACCGCGCCCGCCTCGGCGCTGCCCGGCAACGGCAACGGCGTGGAGACCTCCAGCGCCCTGCTGGCCAGCGTCCTGCTCGACCGGACGCCGGGCACCCCGCCGGTCACCGACGCCGACCGGCGGGCGGTGCTGGCCGCGTACGCCAACGCCGGGTACCTCACCAGCGAGGAGAAGGTCACCGGGCCGGCCGAGGCCGTGGTGGTGGTCAGCGGGCAGCCCTACGTCGACAAGGACTCCGCCAAGAAGGACGAGTCGGTGGTGAAGGTCGCCGAGCAGTTCGACCGCACCGGGGCGATCGTCGTCGGCGGCAACGGCTCCGCCGGGGGCAACCTGGTGGCTGTCGTACGCGGCGACCCGGTGCTGGCCCAGACCATCTCCACCGTCGACAACGCCAACACCGTGCAGGGGCAGCTGGTCACCAGCCTGGCCCTGGTCCAACAGCTCACCGAGAAGCGGGCCGGTCAGTACGGCGTCGGCGACAACGCCACGCTGGTGCCTAGACTGCCCCAGTGAACGAACCACGTACCCCGGTGACCGGTTACCACCCGCCCGCCCCGTCCGGCGGTGCCGCGTGAGCGGGATCGGGCGGCTGCTCGCCGCCGCCGCCGGAGCCGCCGCCGCCCGGTACGCGCTGCGGGAGGCCCGTACCTCCCCGGCGGGGCCGGCGCTGGAGCGGACCAACTTCCGGGGCCGTACCGTCAGCCTCGCCGCCGGGCCGGCGCTGGCCGTCGGGGCGTCCGGCGCGGGGGCGCTCGGCGCGGCCAGCGTCCCGGCCGGCGCGGCGGTGCTCGTCGCCGGCCTCGGCGCGGGCGCCGTGGGGCTCTACGACGACGTGGTGGGTGCCCGCCCGGAGCAGAAGGCCGCCAAGGGTTTCGCCGGTCACCTCGCCGCACTGCGGGCCGGCCGGGTCACCGCCGGCATGGTCAAGGTCGCCGGGGTGGGTGCGGCCGGGCTCGCCGCGGCCGTGCTGCTCGCCGCCGATCCGAAGGTCGCCGCGCACCCCCGCCGGCAGCGTCACGGCGCACTCGGCCGCACCGTCGACGTGCTGCTCGGTGCGGGCGTGGTCGCCGGCACCGCCAACCTGCTCAACCTGCTGGACCTGCGTCCCGGCCGGGCGTTGAAGTCCGGGGTGCTGCTCGGCGTGCCGCTGGCCGGTGGCCCGCACGCCGGGATCGCCGCCGGTGCGGTCGGCGCCGCCGCCGGGCTGCTCGACGAGGACCTCGGTGAGCGGGTGATGATCGGCGACAGCGGAGCCAACGCGCTCGGCGCGCTGCTCGGGGTGGCCCTGGCCGCCCGCACCGGCCCGCTCGGCCGGGCCGGTCTGCTCGCGGTCCTCGCCGGCCTCACCGCGGCAAGTGAGAAGGTCAGCTTCACGGCGGTCATCCAGCGCACCCCGGTGCTGCGGGAACTCGACGCGCTGGGCCGGCGATCCGACTGACGTGACCAGACCGGCACCCCTCGCCGGCGTCGGTCGGGTGGCCGGCGCCGCCGCACTCATCGCCGTGCTCACCGTGCTGGCCCGGCTCGCCGGCTTCGGCCGTACCGCCGTTTTCACCTGGGTCGTACAGGACAGCGACCTCGGCGGCATGTACGTGATCGCCAACACCGTCCCCAACATCATCTTCGAGATCGTCGCCGGTGGGGCGCTGGCCAGTCTGGTCGTACCGCTGCTGGCGGGGCCGGTCGCGGCGGGTGACCGGCGGGTGGTGGCCGCCACCACCGGCGCGTTGCTGACCTGGACGGTGACCCTGCTGGTGCCGTTGGCGGCGCTGGTGGCGGTGTTCGCCGACCCGATCGTGGCGGTGATCTCCGACGGGCGGTCCCCGGCGGAGCTGGCCGCCGGGGCACGGATGCTGCGGGTGTTCGCCCCGCAACTGCCGCTCTACGGCATCGGCATCGTGCTCACCGGGGTGCTCCAGGCGCACCGCCGGTTCGCCTGGCCGGTCGTCGCGCCGCTGCTGTCCAGTCTCACCGTCGTCGGGGTCTACGTCGTCTTCGGCGTCACCCAGGGCCGGGACGCGAGCATCGCGCAGGTCAGCCGGGCCGGTGAGCTGATCCTCTCCGGCGGCACCACCGTCGGGGTGGTGGTGTTGTCGCTGTCGCTGTTGGTCCCGCTGCGCCAGCTCGGGCTGACCTGGCGGCCCGGCTACACGTTCCCCGCCGACGCGCGGGCCCGGGTCGGTGGGCTCGCCGTCGCCGGGGCGGTCACCGTCACCGCCCAACAACTCGCCCTGGTGGTCATCCTCAACCGGGTCTCCGGCGGCCCCACCGGCTCCCCGCAGGTCTACAACCTCGCCCAGACCATGTACCTGCTGCCCTGGGCGGTGCTCGCGGTGCCGCTGGCGGTCGCCGCGTACCCCGGCCTGTCCGCCGCCGCCGCGACCGGCGACGAGCAGGGCTACCGGACGACGGTTGCCGCGACCACCCGGGGGGTGCTGCTGTTCAGCTTCCTCGGCGCGGCGGCCCTGGTCGGCACCGCCGAACCGGTCGGCCGGTTCTTCCCGCTCGGCGCGGAACCCACCGCCGCCGCGATCGTCGGGTTCGCCCCCGGACTGGTCGGCTACGGCCTGTTCGCGGTGCTGTCGAGGGCCCTCTACGCCCGGGGGGCCACCCGGGTGGCCACCGCCGCCATCACCACCGGCTGGCTGCTGGTGCCCCTGGTCGCCATGCCACTCGCGGCGCTGCTGCCGCGCGCCGACCGGGTGCTGGCCGTCACCCTGGCGAACTCCGTCGGCATGCTGGTCCTCGGGGCGCTGCTGGTCGGCGCGGTGTCCCGGGCCGCCGGTCGGGCCGCCCTCGCCGGTGCCGGTCGGGCCGCCACCGCCGGCCTGCTGGCCGCGCTGCTGGCCGCCCCGGCCGGTCTGCTCACCGCCCGCCTGCTCGCCGGCGGCGGCACCCCGACGACAGCCGGGGCACTCGTGCAGGGCATGCTGTCCGGGGCCGTGGTCGGCGTGCTGTTCCTCGCCGTCGCCTGGCTGGTGGACCGGCGGGACGTCGGGCCGCTGCTCACCGGCGTACGACGCCGGCTGGGTGGCCGGCGACCGGCGGGTGACCCGCAGGACGGCGTCGCCCGCGACGCCGGTGACGGGAAGGAGACCCTCTCCCCATGACCGACGCGACGTCCGCCCCCGAACCCCGGGGCACGGTGGTGCTGCTGCTCGCCTCCAGCACCGGCGGGGTGGGTCAACACGTCCGCTCGGTGGCCCGGGGGCTCGTCGAGGCCGGCCAGCCGGTGCTGGTCTGCGGCCCGGCCGCCACCGGCGAGCAGTTCGACTTCGCCGCCACCGGGGCCCGGTTCACCCCGGTGGAGATCTCGGCCAACCCGACCCCCGCCGACGCCCGGGCGGTCACCGCGCTGCGCCGGGCGCTGGCCGACACCGACGTCCGGGTGGTGCACGCCCACGGGTTGCGCGCCGGGCTCGTCGGGGCGCTCGCCCGGCCCGCCGTACCACTCGTGGTCACCTGGCACAACGCGGTGCTCGCCGGTGGGCTACGCGGGCGGTTGTCCCGGCTCGCCGAACGGGTGGTCGCGCGGTCCGCCCGGGTCGCCCTGGGGGCTTCGGCGGACCTGGTGGACCGGGCCGCCGCGCTGGGCGCCACCGACGCCCGGCTCGCCCCGGTCGCCGCGCCGGCCCTGCCCGCCCCGCGTCGCCGCCGCGCCGCCGTCCGTGCCGAGTTCGGTGTCACCGCCGGGCAGCCGCTGGTGCTCTCCGTCGGCCGGCTGCACCCGCAGAAACGCTACGACGTGCTCGTCGACGCCGCCGCGCGGTGGCGTACCCGCATCCCGCCACCGGTGGTGGTGATCGCCGGCAGCGGCCCGGCCTACCTGCCGCTGGCCGCCCGGATCTCCGCCGCCCGGGCCCCGGTGACCCTGCTCGGACACCGTACCGACGTGGCTGACCTGCTCGCCGGGGCCGACCTGGCTGTGGTGACCAGCGACTGGGAGGCGCGGCAACTGTTCGCCCAGGAGGCGCTGCGCGCCGGCGTGCCACTGGTGGCGACCGCCGTCGGTGGGCTGCCCGAGCTGGTCGGCGACGGCGCGCTGCTGGTGCCGGCCGGCGACGTCGACGCGGTGGACGCCGCCGTGCGGTCGCTGCTGGACGACCCGGACCTGCGCGCCGACCTGGCCCACCGGGGGGCCGTCCGGGCGGCCGGCTGGCCCACCGAGGCCGACACCGTCGCCGCGCTGCGGGACCTCTACACCGAACTCGACGCCGACGGTCGGCCCGGCCGCACCGGGTCGGCGGTCCCCGGCACCGACACCCCCTCGACGGGACGCGCCTGATGCTGCGCCGATTCACCCCGGTCCTGCTCACCCTGATCGTGGTGGCGCTCGGCGTCACCGCGTTGGCCGCCCGCCCCGAAAGCAGCCCACCCCGACGCACCGCCGACTTCGTGGTCCTCGCCGGGGTGGCCGGGCTGCGCTGGTCCGACGTCGACCCGCAGAGCACCCCGACGCTGTGGCGGATGGCCCAGCAGGGGTCCATCGGTTCGCTGTCGACCCGCTCCGCGCACCGCCCGACCTGCCCGGTGGACGGCTGGCTCACCCTCGGCGCGGGCAGCTACGCCGGCTGGAACGGCAGCCGGCAGCCCGGCGGCTGCCCGCCCGCCGCGGTGACCGTCGAGCAGCCCGACGGCATCGGCGCGAACCTCCCCAACCAGGAGAGCGTGGTCGCCTACAACGCCGACCGGCAACCCTGGGGCGCGGTGCCCGGTTCGCTGTCGGAGTCGGTGCGCTGCTCGGTGGCGGTCGGCCCGGGTGCCGCCGTCGCCGCCGCCCGTCCCTTCGGCCGCGTCGACCGGTACGCCCCGGGACTGCCGGCCGACCCGGCCGGGCTGCTCGGCTCCTGCGTGCTGAGCATCGTCGACCTGGGCACGGTCAGCGGCACCGACCCGGCGGACCGGCGGGCGGACGCCCGGCGTGCCGACGAGGCGTTGGCGAAGGTGCTCGCCGCCCGGCCGCAACGGTCGCTGGTGCTGGTCGCCGGGGTGTCCGACACCGAGACGCCGGCCCGGCTGCACGTCGTCGTCGCCGACGGCCCGGGCTGGGAGAACGGCTGGCTCACCTCCGCCAGCACCGGCCGGGAGGGTTACCTGCAACTGGTCGACCTGGCGCCGACCGCGCTGGTCGCGCTGGGCCGGCCGATGCCGGAGCGGCTCTTCCTCGGCCGTCCCGCGGTGAAGGTCGACGGTCGCCCCGACGACCTGGCCGCCGCGATCAGCGCGCCGGCCGACGCCGACCGGGAGGCCGCCGCCCAGCGGGCCGTGGCCGGCTGGTTCTTCGCCCTGCTCGCCGCCGCCCAGGTCGTGCTGGCCGTCGCGGTGCTGCCGCTGCTGCGCCGGGCCCGCCGCCTCGCCGGCCCGCACAGCCCGCCGCCGGTGTCCCGCCGGATCGTGGCGACCGTGGAGTTGCTGCTGATCGCCGTCGCCCTGGCGGTGCCCGCGGCGTTGCTCGCCGACGCGGTGCCCTGGTGGCGGGGCGACCACGCCGGCGGCTACTTCGCGCTGGTGACGGTCGCGTTGATCGTCGGCGGCACCGCCCTGGTCCGGTTCGCCCCCGGCCACGACCGCACTCTCGGCCCGCTCGGCGCGGTCGCCGGCCTGGCCACCCTGGTGGTCGGCGCGGACGTGCTCAGCGGGGCCCGGTTGCAGCTCAACGGGGTGGTCGGCTACTCCGCGCTGGAGGGCGGCCGGTTCTCCGGCCTCGGCACCGTGGGCCTGGGGGTGTTCCTCGCCGGTTCGTTGCTCAGCGCCGGTTGGCTCGCCCAGCGGGTCCGCCGGCAGTGGCGGCCGATGGTGGTGGTCGCGGTGGGCGGGTCGGCCGTGGTGGTGATCGGCAGCCCCTACCTGGGTGCGGACTCCATCGGCGCGATCGCGTTGACCGCCGGGGTGGCGGTGGCCGCCGCGATCAGCACCGGCGGCTGGCTGACCGTCAGCCGGCTGGTCTGGGCCACCATGGCCGGGTTGGCGTTGACCATCGGCTTCGCGGTGGTGGACCTGCGTCGGCCGGTGGAGGAGCGGGGCGCGTTGGGCCGGTTCCTGACCGCGTTGGGTGAGGGCACCGGCGGGTTGACCGTGCACCGGTCGAGCACGGCGAACTTCCAGACGTTGGTGAACAGCCCGTTGACGGTGCTGGCGGTGGTCGGTCTGCTGCTGGTCTGGTTCGCGCTGCTCCAGCCCTGGGGTGGGCTGATGCGGTTGTTCGGCATCTACCCGGCGATCCGGGCGGCGCTGGCCGGTACGGCCCTGGCGGCGGTCATCGCCGGGCTGCTGGGGGGTGCCGCGCTGGACGTGGCCGGGGCGGCGGCGGCGCTGGTGGTGCCGATGGCGGCGCTGGCCTCGCTGCGGGTGCTCGACCACTCGACCGACCGCACCCTGCCCGGCACGGGTCACCCCGGCCCGGACGGCCCACCCGGTGCGGCCCCGACCGGCGGCACCCCCGACGGTGGGCGGCCCGACGACGGCGGGGAGGCGGCGGCCCGCGAGGGGGACGGCAAGGACCTGCCCACCGCAGCGGTGACGCCGCCCGGCGGTGCCGGGGCGGACGGTCCGCGCGACGGTGACGCCGACGCACCGGACGACACCTCCGGCACCCGACCGGTGGGGCGGGACGCGGCGACGGTGCCGACGGCGCGTACCCCCGGTGCGGTGGGTCCGGCCCGGACCTCGGCGGCGGCCGGCCGGTCCGCCGCCGGGGCGGGATAGCCCGAGGTCGGGTGCGACGCCAGGTGGCCCCGGGGGAGGTGTTACCGTGGAATCCCGTGGATCGCGTGATCACTTGATCGGCACGGCGGTTCGCATGACCGCTACGGACGACACGGGAGCAGGCCTTGGCCCCTTCAGCACGCACGACCCGGCACATCTTCGTCACCGGGGGCGTCGCCTCCTCGCTCGGTAAGGGCCTCACCGCCTCCAGCCTCGGCAATCTGCTCACCGCACGCGGGCTGCGGGTGGTGATGCAGAAGCTCGACCCCTACCTCAACGTCGACCCGGGGACGATGAACCCGTTCCAGCACGGTGAGGTCTTCATCACCGAGGACGGCGCGGAGACCGACCTCGACGTCGGGCACTACGAGCGCTTCCTCGACCGGGACCTGTCGGGCAAGGCCAACGTCACCACCGGCCAGATCTACTCCGACGTGATCGCCAAGGAGCGGCGCGGCGAATACCTCGGCGACACCGTCCAGGTCATCCCGCACATCACCAACGAGATCAAGGCCCGGATCGTCGGCATGGCCGACCCGGACGCCGACGGCCAGATCCCCGACGTGGTGATCACCGAGGTCGGTGGCACCGTCGGCGACATCGAGTCGCTGCCGTTCCTGGAGGCGATCCGGCAGGTACGGCACGACCTGGGCCGGGACAACTGCTTCTACCTGCACGTCTCGCTGGTGCCCTACCTGGCCCCGTCGGGGGAGCTGAAGACCAAGCCGACCCAGCACTCGGTGGCGCAGCTGCGCAACATCGGCATCCAGCCCGACGCCATCGTGCTGCGCTGCGACCGGGAGATCCCGGAGAAACTGAAGCAGAAGCTCTCCCTCTACTGCGACGTGGACGCCGAGGCGGTCGTCGCCGCCCCGGACGCGCCGAGCATCTACGACATCCCCAAGGTGCTGCACCGCGAGGGGCTCGACGCGTACGTGGTGCGCCGGCTCGGCCTGTCCTTCCGCGACGTCGACTGGACCCGGTGGGACGACCTGCTGGAGCGGGTGCACCAGCCGCACCACACGGTCACCGTGGCGGTCGTCGGCAAGTACGTCGACCTGCCCGACGCCTACCTGTCGGTCAGTGAGGCGATCCGGGCCGCCGGGTTCGGCCACCGGGCCCGGGTGCAGCTGCGCTGGGTGCCCAGCGACGACTGCGTCACCCCGGCCGGCGCGGCGTCGGCCCTGTCCGGCGTGGACGGCATCGTCATCCCTGGCGGGTTCGGTGTCCGCGGCATCGAAGGCAAGATCGGGACCGCCCGGTACGCCCGGGAGAACGGGGTGCCGCTGCTCGGGCTCTGCCTCGGCCTGCAGTGCATGACCATCGAGGTGGCCCGTCACCTGGCCGGCCTCGACGCGGCGAACTCCCTCGAATTCGACGAGGAGGCCAAGCACCCGGTCATCGCCACCATGGCCGACCAGGAGGACATCGTCGCCGGTCGGGGTGACCTGGGCGGCACGATGCGGCTCGGGGCGTACCCGGCGACGCTGGCGGAGGGGTCGATCGTCGCCGAGGCGTACGGCGCCACCGAGATCAGCGAACGGCACCGGCACCGTTACGAGGTCAACAACGCCTACCGGGACCAGCTCACCACGGCGGGCCTGCACATCTCCGGCACGTCCCCGGACGGCCGGCTGGTCGAGTTCGTCGAGTTGGACCGCAGCCTGCACCCGTTCTTCGTGGCCACCCAGGCGCACCCGGAGCTGAAGAGCCGTCCGACCCGCCCGCACCCGCTGTTCGCCGGGTTCGTCAAGGCGGCCGTGGCGTACTCGCAGGCCGACCAGTTGCCGGTGGACCTCGACGCGGTGGCCGGGGCGGCGAAGAGCGAGCCGGCGAAGAAGGGTGCGCCGACGCCGAAGAACGCGGCCCGCAACGGCGCGTCGGCGACGGCGTCGTCCGCGTCGTGAGCGCCGTCGAGCACCGCTACGAGCTGCGTTCCCGGGTGCAGCGGTACGCCGGTCGGATCTTCACCGTGGTCACCGACGAGGTGACCATGCCCGGTGGGGGCACCGCCACCCGCGACTACGCCCGGCACGTCGGCGCGGTCGCCGTGGTCGCCCTCGACGACGCCGGTCAGGTGGTGCTGGTGCGGCAGTACCGGCAGCCGGTCGGGCGGCACCTGTGGGAGCTGCCCGCCGGCCTGATGGACGTCGCGGGGGAGGACCTCGCGGTGGCCGCCGGCCGGGAGTTGGCCGAGGAGGCCGACCTGACCGCCGCCCGGTGGGACCTGCTGGTCGACGTGCACACCTCGCCCGGTTTCTCCGACGAGGTGGTCCGGGTGTTCCTCGCCCGGGGCCTGGCCGAGGTGCCCGTCGGTCAGCGGCACGAGCGGCACGACGAGGAGGCCGACCTGCAGATCGTCCGGATCGACCTGGACGAGGCGGTCGGCATGGTGCTGGCCGGGGAGGTCACCAACGGGCCGTGCGTGGCCGGGCTGCTGGCCGCCGCCCGGGCCCGCGACGCCGGCTGGTCGGTGCTGCGCCGGGCCGACACCCCCCTGCACCGCTGATCCGGTACGCCGACAGGGGCCGCCGCGGTACGCCGCGCGGCCCCTGCGCCGTCCCTGCCGCCGGCCGGCGCGGGGCCGGCCGGCGGGCGTGCACCCCACCGGCGTGGTGCGTCGCGCCGACGGGACACGGTGCGTCCGCCGGCGTTCCCGTCCGGCGGGCGGGGCCGCGCGGTGCGACGATGGGGGGTACGCCGAACGGCAGGCCCGCGCGGTATGCCTGACACACCGTCAGGTGGACCGGGCACCGGTTGTCACTGTGCCGTCCGTCGCAGGAGGACGGCCCGCCTAGACTGCCGCCGGCGGGACCGGTGAACCGCGTCGGCAACGGAGCCGGCGGGGCACCGCGCAGTCCGGGGTGCGGCACCCCGGAGAAGGGTGTCTCACGTGAAGGTCGGAATCCCCCGCGAGGTCAAGAACCACGAGTACCGGGTGGCGATCACGCCGGCAGGCGTCAACGAGTTCGTCCGTCACGGTCACCAGGTCTTCGTCGAGGCCGGCGCCGGTGTCGGCTCCAGCCTCACCGACGACGAGTTCGTCGCCGCCGGGGCCACCATCCTCGGCACGGCCGACGAGGTGTGGGACACCGCCGAGCTGGTGCTCAAGGTCAAGGAACCGATCGCCGAGGAGTACCACCGGATGCGCGCCGGGCAGGTGCTCTTCACCTACCTGCACCTGGCCGCCTCCAAGGAGTGCACCGACGCGCTGGTCGACCGGCAGGTCACCGGCATCGCGTACGAGACCGTCGAGCTGCCCGACCGGTCGCTGCCGCTGCTCGCCCCGATGTCCGAGGTGGCCGGTCGGCTCGCCCCGCAGGTCGGCGCGTACCACCTCCAGCGGCAGGGCGGCGGCCGGGGCATCCTGATGGGTGGCGTCTCCGGGGTGTACGCGGCGAAGACCGTGGTCGTCGGCGCGGGCGTGTCCGGCATGAACGCCGCCGCCATCGCGCTGGGCCTACAGGCCGAGGTGCTGCTGCTGGACATGAACGTGGCCCGGTTGCGGCAGGCTGACGCCATCTACCGGGGCCACCTGCAGACGGTCGCCTCCAACGCGTACGAGATCGAGCGGGCGGTGCTCGACGCGGACCTGGTCATCGGCGCGGTCCTCGTCCCGGGCGCGAAGGCCCCCACGTTGATCTCCAACGAGCTGGTGTCCCGGATGAAGCCGGGCAGCGTGCTGGTCGACATCTCCATCGACCAGGGTGGCTGCTTCGAGGACTCCCGCCCGACCACGCACGCCGAACCGACCTACCAGGTGCACGACTCGATCTTCTACTGCGTGGCGAACATGCCCGGCGCGGTGCCGCACACCAGCACGTACGCGCTGACCAACGTCACCCTGCCGTACGCCCTGGAGTTGGCCGACCGGGGCTGGCGTGACGCGCTGCGCCGTGACCCCGCCCTGGCGTCGGGCCTGAACACCCACGACGGTCAGGTGGTCTACGGCCCGGTCGCCGAGGCGCACGGCATGGCCACCCTCCCGCTGGCCGAGGTGCTGGCCTGACCGAGGAGCCGCACGACCCGGCACCCGGCGGCGTGTCCCGCGCGGCCGGGCGAGGGGTGCGTGGGACGGCACCCGACGGGGCCGGGGCGGGTGCGGAACCCGCGCCGGCCCTGCGTCGGGTGGTGCGCGGCTATCTCGACCACCTCACCGTGGAGCGCGGCCTGTCGGCGAACACCCTCACCTCGTACCGTCGGGATCTGGAGCGTTACCTGGGCACCCTGGCCGCCGCCGGGGTGACCGACCTGGCGTCGGTCGGCACCGGGCAGGTCGAGGCGCACCTGGCCCGGCTGCGCGCCGGCGACGACGACCACCCGCCGCTGGCGGTGACCTCGGCGGCGCGGGCCGCCTCCGCCGTGCGCGGGCTGCACCGCTTCGCCGTCCGGGAGGGGTTGGCCGGGGCGGACCCCAGCCGGGACGTCCGCCCGCCGCCCGCGGCCCGCCGGTTGCCCCGGGCGCTGCCGGTCGACGACGTGGCCCGGCTGCTGGAGACCGCCGGCCCGGTCACCGCCACCGGCGACGGGGCGGCGCTGGCCCTGCGTGACCGGGCGCTGCTGGAGTTCCTGTACGGCACCGGCGCGCGGATCTCCGAGGCGGTCGGTGCCGCCGTCGACGACCTGGACGTCGACGAGGGCACCGCCCTGCTGCGCGGCAAGGGCGGCCGGACCCGGCTGGTGCCGATCGGCGGGTACGCCGTCGAGGCGCTGCGGGCCTACCTGGTGCGGGCCCGGCCGGGCCTGGTCGCCCCCGGTCGGGGCACCCCGGCGGTCTTCGTCAACGCCCGGGGCGGGGCGTTGACCCGGCAGGGCGCGTGGACGGTGCTGCGGCGGGCTGCCGGGCGGGCCGGGCTGCCGGTGGACGGACCGCACGCGGTCTCCCCGCACACCCTGCGCCACTCCTACGCCACCCACCTGCTCGACGGCGGCGCGGACGTGCGGGTGGTGCAGGAACTGCTCGGCCACGCCTCGGTGACCACCACCCAGGTGTACACGTTGGTCACGGTGCAACGGCTGCGCGAGGTGTACGCCACGACCCACCCCCGGGCCCGGGACGCGGACCCGCCGTCGGGCCGCTGACCGGCCGCTACGCCCGACACGCCGGACCGGTGCCGAACGCGCTGGTCGTCGGTGGCGTAGAGTCGGCATCGGCGCGGACCTCCTGGAGCGACAACCGGGGTGCGCAGCGGCGCCGCGAAGGACGTCGGACAGCTCCGATGCCGGGTGGTCGTCGGGAGGGGGCAACGAGGACATGGCTGGCAACGGTGATCGTGCCGACGCCTGGACGTCGGAGCTCCGTGAGCAGCAGGCGTCACTCGGCGCCGACCTTGGTCCGGCCGACCCGGCCGCCTACACGATGCGCAAGCCGATCCCCGAGCCGATGCCCACCGACCGGCACGGTCCGGCCCGGATCATCGCGATGGCCAACCAGAAGGGTGGGGTGGGCAAGACCACCACCACCATCAACCTGGGTGCTGCCCTGGCCGAGTACGGCCGCAAGGTGCTGCTTGTCGACTTCGACCCGCAGGGCGCCCTGTCGGTGGGTCTCGGCGTCAACCCGCACAACCTCGACCTGTCGGTCTACAACCTGCTCATGCAGGACGACGTCATGGCCGAGGACGTCCTGATCAAGACGGACGTGGCCGGCCTGCACATCCTGCCCGCCAACATCGACCTCTCCGCCGCCGAGATACAGCTGGTCAACGAGGTCGCCCGGGAGATGGCCCTGGCCCGGGTGCTACGCAACGTGCGCAAGGAGTACGACTACATCCTGATCGACTGCCAGCCCTCGCTGGGCCTGCTGGCGATCAACGCGCTGACCGTCGCGCACGGTGTGCTCATCCCGCTCGAATGCGAGTTCTTCAGCCTGCGCGGGGTGGCGCTGCTGCTGGACACCATCGACAAGGTGCGTGAGCGGCTCAACTTCGACCTGGAACTCGAAGGCATCCTCGCCACCATGTACGACAGCCGCACCACCCACTGCCGGCAGGTGCTCCAGCGGGTGGTCGAGGCGTTCGGCGACAAGGTCTACCAGACCGTCATCACCAAGACGGTGAAGTTCCCCGAGTCCACGGTGGCCGGTGCCCCGATCACGACGCTCGACCCGGCCTCCTCGGGGGCCCGCAACTACCGGCAGTTGGCCCGTGAGGTGATCGCGGCCCAGGCCGACCGGTAGGTCGGGGTGCACCCTCGGGCGTCCCGGACGGCGACGACGTCCGAGACGTGGACTACGGTCGTCCGGTGACCGCGCCACCGCTGGATCCGCCGACGACCCCGCAGCAGCCGCCCGTGCTGGCTGCCGAGGTCGCCGCCGACCTGGCGACCGACCCGGCGGGGGTGCCGCAGGCCGGGCAGAGCGCCGGCTTCACCGTCCGGCTGGCGAACTTCACCGGCCCGTTCGACCTGCTGCTGCAACTGATCAGCAAGCACAAGCTGGACGTCACCGAGGTGGCCCTGCACACCGTCACCGACGAGTTCATCGCCTACATCCGCGCCATGGGCGACGAGTGGGACCTCGACGAGACCAGCGAGTTCCTACTCATCGCCGCCACCCTGCTCGACCTGAAGGCGGCCCGGCTGCTGCCCTCGGCCGAGGTGGAGGACGAGGAGGACCTCGCCCTGCTGGAGGCGCGGGACCTGCTCTTCGCCCGGCTGTTGCAGTACAAGGCGTACAAGGAGGCGGCGGCGCACATCGCCGAACTGGAGGCGGTCGGCGGGCGACGCTACCCCCGCGCGGTCACCCTGGAGGCCCGCTACGCCGACGCCCTGCCCGACCTGGTGCTCGGCGTCGGCCCGGAGCGGCTGCTGCGGCTGGCGGTGCGGGCGATGACCCCGAAGCCGGTGCCCGAGGTGTCCATCGCGCACGTGCACCTGGTCCGGGTCAGCGTCCGGGAGCACGCGACGATCCTCGCCGAACGGCTGCGCCGGGCCGGCATCGCCACCTTCACCCTGCTCTGCGCGGACTGCGAGATCACCCTGGAGGTGGTGGCCCGCTTCCTGGCCCTGCTGGAGCTGTACCGGGAGGGACTGGTGGCCTTTGTCCAGGAGGAGGCCCTGGAGGAGCTGACCGTACGCTGGACCGGCCCCGCCGACGGTGACGCCGATCTGCACGTCGACGAGTACGCCGGCACCCCCGCCGACGCCGACGACACTGGTCCCGCCCCGGGCGGACCCGCCGCCCCGGCGGCTGCCCGGACGGCCCCGCCGGCCCGGGGTCCGCCGGCCCGGGGTCCGCCGGCCCGGGGTCCGCCGGCCCGGGGTCCGCCGGCCCGGGGTCCGCCGGCCCGGGGTCCGCCGGCCCGGCGGGCGAAGCCGCGACGACGCAGGAGACGCGATGAGCGACGAGGAGCGCCAGGACTCCCTGGCCGATCAGGCCGCGGCCTGGATCCCCCCGTGGGAGCGCCCCACCGCCCGGCAGCAGCCCGCGCCCGCCCCGACCGGCCCCGACGGCGAGGCGGACACGGCACCACCCGCCGATCCGGGTGCTCCGCCGACGGAGGCGGTGTCCGCAGGCCCCACCGCCCAAACGGGTCCGGGAGCCGCTGGTGAGCCGGCTGTTCCCGGAGCCCCGGCTGAGCCGGCTGTTCCCGGAGCCCCGGCCGAGCCGGCGACAACGGACGGGACCGGTGCGGGTGGGGTCGGTGCGGTCGGGGCTGGTGTCGGCTCGGGCCCGGACGCCGCCGCGGCGGGGGAGCGGGACCCGGTGGGCGTGCCGAAGCGGCGGCCGGCGGGCCGGCGGCGGGTGACCGTCACGCCGCCACCGGCACCCGAACTCGACGACGCGGAGCTGCGCGGCGCCCTGGAAGCCATCCTGCTCGTGGTCGACGAGCCGGTCAGCGAACTGGTACTCGCCCAGGTGCTGGAACAGTCCCCGGAGCGGATCGGGCCGGTGCTCGACGACATCGCCGCCGGCTACACCGCCGCCGGGCACGGCTTCGAACTGCGCCGGGCGGCCGGGGGCTGGCGGCTCTACACCCGGCCGGAATACGCGGCCCACGTCGAGCGGTTCGTCCTGGACGGGCAGTCGGTACGGTTGACCCAGGCCGCGCTGGAGACGCTAGCGGTGATCGCCTACAAGCAACCGGTGACCCGGGGTCGGGTCTCGGCCATCCGGGGTGTCAACTGCGACGGGGTGCTCCGTACCCTGGTCTCCCGAGGGTTGGTCGAGGAGTGCGGCGCCGAACCGGACAGTGGGGCGTTCCTCTACCGGACCACCACGATGTTCCTGGAGAAGCTGGGCCTGGACTCGGTCGCCGACCTGCCCCCGCTCGCCCCGTTCCTCCCCGACGACGTAGAAGAGCTTGCCGATGCCACGCGATGACCGTTCCCCCAAGCCCGACGCCCCCGTGTACGAAGGTGCCGAACGCCTCCAGAAGGTGCTCGCCGCCGCCGGTGTCGGGTCCCGACGCGCCTGCGAAGATCTGATCTTCCGGCGTCGGGTGACCGTGGACGGCCGGGTCGCCCACCTCGGCGACAAGGTCGACCCCGCCACCGCCGTGATCCACGTCGACGGGGAACGCCTCCAGGCCGACAACCGCCTGGTCTACGTGGCGATGAACAAGCCGCGCGGGGTGGTCACCACCATGTCGGACAACAAGGGCCGCAACGAGTTGGCCGAGTTCATCGGCAACCGGGTCGAGCAGCGGGTCTACCACGTCGGGCGGCTCGACGCCGACAGTGAGGGCCTGCTGCTGCTCACCAACGACGGGACCCTCACCCACAAGCTGATGCACCCGTCGTACCAGGTGCTCAAGACCTACCTGGCCGAGGTGGCCGGGCCGATCCCGCGTAACCTCGGCAAGCGGCTGCTGGCCGGGGTCGAGCTGGAGGACGGGCCGGTGAAGGTCGACTCGTTCAAGGTGGTGGACACCCTGGGTAAAACCGCCCAGGTGGAGCTGAGCCTGCACGAGGGGCGCAAGCACATCGTCCGGCGGCTGCTGGCCGAGGTCGGGCACCCGGTGTCCCGGCTGGTGCGTACCTCGATCGGTCCGATCAAGCTCGGTGACCTGCGCACCGGGCGGATCCGGCGGTTGACCAACGCGGAGGTCGCCGCCCTGTTCAAGGCCGTGGGTGACTGACCGGAGTCGCAGCGGGTAGGTGTGCCGGTAGGCTTCCCCGCGGCCCAACGGGCCGACGGGTGGCGTGCGTCGCCCCCGACGGCGGCGCGCGTGGCCGACCCGCGAGGCGCGGGATGATGGACGACGATGGACGACCGCTCAACGGCACCGGAGGAACCGGTGACCCGCGAGGTACGGGCTGAGGAGGACAACGGTGGAGGAAAACGTACGGGCCGGGCGCTGTGTGGTCGCGGTGGACGGACCGTCCGGTTCGGGTAAGTCCACCGTGTCGCGGCGGCTCGCCGTCGACCTCGGTGCCCGCTACCTGGACACCGGCGCGATGTACCGGGCGATCACCTGGGCGGTGCTGCGCTCCGGCGTCGACCTGGCCGACGCCGCCGCGGTGGGCAAGGTCGCCGCCGAGGTCGAGCTGCGCATCGGCACCGACCCCCGGGGGTACGGCGTGACCGTCGACGGGACGGGTGTCGACCAGGAGATCCGGGGCCCCGAGGTGACCGGCGCGGTCTCCGCGGTGGCCGCCGTGCCGGCGGTGCGGGCGTTGCTCGTGGCCCGGCAGCGGGAGCTGATCGCCCAGGCCGGTCGGATCGTCGTCGAGGGCCGCGACATCGGGGGTGTGGTGGCCCCCGACGCCGACCTGAAGGTCTACCTGACCGCCTCCGAGGCGGCCCGGGCCCGACGCCGCAGCGCCGAGGACGCCGCCGACGTCACGGCGACCGCCGCGGACCTGGCCCGGCGGGACCGGCTCGACTCCACCCGCGCGGTCAACCCGCTGCGGCAGATCGCCGACGCCGTCGAACTGGACACCACCGAGCTGGGCATCGACGAGGTCGTCGCCCAGCTGCGGGAGCTGCTCACCGAGCGGGGCGTGGCATGAGTGACGGATGGGTGGAGCTGCGTGAGCCGGAGGTCACCGTCGAGGAGCCGACCGGCCCGCAGCCCGTGGTGGCCGTGGTCGGTCGCCCGAACGTGGGCAAGTCGACGCTGGTCAACCGGATCATCGGCCGGCGGCAGGCGGTCGTGGAGGACGTCCCCGGGGTGACCCGGGACCGGGTGCCCTACGACGCCCAGTGGAACGGCCGTTCGTTCACGGTGGTGGACACCGGCGGCTGGGAGCCGGACGCGAAGGACCGGGCGGCGGCCATCGCCGCCCAGGCCGAGACGGCGGTGGTCACCGCCGACGTGGTGATCTTCGTGGTCGACGCCATGGTCGGCTCGACCGATGTGGACGAGGCCGCGGTGAAGATGCTGCGGCGCAGCGCCAAACCGGTGATCCTGGTGGCCAACAAGACCGACAACACCGCCATCGAGATGGAGGCGACCGCGCTGTGGTCGTTGGGCCTCGGTGAGCCGTTCCCGGTCTCCGCGCTGCACGGCCGGGGCTCCGGCGAACTCCTCGACGCGATCCTCGACGCGCTGCCCGACGCGCCCAAGATCGTCGAGAACCGGCCGCGCGGCCCCCGCCGGGTGGCGCTGGTCGGCCGGCCCAACGTCGGCAAGTCCAGCCTGCTCAACCGGTTCTCCGGGGAGGAGCGGGCGGTCGTCGACTCGGTCGCCGGCACCACCGTCGACCCGGTGGACAGCCTGGTGGAGATCGGCGGCGAAACCTGGCAGCTGGTCGACACCGCCGGGCTGCGCAAGCGGGTCGGCAAGGCCAGCGGCACCGAGTACTACGCCAGCCTGCGTACCGCCGGGGCCATCGAGGCGGCCGAGGTGGCGGTGGTGCTGCTCGACTCCAGTGAGCCGATCAGCGAGCAGGACCAGCGGATCCTGACCATGGTCGTCGAGGCCGGCCGGGCCCTGGTGATCGCCTTCAACAAGTGGGACCTGGTCGACGCCGACCGCCGGTACTACCTGGACAAGGAGATCGACCGGGAGCTGCGCCGGATCCCCTGGGCGATCCGGCTCAACCTGTCGGCGCAGACCGGCCGGGCCGTCGACAAGCTCGCCCCCGCGCTGCGCAAGGCGTTGGCGAGCTGGGAGACCCGGGTGCCCACGGCACAGCTCAACCAGTGGCTCACCGCCCTGGTCCAGGCCACCCCGCACCCGGTGCGCGGCGGTCGGGCCCCGAAGATCCTCTTCGCCACCCAGGCGGGTGTCTCCCCGCCGAGGTTCGTGCTGTTCACCACCGCGCCGTTGGACGCCGGCTACCAGCGTTTCGTCGAGCGCAAGCTCCGCGAGGAGTTCGGCTTCGAGGGCAGCCCGGTGGAGATTTCGGTACGCCCCCGCAAGAAGCTCGGCCCCGGCGGCCGGGGCAAGGCCCACGGCTGACCCGGCACCTCCAAGGGCTGCCGCTCCCACCCGGGGACGGCAGCCCTCCCGTGCCCCTCCTTTCCTAGGACGCTTTAGAGGTGGTGGCGGTGCGCACCGACGCGGCAGGGGGCTGTGCGCGCGGTGCGAAGATCCTGCGCTAAGCTGTACCGGCTGCCGCAGGGGAAACCAGGCGGAGAGCATCGGGACGTGGCGCAGCTTGGTAGCGCACTTGACTGGGGGTCAAGGGGTCGTCGGTTCGAATCCGGCCGTCCCGACAGACAAAAGCCCTGACCAGCGAAAATGTTGGTCAGGGCTTTGACTTTCATCTATGGAGATTTGAACCTCCTTCGAAGACCCCCCGTTTAGCGGGGGCGGCACGCTCTGGTGCCCGGTGACCAGAGGGGGTCCGTGCGTCCGACGGACGCACACGGACAGCGCAACAGTCGACGAGATGCCGCCGGACACATCGTTGCTGAGCTGCGCAGTCGTCTACCGCAAATGCTGTGGGGGTCGAAAGGGTCGTCGGCCTGCATCAGGCCGTCCGAAGGACAAAAGGCCCGGACCGGCGGAAGCGCTGGTCAGGGTGGCGGTCCAGCCATCGACGTACGGCGGCGAGGTCGATGCGGTTCAGTCCCCTGTGCGGGTCGACGCGGTGCAGGGCGTGCCGATCGCGGGTGAGCAGCGGGAGAACGGCAGGAGTGGATGTTCAGGTGAGGTCGTCGCTCACCTCAACCCACCGGGCGTACGCCTCAACGGCGAGGCGGCGCTACGTGATGTCGAACAGTTGCCTCAGCCTGGCCTCGATCAGGGGTTGACCGGCGGCGGACACGTCGTAGTGGCCGGCTCCTTCGAGGACGGCGAGGTTGATGTCGTTTCCGTTGATCAGCATCTTGTTGACGGTGTCGTAGGTGACCGTGGCCGGGCTGGTGATGTCGTCGGTGCCGTACAGCCAGAGAATCGCCCCCGGTAGCGTCGAGTTCTCCAGCCCGCCCTGGTTCTCCGCGTAGAACCGCTTGTTCTCAGGCAGCGAGTTCGGGGTGTCGCCGCGAACACCGGGGTAGGTGGTCAGCCGGTGTGCCGGCGACGCGTTCAGGTAGTTCTGGATGTCCTGTTTGACCAGGGCGTTCAGATCGTCCAGGCAGGTACGCCAGTTGTCACGGTAGAACCTCAGCATGGTGGGGCCGTAGATCGTGGCGGGGTCGATGTCGTAGCCCGCGTACCGTTCGGTCCTGGTGAAGTAGATGGTCTCCGCGTTGGCGAAGACGAGTTGCTCGATCTGGTGCTCCGTTGGCGGGAGCCCCGATCGTGCAGCCGCCTCGATGTCGTTCCACAGGACCCGGTTCATGGCGGGCACGTCCGGTACCGGGGCGAGGGTGATGGTGCCGCGGTACTCCAGTTCGGGGTCGGCCATGGTGGCCTGGTCGGAGTAGTACGCGGCGGCCAGAGCGGCGAAGCCACCTTCCGACCAGCCCGCCGGCACCCACTGACCCGACAGTCGGTCACCGAGGAGCCGCTGCGCGGCCACCGCGGCGAAGACCATCGAGTTTCCCTCGCTGGACAGCTCGTAGTAGCCGTGCCCCTCCGGGACACCCTCGGCCACCGGGCCGAGTCCCTCGTAGTCCGGGGCGACCACGGCGATGTTCATCTTCAGGATGGACGCCAGCAGGGCCGCGTTCGGCCCGTCGGCCCACCGGCCGTGCTCCTGGAGTTGCACGCTCGGCGCGCACTCCGGAGCCCACCCGACGGTGCCGTGCCCCCACACCACGAGTGGCCACCCGCCGGCCGGTGGTGCCTGCGTGGGCAGGAACAGCATGGCGGTGGCGTTGATCTGGCCGCCCCGGATACCGGGCATGCGGTAGACGACGAGTTGACCGTCGGCCACGTCGGCGATCACCGATGGGACGTTACGCAGCGGCGTGGGGGTGCCGACCACGTCCCCGTCGGCGGCCATCTCGACGGTGCCGGTCGGACCACCGTCAGCACCCCATGCCGGGGCGACGGGGATCAACAACCCCACCAGCAGCACGACGAGCGGGAATCCGCGTCGGACACGACCACGTCGTCCGTGTGATCCGATGGGGCAACTGGTCATCGTGCTCCCGTCGTCGTGAGTTCCCGAGACTGTCCCGGGCAGGGCGTCATGCTCCAACCACCACCGACGTGACCCGTCGCGTCGTCCGAGCGCCACCACAGGGCGCCGGGCAGCCGGGAGCACGTGGCCGTGACGTGTGCCGGGTCGGCAGGCCGGATCCCCGCGACGAGCCTCCGGTTCCGGTGCCTACGGGTCGAGAATAGGCCCGTGCGGTCAGGTCAGAGATGGTTTTCCCGGGCCGGCCCCGGACCGGCGGCGACGACCGGCCCGTCCGACGCCATGACCACTCACCGGGTAGGTGGTCGCCCGACCCCGGCAGCGGGAAGGAAGCCCTACCCGGCCAGTCCTCCGTCACCACGTAGACCTCACCGTCACCGGGTTGACCCGACCTGCCGGCATCATCGGGGCGACCCGCCGCCAGGCCCACCCAGGAGCACGACGGCCCATGGCGTCCTGGCCTTCTCCGGGATCACACCATGGCGGGACCTTCCTGACGAATTCGACATGTGGGAGGGCACCGACTCCTGGTCCCGTCGCTGGACGGCGGACGCACGCCGCTTGACCTGCCACTTGTATTTTGCAAGTATGGCCCGTGTGAGCCTCTTCATCACCTGCCCGGTCGAGAGCGTCGAGCGCGCAACCGCCTTCTACACCGCCCTCGGCTGGACCCTCAACGCCGAGATGTCCGACCACAACGTGTCGTGCTTCGCGATCGCCCCCGAGCAGTACGTCATGCTCGGCAGCCGCGAGATGTACGCGAGCGTCGGCGGAGTCGAAGAGTTGATCGGCGGACCTCGGACGCCCTCGAAGGTCACGGTCTCGTTCGACCTGGGCAGCCGGGAGGCGGTCGACGAACTCGTCGACCGCGCCGGCGCTGCTGGCGGGCGGATCGGTGACACCGACGACTACCCCTTCATGTACCAGCGTCAATTCGACGACCCCGACGGCTACCACTACTCACCGTTTTGGATGAAGACGGACGCCGATCCGACCGCGTGAGCGATCTCGCCGCGGCCCTCGACATCGTCGGAGCACGGTGGGCCCTGCTCATTGTGGAACGGCTGCTCGACGGGCCACAGCGCTACGGCGATCTGCAGCGTGACCTCGGCGTGCCGACAAACATGCTCGCGATACGCCTGCGCGAGCTCGAAGCGGCTGGCGTGCTGATCCGCCTGCCCCTTCGACACAACACCCGGGCCTATGCGCTGACCGACCGCGGGTTCGCCTTGCGCGAGGCGATCGTCGCACTCGGCAACTGGGGCAGACGCGACTCCTGATACGGCACCGCCGTCCGGGATCATGGCTGGTCGTTCACGGGAGGCAGAGTATGCAGGGCACGGTAGGGAGATGACTGCTATCGGAGGCGGTCCGATGGTAAGAGACATGACGCCGCGTCAAGCGGTCGACGTACGGGTGCACCGCTGGCTGACGATCGTGGGGGCGCTCCTCACCGCCGCAGCCCTGCTGCTGTTGTCGCTTCTGCCTGACCCGCCCGCCGAGGCGGTCGCGATGACGGCGTGGGTCGAACGCGGCCACTCATTACTGATGTGGAGCAACGAACTGCTGTTCTTCGCGGTCATCTGCTGGGGAGCCGGTGCGCGCGGTCTATTCAGCGCGGGCCTGGCCGGCCCGTCGGCGTGGATCGACGTGGGAAGGACCGCTCTCACAGTCGCCCTCGTCGCGCTCGTCGTCGTACTGCTCGCGGTGGGGCGTCTGGTCTACCCGGTGTTTGAGATCGACCTGTCAGCCGAGGTCGTAGCCCTGCTCGTCAGCTCGACGTTCGGCGCCCTGCACGTGGCGTTCCTGGGTTTCGCCGTTGCTGCGGTGACGCTCGGCTGGTCGACACGCGCCGGACTGGCCGGGCGAGCTGTCGGCATCGTTGCCGCAGCCGCATTCGTCGTGGGCTCCTTCCCCTGGTTGACACCGAACTGGTGGAACTCACTGGTTCCGGTGCTGCTCGCCGCGTGGGGTGTCTTTCTCGCCCGCGTAACCCGCACCGAGAATTCCGGCGACGCTACGGAGAAGGCGGGTACCACTGTCTAGCGCATCAGCCGTCGCGAGACCCTGACGGGAATCCGGGATGGAGGCGGCGTGTAGTGGGCTCGTCGGGCTCGAGCTTGCGGAATCGCGTCAACCCGACCAGTGCAGACGGTGGGTGGCGTCGTTGGTCGGACGGATGACGCACGCGTGATCAGGTGGCGGACCTCATTGACCGTGGGTGTGATCAGCCTGGTGTCGGCCGGGTCGTCGTCGGTGGCGTCGTGACTACGACGCCGTCGACCTGCAACCCCGTCGATCTGCCACCCGGTGTCCAGATCAGCCTTGGCCACTTATCGCGGAACGCCCCTGGTCGGCGAGGTCGATGGTCACCTCGGACAGGGGCTGGGCGACACACGTCAGGGTGTAGCCGGCGGCCCGCTGCTGCGGGGTGAGACAGTTCGGCTCGCTCAACACGACGTCGCCGCGGCGAAGCCGCACGACGCACTCGCCGCAGGTGCCGACGGTGCAGGAGAACGGCAGGTCGATCCCGGCGGCGAGACCCGCGTCGAGCAGACTCTGACCGGGTTCGACCGTCCCCGCGCCGACGGGCTGCCCGGCCGCTTCCACGGTCATCGGCTGGGGCGTCGTGGTCGCGATCGTGGTGCCGGCACCCGAGGTGTACGTCTCGTGGTGCACCCGCGCGTCCGGCACGCCGAGGCTCGCGAGCACCTTCCGTACGGTGCTCATGAGCGCCTCGGGGCCGCAGACGTAGTAGCGGGCGTCTGCGGCCGGCGTACGGCCGGTGAACCAGTCCACCAGGCGGTCCGCGTCGAGGCGGCCGTCCCGTCTGGTCAGGACGTGGGTGACGGACAACCGGTCCGGGTGCTCCGCGGCCAACCGGTCGAGGTCGGCGGCGAAGATGACCTCGTCGGCGTCCCGGCTGCTGTGGAGCAGCGCGATCCGGTCGTGGCCGGCCCGGTCGGCGAGCCGCGTACGGATCATGCTCATCATCGGCGTCACACCGCTGCCGGCGGCGACGAGCAGTATTTCGGTCGGTGGCTCGGTCTCGGTGTGGAACGTCCCGGACGGGCCGTGCAGGCCCAGGAGGTCCCCGACGCGCAGCATCCGGTGCACGTGGCTGGAGAGCCGCCCTCCCTCGACATGCTTGACGGTGACCTCCAGCCGCGTCGTCCCCGGCGCGGACGAGGCCGAATAGGCCCGCCGGACCGGTCGGCCGTCGACCTCGACGACGAGCGTGAAGTACTGACCGGGCCGGAACGCGAAGTGGTCGGGCCGTCCGGCGGCGTCTTCGAGGACGATCGTGACGGTGCTCGGCGTCTCCCGGCGCATCTCCACGATGCGCACCTCCCGCAGCGGACTTCCGGCCCGGTCGCCGTCGGTCCGTCGCCCGTCCGCGATGTCGGCGTAGCCCTCCTTACGCAGCGCGGAGCGGTAGGCGCGGCGCATCACCACCCGCAGCGCCCGCGACAGCCCCGGGATCGCGCCGATGACCCTGAACAGTGCCGCAGGCGGCCCGCCCGGCGCGTCCGCCGAGTTCGTGGCGAGGTGCTCCAACGCGATCATGGTGAGATCCGGCGCGGCACTGCGGTCGAGGTGTGCGCCGGGATGCCACAGCCGGGCCCGGGCCACCGCGTCGTTGCCGGTCACCTCGGCGTGTTCGACGTCGATGACGAGCGCCGCGTGCGGTGCCAGCCCGCGCAGCGCGAGGGTCCGTAGCAGTGCCGGGTCGTCGGTTACCACGCCGCGCCCGCGTACGTGCAGCACCCCGCTGCGGCCGGGCACGAGCGCGGCGAAGGCGAGCCGCTCATCCTGCAGCAGGTTGTGTAGCGTGTCGGCGCGTTTGTTGCCCCTGCGGTCCGGGAGCACGAGCGTCCGACCGTCGAGGATCCGGACCACCGTTCCCCGGTCGCCTCGGGGACTGGTGTCGCTGCCACCCTCGGTGTCCCAGCTCGACAGTGCGAGGAACGGCGCTGCGGCGAGGAACTCGGCCACACCGGGTGCCCCCAGCGGCTCGTCGAGGGCGATCTGCGGGGCCGACGCGGTCTGCTGGGTGGGTGGCTGCCACAGGCCGGACCGGAGGATGGCCTGCGCGCAGTGGACCCACGCCTGCCTGATCACCACCGTGGTCCGTGCTCGCCGCTGGGAGGTGACCGTGCCGTTGACACGCAGGACCTCGCCGACTCCAGGCAGCAGGAAGAACATCGACGTCGGCCCGGGGGAGGCGTCGGCCTCGGGGAGGGCGGACGAGATCCGCGTGGGGGACTGGACGTGGGCGAACCCGGCGACGCCACCGACGAACGTCGTCCGGCTCGTGCCGCGCTGCGCCGCCGCATGCCGGGTGTGTCCCAGAAGATGCTCACCCACACCCTGCGTCAACTCGAAGGCGCCGGCCTCGCCCGCCGCTGGGTGGAACCCACGAGTCCGCCCGCCGTGCACTACTCGTTGACAGCGCTCGGCGACACGCTCGTCGGTCCGTTGCGCGAGCTCAAACGCTGGGCCGAGCTGAACATGGGTGCGATCGATGCGCTGCGTACGGCTGCGGTCAAGGCCCGTCACGACCAGTAGGCAAGGAGGGCGGGCGGATCCTGTCACGGGGTGATGGTCGAGACCCGCGTACTCCCGACAGGTCGACGCCAGGCCGGCACCTCGACGGATGGAAGCCAGCACCACCCCGGTCCTTCCGTCGTTTCCGGGTGGGCCGCCTGCCCGGTCATCCCGGCACACCCTGCTGCTCCCGCTCCCGTCAGCCGCCCGGGCAGCGGTTGTCGCCGCCGCTGAGTTCCACGCAGTGCCCTGGCGGGCCGGGCGTCGTGTCTGCCGGCACCGGAGTGAGACCCCGCCCGACGGATGCGGCGAACGGTAGGGCGGGCACGGCGATCACGACGGTCAGCACCAGGAAGACGATCGCGGTTCGGACCAGCCGCAGCCGGTACGCGACGAGCGCGATGACTGCCGGGCCGGCGATCGCCACCAACGCGGCGACCAGTAGGGCCAGGCTCGCCTGGCGTCCGAGGCCCACCAGCTCGTCGGGCCGGCCGTCGTAGTTGGCGTTCCACTGCGCCAAGCCGATGCTCAGCCACCACACGGCTGCCGCGATCAGCCCGCCGATCCAGACCAGGACCAGGAGCCCCACGATCGGGCCACCCCACCGACGTGCACCGGCCGCCTCAGAAGTCACGTGGTCCAGCGTGGATGGTCCGACCCGACCAGGCATGAGTCGGCGTACTCAGCGCGCTCGTCGAGGCTGTGTTCGTCGGCCCGGGGGACATCCGACCGCAGTCAGGCGGGCGCTCGGGGCTGGTTTCTCCGTGAGCTGCCATCGGTCGCCGTGACCCGCGGCGACAACGACCGCCTCGCGTCACCGGTGAACCCCGAAGCGAAGTCCGGCGGGGAAGGCCGCCGGTGCAGCGGCGGTGCCGTGCCGGTCGTCGGTGACAATGAAGTCAACCTGTCTCGGGCAGGATTCAGGATGGCTGATTACTACCCTGTGCAGATCCAATGGCTGTCCCATCGCTGTCAAAATCCATCAGTGGGCACTCAGGAAGTTGGCGGGGGATCGACCGAAAACAGTGTTGCAGCGACGAGGCGCGCTGTCATCCACGATGGAAAATGGGGATTCAGCTGTGCAACCAACGGTCGTGGTGGATCGCCTCGGCGAGAGGTCGGCGTCGACGCCACCCGTGCCGTTCCAGGTCGGGCACGGACTCCAGGTGGGTGACCGGCCCGACGCAGAGCCAGGCCACCGGCCGGATGCCGGCCGGTGCGCCCAGCAGCCCGGCCAGGAACGACTCCCGGTAGAAGGAGACCCACCCGACGCCCAGCCCTTCGGCGGTGGCGGCGAGCCAGAGATTCTGGATGGCCAGGCAGACCGAGTAGAGACCGGCGTCGGCGATGGCGTGCCGCCCGAGCACGGCCGGGCCCCCACGCTGCGGGTCGTACGTGACGACGACCGACAGCGTCGACTCCAACACCCCGTCGATCTTGATGCCCGCGAACCGTTCGGCCGCCGCGCCGTCCAGGGTGGCGGCGAACGTCGCCCGCTCGGCCTGTACGTGCCGGTGGAACCGACGACGGATGGCAGGGTCCCGGACCAGGACGAAGTCCCACGGCTGTGAGTAGCCGACGCTGGGTGCGGCGTGCGCGGCGTCCAGGATCCGGTGCAGGGCGCCGTCCGGCACCGGTTCCCCGGTGAACTGGGCCCGGACGTCCCGGCGGCGGTGGATGGCGTCGTAGAGTTCCACAGGCAGGCTCCCGCTGCGCTCGGCCCACCCCGGACGGGCGGGCGGTCGACGCGAGGCCGGTCTTCGGACTCCCGGATCGACGCCAACCCGTCCGCCTTCCCAGCCGTACGGCCAGTGGCTGCGCTCCTCGCGCCTGGACGGTCGCTCCCCGGTCACCGCGGCGGGCCCGTGCCGGAATCACACCGGCTTCCCGATTCTCCCCGCACCCGCGGGGCACCTCGCACGATCATGCCGCCGCCGATGCTAACCCGTGCCGGTGACGCAGGCCGGCCACGCCCCCGGCGGGCGGCGGGCGGTCACCCGCGCGGACTCCACCCCGGCGGTGTGCCCGCCGATCGCGAAGATCCTCCTGCCGCTGGTGACCGCCGCGCCTTCACGATGGGCGGTGGTGGTGCCGGTGACCGTCGCCCAGGTGCCGGTGTCGGGTGAGTACGCGTCCACCCGGGTGGTGTCCACGCAGTCGACAGGTCTTCCCGAAGGGTCGGTGACCAGTTCACAGCCACCTGTCGCATAGATCCGGCCGTCCGGGCCGGTCGTGGCGTCGACCAGACACCGCCGGCTGGGAAGCGGCGCGAGAGTCGCCCAGGTGTCGGTGGTGGGCGAGTACGCCTCGACGACGTCGAGGACGTTCAGGACGCCGTCCCCGCAGCCGCCGATCGCGTAGATCCGCCCGTCTGGTCCGCCGGTCACCCCCATCTCGTAGCGCGGCGTGGGCATCGACGCCGCGGTGGTCCACCGGTCCACCGTCGGCTCGTAGACCTCCAGGGTGGACAGCGAGTCGCGACGGTCCCCGCCGACGGCGTAGACCCGGCCGTCGGTGCCGGCCGTCGCGGCGAGCAGTTGCCGTCCGCTGGGCATCGACGCGACGGGCACCCAGTGGTCGTCGCCCGGCGTCAGGGCGAGCACGGAGCTGAGGAACGCTCCCTCGGCACCGGGAGAGCTGCCGCCGATCGCGTAGACGCGCCCGTCCCCGCCGGTGGCCGCCGCATGGCGGTACCGGGGCCGGGGCAGCGACGGGCCGGCCCTCCACCGCCGCGTCCGAGGCGTGTAGACCTCCACCACCGTGGTGACCGAAGCTGCGTCGGCACCCCCGATCGCGAAGATCGACCCGTCCGGCGCCGTGGCCGCCGCCAGCGCGAAGCGGGAACTCGACAGCGCGTCGTCGGCCCGCCAACGGAGGGCGGGTCGGTCGCCCCTGGCGGCGGCACCGGCGACGGGTGCCGGCAGTTGGGCCACCGCGACGGCAATGGCGAGGAACAGTGTCCTCCATGGTGCGGCGTGGCCGAGAATGCGAATTGTCGTCACGACTGGGATGCTCCCTTCGCGCTGAGTCGACGGGCGTTTTCCGCTGATCGGCAGGCTAGCAGTCCGGCGTACGCGGCAGCCGTGAAGAACCTGCCAATTTCCCCCGAGGGTGAGAATGGTGTCGTGGCTGATTGTGTGTTCGTTCGGGAAGCTGTCGCCGGTCACCACTCGGGGTCGTGTCCGCACGATGCGGAAGGGAATTCTCCTCACGTGCGCCGTGGGTGGTGCCGGCGTCGGGCGGGGAACGCGACGCCGTGATTGCCGGCTGCCGCCCGTGGTGAGGGGGTCGGCATCCCGCAGGACGGTCCGGCCTCCACGCCGGACGGCGCGTCGGCGTGCCGTTGCGGGGCTGTCCGGTCGGCCAGGTCCGCCCCCGTTCCCCGGCGGGATCCTGGTGGTGCACCGCGCTCCGGGCGTCCGCCACGCGCAGTGACCGCCGACTGCGCCGAAAACGGGACGGTTCACCATGATGGGCAGCGCTACGGACACCTGACCATGAGCCATGCGGACCAGCTCAAATCAGCCGCAACCCCCGCCGGCGAACTTCCGGCCGGCCAGCAATACGTATTGACGCACCCCATCGCTAATGTTACCGTCAGTCATACTCTGGTCGCTAGCTGTGGCAATAGATCGAAGCAATATCCGGCGCCGACCGATGACGCTGTCCAAGTTGATTCACCGTAGGTCACTTCGTGGCGAAACAGCGCCGGGTTCGCTCCCGGGCACTGACATCTCTGTGATTACGCGACACGAGTTTGCGCTTTTTCGACAGATTGCGGGTGTCTGTAGGAAGGAGAGGTAGTGACCGAGGCCTCGGTGAATTCGGCACACGCGACGGATTCGGCTGAACTGCCACTGTCGTTCGCCCAGGAACAGTTGTGGTTTCTCGACCAACTCGCCCCCGGCACACCGACGTACAACGTCGCCGTGCTGTACCGGATCGACGGCGACCTGGATCACTCGGCACTACAGACCGCGATGACCCGGGTCGTCGCGAACCACGACATCCTCCGCGCGCGCTTCGACGCGCACGACGGCGTTCCCTACCAGGTCATCGCAGCTCCTCCGGAGCAGGCGCTCGTGATCGACGACTCCACCGCAGCGGGGGAACTCGGGGAGACACGTGCCCTCGACGCGGCGACCACGCTGGCACGGACACCGTTCGACCTGGCCGTGGGCCCGCTCTACAGGTTCCGCCTGTTCCGCGTCGCAACGGAACGACACCTGTTGTCCATCGTCATTCACCACATCGTGTGTGACGGCTGGTCCATCAACCTGATCAGTGACGAGATCCGCAGGTCGTACGCGGCGATCCGGCAGGGTCACGAACTCCCGGCCGGCCGGGCCGCCACCGACTACGCCGATTTCGTCAAGGCCCAGCGGGTCGCCTTCGAAGACGGCACCTTCGAAGCGCAGCTCACCTACTGGAAGTCCCAGCTGTCGGGCCTGCCGGCGTTGAACCTGCCGGCGGACCACCCGCGACCGCCGTACACCGTCCACCGCGGCGAACACCTCAGCCGGGTCTTTCCGGCATCGATCGGTGCCACCGCGCGCCACCTCGCCCGGTCGCAGAAGGTCTCGCTGTCGATGCTCCTGACCGCGGCCCTCGGGGTGGTCCTGTCCCGTTACACCGGTGAGGAGGACCTCGCCGTCGGCACCACCGCACTCGGCCGGTCCGATCCCGACCTGGAACAGGTCGTCGGCATCTTCGTCAACGCGGTGGTGCTGCGGCTGGACCTGTCCGGAAAGCCCACCTTCGCCGAACTGCTCGATCGGGTCAAGGACACCTCCCTGCGGGCCTACGAGCTTCAGGACGTGCCGTTCGAGCGGGTGGTCGACCGCCTTGCCGTCCCCCGCGACCCCAGCCGCAATCCGTTGTTCGACGTCCTTCTCCAGGTGCTCAGCGAGGAGACCGGCAGCGGCTCCCTCGACCTGCCCGGAGCCACCATCAGTGTGGTCGACCAGCAGACGATGCACTCCCGGTTCGACCTGTCGCTGACCTTCGCCGAGTCGGCGACCGAGCTGCGGGTGTCGGCGGAGTATTCGACGGAGCTGTTCGCCCGGTGGCGCATCGACCAACTGCTCACCCACATCGAGCGCGTCCTGACCGGTGCGGCCGCCGACCCCGGCATCAGGGTGTCCGAGATCGACCTGCTGTCCGCCGACGACCGGGCCGAGTTGATGCGGCTGGGTCGCGGTCCGGACGACGCCGTCCGCTCCGATCCCGTGCACGTCCTCGTCGCGGAACGGGCCGCAGCGGCACCCGACTCCGTCGCGGCGGTCTTCGAGGGCGTCGAGCTGACCTACGGGGAGCTGGACCGACGTGCCGCCGTCCTCGCCGCCCACCTGAGGCACCGGTGCGGGGTCAGACACGAAGAGCTGGTGGGGGTCGCGATGGATCGCGGCCTGGACGTCCTCGTGGCGTTCCTCGGTGTCGCCAAGGCGGGTGCCGCGTACGTGATCCTCGACATCGACCACCCGGTCGGCCGCCTGGAGTTCATTCTCGACGACACCGACGCACACGTGGTGCTGACCACGAGCGACCTGCTCGCCAGCCTTCCCGAGCCCCGGTCGCGTCGTTACCTGTGCCTGGACCGCGACTGGCCGGACATCGAGTCCGCCGGGGTCGGGGGAGCAGGCGACCCGCTCGACGAGGTGAGCACCGGGGACTCGTTGGTCAGCGTGATCTACACCTCCGGTTCGACGGGCCGCCCCAAGGGGGTGCTGACCGAGCACCGGGCGCTGGTGTCCTACCTGGTCCCGTTCGCCGAGACCTTCAAGTTCGGCCCCGGCGACCGGATCCTGCAGTTCGCGTCACTCGCCTTCGACCTGTGTCAGGCAGAGGTCTACGCCGCGCTCATCAGCGGCGCCACGCTGGTGTGTGCCCGCCGGGAGACCCTGCACTCGACGGAGTCGCTGTCCGCGCTGATCCGCGCCGAGCGCGTCACCTTCGTCGGCGCGCCTCCGACGCTGCTGGCGCTGCTCGACGACGGCCCGTACCCGCACCTGCGCCACGTGTTCACCGGAGGTGAGGCGTGCCCGGCCGAGCTGGCCAACCGGTGGAACGTCGCGGGTCGGACGTTCGTCAACGGCTACGGCCCCACCGAGGCGGCGATCGGCGTGACGCTGCACGTCGTACCCCGCGGGGAATACCGGACCTCGCCGCCCATCGGCGGGCCCATCACCCGACGTCGCTTCTACGTCGTCGACGAGCAGTTGGCGCTGGTGCCGGTCGGGGTGCCGGGTGAACTGCTGATCGGTGGCGACGAGGGGCTGGCCCGCGGCTACCTCAACCGCCCCGACCTGCACAGCGAGAAGTTCATCCCGGACCCGTTCCGGTCCACCGGACGGGTGTACCGCACCGGCGACCTCGTCCGCTGGAACCGCGAGGGCCACCTGGAGTTCCTGGGCCGAATCGACACGCAGATCAAGCTGCGGGGCCTACGGATCGAGGTCGAGGAGATCGAAGCGGTGCTGCGTACCCATCCCGCGGTCGACACGGCGGCGGTGAAGCTGGCCGAGGACGCACGGGGCCAGCAGATCCTCGCCGGCTACGTGACCCTGACCGGGTCGACGGAACCATCGGTCGCCGAACTGCGCCGGCACGCCGCCCAGTTTCTGCCGTCATACATGGTCCCGCAGGCCTGGCGGGTGCTGGAGAGCCTGCCGATGTCGCTCAGCGGCAAGCTCAACCGGAGGGCACTGCCCGCACCGGCGGCGTACGTCCAGGCCGACCGGGAGGTCGTCGCGCTGGCCACTCCGACCGAACGGCAGGTCGCCGCCGTCTTCGCCGACGTCCTCGGCATGGCCGCCTGGCGACTCAGCGCCGACGACGACTTCTTCGAACTGGGTGGCAACTCGTTGCAGGCGATGCGGGTCATCAGCCGGGTCAACCAGGCGTTCAGCGCGAAACTCGGCGTCCGGACCCTGTACGGCTCGCCCAACCTACGCGACTTCGCCCAGCAGGTGCACCTGCAGGCCGTCGCACCACCGGCCGCCGATCCGGCCGCCGAACCGCCCCACCAGCAGGCGGGCCCGCCCGCCGATGCGCTGAGCCTGGCGCAGACGATCGCGCTGGCCATGACCGACGTCCTGGTGTCACCGGCCACCCCGGCCGCCGTCACCGACAACCTGTTCGCACTCGGCGCCGACGAGGAGCACGCGGCGAAGCTGCTCCAGCTGATCGAGCAACGCCTGGGCACCCGGATCACGGCCCGGGACCTCTACACGCCCGTCGTCCTCGCCGCAGCGGTGCAGGCGCGACGGGCCGCCGACCAGCAGGCCGACACCTGGTCGCCGCTGGTGACCCTGGCCGCCGCACCCAACGACGGCACGTGCCCGCCGCTGTTCTGCGTCCCCGGCGCGTCCGGCTCCCCGTCCATCTTCGCCGGAGTCGCCCGCCGGCTGAGCCCGGAGCGGACGATCATCGGTCTCGAAGCGCCGGGGCTGGAGCCGGGTCAGCACGCACTGTCCGACGTGGTGGCGTTGGCCGGCCGTTTCGTAGCGGCGATCCGGGAACGGCAGCCGACGGGCCCGTACCATCTGCTCGGCTGGTCGATGGGTGGGTTGGTCGCGTTCGAGATGGCGCGGCAGCTCACGGAGGCCGGTGCGCCGGTGCCGTTCCTGACCGTCGTCGACACCCCGCTGCCGGACCCGTCCCGGACGCCCGACGACCGGCGCACCGTCGAACAGTTCGTCGCCGACATCGCGGCCGAGGCCGGTCGGGACGCCCCCGAACTTCCCCCGGGCTACCAGGGCCTTCCCGATCAGTTCGACGCGCTGTACGCGTTCCTGCGGGACACGGTGCTACCGGCGGAGATCGGGCCGGATCAACTCGGTTGCCGCCTGTCCGTCTACCGGGCCAGCGTGCGGGCCACCTTCCGCTACCGGCCCACCTGGACCTACCCCGGCCGGCTTTCCGTGCTCAGGACCCCGGGGGCGGTACCGGCCGGGCAGTGGGCCCCGCTGGCGGCCACGGTACGCGAGTACCGCGCCCCCGGCGCGCACCATTCGATGTGGTCCGGCGAGCACCGCCCCGTACTCGCGGCGGTCATCGACACCCTCCTCGCCGCAGCGGGAGAGTGAGGGTGTTCCAGCGACTGCCAGTGCGTGAGCGGCGGAGCAGAACGGGCCTGTGGTGGCAGAACCGGGACTTCCGCCTGTTCTGGATAGGCGAGACGGTGTCGATGTTCGGGACCCAGGTCACCGCACTCGCGTTGCCGCTGACGGCGATTCTCGTGCTCGACAGCAGCACCGAGCAGGTGGGTCTGCTGCGGATGGCCCAGCTCCTGCCGTACCTGCTGCTCTCGTTGCTCTTCGGTGCCCTCGCCGACCGGATGCCGCGACGGCCGCTCATGGTCGGGGCGAATGCGGTCCGGCTGGTGCTGGTCGGCCTCGTGCCGATCCTCGCCGTCACCGGTCAGTTGAGTCTCGGCTGGCTCTACGTCGTCACCGCAGGGGTGGGTGTCGCCGCGGTGATGTTCGACGTGTGCTGGGTGTCCTACGTGCCCACCATCGTCGCCGACCACACCCGACTCATCGAGGCGAACAGCCGCATCGGCGCGGCGGACGCCGCCGCCCACATCGGTGGGCCCGGCCTTGCCGGTGTACTGGTGAACATCCTCACCGCCCCCATCGCGCTCGTCGTGAACGCCGCGTCGTACGCGGTCTCGATCGCCATGCTGCTGCAGATCAGGGCCCGCGAGGTGAAGCCGGAACGGAGCGACACGCCCCGCAACCTGCGGACCGAACTGGGCGAGGGACTGCGCTGGGTGTTCGGTAACCCGCTGCTGCGCATCCTCGCGATCCTGGGTGCCTGCTACAACTTCTTCCTGATGTTCATCCAGACGGTGTTCCTGGTGTATGCCGTCCGGGAGCTTTCCCTGAGCACCGCCGTCATCGGCGGCATCCTCTCGTCGGGTGCCGTCGGTGGCCTGATCGGCGCCGCGTCGGCGCAGGCCGCAGCGCGGCGGTTCGGCGTCGGTCGGGTGTACGTGGCCTGCGCGAGCGTGTCCTTCTCCAGCTGGATCGTGGTCCCGGCAGCCGGCGGACCGACGGTGGTGCTCACCGCCGTGCTGGTGGCGGTGTTCCTGGCCTCCGCGGTGGCGATGGGGGCGACGAACGTCATCGTCGTCAGCCTTCGGCAGACCTTGACCCCCGACACGCTGATGGCCCGGATGAACGCGGTCATGCGCATGCTGATGCTCGGCGTCGCCGCGCTCGGTGGCCCCGTCGGAGGCGGACTGGCCACCGTCATCGGTCTACGCCCCGCCCTGTGGGTGGCGGCGGGGGCGTCGATCCTGGCGTTCGTCGTGTTCTTCCCGCGCCGGATCCTGCACCTGACGGAACTCCCCGAACCGGCCGCGACCCGGTGACCGGGGCCGGCGGACGACCACCGCTGCGCCGGGCACGTCGGCCCCCACCCGGCAACCGGGCGGCCACCCCGAGACCGCAGCGTGGCGGCCTCCGGGCCGACAGGGTCCTCCCAATCCGCTAGACCTCGACCACCGCAAATCCCCCCGATGGTCAAAACACGAGTCCGGCGGCCCGACCGGGTCGGGCCGCCGGATACCGTTCAGAGGGTTGGTGATCCGTAGAGCAGGCGGTTGGGTGAGCCGCTGCCGGGATTGGTCACCACCCCTGGGGTTGCGCTGTTGACCAGGTAGGAGTGCACCTGCGCCGGGGTCCAGGTCGGATTCTTGCCCAGTACCCGGGCGGCCATTCCGGCCACGTGCGCGGAGGCCTGGAGGGTGAGATCGAGGGACGTGACGGCGGGGTTGAGCGATATCGGGTACGGCCCGCCCGCGAAGACCGGACGTCCCGCGCACCGCGCCGATCGACGCCGCGCGACTCGGTCGACGCCGCCCGGTTCGGTCAGCGTCCGCCGCGGATCAGGTCGAGGGGGGCGGTGCGGATGCCGAAGTGCTGCCGCAGGGCGCGGCCGGCGGCGTGCAGCCCGGACATGCCGTGCACGGCCGGTCCGGGTGGGGTGGAGGCCGAGCAGAGGTAGACGCCGGGCAGCGGGGTCCGGTACGGGTCCCAGCGGGCTGCCGGCCGCATCACCAGCTGCCATGGTGTGACCGCGCCGCCGGAGATGTCCCCGCCGACGTAGTTCGGGTTGTGGCTGCCGGCCTGCGCCGCCGGCACCACGTGGGTGGCCAGGATCAGGTCGCGGAAGCCGGGCGCGAAGCGTTCCACCTGGGCGACGATCTGGTCGCTGACGTCGCGCGGGGAGCCGTTCGGCACGTGCGCGTACGTCCAGAGCACCTGCTTGCCGGCGGGTGCGCGGGTCGGGTCGACCACGCCGGGCTGCACCGCGAGCACGTACGGGCGTTGCGGGTGCCGGCCGCGTACCACCGCAGTTTCGGCGATCCGGGCCTCGGTGGCCGAGCCGACCAGGTGCAGGGTGCCGGCGCGGGCGCATTCCGGATCCGCCCACGGCACCGGCCCGGAGAGCGCGAAGTCGACCTTGCAGGCGGCCCCGCCGTACCGGAAGGAACGCAGACTGCGCACGTAGCCGGCGGGTAGCCGGTCGCCGGCGATGCGCAGCAGGCCGGCGGGGGAGACGTCGAGCAGGACCGTGCGGGCCGGCGGCAGTTGGGCCAGGTCGTCGATCCGGCTGCCGGTGACCACCCGGCCGCCGAGTTGCCGTAGCCGGTTCACCATCGCGTCGGTGATCGCCCGGCTGCCACCTGCGGGGACCGGCCAGCCGACCGCGTGTCCGAGGGTGGCCAGCAGCAGGCCGGCCCCGGCCGGGGCGAGCCGGCGCGGTGGGGCGATCGCGTGCGCCGCGACCCCGGCCAGCAGTGCGGCGGCCTCCCCGGTGCGGAACCGGGCCGCCGCGGCCGGGGTGCCCTGTTCCAGGGTGCGGAGCCCGAGCAGCAGTGCGGCGAGCGGGTCGCGGGGCACCCGGCGCAGGTCGGACATGGCCGTGTCGACCACTCCCGACCAGCGTCGGACCAGCGGCCCGAGCAGGGACCGCCAGGCCGCCCCATCGGGACCCAGCCCCTCGGCGGTGCGGTCCAGGTCCCGCCAGGCCAGCGCCGCCCGCCCCCCGTCGAGCGGGTGGGCGTACGGGATCTCCGGCTGCAACAGCCGTACGCCGTGCGCGGCCAGGTCGAAGGCGCGGAAGAAGGGCGAGGCGAGGGCCATCGGGTGCACCGCGGAGCAGACGTCGTGGTGGAATCCGGGCAGGGTCAGTTCCTCGGTCCGGGTGCCACCGCCGGTGGTCCCGGCGGCCTCGTGCACCTGGACGCTCAGCCCTGCCGAGGCGAGCACCAGTGCGGCGGCCAGCCCGTTCGGGCCGGAGCCGACCACCACCGCGTCGAATCCGCCGGCTGCCTTCTGCGCTCCCATGGTGTGCCCTCCCGCCTCAGACCAACGCCTGTTCCGCAGCCAGACTGGCGTAGAGCGCATCCGTGCGGACCAGCTCCGGATGCGAACCCACGGAACGGGCCGTGCCATTCTCCAGCACGACGATCTTCTCGGCGGCGAGGACCGTGGAGAGCCGGTGCGCGACCACGACCACGGTGGTCCGGCGGGAGATCTCCTGGATCACCTCGCGCAGGGCGGCCTCGTTGGCGGCGTCCAGTTGCGAGGTCACCTCGTCGAGCAGCAGCAGCCGGGGACGGCGCAGCAGCGCGCGGGCCACCGCGATCCGTTGCCGCTCGCCGCCGGACAGGGAGAGCCCCCGGTGCCGGATCGGGGCGTCCAGGTCGCCGCCGAGCCGGTCCAGCAGGGTGCTGAGCCGGGTGGTCCGCAGCACCGCGTGGATCTCCTCGTCGGTCGCGCCGGGGGTGGCGTACGCGACGTTCTCCCGCAGCGTCCCGGCGAGCACCGCGACGTCCTGCTCGACGTACCCGATGGCGGCGCGCAGCTCGGCCAGCGGCCAGTCGGCCAGCGGCCGGCCGTCGACGAGGATCCGGCCCTGTTGTGGTTCGGTGAAGCGTTCGATCAGGGCGAGCACCGTGGTCTTGCCGGAGCCGGAGGGCCCGACCAGTGCGGTCAGCCCGCCCGCCGGCACGGTCAGGGTGAGGTCGCGCAGGGCCGGTTCGTCCCGGTCCGGGTACCGGAAGCAGACCTGTTCGAACACCACCTCCGCCGGTCCGCGGGCCGACCCCGCCCCGGTCGTGGTGGTCGGCCCGCCGGCTCCCGCCGGCCCGGCCAGGACACCGGTTGCGGTGGTCGCCGGGGTGGCGGCCCTGACCGGCGGCGCGGGGGGCAGGTCGATCGGTTCGGTGGGCAGTGCGTCGATCTCGGCGATCCGGGTCAGCGCCGCCCGCCCGATCTGCAGGTAGGTGCCGGCGCCGACGAGCTGCATCACCGGGTGGCTCAGGTAGGCCACGTAGAGCAGGAAGGCCACCAGTGCCGAGACCGGCATCGCGCCGCTGGCCACCCGTGCGCCGCCGACCCCGAGCACGACCAGGAACGCGACCTGGATGGCCAGGCCGGCGCTGGTGCCGGCGACCGAGCCCCAACGGGCCAGGCTCACCCCCTGCCGGTACGCGGTCAGCGCCGCCGCGTCGATCCGGGCCGCCTCGGTGGCCTCGGTGCCGGAGGCCTTCATGGTGGTGAACGCGCCCAGCGCCCGTTCCAGGGCGGCGCCCATGTCGCCCACCGACTCCTGGGAGCGCAGCGCGGCGGCGCGGATGCGGGGCATCAACAGCCCCATGATGACCACCAGCAGCACCACCACGACCGCGGTCACCCCGAGCAGGGCCAGGTCGACCACCGCCATCAGTGCTACGGCGCCGAGCAGCATGACGCCGCCGGTGAAGATGTCGATCAGGGACTGGCTGGCGATCTGCCGCAGCAGCATGGTGTCCCCGGCGACCCGGGCCAGCAGGTCGCCGGGGGCCTGCCGCTGCAACGCCGGCACGGTGAGCCGCAGCAGGTGCCGGACCAGGCCGCGCCGTCCGTCCAGGGCGACCGCCTCGGCGGTACGCAGGATCAGGTAGTTGCCGACTCCGAGCAGTACGGCGGCGATGATCACCAGCCCGGTCAGCACGACCAGCGCCCGGCCCACCCCCTGACCGGCGGTGAGGCCGTCGATCAGCGCCTTGGCGGCCAGCGGCTGGGCCAGCCCGAGCAGGCTGGAGGCGAGCAGCAGCACGGCGGCGGCCACGAACGGCCCCCGGTGTGGCCGGACGTATCCGGCGATCATGCGCAGCCAGTGCCGCTCACCGGCGGCCGGGGTGCTCACCGGTCACCCGGGGCGCGGTAGACGGTGACGTACATCGGTTCCGCGCCGGTGAACTCGTTGCCGGCCCAGTCGCTGTGCCGGGCCACCCGGACCAGTCCGGCCTGTTCGGCGTACCCGTCGACCTCGTCGGGGGTGGTGAGCCGGCTCAGCTCCGAGGCGATCCGGGACCGGCCCCCGGAGATCCAGATGTGCGCCAGGTGCCAGATCCCGTTCGCCACGTCGATGGTGGAGTACGACAGCAGCCCGGTGTCCTGGCCGGGGTAGGGCACGAAGAAGGAGTCGCGGGCCCGGCCCTGGTTGAGCACGGCCAGCGCGAACTGCGGGTTGTGGGTCTCCACCACGAGGAGCCCGCCGGGGGCCAGCCGGGCGGCGGCGGCCTTCACGACCCGTTGCTGTTCCTGCGGGTCCAGCAGCATCGACAGGGTGCCGCAGATGCAGTAGACCAGGCCGTACCGGCGGTCGTCGGACCAGTCGCGGATGTCGCCGTGCACCGGCGTGACCGGGCGGGGTCGCTCGGTGAGGGCGGCCCGCAGCGCGTCGAGCATCTCCGGCGACGAGTCCACCCCGACGATCTCGCCGACCCGGTCGGCCAGCGGCAGGGCGATCCGGCCGGTGCCGACGCCAAGCTCCAGGGTGGGTGCTCCGCCGCCCGGGTGCAGGCCGGCGAGGTACGCGACGGCCGGCTCCGCCGCCGTCCCGCCGGGGAAGAGTTGGTCGTAGAAGTCGACGAACTGGCGTCCGTAGCCGCTGTCGGCGATCTCAGTCATCTCGGGGTGCCCTCCGGCAACGGTTCGAACGGGGAGACCAGCAGGTAGTCCGGCTGGTGGGATTCGTCGTAGCCGGCGCTGCGGGCGATCACGAACTGGAATCCCCGGGGTACGTCCGCCCCGGCGTACTGCCGGTGTACGGCGTGCGCGACGAAGTCCCGCAGCACCTCGTACGGCGCGGTGGCGGTGATCTCGACGCCGGGGGTGCCCAGGTGCACGATCAGGTCGGCGCAGATGTCGAAGATCGCCTTGTCCTGCCGGCGTTCCGGGAACCAGACCACCTGCCGCCAGTGCCGGCGTGGGATGTGGGTGGTCTCCACCCAGCGGGTCTGCGCGCCGTCGGCGGTGAGCACCCGGTGCAGGACGTGGAAGTCGTGCTGCGCCGGTTCGGGGGCGAAGAAGCGCCAGTTGCCGATGAGCAACCCGGGTACGTCGTAGCGGCGGAACCGGTCGAAGACCTGTTGCGGGTGCTGGCTGAGCACGGTCACCCCGAACCAGCCGACCAGGCCGGCGGTGATCGCCGTGGTCAGTGGGCGCAGGTCGGAGCCGACCCGGCGGCTCATCGCCGGACCTCCGGGCCCGGCCCGGTGACGTCGTCGACGAACGCGGTGAGGATCGTGACGACCTCCGCGGACCGGTCGGCGTCGGTGAGGATCTCGTCGTGGTCGGCGTCGGCGATCAGGTGCCGCTGCGCCCGGGGGGCCGCGGCGGCGAACTCGTCGTGCAGGTCGGCCTGGACGGCGTCGGCACGTGCGGTCCGCCCGGCCGTCACCACCACCAGCGGTACGTCGATCCGGGGCAGCCCGGTGCTCTCGTCTTCGAAGCGTTCCTGCACCACCCGCCACTCCCGCCGGGCGGCGGCCCACAGTTGCGGGTCGCGGTACTGGGCCAGGGCCAGCGGGCGGACGGGCTCGGGCAGCCGGTCGATCCAGGGGGCCCGGGGCAGCAGTGAACCGAACCCGGCCCGCAGGGAACCGGGCATGATGGCCAGGGTGCTGGTCAGCGCCCGGCCACCCTCGGCCTGCCGTAGGGAACGGCGGAGTTCGGCGGGGTGGCTGGAGTCGACCAGGGCCACCCCGCGTACCTGTCCGCCGAGTTGTGCGGCGGCGAGCAGGGCCAGGTAGCCGCCGAGTGAGTGGCCGACCAGGACCACCGGGCGGTCGCCGGCCACGTGCCGGGTCAACTCGACCAGGTCGTCGACCATCGTCTCGAACCGGTACTCCCCGGTGTCCCGGTAGCGGCTGGCACCGTAGCCGGCCCGCTGGTAGGTGACCGTGGTGAACCGCTCACCGAGCGGACCGGCGATCCGCTCCCAGTGCTCGGCGGTGGCGGCCATCCCGCTCTCCAACACCACCACCGGCCCGTCACCGGCAGCCCCGCCGGACCGTGCCTCGGCCCCGCCGGACCGCGCCCCGGCACCGGTGGACCGGTCGGGTGGCGGGTTGCCGGCGTACCGGTAGGACAGGACATTGCCGGCGGCGGTGGTGACGGTGCGCTCGTCGCCGCGCCCCCGCTCGATCAGCCGACGCCGCCGGACCCGGGCGACCTGGCCGGCGGCGAAGAGCACCAGCCCGGCGGCCGCCGCCACGGCGGGCAGGGTGTCGTCGCGCCGGATGCCGGCCGCGTCGCCGGTGCGTTCCCGGGGCCGGGTGGTGTAGGCGACCGCCGGATAGGTGGAGGTGAACGCCCAGAAAAACCGACCGAGCCCCATCACCCGTGCGTTGACCAGGTGGAACGCCCCGGCGGTGGCGAGCAGGTACGGGGCGGGGCGGCCCTTAGCGGCGTAGGCCAGCGGAAACGCGCACTCCATCGCCAGCACCCCGTGGGCGGCGAGTTTCGTCAGCCGGGGGTAGCGGCGCATCAGCTGCCAGACCTGCGGGTCGCCGTAGGTGAGGGTCCGGGTGATGCCGGGCAGGGCGCGTCCGCTGCGCCAGGTCTCGCTGGGCAGCTTGGCCCAGCCGGAGACCGTGTACGACAGCACCGACTGCAGGGCGACGAACCAGAGGCAGGCGTCGACCACGGCGGGCCGGCGCTGGCCGGCGCGGGCGGCGGTGGTGAGCGCCTGGACCAGGAAGGAGACCTGGTCGGCGCCGTCGCTGCCGTAGAGGTGCTGGGCGTGCAGCGCGGCCTGGCTGCCGGAGAGCACCGCGTTCGCGGCGACCCGTTGCCGGCGGCCCAGCGGCAGCCAGAGCGCGGCCGCCGCGACGGCCCGGCTGACATGCAGCGCGGTGGCCACCCGGTCGTTGGCGGCCAGGTCCAGCGCCCGGGTCAGGCGGGGGGCGTGCTCGTGGAAGGTACGCCGGTTGACCGCCCAGTTGTTCGCCCCGCCCCGCTGCCGGTCCCGGCTGCGGGTGAGGTATTCCAGGCTGGCGAAGAGGTGGGTCACCGAGCTGATCCGCTCGGTCCAGTTCAGCACGGCGGAGCGGTCGAACGTGGCGGGCGGCCGGAGCCGGCGGTGCCAGGGTGCTCTCTTCATGGGTCAGCGCTTCCTGATGGTGCGGGGAGGACCGGGGCGGGACGGGTGGGCCGGTGGACCGCCGCGGCGGTCCACCGGCCCCGGGTGCTGCTACCGCGATCGGGTCATCACTTCGGGACCGGCCTGGTCCCGCCGAGGTTGCGCCCGGCGACGTAGCCGGCGCCGAAGAGCGCCGCCACCGAGCCGACCAGGCCGACTCCGGCCGCCACGGTGACGATGGTCGCCGGAGTGGCAAGCACCGGCATCCCGCCGACGTGGTTGCGCGCCTCGTCGCTGTGGATCGGGATGGTGGCGAGGGCGGGGTCCGCGTTCACCCTGTTGGCGAGAACGGACATGGATCACCTCCTGACTGGGGGTACGGGTTGTCGGGCGACTACTTCGGCTGTGGCCTGGTGCCCTCGGCCATGTTGCGGGCGATGCCCACCATGTAGCCGGCGTGGAACGCCACGGCGCCGACGGCGACGCCGAGCGCCACCGCCGTCGGGGTGGCGAGCACCGGGGTGAGTCCGGCCAGCCCGTGGGCGTTCCGGTCGGCCTCGGTGAGCTCACCGAACATCTCCAGGGAGATGTCGTTGGTGTGGTCGACAAGTGCGGTCATCTGGTTCACCTCCTCCGGAAGCTCTCAGCCAGTGTGAAAGGCGGCGCGCGCGCCGTTCATCTCAGCTAAAAATCGTGAATCGCTAGGATGTCCGAGGGGGTCGCCGCCGTCAACCACGGGAAACGGGGTCCACCCGATCCGACGAGGGGAGGGCACCACATGGACCACCCGACCACGGGCACCCTCGCCGAGAAGATCAACAGACTCTTCGAGGTGGTCCGCCGCCCCGACCGGGAGCAGTACCGCAACGAGGAGGTGGCCACCGCCTGCCGCGCGGCCACCGGGGAGAGCTTCTCCACCACGTACCTCTGGCAGTTGCGCAACGGCCGGCGGACCAACCCCACCAAGCGGCACCTGGAGGCCCTCGCCCAGTTCTTCCAGGTGCCGGCGGCGTACTTCTTCGACGACGAGCAGGGCGCGCGGATCGTCGAGGAGCTGGAGCTGCTCGGCGCGCTGCGCGACAGTGCCGTGCGGCAGATCGCGCTGCGTGCGGTCACCCTCTCCCCGGAGGGGCTGGACACCATCAGCGACATGATCGAAGCCATCGGGCGGCGGGAGGCACGCCGCGCCGGCCCGGCCGGCGTGGAGCTGCCCGGGCCCGGTACGGGCGGGCCGGTGGGGCGCGATGGCGGTTGATCGGGGCATGTGGCGTCGGTGCCAGCGGATCGTCGACGCGCTGTCGATCCCGACGCCGTTCGAGCCGACCCGGTTCGTCGACGCGCTGGCCCACCAGCGGGGCCGACCGGTCGAGCTGGTGCCGATGCCCGGTGGGGCCAGCCAGTGCGGCGCACTGGTCGCCACCGACCAGGCCGACTACCTCTTCTATGCCACCAGCACCACCCGGCTGCACCAGGAGCACATCCTGCTGCACGAGGTCGGGCACCTGCTCTGCGGCCACGTCGACGACCGCTCGCTGGCCGCCCTGCCCGCCCTGCTGCTGCCGAACCTCTCCACCGACCTGGTCCGCCGGGTGCTCGGCCGTTCCGACTACTCGGCCGCCCAGGAGCAGGAGGCCGAACTGGTCGCCTCGATGATCGCCCAACGCGCCCGCCGGGGCCCGACCGGCGGCGTCGGCCCGGTCACCCCCGAGGTCGCCGACGGGCTGGCCCGACTCGGCTCGATCTTCGACACCGGCTGACCAGGGCCGGGCACCATGCTGACCTGGCTCAACTTCACCGCCCTGGCGCTCGCCGTCGTGGTCGCCGCCTACAAACTCATCCCGGTACCCGGCCGTCGGCGAGCCGCCGGCACCCGGTACCTCTCCGCCTTCTTCCTCTGTATCGGCCTCGGTCTGGCGGTGATGGCCCACCCGGTCCTGATCGCGATCAGCCACGTCGAGCCGGTGCCGAACCTCGGCCGGCTGCTCGGCAACGGCCTGGAGATGCTCGCCGCGTATTTCCTCGGCGCGCTCGGCCAGAGCATCGCCTGCCCGGCCGGCACCCGGCGTTGGCTGCGCCGGCACGGTGTCCTGCTGGTCGGCGCGGTCCTGGTGATGGCGGTGCTGCTGGCGAACGCCGACACCACCTTCACCTTGAACTTCGTCAACGCGTACTCGCGGGATCCGGTCGTCGTCGGCTACCTCGTGGTCTTCTTCAGCTACATCGCGGTCTGCCTGGTCACCTTCATCACCAGCGTGGGCGGCTACCTGCGGCACGTGCCGGCTGGCGTACTGCGGACCGGACTCAGCTTCGTGGTCACCGGCACCGCGCTGGGCATCGTCTGGGCGGCCTGGTCCGGGGTCCGGCCGGTGGTCACCCTCCTCACCGGCCGGTCCCTGGCCACCACGCTGCCGATCGGCGCCACCCTGGGCTCGATCTGCATGCTGCTCTGGCTGATCGGGGCGACCCTGACCGCCTGGGGCGACCGGATCACCGCGCCACTGCGGTGGCTACGTGCGCTACACCGGCTGCGCCGCATCGACCCACTCTGGCGGGCGCTGCGGACCGCGCTGCCGCAGATCGCCCTCAACACCAGCGGCGGCTGGCCGTTGCCCGGCGCGGAGTTCGCGCTCTACCGGCGGGTGATCGAAATCCGCGACGCGCAGTTGACGCTGCGCCCCTACGCCCATCCCGACGTGCCCCGCTGGGTCGACCCGGCGGCGGACCCGGCCACCGTGGAAGCGGCGGTGATCGCCGCCGCCCTCGTCGGTCACGCGCACGGCCGGGACTACCGTGCCGAACACCCCTTCCAGGACGTGGACGCCTCGCTGGCCTCGGAGAGCGCCTGGCTGGCCCGGGTGGCCCGACAGTTCGCCAGCTCGGCGGAGGTGGCCCGGGTCCGCCAACGCGCTGCCGCCGAAGCCACCAAACCCCAGAACGCCGACCAGGCGTAGGCCTCTCGCAACTGGGTTTCGGCTGGCCGCTGAAGCTGCGGGTGTCCTTCGCCCGCGTCAACCCCGGTGATCCCCCCGGGCACACCGGCAGAACCGACGGTCCGGTTTGCCGGAATGGCACGCAGGGATGTCAGCGTGGCTTCCTGATCACAAGCTGCATCGCCAACGGTGAATGCCCGTATTGACCGAGCACTGTCCCGGCCTGATCGCCGCGACGGACTCGCTGATCTGCTGCCGTGCTGCCATCGGCCGCCGGGCACGCCCGTGTGGGGAAGCGCGATGGTGGGGTCGCTCGCAGAGACAGCACCGTACTCTCGGAAGCGAACAGCCTGGCAGGAAACGACTTCGCCCGGCTACCACCCTCAATGGCCTTCATGCGGTTGGCGGCTGCGCGCCAGGAGGCAGCCGGCAAAGGCCGGTCAGCGCCACGGCTGCCAACGTCGCGGACGGACCGACGAGTGCGCGGGAGCCCATCACGGCTCCGAAGGACTGGTCAGCCATCAATGACCAGCGAGACCGCCACGACAGGGCCGACCCGATCGAGAGCGCGACTCCGATGGACAGGACCGATCCGGCGGAGCCGATGCTGCCGACGGAGGCAATCGAGCCGACGCTGCCGATGCCTGCTGTGGAGATGTCGTGACCCGGGATGGGCCATGAGTCGTAGGAAGGGTCCGCGCGCGGACGGGCCGCGAAGCCGGCCCGGCACCGGCAGCCGGGATGTCGGAGATGCCTGATCGACAAGCTGTTTCTGGAGGATCGATCTGCGGGATCGGAGTTCGGTTCCCTGACGGTTCACCAGCAAGGTAAAGCCCTGAACTGGTGATTCCACTGGGTCCGAGCTTCTAGACCTACTGTATCGGCCGAGGTTCCTACGTTGCGCACCGATCACGTTCGAGCCGAGATAGGCGGCGGGTCTTGTCAGGACTACCCTCCGTGGGCTGGAATCATCAGCGATGACCACCTTCCTGCAGAAGCGCGACCGTATGCGGCGGATCTTCCGCGGCGAGGACACCTTCGGCGAGGGGACCGCCGCCGAGCAGGCGACCCGGTTCCGGCTCGCGGAGATGTATCCGGAAGTGATCGAGATAGCCCGACGGAATTCGCGGGACGTGGACTGCCCACAAGTAGATCTGCTGGTGAGCCTGGCCGGGTTTTCACCGGAGACGACCGTGCTGGCCTTCGAGCTACTGCGACCAGCCCGGTTGCTGGTGATCTCCTCGGACAACTCCCGGTCCAAGGTGAACGTCATCTCCGAGATGTTGAGCGGACGGATCACCTTCTCCGACTTCCAGCACCAGTACGTCGATCCTGTCGATGTGAGTGAGATCTACGACATCGTGAAGAAGGCGGTCTTTCCTCGTCCCGGGGCGAGGCCGATCTCCGCGATCATCGACATCACCGGCGGGAAGAAGGTGATGAGCGCGGGTGCCGCGCTCGCCGCCGCCCAGTTGGACCTCAGGATGTGCTACATCGACAGTGAGTTCGACCCGGAGATGCGGCAGGCCGTGCCCGGTACCGAGCGGTTGTGTGTGCTGCAGAATCCGACTGTCATCTTTGGCGACAAGGGCATGGACGCGGCCCGGGAAATGTTCCGCTCCGGCGTGTACGCGGGTGCTGCGGCCCGTTTCGGTGAGCTCAGTCTCTCCATGTCGGAGCCGGCGCAGGCCCGGTTCCTGTGCGACCTGTCAGCGCTGTACCAGGCATGGTGTGACCTGGATACGCCGGCACTGCCGGACCTGGTGGCGCGGGTCCGGACCCGGCTGGTCGACCAGCGATCCGGGCTGAAGCCGGAAGTCGGGCAGCGGTTGCTGCAGCAACTCGACTTCGTCCACCGGCTCGTCGAGCGCGACCGCTCTGCCCTGCTGCTCAACTACTTCCTCCTCGGTGAGCACTACCAGCAGTTCCATCGGTACGACTTCGCCGCGCTGCTGTACTACCGGACCATCGAGGAGAGCCTCTCCGAGCGGATGCGCCGGGCATACGGTGGATTCGAAGGTGGGCATCCCGACTACCGACTGCTTGACGCGGACGTCGACGGTTTGACCGCCCGCTACCAGGCGGCCAGCCGGGAGCTCTTCGGCGGCCGGAGGGGGACCGCTGCCCTGCCGTGGAAGGTCGGGCTGATCGACGCCCTGCTGTTACTGCACTGTGTGGATGATGCGCTGCTGCCTGCGGCCAAAGTTGCTGACCTGGGTGGTGTGGGGCACATCCGAAGCCTGGTGGAGGTGCGTAACCGTTCGGTTCTTGCGCACGGTGACATGTCGGTGACGGTAGACCAGTCCCGGATCCTGCGAGCTCGGGCCCTGCAGAACCTGCGTGCCTTCTGGGCCTTGCACCACCCGGAAGAGCGGATCGACCAGTCGATCGGCATCCTCCGCTTCCTCGACGAGGCATGAGGCGTGTCCGACACCCTGTTGGCATGCCCCGGTAGCTGGACGGAGCAGAGGCAGCGCGTCTTGATCGGCGAGATGACGATCAGTCGGCCACCGCATCTGTCACCGCCGCCCGACCGCTCCTGGGACGGCGTGGCCCGAGACCTGCTTGCCGGCTTCTGGTTGGCCCGGCGTCCATCCCGACATGGCGACGAGCTCTTCCAACTCGGCGGCACCGAGTTCGAGCTGCGACTGCGGCGACGGCAGGGCAAGAATTCGGGAGTCTGGCTGGCCGAGGCAGTATCGATCACGACCGCCACTACGGTGCCGCGGACCTTCCGGGCAGTACCCGAGCAGGTGACCTTCGGGATGGTCTGGGACGAGCCGGAATGCGACCTGGTCGAGATCGAAACCGCCCTGCTCGACCGGAAGCGGCAGGTCCGCAGTTCGCGACAACGCCCGTCCAGGCAGGGCAACGGCGACCTCCACGCCCAGGTGCGCCTGCAGTACGGCGAGCTGGGCACGCTGATCGACCTACTCAAGCAGCGTGCTGAAGAGCCCGAGGAGACGATCGGAGGGCTGGCCCGTCCGACGCACCCGAAGCCGGGCCGACAGGCGGCGATCTTGGTCGACTCGACCGATGACGGTGTGGACGGCTTCCGCGGTAAGCGGGTCCGGCTGACCCGGGCAGATGGCGGGGCGTACAACACCGAGGTTCTGTCGGTGCGGCGCGGCCAGGTCCAGGTGGCCCAGCCGTCCGACTGTGTGTTCGAGCGGGATGAGGCAGTCACCCTGTCGGTCGTCCGCCCCTTCGGCATGCGGCAGAACGCCGAGGCGCTGGCCCGGTTCCGAGATGAGAACGTGGAAGGCGCCTGGGACGACCTGGCCCGGCTGCTCTGTAAGCCACAGGCGTTGTCCCTCCCAGAGCTGGCCCCGCCCCCTGTCTACTTCTGCGACGACGATCCGGATGTGCCGGCACTCAACGACGAACAGCGTCGGGCAGTGGTCGGTGCGATCGGCAGCCCGCACGCCTTCCTCGTCCAGGGGCCACCGGGCACCGGCAAGACCGAGGTGATCGGCGAGGTGATCCGGCAACTGGTGGCCCGCGGTGAACGGGTGCTGTTGCTGGCGCCGACCCACGTCGCGGTCGACGAGGCCCTGCGCCGGATCGGGCGGAAGCCAGGCATCCGGCCGCTCCGGGTTACCTGGAGCGACGACCGGGTGGACGAGGATCTGCACGCTTTTCTGCCGAGCCGGGTCGGTGCCGAGCAGGCTCGGCGGATCATGCGCCCCGGCGACCACGGGCAGCGGGGGCGGTGGGAGCGCGAACTGTCCAGAGTGCGGGAACGGTTGACCGAGGTCGCGACAGCCAGCGCGGCGGTGCACCGGTTGACGGCGGCCCTGGCCAACCTGACGGCGGCCAGCCAACTGGCCAGTGAGGCCGACGAGCGGCTCACCGTCGGGCGGGACCGGCTCCAGCCGGAACTCGACCGCTTGCGGGTGGCACAGGAGCGGCAGGAGGCCACGTTGTCGGCCGCCGCTGACGCGTTCAACCAGGCGGCGGAGTGGGAGGCCAAGGAGCGGGCCGAGATCGAACCGACCCTGAGGATCCTGCGTAAGGCGGCTACCGACCTCGTCGCCGTGAGCGGTGCTCTCCCTCACCTGGCACAGGCGTACCGGTACGCCGACGGGGCGTGGCGAGCGTCGATCACGCGGCACGAGAATGCAGTGGCCCGGTCGACTGCCGCGATCGTGCAAACGGAGCGTGCCGTCGCCCATGCCGAGGAGGCGCTGTTGTCCGCTCGGGAGGTGGCGATGCAGGCACGGATGCACTTCGACGTGGCGAAGCAGTGGGCGACTCCGTTCGACCGGGTGGCGGACCGGCTGGGCCGCGGCCGGATCGCCCGGACACGGCGAGAGGACGCCAGGGCCGAGCGGGACGTCGCCAGATGGCAGGAGGCAGTGGTCCACCAGCAGGCGAGACGGCGATGGCTGGTGGAGACGCACGAACGGCTGCTGCGCGACGGCCGTGCCGAACGGACCCGGCTGGGAGAACAGAACGTGGTCGCTCGGGACAGGCTGCAGACCGCAAACTCCCGGTGCACCGCTGCGGTGGATGCCGTCGAAAGTGTGGTCGCGGCGCTCGGTGGCCAGCTGCCTCGACCCCCTCTCGGCGATGCCGTGGCCGTCCGGCGGATCGGCGATGCGTTGAACGCGCTCCTGGCCGTCGACGGCCGGCCGGCGTACGGGTCGGACCGTCAATCACAGGTCGGTCTGGCACCGGTCGTCGACATGGTGGGGCGACTCCGGCTGGCGGCAGCGCAGCGGCAGGCACACGATGACAGCCTCCACGCGGTCCGTCAGGCGTTCGACGAGTCGGTGACGGCACTGCGTTCGAGGGCGGAGGCGCTGCACGCGGAACTCGTCGACCTGGGTTGGCAGGCGGACATGGCCGTCCAGGGAGTGGCGGCGGCCCGGGCCGTGGTGGAGACGGCCACCCGGGAACGTGATCGGCTGGTGGCGGCCGGCGAGGATCCGGTCGAGCTCGAACGGCAGCTACAGCGCCGCCAGCATGTGCTGGAGCGGCTGCCGGCCCTGGACGCGCGCTGGCGCGAGTTGGTTGCCGAGCGCACCGACGAGCAGTTCGTGGACGATGTCACACAGTCCCTGATCCGAGCCACCAATCTGGTCTGCGCGACCACCAAGGGCATCGTGGGCCGTGGCAGCGACATCGTTCGGCACACCGACTACGACACGCTGATCGTCGACGAGGCCAGCCGGGTGACCGAAAGTGAATTCCTGATCGGCGCCGTTCGCAGCCGCCGCTGGGTGCTGGTCGGCGACGAACACCAACTTCCGCCGTACGTCGAGCAGCGGGACGAGCACTTCCTGCACGCGCTCACCGCGCTGCACCGCCTCGCCCGCACGGCGGCACCGACCCTCGACCGGGCGGTTGAAGACCTCGCCGAGCTGTGGCAGGAGGACGAACGGGAACGCGCCTTCCGGACGGATTCGGTGGGTCGGGAGGCCGCCGCGTTGGAGGCGTCGGGGCAGTGGGCCACCGTCTTCCGGCACCGTTTCGCCGAGGTCCACAAGCGGTTCAGCCGGAACGGGGACGAAACGGAGATCGACCGGCGCCTCCTCCTGTCGATGCGCCGCTACCTGGCGCAGAGCCTGTTCCAACGCGTGGTGGGGGTGTGCAGCCCGCGACTGCGACAGCCTCTGGTACTGCAACGTCGGATGATCGCCCCACTGGCCCGGATCGTGGACGGACCCGTCTACGGTGGCCGTTATCGCTCGCCGTCCGACGCCGAACTCGCCGCCGCCGGGGTCACCCCGCTGGTGCTCCCGCGTCGGTTCGAAAGACCCGCCCTGTTTTTGGACACCAGCCACTACCAGGATGCCGCCGATGAGCAGGTACGCCATGGGTTCGTCAACGTCCGCGAGCAGGAGATGATCGTTCGGGCGTGCCAGATCTACAACGCGGAGCTGCGGGCCCCGATCAGTGTCAGCGTCCTGTCGTTCTACCGCGCGCAGGCCCGGGCACTGGAGAACCGGTTGCTCGGCCTGCGGCTTCCGATGCTCGACTGGGAGGTGATCGACGTCGTCGACCGCATCCAGGGCCAGCAGAGCGACCTGGTGCTGCTGAGCTTCACCCGGGCCAGCCTGTCCCGGGTGGGACCCGGGTACGGCAAGTGGTTGCAGGACATACATCGGCTGAACGTGGCCTGCACCCGGGCCCGCCGCGCGCTGGTGCTGGTCGGCCACGGCCGGACACTGCGGCAGTTGCGTACTGACGACCGCGCCCGTCGGTTCTATGCTCACCTGCTCGACCTGTTCGACACCGACGACAACTTCCAGCGGATCGAGCAGTTGGGATGATCACCTTCAAGTGGACGCCCCCGATCCAGGTGCCCGAGAATGCGACGGTGGTGGTGCGAGAAGCCTTGGTGCCGATGCTGTTCTGGACCTCGGTGCCGGTCGTCCGCCTCGTCTACGAGGAGTTGACGGTCGTCGATCGCCTAGTCGTCGAGTCGGCGATCATGCTGGCACCGATGCGGCCCGAGGACGTCGCGGAGGTGACCGGGATACCGGCCGAGGTGGTCACCCGGATCGCCGAGCGGCTGACCGGACTGGGCCTGCTCGACGTGGACGGCGGCGGGTACCGGGCGGTCGCCGAGGTGGCCGGCGCGGCGCTGGCGCGGCTGACCGTCCCCGAGTACCGGACCGTCACCATGACTTTCCTGTTTCTGCCGCACACCGGTGACCTGGTCGCCTACTCGCCGGGATCGCGCGGCACCACGCCACCGCCGTTGCACCGGGGCGCCCCGGCCGAATATGCACCGATGCCGGGGGAGATGTCCGACTTCACTGATCTGCTGCGATCACGCATCCGGGCCAGGGACGTCATCGGACTGCCGGACGACATCGTCGACGCTGTCGAGCCGGCCGAGCCCATGAGGATCGAGGCCGACTGCCCGGCGTACCGTTGCTCCGGCTGGATCAGCGGTGCCGGTGTCGCGCGGAAGCTGGTCCTCAAGGTGCGGGAGTCTGGCGGGAAGGCACCCGTGTCGCTGCCGCTGGACGGGGCGACCCGGCAGGCGGCCGAGTGGACGGCGCTCGCGGACCAGGCAGCTCACGCGGGCTCTGCCTGGGTCGACTCCGGGGGTACGGTGACAGTCGAACGGGAAGGCCCGCTCGACTGGGTGTACCGCCTCGACGCCGCCGCAGCCGAGGCCGCGGGGTCGGAGCTGCCGCTCACACCCACCGTTGGGCTTGAGATTCGGACGGAAACCTGCGTTCTGGGGGTCAACGTCCGGCTGATCGCGGCCGAACCGGCCGCCCGGCGGGTCTTCGCGAGACACGACGCCGTCCGCCGGCTTCGCGACCCCGGACCCGGCTCACTCGACCCCGACGCCCTGCGCGGCGCTATCGAGCAGGCTCGCGCCGCATACGAGTTGGCGGCGGACGACGTCACCGAGGACGACGTGGTTGACCTGCTGTGGACAAGCGGACACTGGCCGCAGGTCTACGCGCTGCGCCGTGACCGGGACTTCTGCTATGACTGAGGCGGCTACCGACCGGCAGGTGGTCACGCTCGCAGACCGGGTGGTGACCGGTGGTTTCTTCGTCCACCGATCGTCCGCGCCGCGACGGACCCCGTTCGACGGCGCAGTTGCCGACCCGGCGGAGCCGTACCGCCACTGCTGGACGTACCAAGGTGGGGGTTCGACGATCCGCGGAGAGCTGCTGTCGATGCTCGACGGCGCTCGCGAGAAGATCTTCGTTGGCACCCTGTTCCTCGGCGACCGCGCGGTCCGCGAGGCGCTGGTTCGCGCCGCGACAAGGCTGCGAGGCGGCGTGTACGTGCTGTCCGCCCTCGACGACAAGGGCCTGGACAAGGCGATCAACGAGGTCGACGACGGTATGTCGATCGACGACCAGACCGAGTACCGGAACTTCAAGGAACTGACCCGCCAAGGCATCTACGTGCGCGGCCGGCCCGGTGTGCACGCGAAGTTCGTCGTGGTTGACGACCGTGTCGCGCTGGTCTCCAGCGCCAATCTGGTGACCCGGTCCTTCGACGTTGTGGGCGAAAACGGCGTGGTCGTCACCGACCCCGCCCACGCCGGATACCTGGCCCGACTCTTCGCTCGGTTGTGGGCGGAGAGCCCATGGGAGATGCCCCCCGACCGGGATCACTACCTGGTCCAGTCCCGGGCGGTGGACCGGCACGGCACGATCGCTGAGCCAGCTGGCAACGGCCCTATCTGGACGTACGGCAAGCAGTTCGCGATCCTCCAAGCGATCCGGGAGACCGTCGACAACGCCCGCAGCGACTTGCTGCTGGCCACCTTCAGCGTGGCGAACATGACGTACCCGCTGCTGCGGATGACGGCACGACCGGAGATCCTGTTCGAGCCGATTCGTCGGGCAGTCGAGCGCGGGGTGCGGGTCCGGTTGCTGATGCGCGGTCGAAACCACATCCGCGCGGCGCGTGCGGAGGCCACCGCCTTCGCCGCCGCTGGCGTTGAGATCCATGCCGACCGGCTCACGCACGCCAAAGCGGTGATCGCCGACGGCCGCGACGGTGCTCTGTTCTCGGCGAACTTCCTCACCGACTATGGCCTGCTCGGTGGGGCAGAGGTGGGCATGCGGCTAGACGGCACGGCGGCGTTGGCCGACGCGGACCGCTACTTCCGCCACGTGATCGCCGAGGCAGACCTGGAGTTCGTCCGCGATCCGACCCTCGGTCGACTCGCGGAGTCGATCTACGCCGAGGCGCTCAACACTAAGTGGCGGCCGTCGGTGGTCGAGGTGCAGCGCGGTCCGGGGTTGGCGGTGTTGGCTGCCGGCGACGGGCCGGTGCTGTTCGAGCAGCAGCCGGACAGCGCGGAGATCCTTCTGTACAGCGGTCGTGATCAGCTGATCCTGACGCCCTCGCGGGAACCCGGCGGCTATCAGCTCGATCTGCTGCCGGGTAGTACGCGCTCCTCGGCGGAGCAGTTGGAGTTGTGGCTGACTGCCGCCCGCCCGGCCCGGGCTGCGGGACCCAGCCCTCGTCGAGGCCTCTGCGCCTCCCCGTTCAGGGTGCGAACGCCCTGAACGGTTGACGTCTTGCCCAACCGACTTACCAACTTCGTCATTGCCAGTTCGCAGTTCAGGCCGTCCTGCAGGGGTACGTCGCTCCACGGGGCGAGCCGGGGTGCATTGGTGGATGCTCCACCGGTGCTCGGTTGCAGGCGGACTCCGGCGATCAGCCGGCGCGGCGGTAATGCAGGGCCACTACACCATTGCGCATCGGCTTCGCCGAGAGCAGTTCGAGTCGGCGTGTGCTGGGCAGCCCGCCCTGGTACAGCCTCGGGCCGTGACCGGCGATCCGGGGGTGCAGGAGCATCCTGTACTCGTCGATCAGGTCCAGCCGGTCCAGCTCGGTCGCGAGGTTGCCACTGCCGAGGAGGACCCCGTCCGGGGTCGCGTCCTTGAGCTTCTGCACGCCCTCGCGCAGATCGCCGACGATGTGGTGGCTGTTGGTCCACGGGAAGTCCGTGCGCGTCGACGACACCACGTACTTGGCTTTGGCCTCCAACTTGGCCGCCCACTCCTGCATCGCCGGCGGCGCCTCCTGGTCACCGCGGGCGACGGCCGGCCAGGCGCTCTCCATCATCTCGTAGGTGACCCGACCCCACAGCATCGCCCCGGCCTCGTCCATGAGCCGGGTGAAGAAGGCGTGCGTCTCGTCGTCGACGACCCCCTCCTGATGGTCGGCGCAACCGTCCAGGGTGATGTTGAGGCCAAAGGTGAGCAGTCCCATGGCCGGCGAGTCTAACGCCCCCGGTGTCGCAGTTCGGGCGCGACATGCAGCCGAGAACAGCACTGAAGGACGATGCACATAGTCGTGCGTTGCCGGAGCCCGTGAATCACACATCCGCGAAGGCGGGTACCGCCTTCCGTCGGGCCCGGGCAATGCCCTCATGCGCGTTTTCCTGCTCGTCGTGGTCACCGGTCGCGGTGGCGATCGACAACGCAACGGCGTACCGGGCTACCGCCTCGGTGGTACGCCCCGCGGCCGTCAGGACGTCACCCAGGATGTTGAGTGCGCTCGCCTCCCCGTAACGGTGCCCGATCGAATGCAGAATGCGGATCGCCACGGTCAGGTCACCGATCGCCCGCGCGTGGTCGCCGCGAGTGCCGTGCACCGGCCCAGGTTCGTCAGCGCGACTGCTTCGCCGTAGACGTGGCCGGCCGACCGGAAGATGTCACGTGCCGCCGACAAATGCCCGGCTGCCTCGTCGTGCCGCCGGAGGCTGGTGCACACGTCGCCGAGGTTCGTCAGGGCCGCGGCCGCTCCGACTACGGCGCCAGTCTCGCGGAACAGAGCGGCGGCGCGGAGCAACTGGTCGTACGCCTCGTCGAAGTGGCCCGGGCGGGTGTTGGCGTTGCCGAGGTTCACCAGCGTGGACGCTTCGCCGTATCGGTCGCCGACGCGGCGATAGGCGGGGAGCGTTGTCGAGAAGGATGAGCAGCCTGCGGCCTGCGGTCTCGGCCCGGTACCTGGCGGCTCGGCGGTCGAGGTCGGTCGGGATGCTGGTGGCGGGAACGCCGAGGGACTCCAGGAGGTGTCCGAGCGCGGCCCGCCGACGGCGGCCGGCGTACGCCGATCCCGGGCAAGGGCATCCTCCGACCGCTGTGGGATGTCGGCAGGCGCACGGCCGCGGGCGATCCCGATCTGCTCGTGGCACGCCTCTGGGTGGAGCCGGCAGCGACGCTGCCACCAGGCGCCACCGGGTCGGTCCGCCTTGGCCCGCTGTCCCCGCCCCTCTGGAGACACCTGCAGCCGGGCATGACCATCACCATGCACGAGGGTCGGCCTGCGGTAGGAACGGCCACCGTCATTGGGGCGTCGAATACGTTTTGACCTTGGCCACGACACCGAGGCGGGAACGATCGGGTTCGGCGACACGCGTAGCGGGCGTTGTCCGGCAGGCGTACACGTAGGTGATGAGCTCGCCCCGTGGAGCTGCGGATGAGTGGATGTTTGCCCGGTCCGGACGGGATGCGACGCTGAAGGCATGGTCTCCCGATCGACGTGCACGTGGGTGGCTTCGGGCTGCCCGGCGACTTCCCGGGCCGTGGATGCGTCGATGTCTCTGACGACCGTGACAGCGTGGTGGAGGGCCAGGGGACCGAGTCCACCCTGCGGCAGGTCGATGACACCCACGCCCGAGCGGAGATCGGGCTTCTCGGCTCGTCCGCCCCGAACACTCGCCGGTCACTGGATCAGCGCGACGTCCGCCCGCCGGTGACACCCGGATGAGCCTGGTGTCGGCGTTCGTGCCGATCTGGATTCTCACCGTGGTCGGCTATGCGGCCTGTCGGTGGGGTCTGTTGGGCGAGGCGGGGGCGGCGGTACTCGGCCGGTTCGTGTTCCAGCTGGCGATGCCGGCCGCACTGTTCCTGGCACTGTCCCGGATGCCGCTGTCCGGGTTCGCCGGCCGCCCGCTGCTCGCCTTCGCGGCGAGCACCGCTGTGGTGGTCGGGTTCGGGTGGTTCGGTGCGAGCCGGCTGTTCGGTCGCGAGCCCGGCGAGCGGCCGATCTGGGGTATGGCCGCCGGGTACGTCAACTCGGCGAACCTCGGCATTCCCATCGCCACCCAGGTACTCGGCGACGTGGCGTTCCTGGCGCAGGTGGTGCTGCTACAGGTACTGGTGGTGGCACCCGTGATCCTGGTCGCCCTGGACCGGCACCGCGACCCCGCCGGGCAGATACGGGTCCGGCGGATCGCCTCCCTGCCGGTACGTAACCCGGTGATCCTGGCGTCGCTGCTCGGTGTCGCCTGCTCGGCTGCCGGCCTGCGGCTGCCGTCGGCGGCCGACGCGACACTCACCCTGCTGTCGGGCGCCGCAGCTCCGGCCGCCCTGGTCGCGCTCGGCGCGTCGCTGCACCACACGACGCCGTCGCGCAGCGATCGGGCCGCGCCGGCCGAGCTGGCCGTGATCACCGCGCTGAAGCTCGTCGCGCAGCCGGCCGTCGCGTACGCGGCAGGGCTGGCCCTGCACCTGCCCGCGCCGCAGCTGCTCGCCGTGGTGGTGTGCGCGGGCCTGCCGACAGCGCAGAACACGTTCATCTTCGGCCAGGAGTACGACGTCGGCGAGGCGGTGACCAGCCGCGCGGTGCTGCTGACCACGACACTGTCGCTGGCCACCCTGGCCGCGGCAGCGGCCCTGCTCAGGTAGGTCCGTCGGCGGAGACGTCCGGTAACGATGCTGAGCGATACCGACCGTGGCGCTGGCGGCCAGACCTGCCGATCATCGCCCGGCGAGCTGGTCCGGAGAATCTGGCCGGGGGAGCCTAGCCCAGGATCGCCTCGATCAGGCGCATGGTGCCGTCGCGCTCCCAGGTCGACTGGTAGTTGGCGACGGTCGGGCCGGGTGGATAGTGCGCGGGCATGTTCGCCCAGGTGCACCCGGTGCGTCTGCGGTGGTAGATCGCTTCCACGATCAGCCGGCGGTCGTGCAGCCGGCCCCGATGCGAGTCGCCGCCCGGCAGGATCGCCGCGACCTGCCGCCACTGCTCGTCGGTGATGCCGGCCAGAGTCGACGGCCCGTGCTGCTCGACCCGCTCGGGCCGGCGGGACGGTGGTCGCGGCGCCTCGACGGCTCTCGGCGTCTCGACGGCTCTCGGCGTCTCGACCGGTTCCGGCGGTCCCGCACCACCCTGCCGGCTCTCCCTGGCCGACAGCCGGGCCCGCGCCGCCGCCGCGATCTGTTCCCGGACCGGCAACGGCTGGGCCGGCGGATATCCGGTGAAGCCGGGTTCGAGGGCGGCGGTGAGGAGCCCGCAGGCCTGGCGGAGCTGCTCCCACTGCGGGGCGAGGGCCAGCAGGTGGGCGGTCGCCGGATCGTCGGGCTGCCCCTGCGGCCCGCCGAACGCCTGGAGGCGACCCAGGATCACCGGTTGACGGTGGGCGTACCAGGCCAGGACGCGGGCGATGGCGTCGTGCACCGATGACCGGTACTCCTCCTGGTACGGCCCGGCCAGGCTGAACGCGTACGCCTGCGTGTTGTAGTCGGCCATGTCGGCGGCGAGGTCCGGGCAGTCCGCCAGCACCTGCGGGAACTGGTCGGGGTCCAGGTAGTCCAGCCACCGGGTCGCCGGCTGGTCGCCGCCGTCAGGTGCCGGGTCCCCGGGCTGACCGGGCAGGTCCGGTTGCGCGACGGTGGCGGTCAGGTACCACTGCCGCAGGTGCTCGTCGCAGGTTGCGGCGAAGTACGGCAGGTACGCCCCGGCGATCTCGCCGGCGAGGGCCTCGGCGGCCACCGACCAGAGGGCGAACGTGAACCCGGTGTCCACCTCGAACACCTGCGCCAACCGGGCGACCAGCGCGAACATGTCGTCGATCTGGGCGACCTCCGCGACGAGCGTCGGATCGACCTCCCCGAACGCCACCGCCAGGGGGTGGTCGACCCACGGCGGCCGGACGGTGTCCACCAGCGCGACGATGAGCTGGTCCCGGTCCAGCTGCCCACTGGCGTGCTGCTGGAGCAGCGTGATCGTGGCCAGGCTACGGCGCAGCTGGTCGACGCCGGTGTGGGCGGCCTGCTCGTCGGCCCAGGCATGGAACATCGCCAGGCAGGTGCTGTTCTGCTGGGTGTCGGCCCAGGTGAGGCGCTGGAAGAACGCCGGCTGGTGCTCGGCGATCCAGGCGAAGGTCGTGGCGAACGTGTGTTGCCATGGTGCCGGCTGGACGTCCTGATGCGGATGCACGCCTGTCTCCCGGTCGGTGGGCGGGTCCGCACCAGCGTGCGCCGGATCTACCGGCCCGTTCCCCGGTCGCCGGCCGGTCCTGCGGGCAGTCCGGGTTGCCCCTGCGGGCAGCGCGGCCACGGTCGGTGCGGGCGCGGCGACGTCGAGACACGGTACCCACCGCCGAAGGCCAGCTGGACAGATCTGTCGAGACGAGTAGGTCCGAAGTCGGGCCAGTGGTCGTAGGCGATCCAGACCTGGTCACGGGCTGGCCGTGGCCCGGTTGTGTCAGATCGCGGCGGTCATCGCGAGGAACTGAGGCCGGATGCGTACGCCGAGCGGATGGGCACGCGATGATGGTGGCGTGAAGGCGATCTACCCTGACGACGGCGGTGGCGACCGAAAGGCGGATCCCGGGGCCGTGCCCGGCCTGCGCCCCGCGCCCGAAGTTTCGGCCGACGCCGCGTCCCGCATGCCTGAGGTCGATGGGTAGACGTTTGTGCTCCGCTCGAACGGGCTGGGCGGCACCGACTACGCCTGGGTCAGCGGGATCGTGAAGGATGGGGCAATGAGGGTCGCGATCTCGGGGACGCACGGAATCGGAAAGACCACCCTTGTCGAAGCGTTGTGTGCGTGTCTGCCGGGACATGTCATGCGCGACGAGCCGTACTACCTCCTGGAAGAGCAGGGGTACGAGTTCGATTTCCCGCCGTCGCGGGAGGACTACCGGGCGATGCTGGCCTGCTCGGTGCGGAGCATGCGGTCGCTGTCACCTTCCAAGATCGTGTTCGACCGTACACCGCTCGACTATCTCGCCTACCTGGCCGCGACCGGAGCGGACCCGGTGGAGGAGGCTGACGCCTCCGCGGTGCGTTCCGCGTTCGCGACGCTCGATCTACTGGTCATCGCGGTGATCACGCTGGAGAGCGAGCGGGTTCTGCCCGCTGCGGAGCTGCCCGGCCTCCGCTCGCGAATGAACGACGCGCTTCGGGAACTCGTCTACGACGACCCCCTCGATGCCTGGAACGACACTCCTGTCCTGGAGTTGGGTGGACCGCTCGACAACCGGCTGAAGGCGGTCCTTGACGTCCTCGAACCACCAGCGGCGGGTCCAGGTCCGGGGACGACCGAAGGCGGGGCAGGAAGGCCCTGGCCAGGGTTTTCACCATCAGCCGCGCCTGTCCCACCCGGTGACCGTCAGCGCGGCGGACCAGCCTAGGGATCATCAGCGACAGCCACGAGTCGTCCCGGAAGCGGTCGGACCTCTCTCGCCGGTGCCCACAGCCGTTGCCCGGGGTTGGGCATCTTGAGCGGTTGTCATCGAGCTCAAGGGTTCCCGAGCAGGTGCTCAGCGGCGCGTCATTGCTTCAGGCAGGACGGAACCCCGGTAGGGCAGCGGTTGGCCAAGACGCGCTGCCGGGCACGGGGGCTTCGGTGCTGACTGTTCCTGCGAGCATTCCGCTGTCCACGTGCAGCCTGACCTGCCTGATCGAGCTCATCCGCGATCGACGTCGCACATTCGGCGGCCGCCGGCGCTAGCTACCGGGGCGGCAGCGCGTACTGATGGTCCTGAGCACCTGCGCGACGGCGACATCCCCACCGCCTCGCGGTCGGCTTCGCAGTCTCGGTGACTACCGGGTGGCGCTACCTGCTCCAGGCCGTCGACGCGTTCGCCGCCTGCGCCGACGACCTCACCGCCACCATGCGCCGGGCCGCACGGTTGGCCTACGCGGTCCTCGACCGCATGCCGATCACGATCGACCGGGTCGCCGACCAGCGGCCCTGCCGGTCAGCGCACGTGCCACGGGGTGCGCCACCCCGACCGCGCAGACCGTCATCGTCCTCCCCGCCGCCGGGGACGGCCGTCGCCCACGATGAACATGGCTCATTCTTCGGTGCGATGGCGGGCGGCAGGAGCGCGGGTGGCCAGCGCGGTGATGAACGCGACGATCTCGTCGGGGTTCTCCTCGGCCATGAAATGCCCGCTGCCGGTGGCCCGGTAGGTAAGGTCCGGGGCCCATGCGCGCCAGAGCGCGGAGGCGTCGAAGCCGAGCTGGGAGCCCCAGTCCTGGGAGATGACACCGACGGGCATCGTGAGTTGCGCGCCGCGTTCACGGTCGGCGATGTCCATGTCGAGGTCGATGCTGGCCGTCGCGCGGTAGTCGGCCACGATCGAGTCGATCGCGGCGACGGAGCTGTCGACGTAGTAGTCGCGCTCTTCGCGGGTGAAGGTGGTGCCGGTGGGGTCCCAGGCGTCGAGGAAGGAGCCGAAGAACTCGGGACCGACGGCGGCGATCATCTTCTCGGGCAGGCCGGCTGGCTGGGCCATGAGGTAGAGGTGCCAGGCGACCTTGGCATTGACACCGTGCAGGACGGCCCAGGTGTCCAGGGTTGGCAGGACGTCGAGGATACCGAGGTAGCGCACTGCTTCGGGGTGGTCGAGCCCGGTGCGGACGGCGACGAGCGCACCGCGGTCATGGCCGATGAGCCCGAAGTGGTCAAAGCCGAGCTGACGGGTGATGGCGATGACGTCGTTGCCCATCGTGCGCTTGGAGTAGGTGCCCGGGTCGTCGGCGGCGGGCTTGCCGCTGGCTCCGTAACCGCGAAGGTCGGGGATGATGACGGTGTGGTCGGTCGCGAGTTTCCCGGCGACGTGGCGCCACATGTAGTGGGTCTGCGGGAAGCCGTGGAGCAGCACGACGGCCGGCCCCTGGCCGCCGACGGCGACGTTGAGGTCCACGCCGGTGTCGCCGGTGATCGTGCGGTAGGTGACGTTGTCGATCACGAATGGTGTGGTCACGAATCCTCCTGGGGTCGGTTGGTGGCGCGGGTTTCGGGATGGCCGGAGAAGAGGCCGGCAGGCAACGTGGTGGCGCTGGTGGAGGAGGCGACGAGCGCAGGGATGATCACGGTGTCCAGGAGCGCGGACAGGTAGGCGTCGTCGACCGCAAGGCCGTTCGCGTGACGGAGCAGCAGCACCGACCCGACGACCTCGTCGAAGGCGAACGGGCTCGCACCGGTGGGCAGCTCGCCACGAGCAACCGCGGCGTCGATGACCGCCTGCGGCAACCTGGCCCCCGTGGGACCCGCGGAACTCTCGATGGCGTCGCACAGCTCAGGGTCTTTCAGCCCCGCTTGAAGCAGCATCAATGCGGTGCCGATGTCGGCGGCAGCCATCGTGCGTTCCAGCCGCCGCACCAGGCTCAGGAGGTCCTCGCGCAGGGTTGCCCCCTGCGGTAGCGGGGACGTCGAGTGCTGGGCGGGCCCTGCCTTCACTGCGGCGATGACCATGTCCCGCTTGGATCCCCATCGCCGGTACAGACTGGCCTTCGACGTCTGGCAGCGTCGAGCTACCGCCTCGAAGGACAGGTCCTCGTACCTGTGCTCAGCGAGTACCTCGAGTACGGCCGCGGTGATCCGACGCTCAAGCTCGGCATCGCGCGGTCGGCCGCGGGCCCCTGACGACTCCTCATTCCGATACGCCACGTGTCGTATCGTATACCAGGATGTGGGGACCGTCGACCGACACCCCCGCCGGTACCTCGCCCGGAAGCGCTGATCGTGCAGCTCACCGCATCAGAGGGTGTGGCCGGGCGGCCTGTCTCCCGGCATCCGTGCTGGGAGGTGACGTCTGTCGGGTAGACGACGGCCGTTTCACCACCCAGCAATCCAGGGCGGACGCTGAGAGCGAGACGAAGCCCTTGATCGGAGGCACGAAGCCGCGGCAGCGGCGCGCCGGGGCGGAGGGTGGCACCGCTCGGTCACGCTGGGTGTTGGCTGACACGGCAGGTGGCAGCCCCGGACCTGAGCGCGGGCAGACCCGTGCAACGAGGAAGGCGGTTGCCATGCTCAACTCGTTTCTCCAGGCCCTTGCGACCAAACTGGTCGAGGAGATCCTCAAGCGGCTCGTCGAGTGGCTTTCGCCGAAGGTCCTGCACGCCGTGCCGCACCGTGCGTCGCCCAACTGCCCTCGCTGCGGCGGGTACGGCGTCCGCCGATGGGCCACCGGCGGCATGTGGGTGTTCCTGCCGTCGGTGCTGGCCTTCGCGTTGGGCTTCGGGTTCACCCTGCTCGGTGTGCCGCTGGCCGTGTTCACGGTCGTCGCCGCATTGGTAACGGACGGGGCCGGCGGGATCGTGCCCGCCCTGCTCGCGCCGCTCGGTCTTCTGGTCCCTGCCACCCTGATGATCGCAGGCGCGTTCGGTCTTGCCCACTACAACAGCTACCCACCGAAGTGGTGCGCCCGCTGCCACGCCCGGTGGCCGCGCCGTGAGCGAAACGAATACCTGCGGGCGTCAGCCCCGGTGTTGACCTGCGATTGCGGTCAGCGACTGCGGGTGCCCCGCACGGCTGCCGGAACGCGACTGCGCTGCCCCCGCTGCCGAACCGAACACGCCACCCCAGCCCCGGCCCGCCCCTGACACAGGGTCAGCGGTGCCACCGTACCGTTTGGCCCCTGGACCTGGCGGTGTGGGCGCACTCCGCACTCGGCCGGTCCGCCAGGAGGGGATCATCCCGTTCGCTGGGCTGGCCCCCGACCAGTTCCGCAAGCTGATCCGTCTCGTCGCCGAGCGTGACGGGGACGGGATCGCTGACGGTCGGCCGGGCCGGCAGTGGCCCTCGATCTGCCCGGCCGGGTGCTGCTGGTGGCCGTCTACTGGCGTAGGAACCTGGCGATGCGGCAGGTCGGGCCGTTGTTCGTAGTGTCGCATCCCGCCGCGCGCCGAGTCATCGACACGGGTGAAGATCTGCGCCGGCATTCGACGTCGAGCGGCCGGGGTCGGGCGCGCGGTGGTTCGACGCGAGAAGGACACGCGACCGTTCGCGAGCATCTAACTCATTCGACTCGGCTATTTATCTCCACGTTGTACGGGTCTATATTCTGGTTCACGAATCCCTGTTGCCTGAGCCGCCTGCCAGGGAGGTGATATCTACTCAAATTCTCGTGTTATCCCTGCCGCCCCTCACCCCTATCCCCGTTCTGGTCTTGCCTGTGCGGCCTGCCGGATTCGGGGCCCGTGCAGCTGTGCGCCTGATCCGCCGCCAAGGTCCGGGCAGTCAGGTGGCCAGGAATTGAATTTGTCTCGGTCAGGAGAGGGAGATGGGTAAATTCTGTTTTCCCGAAGACATGTCCGCCGTGATGATCGGCAGTGCCCGACGCGCTGCCGTCACCAGCGTGCTGGCGGTGCTGACTCTGGTCGTGGTGGTCGGTGACGCCTCGGTCGGTGGGGCGAACGGGAAGCCGGTCGGTCGAACCGCCGCGCCTGCGGTGGCCCAGCGACTGGTGGCCCAGCGACTGGTGGCCCAGCGACTGGTGGCCCAGCAGGCTCCGGCCGAACTCGGCGCAGTGACCGCCATCGCCGCCGGTTACGGACACAGTCTTGCCCTGCGCTCGGACGGCACCGTCCTCGCCTGGGGCCGAAACAGTGAAGGTCAGCTGGGTGACGGCAACCTCGACCCGAGTGTCACTCCGGTGCGGGTGTGCGCCGTCGGTCAGGCCGCCCCCTGCACCCGGTTCCTCACCGGTGTGATCGCCATCGCCGCCGGGTTCGTGCACAGCGTGGCCCTGCTCCGGGACCGCACGGTCGTCGCCTGGGGGCAGAACGTGACAGGTCAGCTTGGTGACGGCACCTTCACGAGTCGTTCGGTTCCGGTGCGGGTGTGTGCGGTGGGGGAGGTCGCACCGTGTAGCCAGTTTCTCAGCGGGGTCAGGGCCATCGCCAGCGGCGACTCAGACCACAACCTCGCTCTGCTGGGCAACGGTGCTGTCGTCGCCTGGGGTTTCAACGCCTTCGGTCAGCTCGGTGACGGCGGGTACGCCGGGAGTCCGGTTCCGGTGCGGGTGTGCGCGGTGGGGGAGTCCGCCCCCTGCGGCCGGTTCCTGACCGGGGCCAGGTCCATCGCGGTAGGTGAAGGGCACAGTCTGGCCGTCGTGGGGACCGGCCACGCCGTCGCCTGGGGCTTCAACGGCGCCGGTGAAGTCGGCGATGGCACCAGCGACAATTTCCGTACCATTCCGGTGCGGGTGTGCGCGGTGGGGGAGACCGCCCCCTGCGACCGGTTCCTGAACGGGGTGAGCGCCGTGGCGGCTGGCGCTTTCCACAGCATGGCGTTGCTGGGCAGCGGCAGTGTCGTTTCCTGGGGCTACAACGTCGAGGGTCAGGTCGGTGACGGCACACGCGATAACCACCGGCTCGTTCCGGTGCGGGTGTGCGCGCAGGGGCAGGTCGCACCCTGTGACCGGTTCCTGTACGGGGTGCGGCACATCGCCGCCAACGGTTTTCACAGTATGGCGCAGCTGAGTAGCGGTGGCGTTCTGGCGTGGGGCTACAACGGCTATGGACAGCTCGGCGACGGCACTCGCGTGAATCGTCTGACGCCGGTGCGGGTGTGTGCGGTGGGGGAAGTCGCGCCCTGCGGTCGATTTCTGTACTTGATTCGGGCGATCGCCGCCGGCATCGATCACAATCTCGCGCTACAGCCGAACTACACCGTCGTCGACTGGGGCTTGAACAACCACGGCCAGCTGGGCGACGGCACTACTAGTGACCGTCCCGTTCCGGTGCAGGTCCTGGCACCCCAGGGCCCGGCTGTCGTCAGGTGATGCCGGGTAGTGCCAGCGGGCGGATGCCGTCTCGGGCGTGATGTCGGGTGGTGGCGGCGATGTTGGTGACGCTGGTTGAGTTCCCCCCGCTTTGATGGAGCAGAGGAACGGTTCGGCGGAATCGACGTGCTCGTCAACAGCGCGGGCCGTGGCTGGTACGGCTCGATCGAGGGGGCCCCGACGAGACCATCCGCCGCACGTTCGACCTCAACCTGTTCGCCGTCGTCGAGGTGATCCGCGCGGTCCTCCCCGGCATGCGGGCACGCGGCGACGGCTGGATCGTGAACATGTCGTCGGTGGCCGGCCTCGTCGGCGCACTGGGTTCGGCTACTACGCGGCGGCGAAGTTCGCGATCGAAGGACTCACCGCGACACTGCGCGAGGAAGTCGAGCCGTTCGGGGTGCGCGTGCTCGCCGTAGCGCCGGCAGCCTTCCGCACCAGTGCCTTCTCCTACTTCCAGAACGAGACCGTCGACGCCTACGTGCCGATGGTCGAGGCCGTCAAGGCGGCGTTCGTGGACGCTCACGGCAAGCAGGCAGGTGACCCCGTTCGTGGCGTGCAGGCAGTGATCAGCGCGATGAACGCACCCGTTCCACCGCACCGGATCGTGCTCGGCAACTCCGGCTACGACGCCGTAGTCGCGATGCATGAGAACGCACTCGCGGAGCTGCGCGCGAACGAAAAGCTCTCACGCAGTGCGGACTTCTGAGCCTGTCGCCACAGCGGTGCCGGAGACCCGCGAGGGCTGCCATGCCGCGACCAGGAGGAGGGATCGAGTCACCTACACAGCCGACCCGATGAAATGCCCCGCATGTCTGTGCCGACCTGACCCTGGTCGGCGCCTCAAGCCAGTCCCGTGCTGCGCGGCCCGCATCGTGCCGCTGAGGTACCGCAGGGACACACCAGCACGCCCTCGCGTCCTGGCACCGAGAAACCGGAGAGTGGAAATGAATGACATCACGCTGCCCAACGTGGTCGAGAACTTCATCGCAGCCACCAACGCGCACGACGCGAACGCGCTGGCCGCGGTCTTCAGCGACGGGACCACCGTGCGCGATGACGGGAAAACCTGGACCGGCGGGACCGAGATCCGCGAGTGGATCCAGGGACACCTGATCACCCCAAGATCGTGCTCACACCGACCTCGTTCGCGGACGACCGGCTGGTGGCCTCCGGGGACGGCGACTTCCCCGGCGGGCCACTGTCCTTTTCGTTCGAGTTCGGCATCACGGACGACCAGGTTACCGACCTCGCGATCGCCCCCGCAGGCAAAGGTCGGCCGACACCCCCGCCGTCAGCTGTCGGAGCGGGTGGACGCTGAGGTGCAGCCACTACGCCGCGCTGGCCTGCGCAACACCGCGTCCCGGCGCGGGAGCGCTCGACCAACTCGCCCACGCCGTAGGCGGCGACTGCGGCAGCAGTCGGCCGAGGCAGGCGCGGGGCTGCCGACGCACCAGCATCCCGGAGTGTCTCGGTGACACAGTGCGCGCCGTACGCCGCCGGGTCCGGCGCAAGGGGAACGGCGGTGTGGGGCAGGTTGACCGCCACAACGATCATCGCGGCACCCTCGAACCCTGCCGGCTGCGGAGGAAGGAGGGCGGCTGGGTCTTCATCCGTCCGCCCTGGCCCGGTCCGCTGTCCTGCCCGGTCAGACGATGCGGACGGGGCCCGCCGCCTGCGTTCGTTCCACACGTTCACGGCGAGGGACGGGGGAGTGGTCGGTGGCCGTTACCGAAGGTGGGTGAAGATTCACTCAGGGCTATCGGATTCGACGGGCAGCGTTGTAGCATCGAACTCGACCTTGGGAGAGCAAGCCCCTTTTCGAAGTGGCGATTGGTGTGCTGATTCGGTGACCTCGCCGGAATCGACGTGAAGGCGGGTGGGAATTCGGGAATTCCTCGCGATGACGATGTGAATTCACCTCGCCCGTCTCGCGTCCTCCGGGTGCGGCGTAGGGCTGCTCGGTGGTACGGCACCGCCCGTGCGCCGACCCGGCGTCGGCCGACCATCACAAATTAACCTGACCGAAACGTATTGTGTGATCCGGCAACTGCCCTGTTGGTTCGCCGGGAGGCGACTCCCTGCGGACTCGACGAGCTTCCCTTGATTTTTCGACTAATTCCTATCAGGATGGCTCATCGTAGGGTGTCGGAACGAATGATCTCAGGCATTTCGTTGATCTGGTGGAGGTCGATCAAGGCCGCCTGCCAGCGTATTGCGGGCCCGGTGCGGCGGCCACCATAGAGTTGATTTCCCGGTCGACACGGTGTGACGGTAGTCGGCTCGGCCGGGAAAAGGATATCCGTCGTCGGGGAGATTCCCGGCGGCAATTCACCTTCGATGGGAATGCTGAGAATAGGCCCGGAGTCCGGGTCCGAGGTATGGGTCGGGCGAGCGCGTGAGCGGAACCTCACGCAGACAGCGCTGACCCGGCTGGCGCGGGGAACCGGCGCGGCGCTCCGGCTGGTGGGTGAGCCGGGCATCGGCAAGACCTCACTGCTCACCATCACCGCCCGGGCCGCAGCCGACCGCGGCTACCAGGTGTTCCACGCCGTCGCCGACCAACTTTCCCAGCAGTCACCACTGAGCGTCCTGCTCGCCTGCCTCGGAGTCCGCCAGCGGCCGGACGACCCGTCCCGGGCGGAGATCACCCAGACCCTGGTCGGCCAACCGCCAGCCTTCCCCGCCAACGGGTCGGCCCTGGCTGCCGTGGCCGAGATGCTGGCCTCCCTCGTCGACGACCTGTGTGCGACGGGCCCCACCGTCCTCATCGTCGACGACGCGCACTGGATGGACGAGGCGTCGACCGTGGTCTGGCGACGCCTTGCCGCCAGCGTCGAACACCTGCCCCTACTCCTGATCGCCGCGCACCATCAGGACCCGTCCCGTCCGACCCGTACCCCGGCCAACACCCTCCGGGGCCACGAACACCTGCTGAGCCTCATGCCGCTGGACGAAGCGGAGGTCTCGCAGCTACTGACCGGGCTGCTCGGAGCGCCACCCGGCCCGACCCTCAGCCGGTGGTCGGGCGCGGCGGTGGGTAATCCGCTCTACCTGCGTGAGTTGGCCGACGTCCTGGTGCGGGAGGACCTGGTCCAAGTCGTGGCGGGACACGCGGACCTACGTGACGACGACGACCGGATACCTCCCGCCCTCACCGCCGCGTTGACCAGCCGGCTCGGTCTGGTGCCGGACGCCGGGGACGTGTTGCGGACCGCCGCACTACTCGGCACCGAGTTCACCGTCACCGACCTGAGTGTCGTGCTGGGCCGGCCGGTGCGGGTCCTCGCCGACGTGCTGCAGCGGGCGGTCGCGGCCCGGATCCTCGCCGGCTCCGGGGAACGAATGACCTTCTGCCATCCGCTGATCCGCCAAGCCCTGTACGACGCCGTCGCGCTGCCGTTGCGTCGGGCGCTGCACCTCGACCTGGCCCGGGAGTTGGCCGCCGCAGCCGCCGAGCCGCTCACCGTGGCACACCAACTGGTGGCGGCGGGCGGCGTCGAGAACCGGTGGGTGCCCGACTGGCTCCACAGGTCCGTCCCCGCGTTGGCGGACACCGACCCGGGACTCACGGTCCGGCTGCTGCGCGCACAGCTCGGACAGCTTCCGGCAAAGGACCCGCACCAGCCTTCGCTGAGCGTCGCGCTGGCCCGCTCACTACAGATGCTGGGCCGGTGGGAGGAGGCCGCCGACCGGGCCCGCGAGGCCCTCGCGTCGTCGACCGGGCTGGACGCGCACGGCGAGCTGCACTGGCTGCTGATCCGCGCGCTCACCAACAGCGGGAAGACCGACGAGGCCGAGCTGATCCTGCGGCAGGTGCTCACCCGACAGGCGATACCCGAACCGTGGCGCGGACGCCTCCTGGGCACCCTGGCCCTGATCAGCCGGGCCGGCACCGGCGGGTCGGACGAAGCCGAGGCACTGGCCGGTGAGGCCCTCGACGCCGGTCGCCGCTCCGGCGACGACTGTGCGATCGCGGGCGCCAGCGTCGTGCTGTCCCTCACCCGCTCCGACCGGCGTGACCACCCGGCCGCACTGCGGCACGCCGAACAGGCACTCACCGCCCTCGTCGGTCACCCCGACCACCCGGAACTGGAAATGTTCGCCCTGCACTGCCGGGTGGTGAGCCTGCAGAACATGGCCCGGTGGAGGGAAGCCGACAGGGTGCTGCGGCTGTCCCATGAGATCCGCCGCCGGGCACACGACGTCGCCGCCGGGTCCATCGGCGTCACCGAGGCGATGCTGCACTACTGGCTCGGCCGCTGGGACGAGGCGTTGACGGCGCTGACCCCGGTCGCGGACGATCCCTGCGGGCCCTTCTATCCGGGTCTGCACCGGGGTGGACCTGCGCTACTGCGGCGGGGCGTCACCGCGCTGATCGCCGTCCGCCGTGACGACCGCGCGCTCGCCGAGGCGCACCTGCACCCCGCCACGCACGTGTCGGCCGACCGCAGCACCGACGAGGACAGCGAGGGTTTCCTCCTCGCCGCCCGGGCCGTACACGCCGAACAGCAGGGCGAACCGGAACGGGGCGCCGCCCTGCTCGCCACGATGCTGCAACACCGCCCCGACTCCGGCACGGGCCCCCACCACCCGTGGTTCGCCGACCTCATCCGGATGGCGGCGGCCTGCACGGACTCCTCGACCGTGACCGCTGCCCTCGAACTGACGCGGGTCTGGACCGAGGCCGAGCCAGTGCCGGGGCGGGCCGCGACCATGCGTCAGCGCTGCGTGGGCCTCGCCACCGAGAACCCCGAGCCGCTGCGTACGGCCGTGCAGCACTACCGGTCGGCCGGCCCCCGCACCGAGCTGGCGGCGACCCTTGAGGACCTCGCGGTGGTGCTGGCCGGCCACGGTGCGACCGACGAGTGCCGGGCGGCCGCCACCGAGGCGATCGACCTGTACACCCGGGTGGGCGCGACCTGGGACGTCCGACGCACCGAGGCGCGGCTGCGGGGCAGGGGCGTACGCCGAGGGGTCAGCGGCCCCCGCGCAGCCCGGCCGGTCTCGGGCTGGGCGGCGCTCACCGCCACGGAACGACGCGTCGCCGTGCTCGTCGCCGAGGGCCGTTCGACGCCCGAGATCGCCGCCGCGATGCTCCTGACCCGCCGGACGGTCCAGACGCACATCTCCCGCGCCCTGCACAAGCTCGGGCTGCGCAGCCGTAACCAGATCGCCCAGGAGGTGCTCCGCAACGCGGGTCCCGATGACGGATGACTCGACGAACCCGGGCCGGTTTTGTGGGTCAGCTGACGCATGTCTCGTTCGTCCTCCCCGGGGAAGCTATCCGCATGACCGTGTCCCCCCAGCCGGACGACACCACAAACCCCTGCACCACCGTCCTGATCGCACTCGAAGGCGGCCCGGCGAGCCTCCCGCCCGAGCTTCGCACCCAACGGGTCTCGCCGGACGCACCGAAGGTGAAAGTCCCGCACAACGGTGGCTACGAGCACTTCGAACGCCCCGACGACGGCGACGGTGAGCCGCTCGTCTTCCGCTGGGCGTACCGGTCGCGGATCGCGGAATAGCCGGCCGGAACCTGCCCGGCCGGGGGTGACGGCAGGGCACACCGGACCCGCAGGTCGCACGTCGTCGATTGTCCCTGCGCCGTCACGGCGCGCCAGAGCCCGTTCACCGGGACGGAAACGAGGGTGACGCACATGGTGGATTCTGTCTTCGTCATGCCCGGCACAGTGGCTGCTCCCCGTACGGGCATCCTGCGTGACCTGCACAGCCGCTACGAGACGGTACGGGAGGCACTGACCCGCATCGACAAGGCGGCCCGGGAACTGGGGTTGCCCGACATCAGCACCCGCCTGATCGAGGACGTGGCCGGCGAACGCCCCTACAGCCCCGAGGTGCAGTACCTGGAGATCTTCGCGGTCAGCCTCGCCACGTACCACCTGCTCCTCGCCGAGGGCGTCGAACCGGTGGCGATCGTCGGACAGAGCATCGGGGAACTCTGGGCCCTGGCCGCCGCCGGACACGTGTCGGTCGGCGACGCCGCGCGCCTGGCGGTGGCCAGGTCCCGGGCACTGACCCGGCAGGCGTGGCCGGGCATGATGCTCGCCGTCGGGGTGGACGGCCGCCGCGCGGAGTCACTCGCCGGGCTGATCGGCCACCCACACCTGGTGCTGGCCTGCGAGAACACACCCCGGCAGAGTGTCCTCAGCGGTCCGCGGCGGCAGATCGACGAGGCGGAGCGGGTGGCCGAGGCGCTCGGCTGGCCGAGTGTCCGCCTCGACGTTCCGCATCCCACCCACACCCCGGCGGTCGCGCAGGCCGCCCGGGACCTGCTGGCCACCGCCCCCCGGGTGTCCTACGGCGGTGGACGGTGGCGGGTGTCCTCACCGTGGCTGGGCCGGGACATCGGCGACGAGGACCCGGTCGAGCTGGTCGCCGGCGCGCTCACCGCCCAGGTGAGGATGTTGCACACGGTGCGTGCCCTGCACGCCGCCGGCGCGGACACGTTCATCGAATGCGGGGAGTGGCCGGTCGTCACCCGGTTCGTCGAGGCGTCGGTCCCGGGCATCCATTCGGTGGTGCCGCTGAGCGAACACGACCCGGTCGCGGCGGTCCGGGCGCTGGTCGCCGGCCGAACCGAGACGATGTCACCGCAGGCACGGACGCCAGCGTCGCCGCCTGTCCTGGCGGCCCCTCCACCCGTCACGTCCGCGCCACCGACGCCGCCGCGACCGGCTCCCCCCGTCGTGGTGCCGCCACCCGTGGCGACCGCACCCGCCCCAGCGGTCGCGGCAGTGCCGGTCGTCCCGGCGGCCCCAAGCGCCCCGGCCGCACCCCCTATCCCGTCCGTCCTGGCACCGCCGACCCCGCAGTCACCGGTCGCACCGGCCTCCCCAGCCACGGTGGCCCCCTCAGTCTCCACATCGGACACCGAGGGGCGGTACGCGGTGGTGCTGAACGAGATCCGGGCCCTGTACGGCGACTACCTGGGCTATCCGCCGGAGCTGCTCGGCGACGACGACGGCCTGGAATCCGACCTGGGCGTGGAGTCACTCAAGCAGGTCGCCCTCCTCGGCCGGGTCGCCGACCGGTACGGCCTGCCGGACCTGCGGGCCAACACCTCCCTGCTGACCGTCGGCACCCTGGGGCGGATCGCGCAGGCCGTCGTCCAGGCCCGGGGGGAGGCGACCGCCCGATGACCGACACACCAAGCCTGCACGGTCGGATCGCGTTGGTGACCGGCGCGGCCAAGAGCCTCGGCGCGGACATCGTCCGTCGACTGGCCACCTGCGGCGCACACGTCATCGTCAACTACTTCCACTCCGTCGAGCAGGCCGAACTGCTGCGCGCCGAGCTGGCGCAGGCCGGCCTCAGCGCGGAGTTCATCCGGGCCTCGGTGGCCAAACGCACCGAGATCGACAAGATGTTCGACCTGGTCCGGCAGCGGCACGGCGGCCTCGACTTCCTCGTCAACAACGCGGCCGGCGGGGCGTTCCTGCCCCTGTTCGACGTCGACGACACGTACTGGCAGCGGGCCTGGTCCACCAACGTCATGGGCGCCTACCACTGCTCCCGCCGGGCGGCCGAGCTGATGGTGGGCCGCCCGGGAGCAGGCATCCTCTGCCTGTCCAGCGTCGGCGCCCACCAGCCGGTCCCCGGGTACGGCCCCGGCGGCGTCACCAAGGCCGCCCTGGAATCCATGGTCCGGTACCTGGCACTGGAACTGGCCGACCAGGACATCCGGGTCAACACCGTGCTGCTGGGCTCCGTGGCCAGCGAGATCGTCGTCAACCTCGACGACCCGGCCGCCGCGCTCGGAGACTCGCCGCGCACCAGCGACCTGATGCGCCGCACCATCTCTACCCCCGAAGCGGCCCGGCTGCTCGTCCACCTCCTGCACCCGGACACCGGATTCATCACCGGGCAGACCCTCGTCGCCGACGGCGGCATCAGCATCGGCGGCATGCAGAGCCTGCGACTGCACAGCAAACTCGCCGCGCAGGTCGGTGTGCCCACCCGCACCCCACCGGTCCGCCCCACCGCAGCAGCCACGGCACCCGAGACGCACCCCGCGACCACCGAGGCCGCCGCCGTACCCGAGGCCGCCGCCGTGCCCGAACCGGCCCCGGCCGCGACACCACGTCCGGTGCGCGACCCGCAGCCGCGCCGACCGGAGGTCGGCCCCGGCCCCGGCGGGCACGACCCGGACGCCATCGCGGTGGTCGGCCTCGGGGTGGTCCTGCCCGGCACCAACAACCCCGCCGACCTCTACGACCGGCTCCGGGAGGGCGCCCTGCTGGCCAGCGAACCGTCCGCGTTCGACCTGCGGCACTTCTGGTCGGCCAGCGCGGCGGAGACCGACAGCTTCTACATCCGGGAAGCCGGCTACGTGCAGGGCTTCGTCCCCGACCCCGCCTCGATCACCGAACCCGACGGGTTCCTGGAACACCCCGGCTGGCCACGCACCACCCGATGGCTCCGACACTGCACCGTCCAGGCCCTGGCCGGAGTACACCGCCGGTCCGGCGACCGGTGGCTGGCGGCGACCACCGGCATCCACGACCAGACCGGGCTCGGCACCCAGGGCGTCGTCCTCGGCGACGAGTACCAACGCCTGATCCGCGACGCCATCCAGAGCAGCGGCGGCGACGACTGGCTGGCCGAACTCGCCGACCACGCCATCAGCGCCCACTACGGCGGCGACGGCGGCAACCCGCTGGCCTACCTGCCCGCCTCAGTCTCCCGCAACGCGCTACGCGGCCTGATCCCGGACGACGCCCAACACCTGACCCTCGACGCGGCCTGCGCCACCGGCCTGTTCTGTCTCGACGCCGCCGTCAAGGCCCTCCGCGAGGGAAGCTGTGACGTGGCGCTGGTCGGCGGCACGTCGGTGATCGAACCGATCGGCTTCACGCTGTTCTGCCGGGCCCAGGGAATCACCGTCAGCGGCCGGATCCGCCCCTTCGACCAGGCGGCCGACGGGACCCTGATCGGTGAGGGCGCCGTCATGCTCGCGCTGAAACCGTACGCCCGCGCGGTGGCCGACGGCGACCACATCCACGGCGTCGTCCTCGGCACCGGACTGGCCGCCGACGGCCGCGGCAAGGGCATCCACGCCCCGGCCGCCCGGGGACAGGAACTCGCGATCGGTCGGGCCTGGGCCGACGCCCGCGTCGACGCCTCCGACGTGGACTGGGTGGTGGCCCACGGCACCGGCACCCCCGTCGGCGACGAGGTGGAACTACGCTCCCTGCTGTCACGACTCGGCGAGCGGGACCGACCGTGCCTGTTGACGTCGAACAAACAGGTCTTCGGCCACACCGGTGTCCTGGCCGGGCTGGTGTCGGTGGCGCACGCACTGGTCGCCCTCGCCCACCGCACGATTCCCGGCCACACCGTGGTCACCGATCCCCACCCGCTGCTGGGCGACGGCACCCGCCTGACGGTGCCCGTCACCGATGCGCCCTGGCCCGTCGACGAGGCCCGCCCCCGGATGGTCGGGGTGTCCTCGTTCGGCCTCGGGGGAGCCGACGCCCACGTGGTGCTCGCCGACCGGGTGCCGTCGACCCGACCCGCGCCCCGACCGTCGGTGCCCGACCGCACCCCGGACACCGAGGACCTGGTCGTGGTGGGCTGGAGCACCCACCTGCCCGGCCTGGACCGCGACCGGGTGCCCGGCTGGCTCGCCGGCGACGGCCCGGCCCCGCAGCTCAGCTTCGGCAGCCCGTACCCGCTGCCGTCCCCCCTCGACGTGCGGATCCCACCCCGGACGATGCGGCACATGGACCCCGCCCACCTGATGATGCTCCAAGCCCTCGGGCCGCTCCTGGCCGACCTCGGCGAACCGGGAACCACACTGCGACCCACCACCGCGATCCTGGTGGGGGCGAGCCTGCCGACCACGCACAACGCCCGCGCCGCCCTACGGGTGCACGCACAGGAGTGCGCCTCGACGTTCGACCTGCTACCCGACCCCGGGCAGGCCCAGACCCTGCGGGAGTACCTCGCCAAGGCACTCGCCGACGCCGGCGACGTCATACCCGACGAGCTCAACGAGGACGACTTCACCGGCGCCGTCTCCTGCATCCTGTCCGGCCGGGCCGCCAACTACTACGACCTGCGGGGCTTCGGCACCAGCGTCTACGCCCACCGCGACTCCGCCCACAGCGCCCTCGACCTGGCCCTGCGTCAACTCCGCCACCGGGCCTGCGACCTGGCCCTCGTCGGCGCGGTCAGCCTGCGACCGATCAGCGGATGGGACCGGCACCTGGACACCCTCGTACCGGCAGGCCGGTCGGTCGCCGAGGGCGCCGCCGTCGTCGCCGTCGCCCGCCGCTCCACCGCCCGGGAACACGGCCTGCCCATCCTGGGCACCCTCGGCACCGCACCCGGGGGCACCGCCGACGACCCGGCGCACACCCTGCCCGCACCGGCCGGCACCGACCGCACCTACCTGGCCCTCGACGCCCTGCTGGCGGTGCTCCGGGCCGTCGTCACCGGCACCGACACCGTCGTGTCCCCGGCCGCCCCCGGATCACCCACGATCCGGTTCACCAGGCCGGCCGGTCCCGACCCGGACCCGAGCAGGCCCGTCCCGGAACCGGCCGAACAGCCGATCGGCCGCCGGCAGACCCTCCACCTACGCCCCCTGACCCCACCCGACCCGGACGGGCCGGCGATCCCCGCCGGGAGCATCGTGCTCACCGACGCCGCAGACCTCGCCGCCGCGGTCACCGGACCGGACATCGCCGTCTGGTCACCGCAGCCAGGAGTCGACGCCGCCACCCACGTACCACCCGACGCCGCCGCCGACGCGCTGGCCGACCTGCCGTTCGTCCCACGCCACATCCGGATCCTCACCCGGCTCGAAACCCCCGACGACGGCGCCGACGACACCCAGGCCGCCCGGTCGGAGGACCTCCAGGACCTGGCGTTCACCACCATCCAGGCCGCACTGCCCGCGCTGCGCGCCGGCGGGTCGCTCGCCGCGTTGCTGCTCGCCGCCCTGCCGCAGGGAACGACCCACCCGCTCGCCGGTCTGTTCAGCGGACTCGTCCGCTCGGTACGGGCCGAGGTCCCGCAGTGCAGCGGGAACACCCTGATCACCGACGCGTCGCAAGCCCCGACCGCGCTGGCACAGCTGGCCCGGGCGGCGACCGCCCGGGTGCCGACGCACACCCTGGCCTGCCACGGGCAGACCTGGTCCGAACTGGCCGTCGGCGACGACGAGACCCGACCACACCACACGGCAGAACCCGCCCTGCCACCCGGAGCGATCGTGGTCGCCTTCGGTGGCGCCCGCGGCATCACCCCCGAACTCCTCGACGCCGTGGCCCGCACCACCGACCGACCCCACCTGTACCTCGTCGGCCGCACCCCGCTACCCGAGACCGACGACGAACTGCCACCCCAGGCCGAGTTCATCGCCGCCGGACGCCGGGAACACCCCGACGCGTCGGTGCGGGAACTCAAGACCAGCTACGAACGCGCCCAGGCCCGCCTGGAGGTACGCCGCACCGTGAACCGGCTCGCCGAACTCTGCGGCCCGGACCGGGTCCACCACCGGGTGTGCGACGTCCTCGACGCGGACCGCACCCAAGCCGTCCTCGACGAAGTCATCGACCGGCACGGACGCATCGACCTGCTCGTCAACACCGTCCTCGACCTGCGCTCCCGGGCACTGCACGCGAAGACCCTTGCCGACTTCCGGGCGGTACGGGCCACCAAAGCCACCGGCTACCGCAACCTCAAACGCGCCCTGGCCGGCCGGCCGCCCCGGACCTGGTGCAACTTCAGCACCCTGGCCACCCTCGCCCCCGCCCCCGGAGACGTCGACTACTGCGCCGTCAACGAATACCTGGCGTACGCGAGCGCCTGGGCCGACCGACACGCACCCGAGGGACACCGCGAACTCGCCATCCTCTGGAGCGGCTGGCGGGAGGTCGGCGTCGCCAGCAGCACCGCCATGCAGGAAACCCTGCGCCGCAACCGGATGGACGCCTACATCAGCAGCCGGCAGGGCGCCGCCCAGTTCCTCGATGCGGTGACCCGGCCCGGCAGCGGGGCGGCGGTCTTCTACCTCCGGCAGGAGGAACGCGTACTGCTGGGGCAGCGGGGAATCAGCACCGACACCACCAGCGGCCGGCTGCCACTGCCCGTACCCGACGCACCACCACCGACCCCACCGGACCCCTCCCTGGCCACGCCGCTGCTCGACGGCGTACTGCTGCGCGGCCGCCGCTGGGCGGTGTTCACCAAAACCTGGGAACCACACACCCTCGCCGAACAGGACGGCCGGTGGATGCGCCACCACCGGGTCAACGGGGAGTACGTCCTCCCCGGCACCTTCGCCCTCGAGGCCGCCGCCGGCGCCGCCGGACACCTCTGCCCCGACCTCGTCGTCACCGGATTCCGGGACCTGGTCTGCCGGACGTCGGTGACGGTCAGGTCCGCCGGACCACCCCGCACCATCACCGTGGAGGCCCAACTCACCGACCGGTCCCCGGACCGGGCCGTGGTGGCAGTCCGCATCACCACCAACCGGGTCGGCCGCAACGGCAAGATCCTGCGCTTCAACGACCTGCTCTGCGAGACGACCGTCATGCTGGCCGACCGGCACCCCACACTGCCCGCGCCGACCGACCAGGTGACACACCGCCCCGAACCGGACTTCACCATGCCGGTCTACTCCGCCGACCTGCCGATCACCCTCAGCGGCCCGTTCGCCGGAACCGGCGAGTACGCCCGTGGACCGGACGGCACGAGCGCCACGTTCCGCCTGGACCATGAGGCGTGGAACCCGGCCCTGGCCGGGATGACCGTACCGGCGATCCTGCTGGACGCGATGGTGCACCTGCTGCTCCTGCCGCCACCCGGCGACCGGCCACCACTGGTCGGCCCGATGGCCGGCATCGAGGCGGTGGACCTCGGCGGACCGGGCAACGACTGCCAGCTCAGCGCCGCGCACCCGACGATCCGGCTGCACTGCCGGTTCGCCGACGGCGCGTTGACCGCGTCGACCACGGACGGCCACGTCCTGGCCCGGATCACCGGGGTCAGCGCGCACGCCACCGACCACAGCGGGAGGTTGATCCGGCCGCACGCCGACATCCCCCAGCCGGCCCTTCCCTGACAGTCGAGGAGACAGCGGTGTTGTGGCACGACATCACGATCGCCGGAACCGGTTCCTGGATACCCCCGATCCGACCCGAACACGACCCGTGGGACGCCACCCGGGCCGGTCCATCGTCGTTGGCCTCGGCCAACGGGTTCACCTCGGCGGCAGTCTCCACCGGGGAGACCGCCACCCAGATGGCGGCCCGGGCCGCCCTGCTGGCCCTGCGCCACGCCGAGGTCCCCAGCGCCGATGTGAGCCTGCTGGCCCACGCCACCTTCCAGGACGAGGACCACTACACGCCCGCGCCGTACCTGCTGCGGGTCCTCGGAGCCACCCGTACCACCGGCATCGAGGTCGGCGCGGCCAGTGACGGCGGCGCGGCCGCCCTGGTGACCGCCGCCGAACACCTCACCGCCCAACCCACCGCCCCGGCGGCCCTGGTCACCGCCGGAGCCCGCTTCCCCCACCAGCGGTGGGGCCACGTCCGCGACATCGGCTACGTCGCCGGTGACGCCGGCGCCGCCGCGGTACTCACCCGGGGCACCGGCTTCGCCCGGCTGCTGGCCACCGCGCAGGCCACCGAACCGGAGCTGGAGGTGCTGACCCGCGCCGGTGAGCGGGGCACCGCCGCCGGCGACGGCCGACGGTTCCTCGCCGAACAGACCGGACTCCTGCCGCACATCGGGGCGCTGCAACGCCGCACCCGCCACTGTGTCGACACCGTCCTCGACGAGACCGGCCTGGCCGCAGCCGACATCTCGCACGTGGTGGCCATCGCGATCGGGTCAGCCGTGCTCGACCTGGTGCTCTCCGGACCCCCGCTGCACCGCCGCGCCACCGACAGCAGCTGGACCTTCGGCCGCCACCTCGGCCACGCCGGCCCCTGCGACGTGCTGCTCGCCCTGGACCGGATGTTCCGCACCGGCGCGCTGCGGGTCGGGGACCACGTCCTCGTCGTGAGCTTCGGCCTCGGCTTCCGCTGGACCACCGCGCTGCTCGAGATCACCCGCCCACCGCCCGGTGCGACGACGTCGGACCGGAGAACGAGGTAACCCATGACCGAGACGACCACGACGACCACCGCGTCGATTCCCCTGGCACCAGGCGCACTACCGCTCCTCGGACACGCGTTGCCCCTGTTGCGGGATCCACTGGCCTTCATCCGTTCCCTGGCCGGCTACCCCAGGATGGTGCGGGTCCGGTTGGGCCCGACCTCCGCGGTGCTGATCTGCGACCCGACCCTGACCCGGCACATCTTCGTCAACGACCGGACCTTCGACAAGGGCGGCCCGATCTACGACCGGATTCGGGAGGTCATCGGCGACGGGCTGTCCACCTGCCCGTACCCGCTGCACCGGCGACAACGGCGACTGTGCCAACCGTCGTTCCACCCACAGCGCCTACACGGGTACGCGGCGGTGTTCGGCCGGGCCTCCCACGCCACCGCCGGCTCCTGGCACGACGGTCAGGTGCTCGACGTCACCCGGGAGATGATGACGCTGACCACCCAGGCCACCATGGAGACGATGTTCAGCGGGTCCCTCCCCGCGGACACCCTCCGCCGCGCCCTGGCCGACACCAACACCGTGGTCAGCGCCTTCTTCCGCCGGATGATGACCCCGGCCCTGCTACGCCGGCTGCCGACCCCCGCCAAACGACGCTACGACCAGGCCCGCAGCCGGCTCTTCGCCACCATCACCGAGATCGTCGCCGCCCGCCGGGCCGACCCCACCGACCACGCCGACCTGCTCTCCGCACTGGTCGCGGCCGTCGACGTGGAAAGCCGTGACCACGAGCAGCGGCTCAGCGACTCCGAACTGGCCGACCAGGCCCTCACCTTCTTCCTCGGCGGCATGGAGACCACCGCCATCACCCTGGCCTGGGCACTGCACCTGTTGGCCACCCATCCGGAAATCCAACACGCACTACAGGCCGAAACCGACACCGTCCTGGCAGGCACGCTCCCCGGCCCCGAACACCTGCCCCGGCTCGACCTGGCGACCCGGGTGGTCACCGAAACCCTCCGGCTCTACCCGCCGGCCTGGATGATGACCCGCACCGTCGCCCAGGAGGCCGAACTCGACGGGGTACGGCTACGCCGCGGCGACACCCTCGTGCTCAGCCCGTACCTGATTCACCGGCGGCCCGACCTGTACGCCGACCCGGACCACTTCGACCCGGACCGCTGGCGCGGCACCTCACCCGACCGGACCGGCTACGTCCCGTTCGGCGCCGGCGCCCGCAAGTGCATCGGGGACCAGTTCGCGCTCACCGAGGCGATCCTGGCCCTGACCGCGGTGGCGGCCCGCTGGGAGTTGTCCCCCGTCGGCGAGGAACCCTTCCGACCCAAGGTGGAGACCAGCCTCAGCTCCCGAGGGCTGCGCCTGCGGCTGCGGCGTCGCCTGACGGAGCCCTCCGGGACCGACGCGCCGCCGGTCGCCACGTCGCAGCCCCTACCTGTGCCGTCGCCCCCCGGACCGGGCCCTGACGCCTGCCCGGTCGCCCACTAGGAGAACAACCATGAGATCACTGGTCAAACAGCTGCTCCGCAACCGTGAGATCCGCCGGCACACCGCCGCACCCGCCGACCGGCTCCACCCGCCCACGCGTCCCGACCCGAACGGGTGGTTCTGCGTGGCCTTCTCCGACGAGGTCCGCCCCGGGGCCATCACCACCCGCCCGTTCATGGGGGGCGAGGTGGTCGTCTACCGGACCCCCCGCGGGTTGCTGCGGGCGGTCCGCCCACGCTGCCCCCACCTCGGGGCACACCTGGGCGTCGGTGGAACACTCGACGGTGAGGAGATCGTCTGTCCCTTCCACCGGTTCGCCTTCGACCCCTCCGGGGCCTGCGTACGGACCGGGTACGACCTGCCACCGCCCAAGGCGACCCTCACCCAGTTCCCCGTCTGCGAGGCCAACGGGTCGATCTACGTGTGGCGGCACGCGCTCGGCCTCGCACCGCAGTGGCAGGTGCCGATCTTCGGCCTGGACGAGCGGCAACCCTTCAGCCACAACACCTTCGACATCGCCGGTCACCCGCAGGACGTCATCGAGAACGCCTTCGACTGGGGGCACCTCCCGGCGCTGCACGGGCTGCGGGACCTGGTCATCGAGGGCACGCCGGTGATGGGGGAGCCGATCAGCACGGTCACCGCGACCGCCCGGGGAACGGTCATGCGCCAGAGCCGCCAGTCCTACACCCTCACCGTGATCGGACTGGCCACCATCGCGGCCCGCACCCGGTTGCCCAACGGCGCGGGCGATCTCCACGTCATGCTGCACGCGACCCCCACCACCGCCGGTCGGATCCAACTGCGGTTCGGCACCAAGCTGGAGCTTGCCGGTCTGCCGTTCCTGCCCGAGCGGGCCGCCCGCGCGACGGCGATGCCCGTCGCGCGGCTGCTCGGCGCGATCGCCCAACGGGTGGCCTCGGTCGACACCGGCGCGGACCTGCTGATGTGGCACCACCAGGAGCACGTCGAACAGCCGAAGCTCGCCCGGGGCGACGGCCCGATCGGGCGGTACCGGCAGTGGGCGCGGCAGTTCTACACCGACCCCACCCCGTCCGGTGATTCCACCGACGCCGCCGCCTCCAGGACGTCCACCACCAACGGTTCGCCGGCTGTCAACGGATCGTCGGTCGCCAACGGATCGTCGGCTGTCAACGGCTGGCCGGTCGCCAACGGATCGTCCCTCGACGAACGGAAGGCCGGCCGCTCCGAGGTGTGACCGTGGCCGTCGTGGCCTGCGAACCGTGCCGGTGCCGTCGCGGCAACGAAGGGAGACCCTCTTGACGGGGCAGAACACAACGCCGGGTGCCGCGCAACGACTGGTGGTGCTGGGCGCGGGAGTGATGGGGACGGGCATCGCCGCACTGGCGGTCGGGCACGGGATCGCCGTGTCCATGATCGACGTGGACCGCCGTCGCCTGGCCGAGGCCACCGACCGGGTCGACCGGCAGGTCCGGACGGCCCGGCTGATGGGTGCCCTACCGGAGGACACCCGACCCGGTCCGCTGGACGTCGGACTGTCCCTCGCGGACGTCCCGACCGGGCGGACCGGCACCTTCACCGCGGTGGTCGAGGCGGTCACCGAGGACCCCAACGCCAAGGCGAAGGTACTGGCGGACGTCTCCGCCCTGGTGGCACCCGGCATCCCGGTGGTGTCGAACACCTCCTCGATCCCCATCGGCGAACTGGCCCGGTCGGTGGCACGACCGGAAGACCTGATCGGCAGCCACTTCATGAACCCGCCCTACCTGATCCGGACCGTCGAGGTGATCCGCGGCCCGCGTACCGGTCCGCACACCCTGGACGCGGTACGCGGGCTGCTCACCACCCTGGGCCGGGAGTCGGTGGTGGTCGAGGACGCCCCGGGCTTCGTCACCAGCCGGATCCTGCACCCGATGATCAACAGTGCGGTCCGGGTGGTGGCCGCCGGCACGGCGAGCGTCGAATCCGTCGACAGACTCCTGCAGGGATGTCTGGGGCATCCGACCGGTCCGCTGCGTACCGCCGACCTGATCGGCCTGGACAACCTGGTCGACTCCCTGTGGGTGCTGCACGAACGCACCGGCGACGAGAACTGCCGCCCCTGTGAGCTGCTGCTGACCAAGGTCCAGGCCGGCCACCTCGGCCGCAAGAGCGGACGGGGTTTCTACCACTACGAGGGAGACCTGTGATGACTGTGCCATCCGACCAGGAGGTGTCGGACACCGGCGACCGGGTCGACACCGCCGCGCCGGAACTGGTGCGCTTCCTGACGGCGCGTACCGGGCGGACCTGGCCGCCGGACACGGACCTCTTCGCCACCGGTGGGCTGTCGTCGCTGTTCGCGATGGAGTTGGTCGTACACCTGGAGCAGACGTACGGGGTCTCCGTACGCGGCACCGACCTGCGGTTGGACAACTTCCGCACGGTGCGCCGGATGGTGGCCCTGGTCGATCGGCTCCGCACGAGCGAACCCGGCGACCACGGTGCCTGAGATCATCGCCGCCACCACGCCCACCGTCACGCCCGCCCAGGCCGCCACGCTCGTCGCCCGCCTGGTCGGCGACCGGGCGGGCGACTGGGACCGGGCGGGCCGGCTACCCGTGGACGTGGTGCGCGCACTCCACACTGCCGGCCTGCTCGCCCCCCAGATCCCGACCGGGTACGGCGGACCGGGCTGGAGCAGCCTGGACAGCGGCGAGTTCACCGCCCGGGTGGGCAGCCTGTGCAGCTCCCTGCGCAGCGTCATGACCTCCCAGGCGATGGCGGCCTGGACCATCGAACGGGTGGCCGACCAGACCCAGGCCAGGTCGCTGCTGCCCCGCCTGGCCGCCACGGACACGGCCGCCGTGGCCTTCAGCGAACCGCAGGCGGGCAGCGACCTGTCGGCGATGACCACCACCGTCACCATGACGGGCGACACCCTGCGCCTCGACGGCCACAAGGTGTGGGTGACCGCCGCCGACCACGCCGACCTGCTCCTGGTCTTCGCCCGCCTCGGCGACCAGGGAGCCGTCGTGGTGGTGCCCCGGGCCACCCCGGGGGTACGGGTGCACCGGCGGGCGGATCCGCTGGGCTGCCGGGCCGCCGGCCACGCCGACGTGTGGTTCGACGCGGTACGGCTACCCGCCAGCAGCCTGCTCGGTGCCGGCGGGCAGTCGCTGTCCCTGCTGGTGACCACGGCGTTGAGCTACGGCCGGATGTCGGTGGCCTGGGGGTGCGTGGGGATCCTGCGGGCCTGTGTGGCGGCAGCCGTCGCACACGCCCGTTCCCGCCACCAGTTCGGCCGCCCGCTGGCCCGACACCAGCTCGTCGCCCGGCACCTGGCCGACCTGTGGGCTGCCGAGCAGGTGGCCACCCGGGTCTGTGAGCACGCCAGCCGCTGCTGGGACACCGGCTCACCCGACGTGGTCACCGCCACCGTCCTGGCCAAGTACGTCAGCGCCGGGCACGCCACCCGGGCCGCCGCCGACGCGGTCCAGATCCTGGCGTCGGCCGGTGCGGTCGACGGGCACCCCGTCGCCCGGGCGTACCGCGACGCCAAGCTCATGGAGATCATCGAAGGCAGCACCGAGATGTGTCAGCTGATGCTGGCCGACCACGCGGTGAACCGCCGGTGACCCCACCGCCGCGCCGCCCGCCCGCCCACTCATCCCATACTGCCCAAGATCGGCAGTCCACGAAGGAGTCGAGGTGACCGACACCGTCCCGACGGTCCCGCCCGTGACCGTGAAGTGCCTGGTCTGGGATCTGGACGACACCCTCTGGCAGGGTGTCCTGCTGGAGGACGAACAGGTCGTGCTCCCCGACCCGATCCGGGCGGTGATCACCGGGCTGGACGCCCGGGGCATCCTCCAGTCGGTCTGCAGCCGCAACGACCACGAGCCGGCCTGGGCCCGGCTGCGCGCGCTCGGTGTCGCCGAGTACTTCGTGGCACCGCAGATCGGATGGGGACGCAAGTCCGACGCGGTCCAGCGGATCGCCGACCGGCTGGGCTTCGCGCTCGGCACCGTCGCCTTCATCGACGACCAGCCGGCCGAACGGGCCGAGGTCGCCTTCCACCTCCCGCAGGTACGCTGCTACGACGCCGACGCCGCCACAACCCTGTTGGACCGGCCCGAGTTCACTCCGACGTCGGTGACCGTGGACGCCCGGCGACGCCGGCAGATGTACCAGGCCGGTCAACGGCGGGCAGACGAGCAGGCCCGGTTCACCGGCCCGGCGGAGGACTTCCTGCGCTCGCTGGAACTGGTGATGCGCATCCGGCGCGCCGACGCCGCGGACCTGTCGCGGGTCGAGGAGTTGACCCTGCGGACCAGCCAGATGAACGCGACCGGAGTGCACTACCCGGACCAGGCGTTGCGGGCCCTGTTGGCCGACCCCCGGTACGAGGTCCTGGTCACGACGTTGACCGACCGGTTCGGGCCGCACGGCGCGGTCGGTGTGCTGGTCCTGGAGAAACACCCCGGAGTGTGGCACCTGCGGCTGCTCGCCACCTCGTGCCGGGTGGTGTCCTTCGGCACCGGCACCGTCCTACTGACCTGGCTGGTGGACCAGGCCGCCCGAGCCCACGTGCACCTGATCGCCGACTTCCGCCCCAACGACCGGAACCGGATGATGGAGATCGCCTACCGGTTCGCCGGCTTCGACGAGGAGCCCTGCGCATGCCGGGACCGCATCGCCGTCGACGGCGACCGGGCCGTCCAGCGACTGCACCTGGCGGCACGCCGGCAACCGGCACCGTCGACGTTCCAGCTGACCGCCCCCGACCTGGCCGGCCCGGCGACCGTCGGCGCGGGTTGACCGCCCGCGCCCGGCCCCCACCGGCCGGGCGGCGGTGTGGAGGTCAGCCGGCCCGCCGGCGGGCCAACGTGATGCCGTCGGCCATCGGAAGCAGACACACGTCCACCCGTTGGTCGTCGCGGATCATGGCGTTGACCCGCCGTACCCCGGCGGTGTCCGGATCACCGGCGGTCGGGTCGACCACCCGGCCGAAGAACAGCGTGTTGTCCACCACCACCAGTCCACCGGGGCGTACGAGTTGCACCGCCAATTCGTAGTACTGCGGATAGTTCGCTTTGTCGGCGTCGACGAAAACGAGATCGAAGCTGCCACCGGTGCCTTCGTCGAGCATTTTTTCCAGGGTTTTGACGGCCGCGCCGATGCGTACCTCGATGCGGTCGGAAACCCCCGCGCGGTGCCAGTACTCGGCACCGATCTCCGGCCACCGTGCACTGATGTCACAGGTCACCACCCGGCCGTGCGGTGGCAACGCCCGGGCCATGCACAGGGTGCTGTAACCGGTGAAGGTGCCCACCTCCAGCACCCTCGTGGCCCCGACCAGGGACACCAGCAGCGCAAGGAGTTGTCCCTCCTCGGCCATCACCTGCAGGGACTGACCGCCGGGCAGCTCACCGGTGTGCGTGCGTAACGCCCGAAGGACGTCGTCCTCCCTGAGTGAGAATTCCCGGACATAGGCCAGAAGCTCCGGGCCGACCCCGATCTGATTAGCCATGCCAGCAATTTTAGAGACAATTTGCCGCCGTACTCAAGGTGTGGCACAAGCCATTTTGGTGGCTCCCGAGAATGCGGCGGGGACGGTGGGTAGCTCAGGGTAGAGCGGCGTGGGCCTCGGTGAGGAAGTTGTCGCGGTCGTCCCCGTGGGCGATCGCCGCATCGCGGACGGTATCGATCGTGGCGGCCAGCGGGTCGTGGTTGGCCAGCGCGACCAGGGCGGGGAATGCGACAGCCTGCCGAAGCACCTCGGTGACACCGAACGCGCTGAACACCGGGTCCGGCGAGAGGGAAATCGTGGTGTGGGGCACCTCGGGGTCCGACGTCAGCCGACGGTACGCGGCGGCAGCACTCTGCTCGGTGAGGGCGCGCGGCAGTGGGCGGCCGGCCTCAGAGCGCGTTTGGGATGTGTGTTGGTCGGGTGTGTCGCACAGTGGGTGCGATCGATGAGCCGGGCTCGGTCGGTAGACGGGTATGGATCGTGTGCGGCGGTACCCGTCTGATCTGACCGATGCCGAGTGGGAGATCATCGAGCCGATGCTGCCGTCGCCTCAGTGGATGGGCAGGCCGGAGAGGCATCCTCGTCGGGCGGTCGTTGACGGCATCCTGTACGTGGTGCGTACCGGGTGCGCGTGGCGGTATCTGCCGGTGGACTTCCCGCCCTGGCAGACGGTGTACTCCCACTTCCAACGCCTGAACCGGCGGGGTGTGACCGAGCGGATCCTCACCGAGCTGCGGGAGCAGGTCCGCCTGGCCCACGACCGGGCGGCCGAGCCCACCGCCGGGATCATCGACTCCCAGTCGGTCAGGGCCGCGGACACCGTGCACTCCGACACCCGTGGCTACGACAGCGGGAAGAGGGTCAACGGCCGGAAGCGGTTCATCGTGACCGACACCCTGGGTCTGCTGGTCACCGTCTGGGTCCTGGCCGCGTCGTGGCAGGACCGTGACGGCGCGAAGGGCGCACTGCTCGCCACCTATGTGGCGACGCCGATCCGGCACGTGTTCGCCGACTCCGGGTTCTCCGGCCGCCTGGTCGACTGGGCCCGCGACATCCTGCGCACCACCCTGGAGATCGTCCGGAAGCCCCCCGACCAGCAAGGTTTCGTCGTGCACCGCCGCCGGTGGGTGGTGGAACGGACCCTGGCCTGGCTCACCGCCCACCGCCGCCTGGCCCGCGACTACGAAACCCAACCCGCGACCTCGGAAGCCATGATCCGCTGGGCCGCGATCGCCGGCATGCTCGCCCGCCTCACCCGAGGCGGACCCGCCACCCGCCAACAACGCCGCACCCTCAACACACCCGACTGACAGACATGCAAAACGCTCTCTCAGGTGGACCCGGCCCGGCCGACGTGGTCGGGTAACCTGTGGCTCAGCGGGCCGTTAGCTCAATGGCAGAGCTGAGGACTTTTAATCCAGAGCAATGTCCGCCAGCACTGAGACGATCATGCAACAACCTGCGCGAATGCCGCGCTCTTAATCGACTATGGATCCGTGATGCTCGCGGGTTGCTCGCTTGCCATACGGAACGTGCCCGCCACCTGTGACAGGCGCACGGCGCTGGTTGAGCTCAGGAAATGGGGTACCGGTTTTCCCTAAGAGAGCGTTTTGCATGTCTGTCAGTCGGGTGTGTTGAGGGTGCGGCGTTGTTGGCGGGTGGCGGGTCCGCCTCGGGTGAGGCGGGCGAGCATGCCGGCGATCGCGGCCCAGCGGATCATGGCTTCCGAGGTCGCGGGTTGGGTTTCGTAGTCGCGGGCCAGGCGGCGGTGGGCGGTGAGCCAGGCCAGGGTCCGTTCCACCACCCACCGGCGGCGGTGCACGACGAAACCTTGCTGGTCGGGGGGCTTCCGGACGATCTCCAGGGTGGTGCGCAGGATGTCGCGGGCCCAGTCGACCAGGCGGCCGGAGAACCCGGAGTCGGCGAACACGTGCCGGATCGGCGTCGCCACATAGGTGGCGAGCAGTGCGCCCTTCGCGCCGTCACGGTCCTGCCACGACGCGGCCAGGACCCAGACGGTGACCAGCAGACCCAGGGTGTCGGTCACGATGAACCGCTTCCGGCCGTTGACCCTCTTCCCGCTGTCGTAGCCACGGGTGTCGGAGTGCACGGTGTCCGCGGCCCTGACCGACTGGGAGTCGATGATCCCGGCGGTGGGCTCGGCCGCCCGGTCGTGGGCCAGGCGGACCTGCTCCCGCAGCTCGGTGAGGATCCGCTCGGTCACACCCCGCCGGTTCAGGCGTTGGAAGTGGGAGTACACCGTCTGCCAGGGCGGGAAGTCCACCGGCAGATACCGCCACGCGCACCCGGTACGCACCACGTACAGGATGCCGTCAACGACCGCCCGACGAGGATGCCTCTCCGGCCTGCCCATCCACTGAGGCGACGGCAGCATCGGCTCGATGATCTCCCACTCGGCATCGGTCAGATCAGACGGGTACCGCCGCACACGATCCATACCCGTCTACCGACCGAGCCCGGCTCATCGATCGCACCCACTGTGCGACACACCCGACCAACACACATCCCAAACGCGCTCTCAGCGGCGGCGAGAGCGTCGGCGATCCAGCCGAGCTGCTCCAGCCCGGCCACCCGCATCGCACGGCGGGCCGACCAGCAGGCCACCTCCCGCTGCCGATCGGCGGGCAGCGCGTCGATGCGGTCGAGTAGCCGGCGGTCGATCCGCGCCAGGGACTGCGCGTGTCCGAAGAGTCTGCGGACCCGATCCGACGGGGGAGGACCACCCCACCGCGCGGCTTTCTGTTCGGCCCGGAGCCGGCGGACCTTCTCGGCCCGAGCGGTCGCCTCGGCGGCCTGCCCCCGCAGGGTCTCGACCCACGGGAGTGTCCCGGAGCCGTCGAGCAGATGGTCCCAGATCAGGCCGAGGGCGACGGCGTGCCGGCCCCGTACTCCCTCATGCCGCAGCGTGACGCCGTCGGGACCGGTCGTCAGCCGTACCGTGGTGGGCTCGTCGTCCGGCAGGGCGGTCAGCGGGGCAGGGAAGAGCGGATCTGGTATTCAGCCCCCGCGCTCTCCTCGACGCCCGGTCACCCTCAGCCCTCAAACCCGGAACTCTGCCGACAGAGGAGTGAACCAAGGTGTTCCCCGGCTCGTCAGGCGCGATGGCGGCGGGTCTTCTCGATGACGTCGCGGCCGTCGGCGTCCTGCTGGCGGGGTGCGTAGCCGGCCTTACGTAGGGTGGCCATCGTGTCGGCCGTGGTGGCTTGGCTGGCGAGCACGGTCGGGGCGAGCAGCCGCAGGTTGAGCTTGTCCAGCCGCTTGTCGGCGACGATCTGGGCCAGCAGCGCGGTGTCGTCGCTGACCAGGGTGCTGGCCACGGGCGTGACCCGTACCGACCCGTGTCGGCGGGCGACATCGGCGAGCAGGTAGACCAGTGGTTGTGGCAGTCCGCCGTCGGCGATTTTCCTCAGGGCTCTGACCAGGCGCTGCTCGGTCCAGCCCGCGTCGTATGCGCCGCGTACCGTCGCTGGGCTGAAGCGCCAGGTCGTCGCTGTGCCCCGGGACTCGACGACGGCGGTCGCGCCGAGGAGTTCAGCCAGCTCCGGGCTCGGTGTTCCCGCCACGACAGCGGTCAGGTCCGCCTGCAGCCGGGCCGTACGGGCGACCTCACCCAGGTCGCCCACCGCCTTGGCGATGTCCGTGCCGGCCAGCAGCGCCTGCCCGGCCGGGCTCACGGCCCCCGCGCCGAGCGCCCCCAACGTCGCGGCCTCGTCCAGCAGGCCACGTACGGTCGTGGTACCGCCGAAGGCCAGCGGCTGCCACCACCATATCCACTGCGCCGCGTGTTCCAGATCTGTCGTCGCCCGGTCGCCCAACGCCTGCAGTACTGCCATCCGGGCGCGGGCCGACCAGTTCTGGTGGTGCTCCGCAACCCACGGCCCGGTCTGCGACGACGGCAGATAGTCCAGGTCGCGCCACGCCTTCAGCATCACCGCGAGCCGCTGCTGCAGGCCGAGCTTGAGCCAGCGGTCGTACGCGGCCGTCGGGACCACGCGTTCATCGAGGTCGGCCAGCCCGGCCTCATGGGCCACCGCCAGTAGCAGCCGGGCGGTCGGAACCGTCACGCCCAGCGTCTTCGCCGTCCGGGTCAACTCGCGCACGCCCACGCCGCCAGCCTTGACCGTAGCGAGGGGCTCCCGTCCCGCCCCGTCCAGCAGCGCCGACAACAGGCCGACCACAGCGATACCCTGGGCCTGTGCGTCGCGGCGCACTGACGCAGGCTGCGGCGTATGCCAGGCAACCAGCGGCTCCTGTGGCTGGAACGGAGCGCGGTAGTCCGCTTCTCGCACAGCGAGTGCGACCTGACCTGCCAGCTGATAGTCCTCCCAGGTCACGCGGTAGACCAGCCCGTGCTCCTCGGCCCAGTCCAGCGGATGCATCCGCCGGTAGCGGTCCGTGAACCGACTCCGGTGTGCCATGCTGCTGCCCCCGTAGCGACGGACCTGTCCACCGTCGCGGTCAGCCTCCTCCACCGCCGCCCGGGTCGCGGCCGGCATCCGCTTCACCAGAGCGTGCACGTTGTCCATGTCGTGGAAGAACTCCTCCACCTCCGCCAGCAGTTCCGCCTTACGGCCCTTCGCGGCCAGCCCCAGGTTGCGCGCCACCACCTTCAGGTCATCGGCGCTCAACGCGGCGGCGAGCTGACCAGCGGCCGGGCCGACACCCAGCGGCCGGGAGAAGACCTCTCGCACGACGCCGCTCACCGTGAGTCGGCCCCGCAGTCGCCTGACGAGCCCCGCATCGGTGGCGCGCTGCAGGTACGGCGTCGCGTCGGCGCCGACCAGCGCCGACACCTCCGCCTCGGTGACCAGGCCACCCAGCGCCAGAGCTGCCTCCAACACCTGAAGGGTCGGCAGGTCAAGGCCAGCAAGCTGATCAAATGGACTCACGACTGCACTCCCAGAACATCCGGCGACCCCTGGATCCAACCGCACGAACCCGTTGCGCGTGACGGGACCCGCCCGGCAAGGACACCGCGCGGCCAGGGGCGACCTGGGCCGGGTCCGGCTGCTGGTCGTAGGCCAGCGGCACGGTCGACGCGAACAGGTGCTCGGTCGCCAGGCGTGGGTTGCCGATTTTCCGGAGGCCGACCTCCACGAATTGGTGATCCGTTCGACCGCGACCGGACGGGTCCAACCGCACCGGAGCCGTCTACCGCGCCCGGATCAACCCACGGTCTGCCCGGTGCGCGAGGAGGGATCGTCCATCAGATCCTGGACCACGGTCCACAAGTGGCCGGCACCGGAGAACAACGCGGGGTCGAGCACCTCGTCGCCGAAGTCGACACCGAACTCCTTCTCCAACTCCGCCAGGAGCGCTGTCGCCCGCAACGAGTCCAGGCCGAGGTCGACGAGAGGCTCCGCCGGGATGTCCTGAGCCGAGGAGAGCGCCGCCAGGTAACGGCGCAGGATCGCCTCGAACGGCGCCGGCCAGGTGGTGGGTGACGACATCTAGGTCTCCGTCCTGGGCGGGGCCGCATCGGCATGGTCGAGGAACCGTCGGGTCAGCGCCGGATAGTCGATCTTGCCGTTGCTGTTCGTGTCGATCGCGTCCACCGCGAGCCATCGCGTCGGCAACATGTAGGGGGGCAACGTCCGGGCCAGTGCGGACCGTACCGCCGCGTGGTCCGGCGGCCGGTCGCCGGCGGCCACGTAGGCGATGCCGATCTCGCGCCCGGCGGCCTCGGGTGAATCCACCGCCACGATCGCCACGTCGGCGAACTCCGGCAGTTGCCGCGCCACCCGGGCGATCTCGTCCAGTTCGACCCGGTAACCGCGGGACTTGATCTGCCGGTCACCACGACCGTGGAAGTAGGCGAGTCCCTCCTCGTCGAGGCTGGCCCGGTCCCCGGTGCGGTACCAGCGGGTGGAGTCGTCACCCTCGACGGTGCCGAACACCGCCGCCGTCTCCGCCGGGCTTCGCCAGTACCCCGGACTGAGTCCGACCCCGGCGATGTGGAGGTCACCGACCACGCCGGTCGGCACCGGCCGCCGGTGTTCGTCGAACACTCCCAGGCGTTCACCGGGCAGCGCGGTGCCGATCGGCACGTCGGCACCCGGTGCCGGCATCGACCCGACGTCGTAGTAGCTGCTCGCGACGGTGGTCTCGGTAGGTCCGTAGAGGTTGGTGAACCGGACGTGCGGCAAATTCGCCATCCAGTGGCGCAGGCCGTCGACCGGAAAGGCGTCCCCGCACCAGATCAACCGGCGAAGCTCCGGCATGTCCCGTACCACCCCACGGTTGGCCATCGCCATGAGAACTGACGGCACGGACGACCACTGGGTCAGCCGCGACTCACGGATGAACCGCGCCAGCAGATCAGGTACGAGGTTGTAGTGCGCCGGGACAAGGTGCAGCGACGCGCCGGCCGCCACGGCCGAGTAGATGTCGAGCACGGAGAAGTCGAACGACAGGGCCGAGTGGCAGGAGAGCCGGTCCACGTTGGTCAGTTGGAAGTGTTCCCGTGCCCAGGAGGCCAGCCACAGCACGCTCTCGTGCGTGATCGGCACCCCCTTCGGCACCCCTGTCGAACCTGAGGTGAAGAGCAGGTACGCGAGGTCGGTGGGGGTCGGTTCGGTGGCCGGTGGCGTGGCCGGTGCGGCGGCGATCTCGGCCGCCACGACGTCCTGCGGTCGCCGGGCCTCCGGCGGCGGGTCGGTGAGCCAGACCGTCACGGCCGACGGACCGTCCCAGCACTGCCGGAGCAGGCGGTGGGTGGAGGCATCACCGATGGTCAACCGTGGCTCGGCCGCGACGATCCGGGGCCGCAGCCGGGCCGGCGGACCGGCGGTGTCCAGCGGAACGTAGACGCCACGGCATTTCAGGACCGCGAAGATGGCGCAGATCGCCGCGGCGGACCGGGGGAGCAGGAGGACGACCCGGTCACCCGGCCGGAGTCCACGGGCCGCCAGGACGTGGGCGAGGCGGCTGCTCTCCCGCTCCAGATCGCCGTAGGTCAGCACACCGCCCTCGTCGGCCACCGCCACACTCGACGCATCACGCTCGGCCTGTTCGCGGACCAGATCGACGAGGCTGCCACGTGCCACGGCCGGTATCCCCATGGCGGGCCTCCCCTCCGGACCTCGTAGTCGGTGACGCCGACGAAAATTCCTGCCTTTCTACCACACGAACATGTCTACAGAGGACGCGGAGAAGCACGGCCAGAGCACAGCGAACTCGCTGCCCGAGCAGTGCCCGAGACCCTGCTTGACACCCGGCACCCGCTCGCCGATTCTCTAGGTGACCACTGGTCGATGCCGTTCCTCGGGCCGGTCCAACTGCCGGCTGCCACCGGTGCGGCCCCGTGACGCAGGGCGGCCACGGGAAAGGAGTCCCACGGTGACGGCCGTTCTCGACGAACAGCTCATCGACGACCGGGAGACCACTCCCGAGAGCCTGTACCTGCGCTGGGAGCGGCAGAACTGGTCCACCCAGGACCTGGCGATGGCCGCCGACCGACCGGCGTGGCAGGCGCTGCGGCCCTTCCTCCACCAGGAACTCAGGGCCGCTCTCGTCGAACTCGCCGTCGGTGAGGTCGCCGTCGCCCGACTACTGACCCCCCTGGTGTACGCGGCCCCCACCCAGGCCGCCCAGTTCTACCTCTCCAGCCAGCTCGTGGACGAGAGCCGGCACAGCATCTTCTTCCTCGGCTACCTCCAGGCGGTGGAGGGATCCACCGAGCCAACCCACGCGTACGCGCGACGGTGCCGGGCGGACGCCTCCGCCGCCACCGTGGAGCTGTTCGACGCGTACCTGCTGGAACAGACCGAACGGGTACGCCGCGACCCGGACGACCTCGACGCCTGGTACGCCGCGGTGACCACCTACCACGTGGTGGCCGAGGGGGCCCTCGCGTTGGTCGTGCTCCGCTCGGTGGCCGAAGCGGTCCGCCGTTGCGGGCAGTTGCCCGTGCTGGCCGAGGGACTGCGCAACGTGATCCGCGACGAGTCCCGACACGTCGGTTTCGGCGTCTGGGCGATGCGCCACGCGGTGGTCGACGGCCGCCGCCGGCTCGTCGGCGACCAGGTCCTCGACGCCGTCCCGTACGTGGTCCACGTGCTGGTCGGACCGGAGCGGCGCAACCCGTCGGCGCTGCCGATGGTGGTGCGGGCCCGCGGCCGGCAACTGCGCGACCAGTGGGACACCGCCCGGGACGCGCTGCTGCGCCGCGTGCGCGCCGCCGGTCTCGACGACGTCGACGCACAGGTCACCGAGGTGTGGCATGCCGCCGAGGAGCGGGCCGTCGCCGACTACGAGAACCGTCACGGCGTGCCACATCCGATCCGGAGCCTGAGCTGAGGAAAAAGGAGAAATTCCGATGGCAGAGCCCGTCGAGGTGACGGTCCGCCAACTGGTGGCCAGCATGGCACCCCACCCGGCCGGGGACGTCACCGACGGCCAGCGACTCGTCGACGACCTGCACTTCGACTCGCTCGCACTGATCGAACTGGCGGTCGCGTTGGAGAGAAGGTTCGACCTGGCACCGATCTCCGACGACGAGGCGATGGACGTCGTCACGGTCGCCGACGTGGTGGCGCTGGTCAGCCAGGCGACCGGATGACGACACCATGAGCCTGACCGGCTGGCTCACCGAGCCGCGCACCGGCCACGGGCTGCGGGTGGCCACCGACGACGCCGGTTGGGCCCGGCACGACTTCCCCTCGCTCGCCGCCGCCGCACTGACCGTGGCCGGACTGCTGCGCGACACGGGACTGCGCCGGGGTGAGGTGGTCTCGCTCCTGCTGGTGTCACCGGAGACGTTCCTGGCCGGCTTCTTCGGGGTGCTGGCAGCCGGTGGTGTGGTCAACCCGATGCCACCGCCCGCCGGCCTCGGCGCGGGTGCGGCGTACCCGGAGCAACTGACCCACCTGATGCGGGTCGCCGGCACCCACACCGTGCTCGTCGACCCGCACCTGGCCGGGACCGCCCGCAGCGCCGCAGCCGCCGCCGGACTGGCGGTGACCGTGCTGACCGTCGCGGGTCCCGACCAGCCGGGCGACGTGCGGCCGGGCCGTCCCGCCACGCCTGCCGTCGACGACCCGACGCCACCGGCCGGGGACGAGGTGGCACTGGTCCAGTTCACCTCCGGATCGTCCGGCCACCCCCGGGCGGTGGCGATCCGCGCCGACAACCTCCTGGCCAACATCACCGCGATCCGCCGCTGGCTCGACATGGGCGCTGCGGACGTGACGGCCACCTGGCTGCCGACCTACCACGACATGGGGCTGATCGGCTGCACGTTGGCCCCGGTGCTCAATCAGAGCGACATCCTGGCCATGCGACCGGACCAGTTCATCCGTTCGCCCCGACGCTGGCTGTCCTGCTTCGGCGAGCAGGGGGCGACGCTGACCGCCGCACCCACCTTCGGCTACGCCTACGCCGCCCGGCGGATCGGCCCCGACGAGCTGGCCGGGATGGACTTCAGTCACTGGCGGGCCGCGATCGTCGGAGCCGAACGGGTCAGCCGACGCACCCTGGAGTCGTTCGCGGCGCTGCTCGGCCCGCACGGGTTCCGCACCCGGGCCTTCCTACCCGCGTACGGGCTGGCCGAGAACACCCTCGTCGCGACCGGCCTGCACCTGGCGCCACCACCGGTGGCGCTCCGGGTCGCCGGCGAGCTGAGCCCCGGCGAGCCGGTCGAGGTGACCGCCGTCGAGGAGGTCGGGACCGACCCGTCGGCCGACGACGACTGGCTGATCGGCTGCGGCGATGCCCGCGACGGTGTCGCGGTGACCATCGTCGACGACGAGGGCCGACCGCTGCCGCCCGCCGTCGTCGGGGAGATCGCACTGACCGGCCGGTCGATGGCCGCCGGATACCACGGGGCCGATGCCACTGACGCCGCCTTCGTCAGCGGCCGGCTGCGCACCGGCGACCACGGCTTCCTCCACGACGGCCAACTGTTCGTCCTCGGCCGGGCCGGCGACAGCCTCAAGGTACGCGGACGCAACCTCTACGCGGAGGACCTGGAGGCCCGCCTCGCCGGCGTCGACGGCCTCTCCCCGGAACGCGTCGTGGTCCTGGCCGGTTCCGCCGGCCACACACCCGTACTGCATGCGCTGATCCGGCAGCGGCCAGGTCCGTGGGCCGCGGAGGTCGCGCGGATACTCGGCCGGGAGGGCGGCCCCGGCGTACGGGTCCGGGTGCTCAGCGTGCCCGCGCCCGCGGTGGCGCGTACCACCAGCGGTAAACCACGACGGCGGCCCATGTTCCGGGCCGCCACGGACGGCTCCCTTCCCGGCGAGGTGCTCTACGACTCCGCCGACCCCGGGGCGTGGCCGCGGTGAGCGCGGTCACCGTGGCGGAGACCGACAGGTGGCTCGCCGCGCTGCGCCGCATCACCCTCGTCCCGCCGGCCCACCGCGAGGTCACCGTCGACCAGGCGGGCGCGCTGGGGCTGCTGCGTTGCTCCGCCGAGACGCTGGAGCTGCTGGTCGAAGCCGGGCTACCGGTCACCGGCGCGGGCGACGAACGGCGATTCTGCCACTACGACCTCATCAATCTGGGCCTCTACTCGGGCACCGGGAACAGCCTCCCGGAGATCGGCTGGGAGTTCGCGTTCCGGTTCTCCCTGAAGCCCGCCGCCACCTGGACGGAACCGAGGTCCTGGCGGATGACCGCGACGATGAGGTGTCCGGACGGCGGATGCGGCACGGGCCCCGGCTGGCTGCTGCACCGACCGGTGCCGGAGCGTAGCGGTGGCACGGCCTCCGGCTGGACCAGCGCCGCCGGGCCCGTGACCCTGACCGACGACGAGGTACGGCTCCCGGCCGTGCCCGACCTGGTCGCCGTCGAACTGGACCTGGTCACCGCCGGCCGGGCGGACCGGATCGTCTCCCCCCGGTTGGCCCGGCTCTTCGCCGGTATCCGCCATGGCGGGCCGCGTTTCCAGATGCTGCCGTCCAGTTGGCAGGTCGACCCGGACGACACGCTCGCCAACGGGGTGGTCAACTGCGTCTCCGCCAGCCTGTATCTCGAACGGGAGTGCCGGGCCATGGGCTACGAGGCGTACGCCCGGCGGGGTTGGCTGATCGGGATGATGGACCTCGACCACGCCTGGCTGGAGGTGCGCGACGACGACGGCCGGATCAAGGCGGTGGACCCGGTGATGGCGCTGCTGGCCCGCCTGCTTCCCGGCGACCGGACCGCCTACGAGGATTTCTGCATCGGCTCCAGCCTCAACCGGGTGTTGCCCTGCGCCTGCCGGGCGGAGGGCCCGATGGCGGTACACCACTGCGGGGGCCGGACCCGTCCGGTCGCGGTGAGCACCACCATCAAACCGCGGCGGCCCGGCCGACCGCAGGGGCAGCTGCCGTGACCGTCGGGTCCAGGGTGTACCGCGCGGGCACCGAGGCGCGCTATCCGGCCATCACCCAGCGGGGCACCCTGAAACCGACCCAGCTGGTGCACCTCCTCGACGAGGTCTCCGCCGGCTGGTGGCAGGAGATGGCCGGCCTCGACCGCTGGTCCTACTTCGAACGGCACCGGGTCCGTGCCGTGGTGCGGTACGTGGAGGCGTACACCCCGCCGGTGCGGGTGCTCCCCGGAGCGCCGCTCGACGCCGAACTGGCCGTCACCCTCGGTCCTGACCGGCGTGGCTGGTACGGCGGGCACGACGAGCTGACCCTGCGCGCCGCCGACGGCACCGTGGTAGCGGTGTGGACCAGCAGGTGGACCTGGCTGGACAGCGGCACCAGCGCACGACCCACACCGCGCACCGAGGCACCCCCGGGCTTCGGCGGCGACTCGCCGCTGCTGCCGGAGTCGCCGCGACGACCCCGCAGCGGCGGAGCCGAGACGGCGGGCTTCACCTTCAGCGACCGCGAGACGGATCTGAACGACCACGTCTTCTTCGCGTGCTACCTGGAGCGCGGCGAGAACGCGCTGGCCGACGCGGGGGTGCCGCCCGGCCGTACCGACACCAGCCGGTGCTGGTACCTGCGACCGGCGCGGGCCGGTCAGTCGATCACACCAGCGGTCACCAGGACCGAACGCGGGCATGTCGTCGAGCTGCGCTTCGGCCCGGGCGGTTTTCCGGCGGCGGTCTGTGAGTACACCAGCATCGAGCCGTGACCGACCCGGAGCCGTGGCGGGCCGGACAGGATCACGCCGAAGGCGACGCGATCCTGCGGAGGCGGGCCGGCTGGTCGGGGAGGCGCGGAGGTTGCCGCGCCTCCCCGACGGGTCAGCCCGTCAGTGCGGGCACCGGTTCGCGACGCAGAGCGGCAGGACGTTGGTCTGCCGGGATCCGTTGTCGTTGGGGGGAGCGGGGGTCGGGTCGCCCGGCATCACCGGGGGGTTACCCGGCGCCGGGCCACCGGCAGCCTCGTTGTTGAACCAGGCCCGTACTCCGCCCTGGTCGTCCAGGACCAGGTAGTCGGCACGGCGGTCGCCGTTGATCTCCGCCAGCTCGACCTGGCTCCGCGGGTACCCCACGCCCGAGGCGATCTCGCCCCGGGAGAGCCAGGCGCTGCCCGGCCCGCCCCGGTTGTTGATCCACGCCCGGACCTGGCCGTACTCACCCAGCACCAGGTAGTCGTCCCGGCGGTCGCCGTTGAGGTCGGCGAAGGTGACCGTTGCCCCGGCCGCACCGAAGCCCGAGGTGACCTCGCCCTGGGACGCCCAACTGACGGTGTTGCCGGTGCCGGCGTTGAGCCAGGCCTTGACCTGGCCCTGGTCGCCGACCACCAGGTAGTCGTCCCGGTTGTCGCCGTTCACATCGGCGAACCGGATCTGGTCGCGCGGGCCGGAGCCGGCAGCCACCTGCCCGATCGACGACCAGGCGACCGCATTGCCGGTGCCGGCGTTGAGCCAGGCCTTGACCTGGCCCTGGTCGCCGACCACCAGGTAGTCGTCGCGGCCGTCGCCGTTGAGGTCGGCGAACCGGATCTGCTCACGCGGACCCGAACCGGAGGCCACCTCGCCCCGCCAGTCCCAGCCGACACCACCGCTGTCCCGGACGTTGAACCAGGCGCTGACCTGCCCCTGGCCGCCGACCACGAGGTAGTCGTCGCGGCCGTCGCCGTTCAGGTCCGCCCACCGCACCTGCTGACGTGGAGCGCCGCTGCTGGCGATCAGCCCCTGCCAGGCCCACGGGTCCGGGCGGCCGTACCGGTCGTTGAGCCAGGCGGTGACCTGGCCGCTCGCGCCGACCTTGAGGTAGTCGTCGCGGCCGTCGCCGTTCAGATCGGCCAGGTCCAACTCGGCACTGGTTACGCCGGCCCCACCGGCGACGGTGCCCTCGTAGCCCCACGGTCGACCGCCGGTGCCGATGTTGTTGAGCCAGGCGCGGATCCCGGCCTGCTCGTCGACCACCAGGTAGTCGTCCCGGCCATCACCGTTGAGGTCGGCGAAGCGGACCTGGTTGCCGTTGGCGCCGACGCCCGAGGCGATCTCACCGAGCCCACCCCACGGGGAGCCGGCACCACCGATGTTGTTCTGCCAGGCCCTGACCCGACCCACGCTGTCCACGACCAGGTAGTCGTCGCGGCCGTCGACGTCGATGTCGGCGAACCGGATCTGGTCGCGGGTCGCACCCACGCCCGAGGCGATCTCACCCTGGGCGGCCCAGGCCACCCCGTCGCCGACGCCGACGTTGAACCACGCCTTGACCTGACCCTGGTCGCCGACCACCAGGTAGTCGTCGCGGCCGTCGCCGTTGAGGTCGGCGAACCGGATCTGCTCGCGGGGCCCGGATCCGGAGGCGACCTGCCCCCGGCTCTGCCAGCTGACGCCGTTGCCGACACCGGCGTTGAGCCAGGCCCTGACCTGGCCCTGGTCGCCGACGAGCAGGTAGTCGTCGCGGCCGTCGCCGTTGAGGTCGGCGAACCGGACCTGCTCACGCGGGCCGGCCCCGGCGGCGACCTCGCCGACGTAGTTCCAGCCCTCCGGTCGAGGACCGGTCGGCGGCGGGGTCGTGCTGGGCGGCACACCACACGCCCCGGGATCGCCCGTACGCGGCGGCCGGATCAGTCCTTCGGTCAGCGCGCTGTCGATCGCGCCGTCGAAGGCGTCGGCCATCTTGCGGTACCCGGTGTTGTTCGGGTGCAGCCCGTCGGTCATGTCGGCGGCAGTCACCGCGCTCATGCTGACCAGCCGCACCGGCCGTCCGACGGCGCGCAGTTCGCCGACCAGGCTCACCACCTGCGCGTTGTACTGCTGCACCCGCGCGTTGATGTCCGGCGACAGCGACGGCACCAGGGTGGCCACGAAGACGGTGGACTCCGGGCCACGCCGGAGAGTGGTGTTGATCAACGTGCGCAGCTGCCCCACGGTGGCCGGGATGTCGACGGCGCTGCGCAGGTCGTTCGTCCCGATGTGCAGGGTGACCACGTTGGGGCGGTAGCGGGCCACCGGGCAGTCACGCACCAGGCTGTTGATCTGGTTGATCTTCCAGCCTGGGTGACCTTCGTGGTTGGTGTCCGGCAGCTCACCGGTGTCCACCGAGCCGACGAAGTCCAGTGCGCCCGGCTGGTCCGACAGCAGGTCCCACAGCCGGGCCCGGTAGCCGGTCCCGGCCGGGCTTCCGCCGACACCCTGCGTGATCGAGTCACCCAATGGCATGACGCGCAGCGACAGCGGTGGCGGTGGCGGCGTGGGTGCCGGAGGCCGCTGTACCGCCGCCCATATGTCGCCCCAACGGGCTGCCACCCAGTCGGCGGTCGCGGAGATGGTGTCGGCGAGGGCGGGCCACCACGAGTTCCTCCACTTCGCCGCGATCGCCTTCATTTGCTTCAAGACCCACTCTCGCCCCTCGCCGGACCTGATCCAATCACCGAATCGGGACTCCCAGAACGCCTGGAACGTGCCGGCGGCGGCCCCGGCCAGGCCGGCGGCGAACGCGTAGAGATACTGGTGCCAGTCGTCCAGCCGGTTCTCCCAGTGGGCCTTGATGATCCAGGTGGTGAACCCGGCGAGGAACCCTCCCACCGCCCCGCAGGTCAGCACGAAGGCCGGAACAATGAGCCCGCAGATCGCCGTCAGGGCCCACTGCAGGCCCCACCCGATCGCGGCCAGAATCAGGTCCTGATACCAGGTCAGATCGGGATGGTCGTCGTCCGCCTCCAGGGTGAACACCAGGCTGGTGCTTGTCAGCGTGACCTGACCGTCGACATCGACCCAGTGTAGAGCCCCACCTCCCGGCGGTAGATCCGGCTGGTAACGCTCGATCTCCTCCCGGATCGTGTCGCTGAACAGCGGATTGCGGTTGTTGAGTTCGTTGACCCTGGCCGCCAACACGGCGCGGTCGACCTCGGCATCCAACGGGATCTCGACCGTTATGGTGTCGGGCACCGCATCGGCCAGCCGCGCCCCGAATGTCGCCAGTTTCGCCTGGAAAGCCGCCTTCGCCGCGGCTCTGGCCGGTTCTCCCACCCCCGCCCGGCCCGGCCCGGCCAGGCCGGCCACCAGTGCTGATATCAGAATTGTTGCCAGGAAGAGGAATGTCCTTCGATGTCTACGGAGCATGGCACGGAGAATAATTTCGATCGACATCGAAGTCCACTGTGCTGTGTGGCACGTCCACTCGGGCCGGATTAATTGTGTTTCCGAGCGACTGTCGAGGATATTTAACGGGCATTTTACCGCCCAGCCATTAATTATCGGCGCTTTCAGGCTGGCTGAGGGAGCTGAGAGTTGGCCGCAGTGGCTGTCAGCGGCCGGTGGACCCGTCGATCCTCTCGCGGATGATGTCCGCGTGCCCCGCGTGGCGTCCGATCTCCTCGATCATGTGGACCAGCACCCATCGCTGCGACGGCGGCAGGGCGCCACGGCCGGGCGGCCGGCGTGCCGGCTGGGTCAGCTCGGTCCAGGTCTCGAACTCGGGCTCCGGTACGCCGGCGACCTTGTCCATGATCGCATTGCGGAGGTAGTCGATGAAGCCGACCAGAGTGTCCTTCTCCCCGGGGGCGGTCCATCCGGGCCCGGTGTCCTTGCGTTTCCTGGTTCGGGTGGTCGGCGGCATCAGCTTCTCCGATCATGTCGTTGGATGAGCAGAACGTTGTCGGTGACGGTGGCGCTCCGGCCTTCCGGTCCGGTGGCCCGGCGGCGCGGCATGTCGGCGCGTACGACGGACCACCGGGCCGGGTCGAGGGCCAGCTCGGCTGCGGTCTCGCCGGGTGAGGGGTAATGCGTGTCGGGATCTCTGTTCCACGACCAGGGCGCGGTCGAGCCGTGGTCGACGATCAGGAGATGACCGCCGGGGCGCAGCGCGTGCGCCGCGGTACGCAGTACTCGCCCGCGGTCCAGCGCGAAGGGAGTGTGCAGATACTGCGCGGAGATCAGGTCGAACTGCCCGTCGGGGAAGCTCCGGGCCAGATCGTGCTGTTCGCCGGTCACCCGGCCGTCGACGCCGAGTTGCCGGGCGCGTGCCCACACCCGTTCCACGGCGGCGGTTGAGATGTCCACAGCGGTGACCTGCCAGCCGTGCCGGGCAAGCCAGATGGTGTCGCCGCCGGCGCCACATCCCAGGTCGAGGGCATCGCCGGGAGGCAGTGTCCCGGCTGTCTCCTCCAGCACCGGGTTGGGGTTCCCAGCGGAGCCGCCGCGCCGGGCGCGGTGGTGCTGTTCCCAGAACGACTCGGCATCGAGTGCACCGGTCACCGGTCCGCCCCCCTCGCGAAGAACGTCACCAGTTCGGTGGTGACGAATTCCGGGTTCTCCTGGATCAGCCAGTGCCCGGCCCTGGGCACCTCCACGGCGCGGGTGATGGTGGGCATGAGGGGCCGGACCGTCGAGCGGGTGAAGTCGAGCGTGCCTTCGGCCGTCAGCAGCATCGTCGGCATGGTGATCGGCTTCGCGGCCTTGTTGTCCCGTTCGTCCTGGTCCAGGGTGCGGTAGAGCTCAAACCCGCCGGTCAGGACTTGCGGGCGCTGGTACGTGCGGGCGTACTCGTCAATCTGTTGTGCGGTGAAGGGAGCCTTCGCGCCCGGCCCGCCGAAGCTGACCCCACCGTAGGCAACATACCCGTAGAAAAGAGACAGGTAGTCACGGACGTCGTCGTCGACCAACAACTCGGGGAACCCGTCCTGGTGGTGGAACGACATGTGCCAGCTCGCCTGCCGGTAGGCGCTCGCGCTGAGGGCGGGGCCGGGCATCGGATAGTCGAGGTGGGCGTACTTGACGACCTCGTCCGGGAACTGTGTGGCGTACTGGAACGCCACTCCGGCACCGAGATCGTGGCCGGCCAGGTTGATCTTCTTCAGCCCGAGCTTGTCGACGAGCAGCCGGTGGACGTAGCGGGCCAGGGTCGCCTTGTCGTAACTGGACGGCGCACCCTCGCTGTCGCCGAGTCCCGGCAGATCAAGCGCATACACGGTGTACTTCTCGGCGAGCGCCGGCATGATCTCGCGCCACGAGTACCACGACTGGGGCCAGCCGTGCAGGAGGACGAGCGGCTCGCCGGTGCCGCCGGTGACGTAGTGCATCGTCACGCCATCGACGTCGGCTGTCTCGTGGGTGAATTGACGGTTGAACGGGGCATCATCCCGGGTGGCCGCATCGTGACCTGCCGTGATGGTGGCGCTCGCCTGCTGTGCCGTCGTGTTCTGCGTCCTGCCGCCGGTGGTCGTGCACGCTGTCGCCAGGACGAGCGCGGCCGTGGCGGCCGCGACGGTGCGCGACCACCGTGTTGCCGGTGTCGAAGTTGCTGCTGATGTGAGCATCGGTTACCTACCTCCGCCACCAGCATGACCAGCAGCGTTGCCTATTTGCGAGAAACGTTGCGGATCCGCATCATGAATCCATGAACGTCACGTCGCACGACGTCCTCGCGGGCGTCGGCCCGCGCCTGCACGCACTACGCAAGGCCCGGAACATCTCCCTGGCCGCCCTGGCGGCAGAGACCGGCCTGACCGCAAGCACGCTGTCGCGTCTCGAGAACGGGAAACTGCGCCCGACGCTGGAGCAACTCCTGCCGCTGGCGCGGGCGCACGGCGTCCCGCTCGACGAACTGGTCGCGGCCCCGCCCACCGGCGATCCACGCATCCACCTGCGGCCGGTACGGCGGTCCGGCTTCACCGTCGTGCCGCTGACCAGACGTCCCGGAGGCATCCAGGCCTACAAGGTGATCTATCCACCGGCCGGCAGATCGGCTACGACGACACTGCAGACCCACGATGGGTACGAATGGTTCTACGTACTCAACGGACATGTCAGGCTCGTCCTCGGTGACCAGGAATACCAGCTGGGCCCCGGCGAAGCCGCAGAGTTCGACACCCGCATCCCGCACCAGATCGGCAGCGCCGACGCTCAGGCCGCAGAGCTGCTCACCCTCTTCAGCGCCCAGGGCGAACGCGCCCACCTGTCGCCCTCCCTGACATCGCCCACCTGAACGACCCGGCTCCGGAGCAGACACCTCACCCGAGCCAGGCCGAGGGTGGCGCGACCAGCCACGGCATCCTTCGCAGAAACGCCCAGGAGCTCGGCTACCCCGCCTACCTGCCGTCCGGCACGCCCGGACCGCCCCGCAGCGACCTGCCCGACCGGGCATCGGCGAACATGAGCCCCATCAGAACGACGAACGCCGCCTGATGGAACTCCGGCGGGAAGATCCCCGGCGGGATCGTTCCCGGGTGAAGATTGCCGAGCCACCGCTGCACCAGCGCGACGCTCTCGTGTTCGTCGACGCCGGCGAACACCTCGACCGCCCGTTCATAGTGGCGTCGAACCTCGTCGGCCGGCCCCGTGTCGAGCAGGGCCAGGCAGAGGCCGAGCAGCGCTTTGCCTTCGCGGTACCGGTCGCCGACCGTCCGGAAGATGCCGGCGGCCCGGGAATGGGCGACGGCCGCGTCCCCGCACCGCCCCGCCGCCCGCAGATTGTTGCCGAGGTTGTTCGAGGCGACACCCTCGCCCGGCCGGTCACCAGCCTCGCGACACGCCCCCACTGCCTGTTCGTAGGCCTCGGTGGCATCGTCGAACCGCTCCGCGTCCTGCAGGGCCACACCGAGGTTGCTCAGCGCGATGCCCTCGCTGCGCCGGTCGCCGGCCTCGCGGTACGCCTGCGCCGCCCGGGTGTGGGCGGCCGCCGCCTCGGCACACCGTCCACCTCTGCGCAGAGTCAGGCCGAGGCCGGTCAACGCCAAGCCTTCGTCGTCCCGGTCACCGCTGTCCCGGAAGAGCTCGACGGCCCGGGTGTGTGCGACGACCGCCTCGTCGAACCGCCGCACCGCCCGCAGCGCCGAGCCCAGATGGTGCCGTGCCTCAGCTTCGTGGTGCCGGTCGTCGAGCTCGCTGAAGATGTCAGCGGCTCGGGTGTGCACGGCGATGGCCCGCTCGTGCTGCTGCATCCCCTGCAGGTCCGCGCCGAGGTTGTTCAGGGCGAGGGCCGCACCCTGCCGATCCCCGGTCTCGCGACAGATCCCGGCGGCCCGGGTGTGGGCGGTGACCGCCTCGTCGAACCGCCCCACCGCCCGCAGCGCCTGGCCGATATTGTTCAACGCCGTGCCCTCGCTGTGCCGGGCGTCGATCTCACGATAGATGTCCAACGCCCGGGTGTGGGCGGCGATCGCCTCGTCGAACCGCTCCACCGCCCGCAGTGCCAGGCCGAGATTGTTCAGCGCCACGCCGACGTCGTGCCGGTCACCGGTCTCCCCGATGAGCTCGACCGCCCGGATGTGGGCGGTGACGGCCTCGTCGGACCGGCCCGCCTCGTTGAGGGCCGCGCCGAGGTGGCTCAGCGCCATGCCTTCGCCGTGCCGGTCCCCGGCCTCCCGGCAGAGGGCACGGAAGCTGTCGGTGACCGTGATCAGCTCCGACAGATACCGACGGAACGACAGGAACGTGTACAGGAGCGACGCCAGTCCGATGCTGGCCGTGCGGTGCCCGTGCGTCGCCGCGGTCGTACAGACGGCAATCAGATTGGGCCGTTCGATCTCCAACCAGGCCAACGCCTGTGCCCGCGTGGAAAAGGTGACCGTGACCGGGGGCGGCTGCATCTGCCCGGCCGCGGCGTAGGTGGTCTCGATCCGGGCCAGGGCGTCCGCCGGGACGGAGCGCGCGGCGAGCGCGGCGGCGACCGACGGAGGCTCCAGTTGGACACTGGCGGCGGCGGTGGTCGCGACGTAGTAGGTGAACAGCCGGGCACGGGCGGCATCCGGAGCATCGGCTCCGGCAGCCGAGTCCGACTGCTCCTCGGCGTAGAGGCGGACCAGGTCGTGCATCCGCCATCGCCCCCAGCTGGGGCCGGCCGCGACGAGGTGGGCCCGGGCCAGGTCCGCCAGCAGCGTCTCGGCCCGCTGCGCATCGGTGTCGACCAGGCATGCGGCGGCCTCCGTACCGACCTCGGGGCCGGGGTTGACCGGCAGCAGTCGGAACAGGCGGGCCTGGGTGGGGTTCAGCTGCCGGTAGGAGAGGTCGAACGCGGCGCGCACCGCACGGTCCTCCCGGGTCAGCCGGTCCAGCCGGGTGTGTGCGGCGGCGCGCAACGCCCCCGCGAGGGAGGCCAGCGTACGGGTGCCGGGATCGGCCAGCAGACCGGCGGCGATGTGCAGCGCCAGGGGCAGGCCCGCGCACAGTTCGGCTATCTCGGCAGCGGCCTGCGGCTCGTCGTGCCCCCTGCTGTCGGCCGGGCCGCGCAGCTGTCCCAACTGGTCGACCAGGAGCCGAACGGACGTCTCGACGTCCAACACGTCGAGGTCGTGCAGTCGGGCCCCGACCGCCAGGGTGTGTCGGGAGGTGATCAATGTGGCGGTGCTGTCGTCGCTCGGCAGCAGCGGGGTCACCTGGGCGGCGGTTGCCGCATTGTCGATCACCAGCAGCAGCCGCCGGTCCTGTGCGGCATAGGCGGCCAGCACGCTGCGGAACAACGCACTGCGGTCCTGCTCGCCCGCGGGGATGTACTCACCGGGCAGCCCCAGTGCCTGCAGCAGGCCGAGCAGCGCCGCGCCGGGCGACAGGCTCCGTTGCGGGTCGTAGCCGGACAGGTCCACGAACAGCACTCCGCCCGGGAACCACCCCGGCTGTCGTCGGGCCCGGGTGGCGGCCTGCACGACCAGCTCGGTCTTGCCGACCCCGGCCAGACCGGCCACCGCCGAGACCGGTCCCGCTCCGGTGCTCCCGCCGGGAGCCAGCTCCCTGAGCAGCAGCTCGACCTCGGTTTCCCGACCGGTGAAGGACTTCGTGGCCCGGGGGAGCCCGGCGGGGGTGACCTGCGGCGGCAGGGTCACGTTGATGGTGTGACCCTGAATCACCACGTTGAGGAACACCCCACCCGTGATCGTGTTCGAGGTCGCTCCGTCCGTCCGCCGGCCGAAGAGCCGGCGTCCGAACCTGTCGCCCTTCACGTCACCCCGCCCGGGACGGGTCGGCACCGTCGTCGGCAGCCGGCGGGTCGGCTGGCTGCCGGACGACGTCACGGGCCTGGATGACCGGGCCGCGGTACGTGCCGGCCGTGATCGTGTTGGTCACCGCACCGTCGGCGGCCGCCCGGGATGCCGGGGCGGGCGGAACCCCGAGCGTCAGGTCACGGGCCTGGATGACCGACTGGGTGAACTCGCCACCCTGGATCGTGTTGTCGACCCGACCGGCCGGCCCGGCCCCGGCCTGCGGCGTGGCCCTAGGGGTCGCCGCCGCGGTGTAGGCCGTCAGCGCCAACCCCAGCACGGTGGCGAAGATCCCCAGCGTGCTGGCCCACTTGTCGGCCTCCGTCACGCCGACCCGGACGAACGCCACGCCGAGGCCGACCAGGCCCAGCGAGCAGAGTGTGCCGGCCGCCCACCCGGCGATCTTCGTGTTACGACGGGTCATCGTTGCATTGTCTAGGGTCACCGCCACTGGTGGAACACAGCCGGGGCGGCGGGCGACGTTCGGCCGGCGGCCGGTGGTCGCCGCTTCGGCGACGAGACCGCGGAGGATGAGGGCGAGCCCCGCCTCGAAGGCGGTTTCGTGGCCGATGGGCGGCAGGCCCGCGCTGTGTCGGCCACGGCGCATTCCCGCAGGGGGCGGACTTCACCGGGCCGGTGCCAACCCGTTCTCGACGGCGATGCGTTCGATCTCGGCGGGTGTGCCCGTCATCAGGGCGCGGCAGTGCCGGTTGACCAGGTCGGCGGGCCAGTCCCACCACGCGGCCCGTCGCAGCCGGTGGATGTCGTCGTCGTCGAAGCGCTGCCGGATCGGCCGCGCCGGGTTACCGCCGACGATCGTGTAGGCCGGCACGTCGGTGGTGACCACCGCACCGGCGGCGATGATCGCCCCGTCGCCGATCCGTACGCCCGGCATGACCGTCGCCCGGTAGCCGAACCACACGTCGTTGCCGATGACGGTGTCACCCCGGCTGGGCATGGCGGTCACGACGTCGAGGGTCCGCTCGGCCCATTCGCCGCCGAAGAGGGTGAACGGGAAGGTCGACGGACCCGTGACCGGGTGGTCGCCCCCGGCCATCAGGAACCGGGTGCCTGCCGCTATCGCGCAGAACCTGCCGATGACCAGCTGTTCCGGTCCGAAGTGGTAGAGCACGTTGCGCTGCTCGAAGCCGGCAGCGTCGTCGGGATCGTCGTAGTACGTGTAGTCCCCGACGGTGATCTTGGGGGAGGTGACCAGCGGCTTGAGGAACACCACCCGGGGATGCATCGCCACCGGGTGGAGGGTCGTCGGGTCGGGCGGCATGGCGGACCTCGCTCGTTAAGGCTACGGCTGTAGCGATAGCATCGTGGCATGGCGTCGCCACGACCGACAAGCGATCACCCCGACGAGGCGGTGACCGACCGCGCGCGCCGACCCGGCGGACGCAGCGCAGCGGTCCGCCGCCGCGTACTCGACGCCGCGCTCGCCCAGCTGGTGCAGCACGGCTACGACTCCCTGAGCATCGACGTGGTGGCCGAGCGCTCGGGTGTCCACCGCACGACGGTCTACCGACGCTGGCGGGATGTCGGTGGCCTGCTGGCCGACGTCCTGAACGAGGCGAGCGTCGACGCCTGGCGCCCACCCGACACCGGCTCACTCGAAGGTGACCTCGTCGCGGCCAACCACGAGGTGTACGCGGCACTGACCACCGACCCGGTGACCGTCGCGCTCATCGGCGCGTCCTTCCGGTCCGACCAGGCCGCCGAGGCCCTACGCGCCTTCTGGGTCGACCGCTACGACCGTTGCGCCGACATCACCCGGCGTGCCGTCGAACGCGGTGAGATCCCGGCGGGCACCGACAGCCGTCAACTGCTCGTCGCCGCAACCGCCCCGCTGTACCACGAACTCCTCCTCCTGCGGGCGGCCAGCGACGCCGACCTTCCCGAACGCGTCGCCCGCAGCGTCGCCACGGCCGCCCGCGCGGGCGCCTACGCCCACCGGTAGCACACACACCATCGAACCCGGGCCGGACCCGCAGCGATCACGCGGGTCAGTCGGGACGACGCTCACCCCCGGCGTCGGCCAGACCGTCGACGAGCAGCTGCGCCTCGTCGGTCGAGATGGCCATCGTGGTGCTGAGCAGGTCGACGGCCTGCTCGCGGTGCCCGGCCTCCACGAGTGCCGCGATCCGCAGCCAGGCGAACGCGTCGACCATCGCGTCGGGTGTCGGGGATCGCCCGTACAGCGGGGCGGTGGGGTCCTGAGTCGGCCGGTCCGCCGCCGGACGATCCGCGGTGGCGGGGGAGGCCGTGTCCGCGGCGGACGCCGCAGCAGTCGGCGGGTCGGACGGGACGTCGTCAGCGGCGGGGGCCCGGGCGGCGGCTTCGTGTCTGCGGGCGTCGGCGATCCGGGTGGCCGCGTCCCACTGGCGGGTGTCCGCGCTCGGGGACGCGGCGGCGGCCCGGGCCCGCAGCTCGCGTACCTGGGAGCCCAGCAGGTCCCGGCTGCCGCCACGGCGACGCAGGATCATCGTGATCACCGTGATGAGCACGACCGCGACGACGAACCCCAGCACCAGCTCCAGCAGGCTCACGTCGGTACCACCGGGACTCATCAGGTCACACGGTCCCGGCCCGGATCACCGCAGCGCGCAGGTGCTCGTCGGAGGCGGCGCTGGCCGGCCGGTGGGGGACACGTCCGACGACAGGCTCCGGGCTGCCCGGGCCACCGTGGCCCATTGCAGGTCCCGGTGGAACGCGGCGGTGCGCGGTCCGGCCGAGGGACGCGGCCGGCAACGCCACCGTCGGCACCGCTGCGGTCTTCCACCACATGCGGGGCATGGTAGTGCCGCAGCGGCACCTGCCCGACCGTGCGTCCCGGCCAGGGTCCGGTCGGACCCTGGCCGGGAGCATCCGGTCAGCCGATCCGGCCGGCGCGCTGCCGGCGGCGGGTCAGCAGGAGGAGGACGATGCCCAGGAGCGCGAGCATCACCCCGACGGTCAGCGGCGCGACGATGGCGTCACCGGTCACCGGCAAGGATCCGCGCCACGTAACGGAAGGTAAACCCGTTGGACGTGCCCCGCCGGTGCTTACCACGACAGTGGTGTCACCGGCCGCGCAGGGCGGCGTACGGAAGGTCGACGAGCGACCGTCCGGTGCCACCGTGACCTGCTGGCCGGGATGGTCGTGGCGCGGATGGTGACCGTGGTGCCGCCCGGCACGAACCCGGAACCACTGACCGTCACCGTGGTGCCGCCACCGGTCGGCCCCTGCCCGGGGCTGACGGTGTCGATGCGCGGCGGGACGGGTTCGTAGGTGAACCCGTCAGGCGCGGTGACGTCGTCGCCGGGCAGCAGGACGGTGACGTCCACCGCGCCGGGCGAACCGGGTGGGGTGACCACGGTCAGCGAGGTGCCGTTCGGGTTCACCACGAGGTTGGTGCCGGCCGGGTTGACGGTGAACCCGGTGCCGGGCACCCCGTCGAAGGTCACCCCGGTCGCTGCGGTGAACCCGGTCCCGGTGATGGTGACCGTGGTGCCACCCGAGGTCGGCCCGCTCGTCGGGGTCAGCCCGGTCACGGTCGCTCCACTGCCGTCGGGGAGATAGGTGTAGCCCAGCGGCGCTGCCGTACCGCCGCCGGTGGTCACCACCACGACGGCCGGTCCGACCGTGTGGGCGGGGTGACCGCCGTCAGCGCGGTGCCGCCGGGACTGACCGTGACATCGGTGGCGGGCACCCCGTCGAAGGTGACTGTCGTGTCACCGGGGACGAAGCCGGTGCCGGTGATCGTCACCGTCTGGCCGCCCGACTGGGCCCTCGTCGGGGTTGATCGTCGCGGTGGTCGGTGCCGCCGCCGGATGCTCGCAGATGGCCTCGGCCACGATCACGATGCCGACCGGGATGGTGACCGGGACGACGAGGACGGTGCCCGACAGGGTGAGGACGGCCCGCACGGTGATCGCGGTGGCGCCGGTGGCGGTGGTCGTCTCGACGCGGGTCAACGAGGCGTTCAGACTCGCGCCCAGCAGCCCCGGCACCACCACTGCCGCGCTGCCCACGACGGCGGGAGTGTTCGCCGTCAGCGTCACCGTCGTGCCGAACAGCTCCAGCCCGACGAGCGTGGTGTCGGCGCTGGTCGCGCCGACCTGCGGGCAGACGGCGGTGGCGGTGACCTCGGCGGCGTCCAGCACGTCGATGCCGAGCACGGTCAGGTTGAGTCCGTTGACGCTGGAGGACGCCGACGACCCGTCCGCCGCCCGGGTGGCGGTGACCTCCTCGACGGTGCCGCTGGCGGTCACGCCGAGCGCACCCGGTATCGAGATCGCCAGTAGCGTCTCGGTGTCGGTGCCCCCGGCGGCCGGCGCGGTGGCGGTGCCGATGGTGGCGCCGGCGGTGATCACTGCTATCCCGGCCACCTCGGCGGACAGGTCGACTGAGCACGGTGCGTCCGCCCCGGTCATGCCCCGGTCGACCTGGGCGGGATCGCGTCCCCACCCGATGGCGCGTCCCCGTCGACCGCGGCGGGCGGCAGTTTGTTCACAGCATTGGAATACCGGAGTTAACCCGGTTCTCGGTTTATCGCGGAATCAAGACGATCGTCGATACCTTCATGTACGATCGTCTATCGGTGACGTGCGAGGACGGGGTCTTCTGTGCTGCATGGCCGGTACCACCCCTGATGTCGGCTGCGGCCCTGGTCGCACCAAATGGAAGCGCTCCGCCGGTGTCCGCCCGGGCCAGCTGTCGCGGCTGGCTGAGCCGCAGTTCGACTCCCGGAGAAAGACGTCGTCGTCGCATCGTCGGCGACCCCATACACGGCCAGAACGGCGAGGTGGCAGTGACATGAAGGTTCTCGTAATCGGCGGTGGCCCGGCTGGTAGCACCGCAGCGACAGCGATGGCCCAGTCCGGACTCGACGTGCAGCTCATCGAGAGCTCCCACTTTCCGCGATACCACGTGGGTGAGTCGCTCACGCCGTCGTGCCGGGTGGTGCTGGACGTCATCGGCATGTCGAAAGTCATCGACGACTATGGTTTCGTGAAGAAGAACGGCGGCGTCATCCACTGGGATGACGACCAGTGGGCGTTCGACTGGCAAGAACAGTCCGGAGTGCAGTCGTGGCAGGTGGATCGCAGCGAGTTCGACACGCTGCTGCTGGAGCACGCCCGCCAGAACGGGGTTGCCGTCACCACCGGCGTCACCGGTCGTTCAGTTCGGTTCGCCGACGGCCGGCCCGTGGCCGTGGAGTGCTCCTCGGAGCACGGTGAATCGTTCACCGTGGATGATTTCGACTTTCTGGTCGACGCCACCGGCCGTAACGGGCTGCTCAGCACCCGTCACTTCGGCAACCGTGAGCCGCTGAGCAACCTGCGGAACGTCGGCATCTGGGGCTACTGGACCGGCGCCAGGCTGCTGCCCGAAACGCCGACCGGAGGAATCAACATCATTTCCTCGCCAGAGGGTTGGTACTGGGTGATCCCCATGGCGGGCGGACGGATGAGTATCGGTTACGTCACCACCAAGGACGCCTTCGCCCGTGACCGTTCCGAGCATCCGTCGTCGGACGACCTGTACCGGCACCTGATCACCGCCTCGCCGACCGTGGCGGACCTGACCGCCGGGGCGGCGTTCCTGGGCACTACCAGGGTCGAGACCGACTACTCGTACATCGCGGATCAGTTCTGCGGGCCGGGTTACGCGATCGTGGGCGACGCCGCATGCTTCCTGGACCCGCTCCTGTCCACCGGCGTGCATCTGGCGCTCTACAGCGCTCTGACCGCGGCGGCGTGCGTCGCTTCGATGGACCGTGGCGAGGTCAGTGAAGCGGAGGCCCTCAGGTTCTTCGAATTTGCCTACCGTCGTGCGTACATGCGTCTCTTCGCGCTGGTGAGCATCATGTACGAGCGCTATCTCGGTAAGGACGGCTTCTTCCTCACGTCCGACCGGTTGATCGGAGACGAGCAGGCCGTGCAGGCGGATGAAGGCGTCTCGTCCCGTTCCTTCGCGGAGATCATCGGTGGCCTGTCCGACCTGCGTGAGGCGGCCAACTCGTCCACCCGCGTCATCACCGATCAACTGCGTGACGAAGCGGTGCGGGTGCAGATGCGGGCCGTGCGCGCACCGGACTCCGTCGGGCCCGACTTCACCCCGGTCCGTGGCAACCCGCTCTCCGATGCGGAGTCGGCTGACTACCGCCTCGTCACCAGCCCGCACCTCGGCCTTGAGCGGGTCCGTGAGACGCCTGCCTGAAGGCGCTCACGGTCGCTCCCACCCTGTCCCGACGGTCCGCGCCTGACCCGGGCTCGGCAGGCTGCGCGTGACCCGGGCTCGGCAGGCTGCGCCTGACCCGGGCTCGGCAGGCTGCGCCTGTCGTACGGGTCGTGACGTGCCGACTGTGCGCGCCCGGGTCCATGGGGGCGTGGCTGACCGTGGTTGCCCTGGTCGTGCGGCCAGGGCAACCTGGGGGCTGTGCGGCCAGGGCGACCCGGGGCCGTGCGGGAGGGGGACGCCGGGTTGGGCCGGCGTTGCGGACTCGTGCGGTCTTCCTCCCTGTTTGACAGCCGATGGACGTACTGCTAGTTGTTAATAGAGTTTCCTAATTCTTGCGGTGCCCGCCTGGGCGAACGTCGCGTCCGGGCACCGACCGGCCGGCGGCCTGCCGCCCTTCCCCCGAGGAACGCCATGGTGCGCAGAAGAACAGTCGCCTACGCGGTGGGCACCCTGCTGACCGGCATCGCGGCGGTCGGCTACGGCCTGCCGTCGGCCAGCGCCGCAGCCGCCGGCCCGATCACCGGTCTGGCCGGCAGGTGCGTCGACGTGGCCGGTGCCAACCCGGCCAACGGCACGGCCGTGCAGCTCTACGACTGCAACGGCACGGCGGCCCAGACGTGGACGGTGGGCAACAGCGACAGCTCGATCCGTGCGCTCGGCAAGTGCCTCGACGTCACCGCCGCGTCGACCACCAACGGCACCAAGATCCAGCTGTACGACTGCAACGGCACCGGCGCCCAGAAATGGACCGCCGCCGCTGGCGGCGCCCTGGTCAACCCCGCCTCGGGCAAGTGTCTCGACGTGACCGACCACAGCACCGCGAACGGCGCCCGACTACAGATCTGGACCTGCGGTGGCACCGCCAACCAGCAGTGGACCCTCCCCGGCGGCGGCACCCCGACCCCGACCCCGACCGCCACCGCCCCGGCCGGCACCAACCTCGACGACCCGGCGAAGAAGGACGTCGCCATGCAGCTCGTCTCGGCGGCCGAGAACTCCTCGCTCGACTGGCGTGCCCAGTTCTCCTACATCGAGGACATCGGCGACGGTCGTGGCTACACCGCCGGCATCATCGGCTTCTGCTCCGGCACCGGCGACATGCTCGAACTGGTCCAGGCGTACACGAACACCAAGCCCGGCAACGTGCTGGCCGGCTACCTGCCGGCGCTGCGCGCCGTCAACGGCACCGCGTCGCACGCGGGCCTCGACCCGAACTACCCCCGCGACTGGCGCACCGCCGCCAACGACCCGGTGTTCCGCGCCGCCCAGGAGGCCGAACGGGACCGGGTCTACTTCACCCCGTCGGTCCGCGACGGGAAGAACGACGGGGTCCGGGCACTCGGCCAGTTCGCCTACTACGACGCGGCCGTCATGCACGGGTACGAGGGCATGCGGCAGATCCGCAGCCGCGCCCTCACCCGGGCGAAGCCCCCGGCGCAGGGCGGCAACGAGCGGACCTGGCTCAACGCGTTCCTCGACGAGCGGGTCGTCGAGATGAAGAAGGAGGAGGCCCACTCGGACACCTCCCGCGTCGACACGGCCCAGCGGGTGTTCCTCGACAACGGCAACTTCGACCTGAACACGCCACTGGTCTTCGCCGTCTACGGCGACCAGTTCCGCATCGGCTGAAACGTGTCGTGCCACGGTGTGGTCCAGGGCGTCGGCGCGGTGCCGACGCCCTGGACCGTTCCCTCAGGGTGCCCAGGGTGTCGCGATGTTCCAGGTGCTGTCCGCGGCCCACAGCACGGGTGTGTTCCACGCCGAGCCGCCCGTGCCGTCACTCAGCCAGACCTCCGAGTTGAAATGCCGCAGGTACCTGCCCCGGAAGTTGTAGGACTCCAACGAGACCCCACCCCCGCCGACCCCGACCCGGGCACACCAGGTGGCATCCGCGCGCAGCAGCGCCGAGCCGTCGTCCGGCGAGTTGCGTACGCGCGACTCCTGGTGCCGGAGGAACTGCCCGGGGAAGTTGACCGACTCGAACGAATAGCACGCCGCGTCGGCCAGACCCGCCCGGACCGTGTACGTCGCGTCGTTCCTGAGCACCGCCGAGCTGTTGGCGTCCACGACCTCGGTGTAGGCGAGGCTGTCCCGGTGCCGCAGGAACCGGTTGGTGTACCCGGGAGTCGTCACCTGTAGGGAACGGCGGGTGTTCAGCGGCAGCGCCACCGGTGCCGAGCTGCCGACCGTCCTCGACGCGGCGATGAGGGCCAGGTTCGCGGCCCGCACCCGGGCCTGGTCCATCTTGACCACCTGCCGGTCGTAGGTGAGGAATCCGTTCAGCTCACCCTCCTGGTCGGTGATCTCGGTGTAGACCGAGGCGCTGAGCCCCTTGCCGATCATGAGGTTCTGCGTGCCCTGCACCAGGCCGACGTAGCGGTCGGTCAGCACGGTCGCGTTCGGCTGCCACTCGTAGGCGAAGAAGCTGCCGTTCGGGCTCCACTCGTGCCCGGGCGCACGCAGGCCGAGGCCGCCGAACTCACCGAGCACGGCGATCCGGCTCCCCGACGGCACCGGTGAGCCCGGCCCCAGATAGACGTGCCAGTCGTCGATGTCGCCGTTGCCGGGATCGCCCAACGACTGGCAGCAGTTGTGGCCGCTGTGCGCGTTGACCAGCCGGGTCGGGTCCTGGGTCTTGACGGCCTGGGCGACCCGGCGGGTGTCGGCCAGCGCCCGCTCACCCCACCCCTCGTTGTAGACGGTGTAGGTGACGACGGCCGGCGAGCTGCGATGCTCGTTCACGATCTCGCGGGCCTCGGCTTCGAGCTGCGCCTGCTGCGCGTCGGTCGCGTTGATGTCCTGCGCGGTCAGGGACGGGACGTCCTGCCACACCAGCAGACCGAGCCGGTCGGCGTGGTAGAACCAGCGCTGCGGCTCGACCTTGATGTGCTTGCGCACCATGTTGAAGCCCAGGTCCTTGTGTTTTTGCAGGTCGAAGGCGAGCGCGGCGTCGGTGGGCGCGGTGTAGAGCCCGTCCGGCCAGAAGCCCTGGTCCAGCGTGCCGGCCTGGAAGACAAACTGGCCGTTGAGCTTGGGCCGTAGGACACCGTTGACCACGCCGGTGCTGATCTCGCGCATCCCGAAGTAGTGGGTGGTCCGGTCGACCTGACCGCCCGCGGCATTACGCAGGGTGATGCGCAGGTGGTAGAGGAACGGGTCGTCGGGCGACCAGCGGCGGGCGTTCGGCACGGGCACCGCGAACTCGGTGAAACCGCCGGTGGCGGAGCCGACCACGGTGGTGCCGTCGAGCGCTTCGGCCAGGACACGGTGACCACTGACGTCCCCCCGGGTGGCGACCCGGACGCGCAGGGTGTCGTCGGCCAGCCTCGGTGTGAGGTCGACGCTGCTGATCGAGGCCGTCGGCACCGGTTCCAGCCACACGGTCTGCCAGATGCCCGAGCTGGGCGTGTAGAAGATCCCGCCGGGCTGCTTGGTCTGCTTGCCGATCGGCGGCAGACTGCCGTTCTGCCGGCTGTCCGTCGGGTCCCACACCTTCACCACGATCTCGTTCGCGCCGCCCCGCAACGGCGCGGTGACGTCGAGGGTGAAGGCGTCGTAGCCACCGGTGTGACCACCGACGGCCACCCCGTTGACCCAGACGGTGGTCTGCCAGTCCACCGCGCCGAAGTGGAGCAGCACCCGGCGTCCGTGCCAGCTCTCGGGCACCGTCACCACCCGCCGGTAGAACAGGTAGTTGCGGTTGTCGCCGGCGGCGCGCTGCACCCCGGACAGGGCGCTCTCCACCGGGAACGGCACGTTGATCCGCTCGGGCAGCTCGGTGCCGAACGCCGGGGCGTCGTCGGTGGCGGACTGGCGTAGCTGCCATTCGCCGTTGAGGTTGAGCCAGTCGGACCGGGTCATCTGCGGTCGCGGGTACTCCGGCAGTGGCGTGCCGACGAGTGCCTGGGCGGTCCAGGGGGTGGTCAGCGGTGGGTTCTTGGCCGGCACGGCGCGCGCCGGGCTGGCCGGCGCGGCGAGCAGGCCGGCGATCAGGGTGAGAACGAGTAGCAGGGGGGCGGCGAGGCGGACGGGATCGGGACGTGTCATGCCGTCTCCATCGGACGGGCCGTCAGGGCCGAACTGCGCCGCCGGCGGCTGGCAGTGGGTGTCGGGCGGCCGGTCAGGTCACGTCCGGTCCCCAGGCCGGGCGCGGACGTCGGGGGGAAGTCCCGGGCGGCAGGTGGCAGTCGGCAGAACTTCCGGGCGGTGTGTATAACGTTATAGATCCCCGACGGACAACACGTCAATCCCCATCCGTCGATGCGTTGCCGCCCGCGCGTCCGCCACCCGGATCGGTAGCCTCATCTCCGCACCGCCGCGCTGTGCCCGGTGGACGTCGGCGTCGCTGCGGCGGCTGCGTGGCGGCGGTGCCGGCAACCGGTCGACGGCGCAGGAGGCGGGGACGGCAGATGGGTGTCAGCCTGAAGGACATCGCCGAGCGGGCGGGAGTCTCCCTCGCCACCGTCTCCAACGTGGTCAACGGCTACCGGCCGGTGGGGGAGGGCACCCGGCAACGGGTGCAGCGGGCCATCGACGAACTGGGCTACACCCCCAACCTGAGCGCCCGGCACCTGCGCCGTGGCCGTACCGGGTTGATCGCGCTTGCCGTTCCCGAGCTGACCAATCCGTACTTCGCCGAACTGGCGGACGTGGCCATCCGCGAGGCCGCCGGACTCGGGTACACGCTGCTGATGGAGAACACCGCCGCCGAGCGCGGTGCCGAGCTGGCCCTCCTGGAGGGGGCGCAGCGGCACCTCATCGACGGTCTCATCCTCAGTCCGGTGGCGATCGGTCGGGAGGAGGTGCTGGCCCGGCGGGCCCGGATGCCGTTGGTCCTGATCGGGGAGGGGGTCTACGACGTGCCGTACGACCACGTCGCGATCGACAACGTCGCGGCGAGCCGGACGGCGACCGCGCACCTGGTCGCGCTGGGCCGTCGGCGGATCGCGTTCGTCGGCGCACCGCCGGGGGGCGACCGGCAGTCCGCGCACCTGCGCATCCGTGGCTACCGGGAGGCGCTCGACGCGGCCGGGATCCCGTTCGACCCCGGTCTCGTCGTACCCACGGAGCAGTTCGGCCGGGCGGACGGCGAGCACGCGATGCGCCACCTGCTGAGCCTGGACCATCCTCCCGATGCCGTGCTCGCCTACAACGACCTGACCGCCATCGGCGCCCTGCGAACGCTCACCCGGTCCGGGGCGGGAGTGCCCGACGACGTGGCGGTGGCCGGCATCGACGACATCGAGGAGGGACGCTTCAGCAATCCCACCCTGACCACCGTCGCCCCGGACAAACGCGCGATCGGCCGGTCGGCGGTGCGCCGGTTGGTGTCCCGCATCGAGGGGGAGGGGGGTCCGCCGATGCACGTGCAGCCCTCCTTCCACCTCGTCACGCGGGAGAGCACCGGGCCGGTGCGCTGACCGGTCGTCCCTTCCGGGGTGCGCCACGTCGACCCCGGAGCCCTACCCCGAGGCCGAGTTCGAGCGGACCTACCGGTGGCTGGTGAAGTGGGGCCTGATCACCCCCGAGTCGACGTTCACCTCCCTCGTGGACAACCGGGTCGTCACGGTCCGACCCCCGCGCGGGGCCGGCCCGGACGACGACGTCCGGGCCAGCCCCGCGCGGGGGTCAGCCCCCGTCCGACGCCGAGACCGCCGGGCGGGAGCCGCGCCGGCCACCACCGCCTCCGACCGACGCACCCCCGCCGGGACGTGCACCGACAGCCCCGGGTGACCGGGGCGGGGCGACGACCAGGAAGGTGAAATCCTCGCGGGCCCTGGCTCCGACGGGCAGGGGCAGGCGGATGCGCCCGGAGTCCACCATGCCCCGCAGGGCGGGACGACTCAGGCCGAACCCGGCGGTGAGCAGCTTCTCGATCCGGACGGGCGCCGGCAGCTCGAACCTGACGACGACCTCCAGTGGCGCGGCGTCCGCATCCTGGAGGTCGTAGAACGGCAGGTCGGTGTCCAGCTGCCAGGTGCCGGTCCAGTCGAGCTGGTGGCCGGCCCGATGGGCGAGTGTCGCGTCCATGGTCAACTGTCGCACCACGGCCGGATCGTTGTTCTCGAACAGCCGCAGCCGATCGTTGTCCAGCGCCCGCACGTTGACGCGTTCGTGGACGGGAATCTTCGACGTGCGACCGCACCGGTCGCAGCAGATCAACAACCACACGTCGAGCAGCTTGTGGTTGGCGTTGACCCGGACCTTGCCGGTGGGGTGGTGCCGGGTGGACCTGCACGACACGCAGGACCTGACGATGGTGGGTAGTCCGAGCTCGCTGACCACCCACAGCGCTTTGCGGTCGATGCCGGGCCCATGGCCGTGGGCCGGCACGCGGAGATGGCGGGAACTGTTCATGACTTCGGCGATTCCAGGGTCTAGGCAGGAGACGCCCGGGGGTGCGATGGCACGCCGGGGGTGCATCCCGGATCCGGTGGCGGGCAGCCGGCATCTCGGCGGGGAGCATGCCGGCTGGCGCGACGTCGCAGATCACGTCGCGTGAAGGAAGCCCGCACCGGTCACCCGGTGCGGGCTTCGAGTGGCACGACGAATGAGACGGGGAGCTGACTCGAACCCGTCGTCATCGCGCACGTGCGCCACTGGTCACCGACCCATGCGCGTCAGCATGGTCAACCCGCGCGACGAGGGACAACCGGTTTTCCGTGCGACCCCGCCGCCCGGAAGACGAAATCCCCTGTCGGTTGTGGCCGGGAGCTAGTAGAAAGCTGCCGTGGAAGAGACTCTGGAGTTCGCTGACCTGTTGCGCCTGATGGACGAACGATCATGCGCGTTCCGGGCGGCGGTCGCGACGGCACCCAGCCTCGACGTGCGGGTACCGACCTGCCCGGAGTGGACGCTGTTCGACCTGGTGCAGCACCTGGGCGAAGGGCGACGCAGGTGGGCCGCCATCGTGGCCGCCGGCCCCGCCGACGCTCCACCGGCGATGTCCGCCCCGGTGGTTCCCCGGGAGCGCGACGCTCTGCTGGACTGGTTCGCCGCGTCGACGGAGCAACTGCTCGACGCGCTGCGCGATGCCGGCCCGGACCGCGGTTGCTGGACGTGGTGGGGTCCGTCGCAGTCGCCGCAGACGACCGGTGCCGTCGCCCGGCACCAACTCCAGCAGGTCGCCGTGCACACCTACGACGCCCAGGCCGCCGTGGGCACCCCGCAGCCGCTGCCGGACGAGGTGGCCCTCGACGGTGTCGACGAGTTCCTGACCACCTGCGTCGCGACGACCATCGCCTGGCCGCACCAGCCCGCGGTCGTCGACTACCACGCCACCGAGGGCCGGTCATGGCGAACCTGGTTCTCCGCCGACGGCGCCCGGACCGCCCGCCTCCCCACGCCGGTCGCCGTCGAGGACCCGCAGATGGCCTACGTCTCCGCCCGGGGCACGGCCCATGAGCTGGTCATGTTCTGCTACGGCCGGATTACGATGGATTCGCTGCGGGTCGACGGCGACCGGCGTGTCTTCGACCAGTTGATCGCCTGGGAGCCGGAGGAGTAGCACGCGACGACGGACCCACCCGCCGTGCGCCGGCCTCGGCGCACGGCGGTGGACCCTGCCGGCCCGGCCCGGACAGCGGACGGGGCCGCGCCGCGACGACCTCCCCGACGGGGGCCGCCGCCCACGCAGCACCGGCGCCGGGTCAGGCCCGGTCCCCGGCCCAGGCCGCCTCCAGGATCGCGGTCAGGCTCGCGGTGTCGGTCGGGCCCGGGTGGTTCTGGATCAGGCGGGTGACGCCACCTGCCATCTCCGCGAAGCGGGGAAGATCGGCGCGGGCCACCCCGATGTCGGCCAGGGTGGGCGGGATGCCGATGTCGGCAAGGAGCCCGTCGAGCCAGCTGAGGAACGTGTCTGCGGCCTCGGCATCCGAGGCGTCGGCGACGTCGAGCCCGCACACCCCGGCGAGGACGGCCAACCGGTCGCCGACAGCGTTTCTGGCCGCACGCAGCGCGTAGGGCAGCAACAGTCCGACACCCAGACCGTGCGGCGTGTGCGTGGCCGCGCCGATGGGGTACTGGAGCGCGTGCGGGGCCGCGTTGCCCGCGTGGGAGAAGGCGAGCCCGGCGAGCACCGACCCGTAGGACATGTCCGCCCGCGCGTCGGTGTCGCCGCCGTCCCTGACGGCACGACGCAGGCTCCGGGCGATCCGCTCGGCGGCCCGGAGCGCGTAGTGGTCGGTGACCGGGTTGCGACCGAGGAACACCTGCTCCACCGGATCGCGCGGTCCGTGGGCCCGGGGCCGCGCCGTGTAGCTCTCCACCGCGTGGCAGAACGCGTCGATGCCCGAGTGTGCGGTGACGGTCGCCGGGCAGGTGTAGGTGAGTTCGGGGTCGACGATGGCGAAGTCGGGCACGATGTGGACGCTGGAGACCCCCACCTTCAGCGCACGGTCCGGGTCGGTCAGCACCGAGACGGGGGTCAGCTCGGAGCCGGTCCCCGACGTCGTGGGGACCGCGACCAGCGGAATCGTCGGCCCCGGCACCCGCGCCTCGCCGTAGAAGTCGCGCGGCGTCCCACCGTGCCGCCGGATGACCCCGACGATCTTGGCGAGGTCGATCACCGTGCCACCCCCGACGGCGAGGATCACGTCGGCGTCCACCGCGGCGGCGGCCGAGACCGCCAGGTCGACATCGGTGAGTGGTACGTCCGGGGTCGCGTCGGAGAACACCTCGACGACCTCGACCCGCTCCCGTACGGCGGCCACGATCCCGGCCACGCCCGGCTGCCCCAGCAGGATCCGGTCGGTCACGATGAGGACCCGCGAGCCACTCTCGGCCACCACCCGGGGGATGTTCTGCGCGACCCCTTCGCCGACTATCAACTGGCGCGGTCCGCGGACGGTCTCAAGCATGTCGGTGCCTCTCCGGAACGTCGGCGGCGATGTGCTGGGCGGACCGCCAGGTCACCTGCGGGACCCCGACGGCGTCGGTGAGGTCGGCCGCCCGGGCGGCCTGAGCGGCCCGGACGCCTCCCGGGCGGGGACCGGGCAGGGCGGACGGGCACCGGACGCGACGATCTCCGGTGGATGCCCGGGGCGGGAGGCCGGTCACGGGAGGTCGATCGCCGCGTAGGTGAGGTCGAGGTACTCCAGGATGCCCTCGTGCGACCCCTCCTTGCCGATCCCGGACTGCTTCACGCCACCGAACGGGGCCGACGGGTCCGAGATCAGGCCACGGTTGATGCCGACCATCCCGGTTTCCAGCCCCTCGGCGAACCGGAGCGCCCGCCGCAGGTCACGGGTGAAGACGTACCCGACGAGGCCGTGCTCGGTGTCGTTGGCCCTCGCCAGCACCTCGTCGTCGGACGTGAACGAGATGATCGGCGCCACCGGGCCGAAGATCTCCTCCCCCAGGATCCGCGCCTCCCCGGGCACGTCGACGAGGACCGTGGGCGGATAGAAGTGCCCCGGCCCGGCCGGACGCTCACCACCCACCAGGACCCGGGCGCCGCGATCGACCGCGTCGGTGACCAGCTCGTCGATCCGGGTGACCGAGGCATCGTCGATCAACGCACCGACGTCCACACCGTCGTCGAGACCGGGGCCCACCGACAGCGCACCCATCCGCTCGACGAAACGCGCCGTGAACTCCTCGCGTACCGGCTCCTCGACGTAGATCCGGTTGGCCGCGACGCACGACTCCCCGATGTTGCGCATCTTGGCCACCATGGCACCGTCCAGCGCGACGTCCAGGTCGGCGTCGGCACACACGATCAGGGCCGCGTTGCCGCCCAGTTCCATCGAGGTACGCAGCACGTTGTCCGCGGCCTGCCGGAGCAGCACCCGCCCGACCTCGGTCGAGCCGGTGAACGACAGCTTGCGGGTCCGGGCGTCGGCCAGCAGCGCGGAGACCACCGCGCCGGAACGCCTGGTGGTGACCACGTTGACGACCCCCGGGGGTACGCCGACCTCCGCCATGATGCGGGCCAGCAACAGCATGGTCAGCGGTGTCTGGGCGGCCGGCTTGGTGATCGTCGTGCAGCCTGCGGCCAACGCAGGGGCGATCTTGCGGGCACCCATGGCCAGCGGAAAGTTCCACGGCGTCACGAAGACGCACGGTCCGACCGGCTTCGGCACGGTGAGGATGCGGTATCCACCAGCAGGGGCGGTGCTGTAACGCCCCTCGACCCGTACCGCCTCCTCGGCGAACCACCGGAAGAACCCGGCGCCGTAGGCCACCTCCGCCCGGGCCTCGGCGAGCGGCTTGCCCATCTCCAGCGTGATCAGCCGGGCCACCTCCTCGGACCGTTCGGTCAGCACCCGGTACGTCGCGGTCAACAACTCCGACCGTTTCCGTGGCGGGGTCGCCGCCCACTGCGCCGCCGCCCCGCTCGCCGCTTCCAGGGCGGCCAGCCCGTCGGCGACGTCGGCGTCCGCCACCTCGGCGATGGTCCTGCCGGTGGCCGGGTCCTCGACGGCGAAGGTGACGCCGCCCGCGGCGTCGCGCCAGGCGTCGCCGATCCGCAGCCGCCGGTGCTCGGGGGCCAGGACGTCCATCGGGTCACTCATTGCGTCGCCTCCTGTGCTCGTCGTGGTGCTGTCCGGGTTGCCCGGCGATCGCGCCGCGCGCAGTCGGACGGGTCACCCGCCCCCGGCGGGGCGCGGTTCGAAGATGGCTTCGTCTGCGGTGCCGCCCGCACCACCGACCGCCCTCGCGGGCGCTGGTCGTCAGGCCGTGCTCACCGGTGACGCGCCGCGGGGTACGTGGCGGCGCCTGGTGCCGGTGCCCGCCCGACGTGGCTACCGCCCGGCCTCGGACAGCGACAGCCCGGTTCCCGCGTCGAACAGGTGCGCCCGGTCCAGGTCGACCGCGACGAGCACCTGTTCGCCAGGCGTACCGGTGATGGTGGGTCGGGACTTGACCTTGAGGATCTGCGCACCGACCCGGACGTCGACCACCGTCCGGTCGCCGAGCGGCTCCAGCCCGTAGAGCTCTCCCGGCAACGTGGCGCTTGCGCGCCGCTCGACGGACAGGTCCTCCGCACGCAGACCCAGCAGCAGCGGGCGGCCGTCCTGCGCGGCGGCCCAGCGGGGCCGCGGCAGCGTCCAGCCTGCCGCACCGACCAGGCGGTCCCCCTCGGCGTGGCAGGGGAGCAGGCTGATCGGCGGGCTCCCGACGAATCCCGCGACCCACTGGTTGGCGGGACGCTCGTACACCTCGGTCGGGGTGCCTACCTGTTGCACCTTCCCCTCCTTGAGGACCGCGACCTGATCGGCCATGGACAGCGCCTCGACCTGGTCGTTGGTCACGTAGACGAAGGTCGCCCCGAGGCTGCGGTGGATGCGGGTGAGCTCGGTACGCATCTCGACGCGGAGCTTGAGGTCGAGATTGGTCAGCGGCTCGTCCATGAGGAACGCGCGAGGGCTGCGCACCAGCGCCCGGGCCAACGCGACCCGCTGCATCTCACCGCCGGACAACTGCGCGGGACGACGGTTCAGCAGACGCCCGATGTGCAGCAGGTCCGACATCCGCTCGACGGCGGCGGAGATCTCGCCCGACGGACGGCGCCGGGCCCGCAACGGTGATGCGATGTTTTCGTACACCGTGTGTCGCGGGTAGAGGGCGTAGTTCTGGAAGACCATCGCGAGATCACGGGCGGCCGGGGCGTCGGTGGTCGCGTTCCTGCCGTCCAGGTGCACCGTTCCGGCGTCGAGCCGGTCGAGGCCGGCGATCGCCCGCAGGGTCGTCGTCTTGCCCGCCCCGGAGGGCCCGAGCACCACGAAGAACGCGCCGTCCGGCACGTCCAGCGTCACCCCGTCCAGGGCCTGGACCTTACCGAAGGACTTGCACAGCCCCTGTACCGCAACGGTTCCCATCAGGCCACCAGCTCTTCCGTGCGTACGTCGTAGACCGCCGGTGTCCCGCCGGTGTGCCGCAGCCCGACCTGGGCGTCGGCGGCGAACCGGACCGTCGGTGGCATCCGGACCCGGACGTCGCGTCCGCCGCTGTGGTCGACCACGTAGATGATCTCGTCGCCCAGCCACTCCGCCGACACCACGCGGGCCGGAACCGACCGGTCCGCCCCCGGCGCGGTGACCTCCAGCGCCTCCGGCCGGACCCCGGCGACCAGTGGGCGGTCGCGGGGCAGGCCGGGCGGTGGCGTGAGGACCAGTCCGCCCTGACCGCGCAGCTTCCCGTCGGCCACCTCCACCTCGATGAGGTTCATCGGTGGGGAGCCGATGAACGCCGCGCAGAACAGGCTCGCCGGCCGGTCGTACACCTCGAGCGGGGTGCCTATCTGCTCGACACGGCCCTTGTTGAGGATGGCGATGCGGTGACCGAGCGACATCGCCTCGACCTGGTCGTGGGTGACGTAGACCATCGTCGCCCCCAGCTCCCCCTGCAGGTGCTTGATCTCGGTGCGCATGTCCGCCCGCAACTCGGCGTCCAGGTTGGTGAGGGGTTCGTCCATCAGGAAGGCGCGCGGCCGGCGCACCAGGGCGCGGGCGAGCGCGACCCGCTGCTGCTCTCCGCCGGAGAGCTGACGGGGCCGCCGGTCCAGCAGCGGACCGAGCCGCATCAGCCGGGCCGCCTCCTCGACCCGCGCCTGCACCTCGTGCTTGGGCAGTCCCTCGGCCCGCAGCGGGAACGCCAGGTTGTCGCGGGTCTTCAGGTGCGGGTACAGCGCGTAGAACTGGAACACCATGGCGATGTCGCGTTCGGCCGGCGGCAGGTCGTTGACCAGCGTGTCGCCGATGCGGATGTCGCCGCTGGTCTGCCGCTCCAAACCGGCGACGGCCCGCAGCGTGGTGGTCTTGCCGCACCCCGACGGGCCGAGCATCACGAACAGCTCGCCGTCGCCGATGGACAGGTCGACGTGCTCGACGGCGACCGTGCCGTCCGGGTAGCGCTTGTGCAGGGCGCTCACCTCGATGCCCGCCATCAGCGTCGCACCGCCCCGAGGGTCACACCGGCGACGAGGTGCCGGCGGACCAGGTAGGCGAAGACGAGCACCGGCAGGGCGAACACCACCGAGGCGGCGGCCACCAGACCCCAGTCCACGGTGGTGCCGCCGATCAGGCCGGCGATGGCCGGTGGTGCCGTCCGTACGTCGTCGCTGGAGGTGAGGAAGATGGCGAACACGAACTCGTTCCACGAGAAGATGAGCGCAAAGACCGCCGTCGCGGCGATGCCGGGCACGAGCAGGGGCAGGGTGAACTTCCCGAACGCCTGCAGGCGGCTGTAGCCGTCGAGCATGGCGGCGTCCTCGTACTCGGCGGGCACCTCGTCGACGAATCCCTTCATCATCCAGATCGTGAACGGGACGTTGAAGGCGGCGTAGATGAGGATCAGACCGAGCTTGCTGTCGATGAGTCCGACCTGGCGGTACATGAGGAAGATCGGCACCACGACCACCACCGGCGGCATGAAGCGGGTGGACAGGATGAAGAACAGCTGGTCCTTCTTGGCCTTCAGGGTGAAGCGGGAGTAGGCCCAGGCCGCCGGCACCCCCAGCACGGTGGCCAGCACCGTGGACACCCCGGCGACCACCACGGAATTGAGGAACGCCACGGACAGTGCCGAGCGTCCACCGTCGGCGCCGACGAAGACGTCCCGGAAGTGGTCGAGGGTGACCGTGAAGCCGAAGAACTCGGCCGGCACGGCGTAGACGTCCCGGTTCTCCTTGATGGACGTCTCGATCATCCAGAGCACCGGGAAGAGCATCACGACGGCCAGCACGGTCAGCAGCACGACCTCCAGCACCGACCGGCCACGGCCCCGACGGCGTACCCGGCGTGCGGGGGGCGGGCGGTCCGGGGTCGGGCCCGCGGACACGGCCTCGTCGACGGAGACGGCCATCAGCCCTCCTTGAGCTTGTTCAGGTAGCGCAGGTAGAGCTGCGTCAGGACGATGACGACGAGGACCATGAGGATGCCGTACGCCGAGGCGGTGCCGGTGTTGAAGCCCAGGAACGCGACCTTGTAGACGTGGAACGACAGCGTCTCGGTGGAGACCCCCGGTCCTCCGCTGGTGAGGATGTAGACGAGGTCGAACAGCCGGAACGCCTCGATGGCCCGGAACAGCACGGCGATGAGCAGCAGTGGCCAGACCAGCGGAAGGGTGATGGTGCGGAACCGGAACCACTCGGACGCCCGGTCGATCGAGGCGGCCTCGTACAGGTACTTCGGGACGGCGGTGAGGCCGGCGAGCGCGATGAGCATGATGAACGGCGTCCACTGCCAGGTGTCGACGACGATCAGGGAGACCAGTGCGGTGCGCTGCCGGGTGAGCCACTCCACCTGCCCCAGACCCAGTGAGCCGAGCATGCTGTTGACCACGCCGAACTGCGCGTCGAGCATGAACCGCCAGAACAGCCCGACCACGACCGGCGACAACATCATCGGCACCAGGAACAGGGTGGTCAGCACTCCGCGCCCGTGCGTACGGCGGGAGATCAGGTAGGCGATGGAGAAGCCGAGCACGGTCTGCAGGGTGACCGCGCCGACCACGTAGATCAGCGTGGTCAGGGCCCGCTGGTGGACCTGCGCCGAGGTCAGGATGGCGGTGTAGTTGCCGAACCCGACGAACCGGGCGGGCCCGCCCCGGGTGGCCGAGTAGTCGGTGAACGACAGGTACAACGCCCACAGCAGCGGGAACACCGACATGCCGAGCAACAGCAGCAGCGCGGGGGAGACGAAGACCACGGCGAGGCCACGGTCGCTGAGCCGGCGGCGGGACCGGCCCGGTGCAGGTGGCGTCGCGGACACCACCTGCCCGGGGCGGTCGGTCGTCAGCGGGACGGGGTCTTTCACAGCCCGCCGCCGCCCTTGCGGTTGCTGGAGTCGAGCACGCCCTGCTGCTCCCGGGCGATGTCGTCGAGCGCGGCCTTCGGGTTCTTCGCACCGTTGAGGGCCGCGTTGACGCCGGTGTTCTCGATGTCGACCAGCCGCGCGTACTCGGGCACGTTCCACATGTCCCGCATCCGCGGCACCGAGTCGGCGTACACCTGGTTGAACGGCCCGGCGTTGAGGAACTCGGGTGACTGCAGGGCATCCGTACGCGCGGGCACGCCACCGGCCGCGGCCCACTTCTTCTGCACGTCGGCCTGCTCGAACCACCGCATGAAGTTCAGCGCCTCGGCCTGCTGCGCCGAGGGGGAGTAGGCCGACACGTGCATCCCCATCCCGCCGAGCGGGACCAGGTTCGTCTTCTGGGTGGGCAGGGTGGCGAACCCCAGCTTGCCGAGGATCTGCTCCCGGCTGGTGCCGAGCGTCGACTGCTTCGGGTCGAGCAGGCCGCCGCTGGCGGCGATCCAGTTGAACGCGATGCACGCCTTGCCCTGGGCGACCGCGGCGTTAACCTCGTCGATGAACCAGTTGCCGGAGCCCTTGGCGGTCAGCGGCTTCATCTTGTTGACCAGGACGTCCATCGCCTCGTGGCCCGCCGTGTCGTTGAGGACGCCGTCGATCTTGCGGTCCTTGGCGTTCCAGAGGTTGCCGCCGTAGACGCCGTTGACCGTGTTGTAGGTGACGGCTGCCGCGTCGGAGCCGTTGGCCTGGTGGAAGGCCAGCCCGCTGACGCCCGGGTTGTCCGCCTGGCACTTCGCGGCGACCGAGATCATCTCGTCCCAGGTCTGCGGGGGCTTGTCGCCGATCAGGTCCTTGCGGTAGATCATCGTCCAGGTGTCGCCGAGCAGCGGCAGCCCGTACAGGCTGGCGTTCTCGTCGCGCTTGCCGGTCTCGGCCTGCGGGAACTGGCCGTACGCCGCGAGCAGGTACGGGTTGTAGGCGTCGACGTCGATGTTCTTCTTGACGAAGTCGGTGAGGTCGAGGATGTTGCCGTTCGTCACGGCCTCGCCGATGTGCTGCGAGTCCAGGATCGCGATGTCGAAGTCGGTCTTGCGCGCGGCGAACTGGGTGAACATCGCGTCGTGCCAGTTCGCGTTCGGCACGGTGTTGACCTTGATGGTGGCGTTCGGCCGTTCCTTCTTGTACTCCGCGTTGGCGAAGTCCTCCAGGGCGTGGGCGGGGGGCCAGTCGAACCAGATGAAGCTGAGGGTCAGCGGGTCCTTGGTGAGTTCCGGGATGGTCGCCGGTGCCTTCGGGGCGCTCGTCTTCGTACCGTCGTCCTGGCCGTCGCCGCAGGCGGCCAGGGTCGTGGCCAGCAGGAGCATGGCCGCCGTCGCCAGCCGCACCTTTCGGCCGGAAACGGATGTTCGTCCAACTCGCTTCGGATGCCGCATGGGGGTTCCTGCTTTCTGGGGTGGTGGGGACTTCTAGAGCCTCGCTAGGTGCCTCGCCGAGCAGGTGCCGGGTCGTTCAGGCGTGGTGCCGGGCCGGCGCGATGGTCGACCCGTGGACGGTGGTCACGGACCGCCGCGACGTGCCGGTCGTCAGCTGTCGAGAAGGGGTACGTCGGCCCATCGGTGGCCCGGTGGCGAAGCGGGCCGGACGTCGAGCATGCTCATGGGAGCTCCAGATGATCGAGTGGAGCGATGGCAGGCGTTACGGCGACGGTGCAGGATGACGGGCGTCCGTCACGTTTCCTATACGATCGGGTGGGGGGCGTCAGCATGTCGCAGCGTCGTGACTGATGTCAACAGGTTCCCGCAGGCGCAAGAGAGGACCCCACGTCACGATGGACGACGAAGCGACGGCCGCGCGGGGCCGTAGGGTCGTGCCGGGCGCAACGTCGCCGGGACGAGCTGGCGGCCGCCTTGCCGACGAGGTGTACGACACGCTGCTCGGACAGCTGATGTCGCTCCGGATCGAGCCCGGCTCCCGCGTCACGATCGACGTCCTGGCGCGCGAGTTGGGGGTCTCGCAGACGCCGATCCGGGACGCGCTGAACCGGATGGAGGCCGAGGGGCTGGTCGTGCGGGTGCCCCACGCCGGCTACCGCATCCCGCCCCAGATCACCCGGCACCGCTTCGAGGACATGCTCGAGGTCCGCCTGCTGCTCGAACCGGCGGCGGCGCGCAGATCCGCCGAACGTGCCACCCTGGCGCAGGTCGCCGGCCTGCGGCGGATGCTGGAGGAGATGGCGGAGCTGGAGGGTGGCAGCGGACCCACCGCCTACGGCGCGTTCGGGCTGCGCGACGCCGCCTTCCACGATCTCGTCGCGCAGAGCGCGGAGAACCAGGTCATCCGGGAGTCGCTCGCCCGGCTGCACAGCCACGTTCACCTGTTCCGGCTGCACCACGACACGCAGGTCACCCACCTGGCCATGGCCGAGCACGAGGACGTGGTGGCGGCGATCGCCGCGCGGGACCCCGACGCCGCCGCCTATGCGATGCGTCGGCACATCCTGCGCTCCGGCGAGCGTTTCCGGCGGCTGTTCGACGAGATCGAGGGCGCGGAGGCGATGGCCGTGCAGGCTTGACGGGCGGGCGGGGCGGAGGAATGCTAGCTCAATCGGATTGGATCGGATTGGATCGCGTCCACCTCACCGCCACCACATTGCGAGGAGAAGCAGATGCCCAGAGCGCTGCTCCTGACCGGCGACGCCGCCGAGGAACTCGACACCATGTATCCCTACTACCGCGTGCAGGAGGGCGGCTGGGACGTCGACGTCGCGTCACGCACGCTACGTGACGTGCAACTGGTCATCCACGAGTTCGACCCCAACTCCGACGCCTACGTGGAGAAGAACGGCAGGAAACTGCCGGTCGACGTGCCCTGGGCCGAGGTCGACGTCGAACGCTACGACGCCCTCATCATCCCCGGCGGACGGGCACCCGAGTGGATCCGGGTCGACGCCGACGTCCGGCGCATCACCGAACACTTCTTCGCCCGCAACCTCCCCGTCGCGCTGGTCTGCCACGGCGCGCAGGTCCCCGCGGTGTACGGGCTGCTCAAGGGTCGCAAGACGGCCTGCTTCCCGCCCATCACCGGTGACATGGAGAACGCGGGCGCGACCGTCATCGACGCGCCCGACGTCGTCGACGGCAACCTCGTCTCCTGCCGGGGATGGCCCGACATGCCGCAGTTCGGCCGGGCGATGATGGAACTCTTCGCGAAGTCCGTCGACTCGCCCGCGGCGTGAGCGCACCCGGCCCGTCCCGATGACGACACCGCGGACGGTCACCGTCGACGGCTCTCCCGTCCACGTCTTCGACAGTGGCGTCGGGCCGGCGGTGCTGATGCTGCACGGCTCCGGACCCGGCACGACCGGGTCCGGAGCCTGGGCGGCGACGGCCCAGGCCCTGGGCCCGTCCTGGCGCGTGCTCGCCCCTGACCAGGCCGGGTTCGGCGGCACCCCCGTCCCGGCGGGCTCCCGGGGTGGACTCCGGCTGTGGACCCGGCAGGCCGCTGGACTGATGGCTGCTCTCGGTATCGAGCACTACGCCGTGGTGGGCCACTCCATGGGCGGGGCCGTGGCGCTGGCCCTGGCGGCCGCGTACCCCCGGCAGGTCACCCGGGTCGTGGCGGTCTCGACGATGGGTGCCCCCGGGGCACCGCTGTCGGCCGACCTCGACGCGCTCTGGGCCGCCCCCGCCGGCCCGGTCGGGGCACGGGACATGCTCAGTCGACTCTTCCTCGACCAGACGCTGGTGACCGACGCGGCCGTCGCCGCCCGCGCGGACGCGATGCGGGCGGGAGCCGCCGCGTACGCGTCGTTGTTCCCGCCGCCCCGCGCGCGCTGGGTCGACGACCTCACCCTCGGGGTGCGGACGCTGGCCGCGATCCGCGCGCCCGTCCTGCTCGTCCACGGTGCCGATGACCGGGTCACCCCGCTCGCGACGGCGACCCGACCCCTGCTCGACCACCTGGCCGACGTGCGTCTGCACGTGTTCGGCCGCTGCGGACACGTGCCGGCGATCGAGCACCCGCACGAGTTCCGGCACCTGCTGTCGTGCTTCCTCAGCCCGGACCGGACGTAACGCGCCGGCCGCCGCGGCAGGTCCCCGCCCCGGCGGGCAGGTGACGCGGCCCTGTCGGGTGCCGCCGCGCACAGCCTGAGGTGCCACCGGGATCACCGATGTCGCATCGTCGTGCGCAAACGACCGGCCTCCGGACCCGGCAACAGGGTGCCGGTGTGCCGGTCAGGCCGGGCGGCGGGTGAAGGTGTCGAGCCCTTCGAACCGGGTCGGACGCCGCCACTCGGTGCCCCGGTCGTCGACGACGCAACCGGCCCGGCGAAGCCGCTCCACGAGTTTCGCCCGGGACGGCTCGCGGCCGTCGAAGTCGATGTAGTTGATCCCGCCGAGATCGGCGATCGGCCGGATCGCCCCGGCCCGGACGATGACCGTCCGGTCGGCGAAACCGTACAGGGCGCCGCCCAGCTCGATCAGGACGTTGGGTCGGGGCTGACCGGCCGGGGTCAGTTCGTGGCCGTCCTCCTGATCGCGACGCAGATTGGGATGTAGGTGGACCACGTCGTCCGGGGTCAGCAGCACGACCACGGCCTGCGCCCGGGACAGCCCTTCGCGGATCACCTCGTGTAGGACCGGTGCGGGTCCCCGGTCTGCCGCCGCGACCAGCGACTCCCATTCCATCGGGCGCAGGCCGAGGAGGCTGAGCAGCTCGAACATCCGCCCGACGAAGGCGTCGTCGCGGCCGTGGACGACGAAGACCCGCTGACGGTGCTCGTGGGAGGTGTCCGGGGCGTCGGGTAACGCCGCCGACATCGCGGCTGCCGAAGGGGCACGGGCGACCAACCGGAATCCGCGTCGGGCGTTCGCCGCGCGGAGGTTGACGCCGGTGCCGGTCCATTCGACCAGGCCGATTTCGTGCAGGCGCAGCGCCACCGCCGCGAACTCGGTCAGCGTCAACTCGTCCCGGACATCTGCGGGCAGCGCTGCGTACAGGGCCGCCACGCTCTGCGGGTCGCCGCTGGCCGCCGCCGCGCACAGCCGGGCGTGCACGACCACGTCAGCCTCGGCGACCTCGACCTGCTCGACGTGCAGCAGCGCCCCGGCGGCCAGGCCGAGCAGTACCCCGGGCAGCGAGCCGACGTCCAGCAGTTGGAGCACCGCCGCGCCGACCAGCCCGGTCACCGCCGAGACGGCGACCGCCGGGAGAAGGTTGACGCGCCAAGCCCCCGACCGCATCTCGAACGCCGCCAGCGGATGCTCCTGCTCGATCAGTCCGCGCATCCACACGCGGGTGTCGTCCGGATCGAGACCGAGGGTGTCGCCGAGCCGGTTGACCGATGCGGCGTCCACCGGCACCGTGCCATCGACGGTTGGCTCCGTCGCGCCGAGCAGGGCCAGTGGCCAGGAGCGGGCGGTCACTCGACAGCGTCCTGGTCGAACACGTGCCAGGTGTCGAAGACCCTGGTGAGAACGGCGTTAACGACGCTCGCCTCAGTGCTCAGGAGCGCGCCGTCGATCACCAACCGCTCACCATGCCGTTGCCGGAGCCGCTCCACCAGTACCGACACTCCCACCTTGCCTCCCACCGCGAGGAAACGAAGCCCGGGTCGGCGGTCGATCGCGAACACCGCCAACCACAGCTCGACGCCACCGAACGGCGAGTCGAGCGGCGTCGGCGCCAGCCGGACGGTGGCGCCCTGCCTGAGCCAGTCGGCTACGTGCCAAGCTACCGGAAGATCCATCAACACGAGGACCGGCGAGGACCGCCGCAGCAGCGCGTCGGCCTCCGGGACGGCGAGCGTGAGGTGGGTGGTCAGCGCCACGACCGGCACCGGTCCGAGCCACGTCTGCACCTCACCGGGTGTCATGCCGTCCGGCAGCAGTCCGAGCCGTACGACCGGCTCCGTTCCACCGCCGTCGATCAGAGCCGCCACCAGATCGGGCAACGGAGGCGTCGCCGGAAGCCGGAACTGTTTGGCCAGTACGTCTTGTCTCATCCAGACGGCGCAGACGAATGACCCACCAAAGGACCGGCTGGCCTGCTCGGCATCGGTCAGGATGCTGACCTCGGCGGGCAGCCGATCGCGCAGGACGACCTTCTGCCGGTCGTATTCGAGGCCGTCGTCGAGCAGCGGACGCCGTCCGGTCACGATGTTCAGCCGGGCCGCCAGGTCGGTGTCCACTGCGCCGACCGCAGCCCGCAGCGCCTCGGCCACCTCAGCCTGGTCGGCCCACGCGACCGACGGCAGGCCGACCCGGTCCAGGACGTGCCGCGCGTGCTCGTACGTGGCCCGCATCAGCTCCCCCTCCGGAGCGCCAGCCAGGTCCCGCACCATCCGGCCGAGCTCAGGACCGGCGCGGGCGGCGCGGAACCGATCCAGCCGGACGTCCGGGGTGAGGTCGTCTGCCGCCAGGTGCTCCCGGGAGAGGCGGCGGAACCCGCTGGAGATCAGGGTCGAGACGCCGGCAGGCGCCATGCAGCAGCGCAGCACCGCGGCCGCGACCGTGGCCCGCTGAGGCTCGGGCACGCCGGGACCGGCGAGTCGCAGGCCGGTCTCCAGGTGTCCTGTGTAGTCGGTGTTGTCGGACAACAGCCGCCGGGTGAGATCGACGCCGACCACGCCGGCCGCCAGGGTGGTAGCGAACACCTCGTGGACCTGCCGGGACCGGACGACCATCTCGTGAAACACCTCGCGGAGCCGGTAGCGGGACACCCCCCGCCCGGACAGCCGGGCGGACAGCGCGGCGACCAGTCCGTAGCCGGTGGAACTCTGTAGCTCGTGGTGGAGTCCCTCGTGGGTCTCGACCAGCAGTTGTTCGTCGTCACCGCGGATCTGGGGCGCGGCGATCGACCACGATCCCGCACCGTCGTACCCGCCGAGCAGCACGGCGGCCAGGCCGTCCCGCGAACAGGCGAAGGTCTGGGGGATCACCGGTCACCAAGGTGCATCATCGGTACATGGCCGGCGAAACCCTGAGCTGCGGACGAGATCACCTCTCCGATGTCCTTCGCTTCGATCAGTACGGCGCCTACGACGGGTCGGACAGTTGGGCCCTGACGATGGGAAGCCTGACCGGGCCGGCCCAGGTGTCCATGACAGAGTTGCACGAGGCGCTCCATCACGAGTTGCAACGGTCGTCCGGATGGGGGCTGCTGGCGACCGGTGCGGGAATTCTAGCCCGCTCCGGATTCCGGCGGCACACGCTGCGCGAGGTCTTTCTGCGTCTGGTCGACCAGTCGAGAGACAGCCACGAGACGTACGCGACGACGCTCTCCGCCATCGTGACCGGTGTCGACGCCGCACGCGAACTGCTGGTCGGTAACCGCGAGTACCTGGCGTACCTGGATCGAGGGCTTGCCCTCGTCGACGTGGCGGGCGACTGGCCCTGGCAGTTTCGGATCAGCGCCATCGACGCGGTGCTGCGAGTCTGCATGCGCCCTGCGATGTCACTCGACCTGGTGCACCGCGGGTTCCGCCAACTCGCCAGTGACGACGTGGCGGCTGGCCGGGACAGCCCGGACCGGCGTCTGGCGGTGTTCGAGCAGACAGGCGGGCCGCAGTCCTGGACACAACTGTTCGCGGCGGTGCGCGCCGAGTTCCCGGAACGGGGCGGTGACGACGGCGCGGCACGTCCGAGGGCCGGCTCGCCGGGATTCGAGCGGCTGCGCCAGTTCGAGGAGGAGGTCCTCGGTCCCCGATGCCACGCCCATGTGTGCGAGGTCCTGGACCGGGCCGGCCTCGGCTCGGTCGGGTCCCACCAGCAGTCCGCGCTGGCCACCGCGTACCGGGACGCCGTCGCCGAGGTCGACCCGGAGACAGCTGCGTTGATCACGGTGGCCCGGGAGCGTCTGGCGGCGCACGAGGACGGGCTCGAACTGCACCGGCAGCGGGTTCTGCTCCGGGCGCCGCTGACCGCCGAGTTCGCCTCCGTCGCGGAGTCGGCCGGCGGCGAGGACCATGTCTGTGGGCTCTGGCTGGACGGCGCCGTGGCGAAGGGCCAGTTCACGTTCGGCGAGCAGGCCGTGCCGGAGCGGTTCGCCGCGATCGCCAGCGTGAGCGGTGCCACGATCCGGCTCGGGCTACTGCCTGACGGGGCTACGCCGACGCAGTGCCAGGGCATGGTGGCGAACCGGCCGCTACTGGCCCTGACCACCCATCACACGCTGGCCCGGCACGGTGACCTGCTGGCAATGCTGCAAACCGTCGAGCCGGTGTTCGTGTTGATGGACCTGCCGGTGGAGCGGCATGTCGCGCAGTGGACGGCCAGCGGGATCCTGGTCCGCACGGCAACCCGCGACATCGGCGACGTCACCTTGCTGATGCTCGCAGTCACCCGCAACCACCCGTTCCGATTCCTGTGCATCGGCACCCCGGCAGGCATGTATCTGCTCACCGACCGCCTCCGCCGCCGCCACCCCGGGCAGGTCGTGCTGGAGCCGACGCTGCTGGAGGAGCACCCGGCGGCGACCGGCTTCGCTGTGGACTTCGTCCTGAACGCCTGGCACCTGCTCAAACAGGGGGGCCCGACCTGACGTCCGGGCCTTCGACCGCCGTCCCCCGGTCACAGAGCCCGGAGAAAGGCCCGGACCTCAAGAAGATTCACGGAGTGCAGGTCGTCGGGATGAACGATGATGCGTAGCTCCCGGCAGATCGGCGTCTTTCGGGACCGCGCCAGGAAAGAGATGAGAATCAATTTCAGTAGGGACTCGCGGTCGAGCTGATCGATGCGCGCCAGCCCCGAACCGATGATGGGCATCGCGAGCGGGCGTCGTTCGGCGCGCTCGTAGACGGCGTCCCAGAGCCGGTTCAGGCTGACCCACATATCGTCCACTGACGAGCGTGGTACGAGGTCGTTGCCGAGACGGCTGTACGCCACGGCGAAGATCTGCTGCCCCGGCCGGCCGGCGACGGCAACTGTGCCGATCGGGTACCGTTTGCGCTTGCCGGGCTTGCTCCCGGGTGGCTCTGTCGCGATCGGTGCCGCACGCCGCAGGGCGGCTGCCAGTTCCTGGTCGAGACGCCGCTGGTCGTCACCGTAGCGCCGGTGCAGAAGCTGCCCCTGCACGGCGGCACCACTGATGATGCGGTCGTCGCCCACCGCCGTGTCGAAGGTGTCGGTGAAGCCGACCACGAGGTGGGTCTCCTGCTCGAACAGGTCACCGACCTCGACCCGGACCGTGGTGTCCGGCGTGCTGAACTCGCGCTCGATCCGGGAGCGGGGATAGGCCTGGGCGACAGCCCAGGCGAAGCAGCAGAAAAGAGTGACGGCCGTGACGGCGACTGGCGCCGGGAATGCCTGGTTGAAGAACATCTGCCCGAGGAACTGCACCACTGCCGACACCAGGCCGACGGCCGCGAGAAAGTGAGCGAGCAGGGTGCGTAGTCCACGGCGGGTGCGGAAGATCGCGCGGCTGGCACAAGCCGGGCCGACAACCGAGAGGTTCTTCATGATGACATTGTGTTCAGCTCGCACCAACGGTTGCCCTGCCGTGGTCGCTGGGGCCGCCATGGCACGGGAGGCCGGACCGGCGGAGCCGAAACCAGGGGCACCGTTCAGTCGATGGTGCACCGTAGGAGACCAGTCGTCTTCGACCCGGCTCGCCGGCCCCGGCAACGGGCACCGGTGCGGTGAAGTCTCTGTCGGCATCTAGACACCGTCGCCGCCGCAACGGCCGGAAACCACCGTGACCTCGGCCGACACGTCCACCCCCCGTCGCGGCGAGCGCGCGGCCCCGGTCGCGATCGTGGGACAGTTCTGGTCGTCGGCCGGAGCGCTCGGCCGACGACCGCCTACCGCAAACGTTCATCGAAATATGGGGAATCAGAGCATGAGTGCCGACTCGGACTGGGGCGACTTCCTGACCACCGACACGCCGATCGGGGACACCACCCCGACCGAGGCGGTGGTGGCGCTACCGGAACCCTCGGCGTCCATCGTGGAAAGTGAGATCAGCGGCGCGGTCGGCGACCAGGACTGGTCGAACTGGCACGCGGACAGCGGTGACGACTGGGCCGACTCCGCCCAGGACTGGGCCGACTACGCCGTGGAGAACGCCGCCGCCGGCAACATCGACGTCGCCGAGAGCGCCATGGCGCGGGCGGCCGACCACGCCGACATCGCCGAGAACAACTACACGGTCTCCGCCGACTACTCCGACGCCGTCGTGGACCACGTGGAGACCGCAGCCGCCGAGGTCGACTGGGCCACCAGCGGCACCGACACCAGCACCTCCTACGACACCAGCACGTACGACGCGACCTCCTACGACGCCAGCACGTCGTACGACACCTCCTACGACGCCGGGGGCTACGACGCCACCGGGTCCAGCTTCGACACCAGCGTCTCCTACGACGTAGCGGAATGAGCTGGGCTGACACCGGTGGACCCGGAGCCGTGCCGCCGGTCGTCGCGGCCGGGCTGGAGCCCGGCCGGCTGGCGGCCGGCGCGCAACGACGGCTCGGCGCCCCGCCGAGCGTGGCCCGCCAGCAACTGCTGCGCAGTCTCCGTGAACTCGCCTTCGAGCTGAAGACCGAGCAGCTCAGCCTGCTGGAGGCGGTACGCGGCTCCCGCCTCGGTGGCGTCACCCTCTCGCCGACCCAGGTGCCGGTACAGCTGCGCATCACCCTGGAGGCCGACGGCCCAGGGGCACTGGTGGGCGTGCTGCTGGTCGACCGATGGCCGGGCCGGCTGGGGCGGAACTGGGGCGTGACCTCGGTGTACGTCGGTCTCTTCGAGTCCGTGCTGAGCGCCTTCGACGCCGTACTCGGTCGGCTCGACCCGGCGGCGGCCACCTCGTTCAGCCCATGGTGGCGGCAGACGGGCCCGGGTGACGTGGCGATGATGCAGCACGCCGCCGGCCTGGCCAACCGCGCGCAGGCGGCACTGTCCCGGCACGCGGGCCGGCTGCTCGACGGCGACGGGCAGGCGCACCGGCAGGCGGTCGTCACCCGTACCGGCGGCGCGACCTTCACCTTCGAGACGGCCGATGCCGTTGCCGAGGTCCCTGCCAACCTGGCCGACGGCATGCTGATGGTCGGCACGCTGATCGTCAGCCGGCCGGGCGGTATGCCGCCGAAGCTCGTCGGGCAGGTGCAGTCGCTGGTGTTCCGGGTCGAGGAACGCCTCGCGGCGGGCGGGGCCGACCGGATCACCGTCGAGCCGGCGGACGTGCCGGCGGTGACCTTCCTGCACCAGCAGGCCCGGCTACGTGGACTGCTGCCGGTGCGGACCCTGCGCACCTGCACCACCTGCCGGCTGGAGAAGGTCGCCAACCCCGAGATGGAACGCATGCAGGAGCGCACTCGACGAACCCGGGACCTGGCCAGCAGCATCGGCGGGCTGGTCACGCCCTACGTGCTCGCCGGCCGGCTGGTGCAGCTCAACAACAAGGGCCCCAAGTTCGCCTGCCCCCGCTGCCAGGGGATGGACGCCGACGAGACGGTGGTGACCTACTGCCAGAAGTGCGGTGACCGCCGCGCCGAGACCGCACTGCGCACCTGCCCGAAGTGTCAGTTCGACTTCCGCAGCCTGATCGGCGGGGAGCAGGTCTGGCGGCCCCGGGTTGCCGTACCGGCGCTCCCGGGGCCGCAGCCCACCGGCCACCGGCCACCAGCGGCGCGGCCTGCCACCCCACCGATGGACGCGCCGGGTGTCCCGGCCGAGCCCGGCGTGGCCCGGCCCGTGGTCGGCGTCGCGGCTGCGCCCCCACCGGGCGGCGCTCCACCCGTGGCCGGGGTCACCGTTCCACCCGCCGCCGGGGCGCACGGTCCGGGCCCGTCCGCCGCGCCGCCGTCCTCGGTACGCCCACCCGCCGGGCAGCCGCCACCGGGCTACCGGCCCGACCCGGAGGCGGAGCAGTGGCCCCGGCCGCCGGGTTTTCCGCCCTGAGCCGGACGTGACGCCTGGCGCCCGTCGGCGGCGGTCCGGGCCCGCGGTGGAGCACCGTGCGCCCCGGGCCAGGGGAGCACGGTGCGGCGGCGGTCGAAGCCGCCGGAACGTCGGCGGGTGATCTGCTGCGGCCAGGCCGCAGGGCGTCAGTTGCCCCTGGCGGTGCCGTCGAGCGGGACTCCCGGCGCAGCGGCGACATCGGGGCTGGCCGCGAGGCCGACGGCGATCCGGTCCGGGAGCGGATAGCCGCGCTCGGCGGGCAGGCGTGCTGCCGCTGCCTGCTCGTCACCCCGGCGCAGCAGGTCCCGGATCTGCTCGACGGCGGGGGTGACGTCCTCGACGGCGACGATCCAGTCGTCGACGTACCGGTGGACGGCCTCGCAGGACAGCCCGACCTGTAGCGACCGGTACGGCAACGCGGCCAGACGCAGCGACCGCTCCGGGTCCCACTGCACCCGGACCGGGCTGGTCTTCACCTGCTGCGCCCAGGTCGCCGCGTCGCCGTGCAGGTCACGGTCGTAGTGGCTCAGGCAGGCGTGTGCCAGCGCCCACTCGAAACCCGCCCGGGTGATCTCGATGGACAGCACGCGTTCCTGCCCGGGCTTGGTGGCCCAGCCGCAGCGGTACATCATCCACAGGAACGACGGTTTGATCCACGTCATCCGGTCCCGTTTGAAGGGGGCCACGAAACGTCCGGCGGACACCGCCGGCAGCGCGATCTGCGGCGGGTACGCCTGGTACACGGTGATCGTCGTGGTCGAGTAGCGAGCACGGATCTGACGTACGGGTACGGACATCCGCCGATCCTCGACGATCAGGAACCGGTAGGTCCACCGGATTCGCGCCTCCACCGAGCCGCATCATCCCCAGTGGACCGTGCCGTCGCGCCGATCGCCGCCACGAAGGAGAGTGTCTGTTGCTCGCACCTTGCGTACTGAAAACCCGGGTCGGCTGAGTCGTCGCTCGGCCAGACGTCACCCCCGGCCCCGACGCCATCTCCACCAGGGACGCCGACTTCTGACGCATCGACCGGACCGGAGACGACGACTCCACCGCCGACACGAAGCAGTCCACCTCCCACCCGGACGCCCTCCACGACGGCTCCGACACCGTCCAGGACCCCGTCGGTGCGCTTCGCGATCACGAGTGCGACGGTCGTGCCGAACTGCTCGGACGTCTCCGGCACGGGGGACGAGCCGGCAGCGGGACGAACCGCCGTGATCTTCGTGCGCGCGGCCGGTGTCCAGGGCTACTCCTACGAACAGCCGCTCCACTTCCCCACCCCGCACACCTGGCCGGCGAACCGCGTCGTGGTCGGCGACGACAGGTCACCGGGGCAGAGCTTCGAACTGCGCGTCCACGCCGTCAGCGACGCGTACGCGAAGACGCTCAAGCAGTCCGACGGCAGCCCCTACCTGGTCACGGTGGTGCCCGGCCAGCTGCTCACTTGGACCGCTGTGACACGCAACGACAAGCCCGGAAACTGCCGAAGGTGCCGGGTGCCACCTTCCCCCGGCACCCCTGCCGCGTCCGCCCTCAACGACCCTCACCCGGATGGCGGCTGCGGGTCAGGAGGTAGCCGGCGTAGGCGGCCAACGCCACGGCCGCCACCGTCGCCGTCGGACCGACCAGCGTGCGGGCGCTCTCGCGGGAACCCATCGCGGCCCCCGAGGAACGGTCGGCCAGCAGCGACCAGCGGGACCGCCACGACAGGGCCGACCCGACCGAGAGTGCCGACCCGATGGACAGGACCGATCCGGCGGAGCCGACGCTGCCGACGGAGGCGATCGAGCCGACGCTGCCGATGGACAGCACCGAGCCCCGCGACCCGATCGACAGCACCGAGTCGGTGGACCACAACGACAGCCGCGACGATCCGGTAGAGGTCATGGGAGCATTGTCCCGCACCCCGGTCGCACCCGAGGACCGTTCGGACCCGTCCCCGGTCGATACGCGGGGAGACCGCGTGCTGCTAGGCGTCCGGTCGCGGCACCCACCAGTCACCCAGTGACTGGTGCAGGACCAGCAGCACGGCACCGATCAGAACCGACGCGAGAGCGCCGACGCCGAAGCCGAGCACGCCCCGGTCCCGTGGGTACGTCGGGCTCCGCGTGGTCACCGCCGCCGTGGACCTCGACCACGGGTGGTCCCGGGCCATCCAGAACAGCAGTCCGAGGCCGTACGGGGCGAGGCAGATCAGCCAGAACCAGAACCACCGGGTGCCCCGGACCGGAGCCGGGCCGGCGGCGACGACGACGAGCGCGACGACTGCGACGAGGAGGCCGGTCCCGCTGACGACGGTCATCGGTGAGTGGACGCCACCGGCGCGGTGTTCGAGCCCGGCGACCCGCAGCTGCTGCGCGATACCGACGGCACCGGGTCCCGAGTAGGTCTCCTGCTCGACGGTCCCGGTGGTGCTCACCTGTCCGAACCGGTCGGTGTTCGTCCAGTGCACCCGCCCGTCGGGTGTTCTCCACGCGAACAGCGGCCCGGAGGTGCCGGAGGCCCACAGGGTGGCGGAGCCGAACCAGGGTGGCGAACGGTCCACCTGCCACCGGTCACCCCACTGGTACGCGACCACCCGGCCCGCGACCACGTCCACCCTGGCCCGGTCGTAGCCCTGCTGGCGCGGAGCGGTCCACCACGTCGTCGCCGCCCCGAGCAGCCACAGCAGGACCAGGGCGATCCGTAACGCTCCCCACCACCGGCCGGACGACACGCCGGGCACACCCTGACTCATGGGCGCAGTGTCCCAGCCCCGCGCCAGTTGCGGGAGTCGATGCGTGGTGCGGTCAGCGGGTGATGCCGAGGGTGGCGATCAGGTCCTCGTGGAGTTCGAACCAGACGTGGTGGCACGAGTCGACCTGCACGCCGGTGATCCACGCCAAATCGTCGCCGGCCCGGGTGAGCGCCCGGGTGACCCGGTCGTGGTAGCCGGCGAAGCGGGCCAGGCACGCAGTCAGGTGTCGTTCGAGGTCGCGGAGTTCGTCGGCGAGGCCGGCGAGGTGACGTAGCGTCCCGGTGGCCTCGCCCGGTGTCGCAGCTGCCAGGCGGTGAAGACCCGGGTCGCCCCGCCGTTGAGGGTCAGGAAGAGTTCGTGGGTGTCGGCGACGGTGCCGTGGGCGCGGACACGGTCGAGTTCGGCGCGCAGTTGCGCCTCGTTGCGCCGGCGTCCCGCCGTGGTGAGCGACCATCCGGCCTGCTCGGCGAAGGACGATCTGCCGACCCAGCCGTACGGGCAGCACCCGGTCCGTAACCCTGGGAAGCTCGAAGGGTGGCGGCGCAGTCCCACCGGTCGGAGCCGCTGACCTACGCCCCCCGTCGGCGCGGCGGCGGGGGCGTCGACATCACGTCTGCGGCCCCCGACCGTCGCCTGCGCCGACCGGGACGTGAGCAGAGCGACCGGGACGTGACCGAAGGCTACCGAGACGTGACCGAAGGTGGCCGGGACGTGACCGGCGGCGGCCGGTGGAGGCGCGCACGAGCGGCCGGCCCGTCCGCGCTCGCCGTCAGGCCGGCTCGGGCACGCCGCCCGGCTCGCCGTCGTCGGGCATCGGCTCGACCGGTGCCTCCGGCAGCTCGCCGGGCGTATCGGGGAGGAGTTCGCCGGCGTCGTCCGGCACCGGCTCACCGGGGTCCAGGGGTGGGTAGACGTCGGGGTCGAGGTCTGGATTTGTCATCGGGCAATTATCCGCCATGGTCGCATCGGGCACCCACTTGCCTCGGCCCACCCTTCATGGTCGTCCCGGTCCGCCTTCGGCGGGGACGACGGCGGCGCGGGCGGACGGCCGGTGACCGGAGGAGATCCCGGGCCAGCTCAGCCGATGCCGTCGACCGCGGCCCGGAGCGCGTTGATCGACGGGTCCCAGCTGAAGTTCAGCACGGGAAGGCCGGCGGCGGCGGCGTTGCTGTCGCCACCCAGGACCACCGCCCGCGGCTTACCGGTCCCCTGGGGGACTATGAGGTACCAGCTACCTTTCACGTTCGCGATGAACACCTCGTCTACCTCCTGGTCCGGCGGGTTCGGGTTGGCGACGTCTCCGACGTGGTTCTCGAAGTCCACCGTCGCGGAGAAGTTCGTCGGGCTTGCGGTGTTCAGCCAGAGACTCGTGTGCACGTGCGGTCCGACACCGTGGTCACTGCCGTTCGCCGAGGAGCCGGAGTACGCGATCGGCTGGTCTCGTGACACACGTTGACCGACGGAGACGGTGATCGTCGACAGGTGCAGGTGCCGGCTGTAGTTGCCGTCGTCGTGGGCCATTCCCACGACGCGCCCGGTGGCGGTGGCGGTGTCGGTCTTCACGAAGCGGATCGTGCCGTTCGCCGCGGCCATGACGGGAGTGCCGGTGCCGACCGCGTAGTCGGTGCCCGGCTCACCCGAGGGCGGCGTCCGGTTGCGGTGGTCCTGCCAGGAGCTGGAAATCCGGACGTTTCCGCACGGTCGCAGGTAGCCACCGGCAGCCCGGGCGGAGTCGGGCAGCAGCGCGAAGGCGGCCGACAACCCGGATGCCGCCAACGCGGCCGCCGTGATGAAGCCCCGCCTCGACAGCCCCCGCAGATAGGCGACGCCATCGAGATCCTCGGGCCGCGGAGCGCCGGCCCCGGCGTTCCGCGGAGGGTCAGGGTGCGGCTCACCACTGAGGATCATCAATGTAACCTAAGGTCATCTCCGTTGCGGGGCAAGGGATTCACCCCGATCGTTTGGGAGCGTCGATGACCTTCCGGCGAGCACACCCGGCGTCTTCGGGCCTGCGTGACGGCACTCAACCGGGACGGGTCGCCGTGATACCTCCGTCGACGGCGATCTCCGCGCCGTGGACGTAGCCGGCCTGCTCCGAGAGCAGCCACGCCACCGCGTCGGCGGTCTCGTCGGGGGTCCCGGGTCGTCCGGCGGGGGTGCCGGCGGTCATCCGGGCGATCACGTCGCCGTCGCCGGCGTTGATCGGGGTACGCGTCGCCCCGGGGGAGACGGTGTTGACCCGTACCCCGTGGGGACCGAACTCCGCGGCCCAACTGCGGGCGAGTTGGATCTCCGCGGCCTTGGTCGCCGAGTACAGCCCGACGAAGGGGTGCCCGACGTGGGCCATCCACGAGCCGATGACCACGATCGCGCCGTGACCGCGTGCCGCCATCGCCGGAGCCAGGGTGGCGGTCAGGACGTGCGGGGCGCGGACGTTGACCGCGAGCGTGGCCTCCAGGTCGGTGTCGGTGAGGCGTACGGTGTCGACGGCCGGGCACAGCGCGGCGTTGTGGACCAGCGCGTCCAGGTGCCCACCGGCGGCCTCGCTGGCGGCGCGGGCGAAGTCCCGCAGCACTGCGGGCGGGCCGGTCAGGTCGGAGGCGACGAACACGGCGTGTCCGCCGGTGCCCTCGATGTCGGCGACGACGGCGGCACCGCGGGTCCGATCGCGGCCGGTGACGACGACGCGCCATCCCCGCGCCGCCAGTATCCGGGCGGTGGCGGCACCGATGCCGCTGGTGGAGCCGGTGATCAGGACGGTGCCGATCCGCCCGGCAGGAGTCTCGGGGTGGGTCATGGTCACCATCCCAGGGCAGGCACGCGGCCCGCACCAGGGCGCGTGCTGCCCGGTCACCGCATGACCAGGCTCGCGCCGAGGTCCGCTCCTACACTGGGTGGGTGCCTGCCGACCGCACTGCCCTGGGGGCGTTCCTACGGTCTCGGCGGGACCGCCTGACCCCCGCCCAGGCCGGCATCGAGGCATTCCCCGGCCCACGGCGGGTGCCGGGTCTACGCAAGGAGGAACTCGCCGTGCTCGCCGGGCTGAGCCCGGACCACTACAGCCGCCTGGAACAGGGACGCCAGCACGTCGTCACCGACGAGGTGGTGCAGGCGTTGTCGCGGGCGCTGCAGCTCGACGAGATCGAACGTGCCCACCTGCGGGATCTGGCCGCGCCGACCTCGCGGCGGCGGTGGGTGGGGCCGGAGGTCGCGCAGCGACCCGACCCGGGGATGCTGCGCCTGATGGGAGCGCTGAGCCACGTCCCGGTGCTGCTGCTGGGACGCCGTACGCAGGTGCTGGCGCGCAACGGGCTGTTGAGCGCGGTGCTGGGGTCCGCCGCCGAACCGGGGTCGTCGTTCGCGCGGTGGCTGTTCCTGGACCCCGACGCGCGGGTGCGGATCGTCAACTGGGCCGACTTCGCCGCCGCCGCGGTCGGAGCGCTGCGCTACGAGGTGGGACGCCACCCCGACGACCGGCGACTCGTCGAGCTGGTGCAGGAGCTGCGGGACGGCGATCCCGACGTGGCGCAGTGGTGGGACGACCAGCGGGTCACCTTCCGTACCTCGCTGACCAAGCAACTGGTCCACCCGACGGCCGGACCGCTCAGCTTCGGCATCGAATCCGTCGTCGGGCCGCACGATCCCGAGCAACGGCTGGTCGTCTACACCGTCGAACCCGACTCACCCACGGCGCGGGTGCTGCCCCTGCTGGCCAGCTGGACAACCGAGCCGCAGGCGGCACCCGGTGCGGGCCGATCCACCACCTGAACGAGCCGCCGGCTGATCGGCATAGGCGTGGTGAACGCGGCGATGCGGCGAGAACGACGTCGCGGCCCGCCCCCGCCCGGTCATCGGGCGAGCTGCCGCAGCACCGTGGGGTCGGTGATCGTGTCGTCGGCGGCGAGCATGATCGCCTTCGACAGGATCATCGACAACATCGGGTCGTCCTCGAACGGCAGGTGCAGCCGGCCGGTGCCCCCGCGCGCGGGGACGATGCACAGGTACACGTCGTGGGGCTCCATCAGGATGTTGCCGGAGCCGAGGTGGATGCGGTAGCCGCGCAGGTTCCCGCGTACGTGCAGGTAGCGGTCCGTGAGGGTGACCCGTTCGGCGATGGCCAGGCGGGGGAGCAGCCGGGCCAGGGCGTCGCGACGAATCTCCGCCGACGGGGTCAGTGCCCCGACCACGGTCCGGTGCCAGTAGTCCCGGAACCGGTCCTCGCCCCGGTCGGCCCACTGCGGGTCGGTGGCGATGGAGGTGACGCCGACGAACAGGTCCACGTCCCGCATCGCCTCGGTGAACACCAGCGGCGGCACCTCCGCGACCGGCACAGGTCGCCAGGTCGCGCCGTCGGAGCGGGCGAAACGCACCTGATCGGTGGCACAGAGGTCCACGTCGTGGTGGTGGGGATCGCCTGTGCCGACCAGGTGGTGGTGGAAGGACGCCCGCCACGCACCGCCGCCGAAGAGCTTCGTGGCTTCGCTGTCGTACCCGCCGTCCCAGGTGCCCAGGTAGCCGGCCTGCCAGCCACGGGCGCGCATGAGCGCGTTCGCCTGGCGGTAGCGCAGGATGTGCGCGGCGAACCGGTTGGAGTAGGAACCGGTCCGCTCCTCGGCCGGGGTGAGCAGGTAGACCTCGCGGAACGCCTGCTTGAACGGCTGCGTCAGGCCCGTGACGAGCACCCGGTCACGCCAGGCGAGGGCCTCGTCCATCCCGGCGCGGACAGGGTGCCACAACCGGACCCGGCCCCCGCGTGCCGGCCGCCCGTCGAGACCGACGACCACCCACCCGTCGGCGTCCTCGCGGGGCAGGCCCGCCGACCAGTCGTACCCGTCGGTGCTGGTCTCCCAGAGCAGCCGCCGCCCGTACGCCCCGGTGACCGGGTGGTCCAGGAAGCGGGACACCCAGTCCGGGTACGCCCAGGTGCGCTCCTCGGACAGCAGCGCCTCCAGCCGTTGGCGCTCGGCGGTCAGCGTCGCGTTGACGGCCTTCACCGAGTCGCGTAGCTGTTTCAGCTCGTCGGCGTGCGTCTCCTTGAGCACCGCGGGAACGCCCTTGAGCCCGACGTCGCCACGGGAGAAGGTCAGGCGGGCCTGCTCACCCTCGATCCGTACCGTCGCCTCGTACGGGCCGACCGGGGTCCGCCGGGTCCCGGCCGGGTCGAGCCCGTGGTCGTCGACGGCGAGTTCCAGCACCTCGCTCAGGGACCACCCCCGCAGCGCGCCGAGGCGGGTCAGCGCGGTGTGCACCCGACCGCGTACCGCCTTGTTCTTCACGGTCACCGCGAGCCGTGCCAGGGTCCGCAGCGGCGTCTCACCGTCGCGCCCGGCGAGCAGTTGCACGGCCGCGATCGCGGTGCGCTGGGCATGGGGGAAACCCGCCGCCTGGCGGGGTGCTGCCGAGGCGGCAGCGGTGACCCGGGCCAGCAGGTCCGTCGCCGCCGCTTCCGACTCCCGCGACAACGCCCACACCAGGCCCCGCAGGAGGCGGTCCGAGTCGTCGTGCACCGGGTGCCGGTGGGCGGCGAACACCTCCAGGATCCTACGGACCGCCCTCCTCCCGTCGGGGGCGGTCGTGAGCTGCTGGTCCAGGCCGCGCAGCCAGGTCGCCGACGCCGCCGGCCTGCCGAGCGAGGCACAGTGCACCAGCAACCCGGGCACGCCCGGCGCGGCGAGGACGTCCCCCAGGTCGGCGCGGACGAGCGGACCGAACTCGTCCCCGTGGTGCAGCAACCACGACGGCACACGGCGACCCGTGGCACGGTCGAGCGCCTCCCCGATCAGCGTGACGACCCGACGTCGGGGGCCGGCCGTCGGGAAGTTGCTGGCGGCGAGCTCGTCGAACAGGCCCGAGAGCACCGGCGCGAGATCGGCCAGGTCGGCGGGAGCCAGGTGCGCGGCGATCGCCGCCGGCAACTCCAGGCGGACGCCGAGGTCGTAGTCGAGCCCCTGTCCGACAGCCTCCAGACACCACAGAAGATCCGCCCGGGTCCAGTCGTGCTCACCGTCGGCGAGACTACGTACGACGTCGTTCAGCACCGACGGCATCGAACTGGCCACCACCTCCCGGTGCATGGCCAGCGCCGCACAGCGGCGAAGCTCGGACGGCCACGACCCGGTGACGGCCCACTGCGGGGTGCGGGTCACCGACGACGTCCAGTGGTGGGTGCTCGCCAGCCGGAGCAGCGGCCGAACCTGGGCATCGGCTTCGGCGACCCCGGTCTCCACCCGCCGGCGATCCGCCGCGCCCAGCGGGGGCAGCAGCAGTGCCCAGTCAGCCACCTCAGCCACCCACCAGGGCGACGAGCCGCACGAAGGCCACCTCGGGCTCCGCGAGCAGGTCGATCTCCTCGGCCAGGTCCTCGACCTGGCGGTCACCCACCAGCAGCACGAAGCCGTTGCGGGCGAAGGCGGCACAGGCCGCGTCCGCCTGGCGCTCCCAGTCCAGCCGCCTACCCTGACCGACCCGGTAGCCGTTCCACGTCGCCTCCGCGTCGGTCGGCCGCACCAGACCCCGGAAGAGGTCCGTCCGGTCGGCGTTGAACCGCGCCACCTCCTCGCGGACGCGCAACCGGACCAGCTCGCGCGCGGAGATGCGCTCCGGCAGGCCGGCCAGCGGCCATTGGTCGATCGCCCTGCCGGTCGCCGTCTCGTCCCGAACCGTCACCGTGGCCATTGCGCCGTGCTCCTTGCCTTGGGTGAGCGGCATCATGGCACGACGGTCCGACGGGACCGTCCGGTCAGCCCGCCGGGCAGCGCTGTCGCCGCGCGCAGCAGCGTGCCGGCAGCCGGGTACCGCGGCGTACGCCCGGGGGGGCGATCTCGACGCGTGACACGACCAGCGCCACCACCGACACTCACCCTGCTCGGCGCGAGGACGGCCCGTTCGGGGCGGTCACGCAGGCCGGCGGTAGGTGGAACCAGCGCAGCGCCTCCACGCCGGCCGGCAGGCCGGTGGGTCCCTCGTCGACGTGGTCCCCACGCCCGGCCAGGATCTCGCGCGCCTCGTGCAGGTGACCGGCCAGGGCGTCCTCACCGGCCCACCGCCGCGGCGGGACCGGCTGGTCGTCGCCGGTGAACAGGCCGCCCAGCTCGGCCAGGCGCAGCGACTGCCCCGGGCCCCGGTGGTGGTGCCACAGACCGCTGCGGGCATCGAAGTGGTAGTCGGGCAGCAGGCGGTGCCCAAGGCGGGCGACCAGGTCGACCGCGTCGATCAGATGGTCGGCGACCAGGTCGGAGACGAAGTAGCCGAAGCTGATCCGGGTCCACCCGGGCTTGATCCCCTCCCAGCCCAGGGCGATCTGCTCCCGGAACGCCCGGGAGCGCTCCTCGTCGATGCCCAGCAGGCGGTGCCCGTAGGGGCCCGCGCAGGAGCACCCCCCACGGGCCTGGATGCCGAACAGGTCGTTGAGCAGCGCGACGACGAAGTTGTGGTGCAGATGGCGGCTGCCGTGGCGGATCTGCACCGACACGATGGGCAGCCGCCGCGCCCGGGGATTGCCCAGGACCACGATCCCCGGATTGGCCGACCAGCGGCCCAGCGCCCGCGACCACAGCCGCTCCTCGCGGGCCTGGATGACGTCGGCGCCGACGGACTGCTTGAGGGCGAACACCAGGCCCGCCCGGATCGACTCGACGATCGCCGGAGTGCCGCCCTCCTCGCGGGCCACCGGATCGTCGAGGTACCGGTGCCCGGCGGGGTCGACGAACGCCACGGTGCCCCCACCGGGGACCACCGGGACCCGGTTGCGCATCAGATCCCGCCGCACCACCAGGACACCGGGGGTCTGCGGGCCGCCGACGAACTTGTGCGGGGACAGGAAGACCGCGTCCTTGCCGTCCGCCGCGCCCGGCGTCGACTCACCCATCCGGATCGGCATGTACGGGCCGGCGGCGGCGTAGTCCCAGCACGACAGTGCCCCGTGGGCGTGCAGCAGGGCCGCGATCGCGTCGGCGTCGGACAGGATGCCGGTGACGTTGGAGGCGGCGGAGAAGCTGCCGACCCGCAGCGGTCGGTCCGCGTACCGGACCAGCCGGTCGGCCAGTTCGACGCGGTCGATGTGCCCGTCGGCGTCCGCGCCGATGACGACCACGTCGGCGTACGTCTCCCGCCACGGCAGCTCGTTGGAGTGGTGCTCGTAGGGGCCCACGAAGACCACCGGGCGCTGCGCCACGGGGATGCCGTCCAGCAGCTTGTGCCGGTGCGCCGGGCCGGCGGGCAGCCGCAGTTCGAGGAGCCCGACCAGCTTGTCGACCGCCGCCGTGGCCCCGGAACCGCAGAAGAGCACCGCATGCTCGTCGGTGCCGCCGACGGCGTCGAGGATGGTCCGTCGGGCGTCCTCGCGCAACCGCCCCGTCGCCCGACCGGTCGCGGAACTCTCGGTGTGGGTGTTGGCGTAGCGGGGCAACACCCGGTCGCGGATGGTGTCCTCCACGAAGTCCAACGCCCGGCCGGAGGCGGTGTAGTCGGCGTAGGTGATCCGGCGTGGCCCGTAGGGCCCGTCGAGCAGCTCACCCTCGCCGATGACCCCGTCGCGGATCCGCGCCAGCAACCGGTCCACCCTGGACGTGTCCACCGTACCCATGTCGCGCTGCCTCCCCACGGCGATGGCGACGGGGCGGGTCGACGGCGCGTCGGCGGGCGTCGGTGTCCCGACCGCTGTCCACAGTGTGCCCGACCGGCCGCCCCCGCCGCTCGCCGCCCGGGATGCCGACCCGCACGCCCCGGGGCCACGCCGGGCGGCGACCGGGAGCCGGCCGGTCGGGCAACCGGCGTCCGTGCCCGCGCCGGGATGCTGGCGCCCGCGCCCGTACGGGTGCGACGATTTCGACCGGCCCTGCCGACGACCCGAGGAGAACGCGATGGCCACCGGTGCCGAGCTGGACGACTGCCGGCGGGTCGCCGAGGAGGCGGCTCGCCTCGGTGGCCGGGAGCTGCTACGGCGCTTCGGCGACCACGGCCGCGTCGACTACAAGACCGCCTCCACCGACCTGGTCAGCGAGGCGGACCGGGCCAGCGAGGCGCGCATCGTCGAGCTGCTGCGCACCCGCCGGCCCCGCGACGGCATCCTCGCCGAGGAGGGCAGCGACCACCTCGGCGACTCCGGGCTGCGCTGGGTGCTCGACCCCCTCGACGGCACCGTCAACTACGTCGCCGGAATGCCGTTCTGGTGCGTCAGCGTCGCCTGCGAACAGCAGACACCGGACGGCTGGCAGCCCGTCGTCGGGGTGGTCCACGACCCGGTGCACGACGAGACGTTCCGTGGCGTCCGGGGCCGGGGCGCGTTCCTCGACGACACGCCGCTGATCCGGCCCGCCGGGATCACGCTCGGCGAGGTCGTCCTCGCCGCCGGGTACGCCTACGACGTCGCCCACCGCCGGGTGCAGGCGGCCGTGGTCACCGACCTGGCCGGTGACGTACGCGGGGTGCGGATGCTGGGCTCGACGGCCCTGGCTCTGGCCTGGATCGCGGCGGGCCGCTGCGACGCCTACGTCGAGGACCGCACGTTCCGCTGGGACTGGGCCGCCGGTCTGGTGATCGCCGTCGAAGCCGGTGTCGCCGTCGAGGTGAGCGGAAGTCGGGTGCTCGCCGCCCCACCGGAGCTGATCGACGGACTGCGTCCCCGGGTCGCCACGCTGGGCTGACACCGCGTCCGCCGGGCGGCTCGGCGCGGCCTCAGCCGGCACCGAGGCAGACGAACGCCGCCGCCGTGGCCCCGGCGGTGCCGTCGCCGGGCACGGCGAAGGCCTGCTGGGCGTCGGCGAGCGCCTGCGCCGGGCGGACCCCGCCCCGCATCCGTCGGTGCAGGTCCAGCATCAGCGCGGTGGTGGGTTCGGCCGGCACCGGCAGCACGGTGGCGATCAGGCACCGTGCGCCCAGGGCGAGCAGCACGGCGGTGAAGCCCATCACCTCGTCGCCGGGCCGCACCCCGGTCAGCCCCGAGTCGCAGGCGGAGAGCACCACGCAGCCGGGCGGCCGGGCGACCCGTTCCCACTCGTAGGCGAACAGCGGTCCACCGGCCAGCTCCAACGTGGAGAACTGCGGGTTGTCGGCGCGGAAGGTGCCGTGGGCGGCGATGTGGACCAGGCCGGCCCCGTCCAGGGCCGTGGTCAACGCGTCGGCGGTGGCGTCCGCACCGGTGAGCAGGGTGGCGTCGGGCAGGACCTGCCCGAGTCGGCGTACCTCGGCCAGGCCGGCCGGCAGGCGCGGCCCGCAGGCCAGCACCGAGGGCCCGGCCGGCGGACACCGGCCGTCCGCCCGCAGCCAGGCGGTGGCCGACGGGGCGACGGTCACCGCGCGCCCGGCGCAGGTCGGCAGACCCGACCACGGCACCGCGTGCAGGGCCCCGACCGGCACGATCACCAGGGGGCGGTCGCCGAGGTGCCGGCGCAGCGGCTCGAAGAGCTGCCGGTCCAGCGTGGCGGCGGCATGGCGGGCCCCGGCCTGCGCGGTGGGCGTGTCGCCGGTGGTGACCAGCCGGCGCAGGGCGAACCGGTGCCACCGGGTCAGGTGCACCGCCTCCGCCAGCGGGCCGAGGTCGTGCAGGCTGGCCCGGCCGTCGCGGACCAGCACCGCCCGCAGCCGCTCGCCGTGGGCGACCAGCTCGACCAGCACGCGGGAACCGAGCCGCCCGGCGAGCACCCCCACGCCGGGCGGGGTCACCACGCCACTCCCGCCGGGCACCCGGCGGGCCAGGTCCTGGATGCGCTGTTCCAACCGGGCCTGCCGGCTGCGTAGGGCATGGGCCGGCCGGCCGGCCAGCACCTCGTCCTCCAGCAGGCTGCTGACGAGCCGCAGCTCGGTGAGCGCCGCGAACAGGTCCGGGTCATCGGGAGGCAACGCCGGGCGCATCCGCAGCGTGTTGGCCCGCCAGCGTTCGGCCCAGGCCAGCGTCCGGGCCGGGGAGCCGGCGCGGACTGCGATGTCGAGGCCCTCGGCGGCCAGCTCCTGCCCGTACGTGCCGCTGTGGGCCCGCAACTCCGTGGCCCCGAGCGACGTGCGGTGCCGGTCGAGGACGGCCAGCCCCCGGCGCAGTGCCCGGGCCGCACCGGCGTCGTCTCCGGTGAGCCGCCGCGACCGGGCCAGGGCGTACCACCCCTGGGCACGGCGGGGGGCGGTGCCGCGCCGGCGGGCCAGGGCGGCCACGTCGAGCAGGGCCACGGCCCGGTCGACGCGACCCGCTGCGGCGGCCAGCAGACCGGCTTCGATGCGGGTGGTCAGCGCCGGACCCGACCACCCGGTGGCGTCGAGCTGGCCGGCGGTGCGCACCATCGCGGCGAGCAGGGCCGGCGTGCGGGTGCCCCGGCGGAACTCGGCGCGCAGTTCGACGTGCCTGGCGAAAACGGCCCAGGTGCGTCGGCCCTGCCGCCGGAACCGGACCCGGGCCTGGGCGGCGGCGGCGGTCGCGGTGTCCAGGTCGTCGGCGAGCAGCGCGGCCCGGGCCTGGGCGAGCAGCGCCTCGGCGAGGTCCGAGGCCATCCCTCTGCGGTGCAGCTCGCGGACCGCGGCGGCGGCGACCTCGACCGCCTCGTCGAGCAGCGGCACCGACAGCAGCAGCTCGAACCGGTCCAGCAGCAGCGCCGGTCGGGGCACGGCGAGCCGCCGGTACTCCTCGTCGACGTCGGCGAAGCAGCGCAGCGCCATGGCGATCTCGCCGCGTTGCCCGGCGGCGATACCGCTGTTCCAGCGGGCGTCGGCCGCCGCGAGGTCGAGGCCGAGCCGGCGGAAGGCCGCCGCCGCCCGGGAGAGGTCGTCGTCGGTGCCGCCGGGGGAGCCCCGGTGGGCGTTGAGCAGACCACGGTTGTTGCGGGCACGGGCCTCCAGCAGCGGGTCGCCCTCGCGCTGGGCGATGTCGATGGCGATGCCGTAGTCGCGCACCGCCTCGGCGTAGCGTCCGCGGTAGTGCAGCACCACCCCCCGCTGCATCCGGGCCCGACCGGCGTCGGCACCGGTGAGCTGGGGCAGCGCGGCGGTCACCGCCCGCAACGCCGCAGCGGTACGGCCGGCGTTGGCCAGCACGTACCCGAGGCTCATCCGGGCCAACGCCTGGGTACGGGGGGTGCCGGCGGCCCGTACCGCCCGCCGGAGGTGGCGCAGTGCGCCGGTCAGGTCGTTCAACTCGCGCAGGGCCAGACCGATGGCCCGCTCGGCGGTGGAGCGTTCGTCGTCGTCGGCGGTCTGGCCGGCGAGCACCCGGTGGGCGATCGTGATCGCCTCGGGTGGGTATCGCTGGACGGCGTCGAGTGCCGCCTGGGCCGCCGTGGCACCGGAACCGGTGCTGTCGGACATGCCCTAGAGAGTCCACGACGGACAGCCGCGAGTCAACGTCGAGAATCCGTCGCGGGAATTTCGTCAATGGGTGTCCTGCTTGGTTTCACAATTGACAACCGGCGATGGTCCGGAATAATTGGCGGTCGGGGAATTCGCCGCGTCCACCATCGGTGGGCGCGCTTCTCTCACGAGCATGGAGGATCCGTGCCGCCGTCCGACCACCCCACCGTGCCGGGTCCGGCCGGCCGGCTGTCCCGACGGCGGGTCCTGGCGCTGTCCGCGCTGGCCGTGGCGGCACCGCTCGGCGTCGTGCCGCGCCCTGCCCCGGCGGTCGCTGGCGACGCGGACGCCAACGCCTACCAGAAGGCGTTCGAAGCGGCGCTGGCCGCCGACCAGAATGTGCGTCGGTACACCGTGCCGGGGCGGGAGATCCTCTACCGGCCCCGGCAACTGCTCGCCGCCGCCGCCGACGCCAAACGGGTCACCACCTGGCTGCGTGCCCACGACTATCCGGTGACCGTCGGCGCCGGCTTCGCCGGTGTCACCCGGCTGTTGTTCGACCGGGAGACCGACATCCCCGGCGTCGTGGGGAAACTACGCGACCCCCAGCAGTGGCCCGGTCAACCGGTGCCGGCGGTGCAGCCGCACCACGTGCTGCTCGGCCTGGGCAACATCATGGGCAACCCGGGCACGCCGCCCGCCCGGCGGCGGCGCTGCCGCCGCCCGACCCGACCCGGCTCGGTGAGGGGGCAGGCGTCACCGTCGGGATCTGCGACACCGGGATCTGGCAGCAGGCCGGCGTGTGTCACCCGCAGTGGCTCGGCGGCACGTACCTGCCGCAGCCCGACGACGAGGACCCGCTCTACGTCCACACCGACGTGCTCGCCCCGCAGGGCGGGCACGGCACCTTCGTCGCGGGGGTGGTCCGGCAGGCCGCGCCGGGGGTACGCGTCGACCCGGAGCAGGCCCTGGACCCGACCGGGGTGGGGGACGAGGCGACCGTGGTGGCCGCCCTGAGCCGGCTCGCGCCGCAGGTGTCCGTGTTCAACCTCTCCCTGGGTGGCTACACCCTGGACGACCAGCCGTCGCTGCCACTGGCCAACGCGTTGGCCGCGCTGCCGACGACGAGCGCCGTGGTCGCGGCGGCCGGCAACGCGGGCACCAGTCGTCCGCTCTGGCCCGCCGCCCTGGACCGGGTGCTGGCGGTCGCGGCGGTCGCCCAGACGTCCGGCGGTCTGGTGCCGGCGGTCGACAGCTGCTTCGGCCCCTGGGTGGACGCCTGCGCCCTCGGCGAGCGCCACAGCACCTACGTCGAGGGGCAGCTGCCGCTACCCGGGCGGCCGGTACGCCAGTTCCACGGGTTCGCCGTCTGGGCCGGTACCTCGTTCGCCACCGCACACGTCTCCGGGCGGCTCGCCGCCCTGATGACCGCCGGGGGCCTCAGCGCGGACCAGGCGCGTACGACCCTGCTCGCCGCCCCCCGGTGGCACCCCGACTACGGGGTGCTCGTCGGATGAGCCGTGTGACGCCCCGGGCGGTGGCCCGGTGACCGGTGCCAGCACGACCAGCCTGTTGTCCGCCGCCGCCGGTGGGGACGAGTCGGCCTGGGCCGAACTGGTCCGCCGCTACACCCCGGTCGTCTACTCGGTCATCCGGGCGTACGACCTCAGCCGGGCCGACGCGGCGGATGTCAACCAGACCGTCTGGCTCCGCCTGGTGGAGCAGCTCGGCCGGGTACGCGAACCCGAGGCGTTACCGGGCTGGCTGGCCACCACGGCGCGGCGCGAGTGTTACCGGTTGTCCCGCCTCAGCCGTCGGGCCCAGCCCGTCGACCCGTACGACCAGTCGTTGCAGACCTATCACGGGCTCTCCCGGGAGCTGGCGGCGATGGCGCCCGCCCCGGACGACGAGCTGCTGCGCGCGGAGCGGCGGCAGGCGTTGCGCGAGGGTTTCGTGCAGCTCCCGCCGCGCTGCCAGGCGCTGTTGGCACTGCTGACGACCGACCCGCCGATGAGCTACCGGGAGGTTGCCGAGCGGCTCGGCATTCCGATCGGCAGTATCGGACCCACCCAGGCCCGCTGTCTGCGTAGGCTGCGGAGATGTCCGGCGATCGTCGAGTTTCTCGGAGCGTCCGCCATCGGCACGAACGGGGGTGAGCCGGATGGAGCCGTGGCCGCCGGTCGATGACGACGCGCTGACGACGGAGCTGGGCGCGGCGCTGTGGGACACGGGGCCGGTCTCGGAGGCCTACCTGAGCGCGGCGTTGGCCGCGTTCACCTGGCGTACCGCCGACGCGGAGCTGGCCGTCGCCGAGCTGACCTTCGACTCGGCGGTCGACGCCGAACTGGTGGGCATGACCCGGTCTGCCGCGTCCGCGCGGACGCTCTCCTTCCGCAGCGGGTCGGTGCTGGTGGAGATCGAGGTGAGTGACGCCGGGATCGTCGGGCAGCTCTCCCCGTCCGGTGGCGGACGGGTGAGCGCCCGCACGGCCGCCGGCACCTACGACGAGGCGTCGGTGGACGCGATGGGCTTCTTCTCGTTGGGCGCCCCACCGCCGGGTCCGGTCCAGTTGTGCGCGCGTACCGTCGGGTATGCCCTGTCCACCGCCTGGGTCTGTCTGCGCTGACCGGCGCTCTGCTCCCGGGAGGGCGGCGCGGGCGGTGCCGCGCGTCCGGTGTCCGACCCCGACCGACGACGGTGGGGCGTGGGCCGGACGGCCCACGCCCCACCGTCGCAGGTGGCGACGACCCGGGTTATCCCCGCTGCCCGTCCGCCAGCAGGTACTGCACCCCGCCGAGGTCGGCGCGGGCGGTGCCGTCGGCGTCCGGCCCGAACTGGGTCACGTTGAGCGCGGTCTCCTTGGCCAGGGCGGTCTCGGCCGAGAAGGCCAACGAGAACTCGAGGCGCTCACCGGGCTTCAACACCAGCCCGCTGATGCTGGCCTTCGTCGGTTCGACGATCTCCAATTCGGTCTTGCCGACCTGGCGGATGCCCGTGCCGACCTTTCCGGTGGACTGCCAGCGCTCGAACAGGGTCGGGCCGAGGTCGACGAAGACCCGGGCGCCCCGGGCCTGCTCCGCCGGCTGGGTGAAGACCAGGTCGTTCTTGGTCTCCGCGGTGGTCACGTTGCCGATGGCGAACGGCCGCACGACCCGCGGTCCGCCAGCGACGAGCCGGACCGAGTCGACGTTGCGCCAGACGATGTTGTTGTTGTGCTGGGTGTTGACGCTCGTGCTCGGACCCTCGAAGGTCATCGGGTCGGTGGGTGACACCCAGCGCGCCAACAGGCAGAAGTGACCCGGTCCGGGCACCCCGGTCCACGGGATCGTGACCGTGGTGACGCCGGGGTAGACGGGCACGCTGACCGCGCCGATCTGGGTCCAGTGCGTCGGCCAGGTGGCGCCGCCGCCCGGGGTCGTCCGGTAGACCCGCAGCACCCCGTTGTCGATGCCCGAGCCGTACGGTCCGTTGTTGCGCACCTTCAGGAAGAGATAGTTGGTGACCCCGACGATCGGGTTCTGGCTGACGGCACACTCGACGGCGGTCGGGCAGACCTTGATGTCGGGGCTGGCCCACAACGGGCCGTACGAGTGCGGCTGGACGCCGGTGTCGGCGGCGACGTCCTTCATGTAGACGTCGGTGCGGGCCGCCGCGGCGGCCTTGCCCTGCGGTGCCTCGCCGGGTGCCGCGGCGGCTGCGGTGACCGCCAGCAGCCCGGCCAGCGCCGCACCCGTGAGTACGGCCAGCGTGGAGCGGCGGACGCGCTTTCCTACCTTGCCCATGACAGGTTTTCTCCCATCGGCGGGGGACGTCGATCACGACGTGTTTCGATGTCGTGTCGGCGCGATGACGTAGTTGAGGAGTTGGCCATGCGCCGGGAAATACCGTCCCGGGTGCCTGCCGTCAGATGGCGCGAGGACCGGCAAAACGACAGCCATCGATGTGTGTGTGGGGGGTCGACCGCCCGTCTCGATGGCCGCGATCGATCCCGTGGCCCGCCCCCGGGGGTGTCCGGCCCGTCGGCGGCGGGGCCGGCGCGATGCCTTTGACAATCGACTGTGGTGAATTAATGTTGGGGCTCGCGAACGTGCGCCGGGCGGTCATCGGGGCGGCTCGCGCCCCGTGTCCCGCCGCCCCGCCGTGCGCCGACCCCCGGGAGGGAACCGCCGCCATGAGACTGAGGAGCAGTCATCTCGGTGCCGCTGCGGCGACCCTGACGCTGGCCGCCGCCCTGGACGGCGTCAGCGTCCCGACCACCGTGCCCGCCAGCATGAGCCCACGACCCGGCACGGCGGTGCCGGGCAGCCCACCACTCGGTACGGCGGTGCCGGGCAGCCCGCCGCCCAGCGGGGCGGCGTGCACCGTCCGGTACTCGGTCTACACCTGGGACACCTTCCTGACGAGCAGCATCACCATCACCAACACCGGTGCCAGCGCGATCACCTCCTGGAGGCTGACGTTCCCGCTGCCGGCCGGGCAACGCATCACCACCGACTGGAACGCGGTGTACTCGCCGTCCAGCGGCACCGTCACGGCCCGTGGACTCGACGACCACGTCATCCTCGGGCCGGGGGCCTCGATCGCCATCGGGTTCGTGGCCGAGCACACCGGTGACACCGGCAGCCCGTCCTCGTTCACCCTCAACGGGACGCCCTGTTCGCTCACCTGAGGCGGAGTCCCGCCGGCCGGGCCGGGTCCCCGCCGTGGCGGTCGGCTGCGTGCCGGAGAGCGTCGGTTGACGGCGGCCCGCCGCCACCACCAGCGTCACGCGGTGCCGCTGGAGGACCCCGAGACGGGCTCCGGCCCAGGACGGTGACGTCCTGGGCCGGGAGTACCGCGTCGCCGATCAGGCGATCTTGACGTCGCTGCACCACATGTAGGTCTGGTCAGCGTGCGACGCCTTCCAGATGAAGAACAGGACGTGGCTTCCGCTGCGCGAGGACGGAATCGAGACGTTGAACGAGATGTTCTGTGCCGGCGCGTACCGCCCGGTCGTGGTGATCAGGTCCAGGTTGCCCCACCCGACCCGCTGGGTGGCCGGGTTGAACCCCTGCTTGGTGACGTAGACCCGGAAGAAGTCCGCACCGTGGCTGGCCTGGTCGTACATCTGGACGGTGAGGTTGCGGCCGACGGTGGTCGCCTTCCACGCCCCGGGCGTGTTCAGCGAGTTGTTCCGGGACAGGGCGTTGCTGCACAGCTGCCCGTCCGGGGTGCTGGGCTGGTACTGGCCGGCCAGGCCGTCGCGCAACGCGCTCATCCAGTTCCACATGGTGTCCGGGTTGGCCTGGAACGCCTGCCAACACATCGGGTCCTGCTGCTGCATGGCCGGGTTGGTGTGCTGGCTGCCCCAGGTCTTCCAGCACTGATACGCCCGGGTCGCCGGGTTGATGATCGTCCCGTGGGCCTGGGCGGGGCTGGTCAGGGGCAGGGTGCCGACCACCATGGCGAACATCAGGACGAGCGCCTGGAGGGACCGGCGGACGGTTGACCGGGGGCGTCCGCCGGATCGGTCGGACTGGTGTGAACGCACTGTTCATCCTCCATTCGTCGGTACGGGACATCGAGTGGTGAATGCTCCCGAATCCACTGTTGCACCCATGCAGCCAAATATCAATGTTGATCGATATTTAGTCGGATTGGATCGAGCTGTCGGATGTGGAGCGAGCTGTCCGAGATCGCCGCATCGCCGGCGGGCGGCCGGGCCGTGGACCCGAGGTCACCGCAGGTCCGGGTCCGGGCGGCCGGACGGCGTGGTGTCGGGCCGACCACCGGGGGCGGCAACCGGGCGTCGGCCACCCGGCACGGTGACCCCGGGTCGGCCGCCGGGCGGTCACCACGTGGCGGGGCGTGCCGGCCTGTCGGCCGGACGGGTCACAGCTTCGCTGCGGCGTCGTACCTCCGGCGCAGGTCGGCCATCTCCGAGGCACCCAGCGCCTCCTGCTGCGCGATCGTCGCGTACGCGGGCGGGAACATCTCCCGGAGCCGGTCGACGAACCTGACCTCCGCGGTCGCCTCGACGACCTGGATTCCCGGCGGATCGGTGGACATGTCCATGATCAGTGGGCCGGCCAGCTTGACCGCCACGTCCCAGGGGCGCTTCTGCTCGGCGATGCCGCACAGATGGAAGCCGTAGATCTTCTGGACGTCGGTGAACGTGGTGGCCCCGGCCGGTTCGAAGCCGTAGACGCGGACCCCACAGATCACCGGCGGCTTCTCCGTGGTGGCGCCCTGCTGGGCGTCGTGCCCGGCATGCTGGTGCTGCCCCGGATCCGCCTTTTCGAGCGTGGTACGCATCCGGGCCACGATCTGCGCCTGCAGATCCGCCGGCTCCGCCCCCGTGCTGCTCCGGTTGGCCAACACGACAGTGCCGACCGACACCACCAGCAGGATCACCGCCACCCACACCAGGCGGTGCCGGTACCACGCGGAACTCTCTGGGGAACTCATCGCTTCTCACCTCGTCGCCGGTTGTGGTGCTCTGGCAGGCCCGTCAGGCGACCCCGGGCAGGCGTCGAGCGTGTCGACCGTCGGGGCGCGTGGCGGCGGATACGTGTGGCGGGCGGGAGTGCCCACCCGGCGGGGTGCCCGTCAGCACGGCGATGGCCCGTCGAGGCGGTGTGCGAGCGTCCGTCGAGGCGGCGCGCTGTCGATGCCGTGCTGCTCCCGTGCTGGCCGTTCTCAGTGCGGTTGCCCCCGCGCTGCGGCGATATGAGCTATTCCAACACGTCTGGATGCACTCTGGCAACATTGACGGATCTCAGTGGGCTTTCGACCCGCTCGGGTACTTGCGGCACGGCCGGTCGGCGGGGGTCAGTGGACCGAGGGCGGCCAGCGGTGGGTGCGCCACTCGTACCAGGTCGGGAATCCCGCCGGGGGGTCGTCGATGGGCTCGCCGCCGTCGAGCTCGCCCGGCGTGGGGACGTCGAAGCGGGCGGCCCACTCGACGAGTTCCCCGTCGGACATGGGCCACGTCGTGTGCGGTTCCTCGGCCTGGCGTTGGTCACGTCGTTTCCGCTGCTCGGACGGGCTGAGAGCGAAGTAGTGCAGTTCCACCGTCGCGCCGACGTCAAGCGCCGCGCGGCGCAGGGCGGAACGCTCGTTGCGGTCCCACAGGCCGTAGTCGAGCACGACGTTGGTGCCGAGTTCGAGGGCGCGCAGCGCGATCTGGATGAGCCTTCCCTCGATCACGGCTCCCGCCAGGGGCGGATTCCCGGGCCCGTAGAGAGCCTTCACCCACTCGTCCTTGGTCAGCCGAAGTGCTTTCCGTTCGATCTCGATGCGTCGGGCAGCCGTGGTCTTCCCGGTGCAGGGCAGGCCCACGGTCAGGAACAGTGTCGGTTTCTCCATCAACATCCTCCGGCCGGACGCCCCCATCATCGCGCACCGCCACCCGGGCCGCTCCCCCGTTGGCCGGTGTTCCCCGCCGTGCTGACGTACGGCGACGGGTGGACGGGCGGTGTCACATGGTGCGGGCGGGCCTCGCCATGGTCAGCCGAGGTACTCGTCTTCGAGGGTGGGGATCACCGGGGACAGCAGGCGGTCGGCGTGTTCGGTGACCGTTGCGCGCGCCAGCCGGAAGACCCGGAAGGCCAGTTCGTGCCCGGGGTCCTCGTCGTCGTGCACGTACAGCAGCCCGTAGGACCCGGGGGCGAGCTGACCGATCCTGGTGAACAGGTCGAGGATGTCGGCACCCGACGTGCCCCGGTGGTTGGGGAACCCGCCGAGATGGACGTGGTACGCGCCGTTGACCGGGCGTAGGTCGATCAGCCCGTGGCCGGTGAGGCCGTCGAGCAGGTGCTGGATCTCGTCGAGGCGCAGGGGTGGGTCGTCGTCGACCGCCTCGGCTGTCGAGCGGAGGGTGATCCACCCGTGGTACTCGAACATGGTGGCAGTGTAGGTGCACCTCCTCAGGTCGCGGTGCCGTCGCCTGGCGTGCCGGTGCGGCGTAGCTCGCGTAGTACGCCGTGGCGGCGCAGGGCCCAGGTGAGGCGTGGAACGCTCGGGTGCCGGATGAACAGCACGGCGACGCGGCGGGCCAGGCCGACCCGGTCGGCGTCCACCTGGTTCTCGACCGCCTGCCAGACCAGCTCGCGCACCCTGGCGTCGTCCAGCACCGCCCGTACCTCACGCCGCACCCTGGGGTCCTCGGCCGCCGAGGTGATGGCGGCAGCCTGACCCGGTCGGTCGGCACGCGGTCGAACCACCGCCGCGAGGAGCGGTCGGCGTACCTCGTCGCGTTCCAGCAGCAGCAACACCGCTTCCCGGATCTCGGTCGTGTCCAGACTGGACCGCAGCAGCCGCAGCAGGCTGCGTTCCACCTCGCGGTCATGGTCCGCAACGGAGAGTGTGGCCAGCAGCAGCGCCACCTCCTCGAGGTCGACGACGTGGCGTACCCCGTCGCGGAACTCCGGCAGGCCCCAGGCGGCCTGCAACGCCGTCACGAGATCGCGGTTCACGACCAACCGCTACCCGCAACCGGCGACCGGTGAAACCCCGGACCGATCGGGTCCACCCCGTCGGGCCGCGGGCCGGCCAGGTGGCGGTGTGAGGGCGGCCGCCGAGCAGGTGGTGCAGGTGGGTAGCTGGACTGCGGGGCGGCTCCGGACCCCCATCGGCGCAGGAAGCCCTCGAACCGTGGCGTTGCCGCCTCCGTGCAGGGGACGTTCCCGGTGAACCGCACCACCGTATCCGGCAGACCGGGTTGCAGGCGTGCCAGGAGCCGTCGTGCGTCGAGGACGTCCTGGGCGTGCCGGATCCGGGATGGGCGGTGGGCGTCAGCGTCGTCGCGACGGGCTCAGGCGGCTGCCTGCCGGGGGCAGAGCATCGGGTGCAGCAGCCGGGACAGCTCGGCGACGTCGGCGACGGGTCGCGCGAAGCTCACCCTCGCCCGTCGGGCCGCGCCGGGCTGGCCGTACGCGACCAGCAGGCCGTACCGGTCGATCCGGACCACCCGTGGCGACTCGGCACCGGTGAGCTTCAACTGCCGGCGCAGGTGGGCCGCGACCTGCTCGGCGTGGTGGTCGGCGAGGTCGGCCAGCAACCCCGCCTCGGCCGCGTGCAACGGGTCGGGCTCGGCCTGTGCGTACGCCTGCGGGTCGATCGGGCGCGTTGCGCCGGCGCGTTCCCAGCGGGCCTCGGTCACCTCGAACCGGTGCAGCTGGAACCTGCTGCCCACGTCGAGCAGGTCGCCGGTGGGCCGGGTGGCGGCGAAGTCCATCGCGGCCTGCCGGGCCGCGTCGCCGTCGAGGCGCTCGGCCCAGCCGGAGACCCAGGCCCGGCCGAGCGAGGGGGCACCGGCGGTGGGCGGCAGGTCGAGCACGTCGAGGACGGCGGCGACGGCGGTGTCCCCGGCGGGCGGTGTGAGCGCCGTGGCGAGGTCGCCGGGCGCCGGCACCAGCAGCAGCACCCGGCCGGCCGGGTCGGTGGCGTGCCGGACCTGGTGCGGGCCGGTGCTGCCGGCCAGCTGGGCGAGGGCCGGCAGCCCGCCCGCGACGAGGGTACGCACGATCTCCGCCGGGCTGGGTCGCATGATCCCTGACTCCTCAATGTAGGTTAGCCTTACCTAAGTTGCAGGCTAGACCATTCGATCGGAGACGTCGAACGTGAACCACCCCCGCCCCAAGGCCCGGCTCTCCCGCGCGCTCGGCATCCCGCTCACCCGCAAGTGCGTGCGGTACTTCGAGCGACGTCCCTACCCGCCGGGTGTGCACGGTCGCAACCGGCGCAAGACCTCCGACTACCAGGTCCGGCTGCTGGAGAAGCAGCGGCTGCGCCACCAGTACAACGTCAGCGAGGCCCAACTGCGCCGGACGTTCGACGAGGCCGCCCGGGGCGCCGGGAAGACCGGTGAGTCGCTGGTCGCCCTCCTGGAACGGCGACTCGACGCGGTGGTGCTCCGGGCCGGGCTGGCCCGCAGCATCTACCAGGCACGCCAGCTCGTCGGACACGGCCACTTCACCGTCGACGGGCACAAGGTCGACCGGCCCTCGTACCGGCTGCGGCCCGGCCAGGTGGTCGCGGTACGCGAGCGCAGCCGCGCCCTGCCACCGTTCCAGCTCGCCGCCACCGGTGCGCACGCCGACGACCGACCCCGCCCGTACCTGTCGGTGGAGCTGACCGGGCTGCGCGCCACGCTGCTGCGCGAGCCCGCCCGGCACGAGGTGCCGGTGGTCTGCGACGAGCAGCTCGTGGTGGAGTTCTACTCCCGCTGAGCGGTCAGCGGCGGCCCGTCCCTCCGCACCTGCCGCCGCTGCGGCACCGGCGGGTCGCCGCTGCCCACCACGGGCCCCGCAGCGGCGTCGGTGCGGGTCGGCCCGGGACCGTCGGCGGCCCGGGCGGTCCACGCCGCCCACAGCCGGGCGTAGCTTGCCCCCGCACCGACCAGATCGGCGTGCGGACCACTCTCGACGATCTCGCCATGGTCCATGACGATGATGTGGTCCGCGGCCACGGCCTGGGTGAGGCGGTGGGCGACGACCAGGGCGGTGCGTCCCGCCAACGCCGCGGCGGCGGCCTGTTCGAGGTCGCGCGCACCCGCGCTGCCCGCCTCGGCGGTCGCCTCGTCCAGCACCACCACCGCGGGGTCGAGCAGCACCACCCGGGCCAGCGCCAACTGCTGCGCCTGCGCCGCAGTCAGCGGGTGGCCGCCCTCACCGACCACCGTGCCCAGGCCCTCGGGGAGCGCGAGCACCCAGGTCAGGGCACCGACGCGGGCCAGGGCCGCGGTGAGTTCCTCCGGCGTGGCGTGCGGGCGGGCCAACCGCAGGTCCTCGTCGAGGGGCCCGGCGAACACGTGGGTCTCCTGACTGACCAGGGCGACCGTCCGGGCGGGCAGCTCGGTGACGGGTACGCCGCCCAGGGTGGCCGTTCCGTGCCCGGGGCGCAGGGCCCCGGCGGCGATCGACGCGACCGTGGTCTTCCCGGCGCCGGTGGACCCGACCAGCGCGACGACCTGGCCCGACCCGACCCGCAGGGAGACGTCGCGCAGCACCGGCGTGGCCCCGTCGTAGCTGAAGCCGACGCCGGTCAGGACGAGGTCGTGCGCCGTCGGCGCGGTGCCGCCGCCACGGCCTTCGGGGTCCGTGCCGAGCACACCGACGAGACGGGCCAGGCTCGCCCCCGCATCCTGGGCCTTGTCGAAGGTGACCATCAGGTGCAGCACCGGGCCGAACAGGCGGTGCAGCAGCAGCGCGGCCGCGGAGACCTCGCCGAGAGTGACGGCGTCCCGGCGGACGAGCAGGAATCCCACCGCCAGCACCGCGCCGAGCCCGGCCAGCTCCGCCCCGTGGATGCGGCCCACGAAACGGGTGTAGAGGGCGAACACGCTCGTCGAGATGTCCCGCGCGCGGGCCGAGACCGCCGTGATACCGGCGAGGTGCCGGTCCTCCAGCCGGTAGGCGTGCACCGTACGGATGCCCTGCACACTCTCGACGAACTGCTGCGACCGCTGCGCGATGGCGACCCGCTCCGCCGCGTAGGCCGGCGCGGCCCGGGGGAGGTACCACCGCAGGCCGAGCACATGGAGCGGGACGGCGACCGCGCCGGCCAGCCCCAGCTGCCAGTCGATGCCGATCATCGTGCCGAGGCTGATCGCCGCCAGCAGCAGGGCCGAGATCAGGGTGGGCAGAACCTCGGTGACGGCCCGGTCGATGGCGCTGACGTCCGCACCGACCCGCGAGACCAGGTCGCCCCGGCCCGCCCGGTCGAGCACCGCCGCCGGCAGGCGCAGCGCGGCGTCCAGGGCGCGTTCACGCAGGTCGGCGAGGATCCCCGCACCCAACCGGCGGATCAGGTGGGCGCTGACGCCGGTGGCCACCCCGCCGACGACCGCCGCGGCCACGATGACCACGGCGACCGGCACGAGCGCGTCGGTGCCGCCACCGGCCCGGACCCGGTCGACCAGCAGGCCCAGGGCGTATGCGGGGACGATCGCCGTGGCGGCGGCGAGCAGCCCGACGACCAGGGTGCCGCCGGTGCCGCCCGGGCGGGCCCGTAGTTGCGCACCGAGCCACGCCCTGCTCGCGTGCGGGCCGGCCACGGGCAGGATCGGGTGGGTCACCGCAGCACCGTCCGGCGGTAGCTGTCGTCGTGGCTGACGAGTTCGGCGTGCGTACCCTCGGCGGCGACGGCGCCGTCCCCGATGAACACCACCCGGTCGGTGGCGGCCAGCAGCGTCGGGCTGGTGGTGATGACGACGGTGCCGTAGCCGGCATCCGAACCGTGCCGCAGGGCGCGGATGCCGTCGGCGACGGCCCGTTCGGTGACCGCGTCGACGGCGGTGGTCGGGTCGTGCAGGACCAGCAGCGGCGGCGCGGCGAGCAACGCGCGGGCGAGCGCGACACGTTGACGCTGGCCGCCGGAGAGGTTCGCGCCGCGTTCGGTGACCGGCATGCGTAGGCCCTCCGGGTGCAGGTGTGCCACCTCGGCGGCGGCAGCGGCGCGCATGGCCTCGTCGAGCCGTCCGCCGTCGTGCCGTCCGTCGTCGTGCCGCCCTCCGTCGTCGCGCAGGGCGATGTTCGAGGCGAGGGTGCCGGTGAACAGGTCGGTGCGGTGCGGTTCGCTGTGCAGCACCTGCCGCGCCCGGCCCCGGTCCACGGCCTCGAGCCGTTCGCCGCCGAGCAGGACGTCACCCGTGTGACCGTCGGGCACCGCCAGCAGCCGCGCCAGCGCCTCGGCGTCCGCCGGTCGGCGAGCCACCACACCGACGAACTCCCCGCCGCGCACGTGCAGGCGCAGCCCGGCGAGCGGGCCGTACGTCACGTCGGTCAGGCGCAGCTCGTGGCCGCTGCTGCGGGGCACGGCGGCACCCGGCGGCAGGACCACGTCGGCCCCGACGACGGCGGCGACCCGCTCCGCCGCCGCGCGGGCGGCAGCGGTCCAACTGGGTACGACCGCGAGCACGCCGAACGGTTCGACGAGGAACTGCGCGGAGCCGATCACCGTGATGAACTGGCCGACCGTGATGCGGCCGGTGAGCGCGAACCAGCCCGCCATGAGCGCGATGCCTCCGGACAGCAGGGCGCTCAGCATCGTGGACGCGCCCAGGTAGGCGTTCTGGGTCCGGGAAGCGCGCAGCGTGGCCGCCAGGGCGTGGCGGCTCACCCGGTGGTACCGCTCGACCGCGGCGTCCTGCGCGCCGATGCCGCGCAACGCCCGCAGCCCGGTCACCAGGTCGGTGGCGAGCGCGGTGGCCCGGCCGGCCTGATCCTGTTGCTCCTTGACACGTCGGGCGATCAGCGGCGCGGTGCGGTTGAGGACCGCCAGCACGACCGGGATGGCGACCAGCACGGTCAGTCCGAGCGGTGGCGAGATCAGCAGCAGCGCGACCGCGCTGACCGTGACCGCCACCAGGGCGCTGGTGATCCGGGGGATGTGGTCGAGCAGGTAGGAGGTGTACTCGGCGTCGGTGGTGGTGACCGCGAGCAGGTCGCCGGTGTGCCGTTCGGCCCGGAGCACGCGTGGGTGCAGGATCCGCGCCGCCAGCTCGACCCGCAGTTGGTGACCCTCCTCGGCGATGGCCCGTTGCAGGCGTCGCGCGCCGAAGCGGTAGGTCACCGCCAGGACCAGGTAGACCGCCGCCAGGACGGCGATCCAGACGAGCAGTGCGGTCAGGTCGCCGGTGGCGACGCCCCGGTCGACGATGACGCCGATGAGGATCGGCACCAGGGCCGCGCAGAGCTGGTAGACGCCGGCCAGTGCCGTTCCGCTCCAGAGGCGTCGCCCGTTGCGGGCGACCGCCCTACGCAGGATGACGGTGCCAGCACTGATCTTGCTCACTGCCTCATACCCCCTGGTCAACGGCTCAGGAACGTGGAGTACTTTACCGATCAAGTATTAGGTAAGCCTGTCCTTACTATGTGAGTTGGAGTACTCCGTATGCGCCCCTCCCGGTTGCTCACCGGAATCGTCGCGGTCGCCACCACGCTCGCCCTCGCCGCCTGCGGCGGGTCGTCCGACCCCGACGGGAAGCCCGCCGCGTCCGGGCCCGCGACGGCGACCTTCCCGCTCACCGTCACCCACGCGCTGGGCACCACCACGATCGACAAGAAGCCGGAGCGGGTCGCCACCGTCAACTGGGCCAACCACGAGGTCCCCCTCGCCCTGGGCGTCGTCCCGGTCGGCTACGCCAAGGCCAACTTCGGCGACGAGGACGGCGACGGGCTGCTGCCCTGGGACGCCGCACGACTCAAGGAACTCGGCGCGTCGACCCCGGTGCTGTTCGACGAGACCGACGGCATCGACTTCGAGGCGGTGGCGAACACCAGGCCGGACGTCATCCTGGCCGCGTACTCCGGCCTGACCAAGCAGGACTACGACACCCTGACGAAGATCGCGCCGGTCGTCGCGTACCCGCAGGCGCCCTGGGCCACCTCGTGGCGCGACAGCATCAAGCTGGAGAGCAAGGCCCTCGGCCTGGCCACCGAGGGTGACGCGCTGATCGCGAAGATCGAGAAGCAGATGAAGGACGAGGCCGCCCGCTACCCGAAACTGGCCGGCCGGTCGGCGATGTTCCTGACCCACCTCGACCCGACCGACCTCAGCAAGATCAGCTTCTACACCACGAACGACACCCGGGCCCAGTTCTTCACCGACCTCGGCATGACGCACCCGCAGAGCATCGCGAAGGCCTCCGCCGCGACCAAGGAGTTCAGCCTCACCCAGAGCGCCGAGCAGGTGCAGAACCTCAGCGACGTCGACATCATCGTGACCTACGGCGACGCCGACGGCACCACCCTGGCCACCCTCCAGAAGGACCCGCTGCTGTCCAAGATCCCCGCGATCAAGCGCGGCTCCTTCGTCACGCTGCCCGGCAGCACCCCCGTCGCCACCGCCGCCAACCCGACACCCCTGGGCGTCTCGTTCGTCCTCAAGGACTACGTCGATCTGCTCGGCAAAGCCGCCGACAAGCTCTGATGACCGGTGCAGCCACCTCCGGGCCGGACGTCGCCCTGCTGCGACGTCCGGCCCGGACCCGCCTGACCTGGCTCCTGGTCGTCCTCGCCGCGCTGACCCTGGCCCTGATCGCGTCGGTCGCCTTCGGTTCCCGGATCGTCGGCTGGGCCGACATCACCGCCGCACTCGGCGGCACCCACGACACCCTCGACCAGGCGGCCGTGGTCAAACGCCTGCCCCGGACGGTGCTCGCGGCCCTGGTCGGCGCGGCACTGGCCCTGTCCGGGGCCGTGATGCAGGGCGTCACCCGCAACCCGCTCGCCGACCCGGGGATCCTCGGGGTGAACATGGGCGCGATGCTGGCCATCGCCGTCGCCATGACCACCGTCGGCCTGTACACCGCCACCATGTACATCTGGGTCGCCATCGCCGGAGCGGCGGTGTCCGCGCTGTTCGTCTACGCGGTCGGCTCACTCGGTCGCGGCGGCGCCACCCCCCTCAAGATCGCCCTGGCCGGGGCGGCCACCTCCGCCGCCCTCGCCTCGCTGGTGGTCGCGGTCGTGCTGCCGCGTGGCGACATCGCCGAGAACTTCCAGTCCTGGCAGGTCGGCGGCGTCGGCGGGGCCAGCTGGGACAGCATCGGCCAGGTCCTGCCGTTCCTGCTCGCCGGGCTGGCCATCTGCCTGCTGTGCGCCCGGGCACTCAACTCCCTCGCGCTCGGCGACGAACTCGCCGCCGGCCTCGGCGAACGCGTCGCCCTGGTCCGCGGGATCGCCGCCGCCGGCGCGGTGGTGCTCTGCGGCGCGGCCACCGCGGTCGCCGGACCGATCGCCTTCGTCGGCCTCATCGTCCCGCACCTGTGCCGGCTGCTCGTCGGACTCGACCACCGTTGGCTGCTGCCGTTCGCGACCCTGGTCGGCGCGGTGCTGCTGACCGTCGCGGACGTCGCCGGACGGGTGGTGAACCGCCCCGACGAGATCGAGGCCGGGATCATCACCGCCCTGATCGGCGCCCCCTTCTTCATCTACATCGTCCGCCGGCAGAAGGTACGCGAACTGTGAGCACCACGACCCTGAGGGCCGTCACCCGCGGCCGGGTCCGACGCAGCCGACGACGCCGTGCCGTGCTGACCGCACTCTCGGCGGCGGTGGCCGCGCTGGTCGTCGTCTCGCTGATGGTCGGGCAGACGTTCTACCCGCCCGGCGACGTGCTGCGGGTGATCCTCGGCGAGACCGTGCCCGGCGCGTCGTTCACCGTCGGTGAACTCCGGCTGCCCCGCACCGTCCTGGCCCTGGCGACCGGGCTCTGCTTCGGCATGGGCGGCGTCACCTTCCAGACCATGTTGCGCAACCCGCTGGCCAGCCCCGACATCATCGGCATCAGCTCGGCGGCGAGCGCCGCGGCGGCCTTCGGCATCATCGTGCTCGGCCTCGGCGAGACCGGCGTCTCGATCTTCGCCATCGTCGCCGCGCTCGGCGTCGCCGTGCTCATCTACCTGCTGTCGTTCACCGACGGGGTGGCCGGCACCCGGCTGGTGCTGATCGGCATCGGCATCGCCGCCATGCTCAACAGCGCCACCTCGTACGTCCTCAACCAGGCCGGCCAGTGGGACCTGCAGGCGGCGACCCGCTGGCTCAACGGCAGCCTCAACGGCTCCACCTGGGACGAGACCGTTCCGGTGCTGGCCGCGCTGGCCCTGTTCGGCCCGGTGCTGCTGAGCCAGGCCCGGAACCTGACCATGCTGCAACTCGGCGACGACACCGCCGCAGCGCTCGGCACCCGGCTGGAACGTACCCGGCTGGTCTCGATCGTCGCGGCCGTCGGCCTGATCGCGTTCGCCACCTCGGCCACCGGGCCGATCGCGTTCGTGGCCTTCCTGGCCGGGCCGATCGCCGCCCGGCTGGTCGGCGTCGGCGGCTCACCGCTGGTGCCGTCCGCCCTCGTCGGCGCGTTGCTGGTGCTGGTCGCCGACTTCCTCGGCCAGTTCGCCTTCGACATCCGCTTCCCGGTGGGGGTGATCACCGGGGTGCTCGGTGCCCCGTACCTCATCTACCTGCTCGTCCGCACGAACCGCGCCGGAGGCTCGCTGTGACCACCGACCACGCCCTGACGACGGAGAAACTGACCGTCGGCTACGGCGACCGCGTCGTCATCGAATCGCTCGACCTGCTCGTCCCGCCCGGCCGGATCACCGCGATCGTCGGCGCCAACGCCTGCGGGAAGTCGACGCTGCTGCGGTCGATGTCGCGACTGCTCGCCCCGCGCGCCGGTCACGTCATGCTCGACGGCCGGCAGGTGCACCGGACGCCGGCCAAGGAGCTGGCCCGCACCCTCGGCCTGCTGCCCCAGTCACCGATCGCCCCGGAGGGCATCACCGTGGCCGACCTGGTCGGTCGGGGCCGCAACCCGCACCAGCGACTGCTGTCGCGCTGGAGCGGGGACGACGACCGTGCGGTGGCCGCCGCCCTCGACGCCACCCACACCGCCGACCTGGCCGACCGGTCGGTCGACGAACTCTCCGGCGGGCAGCGGCAACGGGTGTGGATCGCGATGGCGCTGGCCCAACAGACCGAACTGCTGCTGCTCGACGAGCCGACCACCTTCCTCGACGTCAGCCACCAGGTCGAGGTGCTCGACCTGCTCACCGACCTCAACGCCACCCGCGGCACCACGATCGTGATGGTGCTGCACGACCTGAACATGGCCGCCCGCTACGCCGGCCACCTCATCGCGCTGGCCGACGGTGGCCTGTACGCGGCGGGGCCGCCGACCGAGGTGCTGACCGAGGAGTGCGTCCGGGCCGTCTTCGGCCTGGACAGTCGGGTCATCGTCGATCCGGTCTCCGGCCGGCCGTTGATGCTGCCGATCGGTCGCCATCACGTCTCGGCCGCTCGCACCTAGCCCCACGACGAGCCCTCCCGGTCGGCCGGTACGGGTTGCGGAGGTCCCCTGTCCCACCCTCGCCGTCGTGGATCTGCACCCGGTGGTTCGGCCCGAGTGCGCTGCGGGTGGCCCGCCGCTACCGGCTGGACCTGCACCTGGAGGTCGGCGGACGGCCCGATTCGCGCGGGTACGCCACCACGGTGACCCGCGACCTCGACCGGGCGCTGCGCGACCGGGGCCTGGGCCACGCCGAGCAGAGTGGCAGCAGCATGCGCCGGGACGCCTCCGGTGGCTACGTCACCCACGCCGTCAGCGTGGACATCGCGGTCTTCGACGATCTCGCCGCCGGCACCGACCTCATCCGGCACACGCTGCTGCGCCACGATCCGGCACCGGAGACCGTGCTGCGTCACCAGGGGGGCACCGACGCAGTGGTGGCGCTGCGGTGACCCCGGCGGGTCGGCAAACGGCCGACCCGCCGCCGGCCGGACGGCACTATGCTGCGACCAGTCCCCGTCGAGCAGGGAGATGACGTGTCGCGTCGTACCGGTAGGCCCTCGTATCTGCTGGCCGCGTCGCCTTCACCACGCCGCCGGCCGTCCCGGCTCGCCGTCGTCGCCGCGATCGGGCTGGTCGTCGCCCTGGTCGGTGGCGGCATCGGATACACGGTCGGTCGACCGGACGCCACCGAGTCGGCCATCGCCGACCTGCGCCGGGCCGAGGCGAAGCGGGACGCCCAGCAGATCACCGAGCTGACGGCCACCGCCCGACGCCTCCGCGACGAGATCACCCCCGTGCTCGACGCCCTGCGGGCCGGGCCGACCGCCGACCAGCAGCAGGCACGCCAGTGGCAGCAGACCGTGCTGCGGGCGGCGGAGCCGTTCGCCGACCCACCGTCGGGCAGCACGGCGACCAACGTGGCACGCGGTGGTCTGCGTGGTGCCGTGGAGCAGACGTCCCTGGCCGTCGAGTCGTACCTCCTCGCGGTCACCGGGCCACCCGGGCAGCGGGCGGCGCTGACGGCACTGGCGAAACGGCAGGCGGAGCAGGCCGCCGCCGCCTGGTCCGTCGCCGCTACCCAACTCGATCAGGTCAACGTCGACGCCGGCCACGGCCACCAGCACGTCTACCTGGACGGCGACCAGCACGACGGCGCGCAGGAGGGCACCGGCGGGTGACCGGGGCCGGGCCGGGCCAGCCACCCGGTTCGGTCCGGCGTACCCGCGCCACCCGGGTCGTGCCCGTGCGGCGTCGACCGGCCGGCGGGGCTGCGGTGCGCGACGGGGAATGCCATGGTGGACCCGCCGCACCCCCGACCCGGACGGAGCGCACCGATGCCCGCGACGGAACTGCTCGCCGAACGGTTGGTGCGGGCCGGGATCGGGGACGTCGTCACGGTCGAGCCGGTGAGCGGTGGCCTCGCCGCGCTCGCCGGGATCGCCCACCGCAGGGACGCGCCACCGGTCTTCGTCAAGACCTTCGCCGATCCACCCGACGGCGACGCGTTCGTCGCGGAGGCCGACGGGCTGACGGCCCTGCGGGAACTGGGCGGCCTGGCGACCCCCGACGTGCTCGTGGCGAACCACGAACTGCTGGTGCTGTCGCTGTTGTCGCCGAGGCCGCAGGACGGGGCCTTCTGGGAGCGGTTCGCTCACGCGCTCGCCCACCTGCACACCAGCACCGTCCATCCCCGCTTCGGCTGGCACCGCGACAACTGGTTGGGGCGTCGCCGGCAGGTCAACACCTGGGCCGACGACGGCTTTGCCTTCTTCGCCGAACGCCGTCTGCTGCGCTGGCTCTCCGAGCCCCGGGTCGAGGCGGCGCTCGGTGCCGCCGACCGGGCCGCGATGCAACGGCTGTGCGCCCGGCTGCCCGAGCTGCTGCCGGACCGGCCGGCGTGCCTGACGCACGGCGACCTCTGGTCGCAGAACGTGCTGTCCACCGGGGACGGACAGGCGGCGTTGATCGACCCGGCGGTGTCGTACCTGTGGGCTGAGGTGGACCTGGCCCACCTGTGGACCACGGCTGCGCCACCGCAGTCGCGTCGGTTCTTCGCCGTCTATGCCGAGCTGACCGGCCTCGACGCCGACTGGCGGGACCGCATGCCGATCATCCAACTGCGGCAACACCTGGCGGTGCTGGCCCAGTTCGACGACGACTGGGGTGCCGCCGAGACGATCCGCGCCACGCTCGCCCCGTTCCGGTCGCGGGCCTGACCGGCCGCGATCGTCGAGCACCGGGAACGTCCCGGGAGCCGGCGGCCGACCCGGGCGGCCGGGCGCCGTCACGATCCCGACGGCACCGCGGGCGGCTGCCGATCCGGCCAGAACGGCCATTCCTCGAACGACCGGCACCGCCCGTCGTCGGCGAAGCGCATCACCCACAGGTCGCGGTACTCCTGCCTGACCGGGTCGCCGTAGTGCACCTCGTGGCGGGACACGGCGGTGTCGCCGTCGACCGCGACGATCGCGCTGGTCATCCGGAACACCTCGTCGGGGCCCTTGCGCTGCGCCTCCCACATCCGGGCGATGGCCGGCAGACCCACCACGGGGGTCAGGTAGGGCCCCTGCTGGTAGCTCGCGTCCTCGGTGAAGAGCGCGCCGAGGGTGTCCGTACCCGGCGTCCGCCAGGCCCGCTCGTAGGCGACGAGCCAGTCGTCGACATGCTTCCTGTCCATGCGCCCCACCCTGCCATCCGGCAGACGATGGAGTGCCGCACACCGCCCACACCGCGGGCAGCGGACCGGCGGCGCTGCCGCCGCGATCGCGCCGGGAGCGGCCGGGAAGGCCGACAGGCGGGAGTGCGGTACGTCACCCTGACAAACTGTACCGGCTGGTCGGTACAGTTCCGGCATGATCACGCCCTCGACCCCGGTCGCCGCAGCGGCGCTGTCGACCCGCCGACGGTGGGCGGCGCTGGCCGTGCTGGCCGCGGCGGTGCTGCTGCTCGCCGTCGACGGGACGGTGCTCTCCCTGGCGGTGCCGGCGCTGACCGCGAGCCTGGCACCGACCGCGGAACAGGTCCTCTGGATCGGTGACATCTACTCGCTGACCCTGGCGGGGCTGCTGGTGCTGATGGGCAACCTGGCCGACCGGTTCGGACGCAAACGGGTCCTGCTGATCGGTTCGGTGGCCTTCGGTGCGGCATCGCTGCTGGCCGCGTTCGCCCCCAGCGCGCCCGCGCTGATCGGGGCGCGTCTGCTGCTCGGTGTGGCCGGCGCGACGCTGATGCCGTCCACCCTGTCGCTGATCCGCAACATCTTCCCCGACAGCGGCGAACGGACCCGGGCCATCGCCATCTGGTCCACCGCCTTCGGGGCCGGGTCGGCGATCGGGCCGCTGGTGGGCGGGTTCCTGCTGGAACACTTCTGGTGGGGCTCGGTGTTCCTCATCAACGTGCCCGTGATGGTCCTGGTGGTGGTCTCCGGTCTGCTGCTGCTCCCGGAGTCCCGGGACCCGCGACCGGGCCGCTTCGACGTGCTCTCCGCCGTGCTGTCCATGACGGCGGTCGTGCCCCTGGTGTACGCCGTCAAGCACGTGGTCGGGGCCGGCCTCGACGGCGTGACCGTGGCCTGCCTGCTGGCCGGGCTGGTCGCCGGCGTGCTGTTCGTCAGGCGGCAGCGGCGGCTGGAACAGCCCATGCTCGACGTCGAACTGTTCGGCAACCCGGCGTTCGTCGGGGCGGTCGTCGCCAACGTGATCGCCATCTTCGCACTGGTCGGCATGCTCTTCTTCTTCTCGCAGTACCTCCAGTTCGCCCGGGGGTTCAGCCCGTTGCAGGCGGGTCTGGCCGAGTTGCCCGCCACCCTGGCCTCGATCGTCGTCGTCGTGATCATCGCGTTGGTCGTGGCCCGGTTCGGCCGGGGCCGGGCCATCGCGCTCGGCCTGGGCCTCGCCGCCGCGGGGCTGGGCGCGGTGGCGGCGGCCGCGCACGCGCCGTACCTCTGGCTCGGGTTGGCGCTGGTGCCGATCGGCCTCGGCATCGGACTGGCGATGACGCTGACCGGCGACGCCATCCTCTCGGCCGCGCCACCACGCAAGGCCGGTTCCGTCTCGGCGATCACCGAGACCGCCAACGAACTCGGTGTGGTGCTGGGCATCGCGGTGCTGGGCTCCCTGCTGTCGCTGGTCTACCGCCACGCGGTGAGCGTGCCGGCCGGACTGCCGGCCGGGGACGCGGCCCGGGTCCGTGACTCGCTGGGCTCGGCGTTGCAGGTGCTCCCGCCGCAGTCCACCGCCGGTGCGCGGGACGCCTTCATCACCGGAGTGCAGGTCAGCTCGTCGGTCGCGGCGGTGCTGACCCTCGGCGCGGCCGTGCTGGCGTGGGCGCTGATCCCGTCGCCGCGCCCGCCCCGGCCGTAGGTACGGTGTCGCCGTGGGACGTACCGCCGGCCGGTCGCCGCAGGCCACCCGACGTGCCCTGCTGGACGCCGCCGCGGACGCCGTGCGCGCCCGGGGGATCCACGCCTCGCTGGACGACATCGCCCGCTTCGCCGGGGTGTCCAAGGGTGGGCTGATCTACCACTTCGCCAGCAAGGACGAGTTGATCGCCGAGTTGGCCCGCGATCAGCTCGCCGCCTTCCAGGCGAGCATCGACGCCGCGCTGGACCCCAGCGACACCGCACCGGGACGACTGACCCGGGCCTACCTGCGCGCGGCGGTGGCGCCCGCCGACGACGCCACGGTACGCGCATCGCTGTCGCTGATCACCCAGCTCATGACGGTGCCCGCGGTCGCCGAACTCGCCCGGGCCGACGCGGAACGGCTGGAGGCGGCCCTCGCCGCCGACGGGCTGCCCGCCGAGGTGCTGGCGCTCGTGGTGGCGGCGGCGGACGGCATGAGCACCGCGCCGTTGTGGGGCGCCCCGACGCACACCCCGGCCCACCGACGGCTGGTGGAGCGGCTGCTGCACCTGACCCGGAACCCGCACCTGTGGGAGACGCTCACGCCCTGAGCCGGGCGACCCGCACGGCCCGTCACGGCCGCGATGTCGGCGGCTGTCGACGTCCCGCCACCGGCGGTATCCTCATCCACTCTCGTCGATCGGCGAGGTGGTTTCGTTCCGCTCCGCACACCCTTTCGGAGGCACGATGAGGTTCCGTATCGCCCGTACGCTCGGCGCGCTCGCGCTCGTGCTGGGAGCCGTCGCCGTACCGGCGACCCCGGCCGCCGCGCACGACACCGCCGACGCGATCGCGGTGTACCCACCGATCCAGGACTCGTCCACCTGGAACAGGTTCGGCGGGTCCGGGCCGGCCAACCACCACATCGTGTTCGGCAACTGGGGCTACACCAACGACTGGGCGGTCGACATCTACCGCAACCCGGGAGCCACCGTCGTCTCCCCGTTCGGCACCAAGACGGCGGCCGGGCACCCGGTCGCGGTCACCGTGGTCACCGTCCGTCCGGGCTGCGCGACCGGCAACCTCGCCGACGGCGGCTACCGGATCGGACTCGAAGCCCGGGACACCACGACCGGTGGGATCATCGGCCGGGCGGACGTGATGCACGTGAACGACAAACCCGGCGGTGTCGTCGTCGGGGCCTCGGTCGGCCCGTGGACCAAGCTCGGTGAGACCGGCCGGTTCCGGTACTCCAGCTGCTACCAGGTCAACGGGGACAGCGGCGCGCACATCCACCTTGAGGTGATCAACCAGCACCGGTACTCCTGCTACGTCAACCGCGCCGCCGACACCGCCCTGACCGACCTGACCGTGGTCGGCCGGATCGGCGTCCACTACTCCGGCCAGCGCGCCGCCTGCTGACGACGGCCGGTGGCGCGACGACCGATCCGTCAACCGACGGTCGGCGTCGCCACCGCCCGCCGGGGCCGGGTCCGTGCCGGACGCTGTCGGTTGGCCGGCAGTGTCCGGGCACGGACAGTAGCCGCCATGTGACTTCGGGTCCCACCCATGATGGGTCACGTCGACGTGCCGTCGCGACAGGCCGGCGGACGGGACACCCCGGTCAGGAGGATGGGCATGCCGTTCGAGGTCGACTTCAACTGGGCATCGCAGGCCGTCATCGAGACGGTGGCCGTGCCGTTCCCGTCCCTGGAGACACCACCCGGCGTGGTCGTCGCCGACCCCGCGGTCCCGCAGTTGGCGTTCCAGCACTCCGGCCCGGTGACGGTCACGATGCTCGGCAGCGGCCGGTGGAACCGCGACACCAGCTACCGGTTCAACGCCGGCTGCAACCAGGAACCGCACCAGGCAGCGGCGATCGGGGAGGTCGGGGTGCTCGCCGCCGCGCAGGCGCAGCAGTTGGAGGACTGGTTCCTCCAGCGGTATCCGACCGTCAACCCGGTGGTGCTGAAGAACGGCGGGAAGTGGAACCTCACCCTCACCCGCAACGGTGCGGTCTTCAACTTCCACGTCGGCGTCCACGACTGACACCTCCCGTGCCGGCGCAGGGCGGCCCGGCCGTCCCGCGTCGGGTCCCCGGGGCCTGCCCGAACGGTGGATCAGCGATCGGCCACTGTGGATCTACGATCGGTCACAGTCCCGTCACCCCTGCGGAAGGACCCCCATGCCCCAGCCGATGCGCCGCCGGTTCACCCGACTCGCGGTGGTCGCCACCGCGGCGGCCGCCGTCAGTTTCACCGTCCAGCCGGCCCCGGCCGCCGCCGTGCCGTTCGACTGGAACGGGGCCTTCGCCACGTACGAGGAGTGCGAGCAGTGGCGCATCGACGCCAGCTACTGGGGCGAGGTGGCCAGCAACTGCGTCTACCGCACCCTGCCCGACAGCCAGTACAACGGCTGGTACTTCCGGGCCTCGATCGCGGGCTGAGCCCCGACGACGGGCGGCCCCGGCCCACGGCCCGCCCGGGCGTACCGGACGGGTTCACCGCACCCGTCCGGTACGCCCGGGCGGCCACCGAGGCGGGCAGCAGCGCGACCATCCGTCCGAGTTCGATCTGCCGCAGCATCTGCACCATGTCCGCGAACGGTGGCCGCTGCTCACCGTGGCGGACGTAGACGTACGCGCCGGGGACGACCTGCTGGTGCCCGGCCTCGATGTCGGCCAGCCGCAGCCGTGGCGGCGCGGTGAGCGGGTGACCGGTCGGCAGCGCCAGGGTGATGATCGCGCCCGAACCGGTCCTTCTCCCCGTGCCGCCCACCGCGTGACGATGGGCGTCATGGTCGTCGTCACGACCCCCACGGGCACCATCGGTGCCGCCGTCGCCGCCCGCCTGCACCGCAGCGCCGCTGAGCGGCAGGGGTGACGCAGGTCAGCTCTGCTGGTAGTTGACGGCGGCGAACCCGCACGGCCGGTGCAGGTGCAGGTAGTAGGCGCCCTCGCCGTACTCGTCCAGGTCCGCGCCGCCGACCAGACCGACGTAGTCCATCGGCTGCCGGCACCCGGGGCAGTCGGGGTGGTCGGCGTCCTGGATCCAGTCGGGCCGGCCACCAAGCGTCGAACCGCCCCGGTCCCACGCGCTGGCCTGATAGGGGCTCTCCTGGGCTTCCCCGGGGACCGGCAGCAGCGCGGGCGGATCCTCCGTCCCGGCGGGACCGAGATGGTCGGGGCGGGTGTTACCGGTCCACCAGCCGGTGCCGCCGTCCGGCGTGACCCGGCTGTACAGCGTCGTGTAACAGGCGCAGAAGTGGCACGTCTCGATCACCAGGCGACCGGACCAGCCGGTGTGCGCCAACGCGACACCGACGGCGGGGTCCGCCGGGTCGAGGTCCGCAGCCGTCCACAGCGGCGACGCGCACCACGGGCAGATCGCCACGTCCGGCCGCCGTGGTGCCTCGCGCATGAGCCACCGGTACGCGGTGTCCCCGCACAGGTCGCGCCGGTGGCCCTGCGGGTCGACCGTCCAGCCGCCCTCGGACGCGTAGTCCAGGATGTCGACGTGCAGCGTGTCCGCGCCGGGCGGGGGCTGAGCCGACCAGCGACGTAGGGCGTCCTCGGCCAGCGGGTGGGCGGTGTGCGCCAGGACGACCAGCAGGTGGTTGAGCTGCTCCGGTGTCCGCCCGCCGTCGACACGCGCGACGACCCGGCGGACCACGTCGGCGTCCGCCGCCCGGTACAGCTTTCCCGGCCACAGCACGTCGTGGTCGAGAAGCGAGCTCAGGTGCGGCGTCAGCCTGCCCGGCTCGGTGTCCGCGATCAGGGACAACTCCTCGACCGCGTCGTCGTCACCGGCGGACACCTTCCGGACCAGCTCCTCGATCATGGCCCGATGCTAACCAACCCGACCGACGGCACCGAACCGCGTGGCGGCCCGCGAAGCGGTGCCCCTCGCCCACCGTCCGGTGCTGAGCAGCGCCAGGGCGGCGATGCCCACGCCGAGACCGGACACCAGCCACCACACCGGCCGGGTGGAGTCGGTGAACGAGGTGCCGTCACCGACCGAGCCCACCATCGTGCCGGCGATCGCGACCCCCAGGGTGGTGCCGGTCTGACGGCCCGCCGAGGCGAGTGAGGTGGCCAGGCCCGCCATCGAACGCGGCATCCCGGAGACCGCGGTGTTGGTGACCGGCGGGTTGAGGGTGCCCTGGAAGATTCCGAAGAGCAGATAGCTCGCGAGCACGGCGACGAGCGGGGTGGCCGGCCCGATCAGCAGGGACGTGAGGCCGCCCAGCGTGAGCGCCGTCCCCGAGGCGAGCAGCGGCAGGCGCGGCCCACGGGCCCCGACCACCGTCCCGGTGTACGGCGAGAGCAGCGCGATCGACGCACCGAGCGGCAGCAGGCTGAGCCCGGCGGTCAGCGCCGACATGCCGCGGACGTGCTGGAGGTAGAGCGTGGTCACGAACAGGAAGGCCCCGAAGGCGCAGAGCGCGAACAGGGCCATCAGGATCGCCGAGCTGAACGGCACGCTGCGGAACAGCCGCCACTCCAGCAGTGGATCGACCCGGCGGGCCTCGTACCCGACGAGGCCGACCGTGGCCAGCGCGGCGGCGACGAGCAGCCCCAGGATGACCGGTGCCGTCCAGCCCTGCCGGTTGGACCCGATGACCGCGTAGACGACGCTGCCGAGCACCACGATCACCAGGAGCTGGCCGACCGGGTCGAACCGGCGGGGCCGCGGCGCGCGCGACTCCGGCACGTACCTCGCGGTGAGGGCGAACGCGACGAGCGCCAACGGCACATTGATCCAGAAGACGGAGCGCCAGCCGAAGCCGTCGATCAGCGCACCGCCGAGGACGGGGCCCAGCGCGAGCGACAGGCCGGACATCGAACCGAAGACGCCGATGGCCCTGGCCCGTTCGGCGGGGACGGTGAAGGTGTTCGCGACGATCGCCATCGCCACGGGGTTCAGCATGGTCGCGCCGATGGCCTGCACGGCCCGCGCCGCGATCAACCAGCCGATGCCCGGCGACACGCCACACAGCAGCGAGCCGACGCCGAACATGAGGAGGCCGGTCTGGAAGACCCGCCGCCGACCGACCCGGTCCGCCGTGGAACCGGCCAGCAGGAGGAAGGCGGCCAGCACCAGTGTGTAGGCGTCGATGATCCACTGCAGGCCGGTCACCGTGGCGGCCAGGTCGTCGCGGATGCGGGGCAGGGCGGTGTTGACGATGGAGATGTCCACCACCACCAGGACCATGCTGGCGCAGCAGATCGCCAGCACCAGGGTGCGACGGCGTGGGCTGAGCTCGCTCACCAGGTTCTCCCGATACGTACGGTCATCATCTGATGTCACGTCGTGACCGGGGTGATGCTAGGTATTCGAGTGCGCTCCAGGTCAAGCCGGAGCCGGGCGTCGCTGCGGCGGTGCGGGGCTTGTTCCCGGTCCGCACCCGGCTGCGGGTGACCGGCCGGGGCGCTCGGCGGGCGCGGTGGTCGGCCCGTTCCTACACGGTGAATGCCGGTCCGGGCCGGCCGATGCCGATCCGGCCGTTGGTCGGGCGGTGCTCGAACGTCACCCCGATCTCGTCTTCCCAGCACCGCATGATGTCCTGTTCACCACGCCGGTCGATGTCGTCGAGCACGACGGCGAAGTCCTCGGCGAACCGCGCGGCGAAGAAGGGCCCGGCGGGATGACGGGCGTGCGCGTTCGCCGCCTGGTAGGCGGGAGGTCCGTCGACGAGGAGCAGGTCGACGGCCCGGCCCGCGGTCATCTCCGCGAGACGGCGCTGCTCGTACCAGGTCGACTCCTCGTCCGGCCAGCGGGACTCCACAGGCACCAGGGGGGCGTGCACCACGGTCACCACGTCGCCGAGGCCCTCGCGCGCCAGCTCCTGACCGAGCAGTTCCGCCCAGCGTTCGTCGTGCTCCACGGTCCACAGGTGCCCGCCCCGCTGCCGCAGGAGCCGGCCGATGTAGAAGGTGGAGACGCCACTGCCCAGCTCGACGACGGACCGACGCTGGTTGACCAGGATCTCGTTGAGCACCGCGACGACTCCGCTCGGCCGCATGGCGCTCGCGCTCCACGGCAGGTACGTCAGCGACAGCGGGGCCAGTGCCTGCATGGCCAGCAGGTCGTTGCGTTGGAGTTCGTTGCGTTGCAGGGAGGGGCGGTGGCGCTCCTCGTATTCCGGCCGGGCGCTCACCGCGGCAACACCCCCGCCAGCCAGGAGGGCAGCTGCCCCTCGTCGAGGAGGTCGAGGACCACCGTCTTGGCCAGGGCGGAGGCGAAGTGCACCTGGGCGGCGCCGCTTGGTGACTGCAACCGCGACTCGAGCCTCGTACGCTCCCGTCGGTAGCTGGCCGCCTGCCGGCCGTTGGTGCGGAAGTCACTCGTCCAGCGGGACAGCTCACAGAAGTTCGCGACCGCCGGGGCGAAGTTCTCGAACAGGACCGCGCCGTGGTCGAGCCCGACGGTGTCCGGTTCGAGGAGCTGGACGAGCATCCAGTGGTACTGGTCGCTGGTGGCGTGCAGCCGGTCCGGGTCGACGCCGTGCGCCCTCAGGCGACCCAGGAGGGGAAAGTGCTCGCTGGGGGGCTTCGGGTACTTCGCGGAGAGGGCCACGATGTCGCCGGCCGGCCCGATGAAGCCACCGCTGTTGAGATAGGGGTACGGGCGCACGGGCGGGCTGTCGTGCAGGGCGAGGCCGACGTTGCCCAGCGGCCAGCAGTTCGACTCGGCACTGAACACGACACGCTGCGGGAAGCCCGCGTACGTGTCGAGGATGTGATCCGCCCCCCGCAGGAAGAGCGTGTCGTACGCGTCGGTGAACATCACCAACTCGTCGGGCGCCACGTGCCGGTCGAGGTATTCGGTCAGTAACGCGCGCTTGTCCCTCGGCCGGAAACCCTTCTGCGTGCCCTCCAGGACGACCAGCCTGAGTCCCGCAGCCGCGCAGGACGGTTCCAGCAGTCTGCGTAGGAAGGGATGTTCGAGGTCGGTGGCGATGGTGATGACCCTCATCTTCGGCGTCCAATCGTGCTGGCGGATCGTGGCGTGGGACCGCACCGGACGCGCGCTGGGACGGCTGCCCGAGCTGGGCGGGGGTCGACCGGCTGCCAAACTATCTATCCACCATGGTCGCTGTCGAGCAGCGCCACCCACCCCCGCCGCCCGCAAGAGCTGTTGTCGAGCCGTTCTCAAGCGCAGTGGTCGACGGGGTTCCCGCACCGCCGCCCGGGGGCCTGGCGACGTACGAGGTGGTCGAGGAGCCGGCTCGCCGCCGCCGCGACGTGCTCGCCGGCCGCGAGGGAGCGCCGCCCGGTCGTGGCGAGCTGCTCGAAGGTCCGCAGGTCCAACTCGCTGGTGTCGAGCCCCAGCCGGTATCCGCCGGCCAAGGTGACCAGCAGACGCCGGGCGACCTCGGTCACCGCGGCGTCCAGCAGTCGGCCCAGGCACTTGCGGACCTGCAGGACGTACGTCTACAGCGTGGTCGGTGCGCTGACCGGCGGATTCGCGCCCCAGAGGACCAGTGGACCGAGGATCCGAATTTCCATCTGCACCCGCAAAAAAAGGGGAATTGGGGCCTCACGCCGATGGTCCCGACCGAGAGGCTAGCGTGTCTGACCATTGATGTCCGTAGTTTCTCAAGCCATTTCCTAGTGGTGGCCGGGAGACTCGGGTCGCAGCCGTCACACGATGCCGAGAGAGGCGGGCCGGATGACCGGACGGGGCGAGTCGGCACGGTCGCAGGTCGGGAAACCGACCGGGACTCCGGTCGCCGTGGTGGGCATCGGCTGCCGCTTCCCGGGGGCCGACGGACCGGCGCAGCTCTGGCAACTGCTCAGCGGTGGCGGTGACGCGATCACCGAGGTGCCGGCCAGCCGGTACGACATCGACGCCTACCACGACCCGCGACCGGGCACGCCGAACCGGATCATCAGCCGCCGGGGCGGCTTCCTCGACCAGATCGACCAGTTCGACGCCGGCTACTTCGGGGTGGCGCCCCGGGAGGCGGAGCGGATGGACCCCCAGCAGCGCCTGCTGCTGGAGACCGCGGCCGAGGCGCTCGCCGACGCGGGCCTGACCCGCGAGCGGTTGTCCACGACCCGCACCGGTGTCTACATCGGCGGCATGTCCTCCGCCTACGGGCACCTGCTCAGTGACGCGTCGGTGCTGGACCTGCACGCGGCGACTGGCGGTGCCCGCAGCTTCCTGGCCGGACGGGTGTCGTTCGCCTTCGATCTGCGCGGCCCCAGCATGGCGGTGGACTGCGCCTGCTCCTCCAGCCTGGCGGCGCTGCACCTGGCCTACCAGAGCGTCCGCAACGGGGAGACCCAGCTGGCGTTGGCCGGCGGGGTGAACCTGGTCCTCTCTCCCGAGGAGACCATCCCGTTCTCCGCGGCCAGGATGCTCGCGCCCGACGGCCGGTGCAAGTTCGGCAGCGCCCACGGCGACGGCTTCGTCCGCAGCGAGGGGGTCGCCGTGCTGGTGCTCAAGCCGCTGGACCGGGCCGAGGCGGACGGCGACGCGATCCACGCGGTGATCTACGGGTCCGCGGTCGGCAACGACGGCCAGTCCGGCGGGTACCTGCTCACGCCGTCCCAGCCGGGCCAGGAGGAGACGCTGCGCGCGGCGTACGCCGACGCGGGCGTGTCGGCCGGGCTGGTGGACTACGTCGAGGCGCACGGCACCGGGACGGCGGCCGGTGACCCGGTGGAGCTGAGGGCCCTCGGCGTGGTGACCGGCGAGGGTCGGGACGGGCGGTCGCCGTGTCTGGTCGGCTCGGTCAAGACGAACATCGGCCACACCGAGGCGGCCGCCGGGCTGGCCGGGGTGATCAAGGCGGTGCTCGCCCTCCAGCACCGGGAGATCCCGCCGAGCCTGCACGCCGAGGAGCTGACCGGCGCGGTCGACTGGACGGGCCTGCGGCTGCGGCTGGTGCGCGAACGCACCCCGTGGCCGCAGACCGACCGGCCGGGCCTGGTCGGGGTCAGTTCGTTCGGCATCTCCGGCACCAACGCCCACGTGGTGCTCGGCGGGTACCCACCGGCCGCACCCGCACCCGCACCTGCCGACGGGGACGAGGCGCAGCTGCTGGTGCTCTCCGCACCCGACCCGGACGCGCTCGCCGCGCTCGCCACCGGGTACGCACGCTTTCTCGAACCGGGTGGTGCCGGGCGGGAACTGCCGCTGCGCGACGTGTGTTTCAGCGCGGCCACCCGGCGCGACCACCATGAGCACCGGCTGACCGCCGTCGGCACGTCGCCGGACGAGCTGGTCGAGCGGCTGCGGGCGTACGCCGCCGGTGAGTCCCGGCCCCGGCTGGGCGTCACCGCGTCGGCGCCGGTGGAGGGCGACCGGCCGGCGGTCGTCTTCGTCTTCCCCGGCCAGGGCTCGCAGTGGGACGGCATGGGGCGCGAGTTGCTGGCCGGCTCGCCGGTCTTCCGCGACATGCTCACCCGCTGCGACGAGGCGGTCCGGGCCGAGACCGGCTGGTCGCTGCTGGCCCGGCTGACCGGCGAGGCGGACGCCCCGGCGTCGATCGACACGATCCAGCCGACCCTGTGGGCGATGCAGACCGCCCTGTGCGCGCTGCTGCGCGACTGGGGCGTCGAGCCGGACCACGTGGTGGGGCACAGCATGGGCGAGGTGGCCGCGGCATGCGCGTCGGGCGCGCTCAGCCTCGCCGACGCCGCAGCGGTGATCTGCCGGCGTAGTCGGCTGCTGAAGACGGTCGCCGGGCAGGGCGCCATGTACTCGGTGGAGCTGTCCGTCACCGACGCGCAGGCCGCGCTGGCCGGCCACGAGCACCTGGTGGGCGTGGCGGTGAGCAACAGCCCCGGCTCGACGGTCCTCTCCGGCGACCCGCAGGCCCTGACCGCCATCGTCGCGGACCTCGAGGGGCGCGGCGTGTTCTGCCGCCAGGTGAAGGTGGACGTCGCCTCGCACAGCCCGCAGATGGAGCAGCTGCGCGAGGAGCTGCTGGCCTGCCTCGGCGACATTGCGCCCCGCGCGGGGCGTACCCCGTTGCACTCCACCGTGGACGACGCGCCGTGCGACGGCTCCGGGTGGGACGCGGCCTACTGGGTACGCAACCTGCGTGAGCCGGTGCGCTTCGGCGGCGCGGTGGCACACCTGGCCGGGCGGGGCGAGACGGTGTTCGTGGAGATCAGCCCGCACCCCGTCCTGTTGCCGGCCATCCGGGAGGCCCTGGCCCTCGCCGGGTCCGGCGGTGCCGCCGTCGGCTGCCTGCGCCGCGACGAGCCGGAACGGGCCAGCCTGCTCGACACCGTCGGCGCCCTGCACCGGGCCGGGTGCCCGGTCGACTGGCACCGGGTGTCCGGCGGGCCGCCGCCCCGCTACGTGCGACTGCCGTCCTACCCCTGGCAGCGCCAGCGGTACTGGCTCGTCCCGCCCGTAGCCGGCCGGCCGGCCCCGCACCGGGTGGAGCGGGTCGTCGACCTCACCCGCGAGCGTTACCTGCTCGACCATCAGGTGCAGGGCACCGTGGTCGTGCCCGGCACGGCGTACGCGGAGATGGTGCACGCCGCCGCCGACGGGATCTGCGGCGGGCAGACGCCCGTCCTGCGCGACATCCGGTACGTCGACGCGCTGTTCCTGCGCCCGGACCAGCCGGCACCCGCCCTGGCCACGACGTTCACCCCGCGCGGGCCGGACACCTGGGACTTCGCGGTGACCGGTGCGGAGGCGACCCACGTCACCGGCACGGTGACCCGGACCCCACCCGCCGGGCGGCGCACGCTGCCGCTGGACACGATCCGGGCGGCCTGCCCCGACCACCTCACCGGCGCGGACTTCTACCGGCGTTTCGCCGAGCGGGGCAACGAGTGGCGGGGCGCGTTCCAGGGCGTCGCGGAGCTCTGGCTGGGCGACGGTCAGGCGTTGGGCCGCATCCAGGTGCCCGCCGGGGTCGACCCGAGCGGGTACACCTGCCACCCGGCGCTGCTGGACGCGTGCGGGCAGGTGCTCGCGTCGCTGATCCCGGCCGGGGACCGGTCGTCGGCGTTCGTCCTGGGCAGCATCGACGAGTTGTCGATCCACCCGGATCCCGGCACACCCGCCTGGGCGCACGCCGTCGCGGTCACCGCCTGGCGCTCCGACTCGGTCTGCGGCGACCTGGTGGTGTCCGACGCGGACGGCCGGGTGATCGTGGAGATCAACGGACTGCGCCTGCAGTACCTACAACCGCCGGACTCGGTACGTGACCCCGACGGCTGGTTCCACGAGCTGCGGTGGCAGCCGCTGCCGGCGCTGTCCGACGTGCCGCGGCCGGGCGACCGCCGCCTGGTCCTCGCCGACCGGACCGGCGTCGGCGGCGCGCTCGACGCCGAGGTGCGGGTGTTCGCGGGCACCGGCTACCGGCGGCTGGCAGCCGACCACTACGAGATCGACCCGACCGCACCGGCGCAGTACCGCCGGTTGCTCGCCGACGTGCGGGCCGACTTCGACGGCCTGACGCCGACCGAGGTGGTGCACCTCTGGGCGCTGGACGTGGACCAGCCCGACGACTCGGCCCCGGTGCAGCGGCAGGCGCAGGACGCCGAGCGTCTCGGCTGTGCCAGCATCCTGCGCCTGCTGCGGGCCCTCGCCGACGCCGGCCTGGCCGAGCCGCCCCGGCTGACCCTGGTGACCCGGGGCGCGCACCGGGCGGGGGACACGGACCGCAGCGTGTCGATGTGGCAGGGTGCCGTCTGGGGGCTGGGCAGGGTGCTCGCCCACGAGCACCGGGATCTGCGCTGTGCCCTGGTCGACCTGGACCCGGCGGGGTCGCCGGCCGAACTCGCCGCCGCGTTGGGCCGGGAGTTGGCCGGTGCCGGCCCGGAGGACCAGGTGGCGCTGCGGGGCGACCGGCGGTACGCGGCGCGGCTGCGGTCCAGCTCCGTCGGCGTCCGTCGGCCGGACGGCGTCGAGGTCGCCCACCAGGTGCAGGCCACCGTGCCCGGCATGCTGGACGGGATGCGCCTGGTGCCGGTGCCGCGGCGCGCGCCGGGGCCGGGCGAGGTGGAGGTGCGTGCCGACTACCTCGCGTTGAACTACCGCGACGTGCTGGTCGCGATGGACATGTATCCGAGCCTGTCCGACCGACCCGCGACCGTGATCGGTGAGTGCGCCGGCACGGTCACCCGGGTCGGACCGGGCGTGGCCGGGCTGCGGCCCGGTGACGAGGTGGTGGCGGTCGCACTGGAGACGCCCGCCGCCAGCTACCTGTGCGTCAACGCGCACCTGGTACGCCGGCGGCCGGCCCGGCTCACCCCGCAGGAGGCGGCCACCGTGCCGGTCGCCCTGGTCACCGCCTACCAGTCGCTGGTGCACCTGGCCCAGGTGCGGCCGGGCGAGCGGGTGCTGATCCACCACGCCACCGGCGGGGTCGGCCTGGCCGCGGTGCAGGTGGCCCGCTGGCGTGGCGCCGAGGTGTACGCCACCGCGGGCAGCCCGGAGAAGCGGGCGCTGCTGCGGATGATGGGTGTCGCGCACGTGTCCGACTCGCGCAGCACCGGGTTCGCCGACGAGATCCGGGAAGCCACCCGGGGCGAGGGCGTCGACGTGGTGCTCAACACGCTGGCGGGGGAGGGCCTGCTCAAGAGTGTGGAGCTGCTGGCCGACCGGGGGCGCTACGTCGAGCTGAGCCGCCGTGACCTGGTCGAGGGCACCCGGTTGGACCTGCGGCTGCTGGCCCGGGGCGCCTCGTTCTTCGTGGTAGACGTGGTGGATCTCGGGCTCAGTGACCCGCGCCGGCTCGGCGCGATCCTGGAGGAGACCCTGGCCCTGGTGCAGGCCGGTCTGCTCGAACCGCTGCCGCACCGGGTCTTTCCCGCTGCCGAGCTGGTCGGGGCGTTCCGGCACATGGCCCAGGCCCGGCACATCGGCAAGGTGCTGGTGTCCACGGCGGAACTGACCGTGCCCGCAGCGGTCGAGGTCGCCGCCCCGCACCGGCCGGTCCGGCTCGATCCGGCCGCCGGCTACCTGGTCACCGGCGGGCTGGGCGACCTCGGCCGGGTGGTCACGGACTGGCTGGTCCGCGAGGGTGCCCGGCACGTCGTGCTGACCGGGCGGACCCCGCTCGACCGGACCGGCGGCGAAGGCTGGCTGGCTGACCTGCGACGGCACGGGGTGCGGGTGGCGTACGAGGCGGTCGACGTGGCCGACGAGGAGGCGATGCGGGCGGTCCTGCGCCACCACGAGCAGGACGGCCCGGCGATCCGGGGCGTGGTGCACGCGGCCGGAGTCATCGAGTACGGCGCACTGTCCGAGCTGGACGACGGGGTGCTGTCGGCGGTCCTGCGCCCGAAGGTCACCGGTGCGGCCGTGCTGCACCGGCTGTTCGCCGAGCGGCCGCTGGACTTCTTCGTGCTGTTCTCCTCCGGCTCGGCGGTGCTCAGCTCCCCGATGCTCGGCGCGTACGCCGCCGCGAACGCCGCCCTGGACTCACTGGCCGACCAACGCCGCCTCGCCGGGGCGACCGCGCTCAGCGTGAACTGGGGTTTCTGGTCGGTCGGCATGCCGGCGCGGGTCGGTCGTCAGCAGGGTCGGGCGATCAATCCCGCCGGGATGGACACGTTCAGCCCTCGGGAGGGCATCGAGGCTCTGCGCCTGCTGCTGGCCAGGGACGCCACCCATGGCGTGGTGCTGCCTGCGGACTGGCGGCGGTGGGCGACGGCGCATCCGGACGCGGCGGCCTCGCCGCTGCTGCGTGACCTGCTCGCCGAGCCCACCACCGCTGCGACCCCGGCACCCGCAGTGCCGTGGTCGCCGTCGCCCGCGACGCCGCCCACGCACCGACCCACGGACACCGGCACCCCGGTCCCCGACGTCACGGCCCACGTCCCCGCTGCCCCCGTCACCGCCGTCGCCAGCGCCACGGGTTCCGTACCGGTGGGACCGGGCGTCGGTCAGGTGGCGGCTCCCGGGGTGGCGGACACGCTGACCGACCAGGACGCGGTGCAGCGTTACCTGGCAGGGGTCCTCGCGGAGGTGCTGGGCATGCCGTCGGCCCAGGTGCACCCCCGGCGTCCGCTCAAGCGGCAGGGCCTGGACTCGCTGATGGCCGTGGAGGTCCGCACCCGGGTCCAACGTGACCTGGGCATGATGCTGCCGATCGCGAAGATGCTCGGTGGCCACAGCGTCGCCGACCTGGCCGGCGAGGTGTTCAGCCAGCTGGGCGACCCGGGCCGCCACTGACCGGGCGTGGCCCGCCGTACCACCTGCCGCCCGTGCGGCCCGACGCCGTCCGCCCGACGCGGTGGCCCCGGGGCGGACTGGTCCGGTACGGGCGGTGGCGGTGACCGCGAGCGTGCCGGTCACCGCCACCGTGGTCGTGCGGTAGAGCCTGTCGTCGAGCCGGGTGTCGGACCGCCCGTCAGCCGCGCGCCGCGTCGGCCTGCGGGATCAGCTCTGCCCGCTTGGCCACCTCCGCGGCGAACTCGCCCAGCGTCATGATGGCCAGCGTCTCGATGTCGTCGTCGTCGAACGTCACGCCGAACTGGTCCTCGACCCGCAGCGCGAGCTCGGACACGGCGAGCGAGTCGAGGTCGACGCCGGACGGTCCGAGCATCGAGTCGGGGCCGGTGTCGTCGGTGTAGAAGTTCATCTCCCGCAGCGCCTGCATGGTGAACGCGAGGACCTCGTCGGCTGACATGGTTCAGCTACCTTCTCTCGGGTGGCAGGGAGTGGCGGGGCGGCGTCCTCGGTGGACCGGTCGCACATTCTCCGGACGAACTGCCGTCAATCGACGACGTCGTGTGTGGTCACCGACGACCCGCAGCGCCATCACGCCAGCCGACGACAGATCTCCCCGATGCGTGGCCCGAAGTTAGCAACGGCCACTCGCGGCGGTCAATGCGACACCGGTCGCCTCCATGCGTGCTGAAGTCGCAACGGCGGCCGGATTCAAGCAGTTCTCAGTCCGGCGTCAAGGTCACGTGCGCCGTGCCCCCGTGGACGGCCACTACAGTCCTTGAAGAATGGCGGACGTGGTGCCATGGCCGGCCGATCCGGGAGACGCGGTTGAAGATCACCAACGTTCACCTGTCCGGGCTGGGTGTCTTTCAACCGCCCGTGACCGACGCCGGACAGGCCGCCCGGCGCGGGGATTACAGCCCGGCCTCCTACCTGGAGAACCGGCTGACCGGCGTCGGCATCGCCGGGGACGTCTCACCGCCGGAGATGGCCGTGCACGCGGCCCGGCAGGCGCTGACCCGCGGCGCCGTCGACCCGACCGGGATCGGCCTGGTGCTGCACGCCTCCATCCACCACCAGGGTCCGGAGATGTGGCTGCCCGGCCCGTACATCCAGCGGGAGGTCGTCGGCACGTCGACCCCCGCGTTCGAGGTCCGGTTGGGCTGCAACGGCGTGTTCGCGGCGCTGGAGATCGCCGCCGGGCACCTGGCCGTCGCGGCGGCGGGCCGGACGGTGCTGGTGACCACGGCGGAGAACCTCGGCACACCGCTGATCGACCGGTGGAACTCCGCGCCCGGCTTCATCCTGGGCGACGCCGGCAGCGCGCTGCTGCTGGACCGCGACACCGGTTTCGCCCGGCTGCGCGCCGTGGGCAGCGTCGTGGTGCCCGAGGTGGAGCCGCTGTACCGCGGCGGCGAGCCGCTGTATCCGCCGCTGGCGGCGCAGGGCCGCACGATCGACATGCGCGAACGTGCCGAGCACTTCCGCAACAATGTGATGTCGCTGACCGACGCCGCCGAGATCAGGACCCGCGCCCGGCTCGACCTGATCGAACGGACGCTGGACGAGGCCGACCGCAAGCTGACCGACATGACCCGGGTCATCTGCGGAAACTCCGCCGCCTACATGGTGCAGCACGACCTGGTGGAGCCGCTGGGCATCACCATGGAGCGCACCACCTGGCAGTTCGGGCGCGGCGTCGGGCACACCGGCGCGAGCGACCAGCTGCTGTCGCTCAACCACCTGCTGGTCACCGGGCAGCTGGCCGCCGGTGACCACCTGCTGCTCTACGGCGGTGCGCCGGCCACCCTGTCCTGCGCGGTCCTGGAGATCCTCGACGTCCCGGCGTGGGCCGGGGCATGACCGGGCCCGCACGTACCTGGCTCGTCACCGGGAGCTCGGCCGGTCTCGGCCGGGCGCTGGTGACCGAGCTGCTCGCCCGGGGTGAGACGGTGGCGGCCACCGCCCGCGATCCGCGTACCCTGGCGGACCTGCGACCCCCTCGGCGCAGGCGCTGTGGACGGCCCGACTGGACGTCACCGATCCGGAGCAGATCCGGCAGGTGGTCGACGACGCCGCCCGGGCGCTCGGCCGGATCGACGTGGTGATCAGCAACGCCGGATACGCGCTGGTCGGCGCGGCCGAGGAGGCCAGCGGCGAGCAGGTCGACAGGCAGCTCCGGACCAACCTGACCGGCCCCATCCACCTGGCCCAGGCGGTGCTGCCGCACCTGCGGGCGCAGGGCGGCGGGCGGATCATCCAGATCTCGAGCATGGCCGGGCAACGAGGGTCGCCCGGCACGGCCGTCTACTGCGCCACCAAGTGGGGCGTGGAGGGGTTCTTCGAGTCACTGGCCGCCGAGGTGAAGGGCTTCGGCATCGGCGTGACGATCGTCGAGCCCGGCACCGTGAGCACCGGATTCTTCGGGCGGAGCAAGGAGCTGACCGCCGAGTCGCCCGCCTACGCGGGCACCCCGGCGGCGATCCTGCGTCGCCGGGCGCAGGACGGTCGCCTGTCGTGCCGCGGCGACCTGGCCAGGATGGCCGCCGCCGTGGTCGACGTCGCCACCGGGCCGACCGTCCCGCTGCGGCTCGCGCTCGGCAGCGACGCGTACGCCGCGATCCGGCGCGGACTGACCGCCCGGCTGGCGGACCTGGAGGAGCAGCGGGAGATCGCGTTCTCCACCGACCTGACCGCAGGCGACGGGTCGACGCCGTCGACGCCGCACCGAGGACCGGAGGGGAACGACGATGCGCATCACCGTCCTGGCGCTCGGCAGTCGCGGTGACGTCTATCCGCTGACGGCACTCGCCGCGGAGCTGGCCCGCCACGGCCACGAGGTACTCGTCGGGGCGTCGATGAACCTGGTCGACCTGCCCCGGCAGCTGGGGCTCGACGTGGTGCCGGTCGGGTGGAACCAGCAGTCGATGATGCAGACCGAGCGGGGCCGGGAGTGGGTCACCAAGAGCACCCTCGACTCCTTCCTCCAGATCACGATCGAGGCGTACCGGGACTACGGTCGGCGGTTCGGCGACGAGGCGATTCAGCTCACCGCCGGCTGTGAGGCCATCGTCTGTGCCGTGGTCAGCGAGCAGTGGGCCGCGACGTTGGCCGAGGCGCACGACGTCCCGCTGATCGCGTACGACCTCACGCCGTCGCGGCCGAACGACGTGGTGCCGCATCCGCTGGTGTCCGTCGACCCGCTGCCGACCCCCGAGGCGAACCGGGCGACCTACCTGCACTACACCCGGCGGGCCTGGCGGTACCGGCGGGACCTGATGTTCGATTTCCGTCGCCAGCTCGGGCTGCCTCCGATGCCGCCGCACCCGAAGCAGCTGCGGCGGCCGCTGGAATTGCAGGGCTACAGCCCCACCCTGGTGCCGGGCCTGACCTGGGACGCCTACCGTCCGATCGTCGGTGACCTCCGGCTGACCCCGGACGACCTGCACCGCGCCGGGATGTCCACCCTCGATCCGGAGCTGGCGCGGTGGCTCTCGGCGGGCGAACCACCGGCACTGTTGACGTTCGGCAGCACGCACGTGGCGGATCCGGCCGCGATGATGGCGGGCATCGAGCGGGTCTGCCGGTCGCTGGGGGTGCGTGCCCTGGTGGCCACCGGCTGGGGCCTGGCCGGGGTCGCGCCGTCCACGTCACCGCAGCTGCGGGTGGTGCCCTACGTGGACTACGACCTGGTGCTGTCGCACTGTGCCTTGGTGGTGCACCACGGCAGCGCCAGCATCACCGCCGCCGGGGTGCGTGCCGGCATCCCCACCATGGTCTGCTCCTCCTACGCCGACCAGCCGTTCTGGGGCCGCCAGCTGGAACGGCTCGGCGTCGGTGTGCACGTGCGGTTCACCGACCTGTCCGAGGACGTGTTGCGCTCCGGCATGTCCCACCTGACCACCGCTGCGTTGCGGCGGCGCGCGGTACAGCTCGGCGAGCAGATGCGCGCGGAACCCCACGGCACGCTCGTCGCCGCCGACGAGGTCGACAAGTACCTCGCCGGATGAGCGGCGGAGCAGCCGCCCCCGACCGGGCCCGGGCGGTCGTCGAGGAGGTGGTCGGGCTGCTCGACCTGGTGACCGTCGACCCCGCCACGGTCACCACGGACCGGCTGGTGCCCGTCGCGGGGGTGTTCTCCGGTCGCGGCACGACGCGGGGCACCACCCGCCGGTACGGGGGGCTCATCGCCGCGCAGGCGCTGACCGCCGCCGCGCACACCGTGCGGTCCGGTCGACCGGTGCACTCGCTGCACGCCTACTTCACCCGGCCGGGCGACAGCCGCAGGCCCGTCACCTACCTGGTCGAGGCCCTGCGCGACGGCCCGTCCATGTCCGCCCGACGGGTGGTCGCCCTCCAGCGTGACACCCCGATCTTCTTCCTGACCGCCTCGTTCCACGATCCCGGCACCGGGCCGGCGCACGGGCGGCCGGCGCCCGAGGTCCCGCCACCGGACGAGGTGCCGACCCTGGCCCGGCTGCTCGCCGACGCCCCCGGCCGGTTGGCCGCGGTGCAGGACATGCTCTTCGCGTTCGACGTCAGGTACCTCGGCCCGCCGCCCGGCGGGCCGACCGACGGGGAGCGGGCGGGTGAGGCGCACCGCCGGGCCTGGGTGCGGGTGGCCGGGAGGCTGCCCGACGACGGGCCGCTGCACGCCGGCGCGCTGGTGCTCATCTCGGATCTGCCCCTGCTGCTCAGCGCGATGGTGGCCGGGCACGCGACCGAGTGGGGTCCGGGTGACCTCGGCGTCAGCATCGACCACACGGTGTGGTTCCACCGGCCCTGCCGGGCCGACGAGTGGCTGCTGTACGACTGCGACAGCCCGTGGGCGGCCACCGGTCGTGGCCTGGCGACCGGCCGCCTGTACGCCCGCGACGGCGACCTGGTGGCCACGGTGGCCCAGGAGGGCCTGCTGCTGACCCGGCCCGCCCGCTGAGCCGGGGAACGACGGACCCGGGACGGCCCGCCGCCGCCCTCAGACCGGTACCGCCTCGATCGCGCCGTCGGTGACGCCCGTGACGGCGAAGCCGGCGTCGGCGAGGAGCTGGCCGTACTCCGCCGCGGTGCGGTCCCGGCCCTCCATCAGGACCAGCATCAGCAGATCCACGATCCGGTTGCGGGGCGCCCCCCAGGTGCCCGCGCCGGCTCCGGTCTGCTGCGGCTGTGCCGGCAGCAGCTCCTCTAGCACCAGCAGCCGCGCCCCGGTCGGCATCGCCGCGCGCACCCGGGCCAGCACCCGGGCGACGTTGCCGTCGTTCCAGTTGTGCAGGACCCGCCGCAGCACGTACCGGTCGCCGTGGGTGGGCACCCGGTCGAAGAAGCTGCCGACGACGATCTCGACCCGGTCCAGGACCCCGGCGGCGGCGAGCCGGGCACGTCCCCGGGCCGCGGCCTCGGGCAGCTCGACGAGGACTCCGCGCAGCTCGGGGCGGGCCCGCAGGAGGTCGGCGAGCAGGCCGCCGTCGCCGCCGCCGAGGTCCACCACCGTACGGGCGTCGTCGAACAGCCGGGCGGGGGGCGGCGGCGGTTCCGGGGCGGTGGCCATCGCCCCGTTGAACGTCGCGGCCAGCTCCGGATGCCCGCCCAGGTACTGGTAGAAGGGCTCACCGAAGCGGTCGGTGAAGGCCGGCCGGCCGGTGCGGACGGTGTCGAGCAGGCCGCCGAACGAGGCGAAGACCTCCTGGCCGTACAGGACGGCCGTGTCGCGGACCGAACCGGGGACGTCGGTGCGCAGGTATTCCCCCATGCCGGACAGGACGAAGTCGTCGGGACCCGTCTGGCGCAGGACGCCGGCGTCGGCGAGCGCGGCGAGCAACCGGCGCAGCGCGACCGGGTCCAGCCCGGCGGCGGCAGCCAACGCGGCGCCGCCGGTGGTGCCCGTGGCGATCCGGTCGGCCAGGCCGAGCAGGGCGAAGACCGAGCATGCCTGCGCCGTCCAGGTGGCACAGAGGACGTTCAGCAGCCGCTTGCGGAAGTACTCGTCGTCACGCGCCACGGACGGCTCCCCGCGCCACGGCCCGCACCGGGGCCGGGCGACCCGACCGGGCCCACCCCGACGGCCGTCCCCACGGCGGTGCGGCCGGCCCCGTCGCCGGGGGCAATGCCCTTCCGTGCCCTGTCGCTGCCGCGGCATAATCGTTCTCCACCGAACCTCTAGTGAATGTCGAGAGAAGTGCGGCCCGGGCCCGCCCACGCCTCGGTATCGTCAATTCGACCCGGGTCATCCTCGCATTAACCAGGGCGTGCTGACAATTATCGGAAATGCGGGCGGTGGGGGATTGAATGGGTGCCGTCGGAGCCGCCCGGACCGGGCCGCGCCCCGCCCGGGGTCGTCGCGGGCGGCGCAGGGCCCGGCGGGTGCCCGGGGCCGTCCCCGGCCGGCACGGCGTGCCGTGGTGACGCCGGACCTGGTGGTACGGCTGCGCCGCACGGCGGGCGACGGCCGGCCGGCCGCCCGTGCGCTGCTCGTCGAGACGGTCGCGGCGATGGCCGGTGCCCCGCCGGCCGCGATCGCGGTGGAGCGTTCGGCGGCGGGTGCGCCGGTGCTGTGCGGCGTCGCCACGGGCTGGCACGCCAGCCTCAGTCACACCCGTGGCCTGGTCGCGGTGGCGGTGTCCCGGATCGGACCGGTCGGCGTCGACGTCGAGGAGGTGCGTCCGCTGCCCGCGCTCGGTCTGAGTCGACGGTGGTTCGCCCCCGAGGACACCGACTGGCTGCGCGGCCGACCGGCGGACCGCCTCGGCGTCGACTTCCTGGCCCTGTGGACCGGCAAGGAGGCGGTGGCCAAGGTGTACGGCACCGGGTTGCGCGGTGGCCGGCTGCTGCGCCGGCGTACCGCCCCACCGGCACCACCTGCCTGGCGGCCCGCCGTCGACGATCCCGGGGTCCTGGTGACCCACCGGGAGTTGTCCGGCCACGTGTTGGCGCTCGCCAGCGCGCCGGCGTGCCCCGGGCACCCACGGCCGGTCCCCGGCCGCTGATGCGGACCGCTCTCGTCCTCGGTGGCAGCGTCGCCGGCATGATCGCCGCCCGGGTCCTGGCCGACCACGCCGACCAGGTGTGGATCGTGGAACCCGACGTGTTGGTGGACGCGCCGGTGATCCGCCGGGGTGCGCCGCACGGCAGCCAGGCGCACACCCTGCTCGGCCGGGGCCGGACCGTCATCGACCGGCTGCTGCCCGGCTTCGTCCGGCAGCTGGTGCGCGAGGGTGGCCAACTGGTCGGCAGTGGTCCCGGCGGCGCGCAGTGGTTCCTCGACGGCCGGGCGAAGGTCCCGGTGCGCGGCGGCAGCGTGGTCAGCGTGTCCCGTCCGTTCCTGGAGTGGCACATCCGCCGGCGGGTCCTGGCGCTGCCGAACGTGACCCTGGTCGGGGGCACCGCCGTCGGGTTGACCGCGACCGCCGGCCGGGTGGACGGCGCGTTGGTCCGCCCGACCGGCGGCACCGACGCCCAGCGGCACGGCGCGCAGCTGGTGGTGGACGCCACCGGCCGGTCCAGCCGGCTGGCCGACTGGCTGGGTCGGCTCGGTTATCCCGCCCCGGCCAAGCGTCGGATGGCCCTGGACCTCGGCTACGCCACCTGCCTGTTCCACCGGGAGCCGGGCCAACGGCTGGCCGGCCACGTGGCGGTCTACTCGGTCCACACGCCGAGCCGGGCGCGCAACGGTCCCAGCTCGATGACCCCCGTCGAGGGCGATCGCTGGCTGACGCTGGTCAGTGGTTACGGCGACCGGCGACCGGGCCGTGACCTGGGCGAGTTCCTGGCCCGCTGCCGGTCGAACCCGGCCACCCCGCTGCGGCTGCTGCCGGACGCGTGCGAGCCGGCCAGTGAGGTGTACGTGCACCGCTTCCCGGACAGCGTCCGCCGTGAGTTCGACCGGCTGGACCGGTTCCCGTCGGGCCTGGTGGCGATCGGCGACGCGGTCGCCTCGTTCAACCCGACCTACGGTCAGGGCATCTCGGTGGCGGCCAGCCAGGCGGTCGCGCTGGACGAGTGGCTGGCCGAGCCCGGCGCGGTGGACGGGCCGGCGTACGCGTACTTCCGGCGGGTGCGGGCGGTGGTGGACGACGCCTGGGACTTCTCCGCCGCGCAGGACCGTTACCTGCCGCACGTGACCGCCGCCCGGCCGTTCGGGTGGCGGCTGCGCCGGGGCCTGGCCGAGGCGGTCCAGCACGCGACCGTGACCGACGAGGTGGTGCACCGGGCCTTTCTGGAGGTCGTCAACCTGACGACCGGGCCCGCGCGGCTGCGTCGTCCGGACATCCTCTGGCGGGTCGGTGCCGCCGTGTTGCGCCGGCACCGGGCCTGACCCCCGCCGCAGGCGCGGCAGTCGGACCTTCCGCACGACCAACCCCTTATGAGTGAAGACTGTCAATGGTGTTGATGTGTGGACAAAAGGGCTTTCTGCCGCTCGGTGTGGTGTTGTCGGGCGGCGGTGCGGGGTGCCGCCGAACCGATGTGCCGTCGCGGGCCAAAGCCCGGGTGACGACCCGCCCGGGGCCTGGCCGGTGGGCCCGCCGGGCCGGCCTTCTCGGCCCCTCCCGGCGGTCTGACCTCGGGCTTTCCATCGCTCCTCGAAGATGGCTTGAGCAATCTGCGACGGTCGCCCCAAAACCGGCTAGCCTCTCAGTCGAACCGCGCACGATCACGGAACGAAAAGACGTGAATTCTGCTTGGAACTGACGCTTATCTATGGTGATGGGTAAGGCTGTCGCTTTCATGCGGATCCCCGCAACGGCACGTCGAGAAGAGGGCGGACCGCTCTCGGGGGAGGGGCCATGGAAATCCAGATCCTGGGACCGCTCGTGCTCGCCCACGCCGGGGCGGTCACCACACCGACCGCCCCGAAGCCCCGCAGCGTGCTGGGCCTGTTGCTCCTCAACGCCGACCAGACCGTGCAGGTCTCCGCGTTGATCCAGGAGCTGTGGGGCGGGTCCCCGCCGGTAAGCGCGCTGACGACGCTCCAGACGTACGTCCTGCAGATCCGCAAGTGCTTCGCCGGCCTGCTCGGCGTGCCGGTCTCCGAGGTGGCCAAGCGGGTGCTGGTCACCGTGCCCGGCGGCTACGTCCTGCGGGTCGGTGCCGACGAGTTCGACCTGCGCCTGTTCGAACAGCTCGCCTCGGCCGGCCGGCGGGCCCTGGCAGCCGGCGAGAACGTCGACGCGGCGGCGCTGCTGGTGCGCGCCTGTGCGCTCTGGCGTGGTCCGGCCCTGGCCGACGTGCGGGCCGGCACCGTGGCCGAGCCCCGGCTCAAGGCGCTGGAACAGGTCCGGCTCAACACCCTCGAGCAGTGCATCGAGGCGCGGATGCGGCTCGGCCACCACCAGGACGTGCTGGCTGAGCTCACCCTGCTGATCGCCGAACACGGGCTGAACGAGAACCTGTGCGCGCAGCTGATGGTCGCGCTGCACCGCAGCGGCCAGCGGCGGGAGGCCCTGGCGGTCTTCCACCGGCTGCGTACGGCGATGGTTGAGGAGTTGGGGCTGGAGCCGTCCAAGCGGCTGCACCTGCTCCAGCAGGCGGTCCTCGCGGACGATCCGGCGCTGGAGGTGGCACCCCGCGACGACGGGCTGACCCAGCTGCTCGACCACCTCGTCCTGCAGCGTCCCCGCGTGCGGTAGCCGTCGCGCAGGCACCGCCCTCGTGCGACGCGGGGAGCCAACGGCCGGTCGAGGAGGAGCGGGCCTGGTGGACCGCTCAGGCCGGCACCGGCACGTACGCCGACTCGTCGCACCACGGCACCGCGCCGACGGCCCGGGCCAGGTCGAGCCCGGCGGCCCGGTGCGCGGCGGCGGCCGGGTCACCGAGCACGGCGGCCAGTTCGGCGAGGGTCTGGTCCACCGGTCCGAGTGAGATCGAGCCGCACTCCAGCCCGGCGAAGCGCCCCGCCCACGGCGTCAACTCCCGGTAGCAGCGCCGGGCGGCGGGCGCGTCGCCGAGGCGGGCCGCGACCTGGCCACGCACCGTCATCCAGTACAGCCACAGGTAGTCCGGGCGGATCGGCGCGTCCGGCCGCCACACCGCCCGGGCCGCGTCGTGGTCACCGGCCGACAGCAGGGCGTGGGCCAGCACGTCGTGGGCGTCGTCCGGCACCCGCGCGTGCACCTGCCGGAGCTCCTCGATCACCTCGTGCCCACGCCCGACGGCGGTCAGCACGGTGAACCGGCCCATCAGTCCCATCGCCGCCGCGTTCGGGCCACCGACGCGGCCCATCCGGTCACTGATCTCCGCGTACCGGCGTGTCGCCTCGTCGAGGTCGCCCCGGAACAGGGCGCGCAGGCCGGTGAACCAGCCCATGACGGCGAGGATCAGGCCGAGCTGCCCGGTGGTGGCCTCCTCGACCGCCCGGTCGACGTGGTGGTGGGCCCGGTCGAAGTCGGTGTCGGCGAGCGCCGCCTGGTAGAGGATGTGGTGGGCCTGGCAGCGGTACGCGGTCAGCCCTGCCGCTTCGGCCGTCGCCAGCAGTTCCCGGCCGACCCCGGGCAGTTCGGCGCGGTACGCGGGGGCGACGGTGACGAAGTAGCGCGCATTGAGCGCGCGGCAGAGCACCGCCGGGTCGTCCTGCCGGCGGGCCAACGCGAGGGACTCCCGGGTGACCTCGTCGGCACGGCCCAGGTCGGCGCCCTCGATCTCGAACGCGAGGGTGCTCAACAGGCGCGAGCGCAGCACCGGACGGTCCCGACCGACCCGGGTCAACTCCTGCTCCAGCAGGCCGACCAGCGGCGCGTCGACCAGGCGGTCGGGCCGGATGGTCCAGGTGACCGGGGCGTCGATGCAGGTCAGCGCGGCATGGACGGCTGCCGGGTCGCCGACGCCGGTGGCCAGTCGTACCGCCTCGGCGCGGGCGGCGCGGGCGCCGACCACGTCCCCGGCGAGCGCGCTGGCAGCGGCCAGCTCGCGGTGCAGGTCGAGCCGGGTCCGGGCGTCGGTGGCCGGGGCCAGGCCGACGGCGCGCAGCGCACCGGCCCAGAGCGCGGCGGCCTCCCTCGGTGCGCCGAGGTCGCCGGCGCGACGGGCGGCGGTGGCGAGATGACCGATGGCGTCGACGGCGGTGGACCGGGTGAGGGCCGCGAGCGCATGCCGCCCCAGCGCCGCCGCGTCGTCGCTGCCCTGTTCCCGCAGCACGGTGAGGATGCGGGCGTGGATCCGGGTGCGGCGCAGCAGCGGCACGCTGTGGTAGAGCGCGTCGCGCATCAGGGCGTGGGCGAACCGCACCCGACCCGGCGCGGGTTCGACGAGCAGCCCCGCGGTCACTCCGGCCTCCAGGCCGTCGAGGACCGGCTCCTCCGGGCCGCCGTCGAGTGCGAGCAGGGTGTCGACGTCGGCTTCGGCACCGAACACCGCAGCGTGTCGCAGCACCGTCCGCGCGTCGGCAGGCAGTCGCGCCAGTCGGCGGGCCAGCACGTGGCCGAGGCCGGCGGGCACGCCGTCGAGCGCCGCTGCCGGTCCTTCGGCCGCGACCAGTTTGGCCAGCTCGATGGTGAACAGGGGATTGCCCGCCGACCGTTGTCCGACCGTGTGCGTAAGCTCGGGATCGGTGCTGTCCACCCCGTGCCGGCGCAGCAGCTCGGCGACGGCTTCCCCGTCCAGGCCGTGCAGCGCGAGATCGACCGCCGGCACCGCGGCCAGCGCCGCCCGTGCCCCCACCAGGTCGTCGGTGACCTCGTCCGGCCGGTACGTCGCCACGATGAGCATTGGCGCGGCGGTGAGGGCGGCGACGAGGTGCCGAAGGATGCGCAGGGTCTCCCCGTCGGCGCGGTGCACATCCTCGACCGTGAGGAGCACGGGGGCCTGCGCGGTCAGTCGGGCCAGGTAGGCGGCCAGCGCCCCGCGCAGGTGGAACTCGTCGTACTCGCCACGGGCCCGGCCGGTGGGTTCGGGGTCGAGCAGCAGGCGCAGGCCCGATGCCTCCGCCTCGTCGAGGGGGAGGAGCCGTCCGGCGGCGGTGACCACGTCGCGCCAGGCCCACGCCGGCGGTGCGCCCTCCACCTGCGGGCAGTGCCCGACGACCGGCTGCCAGCCGTCAGCGGTGAGGATGTCGGCGAGTTGTCGTGCCAACGTCGACTTCCCCGCCCCCGCCTCGGCGCCGATCCAGCAGATGCCCAGGCCGGTCACGGCGGCCCGGGCGGCGGCGGCCCGGAGCCGGGCCAGTTCCGCCGCCCGGCCCACCGGGCGCGTCTCGGGTGCCCCGACGATGGGGGCGGGCAGGAGCCTGACGGTCGCCCCGGGCGGCGCGGGAGCGGCGCTGTCCAGGCGTGGGCTCTGGCGCAGCAGGTCCGTCTCCAGGCTCCGCAACTCACGGCCGGGGTCGATGCCCAACTGCGTGGCCAGCGTGGCCCGCACGGTACGGAGCACGTCGAGCGCGTCGGCCTGCCGGCCGAGGCGGTACAGCGCGACCGCGAGCAGCACGGCGGCCCGCTCCCGCAGGGGGTGGTCGCGCACGTGCGGGTCGAGGTCACGGACGACCTCGCCCGGCCGGTGCAGGACGAGCAGGAGTTCCGCCCGCTGCTCGACGGCGGACAGCCTCAGCTGGGTCAGCCGGTCGTGCTCCCGGTCCGCCCACGGCTCCCCGACGAACTCGGCGTACGGGCTGCCGCCGTGCCAGCAGGCCAGGGCCTCGTCCAGCCCGGCGATCGCCACCGCGGGTCGCTGCCCCGGCTCGGGCGTGGTGGCCCGCAGTGCCGCCTCGAACCGCCAGGCGTCCACGTCCGGGGTCGGCAGTCGCAGGGCGTACCCCGGGGCGGCGGTGAGCAGGGTCCGGGCGGGGGTGCGCGACGGACGGTCCGGCTCCAGCGCCCGGCGCAGGTTCGACACGTACACCTGGAGGGCGGCCTGGGCGCGTGGGGGCGGGTCCCCCGACCAGAGATCCTCGATCAGCCGGTCGACCGAGACCGGGTGGCCGCCACCGGCGGTCAGTCGGGCCAGCACCGCGCGTTGCCGGGGAGCGCCGAGGTTGATCGTGACGCCGCCACGGCTGGCCCGCACCGGGCCGAACACGCCGATCGTCGTCACCCGGTGACCCTAGCCGGGCACGCGGGGCCGGGGGATCCCGCGTCCGACGCCCGTGGCCGCTCCGGTCGGGCCCGGTCCGTGACCGGGTGTCCCGCTGGTCCGTGGCCGGGCGTCCCGTTGGTCCGTGGCCGGGTGTCCGGTCGGTCCGGTGTCCGAACGGGACGTCGGCGGCGGCCCGGCACCGCCGGGCCGCCGCCACACATCAGGGGATACGCCAACCCCGTCGCGGTGCGGTGCAGGTCAGCGGGTGGAGATGCCCCCGCTGAGCGCGGGGGAGGTCAGACCGGCCTCGTTCGAGACCACCACGACGTGGACGAACGCCTGGGGCATGTGGGTGAAGTGCCAGGTACGTCGTCCGGTGTCCGGGGTGCCGTAGATGACCGCCCGGGCGACGCCGACCTCGGTGGTGGGGATCGGCGCACCCCAGGTGGGTATCGGGGTCGGCAGCGCGGGTCCACCCGGCGGGGTGGTCGGCAGCCCCGGATCGGTGGGGGTGTCGTCCGGGGTGGTCTGAAGCCAGCTCAGGTCGATCCGGTAGTTGTCCTCCCGCACCGAGTTGTCGGTGAAGGTGACGTCCAGCGTCCGCTTGCCCTCCTGGTACCCGGCGGACAGCGTCAACGCGCTGGGCGCTGCCGGGGTGACGCGGTACTGCGGGCAGGACAGCGGGGCGACTTCGGGCACCGGTTGGCTGCCGTCGGGCACGTTGTTCGCGGTGACACAGAATCCGTGCACCCCGGCCAGCGCCGAACTCGGCACCGTGAAGGAGAAGCCGACGAACGCGCCCCGCTCGACGTGCCACAGGTTCGCCGGGCGGGTCACCGCAGGTGGTACGTCGGTCTGCACCGTCACCTGCACCGGGCCGCCGTTGGGATCACTGGCCCACCCGCTGACCCGGACCGCCCCGCCGACGTACTCCCACGACTCCAGCCAGCCCATCGGATACTTGTCGCTGCCCACCGGTGGCGGTGTCGGCTCGGCCGGGCTGTCGTCACAGGCCGGCGGCGGGTCGGGCACGTCGCAGTAGGGGCGGGCGAGCGCGGTCCCGTTCGCGACCACGGTCAGACCGGCGCTGAGGGTGAGCGCCAGGCCGATGGCGAGGAGTCTCTTCATGCCCACAGCAACGCAGGCACCACTTGTGCCGGACTTGGCGCGGCGGTCGGTGGCCGCGTTCAGCCGCCGCCAAGTGTCAGGAGCTTTCCTCGGTCGTCGCGCCGGGGCGCGCGGCGGCACGCAGAGAGGAACACCATGGGCAGCATTCTCGTCACCGGCTCGGTGGACGGCATCGGCCAGCGCACCGCGGCGCAACTCGTCGCCCGTGGGCACCGGGTCGTCCTGCACGCCCGCAACGAGGAACGGGCGGTGGTGGCCAAGGCGGCGGTTCCGGCCGCGGCCGGGATCGTGGTCGGCGACCTACGCTCCATCGAGGAGACCACGGCGCTCGCCCGGTCGTTGGCCGCGTTCGGCCGCTTCGACGCCGTCGTGCACAACGCGGGAATCGCCCGGCTCGACGCGCCGACGCGGGAGTTGACCCGGGACGGACTGGAGTCGACGTTCCAGGTCAACGTGCTCGCGCCGTACCTGCTGACGGCGCTGTCACCGCCGCCCGGGCGGCTGGTGTTCGTGTCGTCGGCGATGGCCGCCGACGGGCTGGCCGACCTGACCGACCTGCGGTACGACACCCGCCCCTGGCACGGCGTCGAGGCGTACTCCCGGACGAAGCTGCTGGACCTGGCGCTCGCCTTCGCGGTGGCCCGCCGGTGGCCCGGTGTGCTGAGCAACGCGGTCGATCCCGGCTGGGTGCGTACCAGGATGGGCGGCGACGCCGCACCGACGAGCCCGGACGACGCCGCGCGGGAACTGGTGCGCCTCGCCGTGGACGTCGACCCCGGGGCCCTGGCCAGTGGACGGTACGTCAGCGCGCGGGACTGGCGACCGGAGCGCTCGCGGATCGACCCGCTGGGGGACGAACTGCTCCTGCGGTGCGCGCAGCTCACCGGCGTCGAGTTGCCCGGACCGGGCCGGGCGGGAGGGGCCTGACGCCGGTCGGCCGGTGCGCCGAGGCCCACGGCGGTGGGCAGCGCCCGGCGACGGTCGTCACGCCGGTCGGTTGCCGGTGCGTCGGCGGCTCAGCGCGCCTGGTCGAGCCGGAGCGCCGCCCGCGCGACCGTCGACCGGCACGCCACCCCACGGTGCGGGTGGCGTGCCGGTCGGCGGCGGACTACTCGGCCGGGTCCCGGCGGGCCGGGCCGGCGACCGCATAGGTGACCAGCCCACCGATGGCGAGCACCGCCGCCACCACCGTGGCGGCCCGGCTGTCGGGCGGTTGGCCCTGCCACGTCGCGACCGCTCCCCAGGTGCCCGGCTGTGGGTAGAGGGCGGCGATGGTGGTCCAGCCCAGTGGCAGGAACCAGGACCGGGCGGCGCCGACCACCGTGGCGCACAGCGCCATCAGACCGAGCAGCCCGGTGGCGTCGCGGACCACCAGCGCGACCGGCCCGAACCGGGCTCCGGTGTGCCGCGTGGCGAGCAGGACCACCAGGATGATCAGCAGGCCGGCGAGCAGGTGCACCGCGCGCCGCCAGGCCCAGCGCACCGACGCGGTCCGCTCCAGGTTCTCGTCCGGGCCGGCGAGGGTGGGCGCGAGCGCCGTGACCATCAGCAGGACGGTCAGGACGACCATCATCGGGGTGACGTCCCGCTCCTTGGCGAAGGCCAGGTACAGCGCCCAGAGCACCGCCACCCCGCCGACTGCGGCGGCCAGCGCCAGCGGCACGTGTCGCGACCGTAGGTAGAGCAGCGTCCAGGTCACCGGGCACTCCGCGACAGCATCCCGGTGGGATCCTGGCAGGCCCGCAGGGCGTCGCGGACCGTAGTGACCCGGGCCAGCGCCTCCGCTTCGGGCAGGTCACGCAGGCCCCGCCACAGGGTGACCGCCTCGGGGTTGATCCCGGGGTCCTCCTCGATCATGCCGGGAACCACCCCCACGGACGACCGCGGCTCACGGCCCAGGAGCCAGTAGGCCGCCGCCCGTTCGACCACCTCGTCGCCCTCTTGGCACTTGCCGTCGTACGGGACGCCCAGGTGCCCGACGATCTCGGGGACCACGGCGGCCGGGTGGGCGAGCCGGCCCCGCTTGTCGATTCGGATCTCGATCGTGACGACACCCGGCTTGGTGACCGGTGTGACCTGGTCGAACGTGATCGTGCGGGTGTCCTCGTGCACGACGGCCGCCGCATCAGGCATTTTCGCCAGCGCCGTGAGGCCCTCCCGGGCCAGCGGGGTCACCGTGTCGAGCACCTTGGCGTGGACCCGGCTGACGCACACCGTCGGGGTGTCGTCGGTGCACACCAGCTCCTGCGCGACCGGGTCGACCGGCCAGTTGAGCGTGTCCCGGTCGTGGGGGAGGACCGTCGTGGCCACCACGAACCCGAGCAGCACCGGCAGCACCGCCATCGCCCGGACCCGCCAGCCGTCGGCGACGTACAACAGCAGGCCGGTGGCGGCGAGCGTGATCATCGAGATCGCCAGCGCGCCGCTGACCCGGTTGTCGATCGTCTGGTAGTCGTGGAACGGGCCCGAGCCGTGGGCCGGGGAGATCGCCGCGGCCACCCGATCCGGCGTACCGACGGTGACGAAGAAGACCAGCAGCACCCCGCCCACCGCCAGCGCCGGTGCGGTCACCAGGGCGGGCAGCAACCGCCCGATCCCCAGTCCGAGCCACCCCGCAGCGACCAGGGACAGCGCACCGACCGTGGTGACGACGACGAAGTGCAGCAGGGGCAGGTACGACGCGGTGGTGACGATCCAGGCGATGCCCGCCACGGTCACCAGGAGATAGGCGGTCACGAGGGTGAGGGCCATCGTGCCGAGCACCGGCAGCATCCGCCCGGCGCGGGACCGGGCGGTGGTGGCGAACAGTTCGCCGACCTTCGCCCGGTGCTCCCGGCGACCCTGCCAGGCGCCGGCTGCGAGGGCCAGCGGCCACAACAGGAGCAGGTACTCCCGGATGGCCAGGGCCAGGGCCATCCAGCCACTCGACCAGCGGCCGGTCGCCACGTACAGCGCGCCGACCCCGACCACCACCGTGACCAGCGCAGCGCCGACCGCGGCGGAGCGGCGCAGTTCGATGCCCATGATGCTCATCCGGGCCCCCCGCTTTCCTTCGGGCTGCGGTGCGGCGTGGACGGTCCGCCCGCTCATCGGGCGGCCTCCGCGCGGTGCTGACGCAGCAGCGCGGAGTAGCCCCGCTCCGCCGGGCTGTCGCCGGCGTGGCCCGCGTCGCCCTGCGCGGCGAGCACCTCGGGCGTGCCCCGCCACACCAGGCGGCCCTCGTTCACCAGCACGACGTCGGTGCAGGCCGCCGCCACGTCCTCGACCAGGTGGGTGGAGACCAGCACGCAACTGTCGGTGCCGAGGTCGCGCAGCAGCTCACGGAAGTCGAGTCGCTGTTCCGGGTCGAGGCCGACGGTCGGCTCGTCGAGCAGCAGCAGCCGCGGGTCGTTGACGATGGCCTGGGCGATGCCGGCCCGACGCAGCATGCCGCCGGAGAGCGTCTTGAGCCGGGCGTCGGCCCTGGCGGTGAGCCCGACCCGGTCGATGGCCCGCTGCACCGCCGCCGGGATGGCGGACCTGGGCATCTCCTTGAGCCAGGCCAGGTAGCCGACGAACTCGCGCACCGTGAACCGGGGGTAGTAACCGAAATGCTGGGGCAGGTAACCCAGGTCGCGGCGCACCGGTCGCAGCTCGGCGCGGCCGTTGACCGGGTGCCCGAGCAGCGTCAACCGGCCACCGGCCGGGGCCACGACGGTCGCCAGGGCCCGCATCAGCGTGGTCTTGCCCGCGCCGTTGGGGCCGAGCAGCCCGTGCACGCCGGTGCCCAGGGCCAGGTCGAGGCCGTTGACGGCCAGGTGCCGACCGGCCCGGACCTGTAGGGCCTCCGCGTGGATCGTCCAGGGATAGGTGGTGGCGGTCGTCTCGACCGCGCTCACGGCACGCATCGTCGTCATCTCCTTCAGTGATCGCCTGGGGGCGGCGTGGGATACGGCCCGGAGGGCCGGGTGGCGGGTGGCGGGTGGGGGGTTACCCGTGGTGGGAGAGCCGCCGGAATCCGTTGGCCCGCAGGAGGGCCATGATGGTCAGGACGACCGTGGCCAGGGCCCAACTGGGGGCGCTCTGCGCCGACAGCAGCACCGGCAGCCGGGCGGCGACGAGGCTGGGGGCGACCACCGCGAGCGTCCAGACCGTGACCAGTCCGATCGCAGCGTGGCGTACCCCGACGAGGGTGCCCAACAGGAGCGTGGCGGCGGTGAACGCCAGGCAGGGCAGCAACATCAGGGCAAGCGACATCCCGGTGCCGGCACCGACCACCGCGAGCACGGGAATGACGAACGCCAACACCGCAGCCGTACGCCGCAGCAGCATCGTCAGACCGCTGGCGGGCGTGGCGGCGATCAGCTCCCAGGCCGGGTCGGCCCGCCGGTGCCAGGCGACGGCCACCCCGGGCAGCGGTGCCAGTGGTGCGATGAGCAGCACCAGCGAGGGGGTGCCGACCCACAGCGCACCGAGTACGGCCGCACACGCGAGCACCGTGCCGGTCATCGCCAGCCACGGCAGCAGCGTGCCGACGAACCAGCGGTGTCGCAGCACCGACCAGGGCCGGCTGCGGCCGACGGGCACCGCCGCCGTCGCGATCTCGCGGTCCAGCACCAGCGCGACCTGGTCGATCACGGCCCGGCTCGCCCCGGTGGTGCTGCCGGCCAACCGGGCGCGGCAGTCGGCGCAGTCCTCCAGGTGCACCTCGATCGCCCAGACGCCGGGTTCGTCGAGTTCCGGATCCCCGGCGGCGTAGCGTTCGATCTGGGACAGGCTGGGGTGGGTGGTCATGACAGCGCCTCCCGGAGGGCGATGCGGGCTCGGCGGACACGGGATTTCACGGTGTTCTCCGGTACGCCCAGCAGCACCGACGCCTCCCGCGAGGAGAGCCCGTCGAGGACGGTGGCCCGCAGCGCGGCCCGGACCTCGGGTGGCAGGACGAGCAGGGCCTGTTCCAACTCCTGGCCGATCCGCGCGGCCATCACCTCGTCCTCGGCGGCCGGGGCCGTGCTCGGCATCAGCTCCACCTGCGGCAGTCGGCCCTTGCGCGCCCGGTGGCGGAACGCGTCGACCAGGCGGTGGGCGGCGATGGTCCACAGCCAGCCCACGGCGCTGCCCTGCGCCCCGGCGCTGTCCCTGCCCCGGGGACCGGCGAAGCTGCCCGCCGCCCGCCAGACCGCCAGGTAGGTGTCCTGGAGCACCTCGGCGACGACGTCGGGGTCGGCGCAGCGACGGCGCAGGCGCACCTCCAGCCACGGCGCGGTACGCCGGTAGAGCTCGTCGAACGCCCGCCTGTCTCCGCGGGCGACGCGTCGTACGAGTTCACCCTCGTCGGCCGCGTCCAGGTCTGTTCTCACACCCGGTCAGACGACGGGTCCACCGGGAATGGGTCCGGCTTCCGTGTGATCGTCGTCACATCCAAAGATCGCGACCGGTGCGGCGTGGTCCGGCCACCCGGGGTGGGGAGGGCGCGGTCGCCGGTCCCGGCCGGGCGGGTCATCCGGCCGCCGCCAGCGCGTCCCCGCAGGTGGGCATGGGTGTCGTCGTCGAACGCGACGAGCCGGATCCGTTCGAGGTTCGTCGGGGTGGCCCGGACGGTCGCGACGGCGACGCGGGCGGCCCGGTAGCCGTACACGCCGGTGGCGATGGCGTCCACGTTCTCCCGCGTGATGTCACCCTTGACGACCTCGATCACTGCCATCGCACAATCCTGACACATCAGGGCGAAGCCCCGCCGGGTCGCCGGTCCCCGCCGGCACCGTCCGGCGACCTCGTGGGCGGCCGTGCCCGGGGCTGCCGGCCGGCGGGGGCCGACCCACGCTAGTTTGCTCGGATGAGTCTGCTCGATGACGTCGCCCAGCGCGACGGTTGGCGGTGCTGGGTGTGCGACGAGCCGGTCGACGCCGACAGGTCGGTGAACGACCCCCGGGGGCCCAGCGTCGACAGCCGCACCGCCGACCGGAAGGCCAAGGTCGTCGAGCGGCTCGCGCACCGTGCCTGCAACACCCGCAAGGGCGCGGTCAAGGTGGTCGTCGCCTGGCCGGACCGGCTGCGCGTGGTGGAGCCCGCACCGCTGGTCGCCGTCGCCGAGCGGCTCGAACGCAAGGGCGGCCGGGAACTGGTGGCCCGCTGCCCCAGCCGCCGGGACGCCCAGGAAGCGGCCGACTGGCTGGTGGACCGGTTCTCCCGGTTGGTGCCCGGGCTGCCGGTGACCGCCAGCGTCGAGGCGGGCGGCGGACAGTACCTCGTCGCCCTGGCCGCCCACCGCCGCTGACCGGCGACCCGGCTGGCCGGCGCCGCGATGGCCGTTGGCAGGTGGCCGAACGACGGTGGCAACGGTCGGCCGGGCGGGGCGGCGGCCCCGGTGGGTGCGCCGTCCGTCGGCGTCAGAAGGCTCCGGGCCCGGCGTTGACCTGCGCGTAGGAGGGAAGGTCCCCGCGTACCGGATGGCCGTCGCGGACGGCCAGGGCCGTCTCCACCGTGGCGGCGAGGGCGGCGCGGAAGAGCAGGGAACCGGTGCTGATCCGTCGTACGCCGAGCTCGGTCAGGGCGGCGACGGTGTGCCGTCCGGGCAGGAAGAGGACGTTCACCGGGACGTCGACCGCCGCCACGACGGCGGCGATGTCGGCGGGCTCCGCCAGACCGGGAACGAACACGGCGTCGGCGCCGGCGTCCGCGTACCGCCGGACCCGACGCAGGGCCTCCGTCAGGTCGCCGGGGCGTTGCCAGTGGGTGTCGGTCCGGGCGTTGACGAACAGGTGGGGGACCTCCCGCTTCACCGAGCGGATCAGCGTGGCGTGCGTGTCGGCCGGACCCATGGCGTCCTCCATGTTCACCCCGACGGCTCCCGCCTGCGCCACCGCGACCGCGGCGTCGACCGAGCCGGTCTCGATGTCGACGGTGACGGTGACCGGGAGGGTCGCCAGGCTCCGGGTGAGGCGCAGGGTGTCGGCGTCGGCGGCGTTGACCCCGTCGGGCAGGCCGTTGGCGGCCGCGACGCCGAGGCTGGTCGTACCGAGCGCCGGGAACCCGGCGTCGACCAGGGCGCGGGCCGAGGCGACATCCCACACGTTCGGCAGGACCAACGGACCGCCGGTGCGGTGGAGTGCGGCGAAGTCCCTCACGCCCGCGCCGCCGTGGTGGCCGGTGGGCCGGACGGAGAGTCGTTCAGGACGGCGTCAGGACAGCTGGTCGGCATGTGGTGCACCCTACGACCCGCACCGCGCGACGACCGGCCGGCCGGGAGCACGGCCCCCCGCACGCCGCCGCCGACCCGCGAGGACCCGCTCTCCGGCGGCCGTGCCTGGTCACCGGCGATCGACGGGCGGGGCGTGCGTCGAGGCCCTAGGGTGGCGGCTCTGGCCGGCCGATCGAGGGAGAGACCGTTGTCGCCGTCGTACCACCCCGCCCGTCGGCGCAGCGCCGTCGTCGCCCTGAGTCTGGTCGTCGGGCTCGTCGGCTGCGCCGCGCCCCGGGCCGAACGGGCGCAGCCGCCACCCGTGCGGGTCGAGGAGACCCAGGAGAGCCTGCGCGACGGCAGCGCCTCGCCCGCCCCGGCCGGCCCCGGCCGGCCTGGTCGGCACCGGTGCGGCGGCTGGACCAGGAGTTGGCCGAGGTCGGGCAGTTCATCGTGGTGCCCGACGAGCGGGAACTGCGCGCCGTGGACCGCGCCACCGGGCAGGACCGGTGGCGGCACCCGTTCACCACCGGTTACCGCTACGTGGTCGTCGGCGGGTCGATCGTGGCCGGCGACAACGACGACGGCGGTGTGGAGGTGCTCGACGCGGCCACCGGCGTCACCCGGTGGCGGGCGGCGGAGACCCAGGACGTCGTCGTCGACGACCGGGCCGTCTACGCCCGGGAATGCGCCGGCACCGGCAGGTCGGCGACCTGCGCGATCATCGGCCGGGACGTGCAGACCGGTCGCCAACTGTGGAAACTGCCCTCCGACCGGTTCGCCCGGGTGAGCGACGTGACCCTCGGCGCGCGCACGCCGTACGCGCCGGCTGCCGGCCGGTACGTGGCGGTACGGCTGAGCACGTCCGACCGCCCGGCCACCTACACCCCCGTCGCCCCGACCACCGGCCGGACCGGTGCCGGGCGGCTGCCGAACCGGGCCTGGTACGGGTTCGTCGCCGGTGACCTGCTGGTGAGCACCGACAACGATCCGCCCAAGGGTGACCAGCGTTGCACGGTCAGCATCACCAGCGTCCAGGCGGCCAGTGGTGGCCGGGGCTGGTCCGGGGTGGTCTTCAGCGGGCGCCGGGAGAACGGCGAGTGCGCCAAGCGGCTGGTCCACGACCGCAGCGGGCAGACCCTGATCGGCAGCGGCACCCGGCTCGTCGCGGTCACCGCCGACGAGCGACCGCAACTGGTGGACCTGCGCACCGGCGCGACGGTCTGGAAGGGGGCCGTCGCCGGCGTACCGATCGATGGTGACGACCGGTCGGTGCTGGTGCGCGACAAGGCCGACACGGGCGGGTTGGCGTTGCTCGACCTGGCCACCGGCGCGTCCCGGTGGACCGCGCCGGATCCGGCGCTGCCCGGCACGTCGGCGAGCTGGCGGTCGGCGGTCACCGGGGGACTGGTGGCGGTCAGCGGGGCCGAGGACGGCCGACCGCAGGTGCTGGTGTACGACGTCGGCACCGGTCGTGAGCTCGGCCGCTACCCCGGCTGGCTCGCCGGGGCGGGGCGGGACTGGGTCGCGGTCAGCCATTCCGGCACCGGCGGTCTCGCGGTGGACCTGCACACCTTCTGAACCTGACGACCGGGCACCGGGCGGCGACGTGCCCCGGCGGAATCCGCCGGGGCACTCAGCTCACCGCCGTCGGCGGCCAGGGTGGCGTCGGGGCAGTGCGGTCGGCTCGGTCGCCGACCGGTCAGTCGTCGTCACCGTCGTCCGAGTCGTCATCGTCATCGTCGTCGTCCTTGCCGGACCTGTCGTCGTCGTCCGCCTTCTCCTGCTCGGACTTGACGACGGCGCCGTTCTCCCGGTCGACCTCGACCTCGTGCTCGGTGTCGCCGTTGATGATCTCCACGCTCCAGACCGGGCGGCCCTCCTCCTGCTCCCGCTCGATCTCGGTGATCTGACCAGCGCCCACCTTGGCCAGGGCGATCTCGCCGGCACGCTGCTGGCTGACCGCGTCGTCGGTGGTCGGGGCGGTGCTGCCACCGGGAGCCGGCGAACCGGTCGTCGGCGTGCCACCGGGCGTGCCGGGCGTGGCGGCGGTGGCACTCGGGTCGACCGGGGCGGGAGCGGTCGTCTCGGCGGTGGGCGTGGCGACCGGCGCCCGTTCCGCGGCGGACACGCCGAGCGCCGTGCCGGTGACGGCGAGGACGACGGCGCCGCCCGCGGCCGCCAGGAGCAGGGATGTGCGCTTCATGGTGCGTACCTCCGGGGTTTCTCGGTTGTTGCAGTGAGCGTGCCCCGGCGGTGGATAGCGGCGCGCTGTGCCGACCCTAAGCTCCGGTTAAGGACGACCCGGGCGGTCCGAGCCGGAGTGTCACGACCGCGCCGCCCGCCGCGCCACCGCCCAGGTCGAGCTGTCCGCCGCTGGCCTGCGCGGCGCGGCGGGCGATGTCCAGCCCGAGACCGGTCGACCCGGCCCGGCTGGCGCCCCGCTCGATCAGGCCGGCCGGGATCCCCGGTCCCGCGTCGGCGACGGTCAGGGCGGCGCCGGCGGCCTCCCGGGTCAACCGGACGGTGAACCCGGTGCCGTCCGGGGTGTGCGCGAAGACGTTGCCCAACAGGGCGTCCACGGCTGCGGCCAACTCGTCGGCGGGCACCCCGACCGGCAGCGGCCCGGCCGCGAGGTCGAGGTCGACCGTGCGGCCGGTGTCCTCGGCCAGCACCGACCAGAAGGCGACCCGTTCGCCCACGATCGCGGCGGCGTCGGCGGTGACCGTGCCGGGACCGGTGTCGTCGGGGACGCTGCGCCAGCGGGCCTGCCGGATCAGGCCGGTGACCGCCCGCTCCAACCCGTCCACGGCCGCCGCCACCCGGGCCGCGTCGTCCGGGTCGCGCAGCGACTCCGCCTCCAGCCGGAGCGCGGTCAGCGGCGTACGCAACCGGTGCGACAGGTCGGCCACCTGCTCGCGTTCCTCGCGCAGCAGCACCTGGATCCGGGCGGCCAGGTGGTTGAGCGCACCGGCGACCTCGCGCAGTTCCGGTGGGCCGGCGGGTTCGGCGCGGGCGGTCAGCTCGGCGTTGGCCAGCCGGTGCGAGACCGAGGAGAGTTCGGTGATCGGCCGGACCAGGGTGCGGGCCAGCCGGTCGGCGACGGCGAGGCCGAGCAGCACGAGCACGATGCCGAGCGCGGCCAGCACCAGCCAGGCGCGGGCCACCCCGGCGGTGATGTCGGCCCGGGGCACCACGGTGCGGATCACCCCGGTGCCGTCGGGTCGGCCCTGCACCGCGATCACGATCTCCCGACCGCCGTCCAGCTCCGCGGTGAGGCTCTGGCCCCGGGCGGCGAGGGCCACCGCGGGGGTACGCGGTTCCTGCGCGCCGAGCACCGTGCCGTCGGGCAGGTAGACGCTGACCGGTCGACCCGACTCGGCGGTGAGCTGCTCCACGGTCAACCGGATCGTCGCGGTGTCGGCGGTGCCGACCACCGGCACCAGCCCCTGCACGTCGGCGGTGGCCCGGACGGTGGCCCGGTCCTCGGCGACCGTGCGCACCAGCAGGGCCAGCGGCACCAGGAAGGCGACCAGGGTCAGGCAGGTGGTCGCCGCGACCAGGAGCGCCAACCGCCGTCTCATCCGTCCTCCTGTCCGGCCGCACCCCGGCGGCCCCGCCGCAGGGGCGGGCGAGCCTGCTCACGGCCACCGCGCCGGGTGGGGCAGGTGCACCACAGCTTGGCAGGCTAGCCGGTCCGCCGGCGGCCGGGTCACTCGTTAACCCTCGTTTATCCTCGCGCCGTGCGGGGCTTGGCGGCCGATCCGGCATAGTCGGGGCATGGGTCGTCGCGCGTTCCTCGCCACCGCCGGCTGGCTGGCCGCCGCCGTGCTCGCCACCCTGATCGGGGTGGCCGCGATCCGGTTGGTCGGCGAGAGCATCACCGGCACGCCCGGTGGGGTGCGCAGCCAGGCCGAGGTCGAGCGGGCGTTGGCGGCGCCGGCCCCGGCGACGCCGGCCACCGCGTCGCCGGGCCCGGCGGGTCCCGGGCCGTCGTCGGCCGCGGCCTCCTCGACGCCCGGCCTGCGCCGCAGCTTCTCTACCCCGGGGGGTACGGCGGTCGCCGAGTGCGTGGGGGCCGACGTGCGGCTGGTCTCCTGGGCGCCGGCCCAGGACTACCGGGTCAAGGACGTGGACCGGGGGCCGGACGACGACGCGGAGGTGACCTTCGCCGGCCCGGCTGGGGAGTTCGAGGTGAAGGTCGGCTGCATCGGCGGCGAGCCGGTGGCCCGCCCGGGGGGCGGTGACTGACGGCCCTGCGGGCCGGGCAGGCGCACGGTCAGGTCGGTTCGACCCGTCGACACGGCGAGCATCGTCGATGCCTTGACACTCCTGATGCGATCGCTAACACTGGTCTGCAATGCGCACGTAACAACCAGGATACTTCGGCGGCACTCCCGCGAAGTGCTCTGGAACTGCTCGTTCGGCACGTCACCCAGACCGGGGTCGGGAGTTCCCGGGACGGACCCGCCCGCCGCTATGTTAACGCTAACATGCGGGCGACTCGTAACGGCGGTGTCCGGCCCCGGCGGCAACCGTGGGCCCGGTCGACCACCGCGGGCGGCCCCGGTGTGGGGCGGCCCGGGGAGCGGGGGTGGTCGGTCGCACCGGTGTCGTGCCACGGGTGGGGGCGACCGTCGGCCCGACCGGAGGTCTCCCGTCGTTGTCCGTTGCCGAGGCCACCCGGACGACCCCGTCCGTGGTCCGACCCCAGAGAGGCCAGGTCACGTGATCGACCAATTCCTGCCCCGGACCCCGGCGCGTGCCGGCGACGTCCCTGCACCGTCCCGCCGTGTCCGGTCGCCACGTCGGCTGCTGGTCGCGCTGCTGGCCGCGGCGACCGCGCTGGTCGGCGGGGTGGTGGTCGCGTCGTCGCCGGCCACCGCCGCCACCAGTGCGTTCCGGGGCATGAACTGGGCCGTGCTGGGGGACAACTTCAGCACCGGCCCGCTCGTCGTGCAGGGTCTCAGCGCATCCGACAGCAACGCGACGGTACGCGCCAAGGCCAACGCCCTCTACGACGACATGGCCGCCACCATGGGGATCAACACCGTGCGGCTGCCCGTCAACACCCACACGGTGGGAACGGCGTGGTGGGAGGCGTACCGGGGGGCCATCGACGCGGCCACCGCCCGGGGGTTCAAGGTCATCCTGGCCTACTGGGAGGACGGCGCGGCCTCTGGCGGCCGGATCACCAACCTCGCCGCGTGGAACGCGATGTGGACCACGGTGACCAACACCTACGGCACCAACCCCAACGTCTACTTCGAGCCGATGAACGAACCGCACGGTTACAGCTCGGCGGACTGGCGCAACGTCGCGGCGAACTGGCTCAGCTCCCACCCCTCGGCACCGCCCGGCCGGGTGCTGATCGGTGGCACCGGCTTCAGCCAGGACCTGCGGGACATCTGCAACGACAGCCGCTTCAACGCCACGCTGCTCTCCTTCCACTACTACGCCTTCTTCTACGGCGCGATGACCTACGACGCCTTCCTCGGTCACATTCAGGCCCGCCTGGGCAACTGCGCCTCCCGCGCGGTCGCGACCGAGTACGGCGCGCCGATGAACGACGGCCGCAACTACGCCGACGCGAACAGCACCGACAACTTCGTGCGCTACATCCGGGCGATGGCCCAGGTGATGCGGGACAACCAGATGGGCGGCACCTACTGGCCCGCCCTCGGTGGCAAGCCCGGCACCATCGGCTACGACTGGTACTCGATGTACGCGCTCACCGGCACCGGCACCGACCTCAACCTGACCGTCCGCAACCCCTCCGGCGCCGACCGGGTCCGCTACGGGTGGGGTGACGCCGTCGGCGGTGGCCCCACGACGCCGCCCCCGAGCACCGGGACGTACTACCGGGTCACCGTGCGGCACAGCGGCAAGGCCATGGACGTGCAGCAGCCCAACACCGACAACGGCGCGCGGGTCGGCCAGTACACCTACGCCGGCAACGCCTGGCAGCAGTGGCAGTTCGTCGACGCGGGCAGCGGCTGGTGGCGGCTGGTCAGCCGGCACAGCGGAAAGTGCCTCGACGTGACCAGCGCCTCCACGGCCGACGGTGCCGAACTCATCCAGTACACCTGCGGCAGTGGCACCAACCAGCAGTTCCAGATGGTCACCAACGGCAGCTACTTCCAGCTCCGGGCCCGGCACAGCAACAAGTGCGTGGACGTGCCGGCCTCGTCAACCGCCGACGGCCAGGTGCTCAAGCAGTACACCTGCAACACCGGCGCCAACCAGCAGTGGTCCCGCACCACCGTCTGACGACGTGACGCCGGGGGTCGGAACCGGGCGGGCGGCTCAGCCGTCGGCCGGTCCGGCCCCCGGGCCGTCGTCCACCGTGGGGAACGAGACCTGCACCCGCAGCCCGTCCCCGCCACGGGCGGACGCGGTGATGATGCCCTCGTGGGCCCGGGTGATCGAGCGGGCGATCGACAGGCCGAGGCCCGCGCCGCCGCTGTGGTCGATGCGGACACCGGACCTGCGCCGGAACGGCTCGAACAGGGCGGCGACCTCGTCCGGTGGCACGTCGTCGCCGGTGTTCTCGACGACCAGCGCGGGCTCCGTGCCCACCCGGACCTCCAGGGTCCCGCCGGGCCGGTTGTACTTCACGCCGTTCTGCACCAGGTTGGCGACCAGCCGCTCCAGCAGCACCTGCTCGCCCACGACCAGCCGTGGGCTCAGTTGGCTGGTGATCGTGACGTCGGCCCCGTCGGCCCGGGCCCGGTGGGCGTCGAGCACCGTGGTGACGATCCGGTCGAGCCGCAACGGGGTACGGGTCAGCAGGCCACGGTCGCTCTCGCTGAGCACCAGCAGCCCCTCGATCAGGCGTTCGTTGCGTTCGTTGGTCTCCAGCAGTTGCGCGGTGAGCAGCGCGAGCTGGTCGTCGTTGAGGCTGCGGGCCATGCCGACCTCGATCAGGGTGCGCTGGACGGCGAGCGGGGTCCGCAACTCGTGTGACGCGTCGGCGGCGAACCGGCGCTGGGCCTCGTAACCCACCGCGATCCGGTCCATCATCTCGTCGATGGTGCGGCCCAGGACGGCCAGTTCGTCGCGGCCCGGGCCGGGCTTCAGCCGGTGCCCCAGATTCTGCGGGCCGACGTTGGCGATCACCGGGACCAGGTCCCGCAGCGGACGCAGGCACCAGCGGGCGGCCGGGTAGCAGGCCGCCAGCATGCTCAGCAGCACGACCGTCAGGGCGATCGCCTGGGGAATGCGGGGCCGCCGGAACACCTGCACGCAGGCGAACGAGGCGTCACCGTCCGGCGCCTGCCACGCGGGCCTGGCGCACCAGGACGGGCCGAACTCCCGCCACAGTGACAGCAGCAGGTCGGCGGCCGGCGTGACCAACGGGGCGGCGAGCAGGAGCACCCCGAAGGCCAGGAGCATCCGCCGGGCCGGGGAGGGGAACCTCATGCGCCGAGCCGGTAGCCGACGCGGGGGATGGTGTGGATCACCGGCGGGTCGCCGAGCTTGCGGCGCAGCGTCATCACGGTGGTCCGTACCGTGTTGGTGAACGGGTCGGTGTGCTCGTCCCAGGCCTGCTCCAGCAGGTCCTCGGCGCTGACCACCCGGCCAGCGGCGCGCATCAGCACGTGCAGCACGGCGTACTCCTTGGGGGACAGCGAGAGCGGCAGCCCGTCGCGGGAGGCGGTGTGCCGGGTGACGTCCAGCACGATGCCGTCCTGCTCCAGCACCGGGGGCAGCGCCGGCGTCGAGCGTCGCGACAGCGCCTGCAACCGGGCGGCGAGTTCGGCGAAGGCGAACGGTTTGGTCAGGTAGTCGTCCGCGCCCAGGCCGAGACCCTCGACCCGCTGGCGGATGCCGGCCGCGGCGGTCAGCAGCAGCACCCGGGTCCCGGTGCCGGAGCCGGCGATCCACCGGCACACGTCGTCACCGGTATGGCCGGGCATGTCCCGGTCGAGCACGGCCACGTCGTAGCGGTTGACCGCGAGCCGTTCCAGGGCGCTGTCGCCGTCGTAGACCACGTCGACGGCCATGGACAACCGGCGTAGCCCTTCGGCCACCATGTCGGCCAGCACCCGCTCGTCGTCAGCCATCAGCACCCGCACTACGTCTCCCGCCGCTCGTTCCAGGGTGTCCGGGACCGTCGGCAAGGCTGACACCCGCCGGATAAAGAACCGATAAGGGTGCCGCTGACGCGGCACCCACGGCTGGCCCCTCAGCATCGGAGCAGTTCCTGCTCCCGATCGCACAGGTTGGTGACACCTTGCTCCGACTCGCCACGAATTGTGTCATGGTCGCGCTGGCCGCCACCGCGCTCACCCTCGCCCCCGTCGGTGTCCGGCCGGCGGCGGCGATCGCCCACGGTGAGGACGCGGCCGACGGCGCGTACCGGTTCTCGGTGCGGCTGACCATGGTCGACCTGCCGGTTGCCGGTGGCGGCACCCGGGACAGTTGGTGCTCCGGCGCGTTGGTCGCGCCCCGCTGGGTGATCACCGCCGGGCACTGCTTCCGCAGCCCCGGCGGGCAACGCGTCAGCCGGGTCGTGGCCCGCCGGACCCTGGTCACGGTCGGCCGGACGACCCTCGACAGTCGGGCCGGCCACCAGGCCGAGGCCATCGCGGTCCGCCAGTCGGACGCCGCCGACGTGGCCCTCGTCGAGTTGGGCACCCCGATCACCGGCGTCGCGCCGCTGCGGATCGGTGACACGCCGCCGGTGCCGGGTGAGGTCGTCCGGCTGACCGGCTACGGCCTGACCACGGCAGACGGGCCGGCCCCGGCGGACCGGCTCCAGACCGGGCAGTTCACCGTCGGCCGGGTGGGTGCCGACGTCATCGAGACCTCCGGCCGGCGGCCCCGGGCGGACACCAGCCCGTGCCCGCACGATTCCGGTGGACCCTACTTCCGGGAGCGGGCGGACGGCACTGCCGTCCTGGTGGCGGTGGTCAGCACCGGCCCGGGATGCCCGCATCCGGGACCCGACTTCAGCGCCCGTACCGACACTCTCCGGGACTGGATCACCGACACGACCGACCCGGCCAACCGGCCTTCCCGCTGGGTGCCGGTGGGTGTCGGCGCGGTCCTGGCGCTCCTGCTGCTCCCGGTGGCGCTGGTGACGCGCCGCCGTCGCCGGACGGCACCGGTGCCGGCGCGGGCCGGGCGCGGCGTCGACCGGGTAGGGCGGCGGCCCGGCCGGGTGCGGTAGTCGTCGACCTCGATGCGGTACGGGCGGATTCCGCAATCCCGCAGGTCGGAGCCGAGTGCAGGGGCGAATTCGAGCCTTGCGCGGCCTGCCCCGCAGGTGTACAACTATCGCAGCTAGGTACACACCTAGCTTTCGGTGGTATGTAACAGTGGGAGCCGGGTGTGGACCGCTTAAAGATCGGTGTCGTCGGGATCGGGGTCCAGGGGCAGTTGCACGCCCGCGCGTTGCGCGACGTGCCGCAGGCCGAACTGGTCGCGGTCGCCGACATCTCGCCGCGCAACCGGGACTGGGCCGAGACGCACCTCGGCGTCCGGGCCGTCCCCGACCTCGGCGACCTCCTCGACGCGGTCGACGCGGTCAGCATCTGCACGCCGGACCACCTGCACGAGGACGCGACCCTCGCCGCGCTCGCGGCGGGCAAGCGGGTGCTGCTGGAGAAGCCGATGGCGCTGTCCAGCGCCGGTTGTGACCGGATCATCGCCGGCCGGCCCGACCCCGACGCGCTGATGATCGGTCAGGTGCTGCGCTTCGACCCCCGGGTGCTGCGGCTGCGGGAGGTGGTGCGGTCCGGCGAACTCGGCGACATCTGGCACGTCAAGGTGTGGCGGTGCACCTCGCAGGCGGTCGGCGAGGGGATCTGGGACCGTACCTCGGTCGCCTGGTTCCTCGGCATCCACGACGCCGACCTGCTCCGCTTCGTGACCGGCCGGGAGGTCGAGGTCACCGGAGCCGTCGGCCGCAAGGTGCTGTCGCCCAGCCACGACGTCGTGCACGCCACGATCCGATTCGACGACGGCGCCATCGGCACGATGGAGAACAACTGGACGCTGCCGCACTCCCGGCCGTCGCGGGCCGACGCCGGCCTGCGGATCGTGGGCGAGCACGGCATCCTGGAGATGAACCTATCCCACAACGACCTGATGTACGCCCGCCGCGACGGTGTGGCCAGCTTCATGGACACGTACTTCTGGCCCAGTCGCGACGGCGGCGGCGCCTACAACCTGCGTACCGAGTTGGCGGCCTTCGTCGACGCCGCGCTGAGCGGCGGACCGACGCCGGTCAGCGGTGAGGAGGGCCGGGCCGCCGTCGCCGTCGTCGAGGACATCGAGGCGGCCCTGGCCGGCGGCCCGGTGTCGCCGCCGCCCGGCAGCTGAGAGGTCGGGATGCTGCATTACGCGCTACGTCGCCTCGCGATCTCGGTACTGGTGCTGTTCGGCGCGGCGACGGTGGTCTTCTTCGCGATGCGGGCGGTCTCCGGCGACCCGGCGACCGCGGTGCTCGGGCCGGACGCCGACCAGGCGGCCGTCGAGGCGCTGCGCCGGGAGTACGGACTGGACGCCCCACTACCCATCCAGTACGTCCAGTTCCTCCGCCGTGCCGTCACCCTCGACTTCGGTGAGTCGTTCCGGCTCCACGACGCCGCGACGAACCTGGTGCTCACCCACCTGTCGGCGACGGCCGCCCTGGCGCTGACCGCCTTCGCCATCGCCCTGGTCCTCGGGTTCGCGCTGGGCACCCTGGCGGCGACCCGGCCCAACGGTGTGCTGGACCGGGTGGTCTCGGTGCTGTCGATGCTCACCCAGTCCCTGCCGACGTTCTGGGTCGGCATCATGCTGATCCTGGTCTTCTCCCGGTTCCTGCACCTGCTGCCCAGCTCCGGTGCGGCCTCCCCGGCCGCGATGATCATGCCGGCGGTGACGCTGGCCCTGCCACTGCTCAGCGTGGTGCTCCGGTTGGTCCGGTCCGGACTGCTCGACGTGCTGCACGAGGACTACGTGGTCACCGCCCGGGCCAAGGGTCTGTCCGAGACCCGGGTCGTCGGCTGGCACGCGATGCGCAACATGCTGATCCCCGTCGTCACCGTGGCCGGCCTGGAGTTCGGCAGCCTGCTGGGTGGGGCGGTGATCGTCGAGACCGTCTTCGCCTGGCCCGGGGTGGGTCGGCTGATGACCGACGCCATCGCCGCCCGCGACTACTCGGTCGTGCAGGCGTGCGTGATCACGGTCGCGGTGATCTTCATCGTCATCAATCTCATAGTCGACCTGCTGTACGTCCGGCTGGACCCCCGGGTCCGCGAGAGCGTCTGAGAGGTGACCAAGGTGTCTGACGGCGTACCCGGCTCGGCCGTGCTCGGCACACCGGTCGTGCCCACCGGCGGCGGCCGCCCCGACGGGTCTGACGCCCCACCGGTCGTCGTGCCCCGCCGCCGGCGTCGTCGGCTGCGACTGTGGATCCCCCTCGGGGTGATCGCCGGCTATCTGGTGGCCGGGGTGATCGGGCCGCTGATCGCCCGGTACGACCCGATCGCGACCTCCGTCGCCGACCGGCTGCTCCCGCCGGGCAGCCGGATGTCCGACGGCGGCCTGGCCCTGCTCGGCACCGACCAGGTCGGCCGCGACCTGCTGCCCCAGATCATGCAGGGCGCCCGGATCTCGTTGCTGGTCGGCGCGGCGACCCTGCTGCTGGCCGGCACGGTGGGCGCCGCCCTCGGCATCCTCTGCGGCTACCTCGGCGGGGTGGTGGACGCGACAGTCATGCGGCTGGCCGACATCCAACTGGCCTTCCCGTCGATCCTGCTCGCCGTCTTCGTCGCCGGCGTGCTCGGTTCCAGCGTCACCAACGTCGTGCTCACCCTGTCCATCACCACCTGGCCGATCTTCGCGCGGGTGGCCCGGGCACAGACCCTGGCCACCAGGTCCCGGGACTTCGCCAACGCGGCGCGCACCCTCGGCGCGGGGCCGTGGCACGTCGTACGGCACTGCGTGCTGCCCGCGGTGGCCAGCCCGCTGCTGGTCATCGCCACCGTCCAGCTGGGCTTCGTCATCGTCGCCGAGGCGTCGCTGAGCTTCCTGTCCCTGGGCATCCCGGCCGGCACGCCGAGCTGGGGGACCACCATCGCCAACGGCCGCGACTACCTGGCCAGCGCCTGGTGGATCGCCACCCTGCCAGGCCTGGCCCTGGCCGTCTTCGTGGTCTGCGTCGGCGTGCTCGGCGACGAACTGCGGGACCGCTCCGATCCGAACCTCTCCACCCGTTAACCGTCAGCGAAATGGGAAGACATGAGATCTCCGACCACCCGAATCGGTGCGCTGGCCCTCGCCGGCGTACTCGGACTGACCGCCTGTTCCTTCGGCACCGACGACCGGGCCGGTAGCGGCGGCGACGGCGCCACCACCCTGCGGGTAGCCAACCCGACCCCGGTGGTCTCGCTGAACCCGTTCGCCGCGAACTCGGCCGACCAGCCCACCCTGACCGTCGTCCAGGAGGTCTTCGAGACCCTGGTGGTGCGCGCCGACGGGAAGATCGCCCCGAAGCTCGCCGAGAGCTGGACCAATCCCGACCCGCTGACCTGGCAGTTCGTGCTGCGAAGCGATGTGACGTTCGCCGACGGGACGCCGCTGACCAGCGCCGACGCCAAGGCGTCCCTCCAGGCGCTGATCGACGGCAAGGGGCCGCTGGCCGGGCTGTGGGCCACCGTCGACGACATCCGCACCCCCGACGAGCGCACCCTGACCATCCACACCAAGAGCCAGCTCGGCACCGTGCTGAGCAACCTCACCCTGCTCTGGATCGCCCCGGCCGCCAAGATCGCCGACAACGCGTTCTTCGACGCCCCCTACGGCACCGGCCCGTTCAAGGTCTCCTCGTTCACCGCCGGCCAGGCCGTCAGCCTGGTCCGCAACGAGAAGTACCGGGGGGAGCAGCCGAAGCTGGCCGGCATCTCGTACCGCTACATCCCGGAGGTGTCCGGCCGGGTGACGGCGTTGGCGAACAACGAGATCGACGCGACCTGGGGGTTGCCACCGGACCAGCTGACCGGGCTGCGGGGCAACGGCGACCTGACCGTCACGTCGTTCCCGACGTACGCCAACTACTACATCTGGTTCAACAGCTCCCGTAAGCCGTTCACCGACGCCCGGGTCCGGCAGGCCATGTGGCACGCGGTCGACTTTGCCAAGATCAATAAGTCGCTGTTCGACCAGGCCGGAGCCTCGGCCACCGGCCCGCTGCCGGCGGCCATCTTCGGCTCCGCCAGCCAGAACCCGTACGCCTACGACCCGGCCAAGGCCCGCCAACTGCTCACCGCGGCCGGCTACCCGAACGGGTTCAGCACCACCATGATGTGGAGCAGCGGCTGCTGCACCAACGGGAACTCCTTCGCCGACGCGATGATCAGCGACTGGGCCAAGGTCGGCATCGTGGTCAAGCCCCAGGAGCTGGAACGGGCCACCTGGCTGGACAAGCTGCTCAAGCTCGACTGGGACAGCACGATGACGACCGGCAGCACGGTCACCGGCGACGCCGACTTCACCCTGGCCCGGCTCTACCTGTCGACCGCCAAGCGCAACGGCTACGCCAACCCGGAACTGGACCGCATCCTGCTGGCCGCCCGGGCGGAACTCGACCAGGACAAGCGGGCCGCGCTGTACGCCCAGGCCGGAAAGATCGTCTGGGACGACGCGGTGGGCATCTTCCCGCTCGACCTCAACGGCAACGTCGTGCTGCGCAAGGGCGTCGAGGGATTCACCCCGACCCCGAACGACCTGCCGGACTTCGCCGGCATCTCGCTGCGCTGACCCGAGAACCGGACCCGGAGGACCCGATGGTGGCACCACCGCACGCCCCGCACCCACTGCTGACGGTCGACGATCTCGTCGTCTCGTTCGACGGCCCGCTCGGCACCTACCGTGCGCTCAACGGTGTCTCGTTCTCCGTCGGCGCGGGCGAGACACTGGCCATCCTGGGGGAGTCCGGGTCCGGCAAGTCGGTCACCGTCCGCGCGGTGATGGCGCTGCTGCCCCGGCACAGCGCGACGATCGAACGCGGCACCATCCGGTACGACGGCGAGGAACTCTCCGCGCTGCCGGTACGGCGTACCCGCGAGTTGTCCGCCACCGAGATGGCGATGGTCTTCCAGGACTCGTTGACCGCGCTCAACCCGGTCGTGCGGGTCGGTCAGCAGATCGCCGAACTGTTCCGGGTCCGGCAGCGCACCTCGCGACGGGAGGCCTGGCGGCGCGCGGTGGCCGGCCTGGAGCGGGTCGGCATCCCGAATGCGGCCCGCCGGGCGCACGACTATCCCCACCAGTTCTCCGGCGGGATGCGGCAGCGGGTGGTGATCGCGATGGCCCTCGCCCTGCGACCCCGGCTGCTCATCGCCGACGAGCCGACCACCGCCCTGGACGTGACCGTCCAGGCGCAGATCATGGACCTGCTGCGCGAACTGCGCGAGGCCGACGGGATGGCGATGATCCTCATCACCCACGACCTTGGGGTGGTCGCCGACGTGGCCGACCGGGTCGCGGTCATGTACGCCGGCACGGTCGTCGAGTCGGGTCCGCTGCGCACCGTGTACGACGCCCCGGCCCACCCGTACACCCGGGGGTTGATGGCCTCGGTGCCCGCACCGGACCGCCCCGGCGAGCGGCTGACCCCGATCGAGGGGATGCCGCCCTCGCCGCTGGCGACGCCCGCCGGTTGCCCGTTCCACCCCCGGTGCCCCGTCGCCCGGGCGGACTGCCGCACCGACCGGCCGGCGCTGCGGGTCGTCGCCGCTGGCCACGAGGCGGCCTGCCACTACGCCGAGGAGGTGATGGCCGGTGTCGACGTCCGAGGCGCGGCTTGAGGTCAGACAGCTACGGGTCAGCTATCCGGCCCGGGGCGGCCTGCTGCGCCGGGCATCGGAGGTGCACGCCGTGGAACGGCTCAGCCTGACCGTCACCACCGGCCGCACCCTGGGGCTGGTCGGCGAGTCCGGCTGCGGCAAGTCGACCCTGGCCCGGGCCATCGTCGGCCTCCGCCGACCCACCGGCGGCGAGATCTGGTACGCCGGCGAACGGGTCGACGACGCCGACGCGGCCCGCCGACGCCGGTTGACCACCCAGATCCAGATGGTCTACCAGGACCCGTACTCGTCGCTGAACCCGCGCAAGAAGGTGTCCTTCATCGTCACCGAGGGCTGGCGGGTGCACCGTGGTCAGGTGCCGCGCGACCAGTGGACGGACCGGACGGCCGAGCTGCTGGCCCGGGTCGGGCTCGCCGCCGAACTGGCCGACCGCTATCCGCACCAGTTGTCCGGTGGCCAACGCCAACGGGTCGGCATCGCCCGCGCCCTGGCCATGTCGCCGCGGATCCTGGTCTGCGACGAGCCGGTGAGCGCGCTGGACGTGTCGGTCCAGGCGCAGACCCTCAACCTCCTCGCCGACCTGCGCGCGGACCTGGGTCTGGGCTACCTGTTCATCGCGCACGACCTGTCGGTCGTCCGGCACATCAGCGACGACCTCGCGGTGATGTACCTGGGCCGGATCGTGGAGACCGGACCGGCCGCGACGGTGTACGGGACCCCGGCCCACCCGTACACCCGGGCGCTGATCTCGGCGGCCCCGGTACCCCGTCCATGGGCGGCACCACCGGCGGAGCGGATCCTGCTCACCGGCGAGGTGCCGTCGCCGGCCTCGCCGCCGTCCGGTTGCCGGTTCCGGACCCGGTGCGGGCTCGCCCAGCCGCGTTGTGCCGAGGTCGAACCGGAACTCCGCCCGGTCGCCGGGCGTGAGGTCGCCTGCCACTACGCCGAGTCCAGCCTGGCCGGCGGCGGGCCACCGGTCGCGGCGGTGCCCCGATGAGCGGCACCGGCCCCGTGCGGGTCGGCGTCGACCTCGGCCAGGGCGGCTGCCGCGCGGTGGCCCGGTACGGCCGGTCCACCGGACACGCCGCGACCCCGGGGTTCTGGACCGGGGACACCGACGCCCGGATCGCCGACGCGGTGGCCGGCGCGCTGGCCGACCTGGGCCCTGTGCCCGACGCCCCGGTGCTGGTCGGAGTCGGCATGACCGGTCTCAACGGCCAGCCGCCGGCGGTCGCCGCACTGGCCGCCCGGCTGCGTGCCCTGGACCGGTACGGCCACCTACGGGTCACCGACGACAGCGTGACCGCATACCTGGGGGCGCTCGGTCCGGTCCCTGGCGCGGTCGTAGCTGCCGGCACCGGGGCGGTGGTCCTCGCCGCCGACGCCACGGGCCGTACCGCCCGCGCCGACGGCTGGGGTGCCGACCTCGGCGACCGGGGGTCGGGCCACTGGATCGGCCGTACCGCGATCCGGCTCGCCCTACGGGACCGGGACCGGGACCGGACCGCACCCGGCCCGCTGGCCGACGCGGTGAACACCGCCTGGGGGCCGGTGGAGACGCTGCCGGCCCGTTGGCGCGACGACCCACCCACCCCGGAACGGATAGCAGGCTTCGCCGGCACGGTCGCCGAACTGGCCCGCGCCGGTGACGACGGTGCCCGACGGATCTGGTGCCGGGCCGGTGAACTGCTCGCCGAGTCGGCGGTCGGGGCGCTGCATCGGATCGGGCTCGGCACGACCCCGGTGCCGGTCGCCGGGACCGGCGGAGTCTTCCGCGCCGAGGACCTGCTGTGGCCGTCGTTCACCGCGGCCCTACGCGCCGGGGCCCCGCCGCCCGGCCGGTACCGGCCGCCGGGGACCCGCTCGCCGGCGCGCTGGCCCTGACCGACGGGCCGGGCGTCCCTTCCCCGTTTTCCGGACTCATCGTTCAGATCGACATCGAAGCAAAGGCAGAACACCGATGAACGTGGCCGACGCCATCCGTGGACGCCTGGTCGTCTCGTGCCAGGCCCAGGGCCCCAGCCCGTTCACGGACACCGGGCACATGATGGCGATGGCGGCTGCGGCCGTACTCGGCGGGGCCGCCGGTCTGCGTGGCCAGGGAGTGGCCCACGTGCGGGGCATGGTCGACCTCGGGGTGCCGGTGGTCGGACTGGTCAAGCGGAGCACCCCCGGCAGCCCGGTCTACATCACCCCGGGCGAGGCCGACGTGACCGCACTGACCCGGGCCGGGGCGCAGATCGTCGCGGCCGACGCCACCGGTCGACCCCGGCCCGGCGGGGAGAAACTGGCCGACCTCGTCGCGGCGGCCCACACCGGCGGAGCCCTGTTCATGGCCGACGTCGACAGCCTGGACGCCGCCCTGGCCGCCGTCGATGCCGGCGCCGACCTGGTCGGCACGACGCTGTCCGGCTACACCGCCGGCCCGGTGCCGGACGGGCCGGACATCGCCCTGGTGGGCGAGCTCAGTCGACATTGTCCCGTTCCGGTCATCGCGGAGGGGCGATACCGTACCCGTACCCAGGTCTCGGCGGCGTTCGACGAGGGTGCGTGGGCAGTCGTCGTCGGCACCGCCATCTCGGACCCGGTCAACACCACGCGCAGGTTCGCGCAGGCCTGCCCGCATCCCCGGTTGGATTCGTGATGACCACCAAACTGAGCCAGATCCGTACCGAACTCCGGCACCGCGTCGCCGGCCTGCCGGCGCACTCGGCGCTGCCCCGCGAGCGGGACCTCGCCGAGGAGTTGGGCGTGAGCCGGACGACACTGCGCCAGGCGCTGCGTGAACTGCTCGACGCCGGCCTGGTCTACACCATCCGTGGCCAGGGCACCTTCGTCTCCGACACCCGGATCGCCAAGGGCACCAGCCTCAGCGGGTTCACCGAGGACATGCTGGCCCGTGGCCTGCTCCCGAGCAGCAAGCTGATCGAGGCGGACGCGATGGTCGCCCGCGACGCGGCGGCCACCGACCTCGGCCTGCCCGAGGGGTCACTGCTCTACCGGGTGGAGCGGCTGCGGCTGGCCGACGGCTCGCCGATGTGCCTGGAAGAGGTGCACCTGCCGGCCGACCTGTTCCCCGGGCTGCTCGTGGAGAACCTCGACAACGGGCTCTACGAGACCATGAAGGACCGCTACCACATCCAGGTCACCGTGGCCCAGCAGATGATCGCCGCCGTCGTACCGTCCCGGCGGCAGTGCGAACTGCTGGAGATCCCGCCCTCGGCGGCCCTGCTGGAGGTGCGCCGGATCGGCTACGACGGACGGGGCCGGGCCGTCGAACGCGCGGTGTCGCTCTACCGGGGCGACCGCTACCACTTCTCCCTGACCGCACGACGAGGCGAGGCCGACTGATGTCCACCACCACGGCTGAGGAGCACACCGACATCCTGGTCGTCGGCGGGGGCGTGGGCGGGATCGCCGCCGCGCTGGCCGCCTGCGAGGGTGGCGCCCGGGTCACCGTCGTCGAGCCGTACGGGTGGATCGGCGGGCAGCTCACCTCGCAGGCGGTGCCGCCCGACGAGCACCCCTGGATCGAGACACACGGCTCGACGGCCAGCTACCGGCGGTTCCGGCAGGCGGTGCGCGAGCACTACCGGAGCTGGTATCCGCTGGCATCCGACGGGTCGGCCCGACCGGTCAACCCGGGTAACGGCTGGGTCAGCCCGCTGTGTCACGAACCCCGGGTGGCGCTGGCCGTGCTTCAGGCCATGATCGCCCCCTGGCGCGCGGCGGGGCGGCTCACCGTGCACACCCGGGCGCAGGTCGAGCGGGCCCACACGGACGGGGACACGGTGACCGCCCTGGCCGTCCGACTCGCCGACGGCACCGTCCGCCACATCGGTGCCAGCCTGGTCCTGGAGGCTAGCGAGACCGGTGAGCTGCTGGCCCTGGCCGGCATCGAGCACCGCACCGGCACCGAGTCGCAGGCGCAGACCGGCGAACCGAGCGCCCCGGACCGGCCCGCTCCGCTGAACATGCAGGCCGCCACGGTCTGCTTCGCCCTCGAACACGTCGACGGCGACCACACGGTGGACCGGCCGGCCGACTACGACCACTGGCGGACCCGCACGGCACCCGGCTGGCCGGGTCCGCTGTTCAGCTGGACCTACCCCGATCCGCGGACCGGCCGACCGGTCACTGGTCGCTTCACCCCGAACCCCCGGTCGACGGCGGCGTCGATGGAGGAGGGGCTGGTCGCGCCGGAGCTGTGGACGTACCGGCGGATCCTCGACCGGCAGGCGTTCCGGCCCGGCCTGTTCCGCAGCGACGTGACGCTGGTCAACTGGCCGATGAACGACTATCTCGACGGGCCGTTGTTCGACGTACCGGACGCCGCGCGGCACGTCCGGCGGGCCAGGGAAGCCAGCCGTGCCTTCCTGTACTGGTTGCAGACCGAGGCGCCCCGCCCGGACGGCGGCACCGGCTACCCCGGTCTGCGGCTACGCCCGGACGTGACGGGCACCGTCGACGGCTTCGCGCAGGCACCGTACATCCGGGAGGCCCGCCGCCTGGTGGCGCTGACCACGCCGACCGAGCAGGACCTGTCGGTCGCGGTACGCGGAGCCGCCGGTGCGGTCGGCTACCCCGACACGGTCGGCACCGGTCACTACCGCATCGACCTGCACCCGACGACCGGCGGCGACGGCTACCTCGACGTGGCGGCGCACCCGTTCGAGATTCCCCTCGGCGCGTTGCTGCCCACCCGCGTCACCAACGTGATCGCCGCCGGCAAGGCCGTCGGCACCACCCACATCACCAACGGCTGTTACCGGGTGCACCCGGCCGAGTGGTCGATCGGGGAGGCCGCCGGCGCGCTGGCCGCGTACTGCCTGGACCGGCAGACCTCGCCGCACGGGGTCCGCGACAGTGCCAAGTCGCTTGAGGATTTCCAGGCCGAGCTGGTGCGGCGGGGGGTCGACCTGCACTGGCCGACGGCCACGGCGGCAGCCCTGGGAACGGCGGGCGGCGGACCGCTGCCGAGCTGACCCGGACGCCCCGGCCGGGAACCGGGGAGCGGGACCAGCCCCGACCGCCGCCCTGCCGGGGAGTGGCCCCGACCGGCTCGTCGCAGACCCAGCATCGCCGGCCGTCACGCCGCCTGACGTTCCACGACCGCCGTCAGTCGGCGGCCACGACCATACTTCGCGTATGGCCACCTACTCTCCGTTGATATATGGCTCGGCCTGAGCGGCCACTTCCCGCCGACGGAGGCCCGATCGTTGGGTTCGCACAGGATTTGCGACTCCTACGGGAGAAGGCAGGATCACCGAAGTACCTGTTGATGGCACGGCGGACGGGCCGGTCGCGTACCGCGTTGGCTGAAGCGGCCGGCGGTGACCATCTCCCCAGCTGGGACACCGTCCGGGCGTTCGTGGAAGCGTGTGGCGGTGATCCGATGGAGTGGTTGCCGAGATGGGAACACGTGCGGGCGGTGGCGCGGGAAGATCGGGTGAATCCGACCTCTGCCACCACAGGAGCACCGCCACCGGGGGTGCCGTCGGTGTCTGCGGACGACGTCGCCATCCTGCTTCGCCTCTGGCAGGAGCAGCGTGATCAGGCCCGCCAGAGCGAGAACCACCGGGCGATCGTCAGTCCGTCAGGGCGCTGCACGGGCACGGCGTCGACGGCGGCAGCGGTGCCTTGGAGCCACTGTCGGCCGTTCACCCAGCACCGGGAGCGCACCGACCCGCGGCGTACCGCTGGTCGTCGGGGGAGACGCCTCGGCGCGAGGACGCGGCGGTCATCCGCCGGATCGTCCTCGCGCCGTCAGGACTGCTGCCACCGTCGCGTCAGGGCCGGTGGCGGTCCCTGACCTGTCCTGGACGGGCGGCCCGCGCCCGTCCAGGACAGGTGGTGTTCAGGAGGCGGTGCAGACCGGGGTCAGGCCGGTGGCGGACCCGGTGCCCTGGAAACCGAACTCCGTGTACTGGCCGGCGGCGACCGAGCCGTTGTAGTTGACGTTGCTGAACTGGACGCTGCCGCTGGTGCCGGTGCGCTCGGCGCTCCACACGTTGGTGATCGCGGCGCCCGACGGCAGGGTGAGCTGGACGTTCCAGCCCTGGATCGGCGCGCTGCCGGCGGTGACCCGGACGGTGGCGACGAAGCCGCCGGTCCAGGAGTTCAACGACACCGTGGCCGTGCAGCCGTTCGTCGGCGGCGGCGTGGTCGGCGGGGGAGTCGTCGGCGGCGGCGTGGTGGGCGGCGGGGTGGTGGGCGGCGGCGTCGTCGGCGGCGGCGTGGTGGGGGGCGGGGTGGTCGGCGGCGGCGTGGTGGTCGGCGGGGTGGTGGTCCGGCCCTTGTTCAGTTCGTCGAGGACGGCGTAGTACGCCGCCTTCTTCTGGTAGTTGCCGTTGCCGCCGGTGAACAGCAGGCCCCGCTCGGAGGAACGCCACGACTCGCTGTCGGAGATGCCCCAGACGGTGATGCCGGTGCACTTCGCGACGTTCAGGCAGGCCCGGACGACCTTGCGGTAGTTGTCCGCCTGGCCGGCGCCGATGTCGTTGTTGCTCAGGTCGTCGTCGATGTCGACCTCGGACAGGTGCACCTCGACGCCGAGGTCGGCGAAGCGCTGGATGTTGGCCTGCAGGTCGTTGCTGATGATGCTGTTCGGGTTGTCGTTGAAGTGCGACTGGAACCCGACGCAGTCGATGTACTGCCGGTAGGTGCGGACGATGTCGTACAGCGCGTTGGCCTTGCGGTTCGGGCCACCGCCCTTGACGGTCAGCCCCTCGACGTCGTAGTCGTTGATGCAGAGCTTGGTGGAGTAGCCACCGGCCTGCACGACCTGCTTGGCCCGGATGAACGAGTCCCGGATGACGTCGGTGTCGCCGGCGTCGAAGAAGTCGCCGTCACCGTTGGCGTCCCGGTTCATGGTGTGCGGCCACTGGTTGCGGCGGCGACCGGTGTTGTTGTCCTCCAGCGACTCGTTGACCACGTCCCAGTAGGCGATCTTGCTGCCCCAGCGGTTGATGGCGTTGCCGATGAAGGTGTTCAGCGTGCTCTGGCTGGCCCCCTGCAGCGCGCCGGCCTGCGAGTGCCACACCAGCGTGTGCCCCCGGACCACCATGCCGTTGCTCTGCGCATGGTTGACCAGCTGGTCCGCGCCGCTGGTGTTCTGCAGCCCACCGCTCGACGTGGCGATCCGGTCGGGCTTCATGTCGTTCTCGGGGGTCAGCTGGCCGAATTCCTGACTGAGGATCGGGTATAGCCGGTTCGGTGAGGACGCGGTGCCGAAGAACAGCCCGGCCTTGGCCGCCGCGGCCCGCAGCGTGGTCTCGGCGGCGACGGCCGGGGTGCCGGACTGGACCGCCACCGCGCCGCCGACCAGCAACATCACCGCCGCCGGCAAGGCCGTTCTGCTCACTATCCTGCGTCGCCTCAGGCTGCTGCCCACGGACCCTCCTCGTTACATGACGTCAATAATTGATGCATGTGTATGCCCATCGAAGGGTCAGTATCGATAGCGGTCTACCATACTGTCAACAACTTTCGGAAATGTTCCGGAAAACTTGCCGGGTGGGCTGACCTGGCGGAAGTCGGATTCGCGCAGGTGGACGCGCCGGGACGCGGAGTGGCCGGCCGGAAGACACCCGGTTACGTCCGCCGTCCGGCGGACGGACGCCGAAACATTCGAAATTCGGGGCCGGACGGCCGAAAAGGCGCTGGACAGGCCGCCGGCCGGTGGATAGGTTGCCGCTGCCCGTGACGTAGCCCGAGGAGGTGAGACCCATGAACGCCGTACCCACGTGGGTGCTCCCCCTGCCCGTCGCGGTCGGGCGACCGACGTAACCGTCGCCCGGGAGCGCCCCACCCACCAGGCTCTCCCGGAAGGCGCTTCCCGTGCACCAGTCGCCGCTCGCCACCACCCCGCCCACCGCAGCGGTCGGGCCCGCCTGCTCGGCCGGTGGCTGCGTGACCTCGACCTGCGTCAGGGTCGCCGCTACGACCGGCTGCGCCACGGCCGGGGCCTGCTGCTGGACCGCACCGGCCGGCTCGGCGTCGCCGGCTGGACCGACCGGGTCGACCACCTCAACGACCCCACGGTGGACCTGGACGTCCCGTGCGTCCTGCTGCGCCCGGACGGTCACGTCGCATGGGCCGGCGACGACCGACAGGACCTGGACGGTCACCTGACCCGTTGGTTCGGCCGACCCGCCACCTGAGCACGACCGCCGACCGGGACCGCATCGCCCGGTCGGCGGGTGTCGTGCCGGGAACCCACCGGGGGCACGCCCGGACGGTCGGGGCGGTCGACCGAGTAGGAATACTCAGGTACCCACCGCATCCGGCCTCAAGACCCGACGCGGCGACCCGGACAGAGTGGTCGGCATGGCCGAGCTACCGCACCGACCCGTCGTCCTGCGTACCGTCGAATCGCCGTTGCCGGCCGTGGTGGCGCACGGCCGGCAGGTCGGCCTGGGGGCCCTCGGCCGCGCGGTGGCCGTGCTGGCCCGGCTCGCCGCCCGACACCCCGCCGGCTGGCGCTGGGTCGCGCGCCGGCACCACCCGGCGCTGGACGGGCTGGCCGCCGCGCACGCCCGGGCGGTGTGCGCGCGGGCCGCCCGGCAGGTCCCCGCCTACCGGGCCTTCCTGCAAGCCCGCCCGGCGGGCGTGCGCCGCCGGCTCGTCGACTTCCCGGAAACCGACAAGGCCAGCTACGTCGTCGCCCACCACGCCGCCGCGCGCTGCCGACACGGGCGGCTGCCCACCCGGGGGGTGGTGGTCGACGAGTCGGCCGGCTCGGCCGGGCAGCCGTTCAACTGGCCCCGCAGCGACCGGGAACTGCGCGCCGTGCACCGCGACATCGCCGGCTACACCGGACTGGTCTTCCCGATGCGCCGACCGTTCGTCATCAACGCCTACTCGATGGGAGCCTGGGCGACCGGGACGACCACCGGCGCGGCGATGGCCCGGATCGCGGTGGTGAAGAACACCGGCCCCGACCTCGGCAAGATCATCGACACCCTGCGGGAGTTCGGCCCCGACTTCGACTACCTGGTGACCGCCTACCCGCCGTTCCTCAAGCACCTGCGGGACCGGCTCGACGCCGAGGACTTCCCCTGGCCGCGCTACCGGGTCGCGGCCAGCTGCGGCGGCGAGGGGATGACCGAGGCGCTGCGCGACTACCTGGAGCAACGCTTCACCCTCGTCCGGTCCGCGTACGGGGCGTCGGACCTGAGCATCGGCATCGGCGCGGAGACCCGGTTCACCGTGTGGCTGCGCAGGCGGTTGCAGACCGACCGGGGGCTGCGCGACGCCCTGCTCGGCACCGACGAGCAACGGCTGCCGATGGTGTTCCAGTACAACCCGTTCGCCACCTACCTGGAGACCAACGAGCGACGGGAACTGGTCTGCACCGTCACCGGCGGCGACGTGCTCCAACCCCGGCTGCGGTACAACGTCGGGGACGAGGCGCTGCTCGTGTCGTACCGGCGGGTCGTCGAGCTGGTCTGCGCCGACCCGGTACGCCGGGCCGAACTGCGCACCGCGGTCTCCGCCGAGCGGATGACGCTGCCGCTGCTGCTGCTCTTCGGGCGCAGCGACTCCACCATCTCCTACCTCGGCGCGAACCTCTACCCGCAGGACGTCGAGTACGGCCTCTACGTCGGCAACCCGTACGCCGCCGAGATCAGCCGGTTCTGCCTCGCCCTGGTCGAGGACGCGACGCTGGAGACCCGGCCGGTCATCCACCTCGAACTGCGCCGACCGCTGGCCGACCCGCAACGCGCCGCGCTCGTCGACGCGTGCCGCCTCGGCGTACGCCGGCACCTGACCTCGGTCTCCCGCGACTTCGCCCAGTCCCTGGTGGAGGACGCCACCGCCGGGGACCTGCGGGTCGAGCTGCACGAACCCGGCACCGGCCCGTTCGCCGGCCAACAGAAGATCAAGAACAGCTACCTGGTGAGGTGACCATGCGTACCCGTGACTTCTCCCGTGCCCCCGCGCAGGCCCGCGCCGGCGCCATGTTCATCGGCGGCACCCGCTACACCAACCCGCTGGTGCTGCTGCGGCTCGCCCCCTCCTGGTTCCGGATGCTGCGCGACATGCGCCGGATGAACGGCTACTGCTGGCACACCGTCTACTGGCAGTTCCCGCTGACCCTCGGCACCATCGCGTTCTTCACCGACCGCGACGCGATGCTGCGCTTCGCCCGCACCCGGCACCACCGCCGGCTGATGGTCTGGCTGACCGACGGCACCCGCAACGCCACCGCCGGCTTCATCCGGCTCTACACCGCCAGCCCCGACGGCTACTCCAACGGCACCTGGCGGGCCGAGGGCCCCCAGATGGGGCACATCGACACCTTCACCCCGCTGGGCGCGGAGACGACCGGGCCGGCGGTCCGCCGATGAGCCCCGCCCGGCACCGGTTCACCCGGGTCACCGACCGGCGCGGCCTGCGGCAGTTCCTCGCCTTCGGCGACCGGCTCTACGCCGGTGAACCCCGCCACGTGCCCACCCCCCGCCAGCAGATCCGCCGCTGGTGGCGCGACGGCGTGCCGCTGTACCTGCTGCGCGACGCCGCCGGCACGATCGTCGGCCGCACCACCCTGCACACCGACGCGGACTTCGACGCCAAACTCGGCCGACGGTGCCAGCTGTTCGGGCTCACCGAGTTCACCGAGCGGGCCGGGAGACCACTGTTCGACGCGATCACCGCCCACGCCGACACCGACCGGGACCTGCTGTTCGGCCCGGTGGCGCTGCTGCCTAACCAGGCCGGCGGGGTGATCACCTCCGGGCACGCCGAGCGCGGCTTCGTCGACAGCGCCTGGAACCCGCCGTGGTACCCGACCGCCTACGAGGCGTACGGGTTCCGCCGCCGGTTCGAGGCCGACACCTGGATCTGCCCCGTACCGGCCCCACCGGAGCCCCTCCCGCCGGTGCACGTCGACCCGGACGGCACCCGCATCGTGCTGCACCGGGGCGACGTACGCCACCTCGACGACCAGCTCGACCTGCTGCGCGGGATGCTCAACGCCTCCTTCGCCCAGCTCGGCTACTACACGCCGATCTCCGCCGCGCAGCTACGGCGGCAGACCGACGGGCTGGCGTACCTGCTGGACGAGTCGCTGCTGCTCTACCTGACCCGCGACGGCGAGCCGGTGGCGTTCGTGCTCTGCGTACCCGACATCTCAGAGTTCCTGATCGCCGTCCGGGGCGACCTGCACCTGGTCAACCAGGCCCGGTTGCTGGCCGCCCGCCGCCGCTACCGTCGGGAGGCGGTGCTGATCGTCAAGGGGGTCCTTCCGCAGCACCAGGGGCGCGGCTACCAGCGGCTGCTCTCCACCCACCTGCACCGCAACCTGTACACCGGCGGCTACACCACGCTGCGCAGCACCTACGTCGAGCGGGACAACACCGCCTCGGCCGCCCAGTACCGCCGCCTCGGCGGTCGCCCGCTGCACGGCTACACCTTCTACGCCAAGGAGCGGTAGGTGGACCACGACGCGTTCCGGCGGCTCGAACGGTGGTGCTGGCGGGCCCCGAGCGCGCACAACACCCAACCGTGGCGACTGCGCTACGAACCCGACGCGATCCGGATCGGCTGGGACCCCGCCCACACCCTGCCCGCCGGCGACCCCACCGGCCGGGACCTGCGGCTGTCCCTCGGCGCGTTCGTCGAGACGTGCCTGATCGTCGCGGCCGACGCCGGCCTGCGGCTGGACTATCTCGCCGACCACGACGAACACCACAGGTGGGTGGGACTGCTGCGCCCCGCCCCGGACCGCTACCCGACCCCGTTCCGTACCACCGACGTGTGGGAACGCCGGACCGACCGGGGTCACCTCGCCGCCGGGGTGGACGGGGACACCCTCACGGCGGTGGACGCGGTCGCCCGGCCGGCCGGCGGCAGCGTACGGACCGTGCCGCAGGCCGGGCGGCTCGGTGCCCTGCTGCGCGCCGCCGACCGTCGGCTCTACGCGGACCCGGCGGTCGTCGCCGAACTGCGCCGCTGGCTGCGGCTGGACCCCACCCACCCGGGCTACCACGCCGACGGGCTCACCGACCGCTGCCTCGCCCTGTCGCGGCCCGCCGCCACCGGGCTGCGCGCGGCACTGGCCGGGTACCCGGTGCTGCGCCCGCTGGGCCTGCCGAGGCTGCTCGCCGCCGCCGCGGGCGACCCGCTCGCCCAGGGCGGCACCGTGCTCGTCCTGGTCGCCCCGGCCCACCTCGACGAGCCCGGCCAGGTCGAGTTCGGCCGGGTGCTGCTGCGCACCTGGCTGACCCTGCACACGGCGGGGCTGGCGGCACACCCGCTGAGCCAGCTCATCGACGTCCCCACCACCCGGACGGCGCTCGGTGCGCTGCTCGACGTCGCGCCGCAGCGTCTGCTGCACGTCGCCCGGGTGGGCCGGCCCACCCGGCCCGCACCCCGCTCCGCCCGCCGGGTCGCCGCCGGTCGGGCCTGACCGTCGGCACCCCCCGACCGGCGTCCCGGGGACTGTCCGGTTGCCGACCGCGCGTGGGCGTCGACCGGCGTACGGTGGCCGCGCAGACCCGTCGACCCCGTCCGAGGCAGGCCCGATGACCCATGGCACGTCGATGTCGGCCGGCCGGGACGCGACCTTCGACGACCTGGTCCGGCTGGCCGTCCGGGCGGTCGCCCCCGACGAGGAACCGCTGCTGGGCCTGCTCGCCCCCGACTACCACCGCCGCCCCGGCCACTGGCGACGCGATCCGGGCGCGCTGACCCGGGTGGGTGGTGGCGAGGCGGGCGGCGGCGGTTTCGAGGCGGTGGTCGAACCGCTCCTGCCGTACCTGCTGGTGCTCACCGGGGTGGCGGTGGAGGCGCTGCGCGACGGCGTGCGCGACCAGGCCACCGAGGCGGTCCGCGGTGGCCTGCGCGGGCTCGGCCGGCGGTGGCGCACCCGGGGCCGGCGGGCCGTCGACCCACCGCCGCCCGAGGTGCGGCTGCGGCCGGGTCAGCTGCTGCGGATCGAGGAGGCGGTCACCGCCGCCGCCCGCGATCCCCGTTGGACGCTCACCGAGGACCAGGTCGCGGTGTTGCGTGACGCCGTACGCGACGCGTTCGCCCAGCGCTTCGGTGTCGCCGGGCCCGACACTGCCGAGGATGATGTCGACGGTCGCTGAGGGCGGGCGCGGCCCGCCGGCCCGGCCGGCGCGACGACACCGCCGCCGCCCTCGGCGACTCCGCCACTGCCTTCGGCGACCCTCGGCCGGTTCGTCGCCGCGGTCACCGCCGTCGTGGGCACGAGCATGTTCGGATGGTCGACGGTCCTCGTCGACGGCGACGCGACCAGGGTGCGCGCCGAGTGCCTGGCGGACGTGCTGCGGACCCGACCGTTCCCGATCGACGCCCGGGCCGGCACGGTCGACGAGACGGGCCTGGCTGCCATCCGGCGCTGCACCGCCGGCCTCGGACCGGACGTGGCCGGGCAGCTGCTCGCCGGGCTCGCGGTGCTGCTGGCGGTGACCATGCTGGCCTACCTCGTCGCGCCCTGGTGCGAGTGCCGACTGCGGGGCCTGCGCCGCCTCGACCGGGTCCCCGGCACCCAGGCGCTGCGGGCCGACCTGGCCGAACTGGTCGGGGTGGCGGGGCTACGCCGGTCGCCGACGTTCGTGGTGTCCCGGTCCGCGCGGATCAGCGGCAACACCTTCGGCGCCGGGCCCCTGCGGTACGTCCGGTTGGACCTCGGCCTGGTGCACGCCCACCGGGTGGCCCCCCGGGTGTTCCGCGCGGTCGTGCTGCACGAGCTGGCCCACGTCCGCAACAGCGACATCCACCTCACCCGGCTGACCATCGCCCAGGCCTGGGCGTTCCCGCTCGGGGTGCTCGTGCCCGTCACCGTCACCTACCTGCGTGCCGACGCCGGCTGGCAGCTGCTCGCCGACTCCTGGCGGCTGGCCGCGTTCGCACTGGTCGTGCAGGTGTCGGCGTGGTCGGTGCTGCGGGCCCGGGAGTTCACCGCCGACGCCCGGCTCCCCGCCGCCGACGCCGACGCCGTCCGGGCGCTGCTCGCCGCCGACCACCGGCAGGTGGGGCGGTGGGCCCGCCTCGGTGCGTTGTTCCGGTTCCACCCCCTGGCCCGGGCCCGCGCCGACGCGCTGGACCGTCCCGGCCGCCGGTTCGCCGCCCGCCCGGTCGAGGCGCTCGGCGCGGGCCTGGCCGCCGGGATCGCCGCCCCGTCGGTGCGGGACCTGGCGACCAGCCTGCCCCGGGTGCTGCCGGGCGCGGACCCGGTCACCGACAGCGCCTTCGTCACCGGCATCCTGCTCGGCGTGCCGCTGGCCCTGGTGGCCACCGGGGCGCTGTGGCGGGCGGCCTGGTGGGCACGGCACACCGGCCGTCCGGTGGCCTCCGGCGCGGCGTTCGGCGCGGCACTGGCCTGCGGCCTGCTCGTCGGCCGCCGCCTGGCCTGGCGGGTGGCGTACGCGACCGACCTGCGGGCCTGGTGGATCGAGGTGCTGCTGGCCGGGCTGTGGATCGCCGGTGGCGCGCTGCTCGGCCGGTGGGTGGCCGACGGCGCCCGGGCCCACCTGCGGCACCTCGCGGCGGCGGCGGTCACCCGGATCCGGTGGGCGTGGGCCGGCGCGGCCGTGGCCACGTCGGTGCTCACCGCCGGGTACGTGGCGACGTTGCTGGTGCTCGACGCCTGGTCCACCGACGACGGGTGGAGCATGCTGCACCTGGTCGCCGCCCGTGAGGGCACCGGGGCGGCGACCCCGCTGACCCTGCTGGACATGATCGGCTTCTACGTGCGGATCACCGCCGCCTCGGCCCCGTACCTGATCGCGCTGCCGTTGCTCGCGGCGTTGTTCCCGGTCCTGGCCGGCCGGGGTGCGACGCGGCGGGCGCTGCGGACGGGGGTGGCCGTCGGGGTGGCCGGGGCGCTGGTGCTGCCGCTGGTGCCCCTCGGCGTCGGAGCCGCGGTGCGTGACCCCGGCCTGGCGACGGCGACCGCGGCGACCCTGGTGACCAGCCACACCCTGTTGCCGGTCACGTTCGTCGAGGTGGGCGTGGCCGTGGCGGCGGTCGCCACCCGACGCCTGTCGCTGTCGCACGCGCTGCTCGCCGCCCTCACCGCGGGGGCGCTGATGACGCCCGCGGTGGTGGTCGCCGACGTGCTGGTGTCCTGTGTGGCCGGTGCCCCCGGGTGTGCCCCTGCCGTCGATCCGACGGTGGTCGTCCGCGCCCTCACCCACGCCCTGCTCGTCGCGCCGGTGGCGGCGGTGCTCGCCGCCGCCGTGGGGACGGCCGTGCCGGCCGCGCTCGCGGTGCTCGGCCGGCGTCGGTGGTGGCCGGCGGTGGTGGTGCCCGTGCTGCTGGTGGCCGCCGGGGCGGTCGCGGTCACCCCGCACCGCCCGACGCCGGTCGGTGACCGTGGCCGGGACCCCTGCCTGGTCGGGGTCTGGCGGCTCGTGGCGGGTCGGTTCCACGAGCCGGTGGCCCCCGACTCGCCACTGGGCGTGCTGACCGGCCTGCACACCGACGGTGCCCTGGACCTGTCCAGCGGGCCGGCCGGCGGCCACGCCACCGCCTACCGGGCGGACGGCACCGCGACCGACCTGTACGACCTGTTCGTCGCCGAGGGCACGCTCAACGGGCACACCGTGCGCAGTGTGCAGCGGGGCACGGTCACCTACCGCTGGTCGGCCGGGAACGGCCGGTACGCCCAGCGTGACCAGGTCGCCGCCAGCGACCGGGTGCTCCGGGTCGACGACCGTGAGCTGCCCCTGACCGGCCCGGCGGAGGACTTCGGCGGCTCGTACCGCTGCACCGCCGACCAGTTGGTGATCACAACGGCCGACGACGCCGGCTCGCACACCGAACAGACCTTCGTCCGTAGCCCGACCTGAGCAGCGGATCAGCCGCCGGGGGTGGGTCGGCGCGCGGGACCACCCCGCCTACCTCGGGCTGGGACGCCGTCGTCAGGCCGGGCCGGGCAGCCGGGGAACACGACCGCTGATCTGGACGAAGTGGAAGCCCTCGACGACCACCCGGGGGTCGGCGAACGCCTCGATCGTCGCCGTGAGGTCGGCGTCGGTCAACCCGTGGGCCAGCAGGCTGCCGCGCAGTTGCGGGATGCCGGCCCGCAGCAGCCGGCAACCCGGACCGCCGCCGCGCCACCGGCCCGTCGTGGTCCGGGAGTCGACCTCGACCAGGCCGGCCGCTGCGAAGGCCGCCGGGGCCCGCTGTGCCCAGGCGAGGTCGAGACCGCTGCCGACGAGAGCCGCCGTGTGGGCCGCCAGGTAGCGGGTCAGCAGATCGGCGGTCGCGTCGTCCGGCGCGGACGAGACGAAGTCGCCGGGCGGGAGCGCGAACTCACCGATGAGCAGTACACCGCCGGGTGCCAGGGCGGCCACCATCCGCCGCAGGGCCTCCTCGCGCCGGGGCAGGTGACCGAGGAGCAGCCGGGCGTGCACCAGGTCGAAGGTGCCCGGCGGCTGGTCGGTGACGACGTCCTGGCGGTGGACGACGAGCCGGGGGTGCGGCGGGACGTGCTGCGGGGCGACGTCCGTGGCGACCACCTCGGCCGCCCGTTCGGCCAGCCACAGCGCGACGCTGCCGGCACCGGCGGCCACCTCCAGGCACCGCCGGCCGGTCAGGTCACCCCACTGCCCGAGCGCGGCCCGGGTCGGTCCGTCCAGCAGGTCCGCCAGCGCGTCGTGGTGGGCGCCGGCCTGGTCACTGGCATTGTCGAACGCATAGCCCTTCGTGCTCACCCCACCATCCTGCCGGACGGCGAGCCGTTACGCCCCCGACCCACCGCCCCTGGCCCACCGTCCCAGCCCACCGCCCCTCGCCCACTGCCCCTGGCTCACTGCCCCGGTCCATCGCCCGGTCCACCGCCGTGGGCCGGGGAGCCGACGTGCCCGGCCGGCACCGCCTCCGGCGGGTCCCCGACACTCCGCATTCCACTGAGTGCAAGCCCTGGTCCACGCCGGACCCCGGGACGGAATGATTCGACTCCATCGATGTTCGCCCGGCGGGAGGTCGTTCGGATGGAGTTCGCCCGGGACCAGTGGTACGTGGCGGCCCACGGCGGGGAGGTCGGCCGGGACCTGCTCGCCCGTACGGTGCTCGGTGAACCGTTGGTGCTGTACCGCACCGGTGCCGGGGAGGCCGTGGCGCTCGCCGACCGGTGTGTGCACCGGCGCTTCCCCTTGTCGCAGAGCCGCCTCGACGGCGACACGATCGTCTGCGGCTACCACGGCTTCACCTACGACCCCACCGGCAGTTGCGTCTTCGTACCCGGTCAGCAGCGGATTCCGCGTACCGCGCGGGTCGCGGCCTACCCGGTGGTGGAACAGGACTCCTTCGTCTGGGTGTGGATCGGGGACCGGGAGCGGGCCGACCCGGCCACCATCCCCCGCGCGCCCTGGCTGGCCGACCCCCGGTACGCGGTGGTCCGGGGCATGGCCCCGCTGGACGCGCGGTACGGCCTGCTGGTGGACAACCTGATGGACCTGTCCCACGAGACCTACCTGCACGGCGGTTACATCGGCACCCCCGAGGTGGCGGACACCCCGATCACCACCGAGGTCGACGAGGAACGGGGTGTCGTGCACGTCAGCCGGCACATGGACGACGCCGAGTGCCCGCCGTTCTACGCCCGCTCGACCGGCATCCAGGGCCGGATCACCCGCTGGCAGGACATCGAGTACCACCCGCCGTGCCTCTACCTGCTGCACAGCCGGATCGCCCCGCAGGGCGTCTACCCGCCCGCGCAGGGGGAGGACAGCGACGCCTTCCACGCCGAGATCGTCTACGCCATCACCCCGTCGACCGCGCACACCACGTACGACTTCTGGGCGGTGGCGCGCGACTTCGCGGTCGACGACGAGTCGGTCAGCGCGTACCTGCACCAGAGCAACCACACCGTGGTGATGCAGGACGTGGCGGCGCTGAACACCCTGGAGCGGGTGATCGCAGCCGAACCGGAGCGATACCAGGAGCTGAGCATCAACATCGACACCGGTGGGCTGGCCGCCCGACGGCTGCTGGCCCGGCTGGTCGGCTCCGGGACGGTGGGAGCGCCCCGGTGACCGCACCCGCCGGGCAGCGGGTCTACCGGGTCCACTGGGTGCCGGGCACCGACGTGCTGCGCGGGACCTGCCACTGTGGCGCCGAGCGCCTCGCCGACGAGCCGGTGGCCTTGTGGGAGTGGCTGCTCGGCCACCCGCGGGGCCACGCGACGACGACCGTGCCGGCATCCGGCCCGCCCGCCCGGCTGGCGGTGCCGGCATGACCGGGGACAGGCCGACGAGGGACGGGCCGGTCGGGGACGGGTCGGTCGGGGACGGGCCGGTCGGGGACGGGCCGACGAGGGACGGACCGGGCGGGGACGGGCTGGTCGGGGTGGAACTGACGGTGGTGGCCCGGGAGCGGGTGGCGGCGGAGGTCGTCGAGATCGGGCTGGCCCGCCCGGACGGTGGTGACCTGCCCCGGTGGACCCCGGGCGCGCACGTCGACCTGGCGCTGGGCCCGGAACTGGTGCGGCAGTACTCCCTCTGCGGTGATCCGGCCGACCGGTCCGTCCTACGGATCGCCGTGCAGCGGGAGCCGGACGGTCGCGGTGGCTCCCGGCTGGCGCACGCCCGGCTCACTGTCGGCGGCACCGTCCGGGTGCACGGGCCCCGCAACACCTTCCCGCTGGTCGCGGCGCGGCGCTACCTCTTCGTGGCCGGTGGCATCGGGATCACCCCGATCCGCCCGATGGTCGACGCGGCCGACGCCGCCGGTGCCGACTGGCGGCTGGCGTACGGCGGACGCAGCCGCGCCACCATGGCCTTCGCCACGACCCTGCGGGAGCGGTACGGCGACCGGGTGTGCCTCTGTCCGCAGGACGAGACCGGGCTGCTCGACCTGACCGGGCTGCTGGGCCGAACGGGCGACGGCCTCGTCTACTGCTGCGGCCCGGAATCCCTGGTCCGGGCAGTGGAGGAACACTGCGCCGACTGGCTGCCCGGCCGACTGCACGTCGAGCGGTTCACCCCCCGGGGCGACGCCGACGGGCCGGAGACGGCGATCGAGGTCGAACTCGCCCTCTCCGGGCGCACGGTACGCGTGCCCCCGGGGGTGCCGATCCTGCGGGCGGTGGAGGAGGCCGGGGTGCCGGTCCTGTCGTCCTGTCGGGAGGGCACCTGCGGCACCTGTGAGACCCCGGTGCTCGCCGGGGTGCCGGAGCACCGCGACAGCCTGCTCACCGCGCAGGAGCGGGCCGCCGGGGACACCATGATGATCTGTGTCTCCCGGGCCCGTACGCCCCGGCTCGTCCTGGAGCTGTGACCGGCCGGCGCGGGCGGGGAGGATGGTGGGATGCGCGGCCAACCGGGACGGTCGGTGACCAGCAGGGTGCTGGCGCTGCTGGACGCGTTCACCCCGGCGAACCCGGCCCTGACGCTGAGCGAGCTGGCCCGGCGCACCGGGTTGCCACTGTCCACCGTGCACCGCCGGGCGGCCGAGCTGCTCGCCTGGGGGGCGTTGGAACGCGGCGTCGACGGGCGGTACCGGATCGGCCTGCGGTTGTGGGAGGTGGGTTCGCTGGCGCCCCGGGGGCTGGGGTTGCGGGAGGTGGCCCTGCCGGTGATGGAGGACCTGTACGAGGTGACCCACGAGAACGTGCAGCTCGCCGTCCGGCAGGATCTCGAACTCGTCTTTATCGAGCGGATCGCCGGCCGGCACGCGGTGCCGGTGCTCACCCGGGTGGGTGGCCGCTTCGCCCTGCACGCCACCGGCGTCGGTCTGGTCCTGCTCGCCTACGCGCCGGTCGGGGTGCAGGAGCGGGTGCTGGCCGCGCCGTTGGAGCGGTACACCGAGCTGACCGTCACCGATCCGGGGCGGCTGCGCCGCTGTCTGGCCGAGGTGCGCCGGGTCGGGTACGCGGTCAGCGACCGGCAGGTGACCATGGACGCCCTGTCGGTGGCCGCGCCGATCCGCGCCCCGGAGGGGGTGGTGGCGGCGCTGTCGTTGGTGGTGGACCGGTCCCGGGCGGACCCGCTGGCGCTGGCCCCGCTGGTGCAGGCCGCGGGCCGGGTGCTGTCCCGGGCGCTGGGCGGCGCGCACCGGTGACCACCGGCCGGACCGGCGTCAGTCGGGGAAGGCGAGCAGTCGCAGCAGGTGGGCCAGCCGTTCGTGGTCGCGGGGCGTCATGCTGGCCAGCGAGTCGAGCCCCACGGCGCGGACGGCGTCCTGGGCGCGGGCGAACAGGGCCCGTCCGGCGTCGGTGGCGGTGAGGACGTTGGCCCGGCGGTCGGCGGGGTCGGCGTGCCGCTCGACCAGTTGGCGCTGCTCCAGCCCGTCGATCAGGGCGACCACCTGGCTGGGGTCGAGGTGCAGGAATTCGGCGAGTTCCCGCTGGGTCGGGCGGACGTCGTCGGCGGCCAGGGCGAGCACCGAGTAGGAGCGGGCCTTCAGTCCGTGTGCGGCGAGGGCGGTGTTGGCCGCCGCGAGCGCGCGCGCGTTGGCGCGGGCCAGCAGGAAGCTCAGGTCACCGGCGAGCGTGCTGTCCCGCAGCCGGTCGCGTCCGGTCGGCCGGGTCCGTTCGGCGGGGGACATGGCGACGATGGTAGCAAGGTTCCCGAATAATTGACATTCTCAACGGTTCGTGCTCAGATCGCATCGACGAAAGGGAGTGCCCATGTCACTGGACGGCAAAGTCGCCATCGTCACCGGGTCCGGGCGTGGCCTCGGTCTGGCCTACGCCCAGGAGCTGGCGCGGCGGGGGGCCTCCGTCGTGGTCAACGACGTCGACGCGCGCGCCACGGCCGACGCGGTGGCGGCGATCGAGGCGTCGGGCGGGCGGGCCGTCGCGGTGACCGCGCCCGTCGGCCCGACCGAGACCGCGCAGGAACTCGTCAGCACGGCGGTCGCGCACTTCGGCCGACTGGACATCCTCGTCACCAACGCCGGCGTGCTGCGCGACACCGTGCTGTGGAAGATGACCGACGACGACTTCGACACCGTCGTCACCGTGCACCTGCGCGGCACGTTCACCACGGTGCGCGAGGCGGTGCGGCACATGCGGCAGGCCGACGCGGGCGGACGGATCATCTGCATCGGGTCACCCACCGGTCAACGCGGCACCTTCGGTCAGACCAACTACGCGGCGGCCAAGGCGGGCATCGTCGGCATGGTCCGCACCTGGGCGCTGGAGCTGAAGCGGGCCGGCATCACCGCCAACACCGTCGTCCCGGTCGCCGCCACCGCGATGACCGCCACCGTCCCCTACTTCGCCGCTGCGGTGCGGGCCGAGGCGGCCGGTGAGCCGATGCCCGCGTTCTTCCGGCACGACCTCGGTTTCGGCACGGCCGCCGACGTGGCCGGTCTGGTCGCGTTCCTCGCGTCCGACGCGGCCGCCCAGGTGACCGGGCAGGTGATCGGGGTGGGTGGTGACCGCCTCCAGATCTGGACCCACCCGGAGGCGGCGGTGACCGCCTACCGCGAGGGCGGCTGGACCTACGACGCGCTGGTGGAGGCCTGGCCGACCACGTTCGACGGGGCCGCGCAGAGCGTCGGCGAACGCTTCCCCGAGCTGCCCGTCCAGTTCCAGCCGGCCAATCCCTGACCCGGCCCACCGTCACCTGACCGACGAGACCGTCCGCCCGCCCGCCGGACCGGACCCGCCCGACGGAGGTTGCCGCCCATGTACCAGCCCGCGATCGACCTCGACGCCGTCACCGCGATCGACATGCACGTGCACATCGAGGTCGACGACCACGGTCACGCCTCGCTGCCCGCACCGCTGGTGGCGGCCGTGTCGAAGTACTTCCGCACGGACGGGCCCCGGCCGGCGGTCGACGCGGTGGCGCGCTACTACCGCGAGCGCGGCATGGCCGCCGTCGTGTTCACCGTGGACGCGGGCACCCAACTGCGGCATCCGCCGCTGTCCAGCGTCGACATCGCCCGCGCCGCCGCCGAGCACGCCGACGTGCTGATCCCCTTCGGTTCGGTCGACCCGCGCACCGGCGGGCCGGCCCTCGACCTCGCCGCCCGGCTGATCGAGCAGGAGGGGGTACGCGGCTTCAAGTTCCACCCCACGGTGCAGGGCTTCGACCCCGGCGACGACGCGTACGCGCCGCTGTGGGCCCTGATCGAGCGGGCCGGGCTCCCGGCGATCTTCCACACCGGGCAGACCGGCATCGGCGCGGGCCTGCCGGGCGGCTACGGGCTGCGGCTCGGCCTGTCCAACCCGATGCTGCTCGACCCGGTCGCCGCCGACTTCCCCGACCTGCAGATCGTCATGGCCCACCCGTCGGTGCCCTGGCAGGACGAGGCGCTGTCGGTGGCCACCCACAAGCCCAACACCTGGATCGACCTGTCCGGCTGGAGCCCGAAGTACTTCCCGGCGGAGCTGGTACGCCACGCCAACTCGGTGCTCAGCCGCCGGGTGCTCTTCGGCACCGACTACCCGCTGCTCACCCCCGAGCGGTGGCTGCGTGACGTGGCGGCCACCGACCTCAAGCCGGACGTGCTCCCGGGCATCCTCAAGGACAACGCGGCCCGGCTGCTGGGCCTCGCCCGGGAACGACGAGAGGAAGCGCCATGACCACGACCATCACCTACGACCAGCTCGCCGACCTCGCCGGCACCGACCTGGGGCACACCGGCTACCGCACGGTCACCCAGGACCAGGTGAACCTGTTCGCCGACGCCACCGACGACCACCAGTGGATCCACGTCGACCCGGAACGGGCCAAGGCCGGCCCGTTCGGCGCACCGGTCGCGCACGGCTTCCTCACCCTGTCCCTGGCGGTGCCGTTCTGGACCGAGCTGCTGGAGGTCAAGGGGGTGACCACCAAGGTGAACTACGGCCTCGACCGGGTGCGCTTCCCCGCGCCGGTCGTGGTCGGGGCGCGGGTGCGGATGCGGGCCACCGTCGTCGAGGTGGTCGAGGTCCGGGGTGGCTACCAGCTCACCGTCGACCAGAGCATCGAGATCGAGGGCGGCGTCAAGCCGGCGGTGGTCGCCCGGGGGTTGTACCGCTTCCACGGCTGAGCCCGGCGGCGTCCGCGCCGGGTGACCCACCACCACCACCTCCACCACCAGGAGACTGCTGATGCACCAGCACGGAATCGGTGCCTGGGTGGCCAGGCGTCGGCTCAGGTCCCCGGACAAGGTCGCCCTCGTCCACGGCGCGGACGCGACCGTCACCTACGCCCAGTTCGCCGACGCGGTGGACCGGGTCTCGGCGGTGCTGCGGGGGCGTGGTGTCGGCGTCGGTGACGCCGTCGCCTACCTGGGGGAGAACAGTCCGGAGTTCCTCCAGGTGATGTTCGGGGTGGCGCAGGTCGGCGCCGTCTTCGTGCCGGTGAACACCCGGCTGGCACCTCCCGAGGTGGGTCACCTACTGACCGACAGCGCGGCCCGGGTGCTGATCCACGACCCGGAGTTCGCCGCACCGGTGGCCGCCGCCCTGCCTGCCGCGCGGCCTCCGCAGACCGTCGTCACCGGCGAGGGCACCCCGCAGCGGCCGGGCCTGACCCGGCTGACCCGGGCGGTCGACGCCGGGCACCCCGGTCCTGCCCCCACCGGCCCGGACGATCCGGCGGCGATCGTCTACACCTCGGGCACGACCGGGCGGGCCAAGGGTGCGGTGCTGACCCACGGCAACCTCACCTGGGTCGCCCTCAACTGTGTGGTCGACTACGACGTCGTCTCGACCGACGTGGCGCTGATGATCTCGCCGCTGTTCCACGTCGCCTCGCTGGGGATGGGCGCGTTGCCCGTCATCCTCAAGGGCGCCACGATGGTCGTCGAGCGGGGCTTCGAGCCGGGCCGGGCGCTCGCGCAGATCGCCAGGCACCGGGTCACCATGCTCAGCGGGGTGCCGACCACCTACCAGCTGCTGGCCGACCACCCGGACTGGGCCACGACCGACCTGTCGACGCTGGCGAAGCTCACCTGCGGTGGCTCCGCGGTGCCGACCCGCATCCTCGACGCCTACGAGGCGCGCGGCCTGTCGTTCTCCCAGGGGTACGGGATGACCGAGGCGTCGCCGGGCGTGACCGCGCTGCCACCGGCGATGACCCGGGCCAAGCAGGGCAGCGTCGGTCTGCCGCACTTCTTCACCGACGTGCGGATCACCGACCCGGGCGGGGCGGTGCTGCCCGCCGGTGAGGTGGGTCAGATCGAGGTGGCCGGGCCCAACGTCTTTCCCGGCTATCACGGGCTGCCGACGGCGACCGCCGAGGCGTTCACCGCCGACGGCTGGTTCCGCTCGGGTGACCTGGGCCGCCTCGACGACGACGGCTGCCTCCACGTCTCCGGCCGACTCAAAGACATGATCATTTCGGGTGGCGAGAACATCTACCCGGCCGAGATCGAGCTGCTGCTCGGCGAGATCGACGGGGTGGTCTCGGCGGCGGTCATCGGGGTGCCCGACGACCGCTGGGGTGAGGTGCCGTGGGCGGTGGTGACCGTACGGGAGGGGGCGTGCGTGGACACCGCCGTCGTGCGGGCGCACCTGGACGGTCGGATCGCCCGCTACAAGCTGCCCAGGAACGTGGTCATCGTGGACGAGTTGCCGCGGACCGCGTCGGGGAAGGTGCGGAAGACGCAGCTGCGGGCGCGGTTCGCCGGCTGACCGTGGGCCGGTGGGTGACGAGGGCGGCGAACTCCGCCGTGGACGCCTCGGTCAGCGCCCGGTGCGCCCGACGGTAGGTCTGCACCGATCGGGCCGCCGGCCACTGCGCGTCCATGAACTCCGCCGGTAGCCTCGGGTCGGCCCGCAGCAGCGCCAGCCAGTCCGCCACCAGCATCGTGCGCAGGGTCAGCGCGCCCGCCGCCGCCGTGGTCGCGGCCGGGTCGGCCCACCGGTCGATGAACGCGAGGTGCTCGCGCCGGATCGCCTCGATGTCCCAGGCGGCGCGTACGCTCTCGCCGATCGGGAAGCCGGCGAGTTCGCGGGCGTGGAAGGCGACCACGGCGTGCGGGGCGAGGTCCTGGCGCAGCGGTTCCAGCGACCCGGCGAGGTCGACCTCGCCGGGGGCCAGCCACAGCCCGTCGCGGATCGGCGCGAAGCCCTCCCAGGTGAGGGTGGAGCGCAGCCGGTGCCGCAGCGTGCGCTGCCCCTCCGGAATGGAGAAGGTGACCAGGGTCCAGCCGCTGCCCTGCGGGTCGAACGGCCTCGGCCCGCGCACCCGGTACGTCGCCTCACGCAGCACCGCCGCGCCGTGCTCGGTCAGCGAGAACAACGTCTCCCGGCCGCTGCGGCCCCGGGCGAGGATGCCGCTGCGCACCAGCCGGTCGAGGGTGGCCCGGGTCGCCGGTGCGGCGACCCCGGCCCCCTCCAGCACGGTGATCAGGACACTCGCCCGGATCGGCCCGGTGTCGGCGTCGACGACGTGTTCGCCGAAGAAGGCGAGCACCAGTTGCTTCGGCTGACGCCTACCCACAGTCATCCCCTCCGACGGGTGTCGCCCGGCGCGCTCACGGCGCGGGTCGCGGGGCCACATTGTGCCCGCGTTTGGCCCGCTGGATCTCGCCGTAGACGTGTGTGCGCAGCTCGGTGAACCGGGGCAGGGCGCGGGTGGTGATCTGGTCGCGCTCGGCCGGCAGGTCGACCGCGACGTCCTCGCGGACCCGGGTCGGCGCGTGGGACAACACGAGCACCCGTTGCCCGAGGTAGACCGACTCGTCGATGTCGTGGGTGACGAACAGCACCGAGATCCCGCGCCGGGCGTGCAGCTCACGCACCAGGTCCTCCAGGTCGGCCCGGGTCTGCGCGTCCACCGCGGCGAACGGTTCGTCCATGATCAGGACCTCGGGCTGGTACGCCACCGCCCGCGCGATCGCCACCCGCTGCTGCATCCCGCCGGAGAGCTGCCACGGGTGGCTGCGGGCGGCGTGCGCCAGACCCACCGCGTCGAGCGCGTCGGCGACCAGGGTGTCCCGCTGCGCGCGGGAGAGCTTCTTGTGCCGCAGCGGCAGCTCGACGTTGCCGCGCACCGTCAGCCACGGGTAGAGGCTGCGGCCGTACTCCTGGAACACCACGGCCATGGCGGGGCTGGGGCCGGTCACCGGCGTCCCGTGCATCTCGACCACACCGCCGGTGGGGCGCAGCAGGCCGGCGAGGCACTTCAGCAGGGTGGTCTTGCCGCACCCGGACGGTCCGACGATGCAGACGAGTTCGCCGGCGTCCATCGTGAAGCTGAGGTCCCCGATCGCCTCGACGTCGCCGGTGGGGGACTCGTAGACCTTGCGTAGCTGCTCCACCCGCAGCAGGGTGCCCCGGTCAGGCACGGTTGACCTCCCTGATTCCGTGGTACCAGCGCAGCACGCGCCGTTCGACGAGCCCGAAGACGACGGCGAGGAGCACGCCGACCCCGCCGAGCAGCATGATGCCGCTCCACATCTCGGCGATGAGGTAGTTGCGTTGGAAGTAGGCGATCCGGTAACCCAGCCCGGCCGACGAGGCGAACATCTCGGAGATGACCATCAGGATGAGCGCGACCGAGAGGCCCTGCCGCACACCGGCCATGATCCGGGGGCTGGCGGCGGGGAGGACCAGGAACCACAGCCGCTCCCACCAGGTGACCTGGAACGACCGCGCGGTCTGCGTCAGCACGCTGTCGATGCCCCGGACCCCCTCGATCGTGTTCAGCAGGATCGGCCAGACCGCGCCGGAGACGATCACCACGACCTTCATGGTGTCGGTGATCCCGAGCAGGATCATCATCACCGGGATCAGCACCGGCGGCGGGATCGCCCGGAGGAACTCCAGCAGCGGTTCGAGCAGTTCCCGCAGCCACGGGGTCAGGCCGATGACGGTGCCGGCGGCGACGCCGAGCACGATCGACGCGGCGACGCCGAGGCCGAGGCGGGCGAGGCTGGGCAGCACGTCCTCGACGAACGCCGGCCCGATCCAGGTGTCGACGAAGGCGTCGGCGATCGTCACCGGGTCGGGGAAGAACCGGCTCGTCGTCCTGGTCGCCACTAGGCCCCACAGCACCAGCAGCAGCATCGGCAGCCCGAGCGCGTGCAGCACACCCGCCGCGGTGCGGTGACCGACCGCGCGGCGGCGCGGCGGGGCCACCGTCCTCCCCGGGTACGCGGTCACAGCGCCCGCTCCCCACGGACGGACTCGTGCCAGGACAACGTCCGCTGCTCGACGAACCGGAACACGAGGTTCACCGCCAGCCCGAGCAGTCCGGTGACCACGACGAGGGCGTACAGGCCGACGGCGTCGCCGGCGGAGCGGGACAGCTCGATCATGCGGCCGAGGCCCGGGTTGCCGATCACCATCTCCGCGGTGACGGCCAGGATGAGCGCCACCGCCGCCGCCAGCCGCAGGCCGGTCAGCAGGTACGGCAGGGTGGTCGGCAGGACGAGGTGCGTCCACCGTTCCCAGCGGCGCAGGCCGAAGCTGAGCGCGGTGTCCCGGGCGACCGTGTCGACGTCGGCGACCCCGTAGATCACCTGCACGAACACCTGCCAGAACGACGCGTAGACGATGATGACCAGGGCGGCCTGCCGTTGGATGCCGAACATCAGCACGGCGAGCGGGATGAGGGCGACCGACGGGATGGGGCGCAGGAACTCGACCATCGTGTGGGTGGCCCGCCGTAGGAACGGCACCAGGCCGACGACCGTACCGAGACCGACGGCGGCGATCGTCGCCACCGTCAGGCCGATCGCCCAGGAGGTCATGGTGCTGCCCAGCCGCCGCCAGAACGCGAGGTCGACGAGTTGTTCGGACAGCCGGGCGAGCACGTCCGTCACGTAGGGCAGGTACTGCGGGTCGATCAGGCCGAGTGCCGGGACGCTCTGCCAGACGGCGAGGAACCCGGCCAGGCCGGCGACGCCCAGCAGCGCCCTGCGTGGCGCGCGGGGGCGTCGGGTGGGGGGCAGGCGCATGTCACCTCCGTGGTCGCGGGGGGCGCGGCCGGCCCGTCCCGGTGCGTCGGCCGGGACGGGCGGTGCCGCCCCGGGTCACTGCTGACGGATGAGCCGGTCGAGGTCGGGCTGCCGGTCGAGTACCCGGTACTTCTGCGCGAGTTCGGCGAGCTTCTGCAGGCTCGCCCGGTCGACGTCCCAGCCGAACGCCGGGAGCCGGACCGACTCCGCCACCGGCGGCGGCAGCTGGAGGTTGTCCTTGATGGCCTGTCGTACGGCCGGCTGGTTGGCGGGGTCCTGCGCCCACTCCAGGGTCTTCCTCATCGCCGCGGAGAAGTCCTCGACCAGCTTGGCGTCCTTGTCGGTGCGGGCGGTCGTGGTGATCGTGGTGAGGGTGGCCAGGCCGGGGACGACCGCCTGGTAGGGGGCGACGACCAGGGTGTCGCCCCGGCTCTTGAGCTGGGTGACGAAGGGTTCGGGCACCCAGGCGGCGTCGATGTTGCCCGCCGCCAGTTGGGCCGGGGCGTCGGGGAAGGCCACCTCGACGAACTTGATCTTTTTGGGGTCGCCGCCGTCCTGCTCCACCGCCGCCATGATGGTGACGTCGCCGGCCGCGCCCAGGCTGTTGACCGCGACCCGTTTGCCGGCGAGGTCGGCCGGTCGCCTGATGCCGGACTTCGCCGAGGCGACCACGGCGTTGATGTCGTCGCCGTCGGCGTACGAGGAGGCGTAGTTGCCGATGATGACGACGCCGAGGTTCTGCAGGTCGGCGCGGAACGGGCCGAAGGGCTGGCCGATCGCGAAGTCGATGTCGCCGTTCATCAACGCCGGGATGGCCTGCGCGCCGCCCTGGGCGGGGACCACCTCGACCTGGAGCCCCCGCTCGGCGAAGATGCCCGCCTTGATGCCGCCCCACAGCGCGGCGGTCTCGGTGATCGGCAGCGCCGCGACCCGGACCTTGCGCAGGTCGCCGGAGGTCGGCGCGGACGGGGTGGACGCGTCGGAGTCGGTACATCCGGTGAGGGCGATCGCGGTGACGGCGATCAACCCGAGAGCCATGACCTTCTTCATTGACGAGGCCCTTCCTGGGCGGGGGTGGTGGGGTGCGTCGGAAGCCGGCGGGATGCCTCGGATCTGCGGGGGACGACCGCTGCGTGAGGGGCGTACGCCGCTGTGTTGGCCATGGTCAGCCACCCCGGCATCGAAAGTCAAGAATTTCTGACGCCCGTCATGGATAAGTTGAACGACGGTGCGTCATGGTGGCGTCGCCCCCGTCGCACCTGACGGCAGGGGCATCGCGGGGTGCCCACCACCCCGGGCTGAGCTGCGGTCCGGGCCGGTCAGACCTCGGGCAGGCCCACGTAGTTCTCGGCCAGGCTCGTCGCGTAGGCGCGGGAGGTGGCGGCGTACCGCAGCGTCGCGGTCTGCAACTTCGCCTCGTACGGGTCGTCGTGCGCCAACCGGTGCAGCATCGAGGTCATCCACCAGGAGAAGTGCTGCGCCCGCCACACCCGGCGCAGCGCGGTGGTCGAGTAGCCGGTCAGCAGGTCGGTGCGGCCCTGGTCGTACCACGCGGCGAACGCGTCGCCGAGCAGCGCCACGTCGGCCAGCGCCAGGTTCATGCCCTTCGCCCCGGTCGGCGGGACGATGTGCACGGCGTCCCCGGCCAGGTACAGCCGCTCCCACTGCATCGGCTCCACCACGAAGCTGCGCATCGGGGTGATGGACTTCTCCAGCACCGGCCCCTCGGTGAGCGACCAGCCCGGCACCGTCTCCAGCCGGACCCGCAGCTCCGCCCAGATCCGCTCGTCCGGCCACGCGGCGAGGTCCTCGTCGGGGGCGACCTGGAGGTAGAGCCGGGAGACCTGCGGTGAGCGCATGCTGTAAAGGGCGAAACCCCGCTCGTGGTGGGCGTAGACGAGTTCCTCCACGGCCGGCGCGGCGGCGGCGAGCACCCCCAGCCAGGCGAACGGGTACGCCCGTTCGTAGCTGGTCAGCACCCCGTCGGGCACCGCGCCCCGGCTCACCCCGTGGAACCCGTCGCAGCCGGCCACGAAGTCGCAGCGCAGCTCCTCCTCGCGGCCGTCGCGTCGGTAGTGGACCACCGGGTCGGGGGAGTCGAGCCCGTCGAGCCGGGTCACCTCGGCGTCGAACAGGATCGTGCCGCCGGCCGCGAGGCGGGCGGCGATCAGGTCCTTGACCACCTCCTGCTGCCCGTAAACGGTGATCGCCCGCCCGGTCAGCTCGGTCATCGGCACCCGGTGCGACTCCCCGGCGAAGCGCAGCTCGATGCCCTCGTGCCGCAGCCCCTCGCGGAGCAGCCGCTCGCCGAGGCCGGTGCGACAGAGCAGGTCGACCGAGCCCTGTTCGAGCACCCCGGCGCGCAGCCGCTGCTCGACGTGCTCGCGGCTGCGGCTCTCCAACACCACCGAGGCGATGCCCTGCCGGTGCAGCAGGTGCGACAGCATGAGTCCCGCCGGCCCGGCGCCGACGATGCCGACCTGGGTACGCATCCCGGTCCGTCCTTCCTGGACGCCTGACCGCCACCTGGCTCCGGCCACGGGCCGCCGACGGTGTTCGCTGACCGAACGGGTGTTCTCTTCTAGAACGTTGGCACGTGCCCCGGCTCCCGTCAACGCCCTGCCCGGACGCCTGTCGACCGGCGCCGGGGGCGAGGCAGGACATTGACGGATGTCGCCGCCGGCCGTACGTTCGACATGAGCACGAAAGTCCGCATGGCGAACACCAGTCCGAGGCGAGGTGGCAGGCCCATGGCGAAGCTCGTCCCGCTGGCCGACGCCGTGGCGGAGTTGGTGCACGACGGCGACGTGGTGGCCCTGGAAGGGTTCACCCACCTCATCCCGTTCGCCGCCGGTCACGAGATCATCCGCCAGCGACGCCGGGAGCTGACCCTGGCGCGGATGACCCCCGACGTCATCTACGACCAGCTCATCGGGGCGGGATGTGCCCGCCGCCTGGTCTTCTCCTGGGGCGGCAACCCGGGAGTCGGTTCGCTGCACCGGTTCCGCGACGCCGTGCAGCACGCCTGGCCGGGTCCGCTGGAGCTGGAGGAGCACAGCCACGCCGGGATGGCCAACCGCTACGTGGCCGGCGCGTCCGGGCTGCCGTTCGCCGTGCTGCGCGGCTACACCGGCACCGACCTGCCCCGGCACACGGCCAACATCCGGCCGGTCGACTGCCCCTTCACCGGCGAGACCCTGACCGCCGTGGCGGCCCTGCGCCCCGACGTGACGGTGGTGCACGCCCAGCGCGCCGACCGGGCCGGCAACGTGCAGCTGTGGGGCATCACCGGCGTGCAGAAGGAGGCGGTGCTGGCCGCCCACCGTTCGCTGGTCACCGTCGAGGAGATCGTGGCCGAGCTGACGCCGGTGCCCGGCCAGGTGGTGCTGCCCGGCTGGGCGGTCACCGCCGTCGCCGAGGTACCCGGCGGCGCGCACCCCTCCTACGCCCAGGGCTACTCGGTGCGGGACAACGACTTCTACCGGGCCTGGGACGCGGTCAGCCGGGACCGCGACACCTTCCGGGCCTGGCTCGACCGGCACGTGCACCGGGCCGGGGCGGCGGCGTGAACGCGCGGCCCGCCACCGGGCACCGACCGCGCCCCGGGGTGTCGAGGTGAGCGGCCCGCGTCCGGGCACCGACTGGACCGCCGACGAGATGATGACCGTCGCCGCCGCCCGGCAACTGCGCGACGGCACGGCCTGCTTCGTCGGGATCGGGTTGCCGAGCACCGCGGCGAACCTCGCCCGGGTCACCCACGCCCCCAACCTGGTGCTCATCTACGAGTCCGGCTGCCTCGGCGCGAAACCCGACCGGCTCCCGCTGTCCATCGGCGACGGCGTCCTCGCCGACACCGCCGACGCGGTGGTGTCGGTGCCCGAGGTGTTCAACTACTGGCTCCAACCCGGCCGGATCGACGTGGGTTTCCTCGGTGCGGCGCAACTCGACCGGTACGGCAACCTCAACACCACCGTCGTCGGCGACTACGCCACCCCGGCGGTCCGGCTGCCCGGTGCCGGTGGGGCGCCGGAGATCGCCGCCTCCTGCGGCGAGGTCGTGGTGATCGTGCGGCAGAACCGCCGTACGTTCACCGAACGGGTCGACTTCGTCACCTCCGTCGGGTACGGGACAGGGCCGGGGGGCCGGGAACGGCTCGGCCTGCGCGGCGGCGGCCCCCGACTGGTGATCACCGACCTCGGGGTCCTCGAACCCGACCCGGTCAGCTGCGAGCTGACCCTGACCCGGCTGCACCCCGGCGTGACCCGGGAGCAGGCGCGGGCGGCGACCGGCTGGGACCTCGCCGTCGCCGACCCGCTGACCACCAACGACCCGCCGACGGCCCACGAGTTGGCGGTGCTGCGCGCGCTGGAGGCGACCAGGCACGGCACCCCTGCCGACCGGCCACCGGCCCCAGGCCCGACCGTCTGACGGGAGACGACGATGACCGAGGACACCGCCCATCGGGCCGGCAGGGCGCCCGTGCTGCCGGCGTACCGGCGTGACGACGTCGACGTCCACCCGCCCCTGCTCAGCCCCGACTACCGGTCGACGGTGGCGCGGGCACCACGGCGACCCCTGGCCCACCTGCCGCAGCGGCTGACCGAGGTCACCGGGCCGCTGCTGGGCCACGACCGGGTCGGTGACCTCGACCACGACCTGACCCGCCAGCACGACGGGCCACCGCAGGGGCAGCGGATCATCGTGCACGGCCGGGTCCGCGACGGCGACGGCCGCCCGGTGCCCCACACACTGGTGGAGATCTGGCAGGCCAACGCCGCCGGACGCTACCGCCACACCAGCGACACCTGGCCGGCCCCGCTCGACCCGCACTTCGACGGCGTGGGACGCACGCTCACCGACGACCAGGGACGGTACCGGTTCGTCACCGTGCAGCCCGGGGCCTACCCCTGGCGCAACCACGACAACGCCTGGCGGCCGGCGCACATCCACTTCTCCCTCTTCGGCCGGGCGTTCACCCAACGCCTGGTCACCCAGATGTACTTCCCCGGCGACCCGCTCTTCTTCCAGGACCCGGTGCTGCACTCCGTCCGTGACCCCGCCGCCCGGCAACGGCTGATCGCCCGGTACGACCACGCCGGCACCGAGCCGGAGTGGGCGCTGGCCTACGCGTTCGACATCGTGCTGCGGGGCCGGGAGGACACCCCCTTCGAGGACGGCGACGACGATGCGTGACCGGCTGGGCGTCACCCCCGCGCAGACCGTCGGGCCGTACCTGAGCATCGGGCTGCGCTGGCCCGACGGCCCGTACGTCGTCCCCGACGGCACCCCCGGCGCATTCTGGATCCGGGGCCGGATCGTCGACGGCACCGGAGCGCCGGTGGTCGACGCGCTGGTGGAGAGTTGGCAGGCCGACCCGGACGGCCGGTTCGACCATCCGGACGACCCGCGTGGGGCCCGGCCACCGGCGCTCGCCGGGTTCCGGGGATTCGGGCGCAGCGAGACCGACGACCAGGGGTGCTACCGGCTGCTCACCGTCCGACCGGGGGCGTTGCCCGACCCGGACGGCGGCGTCGAGGCACCGCACCTGACCCTGTCGGTCCTCGGCCGGGGGCTGCTGCACCGCCTGGTCACCCGGCTCTACTTCCCCGACGAGCCGGCGGCGAACGCCACCGACCCGGTGCTGACCGGCATCGACCCCGACCGCCGCGACACCCTGCTGGCCGCTGCCGCGCCGGACGGGTTCCGCTTCGACATCCACCTGCAGGGTGACCGTGAGACCGTCTTCTTCGCCCTCTGACGGCCTGCTCTCCGGCCTGTCCGGCAACCCGGACGTGGACGGCGAACTCGACGATCTGGCCCTGCTGCGGGCGCTGCTCGACGCGGAGGCCGCACTCGCCCGGGCCGGTGCGGACGCCGGGGTGCTGCCGGCACGGGCGGCCGACGCGATCGTCGCCCGCTGCCACGCCGAGCGGTACGACCCGGCGGCACTCGGCCGGGCCGCCGACGCCGCCGGAAACCCGGTCGTCCCGCTCGTGCGGGAGTTGACCGCCGCCGTGCCCGGGCCCGCCCGGGGGTGGGTGCACCACGGAGCGACCAGCCAGGACATCATGGACACCGCGCTGAGCCTGGTCGTCGTCCGGGCACTCGGACCGGTGCTGCGCCACCTCGACGAGGCCGTCGCCGCCGCCGCCCGGCTCGCCGACACCCACCGCGACACCGTGCTGGTCGGCCGGACCCTCGGACAGCAGGCGGCACCCACCACGTTCGGGCTCACCGCCGCCGGCTGGCTGACCGGCCTCACGCAGGCCCGTGACCGGCTCCGACAGGCCGGCGACGGGCAGCCCGCCCAACTCGGCGGTGCGGTCGGCACCCTGGCCGCACTCGGCCCGGCCGGCCCCGAGATCGCCGCCCGGTTCGCCGTCCGGCTGGGGCTGCCCGCGCCCGCGCTGCCCTGGCACACCCGCCGACAACCCCGCCTCGACCTGGCCGCCGCCCTCGGGGGCCTACTCACGGCCACCGGCAAGGTGGCGCTCGACGTCGGGCTGCTCGCCCGAACCGAGGTCGGTGAGGTCGCCGAGGGCGGCACCGGCCGGGGCGGTTCCTCGGCCATGCCGCACAAACGCAACCCGGTGGACTCGATCCTGATCGGTGCCGCCGCGCGCCGTGGTCCGGGCCTCGTCGCCACGTTGTACGCCGCAGCGGTGCAGGAGCACGAGCGGGCCGCCGGTGGCTGGCACGCCGAATGGGAGCCGCTGCGCGACCTGCTGCACCTGGCCGGCGGCGCCAGCGGCCGGTGCGCCCGGCTGCTGGCCGGGCTGCGGGTCGATCCCGGGCGGATGCGGGCGAACCTCGACGCGACCGGTGGGCGGGTGCTCGCCGAGGCCGTCGCCGCCCGGCTGGCCCCCGCCGTCGGCCGCGACGTCGCGCACGACCTGGTCGCCCGTGCCGCCGCCGCACCCGCGTTCCGCGCCGCGCTGCTCGCCGACCCCGAGATCCGCGCCCACCTGTCCGGGAGGGAGATCGACGAGGCGCTCGACCCGTACCGCTGGCTCGGGTCGGCCGGCGTGTTCGTCGACCGGGCGTTGGCCGCCGCCCGGGCAGCGCAGGCATGACCGCCCGGCTGCACCTCACCGTCGACGGTCCGGCCACCGCGCCGGTGCTGCTGCTCGGCGGCTCCCTCGGCACCACCGCCGCGATGTGGGAACCCCAGGTCCCGGCGTTGGCCGAGCGGTTTCGGGTCATCCGGTACGACCACCTGGGCCACGGTCGGTCGGCGGTGCCGGCCGGGCCGTACACCTTGGATCTGCTGGGCCGGGAACTGCTGCGGACGCTGGACCGTCTCGACGTGCCGTGGGTCCACTACGCGGGGTTGTCCCTCGGCGGCATGGTCGGCATGTGGCTCGCCGCCCACGCGCCCGACCGGGTGCGGCGGCTGGCCCTGCTGTGCACCTCGGCGTGGCTCGGCCCGGCCGGGCCGTGGCGGGAACGGGCGGCGACGGTGCGCGCCGGTGGCCTGCCGGCGATCGCCGACGCGGTGGTGGCCCGCTGGTTCACCCCGGCGTTCGCCACCGCCCGGCCGGACGTGGTGGCCGCGCACCGCACCATGCTGACCGCGACCTCCCCGGCCGGATACGCGGCCTGCTGCGAGGCGATCGCCGCGATGGACCTGCGCCCCGAACTGGGCCGGATCGTCACACCGACCCTGGTCGTCGCGGGCGCGGACGACCCGGCCACCCCGGTGGCGTACGCCCGGGAGATCGTCGGACGCGTCCCCGGTGCGCGGTTGGTCGTCCTCGACGCCGCGGCGCACCTGGCCAACGTCGAGCAACCCGCGCGGGTGGGCCGACTGCTGCGGGAACACTTCGAGGAACCGGGTGGATGATGGACGACCACGAGCGGCACGAGGCCGGCATGACGGTACGCCGGCAGGTGCTCGGCGACGCGCACGTCGACCGCGCGGTCGCCGGCACCGACGGGTTCACCGCCGACTTCCAGGACTTCATCACCCGCTACGCCTGGGGGGAGGTGTGGACCCGGCCCGGCCTCGACCGGCGTACCCGCAGCTGCATCACCCTCGCCGTGCTCGCCGCCCTGCGCCACGAGGAGGAGTTGGCGATGCACGTACGGGCCGCGCTGGGCAACGGGCTGACCGAACAGGAGGTGGCGGAGGTCCTGCTCCAGGTGGGCGTCTACGCTGGCGTACCGGCGGCGAACCGGGCGTTCACGGTGGCCCGGGAGGCCCTGCGGCGGGAGGCTGGGTGAGGTGGGCGGTCAGGCGGCACGGTCACCGGAGTTCGTGCAGTCGTTGGAGCGTGGGCTCGCGGTGATCCGGGCGTTCGACGCCGAGCATCCGCAGCTCACCCTGAGCGACGTGGCCCGCCGCACCGGGCTGACCCGGGCCGCGGCCCGCCGGTTCCTGCTCACCCTGGTCGAGCTGGGGTACGTGCACACCGACGGCCGGCTGTTCTCGCTGCGGGCGCGGATCCTCGCCCTCGGCTACGCCTACCTGTCCGGCCTGAGCCTGCCCGAGATCGCCCAACCGCACATGGAAGCGCTGGTCGCGCAGGTGCACGAGTCCTGCTCGGTGTCGGTGCTCGACGGCGAGGAGGTGGTCTACGTCGCCCGGGTGCCCACCAAACGGATCATGACGGTGGGGATCAGCGTCGGCACCCGGTTCCCCGCGTACGCCACGTCGATGGGTCGGGTGCTGCTCGCCGCGCAACCTTCGGACCGGCTGGACGACTACCTCGCCACCGCGCAGCTGCAACAGTTGACCCGGCGCACCGTCACCGACCCGGCGAAGCTACGGGCGATCCTGACGAAGATCGCCGCCCAGGGGTACGCGATCGTGGACCAGGAGTTGGAGGAGGGACTACGGTCGCTGGCCGCGCCGGTCCACGGTGCGCACGGCACGGTGGTCGCGGCGGTGAACCTGTCCGCCCACGCCAGCCGGGGGTCGTTCGAGCTGATCCGGCGGGAACTGCTCCCACCGCTGCTGGCCACGGCCCGGCGGATCGAGGAGGACCTGCGCGGATCGTCCTGAACCGGCCGCCACCGCCCCGGGCCCGTCGGCACCGGTGCCCTGTCGTCACTGGACCCGGTAGAGCCGGCTCGCCGGGTCCACGACGGCGGTCAACTGCCGGCCGGGCACGAGTCCCGGATCGACGGGCCGGTCACGTCGGCGGCGAGCAGGACCGTGCCGGGCAGACAGATGGCCACGAAGAACAGCCGGCAGAGCAACGCGCCGACCGGACCGATGCGGGATTCCGCCTCCCGGGGTGCGCTCGTCATTCCGGCACCCTGGAACACCGCTCGTCGTCCGGGCACCCCGCAGCGCCGTCCGTCGTCCGGGCACCCCGTAGCGCCCACCGTCGTCCGGGCACCCGGGGGTCGTGCGGGTGGGTCGGCACCAGGCCCCGGCCCACCCGCACGGACTGCTTCCCCGGCTGCGCGACGGTCAGCTGCCGGTGCAGGTGGCGGTGGCGCCGGCGCCGGTCCCGGTGCCCTGGAACCCGAAGCTGGTGCCCTGCCCGGCGCCCAGCCGTCCGTTGTAGCTCTGGTTGGTGACGGTGATGGTGCCGCTCGTGCCGGTGGCGACGCCGTTCCACACCGAGCTGACCGCTGCGCCGCCCGGCAGGGTCAGGGTGACCCGCCAGCCGGTGAGCGCGGCGGACCCGGCGGTGACGCTGACGTTGGCGACGAACCCGCCGTTCCACTGGTCCTGTATGGCGTAGACGGCGGTGCAGCCGGCCCCACCGGGCGGGGGAGTGGTGGGCGGGGGAGTCGTCGGCGGCGGGGTGGTCGGCGGGGGAGTGGTGGGTGGTGGGGTCGTGGGCGGCGGGGTGGTCGGCGGCGGGCCGTCGAGCGTCAGGTTCTTCTGCTGGACGGTCCACTGGGTGCGGCACAGCCCGCAGTTCGCGCCGACGAAGTTGCTGCCGGCGGTGGTGTCGCCCTTGAGCCGCCACTTGAGGTAGAGCACCGCCACCCGGCCGAACTCGCCCCCGTTGGGCTGGTCGTAGGTGCCGCCGTGCCCGACGTTGAGGTTGCCCATGAAGGCGGGCAGTCCGGTGGGCAGCTTGCCCCAGTCGTCGATGGCGTTGGGGTAGGCGATGTCGCTGGGCCCGCCGACGAAGTAGGCGATCGGTTTGGTGAGCCGTCGCAGCTGGTAGTCGTCGGCGTCGTTGAGCAGGCCGCTGCTGAAGATGCCGGTGGTGGTCACCCGGGGGTCGTTGGAGACGGCGTACGCCTCCAGACCACCGCAGGAGAAGCCGGCGACGGCGACCTTGCCGGTGTCGATCCGGTTGTAGTACTTGCTGCCCTGGCGGGAGTTCTCCGCCACCGCCCAGTCGATGGACTGGGTGAGCATCTGCGAGTTGGTGGAACCGGAGGCGTTCGGGCCGCCGTTGGCGATGGCCAGGAAGCCGTGCGAGGCGATCTCGCGCAGAAAGTTGCCCTGCGAGAGACCGTTGGCCGAGCAGCCGCCGTTGCCCCACACGAGGATCGGCAGGCGTTCGGTCGGCAGTGTCTGGGGTCGGAAGATGGTGTGGTTGGGCAGGCTGGTCGCGGTTTCGTAGTCGGCGGGATAGGGCCCCGATCCGCCGACTGCGGCGTCGGCCGGCGTCGCGCCGAGGGCCATCAGCACGGCTGCTGCCGGCACCAGCGCGGCGGTCAGGCCCGCGTACAGCTTCGATCTCCTTGGCATGCACCCTCCTGCGGGTGTCGGCGGTGGCACCCCCTGCGGTGGCGGGTCTGCCGCCGGGCCCGACCAGGGTGGTCAGCGCCGGCAACGGGCGGGCCGACGTGGACGCGTCGACCGGCCGGCCGCAGTCCCCACAGGCGGTCGCGGTATGCAGTTACTATCACTGCGGTAACGAAAAGTGTCAATGTCTTGCCCGTCTGGCGGACCGGTCCGACGCCGTCCGTGCGTTGCCGGCCGGGGCACAGCCGCACCCCCGGCGTCAGCCGGTGCGGCGGAGGGCTCCGCACGAGCCGCCGGTCGGCTCCGGGCGGGCGGCGTCGCGGGCGGCGTGGAAGTGGGTGATCCACCCGGCGGCGTCCGGCCAGTGCGGGGTGGTCACCTCGACCAGGCGGGCCTGGGCGAGTGCGCCGAGCCCCGCGTGGATGTCCAGGAAGGTCTCCCGGGCCTGCTGGCGGGGCCAGGGCGTCGGCAGCAGGTGCGTGGGCAGGTCCGGGTCGGTGTCGGCGAACCTGCGCCAGGAGTCCATCGCGGAGGTCCGCGCCACCAGCGCCGTGGCCGGGTCGACCGTGCCCCGGCGGGCGGCCACCCGCAACGGCGCGAACCGCGCGACGAAGGCCGCGTAGCCGGCGGCCAGCCCGGTCAGGTCGTACGCCGCAGCCGGGCCGTGCGGGCCGGCCTCCTCGTCGAAGCGGACGTGCAGCACCGACCAGCGGGCCCCCTCGACGGGGTGCAGCAGCGCCTCCAGCTCCGCCCTGACCGGTGCGGCGTGACTGCCCGGCGTGATCCACACGCTGTCGTAGAGCCGCACGAAACCGTGCGCGGTCAACGCCCGGCGCACCGTGTGCCGGGCCGCCTGGCCGCAGCTGGGGAGGGAGAAGGAGACCTGCACCCAGTCCCCGGTCCAGGGTGGCGGCTGCGCGCCGAAGTCCAGGAAGTGCCGCATCCGGGAGCGGTGTCGGGCGATCGCCGCAGGTGTGAGGTGGTAGACCGGCGGCCGGGTGTCGCCCCGGATCGCGATCAGGCCCCGCTTGACCAGCCGGGACAGGGCGGCCCGGGCGCTGGGCTCGGTGACCCCGAACTCCCGCAGCATCGCGATGACCGCCCCCGACGGCAGGTCGGCCACCGCGGAGTCGAGGTATTCGCCGAGCAGGGTGGCCAGCAGGTGCTGCGGGCTCGACCCGTGCTGGGCCCGGGGGGTGCGGACGTCGTCGACGGGCTGTTCGGCGTTCACCCCGTCAGATTGCCGCACCGCCGGACGTTCGACGCCGCTGGCCGGCCCGGCGGCTCACCCGGTCGCCGGGTCGCCCTGCCCCACCGGGAGGCCCGGGGCCGCCGCGCCGGTGGCCGGCTCACCCGGCCCGGCGGCTGCGGGTCAGCGCCAGCCCGCCCAGCCCGACGGCGAGCAACCCCAGCACCAGGGCCAGGTAACCGCCGCCGCGTCCGTTGCCGGTGCCGATGCCGCTGTCCGAAGTGGCCACCACCAGAGCGCCCAGGGCCGTGCCGACCACCCCTGCCGTCAGGGCCAGGACGGCGCCGCGCCGTCCGCCGCCGGGCCGGACGGTGGGCCGGCCCAGCGCCAGCCCGCCGATGACCAGCCCGGCCAGACCCAGCAGCGCGGCGAGCGTCGCCCCGAGTCGCCCGGCGCTCATGGTGGTGACGTCGACGGCGGCCTGCCGCGCCGAGGGGTGCGCCGATGCCGGGGCGGCGAACCAGGTCCCGCCGAGAACGGCGGCGGTGACGGTCGTCGACACCAGTCGGGACGCCCGGGAATTGCCTGCTGCACGCATGATGATGCTCCTCTGTCCACGACGCGTGGTCCCGCGCGCCGGTCTCCCCGATCATGTCGCCGGGCCCGGCCGTCGTCGTCCGGCGAACGTGGACGGTTCGCACTGCCGCCGGGGCGTACCCGGGCACCGCCGACGCGGTAGGGGTACCGCGTCCGTGGTAGCCCCCGGGTCGTCCGCCAGCAGGACCCGCCGGGCGGCGGCACCCGGTTAGGGTGCGCGGATGAGCACAGCACGCCGCGGTGTCCGGGACTGGGCGATCGCCGGCGCGGTGGCGGTCACGCTGGTGGTCGCCGGGCTGGCCGGTCATTCCGGCGACCCGGGTCGCTCCCCGGTCGGCTACGCGTTGCTGGCGGCCGGTGGCCTGACCCTCGCCGCCCGCCGCCGCGCCCCGGTCGCCGTGCTGGTCGGCACCGGGGCGTGCGCGGTGGGGTGCCAGGCGGCCGGCTTCGACGTGCCCGCCGTCGCCTTCCTGTTCGCCGTGTACGCCGCCGTCCGGGCGGGGCACCGCACGGCCACGGTGGTGGCGGCGGTGACGATGCTGGTGGCGCTGCCGCTGGTGGTTCTCGGCCCGCCGCAGCAACTGGCCCTGGGCGCGGCTCTCGCCCGGTCCCGGGGGGTGCTCGAACTGGCCTGGCTGGTCGCCGCCGGTGCGGCGGGGGAGGCGTTGCGGCAGGCCGAGCGGCGGGCGGACGAGGCCGAGCGTACCCGGGAGGAGACCGCACGGCGTCGGGCCGACGAGGAGCGACTGCACATCGCGCGGGAGCTGCACGACTCGCTCACCCACCAGATATCGGTCATCAAGGTGCAGTCCGAGGTGGCCGTGCACCTGGCCCGCAAGCGCGGCGAGGAGGTGCCGGAGGCCCTGCTGGCGATCCGGGCGGCCGGTCGGGAGGCGACCCGGGAGCTGCGGGCCACCCTGGAGGTGCTACGGGACGACGGTGGGTCCACGCCGCGCGGTCTCGACCACGTCCCGGAACTGGTGCGTCAGGCCCGGGCAGCCGGGCTGGACACCACACTGACCGTCGGGGGAGACCCGCACGACGTTCCGACGGCGGTCGGTCGGACGGCGTACCGGATCGTCCAGGAGTCCCTCACCAACGTCACCCGGCATGCCGCCGCCGCCACGGCGTCGGTCCGGATCGACTACCGTCCGGGTGCGCTGGCCATCCAGGTCGACGACGACGGCAGCGCCCTCCCGACCGGCGTGCCGACGCGCGGCGTCGGACTGCTCGGCATGCGTGAACGGGTGGCCGCGCTCGGCGGCCGGCTGCGCGCCGGACCGCGCGGGGACGGCGGGTTCACCGTCCGCGCCGAGCTTCCCACGGGTGGCACGCCGTGATCCGGGTCCTGCTGGTCGACGACCAACCGCTGCTGCGTAGCGGCTTCCGTGCGTTGCTCGACATGGAGGACGACATCGAGGTGGTGGGGGAGGCCGCCGACGGTGTGGCGGCGGTGACGCTCGCCCGCCGGCACCGGCCGGACATCGCGCTGCTCGACATCCAGATGCCGGTGATGGACGGCATCGAGGCGACCCGGCGCATCGTCGCGGACCCGACCCTGACCGGGGTGCACGTGGTCATCCTGACCAACTACGGCCTGGACGAGTACGTCTTCGACGCGTTACGCGCCGGTGCGGCCGGGTTCCTGGTCAAGGACGTCGTGCCGGAGGACTTCCTGCACGCCGTCCGGGTCGCCGCTCGGGGTGACGCCCTGCTCGCGCCGTCGATCACCCGCAGACTCATCGACCGGTACGTCGCCGCCCGCCCCCGGGTCCACGCCGGCGTCGGGTTGGCCGGGCTGACCGGCCGGGAGCGCGAGACCGTCGTCCTGGTCGCGCGGGGGCTGTCCACCGCGGAGATCGCCGCCCGGTTGGTGATCAGCCCGTTGACCGCGAAGACCCACATCAACCGGGCGATGACCAAGCTCCACGCCCGCGACCGGGCCCAACTGGTGATCATCGCCTACGAGTCCGGCCTGGTCGCCCCCGGCGGAGGATGAGCGCCACGGCGGCCCGGGTGTGACGTACGGGCGGGGTCGGGAGGGTGGCGGGTCGGGGCACCGGTCGGCCTCGCGGCGTGCCCGGTGGGCCGTGACATGATGACGCCCATGGGCAAGCAGCAGGACGTCGGCGGGACCGACCGTCGCAGTGGGTCGGGTGCCGCGGCGCAGGAGGCGACGGACGGTGGGGTCGAGGCCCGGCTCGCCCTCGCGCAGGACCCCGGCACGGCCCATCTGACCCTGATCGACCTGGCCGCCGACCCGTCGCCGGTGGTCCGCCGGGCGGTAGCCACCCGGGCCGACGCGCCCGCCCAGGCGCTGCGTCCGCTGACCCGCGACCCGGACCGTGAGGTGCGGGAGGCGGTGGCGAGGAACCCGGCGACCTCGATCGCCAACCTCCTGCGCCTGGTCAAGGACGCCGACCGGTGGGTCCGCTGGGCGGTCGCCGGCAATCCGGCCTGCGACGAATCGGTGCGTCGGGTGATGGCGCAGACCGCGGACAAGGAGCTGCGTGGTCTGCTCGCCGAGTCGCGGGAGCTGGAGCCGGAGCTGGCCGCGCGGCTGGTCGACGACGTCTCACCCGAGGTGCGGGAACGGCTCGCCACCCACACCCACGACCCCGAGGTGATCACCGCCCTGCTGGCCGATCGGACGGCCCGGGTACGCAAGGGGCTGGCCCGCAATCCGCGGACCACCGCCGTGCACCGCGGCGCGCTCGCCCGGGACCCGGTGCCGGACGTCCGCGCCGCGTTGGTGCTGACCGTCGAGTTGGACGAGGCGGATCTGCGCGACCTGGTCGACGACCGGTCGGTGCAGGTGCGGATGGCGGTGGCGACGTCGGAGTTCGTCCCGCCGCACCTGCGGCAGGTGCTCGCCGACGACCCCGACGAGATGGTGGCCGGTGCGGCCCGGGAGTTCCGCCCCGGGGCGGCGACCTCCCCGGTGGTACGCGTGCCGCGCGTCGGTCACCGGGCCGGGACGCCCGGTCGCGGCCGGTCGGGCGACGCCCGGCGCTGAGTCCGCCCGGCGCCGGGTCCGGCCCGTTCCGCCGTTCCCGCCTGCGGCGGCCCTGTGCTCCGACACCGCTGTGGTGGAGGTCGTCGGTGGTCGTGACCACGGGCGTCGCCGCCGGTATTCCCGGCGACGGCTGGTGGCCGCCGAATCTCGGGCGGATTGACCGGGGTGGCTCTCTTCGTTTCCTTCCGACCGGACGGTAGCATTGTGTGGCTGTACTCGGGATAGGAGGCCACCAATGGCGCGCGCGACGTCTCGCCCGGAGTCGACCCGACGCCGGCAACGCTGGCCCGACGGGTACGACCCGGAGAACACCCGTAACTCGTTGATCACCAGTGCGCTGGGGTTGATCGAGCAGCGTGGCTTCGACCGCACCTCGGTGCAGGAGATCGCCGACCAGGCGCAGCTCACCAAGGGCGCCTTCTATCACCATTTCGCCAGCAAGGACGACCTGCTGCGGCACATCCAGGAGGAGTACCTCGAGGCGCAGCTCGCCGCGATCCAGAAGATCGAAGCCGACAGTGACGACCCGACCGTGCGGGTACGGGAGCTGATCCGGTTCAGCCTCACCAGCGTGGCCGAGTACCGGGCCCACGTGACGATCTTCTACCAGGAGCGGCGGTATCTGACCGGGGACCTGTTCGCCGAGGTGACCCGCAAGCGTGGCCTGGTGGAGGCCGCCTTCGCCGGGATGGTCGCCGACGGTGTCGCCCGGGGGGTGTTCCGCGCGGACGTCGACCCGCGTATCGCCACCTTCGGGCTGGTCGGCATGTGCGCCTGGGCGTACCAGTGGCTCAACGTCGGTGGTCCGCTCAGCGTCGACGAGGTGGCCCGCCAGTTCGGCGCGATGGTGCTGGAGGGGCTGACCGCCCGGCCGGGCAGCTGATCCGGTGGATGGTCGGCCCGGGTCGTCGGCCCGCAAACGCCGCCGTCAGGTGGGACGGCTCGTCAGGCGGGACGGCTCGTCAGCCGGGTGCCCGCAGGTGGTTGATCGTCAGCCGGCGAGCAGCTGGCGGGCCATGACGATGCGTTGGACCTGGTTGGTGCCTTCGTAGATCTGGGTGATCTTGGCGTCGCGCATCATCCGCTCGACCGGGTAGTCGCGGGTGTAGCCGTACCCGCCCAGCAACTGCACCGCGTCGGTGGTGATCTCCATCGCCGCGTCCGAGGCGAAACACTTCGCCGCCGCGCCGAAGTAGGTCAGGTCGGCGTCGCCGCGCTCCGACTTCCCGGCCGCCGCGTACGTCAACTGCCGGGCCGCCTCCAACTTCATCCCCATGTCGGCGAGCATGAACTGCACCCCCTGGAACTCCGCGACCGCCTTACCGAACTGCTTGCGCTCCTGCACGTAGCCCTTGGCGTAGTCCAGGGCCCCCTGGGCGATCCCGACGGCCTGCGCGGCGATGGTGACCCGGGTGTGGTCCAGGGTCCGCATCGCGGTGCCGAACCCGGTCCCCGGCTCGCCGATCATCCGGTCAGCGGGAATCCGCACGTTGTCGAGGTAGACCTCCCGCGTCGGAGAGCCCTTGATGCCGAGCTTCTTCTCCGGAGCACCGAAGCTCACCCCCGGGTCGGACTTCTCCACCACGAACGCGGAGATCCCCCGCGACCGCGCCGCCGGGTCGGTCACCGCGAACACCGTGTAGAACTCCGACACGCCGGCGTTGGTGATCCACCGCTTCACCCCGTTGAGCACCCAGTGATCACCATCACGCACCGCCCGCGTCGTCATCGACGCCGCGTCACTGCCCGCCTCCGGCTCCGACAGGCAGTACGAGAACATCCCCTCACCCGAGGCGACCCGGGTCAGGTACCGCTGCTTCAACTCCTCGGACCCGGCCAGGATCAGCGGCATCGTGCCGAGCTTGTTCACCGCCGGGATCAACGACGACGACGCGCAGACCCGCGCGACCTCCTCGATGACGATCGCGGTGGCCAGGGCGTCCGCGCCGGCACCGCCGTACTCCACCGGGATGTGCGGGGCGTGGAAGTCGGCGGCCCGCAGCGCGTCGTAGGCGGCCTGCGGGAACTCGCTGTTCTCGTCGGCGGTGGCGGCGTGCGGCGCGACCCTGGCGCCGCACACCGCCCGGACGGCCTCCCGGACCGCGTCGTGCTCCTCGGGCACCTGGTACGCCTCGAACACCACAAACCCCCTCGTCAACAAGCTGCCGGTGATAATACCAGCCGGTCGGTATGTAAACATCCCTTGAGTTGCCCGGTCCGACAGGGTTAGATACCCACCAGTCGGAATGTGGGAGGCCGGATGACCCGCGCGGTCCGGACAGGCATGGACTTCGTCTCCGCGCTCGACCGGGGCAGCCTCGGTGGCCTCGCCCGGTTGTGCGCCGTCGACGCGACCTGGTGGGTGGACACCGGCCCCGACCGACGCGGCGGCGACCCGGTCCTCGCCCCGCGCGGCAGCGGGCGCTTCCCGTTGCACGGCGTCATGCGGATGGACGACAAGCTCGCGTTGATGCGGTCCCTCGGCCCGAAGGCGTTTCCGACCGGCTGCCGGCAGATCCCGCGCCGGATCATCGCCGGGGACGACACCTGCGTCATCGAGGTCGAAGGGTACGGCGTGCACGCCAGCGGCCTGGAGTACGCCAACCGCTACGGCTTCGTCTTCGACGTGAACCCGGCCGGAGCCGTCGTCGCGGTCCGGGAGTACCTCGACACCAGCCACGCGCAGCACGTCGTGGGCGGCGGCGCGGCCGTCGCCCGCAGCAGCCTCGACGACCGTCCGGCCTGCCGCGCGCCCGACCTTGCCGACGCGCCCACGGCACTGGTGACGGCGCTGGCCCCGTGGCCGGCGCTGGCCCGGGGCGACCTCGACGCGTTCGGTGCCCACTTCACCGCCGACGCCACCTGGTGGACCGACTCCGGCCGCCGCCGTGACCTCGGCCGGCAGCACCGGTGGGGCGACCTCGACGCCAACGGGCCGTTGCACGGGCGGGTCACCATGACCGGCAAGCTCGCCGCGATGCGGGCGCGGCTGTCCGGCGGGGCGTACCGGTCGGCCGCCGTCGAGGTGACCGCCGAGCGGTGGGTCGTCGACGACACCCTGGTCGCCGTCGAGGCCCGGGGCGAAGCCACTCTCGGGGACGGCTCCCGCTACCAGAACCGCTACCTCTGGGTCGTCGACGTCCAGCCCGGGGGCATCGCCGAGGTCCGTGAGTACTGCGACACCCTGCACGTCGCCGACCTGATGGGCCACGACGCGGAGGTCGGCCGATGAGCCTGCCGTTCACCGACCTCAACCACGTGCTGACCACCACCTCGTCCGGGGCCGCCTCGGCGGTGTCGACGCCGACGGCACGGTTAGTGCCCGGACCGCACGCATCCTCGCCGGTGCCGAACACCTCGCGCGGAGCATCGGCCGGGCCCCGTACCTCGTCATCCCCTGCGCGACGCGGCCCGACCCGGCCACCGGCGGCCCCGGCACCAACTCCGCCCTCCACGGGTCGCTCTATCCGGCGATCTGGCAGGTCAACCTGGCGCTACGGGCCCGCGGGCTCGGCACGGTGATCACCACCCTGCACCTGCACCACGCGGCGTCCGTCGCCGCGCTGCTCGGCATACCCGACGGCGCGGTGCAGATCACCATGCTGCCCGTCGCGTACACCGTCGGCACCGACTTCAAGGTCGCGGCCCGGCGGCCCGTCGACGCCGTCAGCTATCTCGACCGGTGGGGGACGCCGTTGCCCTACCGGGACAAGCCCGTCGACCGCCTCACCGGAGAGGACCACGGATGAGCAGCGCAGTGATCACCGACATCGACGAGGTGTTGACCACCACCCGGGCGGTGCGCCACCGGATGGACTTCGACCGGCCCGTCGGCCGGGCCGTCATCGAGGAGTGTCTGCGCCTCGCGCAGCAGGCGCCGATGGGCTCCAACCTGGAGGACTGGCGGATCGTCGCGGTCGACGACCCGACGCTCAAACGGCAGCTCTCCGAGCTGTACACCGAGATCTGGGACGCCACCGTCGCGCAGCCGCTGGCCGACGGCGAGGCGGCCACCACCGCCCGGTTGTCGCCGGGCGTACGCGCCGACCCGCAGGCCCAGGCACGGCAGCACCGGGTCCTCACCGCCGTGAAGCACCTCGTCGACCACCTGGCGCGGGTACCCGTCCTCGTCGTGCTGTGCAGCACCAAGCCGATCCCGCAGCGGCCGGTCGGCGGCACCGCGTCCGGCTACTACGGGTCGATCTTCCCGTTCGCCTGGTCGTTCCAGCTCGCGCTGCGCTCCCGGGGCCTCGGCTCGGTGCTGGCCACCGCCATGGCGCACCGGGCCACCCGGGTACGCGAGGTGCTCGGCCTGCCCGACGACTGGCGACCGGTCACCCTCGTCCCGGTCGCCTACACCCGGGGACTCGACTTCCGTCCCGCCGCCCGGGCCGACCTCGCCGACGTGGCGTTCTGGAACGGCCCCACCGAACCGGCCGGATCGGCGACGCGATGAGAGCCGCCCACGTCCTGACACCCTGCGCCGACGACCCGGTCGGCGCGCTGCGCGTCGGCGACCTCGCCGCCCCGGCGGCGCCCCCGGGCTGGGTGGACGTCGACGTCCGGGCCGGCGCGCTCAACATGCACGACCTGTGGACGCTGCGTGGCGTCGGCACCGCACCGCACGACGGGCCCCGGGTCATCGGCAGCGACGCGGCCGGGGTCGCCGAGGGTCGCGACGTGATCGTCTACCCGGTGCTGCCCACCGCGCCGAACGGCCGGACCGTCCCGCACGCCACCCTGCTCCCCGACGCCGGCCACGGTGTCCTCGCCGAGCGGATCGTCGTGCCGGCGGCACACCTCGTCCCCAAGCCGGCCGGGCTGAGCTGGGCCGAGGCGGCCAGCCTTCCGACGGCCTGGCTCACCGCGTACCGCATGTTGTTCACCAGGGCGGCGGTCGCTCCCGGGCGGGTGGTCCTGGTGCAGGGCGCGGGCGGTGGGGTCGCCACCGCCGCGATCAGCCTCGCCGTGGCCGCCGGCGCCACCGTCATGGTCACCTCCCGGTCCCCGGCCAAACGGGAACGGGCACTGGCCCTCGGCGCGGCCGTCGCCCTGGACAGCGGCGCGCGGACGCCGGAACTCGCCGACATCGTCGTCGAGACCGTCGGCCCCGCCACCTTCGCCCACTCGACCCGCTCCACCCGGGCCGGCGGCACCATCGTGGTGTGCGGCGGCACGAGTGGCTTCACCGCCGAACTGGACCTGCCGCGGCTGTTCGCCCGGGAGATCAGCGTGCACGGCGCGACCATGGGCACGCTCGACGAGTTCGTGGCCCTGGTCGGTTTCGTCGACACCCACCGCCTCCGGCCCACCGTCGACAGCGTCGTCGACCTAGCCGACATCCGCGTCCAGGCCGGCCGGATGCTCGCCGGCACCGGGTTCGGCAAGTTCTGCGTGAGCCTGACGTGACCTCCGTGGCACTGACCCGGCGGGGGCCCGCACTCTGGGCGCGGATCGACCGTCCCGGGGCCGGCAACGCCTGCGACAGCACGGTGCTGGCCGGGCTCGAACGGTGGCTCGCCGCCGCGACCGACCCGGGCGTACGGGTGCTCGTGCTCACCGGCACCGGCCGCAGCTTCTGCGCCGGGGCCGATCTCGCCGAGGCGACCGGCCTGCTCGGGGACCTGCCGGCGCTGCTGACCCACCTCGACCGGGGCCGCCGCCTGGTACGCGGCATCCGGGCGGCCCCGGTGCCCACCGTCGCCGCGGTCAACGGGGCGGCCTTCGGCGGCGGCCTCGAACTGCTGCTCGCCTGTGATCTCGCGGTCGCCGCCGACAGTGCCCGCATCGGCGACCGGCACCTCGCCGCCGGGCAGGTCCCCGGCTGGGGGTCAAGCGTCCTGCTGCCCCTCGCCGTCGGCCCGGCGCTCGCCCGCCGCCTGCTGATCACCGGGGAAACCTGGTCGGCCGACGAGTGCGTACGCCGGGGACTGGTCAGTGCGGCGGTGTCCGACGATCACCTCGTCGGGCACGTCGACGCGCTGGCCGACGAGGTGGCCGCCCTCGACGCGACGGCGATCCGGCGGATGCTGGGCCTCGCCCGCCCGGTGCCCGACGACGCGGCCTGGGACCGGGAGTGGGCGACCCTGACCGCACACGTCACCGCCCAGGCGGCCGTCCGCACCGGGTCGACGCCTCCGGCGGCGACCCCCGACTGACCCGTTCCGCACCGCGCCGGCCCGCCGGAGCAGGGCCGACTCCCGTACCCACCACCCGAATTGGAGCACCCGGATGCGCACCACGAGGCGAACCACCATCGACACCCCCGACGAGCTGCTGGCACTGGTCGGCGCGGAGCTGGGGGTCAGCGCGCCGCAGGTGGTGACCCAGCAGCAGGTCGACCAGTTCGCCGACGTGACCGGGGACCACCAGTGGATCCACGTCGACGTCGAGCGGGCCCGGTCCGGGCCGTTCGGCAGCACCGTCGTGCACGGGTTCCTGACCCTTGCCCTCGTCCCCCGGCTGCTCGCCGACATCCTGGAGGTGCGGACCTTCTCGATGGGGGTCAACTACGGCCTGGACCGGGTCCGGTTCGTCCGGCCGTTGCCACCGGGTGTCGAGATCCAGGGCACCGCGACGCTGGTCTCGGCGACGCCGATCGCCCCGGCGGGGGAGGGCTCGGCCGCCGGGGTCCAGGCCAAGGCGTCGATCGTGGTGGAGTTCGCCGAGACGTCGCAGCCCTGCTGCGTGGCGGAGATCCTGTTCCGCTACCACGCCTGAGGCCGCCGACCGACCCGCACCCGGGCTGACCGGGTGCGGGCGTTCACCCGGTCGCCGGCCGGCGCTCCTCCGGCTGGGCCGCCGGCCGGGGCAGACCCGGAAGGCCGGCGGCCGGGGCTGACTCGGAAGGCCGGTGGCCGGGGCTCACTCGGTCGCCGGCCGGGACGGCGTGACGAACCGGCCCCGGTAGAACGACAGCGCCGGCACGTCCGTCGGCTTCAGGTGCACCTGGTCCACGTCGAGCAGGATGATCACGTGGTCGCCGCTGGCGATCACCTCGTCGCGCCGGCCGGCGAGGATCGCCGGGGTGTCGGGCAGCAGCGGCACCCCGTCGGGGCCGGGCACCCAGGAGACCCCGTCGAGCCGCTGCGCCCCGGTCAGGCCGGAGGTGGCGAACCGGCGGGCCACGTCCTGCTGGTCCTGGCTGAGGATGTGGATGGCGATCCGGTCGGAGCCCATCAGTACCGGGAAGCTCGACGAGAAGGTGGTGACGCAGAACAGCACCTTCGCCGGCTCCAGGGAGACCGAGGTGAACGAGTTGACGGTCAGCGCGGCGACGGCGCCCTCGGCGGTCACCGCGGTCACCGCCGTCACGCCGGTGGGGAAGTGTCCGCACACCTGGCGGAACTCGGCGGAGTCGAACAGGGGCTCGGCCATCATCGGTTCACCGCCGGGTCGCTGGAGTCGTGGTCGGGGCGGAGCCCGTCTTCGAGCTGGATGAGGCACAGGGTGTGGCCGCCGGGGTCCTTCACCAGGTGCAGCCGCCCGTGTGGGGTGTCGACCGGCCCGACCGTCGGTGATCCACCGAGGGCGGTCACCCGGGCCAGCGCGTCGTCCAGGGACGCGACGGCGAAGTAGGTGATCCACCTCGACGGGATGAGGTTCGGCCAGGCGTTGTCGAGTTCGAGGACCCCGGCGACCGGCACGTCCCCGAGCGTCAGGAGCGTGTAGGGCCGGGCGGTCGGGGAGTCGTCGCGCTGCCGGGTGGTGTAGCCGAACAGGGCGCGGTAGTAGGCCACCGACGCGGCGGGTTCACCGGTGTCCAGTTCGTTCCAGCACAGCGCGCCGACCGAGTTGACCGCCTGGACGCCGACGCGTGACTCACCCTGGTAGAGGCCGAAGGCCGCGCCGAACGGGTCGACGACCGCCGCGCCGGTGCCCGCCGCCGGCAGGTAGCGGGGCGGCGAGACCAGTTCGCCGCCGAGCGTCACCGCCTGCCGCGCGGACGCGGCGACGTCGTCGACGGCGAAGTAGGTGAGCCAGCCCCGGGGCCGGTCGCCGTGCAGTGCGGCGGCGTCGGAGATCCCGGCGACGTCCCGCCCGTCGCGGCTGCACATCCGGTAGGTGGTGGCGCCGAGGCGTTCGGCCCGGACGGTCCAGCCGAGCAGCGCGCCGTAGAACACCTCGGCCTGCTCCGGGTCGGGGGTGCACAGCTCCACCCAGACCGCCTCGCCGGGTCGGAATCGTGGTCTCATCCGGCTGCTCCCTGGGTGGCCGGGCCCGCGACGATCGTGCGGGCCGAGATGTCGTACGCCTGGTCGGCGGTGCCGGTGGTCAGGCTCGACTCGATCACCTCGACCACCGCCCGCAGGGTGGACCCCGGCACGGCCAGCAGGGTGTCGACGAGGTCGTCGACCGCCCGGTCCAGCTCGTCGGTGGCGACCACCCGGGCCACCAGGCCCCAGTCGAGGAGTTGGTCGGCGGTCGCCGTCGCCGCGCCGGTCAGCAGGTGGTAGGCGTGTGGCCGGGGCACCGACCGGGCGATCGTGTGGCCGACGCCGGCCGGCGCGAAGCCGTACCGGGCCTCCGGCAGGGACAGCTGGGCGTCGGCGGCGGCGACCGGCAGGTGTACGGCGCCGAGCAGGCCGACGCCGAACCCGATGATCCGCCCCCGGACGGCGGCGACGACGGGCACCGGCAGTTGCCGGATGCGCTGTAGTGCGGCGTCGCTGGCGCGCAGGTCGGCGGCGACGGTCTCCCGGGTGGCACCGGCCAGCGCGGCGAAGGAGGAGGTGTCCCAGCCGGCGCAGAAGTGCCTGCCGGCCAGGTCGAGGCGGATGAGCACGCAGCGCGCGTCGGCGGCGGCGGTCTCCAGGGTGTCGACGAGGTCGTGCAGCGTCGCGGTGTCGAAGCAGTTGCCGCGTGCCGCGTTGTCGTAGCGGATCCGGGCGAGGCGGCCGTCGTGCCCGGAGGTGCGGGTGATGGTCACCGCGGTACCATACATACCGGTCGGTATGAATGCAACGGCGCTGGCCGGCGGCCCTGTGTCACGTGAACGTCACGAGCGGGATACCCGGCCGACCCGTTGACTTGATACCGGCTGGTCGGTACTTTGTGGCGAACGTCACCGCCGCCTCACGCGGAGACATGACGGGTCCATCGCAGTGAAGGACACCCATGATGATCATGAAATCCCTGCGCTCCCGGCGCTTCCTGGCATTGGCCGCCGCGCTGACCGTCGTGGGCGCCGGCCTCACCGGGTGCGGCGGCTCCGACTCCGACGACTCCGGCGCGTCGGGCACCGCCCCGATCCGGGCGCTGCTCGCCGCCCAACCGGCGACCCTCGACCCGATCGTCGGCGCGCGCTCCGCCCAGATCGTCTGGGCGACGATGCTCGAACCCCTGATCAACACCGGTAGCGACCTCGCGCCGACCAACACCGGCCTGGTCACGAGCTGGACCCGCACCGACGCCACGACCTGGACGCTCAAGGTCCGACCCGACATCAGCTTCAGCAACGGCGAGAAGGCCGACGCGGCGGCGGTGGCCAACACCATCACGCTCACCCGCGACAGCGCGGCCTCGCAGCTCAAGTCGTACTTCGGCAACGTCACCGCGATCGAGGCACCCGACGCCACCACCGTCGTGGTCAAGACCAAGACCCCGCAGTACGACATCCCCGACCTGCTCACCACCGTCTACCTGGTGCCGCCGAAGTACTACCAGGAGAAGGGCTCGGAAGGCTTCGCCGCCGCACCCGTCGGCACCGGCCCGTACGTCTGGTCCGGCGCGAACGCCGGCCGGGACATCTCGGTCAAGCGCAACCCCGGCTACTGGGGCACCAAGGCGACCAACGAGGGTGTCACCTTCACCTGGGCCAACGAGGCCGCCCAGCGGCTCGCGCTGATCCAGAGCAAGAGCGTGGACGTCTCCTTCGACCTGCCGCCGGCCCAGGCCAGCGCCGCAAAGTCCGCCGGGGTCGAGGTGGTCAGCACCGAGACCGCCATGAAGATCATCGCCTTCCTCGACTCCACGAAGGCGCCGTTCGACGACCCCAAGCTGCGCGAGGCGGCGGCCCTGGCCATCGACCGCGACGCCATCGTCAAGGGCATCTTCGACGGCCAGGCGGTCGCCGACGCCGGCCTGCTCAACGTCAAGCCCGGCCAGCAGCCGACGCAGAGCGTGACCGCCGACGCCGCCAAGGCCAAGGAACTCCTCGGCGGGGCGACCCCGACCGTGCAGATCACCTACCCGGCGGCCCAGTACACCAACATCGAAGAGGTCTCCCAGGCCGTCGGTGGCAGCCTGGAGAAGGCCGGCTTCAAGGTCAGCTACGTGCCGTTGGACTACGGCACGCTGGTCAAGCGGATCATCGGCCGCCAGGTGCCCGGCCTGTCGATCTTCGCCGGGGTGCCGAACGTCGCCGTGCCCGACTACTTCGTCAGCGGCTTCATGAAGACCAAGTCGATCACCGGCAACTGCCCCGACCCGCAGATCGACACCCTGGCCCAGCAGGCGCTGGAACAGAACGACGCCCAGCAGGCCGCCCCGCTCTACGAGCAGCTCAACACGATCGGCGTGGTCCAGAAGCACTGCTACGTGCCGCTGTACCGGCAGGTGTTCAACTACGCGACCGGCCCCGGCGTCTCCGGCGTGGTGTTCGGCCCGCTGAACACCGTGGACTTCACGAAGGCGACCCGCTGACGATGTCCGAGGCAGCGGAGACGGGGGTGCCGGGCGAGGTCGCCCGGCACCCCCGCACCCCGGAGTCGGACACCCCCGTGCTGGAGGTCGACGACCTCGTCGTCGAGCACCGCGACGGCGGCACCGGCGCGCTCTTCCGCGCCGTCGACCAGGTGTCACTGCGGATCGGGGCCGGCGAGAGCGTCGCCGTCGTCGGCGAGTCCGGCTCCGGCAAGACCACCCTCGCGATGGCCGCCACCGGGCTCGGCCCGCGCGGCCGGGGCGACATCCGGCTGCTCGGCCACTCGCTCGCGGCGGTCAGCCGCACCCAGCTGCGTCGGCTGCGCCCCGAGGTGCAGGTGGTCTTCCAGGACCCGCACGGCTCGCTCGACCCCCGCCAATCGGTCCGCTCCGGGCTGCGGGAACTGCGGGCGCTGCAACCCGAACGGACCTCCTGGATCGACGACGCCGACCTGCTCGGCCGGGTCCGGCTCGCCCCGGACCTGCTCGACCGCTACCCCCACCAGCTCTCCGGGGGCCAGGCGCAGCGGGTCTGCATCGCCCGCGCGCTGCTCATGCGTCCCCGCCTCATCGTCGCCGACGAACCGACCTCCGGCCTCGACGTCTCCGTGCAGGCCGACGTGCTGGCCCTGCTACGGCAGATCCGGGCCACCACCGGCGCGGCGCTGCTGATGATCAGCCACGACCTGGCCGTGGTCCGTTCGCTCTGCGACGTCGTGCACGTGATGTACCGGGGCCGGGTCGTCGAGGCGGGACCCTGCGACCGGGTCTTCGGCACCCCCGAGAACGACTACACCTGCGAACTGCTCGCCGCGATGCCCGGCGCGCGCTGGAGGTCCCGCCGATGAAGGCCAGCACCGTACGCCGCGTCGGCGGCCGGCTCGCGTCGCTGTTCGCCTCGCTGCTCATCGCGCTCAGCCTGGCGTTCCTGCTCGGCCGGCTCTCCGGCGACCCGACCGCCACCATCCTCGGCCCGATGGCCCCGCCCGAGCAACGCGAGGCGCTGCGCCACGAGCTCGGCCTGGACCTGCCCGTCGTCGTGCAGTACCTCGACTACCTCAAGGGCGTGTTCACCGGCGACCTCGGCCAGTCGTTGCAGTTCTACCAGTCCAACACCTCGATGATCGCCGACCGGCTGCCGTTCACCCTGCAACTGGTCGGTGCCGGCATGGCCCTCGCCCTGCTGGTCGGCATCCCGCTCGGGGTGCTCGCGGCCACCCGGGAGGGCACCTGGTGGGACCGGGGGGCCTCCACCCTCGCCCTGCTCGGCCAGTCCGTGCCGGTCTTCTGGTTCGGCATGATGCTGGTGGTGCTGTTCGCCGTCAAACTCGGCTGGCTGCCCGCCGGCCAGTCCGGCAGCCCGAGACACCTGATCCTGCCCGCGCTGACCATGTCGGTCTACCCGATGGCGCACATCGCCCGGCTCACCCGCGCCTCGATGAGCGACGCGCTGGCCGAGCCCTACATCGACTCCGCCCGCGCCCGGGGCATCAGCACCCGCCGGGTGGTGTGGCGGCACGCCTTCACCAACGCGATGATGCCGATCCTGACGATCGTGGTGCTCCAGACCGGCATCCTGCTCTCCGGCGCGGTCGCCGTCGAGTACGTCTACTCCTGGCCCGGTCTCGGCCAGCTCGCGTTGCAGGCCATCCAGTTCCGCGACTTCCCGCTGGTGCAGGCGATCGTGGTGTTCGGCGCGCTGGTGTTCGTGCTGCTGAACCTGCTCGTCGACGTCCTGCACTCGATCGTCGACCCGAGGGTGCGGTGAGCATGAGCCAACTCGAACTTGACCCGGTCACCGCCCCGGTGTCGCCACCGCGCCGGGCCGGCCGCCGGGCGCGTACCTCGGTGTTCTGGCTGGCCCTGCCACTGGCGGTGACCGCCGTCGCGGTGTTCGTGCTGCCGCTGACCGGGCTGCTGCCCGACGGCGGCCAGGACCTCGACGCGACCCGCCAGCCGCCCGCGTTCCTTTCCGGCGGCAGCTGGGCGCACCCGCTCGGCACCGACAAGCTCGGCCAGGACCTGCTCACCCAGTTCGTCTCCGCCGGCCGGTTGACCATCGTGATCGGCCTGGTCGGCGCGCTCGTCGCGATCGGCCCCGGCACGCTGCTCGGCCTGCTGGCCGGCTATTTCCGGGGCTGGGTCGACCGGGTCATCTCGATCCTCATCGACGCCCAGCTCGCCCTGCCGTTCATCCTGGTCGCCCTCGCCATCATCGCCAACCGGGGCAGCTCCCTGCCGGTGCTGTTCCTGGTGCTGGCGCTCACCGGCTGGGCGGTGTGCGCCCGGGTCACCCGCGCGGCGACCCTGGCCATCCGGGAACGCCAGTTCGTCGTCGGCCTGCGCGCCGCCGGCGCGTCCGAACCCCGGATCGTCTTCCGGCACATCCTGCCCAACCTCGCCGGCACCATCGTCGCGCTCGGCACCCTCCAGGTCGGCACCGCGATCCTGGTCGAGAGCGCGCTGAGCTTCCTCGGCCTGGGCGTGGTGCCGCCGATGAACAGCTGGGGCTCGATGCTCGCCTCCGGCCAGGACGAACTGAGCCAGGCCTGGTGGATCGCCTTCTTCCCCGGGCTCGCCATCACCGTGCTGGTGCTGCTGGTCAACCTGCTCGGCGACGCGCTGCTCACCCACCACGACCCGCGGAAGAGGCGGCGATGAGCGCACTGCTGACACTCTCCGGACTGTCCATCACCGCCCGGCTCGCCGACGGCGAGCTGCGCCTGCTCGACGACGTCGACCTGGAGATCCGCCGGGGCCAGATCGTCGGCGTCGTCGGCGAGTCCGGCAGCGGCAAGACCACCCTCGCCCGCGCCGTCGTCGGGCTGCTCGACCGCAACGTCCGGGTCGACCAGGGCACCATCGCGGTCGCCGGTGAGCAGGTGGTGGCCCCCGGCGTCGACCGCACCGGCCGGGTCCGGGGCAGTGCCGTCGGCATGGTCTTCCAGGACGCGTCCCGGTCGCTGAATCCGCTGCTGAAGGTCCGCACCCAGCTCGCCGAGGTGCTGCGCCGCCACGTCCGGGACATCACCCGCGCCGAGGTGGAACGCCGCTCGGTGGAGGTGCTGGCCCAGATGCGCATCGACGACCCCGGCAGGGTGCTGGCCAGCTACCCCCACCAGCTCTCCGGCGGCCTGCGCCAGCGGGTCGCCATCGGGCTCGCCGTCGTCACCCGCCCCGCGCTGGTGATCGCCGACGAGTGCACCACCGCCCTGGACGTCACCACCCAGACCAAGGTCGTCGACCTGTTCCGCACCCTGGTCGACGAACTCGGCATCGGCCTGCTCTTCGTCACCCACGACCTGATGCTCGCCAGCGACCTGTGCGACCGGATCGCGGTAATGAGCGGCGGGCGGGTCGTCGAACAGGGCGACGCCCTGACCGTGCTGGACCGACCGCAGCAGGAGTACACCCGACGCCTGCTCGCCGCCATCCCCTCGTGGAGCTGAAGGAGAACCCGCGACCCATGCCCGACCAACCCGGCATCGACGCCTACGCGGCCTACCTCCCGGCGTACGCGCTCGACGACAACAGGCTCGACCCGAGCGGCCCGGCCCGTGCCGGCGGCCGTGCCCGCAGCGTCGCCGGCTACGACGAGGACGCCGTCACCATGGCCGTCGAGGCGCTGCGGCACGTCGCCGCCGACACCCCGGCCGGGCGGCACCTGCTGCTGGCCACCACCAGCGCCCCGTACGAGACGAAGACGTCCGCCGGGGTGGTCCACGAGGCGCTGGGCCTCGACCCCGGCGTCACCGCCCTCGACCTGCGCGGCCACCGGGCCGGCGCGTCCGCCCTCGACCTGGTCCTGCGGGGTGTCGCCACCGCGGCCCTGGCCGACGTGCGCACCACCCGGCCCGGTGCCCCCGACGAACTGGCCCAGGGGGACGCCGCCACGGCGTTCGTCGGCGGCTGGCGGGCCGCCGTGCTCCTCGCCCGCGCCGGCCACACCACCGAACTGCTGGACCGCTGGCGGCTGCCCGGGGAACGGCACGACCGGGTCTGGGACGAACGGTTCACCGCCGAGATCCTCGTCGCCGCCGGCCTCGACACCGCCCGCCGGGCCCTGGCGCAGGCGTCCCTCGACAGCGTCGACCAGGTGGTCGTGTCGTCGTCGAATCCCCGTGCGGCGGCGACGCTACGCAAGGCGCTCGGCGGCACCGGGCAGGACGCGACCGTCGAACGGGCCACCGGCTTCACCGGGGCCGCCCACCCCGGGCTGCTGCTCGCGGACGCCCTCGACGAGGCGGAACCCGGGCAGACCATCCTGCTGCTGTCGGCCACCGAGGGCGCCGACGCGTTCGTGCTGCGGGTCGGCGACGGGGTCCGCGCCGCCCGGGGCGGGCCGACCGTCCGCGCCCAGCTCGCCGCCCGGCAGCGCCTCGGCTACGGCCGCTACCTGCGCTGGCGGGGACTGCTCGACGTGCAGGGCCCGGCCCGGCCGGCCGCCCCGGCCCCGGCCGCCCCGCCCATGCACCGCCGGGCCGGCTGGAAGTACCGGCTGGAGGGCAGCCGCTGCGACGCCTGCGGCCGGGTCACCACACCCCCCGGCCGGGTCTGCGCCTCCTGCGGCACCGCCGGGTCCGGCACCGCCCCGGTGTCGCTGCGCGACCGCACCGCCAGGGTGGTCTCGGTGACCCGCGACCACCTGACGACCATGCCGGAACCGGAGGTCGCGATCGTCGTCGCCGACGTCGACGGCGGCGGCCGGCTCAGCGCGTACGCCACCGACGTGGCACCCGGCGACGTGGCGGTGGGGATGGCGATGGCCCCCACCTTCCGCCGGCTCTGGACCACCGACTCGATCCACAACTACTTCTGGAAGCTCCGCCCGGCACCCGCGGACGCCGCGCCAGGGAAGGACACCGCCGATGGCCAGTAGGCGCACCACCCACGACGTCGCGATCGTCGCGATGGGCTGCACCCCGTTCCGGGACCACTGGAACTCCTCCGCCGACGACCTGCTCGTCGACGCCGTGCAGGAGTGCGTCGGGTCGCTGCCCGACGTCACCCTCGACGACGTCGACGCGTTCTGGGTCGGCACCCAGGGCTCGGGCATGTCCGGGCAGACCCTCGCCCGCCCGCTGCGGCTGACCGGCAAGCCGGTGACCCGGGTGGAGAACTACTGCGCCACCGGCTCGGAGGCCCTGCGCAACGCCGCCTTCGCCGTCGCCTCCGGCGCGTACGACATGGTGATGGCGACCGGGGTGGAGAAACTCAAGGACTCCTCGTACTCCGGGCTGTCGGCGGTCTTCCCACCCGCCGACGGCACCGACGTCGACTGGACCGCCCCGGCCGGATTCTCCCTGCTCGCCCCCGCCTACCAGGCGGCGTACGGGATCGACGAGCGACAGATGCGCGCCGCGATGACCCGGGTAGCGGTGAAGAACCACGCCAACGGGGCCCGCAACGACCGCGCCCAGTTCCGTCGGGCGGTGACCACCGAGACGGTCGAGCGGTCCCCCCGCATCGCCGGGCAGCTCGGCGTCATGGACTGCTCCGGCGTCTCCGACGGTGCGGCGGCGGCGATCCTGGTCCGGGCCGAGGACGCCCACCGGTACACCGACAAACCGGTCTACCTGCGGGGGATGAGCTTCGTCGCCGGCTCCGGGTCGGGTCTGGCCGCCGACGGCTACGACTTCACCACCTTCCCCGAGGTGGTCACCGCCGCCCGCGAGGCGTACGCGCAGGCCGGGGTGACCGACCCGGCGGCGCAGATCTCGCTGGCCGAGGTGCACGACTGTTTCACCCCGACGGAGGTGGTGCTGATGGAGGACCTGGGCTTCTCCGCCCGCGGCAAGGCGTGGCGGGACATCCTCGACGGCCGCTACGACGCCGACGGGGCGTTGCCGGTCAACACCGACGGCGGGCTCAAGTCGTTCGGCCACCCGATCGGCGCGACCGGGCTGCGGATGATGTTCGAGTGCTTCACCCAGCTGCGCGGGGAGGCCGGGCCCCGACAGGTGCCCGACGCCCGGCTGGCGGTGGCCCAGAACCTCGGCGGGCAACCGGGCTCCTGCGTCGCGTTCGTGGCGGTCCTGGGGAACGAGCGATGAGCGCCCGGGTCACCCTCGACGGCCGGGTCGTCGTCGTCACCGGCGCGGGCAACGGCATCGGCCGGGCGCACGCGCTGACCCTCGCCGCACGGGGCGCGTCGGTGGTCGTCAACGACCTCGGTGGGACGGTCGACGGCTCCGGTTCCTCCGGCGCGGCGCAACAGGTCGTCGCCGAGATCCGCGCGGCCGGCGGCACCGCCGTCGCCTCCACCGACTCGGTGGCCACCGCCGCCGGTGGTGCGGACCTGGTCGGCCGGGCGATCGACACGTACGGCCGGCTCGACGCGGTCATCCACAACGCCGGCATCCTGCGGGACCGGACGCTGGCCAAGATGTCCGACGAGGACGTCAGCGCGGTGCTCGACGTGCACCTGGCCGGGGCGTTCCACGTGCTGCGGCCCGCCTGGCCGCACCTGGTCGCCCAGGGCTACGGCCGGATCGTGCTGACCAGTTCGTCGTCCGGCCTGTTCGGCAACTTCGGTCAGGCCAACTACGGCGCCGCCAAGACCGGCCTGATCGGGCTGATGAACGTGCTCGCGCTGGAGGGCGCCCGCCGGGGCATCCTGGTCAACGCGATCGCGCCGACGGCGGCGACCCGGATGACCGAGAACCTGCTCGGCGAGTTGACCGACCGGTTCGACCCGCAGCACGTGGCCGCCGTGGCGACCTTCCTCGCCTCGGAGCAGTGCCAGCTCAACCGGCACATCCTCACCGTCGGCGGCGGCCGGGTCGGGCGGATCTTCCTGGGCGTCACCCCCGGCTGGTACGGCGGGACCGCGCCGGCCTCGCCCGACGACATCCTCGACGCGGTGGACGAGATCTGCCGACTCGACGACTTCATCGTGCCGGGCAGTGGCGCCGACGAGGTCACCCTGATCCAACGGGTCCTCGGCGGGCCGTCCGGACCGTCCGCCTGAACCGCGAACCCCATCGGAAGGCAGGCATCATGCCGGTCAGCGAAGTGCACCACGTGGCCATGACCGTCTCGGACGTCGACCGCGCCGCGGACTTCTACGAACGCGCCCTGGGCTACCGCCGGACGCTGCGTACCGACGTCGGCGGGCCGGGGATCGAGGTGTCGCTGGGGTTGCCCGCCGGCACCACCGGCCGGGTCCAGTACCTCCAGGGCCCCAGCCGGGTCGGCCAGCTCGAACTCATCGAGTGGAACGGCGTGAAGACCCGCACCGCCACCGCCGGTCACCTGGAGCTGGGCACCTTCCTGCTCAGCTTCGAGGTGCCGCGCGACGAGCTGGACGACCTGCACCGGCGGCTGACCGAGCTGGGCGCGCAGTGCCTGTCCGCGCCCAACCGGGTGCTGCTGGACAACTACGGGTACATCACCGCGTTCGCCGCCCGCGATCTCGACGGCAACCTGCTGGAGTTCGTGTCGTTGCCGTCCCGGGAGGAGATCCTGGCCCGGCGGCGGGGGAGCGGCGACTGATGGGCGGCAGCAACTTCACCGAGACGCTGCGTCGCCAGGCGTTGCGCCGCGCCGACGCCGAGGCCCTGGTCGACGGGACCACCCGCTGGTCGTACGCCGAGTTGGACGCCGACGTGGACCGGCACGCCGCGGCCCTGCGCGACGCCGGCATCGCCGACGGCGACCTGGTCGGGGTGCTGGGGCGCAACACCGCCACCTACGTCATCGAGCTGTTGGCGCTGAGCCGGCTCGGCGCGGTCTCGGTGCCGCTGAACTGGCGGCTGCACGTCAACGAGCAGGCGTACGTCATCGACCAGGCCGGCGTCACCGGGCTGCTCTACGACGACGACTTCGCCGCCGACGCCGCCCGGCTGGCGGCCACGACCGGGCTGCGGACGCTGGTCGCCAACGGCGACACGGTCGTCGGTGACGCCCGACGGCTGGCCGACCTGCTCGCCGGTCAGCCACCCGGCGTCCGGGTCGCCGACGCCGACAAGGGCCCCGCCGACGTGCACCGGCTGCTCTACACCTCGGGCACCACCGCCCGCCCCAAGGGGGTGGTGCACACCTGCGGGAACCTCACCGCGAACCACTTCGCGCAGGTCCTCGAACTGGAGTTGACCGCCGCCGACCGGATCCTCGTCTCCGCGCCGCTGTTCCACGTCAGCGGGCTGGAGGCGCCGGGCCTGGCGACGTTCGTCGCCGGGGCGACGATGGTGCTCACCCCGACGTTCAAGCCGACCGACATCGCCCGGATCGCCGCCGAGGAACGGATCACCGGCCTGGTGCTGGCCGCCCAGATCCTGTTCGGCCTGCTCGACCTGGACGACCCGCCGGACCTCGGTGCGCTGCGCTACCTGCTGTTCGCCGGGGTCGCGCCGAGCGTGCGGCAGGAGGTGAAGCGTCGGCTGCCACACGTCCGCCTGATCGACACCTTCGGCATGACCGAGCTGTGCAACGGCGTCTGTTACCTCGACGCCGCCCACGAGCAGAGCAAGCTGGGCGCGCTCGGGGCACCGTTCCCCGGGGTGCAGATCCGCATCGTCGACGAGCACTTCCGGCCGGTCGGCCCGGACGTCGAGGGGGAGATCATCGTCCGGGGGGAGAAGGTGTCGCCCGGCTACTGGAACGACGACGAGGCCAACCGGCGCAGCCGGCGCGACGGCTGGTTCCGCACCGGCGACGTGGGCCGCATCGACGCCGACGGCTACCTGTGGTTCGTCGACCGCCGGGCCGACCTGATCAAGTCCGGTGGGGAGAACATCGCCAGCGCCGAGATCGAACGGGTCCTCGCCCAGCACCCCGACGTCGCCGAGGTCGCCGTGATCGGGGTGCCCGACCCGCAGTGGGACGAGGTGCCCAAGGCGTTCGTCATCCTCCGTGGCGGCGCGAGCGCCACCGCCGAGGAGCTGCGCGCGCACTGCCGGGCCGAACTGGCCTGTTACAAGGTCCCCCGGCACGTGCAGCTGGTGACGTCGTTGCCGCGCAACGACTCCGGCAAGGTGCTGAAGAAGGCGCTGCGCGAGGCGGCGGTGTCCGGGTGAGCACCGCGAACCTCGCCGCGATGCTGGCCGGTAACGCCCGCCGGTTCGCCGACGCCGACGCGCTCGTCTTCGCCGACCGCCGGTGGACCCACCGGCAGCTCGACGACGACGTCAACGCCCTGGCCGCCGGTCTGGCCACCGAGGGGGTACGCCGGGACGCCCGGATGGCGGTCGTCGCGGACAACGTCCCCGAGTTCCTCCTGCTCTGCCTGGCCCTGGCGAAACTCGGCGCGGTCGTGGTCCCGCTGAACTACCGGCTCACCGCGGGGGAGCTGGCCCGGTTGCTGGCGCACGCGCGGGTCGGGGCGGTCGCCACCGTGCCGGAGTTCGCCGCGCTCACCGCCGCCGCCCTCGCCGACCTGCCGCAGGTACGCCGGTTCGCGCTGGAGCCGATCGACGACGGCTGGACCGACGTGCGGGCGCTCGTCGCGGCGCACCGGGGCGCGCGGGTCGCCGACGCCGACCTCGACGACGCGGCCCTGCAACGGATCGTCTACACGTCCGGCACCACCAGCCTGCCCAAGGGGGTGCTGCTCACCCACGGCAACGTGAACCGGAACATGCACGCCCAGATCGTCGAGCTGGGGCTGCGGCCGACGGACCGGATCCTCAACGTCGCGCCGCTCTACCACGTCGGCGGCACCGACCTGCCCGGCTTCGGCATCTGGCACGTCGGGGGCGCCATGGTGCTGCACCGCCGGTTCGTGCCGGCGGCCGTGCTGCGGGCGATCGAGACGGAACGGATCACCGGCATGGTGGTCGCGGCGACCATGCTGGACCTGGTCCGCCGCGAGCCCACCGCCGCCGCCGCCGACCTGTCGTCGGTCCGCTGGCTGATCTTCTCGCAGGTCACCTCGGCGCTGTTCGGGGTGGCCCGGGGGCTGTTCCCGAACGCCCGGCTGATCGAGGGGTACGGCCTGACCGAGACGTGCAGCGGGCTGACCTACCTCGACGCCGCGCACCAGGAGTCCAAGCAGGGGTCGGTGGGGCTGCCGGTGCCGTGGGTCCAGGTCCGGGTGGTCGACCCGGACGGTGCGGACGTGCCGGTCGGCGTGCCCGGTGAGGTGGTCGCACGCGGGCCGAAGGTGAGCCCCGGCTACCTCGACGATTCTGCGGCGACCGCCGCCGCGTTCCGGGACGGCTGGTTCCACACCGGTGACATCGGCTGTTTCGACGCCGACGGTTACCTCTACATCCGTGACCGGCTCAAGGACATGATCCGCAGTGGTGGGGAGAACATGTCCAGCGCCGAGATCGAGAACGTGCTGGCCGACCATCCGCTGGTGCTGGCCGCCTCGGTGGTGGCCGCCCCGCACCCGGTGTGGCAGGAGGTGCCGGCCGCGTTCGTGGTGGCCCGGCCGGGGTTGACGCCCGAGGCGCTGATCGCGCACGCCGGGCAGCGGTTGGGTCGGTTCAAGGTGCCCAAGGAGGTCTACCTGGTGCCGGAGTTCCCCACCAACCCGTCCGGCAAGGTGCTCAAGCGGACCCTGCGGGAGCTGCGTTCGACCCTGCGCCCGGACTGGACGTACGACGACGCCCGGCGCGACTGAGCCGCTCGCCGGGTCGGGCGGGCCGCCCCGGCGTCACCTGTCGGTGGCGGCGTGGCGCAGCAGGGCGAGGGTGTGCACCAGGGCGAACCGTCGGGTGCCCCGGCCCAGCTCGTCCCACGGCTTCTTCCAGGTCATCCGCCGGGCGACGTCCCACGCGGTGTCACCGTCGCGGGCCAGGCCCCGGACCGTCGCGACCTCGTCGCGGTGGAACGCGGTGAGGGCCTGCGCGCGGGCGGCGACGCCGCGGTAGGGGAACTGGTGGGCGGGGCAGGCGATGGCGGCCCCGAGGTCGCCGATGCGGGCCAGCGTGCCGAACAGGTCGGCGGCCGGGTCGTCGTCGGGGCGGCTGACGATGGCGAGTTGGGTGGGGCCCTCGGCCATCATCGTGTCACCGGTGAACACGAGGCCCCGGGAGTCGACGTAGACGGTGTGGCCGTAGGTGTGCCCGGGGGCGGGCAGGGCGCGGACGGTCACGTCGCCGAAGCGGAATTCGGTGTCGTCGGCCACGGCCACGTCGAGCCGCAGGTCCTCCCGGTGCACGGCGACGGCGACCGCGTCGGCGTACATGGCGGCGACGACGTCGGGCGGGGCGCCGGTCAGCTCGAGTGCGGTGCGTACCTGCTGGAGGAAGGTGCCGCGCCGCCGGTGCATGGTGGCAAAGTCGTCGGCCGCGCCCATCACCACCCGCGCGCCGGAGGCGGTGCGTACCCGGTCGGCGAACCCGACGTGGTCGGGGTGGTTGTGGGTGAGCAGGACCGCCGTGATGGTGTCGACCCGCTGGCCGATGGCGACCAGCGACCGTTGGAACGACGCCCAGCAGCTCGGGTGGTCGTAGCCGGCGTCGACGAGGACGGGGCCGTCGCCGGTGGTGATCAGGAAGACGGTGATGGACCGCAGGGCGCTGCCGTGCAGGGGGACCGGGATGGCCCAGACACCGTCGACGACCTGGGCGGGGACCGGCACCTGGCGGGCCCGCCAACTGGCGGCGTGGGCGTCGATCGCGGGTCTGGACATCGTCGGGAGGCTCCCTTACTGTTGGACACCAACATACCGGATGGTCGGAATCTAGCTCAAGGAGTCCGATGAGCGAGGAGCGGACCGGGTTCCGGCTCTGGGCAGCCGCGGAACCGGACCTGTGCGCGATCGTGACCGCCGATGACCGGCGGATCTCCTACGGTGACCTGTTCGCCGAGGTCAACCGGATCTCGCACGGGCTGCGTACCCACGCGGGCCTGCGGCCCGGCGACACCGTCGCGGCGGTGATGACCAACAGCCCCGGCCTGGTCGCGCTCTATCTCGCGGCGATGCAGTCCGGGCTCTACCTGGTCACCCTCAACTACCACCTCACCGCGCCCGAGGTCGGCTACATCCTCGCCGACAGCGCCGCCCGGGTGGTGGTGGGCTCCGAGCGGGTCGAGGACGTGGTGGTCGACGCCGCCGGTGCCGCGCCCGACATCCAGGTCTTCGTCGACGGCACGCCCCGCACCGACCGGGCCCGACCGCTCTCGGCGCTCACCGCCGACATGTCCGCCACCAGCCCGGCGCAGACCCCGGCCGGGTCGCTGATGATGTACACCTCCGGCACCACCGGCCGGCCCAAGGGGGTCAAGCGTCCGCTCAGCGGCGTCGACGCGGACACCGGCGCGCTGACCTACGTCTGGTTGTTCCGGGAGTTCGGCATGGAGCGCGACGCGTTCGCGTCCTGGCTGGTGTCGGCCCCGATGTACCACTCGGCCAACATCACCCCGGCGATGGGCGCGCTGCACGCCGGCGGCACGATGGTGCTGATGGACGGCTGGACGCCGGAGGGCTTCCTGCGCCGGGTCCAGGAGCGTCGGGTCACCGGCACCAGCATGGTGCCGACCCACTTCTACCGGTTGCTGCAGCTGCCCGAGGTGGTCCGCGACCGCTACGACGTCTCCTCGCTGCGCTACGTGCTGCACGGCGCGGCACCCTGCCCGCGCGAGGTCAAGCAGCGCATCCTCGACTGGTTCGGCCCGGTGGTCTACGAGTACTACGGCTCGACCGAGGTCGGCACCACCGTCGCGCGACCCCACGAGTGGCTGGCCCACCCGGGCACGGTCGGCCGGCCGGCCTCGATCTCCACCCTGCGCATCCTCGACGAGCTGGGCAACGAGGTGCCCGTCGGACAGACCGGCATCGTCTACATGCGCCAGGGCGACGACCGGGTCGAATACCACAACGATCCCGGCAAGACCGACGGCGCGCGCCGTGACGGCCTGCTGACCGTCTGGGACGTCGGCCACGTCGACGCCGACGGGTTCCTCTACATCACCGGCCGTGCGGCCGAGCTGATCCTGGTCGGCGGCGTCAACGTCTACCCGGCCGAGATCGAGGCGGCGTTGATCGGCCACGACTGGGTCGCCGACGTCGGGGTCGTCGGCACGCCCGATCCGGAATTCGGCGAGGTTCCCCAGGCCCATGTCGTGCTGGCCGACACCGCGCCCGACCCGGAGGAGGCACTGGCGGAGCTGCGCCGTTACCTCACCGAGCGGTTGGCCAAGCCGAAGCGTCCGCAGTCCTACGTCGTGCGCGACGCGCTGCCCCGCGACCCGAACGGCAAGCTCTACAAGGCCCGGCTCACCCGCGCCGGACAGGCCGGCGCGTGACCGGCGACATCGACGACCAGGTGGGAGGTGGGCATGGACTTCGCTGACAGTGACACCGACCTGGCGTTCCGGCGCGAGGCCGGCAGGTGGCTCGACGGGGCGCTGGCCGACGTGCCCGACCAGGAGGAGCTGACCCAGGACGAGCGGGAGCACTGGTCGCGGGTGTGGCAGGACCGGCTCTGCGCCGGCAACTGGGCCGGGCTGTCCTGGCCGGTCGCGCACGGCGGCCGGGGGATGGATGCGCTGGCGCAGGCCGTCTTCAACGAGGAGGCCGCAGTACGCGGTGCCCCGTACCCGCTCAACGGAGTGGGCATGATGCTGGCCGGGCCGACGATCATCGTGCACGGCACCGACGCCCAGCAGGCCCGGCACCTGCCCGGCATCCTGCGTGGCGACGAGTACTGGTGTCAGGGCTTCAGTGAGCCCGGCTCCGGGTCGGACCTGGCCAGCCTGACCACGGCGGCGACCCGGGTCGACGGGGGTTGGCGGATCAACGGGGCCAAGATCTGGACGTCCAACGCGCACAACGCGTCGAAGTGCCTGCTGCTGGCGCGCACCGACCCCGACGCGCCGAAGCACCGGGGCATCACCTACTTCCTCGCCCCGATGGACGGGTTCACCGTCCGGTCACTGGTGATGATCAACGGGGACACCGAGTTCAACGAGATGTTCCTCGACGACGTGTTCGTCGCCGACGACGACGTGCTCGGCGGGGTCGGCAACGGCTGGACCGTCGCGCTCACCACGCTCGCGTTCGAACGCGGCAGCATGGCGCTGAACCTCTGGGTGTGGGCCCGCCAGGCGGTGGACCGGCTGATCGACGTCGCGGTCGAGCGGGGCGTGGCCGACGACAGCGCGTTCGCCGACGCGGTGGGCGCGTTGCAGTGCGACGCCGAGGCGGTCCGGATCGGGTCGATGCGGATGCTGGGCGAGAGCCGGGCCGGCGGCGTACCCGGGCCGGAGACCTCGGCGCTCAAGAGCCTGTGGGCCCGGGTGGTGCAGCACGCCAACCGGCTCGCCGTGCAGCTCGACGAGGCCGGCGGGGTGCTGGTCGACGGCGACGGCGCCGCCGCCCGGATGCGCCGCTACCTGCGGGCCCGCGCCCACACGATCGAGGGCGGCACGGAGGAAGTCCAGAAGTCGATTCTCGCGGAGCGGGTGCTGCGCCTGCCCCGCTCACGCTGAGCGGAGTGGTCTGGTGCGTGCGACATTCACCGAGGAACAGCGGGAGATCGGTGCGACCGTGGGCGCGCTCGCGGACGCCGACCGGGGCACGGCCCGCGAGTTGCAGGTCGGCCCGTGGCGGGCCCCGGTGGCTGACGGTCCGCTGCTGCGGGACTTCGGGCTGCTCGGGGTGCCCGAGCCGGCCGGTGGCATCGGGTCGGGCCTGATCGACCTGCTGGTCGCCGTGGAGGCGCTCGGTGGGCGGCTGGTGCCGAGCCGGTTCCCGGCGCACGCGGCGGCGGTCCAGCTGCTCTGCGGCGACCAGCGGCGCACCGGTCCGCTCCCCGACGAGGTGCTCGACGGTCGCCGGGTGCTCACCCTGGCCGTCGACGTGCCGGGCAGCTCCGGGTGGGCCGACGGGGTGGCGCCGGACCCGCTGGTGCGGACCCTGGTGCCGTACGCGGCGCAGGCCGACGGCGTCGTCGCCCTCGGCCCGGACGGGGTCTGGTTCGCCGACCCGGTCCGGACCACCGCGCGGCAGTCGGTGGACCCGTCGGTGCCGCTGTCGGACCTGACGGTGGCCGTACCCGAGCGGACACAGCCCGCCGGAACCGGCCCGCTGCGGGCCGCGCTGGTGGTGGCGGCCGAGCTGTGCGGGGTGGCGCAGGGGGCGATCGACCTGGCCGCCGAGCAGGCCCGGACGCGCCGGCAGTTCGGTCAGGTGATCGGCGCGTTCCAGGGGGTCGCGTTCCCGTTGGCCGAGGCGGCGACCGCCCGCAAGGCGGCGTGGGACCTGACCCTGTACGCGGCGTGGGCGGTCGACACCGGTCGCCCGGACGCCGGGGTCCAGGTGCACGCCGCGAAGGCGGCGGCCGGGCAGGCGGCGGTGTTCGCCGCGGAGCGGTGCATCCAGGTGCACGGCGGGATGGGCATCACCATGGAGGCTGACCCGCACCTGTTCCTGCGCCGGGCGTTCGTGCTCGACGCCCGGTGCGGTCGGGGGTCGTGGCACCGGCGACGGACCGGGGAACTGCGTATCCGGGCACGTCGGGCCGGGCGGGGCTGACCTGCGGAAGTCTTGCCGGGCACCAACCCGGGCAGTAACATACCGTCTGGTCGGAATAAATGAGGAGAAGGCCGTGAAGTTCGGAATCATGAACCTGTTCCCGGTGGCCGACGGCGCATCGGACCACCAGGTGCTCCGAGAGACCCTCGACGAGATCCAGCTGGCCGACGAGCTGGGCTTCGACTCGATCTGGCTCGCCGAGCACCACTTCTCGAAGTACGGCATCCTCGGCAGCCCGGTGAACTTCGGCATGGCCGTCGCCGAGCGGACCCGGCAGATCACCATCGGCACCGCCGTCCTGGTCCTCCCGCTGCACCACCCGCTGCGGCTGGCCGAGGACATCGCCGCCCTCGACGTGCTCAGCGGCGGCCGGGTCTCCATCGGCGTCGGCCGCGGCTACCAGCCCGCCGAGTTCGCCGGCTTCGGGGTGCCCCTGGCGGAGTCCAAGCAGCGCTACCAGGAGACCCTGGATATCCTGCGGCTCGCGCTGTCGCAGGAGAACTTCTCCTACCACGGCGAGATCTTCCACTACGACAACGTCACCACCTACCCGAGGCCGTTCACCCCGGGCGGGCCGCCCATCCTGCAGGGCACGGTCTCCCCCGAGAGCTTCCGGGAACGCGGCGCGGTCGGCGAGTCGATCATCACCTCACCGAACTTCACGCCGTTGGGCATCATGCAGAAGAACTTCGCCCTCTACCGGCAGAGCATGCGGGACAACGGCTTCGACATCTCCACCTACGACCTGCCGTTCATGCAACAGGTCTGGTGCGGCAACAGCGAGGAGGGCCTGCGCGCGGCGGCCCAGGCGGCGATGAACTACTACAAGTCCGTCGGCAAGGTCATCCCCGGCTCGGAGGACGCCATCGCCCAGGAGCGGTCCTACTACGCGGCCGTCGCCAAGAACATCGAACTGCTCACCCTGGAGCAGACGCTGACTCACGGCGGCAACTTCGGCTCCGCACAGCGCGTCATCGACACCATCGAGATGCTGCGCGAACAGCTCGGCATCAACCACTACATCGGCTGGCTGCGGATCCCGTCCCTGGACCGCAGGGCCGCGCTGCGCTCGATGGAGGAGTTCGCCGACAAGGTCATCCCGCACTTCCGGGCCCAGGACCGCGCCGCCGAGCGGGTAGCCACTCCTGAGGCGGTCGCCGGGTGAAGATCAGCTGCTTCCTGAGCGCCCAGTTCGACCCGTCGGCGTCGGCCACCGAGGGCATCGACGGCGTACTGGCCCAGGCCGCCGCCGCCGAGGCGGCCGGCTTCCACGCCGTCTACCTCGGCCACCACTACCTGGCCCGGTCGGCGTTCGTCCAGCCCATCCCGCTCGCCGGCTACCTCGCCCACGCCACCTCCCGGGTGCGGATCGGGTTCGGGGTCCTGCTGGCCCCGCTGCTGAACCCGGTCGCCCTCGCCGAGGACCTGGCCTCCCTCGACCTGCTGTCCGGTGGCCGGTTGACCGTCGGCATCGGCGCCGGCTACCGCCGCCGCGAGACCACCGCGTTCGGCGTCGCCTGGGAGGACCGGCTGCGGCGACTGCGGGAGTACGTGCCGATGCTGCGCGCCCTGTGGAACGGCGAGACGATCGACGCCGCCGGCAGCTGGGGCGAGGCCCCCGGCGCGTCCCTGGCGCTGCGCCCGGTCCAGCCCGGCGGCCCACCGCTGTGGATCGGCGCGTTCGCCGAACCCGCGATCCGCCGCGCCGCCCGACTGGACGCCCCATGGCTGATCGGCCCCAAGGGCGACGACGCCGAGCTGGCCCGGCTGCTCGGCATCTACCGGGCAGACCTGGCCGAGCGCGGCTTCTCCCTGGACCGGGAGTACCCGATGAGCCGCGAGGCGTACCTCGGTGACAGCTACCCGGCGGCCGTCGCGGCCGTCCGTCCGCATCTGCAACGCCAGTACGCGGGCTACAAGTCGTGGGACGACGCCCAGTCCCTCGACCTCGACCGGTACCTCGCCGAGGACTGCCTGGTCGGCTCGGCCGACGAGATCGTCGCCAAGCTGCGCCGCTGGGAGAGCGAGCTGGGCATCACCGAGGTCTCGCTGCGTCACCAGTTCGTCGGCGCGGGCCAGGACGAGGCGATGGAGCAACTCGCCCGCTTCGGCGCGGAGGTCATCCCGAGGCTCGCCGCGACCGCCCCCGGGGTGACCCGGTGAGCGCCGGTGGTCGGGCGGGCACCGGTGGTCGGGCGGGCATCGGTGGTCCAGCGGGCGTCGGTGGCCTAGTGAGCGCCGGTGGCCCGGTGGATGAGGGTGACCCGGTGAGCGCCGGCAACCTGGCCGGCATCCTGGAGGGCCGGTGCGCCGACCGGGCCGACCTGCCCGGCCTGTACGGCGAGGACGGCGGGTCGTGGACGTTCGACCAGATCGACCTGCTCGCCGGGGGTGTCGCCGCCGCGCTGCGGGCCGAGGGCGTCGGCCCCGGCGACCGGGTCGCCTGCTACCTGACCAACGGGCCCGAGATCGTGTTCCTGCTCTTCGGGGCCTGGAAGATCGGCGCGGTGCCGGTCACCGTCAGCAGCCTCTACAACGCCGCCGAGCTGGCCGAGTCGGTGGCCAAGACCGCGCCCCGGCTGCTGCTGGTCGACGACCGTCGCCCCGACGTGGTCGCCGCGTTCCTCGCCACCCGGGCCGCCGCCGGAGACGCCACCCGGGCCGCCCCGGGGACGACGGCACCGGGGCGGGTGACGTCGCCGCAGGGCTCCCGGTGCGCTCCGTCACGGCGTCGCTGGCCGGGGTGCCGGCGTTGCCGTGGCGGCGGGAGGTGCGGGTCACCGGCGTCGAGGTCGGGCCGGAGGCCGAGGCGTGCATCCTGTTCACCGGCGGCACGACCGGGCGACCGAAGGCGGTCAGTGTCACCCACGGCGGGACGCGGGAGTCGCTGATGCGGCTGGCCCGGGTCACCACCGGCACCGGGGCCGAGGGCACCGCCGCGCCGGACGCCAGGCCGAACCTCATCGCCCTGCCGCTGTTCCACAGTGGCGGCCAGCACGCGCTGCTGTTCGCGTACTTCGTCGGCCGGCCGGCGGTGGTCTGGGAACGCTTCGGCGTCGACCGGCTCGCCGACCTCATGGCGCGGTTCGGGTTCGACAACCTCTTCCTGCTGCCCACCATGGTCTTCGACATCGTGCACGCCGACCGGGACCTGCCGTTCGCCGGGGTCAAGTCGGTCCTGGTGGCCGGGCAGGCGATCTCCTGGCCGGTGCGGCGCGCGTTCGAGGAGCGCTACCGGGTGCCCATCCTGGTCAACTACGGCTCGACCGAGGCCGGGCACATCGCCGGCTGGACCGGCCGGGACATGAAGGCCGGCCGGTGGAAGCCCGGCTCCGCCGGCCGGGTCTACCCGGGCGTCGAGCTGGAGATCCGCGACGACGCCGGCACCGCGCTGCCGTCCGGCGCCCAGGGTGAGGTGGTGGTCCGCTCCGCCCTGACCCGGGGGTACGTCGACGACGCCGCCGCCTCGGCCGAGCTGGTCCGCGACGGGTGGGTGCACACCGGCGACATGGGCTACGTCGACGCCGACGGGGTGCTCTTCCTGGTCGGCCGCAAGCGGGACATGATCAAGTGCGGGGGTTTCCAGGTCTGGCCCGAGGAGATCGAGGACGAACTGCGGGCCCATCCGCTGGTGCGCGACGTCCGGGTGCTCGGCCGCCCGGACGACCGGCTGGGCGAGATTCCGGTGGCGCTGGTGGTCCGGGCCACCGACGGCACGGTCGACGACACCGACCTTGCCGCGCGGCTCGTCGCGTACGCCCGGGAGCGGCTGGCCCACTTCAAGACCCCCCGGCGCATCGAGTTCGTGCCGGCCCTGGAACGCAGCGCCACCGGCAAGATCAGCCGCGTGGCGGACCCGGCGGCGCAGCCGGCCGGGGCCGGGGCGACGGTGCCGTCGCCCGACCCGACCGACGCCGACCGCGCGGCGGCCGCCGCACCGGCGGCGGACAGCGTCGCCTCCGTGGCGGTGTCCCGGCCGGACGACGGCCGGACCAGCCGACCGACAGCTAGGGGGAGCCGATGAGGTTCGGCATCATGGCGTCGCACCAGTACCCACCCGGCGACGACCTCCGCCGGCACCTCGACGACCTGTTCGGCACGGTCGAGCTGGCCGCGGAGCTGGGCTACGACTCGGTGTGGACGATCAACCACTTCCAGTCCAACCTGGCCACCCCGCAGCCGATCTCGATGCTGGCGAGCCTGATCCCGCGCTCGGGGGACATGCTGCTCGGCACCGGCATCCTGCTGCTGCCGATGTTCCACCCGGTGCACGTCGCCGAGGAGTTCGCCACCCTGGACCACCTCTCCGGCGGGCGGGTGGTCCTCGGCGTCGGTGCCGGCTACCGGGACAACGAGTTCGCCGCCTTCGGGGTCGACCCGGAAACCCGGTTCCGTCGGTTCGACGAGAGCCTGCGGCTGATCCGGGCGCTGTGGACCGGAAAGCCGGTCACCCACGACGGGGAGTTCTATCCGCAGGTCGACGCCACCATCGGCATCCCGCCGCTGACCCCGGGCGGCCCACCGATCTGGATCGGCGCCGGCGGCAAGAAGGCCGTCCGTCGGGCCGCCCGGCTCGGTGACGCCTGGTACGCGCCGGGCAACTCCCCGAGCCGCCGGTTCCTGCCCGAACACCTGGCCGTCTACAACGAGGCGCTGGCCGAGTACGGGCGGGACCCGGCGACGGTGCAGCGGCCCGTCGGCGTGGAGCTGTACTGCGCGCCGAGCACCGAACAGGCCGTCGCGGAGGCGCTACCGCACGCCCGGGTCGAGTACTCGACGTACGCCGAGTATCCGGCGCTGCGCTGGCAGCGGGACCGCTTCGACGAACTGGTCCGCAACACGCTGCTGCTGGGTTCGCCCGAATTCCTCGTCGAGCGGATCAGCGCGCTGCGGGACCTGGGCTTCGACCACCTGATCTTCCGTCCCGGGTGGCTCGGGATGCCGACCGACAAGCTCCGCGCCTCGCTGCGGCTGTTCGCCGCCGAGGTGATCCCCGCCTTCCGTCCCACCACCTGACCTAAGGAACCCGCCGTGAAGAAGACCGAAGCCGAGCTGCTGGAAAGCCAGTGGGACGTCGAGAACATGGAGGTCGACCCCGAGGTCCTGGCGAAGTACGTCCGCTACGACGTCGACGAGGAGCGGGCCGTCGCCACCATCACCTTCGACCGCCCGGAGCGACTCAACGCCATCCCGGTGGCCGCCTTCGAACGCGTCGGCGACCTGGTGAAGGAGGCCGAGACCGACGACCGGGTCAAGGTCATCGTGTTCACGGGGGAGGGGGAGCACTTCGGCACCGGCGCCGACGCCGCGGAACTCGGCCACTACATCGGCTACAAGACCGGCACCGACAAGGCGTCCCGGCGGCGACCCGCCCAGCGCCAGCGCATCCTGCCCGACCGCAACGTGCTCAGCTCCGGCTTCACCCGGCCGATCATCGAGTCGCTCAAGGCGACCATCTGCCAGGTGCAGGGCTACTGCTACGGCGGGCACTTCCAGATCGCGCTCTCCGCCGACATCGTCATCGCCTCCCCGGACGCCCGGTTCACCCACCCGGCGTTCCGCTACCTCGGTCCCGCCCCGCAGGACATGTACCACTGGATCGAGAAGGTCGGCCTGACCACGATGAAGGACGTCATGCTCACCATGCGGGCGATCGGCGCCGAGGAGGGTGAGCGCAAGGGCCTGGTCACCAAGGTCGTACCCCGTGAGGACCTGCAACGTTGGGTCGACGACTACGCCGACGCGATCGCGGTGATGCCGCTGGACTCGCTGATGATGGGTAAGTCGATGATGCAGGTGGTGATGGAGGCCCGGGGCAAGGGTCTCGGGGCGATGACGGGTTGGGTCGGGCACGGCTGGGCGACCAACGTCAGCTTCGCCGAGGGGGACTGGAACTTCCTCAAGGAGCGCCGGGAGAAGGGCATCGGGCAGGCGCTGGCCGACCGGGACCGGCTCGTCGCCCCGTACTTCCGGCTCAGCGACAGCCGGTCGCGGGAAGAGTAGGCGACGGCGTGAAGTTCGGCATCCTGCTCGACCACCAGTACGCCCCCGGCGACGACCTGGGCCGGCGCATCGGTGAGACCGTCGAGTACGTCCAGCACGTCCGCGACCTGGGCTACGACTCGGTCTTCGGCATCCACCACTACCTGTCGTCGCTGAGCACCCCGCAGCCGCTGCCGCTGCTGAGCCGGCTCATCGACCACTCCGGGACGATGCAACTCGGCACCGGCATCCTCATCCTGCCACTGGGCCACCCGGTGCACTGGGCCGAGGAGATCGCCACCATCGACCAGATGTCCGGTGGCCGGTTCGTCCTGGGCATCGGGTCGGGCTACCGGGACGCCGAGTTCACGTCGTTCGGTATCGAACGGCGTACCCGGGTGTCCCGGATGAACGAGGCCCTCGCCGTGATGCAGCAACTGTGGACCGGGGAGCCGGTGCACCACGAGGGCAAGCACTTCACCCTGGACGGGGTGCGGTGCAGCGTACTGCCGGTGCAGCGCCCGCACCCGCCGGTCTGGGTGGGCGCCAACGGCCCGACCGGCATCGCCCGGATCGCCCGGCAGGGGCTGCCCTGGCTGGCCCCGTCCAACGTGCGCCGCAACTGGGCCGTCGGCAACCTGGCCGACTACCGCGAACAGCGACGGGCCGCCGGCTTCGACGAACGGGACGCGGTCTTCCCGATCCACCGGGACCTGTGCGTGGCCGACTCCGCCGACGCCGCGTTCGCCGTCGCCGGTGACGCGGTGAAACGCTCCTACGGCGAGTACGTCCAGTACGGCATGGACTTCTTCGAGTCGCAGTGGGACGCGATCAAGGAAAAGGCGCTCTTCTTCGGCTCGCCCGACGACATCGCCGCCAAGATCCAGGATTTCGCCGACGCCGGCTACAACCACTTCGTGTTCCGGGCCCAGTGGCTCGGCCTGCCGATCGAACGGTCGATGGAGATCGTCGAGCGGTTCGCCCGCGAGGTCATGCCGAGGTTCCGCCCATGAGGATCGGTCACGTGATCGTCCCCGCCGACGACCTGGACGCCCAACTCGCCTTCTACACCGCGCTCGGGTTGACCGTGAAGTTCCGCGACGGCGACCGGTACGCCGCGGTCACCGACGGCACGGTCACCATCGGCCTCGCCGACGCCACCCAGCAACCCGTCGCCGGCCGCACCGTGCTCAGCATCCAGGTCGACGACCTCGACGCCTGCCTGGCCCACCTGATCGCCGCCGGCGCCACCGCCACCGACCCGGTGACCGGCCCCCACGAACGCCGGGCCCTGGTCACCGACCCCACCGGCACCCCCCTGACCCTCTACCAACCCCACCCCTGACCACCCCACCCCAAACCCACCCCCACCCCGCTCCTGCTCCGGTGATCAAGAGAAAAGCGTCAGGAATGATCTCCACGATGACGTAAACCTCTTGATCAACTGACACAAATCTCTTGATCACCGCGACGGCGGGGCAGTGCGTGGGGCGGGAGGGAGGGCCGGCGGGACGGAGATCGGGACTGTGTGGGGCGGGCGGTGGGACGAGAAGGAGACGTACGTGAGTGTGAGTGACGAGCTGCGGGACCGTACCGTCGGCGTGCTCGGCGGGACCGGGCCGCAGGGGCGGGGGTTGGCCCGGCGCTTCGGGGCGGCCGGGTTGGACGTCGTGCTGGGGTCGCGGGACGCCGGGCGGGCCGCGCAGACGGCCGCCGGGTTGCCCGGCCGGGTCCGGGGCGGGTCGAACGCCGACGCCGCCGCGCAGGCCGACATCGTGGTGGTCGCGGTGCCGTGGGACGGGCATGCCGAACTGCTCACCACGCTCGCCCCGGCGCTGGCCGGGAAGATCGTCGTGGACTGCGTGAACCCGCTGGGCTTCGACAAGCAGGGTGCCTATGCCCTGCCCGTCCCGGAGGGCTCCGCCGCCCAGCAGGCCGCCGCGATCCTCACCGGGTCGCGGGTCGTCGCCGCGTTCCACCACGTCTCCGCCGTACTCCTGGAGGACCCGGATCTCGACACGGTCGACACCGACGTGCTGGTGCTCGGCGACGACCGGGAGGCCACCGACCTGGTCCGGGCGCTCGCCGACACCATTCCGGGGGTACGGGGCGTGTATGGCGGGCGGCTGCGCAACGCGCACCAGGTCGAGGCGTTCACCGCCAACCTCATCTCGGTCAACCGGCGCTACCGCGCCCACGCGGGCCTGCGGATCACCGACGTGTGATCCGGTCCGGGCAGAGGGAGCAGACGGCACCGATCTCCCCCCGGACCACCGCAGGGGTCACGGTCACCCGGTTGACCCCTGCACCCGGTCCGTCGACCCCGTCGGTCCTTGACCCCGTCGGTCCGTCGACCCCTGCACCCGGTCCGTCGGTCCGTCGACCCCGTCGGTGAGGTACCCCCGTCGGTCAGGTGACCCCACCCGTCGACCCGCCGGTGCGCTGGCCCCGGCGTTGCGTGTCCGCATCGGGGCGGCGCGGGCGACGGGGTCGCTCAGTACGCGTAGGTGACCGAGACGGTGGCGTTGGGGCAGCCGCCGGCCAGGCTGGTCAGGGCGCTCCTCTCGACGCTGTCCACGGTGAGCCGCCAGCGGATCTTGGTGGCCACCCATTCGGTGACGTACCGGCACCGGGCGGCGGCGTACGGCGGCAGCCAGCTGGCCGGGTCCTGGTCGCCCTTGGACTGGTTGACGTTGTCGGTGACGGCGGCCAGCGGGCGGCTGTCACCGAGATCGTTGGCGTACGCCTGGCGGCGGCTGGTGCTCCAGGTACGCGCGCCGGAGTCCCACGCCTCGGCCAACGGCACCATGTGGTCGATGTCGAGGTCACCGGTGGCGGTCCAGGAGGCGTCGTCGTAGTAGGAGTACCAGCGTCCCCCGGTCAACGTGCAGGTGCCGGTGACGGTGGGCGCGCTGACCGCCTCGGCGAGCAGCACCTCGTTGCGGGTGGTGCAGCCGTCGCCGTCGGCGTCGATCCAGTGCGGGAAGAGGTCGCGGCTGTAGCCGGTGCGGTTCTCGGCGGCGACGGGCAGGCCGGCGACGGCGGTGGTCAGCGGGGCGGAGTAGCCGGCGGCCTCGGCGGGGTGGGCGAGGCCGAGCGTGGCGGCGAGGACCGCGGTGGGGATGGTCGCGGCGGCACGCAGGCGTCGGTTCATGGGTGCTCCGTCCGGTCAGATGCGGCTCCGTTGCCACATGTATAGACGGAAGTCGAATGGTCGGTCTACCGGTCGTTGCGTGAACGGTGGCGGAAATCGCCGGTCAGCGTCGGGCCGGCAGCCGACCCAGCTTGTCCGGGTTGACCACCAGCAGGAGCCGTTCGATGCCCCGGGCCGAGGTGTCCACCGTGATCAGGGTGACCGGGCGGTCGGTGGCGACCAGTACCGCCGGGCCGCCGTTGACCTCGACCAGGTCGACCGTCGTCGCCCGCCAGTACTTGCGTCGCACGTTGTCCAGGAAGTTCGTCACCCGGGCCACCCCGCACACGTCCAAGCGGGCCGCGTGCACCCGGCCGCCGCCGTCGGCACGGGCCACCACGTCGGCGGTGAGCAACCGTTCCAACGTGGTCAGGTCGCCGTCGCGGGCCGCGCCGAGGAACGCCCGCGTCAGCTGCCGCCGTCGCTGCGGCGGGGCGGGCGCGGACCCCGCCACGGCAAGGTGCCGCCGGGCCCGACTGGCCAGCTGCCGGGCGTTCGGCTCCGACGTGCCGAGCACCTCGGCGATCTCCCGGTACGGGTAGTCGAACGCCTCGCGCAGCACGTACGCGGCCCGTTCGGCGGGAGCCAGCCGTTCCAACAGCAACAGCACCGCCACGTCCAACGCGGCCGCCCGTTCCGCACCGAGGGTCGGGTCGGCACTCGTGTCGACCGGCTCGGGCAACCACGGCCCCACGTACGTCTCCCGGGTGGCGCGGGCGGAGGTGGCCGCGTTCACCGCGAGCCGGGTGGTCGTCGTGGTGAGGAAGGCCGCCGGGTTGCGTACCCCGCTGCGGTCGGTGCCCTGCCAGCGCAGCCACGCCTCCTGCACCACGTCCTCGGCTTCGACGACGCTGCCCAGCATCCGGTAGGCCAGCCCGAACAGCCTCGGCCGCACGTCGAGGAACGCGGCCAGGTCGGCCGCCGCGACGGCCGGTGGCTCGTCGGCGGCGGCCCCGGTCGTCATGGACCCACCGTAGGCGGTACGCCGCAGGGGCCCGACGTCACCCGACGCCGGGCCCCCGCAACGGGTCAGCGTGCGCGCCACTGCGCCAACCGGGTGCCACCGGTACGGGCGGCGTCGCCGAGCGGGACCAGCGACTGCTCCGCCAGCAACGCCCCGAAGTAGCGCCCCTGCGGGTCGGTGACCACCGGCCGGGGGTCACCGGCGGCGGTCAGCGTCTCCCGGCCCAGCTCGTCCAGGCGCAACCGCTGCGGCCCGGCCAGCTCCACGATCCCGTCGACCGGTGCGCCGGCCGCGATCTCGGCCAGCGCCGTCACCACGTCGTCGGCGGCGATCGGCTGGATCAGCGCGGGCGGCAGGCGTACCTCGTCGCCCGCCACGGCGGACTCGACGATGGCCGGCACGAACTCGAAGAACTGGGTGGCGCGCACCACCGTCCACGGGATGTCCGCCCCGGCGATCAGCGCCTCCTGCGCCACCTTGGCCCGCATGTAGCCGCTGTCCGGGATGCGGTCGGCGCCGACGATCGACAGCGCCACGTGGTGCCGTACGCCGGCCTTCGCCTCCGCCTCCAGCAGGGTGCGGGTGGACGTCTCGAAGAACGTCAGGACGGCGGTCTCCTCGAACGACGGCGAGTTCGACACGTCCACCACGACGTCGGCGCCGTCGAGCGCCTCGGCCACCCCCGCGCCGGTGAGCGTGTCCACCCCGGTACGGGGGGAGGCGGCCACCGTGTCGTGGCCCTGCTGCCCGAGCAGCGCCACCAGCCTGCTGCCGATCAGTCCGCTGCCCCCGATGACGACGATCTTCATGGTCGGTCCACTCCCTGTCTGCCCGTGGCGGTCCCACCGCCCCTGCACCACCAACGACCGGGCAGACCCCCGATCCGTGACAACTCCGGCCCGGCACGCCGTCCACCTGGCGGTTTGCCTACCGCAGCCGGGCCGCCGACGCCACCCACGCGGGTCGCTGGCCTGCGGTCACCCGTCCGTCGCCGGGCTGCTGCACCGGTCACCCCCGTCCGTCGCCGGGCCACCCCGCCGGGCATCCCGTCCGTCGCGGGGATGCCGTGCTGTGTTCCGTCGGCTGTTCGCGCACCGGGTAGCGTTCCCGCGGTGGGTGCGCCGGCACCCGGGTGAGGAGACACCATGGCGGGCACGACGACGGTGGATGTTCCGACCAGTGACGGCGCGGCCGAGGCGTACCTGGCCCGGCCGGACGGGGACGGGCCGTTCCCGGCGGTGCTGTTCTTCATGGACGCCTTCGGGTTGCGTCCCCGGCTCGCCGAGATGGCCGAGCGGATCGCCGCGCAGGGGTACCTGGTGCTCGTGCCGAACCTGTTCCACCGCGCCGGTCCGATGCCGCGCGTCGACCTCGCCGACCTGGCCGATCCGCAGCGGCGCGGCGAGCTGTTCGGCCGGATCGTGCCGCTGATCACCGCGCTGACCCCGGAGCTGGTGGCCCGGGACGCCGGGGCCTACCTGGACTTCCTCGCCGCCCGCGACGACGTCGTGGCCGGGCCGGTGGCGATCGTGGGGTACTGCATGGGTGGTACCAACGCGTTGCGCGCGATCGAGGCGCATCCGGACCGGATCGCGGCGCTGGCCAGCTTCCATGCCGGTCGGGTCGTCACCGACGCGCCGGACAGCCCGCACCGGGGAGTCGGCACGGTCACCGGTGAGCTGTACTTCGCCCACGCCGACCGGGACGATTCGATGACCGCCGACGACATCGCGGCGTTGGAGGGGGCGCTCGACGCCGCCGGGGTCGCCTACCGCTCCGAGGTGTACGCCGGAGCCCCGCACGGCTTCACGATGGCCGACACCGCCATGTACGACGAACAGGCCGCCGAGCGGCACTGGACGGCGTTGTTCGACCTGTTGGAACGGACCTTCCGGGGATCGGCGCGGCGTTCGGATGACGGTCCCCACGCGAGCGCATGACAGTCGCGTGACATTTGGTCCGTGGCGTCCCGCCGTGGTTTCACCGCCCGCCCACCCGGGGCAGAGTCCAGGTCGACAGCGACTCGCGGAGGGACGACACACGTGGAAGTACAGGGCTTCTTCACCGCCATCATCATCGGTCTGGTCATCGGTGCCCTGGGTCGCCTCGTGGTGCCCGGGAAGCAGAAGATCTCGATCCTGCTGACCCTGGCCATCGGCGTGGTGGCCGCGATCCTCGGCACCCTGCTCGCCGGCGCGCTCGGGGTGGACGACACCGGGGGCATCGACTGGATCGAGCTGTTCCTCCAGGTGGCCTTCGCGGCCGGCGGCGTCGCCGTTCTCGCCGGCACGTACGGCCGACGTCGGCACTGATCCGCACCCCCTCGCGTCGGCTCGCCCTCTCCCCGGGCGGGCCGACGCGGCCGTTGCGGGCGGGTGGCGGTTCGGGTACCCCCGGGGGTATATTGGCGGCAGGAGGTGCACCGTGAAACTGCGACCGGAGATGACCGGCGACGCGTTGACCCGGCTCAAGCGGGCCCGGGGTCAGCTCAACGCCGTGATCGAGATGATGGAGAACGGCGAGGACTGCCGGGAGGCGTTGACCCAGCTCGCGGCGGTCTCCAAGGCCATCGACCGGGCCGGTTTCAAGATCATCGCCTCCGGGATGCGGCACTGCGACGCGGCGCGTGGGCGCGGTGAGACTCCCGAGATGACCGAGGCCGAGTTGGAGAAGCTCTTCCTGGCGCTGGCCTGACCCGCGAACGGCACCCCGCCCGGCCCGCCTGAGCGCGCTCCGGGCGGGTACTCCGTACCCCGGAACTCGAACACCCGTCTGTCCGTTACATACCCCCGGGGGTATAAGTGAAAAGAGAGGTTTGTCATGACTGTTGAGGTGACGGTGCTCAGCACGTCCTCCCTCGGCGACCGCAGCTACCTGGCCTCCGACGGCCGGGTGGCGGTCGTGGTCGACCCGCAGCGCGACGTCGACCGCATCCTGCGCCTGGCCGGCCAGCGCGACGTCCGGATCACCCACGTGGTGGAGACCCACCTGCACAACGACTACGTCTCCGGCGGCCGGGAACTTGCCCGGCTCACCGGGGCCGAATACCTGGTGGCCGCCGCCGACCAGGTCGGATTCCCCCGGACCCCGGTCGACGACGGCGACGAGGTGCCCGTGTCGGACACCCTGCGGCTGCGGGTGGTCGCCACCCCCGGCCACACCTTCCACCACCTGTCGTACGTCCTGGACACCGCCACCGACGACGGCTGGCAGCCGGTCGGCGTGTTCACCGGCGGCTCCCTGCTGTTCGGCACCACCGGCCGCACCGACCTGCTCGGCCAGCAGCACGCCCACGAACTCGCCCACCGCCAGCACACCTCCGCCCGACGGCTGGCCGACCTGCTGCCCGACGGCACCCAGGTCTGGCCCACCCACGGCTTCGGCAGCTTCTGCTCCGCCACCCAGGCCGACGCCCCGGACTCCACCATCGGCCGGGAACGGCAGGTCAACCCGGTGCTCCGGCTCGCCGCCGACGACTTCGTCACCGACATCCTGGCCGGCCTGGACGCCCACCCGGCGTACTACGCGCACATGGGGGCCATCAACGCCGCCGGTGCGCCGCCGATCGACCTCACCCCGGCGACCCGCGCCGACGCCGGGCAACTGCGCGAACGGATCGCCGCCGGGCAGTGGGTGGTCGACCTGCGGCACCGCAAGGCGTACGCCGCCGCGCACCTGGCCGGCACGGTCAGCCTCGGCCTCGACGGGCCGATGTCCACCTGGCTCGGCTGGCTGATCGACTGGGGCACCCCGCTCACCCTGCTCGCCGAGACCCCGGAACAGGTCGCCGAGGCCCAGCGGGAACTGGCCCGCATCGGCATCGACCGGCCTGCCGCCCAGGCCACCGGTGGCCCCGAGCGGTGGGCCGCCGACCCCGGACAGCTCCGCGAGCAGCCCGTCGCCGACTTCGCGGCCCTGGCCGCCGCCCGCGTCGGGAACCCGCCCGCCGGGCTGCCCGCCCCGCAGGTCGTCCTGGACGTGCGGATGACCAACGAGTGGACGGCCGGGCACCTCACCGACGCCGTACACGTCCCGCTGCCCGAACTGTCGGCGCGGCTCGCCGAGATTCCCCCCGGCGCGATCTGGGTGCACTGCGGCTCCGGCTACCGGGCCAGTGCCGCCGCGTCCCTGCTGGCCAACGCCGGCCGGACGGTGGTCGTCGTCGACGACCGGTTCGACCGGGCCGCGCCGGCCGGCCTCACCCTCACCACCCCCGCCTGAGACCCCGGCGAACCCGAAACGAGGAGAGATGGACCCCACCGACCCCACCCGCGAGGCCACCGTCGACACCGACACCCTGCGTGCCCTGGTCGACTCCGGCCGGGCACCCCGGCTGCTGGACGTCCGCACCCCGGCCGAGTTCGAGACCGCGCACATTCCCGGCGCCTACAACGTTCCGCTCGACCTGCTTCGCGAGCACCGCGACGAACTACGACGGCACCTCGACGAGGAGGTGGTGCTGGTCTGCCGCTCCGGCGCACGGGCCGGCCAGGCCGGTCAGGCGCTCGCCCCCGCCGGGCTACCCCACCTGCGGGTCCTCGACGGCGGCATGCTCGCCTGGGAGAAGACCTCCGCACCGGTCCGGCGGGGCACCCCGCGCTGGGACCTGGAACGGCAGGTACGCCTCGTCGCCGGGTCGATCGTGCTGGTCAGCGTCCTCGGTTCGGTGCTGGTGCCGGGCCTGAAGTGGGTCGCCGCGCTGATCGGCGGCGGGCTCACCGTCGCCGCCCTCACCGACACCTGTGCCATGGGCATGCTGCTGGGCCGGCTGCCGTACAACCGGGGTGCCGGATGCGACCTGGACGGTGTCGTCGCCCAGCTGCGCGATGACACCGGACGGCAGGGGTGAGCGCCACCCTGCCGCTGACCGTCGGGTTGGCCGTGCTGATCGGGGTCAGCCTCGGCCTGCTGGGCGGCGGCGGTTCCATCCTGGCCGTGCCGTTGCTGGTCTACGTCGCCGACCTGCCGGTACGGGAGGCCATCGCCACCTCCCTGCTCGTCGTCGGTGTCACCAGCCTCGTCGGGGTGCTGCCGCACGCCCGGGCGCACCGGGTCCGTTGGCGTACCGGGCTGGTGTTCGGGCTCGCCGGCATGGCCGGGGCGTACGCCGGTGGGCGGCTTTCCGGTCACCTCCCGCCGACGCTCCTGCTCACCGGCTTCGCGGTGCTGATGCTGGCCACCGCCGCCGCCATGATCCGGGGTCGACGCACCACCGGGGAGGCGGCCGGACCGCGCGAGCTGCCCCTGGCCCGGGTGCTCGCCGACGGGGCGGTGGTCGGGCTGGCCACCGGCCTCGTCGGGGCGGGCGGGGGATTCCTCGTGGTGCCCGCGCTGGCCCTGCTCGGCGGCCTGCCCGTGCCGGTCGCGATCGGCACCTCGCTGCTGGTCATCGCGATGAAGTCGTTCGCCGGCCTCGCCGGCTACCTCTGGACCGTCGACATCAACTGGCCGCTGGCGGCCGCCGTCACCGTGGCCGCCGTGCTCGGCAGCCTGCTCGGCGGGCTGCTCACCAGCCGGGTGCCGGCCGACGTGCTGCGCCGGTCGTTCGGCTGGTTCGTGCTGGTGATGGGCGGCTTCGTGCTGGTCCGGCAGCTGCCCGGCGGGGTGCGGGCCGACCCGGCGCTCTGGACCGGGCTGGCCGGCCTCGCGGTCGGTGCGGTGCTCGCCGCGCTGGCCTGTGCCCGCCGGTCGCCCGGCGCACCGGTCGGCGTCGACCGGGGGTCGACCCGACCCGCCGGCTGACCACCCCGTCCGGGGCGGGCACCGGTCACCGGGGGCGGCGCAGGTTGCGCATCTTCTCCATCCCCTGCCGGGACCGGATGCTCCGCAGCAGCTCCGTGGTCACCTTCCGGAAGTGGCTGCACTGCTTGCCGAACTCACCCACCGACTCGTCCTTGCACGACTGCAGGAGCCGGTCGGCGTACTCCAGCCAGCTCTTGCCCTCCCACGGGCACGGGCCCTCGATCGGGTCGGCGGACTGGGTCAGCTCCGCGGCCAGCAGGATCGCCCGGGCCATCAGGAACCGGGTGACCGGGGTGACCCGGCCGGCGAGGTGGACCTGCTGGAAGACCCGGCACCCGTCGAAGAAGTGGAAGGCCCGGCCGGCCTGCTCGGGCTGCCGGTGCAGCTCGGCCATCCGCAGGTAGACCGCACCGAGGCCACGCAGGAGCTGGACCTCGGTGAAGTTCTCCCGCAGGAAGTCGGCGATCGTCGAGTGGGCCTCGTCGGTCACCTCCCGGTCGGCCAGCGGATGCACCCGGGGGGAGGTGTCGAAGAGCTGGTGCAGCTGGTCGGCGAACCGGCTGCCCTCGGCGATCCGCCACACCCCCGGATCGGCGAGGCTGGTGACCACGGCGTCGCCGCTCCACCGCCGGTTGAGCATCGCCGCGACACCGGCGGTGTAGCCGTCGCTGCTCATGATCTCGCCGGCGACCTTCTCGACGTCGGCCCAATCGATCTCCCGGGCCAGCTCCAGGTCGACCCGGGTACGCAGGATCACCAACTGCTCCAGGAACGGCCCCTCCCGTTCCTCGGCGGCGAGCAGCTCACCCGCCTCGACCAGCAGCGGACGGGGGTCGGGATCGTTGCGGGGCCAGGAGAACTGGGCGTAACCGACCACCGCCTCCACCATGGCCAGCCCGTGCCGCAACCGCCCCCGACCGTCGGGGGCGGTGACGGTCAACCGTCGGTAGGCCTCGATCGCCCGCCGGTACTCCCAGATGTAGCGGTGGAACTCCGCCCGGACCTCCAGCACCCCCGGGTGGTCCGGCCAGCGCTGCTCGGCGGCCCGGATGAGATCCCACACCGCGCTGTTGTCGACGTCGTTGCGTCGGGTCACCCCCTGCTCGTCCCGGTAGGTCTCCAGCACCCCCAGCCACCGCCGGTATTGCCGCTCCAGCCCCACCTCCATCTGCAACAGCTCGATGGAGTGGCTGAACCGCCGCAGGTGACCGTCGAGCTTGTCCCGGCGCACCCGGTAGAGCCGACCGATGTTGGTCAGCCGTTCCTGATGCGGGATGCTGCTGACGTCGCGCCCCTCCGGGGTGGAGGCGGCCAGCAGGTTGCCCTCGTTGCTCCACCGGGCCCGGTGGCACCACAGGTCGAGCACCGCGTGGTGCCAGGTGGTGTGCTCCTGATCGGCCAGCCAGGACTGCACCTCCCGGATCCGACGCAACAGCTTCTGGTCCCGGACCCGGGTACGGGGTGCGTCGCCGCGTGCCGGCGTGTCCACCTCGGCCCGCCACCCCCCCAACTCGCGTTGGATGCGCAGCTCACGCAGCAGCGACTGGGCGCCCGGCTGGTCGCCGTGCGCCCGTCTGGCGCACTCCAGGGCGGTCTCGGCCTCGGTCGTCGCGTCACCGAACCGGTTGTTGCGGCGCAGGCAGTGCGCGACGAACAGGTGCACCTCCGCCTCGATGCCCGGCAACAGCGCGAACTCCCCGGCGGTCAGCACCAGGGCCATCGTCTGCTTCGCGGCCTCCAGTTGGCTGACCACGTCCGGGTCGCCGCGGTGCACGGCGTGCAGCAGCCGCCACACGTACATCCGGGTGTCGCTCGGCCACCGGCCCGGCGAACCCCACGACGACGTCAGCGCCTCGACGACCCGCCGGCCCGTCGCCGACTGGTCGGCGAAGGTCGGCTGCTCGGCGACCAGCAGCGTCGCCACCCCGCACAGCCGCATGCTCCACAGACCCCGGTCGCTGTCCGACGCGGACAGGGCCAATCCCTCCTCGACCGCGGCCGTCGCCTCGGACAGCGTCGTCACCCGGTCGGCCAGGCGGTGCTGCCCCCGGGCCCGGCCGCACAGCAGCCGGTGGCGCATCTGCAACACCGCGAACCGGTCCCGCAGGGTCACCGGTTCGGGCATCAGGTCGAACAGGGCGAAGGCGGTGCCGAGCGCGGCCTGCGAGTCGGTGACCCGTCCCGAGGTCAGCTGGAGGTCGACGGTGTTGAGCAGCCAGGAGATGGCCACGTTGATCAGGTCGGGTCGGCTGCCGCCGGCCGCCCGGGCGCACTCGGCCAGCACCGGCGCGGCCCGCTCCCGGGCCGGCAGCAGGCTGGTCCCCGCCCGCAGCCGACGGCCACCGATGAACAGCGCGGTGTCGATCGACTTCAGCAACCGGTGTGACAACGCGTCCCGGTCGGCCTGCCCGATCGCCTCCGCGACGGCGTCGGCGGCGGCCACGAACGCTTCGCGTACCTGCTGGGTCTGCCCGGTGGCCCGCATCGCCTGGTTGAGCTGGGCGGCACCGGCGACCACCGGATAACCGGAGGCGCGCACCGGCCGCTCGGAGCGGGTCTCCCCGCCGTCCGACGGTGACTCGGCGTCGGCCGGCGTGCCGACCGGGTCGGCGGCGGACGGCGTGGTCGCGGCCTCCAGCAGCACCGGGCTGAACGCCGCGTCCCCGGAGTGCGCGGCGGCGAGCTTGGCCAGCGTCTCCCGCAGCCGGGGATACCCGCCCACGGTCTCGTCGAGGCAGCCGATCGCCCGGTCGATGCCTTTCATGACGTGCCGGTCGGAGTTGGCCGGGTGCCGTTGCCGCTGCGTCAGCACCGCCATGACCAGGGCGAACATCGCCTCGGCGACCGGTTCGTCGAGCTGGTCGGGGGTCAGTTCGGCGCCGTCGACGAGGGCCCGGCCGTAGACGTTGCCGCCGCCGGTGCCGCGCAGGGTGGCGGTCAGCGCGTTGCTCAACGCGTGCCGGGTCGACCGGCCCAGGTCGAGCCAGAGCGTGCCGTCGTGTTCCTGCTGGGTGAGGATGCGCGCCTCGACCAGGTGGTGGGTGGCCATCGCGGTGAGCCCGCACCCCATCGACTCGAACAGCTCGGAGGACATCCACAGACCGTCGGTGACGGCCCAGGCGGTCAACACGGCCAGCGCGCCCGGTCGACCCCGTCCGCCGTCGGTGCCGGTCCACAGCGCGAAGCAGTCAACGTCCCGCAGACCCGCGCCGACCGTCGCGGCGGAGCGGCGCAGCAGCGCGTCGACCAGGTGCTCGACGCCGGCCTGTTCGATCCGCTTGTTGAGCACGTCGTTGGCGAGCTCGTCGATCCCGTTGTGCAGCACCCCCGGCAGCCGGACCAGCTTGTCGTCCAGCTCCGTCCAGAGCCGCCCCTCGGCGAGCCCGGCGATGGTCAGACCGCCGCCGTACACCGGGTCGGAGAGCACCTGGTCGACCAGCGCGGTGGCCTCGTCCTCGCTGAGTTCCCGCAGCTGGATCACCGGCAGGTAGCGCAGCCGGCCGTCGCCGCTGACGCTGACCGGTGCCCGGGTCGCCACGATGACCAGCGCCTGGTCGAACACCGGCAGCTCCAGCAGCCGCTCCAGCTCGGCCCGGACCACCTCCGGCGTGGTGCCCAGCCGGGACCCCTCCACGAACAGGATCAGCCGACGCCGGTGCAGCTGCTTCTGCAACTCGTCGACCAGGGTCAGCCGGACCGCCTCCGGGTAGTCCACGCCGTAGTCGGTGACGTCGTCGATGGTCACGTCGAGTTCCCGGGCGAGCACCCCGAGCACCGGCTCGGGCGCACTGCTGTTGGGAATGTCCAGTCGCAGCAGGGCCACGTCGGCGACCCGATCGGCCTGCTCGGCGAAGCGGGCCAGCACCTCGTCGACGAAGTACCGCTTGCCCGCGTGCCGGGGCCCGACGACCGGCAGGACGGCACCCTGCTTCCCCAGGCTGGCCGCCCCCGGGCCAGCTCCGGGACCCGGCCCTCGAACGGCACCTGACGCATCGGCCAGGCACTCTCGAAACCGGCCCGGTCGCTGTGCTCACCGGGTGCCCCCGGCGACCGGCGGGGGAACGGCACCGGCCGTTTCTCCGGCGGTCGCCAGGCCACGTTGCGCACCCAGCCCCGGTCGAACTCGGCCGGGCTCCGGGCCGGTCGGGGATAGCCCGCGCCGGCCAGCAGATCCCCGGCCTCCCGCAGCACGTCCGCGGGCGTCAGCCACTGCGCCGCATCCGTCCGGCCGTGGGCGAGGACGTCCAGCAGCGCCCTGGTGAACGGGGTGTGCAGCTCCTCCGGACCGGCGTCCAGCGCCGGTCCGCTGCGGACGGCCGCCAGCAGTTGCCAGCCGCTGAGTTCCTCGTCCACCCGGAACGGCTCCGCCGGCAGGGCGGCGCTGGCGTTGCCCGCGTGACAGCAGTCGAGGATCAGCAGCCGGTGCCGGGCGCCGGCGCCCTGCGCGGCGGCCACGAAACCCTCCACCGGGAACTCGGTGCCGGGGTTGTCGGTGGCCTCCCGGGGCAGCAGCCGCATCGACCGGCCCACCCGGACGGCGTGGCCGGCGTAGTAGACCACCAGCACGCCGTCCTCGCCGACCAGTTGCGCCGCGTCCTCGACGTAGCCGGCCAGGTCGTCGGCCGACGGGTCGTGCACCACGTTGATCCGCCGCCTCGGCAGGCCCCACACGGCGGGGTCGGCGAACGCGGTGGCCAACGCCTCGATGTTGTCCCGGGCGGCAGGCACGGTCAGCGCCAGGTGGTCGTACCGGCTGACGCCCAGCAGGACGGCGCGGGACTTCGTCGGGTCGAAGCGTGGTTGGTGCGCAGTGGTCACCGCAGGCCCTGCCGGAGCACCGCGATGACGTCCTCGGCCGAGCCGCTCGCCTCGATCTTCACCTCCCGGGTGCCGTCCGGGCTGTCGGTGAGGGTGACCGTGACGGTGGTCTCCGCACCCCGACGGGCGCCGCGTCGGGCCTGGAACCAGTCGTACACCGCCTGGATCACCACGGGCAGCAGGACGTCCTGGCCGACGAACTCCAGCACCTCGGCCGCGCCCAGGGTGCCCGGTTCGGGGGCGGTGTGCAGCAGCCGGACCCGGGCGTCACGCAGCTCCGGATCGGCCGCCAACTCGTCGCGAAGGTCGTGCACCGGCGACTCGTCGGAGGCCGAGACGGAGAAAATGAGACGCATGCCGCCATCATGGCCCACGTCCTCGCGCGCTGTCAGCCGCCGGACGCGTTCCTGTCGTCCTGTCGACACAGTCACCCCGACCGTCCACTGCGGCCGGTCCCGGTGGCCGAGGTGGTGGGACGCCGGACGGTCCGTCGTGGAGCGTGGTCGCGGCGTCCCACCTCACGGCCGCCGGGCGTCGGACGAAGGCGGAGGCGCGGTGGCCGGTGGGTGCTCGGCGGGCCCGCCGTCGCCCTCGGCGGGCGGGAACGCCAGCGCCACCGTCAGGTCGAGCACCGTGCCGGGCTCGTGCAGCCGGTCGCCGTACAGCTCGCGCAGCCGACCCATCCGGTAGCGGACCGTCTGCGGGTGCACGAACAGGTCGGCGGCGACGTCGTCGCGGCGGCCCTGGTGCAGCAGCCAGGAGCGCATCGTCTCGGCCAGCCGCGCGGCGGTCGCCGGGGAGAGGCCGGCCAACGGCGCGAGCACCTGGGCGCGCAGGTCGGCCAGCGCCTCCGGGTCGGTGTGCAGCACCAACCGGGCGAGGTGCTGCTCGGTGTCCAGCGCGGCGCCGTCCGCCGGTCGCGGCACACCGAGCACGAGCGCCTTCAACACCCGCTGGTACGACCGGGCCACCGCGACCCAGGGGCGGGCCGGCCCGAGCACCGCGCGGTGCCCGTGCAGCACCGTGCCGAGCTGCCGACGCCGGCTGCCGTGCATGTCGGGTACGAGCAGCAGCGCCTCATCCTCGGCCCACTGCGCCCCGGGCAGGTCCTCGCCGCTCTCCAGGGTGTGCGGGGGCAGCACCGCGAGCACCCCGCGCAGGCTGCTGCGGGGCAGCACCACCACGGTCAGGGTCTGCGGCGGGGACCACTCGGCCCGTTCGGCGCTGCGCCGTAGTACCTCCTCCGGATCACCGGCGAGCAGGTGCTGGGTGAGCCGGTCCAGGTCGCGCCGCCGGGCCCGGCCGACGTTGGCCAACTCGTCGGAGTGGCCGGCGACACTGGCGGCGGAGAGTTCGTCGATGTAGGCGAACATCAGCTCGGCGAACTCGGCGACCGTCTCGGCGGACAACCCGCTGCGCACGGTGGTGGTGGAGACCTCCCGCCAGGCCACCCGGGCCCCCACCCGGTACGCGGCCAGCAGCGCGTCCATGCTCCGGCCGGCCCGCGCCTCCCCGGCGCCCAGCGCGTACGCGGCCTCCAGCGCCCGGCTCAGCGGGGTGCTCGGGTCGGCCGCCCCGGCCCGCTCGATGAGCTGGAGGAAGGTGCCCAACGCCACCCGTACCGCGTTTTCGATCTTCTCGCGCATCTGGCCGGTGAGGGTGCCGGAGTAGGCGGTCACCTCGGCGGTGATGGTGGCGACGGTGTGTGCGGCGACCATCGGCAGCCGGCCGCGTAACCGCTCGGCCACCTGGGCGTCGAGCTCCAGTCGACCGCCGAGCTGACCGGCTGCCCCTGATTCCGGCATGTTGTTCCCTCCGCACAAGTTACCGCATCGGATTCACCTTCCTTGGTCAAGATGTTATGCGGAATAGCGAGCACTCTGGGGTCATGACCACCACCGTCCCGCATCCCCCGGCGAAGACGTCCGTCCGGGACCGGCTCCTGCGGTTGGCCGAGACGGTCACCACCCCGCTGCTGCCGGCGGACTACCTCGACCTGGTCGCGCCGCTGCGCGCCGGGGCCGCCCTGCGCGGGCGGATCGTCGCCGTCGACCCGGAGACCCGGGACGCGGCGACCCTCACCATCCAACCCGGCCGCGACTGGCATGGCCACCTCCCCGGCCAGTACGTCCGCCTCGGCGTCGACGTCGACGGGGTGCGACAGTGGCGGGCCTACTCGGTGACCTCCGCCCCGGACCGTCCCGACGGCCTGATCAGCGTCACCGTCAAGGCCATCCCCGACGGCCGGGTCAGCAACCACCTGGTCCACCGGACCCGGGTGGGCACCATCGTCCAGCTCGACCAGGCGACGGGCGACTTCGTCCTGCCCGACCCGATCCCGGCCCGGGTGCTCTTCCTCACCGCCGGCAGCGGCATCACCCCGGTGATGGGCATGCTGCGTTCCGGCGTGCCCACCCGGGCCGACGTGGTGGTGGTGCACTCCGCGCCGACCCCGGACGACGTCGTGTTCGGCGGGCAACTGCGTGCGCTGGCCGCCCAGGGCGGCATCCGGCTGGTCGAGCGGCACACCGACCGGGACGGCCTGCTCGGCGTCGACGAGCTGGCCGACCTGGTGCCCGACCACCTCGACCGGCAGACCTGGGCGTGTGGCCCGGTCGGGATGCTCGACGCGGTGCAGGAGCACTGGGCGGCGGCCGGCGTCGCCGACCGGCTGCACACCGAGCGGTTCCGGCCGACGGTCATCGCCCCCGGTGAGGGCGGCACCGTCACCTTCACCCGGGCCGGCCTCACCGTCGCCGCCGACGGCGGCACCCCCATCCTCGACGCCGGTGAGGCCGCCGGGGCGCTGATGCCGTCCGGTTGCCGGATGGGCATCTGCTACGGCTGCGTGCTGCCGCTGCGCCAGGGCGCGGTGCGCGACCTGCGCGACGGGACCCTCACCACCGCCCTGCCCGGCGACGGTGTGCTCATTCAGACCTGCGTGTCGGCGGCGGCCGGTACCTGCGACATCGATCTCTGACCAGGAGGCCGGACGTGACCGTCATCCAGCACAAGCCCGTCAACCCGATCGCCCACCTGAGTGCCGAGGACATCGAGATCCTCGGCAAGGAGCTCGACGCCATCCGGGACCGGGTGCTCGCCGAGCGCGGCGAGAGCGACGCCGCCTACATCCGCAAGGTGATCAAGACGCAGCGGACACTGGAGATGAGCAGCCGCGCGGTGCTGCTCTTCTCGCTCTTCCCGCCGGCCTGGGTGGTCGGCACCGCCGGCCTGGCGGTGGCCAAGATCCTGGAGAACATGGAGATCGGCCACAACATCCTGCACGGCCAGTACGATTTCATGCGCGACCCGAAGATCCACTCCACCACCTGGGAGTGGGACCACGTCTCCCCGGCCGAGCAGTGGAAGCACTCGCACAACCAGCTGCACCACACGTACACCAACGTGCTGGGCAAGGACAACGACCTCGGGTACGGCATCATGCGGGTCGACGAGGACCAGAAGTGGTACCCGATGCACCTCGGCCAGCCGCTGTGGAACTTCCTCAACGCCTGCTTCTTCGAGTACGGCATCGCCGCGTACGACCTGGAGCTGGGCCGCAACCTGCGCAAGGGCCGGCACAAGACCCCCGAGTTCCGGGCCCGGCTGCGCGGGGTCGGCCGCAAGATCCGCCGCCAGGTGCTCAAGGACTACGTCATCCACCCGCTGCTGTCCGGCCCGTCCTTCCTCAGCACCCTGGCCGCCACCTTCACCGCGAACCTGATCCGCAACCTGTGGAGCCACTCCGTGATCATGTGCGGGCACTTCCCCAACGGAGTGGAGACGTTCTCCAAGACCTCGATCGAGGGGGAGACCCGGGGTGAGTGGTACCTGCGGCAGATGCTCGGCTCGGCCAACATCAGCGGCAGCCGGCTGATGCACGTCATGACCGGCAACCTGTCCTTCCAGATCGAGCACCACCTCTTCCCCGACCTGCCCAGCAAGCGCTACCAGGAGATCGCCCCGCAGGTACGGGCGCTGTTCGACAGGTACGGGCTGTCCTACACCACCGGCCCGCTGCCCAAGCAGGTCGCCTCCGCCTGGTGGAAGGTCATCCGGCTGTCCCTGCCCAACCGTGGGGCGGCCCGGCCGACCACCGACGAGCGCCCGGCCCGCGCCCTCGCCACCTCCGGCGTCTGACCCCGCGGCCGGGCCCGCCGCGTGGCCCGTCAGCAGCCGGTCCAGCGCACCGGGGTGAGCCGGTCACCCACGGTCCAGCCGACCACCATGCCGTTGTCCGCGATCGCGCCCGCCCGGACGAAGCGGATCTTGTTGGTCACCCCGGGCAGCGGCGTCACCCGGTCACCGTGCCCCACCGCCGACTCGCCGAGCACCACACCGCTGGCCGTCACGCCGTAGATCCGCCACCCCACCGCCGGATGGACCGGCGTCGCCGCCCCGGTGCGCAGGTTCCACCGCTGGGGGGTCCCGTCGCCCTCCTCCGGGGTGTCGTCCACCCCACCGGCGGCCCAGTCGCCCCGGCCCGCGCTCGCCCAGGCGCGGGGTTTGCCGGGCACGCTGAGCCAGCGGATGCCGCCGTCGGGGCGACGTACCCAGCCCGCGTAGCTCGGCGGTCCGGACGGCCCGACCGAGGTGCCGACGACGCTGCCGTCGTCCAGGACCGCGTTGGCGATCCCGTCGGTCAGCGGCGCGACAGTCTCGACCGCGTCCGGCCGGTCAGCCGGCCACCGCAGCGGGAGCTGGGTCTCGGTGGCCTCCACCGAGCCGTGTCCCACGATGTCGCCGCGTGCGTTGATCCCCTCGGCCCAGACGTTCGAGACGGTCCCCGGGACGGGTAGTTCGGTGAGCAGGCCGTCCTGGTAACGCCAGGGGCGGTACGTCGCGGACATGGACCCGTTGCCGATCACCACGCCGGCCGGGTTGATCCCGGTGACCTCTCCGGCCAGCGGGGTGTCCACGGCGGTGACCCGGTTGCCCTGCCAGATCAGCAGGACCTGCTCCCACACCCCGTCGGTGATCCGGGTGCCGATGCCGGCGACGAACCGGCCCGTCGGGTCCACCGCCTGGGCCTCGCCGTGCGTCACCCCCGCCGGCAGCGGCAGCGGATGCAGCGCGCAGTATCGCAGGCTGTCCCGGCGTGGGTCGGCAGCCGCCGTCCCGGGCAGGCCCAGTGCCGCGGTGAGCAGGCCGACCGCAGCCCCGGCGAATACTCGTTGACCGATCATGGTGGCTCCTTCGGACGTGGTGGTCCCGGCACCCGCCCGGCCCGCCACGTCGGCCGGACCCGGCGCGACCGGCGCGGGTGGGTCCGGCGTACCGGCCCGTCCCGGTGTGTCGACCGGGCGGACCAGACGACGGTGCTGACTGTATGACGGTCGGGGTCGGGGCCGGGTTACGCGGTGTCCGATACGCGACCGGCCCCGCCGGGCCGTCCCGCGTCAGACCCCGCCGGGCCGTCCGGGGCGGTGCGCGATCATGGGGGTACGCAGCGGAGGGATTGAGATGGCCTACGTGTTCCTGCTGATCGCGATCAGCGCCGAGGTGGGCGGCACCAGCCTGCTCAAGGCGACGCAGGGGTTCACCCGGCTCTGGCCCACGGTGGGGCTGGCCGTCGCCTACCTGCTGGCCTTCGGGATGCTCGCGCTGGCCGTCCGGGACATTCCGGTCGGGGTGGCGTACGCGATGTGGTCGGGGCTGGGCACCGCGGCGATCGTCGCGATCGGCGCGGCCTTCCTCGGCGAGCCGTTGAGCGCGTCGAAGGTGATCGGGGTGGGCCTGATCATCGGGGGAGTGGTGGTACTCAACCTCGGCGGGGCGCACTGAGCCAGCCGCCTCGCCCCCGGCCCGCAGCCGGGGCCGCTGGCGGGGTGCGTGCGGGTGGGCACCGGATCGCCCGGGTCGGCACCTCCCGGTGCCGCCCGGTGGGCGCGGTGGCCGGTGGGCGCGGTGGCCGGTGCGACGCCACCGGGGAGGCGGCGGGACCCGGGCCCGCACGGCGGGACCCGGGTCCGTGCGTGGTTACCGGCGTCGGCTAGCGGCGGCCTGCGGAGTGCCGGTGCACCGCCTGCCGTCCCCGCAGGAACGCCAGCACGATCACCACCAGCAGCGCGACGAGACCGATGATCGCCAGCCAGCGGACCGCCTCCAGGAGCAGCCCGAGCAGGATGAGCGCGCCGCCGACGACACCGACGACGAAGAGCATGGCCCGCATGTCCACCTCCTCTGACAGCACTGACCGGGCGGCATTCCCGTTTGCCGCCGCCGTACGCCTCGACCTGCGTCGCGTCGCGTGCCCCGTGGGCGGTGCGCCACCTCCCGGTGGGCCGGCGTGGCCGGTGCCGGACCGGGCCCGAGCGGCCGGTGCCCCTGGGCCGGCCGCAGCGGTGGGACGGGCGTCGGGCGGGTCGCCGCAGGCTCAGCGCCGGGCGACGTAGACGGTGTTGGCGGACTCCCCGCCGGTCAGCGGGTTGGCGAACGGGACGACGTGCGCCTGCCAGGTGGGGAACACCTCGGCGAGGACCCGGCCGAACGCGTCGTCCGGCGGGTCGTCCGACCAGAGCGCGAACACCCCCTCGGGCAGCAGCAGGTCGGCCAGCCGGCGGAGGCCGTCGGGGGTGTAGAAGGCGGCGTGGCTGGGGTGCAGCACGTTGCGGGGAGAGTGGTCGACGTCGAGCAGCACCGCGTGGAAGCGGCGGTCGGGCTGGTCCGGGTCGAAGCCGACGCCGGCGGCGACGGTGGCGAAGAAGTCGGCCCGGACGAACCGGGTCCGCGGGTCCGGGGCGAGGCCGGCGGCGAAGGGGAGCAGTTGGCGGCGGTGCCAGTCGATGACGTCCTCGATCGTCTCCACCACCAGCACCGAGCGCACCCGGGCGTCCTCCAGGGCGGTACGCGCGGTGTAGCCGAGGCCGAGGCCGCCGACGACCACGTCGAGCGGCTCGTCGGCCAGCGGGGCCAGGCCCAGCCGGGCCAGTTCGATCTCGGCCACCGGAAAGAGGCTGGACATCAGGTACTCGTCGTCGAGCTTGACCTCGTACACGTCGACGTCGAGTGCGGGGTCGCGCCGTCGGCGCAGGCTGATGGCGCCGATCGGGGTCTCCCGCCAGGCCAGTTCCTCGAATCGCACGCCCACCCGGCCACCCTTCCACCGTCGTCGTGCCGGGATGCTACCGGGGCGACCGGTTCGGACCGGTGTCGGCTCGCGCACGCCCGCCGGCCGGGGTCCGCCCCGGCCGGCTCCCGGCGCCCGCCGGTCGGCGACGGAGGGTCAACGGGACATCGACACAGCGCATATCCTGTCCGCCGAGGACTCGCGGAAGGGACGCCATGCCGTCGCGGCAGGACCAGCTCCACTCCTACCAGTTCACCGTGCAGCGGGCCGTCGCCGCCCTGGTCATGCGGGAGACCGACCCGGCGCGGTCGCCGTTTCGCCGGTTGGCCGGCACCGGGTTGGCCAGTGTCCTGGTCGCGGCGATCGGGCTGGGCGGCTTCGCCCTCTACGGTCTGTTCGCCGGTGGCGGGTCGGCCTGGCGCGACACCGGGGCGGTGGTCGTGGAAAAGGAGTCCGGGGCCCGGTTCGTCTACCGCGACGGCAGGTTGCACCCGGTGCTCAACTACGCGTCGGCGCTGCTGATCGTCGGGGCGGACCGGTCCCGCACCGTGCTGGTGTCGCGTCGGTCCATCGAGGGGGTGCCGCGCGGCCTGCCACTGGGCATCGCCGACGCGCCGGATTCACTGCCCGCCCCCGGTCGGCTCTCCACCGCCCCGTGGACGGTGTGTTCGCTGGAGCCGACGGAGGCGGGTCGGGCGACCTCCCGGTCGGCCCTGCTGATCGGCCGGGAGGCGACCGGCGGGCGGCGGCTCACCGAGGAGGCGGTCCTGGTCCGGCACCCGGACGGCGGCCTGCACCTGATCTGGCACCAACGCCGGTACCTGCTGCGCGACACCGCCCGGGTGCTCGCGGCGCTGGCCGCCACTCGGGAGCGTGCGGTTCCGGCCGCCCCGGCGTTGCTCAACGCCCTGCCGGCGGGCGTCGACCTGGCCCCGCCCCGGTGGCCGGTCTCGGCGAGCCCTCCGCCGAGGTCGCCGGAGCGACGATCGGGGACGTCTACCTGGTCCGCAACTCCGGCGGTGGCCGACAGTACGCGGTCGCCGAGCGGGCCGGCCTGGCCGGCATCACCGAACTCCAGGCCGCCCTGCTGATGGCCCGCACCGGCCAGGACGAACCGGCCCCGGTCAGCCTGGGTCGGTTCGCCGCGCTGCCCAAGCTGCCGGATCTGGTGCCCGCCGGCCCGGCCGCGCCGCCTCCGGCCCCGCCGCGCCTGGCCGGCGTGGACGACGGCGCGCTCTGTGCCCGGGTCGGCGTCGACGGCGTGGTCCGCGACATCAGGGTCGGCGCGACCGTGCCGGACCTCTCGGCCGCCGCCCGCACCGCCGACGGCTCGGGCGGGGTGCGCGTGGACCAGGTGCTGGTCGAGCCGGGCCGGGGCGCGGTGGTCGAGTCGGTGGCCGCGCCGGGTGCCGACGGCGGTGCGGTCTCCGTGGTCACCGACCTGGGCCGCCGCTACGTGCTCGCCGACGGTGAGGTGCTCGGGATGCTCGGCTACCAGGGGGTCACCCCGGTCCGGCTCCCCGCCGGCCTGGTCAGCCTGGTCCCCGCCGGCAGCCCTCTCGACCCGACCGCCGCCCGGGCCGTCGCCGCCCCGTCCTGACCGATTCCACCCACCCCGGGCGGTTCAGCCGGTCGGGCGGCGCAGCAGGCTGACCGCGAAGTCGGCGTCGTCCCGCCAGGGGCGCAGGTCCCAGGTGGCGAAGCGCTGGTCGAGGCGGAGGCCGGCGGCGGCCACGTCGGCGTCGAAGTGGTCGAGCCGGTAACCCCGGTCGAGACCGAAACCGACGAGCACCACCCCGTCGGGGCGCAGGTGGGCGGCGATCCGGGTCAGCACTGTCGGTTCGGTGCCGGCGGCGACAAAGGCCATCACGTTGCCGGCGACCACGGCGGCGTCGAAGGGCTCCCCCTCGCCGGAGCCGGCGAGATCCAACTCGGTGAGGTCGGCGACCAGCCAGCGGGGCCCGGGGTGGTCGGCGCGGGCCGCCTCGATCAGGGTGGGATCGGCGTCGACCCCGACCACCCGGTGCCCCCGCGCGGCGAGGGCGGCACCGACCCGGCCGGTGCCGCAGCCGGCGTCGAGGATCCGCGAACGGGGGGCCACCACCGCGTCGACCAGGCGGGCCTCACCCGCCAGGTCGGCACCCTCGGCGGCGAGCCGCCGGAACCGGTCGATGTACCACTGCGAGTGTTCGGGGCCGGTCTCGGTCGCCCACCGGGTCGGGTTGGTCATGTCGCCACGGTAACCGGCCTGCCGGGTGCCACGCGGCGGGCACGGACAGCTCGGGTCCCGGCCCGCGACACCGGCGGCCCCCGGTCGCAGGCCCGCAGGAGCCGCGCGGCGTCCGCCTGCCGCTGGCCCTTCACCTGCGGGTGACGCGGCTCAGGGCAGCTGGGCCACCGTGACGAACTCGTTGTAGGTGAAGACCTTGCCCATCGACCGGGGGAACGGGAAGGAGTACTGCTTGACCACCGTCATGCCGAGATCGCGGGCCGCCTGCGCCGCCTCGTCGAAGCCGACGAACCGGACATGGGTCGCGTCGCTGGCGTACCCCCGCTCCTGGGGGGTGATGAAGACGGCGGTGCCGCCGGACCGCAGGAACGGCAGGTAGCCGGAGATGACCTCCAGGGCCGCCTCGGCGGGCAGGTGCTCCAGCAGGTGGGCGGCGAGCAGCGCGTCGAACGCGCCGGGCCGGGCGTGCGGGGACTGGTGGAACTCCTCGATCGTGTACGCCTCCAGGCCGGCGGCCCGGGCGTGCGCCACCGACGTCGGGTTGTGGTCCACCCCGACCGCGCCCTCACCCAGGTTGGCCAGGTTGCGACCGAGGCCGCAGCCGACGTCGAGGGTACGCCCCAGCTCGAGCCGCTGGAGGTTCCACCGGTAGGGCGCCTGCACGTCGAGCACCTGCTTCCAGCGCGCGCCACCGAGACGCTGCAGCCGTTGGGTGTAGTCCTCGCCCTCGGTGCCCGCCGCGGTGTCCTGCTCTGCTCGACTCATCGCCGGCCTCTCTGCCCGTCGCGCAACGTCGCCACCCGGCGCGCGTGCGGAGGCACCCGGCCGGCCGTCGGATGCCCACCCCGACGCGGGCACCCCGACAGATGCTACGGACCCGGGCGGCCATCGTCAGCCCCCGTGAGCGGCGGTTTGGCACCGGGTCTTACCAGGTGACGCTCGGTGGCGTGGGGTCTCACCCTGGGTGTGCGCCGCCCCTGCTCCGGGCCGGCGGGGTCGGGCGTCGGGCGGCGCGAACGGCGTCGGTCGGGCGGGACCGTCCAGCCCGTCGACCCTAGGATGGCGTGGGCCGGGCGGTCGTGGAAACCCGCCTGACCTGCCGTTAAGGTGCCGTCCACGGTGGAAAATCGCCGGTTTGCAGGGGCTTTTGCCGCAAATTTACTTGCCGGTAGGCGCTTAGGCTGAAACTCCTTTTCGCGCTAGGGGGATGATCGGCCGAATTTCGCCGTCCGATCTTCAGGTGCCGGTGGGCCCTTCGGTCCGACTCCGATCGATGATCTTTTCTCGGCCGCATCGAGCCCTATTCTGCTTCCATTGTGAAGTCCTGGGGGGGATCATGATCACAATCGACTGTTCCTGCGCGCCTGCCCACAGTGGAGCCGAGCCGGCCCGCTGACATGCCGCAACAGACGATCATCCAACAGTTCGCCGGGGTCGCGGCCACCCGTCCCGACCAGCCGGCGATCCTCGGCGAGACCCACGAGGTCAGCTACGCCGCCCTGGCCGCCACCGTCGGCGGGCACGCCACCGCGCTCACCACGGCCGGTGTCCGGCCCGGCGACCTGGTCGCCCTGCTCACCGGGCACGGCGTGGCCGCCGTCGCCGCGACCCTCGGCACCCTCGCCGCCGGTGGCGCGTACGTGCCGCTGGACCCCGGGTTCCCGGTCGACCGCCTCCGACGCCTGCTCGACGTCGCCGCCGACGTGCGGGTCGTCGCCTGCACCGCCGAGCACCGCGCGCTGGCCGACACGCTGTGCGCCGCACGCCCCGGCACCGGCGTGCTGGTCCTCGACGACAGCGCGACCGCGCCGCTGCGGCCCACCCCCGTCGACCCCGACAGCCCGGCGTACGTGCTGTTCACCTCGGGCTCCACCGGCACGCCCAAGGCCGTCGCCCAGACCCACCGCAACCTGCGGCACGTCGTCGACAACCAGATCGACACCCTGGCGATCGGCCCGACCGACCGGCTCAGCCTGCTCGCCTCGTTCAGCGTCGACGCGGCCATCCCCGACCTCTACCCGGCGTTGCTCACCGGGGCCGCCCTCGTCCCGATCGACCTGCGCCGGCACGGCCTGGCGTACGCCGTCGAGCGGCTCGCCCGGCACCGGGTGACCGTCTACCACTCCACCCCGACCGTCTACCGGTTCCTGCTCGACACCCTCGGCGACCGGCGGCTGGACACCGTGCGGGTGGTGCTGCTCGGCGGTGAACAGGCCACCCACGCCGACGCCACCCGGGGCCGCGACCGGTTCGCCCCGGACTGTGTCCTGGTCAACGGGTACGGCGCCACCGAGATGACCTTCGCCGCCCGGTACGCGCTGCCGCTGGCCACCGCCGCCCCCGCCACCGGCCCGCTGCCGATCGGCACGGCGTTGCCCGGCTACACACTGCGGCTGGCCGACTCCGGCGAGATCGTGGTGCGCAGCCGGCACCTCGCCCCCGGATACCTGGGCCAGTCGAGCGACCGGTTCGGTGTCGACCCCGACGGGATGCCCACGTACGCCACCGGTGACCTGGGGGCCAGGCTGCCCGGCGGTGAGCTGGTCTGCCTCGGCCGGCTCGACCGCCAGGTCAAGGTACGCGGGTTCCGGGTCGAGCTGACCGAGGTCGAGGCGGTCCTCGCCGACCAGCCCGGCGTCGCCGCCGTCCGCGCCATCGCCCGGGGCGGCGAACTGCTCGCGTACGCCGTGCCGGTCGAGGGTGGTCTCGACCCGGTGGCCCTGCGCGCCGCCCTCGCCCGGCGGCTGCCGGAACACGCGCTGCCCCGCGCCGTGCTGGTGCTCGACGCGTTCCCACTCACCGTCACCGGCAAGATCGACGAGCGGGCGTTGCCCGACCCGACCCCCGAGGTTCCCGCCGGGCAGGAGCCCACCACCGCCACCGAGCGCGCCGTGCACGACATCTGGTGCGCGGTGCTGGGCCGCAGCGCCATCGGGCGGCAGGAGAACTTCTTCGACGCCGGCGGGCAGTCGCTGCTGCTCGGCCAGGTCCAGCAGCGCATCGCCGAGCGGTTCGGGGTGATGCCGCCCATGGTGCGGCTGTTCGCCCACCCGACGATCGCCACGCAGGCCCGCCTCCTCGACGGGGAGCACCCGGCCGTCGGTCCGCACCCGCCCGAGGCGGCGGTCCGCACCGCGGCGGCCCCGCGCCGACCCTGCCCACCCCGGCCACCCCGCCGGTCGCCGCCCGCGAGTACACCGGCGACGAGATCGTGGTGGTGGGGCTCGCCGGCCGGTTCCCCGGCGCACCCGACGCGGCGACCTTCTGGTGGAACGTCTGCGCCGGCGTGGACTCGATGCACGACCACACCGACGCCGAACTGGACGCCCTCGGCATCGGGCCGCGACTGCGCGCCGACCCCCGGCACGTGCGGGCCGGCGGCCGGCTCGACGGGGTCACCGACTTCGACGCCGAGTTCTTCGCCATGGGCGACGAGGAGGCCGCCCGCACCGACCCCCAGCACCGGCTCTTCCTGGAGGCCGCGTGGGAGGCGCTGGAGGACGCCGGGCACGACCCGACCCGCTTCCCCGGCCTGGTGGGCGTCTATGCGGCGACCTCCGCCAACCGCTACTTCCTGTTCCACCTGATGGACAACCCGGCTGTGGTCGGCGACGTCGACCCGGACGACTGGGAGGCCCGGCTGATCGGCCGGCAGGCCACCGACCACCTGCCCGGCCAGGTCGCGTACCGGCTGGGGCTGACCGGACCGGCGGTGGCGGTGCAGAGCGCCTGCTCCAGTTCGCTGGTCGCGGTCTGCCTCGCCGCCCAGAGCCTCGCCGACTACCAGTGCGACATCGCCCTCGCCGGCGGGGTCAGCGTCACCTGGCCCCGCTACCGGGCCACCCCCGGCGGGTTGGCCTCCCCGGACGGCCGCTGCCGCGCCTTCGACGAGGCCGCCGAGGGGTCCGGCTTCGGCTCCGGCGTCGGGGTGGTCGCGCTGCGTCGGCTCGCCGACGCCCAGGCCGACGGGGACCGCATCTACGCCGTCCTGCCCGGCTGGGCGGTCACCAACGACGGCCCCGACCGGGCCGGCTTCGCGGTGCCCGGCCCCGCCGGGCAGGCCGCCGCCGTCGCCAACGCCCTGGCCGCCGCCGAGGTCGCCCCCGGCGAGGTCCGCTTCATCGAAGCCCACGGCAGCGGTACGCCGCTGGGCGACGCCATCGAGGTCGCCGCCCTGCACGAGGTGTACGGCGGGGCGGCCCCCGCCGAGTCCTGCGCGCTCGGCTCGGTGAAGACCAACATCGGTCACCTCGACGCCGGGGCCGGCATCGCCGGTCTGATCAAGACGGTGCTCGCCGTCCAGCACGCGGTGATCCCGCCGAACCTGCACTTCACCCGACCCCACCCGGAGATCGACCTGGCCGGGGGCCCGTTCTACGTACCGACCAAGGCCCGGGACTGGCCGGATGCGCCGCGCCGGGTGGCCGGGGTCAGCTCGTTCGGCCTCGGCGGCACCAACGCGCACGTGGTGGTGGAACAGCCGCCCCCGGTCGTACCGGCCGAGCCGGCGGAACCCCGATCCTGGCTGCTGCCGGTGTCGGCGCGTACCCCGCAGGCGCTGCGCGCGGCGTTGACCCGGCTGCGTACCCACCTGGCCGGCACCGGGCCGGAACTGTCCGAGGTGGCCGCCACCCTGGCCCTGGGCCGGCGTTCCTTCGGCCGGCGGGCCGCCGTCGTCGCCGCCGACCTGACCGAGGCGATCGCCGGGTTGGACGAACTGCTCACCACCGGCGTCACCGTGGCCGGTGCGCCCGGCGCACTGCGGGACCTGGCCGCCGGGTGGGTGGCCGGCCGGGACGTCGACTGGGCCGCGCTGCACCCGGAGGGCGTCGTACGGCGCACCGGGCTGCCCGGCTACCCCTTCCAGCGCCGGCGGCACTGGATCGATCCACCGCAGAGAGGCGCACGGTGAACTGGTTCGTCTCGCCCGGAAGCCGACCCCTGGCACCGGTGCAGTTGTTCTGCCTGCCGTACGCCGGGGGTGGGGCCAGCGCCTTCCGCCGCTGGCCGGCGGAGATCGGTCCCGACGTCGAGGTGCTGGCCGTGCAGCTGCCCGGCCGGGAGAACCGGATCAGCGAGGACGCCGCCTTCACCGTCGCGGAGGTGGCCACCGCCGTCGCCGACCGGGCCGACCGCCCGTACGCGATCTACGGGCACTCGATGGGCGGCCGGCTCGGCTTCGAGGTGGTCCGGGAACTGCGCCGCACCGGCCGTGAGCTGCCCCTGCGCCTCTACGTCGGTGGTGCCCGCGCCCCGCACGTCACCGCCGCGAGTCTCTTCGACGGGCTGTCCCAGGTGGCCGACGACGAACTGCTGCGCCGGCTCGCCGACGGCGGCGGACTGCCCGCCGGCCTGCTCGACCACCCGGAACTGGTGGAGCTGCTGCTGCCGTTGCTGCGCGCCGACTTCGGTCGGGTCGACAGTTACCGGTACGTCCCCGAGGCGCCGCTGCCGGTGCCGGTGGTGGCGTTCGGCGGCCGGGCCGACCGGGCGGTCAGCCGGGAGCACAGCGCCGGCTGGGCCGGGCACACCGCAGCCGGCTTCACCCTGCACGAACTCGACGGCGGGCACTTCTTCCTGCACGACCGGTTGCCCGACCTGCTCGGTCTGATCCGCGCCGACCTGACCGCCGCCCTCGGCTCCCCGCCGCCCACCACCCCCGGTGCCCCGCGTACCGAGACCGAGACCGGCCGGGTCGCCTCGGTCGGTGCCGGCCGCGCCCCGGGGTCCGTCGCGGCGGTGCCGGCACCCGGCACGGGTGGGCCAGCCGACCACCGGGTGCCGCTGGGCGACACCGGCTGGTCGGTGTGGCGCGACGCGATCCTGCGCAGCACCGGCTTCCCGGCCGACGGCCTCGTCCTGTTCGCCGCCCCGGCCGCCGCCGCGCTCGCCGACGAGCTGCTGGCCACCGGCAGCGGCGTCGAACGCTTCGACAAGGAGTTCGACGAGGCCGTCCGCGCCGCCGGGCAGCGGTTCACCGAACTCGCCGCCGACCCGCTGGTGCGCGAGGCGGTGACCTGGCAGAACCGGGGCGCGCTGGTGGCCTTCGACGGGCTGGTCCGGGGCGGTCCCGACGCGCCCCGCAACGTGCGCCGTCGCGACCGGGAACGGGCCCTGCTCAAGTACTGGCAGCGGTACTGCGGCAAAAACGAGACGGTCGGCTTCTTCGGCCCCAGCTGCTGGGTGACCGTCGACCCGGCGCAGCCGGAGACCGCCCGGCTGCGGGTCGGCCCGGAACTGACCCGGCGACGGTGGGTCCGGTTCGAGTCGTGGGCGCTCGACGAGTACGCCGAGTGCATCGGCGCCGAACTCGCCGTCCGGCGCTGGTGGCCGCCGGTGCTGGCCCCGCAGGTCGCGGTGCGCGACCGCAGCGTGCTGCGCCCCGGGCAACCACCGGTGGCGCTGTCCCCGGTGGAGGCCGCGCTGCTGGCCGCCGTCGACGGCCACCGCCCCGCCCACGAGCTGGTCGCCGACCCGGCCATCGGGCTGCGCCGGCCCGAGGACGGCTACACCCTGCTCGACCGGCTCGTCGAACGGGAGCTGCTCACCTGGGACGCGGCCCTGCCGGTCAGCCCGGCCGCGGAGGAGGTGCTGCGCGCCCGGATCGACGCCGTCGGCGATCCGGCGGCCCGGCTGGCCGCCCGGTCCGGGCTGGACCGGCTGACGGCCGCCCGCGACGCCGTCGCCGCAGCCGCCGGTGACCCGCACCGCCTGGGCGACGCCCTCGACGCCCTCGACACCACCTTCACCGAACTGACCGGGCGGTCGCCCCGACGTCGGGAGGGCCGGATGTACGCCGGCCGCACCCTCTGCCACGAGGACACCGCCCGGGATCTCGACGTCACCCTCGGCGCCCCGTTCCTGGCCGACCTGGCCGCGCCGCTCGACGTGCTGCTGCGGGCCGCCCGGTGGATGGTGGCCGCCCTGGCGCAGGCGTACGACCGGGTGTTCCGTGAACTGTACGACGAACTGCGCGGCGAGACCGGGGACGCCCCCGTCTCCCTGGCCGACCTGTGGTACCTCGCCCAGGGACTGTTCTGGGGTGCCGGCGACCGCCCGGTCGACGCGGTCGCCGCCGACTTCGCCGCCCGCTGGGCGGGACTGTTCGGCTTCGCCGGGCTGCCACCGGGTACCCGGGAGGTGCGCCTCGCCGCCGCCGATCTCGCCGACCGCGTCGACGAGGTCTTCCCGGCCGCCCCGGCGCACTGGTCCAAGGCCGTCCTGCACAGCCCCGACCTGCAACTCTGCGCGTCCGACGCGGAGGCGTTGGCGCGCGGGGAGTACACCGTCGTGCTCGGCGAACTGCACGCCGCGTGGGCGTCCTTCGACTGCGAGGTGTTCATCCCGGCCCACCCCGACCCACAACGGCTGCGGGACGCCCTCACCACGGACCTGGGCGGGCGTCGGCTGCGGCTGCTGTACCCCACCGACTGGCCACGGCGGACCAGCCGCACCGCCGAAGCCCTCGCCGGGCCCAGCGACCGGCAGTTGGCCTTCGCGGCGGCGCCCGGGGCCGACCCGGCCCGGGTGCTGCCCACGGTGGCGCTCACCGTGTCCGAGCGGGACGGCCAGCTGGTCGCCACCGCCGCCGACGGCGAGAGCTGGCCGCTGACCGAGGTCTTCGGTGAACTGCTCAGCGCCCACGCGGTGGACGGGTTCAAGCTGGTCGCCGCCGCCCCGTACACCCCCCGGGTCACCATCGACCGGCTGGTGGTGGCCCGGCGGACCTGGCGCACCACGGTGGGGGAGAGCGGTCTGGCCGACGCCGCCGGGGAACGTGACCGGTTCCTCGCGGTGCGGGCCTGGCGACGCCGCCTCGACCTGCCCGAGCAGGTCTACGTCAAGCTCGGCAGCGAGACCAAACCCTGCTACGCCGACCTGAGCAGCCCGGCCTTCGCGAACATGTTCTGCGCCATGGTGCGGGCGGCCCGGATGGGCGACGGCCCCGGGGTCTCCCTGACGGTCAGCGAGATGCTGCCCGGCCCGGACGACGCCTGGGTGCCCGACGCGGCCGGCCGCCGGTACCTCAGCGAACTGCGCCTGCACGTGGTCGACGACACCGCCCGGGACGACCGGTGAACCGGCACACCGTCCGCCCGGTGGGGCGTACCGCACCAGCAACCGTACGGGGAGCGACGTGACCGACATCCTGTCCATCAGTGCCGTCACCGGGGAAGCACTGCCCTGGCCGGACGGGACGCTGGCCGAGCTGATCGCCGAACGGGCGGCCCGCTGCCCGGACGCGGTGGCGGTGCGCCAGTGGGACGACCGGCTCACCTACCGGGAGCTGGTCGGTCGGGCGGCGGGCCTGGCCGCCGCGCTGCGGGCCCGGGGGGTGGGCCGGCAGACCCGGGTGGGGATCTGCGCCCACCGCCGGCCCGACCTGGTGGTCGACGTGCTGGGCGTGCTGCTCGCCGGGGGCTGCTACGTGCCGTTGGAGCCCGGTGGCCCCCGGCAGCGGCTGCGGGAGATCGCCGCCGACGCCGGGGTGACGTTGGTGGTGGGGGACGCGGCGGCGGTCGAGTTCGCCGACACCCCCGGCGTCGAGGTGGTCACCGCCACCGGCCCGGCCCCGTCGGCACCCTGCCCGGCGCGGGCCGGCGACCCGGCGTACGTGCTGTTCACCTCGGGTTCCACCGGCCGACCCAAGGGGGTGCTGACCACCCACCGCAACGTGGTCGAGTTCGTCACCGGCTGCGCCGCGCTCAGCGCCGCCGACGCCGGGGTGCGCAGCCTCGGCATCGCCTCGCTCGGCTTCGACGCGGCCAGCATCGACCTGTTCGTCCCGCTGCTGCTCGGCGGCAGCGTGCAGCTGCTCGGCGTGGACGACCGCTCCGACCCGGACCGGCTGGCCCGGTTCATCGTCGCCCACGACGTGAACTGGGGTTTCATCACCCCGACCGTGTTGTCCATGCTGGACCCGGCCCGGGTGCCGGGCTGGCGGACGGTGCTCTGCGGCGGCGAGGCCGTCCCCGCCGAGCTGGCCGCCCGCTGGGCGCCGGGACGACTGCTGCTCAACGGCTACGGCCCCACCGAGACCACCGTGCTGGCGGTCAGCGGTGAGCTGACCGCCGCCGACACCGACCCGGTGCCGATCGGGCTGCCCCTGCCCAACCACCGGGCGTACGTGGTGGACGACGCGCTGCGGGCGGTGCCGCCGGGGCAGACCGGTGAGCTGCTGATCGGCGGGCCGGGGCTGGCCGACGGCTACCTCAACCGGCCCGGCCTGACCGCCGACCGGTTCGTCCCCGACCCGTTCTCCGGGCTGCCCGGCGAGCGGCTCTACCGCACGGGCGACCTGGTCCGGCAGGCCGAGGACGGGCGGATCGTCTATCTCGGCCGGGCCGACCGGCAGGTCAAGATCCGGGGCCAGCGCATCGAGTTGGGCGAGGTGGAGGCCGTGCTCGCCGGGGTGCCCGGCGTCGACCGGGTGGCCGTGGAGGCGGTGCCCGGCCCGGCCGGGACCGAACTGGTCGCGTTCCTCACCCCGGCCACCGCGCCCGACGACGACACCGTCCGGGCGTACGCCGGGGGGCGGTTGACCGCCGCGATGCTGCCGGCGCGGCTGCTGCGCCGCGACGACCTGCCGGTCAGCGCCATCACCGGCAAGCTGGACCGGCCGGCGCTGCGGGCGCTGGCCGACGCCGCCCTGACCGTCGTCCCCGCCGACGGGCCGACCGACGAGCCGACCGACCCGGTCGAGCGGGTCGTGCGGCGGGTCTGGACCCGGCTGCTCGGCGCGGCACCCGCCCCGGACACCGACTTCCTCGCCGCCGGTGGCAACTCCGTCGCCGCGATGCGGCTGGTCGCGGCGTTGCGCGCCGAGCTGGGCCGGCACGTCGACACCCGGGACGTGCTGGCCGGGCGCACCCCGGCCGCGTTGGCCGCCCGGCTGCGGGCCGCCGCGCCCGCCGACGCCGACGGGCTGACCACCGGCAACCCGCCGACGTTGTCCCCGCCGCAGCGCCGACTGTGGTTCGTCGACCAGCTCGCCCCCTCCAGCGCCCCCTACAACATCGCGGTCGCGCACCGGTTGCGTGGCCCGCTGGACACGGTGGCGCTCGGGGCGGCGCTGCGGGCCGTGGCCACCCGGCACGACGTGCTGCGCTGGCGCATCCCGCAGAACGCCGGGGTGCCCTACGCGGTCTGCGAGGAACCGACCGACGTGGCGGTGCCGGTGGTCGACCTGACCGGTCGCGCCGACGCCGGGACCGAGCTGGCCGGGATGCTCGCCGCCGGTGCCGCGCACGCCTTCGACCTGGCCACCGGGCCGCCCTGGCAGGTGACCGTCTACCGGCTCGGCCCCGACGAGCACGTGCTGGCGATGACCATGCACCACGCGGTCTTCGACGGCTGGTCCGAGGCGGTCCTCTACGCCGACCTGGCCACCGGGTACGCGCAGGCCGTCGCCGGTGCGTCGCCGGCCCTGCCGCCGCTGTCCGCCTCGTACGCCGACTACGCGGTGTGGCGCGACGCGCGGGACCGCCGGCAGGGCCCCGCCGACCTCACCTGGTGGACGGAGCACCTGCGGGGCGTGCCGACCGTGCTGGATCTGCCCCGCGACCGCCCCCGCCCGGCGGTGCAGACGTACGCCGGGGCGGAGGCGGCGGTGACCCTGTCCGCCACCGCCGACCGGGCGGTGCGGGACCTGGCCGGGCGGCGCGGCGGCACCGTCGCGGCGGTGCTGCTGGCCGGCTTCGCCGAGCTGCTGCGCCGGCTCACCGGCGGCGACGACCACGTGGTCGGGGCGATCGTCGCCGACCGTCGGCTGGCCGCCTTCGACGACGTGGTCGGCTTCTTCATCGACACCGTCCCGGTGCGGTTGCGCACCGGCCGGGCCGACGGTGCCGGCGGTCCGGGCGCGGCCGGTGGGGTGGGTTTCGGTGAACTGGTCGACCGGTGCGCCGCCGAGCTGCACGAGGCGACCGCCCACCCGGGCGCACCGCTGGAGAAGCTCGTCGAGACCCTCGGGGTGGGGCGGGACACCTCCCGGGCCCCGCTGGTGCAGGTGCTGTTCAACGTGCTCAACTTCGCCCCGCCCCGGCTGGCGCTGACCGGCCTGACCGGCGAGGTGGTCCCGGTGCCCAAGCCGGGCTCCCCGTTCGACGTCACCGTCTACGTGGTGCAGCGCGACGGCCGGTGCGGGGTGGACGTCGTCTACAACCCGGACCTGTTCGACGCCGACCGGATCGACGCGCTCCTGGCCGACCTGGTCGACCTGGTCGGCGCGCTCGCCGCCGACCCGCACAGCCCGGCCGACACGGTCGCCGTGGCGCTGCCCCGGCCCACCGTACGGGTGGCGGCGCTCGGCGCGATGACGGTGGCCGCCACCGCACCGGCCCCGGTCGCGCCGGTGCCGACCGGTCCGGACGAGCTGACCGGAACCGAGGAGCTGATCGCCGGCATCTGGCGGGAGGTGCTGGACCGCGACCGGGTCGGGGTCGCCGACAACTTCTTCGACATCGGCGGGCACTCCCTGGCCCTGGCCGCGGTGCACGCCCGGCTCACCGCCGCGACCGGCCGGTCGATCACCATGCTCGACCTGTTCCGGCACCCCACCGTCCGGGCGCTCGCCGCCAGCCTCGACGGGGCCGCCGACCGACCCGAGCTGGCCCGCGCCGCGCTGCGCGCCGCCGCCCGGCGTGGCCGGACCCGTCGTACCCCACCGCCTCGCCGACCGCACCAGCCGTGACGCCGCATTCCTCCCCACCGCCTGCGGGCGGCACCTTGCGACAAAGGACTACCCCGATGCAGAACGAGATCGACACCGCGCCGCCCTCCGACGACGGCATCGAACCCATCGCCATCGTCGGGCTCGCCGCCCGGCTGCCGGGTGCCGCCGACGTCGGCGAGTTCTGGCGCAACCTGGTCGACGGCGTCGAGTCGGTCACCGAGCTGAGCCGCGACGAGCAGCTCGCCCGGGGCGCGACCACCGACGAGGTCGACGACCCGGGCTGGGTGAGCCGGGCCCCGCTGATCGACGGGTACGACACCTTCGATGCCGGGCTGTTCGGGATGACCAGCCGCGAGGCGGAGGTGACCGACCCGCAGCACCGGCTGTTCCTGGAGAGCTGCTACACCGCGTTGCAGGACGCCGGCTACGACCCGGCCCGCTATCCCGGGGCGGTCGGCGTGTACGCCGGCACCGGCGGCAACACCTACCTGCACCGGTACGTGCTGCGCAACAAGCGGGTCGGCGGCAACCCGCACGGGGCGGTCTCGCTGGCCACGGGCAACTCGCCGAACTACGTGGCGACCAACGTGTCGTACCGGTTGGACCTGCGGGGGCCGAGCCTGACCGTGCACACCGCCTGCTCCACCTCGCTTGTCGCCTTCCACCTGGCCTGCGAGGCGCTGCGCAACCACGAGTGCGACATGGCGTTGGCCGGTGGCGTCAACGTGGAGCTGCCGCACGTCGGCTACCTGGGCATGGACGGTTTCACCTCGCCCGACGGCCGGTGCCGCCCCTTCGACGCCGGGGCCAACGGCACGGTCTGGGGCAGCGGTGTCGGGGTGACCCTGCTCAAGCGGCTCTCCGACGCGATCGCCGACGGCGACGCGATCCGTGCGGTGGTGCTGGGCAACGCCATCAACAACGACGGCGCCGGCAAGGTCGGTTTCACCGCCCCCAGCGTCGACGGGCAGGTGGAGGCGATCGCCCAGGCGGTCGGGATGGCCGGGATCGACCCGCGCACCATCAGCTACGTCGAGGCGCACGGCACCGGCACCGCGCTGGGTGACCCGATCGAGGTGGCCGCGCTGTCGGCGGTGTTCACCCGGGACACCGCCGAGCGGGGCTGGTGCGGCATCGGCTCGGTCAAGTCCAACATCGGGCACCTCAGCCAGCCGTCCGGCATCGTCAGCGTGATCAAGACGGTGCTGGCGATGGAACACGGGCTGATCCCGCCGACGATCAACTACGAGACGCCCAACCCGGGCATCGACTTCGCCGACACCCCGTTCTACGTGGCGAACACCCTGACCAAGTGGGACACCGACGGCGGACCCCGCCGGGCCGGGGTCAGCTCGTTCGGCATCGGCGGCACCAACGCGCACGTGGTGCTCGAGGAGGCGCCGGCGGCGTACCGGACGGATCGCCGGGTCCGGCCGGCGCAGCTGCTGCACGTGTCGGCGAAGACGGCGTCGGCCCTGGACAGCGCCGTCACCCGGCTCGCCGACCACCTGGCGGCGACCAGCGACGGCGGGCCGGAGCTGCTGGCCGACGTGGCGCACACGCTGCGGGTGGGCCGCCAGGAGTACCCGCACCGGGTGGCCGTGGTCGCCACCGACCTGGCCGAGGCGGTGACCGCGCTGCGGACCCCGCGCCGCCGCCAGTCCGGGGTGGTCGACGGTGCCGCGCCCCGCACCGCGTTCCTCTTCTCCGGGCAGGGCGCCCAGTACGCCGGGATGGGCGCGCAGCTCTACGCCGAGGAGCCGGCCTTCGCCGCCACCGTCGACGAGTGTGCCGCCTTGCTCCACCCGGAGCTGGGCCTGGACCTGCGGGAGCTGATCCTGGGCCGCGACCCGCAGGCGGCGGAGAAGCTCACCGAGACCCGCTACACCCAGCCGGCCCTGTTCGTCGTCGAGTACGCCCTGGCGCTGCTCTGGCAGCGGGCCGGGGTCCGCCCGGCGGCAATGATCGGCCACTCGATCGGCGAGTACGTCGCCGCCACCGTCGCCGGGGTGCTGAGCCTGCCCGACGCGCTGCGGGTGGTCGCCGCCCGGGGTCGGCTGATGCAGTCGATGCCGGCCGGGGCGATGCTGGCCGTCTCGCTCGACGAGGCGCAGGTCGCCGCCCGGCTGCCCGAGGGGCTGGCCATCGCCACCGTCAACGGCCCCGGCACCTGCGTGGTGGCCGGCGAGAGCGCCGCCGTCGCCGCGTTCGCCGACAGCCTCGGCGGCAAGAACAAGAGCAAGCAGCTGCGCACCTCGCACGCGTTCCACTCGCCGATGATGGACCCCATCCTGGCGGAGTTCACCGCGCTGATGGCGACGGTGCCGCTGCGCGCGCCGGCCATCCCGTTCCTGTCCAACGTGACGGGCACCTGGATCACCGCCGAGCAGGCCACCGACCCGGCGTACTGGGCGGCGCACCTGCGTCAGCCGGTGCGCTTCGGCGACTGCGTGGCGACCCTGCTCGGCGCGGGCACCTGGGCGCTGCTGGAGTGCGGGCCGGGCCGGCAACTGGCCAACCTGGCCCGGATGCAGGTCGCCAAGGGTTCCCCGCAGCAGCGGGCGTTGACCCCGCTGGGCAGCCTGCCGGGCCCCGGTGAGCCGGCCGGTGACCTGGCCGCCCTGCTCACCAGCGCCGCCGCGCTGTGGTGCGCCGGGGTCGGGGTGCGCCTCGACGCCGACCCGGCCGCCCGGCGGGTGCCGCTGCCGACGTACCCGTTCGAGCGCCGGCGTTACTGGGTCGACCCGGACCCGGTGGTGGCGGTGGCCGACGTGCCGGCGGAGACCGGTCCGCGTGCGCTGCCGCAGTGGTTCGCGGTGCCGGTGTGGCGGCAGGCCGCCGCCGACCCGGCGACCGTGCCGGCGGGCCGCTGCCTGGTGTTCGCCGCCGGTCCGCGCGCGGACGCCCTGGTCGCCGCGTTGCGGACCGCCGGTGACGACCCGGTCGTGGTACGCCCCGGCGCGGCGTTCGCGGCGTCCGACGACGGGTACCGGCTGCGCCCCGGCCACCGCGAGGACCACGACGCGCTGGTCGCGGCGTTGACCGCAGGCGGGGTGCCGGACCGGTTGGTGCACGCCTTCGCCCTGGACGGCCCGCCGGCCGGGCTCGACGCGACGGCCGCCTGGGACGCCCAGCAGCGTGGCTTCTTCGACGCCCTGCACCTGGTGCAGGCGCTCGCCGGGGCGGGGGCGACCGCCGGGGAGCAGCCGCTCACCCTCGACCTGGTCACCGCGGGCGTCGGCGACGTCACCGGTGCCGACCTGGTCCGGCCCGAGCACGCCACCCTCGCCGGTCTGGCCCGGGTGCTGCCGGCCGAACTGCCCGGCCTGGCCGTGCGGCTGGTCGACGCCGACCCGGCCGACCCCGGGGTCGAGACGCTCGCCGCCGAACTGCGCCGCCCGGTGGACCCGCAGCGGGTGGAGCTGACGTTGCGCGGCACCCGCCGCTGGGTGACCGGGTACGAGCAGGTCACCGTGGCCGCCGAGGGCGAGCCGGGGGCACTGCGCGACGGCGGCCGTTACCTGGTCACCGGTGGCCTGGGTGGCATCGGCGTCACCCTCGCCGAGGACTTCGCCCGGCGGGCCGGGGTGAAGCTGGTGCTGCTGGCCCGGTCCGGGTTGCCGCAGCGTGAGCGGTGGGACGACCACCTGGCGGTGCACGGCGGCGCGGACCGGGCCGGCCGGGCGATCGCGGCGATCCGCCGGATGGAGGCGGCCGGCGCGACGGTGCGGGTGCTCGCCGCCGACGTCACCGACCCGGCCGACCTGCGTCGGGTCCGGGCCACCGTGGAGGCCGAGTTCGGTGGGCTGGACGGCATCGTGCACGCCGCCGGTCTGCCCGGCGGCGGCATGGCCGAGGTGAAGGAGCGGGCCGAGGCGGAGCGGGTGCTCGCCCCGAAGCTCACCGGCACCCTCGCCCTGGCCGAGGTCTTCGGTGACCTGCCGCTGGACTTCGTGGTGCTCTGCTCGTCGATCACCTCGGTGATCGGCGGGTTCGGCCAGGTCGACTACTGCGCGGCGAACGCCTTCCTCGACGCGTTCGCCCGCTCCGGCGTCGGTTTCCGGGCCCCCGTGCTGTCGCAGAACTGGGGTGGTTGGGCGGAGGTCGGCATGGCGGTGGAGACCGCCGCGCCGGCCGCGTTCCGGGCCGCCGGCCGGGACACCGTCACCACGCCGGTGGACCACCCGGTGCTCACCACGAAGGTGACCGGCCCGGAGTCGACGGTGCTGCACGGGCTGGTCTCCGCCGGCACCCACTGGCTGCTCGACGAGCACCGCATCGGCGGGGTGCCGGTGGTGCCCGGCACCGCCCACCTGGAGTCGGTGCGGGCCGCGGTGGCCGCCGGGGTGCCCACCCACGACCCGCAGGCCGTGGTGGAGCTGCGCGACGTGGTGTTCCTGGAGCCGTTCGCGGTGCCCGAGGGCACCGTCGCGCAGTACCGGGTCGAGCTGACCCCGGCCGAGGAGGGCGTCGACTTCGCGGTCCGCAGCCTCGCCGCCGGCCAGCTCCGCACCCATGTGCGCGGGTCGGCGGGCTGGGTCGTCGAGGCCGCCCCGGCGGCCCGGGTGCCGGTGGTCGACGGCCGGCGGGTCGACGACGACGCCTCGTTCGGTCGGGGCCGTACCAGCATGCTGACCTTCGGCCCGCGCTGGGCCTCGCTGACCGAGCACCGCCTCGGCGACGGCGAGGAACTGGCCCGGATCGAGGCCCCGGAGCCGGTCCGGGCCGACCTGCCGGCGTGGGGGCTGCACCCGGCGCTGCTGGACGTGGCCACCGCGTTCGGCCGGGGCCAGGGCGACGGCACCTACCTGCCGCTGTCGTACGGGCGGATCGTGGTGCGCGGGCCGCTGCCGGCGGTGTTCCACAGCCACCTGCGGCACCGGGCCAGCGCCACCGACGAGGTGGTCGCCGCCGACCTGTCGCTGACCGACACCGAGGGCCGGGAACTCGTCGCGATCGGCGACTTCGTGCTGCGCCGCGTCGACCAGGGCGCGGTCACCGGCGGGTTGACCGGCACCGCCGACGCGGGCCCGGTCGAGCCGGCGGCCGGGGCGCTCACCGAGGACATCCGCCCGGTCGACGGCGCGGAGGCGTTCCGGCGCAGCCTCACCGCCGGTCTCGGCGCGCAGGTGGTGATCGCCACCCGCCCGGTCGAGGAGATCCGACGGCGGGCCTCCCGGGTCACCACGGACAGCCTGGAGCAGGACCCGGAGCCGTCGGCGGCCGCTCCGGCGGCGACCGGGGGCGGCTCGGCGGCCCCGCGTACCGAACTGGAGATCACCATTGCCGGGGTGTGGCGGGACGGGCTGGGGGTGGCCGAGGTCGGGGTGGACGACGACTTCTTCGCCCTCGGCGGCAACTCGCTGGTCGCGGTGCAGCTGATCGCCGCGATGCGCAAGGCGACCGGGGTCCGGCTGCCGATGCGCAGCCTCTTCGAGACCCCCACCGTGGCCGGCCTGGCCGAGCGCATCGCCCAGCTGCGGGCCGCCGCCGCCGACGAACCGGCCGCGCCGGCCACCATCCCCGCCATCCCGCGGCTACCCCGCGCCTGACGTCGAGAAACAGGAGACCACGCCATGAGCGACACGATCGCCACGCTGCCGGTGGTCGTCGAGAACGACGGCACACCCCTGACCGAGCTGATCGGCCGACGCCGGGCCGAGCTGCGCGCCGACCTCGTCGCGCACGGCGGGCTGCTGTTCCGCGGCTTCGACGTGGGCGGGGTGGACGGCTTCGACGCGGTGGTGCGGGCGTTCTCCGGCGAGCCGCTGACCTACACCGAGCGGTCCTCGCCCCGGCACGCCATCAAGGGGAAGGTCTACACCTCGACCGACTACCCGCCGGACGAGGAGATCTTCCTGCACAACGAGAACTCCTACCAGGCGCGTTGGCCGCTGACGCTGTTCTTCTACTGCCTGACCGCGCCGCAGACCCTCGGCGCGACCCCGCTGGCCGACGTGCGCCGGGTGTACGCCGAGATCGACCCGGCGGTCCGTGCGGAGTTCGTCAGTCGGCGCTGGCTGCTGGTGCGTAACTTCCACGCCGACTTCGGCACCCGCTGGCAGGACGTCTTCGGCACCGACGACCGCGCCCAGGTGCAGGCGTACGCGGCGGCGAACCGGATCGAGCTGGAGTGGGTGGGCAAGGACGGGCTGCGGACCCGGGCGGTACGGGACGTGGTGCACCACCGGCCCGGCTCGGACACCCCGCGCTGGTTCAACCACGCCACCTTCTTCCACCTGAGCACCCTGCCGAAGGACTACCAGGAGGGGCTGCTGGCGATGTTCGGCCCCGAGGGGCTGCCGGCGAACACCTACTACGGCGACGGCGGCGAGATCCCCGCCGACGTGCTGGACCACCTGCGGGCCGCGTACCGGGCGGCCAGCGTCCGCTTCGACTACCAGCGCGACGACGTGCTGGTGGTCGACAACATGACCGCCGCGCACGGGCGGGAGCCGTTCACCGGACCCCGCAAGATCGCCGTCGCGATGGCCGAACCGCACACCCCCGACACCGCTGGAGCGAACTGATGGCCGACACCCGATTCCTGGTCGTGCGCAACGACGAGGAGCAGTACTCGATCTGGGCGGCCGACCGCGACCTGCCCGCCGGGTGGCACGACGCGGGCTTCGCCGGCAGCCGCGAGGAATGCCTGGCCCACGTCGACGAGGTCTGGACCGACATGCGTCCGCGTTCGGTACGGGAGCAGACGGCATGACCCGCGAGTGGACCTTCCCCGCCTCGTTCGCCCAGGAGCGGGTCTGGATCGCCAACCAGCTCGACCCGGCGTCGCCGGTCTACAACGTCTCGATGCCGTGCCGCTTCCCGGCGGGGCTGGACGTCGACGCGGTGACCGGCGTGTTCGACCAGGTCGTCGCCCGGCACGAGGCGCTGCGGACCTACCTGCGGGTCGACGACGGCAACCTGGTGCAGGTGGTCCGGGAGCACCAGCCGACCCGGCTGCCCACCGACGACCTGCGGGAACTGCCCGAGGAGGAACGCGCGCAACGCTACGCGGCGCTCTGCGTCGAGCTGGCCCGCACGCCGATCCCGCTGGACGCGCCGCCGCTGTGGCGGGCCCGGTTGGTGCGTCTCGGTGAGGCGTGGACGCTGCTGCTGGTGGTGCACCACGCGGTCTTCGACAGCCACTCGGCGGTGCTGTTCGACGCCGAGATCGCCGCGTTCGCGCAGGCCGCGTCGACCGGTGCGCCGGCCGCCGTGCCGGAGCTGCCCATCCAGTACGCCGACTTCGCGGCCTGGCAGCGCGACCAGCTCACCGGCGCGGAGCTGGCGCGGCAGCTCGCCTTCTGGACCGGTCACCTGGCCGGGGCACCGGCGGTCACCGGCCTGCCGCTGGACCGGCCCCGCCCGGCACAGCTCGGCTTCGCCGGGGACGAGGTGCGTTTCGACCTGCCCGACGGGCTGCTCGACCGGGTCGGCCGGCTGGCCGGCGGATCGGCGGCCACCCCGTACATGGTGCTGTTGGCGGGTTTCGCGGCGCTGCTGTCGCGGATCTCCGGCGACACCGACGTGGTGGTCGGGGTCTCCACCGCGGGCCGCGACACCGCCGAGTTGACCTCGCTGATCGGCATGTTCGTCAACCCGGTGGCGTTGCGCTGCGACGTGGGCGGTGACCCGTCCTTCGTCGACCTGCTGGGGCGGGTCCGCGACGCGATGGTCGACGCCCTCGACCACGGGCAGACCCCGTTCCAGCGGATCGTCGAGGCGGTCGCCCCGGAGCGGGACCCGTCGGTGCAGCCGGTCTTCCAGACCGCGCTGAACTTCATCCCCGGTTCCGGGCTGGACCTGGTGCAGCTGGGCACCACCAAGGACGACCTGGCCTTCGACATCACCACCGGGGAGAGCCGGCTGGTCTACCGTACCGACCTGTTCGACCGGTCCACCGCCGAGACGGTCGTGGCCCGTTACGTCCGGCTGCTCGACGCGGCGGTCACCGACCCGCAGCAGCCGGTGTCCGCGCTGCCGCTGCTCGCCGACGCGGAACGCGACCTGGTGCTCGGCGACTGGGCGGGGACCGGGGTGGCCGGTGCGTCGTCCACCGTGGTCGACGAGGTGCAGCGGCAGGTGGCGGCCACCCCGGACGCCACCGCGCTGGTCTGCGACGACGTCAGCCTCACCTACGCCCGGCTCAACGCCGCCGCGAACCGGCTGGCCCGGGTGCTGGTGGGCCGGGGCGTCGGCCCGGAGACCCGGGTGGCGCTGGCCCTGCCGCGCGGCCCGCAGCTGCTGGTGGCGATCCTCGCCGTACTCAAGGCCGGGGGCGCGTACGTGCCGGTGGACACCGGTTACCCGGCGGGCCGGATCGGTTACCTGCTCGCCGACGCCGCACCCGCGCTGGTGCTGGCCGTGGCGGAGACCGCCCCCCTGGTGTCGGCGGACGCGCTGCTGCTCGACGGGGTGCTCGACGTCGACCCGGCCCTCGCCGACGCCGTTGTGGCCGGTGCCGACCCGGCCCGGGGCGAGGCCGACCTCACCGACACCGACCTCACCGACACCGACCGGGTCGCGCCCTTGCGCCCGGAGCACCCCGGTTACGTGCTCTACACCTCCGGTTCGACCGGCCGGCCCAAGGGTGTGGTGGTGGAGCACCGGGCGATCACGGCGTACCTGGCCTGGGCCCGGGACACCTACCCGGGGCTGTCCGGCACCGCGCTGCTGCACTCGCCGGTCTCGTTCGACCTGACGGTGACGGGGCTGCTCGGCCCGCTCACCGCCGGGGGCACCGTCCGGCTGGCCGGGATCGACTCCCCGGCGGCCCGCACGGGTGGGCGGCCGACCTTCCTCAAGGTCACCCCGAGCCACCTGCCGCTGCTGGAGGAGGCCCTGTCGCCCACCACCGACCTGGTGATCGGCGGTGAGGCGCTCACCGGTGAGCAGCTCGCCGACTGGCGGGCCGCGCACCCGGACGTGGCGGTGGTCAACGAGTACGGCCCCACCGAGGCGACCGTCGGCTGTGTCGCCGCCCGGCTCGCCCCCGGGCAGCCGGTGCCCGCCGGCCCCGTGTCGATCGGCCGGCCCACCGCCACCAGCCGGGTGTACCTGCTCGACGCCGCGGGGCAGCCGGTCCCGCCCGGGGTGGTCGGTGAGCTGTACGTCGCCGGTGACCAGCTCGCCCGGGGCTACCTGGGCCGGCCCGGCCTGACCGCCGAACGGTTCCTGCCCTGCCCGTACGGCCCGCCGGGGCAGCGGATGTACCGCACCGGTGACCTGGCCCGGTGGCGGGCCGACGGCACCCTCGACTACCTGGGCCGCCGCGACGACCAGGTCAAGGTGCGCGGGATGCGCATCGAGCTGGGCGAGATCGAGGCGGCGATGCGGGAGCACCCGGAGGTCCGGGAGGCGGCGGTGGCCGTGCGCACCGACTCGGGGGAGCCGACCCTGGTCGGTTACCACGTCGGCACCGCCGAGGAGGCGCACCTCGCCGCCGAGCTGGCCCGGGAGCTGCCGGCGCACCTGGTGCCGGCCGCGTTCGTCCGGCTCGACGCGTTGCCGTTGACCCCGAACGGCAAGCTGGACCGGGCGGCGCTGCCCGCCCCGCCGGAGTCCGTGGCCGGCGACGGCTACGTGCCGCCGCGCACCGACGCCGAGACCCTGGTCGCCGAGGTGTACGCCGACATCCTCCAGGTGGAGAAGGTCGGCGCGCTCGACGACTTCTTCGCCCTCGGCGGCAACTCGCTGCGCGGCATGCGGGCGATGGCCCGCATCCGGGCCGAGGTGGACGTCGACCTGCCGATGCGGGCGCTGTTCGGCAGCCCCGTGGTGGCCGATCTGGCCGCCCAGATCGAGGCGCAGATCGCCGCCGAACTGGACGACCTTTCCGAGACCGAGGTCGCCGCGCTGTTGGCGGCGGATAAGGACACTTCCGCATGACGGACCTGAAGGATTCCCGGGACGCCGCCCGGGCGGCACTGATCGCCCAACGGTTACGCCGACGGCAGGCCACCCCCGCCGCCCGCGTCACGCCGCGCCCCGAGGGTGTCGAGGTGCCGCTGTCGTACGCCCAGGAGCGGGTCTGGTTCATGGACCAGCTCGCCCCCGGCGAGGCGGCGTACCACATCGCGGTGCCGTTGCGGGTGCGTGGCCCGCTCGACGTCACGGCGCTGCGCGCCGCCCTCGCCGCGCTGACCGCCCGGCACGAGTCGCTGCGCAGCCGGTTCCCCGCCGACGCCGACGGCAAGCCGACCGTGGTGGTCGCCGACACCGTCGAGGTGCCGTTGACGGTGGTCGACGCCCCCGACGAGCGGGCCGCACGGGAGTTGGTGGAGGCGGCCTCGCTCGCGCCGTTCGACCTGGCGGCCGGGCCGCTGCTGCGGGCGCTGCTGATCCGGCTGGCCGCCGACGACCACGTGCTGTTCCTCAGCAAGCACCACATCGTCGGTGACGGCTGGTCGGTCGACGTGCTGCTGCGCGACCTGATCACCGCCTACCGGGGCGGTGAGCTGCCCACCCTGCCGGTGCAGTACGGCGACTTCGCCGTCTGGGAGGCGCAGGAGCTGGCCGGCCCGGCGGCCCGGTCGCACCTGGACTACTGGAAGTCCCGGCTGGCCGGGATCACCCCGTTGGAGCTGCCGCTGGACCGGCCCCGCCCGGCCACCCAGACCTACCGGGGCGACTTCGTCGAGTTCCGGCTGACCCCGGCGGAGACCGAGCGGCTGACCACCCTCACCCGGGTGGCCGGCGGCACCCTGTTCATGACGCTGCTCGCCGCCTACCAGGTCTTCCTGGCCCGGCACGCCGGTCAGGAGGACTTCGCGGTCGGCGCGTCGGTGGCCGGCCGGTCCGCCCCGGAGCTGGAGGACCTCGTCGGCATGTTCATCAACATGCTGCCGCTGCGGGCCGAGTTGGGCGGTGACCCGACCTTCTCCGAGCTGCTGGAACGCACCCGGCGCAGCGTGCTCGACGGTTTCGAGCACGCCGAGGTGCCGTTCGCGCGGGTGGTCCACGAGCTGGGCCTACCCCGCGACGTCAGCCGCTCACCGGTGTTCCAGGCCATGTTCGTGTTGCAGAACTACGAGATGGGCCGGTTCACCGAGGTCTCCGACGCCACCGACGTGACGTTCGACTGGACCCCGATGGAGCTGCGGGCCACCCGGTTCGACTTCGAGCTGCACGCCGTGGAGACCGTCAACGGGCTCTGGGGCAAGCTGGTCTTCAACACCGACCTGTTCGACCGGGCCACCGTGACCCGGATGGCCGACCGCTGGGGCGCCCTGTTGCGCGCGGTGGCGGCCACCCCGGACGTGCCGGTCTCGGCGTTGGACCTGCTCCCCGCCGACGAGCGGGCGTTGCTGGCGTCGTGGAACGACACCACCGCCGACTTCCCGGCTGCCGAGACGCTGCACGGCCCGATCGAGGCGGCAGCGGCGGCGACCCCGGACGCGGTGGCCGTCACCATCGAGGGCATCTCGACGACGTATGCGCAGCTCAACGCCGCCGCGAACCGGGTGGCGCACCGGCTGCGGGCGGCCGGCGTCGGCCCGGAGACCCTGGTCGGGGTCTGCGCGGAACGCTCCGTCGAGCTGGTCGCGGGCCTGCTCGGCGTGCTCAAGGCCGGTGGGGCGTACCTGCCGCTGGACCCGGAGTACCCGGCCGACCGGTTGGCCTTCATGCTGACCGACGCCGCCGCGCCGGTGGTGCTGGTGCAGGAGCAGCTGCGCGACGTGCTGCCCACCGTCGACGCGACGGTGCTGGCCCTGGACGATCCGACCCTCTGGGCCGACCAGCCGCAGACCGACCCGGCCCCGCTGGCCGGCCCGGAACACCTGGCGTATGTGATCTACACGTCGGGGTCGACGGGTCGCCCGAAGGGGGTGCCGAACACCCACCGGGGCATCGTCAACCGGCTCGACTGGATGCAGAAGACCTACCGGCTCGACGCCGACGACGCGGTGTTGCAGAAGACCCCGGCCAGCTTCGACGTGTCGGTGTGGGAGTTCTTCTGGCCGCTGCGCACCGGGGCCCGGCTGGTGCTGGCCAAGCCCGGCGGTCACAAGGACGCCGGTTACCTGCGTGACGTGCTGGTGGCCGAGCGGGTCACCACCGCCCACTTCGTCCCGTCGATGCTGACGGTGTTCCTGGCCGAGGAGGGGGTGGAGGCGGCCACCGCGCTGCGGCGGGTGATCTGCTCCGGTGAGGAGCTGCCGCTGGCCTCGGCGGTCGACTTCACCGCCCGGTTGCCGCACTGCGCACTGCACAACCTGTACGGCCCGACCGAGGCGGCGATCGACGTCAGCGCCTGGCACTGCGACCCGGCGCTGCTGGCCGGGTTGACCGGTGTGCCGATCGGTGGGCCCATCGCCAACCTGCGGCTGCACGTGCTCGACCCGGCCGGTCGGGAGTGCCCGGTCGGGGTGGCCGGTGAGCTGCACATCGGCGGGGTGGGGCTGGCCCGTGGTTACCACCTGCGGCCGGCGCTGACCGCCGAACGTTTCGTGCCGGACCCGTTCTCCGGTGAGCCGGGCGCCCGGCTGTACCGCACCGGTGACCTGGCCCGCTGGGTGCCCGACCCGGCGGGGCCGACGACCGGGGCCGAACCGGCCGGTGTGATCGAGTTCCTGGGCCGCATCGACCACCAGGTCAAGCTGCGCGGCCTGCGCATCGAGCTGGGCGAGATCGAGAGCGCCCTGCGCGAGCAGGCCGGGGTGGCCGAGGCGGCGGTGATCGTCCGCGAGGACAGCCCGGGCGACAAGCGGCTCACCGCCTACCTGGTGGGCGGGGCCGAGCATGCCGCGCTGAAGTCGGCGCTGAAGGAGACGCTGCCGGAGTACATGGTGCCGGCCGCGTTCGTCACCCTGGACGCGTTGCCGCTGACCCCGAACGGCAAGCTCGACCGCAAGGCGTTGCCCGCGCCGGTGGTCACCCGCGAGGCGTCGGTGGCCCTGGTCGAGCCGCGCGACGACACCGAGCGGCTGCTCGCCGGGATCTGGTCGGAGGTGCTGGGCGTGCCGACGCTCGGCATCGACGACGACTTCTTCGACCTGGGCGGGCACTCGATGCTCGCCACCCAGGTGGTGGCGAAGATCCGCCGGGCCGAGCACGGCGGCCGGGCGGTCGGCGTGATGGACCTGTTCCAGCAGCGCACCATCCGGGAACTGGCCGCGTTCATGACCGGTGACGCCGAGGCGGCCGGCCCGCGTCGGCTGCTCTACGAGCTGACCAAGCCGATCCCGGCCGGCAAGCGGGTGCTCAGCTACGTCTGCGTCCCGTACGGCGGCGGCAGCGCCATCGTCTACCAGCCGCTGGCCGACGCGTTGCCCGCCGGGCACGCCCTGTGGTCGTTGGCCATCCCCGGCCACGACGTCGGGTTGACCGAGGACGCCCTGCCGTTCGACGAGCTGACCAGCCGGGTGGCCGCCGAGATCGTGGAGCGGATCGACGGTCCGTTGGCCCTCTACGGTCACTGCGGGGTGGGCAGCGCCATCGTCGCCGAGGTGGCCCGCAAGGTGGAGGCCGCCGGGCGGGAGCTGGAGGTGGTCTACATCGGGGCGATGTTCCCGTTCGCCCGTCCGAAGGGCGCCTTCGCGGCGTTGCGCAACCGGCTGGAGCAGCTCAGCAGCAACCGGCACTACGCGAGCTGGCTCAAGAGCATGGGCGTGGACACCGACGAGCTGGAGCCGGAGCAGGCCGACCGGATCATCAGCAACATGCGGGCCGACTCCCGCGCGTCGGAGGAGTACTTCACCGGGCTGCTCGACCGGGGCGCGGAGAAGCTGCGTGCGCCGATCGTCTCGGTGGTCGGCTCCGAGGACCCGGTGACCGACTACCACGCCGAGCGGTACGCGGAGTGGCAGTTCCTCAGCGACACCCTCGGTCTGGTGGTGCTCGACCAGGCCGGGCACTTCTTCCTCAAGTACCGGGCCGACGAGCTGGCCGAGATCGTCACCCAGGTGCACCCGGCGGTGCGGGCCGGGGACGTGACGGCGCTCGGCCCGGCGGCCCGGGGTGAGGACGCCGGCTGGGTGGTCGCCGACCACCAGCGTGTCGGCGACGTCGACGGGCCCGCCCCGGCGGTGGTGAAGCCCAGCATGGCCCGGTTCGTCGCGGTCACCGCCGGGCAGCTGGTCTCCACCACCGGTTCGGCGTTGACCGCGTTCGCCCTGCCGATCTGGTTGTTCACCCGGACCGGATCGGTGGCCGACCTGGGTCTGTTGTGGGCGTTGGCGCTGATCTGCGGGGTGCTGATGCTGCCGGTGGCCGGCGCGCTCACCGACCGGATCAGCCGGCGACGGATCATGATGATCGCCAGCTGCGTCTCCGGCACCATCCAGCTGGTGCTGGCCGCCCTGCTCTGGACCGACAACCTCGCCCTGTGGCACATCTACGGGCTGGTGGCGTTGAGTCAGGTGGCCGGATCGTTCCAGCGGATCGCCTTCCAGTCGGCGGTGCCGCAGCTGGTGCCGAAGCGCTACCTGGGGCACGCGATGGGCATCACCCAGCTCTCCAGCGGTTTCGCGATGCTGCTGATGCCGGTCTTCGCGGCCGGCCTGCTCGCCGCGATCGGCCTCAAGGGCATCCTGCTGATCGACGTGGCGAGCTACCTGGTGGCGGTGCTGACGCTGGCCGTGGTCCGCTTCCCCGACCTGCTCGGCTGGCGGCCCCGGGAACGGCTGCTGGTGGCGATCGCCAACGGTCTGCGCTACTCGTGGCGGCACAAGGGTTTCCGGCTGATGCTCGGCTACTTCGCGCTGGGCAACGTCTTCCTCGCCCCGGCGCTGGTGCTCACCACCCCGCTGGTGCTGTCGTTCGGCACCGCCACCCAGGTGGCGCAGGTGGCGCTGGCCGAGGCGATCGGCGCGGTGGCCGGCGGGGTGCTGATGTCGCTGTGGGGTGGGCCCCGGCAGCGGCGCATGATCGGGGTGCTGATCGGCAACCTGGGCACCGCCGTCGGGTGCCTGCTGATCGGCCTCGACGCCTCCGTCGTCATGATCGCCTTCGGGGCGTTCTGGCTGGCCATGGCGATGACCACCGCCCAGTCGATCTACGCCACGATCGTGCAGGTCAAGGTGCCGCAGCGGTTCCACGGCCGGGTGTTCAGCCTGAACCAGACGATCTCCTGGTCGACCCTGCCGATCGGCTTCGCGTTGCTCGCCCCGGGCGCGACGGCCCTGTTCGAGCCGATGCTCGCCGACGGCGGCACGCTCGCCGGTTCGGTGGGCGCGGTGATCGGCACCGGTCCGGGTCGGGGCATCGGCTTCGCGTACGTCTGCTTCGGGTTGGCCCTGGTGCTGATCACGCTCGGTGGGTTCGCGATCCGGATGCTGCGCCGCTTCGACATCGAGGTGCCCGACTCGCTCCCCGACGACCTGATCGGGGCGCAGGAGCGGCAGCGGCGGCTCGCCGAGCGGGCGAAGACCCGCCCGGAACCGGCGTCGGTAGCCGGCTGACCGGTCCGCGCGGGTACGACGGCATCGAGGCGTCGTACCCGCGCGGCAGGGACACCCGGCCGCGACGGGTCCCCGGGGACGGTGCCGCCTCGGGGACGCTCGTCGCGGTCGGGGCCGGGCGGCGTCCGCCCCTCCACGGGCGGGCAGGCCGGCCCGGGCCTGGTCAGAAGGGTTCGGCCGGATCGGCGAGGTCGGTGTCCGACGGCTCCCGGGGCTCGGCCACCCAGGCGGAGAAGACCGGCACCCCGTGCCACGGCCCGGTCCCGCCGTCGCGGTGGTCGGTGGCCACCGCCAGCACCGCGTACGGGTGCCCGAAACGCAGCTCGGCGGTCCGACGGACCCCCTCCGGTGGGAGGCTGGTCAGGGCGAACGCACCGGTCACCGCGGCGGCCTCGAAGCCGTACCGGCCGTAGTGGGCAACCGCCACCTGCCGGGCCTCGACGTCCGCCTCGGTGCCGAGCAGCCCGCCGAGCGCCCGGCCCACCGCCGTGAACCCCAGCCCGGGGGCGGTCAGGTCGTGTTCGTCCCGCGCCGACCAGCAGGGCAGCACCGCGTGCCGGCGTTCCTCCCGACCGTCGCGGGCGGACGTGCGGACCCGCTCCTCGCGCAGCGTCCCGAGCGGTCCCACCCCCAGCGGCAGGTCGAACAGCGACCGCCGGCCCGGTTCCCCGTCCACCGCCGCGCCGGCCAGCGCGTAGCCGGCGGCGAGCACGTCGGCCGGGGGGACCGCCGGGTCGGCGAGCACCGAGAGCACCAGCAGCCCGGCCCCGTCGCGTTCCACCGCCGCAGCGGCGTGCACGGCGACGTCACCGGCCGGTCCGGTCGCCGCGATCCAGACCCGGTGCCCGTGTTCCGGGCTGCGCAGCGCCCGGGCCAGCCGCCCGGCCCACCCGCTGTCCGGGGCACCCCGGTCGGCGGACCCCGCCGGCCCGTGCCCGGGGCCGGCGTCGCCCCCCGGCCCGGCCGGCCGTGCGCCTGGTCGGGGCGGGGTCCCGCGCCCGGTCGGCGTTCGTCGCCGGGCAGGTCCGCCGCGCCCGGGCCGAGCATCGCGCCGGGCACCAGGTCGAACGGGGTGGCCCAGGAGATCCGGGTGGCGAGGGCGCCGGCCAGCGCCAGCAGCACCCGGGGGGAGACGGTCAGCGGGAACCGGTCGATCAGCCCCAGGGTGTGCTCGCGGGCCCAGGCGTCCAGGCCCGCCTGGTCGGGCAGCGGCCCGCTGGCGGTGGCCCGGGGCAGTCCGTCGGTCCAGCCGGCGAGCTTCGCGGTGTCCGCGCCGGGTCGGTGCCAGAGCGCGGTGGCCGACGGCACCAGCGGGTGCGGGTGGTCCAACAGGGCGGCGGCCGTCGCCGCGGCGGCCTCCCCGTCGACGCCCAACACCTCGGCCAGCTCGGCCCGGACCGCGCCGGTGGCGGCCGGCGCGGCGAGCGCCAGCAGCAGCCAGGCACCGAGCGGGGAGGCGACGTGGTGCCGGTCGCCGAGTTCGGCGTGCAGCCGGGCGGCGTACCGGGCCAGTGGGGTGTACGGGATCGTCGTCATGCCCCCACTGTGCCCACCGTTCGCGCTCGCGGCACCCCGGTCAGGACCACAGTTCGAACGGTTCGTCGATCTGCTCGCCGGCCAGGAAACCGGTGAGCAGCTCGGGCAGCCGGCCCGGATAGAACCGGGCGGTGCTGGTGACGATCTCGTCGGGCGGCCACCAGCGGAACCCGAAGTAGTCCTCCACCTCGTAGTCGAGCCGGTCGGCGCCGTCGATGTCCGGGGCGGCGGCGTCGAGGCGTACCGTCAGCACCACCTCGTCCTGGACGTGGCGCAACCGGCGGTGGATGAAACTGGCCCGCCGCCGCCAGGTGGGCGGGCCGAGCTGCGCGGCGGCGACGACGAACCCGGTCTCCTCCCGCAGTTCGCGCAGGGCGGTCTCGGGGTACGTCTCGCCGGGGTCGACGCCCCCGCCGGGCAGCTCCCACCAGGTGCCCAGCCGGGGGTGTTCCGGGTCGCGGGTGTGGAACAGCAGGATCAGGCCGTCGAGGTCGCGGACCACCAGCCGGACGGCGGTGCGTTCGATGACCGGCAGGTCCCGGGGCAGTTCGGTCATGGGCCTTCCTCGACGGGGCACCGTCGGGGCGGCGGCGGTGCGACGATGGCGATCATGGCGGAGCTCTTCGGTGAGGTGGCGGGCGACTACGACGAGATCCGGCCGGGCTACCCGGCCGCCCTCGCCGCCACCATCCTCGCCTATCACGGCGGACCACCCACCCGGCTGGTCGAGGTCGGCGCGGGCACCGGCCTGGCCACCGCGCTGCTGCGCGACCTCGCCGCCGCTGCCGGCCCGGCCCGGCCGGCGTCGGGCGTCGTGGGGTCGGGCGTCGTGGGGTCGGGCGTCGTGGGGTCGGGATCGACCGGACCGTCGCGCCCCGGCCCGGTCGGCGCCGGCCGGACCGACGTGGACCGGGCCGCGCCGGGGCGGACCCGGGTGACCTGTGTCGAGCCGGACGCGCGGATGGCGGCGGTGCTGGCCGCCCGGTTCCCCGACGTCGAGGTGGTGGTGGCCCGGTTCGAGCAGTGGTCGCCGCCCCCGGCCGGCGTGCCCCTGTTGTCGTGCGCGTTGGCCTGGCACTGGCTCGACCCGGCCACCCGCAACCGGCGGGCCCACGACGCGCTGACCCCCGGCGGCACCCTGGCCGTCTTCGCCCACCGCTACGACTACGTCGACCCGGCCCAGTCGGCGGCGATCCGGGCGGCGTTCGAGTCGGTCGACCCGGTGCCGCACCACGACCAGCCGGAGGACTGGTTCCACGCCGACATCACCGGCAGTGGACTGTTCACCGACGTCCGGTCGACCGCGTTCCGCCGGGCGGTGCCGCTGACCACGGCGCAGTACCAGCGTCTCGTCGGCACCTTCTCGCCGCAGCTGCGCCGCCCACCGCGGCAGCGGGAGCGGGTCCTCGCGGCGATCGGGGCCGCCGTCGACGGCTTCGGCGGCACCGTCACCCTCGACCTGCGGACCACCCTGGTGCTGGCCCGGCGGCCGGCCTGACGAAAATTGACCGGACGGTCGTGTCGATCCGGCCCGGTCCCCGTTCGACCTGAGGGTGAGCGGGTCGAACGGCGACCCGACGACGAGGAGCGACGACGATGGCCAAGTACATGCTGATCATGCGGAACACCGACGAGTCCCTGGCGACGATGATGAAGATCCCCTTCGAGGAGATGCTGGAGACGATGGGACGGTTCAACGATGAGTTGATCCGCGCGGGCGTGCTGGTGGCCGCCGAGGGCCTGGAGGACCCGGCGCAGGGCGTGGTGGTCGACTACAGCGGGGAGACCCCGGTCGTCACCGACGGCCCGTACGGCGAGACGAAGGAGCTGTTCGGCGGCTTCTACCTGCTCGACGTGGCGTCGAAGGAGGAAGCCGTCGAGTGGGCCCGGCGGATGCCGGCGGTCAGCGGCAGCAGGTGCGAGGTGCGCCGGGTCCCCGGCATCGACGAGTTCCCGCAGGACAACGAGTTCATCGTCAGGGAGCGGGCGTGGCGCGAGCGGACCGGCCAGCTCTGAGCACGGTGCCCACCGACGACCCGCCGGGCGCCGAGGCGGCCCGGCGGGCCGTCGAGACGCTCTGGCGCATCGAGTCGGCCCGGATCGTCGGCGCGCTGGCCCGCTACACCGGCGACTTCGCGCTCGCCGAGGACGTCGCCCAGGAGGCGGTGGCGCAGGCGCTGGTCGGTTGGGCGCGCGACGGGGTGCCGGCGAACCCGGTGGGCTGGCTGCTCACCGCCGCCCGGCGGCGGGCGGTCGACGCGTTCCGCCGCCGGGCGGCGCTGGACGACCGGTACGCGGTGCTCGCCGGCCAGCTCGCCGACCCCGCCTCCGGGCACGGGGAACTGCCGTGGGACCCGGACCGGGTCGACGACGACGTCCTCGCGCTGATGTTCGTGGCGTGTCATCCGGTGCTGGCCCCCGAGGCCCGGCTGGCGCTGACGCTACGGGTGGTCGGTGGCCTGTCGAGCGAGGAGATCGCCCGGGCGCTGCTGGTGCCGGTGCCCACCGTGCAGGCGCGGATCACCCGGGCGAAGAAGACGATCGCCGCCGCACGGGTGCCGTTCGCCCTGCCCGAGCCGCCGCAGCGGCGGGAACGCCTCGGCGGGGTCCTGGGCGTGCTCTATGTGATCTTCACCGAGGGGTCGACGGCGACGACCGGCGACGAGCTGCTCCGCCCCGACCTGGCGTACGAGGCGATCCGGTTGGCCCGGACGCTCGCCGCGTTGCTGCCCGCCGAGCCGGAGGTGCACGGACTGCTCGCCCTGTGCGAGCTGACCGCCGCCCGGTTCCCGGCCCGGGTCGACGCCGACGGTGCGGCGGTGCTGCTGGCGGACCAGGACCGGCGGCGGTGGGACCGGTCGGCGATCCGGCGGGGGACGGCGGCGCTCGGCCGGGTGGTGGCGCTGGGGCGAGGCCTCGGCCCGTACGGCCTGCAGGCGTCGATCGCCGCCTGCCACGCCGGTGCCCCCTCGGTGGAGCGCACCGACTGGGCCCGGGTGGTGCTGCTCTACGAGGCGCTCGGCCGGGTGGCGCCGTCGCCGGTCGTCGAGCTGAACCGGGCCGTGGCCGTGGCGATGGCCGACGGCCCGCAGCAGGCGTTGTCCCTGGTGGACGAGGTGGCCGCCGGGGGGCGACTGGCCGGGTCACACCTGTTGCCGAGCGTGCGGGGCGAGCTGCTCGCCCGGCTCGGCCGCAGCGCCGAGGCCCGGGCGGAGCTGGAGTTCGCCGCCCGGTTGTGCCGCAACGTCCGGGAGCGGGCGGTGCTGCTGCGCAAGGTCGACGCCCTCGGCGGGTGACCCGGGCGCGACGGCGGTAGGCTGCCCGCCGTGGCAGGTCTGTTGAGGAACGTGGCGACCCGGCTCGGCCGGGTGACCGGCGTGGTCGGCGCGCGGCGGGGCACCCCGGCTGCGATCCCGGCGCAGGTGGCGCGGCGGCGGCAGGTCAGCGCCCTGCAACGGCGGGAGCTGTCGTACGCCCCCGAGCCGGACGGGCAGGCCGACCCGGGGGAGATCGTCTGGACCTGGGTCCCCTACGAGGACGACCCGAAGCAGGGCAAGGACCGTCCGGTGCTGGTGGTCGGCCGGTCCAGCCGCACCCTGTTCGGGTTGATGCTCTCCAGCCAGAGTGAGCGCGACGGTCAGCGGCACTGGCTGGCGTTGGGCCCGGGGGAGTGGGACCGCGACGCCCGGCCCAGCTGGGTTCGCCTGGACCGGGTGCTCACCATGCGGGAGGACGGCATCCGCCGGGAGGGCGCGGTGCTGGACCGGGGCCGTTTCGACCGGGTCGGACAGGCGTTGCGGGCCGGCTACGGCTGGCGTTGAGCGCTGCCGGTGTGGCCGGGGCCGTCCCGGCCGGTGGTGGGTTTCAGCACTCGGCGAGGCGGGCCACGTCGAGTAGTTGCCGGGGTGACTGACGGCTGGTGACACCCTTCGCCCGGTACATGGCGGCGTCGGCCCGGCACAGCGCGTCGGCGAGTTGGGTGGGGCCGGTGACGGGGGCTAGCCCGACCGAGGCGGTGACCCGGACGCTGCACGGGCCCAGCGGGATGGGGGCGGCCAGCGCCTCGCAGAGCCGACGGGTGGCGTGGTCGATCCAGCGTCGGTCGACCGACGGGCTGGCCAGCAGGCCGGCGAACTCGTCGCCGCCGAGCCGCGCGACCAGGTTGTCGCCGGCGAAGGCGGCCAGCCGTTGGGCGACGCTGATCAGCACCTGGTCGCCGGCGGCGTGCCCGTAGCGGTCGTTGACCTGCTTGAAGTCGTTGAGGTCGAGGACGACCGCGATGAGGGGCTGCCCGCCGGCATCGGTGAGCAGCGCGGCGGCCAGCCGGTAGAAGGCCCGCCGGTTGGGCAGCCCGGTGAGCGGGTCGTGACTGGCGGCGTGCCGTTCGGCGGCCAGTTCGGCCTGGAGGTGCTCCAGTTCCGCCTCGGCCGCAAGCGCCCGGCGGCGTAGCTGCCACACCGAGACCAGGGCCCCGGCTGCGGAGACGCCGGACGCGACGGTCAACGGATCCGGCACGGGTCCTCCCTCGCAGTGTCGGCGTACGACCCGGGCGGCGGCGGCCGTCGTGCCGCGCAGGGTCGCCGTTTTCCCAGGTGAATGCCCTGGGGCTGGTCACTCAAAGTGAACGGATAAGTACCGCGCACGTGCGTTATCATGCTCGCTGTCTGGTGCAGATGCAATAGCAGATGCACGTGCAGCACGGCCGGATCTGATGTCGCACCACCCTCGAACCCGCACCATCCCCTTGCGACAGTGGGTCCGAACCCCGACAGAAAGACATCCATGCAGCAGCCTCAAAACGGCGTCCCCACCACCGAGTTGCCCCCCCTGAGGTGGGAGAAGAGCCGGCGGAGCAACCCCAGCGGCAACTGTGTCGAGTTGGCCGAACTCCCCGGCGGGGCGGGCATCGCCATGCGCAACTCGCGCCACCCCGAGGGGCCGGCCCTGATCTACACGGTGGACGAGATAGCGGCATTCGTCCTCGGCGCGCGCGACGGCGACTTCGACCATCTGATCGACTGACACCTGGTGGTCCCGCTCATGGGACCGTGTCCGTCCGGAGGATGTTCATCTCACGGACGGTCCATGGCATGCTTACTCGTCGGTCGGGCGGGGCCCGGGGACCGTGAACGGATGGGCATGCGCGGAGGGGCGGGCACGTGACGATGGTTGCCGCCGAGGGGGGACCGGCCACCGGCCCCACGGTGTTGCGGATGCTGCTCGGCGCGTAGCTGCGCCGGCTGCGGGAGGCCAGCGGTGTCACGCGGGAGGGTGCCGGTTGGGAGATCCGCTCCTCGGAGTCGAAGATCAGCCGGATGGAGCTGGGCCGGGTCGGCTTCAAGGAGCGGGACGTCGCCGACCTGCTCACCCTCTACGGGGTCACCGCCGCCGCCGACCGCGACGCGCTGCTCAAGCTGGCCCGCGACGCCAACAGCCCCGGCTGGTGGCACCGCTACGGCGACGTGCTGCCCACCTGGTTCCAGTCCTACCTGGGCCTGGAGGCCGCCGCCGCGTTGATCCGCAGCTACGAGGTGCAGTTCGTCCCCGGCCTGCTCCAGACCCCGGAGTACGCCCGCGCGGTGGTCCTGCTCGGCCACCGGGGCGCGGCGGTCGAGGAGGTCGACCGCCGGGTGGAGCTGCGTGTCCAGCGTCAGCAGGTGCTGCACCGCCCCGACCCGCCGCAGCTCTGGGCGGTGATCGACGAGGCCGCCCTGCGCCGGCCGATCGGCGGCCCGCAGGTGATGCGGGGGCAGCTGACCGCGTTGATCGAGGCGACCCGGTCGCCGCACGTCCGGTTGCAGGTCATCCCGTTCGACGCCGGTGGCCACGCGGCGGCCGGCGGGGCGTTCACGATCCTGCGGTTCGGCGACGACGACCTGCCCGACATCGTCTACATCGAGCAGCTGACCAGTGCGCTCTACCTCGACAAGCGGGAAGACCTGGACTACTACGCGGCGGCGATGGAACGCCTCTGCGTCGAGGCCACCCCGCCGGAGCGCACACCGGAGGTCCTCGCCCGACTGCGTGACGAGCTGTACCCGCAGTGACCACCGCACCGGCCCGCCACCCCGGCGGGGCGGCCTCTACGATGATCAGAACCGCAGACAGTGGACGGACGCCATCGACCGGTGGCGCGCAGTCATGGAGGACCCGGTGACCACCGATGCCCCGACGGGCGCCGCCCAGCATCCCAGCGACCGGATCGACACCTCGGTCGCGCATCCGGCCCGCCGCTACAACTACTGGCTCGGTGGCAAGGACAACTTCCAGGCCGACCGCGACTCCGGCGACGCCATGGCCGCGGCCTTCCCGACCATCCGCACCGCCGCCCTGGAGAACCGTCGCTTCCTGCAACGGGCCGTGGCCCACCTGGCCCGTGAGGCGGGCATCCGACAGTTCCTCGACATCGGCACCGGCATCCCGACGGCGAACAACACCCACGAGGTGGCCCAGTCCGTCGCCCCGCAGTCCCGGGTGGTCTACGTCGACAACGACCCGATCGTGCTGGCCCACGCCCGCGCCCTGCTGACCAGCTCGCCCGAGGGCGCCACCGCCTACATCGACGCCGACCTGCGTGAACCCGAGAAGATCCTGCACCACCCCGAGCTGCGGCGCACCCTCGACCTGGGGCAGCCGGTCGCCCTGATGCTGGTGGCCATCCTGCACTTCGTGGGGGAGGCCGAGGACCCGTACGCCGTGGTCCGCCGGTTGCTCGCGGAACTACCGCCGGGCAGTTACCTGGCCGCCTCGCACGCCACCTACGACCACCTTCCTCCGGACGTCGCCGAGGCCGCCCGGGAGACGACCCGGGCGGGCAACCCACCGGGCGGGATCAACCTGCGCAGCCGGGACGACTTCGCCAGGTTCTTCGACGGCCTGGAGGTGGTCGAGCCCGGCTTCGTCTCGGTCGCCCGCTGGCGGGCCGAGGCCGAACCACAGCCCCGCCCCACGGTGGACGAGGTGAGCATGTACTGCGCACTCGGCCGCAAGCCCTGACCCGTCCCGTCGACCGGCCGGGCCGACGCCGGAGGGCTCCCCGCACGGGCGACCCGACGCTCCGCTCACCCCGCGTGGACTCCTACGCGGCGGGCTGCCTACGGTCAGGCCGGCCCGACCCGGTCCCCGGCGGTGACCCGACCGCCCCGCACCACCACCGCGTACGCCCCGACGCAGGGCTGCGCCCCCAGGTCGGGCACGGGGACCACCCGGTTGCGTCGGGCCGGCCGCCGCAGCGCCTCCGGATCCCCGGGTAGCTCGCCGTGTGCCAGGGTGGGCACCGCGCACCGGGGGGTCGGCGCGACCACCCGCAGCACCACCTCCGCACCGACGCGCAGCTCCCGACCCACCCAGGAGTTCTCCACGAAACCCGTCGCGTCGGTGGCGACGACCAGGTTGGGCCGGTAGCGCGGAGCCGCCTCCCAGGGCAGGTCGAGCGCGTCCAGGCTGGCCGTGGTGAGCAGGTGCAGCGGTGCGAAGTCGACCAGGCTGCCGGCCGGGGCGACGCCACCCAACGGGTTCCCGGTGACCGGCACGTCGGCATCGGCTCCCTCGGCCAGCACCGCGTCCGGGTCGGCCCGGTCCAGCAGGGCGTCGGCGGGCACCGTGCCGGTCAGCGTGACCGACCGGCCGAGCAGCCGGGACAGCGCGGTGTCCAGGCCGTCGTCGGGGTGGGCGTAGCCGGTGCCGTCGGGGAGGGTGAGGCGTACCCGGTCGGGGGCGGCACCGGTCGCGCGGACCCCGAGCAGGGCCGACCACCGGCGGGGCCGCTTCGCGCTGCCGACCCGCCCGGTGTCGCGGTCCAGCACGGCGAGCCGGCGGTCCCCGGCCAGCCCCCGACCGTCCACCATGGCGCCGTGTAGCGGTTCGCCCAGCATCGACTTGACCGGATACCGCCACACCTGAGTCAACACTCCGCCCACCGGCCCAGCGTAAACGGTCAGGTACGCACGGTCCGCGTGGTCGATTCGTCGACCGGCTCGTAACTTTGTCGGATGATCCCACGCTCCCTGGCACTCAACCCCCGTACGGTCGTGTCCACCGCCGAGCCGTCGTCCGAGGGACCGGTGGGTTTCGTCACCGGCCTGGTGGAGCGGCTCGGCGGGCCCGGCGCGGGGTTGGCGGTGGCGCTGGAGAACCTGTTCCCGCCGATCCCCAGCGAGGTGATCCTGCCGCTGGCCGGCTTCGCCGCCGCCCAGGGGCGGATCAGCCTGGTCTCGGCGATCCTCTGGACCACCCTCGGTTCCGTGGTCGGCGCGTGGGTGCTCTACGGCATCGGCGCGGCGCTGGGGCGCGACCGGATGCGTGCCGTCGCGGCCCGGCTGCCGCTGGTCAAGCTGAGCGACGTGGACCGCACCGAGGCGTGGTTCCTCAAGCACGGGGTCAAGGCGGTGTTCTTCGGGCGGATGATCCCGATCTTCCGTAGCCTCATCTCCATCCCGGCGGGGGTGGAGCGGATGCCGATCCTGACGTTCCTGCTCTACACCACGCTGGGCAGCCTGATCTGGAACACCACCTTCGTGATGGCCGGCTTCCTGCTCGGCGACAACTGGCACGTCGTCGAGGAGTACGTCGGGTCGTTCCAGAAGGTCGTCATCGTGGTCTGCGTCGCCGCCGCCGGCTGGTTCGTGGTCAACCGGGTCCGCCGGGCCCGCGCCGCCCGCGCCGACACCCCGGCCGGCGGCGTCCCGCCCGGCGATGCCGCCGCCGGGCCGGCGGAGCCCGGCGGGGACACGACCTACCGGGGGACCGTCTACCGGGGTGGCGTCTGGGGACGCGACACCGACTGATCCGGCCCCGGCCCCGGCGACGTCCGCCACCGTACGCCGACCGGACTGATCCGTTGCGGCTGCGCGTCCGTACTGCTGTGCGGGGACCGGGACAGGGGAGGCACGATGGCGGAGCCGGATCAGGAGCACCGTCCGACGGCGGGGCAGCAGCAACCGGTCTTCGAGCCGGTGATCGAGGTGACGGGTGAGCCGGTCGAGGTGACCGACGGCGACCGGGCGGACCGGTCGCCGTGGCCCCGGGGGGCGCGGCTGCTGGCCGCCGCGGCGGTGCTGGTGGTCGCGCTCGGCGCGCTCGCGGTGGTGGTGACGATGGCCAACCCGGACCGGCTGGGGATGGTCATCTCCGGTGGCCGCGACGGGGCGCCGCCGGTGGCGGCGACCGCCGAGCCGGGTGGTGCCGGTGCCGCCGAGGCCGCCGCCGGGCGGACCGCGACCGCACCCGTGGGTGAGCTGCGCCGGGCGACCTTCGAGCTGCTGGACGGGGTGACCTCGTTCCGGCTGCGCACCGACGATCTCGGTGCCGACCTGTACCGGATCAGCAGCCCGGCCGACGCCGGCCTGACCCCCCGGCCCGAGGTCTCCGGCGACCGGGTGCAGCTGCGGGTGACCCGCCGGGACCGGCCCGGCCGGGGCGTCGTCGACGTGGTACTCAACACGCGGGTGACCTGGCGGTTGCGGCTGATCGGCGGGGTCAGCGACCACGTCCTCGACCTCTCCGACGCGCGGCTGTCGGGTTTGGAGCTGATCGGTGGCGCGGCCCGGGTCGACCTGCGGCTACCCCCGACGACCGGCACCCGCACGGTACGGATGACCGGCGGTGTCAACCAGTTCGTGGTCCGGGCGCCCGACGGGCCCCCGGTGCGGGTCCGGGCGGGCTCCGGCGCCGGCAGCGTCGTCTGGTACGGCGACCGGCGGGACGGGCTGGCCCGGGGGGCGACCGTCGGCTCGCCGAACTGGGACCGGGCACCCGACCGGCTCTACCTCGACCTCGTCGCCGGGGCCAACACGGTCACCGTCGTCGAGGACTGAACCGGCCGGCCCCGCGCCGGGGCGGGCGGGCCGGCATAGAGTCGGACGGTGGACCGTACCGAATCGTTGCCGGCGCAGACCCGACCACCCGGCATGGCCGACGAGGACCCGGGCAGCGTGCTGCTGCCCGGCCACGACGTGCCCCTGGGTCGCTACACCACGGTGCGCCGGCTGCTGCCGCAGCGGGCCCGGCGGATGGTCGGGGCGTGGTGTTTCGTGGACCACTTCGGCCCCGACGACGTTGCGCAGCGGCCCGGCATGGAGGTGCCCCCGCACCCGCACACCGGCCTGCAGACGGTGACCTGGCTGCTCGACGGTGAGATCGTGCACCGCGACAGCCTCGGCAACGTCCAGCCGATCCGGCCCGGTCAGCTCAACGTGATGACGTCCGGGCACGGCATCGCCCACTCCGAGCGGTCACCGGCCTCCCACCCGCCGTTGATGCACGGTGTGCAGCTGTGGGTGGCGCTGCCGGATCCGGCGCGGGCCGGTGCGGCCGACTTCGCCCACCACGCCGACCTGCCCCGCTGGCGCACCGGCGACTGGGACCACACCCTGCTCGTCGGTGAGCTGGGTGGCGAGCGGTCCCCGGCGGTGGTGCACACGCCGCTGGTCGGTGCGCAGCTCCAGGCACACGGGCCGGCTCCGGCCACGCTGGGCCTGCGACCCGGCTTCGAGTACGCCCTGCTGGCGATGTCCGGCCGGGCCCGGGTCGACGGACTGTCCCTGGAGCCCGGCGCGCTGCTCCTGCTCGGCGGGGGGCGCGACCGGCTGGAGCTGACCGCCGAACCGGGGAGCCGGCTGATGCTGCTCGGCGGTGAGCCGTTCGACGAGCCGCTCGTCATGTGGTGGAACTTCGTCGGTCGTTCGCACGAGGAGGTGGCCGCCGCCCGGGACGACTGGATGGCCGGCCGGGACCGGTTCGGGCGGGTCGCCGACGACGCGGCCCCGCCGCTGCCCGCCCCGGAACTGCCGACTGTCCGGTTGAAGGCCCGGGACCGGCGGGGGGACCTGCACGGTTGACCCGCCGCCCGGCCGTGTGCTAGCCCACACTATTTCAACAATCAGCCGTACGGGTGATGGCGTGTCATATGATGATCGTGGCAGCGATGCCCACCCGGTTCGGGTGGCCACCCGGCGGTTGGCCGGTGAACAGGCACGCGTGCGCCCCAGGTCACGGTTCGTGACCCGGGGCGCCCGCCTGTGTGGGGACCCCTCCCGCCTCCCGGCCCCGCCGTCTCGCCGGCCGGGCAGCAGACCACCTTCGCCGCCGGCGGCTCAGATGCTCCGCAGGTGTTGTGCGACCCGCAGGTGACGCCTGCGGTCGCCCTGTTCCGCGCGTCGGGCCGGGTCGCCCTCCGGCGCCGGGTCGAGCGCGGCGCAGCGGGCCACCTCGGCGGTGTCGGCGTAGTCCACCGGCGGTAGCGCGCGCAACGCCCGTACCACCTCCGGTGGTGCGCCCTCCCGCTCGGCCTGGCGCACCACGGCGTCGCGCGTCGCCGGGCAGTCCAGCCGGGACAGGTACCGCAGGACCTCGGTTCGACTGGCCACCGGTGAGCCTCCTCGCCGCCTCGTGCCGGTCACGATCGGCGGCGGTTACCCGTCCGCCGGCCGGTCACGCGCCCCGAAGCGGAAAAGTGGCTCGTTGCCGGTGGTACGGCCCGCAGCGGGATCCGGCGTCGGAACCGGACCCGGGCGAGGGCGGGGAACCGGGTCGTTTCCGGGTCGCCGTGGCGGGTAACCGACCGGCCTCATGTCGAAGGGAGCCCCGCATGAACTACGACACCTTCGTCGACCAGGTGGCCCGTCGGGTCCGCACCGACCCGGAGCGGGCCGTGGTGCTGGTCCACGCGACCCTGGCCACCCTCGCCGAGCGGTTGACCGGTGGGGAGGTGCTCGACCTCGCCACCCAGTTGCCCGCGCCGCTGCGGCTGGCACTGCGGCCCAGCCCGAGCACCGAGGCGGCCGAGCGGTTCGGTGCGGCCGAGTTCGTCGCCCGGGTGGCGCAGCGGGCCGACCTGGACGAATCGGCCGCCCGGGACGTGGTGCGGGCGGTCTTCGTCACGGTCCGCGAGGCGGTCAGCGGTGGTGAGTTCGACGATCTGGTGACCCGGTTCCCCCGCGACTACCGGGAACTGGTGGAACCGGCGCTCACCCCCGGGGTGGCCGCCCTGCGCCGGGCCTGACCCCACCGGTCGACCCCGGTGCCACCGGGTGGTCGGGCTCCGGCGGGGGCGTCGGGCCGACCGCCGCCCCGGGCACACAGCCGTTGACCAGGGCAACGACGCCGTGACGGTGGTGCGCCCTGACTTGGCGAGTTGCTCGGACCTGGCCTAACCTGGACCGCACGAGGGGAGTACTTCCCACGAACCATTCCGGTCAGTACGGCGCGCCCCGGGTGCGCCTCGGGTGGTTGCCCACGGCGAACGTGGGTGAAGGAGACCTCGAACATGGCACGGTGTTCGAGGAGGCTCCATGACCGATCTGTCGTACTTTGCTGCCGGTGGGTTGTCGTCGGTCGGCACGCCCACCCTGTGGGCGGTGACCATCGTCGGCGTGCTCGCCCTGCTGGTCCTCGACTTCCTGGTCACCCGACGCCCGCACGAGGTGTCGATCCGGGAGGCGCTGGGCTGGTCGGCCTTCTACATCGCGTTGCCGTTGGCCTTCGGCGGTTGGGTCTGGTACCGCTTCGGCTCCCAGCAGGGCGTCGAGTACCTGACCGGCTACCTGGTCGAGAAGTCCCTGTCGGTCGACAACCTCTTCGTGTTCATGCTGCTGCTGGCCGCCTTCGCGGTGCCCGCGGTGCTCGCCCAACGGGTGCTGCTCTACGGCATCGCCGGGGCGCTGGTGCTGCGCGCGATCTTCATCGCCCTCGGCGCGGCGGCGTTGCAGACCCTCGACTTCGCCTTCCTGCTCTTCGCCATCATCCTGATCGCCACCGCGGTCAAGCTGCTGCGCGACGCCCTGTCCGGGCACGAGCAGGAAGTCGACATCAACAAGATGCGGTCGGTGCGGCTGCTGCGCCGGTTCATGCCGGTCGTCGAGGAGTACCACGGCACCCGGATGACGATCCGGCAGCAGGGTCGCCGGGCCCTCACCCCGTTCGCCCTGGTGGTGGTCGCGGTGCTCGCCACCGACATCGTCTTCGCGGTCGACTCGGTGCCCGCCGTCTACGGCATCACCGAGGACCCCTACCTGGTCTTCGCCACCAACGCGTTCGCGCTGCTCGGGTTGCGGGCGCTCTACTTCGTCCTGCATGCCGCGCTGAGCCGCCTGGTGCACCTCAGCTACGGTCTGGCCATCATCCTGGCCTTCATCGGCGTCAAGCTCGGCCTGCACTGGGCCCACGGGATCTGGTCGGGCGTGCCGGAGATCCCGACCCTGGCCTCGCTCGGCGTCATCATCGGCGTCCTGGCCGTGGTCACCCTGACCAGCCTGCGGGCCACCCGCGACCGGGAGCCCGGCGAGGTCGAGGTCGTCACCGACAAGCACTGACGGTACGCGCCCGGCGGCGACCCGCGACCGGGTCGCCGCCGAAGGCGTGCCGGTCGGCGGGAACCCTCCCGCGCACACCCGCCGGGTGGTACGACTGACGGGTGGGAATCGTGTCACCGGGCTTCCAGGGCCGACGCCGTACGACCGATCCGGCCCTGCCGCCGGGGCAGTACCTGACCGAGGACTTCCCGGTGCTGTCCGCCGGGCCGACCCCCCGGGTCCCGCTGGACCGTTGGGAGTTCGTCCTCGCCACCGAGACCGGCGACGAGTTCCGCTGGTCCTGGGCGGAGCTGATGGCCCTGCCGCAGGAGACCCCCACGGTGGACATCCACTGCGTCACCCGGTGGTCCAAGTTCGGCACCAGCTGGCAGGGCGTCTCGCTGGACGTGCTGCTCGACGGCGTGGACACCGCCGCCGACTACGCCCAGGCCCACTCGTACGGCGGATACACCACCAACCTGCCGCTGGACGACCTGCGTGACGGTCAGGCCTGGGTGGTGCACGGGTACGACGGCGAACCGCTGCCCGCCGAGCATGGTGGCCCGGCCCGGCTGCTGGTGCCGCACCTCTACTTCTGGAAGTCGGCCAAGTGGGTGCGGGGCCTGCGGCTGACCGTGGAGGACGAGCCCGGTTTCTGGGAGACGGCCGGCTACCACGACTACGGCGACCCGTGGCGTGAGCAGCGCTACCAGGGTGACTGAGGTGACCACAGCCGCCCCGGGTGGCCGGGTGGCCGCCCCGCTGGGCTGGCGGGTGGCCCGGCTGGCGCAGCGCCGGATCGAGACGCCCACCGCGCAGACCCTCGTCCTGTCGGTGCCCGGCTGGCCGGGACACCTGCCGGGGCAGCACGTCGACGTCCGGCTCACCGCCCCCGACGGCTACCAGGCGGCCCGTTCCTATTCGTTGGCCGGCCCGCCCGACGGCGACCGGATCGCGTTGACCGTGCAGCGGGTGCCCGACGGCGAGGTGTCGCCGTACCTGACCGACGCCTGGGCCGAGGGGGACCCGGTGGAGGTGCGTGGCCCGGTCGGCGGCTGGTTCGTCTGGCGGTCCGAGCAGACCGCGCCGGTCCTGCTGGTCGCCGGGGGTTCCGGGGTGGTGCCACTGATGGCGATGGTGCGGGCCCGCCGGGCCGCCGGCAGCCGGGCGCCGTTCCGGCTGATCTACTCGGTACGCACCCCGGCGGACGTCATCTACGCCGACGAACTACGTACCCGCGCCCGCGACGACTTCGGCCTGGACGTCAGCTACGTCTACACCCGCGAGGCCCCCGACGGGTGGCGGGGCGAGCCGCACCGGATCGGTCTGGCCGACGTGAACACCCACGGCTGGCCGGCGGACCTGGAACCGCTCTGTTACGTCTGCGGTCCGACCGGTTTCGTGGAGACCGTCGCGGACCTGTTGGTGGGGCTGGGCCACCCGACCCGGCGGGTCCGGACCGAACGGTTCGGGCCGACCGGCTGACCGGCGAGGAGAACCGATGACCGAGATGTCCTACCTGGACGGCAACATGCTCGACGGGCCGTTGCGCGAGCTGCTCGCGGTGGACCTGAGCGCGGCGACCGGGCGGTGCGCGTCCTGTGGCATGGTCGGCCCGATGGCCGGACTGCGCGTCTGGGCCCACGCCCCGGGGCTGGTGGGTCGTTGTCCCTCCTGCGCCGAGGTGATGCTGCGGCTGGTCCGGGCCCCCGACCGGGCCTGGCTGGACCTGCGTGGCGCCACCTACCTCCAGGTGCCGATGCCGACCGCCGAACCGTTCCCCCGACCACTCTGACCAGCCACCTGCCTTCGTCCCCGCCGCCGTCGCGGGGTGCGACCGGGCTCGCGGCCGGACGGCCCGGACCCGTGTGGTCCGGGCCCGCGGTCGGCACCTGCGGGTTCCGCCGGTCAGTGCGGTGCGGCGGCGACCGACGCCCGGCGGACCAGCGGGCAGGGCATGGCGACGTGCCGGGCCACCCGGCGGCGGGCCCCCTTCGGCCGGTCGAGCAGCTCCACCATCGTCTCGACCGCCCACGCGCCCATCCCGTGATGCGGCAACGCCACGGTGGTCAGCGCGGGGAACAACCCGTCCGCGATGACCTCCTGGTTGTCGGAGCCGACCACCGACAGCTCCTGCGGCACCCGCAGGCCGAGTTCGGCGGCGGCCCGGTAGACGCCCATCGCCATCCGGTCGGTGAAACAGAACAGCGCCGTCGGCCGGTCGGCCGCGTCGAGCAGGACGCGGGCGGCCCGGTGCCCGCCGGCGGGGTCGCCGACGTCGGCACGTACCAGCTCCGGCCGGTACGGGACCCCGGCGGTCCACAGCGCCTCGCGGTAGCCGAGCAGCCGGCCCCGCGCGGCGGGAACGTCGTCGACGGTGGTGACGAAACCGATCCGGCGGTGCCCGTGGGCGAGCAGTTCCCGCACCGCCGCGGCGGCGCCACCGCGCTCGTCGGGCACCACCGAGGGGAGCGTGGCGTCGTCGCTGCGGGCGTTGAGCAGCACCACCGGCATCGGGCGCAGCTCGTCGGGGACCCGCACCACCCGGTGGTCCGTGGTCGCGTAGAGCACACCGTCGACCCGGTGCCGCGACAGCGCCCGGATCTCCCGCCGTTCGGCCTCGAGGTCGCGTCCGGTGGTGAGCAGCAGCACCCACCCGCGCGCCGATGCGGTCTCCTGCGCGCCGAGGATGAGCCGCCCGGCCTGCCCGGTGGCGGCGATGACGTCGCCGAGCAGCCCCAGCGCGTACGACCGTTGCAGCCGTAGCCCCCGGGCCAGCCCGTTCGCCGCGTAACCGAGTTGCCGGGCCACCGCCTCGACCCGTTCCCGGGTCTGTGCGCTGACCCGGGTGCCGGACTTGTTGTTCAACACGTGGGACACGGTGGTCACCGAGACGCCCGCCGCGGCGGCGACGTCCCGGATGCTCGCCTTCGGTCCCATCGGCTCACCTTCGTGCTGCTCGTGGCTCGGCCGCCGGGGCGACGGTCCGACAACGCTAGCCGAACCGGCCGGGAAGCGGAGACGACGTGCGGCACCCGGTCCACGGGTTGGGCGGGGCGGCGACGGCCCCCGGCACGTGCCGGGCCGGGCGGGTGCTGGCGGTACGGCGGCGTCGCCCGGGCCGATGCCCGCCCGTGCGGTGCACCGGCGGGCATCGACGTCCGGCTCAGATTCGGGAGGTGAAGGCGACCAGCACCTGGTACGGGGCGGGCGTGCCGGTGTTGTCGAAGCAGATCACGTCCACCGGGGCGTCCACCGCGTACGACCACGGCTGGGTCAGGTTGCAGTAGTTGGGCCCGGTGCCCTGCGCGGTGACCTGGGCGTGCGTCTCCTTCTGGCCGAGCTGCTTGAAGGTGACCAGGTAGCGGCCGGCCGGTGCGAGCGGTGCGATGGTGTTGACGCCCACCCCGAGCTGGGAGTTGTCGTTGGTGGGGCCGCCCGCCGCGCTGGCCAGGTGACCGAAGAACTTCGGCGGGGCCAGCGACCCGATCACCGACCGCCCCCGGTGGTAGGAGAGGGTGAAGTCGGTGTTCACCGGCGCACCGGCCTGGTCGAAGCAGAACACGTAGACCAGCACGTCCGTGCCGGAGGCGCCCCACCGGGCCACGGTGCACCGGCGCGGACCGGCGTTCGGCTGGATCGCGGTGGCCTGCACGTTGCCGGCCAGCACCCCGGCCAGCCCGACCCCGGGCAGCCGCACCGACCACTGCCCGACCCCCAGCGGGGCCAGCGCGGCGGGGGCCCCGGTGGACACGTACGACTGGACCAGGCCGCTGACCCCGCCCTGGACGTAGGCGTGTGCGGTGCCGGCCGGCAGCACCCCGGAGCTGGCGGTCCACAGCACGGTGAACCGGCTGTCGTCGCGGGTGCCGCCGGGGGCGAAGCACTGCACGTCGACGATCTCGTCGGTGCCCGACTGGAACCAGCGCACCACGGTGCAGTAGTGCCCGGCCCGGTCCACCGGGGTCACGTGCGGCACCCCGCGCGCACCGGCGCCGATCTGCGGGAAGCGTACCTGGAACCGGCCCGGGGCGAGCTTGATGCCGGTGGCCCAGGCGGCCGGGAAGGCGGTCTTCCAGGTGCCCCACTGCCGGGTGGTGTCCAGCACGGTCCAGCTGGTGACGGTGGGGTTGTCGACGTAGGCGAAACCCCAACGGTCCGCGGTGGCCGCCGCGGCGGGTGCGGTCGGCGCGAGCCCCACGGCCGCCAGCAGGGCGGCCAGTGCGACGGCGACGACACGGCGAACTCTCATCTGTCCCTCCGATTGGTGGTGGTCGAACAGGAACTCAGCGTGAGCGGAAGGCGCGTCGAAAGCAACGGTGTCGTCTACGCGGTGTGACTACAGTCGGGAGCCCGTCACTGATGTATCAGGCGGGCCGGAACGCCCTCGTGCACCGCACGCGTCCTCGCGCGGCGGCGGGAACGGTGACTCCGGGTCACCGGCCGCCCCGCTCCGCTCCGCCCCGGCGCGCTCCGCCCCGCTCCGGTGCGACGGTGCCGGGGCGATCCGACACGTTTGTCGTGCTGACCGCCGGGAAGGGAGCGGGCATGACGAAACCTCGTGTGGTGATCGTGGGCGCCGGTTTCGCCGGTTACCACGCGGCGAAGACGTTGCGGCGGTTGGCCGGTGGGCGGGCCGAGATCGTGCTGCTGAACTCGACCGACTACTTCCTCTATCTGCCGCTGCTGCCCGAGGTGGCCGCCGGGGTGGTCGAGCCGACCCGGATCTCGGTCCCGTTGACCGGCACCCTGCCCGGGGTGCGGGTCGTCGTCGGCGAGGCCGACCGGGTCGACCTGGCCAACCGCTGGGTGGGTTTCACCAACCCGGAGGGGGAGCGGGGCCAACTGGCCTACGACCGGCTGGTGCTCTGCGTCGGCAGCGTCAACAAGCTGCTGCCCATCCCCGGGGTGACCGAGTACGCCCACGGCTTCCGGGGCCTGCCCGAGGCGGTCTACCTGCACGACCACGTGGTCCGCCAGATCGAGCTGGCCGAGCAGGCGCAGGACCCGGCCGAGCAGCAGGCCCGCGCCACCTTCGTGGTGGTGGGGGCGGGTTACACCGGCACCGAGGTCGCCGCGCACGGGCAGCTCTTCACCGACGCGTTGCACGCGCAGCGCCCCCGGTTGACGGTCCGGCCCCGGTGGATGCTGCTGGACGTCGCCCCCCGGGTCCTGCCGGAGCTGGACGAGCGGATGTCGCGCACCGCCGACCGGGTGCTGCGTCGTCGGGGTGTCGACGTCAGGATGGGCACCTCGGTCGCCGAGGCCACCGCCGACGGGGTACGCCTCACCGACGGCGAGTACGTCCCGACCTGCACGCTGGCCTGGTGCGTCGGGGTCCGTCCCGACCCGTTCGTGGCCGAGTTGGGGCTGCGGACCGAGAAGGGCCGGTTGGTGGTCGACGAGTACCTCAACGTCCCCGGTTTCCCCGAGGTGTACGCCTGCGGCGACGCCGCCGCCGTGCCGGACCTGACCCGCCCCGGCCAGGTCTGCACGATGACCGCCCAGCACGCGCAGCGGCAGGGGAAGCTCGTGGCGCGCAACATCGCCGCCTCCTACGGCCAGGGCCGGCGTCACCCGTACAAGCACCACGACCTGGGTTGGGTGGTCGACCTCGGTGGGAAGGACGCGGCGGCCAACCCGCTGAAACTGTCGCTGTCCGGGTTGCCCGCCAAGGCGGTCACCCGGGGCTACCACCTGCTGGCGATGCCCGGCAACCGGGCGCGGGTGAGCGCCGACTGGGTGCTCGACGCGGCGCTGACCCGCCCGGCGACGCAGCTCGGCCTGGTCCCGGCCAACGCCGTGCCGTTGGAGAGTTCCTCGCCCGAGGTGTCGGCGCGCACCCGCTGACCGAAGCTGATCGGTCCGGCCGCCGGCTCACCCCCGGCGGTCGGACCCGGCCGCGTCGGACCCGCCGACATCGTCACCCCTGCGGTGGTCGACGGGTCCGAACTCGCGCAGCAGCACCTGGACGACCCCGGCCGCCGGGATGGCCAACAGCGCCCCGACCAGCCCGGCCAGTTCGGCCGCGACGAGCACGCTGACCAGCACGGTGAGCGGGTTCAGCCGGACCGCCCGGGACATGATCAGCGGTTGCAGCAGATGGTTCTCCACCTGTTGATAGACGACGAAGAAGACCAGCACCACCAGCCCGGCGGTGGGGGAGCGCAGGAAGCCGGCCCCGGACGCGACGACCGCCCCGAGCGTCGCGCCGACCAGCGGAACCAGGTCGGCGATCCCCACCAGTAGCGCGATCACCGCCGCGAACGGCACCCCCACCAGCACCAGCACGACGTACGTCCCCAGTCCGCAGATCACGCTGATCAGCAGGTTGCCGCTGAGATAGCCGGTGATGACCCGCGAGGTGCCCCGCCCGATCCGCCGCAACCGCACCCCCGTGCCGGCACCGACCGCCCCGAGCATGGTCCGGATGATCCAGGGCGCCTCCAGGACCATGAGGTAGGCCAGCACGACGACGGTGACCAGGCCGGCGAGGGTCCGCAGGACGCCCCGGAACAGTTCCACCGCAGGCTGGCGCAGCTCACCGCCGTACCGCTGGACCTGGTCGCCGTGGCGACGGGCGTAGTCCAACAGGCCGGTCCGGTCGAGCAGGCCGCCCAGCGGTCCCTGCCCGGCGCGGGCCTGCCGCAGCAGTTCGGGGGCCCGGTCGGCGAACCGTCCCAGCTCGTCCAGCAGCGGCACCAGGATCACCGCGCCCACCGCCGCCAGCAGCCCGAACACGGCCAGGAAGACCAGCAGGGTGGCCGTGGCCCGGTGCCGCACCAGCCGGCGCTCCACCCGGTCCACCAGGGGTCTGAGGGCCATCGCGAGGAACGCCGCGAGCAGGATCCAGATCAGCACCCGACGGGTGGACCAGAGCAGGCCGAGCCCGATGACGACCGCCAACACCAGACCGATCACGATCAGCGCCCGGCGGGCGGTACGACGATCGTCGGTGGTCCCCATCCGGCGCGGCTACCCCCGGTCGGAGCCCGGAAACCGTTCTGCCGGACCCCCGGCGGGCAGCGGCTTCACTCGCCGGGGGTGAGGGGCGCTCACCCGTCCGGGGCAGATCATCGAGGCGACCGGAGGTCTTCCGAGGCACGCGGAAGGGAAGGTCGTCATGAAGAGGATCGTGGAGATTGTTCCGGCTCGTCCCGGCTGGTACTCGCGGTGGCGGATCGGCCCCGAGGCGACACGGTGCTACCCGGTGAGCCTCTGGGCGCTGGTGGAGGAGGCCGACGGTTCCGGTCGTGAGGTCGTCGGTGTGGACTGCGCCGGGCAGTGGCCGGGAGCGGAGGAGAACGAGTCGGGTGGGGGATTCGTCCGTTACCTGTTCCAGCTGCCCGATTCCGGTCCTCCGGAGGACGTCGAACGACCCTCCCCCGTCGAGGTCCGGTCGACCGGTCCCCGCCGGCAACCCGCCGTCGTGACGCAGGAGCCCGCCGTCGCCGGATGACCGTCGGCCGTACGCCGACGGGGTCGACCGGGCCGCCCGCCGCCGGCCCCGGCACGAACATGACCGGGGTGTAGCTGACCCGCCCGCCCCCTCCCGGCCCCCGGCCCCTGGTCCCAGGGTCGGGGGCCACCCCGGCAGCCGGGTGGCTCAGCCCACCTCGCGGACGTCGTCGGCGGCACCTGCCGTCGGTCGCTCCACGGCCAGCAGCTCGGTCAGGCCGGTGCGGTCGAGCAACTGCTGGAGCCGGTCACCCACCCCGGTCAGCCGCAGCGGCCCGACGCCGCCCCGGCTGAGCACCAGGAAGGCGCTCAGGCCCGACGAGTCGCACAGACCGACCCCGCCGAGGTCGACCGTCAGCTCGTGGCAGCCGTCCGCGCGGACCCGGGCCGCCGCCTCGAGCAGCTCCGGAGCGGTGTCGAAGTCGAGGTCACCGGTCAACCGCAGCCGGGCGTGGCCGGCATCGGGCCGGGTCACCTCGATGGACAACAGCTGCGGGCGCATGCCCTCATGTTCCCAGCAACCCCGGACCGGGAAACGTCGGGGGTTCGCGGGACCCATCCGGGGCCGGGCGCGGTCGCCGGGGGTTCAGGCGGTGGCGGCGGGTGGCTTCGGTGCGGCGACGGCGGACTGCTCCGGCGCCTGACGGGCCAGTAGCCCGGTGACCCCCGTCATGTCCAGGATGGTCCCCAGGAACCGGGGCGTGGCTCGCAGGCGGATCAGCGTCCCGGCCCGCTGGCCCTCGCGCCAGGCGTGCACGATGACCGACAGCCCGGTGCTGTCGATGAAGGTCAGGCCGGCGAAGTCGATGACGATCACCGGAGGCCGGCCCGTGAGCAACCGGTCGATCTCGGCGCGCAACGGCGCGGAGGTGGTGTAGGCCAGCTCACCCCCGACCGCGATGACCGGTGACCGGGGGTCGGACCCGTCGACCGACATGGTCAGCGGGGCAGCTTCGAAAGTCCTGCCAGGGGATGCCACAGCGCGCCTTTCCGCAGGGCCGACGGTCGGGCTGGATCAGCCGGATCGTAACAATCTCCCGGCGGGTCCGCAGGAGCGCGTATCCGGGCCGCCGGGTGCCGTGCGGTGGCGAAACCCGCCGTGCGGCGTAGGCTGAGCGGAACAGATTGGCGCATACGGACGACCTCCGCGGCCCGGCGAACGGTGACAGGCGGACGGTGACAAGGGGAGTGGGGCTCAGCTGGTGGCTGCTGCCGACGTCAGGGGTTTCGACCCGGGCGACGGACGGATCTCCACGCCGAGTGCCGGACGGGCTCCGGCCCGGTCCGTCGGCGCCCCCGCCGTGCTGCCCCCGCTGGCACCGGACGGCACCAGCCCCGAGCCCGCCCGGTCCGAGCCCCCCTGGCCCGAGCCCGCCCGGTCCGAGCCCGCCTGGTCCGAGGTCGTCGAGCACTTCCGTGAGGGCCTGATCATCTGTGACTCCGACGGCGTGGTGAGGCACGTCAGCCCCGTCGCCGAGCGGTTGCTGCCCGAGGTGACGCCCGGTCGTGGCCTGGCCGCCGGGCTCGCCGTGCTGACCGGGGTCACCGACCCCGACGGGTTCGGCCATCACGGCCGGCGGCTGCGGGTCCGCCGGGTGGCGCTGTCCGGGTCCCGCAGCTGTCTGTACGTCGAGGACGTCACCGACAGCGTCTCCCGGGCGGACGCGCTGCTCGCCGAGCGGGCCCGGTCCGCCTTCCTCGCCGTCGTGGGGGAGAAGCTCGGTAACCCGCTGCACCCCGACCGGGCCGCCGCCGCCGTCATCCGGCTGACCGTACCCACCCTGGCCGAGGTGGCGGTGCTGGTGCTGGCGCCCCGGTCCGGGCGGGCCCGGTGGTGGCGGGCGACCCGGGCCGACCACGAGTCCCCCACGGTGGACAGCGGCGTGCTGCCCGCCGCCGCACTGCCCCCGGCGATCGCCGAGGGGCTGTCCGGTGTCGAGCCGCATGCCGTGGACTGGCTCGTCGAGCAGGCGGTCGAGGCCGGTTGGCTGCCGGGGCTGACCACGTCGGAGGTGACCGCCCGGATGGTCTCGCTGCCCGGCCGGGACGCCCCGGCCGGGGTACTGCTGGTGGCCCGCCGCATCCGCTGGTACGACGAGGCCGACCTGGATCTCGTCCGGGCCTTCGCCGCCCGGGCCGGCGCCGCGCTCACCACCGCGGTCCTCTACCGCAACCAGGCCGAGGTGGCCGACACCCTCCAGGCCAGTCTGGTGCCGGTGGAGCCGCCCGAGGTGGCCGGCGTGCAGTGGGGGACGGCCTACCGGCCGGCGCAGGCGAGCCTGCGCATCGGTGGCGACTTCTACGGCGCGCACCGGCTGGCCGACGGTGGCGCGGTGTTCTTCCTCGGCGACGTCTCGGGCAAGGGGGTGGAGGCCGCGGTCTTCACCGGCCAGTTGCGTCAGTGTCTCCAGGCGCTCCATCGTGTCGAGTCGCACCCCGGCCGGCTGGTGAAGCTGCTCAACGACGCCCTGCTGGAGACCACCCAGGCGCACGGTCAGGGCCGCTTCGCCACCCTGGTGCTCGGGACGGTACGCCCGCACCGCGACGGCGGCCTGTCGCTGACGATGGCCGGTGGCGGGCACCTGCCGCCGCTGGTGCTGCGCAACTCCGGCGAGGTCGAGACGGTGCCGCTGCGCGGCATGCTGATCGGCGTGGTCCCCGACCCCCGCGTCGGTGAGGTCACCGTACGCCTGGCCGTGGGGGAGACCTGTCTGCTCTACAGCGACGGGGTGACCGAGGCCCGGGGCGGTCGACGTGGTGACGAGCAGTTCGGCCAGGACCGGTTGGTCCATGCGGTGACCGCCTGCCACCGGATGCCCGCCCCGGCGCTCGCCGAGCGGGTCGAGCAGGTCACCTGCGACTGGCTGGGGCACGGTGACCACGACGACATCGCGGTGCTGGCCCTGCGGGCGACCGGGCCGGGCGGTCGTCCCGACGGCACCTGCACTCCGTCCCGGCTGTCCCGGGCACGGCCGAGAGGAACCCCCGATCGTGACCGTCCCGACCGCCCCGGTCGACCCGGCGCACGCCTTCGCCGACTTCCTCGCCTGTCTGGAGGAGGCGGACGAGTACGGCGCGATCGAGGTCGCCACCGGGTTGCTCGACGCCGGTGTCCCCGCGGAGCGGGTGCTGCTCGACCTGGTCGCACCGGCCCAGGTCGAGGTGGGTGAGCGGTGGGCCCGCAACGAGTGGAGTGTGGCGCAGGAACACGCGGCGACCCACATCAGCGAGCGGGTGGTGGCGGCGATCGCCGGGTACGCCGATCCGCGTCCCACCCGGGGGCGGCTCGTGGTGGCCTGCATGGATGGTGAGTGGCACGCCCTGCCGCCCCGGCTGGTCGCGGAGGTGCTGCGACTGCGCGGCTGGCAGGTGACGTTCCTGGGGGCCAGTGTGCCGGCTGCGCACCTGGTGTCCTACCTGCACCGGCACGACGCGCACGCGGTCGCGTTGGCCTGTGCCCTGCCCATGCGGCTGCCGTACGCGCACCGGATGATCGAGGCGTGCCGGCGCTCGGACGTGCCGGTGGTGGTCGGCGGGCGCGGGTTCGGTGTGGACGGCCGGTGGGCCCGGCGGCTCGGGGTCGCCTGGGCGGCGGACGCCCGGGCGCGGCCGACCTGGTCGCCGACGAGCGGCGGTTGCGTCGGGTTCCACCCGCGGAGCTGTCCCACCTCGCCGACCACGAGTACGCGGGCCTGGTGAAACGGCGTGGTGAGCTGATCGACTCGGCGGTGGCGGACCTGCGGGTCCGGGTGCCGTCGGTCGGGGAGTACACCTCGACGCAGTGGGATGCCACGATCGGTGATCTCGGCTACATCGTGGATTCGCTGGCCGCCGCCGTCTACGTCGACGACCCGGAGTTGTTCACCGACTTCGTGTCCTGGCTGGCGACGATCCTGGCCAGTCGGGGGGTACCGACCGCGGCGGTCGCGTCGACCCTGGGCCACTACGGGCACGCCCTGCGTGACTTCCCCCGGGCGGGACGGTTCGTGGCGCTGGGTGTGGCGGCGACCGTCGCATCCGGGGTCGTCCGGCACTGACGCGGCGTTGCGGGGCGCCCGGGGAGCGCTGCGTATACTTGCTGCACTGCAAGGGTCTTCCTGCGGTGGAAGCGAGAGGGACGACGTTGACCTTCACCGTCACGCACGACGAGCGCGATGGTGGCGGCGTGTGCCTGCGGCTCGCGGGCGAGTTGGATCTCGGTGCGGCCGGGGCGCTCAACGCCGAGATCGACCGGCTCGTGGCCGACGGCGAGCGGCACCTGCTGCTCGACCTCGGCGCGTTGACCTTCTGCGATTCCACAGGCATCGCGGCCTTCGTGCGCGGTGACAACCTGACGGCCGCCCGGGGCGGGTGGTTGCGGCTGTCCGGGGCGACCGGCCGGGTGGATCGGGTTCTCCAGATCACCGGGCTGGCCGAGGTGCTGCGTTACCAGCCGGACACCGCCGACCCGCGGTCGCCGTCCGCCCGGTGATGGGCTAAATTTCCCCGCCAGCGGATGACCGACCGGTTTCCCACCTCGCGGATGACCGCGTTCGGTTCTCCCGCCGACGGGGTACCGAGACCGTCGTCCCCGATCGCCGAGACAGACAGGTTGGACCCATGGACCGAGGCGCCACGAACCCCGTCCGCATCCTGGTGGTCGACGACGACCCGGGTGACGTGCTGATGATCGAGGAAGCCCTGGCGGATTCCGAGATCGCCAAGGTCATCGACGTGGTCGGTGACGGCCAGGAGGCGATGGAGTTCCTGCGTCGGGAGGGCCGGCACGTCGACGCCCGACGCCCCGACGTGATCCTGCTCGACCTGAACATGCCCCGGATGGACGGGCGTCAGGTGCTCGGCGAGGTCAAGCAGGACGACGACCTGCGGACGATCCCGATCGTGGTGCTGACCACCTCGAACGCGGACACCGACATCGTGGGCAGCTACAGCCTGCAGGCCAACGCCTACGTCACCAAGCCGATCGACCTGGACGACTTCAACGACGTGGTGCGCCGGATCGACGAGTTCTTCGGCCGGGTCGTGGTGCTGCCGAAGCGTTCCTGACCGCGCGGTTCGCCCCGGCGCGTCCCCCGCGCCGGGGCCCGGTCGGCCGCCGGCCCCGCAATTGCTGAACATTTTTCCTGAACCGCCCCCGTGTCGGCCGGCTGCCGCCAGGATCGAGCTGGAACAGACGTATCAGCTTCCTGGGGGGCGACACGTGATGAGGTTCTCCGTCGTGCGGTCCGGCTCCGACCGGCAACAGGCCGATTCCTTCCTGGACGAGCTCGGAGTCCGGTTGACCCGACTCGCCGCGCGGGCGGAGGTGATCGCCGGCGCGGGGCGGGATTGGGATCAGATCCGCCAGGAGACCACCCTGCTCCTGGCGATGGTCGACCGGCGGCGGGCCGACGCCGGCCGGGCGGTCCGCCCGGCGGAGCCGGCGGCCGAGCTGCTGGCCCGGGCCCGCGACGAGCTGGACGCCGCCCGGGAGGAGGCCCGGCAACTGCGGGAGCGGGTGTACGCCGAGGCGGTGCAGGCCCGGCGGGAGTTCGAGGCGTCGCTGCACGAACGGCGGCACCGGGCCGCCCGGGCGGATCAGCTCCTGACCGGGGTGGCCGTCGAGACGGTGCCGGTCGACACCCCGACCGCCGCCGCCGGGGGTGTGCCGGCGACCCGGGTGGCCACCGGCGTCGACGAGGTGCCGGCCGACCAGCCTGAGCCGGGGACCTGGGTGGCCTGACCGGGCCGCACCCGCTGCCGGCGACCCACCCGGGGCCGTCGGGCCTCAGCGGTCGATGCCGCCACCTGCGGCGACCGCCCGGGGTCGTCGGGCCTCAGTGGTCGGCGCCGCCACCGCTGCGGTGACGGGCCGGGGTCGTCGGGCCTCAGGTCAGCGCGGCCACCACGGTGGTGGCCCGCTGCTCGTGCCGTGCGTAGGCGTGGGGGTAGGCGGAGATCTGCACGGCCTGCGCGGCGGCGGTGACGCTGAGCTCCCGCCAGCCGGGGATCTTGGCCAGCGCCGCATAGAAGGCCCGAGCCGCATAGTCGGGGCGCATCAGCTGGGCGACGGTGCCCCAGCCGCTGCTCGGGCGTTGCTGGAACAGGCCGACCGAGTCGTGGTCGGAACCGCTGCCCTGGTGCGGGTGGTCGTACGACTCGGGCAGCACGTCGCTGGCGAGGTTGTGCAGGTCGCTCTCCTGCATGGCGGTGGCGACGGCGACCACCATGCCGCGTCGGGGCACGCCCAGATCGACACCGGCGTCGACGATCTTCTTGGCGTTGTCCATCTGGACCGGGGTGAGGCCGGCGACCGGACGGGGCCGGCCCGGCTTCGTCGGTGTCGGTGAGGCGCTGCGGGCGGCCGGTGGGTGCGGGCTCGCCGACGCCGGGGCGGCCGGGGGCGAGGCGGCCCGGTCCCGTGCGCGGGAGGCCCGCTGTTCGTCGGCGGCCCGGTCGGCCAGCACCTCCTGCACCGGCCGGGGCCGCTGCCGGTCGACGTGGTGCGTGCCGGCGAACGCGATGAGCCCCAGACAGCAGGTGACGCCGCCGGCGAGGGCGATCCGGGCGGGGACCGAGGCGAACGGGGTGCGGACGCCCCGCCGGGGCGGCTCCGGTGCGCGGTGCCGGCCGATCCTCCGTTCGTCCGAGGTGGCCCCGGTCGAAGGGTCAGCCGCGTGCTGTCGGGCCGGTCGCTGCTCATCGGTGTCGTCGGGGTGCACCCGCCGAGGCTAGAGAGGTTTCGGCCGCGGACCACCGCCGTGCCGGGTGGCCTACGCCACAACGGGTCACTTTCCGCCCGGATCTTCTCCGCATATCGCTATGGAAGCCGCGTAAGACTCAGACCGCTTCTGTCGCTTATAGTATTACTTATTAATGCGATAGCGGGCAGAATATCATCGTTGCTGATCGATCGGTGGGCATCGTTCGTCCGGTGGGGGCGATGGTGGCCGTACCACCGATGGCGCCTCCACCGGCCGAACGATGTGGCTCAGTGCCGGCCGTTGTCGGCCGCGCTCACCGTCAACCGGTGCCGGCTGCTGTCGTCGCTGGAGAACGGCCAGAGCCGGTCGGCGTACGCGACCAGCTCGGCCAACTGGTCGCGGCTCAACCCCACCGACGAGATGCTGGCGTGCACGTCGGCCCGGTACCGGCCGTCGTCGTCGCGTCCCAGCTTCGCCTCGGCGGTCACCTGCACCGTGTGCGCCTCGTCGGTGATCTCCCCGGCCGCCTCGACCGCCGCGTGGTGCAGGCAGGAGGCGAAGGCGGCGGCGAGCAGCTGCTCCGGGGTCAACCCTGTGCAGTGCGGCGCGAGCGGCGACGCCAGCGCGGTGGAGAGCCCACCGTCGTCGGTGCGTACGTGCCCGCCCGTGGCGGTCGCGCTGGCCTCGTGCAGCCAGGAACTCGGATCCGGCATCGCGTTCCTCCCTCACTCGTGGGCCGGATTCCCGGCCACGAACGGGTGAAACGCCGTGCCGCGCGGCCGGCGGAACGGGGATCAGACCGATCCGGTACGCGACCAGTCGTGCAACGCCACCGCCTCGGTCGCCTCCGCCGCCGCCCGCTCGGTCCAGGGCGACATCGACGCCGTCCGGGGCCGGGGCACCGGTGCCAGCATCGGCACGTAGACCCGGGCGTCGACCACCTCCGCCAGCTCCAGCGCCGCCACCAGACTGCTGGGCCGCTGCCGGGGGTCGTCGTCGAGGCAGCGCCGGCACAGGTCCACCACCTCGGGTGGCAACCCCGCGATCGGCGGCAGCGGTTCCGCCGTGATCTTCCACCGGGCCCCGACCAGTTGGGTGGCGGTGGTCCCCGCCGCGTACGGCAACCGGCCGGTGAGGCAGTAGTAGAGCAGGACCCCCACCGCGTACATGTCGGCGGCGGGGGTGGCCGGCTGCCTGTCGAACTGCTCCGGGGCCAGGTACGCCGGGGTGCCCACCACCATGCCGTCCGGGCTGCGGTCGGGGGCCCCCGCCGGGGTGGCGATGCCGAAGTCGAGCACCTTCGCCCCCGACGGGGTGAGCATGACGTTGGCCGGTTTGACGTCGCGGTGCACGATGCCGTGGGCGTGCGCCGCGGCGAGCCCGGCGGCCACCTCGGCGCAGACCCGTACGGCGATGCGCCAGTCCAACGGCCCGGCCCGCAGGTGCGCGGCGAGGGTCTCCCCCTCCACCAGCTCCATCACGATGTACGGCATCTCCCGGCCCGGCAGCGTCGTGGAGGTGCCGAAGTCGTGGACGCTGGCGACGTTGGGATGCACCAGCCGGGCGGCGGAGCGGGCCTCGGTCCTGATCCGCTCGACGGAGGTCTCCTCGCCCCGGTGGGCGGGGGACATCAGCTTGACCGCGACCGGTCGGTCCAGCACGACGTCGTGCGCCCGCCAGACCTCCGACATCCCACCCATGCCGATGCGCTGTTCGAGCTGGTACCGCCCGGCGAGCGTCCTCATCGACCCGCTCCTGTCCATGCCGACCGCGTCGCCGGGATGGCGATGGCGCTGCCGAGCCGGTACCCGGCCGCTGCGCAGGGCAAACCGTCCGCGCGCCCCGGTGGACCCCGGAACCGCCAGGTGCCGGCCCGTCGTGCGGCCTCCGTCGTGCGGCCTCCGTCGTGCGGCGTCCGTCGTGCGGCCTCCGTCGTGCGGCGTCCGTCGTGTGCCCCCGGCCCGGCCGGGTGTGCGGTAGCTTGCCGGGGTGGCCGGCGTACCGTCGGCCCACCACCGGGAGGGTCGATGGGCGAGGTGACCGTACGCTTCCTCGGTGGGCCGGCCCACGACCTGGTCAGGGCGTTGCCAGCCGACCCGGCGGGCGTGCCGCCGGTGCGCTGGGTGCTGCGCCACCCGGACACCCCGCCGACCCCGGGCGGGGCGGCCCCGACCACCTCTACCAGCGGGACCGGCCGACCGCCGACGGGGTCTGGACGATGTCCTTCATGCACACCTACCCGCTCGGCGCGGGCCAGTAGCGGCCCACAGAAGCACGATCGGCCCACCCGACCCCGTCCGGCCCGGTACGGTCGAGCGGGGCAGCCGCACGCGCACAGCCGGCACACAGGATGCGCATAGATCAGGACCAGCAACCGGTCCCACGATGGGGGCATGGTGACCGACGGGCAGACCGTACCGAACCGGATCGAGCTTCGCCGTCCCGACGGTGAGCCCGTCCGGGTGCTGGTGGTCGACGACGAACCCACCCTGACCGACCTGCTCTCGATGGCACTGCGCTACGAGGGCTGGCAGGTGCGCAGCGCGGGCAACGGGATGGCGGCGCTCAGCGCGGCCCGGCAGTTCCAACCCGACGCGGTGGTGCTCGACGTGATGCTGCCCGACCTGGACGGCTTCCAGGTGCTGCGCCGGCTGCGCGAGCAGACCCCGACCGTGCCGGTGCTGTTCCTGACCGCCCGTGACGCGGTCGAGGAACGGATCGCCGGGCTGACCGTCGGCGGCGACGACTACGTCACCAAGCCGTTCAGCCTGGAGGAGGTCATCGCCCGGTTGCGCGCCCTGCTGCGGCGTACCGGCTTCGCGGTGACCGCCCGGGAGGAGGCCGTGATCACCGTCGGCGACCTCACCCTCGACGAGGACAGCCACGAGGTACGCCGGGGCGACGACCTGATCACCCTGACCGCCACCGAGTTCGAGCTGCTGCGCTACCTGATGCGCAACCCGCGCCGGGTGCTGAGCAAGGCGCAGATCCTCGACCGGGTCTGGAACTACGACTTCGGTGGGCAGGCCAACGTGGTCGAGCTGTACATCTCGTACCTGCGTAAGAAGATCGACGTGGGACGCCGCCCGATGATCCACACCTTGCGCGGCGCCGGTTATGTCCTCAAGCCCGCGCCGTGACCCGGTCGGCCGGCTGCGTCGCCGGCTGTCCGGTGCGGTCCGGGCACGGTGGCTGGCCGGTTGGTCCCTGCGCCGCCGGCTGGTGCTCACCGTGGTCGCGCTGCTCGCGCTGGTCAGCATCGGCATCGGCGGGCTGACCACGATCGCGCTGCGGCACTTCCTGATCAACCAGGTCGACAACCAGTTCGCCATGGACAACCGCCGCTTCGACAGCCGGCTGCCCTGGGACCGATCCCCGGACCAGCCGCGCCCTCTCGACCAGTCCGCCAACCGGCAGGGGTCACCCGATCCACCGCCGACGTTCCCGGTCGGCTCGGTCGGTATGCGGGTCACCCCGCAGGGGGAGACGTCGACCCGCATCCGTAGCAGCTCCGGGGCGACCGAGGCGCTCACCGCCGCCGAGGTCGCCCCGCTGACCCGGCTACCCACCGACCGTGCGCCGCACACCGTCGCACTCGGCGACCGCGGTGACTACCGGGCGGTGTCCCGCCGGCTCCCCGATGGCGACATCCTGATCTTCGCCATCCCGCTGCAGCTGGTGCAGGAGACGGTGTGGTGGATGGTCGTCGCCCAGGCGGGCGTCGCGGCCGCCGGTCTGCTCGTCGCCGGCAGCCTGGGCGCGTTGATCGTCCGGGCCACACTGCGTCCGCTGCACCGGGTGGCGGCCACCGCCGGACGGGTCGCCGAGCTGCCGCTGGACCGGGGCGAGGTGGCCCTGTCGGTGCGGGTGCCCGACGCCGACACCGATCCGCGTACCGAGGTGGGGCAGGTGGGAGCGGCGCTGAACCGGATGCTCGGTCACGTCGCCGCCGCGCTCGCCGCCCGGCAGGCCAGCGAGACCCGGGTACGCCAGTTCGTCGCCGACGCCTCGCACGAGCTGCGCACCCCGTTGGCCGCGATCCGGGGCTACGCGGAGGTGGCCCGCCGGGGCCGCGACCAGGTGCCGCCGGACGTCGCCCACGCGCTGCGCCGGGTGGAGTCCGCCAGCACCCGGATGACCAGCCTCGTCGACGACCTGCTGCTGCTGGCCCGGCTCGACTCCGGCCGGCCGCTGGCCACCGGGCCGGTCGACCTGACCGCGCTGGTGGTGGACGCGGTCAGCGACGCCCACGTGGCCGGCCCCGAACACCGGTGGCAACTCGACCTGCCCGACGAGGCGGTGGAGGTGCCCGGTGACGCCGTCCGGCTGCACCAGGTGGTGGCGAACCTGCTGGCCAACGCCCGGGTGCACACGCCGCCCGGCAGCACCGTCACCACCCGGCTCGCCCCGATGCCCGGCGCGGTGCAGATCAGCGTCACCGACGATGGCCCCGGGGTGCCGGCGGAGCTGCGCGACGAGGTCTTCGAACGGTTCGCCCGGGGGGACAGCTCGCGGTCCCGGGAACACGGCAGCACCGGCCTCGGCCTGGCCATCGTCGCCGCCGTGGTCGAGGCTCACCACGGCACCGTCGCGTTGGAGAGCCGACCGGGCCGCACCGTCTTCACCGTACGGCTGCCGGACTCCACCGCCCCCGCGCCCCCGGCCTCGGACCCGCCGACACCGGCACGTCCCGCCGCCCCCGCGCCGCAGGTTTCCGTCGCGCCCGCGCGGTCGGACGGCGACGGGCCCGCGTCCCCGGATTCCACAGCGCACGCATAGCCAGGGCACGGGATCGACCCAACCAGCCCGGCCAGGCTGACCGCATGGACAGAACCGAGAGCCTGCTGACGACGCCGGCCAGCCCGCCGGACGCCGCGACCGCACCGCCGTCGGGCCCGCCCGACGCCGCGACCGTACCGCCGGCCCGGTCGGCGACCCTCCACCCGGACGCGGGCGACACGCCCCCACGACGGGACCCGCGCTGGGTCAGACCCGCGCTGGCCGTGCTGCTGCTCGGCACCGCCCTGCTCTACCTGTGGGGCCTGGGGGAGTCCGGCTGGGCGAACTCGTTCTACTCGGCGGCCGTGCAGGCCGGTGCGGAGAGCTGGAAGGCGTTCTTCTACGGCTCCTCCGACGCGGCCAACTCGATCACCGTCGACAAGACGCCAGCCTCGCTGTGGCTGATGGCCCTGTCGGTACGGATCTTCGGGCTGAACAGCTGGGCGATCCTGGTGCCGCAGGCGCTGCTCGGCGTCGCCTCGGTCGGCGTCCTGTTCGCCACCGTCCGCCGCTGGTACGGCCCGGCCGCCGGCCTGATCGCCGGGACGGTCCTGGCGCTCACCCCGGTCGCCACCCTGATGTTCCGGTTCAACAACCCGGACGCGCTGCTGGTGCTGCTGCTCGTGCTCGGCGCGTACGCCACGGTGCGGGCGGTGGAGACGGCCAGCACCCGGTGGATCGTGCTGGTCGGGGTGCTGGTCGGCTTCGGCTTCCTCACCAAGATGCTCCAGGCGTTCCTGGTGGTCCCGGTCTTCGCCGGGGTCTACCTGCTGGCCGCGCCGACCGGTTTCTGGCGGCGGATCCGGCAGCTGCTGCTGGCCGGCGTGGGCCTGGTCGTGGCCGCCGGGTGGTGGGTGGCGACGGTGGAGCTGGTCCCGGCCAGCGCCCGGCCCTACATCGGCGGGTCGCAGGGCAACAGCATCCTGGAGCTGACCCTGGGCTACAACGGCCTCGGCCGGATCACCGGTGACGAGGAGGGCAGCGTCGGTGGCGGCGCCCGGATGGGCGGCGGCGGTGGTCCGTTCTCCGGGCAGACCGGCTGGTTGCGGATGTTCGACACCGAGGTCGGCGGCCAGATCTCCTGGCTGTTGCCGGCCGCGTTGATCCTGCTCGTCGCCGGCCTGGTGCTGGCCGGGCGGGCGGCCCGCACCGACCGCCGACGCGCCGGGCTGCTGCTGTGGGGCGGTTGGCTGCTGGTCACCGGGCTGATCTTCAGCTTCATGTCCGGCATCTTCCACGCGTACTACACGGTGGCCCTGGCCCCGGCGGTCGGCGCGCTGGTCGGCATCGGCACCGTCCTGCTCTGGCGGGAACGCCGGGCCGCCGCCCGATCCGCCACCCCGGTCACCGGTACGGCGACGCCCGCCGCGCCGGTCACCGCGTCGGCTGTCCACCCGGGACCGACGCCGGCGGCCGACCTCGGCCCGGCACAGCCTGTCGCCGGTGCGGCGCAGCCTGTCGCCGGCGCCGTGCCGACTGCCGCCGGTGCCGCGCCGGGGGCCGGTGGTCGGCGGTCCGCCCGGTGGCGGGGGGTGTTCGCCACCGTCGTCCTGGCCGGCACCCTCGCGGTGACCGCCTGGTGGTCCTGGACCCTGCTCGGGCGCAGCCCCGACTTCCACCCCTGGCTGCGCCCGGCCGTGCTGGTGGTCGGCCTCGCCGTGGCGGTGCTGATCCTGGCGGCCCGACTGCTGCCCCGGCGGCTGGTGCCGGTGGCGCTGGCCCTCGGCGCGTCGGCCGCGCTGGCCGGCCCGGCGGCGTACGCGGCGCAGACCACCGGCACCCCGCACACCGGGTCCATCCCGAGCGCCGGCCCGGCCGTGCAGGGCGGCTTCGGCCCGGGGCGTGGCGGACCCGTCGGCCGGATGGGCAACGGTATGGAGTTCCCCGGTGGCGGCTTCCCGGGCGGCAACCGGCCCGGCGGCGCCGGCCAGAACGGTCAGCCTCCGGGCTTCCCCGGTGGTACCGCCGACGGCGGCCCGGGCCAGTTCCCCGGCTTCCCCGGCGGCACCGGCCAGAACGGCGGCCCGGGGCAGGACGGCGGCACCGGCCGCAACGGTGGCACGGGTCAGGACGGTGGGCGTACCGGAGGTGGCCAGGGGCGCACCGGCGGCGGGATGGGCGGGCTGCTCGACTCCCGCGAGCCGAGTGCCGCGCTGAAGGCGCTGCTGACGGCCGACGCCGACGACTACACCTGGGTCGCGGCGGCCGTCGGCTCCAACAACGCCTCCGGATACCAGCTGGCTACCGGTCGTCCGGTGATGGCGGTCGGCGGCTTCAACGGCAGCGACCCGTCGCCCACCCTGGCCCGGTTCCAGGAGTACGTGGCCGCCGGGAAGATCCACTACTTCGTCGGCGGGGGCGGCTTCCGGGCCAACGGGGCAGCTCCGCCTCCCAGGAGATCGCCGCCTGGGTCGCCGAGACCTTCACCGCGCAGACCGTGGACGGGGTCACCGTCTACGACCTGACCAGTGCCGGACAGGAGGCACAGGGATGACCACGATCGGCAGCCCCCGACCCGCCGTCGAGACCCGGACCGACACCCCCACCGCCGTGCTCGACGTGGTGGTGCCGGTCTACAACGAGGAGACCGACCTCGGTCCCTGCGTACGTCGGCTGCACGAGCACCTCAGCGCGCACTTCCCGTACCCGTTCCGGATCACCGTGGCGGACAACGCCAGTGTCGACGGCACCCTCGGGGTGGCCGAGGCGCTCGCCGCCGAACTGCCGCACGTCGAGGTGCGGCACCTGAGCGCCAAGGGTCGGGGCCGCGCGCTGCGGGCCGCCTGGTCGGCCTCGGACGCCCCGGTGCTGGCCTACATGGACGTGGACCTGTCGACCGACCTGGCCGCGTTGCTGCCGCTGGTCGCCCCGCTCATCTCCGGTCACTCGGACCTGGCCATCGGCACCAGACTGGCGCGGACCTCCCGGGTGGTGCGGGGCGCCAAACGGGAGGTGATCTCCCGGGCCTACAACCTGCTGCTACGGGGTGCCCTCGCGGCCCGGTTCTCCGACGCGCAGTGCGGTTTCAAGGCGATCCGCGCCGACGTGGCCCGGGAGTTGCTGCCGTTGGTGCAGGACACCGGATGGTTCTTCGACACCGAGTTGCTGGTGCTCGCCCAGCGGGCCGGGCTGCGCATCCACGAGGTGCCGGTGGACTGGGTCGACGACCCGGACAGCCGGGTGGACATCGTGGCCACCGCCCTGGCCGACCTGCGCGGCATCGGCCGGCTGGGACGGGCCCTGCTCACCGGGGCGTTGCCGCTGGCCACCCTGCGCGCCCAGTGGGGCCGGGCGCCGCTGGCCGGGCAGCCGGCGCGGGTGCCGGTCGGGCTGCCCGGCCAGTTGGCCCGCTTCGCGCTGGTCGGGGTGGTCAGCACCGTGGCGTACCTGGTGCTGTTCGTGGCGACCCGGGGGGTGCTCGGCGCGCAACCGGCGAACCTGGTGGCGCTGCTGGTGACCGCGGTGGGCAACACCGCGGCGAACCGGCGGCTCACCTTCGGCATCACCGGTCGCCGGTCGGTCGGTCGGCACCACCTCCAGGGCCTGCTCGCCTTCGCCCTCGGGCTGGCGTTGACCAGTGGTGCGCTCGCCGCGCTGCACGCCGTCGGCACCCCGGCCCGGCCGGTCGAACTGGCGGTGCTGGTGGCGGCGAACCTGGCCGCCACGGCGCTGCGGTTCCTGCTGCTGCGCCTGGCGATGCACCACCGCCGGCGCTGACCGGCCGGGCGGCGACGCGTCATGGCCGCCGTACCCCGCACGACCGGCCCCCGGCACCGGACCGGGCGGCGCGGGACACGGGCGGATCCGGTCCGGGCGGACCCGGACCGGGCGGCGGGGGCACGGGCGGACCCGGTCTGTGCGGCACGGCGGGTGCCGGCCGACCGGGTCCGCCGGGCGGCCGTCAGTTCGCCGGTGTGCCCACCCGGGACACCGCCGGCAGCGCGGCGGTACCCGCCACCGCCCTCGTCGTGTCGGGGAGGAAATCGGCGGTGGTCGCCCGGACGACCAGCTCCGGGGCCAGCCGCACCGACGTGGTGCTGCCCGAGTCGAGCAGGGTGAGCAGGGCGTGCAGCGCCTGCGAGCCCATGTCCCGCAGCGGGGTACGGATCGAGGTGAGCGGCACCAGGAGCTGGGCGTCCACGTCGATGTCGTTGTACCCGACCACCGCCACCTCCCGACCGACCCGCAGGCCGTGGTCGCGCAGGGTGCCCATCGCGCCGATCGCGGCGAAGTCGTTGACCGCGAAGACCCCGTCGGGACGACCGGAGCCCAGCAGCCCGGCCATCGCCGAGGCCCCACCGGCGACGTCGAAGGTGGACGGTGCGACCCACCGGGGGTCGACCGGGACGCCCTGGGCCTTCGCCGCGGCGAGGAAGCCCGCGACCCGGTCGGCGGAGGTGCTGGCGTGGCCGGGGCCGGCGATCACCGCCAGTCGCCGGCAGCCCACGTCGATCAGGTGCTCGGCGGCGAGCCGCCCACCGAGGCGGTCCCGGCCGGTCACCGACGGGAAACCCCGGGAGGCCCGGCTGACCAGCACGAACGGCACCCCGTCGGCGGCCAGCCGGGCCAGCATCGGGTCGTTGCGGCGGGCGTCACCGATGATCAGCCCGTCCACCCGTTCCCCGATCAACCGCTGGATGCGCAGCGCCCGCGCCTCGTCGTCGTCCCAGCTGCTGCTGACCACCGCCTGGTAGCCGGCGGCGGCAGCGGCGGCGTCGATGCCCTCGAAGACGGTGGCCAGCACGATGTCGGTGATCCGGGGGACCAGCACGCCGATCACCCCGGTCTTGCCGCTGCGCAGGCTGGCCGCCCAGCGGTCCCGGTGGAACCCGAGCTGCTTGGCGGCCTCCACGATCCGGGTCGCGGTCGCCGGGGCGACCCGCACGTCGTCGCCGCGCAGCACCCGGGAGACCGTGGAGACGTGCACCCCGGTGAGGCTGGCGACATCGCGCAGGGTCACCCGTTTGTTCACTGTGCCTCCCGTGCCGGACCGGTACCCGTACCCGGCAACCTAGCTGAGATGACTGCCCCCGTTCACATCGAAGGTCATGCCGGTGACCGTGGCGCAGGAATCGGAGAGCAGGAACAGCACGATGTCGGCGATCTCCTGTGCCGAGGAGACCCGGCCCAGCGGCATCCGGGCCCGCAGACCCGCCTTCTGCTCGGCGGTGAGCCGGTCGTGCATCGGGGTGGCCACCGGGCCGGGCGCGACGGCGTTGACCCGTACCCCCTGCGGTCCGAAGTCGACGGCCAGGTGCCGCATCAGGCCCAGCACCCCCGCCTTCGCCGCCGCGTACGCCGTGCCCGACAGCCGGGTGCCGCCGTCACGGGCGTTGAGGCTGCTCATCAGCACCAGCGACCCGCCGCCGGCCGCCGCCATCCGGGGCACCACGGCCTGGCTGACGACGAACGCGGCGGTGAGGTTGTTGCGCAGGGTGCGTTCCCACTCGGCGAGGCTGGTCTGTTCGATGCCACCGGAGCTGACCACCCCGGCCAGGTGGGCCACCCGGCGCAGGGTGCCGATCGCGTCGACGAACTCGCCCACCGCGACCGGGTCGGCGGCGTCCACGCCGGTTGCGACGTCCAGCACGTGCACCGTCTCGCCCCGGGCCCGGGCGGCGGCGACCACCGCCGCGCCGATGCCGCTGGCCCCGCCGGTCACCAGCAGGCTCACGACGTACCGCCGAGGATCTCGTCGCGGGCCCGCCGGTAGGCGTCGGAGAGCAGCATCTCCGGCTGGGAGTAGACGACGAAGCGGACGCCCCGGTCGATCCAGCGGCGGGCCTCCTCGGCGGAGTAGGCCAGCATGCCGGCGACCCGGCCGGCGGCGACGACCCGCTCGACGAAGTCGACCGCGTGCTTCTCCACCTCCGGGTGTGTGGGCTGGTAGCCCAGGCCCAGCTTGACCGACAGGTCGGCCCGCCCGAGCATCAGCACGTCGAGGTCGGCGGCGAGGATGTCGTCCAGGTTGGCCAGCCCGGCAGGGGTCTCGACCAGGGCGACGACCGTGGTGTTCTGCCCGGCCCAGGTCAGGTAGCGGTCGAAGTCGCCCCGGGCGGTGCCGTGCCCGGCGGCCCGCGCCGCCGAGCACAGCGTCCGGTCACCGACCGGCGGGTAGTGGGTCAGCCGGGCCGCCTCGACGGCCTGCGCGCCGGTCTCCACCAGCGGCAGCACCACCCCACCGGCGCCGCTGTCCAGGGACCAGAGCAGGTCCTTCTCCTCGATCCGGCGCAGCCGGACCAGCGGGGTGGTCCCCGCCGAGCCGGCCGCCCGGACCATCGCCAGCACGCTCTGCTCGTCGGCCGCGGCGTGCTCGGTGTCGACGACCAGGAAGTCGTAGCCGAGGGCGCCGAGGATCTCGCCGATCGCCGGTTCCTGGAGCAGGGTCAGGCTGCCGAGGGCGACGCCACCGTCGCGCAGCACCTCGGCCAGCCGGCTCGGACGGGGATACATCAGGACTCCAGCTTCTGCACGCCGCCGCAGTCGCGGTTGGCCGGCACCTCGCCGACGATCTTCAGGGCGGCGTCGACGACGGAACCGTCGTGCCACTCACCGACCTCCGGCAACTTTTCGATGATCTTGTTGTCGAGCAGCCACTTGCCGTCCTCGGCGGTCACCGTGGCGGTGTCCACCCGACCGTTCGGGTCCATGTACGGCCACTGGTCGGTGCCGTACAGCTTGGTGATCGTCTCCGCCGGCACCTTGGTCCGCTCGGCCACGATCTTGATGACGTCGTCCTTGTTGGCCGGGTCCTGGTAGTAGCGCACGCCCTCCAGCCAGCCGGCCATCCACCGGGCCGCGACCTCGGGCCGCTTGCTGATGAAGTCCTGCGACATGGTGATCAGGCCCTGCTCCTGGTTGGGCGCCACCTCGTTCATCGCCAGCACCCGCTTGGCCTGCCCGTCGGTGATGAGCTGGTACGCCAGCGGCTGCACCACGAAGCCGGCGTCCACCGCGCCGCTCTTGAGCGCGTTGGCCGTGTCCGGGTAGCTCAGGGTGACGATCTGCGCCAGGTCGGACTGCTTCAACCCGACCTCACCCAGCGCCCGGTCCAGCCAGTACTCGGTGGTCGAACCCTTGGCCAGGATGGCGACCTTCTTGCCCTTGAGGTCGGCCACGCTCTTCAGGCCGCCGTCGAAGGCCTGGGTACGGGCCAGCAGGAGGTTGTCCGACGCACACCGGTACTGCTGCCGGTCGGCCACCGCCCGCACCCGCAGGCCCTGGTTGACCGCGTTGAACAGCGCGCCACCGGTGCCCGGGATGTTCACGTCGAGCTTGCCCTGACCCTGCACCGCCAGCCGGGAGTAGATGTCGGCGTTGCTGAACTCCACCTCGACCTGGTGCTTGCCGAAGAAGCCCTTCGCGTCGGCCACCATCATCGGCGCCAGCGAGAGGATCTCCAGCGAGTTGACCGTCACCTTGTCGGTGCCGTCGGCGCCCTTCGACTCCGTGTCGTCACCGCAGGCCGCGGTGCCGAGCAGCAGGCTCGCCCCCAACAGCGCGGCGATGACACCTTTTTGCTTGATCGTCGTGATCCGCTTGATTGTCATGATTGGCCCTCCGTCCAGCTGAAGAAGCGCCGCTGCACGCGCAGCGTCACCGTGGTGAGGAAAAAGCCCATCGCCGCGATCACCGCGAGCGTGGCGTACATGTTGTCGATCTGATAGATCTGCCAGTACCGCCAGGTCATCGACCCGACGCCGTCACTGGCGGCGAGGAACTCACCGGCGATGGTGCCCAGCAGGGCCAGCCCCGCGGCCAGCCGGATGCCGGCGAAGATGGACGGCAGGGCGCCCGGCAGGACGATCTTCCAGAGGATCTGCTGCCGGCCGGCGCCCAGGTTGCGGGCCATCAGGATCAGCCGCTCGTCGACCTGGAGCACCCCGGACATCGCGTTCACCACGGCCGGGAAGAACGAGATGATCCCGGCGAGCACCACGATCGGCCGTCCGCCGGTGCCGAAGATGACCAGCAGCAGCGGCAGGATCGCCACCACCGGGATCGGGTACGTGATGGCGATCAGCGGGTCGATCAGCACCCGAACCCACCGCGACCGTCCCATCGCGATGCCCAGCAGCGTCGCCGGGATCACCCCGAGCAGGAAGCCGAGCAGGATGCGCTGGGCGGTGATCCCGACGTTGGGCAGCAGCTCCCCGGAGGAGAAAAGCTCGACCAGGGCCTGCACGCACTCCGACGGGGCCGGGAAGAAGGTCTTGTCGATCAGCCCGGCCATGCTGCCGCCCTGCCACAGCGCCAGCACCACGACCACCGGCACCATGCTGCCCAGCCCGCTGCTGAGCAGCTTGAATCCGCGACCCGGCGGGCGTTCCGCGCGGGGGTCCACCGCGTAGCGGACCACGGGTTCGTCGGGCGCCCGCTCCCGGGTCGGCACGCTCTGCTCGCTCATCGGTCCCCCTTCGCTTCCGCCCACTCGGCCGCCAGGGTGGCGTCCCGCAACTGCGCCCACAGGTGGCGTTTCAACTCGGTGAACCGCGGGTCCAACTCGACGTCGCGGGTACGCGGCCGGGGAAACGGCGCCCGGATCTCCTCGACCACCCGGGTCGGCCGGGGCCCGAGCACGATGATCCGGTCCGCCAGCAGCAGCGCCTCCTCGATGCTGTGCGTGATGAACAGGACCGTCTTGCGGTGCTTCGACCAGACCTGGAGCAGCTCGTCCTGCAACAGGGTCCGGGTCTGGGCGTCCACCGCCGCGAACGGCTCGTCCATCAGCAGGACCTCGGGGTCGCTGGCCAGGGCCCGGGCGATCCCGGCCCGCTGGCGCATCCCGCCGGACAACTCGTGCGGCTTGTTGTCGGCGAACGCCTCGATGCCCATCATCGTCAGGTGCTCCCGGGCCACCTCGCGCCGCCGGGCGGCGGGCACCCCGCGCAGCTCCAGCCCGAAGCCGACGTTGTCGGCGATGGAGCGCCAGGGGATCAGCGCGTAGTCCTGCCAGACGATCGAGGTGAGCGGGCCGGCGGCGGTGCGCTCGCCGACGAAGCGGATCTCCCCGTCGTCCGGCCGGCGCAGCCCGCCGAGCAGGCCGAGCAGCGTCGACTTGCCGCATCCGCTGGGCCCGATCACGCAGACGAACTCCTGCGCCTCGATCGTGGTGCTGAGGCTGCCGACCACCGACAGTCGGCTCCCGTCGGCCCGGGGATAGCCCTTGGCCACGTTGTCGATCTCGATGCGCATGGTCACTGCCCTCCGTGGGCCGGCAGGTCGGAGTAGTTGTGGTGCCACCAGTCGGCGATGTCGCGCCGCCTGGCGAACCAGACCCCGGGCAGGTCCTGCGCCCAGGCGATCAGGTCACGCAGCGCGGAGGCCCGCCCGGCCTGGCCGATCAGCCGGGCGTGCAGCCCGATCGAGATCATCTTGGGGGAGGTCTCGCCCTCCTCCCACAGGTACTCGATGCCCCGCCGGCAGTTCTCGAAGAAGTCCGTCGGGTTGCCGTAGCCGGGGCTGAAGGCGAACCGGCCGTCGTTGTAGGTGTGGGTGTACGGCACCACCAGGTGCCGCTGGTCGGCCACCTGCACCCAGTACGGCAGGTCGTCGTTGTAGGCGTTGGAGTCGTAGCGGAAGCCACCCTCCTCGACCAGCAGCCGCCGAGTCCGGTCCGACGGGGCGTAGCGGGAGTACCAGCCGACCGGGCGTTCCCCGCACAGCTCGGTGATCGTCGCCACCGCCTGCCGGATCTCCGCGCGTTCCTCGTCCTCGGTCATCCCCGACGGCTCCCGCCAACGCAGGCCGTGCGAGCAGATCTCGTGCCCGGCGTCGACGAACGCCTTGGTCAGCGGCCGGTTACGGGCCAGCGCCTCGGCGCAGCCGTAGACGGTCACCGGGGTCTGCGTGCGGTCGAACAGCCGCAGCAACCGCCACGCCCCGGCCCGGCTGCCGTACTCGTAGACCGACTCCTGGGACAGGTCCCGGTGTTCCGCGCTGGTCGGCGTGTAGGAGATCTCGCCGACCCACTCGTTGACGCTGTCGCCGTCGAGGAGGCTGTGCTCGGCCCCCTCCTCGTAGTTGAGGCACAGGCTCACCGCCACCCGGGCGCCACCGGGCCACTCGACGCGGGGCAGGTCCGCGCCGTAGCCGATGAAGTCCCGCGCGGTGCCGGGTTCGACTCTGATCACCATGACGTCATGTCCTTTCTGCCGGATGGGCCGGGCCCAGCGGGAACCGACGGCGGGCCGCCGTGCGGATTCGGTGCCCCACCCCGGACCAGCGCGGTGAGGTCTCGCAGTCGGGTCGCCCCGGGGGCCCGGGTCAGCCCGTACAGCAGCTCGGCCGCCCCCGCCGGTACGCCCGGCGTACGCAGCAGCGCGGCGTCCACGGCGGCCAGCTCGTCGGCCGTCATCGGGTCCTCCCGGTCGCCGTGGTGGAACCGGGCCCGCCCGGTCAGCCGGGCCCCGCTGCGGGTGGTCACCTCCACCACCGCCGGCCGGCCCGCCGGATATCCCTGGTCCAGCCCGGGGTCGTGGCGTACGGTCACCCGCTCGGCGAGCCGGGCCGCGCGGGCCCGCCGGTCGTCCGCCGGCCCGTCCGGGGCACCCGGGTCGGTGCCGACCAGCCCGCAGGCGACCACCCACGGGATGCTGAACTGGCGGGCCAGCCGGCCGACCGGACGACGCTCGGCGAGCAGGGCCGCGCCCGCGTAGGTGTCCACGGTCACCGTCGCCACCTCGTCGGCCGTCAGGTCCCGGGCCATCGCGCGGGCCACCGTCCACCCGGTCAGGGTGTGCGCGCAGACCCCCACCGGTTTGAAGTAGGCCTCCGGCAGCAGCGGTCGGGATCCCAGCGCACCGTCCACGGGCCGGTCGGTTCCGCCGTGGTGGACGGTCCGGGCGAGGTGCGGCAGCGCCGGACCGGTGGCCGGGAACCCGGCGTCGGCGAGCCGGGCGACGGTCAGCCCGTTGGCGGTGCCGAGGGCGGGCAGCAGGTAGTGGGCGGCGTGTCCCCGCCGGGTGTCGGCTTCGGGCCCGGCCAGCGCCACGGTCAGCGCCAGGTTCACCGTGTCGGTGACCCCGGCGGTGTCCTGACCGGTGACGATCCCGGCGGCGGCCGCCGCCGCGCCGGTGCCCCACCCACCGTGCGGGTGCACCCCGGGGCGGGGTGCGCCGAGGAGCAGACCGAGCCGGGCGCCCACCTCCCAGCCGACCGCCAGCGCCCGCAGGAACACCCGCAGGCTGCGACCGTCGGCTTCGGTGGCGGCCAGCGCGGCGGCGTACGCGTGCAGCCCGGGGTGCCCCCGGGATTCGCGCAGGCCCTCGTCGCACTGGCTAACGGTGATCGCCGTCGCCGTCACCGCCGCCGCCCGTGCCGGCTCGTCCGTCCCGCCCGGGGCGGCCAGCAGGGTGCACCGGCCGTGCGGGTCGCCGGGGGTGTCGAGCCCGGCGGGCAGGTGCCCCCGGGCCGCGACGGCGTTGGCGGTCAGCCGGGCTGCCACCTGCCGGACCAGCACCTGTCCAGCTCCGGTGGCCAGCAGCGTGTCGGCGGCCTCGACGGCACCGGCGACGAGCGTGGCCAGCACGTCGCCGCGGGCATCCCCCCGCCGGTGGTCGGTCACGGTGTGATCACCTGCTTGCCGAGCACCCGCCGGTCGGCGAGCGCCTGGTGGGCCCGGCCGGCGTCGGCCAGCGGGAGGACCGCGTCGACCCGGGGGGTGAGTTGTCCCGCCGCGACCAGGCCCAGCACCCGGGCGATCTCGTCGGGGCGCTGGCTGCGCGACCCGCGCAGCTCGTACTCGTTGCGGAAGGTCTCGATGAGGTCGAGGTGCGGGTGCTCCCCGGCGTGGCCGCCGCCGACGATCAGCCGGCCGGTGGGGGCGAGGGTGCCCAGCGCGGCCTCGAAGACGTCGCCGCCGATGTGTTCGACGATCACGTCGAAGCCCGCACCCCCGGTGATCTTCCGGGCCTCGGTTGCCCAGTCGGGATCGCGGGTGCTCAGCACCGCGTCGGCGCCGAGGGAGGAGACGAAGTCGGCCTTCGCCGGGTCGCCGACCAGGCCGACCACCCGCGCGCCGCCGAGCTTGGCGAGCTGCACCACCGCGTGCCCGAGCCCACCGGCGGCACCCGGGGCGAGGACCCACTCGCCGGGCGCGAGTCGGCCGATGGAGTACAGGGTGCGCCAGGCGGTGCCGAAGGAGATCGGGGTGGAGGCGGCGACCACCGGGTCGAGGTCGCCGATGTCGAGCAGGCCGCGCGCCGGGGCCACCGCGTGCCGGGCGTAGCCGCCCCACCTGGTGATGCCGGGCATGTCGGCGTTCGGGCAGAGGTTGGCCCGGCCGCCCAGGCAACGGGGACAGGTCCCGCAGGGCGTGTTGGGCAGCACCAGCACGCGGTCGCCCGGGGCCCGGTCGGTGACCCGGGAGCCGAGCCGTTCCACCACGCCGACGACCTCCCGGCCGAGCACGTGTGGCAGCCGCAGCGGCATCCGGGACACCCCGCTGCGCAGGTCGGCGTCGAGGTGGTTGACGGCGACCGCGAGCACCCGCAGCAGGACCTCGTCGGGGCCGGGTTCGGGCAGGTCGACCTCGGTGAGGGTGAGCGTCTCGGGGCCGCCGTACCCGTTCATGGTCACTGCTTCGGTCTTCACGCGTGACGTCCTTCCACCATGGTGCGCAGGGCTGCCGGCACGGCGCCGGGTTCTTCGACGGCCAGGGCGAGGGCCAACGCCACCCGGGCCTGGGTGCCGGTGAGGTCACCGGCGAAGAGCGCGCCGGCGCGGGCGAGGGTCGCCCCGCCGCCGGCGTAGACCGGGCGGACCCGGCCCGCCCCGGTCCGGCTGGTGATGACCACGGGTACGCCGCGTCGGCCGGCCTCCGCGACGGCCTCGGCGACCGCGGGTGGGGCGTTGCCCGCGCCGAACGCCTCGACCACGATGCCGGCGGCACCGGCGCGCAGCGACGCGTTCAGGTGGGTGCCGTCCACACCGGCGACGAGCTTGACCAGGTCCACCCGGGGAAGTGCGGTGGGGACCGGTCGGTCGGCGTAGTGGCTGCCCCGGGCGGCGGTGGAGACGCGGAGCACGCCGTCCGGGTCGACCAGGGCCAGCACCCCGGCCGTTCCGCCGGAGAACGCCGACACCGCCGAGGTGTGCACCTTGCGGCTCTCCACCGCGGCGTAGGCGACCCCGCCCATGACCGTCGCCGCGCCGACCGGCTGCGGGGCGGCGACGATCCGGATCGCGTCGGCGAGGTTGCGTCCGGCGTCGGAGTCGGGCTCGTCGGCGCTGCGTTGCGCGCCGGTCAGCACGACGCGGGCGTCGGGGCCGGTGAGCTGCCCGGTCAGGTAGGCGGCTTCCTCCAGCGTGTCGGTGCCGTGGGTGACGACGACGCCGGAGAACCCGTCGGCGAGCTTGGCCCGGACGGCCCGGACGGTGCCGAGCATGTCGTCCAGGGAGAGCGCGAAGCTCGGCCGGCAGGACAGGTCGAAGCCGTGGATTTCCACGCCGGCCGGGACGGTGACGTTCTTCAGCAGGTCCGTGACGGAGTCGGTCACGGCCAGGCCCTCGTCGGGGTCCCACCGCGACGCGATCGTCCCACCGGTTGCCAGAACCGCGATCCGCACCAGCCACACCCCCTTGCGCAAACGATTGCTCAACTGGGTGATGACAGTTGCACAAACGTTCGCCCTGCACAAGAGCTGCGGGAACGCGGAAGCGAGGAAGTTATGCGATGGCGATCTGCCAGGTGACGGCCCGATGTCCGGCCTGTTTCGGTGTCCGTCGTCGTCCGGTTCGGGCCGGTGGCCGGTGGCGTGGCGCGGTCCCCGGCCGGTGGCGTGGCAGGCTGGGTCCGTGTACCGGGAACGGCCTGCCGAGATGATCGTCGGCGCGGTGCTCTGGGCGAGCGAGAGTCGACCGGACGCCGCGCCGACGCGGGTGCTGCCCGATGGCTGCCTGGATCTGCTCTGGTCGAGCCGGGCGGGCCTGCTGGTCGCCGGGCCGGACCGCACGGCCTACCTGAGCCTGTCCCGGCAGGGGGAGCGGTGGCGTGGTGTCCGGCTACCGCCCGGGCTGGGCCCGGCCGTCTTCGGCGTCCCCGCCGACGAGTTGCGCGACCGTCGGGTGCCCCTCGACGCCCTCTGGGGGCGGACCGCCCTCCGGCTCGCCGACCAACTCGGCGCGTCGCCCACCGCCGCCGATCTGGCCACGGTGGCGGCCGACCGGCTCGCCCGGGTGGGCGGCGCGGACCCGCTGGGCCCCGGGTGGCCGCCCTGCTCGCCGCCGGCGCCACGGTCACCGCGACCGCCGCCGAGGTCGGCCTCGGCCCGCGCGCCCTGCACCGACGCAGCCAGGCCCTCTTCGGGTACGGCCCGAAGACCCTCGCCCGCATCCTGCGGCTGCGCCGCGCCCTCACCCTGGCAGGTCGCGGGGTCGGCCTGGCCGAGGTGGCTGCCCGTGCCGGCTACGCCGACCAGGCCCACTTCACCCGCGACGCCCGGGACCTGGCCGGAGTCCCGCCGACCACCCTGCTCGCCCGGTGACCCCGCCCCGTCGGCAGTGGTGCCCCTTGACCCGCGCTGTCCGTTGCCCGGTAGTGCCCGTTGCCAGGGTGTTGCCTGTCGCTGTCCGTTGCCCGGTAGTGCCCGTTGCCGTTACTCGGGGCTGCCCGTCATCGGGTGCCTTGGCAGCCGTGGGCGGCTCCGTCGACATCGGCGCGACGACGGACGGGGCAGTCGGTCGTCAGTCACGTCGTGGTCGCCGTGGGCCGGGTGCTGGGCAAGCGTGGCCGGGCGATGGCCCGGAAGTCCGTTGCGGAAGGGCCGCCAGCGGACGCCGGGCCACGGCGGGCATCGTCGGGCTGATCGAGACGATTCCGGTGCTCCGGCCGGCGCACTGAGCGCCGGGCCGTCGCCCGGGCCATTACCCGGGCCGTCGCCCGGTCGTCGGACAGCCCGGCTGACCATGTGCTGTCCGGGCCCTTTCGAGCTGATGACCCAAACGACTCACCACCCTGCCTCCGCCCCGGTCGTCCGGAGTCCTCGTCGGTCACCACCCTGCTTCCGCCCCGGTCGTCCGGAGTCCTCGTCGGTCACCACCCTGCTTCCGCCCTGGTCGTCCGGAGCCCTCGCCAGTTTCTCCAGGACCTTCCACGCCCGCCGGTCGGCGTCGGAGGGGAGGGCTGATGACGCCACCGACCGACGATGTCGGCTCGGGGATGAGAGGGTGGCGGGCCGGTTCTGTCCTCGTTCTCCCCGCTCCGCCTGCCCGAACCGGCCCGGCAGCGGCGAAGTCGGTGGGCGGGCCGGTCGAGTGAATCGTTGACGTCATCAGCTCGAAAGGACCCGAATAGCACCACGCCTGGTCCCGCTCCCGGCAGGATCCTGCGTCCGGGTGGCATCCCGGGCAGTGTGGCGCGCGGGCGCGGGCTGTGGTGGTGCGGGGGAGTGGCCGCGCGGGCTGTGGTGGTGCGGGCTGTGGTGGTCGCGCGGGCTGTGGTGGTGCGCGGGCTGTGGCGGGGCAGGCGGTGGCCGCGCGTGGCTGTGGCCCCGTGGGGCGGTGGCGCGGGCAGTGGTGGCGTGAGCCGGGTCTTCTCGGTCTCGGTTACCACGCCGTCCCGCCGGCAGCAGGTGGGAATGCCGGCAAATCCGTGGCCGCCGTGGTCAGCTCGGGTCGAGCGGGGCGAAGAGGTCGACACCGTTGCCGTCCGGGTCGTGCAGGACGGCGTACCGCTGGCCCCAGAAGGCGTCCCAGGGGGCGACCTCGCCGTGGAAGCCCGCGTCGGTCAGCGCGGTCCAGTACCGGTCCACCTCGGCCGGGTCGGCGCAGCGGAAGGCGAGGCTGGCGCGCGGGCTGCCGCTGGGTGGCGTCCAGTCGGGGTGGAAGCCGCGCAGCAGCGTCACGGTGTCCCAGGCCAGCCGCAGCCCACCCGGCAGGGCGACCTCGACGTGGTCCTCGTGGTCGGCGTCGGCGGGGATGTCGAGCCCGAGCCGGCGGTAGAAGTCCAGGGTGCGGGCCATGTCGTTGACCGCGGTGCCGATGAGGTCGAAGCGGGGCGTCATGGGTTCAGGCTAGGTCGGTGCCCGACCCGGGGTCTTGAACGGAACGGACCGAGGAAACCATGTGCCCCTCGCGCGGGGACCGGACGACGTACGGTGTCAGGGGAGAAACCCGCCTTTCAGGTTCAAATGCCTCGTAACGGCGTGCCTGTCGGCGGTCCATGACGGCGAGGGAAGGGAGCGGCCGATGATGCACCTGGCCTACCTGGACGCGGGATCCGGCAGTCTGATCGTGCAGGCGGTGGTCGGCGGAACAGCGGGCGCAGCGGTCGCCGCCAAGCTCTACTGGCGGCGGGTGGCGGCCCGCTTCCGGCGCCACCCCACCGAACCCGTCGAGGCCCGCCCACCCGGCCAACCCGCCGGGCAGGCCGAGGCCACCGCGACCGGGCGGCAACCGGTCGCGACCGGGCGGCACCCCTCCGTACCGGCCGAGGCCACCCGGACCGACCGGCAACCGCGACAGCCCGCCGGCAACTGACGGGCCGGCGCACGGATGACCACCGCCGACCTCGGGATCCGGGCCGAACCCGGCTCCTTCCGCGACCCCGCCAATCGGGTCTTCCACCTGGGCGAACAGGTGCTGCGCGGGCTCGGCCCGCAGGGCACCGCCGACTGGCAGGCCCTTGCGGCCAGCGGGTTCTTCGCCGCGCTGCTCGCCGAGGGCAAGGTCTGCGCCACCTCGGCGGTGGACCCGGCGACGCTGCCGGACACCGGGTGGACCACGGTGCTGCGGCACGAGCGCATCCCGTTCGTCTCGCATCCGTACGAGTGGTCGTTCGGCATGTTGCGCGACGCCGCCCTGCTGCACCTGGAGATCCTGCGTCGGGCGCTGGAGGCGGGGTTCACCGTCAAGGACGGCTCGGCCTACAACCTCCAGTGGCGGGGGGCCACCCCGGTCTTCATCGACATCGGCTCGTTCGCGCCGCTGACCGAGGGCGAGCCGTGGGCCGGCTACCGGCAGTTCTGCCAGACCCTGCTCTATCCGCTGCTGCTTCAGGCCCATCTCGGGGTGGACTTCCAGCCCTGGCTGCGGGCCCGGGTCGACGGCATCACCCCCGACCAGCTCCGACCGTTGTTCCGGGGCGTGCGCCGGCTGCTGCCCGGGGTGCCCACGCACGTGCACCTGCACGGCGCGATGCAGGCCCGCAACGCCGACGCCAGCAGCAACGCCGTCGCCGCCCAGCTGCGCGACGCGGGCTACTCCCGCCAGCTGGCCCTGGCCACCGTACGACGGTTGACGCGGCTGGTCAGTCGGCTGGACCGTCGGGTGGCCGGCAGCCACTGGGTCGACTACCCGCGCACCTGCGGCTACACCACGGCGGACCGGGCGGCCAAGGAGAGCTTCGTCGAGGCGGCGGTGGCGGCGGGCGGCACCCCCCGGCTGGCGCTCGACCTGGGCGCCAACGACGGCCGGTACGCCCGGATCGCCGCCCGGCACGCCGCCCAGGTGGTCGCCGTCGAGCAGGACCCGGCCGTGGTCGACGCCCTCTACCGGGCGCTGCGTGCCGAGGGTGACCGGCGGATCCTGCCGCTGGTGATGGACCTGGCCGACCCGTCACCCGGCGGCGGCTGGCGGGGCGTGGAACGGGCCGGGTTCGCCGCCCGGGCCCACGCCGACGTGGTGCTCGCCCTCGCCGTCGTGCACCACCTGGCGATCGGCCACAACGTGCCGCTTCCCGAGGTGGTCGACCAGCTGGTCGGGTACGTCCGACCCGGTGGTCGGCTGGTGGTGGAGTTCGTCGATCCGCAGGACCCGATGGCGCGGCGGCTGCTGGCGAACAAGCCGGCCGGGATCTTCCCCGACTACCGGCGCGACGAGTTCACCCGGCTGCTGACCGCCCACTGCCGGATCGAGCGTCGGTGCGAACTGCCCTCCGGCACCCGGACGCTCTACCAGGTGGTGGTGGGTGACTGAGCCGACCCTCACCCGGACCGAGCCCGTCGCGCCGCCCGCGCCGGATGAGCGGAGCGCGCCGTCCACCCGCCGGGTCGAGCTGCGCCGGGCGGCGGAGCTGGTCGCCCTGGTCGGCCTGGTGGTCACCCAGCCGTTGCTCGACGTGCTCGGGCGCAGCCCCGACTTCTTCCTGTTCCACCGGGCCGGCAGCGGGGACGTGCTCGCGCTGGTGGCGTTGGTCGCGGTGGTGCCCGGCCTCGCCGTGGTACTGCTCGGGGCGGCGACCCGGCTGGCCGGGGCCCGGGTCCGGGCCGGTGCCCACACGGTGCTCGTCGGGCTGCTGCTGGCCGGGCTGGCCGTGCAGGTGGGCCGGCAGGTGACGGCGCTGCGGGGCGTACCGCTGGTGGTGGTGGCGGTGCTGGCCGGGGCAGCCGGGGCGGTGGCACACCGGCGCTGGTCGCTGCCCGGCCGGGTGTTGCGGGTGGCCGCCGTCGGACCGGTCGTCTTCGTCGGGTTGTTCCTGTTCGCATCGCCCGCCTCGGCGGTGGTGCTGCCCCGCGCGCACGAGGGTGCCGCCGGGGTCGCCGGCCCGGGCTCGCACCCGCCGGTCGTCATGATCGTCCTGGACGAGTTGCCGCTGGTGTCGCTGCTCGGTCCGGACGGACGGATCGACGCGGCCCGCTACCCGAACTTCGCCGAGCTGGCCGGCGGCTCCACCTGGTACCGCAACGCCACCGGCGTCAGCGGGTGGACGCCGTACGCGTTGCCGGCGATGTTGACCGGCCGCTACCCGTCGACCCCGGCCGCCCCGCACTACTCGCAGTACCCGGACAACCTGTTCACCGCCCTCGGCGGCCTGTACGACATCCGGGCCCAGGAGAGCATCACCCGGCTCTGCCCGCCCAGCCGCTGTGACCAGCCGGTCGCCCCCGAACAGGGGCTCGGCGTGCTGGTCCGGGAGAGCGGGGCGCTGCTGGGCCGCATCGCCGCCCCGGTGGACAGCCGGGTCGACCCGCAGGAGTCGTACCGGGAGCAGACCGCCGCCGAGGTGGGCCTGGACGCCGCCGAACCGGTCCCGGCCGACCCGAAGTTCCGTTGGGACAGCCTGAACGACAACCAGCCGGCCCGGTTCACCGCTTTCCTGGCCGGGCTGCGCCCGTCCGACCGGCCGACCCTGCACTTCCTGCACCTGCTGATGCCGCACGCCCCGTGGGTGTACCTGCCGTCCGGAGCGCGTTACGACGCACCGGACGACCTGCCCAACGACGGCGCGGGTTGGGCGGAACTGGCCCGGGCCCGGCACCTGGCCCAGTTGCGGTACACCGACCGGCTGGTCGGCGAGACGCTGCGCACCCTGCGCGCCTCCAGCCTGTACGACAGGTCGCTGGTCGTGCTCACCGCCGACCACGGGGTGAGTTTCGCCCCGGACTGGCAGGGGCGGGGGATGGGGGCCATCACGCACGCGCCCGGCGAGGTGGCCTGGGTGCCGCTGTTCGTCAAGGAGCCCGGTCAGCATGCCGGTCGGGTCGACGACCGCAACTGGGAGCACGTGGACCTGCTGCCCACCATCGCCGACGAGGTGCACGTCCGGGTCCCGTGGCGGCTCGACGGCCGGTCCGCGCAGCAGCCGCCCCGGGAGCGTGCCGAGAAGTTCTTCTACGACCAGCCCGGTGAGCGGGTGGTCCTTCCCGGCGGGGTGCCGGCCCGTCCCGCGCCGCCCGTCCCGCATCCGCTGGTCGGCACGACGGTGGGGGAGAAGCCGTCGGGTGGTACCGCCTCGGTGGCGCACCTGGGCGCGTTCGACCACGTCGATGCGGGGGCGGGGGAGCTGCCGGCCCTGGTGTGGGGGACCGTGCCCGGGCAGGTGCCCGACGGCACGCTGCTCGCGGTGGCCGTCAACGGCCGCATCGGCGCGGTCGTCCCGGTGGTGCACCCGGACCGGGGGGGTCGCCGGTTCGCCGCGTTCCTCCCCGACGACCGGCTGTTCCGGGCCGGGGCGAACCGGTTGGACATCTACCGGGTGGGCAGCGGCGGCGATCTGCGTCGATTGACCCTCTCCTAAGCTGTAGTGCAATTTCCTGGCATTTCGCCGCTTTTCTGCGTCCCGTCGCCGGTGTCCGGCTCCGGCCGTACCCCCGGGCCCGGCGGGGTTTCCGCGCCGCTGGGTCGGGAATCGGGTGACGCATACCTCACCGCAGAACCACGGGGGGCGGTATCCCCGCGACCGCGATTACGGTAAAAGCGAAGGCAATTCAACGAAGATTCGCCGGCGAAGCGAGGAACCACATGACGGAAGTCAAGCTCGACCACCCCGGTGGGCAGCTTTCGATGCCGGTGCAGGGCGCGGTCGAGGGCCCTGCGGGCATCGGGGTCAGTAAGTTGCTCAAGGAAACCGGGATGACAACATACGACCCCGGTTTCGTGAACACCGCATCCTGTTCTTCCGCGATCACCTACATCGACGGTGACGCGGGCATCCTGCGGTACCGCGGCTACCCGATCGATCAGCTGGCCGAGAAGTCCTCCTTCCTGGAGGTCTCCTACCTGCTCATCTACGGTGAGCTGCCGACCCAGCAGCAGCTGGGCGAATTCAGCGAGCGGATCCGGCGGCACTCCCTGCTGCACGAGGAGATGCGCCGGTTCTTCGACGGCTTCCCCCGGGACGCCCACCCGATGGCCGTGCTGTCCTCGGCGGTCAGCGCCATCTCCACCTTCTACCAGGACAGCCTGGACCCGTTCGACTCCGAGCACGTGGAGATGTCCACGGTCCGGCTGATGGCGAAGGTCCCCACCATCGCCTCGTACGCCTACAAGAAGTCCATCGGTCAGCCGCTGCTGTACCCGGACAACTCCCTGGGTTACGTGGAGAACTTCCTGCGGATGAACTTCGGCGTGCCCGCCGAGCCGTACGAGGTCGACCCGGTGGTGGCGCGGGTGTTGGACATGCTGTTCGTCCTGCACGCCGACCACGAGCAGAACTGCTCGACCTCCACCGTCCGGCTGGTCGGCTCCAGCAACGCCAACCTCTTCGCCTCGGTCTCGGCCGGGGTGAACGCCCTGTTCGGTCCGCTGCACGGCGGGGCGAACCAGGCCGTGCTGGAGATGCTGGAGAAGATCGAGGCCGACGGCGGTGACGTCGCGTCCTTCGTCCGCAAGGTCAAGGACAAGCAGGACGGCGTCAAGCTGATGGGCTTCGGGCACCGGGTCTACAAGAACTACGACCCCCGGGCCGCCATCGTCAAGAAGGCCGCCCAGGACGTGCTCGGCCGGATGGCCAAGCCGGACCCGCTGCTGGACATCGCGATGCAGCTGGAGGAGATCGCGCTCGCCGACGACTTCTTCGTGTCCCGCCGGCTCTACCCGAACGTGGACTTCTACACCGGGTTGATCTACAAGGCGATGGGCTTCCCGACCAAGATGTTCACGGTGCTGTTCGCGCTGGGCCGGCTGCCCGGCTGGATCGCCCAGTGGCGCGAGATGATCAGCGACCCGGAGACCAAGATCGGCCGGCCCCGGCAGGTCTACACGGGTGCGCCCGAGCGGGAGTTCACCGCGATCTCGCAGCGCTGACCCCGGTCACGACGAAGGCCGCCGACCCCGCTGGGGGTCGGCGGCCTTCTCGCGTACGGGAGACCGGGCGTCGGGGCCCGGTGGATCAGCGCAGGCCGGCGGCGACGAGCAGGTTGCCCGCCGGGATCGGGGCGGTGACCCGGCCGGTGGCCATCCGCTGCTCGGCCCGCTGCGCGGTGAACGCGGCGTCCCCGGCGATCGCCGAGGCGTACGCCGTCGCGGTGCGGGCGGCGATCGCCGACCAGCCGTACTGCTCGTGGACCATGGCGCGGGCCCGGCGGGCGAGCACCCGGGCGCGTTCCCGGTCCGACAGCAGTGCGTGCACGGCCTCGGTGAGGTCGGCCGGGTCCTCCGGGGCGAAGGTCATCCCGGTCACCCCCGGCTCGACGATCTCGGCCAGCCCGCCGGTCTCGGCGACCGCGAGCGGTGCGCCGGCCGCCGCGCCCTCCAGGGCGACCATCCCGAACGGCTCGTAGATGCTGGGCACCGCGAAACAGTCCGAGGCGGCCATCACGGCCGGCAGGTCGGTGCCGCCGAGGAAACCGGGCATGGCGACCGTGCCGCCCAACCCGAGCCGGCGCACCTCGGCCTCCAGCTCCGCCTTGTACGGCCCGTCGCCGACGATCACCGCGCGCAGGCCGGGGTGCCGCTCGCGCAGCCGGGCAGGCCGGCGAGGAGGTGCTGGACGCCCTTCTCGTAGACCAGCCGGCCGGCGAAGGTGACCAGCGGCCCGTCCCCGGCGAACCGGGCGCGGGCCGCGGTGACCGCCGAGGTCGGCACCTTCCACCGGTGCGGCTCGACCCCGTTGGGGACCACGTCGACCCGGGCGGTCGGCACGTCGAACAGCGCGCCCACCTCGTCGCGCATGTACCGGGAGCAGACGATGACCCGACCCGACTCGGCGGCCAGCCACTGCTCGACGCCGTGGATGGTCCGGTTCATCTCCCCCGGCAGCCAGCCCTGGTGCCGGCCGGCCTCGGTGGCGTGGATGGTGGTCACCAGCGGCACGTCCAGGTGGGCGCGCAACGTCATGGCGGTGTGCGCGACCAGCCAGTCGTGGGCGTGGATCACGTCGTACGCGCCGGACTCGGTGGCCCGCAGGGCGGCCCGGGTCAGGGTGTGGTTGAACGCCATCGTCCAGGCCAGCAGCGAGTCGGTGGCCAGCGGGAAGGTGACCGGGTCCTCGGCGGCCCGGACGATCCGCACGCCGTCGGCGTACTCCTCCAGCGCCGCGCCCTCGGTGTGCCGGGTGACGACGGTGACCTCGTGCCCGGCGGCGGCCAGGGCCACCGACAGGGCGTGCACGTGCCGGCCGAGCCCGCCCACCAGCACCGGCGGATACTCCCAGGAGAGCATTAGGATGCGCCGGGTGCGCGGGGGCACGCCGGAGCCGCCGCCCTGCTGGGGGAGCTGGGGCCGGAAGGTGGGGGTGGGCCGGCGGGTCCGGTCCACAGCGGTCGCGAGCTGGTCGCTGACCCGCAGGGTGGTCACATCAATCTCCGTCCATGCGCACGCGATCACGCCGGCAGCGGTGACGGCGGGAGGGGGCGGTGGTGGGTGTGGCCGAGGGCCGAGTGGCGACGTGCCCGCGCGGGCGCGTCGCGTCTAGCAAAGGGCATCGGGCGGCTCGGCGCATCTCGAAAGGGCCTATCGTGACGGACGACACCTGACGGTGGGTGATCCCTCGGACGGGTGGAAATCGGGTGCCGTCCGAACGGGTGGATTGGTCGGCCCGGCCACGGGGCATCAGTGGCGTGCGCATCGGCCGGTCCCCGACTCGGTAGGTGTGCTCATGATCATGGGCCGAAGGAGCGACATGCAGGTCTGGCCGGGTGAGCGTTATCCCCTGGGCGCCACCTACGACGGGATGGGCACCAACTTCGCGATCTTCTCGGAGGTCGCCGAGAAGATCGAGTTGTGCCTGTTCGACGAGTGGGACACCGGCGCGGAGCGCCGGGTCGAGCTGCGTGAGGTCGACGCGTACGTCTGGCACGCGTACATCCCCGGGATCGAGCCGGGCCAGCGGTACGGCTACCGGGTCCACGGCCCGTACGACCCCGCCAACGGTGTCCGGTGCAACCCGCACAAGCTGCTGCTCGACCCGTACGCCAAGGCGGTCGACGGGGAGGTCAGCTGGGACCCGGCGGTCTACGACTACGAGCTGGGCGGTGACCCGGACCGGATGTCGCAGACCGACTCGGCCCCGTTCATGCCCAAGTCGGTGGTGGTGAACCCGTACTTCGACTGGGGCAACGACCGGCCGCCGCGCATCCCCTACCACCACTCGGTGATCTACGAGGCACACGTGCGCGGGCTCACCATGCGCCACCCCGGCATCCCGGAGGAGCTGCGCGGCACCTACGCGGCGATCGCCTCCCCGGTGATGATCGACTACTTCCGGCAGCTCGGGGTGACCGCCATCGAGCTGATGCCGGTGCACGAGTTCGTGCACGACCACCGGCTGGCCGACCTCGGCATGCGCAACTACTGGGGTTACAACAGCATCGGCTTCTTCGCCCCGCACCACGGCTACTCCGCGCTGGGCCGCCTCGGCCAGCAGGTGCAGGAGTTCCGGGGCATGGTCAAGGCGCTGCACGCCGCCGGCATCGAGGTCATCCTCGACGTGGTCTACAACCACACCGCCGAGGGCAACCACCTGGGCCCGACGTTGAGCTTCAAGGGCGTCGACGCCCCCAGCTACTACCGGTTGTCCGAAGAGGACCGCCGGTACTTCGTCGACTACACCGGCACCGGCAACAGCCTCAACGTGCGCAGCCCGCACTCCCTCCAGCTGATCATGGATTCGCTGCGCTACTGGGTGACCGAGATGCACGTCGACGGGTTCCGCTTCGACCTCGCCGCCACCCTGGCCCGCGAGTTCTACGAAGTCGACCGGCTGTCCACGTTCTTCGAGGTGGTGCAGCAGGACCCGGTGGTCAGCCAGGTGAAGCTGATCGCCGAGCCGTGGGACGTCGGCCCCGGCGGCTACCAGGTCGGCAACTTCCCGCCACTGTGGACGGAGTGGAACGGCAAGTACCGCGACACGGTCCGCGACTTCTGGCGCGGCGAGCCGGCCACCCTGGCCGAGTTCGCCTCCCGCATCTCCGGCTCGGCCGACCTCTACCAGGACGACGGCCGCCGCCCCTTCCACAGCATCAACTTCGTCACCTGCCACGACGGGTTCACCCTCAACGACCTGGTGTCGTACAACGACAAGCACAACGAGGCCAACGGTGAGGAAAACCGCGACGGCGAGGGCCACAACCGGTCCTGGAACTGCGGCGTCGAGGGGGAGACCGACGACGCCGGCATCACCGCACTGCGGGCCCGGCAGCGCCGCAACTTCCTCGCCACCCTGATGCTCTCCCAGGGCGTGCCGATGCTCGGCCACGGCGACGAGCTGGGCCGTACCCAGCACGGCAACAACAACGCCTACTGCCAGGACAGCGAGCTGGCCTGGGTGGACTGGGAGCACGCCGACGACGACCTGCTGGCCTTCGTCCGGCGGCTCACCGACTTCCGCAACCGGCACCAGGTGTTCCGTCGCCGCCGGTTCTTCACCGGCCTGCCGGTGGGTGGCCGCAACGCCGAGGCGGGGTTGCCGGACCTGGCCTGGTACACCCCCGACGGCCGGGAGATGACCGGTGAGGACTGGGGCAACGACTTCGGCCGGTCGGTGGCCCTGTTCGTCAACGGCGACGGCATCCCCGAACGCGGCCAGTACGGCCAGCGGCACCGGGACTCCTCGTTCCTGCTCTGCTTCAACGCCCACGACGCGCCGCTGGACTTCACCCTGCCCGGTGCGGAGTTCGGGCAGCGCTGGGAGTTGGTGATCAGCACCGCGGAACCGGATCCGGAGAAGCCGACGGTGGTCGAGGCGGGCGGCGCGGTCTGCGTGCCGGACCGTTCCCTGGTGGTCCTGGAGAGGACGGTCTGACATGCCCGCTCAGCCCGCACCCGACTCGACGGCGACGGTCGGGTCGACCTACCGCGTCCAGGTCCGACCCGGGTTCGACCTGGACACCACCGCCGGGCTGGCCGACTGGCTCGCCGACCTGGGCGTCACCCACCTCTACACCGCGCCGCTGCTCACCGCGACCCCCGGCTCCGCGCACGGCTACGACGTGGTCGACCACCGCGCGGTCAACCCGGAGCTGGGCGGGGAGGCCGGCCGGCAGCGGCTGGTCCGGGCGTTGCGGGCGGCCGGGCTGGGACTGGTCGTCGACATCGTGCCCAACCACGTCGGGGTCGCCCAGCCGGCCGCCAACCCGGCCTGGTGGGACGTGCTGCGCCGGGGCCGGGACTCGGCGTACGCCGACTGGTTCGACGTCGACTGGGAGCGGGGGCGGCTGCTGCTGCCGGTGCTCGCCGACAGCCCCGACGCCCTCGACGACCTCAAGCTGGTCGACGGGGAACTGCGCTACCACGAGCACCGGTTCCCGGTCGCCGACGGCACCGCCGACGGCAGCCCCCGCGACGTGCACGACCGGCAGCACTACGAGCTGGTCTCCTGGCGGCGCGGCGACGCCGAGCTGACGTACCGCCGGTTCTTCGCCGTGTCCGACCTGGCCGGGCTGCGGGTGGAGGACCCGGCGGTCTTCGACGCCACCCACGCCGAGGTGCTGCGCTGGGTGGCCGCCGGTGAGGTCGACGGCATCCGCGTCGACCACCCCGACGGCCTGCGCGACCCGGCCGGCTACCTGACCCGGTTGCGGGCCGCCGCCCCGCACGCCTGGCTGGTGGTGGAGAAGATCCTGGAGTACGGCGAGGAGCTACCGGACTGGCCGGTCGACGGCACCACCGGCTACGACGCGCTGGCCGCGGTCTGCGGGCTGTTCGTCGACGGGCGGGCCGAGGGCGACTTCACCGCCCTCGACGCCCGGCTCACCGGCCGGCACACCTCGTGGCAGGACCTCACCCACACCACCAAGCTGGAAGCCGCCACCCGGCTGCTCGCCGCCGAGTTGGGCCGGCTCGCCTCCCTCGCCCCCGACCTCGACCGGGACGCCACCCGGGCGGCCCTGGCGGAGTTGGCCGCCTGCTTCCCGGTCTACCGGGGCTACCCGCCGCACGGGGCCCGGCACCTGGCCGCCGCCCGCGCCGAGGCGGGCCGCCGCCGGCCCGATCTCACCGCCACCCTCGACGCGGTGACCGCGCTGCTGCGCCGTCCCGAGCACGAGCTGGCCGCCCGGTTCCCGCAGCTCACCGGTGCGGTGATGGCCAAGGGGGTGGAGGACACCGCCTACTACCGGTGGAGCCGGTTCGTCGCGTTGAACGAGGTCGGTGGCTCGCCGGCCCACTTCGGGGTGCCGCCGGCGGAGTTCCACCGGTTCGCCGCCGCCCGGCAGGTCCGCTGGCCGACCAGCATGACCACGCTGTCCACCCACGACACCAAGCGTGGCGAGGACGTCCGGGCCCGGCTGGCCGTGCTCGCCGAGCTGCCGGCCCGTTGGGCGGAGCAGGTCGGTGACTGGATGGCCCGTGCGCCGCTGGCCGATCCGGCCTTCGCCCACCTGCTGTGGCAGACCGCCGTGGGTGCCTGGCCGATCGACCGGGAGCGGCTACACGCGTACGTGGAGAAGGCCGCCCGGGAGGCGTCGACCTCCACCAGCTGGGCCGACCCCGACCCGACCTTCGAACACGACCTGCACGCCCTGGTCGACCGGCTGTACGACGACCCGCTGCTGCACGACGAGGTCAGCGCGTTCGCCGCCGAGCTGACCCCGGCCGGCTGGTCCAACGCGCTCGGCCAGAAGCTGGTCCAGCTCGCCATGCCGGGGGTGCCCGACACCTACCAGGGCACCGAGTTGTGGGAGAACTCGCTGGTCGACCCGGACAACCGCCGCCCGGTCGACTTCGCCGTACGCCGGGAGCTGCTGGCCCGGCTCGACGCCGGCTGGCAACCGGCGGTGGCCGCCGACGGCGCGGCCAAGCTGCTGGTGGTCTCCCGCACGCTGCGGCTGCGCCGTGACCACCCGGAGCTGTTCGCCGGCTACCGGCCGGTGGCCGCGCACGGGCCGGCCGCCGCCCACGTGGTCGCCTTCGACCGGGGTGGTGTGATCGCGGTGGCGACCCGGCTGCCGGTGGGGCTGGCCCGCGACGGCGGCTGGCGTGACACCCGCCTGTCGATGCCCGGCAACAGTGTTACCGACGTGTTCACCGGACGGGTCTACAGTGGTTCTGAGCTGCTCCTTCATGATCTGCTGAGCACCTACCCCGTCGCGCTCCTCGCGCCCACCGCCCTGCTGGCTCCCACCGACCCCGTGGAGGCTGCCGCATGACCGAGTTCACCGTCTGGGCGCCCGACGTCGCCCGGGTCCGGCTGCACCTGCCCGGCGTCGCCGACCGCGACATGCGGGCCGGGCCGGACGGCTGGTGGCGGGTCGAGGTGCCCGCCGCCGGCCCCGGCACCGACTACGCGTTCCTGCTCGACGACGACGACACCCCGCTGCCCGACCCGCGCTCGGCCTGGCAGCCGACCGGGGTGCACGGGCCGAGCCGACGCTACGACCACGCCGCCTTCGCCTGGACCGACCAGGGCTGGCCCGGCCGGCAACTGCCCGGCAGCATCCTCTACGAGCTGCACGTCGGCACGTTCACCCCGGAGGGCACCTTCGACGCGGCGATCGACCGCCTCGACCACCTGGTCGACCTCGGCGTCGACCTGATCGAGTTGCTGCCGGTGAACGCCTTCAACGGCGAACACAACTGGGGCTACGACGGGGTGTGCTGGTTTGCCCCGCACCAACCCTACGGCGGGCCGGACGGGCTGAAACGCCTGGTCGACGCCGCCCACGCCAGGGGGCTGGGGGTGATCCTCGACGTCGTCTACAACCATTTCGGGCCCTCCGGGGCCTACGCGCCGAGGTTCGCGCCCTACCTGACCGAGCAGGACAACTCCTGGGGCCGCACGGTCAACCTCGACGGCCCGCACTCCGACGGGGTGCGCCGCTACATCGTCGACTCGGTGCTGATGTGGCTGCGCGACTACCACGTCGACGGCCTGCGGCTGGACGCCGTGCACGCGATGCCCGACTCCCGCGCGGTGCACGTCCTGGAGCAGGTGGCGGTCGAGGTGGAGGCGCTCGCCACCCACCTGGGCCGGCCGCTGTCGCTGATCGCCGAGTCCGACCTCAACGACCCCCGGCTGATCACCGCCCGGGAGGCGGGCGGCTACGGCCTGCACGCGCAGTGGAACGACGACGCCCACCACGCCCTGCACACCCTGCTCACCGGGGAGCGGCAGGGCTACTACGGCGACTTCGGCTCGCTGGAGTGCCTGACCGACGTGCTGACCGGGGCGTTCTTCCACGCCGGCACCTGGTCCAGCTTCCGCAACCGCAGCCACGGCCGGCCGGTGGACCGGCACGCCACCCCCGGGCACCGGTTCGTGGCGTACCTGCAGAACCACGACCAGATCGGCAACCGGGCCACCGGCGACCGGATCTCCGCCGGGTTGTCGCCCGCGCTGCTGCGGGTCGGGGCGATGCTGCTGCTGACCGCGCCGTTCACCCCGATGCTGTTCATGGGGGAGGAGTGGGCGGCCAGCACGCCGTGGCAGTTCTTCACCAGCCATCCGGAGCCGGAGCTGGCGGCGGCGGTCGCGACCGGCCGGCGGCGCGAGTTCGCCGCGCACGGCTGGCCGCCGGGCGACGTGCCCGACCCGCAGGACCCGCAGACCTTCCTGCGTTCCCGGCTCGACTGGGCCGAGCTGGACAAGCCCGAACACCGCGAGATGTACGACTTCTACCGGCGGCTGATCGCGCTGCGCAAGGCCCGCCCCGACCTGTCCGACCCCCGCCTGCACCAGGTGGAGGTACGCCACGGTGACGAGTTCCTGGTGGTCCGCCGGGGCGGATGCCTGGTGGTGGCGAACCTCGCCGGTCGACGCCAGCGGATCACCCTGCCCGGGGTGGCCCGCCGGGTGCTGCTCACCACCGGAGAGGGCGTCACGGTGATGCGCGACCGGGTGGAGCTGCCGGCGGAGACCGCCGCGATCGTGGCTCTCTGAGCGCCGCGCCCGGCTGTGCCACGGCTGGCTGTGCGCGGCAGCGGTCGTGGCCCGGGGTCATCTGCGCGGGCCCGCGCGTTTCTCGGGTGACACGGGCGGTGCGGCGGGTAGCGGCGGGCCGCTGCTGCCCGCTGCTGCCCGCGGCAGCATCGGGGATCGCGAGGGTGCATGTCCCCGCGAGGGGTCGTCACGCTGGGTCACGGGTGCGGCGGGAGCCAGTGTGCGCGCAGAGCAGTATGCCTGTCCGTCATATTTATGCCTGTGTGTCATAAGCCCGATCGGACCATGACACTCCAGACCCGACCTCGCGCCGCCCGCTGACGGGCGACGAGCATCAGCCCGCAGCTCAGGACTCCTCGAACAGCTTCCCGGTCACGTAAGTGCCCTTGCCCTGGCGTCCCTGAAGCTCGCCGGTGATCTGGAGATGTTCGATCGCCCGCCGCACCGTGCCGATGGAGCAGTCGTACCTCTCGGCAAGTTCAGGCAGCGACGGGAGTTTGTCGCCTTTCTTGAGCTGCCCCGAGGCGATCGACGTCCGGATGTCGTTGATGACCATCCGGAAGGTCGGGACGTAGCCACTCATGGAATTCAGTAGATCAGTCGGCCCAGCTAGCCATGTCCAGTATGTCTTTTGTTTCAACATTGCTTACACTGTCTACTCTGCTAGTAGAGTTGGACCCCGGTCAGTGATGAAGAGGGGTGTCATGCCGAGACGAAAGTGGTACCAGCATCCGGTCTATTCGGTTCAGGACGATCCGTCCCCTCCAAGGAACCGGGGTGAGCGGATTGATGCAGCTGAGCAGGAGGCGGCTCGGTGTCGCCTGCTCGCGCAGGCCGAGGCGGAGCGGGTACCCGTGGAGGACACGACGCGCGCCGTGCCGGATCGGCGGTGGCGGCGTGGGCTCTGAGGAACTGCCGGTCGGACGGCGGGTGGCGCGCTGGCGGGTACGGCGGCGGATGACCCAACAGATGCTCGCCGACCGGCTCGGCAAGTCGAAGAGCTGGGTGGACAAGGTCGAACGCGGGGTCCGCACGTTGGACAGGTACTCGGTCATCCAGGAGATCGCCGAGGTGCTGCGGGTCGATCCGGCGGTGCTGCTCGGCACCCGGCTGCCGTCGGCGGGCGGGACCGGCGTGGACGGGGTGGACGGGCTGCGCGCCGCCCTCGCCCGTTACGACGTCACGGTCGGGGTGGTGTCACCGGCGGAACTGCGGCGGCATGTCGGGCACGCCTGGTTGACCTATCAGCACGCGCACTACGCGCAGGTGCTGCGGGCACTGCCGGGGTTGCTCGACGCGGCCCGCAGCCGGCACTCGACCGCCCCGGAGGGCGCGGCGGAGGCGCTGGTGCAGACGTACCGGATCGCCTCGGCGGTGCTGGTGAAGCTCGGCGAGGCCGACCTCGGGTGGTTGGCCGCCGACCGGGCGGTGGCCGTGGCCGGCGACGACCCGGTACTGGCGGGTACGGCGGCGGTCGCGGTGGGGCAGGCGTTGCGGGCCCTGGGCCGTGGCCGGTTGGCGCTCGCGGTGGCCGTGGCCGCCGCGCGTCGCGTCGCCCCGAGGCCGGTACGCGACGCCCCGGCGGGCCGGCAGGCGCTCTGCGGGACGCTGCTGCTCCAGGCCGCCCTTGCCGCCGCCGAGCACGGCGACACCCACCGGGCCGACGAGCTGATCGACCTGACTGCCGGGATCGCCACCCGGGCCGGGAGCGGTGACGATCCGCACCGGATCTGCTTCGGGCCGGTCGCCGTCGAGCTGGCCCGGGTGGTGGCGGCGATCGAAGTGGGCGACGGTGGGGAGGCTGTCTACCGGCACGAGCAGGTGGTCCGTCGGGAGGGGTGGCAGCTGCTGCCGGCCGAGTACCGGGCCGCCTACCTGGTCGACGCCGCGCGGGCGTACCTCCAGGTCGGTGACCTGTTCGGGGCCGGTCGGGTGCTCGTCGACGCGGACGGCATCGCGCCGGCCGAGGTGCGCTGCCGGCCGGCGGCGCGTGCGGTGATCGCCGAGATCGCCCGGGGCCGGCCTACTGTGGCCGGTGTCGCGCGACTGGCCACGCTGGTCGGCCTCACGACCCGGTGACCGGTCGCCCTCCGCCTGCCCCGCCCGCCTGCCCCGCCCGGCCGGGTCCGCCGCCTCCGCCTGCCCGGCTTGCGGCCCGCCCTTGGCCGTCGCCGCCGACGGGCCGCAGGCCGCGCCGGCCGTGCCGACCGGGCTGCCCGTGGTGGTGGCCCGGCCGGTCGGACCGGCCGGGCCACCACCCGCAGGCCGGCGGTTACAGGGTGACCTGCCGGCCGCCGAGGGTCACCACGAGCCGCCCGTCGGAGGCGAAGGACCAACCGATCGCCCCGGTGTACGACGCGCAGCGGGAGCCGTTGGCGCCGTTCCAGAACTGGTTGGAGCTGTCGGCGTTGCCGACGATCTTGTCGTTCGAGCCGCTGCCGCTGCGGCACGAGGTGTTGCTCCGGAACACCGAGCTGCCACCGTCGAACGAGAAGTTGCGCTCGGTGTTGTCGATGCTCAGGTTGTTCGAGATCGACATCGAGCCGAGGTTGCGGTTGTAGGTGAACCCGTGCTTGCCGTTGCGGAAGGCGATGGTCCGCCGCACGACGTGGTTGACGCCGATGTCCTCGCCGCCGAGCTTGAAGCCGTTGCGGTCACCGTTGCCGTTCTGGGTGCCGTTGCTGAGCGTGCCGTTGTTGTAGGCGAGCGAGTCCTCGATGGTGACCACGCCGATCGGGCCGGTGTCGGTCTTGGTGTAGAGGTCCCACCCGTCGTCGATGTTGTTGTGCGACACCGCGTACCGGAAAATGTTGCCGCTGCCCACGGTGAGCTTGGCGGCGAAGCCGTCGGCGTCCTCCCCGTCGGAGTCGGCGTTGTCGTGCGACTCGGCGCTGAGCACCAGGTTGTTGGCAGGCCACTGGTCGCGCGGGGTGCTGGAGGCGATCCGGGAGAGTTGCAACCCGCTGTCGCGGTTGAAACGGGTGACCGTGCGCTCGATGATGTTGTTGCTGCCCCCGACGAAGATCCCGTTGTCGCCGGCCCGCTCGACGACGAGGCCCTGGACGTGCCAGTACGACCCGTTCAGCGCCAGTCCCCGGTTGGCCGGGTCCTCGCTCATCGCCGAGAAGTTCAGCACCGGCTTCTCACCCGGGTAGGCGAACAGCTTCTTGCGGGCGCTGGCGGTGCCGTTGTTGCCCGGTTCGATGGTCACGGTCTGCGCCAGGTTGTACGTCCCGGCGCGGACGTAGATCGTCCCGCCGGCGGTGACCCGGGTGATGGCCGAGGCGAGCGTGGTCGGGTTCGTCTGGGTGCCGGCCGCACCGGCGCTGCCGTTCGGTGCCACGTACAGCGTGCTGCCCGACGGCGGGGGTGTCGTGGGCGGTGGGGTGGTCGGCGGCGGCGTGGTGGGTGGGGGTGTGGTGGGCGGGGGTGTCGTCGGGGGCGCGCTGGTGGGGGTGCCGGTGGTGGGGGTGACGCCGCCGGTGCAGGCCACCCCGTTGACCGCGAAGTTCGTCGGGACCGGGTTGCTGCCGGTCCAGGTGCCGTTGAAACCGAACGAGACCGTGCCGTTGGTGGCGACCGCCCCGTTGTAACCGGCGTTCGCCGCGCTGACCGTGCTGCCGCTCTGGCTGAACGTGGCGTTCCACCCCTGGTCGACGCGCTGCCCGGCACCGAACGTCCAGGTGGTCGTCCAGGCGCTGAGCGGGTCGCCCAGATTGGTGAGGTTGACGCTCGCGGTGAAACCGCCGGACCACTGGGTGGACACCGTGTAGTCGATCCGGCAACCGGCGGCGGCCTGGGCGGCGTTCGCGGTGATCACGACTCCGGTCGCGGTGAGCGTCGTCGCCGCCACTGCGGACATCCACAGTGCCGTCCGACGCTGTCGGTAGATCATGGTCTTCTCCTGGGGGTTGGGGTACGAAGCCCGCCCTGCCCCGGGGCCGCTCCGGGAGGTGGTGGGTCGGCGCGTCAGTCGAGGTAAGCGCTTTCCAAGGTACTGAGCATCGTCTATGCCGTCAATCCGCCCGTCCGCCCCGGCACCCCTCCACCCTGGGGAGGAGGCGGCCTCCGACCGGGGGCCGTGACCGGGGCTTCCGGTCGGGCGCGGCCGGGCCGGCAGCCGGCGAGGCTCGACACATGACTGAACTGATGTCCCGGGCGGCCGGCCGGCACCGCCCCCTGATGGTGCTCAGCGTGGCGGCGGCGGTGCTCGCCGTCGTCACCGCCGTCGGTGTGGTCGTCGACGGGCGGGTGCTCACCGGCGTGCCGATCTGGCTCAAGCCGTTCAAGTTCTCGGTGTCCTTCGCGCTCTACGCCGCCACCCTCGCCTGGATGCTGGCGCAACTGCCGCGCCGCAGCCGGATCGCGGAGTGGTCGGCCGGCGTGGTGGTGGCGACGGCCCTGGCCGAGATGGTGGTGATCGTCGGGCAGGTGCTGCGCGGCACGACCAGCCACTACAACCAGACCACCCCGCTCAACGCCGCCCTCTGGCAGGTGATGGGAATAGCGATCATGGTGTTGTTCGCCGCGCACCTGATCGTCGCGGTGGTGCTGCTGGTACGGCGGCCCACCGACCGGGCCACCACCTGGGCGGTGGCTCTGGGGCTCGGCCTGTCCGCGCTGGGGATGCTGGCGGCGTTCCCGATGGTGGCCCAGGACCGGGCCGGGCCGGACGGGATCGCCGGGGCGCACAGCGTGGGCGTGCCGGACGGCGGGCCGGGCCTGCCGATCGTCGGGTGGAGCACCACCGGGGGCGACCTGCGGATCGGGCACTTCGTGGGGCTGCACGCCATGCAGGCGCTACCGATCCTGGCCTACCTGCTGCGCCGCTACCTGGGTCACTGGCTCGACGAGCGGAGCCGGGTCCGGCTGCTGGTCGTCGCGGGGGCCGGGTACGGCGTACTCACCGTGCTGTTGACCTGGCAGGCGCTGCGCGGGCAGCCGCTGCTGCGGCCGGACCTGGCCACCCTCACCGCGCTGGCCGCCCTGGCTGCGGCGACCACGGTCGCCGCGGTGGCGGTGGTGGCCCGGCGACGTCGCCCGGAACTGGCGCTGGCCGCGTGACCGCCACCTGGTTCACGCTGACCTTCGCGCTGGCCGCACCGTTCTGGGCGCTGATGATCCTGCTGCCGGGCTGGTCGTGGACCATCCGGATCGTCCGGTCGCCGTTGATCGTCCTGCCGGTCCTGGTGATCTACGCGGTGCTGGTGCTCCCGGCGCTCGGCGCGGTGCTCCCGGTGGTGACCTCGCCGACCCTGACCGGGGTACGGGACCTGTTCGGCACCGACGTCGGCGCGGCGGCAGCCTGGGCGCACCTGATCGGGTTCGACCTGTTCGTCGGCCGGTGGGCGTGGCTCGACAGCCGGGACCGTGCCGTGCCGGCGCTGATCATGGCCCCGGTGCTGGTGGCGACGATCCTGCTGGGACCCCTCGGCCTGGCCGGTTACCTGGTGCTGCGGACCCGCTGGACCCACCCGAGTGGGGCAGCTGCCGCTCCCACCTCCCGATCCGTAGGCTGACCCCGTGGGTTGGGTCGGGCGACTGTTCGACGCACGGGACACTCTCGTGCGGATGCTGCTGCTCGATCTCAGTGGCCTCGGTTACCTCGTCTTCGGCACGCAGGCCGGTAAGCCGCCCACCGACGCCCAGTGGGCGCTGGCGGTGGTCGCGTTCGCCGTCGCGTTGCTCGCACACCGCCAGCCCCTGGTGAACCTGACGGTGCAGACCGGACTGCTGGTGGTCGCGGTCGTGGCCCTCGACGACACCACCATCAACCAGGTCGGGGCCAGCTGGGCGCTGCTCGAACTGACCATGCGGTCCCGTCGGCCGCGTACCGGTTGGCTGGCCGCCGGCGGGCTGGCCGTGGTCACGGCGTTCGGCCCGTCCCCGTCGGGTCACGGGGCCCGGGGCATCGTCGGGACGGTGTTCGGGGTGCTGGTCTACGTCGGGCTGCCGCTGCTGGTCGGCACGGTGGTGCGTACCAACCGCGAACTCGCCCGGCAGGCCGAGGAACGGCTCCGGGCGGAACAGTTGCGACGCGAGTCGGACAACAGGGCGGCGCGCGCCGACGAACGCAGCGCCATCGCCCGCGAGCTGCACGACGTGGTCGCGCACCATGTGGCGTCGATGGTGCTGCGTGTCGGTGTCGCCCGGCACGTCCTGACCGACCTCGGCCCCGGGGTGGGCGCGGTCTTCGACGACGTGCACGCGACCGGGACGGCGGCGTTGGCCGACCTGCGGGGGCTGGTCGCGGTACTGCGTGATCCCGACGTGGCGCACGGGGACGCGGCACTGATCTCGATCGAGCCGGCGGCGTTGCCGACCGCGCTCGGCGCGGCGATCGACCGGGCCCGGCAGGCCGGGGTGACGGTGGAGGCGGAGGTCGATCCGGCGGTGGGCGCACTCGACGCGGTACGCGGGCTGGCGGTGCTCCGGTTGACCCAGGAGGCGCTGACGAACGTGGTGAAGCACGCCGGCACGTCCACGCGGGCACGGCTGTCGGTGTCGGTCGTCGAGGACGCCGTCCACTGGGAGGTGTCCGACGACGGTCGGGGCTGGGCTCCGGCGGCGGTGCCGCCCGGTGGTGGACACGGTCTCACCGGCATGCGGGAACGCGTGGAGGTCCTCGGTGGGCGGTTGGACGCCGGGCCGGCCGGCACCGGCTGGCGGGTCCGGACCGTGCTGCCTGCCGGTGCGTCCCCCACCGGGGCGTCGCCCGGTGCCGGTGCGTCGCCGGCCGGTGCGGGGACGCCTCGGGCCGGGTGGGCCGGCCCGGCGTCCCCGCCGCCCGGTTCCGCCGGGCCGTACGCGGCGGGGCCGGCGTGATCCGGGTGCTGCTGGTCGACGACCAGCACCTCATCCGTGCGGGCCTGCGCATGCTCTGCGAGGCACAACCCGACATCGAGGTCGTCGGGGAGGCCGACAACGGCCGCGACGCGGTCACCCTGGCCGCCCGGCTCGTCCCCGACGTCGTGGTGATGGACCTGCGGATGCCCGGTGTCGACGGGATCACCGCGACCGGGCGCATCCTCGCCGACCGGCCCGGCACCCGGGTGCTGGTGTTGACGACGTTCGGCGACGACGACCATCTCTATCCCGCCCTGACCGCCGGTGCCTGCGGGTTCCTGCTCAAGGACGCCCCGCCTGCCGACCTGGTCGACGGGGTCCGGCGGGCCGCCGCCGGAGCCAGCCCGTTCAGCGAAGAGGTGTTGCAGCGGTTGGTCGGTCGGGCGGTGCGGGCCCGCGTGCAGCCGCGCACACCGGTGACGGGCCTGACCGCCCGCGAGCGGGACGTCCTCGACCTGGTGGCCGAGGGGCTGTCCAACACCGAGATCGCCGACCGGCTGCACATCGGCGTGACCACCGTCAAGACCCACATCACCAGTCTGATGACCAAGACGGACAGCCCGAACCGGGTTCGCCTGGCGCTGTTCGCCCGAGGCGGCTGACCGGGCCCACCGGGGGCGGCTGACCGGGCTCCACCGGGGGCGGCTGACCGGGCCCACCGGGGGCGGCTGACCGGGCCGCCCGGCTGGGGTGGCTGCCTGTCGGCCCGGCTATCCTGCGCGACGCCGGGGGCGTCCCCGGCGAGGGCTCGGGTGGGAGGTCGGGTGACGGTCGGGGAGTCGGACTCGGTGGCGTTCCAGGTAGCCGTCCGCGCGGTGGCGCAGGAGACCGGCGCGGGCCGGATCGTCGCCCTGCGTGGCCTCGGCGAACTGGTGTCCGGCTGCCCCGGGCTGCGACCCCGGGCGGTCGCGGCTCTCGCCGACGGGCTGCGGGCACCGGTGGGGGCCGACGGGTGGGACGCCGACGCCCGGCGGGAGGCGGGCCGGGTGCTGGCCGCGCTGTTGCGCCCGGCGGCGGAAGCCCCGGCCGGGCCGGCGGACCCGACCGCCGATCCGGAACCGCCGCCCGCCGTCGACCTCGACCTGCGGGGGGCCACCCTGGTCGACCTCGACCTCTCCTGCGCGGTGCTGGGCGCGGCCCGGTTCGCCGACGCCCGGTTCCTCGGGGCCACCTCGTTCGCCGACGTCCGGTTCACCGGCGACGCCGACTTCGCCCGCACCGTCTGGCCCGGCCCGGCCCGCTTCACCCGGGCCCGGTTCCTCGGCCACGCCGCATTCGGTCGGGCCCGGTTCCGCGCCGACGCCGACTTCACCGGGGCCCGGTTCGCCGCGTTCGCCTGGTTCGGCCGGGGCGAGGACGAGCTGTGGGAGGACGACCCGGCCTGGGAGACCATCGAGGAGACCTCCCCGGCACCCTGGGACGAGCCGAACGAGGACGACCCGCACTGGCCCGTCGCCGTACTGATGGGTGACTACCAGGAGTGGAGGGAGGGCGGCGACGGTGCCCGGTTCGTCGGGCCGGTGTCGTTCCGGCAGGCCAGCTTCGCCGGTCCGGCCTGGTTCTTCAAGGCGCGGTTCGGGGCCGCCGCGACGTTCCGACGGGCCCGGTTCGGTGGGCCGGTCCACCTCGACCAGCCCAGCGTGGACCTCACCGGCGCGACCTGGGCCGGTACGACCGACGACGGGCCGGTGTGCTGGCCGCTCGGCTGGACGCCGGCACCGGCCGGGCCGGACGGGGCGCAGTTGGTGCCCGACGACGCCGTCCGCCCGTATTCGGGTCAGCTCGCCGACGCCGACCCGGACGTGCGCCGGGCGGGGCTGGCGGTCCTCGCCGACCTGGGTGACGCCCGGCCGGAGCTGCGGCAGCGGGTGGTGGACGCGGTCTGCGGCTACCTGCGTACCCCGCTGTCGTTCGACCTGGCCGGGCCCCGCACCGACGGGCAGGCCGCCGAGCTGGAGCTGCGGCGCACCGCGCAACGGATGCTCGCGGCGCGGCTGCGTCCGTCGACGCCCGCCCCGGGCGAGCCGCCGCACTGGCCGGGAACGGACCTCATGCTCTGCGGGGCCACCCTGGTCGACCTCGACCTCGGCGGTTGCCACGTCGGCCACGCCGATTTCACCGGCGCCCAGTTCCACGGCGACACCGGGTTCGTGGGGAGCGTCTTCACCGGGGCGACCTTCCGGCTCGGCGGCGGCGACGGGCAGGCGACGTTCCACGGTCCCGTCAGCTTCGCCGGGGCACGCCTCGACCGCCGACGCCGTGTGCGCGAGGTCCTCGGCGCGGTGGCGGGTAACGCCGGGATGGTGGTCGACGAGACGGCGTCTCCCCCGGCGTGAGCGCCACCGCGCGGCGCCCTTGAACGACCTGGCCCCGGCGGGCGCTACCGCAGGACCCGTACGCCGATGGCGATCGCGCCGATGACCAGCAGGCCGCCCAGGAACTGGAGCCCGGGGGAGTCGTCGGACTCGCCGAGTACGACGCCGGCCACCCCGACGGCCAGGAGCACGACGGCGACGAGGGCGGACAGGTACCTCACGGCGTCGGCTCCTCGTCGTCGACGAATTCGAGCAGGTCGCCCGGCTGGCAGTCGAGCACCCGGCAGATCGCCTCCAGCGTGCTGAACCGCACCGCCTTGGCCCGGCCGTTCTTCAGCACGGCCACGTTGGCCGGGGTCAGCCCGACCCGCTCGGCGAACTCGCCGACGCTCATCTTGCGTCTGGCCAGTTGCACGTCGATGCGGACGACGATGGGCATCAGATCACCGCCTCCAGGTCGGTGCGCAGTGCGGTGGCCTGCCGCAGCAGCGCCCGCATCACCACCATCAGCAGCCCGAGCACGGTGACGCCGACCGACAGGAGGAACAGCAGCATCGGCAGCCCGGGGTCGTCGGCGTGGAACCCGACATAGCCGAAGACGGCCACCAGCACCAACCAGCCGGCGGCGACGGCCCAGACGATGGCGTCCACCCAGGCCAGTGCCGACTCACTGAAGATCCGGTCGTTTCTGACCAGGGTGAGCAGCCGCCAGGTGGCGACGATCACCACCTGTACGCAGAGCACCCAGAACACCGTCACGGCGGTGGCCGGCCAGCGCAGGTAGGCCTGCTCGGGTGCTTCGCGCGCCAGGTGGGCGAACTGGCCGGGCAGCGACATGGTCTGGAACAGCACCAGCACCGCGAACAGGACCACGAGGAAGCCTCTGAGGGCGGTGACCGCCCAACGCGCTGTCGTCATATATCGACTATCGCTCGTAAGCTATCGAAAGTCAATCGACTCGGCGGGTGGGCGGTGACCCGACACCGTCAGGGGACCGGCCACTCGTGGACCGGCTGGTTGCTGTGCATCAGCTCGACGTAGTGGCGGACCACCTCCCGCAACGCCTCCGGCCGGTCGAGATGGTCGGCGGACTCCAACCGGTGCAACGTCGCCACCTGCCAGCTCGCGCCGTTGCGTCCGGTCAGGCAGCGCTGCTCGATGATGCCGAGCAGCCGGTCACGTTCGGCCGGATCCACCCCCCAGCCGTCCAACCCCTGGTGCGCCAACGGCAGCAGCCGGCGCAGCACCAGCTCGGTCGCCGGCAGATAGCCCAGACCCGGCCAGTAGACCTGCGCGTCGATGCCGTGCCGGGCCCCGCTGGTGAAGTTCTCCTCCGCCGCGCTGAACGACATCTGCGACCACAGTGGCCGGTCCGACTCGGCCAGCGCCCGGACCAGCCCGAAGTAGAACGCGCCGTTGGCGATGGTGTCCACCACCGTCGGCCCGGCCGGCAGCACCCGGTTCTCCACCCGCAGGTGCGGGCGGCCCTTCCACACGTCGTACACCGGCCGGTTCCAGCGGTAGATGGTGCCGTTGTGCAACCGCAGCTCGGCCAGCCTCGGCACCCCACCGGCAGCCAGCGTCTGCGCCGGGTCCTCCGGGTCGCAGACCGGCAACAGCGCCGGGAAGTAGCGCACGTTCTCCTCGAACAGGTCGAAGACGCTGTTGATCCAGCGCTCACCGAACCAGACCCGTGGGCGTACCCCCTGGGCCTTGATCTCCTCCGAGCGGGTGTCGGTCGCCTGCTGGAACAGCGGCACCCGGGTCTCCCGCCACAGCTCCCGGCCGAAGAACAGCGGGGAGTTCGCGCCCAGCGCCACCTGGATCCCGGCGACCGCCTGGGCGGCGTTCCAGTAGGCGGCGAAGTCGACCGGGCTGACCTGCAGGTGGAACTGGGTGCTCGTGCAGGCCGCCTCCGGGGTGATGGTGTCGGCGGTGGTCGCCAACCGCTCCACCCCGCTGATCGCGATCCGCAGGTCCTCCCCACGGGCGGCGAAGATCTGCTCGTTGAGCAGTGCGTAGCGCGGATTCGCCGACAGCGCCCCGGCGGTCAGGTGCCCCGGCTCCAGGGTCGGCAGGATGCCGATCATCACCATGTGGGCGTCGACCGTGCGGGCCTTCTCCTCGGCGGCGTTCAGGCTGGCCCGCACGTGAGACTCGAACTCGGCCGTGCCGGTGCCGACGAGTCGTCGGGGCGCCACGTTGATCTCCACGTTGAACTGGCCCAGCTCGGTCTGGAAACTGGGATCGGCGACGGCGGCCAGCACGTCGGCGTTGCGCATCGTCGGCCGGGAGTCGTCGTCGACCAGGTTCAGCTCGATCTCCAGGCCGGTCATCGGCCGCTCGACGTCGAACCGGGACTCCCGCAGCATCTCGGCGAAGACGTCCAGACACCGGCGGACCTTCTCCCGGTAGCGGGCCCGGTCCTCCCGGCTGAACGTGCGCGCTCCGACTTCCTCACCCATGGCCACCCGCCCTGTCACCGTTGGTCCTGTCAACCTCGCACGTCCCCGGACGGACCGGGAAGACCCGAAGGACCCCTACGTACCCACCGGGGACCCGGGTGATCCCCGTCGCCCCCCGGTCGTCACGCGCCGGCCGCCGACGGCGGCTGGCTACCATGACCCGATGCGCGAGAAGGTGACCCGGTTGTTCGTGGCGGCGGCGATCGCCGAGGCGTGCTCCTGGCTGGCCCTGCTGGTCGGCATGGCGGTCAAGTACGGCCCGCCGGGCAACGAGATCGGCGTCAAGGTCTTCGGGCCGATCCACGGCGCGCTCTTCGTCGCGTACGGCCTCCTGGTGCTCGCCGTCGCCCGGCTGCACCGGTGGTCCCTCGGGGTCACGTTCGTCGCCCTGGTCTGCGCGGTGCCGCCGTTGGCCACCCTGTTCTTCGAACGCTGGGCCGCCCGCCGGGGCCTGCTGCGGGTCACCGGGGAGCAGCGCCCGTTGACCCCCGTCGGCTGACCGCCCCGCGTGCGCGCCCGGCGGGACACCCCGCGACGGGCCGACGCCGGGAGTCGACCGGGCCGGAACCCACCCACCCACGACCGGGCCGCCCGGCCGTCGGGGCGGGTGACGATCGGACGGGTCGCCGTCAGGTGAGGACCACGGCGGCGGCGACCAGCAGCACCAGCACCGCCCCCAGCACCGCCTGGATCAGCAGCGGCGGGCCCAGGTGGCTCCACACCGTGGCGGTACGCGGGGTGAGCAGCTGACCGGTGGTCAGGTTGACGATCCGTTCGATGCGCGGCGGCAGGTCGACGTCCTGCGGCTGCAGGGTCAGCTGCACCCAGTCGGACGGGTGCACCGCGCTCTGCGGCAGGTGCCCGTGCAACTCCACCTCATAGAGCAGACCCTTGTCGTCGCGCACCCGCAGCGGTGTGACCAGGAACTCCGGACCCTTTTTCAGGTCCTTCCAGGTGCGGCGCGCGCCCCCGCCGGCCCGGGAGAGGGCGGTCCGCACCAGCAGCACCAGCAGACCCGCCACGCTCGCCGCGGTCAGCACCGCCACCAGCACCGGCTGGCCGATCCTGACCTCGCGGGGGTAGCCGTCCATGAACCGGACCACCCGTCCGGTGAGTATCCGCTGGGTGGGGCGTACCACCCGATTTCGGAGATCGCTGTCCATGTTCACCACCGAGAGTCCCTTTCCGTTCACTGATGGTATCCAGCAAACGGGTCGAACGACGTGAATGAACCGGAGAGTCACGACACGGACGACGGTGGGTGAGGCGCTTCGGCTGGTGGTCGGGCCGAGGTGACATCCCGGGCAGCCCGGGTAAGCGGGCGGCCGAGCCGGAAAGGGGTCGAGCATGCAGCTGTCCTTCCTGCGCCCGCTCTATGACCGTCCCGGGCCGTGGTGCTCGGTCTACCTGGACGCCTCCCGGGACACCCAGGACGCGCGTCCGGCGTTGGACCTACGCTGGCGGGCCCTTGCCGAACAACTCGCCGCCGACGGCGCCGACGAGCCGACCATCGCGGCCCTGGACCGGGTGGTCCGGGGTCACGACCCGATGCCCGGCGACTACGGGCTGGCCGCGTTCGCCAGTCGGGGCCGGGTGGTGCTGTCCGAGTACCTCGCCGCGCCACCACTGCGCGACCTGGCCGCGTACACGCCGCTGCCGCACGTGATGCCCCTGCTGGCGCAACGCGGGGAACAGGTGGCCTGGGTGCGGGTCCTCGCCGACCGCACCGGCGCGGACGCGGTCGCGGTCAGCGCCGGTGGGGTGCCCCGACGGGCCCACGTCAGCGGCCGGCAGACCTACCCGCTGCGCCGGGTGCAACCCGGCGGCTGGTCCCAGTCCCGCTACCAGCGGGCCGCGATGGAAGCCTGGCACCACAACGCCGGGGACGCCGCCGCGGCCACCGCCGAACTGGCCGACCGGGTCGGCGCGGACGTGGTGGTCGTCGCCGGGGACATCCGGGCCACCGGGATGATCACCGCGCAGCTGCCGGCCCGCTGGCAGGACGTGGTGGTGCGCACCGACGCCGGCTCCCGGGCCGGTGGCGCCGACCCGGCCGCGATGGACGACGTCACCGTGCAGACCATCGCCGAGGTCGCCGACCAGCACGTCACCGCCGCGCTGGACCGGTTCGGCACCCAGGAGGACGTCGGTGCGGGGCTGGCCGCCGTGGTGGCCGCCCTGCAACGCAACCAGGTCGACACGATGCTGCTCGTCGACGACCCGTCGGCCGTCGGTGAGCTGTGGATCGGACCCCGCCCGACCGACATCGCCACCGCACCCGGCCAGCTCGCCGCCGTGTCCGACCCGCAACGGGTCCGCGCCGACGCGGCACTGGTCCGGGCGTTGGTCGGCACGGACGCGGACCTGACCGTCCTCGGGCCGGACGAGGCCCCCGAACTGGCCGACGGGATCGGTGCGGTGCTGCGCTACGTCGACCCGGCCACGCCGGGACGCGACCATGGCTGACCGTACGGTCGCGCAGCTGGTGGTGGACCGGTTGCGGGCCTGGCGGGTGCCCCGCGCCTTCGGCTGCCCGGGGGACGCGATCGCCCCGGTGGTCGAGGCACTGGACACCGCGGGCGGGGACCCGGAGTTCGTCCCCGCCCGGCATGAGGAGGCCGCCGCCTTCATGGCGACCGGGCACGCCAAGTTCACCGGCGGCATCGGGGTCTGCCTGGCCACCCAGGGCCCCAGCGCGGTGCACCTGCTCAACGGTCTGTACGACGCGAAACTGGACAGCCGGCCGGTGGTGGCGATCCTCGGGGAGGACGTCACCGGACCGCTCGGTGAGGTGCACGAGGAGATCGGGCTGAGCCGGCTCTTCGGCGACGTCTGCCACCAGTTCGTCCGCTACGGCCGTACCCCGGCCCAGGTGCCCGCCCTGCTCGACCAGGCGTTGCGCACCGCCGCGGCGACCCGCAGCCCGACCTGCGTGGTGCTGCCCCGCGCGTTGCAGGTCGCCGTGGTGCCGGACCTGCAACCGGACACGGTGGGGGTGCTCAACGCGACGCCGGGCGAACCGCTGGCCCGGGTGCTGCCCCACCAGGCGGACCTGGACGCCGCCGCGGCGCTGCTCAGCGTCGGAGCGCGGGTGGCGATCCTGGTCGGGCAGGGCGCCCGGGGTGCCGCCGGGCAGATCGCGGCGCTGGCCGACCGGTTGGGTGCCGGCGTCGCCAGCTCACTGCCGGGCAAGCCGGTGCTCGACGAGCGGCTGCCGTTCCACACCGGGGTGCTCGGTGCGGTCGGCACCACCGCCGCCGCCCAGCTGATGGGTGGCGCGGACACCCTGCTGCTGGTGGGCACCAACGACCCGTGGACCGACTACCTCCCGATGCCCGGTCAGGCCCGCACCATCCAGATCGACATCGACGGGCGACGGATCGGCAGCCGGTACCCGGTGGACGTGCCGCTGGTCGGCGATGCCACCGAAACCCTGCGCGCGCTGCTGGCCCAGGTCGCCGACCGGCCCCACCGGCAGTGGCGGGCCACCGTCTCCGGCTCCGTCGAGCGGTGGCGCGCGGAGGCCGCCGCCCGCGCCGCCGAACCGGCCGAACCGGTCAACCCGCAGCTGGTGCTGCACGAGCTGTCCACCCGGTTGCCCCGCACCGGGTCGGTCGCCGTGGACGTCGGTTCGGTGCTCTACTGGTACGCCCGCCACCTGGAACTGCCGCCCGGGGTCGACGCGCAGCTCTGCGGCGCACTCGGCTCGCCGGGCTGCGCCGTGCCGTACGCGCTCGCCGCGAAACTGGAGCGCCCGGACGAGCCGGTGATCGCCTTGCTCGGTGACGGCGCGATGCAGCTCAACGGGCTGGCCGAGCTGATCACCGTGGCCCACCGCTGGCAGGGGTGGGCCGATCCCCGGCTGGTGGTGCTGGTGCTCAACGACCGTGACCAGCGCGGTCTGGACCACCGCGGGTGGGTGCCGGGCGTGGCCGGGCGGCGGGCCGACGTGCCGTACGCCGGTTGGGCCCGGCTGCTCGGGCTGCACGGTGTCCGGGTGGACCGGCCGGAGCTGGTCGGCGCGGCCTGGGACGAGGCGCTCGCCGCCGACCGCCCGTGCGTGCTGGAGGCGGTGGTGGACCCGGGCGTGCCGCTGCGGGTGCCGGAACCGGCCCTGGCCGACCTGCGGGGCCTGTTCGCCGACGGCGACGCCGCCCGACGCGTCCGGGACCGGATGATGTCGGCCGAGCGGTCGGTCGTCGAGGCCGAGGACCTCGTCTAGCACCGTCGTCGCCGGTGCACCCCCGGGGTCGGGGATTGCGCCCGACGGGGCGGGATGCCCCGTTTAGACCCCAGAGGGAGGGGAAGCCGGGCTGCGTGGTGAGTGATCGAGGCGGGGTGGAGCCGGCGTCGGTGGTGCCGGCGGGACCGACGGCCCAGGGTGCGGGGCTGGCCGGCGACCGGGTCGTGGCGGTGGGCAGCCCCGCGCGGGTGCTGGTGGCCGCCGCCGCCCGGGCCCTGCGCGGGGTGGACTGCGCCGACCTGGGCCAGCCGAGCCCGCCGTCACGGTTCACCCCCGCGCCGAAGCCGGTGCGGGGGGCCGTCGCCGGGCGGGTCGCCGGCAAGGTGGCGCTCACCGCCGCACAGGCCGGCGAGGTGGACGGGGAACGGGTGGCCCGGTGGATCGTCGACCAGTACCCCCGGGAACGGTATCCGGCGCTGGTGCTGGGCTCCCCGCACGCCGCCGCGGTGCACCTGGCCGTGGCGCTCGGGGTGCCCTGGCTGCCCACCGGGTTCGAGATGACCGCGCACTGGACGCGCGGCGCGGTGGACCGGCCCGGTGCCGCCCTGGACCAGGGTGCCGCGTTCGCCGCCCGGGTCCTCGCCGGCAACCCCGACCTGCACGTCCGCCAGGTGCACTGCCCGGCGAGCCGGGGCACGCTGGCCGGCGTCGCGATCAGCCTGGTGGCCCGGTGGCGGGCGTTGCCGGTGGCGTACGCCCGGTTCCTGGCCGACCGGCTGACGCCCCGGGCGGTGCTGCTGCTGGTCGGTGACGGCCGTCGGTGGCCGGTGTCGGACTCCGGGCAGGGGCACAGCTTCCAGCTCGGCTCCCCGGCCAGCGGGCTGGAACCGGTGGACTTCCACACCGACTCACCCACCCTGCGTCAGGTGCTGCGGGCGGTCGGCGGGACCGGGCAGGGCTGGGAGCCACCGGCGGTCACCGCCGCCCGCGAGCCCGCCGAGCACGGGGTGGAACCGGGCTTCACCCGCACGCTGGACCACTGGGCCCGCAGCCGGGGGCACGAGCTGCGTCAGGTGCAGACGCCGCACCCCGGGGCGCTCAGCGCGGCGACCGCCGACCTGTACCGCCGGTGGCTGCGTCGGGCCGGCAAGACCGGCGACCGGTTGGTGGTCGAGTGCGGCCGGCTGTTCGACCCGTGGCAGGTGGTACGGGCGGGACTGGTGCCGTACTGGTGTGAGAACGCGACCCGACGCAGCGTCGAGGAGGTGGAGTGGTGGCTCGCCGGCAGCGAGCCGTTCAGCTCGGTGGACGTGCTGCCCGAGTCGCCGGGGATGCGCTCACCGGCGCTGGCCGGGCTGCCGCAGTGGCTGGCGGTGGCGGCGTTCGGCCGTCGTCGCCGGGCCCTGGACCGCACCGCCGCCCGCGGCTACCCGGTCGCCTCGGTGGCCACCCGGCGGGCCACCGAGGTGCTGCGCGGTCAGCCGTACGACCTGCCGACGCCGCCGCCGCTGAGCGTGGCCGACGCGTTGGCCGGGCTCCGGGACGCGGGTGCCCCGCTGGGGTTGGCCGTGTCCTGACCGGCCTGCCCGTCCGGCACCGACACCGCCCGCTCCGGCGGGCGACGGGCAGCCGGTAACCCGGAAAGGGGACGCCGGGGGTGTCCGCGCCGTCGGGCCGGACCGGGCACACCGAAACATCCTCGCGAACCCGGGGCCGCGTGGTTGAGTACCTGGGGAGCGGGAAGACCGCTCGCCGCGACGGTGCGATCACGCCGGGTGGCGACCGGTCATCGCCTCCGCGCGTCCGGCGATCCCGGCGCGGCACGTGACCCCACTTCCGACCCGGTGCGTGGTGCCACCACGCGCACGACCGGCTCGATCCGGGCGGGGGACCTTCCTGAGGGAGGCGCGGATGTTCGGACAGACCACCACGACCACACCACCTCCGACCGAACGGGGTCTGGAGGATCTGGACGCCGCCGCGCTGGCGTACGCCGCGCGGATCGCCGGCCTGCCACCGGAGCGTCGGGGCGAGGCCCGCGAGGACCTGGTCCGGTTCGCCCTGCCGTTCGCCGGCCGGCTGGCCCGCCGCTACCGGGGGCGGGGCGAGCCGTTGGAGGACCTGGAGCAGGTGGCCCGGCTCGGCCTGGTCAACGCCGTCGACCGGTACGACCCCGAGCGGGGTTCGTTCACGGCGTACGCGGCGATCACCATCGTCGGTGAGATCAAGCGGCACTTCCGGGACCGCACCTGGGGGGTGCACGTGCCCCGGCGGTTGCGCGACCTGATCCTGGAGGTCGGGCAGGCCACCTCGGCGCTGACCAGCGAACTGTCCCGGGCGCCGAGCGTGGCCGAGCTGGCGGCCCGGCTGGAGACGCCGGAGGAGGAGATCCTCGCCGCCCTGGAGTCGGCGGCCGGCTACAGCCCCGCCTCGCTCAACGCGCCGGTCGGCGGGGAGAGTTCCGCCGAGTTCGGTGACCTCGTCGGCGAGTCGGACAACGCGTTGGAGTCGGTGGACGACCGGGTGACGGTCAGCGGGCTGCTGCACCGGCTGCCCTGGCGGGAACGGCGCATCCTGGCGATGCGCTTCTACGGCAACCAGACCCAGGCCGAGATCGCCGCCCGGTTCGGCATCTCCCAGATGCACGTGTCCCGGCTGCTGTCGCGGGCGTTGACCTGGCTGCGTCAGGCGATGCTCGCCGACACCCCGCCGCCCTGGCAGAACGGCACCGCCGAGACGGAGACCGGCCGGAACCGGATCGCGGTCAGACGCACCGCGGAGCGGACGGTGGTCGAGGTCGGGGGAGAGATCGACCGCGACGGCGCGGACCAGTTGCGCCGGACGATGCTGGAGGCGGTCGCCGGGCAGCCCCGCGAGCTGGTGGTGGACCTGGACGGAGCGGGCGGGGTCGACGCCGGTGGCATCGCCGCGCTGGTGGCCGGCCGGGACGCCGCCATCCGGACCGGGGTGCCGCTGCGGCTGACCCGGGCCCAGCCGGCGGTACGGCGGTCGCTGGCCGCCGCCGGCCTGCCCGCCACCGTGGACGCCTGACCCCGGCTCCGGCCGGCGCAGGACGGCCGTCGGGCCGGCACCCCCGAACGGGGGGGTGCCGGCCCGACGGCCGTTGCGGGTCAGCGCCGTCCGGGGTCGTCGTCGTCCGTGCCGTGCGGGTGCCGCCACCGCTCGGGGGTGTCGGGGTTCGCACCGCCGGGGCCGTCGTCGTCCGGGGCGTCGGAGTGCGCGAAGCCGGGACGGCGGACGTCCTCCGGTTCGGGCACCTCCACCGGGCGGGCGCCGGACTGCGGGGCGGGTTGGTACTCCACCGCCTCCCGGGCCCCGTGCGCGCCCTCGGCCGCCGGTGACTCGGGGACGTGCCGCTCGTGGTGCAGCTCGTCGTGCAGGTGCTGCGGTGGCCGGGTGGTGCGTTGCGGCAGGTCCCGGCCGAGGTCGGCGACGAGGGGGCCGTACTTGGCGTCGAAGGCGGGCCGCTCGGAGCGGATCCGGGGCATCCGGTCGAAGTTGCGCAACGGGGGCGGGCAGGTGGTGGCCCATTCCAGGGAGTTGCCGAAACCCCACGGGTCGTCCACCGTCACCAGCGCGCCGTAGCGCCAGGACTTCCACACGTTGTAGAGGAAGAACAGGGTGGACGCGCCGAGCACGAACGACCCGACGGTGGAGATCATGTTGAGCGTGGTGAAGCCGTCGTCGGGCAGGTAGTCGGCGTACCGGCGGGGCATCCCCTCGTCGCCCAGCCAGTGCTGCACCAGGAAGGTGGCGTGGAAGCCGATGAACATGGTCCAGAAGTGCAGCTTGCCGAGCCGTTCGTCGAGCAGCCGGCCGGTCATCTTGGGAAACCAGAAGTAGACCCCGCCGAACGCGGCGAACACGATGGTGCCGAACAGCACGTAGTGGAAGTGCGCCACCACGAAGTACGAGTCGGTGACGTGGAAGTCCACCGGCGGGCTGGCCAGCAGCACCCCGGTCAGGCCGCCGAGCAGGAAGGTGACCAGGAATCCGACGGCGAACAGCATCGGCGTCTCGAAGGTGAGCTGCCCCTTCCACATGGTGCCGATCCAGTTGAAGAACTTCACCCCGGTGGGCACCGCGATCAGGTAGCTGAGGAAGCTGAAGAACGGCAGCAGCACCTGGCCGGTGGCGAACATGTGGTGCGCCCAGACGGTCATCGACAGCACGGTGATCGCGACGGTGGCCAGCACCAGGCCGGTGTAGCCGAAGATCGGTTTGCGGCTGAAGACCGGGATGATCTCGGTGATGATGCCGAAGAACGGCAACGCCACGATGTAGACCTCGGGGTGGCCGAAGAACCAGAACAGGTGCTGCCACAGCATCGGCCCGCCGGTCGCCGGGTCGTAGACGTGGGCGTCGAGCAGCCGGTCCGCGCCCAGCGCCAGCAGCGCGGCGGCCAGCAGCGGGAAGACCAGGATCACCAGGACGGCGGTGAGCAGCATGTTCCACGTGAAGATCGGCATCCGGAACATGGTCATGCCGGGCGCGCGCAGGGTCAGCGTGGTGGTGATCAGGTTGACCGCGCCCAGGATGGTGCCCAGGCCGGAGACGACCAGGCCGACCACCCACAGGTTCCCCCCGATGCCGGGGGAGTGCGTCGCGTCGCTGAGCGGGTTGTACGCCGTCCAGCCGAAGTCGGCCGCACCACCGGGGGTGAGGTAGCCGCCGACGACCATCGTGCCGCCGAACAGGTACAGCCAGTACGCGAACGCGTTGAGCCGGGGGAACGCCACGTCCGGTGCGCCGATCTGCAACGGGACGATGTAGTTGCCGAAGGCGAACACCAGTGGGGTGGCGAAGAGCAGCAGCATGATCGTGCCGTGCATGGTGAACGCCTGGTTGTACTGCTCGGGGGAGAGGAACTGCATCCCGGGCCGGGCCAGCTCGGCCCGGATGAGCAGGGCGAGCACGCCGCCGATCAGGAAGAACACGAACGACGTGGCCAGGTAGAGCAGGCCGATCTGCTTGGCGTCGGTGGTGCCGAGCAGCCGCAGCAGCTTGTTCCCGGGCAGTGCCGGGCGGACCGGTCCGGGGAAGCCACCGAACCGGGCCGGGGCGAGGATCGCCGGGCCGCGGTCTCGGGCGGGTTCCGTGGTTACCCGTCTGGGCATGGCTCTCTCACCCCGTCGTGACGACAGAAAGGACGGGCGCGACTACCCGTCCCTCCGCCCATGTAACCAGGCGAGAGAGGGAATTTCGGTCAATTCGCGGGCAGGAGTGCCCAAACCACTTTGCCGTCGGCCAGCGGGGAACTGCCCCAGCGCTGCGCCATGTCCCGGATCAGCAGCAAACCCCGGCCGCCCTCGGCGGTCACGTCCGGGCTGGCCGCGCGCGCCACCGCCCGGCTGCCGTCGGCGACCGCCACCCGCAGGTACGGCTGGTGCAGGGTCAACGTGATCCGCATCGGGGTGTGGGCGTGCCGCACCACGTTGCCGACCAGCTCACTGAGCACCAGCGACGCCGGTTCCACCAGGTGCGGGACGTTCCACCGGGCGCAGGCGTCACCGACCAGCTCACGGGCCCGCCGGCAGGCCCCCGCCACCGGATCCAACCGGACCCGCAACCGGGGTGCGGCCCTCGCCCCGGCCAGCCGGGCCGCCTCGGCGCAGTCCTGCCGTACCGGCACCACCCGGCAGGTGGTGGAGGTGGACAGCCAGGCGGCGGCGTCCGGCGGGGGGAGCAGAGCACCACCGGCACGGCCGGCCAGTCCGCGGCCTGCCGGGCGGTGGCGGCGAAGACCGACAGCGCCAACCGGTCGGCGACGGTCACCCCGCCCAGGTCGACCACCAACGCGTCCGGCAGCGTGGCCAGGCAGCGGTCCAGCACGGTGTGTACGGCGCGCATGGTGCCCAGGTCGAGTGCGCCCGCGAGGCGTACGACGGTCACGGGTGACTCGTCGTGGACCTCGCAGGTGATCCGGCTGGCCATCGGCCCCTCGATTCCGCTCGCGGTGCTGGGCAGAACTGCCAGGTACCCGCGGTCCCGGGGAACGAAACCGGGCCCGGACCGAGGACGGGCCGGACCCGGTCGGGTCGGTGGTTCAGGCGGCCTGGAGCTGCGGCTTGCGGGCCCCGGCGCGGACCGTCTCGTAGAGCGTGACGTACCGCTGCGCCATCACCGCCGGGGTGAACCGCTCGGCGGCCTCCCGCCGGCACTCGTCCGGATCGAGCCGGCGTGCCGCCAGCAGCAGCTCACCCAGCTCCTCCTCGTCGTCGGTGAGCAGGCCGGTCCGCCCGTGCGCGATCAGCTCGGGCAGGCAACCCCGACCGGTCGCCACCACCGGCGTGCCCAACGCCAGCGACTCCACCACGGCGGTCCCGCCGGGTTCCTCCCAGCGCAGCGGGAACAGTGACGCCCGCGCCCCGGCCAGCAGGTCGTCGCGCTCCCGGCCGGCCACCGTGCCCACCCAGCGGACCAGGTCACCGTCGACGTGCGGGGCGACCTGGTCGTAGAAGAACCGCACGTCCGGGTTCTGCCGGGCCTCCTCGCCCGCCGCGGCCAGGTCCGCCGGCCGGTGGTACGGCCCGACCGGGCCGGCGAGCACCAGCGGCACCCCGGTGCGCCGGGCCAGCCGGGCGCCGACGTCCTGGCCCTTGCCCGGGTTGATCCGGCCGAGAATGATCGTGTAGTCACCCTTGGCCGGCCGGGGCGCCCGGTCGGCGTGCACGGCCAGCGGGGTGGACAGGTGCACGTGCCCGACCGAGTGCGCCCGCAGCGCCCGGGGTGCGCGGGCCAGTTGGGCGGCGGAGACCCCGTTGACCCGGACCCGCGCCCCGGCGTCGAGGTTGCCGTACAGCTCGGGGTGCTTGGCGAGGTCCCAGTGCAGGGTGTGCAGCACCGGTGGGGCGGCCGGCCCCATCGCCGCGAGGGTGGCCAGCCCGACGGCTTCCACGTGGTCGTGCACCAGGTCGATGTCGTCGCGGCCGTGTACCTGCCGGACCACCCCGGCCAGGTGCGCCTGGGACACCCCGCACACCTGGTTGTAGGGCCGTTGCAACGCCGCGAACTGCCCGTCGTCGTAGACCGAGAACCTCTCGTCCACCGGCAGGGTGCTCGACCCCACCGAGGCCAGCACCACCTTCACCCCGAGCCGACGCAGCTCCGGCACCAGGGTGGCGATGACGTTCTCGATGCCGCCGTAGCCGGGTGGGGGCACGGACAGCCAGGGGCCGGCGTTCATCAGCACGGTGAGACTCATGATCGGGGAATCCTCTCGGGACGGTGGGAGTCCCGGGCGGGTGTCGACCCCGCGCGTCGGGTGGCACTGCCGGTGTCGCGTCGGAGGGTCCGCCGCGTCGTCACGCGGCCACCCGCCGGCGCGGCAGCCGGGGCCGCAGCTCGGCCAGGGGTGGACGTTCCTGCACCGAGACGTCGTTGACGACGATCTCCCGGTCGAGATTCGGCAGCGCCTCCGAGCCGCCCCGACGGAACTGGGTCAGCAGCGCTCCCGGGCTGGTGCCCGGGGCGGCCCAACCGCGCCGCTGCAACCGCGTCCAGGCGGTGTGCATGATCTGCGCGGACATCCGGCCCAGGGCCGCGGTGTCCTGGTGCCGGTGCTTGCGCTCGCCCAGGTCGACCTGGGCCAGCGCGTCCAGGCCGACCAGTTCCAGCAGATCGATCAGCATGGCCGTCTCGACCCCGTAACCGGTGACGAACGGCACCCGCTCCAGCACCTCGCGCCGGCCGGCGTACTCGCCCGCCAGGGGCTGCACGAAGCCGGCGAGCTCCGGCCAGAACAGGTTCAGCAGCGGCCGGGCCATCAGCTCCGTCACCCGTCCGCCGCCGTCGGTCTCGACGCTGGTCGTGCCGACCAGGGGCCGGTGGTAGAAGCCCTTCACGAACTCCACCGACGGATCGACCAGCAGCGGACCGATCAGGCCGGTCACGAAGTGCGGCCGGAACTCCCGCAGATCGGCGTCGATGAACGCGACGACGTCGCCCTCGGCGGCGGCCAGGCCGGCCCAGAGCGCGTCACCCTTGCCGGTCAGCCGGGGCAGCCCCCGGGTCATCTCGTCCTGACCGACCACCTCAGCGCCGGCGGCCCGGGCCACCTGTGCGGTCCGGTCGGTCGACCGGGAGTCGACCACGATCAGCTCGTCGACCAGGGGAACCCGGTCCATCAGGTGTTCCCGGATCGTCGCGACGATCGCCCCGACGGTGGCTTCCTCGTTGCGGGCGGGCAGCACAACGCTGACCCGGTTCTCTCCCTTCGCCCGCATCAGCCGTCGCGTGGGCCAGTCCTGCGCCGACGTCGTTCGATAGGTGGCCCACGCCTCCACGACAGGAGAGACGATCGGTGTTGTATCCCGCACTGGCAAACCCCCAGATCCATGGCGGAAAACCCGGATGTGGTTTTCCCACCCCCGCACAACCGCTAACCGGATAATCCCTAACAGCTTGATCACGTCGGTTCCACCGGCCGGTTCCCGGCAGGTGAACGCTGTGTTGCGCGACGACCCCGGGGTTTCGCCCCGGCCCATCGGGGGGAGTGCTGACGGCGTTGGTCATGACCGCGTCGAGAGGGCCGAAGAATGCGTACGTGCCGGGTGGGGCTGGTCGGGGCCGGCGGGGTGGCGCAACGCCACGCCCGCGTGCTGGGGAGTTTCGCCGACGTGGAGTTGCTCGGCGTCACCGACGTGGCCCGGGACGCGGCGACGGAACTGGCCGCCGCGCACTCCGCGCACGTCTTCGCCGACGTCGACGAACTGCTGGCCGCCGGCCCGGACGCCGTCTACGTCTGCGTGCCCCCGTTCGCCCACGGGCCGGTGGAGGAAGCCGTGATCGCAGCCGGGGTGCCGATGTTCGTGGAGAAACCGGTCGCCGCCGACCTGGACACCGCCGAGCGGATCGCCGCCCTGGTCCAGGAGAAGCAGCTGCTCACCGCCGTCGGACACCACTGGCGTCACCTGCACGTGGTGCAGCGGGCCCGGCAACTGCTCGCCGACCGTCCGGTACGGATGGTCAACGGAGCCTGGCTGGACAAGGTGCCCCCGGTGTCCTGGTGGGCGGTGCGGGACCGCTCCGGTGGCCCGGTCGTCGAGCAGGCCGCCCACGTGCTGGACCTGATCCGCGTGCTGGCCGGTGAGGCCGTCGAGGTGACCGCGTACGGCGACGGCAACCCGCCGCCGGTCGACGACGCCGACATCGACGCGGTGACCGCTGCCACGCTGCGCTTCGCCTCCGGGGCGGTGGGCACCCTCGCCACCGCCTGCGTGCTCGGCTGGAAACACCGCGCCGGCCTGGAGATCCTCGCCGACGGGCTGGCCCTGTCCCTGGCCGAGGACGGCCTGACGATCCGCGACGCCGACGGGGAACGCCACCTGGCGGCCGACCCGGACGACGCCCGGGTCGCCGTCGACCGGGCCTTCGTCGACGCGGTCACCGGCGTCGGCGACGACATCCGGGTGCCGTACGCGGAGGCGTTGCGCACCCAGCGACTGGCGGTCGCGGTCGCGCAGAGCGCCCGCACCGGTCGCCCCGTCACCCTGCCCACCGGCCCGGCCGCCCTGACGTCGGTGGCCGGCGGCGTGCCGGCGAGGCCCGCGGGGGCGACCGTCGATGCGTGACACGGTGGTGGTGGTCAGCGGACCGGGACGGGTCGAGCTGGCCGAGCAGGAGGCCGGTGAGCTGCGCGACGGCACCATCCGGGTGCGGACCCGCTACAGCGGCATCTCCGCCGGCACCGAGCTGAGCTTCGTCAAGGGCACCAACCCCTACCTCAACGTCACCTTCGACACCGGCCTCGGCCTGTTCCGGCCCGGAACGGCCAGCACCCCGTACCCGGTCACCCGGCTCGGCTACATGCAGGTCGCCGAGGTGGTGCAGAGCCGTACCCCGGCGATCGCCGTCGGCACCGTCGGTGCGATGACCTACGGCCACCGCACCGGGTACGTCGCCGACCCGCTGGCCGAACGGTTCGTGCCGCTGCCCGACGACCTCGATCCGCTGCTCGGCGTCTACGTGGCCCACATGGGCCCGATCTGCGCCAACGGGCTGCTGCACGCCGCCGCCGACCTGTATGGCACCGACGTCCGCTCGCTCGGCGACGGGGTGCGCGGCCGACGGGTCGCGGTGGTCGGCGGTGGGGTGGTCGCCCTGCTCACCGCCCTGTTCGCCAGGCAGCACGGTGCCGCCTCGGTGGTGGTGGTCGACCCGACGCCGCAGCGCCGCCAGGTCGCCGAGGCGCTCGGCCTGCAGACCCTGGACCCGGACGCCGACGACCCCGCCGTGGTGCTCAAGACCCGGTGGCATCACAGCGCCGGGGACCGGGGCGCCGACGTGGTGTTCCAGTGCCGGGGTCAGGACTGGGCGCTGCACCTGGCGCTGCGCCTGCTGCGCCCCCAGGGCACCGTGATCGACCTGGCGTTCTACCAGGGCGGCGCGGACGCCGTCCGGCTCGGTGAGGAGTTCCACCACAACGGGCTGTCGCTGCGCTGCGCACAGATCGGCCGGGTGCCCCGGGGTCTCGCCCCCACCTGGGACCGGGAACGCCTCTCCGCCGAGACGATCGACCTGCTGCGCCGGTACGGCGACCTGATCCGCACCCACCTGATCTCGGCCGTGGTCCCGTTCGCGCAGGGACCCGCCCTCCTCACCGAGCTGGCCGAACGCCGTCGCCAGGAACTCCAGGTGGTGCTCACCGGCTGACCGGCACCGCACCGGGGGCCGGTCGCGTGCGATGGGCCGGCCACCGCACGCGACCGGTACCGCAGGTCACCGCGCGGCGGCGGTCACCTGCGGCACGGCCCGGGCGAAATAGTGCGCCCCGGTCTCGTGGTTGTCCAGGTGCTGGTAGAACCCGCGTGTGCTGCGGAACTCGTACGTCGTCACCGCGGCGCGCGGGGCGGTCAGGTCCCCGTCGGCCAGGGCGGCGAGCACCTCCGCGACCGGCATGGGGAAGGTGACCGGGTCACTGGCGTACTCCTCGCCGTCGACCCGCCAGCCGGCCGGCCGGGTGGCGCCCGGTGGCTGGTAGACCGGGCGGCTCCAGCGCTCGAAGCGGTACAGCTCCCGGCCGAACTCGGCCCAGTCGGCCGGGAAGCGGCTGACCACGGCGTCGTTCCACCACCGTTCGATCTGCTCGTCGAGCGCCGGCTCGCTGTAGAGCATCCGGTGCCCCGCCGCCACGGCCGGCGACTCGGCGATGATCGGGAAGCTCTCCCGGAACGCCACCACCGCCGGGTGGGCCGACGCCTCGATGAAGTCCCGCAGACTGTTGATCACCTGGCTCTGGGTGAGCCCGGCGAGTAGGCGGGCCGGTCGCCACAGCCGCCGGAAGTACTGGTTCTCGCCGAGGATGCGGGCCAGGTACATGAAGCGTTGCATGGCGAAGTTCTCGGCCAGGGTCGAGGTGCGGTTGGCCAGCACGTACTCGAAGTCGTCGTGCTGGCCCCGGACAGTCACGAACCCGTGGAGCTGGCGCTGCTCGCTGTAGCCCGTGTTCGGCAGCAGCAGCAACGGGTAGACCGCGATCCGGGGGACCTTCTCGGCGAGGCGGTCGTAGCCGTCGAAGAACGAGGCGGTGGTCTCACCGGGCGCTCCCCAGATCAACTCGACGAACGCCTCCATCTTCTCCTGGGCCAGCCAGTCGGCGAGCGCCTCCCACTGGTTGAGCTTCATGTTGCGCCGCTGCATGTCGCCCAGCGCCTCGTCGGACAGCGTCTGGAGGGCGAGCGTGAACGAACTCTTGAACCCCCGGTCCCGCAGGGTCCGCACGATGCGGTGGAACCGCTCGGACTTGTTCTTGGCCCAGTTGGCCTCCAGCGCCGTCGGGAAGCCGTACCGGGCGTTGGTGCTCAGCAGGTCCTCGGTGAACTCCTCGTCGGCCTCCAACATGCCGAAGTTGGCGTCGCAGAGGAAGACCGTGGGCACCTGGTGGAAGCCGAACAGGTCGAGTTCCTCGGCGAGGCGTTCCCGGGAGAACGAGCGCACCCGCTGCCCGGTCGCCCCGCCCCAGTAGCAGAACGAGCACTTGTACGGGCAGCCCCGGTTGGTCTCCAGCAACGCGAACTCGTACGGGAACGCTCCGTTGCGGTCGACCAGGGGGATGGCTCCGGTGAGGAACGGCGAGGGGATCACGTCGAGGTTCTCGATCCGTGGCCGGTCCTCGGTGGTGTGGCAGGCCCCGTCCGGGTCCCGGTAGGAGACCCCGGCCACGGTGTCGAGCGCCGGGTCACCGGGGCGGGCGAGGATCGCGGCGGTCAGGTCACGGAAGGTGAGTTCCCCTTCCCCGTTGACCACCACGTCGACCGCGGGGTGTTCGCGGAACACCCGGGGCCCCTGGTGGCTGACGTGGTTGCCGCCGAAGACCACGGTGCCGCCCGGCTTCAGCTGCTTGTAGAGGTCGGCCAGGCAGGCGAAGTTCCGGTAGTTCCAACCAAGCACCGAGAACGCGAGAATGTCCGGCGGCTCACTGGCGAATATCCTTCGGGCCATTTCGGTGATCGACCAGCCGCCGCGCAGGTTGTGGATCTGCACGTCGGTCTCGGAACCGAGGTCGGGATCGGCGTCGAGGATCGCCTTGAGATATCCCGCCGCCAGTGGCATGGAATCGATGGGCAGGTCCCATGCGCTTTGTTGCACCAATCCGATCTTGAACATGGTGCGGTGTCTCCGTTCGCGAATAGGAGGGACTAACCGCGTACCGCTTCGATGGCGAACAGTGCTGCGAACAGGAGCAGCAGCGAACCGGAGAGCCAATCGATCCATTGCCGACGCTGCGGGGTCAACCAGCGCCGCAGGGAGGATGCCGCGGAGGTGAGGACGATGAACCACACCCAGGAGGCGCTGACCGTGCCGGCGGCGAACACCGGTCGGTCGTCCGGGGTCTGGGTGGCGATGGCGACGCCGAGTACACCCACCACGTCGAGCACCGAGTGGGGGTTGAGCACCGAGACCGAGGCACACCGGGCCACCACCCGGGTCCAGGGCAGACCACCCGTGGCCAGGGCGTCCGGCCCGCGGGTGCTGGTGCGGAAGCACTGCACCCCGAGGTAGCTCAGGAAGCCGACCCCGACGACGAGCAGCACCGTCTTGAGGCCGGGGACGCTCTGCAGCACCGCCGAGGCGCCGGCGCCGCCCAGGACGATGAGGACGGTGTCGCAGACGCCCGCGGCACCGACCGCCACCCAGGCCCGTGGCATGCCCACGCTGAAGCCCTGGTTGATGAGGAAGATGTTCTGTGGACCGATCGGCGTAATCATGGCCAGCCCGAGCAGCAGGCCGGCGAAGAAGATGTCCATACTCCTACCCGTAGCCCCCCGGCGGAATAGTGAGAGTAATGATCGTAGCGGTTCGGGTGCGGCGAATCGCCAACCGTCTTCGGCGTGCCGCACCGGGGTTGCTCGACCGCCCGTCGCGGGCATTTGACAGCGGATCCAGCGGAAGTCGGGATGGCATTCTCCTCCCCCTGGGATGCCTGCCCGGGAGCAACAGCAGTCAATGTACCGGGTGTCCGCCAGCACCCGCGCCCCCGACGCCGGATAATTGCGGCACCCGTGGTGGCGGCCGGCGTCCGGATCGCGTCGCCCCGGCGGTTGTGCGGTGGCGGTGGGGCGAACTGACCTGCGACTACGGAGGGCTATGGGAGCTTCGCCCCCGTCGCCGTGGGCCCGCCGTCCGCCGCCGAATCCGCCGCTCACACGTCCCATAAAGTGGGAATTGTGGATCGGGGGTGCTCCGGCCACCGAGCCCCGCCCGGCGGGCCGGACCGGCCCCCCGGATCGACGCCCGCCAGTCCACCGCGTCGGTCGCCGCCGGTCGGCCGGTGGCCACCCGGACCCGCCGGCACCCGCGTTGACCTGCCCGCACGGGTGGGGAACGGGACACCGGGCCCGCGTCGGGCCAACCGGGCAGCCTTTTCCGCGCTGGTTCGCGTACCGTTGCCGCTCATGGGTGTGTCGCAACGGTTGAAGAGCAGGTTCCGCCGGTTCCTCCAGCGCCCCGGGACGACGGTCGACCTGGCTCCGCTGGAGAAGCTGCTGCCGCGGATCGCCGCGCGCGAGGATGACCTGTCGGCGCTCGACGACGACGCGCTGACCGAGGCCGCCGGTGCGGCCACGGAGTACGCCGAGATCTGTGCCGTCGGCCGCGAGGCCGCCCGCCGGGGCCTCGACCAGCGGCCGTACGACGTGCAGCTGCTCGGCGCGATGGCGCTGCTGTCCGGCAAGGTCGCCGAGATGGCCACCGGTGAGGGCAAGACGCTCACCGCCACCATCGCCGCCTACGGGCACGTCCGGCTGGGCAACGGGCCGGTGCACGTGCTCACCGTCAACGACTACCTGGCCCGCCGGGACGCCGAGTGGATGACGCCGGTCTACCGGCTGCTCGGGCTGAGCGTGGGCTGGGTCAACGAGGCCTCCACCCCGACCGAGCGGCGGGCCGCGTACGGCTGCGACGTCACCTACGTCTCGGTCAGCGAGGCCGGGTTCGACTTCCTGCGCGACCAGCTCGTCACCGACATCGCCGACCGGGTCCAGCCGCCGCTGGCCACCGCGATCGTCGACGAGGCCGACTCGATCCTGATCGACGAGGCCCGGGTGCCGATGGTGCTGGCCGGCTCGACCACCGGCGAGCAGGACCCGGTGCACGCCTCCGCCGCACTCGTGCGCGGCCTGCGCAGGGGCCGGCACTACACGGTCGCCGAGGACGGCCGCAGCGTCGCCTTCACCACCGAGGGCCTGGCCGCCGTCGAGGCCAAGCTGGGCGGCATCGACCTGTACGACACCGAGCACGTCGGCCAGCTCTCCGCGGTGAACGTGGCGCTGCACGCGCACGCCCTGCTGCACCGCGACGTCGACTACATCGTCCGTGACGGTTCGGTGGAGCTGATCGACGAGATGCGCGGCCGGGTCGCCCAGCGCCGCCGCTGGCCCGACGGCCTCCAGGCCGCCGTGGAGGCGAAGGAGGGACTGGACGCCACCGCCGAGGGCGAGGTGCTGGGCACCATCGCCGTGCAGGCGTACATCGCGCGCTACCCCAAGCTGTGCGGCATGACGGCGACCGCGGTGCTGGTCGGCGACCAGCTCCGCGAGTTCTTCGGCCTCGAGGTGGCGGTGATCCCGCCGAACACCCCCTGCGTCCGCGAGGACGAGCCGGACCGGATCTACGCGACCCGGGCGGAGAAGGAGGAGGCGCTGATCGACGAGATCCGGCGCTGCCACGAGGCGGGCCGCCCGGTGCTGGTCGGCACCCTCGACGTCAAGGAGTCCGAGGGGCTCGCCGCCGGCCTGCACGCCGCCGGGGTGCCGTGCGTGGTGCTCAACGCCAAGAACGACGACGAGGAGGCGGCGATCATCGCCGAGGCCGGCGCGTACGGCGCGGTGACCGTCTCCACCCAGATGGCCGGCCGGGGCGTGGACATCCGGCTCGGCGGCAGTGAGCAGGTCGACCAGGAGCGGGTGGCCGAACTCGGCGGCCTCTACGTGATCGGCAGCGGCCGGCACGACAGCCGTCGGGTCGACGACCAGCTGCGTGGTCGGGCCGGCCGGCAGGGTGACCCGGGCGGTTCGGTCTTCTTCACCAGCCTGGAGGACGACCTGGTCGTGCGGCACGCCGGCGACACCATCCCGGCCTCGCCCCGGATGAACGCCGACGGCCTGGTCACCGACGAGCAGGTCGACTACGCGGTGGAGCACGCCCAGCGGGTCGCCGAGGGCGTCAACCACGAGATCCACCGCAACACCTGGCGCTACAGCGTCGTCATCGAGCAGCAGCGCATCGCCCTGGCCGAGCGCCGGGAGCGGCTGCTCACCTCGGACGTGGCCGCGCTGATGCTGCTCGACCGGATGCCCGACAAGGCCGGGGAGATGGACGAGGACCTGCTGGCCCGGGTGGCCCGCTCCATCGCGCTCTACCACACCGACCGGCTCTGGGCGGAGCACCTGGCCGAGTTGTCCGAGGTTCGCGAGGGCGTGCACCTGCGGGCGCTGGGCCGGCTCGACCCGCTCGACGAGTTCCACCGGGCGGCGGTGCCGGCGTTCACCAACCTCATCCCCGAGATCGAGACGCGGACCCTGGCGACCTTCGAGGAGACCGAGTTCGCCGAGGATTGGGAGCCGGACGCCGCCAAGCTGGTGCGGCCCAGCGCGACCTGGACGTACCTGGTGCACGACAACCCGTTCGGCTCGGAGCTGGACCGGTTGATCGCCTCGGTCGGTCGTCGGCTCGCCGCCGCCCGCTGAGCGGCCCGGGAACCCCTCCGGCGCGAAACGCGCCGGAGGGGTTCCTTTACGCGGTTTCGATCCGGTTTTGCCAGGGTAGTAGCCCGGGGCCCACGACTCGGGGGAGAGATCATCACGATGACACAGGCAACGACGCCGGTGCCGGGCGGCAGCTGTACGACGGAGCCCGTGGGCCGGTGAACCTGGACATGCGGGAGCTGACCATCGACACGCTCGGGGTACTGGAGACGGCCGCCCTGCTGCGGGAGCTGACCGCGGGGCTGATCGCGGTCGACGACTTCGACGAGGCGCTGACCGAGCTGGTCCGGATCGCCGCGGACGCCGTCCCGGGGGTGCTCTGGTGCGGTTTCACCGCGCTGCGGGCCGGTGAGCCCGCCGGGGTGGCCGCGTCGGACCCCCGGCTGGCCGAGCTGGACGACCTGGGGCACGGTGCGGAGTCACCAGCGATGAGCGCCATCCGCCGCCGCGAGATGATCATCGCGACGGATCTGACCGTCGAGGACCGGTGGGCGGCCTGGACCGACCGCGCCCGCCGGCTCGGCGTGCGCGGGGTGATCTCCGCCCCGGTGGACGTGGACGAGCGGGCGATCGGCTCGATCAACCTGTACGCCGGCCGGCACGGCACGCTGGGCACCCGGCACCAGCTCACCGCGATGCTGCTCGCCGAGCACGCGGGACTGCTGCTGGCCGCCGTACGGGACCGGGCCAGGCGGGCCGAGCGGGACAGCGAACGTGACGGCGCGCTGCTCGGGGAGAACGTCGTCGGCCAGGCCGTCGGGGTGATCATGACCCAGCGGGGCTGCCCGGCGCCGGAGGCCCTCGACGTGCTGCGCAGCGCGGCGTCCTCACTGGACATCCCGCTACGGGAGGTGGCCGAACGGCTGGTCACCACGGTCTCCCGCCCCCGCGAGTCCTGACGACCGGCCGGTTCGGTCGACCCGCTCGCCGGGGCCGACGTAGCAGTATCGACGTATGGCGATGCCGCCATGTCGCCGATGCTGATCCCGGTACGGCGTCAGCCGACGGTGTCGTTTCTCTCCGGACCCGCGAATCACGGCCCGACCGTTTCGTCGCAGCGGCGTGCGGGTAGCACCCTGGACCGGTGAGCTGAGCCGATCCCGGGGAGGAAACGATGGAGAGCCGCCTGAGGGTGCAGGGGCATCCCATCCAACCGATGCTCGTGACGTTCCCGTTCGGGCTCTTCGTCAGCGCCACCGTCTTCGACCTCGCCGACGTGGCCGGTGGTCCGGCCTTTCTCGGTGAGGTCGGCTACTGGACGGCGGTCGCCGCGCTGGTGGCCGCCGGGCTCGCCGCAGTGGCCGGCATGATCGACCTGTGGGACGTACGGCCGGGGCCGCACCGTCGCACCATGATCACCTTCAACATGGTCAACGCCGGCATGGCCGCGCTCTTCCTGCTGGCCTGCCTGATCCGGGCGGACGCCCCACAGCGTGGTGCGACCGGGGTGCTGCTGGTGACCGAGCTGGTGGCGCTGACGGTCGGTGCGGTCGGCGTCGGGCTCGGTGCCCGGCTGATGCGCCAGTTCGATTCCGGCCTCCCGGAGCCCACCGGCTTCGACGCCTTCGACGCCCTCCCCGCCGGCTCCACCGTCGAGATCGTCCGTCCCGCCCCCTGACCGCTGTCCCCGCCCCGGCAACGCGCCGGGCGGCGATCCGGGTGGGGTCCGGCGCGGACAATGGGGTTGCTGCTCGCGCCGGGGTGCCGCAGGGTGGGCGGATGGTCGGTCGGAGCTGTGCCGAGTTGATCGCCGAGGCGGCGGTGGCCCCCGTCGACGGCTGGGGGTTCGACTGGCTGGGCGGCCGGGCCACCGAGGAACGCCCACCGTGGGGTTACGCCCGCCTGTCGGCCGCCCGGATGGCGGCGGCCCAGTCGGCGTTGGACATCGACACCGGTGGTGGTGAGGTGCTCGCCGAGGTGCCGCAGCCGCCCCCGCTGCTGGTCGCCACCGAGGCGTGGCCGCCGAACGTCGCGGTCGCCCGGCGGACGCTGGAACGGCTCGACGGGCGGGTGGTGCAGGTCGACCCCGACGCGGGCCTGCCGTTCCGGGACGCCGCCTTCGACCTGGTGACCAGCCGGCACCCGGTGCACACCCCGTGGGCGGAGATCGCCCGGGTGCTGCGGCCCGGCGGCCACTACCTGTCCCAGCAGATCGGCGCCGGCACCATGCGCGAGCTGAGCGAGGCGGTGCTGGGGCCCCTGCCGCCGCCGGCCACCCGGCACACCGCCCAGGCGGTGGCCGCCGCCCGGGCCGCCGGCCTCGACGTGGTGCGCCTCGAGCGGGCCGTCCTGCGGGTGGAGTTCCACGACGTCGGTGCCGTGGTCTGGTTCCTGCGTAAGGTGGTCTGGACCGTGCCGGACTTCGACGTCGAGCGGTACCGGCCGCAGTTGGAGCGGCTGCACGCGCGGATCCGGGCCGACGGTGTGTTCGTCGCCCACTCCCGCCGCTTTCTGATCGAGGCCGACAAGCCGGCCGGGTGACCCCGACCACGCCGACCGGTCGGGCGGAAGGTCCACTCCGGGGGGTCGCCGACGCGGTGTCCGCCTGCCAGGACACCGCACCGTCGACCGGGCCGAGTCGACCGGGCCCGGAGGCCGCCGCGCCCGTCGCGGCTGGCCGGTGTCCCCGCCGGAGCCGGGGTCAGCGGGTGGCGAGCAGGGTGAGCATCTCCGGCAGGTCGAAGAAGCGGGCCGTCTCCACCGCCGACGGGGTGCCGTGCTCCGGGTCGGCTCCGGCGTCGAGCAGGGCACGTACCGTCTCGGCGTCGCGCCGGAACACCGCTGCGGCGAGCGCCGTCTGCCCCCGGTCGTTGACCCGGGTGTGGTCCGCGCCCCGGGCCAGCAGCACCGCCACGGTCTGCGGGTGGGCGTGGTAGGCGGCCAGGATGAGCAGGGTGTCGCCCCTGTCGTTGGTCATGTTCACCGGTAGCCCGGCGTCGACGTGGCCGCCGAGTTCGGTGGCCTCGCCCAGCCGGGCCAGGTCGAACATGCGGTGGGCGAAGGCCAGCGTCTCGGCGTCCAACTCCTCGGTCACCGGTCCAGCCTAGAGGTCCGGGCGCGGGCGGGGGCGTGGTCGCCGGGTGCCCGCTGTCACCCGTCCGGATGCCGGAGCGGGCCGGCCCGCACCGCCTGTCCCAGCATGCGGTATTACCTACTAAACCTATAGGCTTTACAGCTTAGAGTGGTGCGGGACGTTTCACCACGGGAGTGACCATGACCAGCATCCACACCGCCGACCTGCTCGCCGTCGCGGGCCGGTACACCGACCCCACCACCTGGGCGGTGCCGCTGTGCTTCGACCGCGCCGAGCGGTGGTACGCCCGGCTCGTCTCGGCCGACGACCACGAGGTCTGGGCGCTGAGCTGGCTGCCCGGTCAGGGCACCGACCTGCACGATCACGGTGGCTCCTCGGGCGCCTTCCTGGTCGTCGCCGGTGAGTTGACCGAACAGACGGTCTCCGGTGGACGGCTGCGCCCGCACCGGCTCGCTGCCGGGGCCGGGCGACGGTTCGGCCCCCGCCACGTGCACGTGGTGACCAACCGGGGCGACCGGCCCGCGGTCAGCGTGCACGTCTACCGGCCCGCACTGCGCCACATGACCCGGTACCACCTCGTCGACGGCCGGCTCCAGGTGGCCGAGGTCGCCCTCGCCGGCGTCTCCTGGTGACGCCCCCGCCGCCGCTGTCCCCGTCCCTGCCGCTGTCCCCGCCCCCGCCCCTGTTCCGCCCGCCCGTCGGCTCGCCCATGGAAGGACCGCGACGATGCCGCAGCACCTCACCCTCACCGAGAGTTGTCCGGCCCCGCCACCGGGTTCGCGTGGCATCGACGAGATCCTCGCCGAGGCCCGCACCCGCCTGCGCCGGCTCGACCCCGAGCAGGCGCACCTGGCCCACCGGGGCGGATCACTGATGGTCGACATCCGGCCGGCCGCCCAACGGGCCGCCCACGGCACCGTGCCGGGCGCTCTGGTGATCGAACGCAACGTGCTGGAGTGGCGGCTCGATCCACGCTGCCCGGCCCGGCTACCCGAGGCGGCCGGCTACGACCTGCCGGTGCTGGTGATCTGCCAGGAGGGCTACACCTCGTCGTTGGCCGCCGTCGCGTTGCAGGATCTCGGGCTGCACCGGGCCACCGACGTGGTCGGCGGATTTGTCGCCTGGCGGATCGCCGGACTGCCGACCCTGGGGCCGGCGCCGTCGCCCCGTACCCCCTCCCTCGCGCCGCCGGTGACCGCCGGCCGGACGCCGCACTGACCGTCGCGCCCCACCGGGCGTGGCGGACGCACCGCCACACAGGAGGCTCCCATGTCCCTCGTCACCCTCACCGCGCGTCCGCACCCACCGGGCCGCCCCGACCGGGTGGCGCCGGGTCGGCCCCGGTCCACGCCGTCGGTGACCATCACCCTGGACCTGGCCGCCGGGCCGCTGACGCCCCGGCTGGCCCGCCTGGTCGACCTGCTCGGCGAACTGGTCGAGACGGGGGAGGGGGCGGTCCGGCTCAGCGAGCCGACCGCCCCGCGCCTGCTGTCGTCGGTGCCGCCCCCGCGCCCGTCGCCGGCCACGATGGACCCCTCGCCGGCCGGTGACGACCCGCAGACCCTGCGGATCTTCGCCGGGACCCGGGTGGTGCGCCAGGGCGAGCGGGAGATCTCGCTCACCCGCATCGAGTTCGACCTGCTGCTCTTCCTCGCCGAGCACCCGCACCGGGTCTTCACCCGGCTCCAGCTGCTCGGCAGCGTCTGGGGGTACGAGCACGCCGTCGCCCGTACCGTGGACGTGCACGTCCGGCGGCTGCGCGCCAAGTTCGGCGTGGACACCCCGCTGGTGACCACCGTGTACGGAGTGGGTTACCGGCTCGCCGACGAGGCGAGGGTCCGGGTGGACCGCTTCCGCTGACCGTCGGACCCATTCGCGACGCACCCGGCTCAGCCGAGCGGGTGCGTCGCGTCGTCGTGGTGGTGCCCTGACGCGCAGGCACCCCCCGTTTTGGGACACGTCGGCGCTTCTGCTGTAATCATCTGGCTCGTACGCAGAGCGAGGGACCGGCTGCGAACTGTTCGTCAATTGTCACATTCATGCAACGCGGTCGCCCCTTGACCCCCGTCCAGGGGCCGGGAAGCATCGATGCAGCGGCGTCCCGGGCCGTGCGGAGTTACCCGGACCAGCCCAAGGAGGACCATGTCGGTCAGCCCCGCATCGTCGCGCGCCGGATGGCATACGTCCCAACCCTCGGTCCCGGGTCGACCCCCCGGCGGCCAGCGTCGGCCGGCCAACGGCGTGACCCCCGTGCTCACCGTGACCCTGTCGATCCCGCTGGCCAGCGAGGAGTCGCTGACCCCGCCGGCCCGCCGGCTGCTGGAGGCCGCCCGCGAGATGCTGGAACGCGGCGAGGGCACCATCACCACCACCGGCGTCCCCGCCGAGCGGCGACCCGACCAGGTCCCGGCCGGCCGGTCCCCGGGTCGGTCCCTCGCGGCCACCATCCCGATGCTGCACATCCTGGCCTCCTCCCGCTCGGTGCTGCGCGACGGCGAGCCGCTGCCGCTGACCCGACTGGAGTTCGACCTGTTGCTGCACCTGGTGGCCCACCCCCGTCGGGTGTTCACCCGGTTGCAACTGCTCAACGCCGTGTGGGGCTACGAGCATGCCGGGGTACGCACCGTGGACGTGCACGTCCGTCGGCTGCGCGGCAAGGTCGGCATCGACGTCCCGCTGGTGACCACGGTCTACGGGGTGGGCTACCGGCTCGCCGACGACGCCCGGGTCACCGTCGACCGCACCGGCTGAGGGCCCGCAGGGCACCATGGGGGGATGCGTGTCCGTCCGATCTCGCCCGACCGGCTCGTCGCCGAGTTGACCGAACGGCTCCTCACGGTCGCGTCCGCACCGGCCTCCGCCGGATCCGCTGCGCCGGCCCATCTACGGGTCGCGGTCGACGGCCCACCGGCTGCGGCTCCCGAGCGGCTCGCCGCCGCCCTGATCGACCCGCTGCGCGCCGGGGGTCGCCCGGCGGTGCACCTGCGTGCCGGGGACTTCCTCCGGCCCGCCTCGGTCCGCTACGAAACCGGCCGGACCAACCCCGACGCCTACTACGAGAGCTGGACCGACGAGGCCGGCCTGCGTCGGGAGGTGCTCGACCCGGCCGGCCCCGGTGGCACCGGGCGGGTGCTGCCCTCGCTGTGGGACGCGGCGGCCGACCGGGCCAGCCGGGCGGCCTACCGGGTCCTGTCCCCGGGTACGGTGCTGGTGGTCAGTGGGGCGTTCCTGCTCGGTGGGGGACTCCCGTTCGACGTCACCGTGCACCTGGTGCTCTCGCCGGGCGCGCTGGCCCGGCGCACCGAACCGGCGCAGCGGTGGACCCTCCCGGCCTTCGCCCGGTATGCCGACGAGGTCGCCCCGGCCTCCTTCGCCGACGTGGTGGTCCGGGTCGACGACCCCCGCCACCCGGCTTGGGTGCAGCGGGACGAGGCGACCGGCTGAGCCCTCGGCGTGGCTCGCGGGAGGCGGCGCTCACCGGACCGGGAAACCCGATGGTTTGCTGGATCGGGAGAGTGGGTAATCGCGGGGCTCATCCGGCACGGGTGATCTCAACCGTGCCGTCCGAGTCCGGAGCGCGCCGTTCGGCCGCGCCGGTCCCAGGAAAGGCAGGCAGCGATGCTCGTCCACGACACCGTCGGCACCGCCCGTACCACGGCGGAGGCCGACCAGATCCGGACCTCCCTGCGGGCCCGTTACGACGAGTTGTCCGCGGAGTACGAGCAGGCCGTCGCGCAGAGCCAGGTGCTGCGGCTGGTGGAGGTCGGCGACACCGCCGGCGACGACCAGGCCGACAGCGGCACCAAGACCGCCGAGCGGGACACCGCCCAGTCCCTGCTGCGCACCATCCTCGACCGGCGGGCCCAGTTCGAGCACGCGCTGACCCGGCTGGACGAGGGCACCTACGGCTTCTGCGAGGGCTGCACGGCGCCGATCCCGGTGGAGCGGCTCGAGATCTACCCCTCGGCCACCGCCTGCGTGACCTGCAAGCAGAACCGGGAGCGGCGGGCCGCCTGACCGCAGCCCTCCCGCCACCACGCGCCGACCGCCGTCCACCACGTGCGGCCGGCCGCTGACCGCGGCCCTGGTGCCGCCACCACCGGCCGGTGACCGACGCCGGTCACCTCCCCCCAGGTCGCCTGGTTTCACCTCGTCGGGGTGAGGACGACTCACCCCGCCACCGGGCAGCATCGAAGGTGCCGGCCGGTGCTGGCGGACCGGGGCGATGCTCCCGGCCGTGCCGGCCGGCAGGGCCGACCGGTCGCGTCGTGCGGCCGGACACCGAGAACGGGCACGGAGGTGACCGAGATGGCGGTGCGGGTGGTGGTGGACCCACGACGGGGCGCGGTGCTGCACGTCGTCGGCTCGGGTGGGGACACCCGTCGACCGGAGCGGATCGGCCGGGGCGGGAGTCCGGCCCGCCAGGGGCGGGGACCGTCGGGGCCACCCCGACGTGCCGACGACCGTCGGTGGGACGGCGAGCCGAAGGCCGGGAGGTGACCCGATGGCGGAGCAACTGATGTCGGCGTTCGAGTCGTCGGTGGACAAGACCAACCTGATCCTCAAGGACATCGAGCAGGCGTACGGGTGGCCCCGGGCGCGACGCAACCAGTCGTACGCGGCGCTGCGTACGGTGCTGCACCTGCTGCGCGACCGGATGACCGTGCAGGAGTGCGCGGAGTTCGCCGCCCAGTTGCCGGTCCTGGTGCGGGGCATCTACTTCGACGGGTGGCAGCCGGAGAACGTGCCGGTCAAGCTCAACCGGGACGACTTCCTCTACGAGGTCCGGCAGGGCTTCCCGTACGACGTCGAGGGTGGCCCGCAGCGGGTGGCGCAGGTGGTGCTGGACGCCCTGCGCCGGCACGTCACCCAGGGCGAGTGGCAGGACGTGAAGTCCGGCATGCCGAGGGACCTGCAACGGCTGATTCCCTGATCCGGGTCGCACGTTGCCCCCGACCCGGGCCCGGCGATCCGTCCCGCGCGTCGGACCGGGCGTCTACGGTGTGGTTAGAGAAGATCGTGTGGGGGGTACCACCCGCACGACAGACCCCGCCCGTGGCGGGGCGGCACACCCGAGGGAGCACCCATGGCACTGAACGACGACGACATCCAGACCACCAGCGGCGGCGGCCTCGAAGGTCCGGCCGACGGCGGCGCGACCCCGGGTCAGCACGACGGTGGCGCGGACGGCAGCGCGGAGGGCCCGGCTGACGGCGGGGCCACCCCGGGTCAGCACGACGGTGGCGCGGACGGCGGGGCCGAGGGCCCGGCTGACGGCGGCGCGACCCCGGGTCAGCACGACGGTGGCGCGGACGGCAGCGCGGAGGGCCCGGCTGACGGCGGGGCCACCCCGGGTCAGCACGACGGTGGCGCCGACGGCAGCGCCCGCTGACCGGCACCGTGACGATCATCGACCCGCCGGGCGGCTACGGCCGCCCGGCGGTCCCGTCTGCGGCGCCCCGGGCGTTGGCGCGCTGCGTCAGCGTCGAACCGGCCAAGTTCGCCGCGGCCCACTGGGGCCGCGCGCCACTGCTGTCCCGCGCCGCCGAGCTGCCCAACGCCGCCGGGTTCACCGATCTGCTCAGCCCGGACGACGCCGACGAGCTGCTCAGCCGGCGCGGTCTGCGTACCCCGTTCCTGCGGGTGGCCCGCGACGGCCAGTTGGTGCCGGCGGCGCGGTTCACCGGCGGCGGCGGCGCGGGCGCGGAGATCAGCGACCAGGTCCTCGACGAGCGCATCCTGGAGCTGTACGCCGGTGGTGCGACGCTGGTGCTCCAGGGACTGCACCGGCTCTGGCCGGCCCTGGTCGACTTCGCCCGCGACCTCGGTGCCGCCCTGACGCAGCCGTTGCAGGTCAACGCCTATCTCACCCCACCGGGGAGCCAGGGCTTCGCCACCCACTACGACACCCATGACGTCTTCGTGCTCCAGGTCGACGGCCGTAAGCGCTGGCGGATCCACCCGCCCGTGCTGACCGACCCGTTGGAGCGTCAGCCCTGGGGCGGTCGGGCCGACGAGGTGTCCGCCACCGCCGACGGCCCGGCCGCGCTGGACGTGGTCCTCGAACCGGGCGACGCGCTCTACCTGCCGCGTGGTTGGCTGCACAGCGCCCAGGCGCAGGAGTCCCGCTCGCTGCACCTGACCGTCGGCATCCGGGCGCTGACCCGGTACGCCCTGGTCGAGGAGCTGCTGGCGCTGGCCGCCGAGGATCCCCGGCTGCGGGCCGGGTTGCCCTTCGGCACCGACGTCGCCGACCCGGACGCCATCGAGCCGGAGCTGACCGAGACCGTCGAGGCGCTGCGCGACTGGCTGCTGCGGGCCGACCCGGCTGCGGTCTCCGCCCGGCTGCGGGACCGGGCCTGGCCGGCCGCCCGGCCGGCCCCGATCCGGCCGCTGGCCCAGGCCGCCGCACTCGACGGCCTCACCGCCGACAGCCGGATAGCACCCCGGGGCGGCCTGCGCTGGCAGCTCACCGCCGACGCCGACCGGGTGGCGCTGCGGCTGGTCGACCGCACCGTCACCCTGCCCGCCCAGTGTGCGGCGGCGCTGCGTGCCCTGCTCGGGTCCACCGGTCTGCGGGTGGGCGACCTGCCCGGTCTCGACGACGACGCCGACCGGTTGGTGCTGGCCCGTCGATTGCTACGCGAGGCGGTCGCCGTACCGCTGTGAGCGCCGGCCCGGGCCGGGGTGGCGAGTGGTCCGACCTGCGCCCCGGGCCGGGCGGTCCGGGGCGTGGTCAGCGGGTCGACACCAGCAGCAGGATCGTGGTCAGCACCCCGGCGGCCAGCACGACCGCCAACGGGCGGGGGCCGAGCAGCGCATGCCGGCGGTCGGCGAGCCGCTTCGCCGGTGCCAGCCCGGCCACCGGGCCGAGCAGCGTCACCACCAGCGCCAGTACCGGCATCCCGACGGCCAGGTCACCACCGTAGCGCTGGCCGACGGCCCGGGCGCCGGCGCCGAGGGCGTACGCGACGACCGCCCCGGCCACCCCGCAGAGGGCGAGCAGCGGGTTCACCGACCCGGGCAGCTCACCTCGTTGCCCGGTCCGGTCCAGCAGCTCGCGTACGCCGTGCAGCAGCGGCACCGGGTCGCCGGTGACGTCCCGGGCCGGCCCCGGCGGGTCGCCGAGGCGGCGGGTGCCCAGCAGGGAGCGCAGCTCGGCCCAGAGGTGACCGACCTCGGTGTCGACCCGCTCCAGCATCGACCGAGCGTCGGTGGCCTCCTGCTCGGCGTCCCGCAGTTGGGCGCTCGCCTGGGCCACGGCCCGTTGCGCGGCGGCGCACTGCTGGTCGTGCCAGGCCTGCGCCTCGGCCCGCTGGGCGGCCACCCGGCCGGTCAGTTCGGCGAGCCGGCGCACGTGCGCGGCGTAGGTGTCACTGGCGACCGGTTCGTTCATCGGGACGGACCATAAGGGATGATCACCTGTCCGGTGCGGTGCACCGCCCGGTCGAAGAAGAGCCCACGCCACGGACGCGGGTACCAGTCCGGCCCGCCGGAGCCCGGGTAGAGCGCCGAGCCCAGCTCGCCACCCTGCACGTCCAGGGCCACCCAGGCGCCGATCTGGTCGGTGCGGGCGGCCGGCCCGCCCAGGTCCGCCCGCATCCGGGCCACCCCCCGCCACCAGGCCAGCACGTGGGTACGCCGTTCCGGCCCGTCGTGCAGGATGCGGCGCAGCCGGTCCAGCCCGGTCGATCCGGGTGAGCCGGTCGCCAGCGCCCCCGCCGCCGCGTCGACGGCGAACAGCAGCAGGTAGTGCGGGGTGGACGGGGTGCCGGGGCGGGTCAGCGCGGTCGCCGTCTCGGCCATCAGCTCGGCCACCGTCTCCTCGTCGTACCAGGCGGCGTCGTCGGCGAGGTCCTCGTAGAGGGCGCGGGCCGCCGGGTCGGCGTCCGGGTCGAGGCAGGCGATGGAGAACCGGGCGCTACCGGGGCGGTGCTGCCGGGCCAGGGAGCGGGCGGCGGCGTCGAGCACCGCGCACGCCTCGTCGACCCGGGTGCCCAGGACGGCGAGGTTGCGCCCGGGCGCCCGGGGCAACCGCAGCGCCGCCGACCGGGACTGCACGTCGATGATCTCCCCGAGCACGGCGACCGGGCCGCGCGGCGGGAGGTCGTCCTCCGGCGGGGTGAGGGCCCGGAAGTCGGGTGCCTCGGCGAGCCGGGGGATGGCGTCGCCGTCGAAGAGCCGTGCCGGGGCGGCGTCGGCGGGCCGCATCCGCCACAGCCGGTGCTGCAACTCGCTCCAGGTCTCCCAGTCGCTGGCCGACGGGATGCGGGCCACCTGGTTGCCCTCGGTCATCCCCGACTCGGCGTTGACCACCGCGTGGTGGCGGGGCAGCGCCTGCGCGGCGTCGTTGCGTTCGGCGAGGATGCGCAGCGCCTTGGGCAGGGCGATCCGCAGGGTGAACTGGGCGACCAGGGCGGGCCGCCCCCACAGCGCCTCGATGCCCCGGACGTCCTGCGAGGCGAGTACCAGGTGGATGCCCTGCGACCGACCGCGTCGGGCCAGGTCCTCCAGCAGGTCGGCGGCCTCCCGGGCCACCACGTCCCGACCGGCCAGCAGCGCCTGGAACTCGTCGACCACCGCGACGATCCGGGGCCAGTGCCCGGTCGGGTCCACCGCGCGCAGCTCGGCCAGCTTGGTCACCTCGTGTTTCTTGGCCGCGTCGGCGCGTCGGCGCAGCTCCTCGGCGAGGAAACGCAGCAGGGCCAGGCCGAACTCCCGGTCGGTGTTCACGTTGATCCCGACCAGCCGCATGTGCGGCAGCCAGCTCGGGTCACGGCGGCCCTGGGCGAACCGGGCGAAGGACACCCCCTCCTTGAAGTCGAGCAGATAGAACTCCAGCTCGGCGGGGGAGTAGCGGGCGGCCAGCGCACCGATCCAGGCGAAGATGAGGTTGGTCTTGCCGGTGCCGGACGGCCCGCCGATCAGCGCGTGCGGGGGATAGTCGCCGAGGGTCAGCAGCACCGGCCGGCCGTGCGGTCCCTCGCCGATCGGGGCGGTCAGCCCGTGCGCCGAGTCGTCCTTCCACATCTGCTCCGGCGGGGGGAGCAGGTCGGTGAAGGGGGTCGGTGGCGGCCCGGCGTTGACCCGGGTGGCGACCTCCCGGCAGGTCTCGGTGACCAGGGTGGCCGGTGGGGGCGGGTCGAGGCGTACCGGGGGGCCGGGTGGGTCGCCGATGCGGACCCCGCCCGGCCCGGTGACGATCCGGGTGAGGCTCGGGTCGTCCGGCAGGTCGATGCCGCGTGTCACCAGGTGCACCCCGCAGGCCGCGCCGGTGCGGACCACCCGGTCGAGCTGGCCACGTTCGTGCCGGGACAACTCGTCCCCGCCGAGCAGTACCGCCACCCGCCACGGTTCGGGGCGTCGGCCGGTGGCCACGGCCAGGGCGCGCAGCGTGCCGTACTCGCCGGCCAGCACCGTCTCGTTGATCCGGCGGATCTGTTCCACCAGATCGTCGAGGAGCCGGGCCAGCCCGCCCGGCCCGACGAAGGTGAGCAGCCCGGCGGTGCCGAGCGGAGCGAAGCCGGCCAAGCCGCCACCGAGGTGTTCGGGGTCGTAGCCGTAGAGCCGGACCGCGCCCGGCTCGGCCCGGCCGACCCCGCGCAGCAGCAGCGCCGACACCACCGCGTCGGCGCCCTCCCGGTCGTCACCGAGCAGCTGTACGTGACCGGCGTCGAGCAGCGGCACCAGCGCCGGGACGGGTTCCGCTCCGGGCACCCGCAGGGTGCCGACGCGCAGCGGGCCGGGGCTCTCGCCGCGTCCCGCCGGGGTGACCCGCCACCCGGACCACGGCATGCCGGCCGCCCCGGGGCCTCCCGCCGGGCGGCCTCGGTCGCCCGGTGGGCCAGTTCGGCGAGCCGGGCGGCGTGTCGTCGGTCGATCTCGACGAGTCGTCGGTCACGTTCCGCGCCGACCCGCTCCGGTACGGCGGTGGCGGCCCGCCGGACCCGGGTCAGTCGGTCCCGGGCGGCGGTCAGCTCCACCTCCGCCGAGGCGAGCCGGGTACGGGTGACGCCGAGCGCCTCGGAGAGCATCCCCCGCACCCGCGCCGCCACCTGGGCGCGCAGGTCAGCCACGGGGCCCACCGTCCGCCCACGGACTCCTGCGGCCCGGCGCGGGAAACCCGGTGGGTGGCCCCGCTCCCGGCGGCGGGCCCGGCTCGGGTCGGCGGGGTGGGGCCGGCTCGGGCCGGCGCGGTGGGCGTGGCTCGGGGTGCCGCTCGGCGAGCGGACGCGGGCGGGAGCGGTCGGCCTGCGGTGTCCGCTCGGGCGGCTGCGGGGCCGGCTGCCGCGACGGGTCGTGGTCCTCGCGGGGCAGCTCCCGGCCGAGCCGGGCCAGCAGCACACCGGTGAGCACGCCTGCGGTGACGGCGGGGTCGGCGGCGTGGGGTTGCGCGTCGTCCCCGTCACCCCGGCGTGGTGGGGGCATCCGGCAGACCCGGGTGAGCAGGGTGTGCAGCACCGGTGGGGGCAGGCCGGGCAGCAGGTCGCGGACCCGGCCGTCCAGCTCCCGGCGCAACCGGGGCAGGTCGTCGGCGCGGGGCGGGTGGCCGAGTAGTTCCCCGGCGAGGTCGCGCAGCAGCGGCGGGGCGATCGCGGCCAGGCCGAGGCCTACGTCGGCATGGGCGGCGCGCAGCTCCCGGTGCAGCCGGTCCCGGTCGCCGGAGCGGATGCCGGCCACCACCCGACGCAGCAGCTCACGCGAGTCGGCGACCCGCTCGTCCGGCTGCTCGGCGGGGCCTTCCCGCCCGCCGGTCAGCTCGGCCACCCGGACCGCCCACCAGCGTTTGACGGTGGGGTCCTCGTCGGCGGCCGGTGCCGGTGCGGCCGGCGGTGCGGTGCTCTCGCCCCTGGGCCCGTCGTGGCGTGGCGCGGGACCGTCGGCGCGGGCCGGGGGCGGGCCGTCGGGGGCCAGCCCGATGGCGGCCAGGTATCCGGAGAGCTGCTCCTGGGCGACCCGCAGGGCGTGCCCGGCCGACTCGGCGTGCTCGGTGGCGGCGGCGAGTTCCGGCACCCCCATCGGGTTGGCCGACTCCTGACGTACCCAGCGCAGCCGCTCGGTGGCCTGGCCGAACTTCTCCAGGGCCAGGGCGAGCTGGGCCAGCGGGAACTCCTCGGCGGCGGCCCGTACCTGGGCTCCGACGTCCTCGACGATGGACACGACGCCCCGCTACAACGACGACACGTAGAGCTGTGCCTGTTCCACCGCGACGAGTGTCGCGGCGAGACATTCCTCCAGCTCCTGGCCGGCCTGGGTGAGGGAGGCCTGGGCCGCCTCGACGGTCTCGTGCCCGCTGCCCTCCAACGCCCCGGCGAGGGTCTGCTGCGCCTCGGAGAGTTTCTCCCCGGCGGCCTGCACGGCGCTCTGCCCGTCACCGATCTGTTGGAGGGCGATGTCGATCGCGGCCTTCAGCTCGGCGACGCTCGCCACGGTGACCTCCTGGGGGCGGGGAGATCTCCATTACAACGTATCCCCGACGGGGAGAGAACATCCGCCCTGTCGGTGTTGCTGCCCGGGTGTCCGGTTACTGCCCTGACGTGCGGGAAAGCCGTCGCGGGGTCCCGCAAGCAAGACGCCTGATCCCGTCGGCGGGACTGGGTGGGGGTGGTCCCGGACCCCGGACCGCCCCGGATCAGGAGGGCAACCAGCGGGGGCCGTACACCTCGGCGCCCAGCTCACCCACCCGGCCGCGCAGCTCCCGGTCGGCGGTGACCACCAGCCGACGCCGGTCCGGCGCGTCCCGGACCAGGTCGACGATGGTGTCGTCGCCCGAGCCGGGGGCCGCGACGGTGCGTACCCCGGCCACCCCCGGCACGTCGCGGGCCGCGCCCTCGACCACCAGCACCACCTCGACGGGCGCGGGCAGCTCCGGGGGTACGCCGGCGTCGGCCACCGGGACCAGCCGGTCGCGCAGCCGGGCCGCCGCGCCGGCCCGGTCGTGCCACCAGCCGTCCGGTCGGGAGCCGACCACGTTCGCACCGTCGACGATCAGCAGCGGGTTGGTGTCCATGCCCCCCACCCTGCCACCTGCGGGCGTTTGTCGGGGCGACCGTCGGGTAGCCACCGGCGATCGTGTCGCGCCTACGTGTCGCCCTCGGCGACCCTGCCGCGCCCGAGGAGCGGAGGACAGACATGATGGGACCCGGTGACTTCGGCTCCGACCCGTGGGACGAGTTCCTGGCCCGGTACTTCGGCCGGGGTGAGGGCGGACGCCGGCCGGCCCATCGGGTCGACATCACCCGGCTGATGACCGCCGACGCCCGGGAGATGCTGGCCGACGCGGCCCGCCGGGCCGCCCAGAAGCACAGCACCGACCTGGACACCGACCACCTGCTCTGGGCGGCGTTGCAGCGTGACCCGCTGCGGGACCTGGTCCGCCGCGCCGGTGCCGACCCGGACACCCTGGTCAACGCGCTCGGTGGCCGCGCCGACGGCGCCCCGGGCGGCGAGGTGCCACCCAACCTCTCCCTCACCCCGGCGGCGAAACGGGCGTTGCTCGACGCCCACCAGCTGTCCCGGGCGATGGGGGCGAACTACATCGGCCCCGAACACATCCTGATGGCGTTGCCGCTCAACCCCGAGTCGCCCGCCGGTCGGATGCTCGCCGCCGGCCGGATCCAGCCCGAGTCGCTCCAGGCGGCCGGCGCCGAACGCGGCCCGATGGCCGGCCCGAAACCCGACCGGGGCACCCCCACCCTCGACCAGTACGGCCAGGACCTCACCGACCTGGCCCGCAACGACCAGATCGACCCGGTGATCGGCCGCGCCGACGAGATCGAACAGGCCGTCGAGATCCTGTCGCGGCGCACCAAGAACAACCCGGTGCTCATCGGTGAGGCCGGCGTCGGCAAGACCGCCATCGTGGAGGGCCTGGCCGAGCGGATCTGCGACGGCGACGTGCCACAGACCCTGCTCGGCAAGCGGGTCGTCCAGCTCGACCTGGCCGGCCTGGTCGCCGGCACCCGCTACCGGGGCGACTTCGAGGAGCGGCTCAAGAAGGTGATCGACGAGATCCGGGCCCACCGGGACGAGTTGATCATCTTTCTGGACGAGATCCACACCCTGGTCGGCGCGGGCGGCGCCGGCAGCGAGGGCGGCATGGACGCCTCCAACATGCTCAAGCCGGCCCTGGCCCGCGGCGAGCTGCGGGTGATCGGGGCGACCACGCTTGACGAGTACCGGCGCAGCATCGAGAAGGACGCCGCCCTGGCCCGCCGGTTCCAACCGGTGCTGGTGCCCGAGCCCGACGTCGAGGACACCGTGGCCATCCTGCGCGGCCTGCGGGACCGCTACGAGGCCCACCACCAGGTCCGGTTCACCGACGAGGCGCTGGTCGCAGCCGCCGAACTGTCCGACCGGTACGTCACCGACCGGTTCCTGCCGGACAAGGCGATCGACCTGATCGACCAGGCCGGTGCGCGGGTACGGCTGCGCACCCGGACCCCCGCCTCGGACGTCCGGGAGTTGGAGCAGCAACTGGAGGACGTCCGCCGGGACAAGGAACAAGCCGTCGCCGACGAGCAGTACGAGAAGGCGTCCGCCCTGCGCGACCGGCTCGCCGAGGTGGAGGCGCAGATCGGGCGGGCCCGGGGCGACGGCGGGGACAGCCAGGTCCCGTCGGTCGACACCACGGAGATCGCCGAGGTGGTCTCCCGCTCCACCGGCATCCCGATCAGCCAACTCACCGAGGAGGAACGCGACCGGCTGCTGCGCCTGGAGGGGCACCTGCACCAGAAGGTGATCGGCCAGGACGACGCGGTCACCGCGATCGCCGAGGCGGTCCGCCGCTCGCGTACCGGGCTGGCCGACCCGAACCGGCCGATGGGCAGCTTCCTGTTCCTCGGCCCGACCGGCGTCGGCAAGACCGAACTGGCCCGCGCCCTGGCCGAGGCGCTGTTCGGGGAGGCCGACCGGATGGTCCGGGTGGACATGAGCGAGTTCCAGGAACGGCACACCGTGGCCCGGCTGGTCGGTGCGCCCCCCGGCTACGTCGGCTACGAGGAGGCCGGTCAGCTCACCGAGGCGGTACGCCGCCGCCCGTACGCGGTGGTGCTGCTCGACGAGATCGAGAAGGCCCACCCGGACGTGTTCAACATCCTGCTCCAGGTGCTCGACGACGGGCGGCTCACCGACAGCCAGGGCCGCACGGTCAACTTCAAGAACACCGTACTGATCATGACGAGCAACCTGGGTTCGGAGCTGATCACCGGTGCCCAGCGTACGGTCGGGTTCGGGGTCGGCGCGCAGGGCGACCAGCAGGAGGCCGACGAGCTGCGGGAGCGGCTGATGCGCCGGCTCCAGGAGAACTTCCGGCCGGAGTTCCTCAACCGGATCGACGAGACGATCATCTTCCAGCGGCTGGAGGCCGAGCAGCTACGCCAGATCACCGGCCTGCTGCTGGAGGAGACCCGGCGTCGGCTGCACGCCCAGGACATCCAGGTCGACGTCACGGCGGCCGGCACCGACTGGCTGGCCGAGCACGGCTACCAGCCGGAGTTCGGGGCCCGCCCGCTGCGCCGGGTGATCCAGCGGGAGGTGGACAACCGGCTGTCCCGGATGCTGCTGGAGAACCAGCTCTCACCAGGGCAGAAGGTCACCGTCGACGCGCGGGACGGGCAGCTCACCTTCGACGTGTCCGCCGGCGACCGCGACTACGCGCCCGCCACCACCTCGCATCCCCGATGACCGGAGGGCGGAGATGACCGAACCCGAGGAGACCGAGGAGTACGCCGAGCAGACCCCACCCATCCTCGCGGCCCCGACGGCGAACCCGGGGCGGGTCCAGGTGCCGCCGGAGGGACTCAAGCAGTGGACCGACGACGGGGACCCGGCACCACCCGGGGCACCGGAAGAGGAGGCGTGATGGCACGCGAACAGCGACTCGACCCCGAGGTGGAGGTGCTCTGGGAGGACTTCCACGCCGAGGTGAACGTCCCCTCCGAGCAGCTGCGGCAGTGGCTGCTGACCCGGGGGTCGGGGGAGGAGGCGTTCGGCCCCGACCCGGATCTCGACCTGCCCGAGCCCGGCCGGCAGATCCTGGCCGTGCTGCGCAAGCGCAAGGTCGACCTCACCCCGGCCGACGTGGCGGTGATGCGGACGGCGATCGACCGGATCCGGTCGTTGGTGGACGAGAAGCCCGGCGACGTCGACGACGAGTGGCGGTACGCCCTGCTCGACCTGGGCCACGACGTCCTCGTCGAACGCTGACCGGGACCGTCGCCCGCCGACCCGGTTCGGATGCCGACCCGGTCCGGCGGGCGGACCGGTCCGGCGGGGCCGGGCGGCTCCGAAGGCTGGTCGACGATGGCGCGGGCACCCGGGACGCCGTCCCGGGTGCCCGCTCGTCGGTGGGCTACTCGGACCCGAGGCTGGGCAGTTGCAGGCCGGCGGCGTCGGCGGCGTCCTGCCGCTCGGCCCGGGTCTGCTCCTCCCGGGTGAGCAGCGTCGCGTACTCGGTGATGTCGGCCGGGTCGGGCACCTCGGGCAGGCGACGCAGGAACGTCTCGACGTCGCGGGCGGCAGCGGTGTGCGCGGTGGCCGCCCGGCGCAGCAGTTCCCGCTGGTCGGCGGCCGGATAGAGATCGGTCATGCAGGGCTGATACCCGTCGTCACGCCGTTCGCACCCGCCCGGCCGGGCGGGCCGTGCCGGTGTCCCGGGCCCCGAACTCGGGATGCCGCAGCAACCAGGCCAGGTAGTCGGGATGCGCGGCCAACGAATCGGTGTACGCGGCCACCGCGTCCTCCAGCACCGCCTCGGCGACCCGGGCCGCCGGGGATTCGGGGTGCCAGCCGAGCAGCAGCCGCCAGCGCAGCGGGATGCCCGCGAGCCGACGGGTCACCAGCCCGGCGACCGGACGGAAGGTGGCCTGGCACAACGCCACCGCCTCCCCGGCGTCGACCAGGTCCATGCAGCCGCGCACGTCGGTCTCGTACACCTTGCGGGGGGTGAACCCGGCGCGGGCGCACGCGGCGGCGAAGCAGTCGCCGAAGCAGCCGTCGCCCGGGGCGGCCACCCACTGCTCGTGGCGCAGTTCGGCCAGGCCGACCTCGTCCTGGCCGGCCGTCGGGTGGCCGGCGGGCAGCAGCACCAGCACCGGGTCGACCGCCACCTCCTGCCAGGTCAGGCCGAACTCCGCCGGTGGGGTGGCATCGCCGCAGATCCCGGTCAGTGCGAAGTCGAGCCGGCCACCGGCGACGAGGGCGGCCAACTCGTCGGCCGACCACGACGCGTAGGTGGTGATCTGGGCGTGCGGCTGCTCGGCGGCGAGCCGGTGCACCAGCCGGCCCAGGATGGGACTGTTCACCCCGCCGAAGCGGTACCGGCCGAGGGCGTCGTCGGCGCCGGCCAGTCGGGCCGCCTCGTCCTGTAGGCCCTTCATCGCCGGCAGCAGCACCCGGGCCCGGGACAGCACCAACTCTCCCAGGGCGGTCGGCCGGGCCCCCGGCGGTCCCGTTCGAACAACGGACCGCCCAGCGTCCGCTCGATGCGCTGAAGCTGGGCGGTCAGGGCCGGCTGGGCCAGGCCGAGGGCGGACGCGGCCTTGGTCACGCTGCCCGTCTCGGCGATCGCGCAGACCACCCGCAGGTGGCGCAGCTCCAGATTCATATGGTGACGGTATGGCCACTCGTCGATAGACGGAAGGCCCTGAACGCAACCGGCTGGCCGAGCTGAACGGATCGGAGTCGACCGGTCACCGCCGCGCGCGGCGGGTGAGGTCGCTCAGCTGGGTACGCCGGCCGGTCACCGCGTCGCGGAGCTTGTCCACCACTCCGACGGCCGGCTCGACGATCCGGTTCCACGGCGGGGTGGCCGGGGTGCCCGGGTGCGGCCGGGTCGGGGCCGCCTCTTCGGCGATCTCCCACCGGTTGCCCAACCGGATCAGCTCGGCGTCGGTGGCCACCTCGCGCAGCGGGACGATCAGCGCGCCGACTGCGGTGACGTGCCGCCGGATCTGGACCACCACGTCGGCGAGCGTCGGGTCGTCCGGGCCGCGCAGGGCCTTCAGCACGGTGAGCAGCGCCGCGTCCGCCGCGATCTCCCGGTCCACCCGGGCACCGGCGTCGGGCAGCGCGGCACGGGCGCTGGGCAGCAGGTACTGCTCCTCCGCCGACAGGTGCCGCGACACCGTGGCGGTGAGCACCTGGAGCACCTCCCGCCGACGCTCGACCGCCAGGGTGGGGTCGGTGACCTGCTCGACGAGGTCGAGCAGTTGCCGGTGCTCGGTGTCGGCGAGATCGGCCATGCTCCGCCCACCCGGGCGGTAGGCGTCGTCGGCGGCCGGGGGCAGCGGGGGCAGGGGAACGGCGGACATGACGCCCTCCTCGACGGGGCCGGCACGGGTCGCCGGCCGGTGCGACGGGCGAAACGGGGACGCCAGCGCCGGTACCCGTACCCGGTGACCGGCAAACCCCGGCGGCCGGTGCGGGCACCCCGGCCCAGGTCGTCCGGCGCTGTCGACCGGGCCGTCCGGCGCTGTCGACCGGGCTCGGCGGCGCAGGCCGGCCCGGCCCGGCGGGTGGTCCCGGTGCGGTCGGCGGGGCGGGACGTGCCAGAGCCGGCCGGGCCGTTCGCGGCGGGACCGGCGACTGGTAGAAAGAGGCGATGACGAGCGATGCCGCCTCCGCCCCGCCCGATCCCACCGTCGAGGTCGTCGACCTCTGCCGTGACCTGCTGCGCATCGACACCACCAACACCGGTGACAACGCCACCAGTGCGGGGGAGCGCCGGGCCGTCGAGTACGTCGCGGAGAAGCTCGCCGAGGTCGGCGTGGCCGCCGAGATCCACGAGTCCGCGCCGGGCCGGGCCAACCTGGTCGCCCGCATCCCCGGCGTCGACCCGAGCCGGGACGCCCTGCTGGTGCACGGGCACCTGGACGTGGTGCCCGCCGACGCCGACGAGTGGTCGGTGCACCCGTTCTCCGGGGAGATCCGCGACGGCTACCTGTGGGGCCGGGGCGCGATCGACATGAAGGACTTCGACGCGATGGTCCTGGCGGTGGTACGCCACTGGCAGCGCACCGGTGTCCGTCCGCCCCGCGACATCGTGCTGGCCTACACCGCCGACGAGGAGGCGGGCAGCGACTACGGCGCGCACTTCCTCGTCCAGCAGCACCGGGACCTCTTCGACGGCTGCACCGAGGCGGTCGGCGAGGTCGGCGGCTTCTCCTACTCGATCAGCGACGCCCAGCGGCTCTATCTGATCGAGACGGCCGAGAAGGGGCTGGACTGGATGCGGTTGCACGCCAAGGGCCGCCCCGGGCACGGCTCGTTCGTCCACGACGACAACGCGGTCACCGCGCTGGCCGAGGCGGTCGCCCGGATCGGCCGGCACCGCTTCCCGATCACCGTCACCCCGACCGTCCGGGCCTTCCTGACGGAACTGTCCGACGTGCTCGGCGTCGAGCTGGACCCGGACGACCCGGAGACCGCCATCGCCAAGCTCGGCCCGATCGCCAACATCATCGGGGCGACCATCCGCAGCACCGCCAACCCGACCCGGCTCGCCGCCGGCTACAAGGACAACGTCATCCCCGGCCGGGCCACCGCCACCATCGACTGCCGCAGCCTGCCCGGCCAGTCGGAGCTGCTGGAACGGCAGCTGCGCGAGCTGGTCGGCCCGGACATCGAGATCGAGTACATCCAGCGGCAGCCGGCCCTGGAGACCACCTTCGACGGGGACCTGGTCGAGGCGATGTCGGCCGCCCTGCGCGCCGAGGACCCGGGGCGCGGCCGGTGCCGTACATGCTCTCCGGTGGCACCGACGCCAAGGCGTTCGCGCAGCTCGGGATGCGCTGCTTCGGTTTCGCCCCGCTGCGGCTGCCGGCGGACCTCAACTTCTCGGCGTTGTTCCACGGCATCGACGAGCGGGTACCGGTGGACGGACTACAGTTCGGCGTGCGGGTGCTCGACCGGTTCCTCCGCAACTGCTGAGCAGCACCGGTGCCGCACCTTCCCCCATTTGTTGAAGGGACTGCCTCATGACCGACCAGCACGGTGAGCTGGACGCCGCCCTGGAGCGCGTGATCGACGCGGCCCGCGCCCACCTGACGGCCGTGCGTGCCGCCCAGGGGCGGATCGACGACGACGACGTGTGGCAGGCGTACGTGGCGTTGAACAACGCCTCCTTCGCCTACGACGAGCAGCTGCTCGACGCGTTCGGCGAGGTCACCCCCTGGGACGTGGAGTCGATCGACCCGGACGAGGCCGACGAGCGCTTCGGCGGCGCGGCCGAGGGCGCCGAGGCCACCGATCCGCACCCCCAGGTCATCTCGGTGCGGCAGCGCCGCGACTACCGGGTGCCCAGCGTCTCGGCGCTGCTGCGGGTCGCCGAGGTGGCCCGCCGGGAGGGCACCCCCGAGGACGACGAGCCGGCGCCGGTCGAGGGGGTCGGCGAGGCGGTGCTGGAGCTGTTGCAGAGCGGCGACGGTTCGCTCAGCGCCCTGGACGTGCCGGAGCTGGAGCCGCTGGACGGCGTGGTGATGGTCAGCGAGGTGGGCACCCCGGTCGACCTGGAGTCGTTCGACGACGACGACCCGGTGGGCCCGTTCTCCCCGGCCGCCGACGACCGGCTGGTGGGCCGGCTCGACGAGCACCCGTTCCTCGACGAGGACGACCACGACCACGCCGGGCACCAGCACTAGGTGTCGGGCGTGCCGGCCCGGGCTCATCTGACCCGGGCCGGCACGGTGTCCCCCCCCCCCCCCCCCCCCCCCCCCCCCCCCCCCCCCGCACCCGCCGCGTCGGTGCCGACGGCCAGCCTTCGGTGCCGGCGGCCAGCCTTCGGTGCCGGAGGGCACTGCCGGGTGCCGGTGGCCTCTGCCGGTGCCGGTGGTCAGCGTCGTGCCGGTGGTCAGTAGGACAGGCCCGGCTGCGGCTGGTTGACCCGGCGGCGACGCAGCACCACCTTGCGGGTGCCGTCGCGGAACAGTTGCACCCGGGCCAGCTCCCAGCCGGAGAACTCGGCCTGGATGGCCAGCTGCGCCGCAGCGGTCAACCGGTCGACGTTCGGCGGCAACCGCAACGGCGCGTATTCGTAGTCCATGGCATCCATGCTGCCCAGCCCGGCGGCCGGGCGCCACCCCCCGCGCGGTGCGCCGCGCCACCACCGGGGGTGACCCCGCCCTCGTCGACCCGGCCCGTCAGGTCCGCCCGTCGGCCCGGACCGTCAGGTCGCCCTGCTGCGCTCAGCCCCACCCGTCACCCCGACACACAGTCGGTCGCCCCGTGCTGCCAGGAATGGTCGTAGCGGCCGGCGATCCGCTCGATGAACTCCTCGACCGCCCGCTCGTCGAGGGTGTCCAGCCGGTCCAGCCGCTGCCAACCGGTCAACCCGATGCCGTGACCCAGCGGTGGGTAGGGGGCCACCACCACGTCTCGGGGATGCCGGCGGCCGAGCCGCTCCAGCTTCTCGACATCGCCGGGCGGGACGTCCGGGGCGTACTGCACCAGCACGTGGCCGTGTTCCAGCGCGTGCACCTGGAGTTCCTCCGGCACCGCGTCGCGGTAGATGCCCGGCACCACCACCCGGGGCGAGTGCGGCCCCGACGTCGGCGGGAGCGTCCGGTACGGCTCGTGCGGCGCCCCCTCGTACGCGATGTGCCGGTCGCCCTCGAACGGTTGCGCGGTGCCGGGCAGCCGGTCGCAGGGCAGCGCGGTGTCCCCGCCGACCAGGTTGATCAACACCCCCACCCCGAGGCTGGACATGGTCGCCACACTGAGCACGGTGACCACCACGCTGACCACCGGGCCGAGCCATCTGCGGTTCACGTGGCCAACCTTCCGGCGCGGTAACGATTACGCACGATCACCCCGAGTGGAAGCAGAATGTTGAGCGAGGCGAAAGCCGCCAGCGCAATTCCCTCCCACCAGTAGGCACTGCCGAACGGTGCGCCGGTCAGCACCCCGGCGGCCCACCCCAGGGTCACTTTCGCCCCCGGTAGCAGAAAATGGATGGCGAACCAGACCATCCAGATTACTCCGGCGACATACAACAATCGGTACCAGCGGGACACCCGCAGATCCCGGGCGTGTGCGTCACGCAGCACGGCGCGTTCGGCCGGGGTCAACCGGCGAATCCATTTCTTGACGCTGAGCCGGGTCACCTCGTGCAGGTTGCGGCAGCCGGTCGCGGTGGCCATCACCAGGTACATGTCGGTGCGCAGATAGGCAAGCGTCTGGAAGGCCAGCTTGACGGCCTGACTGAACACCACCATGGCGAGGAACCGCACCATCCCCGGCGGCAGTTCCAGCCAGCCCCGCGACCAGGCGAACCGTGGGGCGACGGCGGCGAACAGCAGGATCCCGTCGATGGCCATACCGGCGAGGAACGGGCCGTAGCGGCGTTCCGGCGGCAACGCCCAGAGCCCGGTCAGGTCGGTCTCCAGCACCGGGAAGATTCCCCGGCGTTCCAACCGCAGCTGCGACCGTACGCCGACGGCCGCCCCGGCGAACGCGTGCCACGCCTCGTGCACCACCGTGAGCAGGGCCACCGTGACATTGGTGATCAGCAGGCTGAGCACCACGTCGGGAAAGATGAAGGTGTCCTCGTAGGTGGGCAGCAGCGACGGCTCGGCGACGAACATCGCCAGGGTGGCCAGCAACGCGCCGACGTAGATCGTCCAGGCCACCCGGCCGAACAACGGCCGGACCAGCCGGGCCGGGATGCGCGACACCGACCAGGGTCGGGCCGGTGCCGGTGGCGGCCCCTCCTGCACCCGGATGATGCCCGCTTCGACCAGCACCTCGACGAAGTCCAACGCGTCGACCGGTTCACCGGTCTCGCGTTCCACCTCGTCGGCGGCCTCGGCGACGGTCCGGCCGGCGGCGAACAGCGCCACCAGCCGCGCCCCCACCTCGGGCACCACCACGAAGTTTCCGCTGGCCAGGTCGCCGACGACGTACTCGTCGTCCTCCTCCTGGCGGACCACCAGGTGGGTCACCGGAGGGTGGCTGTCCAACCCGAGCACGGTCACCGTTCCTCCTGGAACCAGCCGCAGGTGTCGCACTTCACGCCGGGCCGGGGATTGACCACGTAGTGATAGGTCAGGTCGGTCAGGCTCAGGTGGAACATCCGGCCCCGGGTGGTCGTCGGGATGCCGGCGAGGTGGTAGACGACGTCGAGGGCGGCCAGGTGCCCGGTCAGGTTGGCGGTGGGGGCGATCACCGCGTGCCCGGTGAATCCGAACAGCTCCTCCGGCTCGGTGCCGTGCTCCTCACGCAGCCGGTCGGTGACGCTCGGCAGGCACGCCTCGCAGCAGGTCTGACCGGGCACGAAGAGACCGATCACCGCCATCGGGCCGGCGTACTGGGCGAGCATCCAGGGGGTGCCGGTGGCCAGGGCCGCCCGGTTGGTCCACTCCCGGATGGCGTGCCGGGGCTGGTCGGCGCAGAGCACCAGCAGGTCGCGGTCGCGCATCAACGCCGCCACGTCCGCCGTCGAGTCGACCCGGGCCTCCTCGCCGGTCACCGTGACGTGGGAGTTCATCAGGCGCAGCCGGGCCACCGCGGTGTCCACCTTGGCGGCGCCGATGTCGTCCTCGGTGTAGAGCAGTTGCCGGGTCAGGTTGCCCGTCTCGACCACGTCGAAGTCGACGCAGTGCACCGTGCCCACCCCGGCGGCCACCAGCGAGGCGGCCACCGCCGAACCGGAGCCGCCGAGCCCCAGCACCACCACCCGGCCCGCCTTGAGCCGGGCCTGCACCTCGTAGCGGGAGGTACGCGGGGTGAGATCCACCCAGGCGTGGTAGGTGAACGCCCGGTCGTAGCGGTCGATCTCCGCCGGGCTCAGCTCGGGCGGGGGCGGCGCGGCGGCGTCCTCCACGTACCCGGCGTCGATGATCGTCTCCAGCGCGTCGGTCGCCTCGTCGGCCGTCATCTCCGGGTGCCCGGCGAGCAGCGCCGCGACGATCTCGGCCCGGGTGCGGGTGCCGTCCATCAGACCGAGCAGCGCCCAGAGGCTGCCGTCCTCGTCGTCGATCTCCGCGCCGATCCCCAGCTGCCGACCACCGATGTTGATCAGGGTCGGGCGGAGCCGTACCGGCTTGTGGATGCCCTTGATCCGGGGCCGCTGCATCGGGCGAAGACCTCCTGGAAGATGGCCGGCCGGGGCGCGGCACGCCGCGCCCCGGCCGAAACGGGGTGGGTCAGCCGCAGACGTCGTTGCGGCAGCCCGGCTCGCTGATGATGGCGACGGTGGTCTCGAGCCGCTCGAGCTTGCGCACGACGACCTTGGCGGGCTTGCGCTTGACGTCGGTCTTACGGTCCACGGGTCCTCCAACGAAATGGGAGAAACGGCGCGGCGGGGGTCGCTCGCGCCGCAATCATTAGAGCACCGCCATTGGTTCGCCACAATGTTTTCGGGGGCCGGATCAGGTGGCCCGCGAGGGCGGTAATCCCTTTTCGGGCAGGGCCGCCGGAAAGCGGACGAACAAAGCCGGGCCAAAAGCGCGCCAGGGGCGTCGAAGTCCGCCTATTCGGGCGGAACACACACCAGCGGGTGGATCGAATTATGGGGGTGTGACAGTTGGTAAAGGATGATCGGCGGAATTGACGGGCTCCGGTGCGCTTTTGGGGCGTTCCGCTACCTTGTGCGGGGTCGCCGCCGGGGCCCGCTGCGGCCGGACTGCCACACCGTCGGCCCGCTGCGGGCACGGCAGCCGCCCGGCCGGCGTGAACGGGCGAGGACGGTCCGACGCCCGTCGGGGCACGGCGACGGCCCCACCGGCGTCCGGTGGCGGGCCGGGGTCAGCCTTCCGCGTTCCGGCACCGGGACGGTCCGGGTCAGCCCCCGCTCCGGTGCGGGCGGGTCAGCCCTCGCGTTCCGGGTAGCCGGCCGGCACGGCGGACACGTCGTCCAGGGCCGTGGTGATCTCCTCCGGCAGGGTCATCCGTTCCACCTGCAACGCGCCGAGCAGCTGGCCGACCGTGCGGGCACCGAGGATCGGCGCCGTCACCCCCGGCCGGTCCCGGATCCAGGCCAGCGCCACCTCCAGCGGCGACACGCCCAGCCCGCCCGCGGCGATGCTCACCGCCTCGACGATGCTGGAGCAGCGCGGCTCCAGGTAGGTGGCGACGAACGGCTCGAAGTGCGCCGAGGCGGCCCGGGAGTCCGCCGGGCGGCCGTTGCGGTACTTGCCGGTCAGCACCCCCCGCCCCAGTGGCGACCACGGCAGCACGCCCAGGCCCAGCGCGGCGCAGGCCGGCAGCACCTCCCGCTCCACCCCCCGCTCCAGCAGTGAGTACTCCATCTGGGTGGCGACCACCGGGGCCCGCCCCGGCCAGGCGGCCTGCCAGGCGGCGGCGCGGGCGGTCTGCCAGCCGGAGAAGTTCGACACCCCGACGTAGCGGACCCGGCCGGAAGCCACCGCGTGGTCCAACGCGGCGAGGGTCTCCTCCAACGGGGTGTCCGGGTCGTAGCCGTGCACCTGCCACAGGTCGACGTGGTCGGTGCCGAGCCGGCGCAGCGAGCCGTCCAGCGTCCGCAGCAGGTGCCCCCGGGAGCCGTCGCGCCGTCGGCCGCTGCCCGGCCGCAGACCCGCCTTGGTGGCGATCAGCACGTCCTCCCGGGGGACCAGGGTGCCCAGCAGCGAGCCGAGCACCGACTCGGCGTCCCCGTCGGCGAACACGTCGGCGGTGTCGACCAGGTTGCCGCCCGCGTCGAGGAAACTCTTCAGCTGGGCCGCCGCGTCGTCGGCGTCGGTGTCCCGGCCCCAGGTCATGGTGCCGAGCGCGAGCCGGGAAACCGCCAGCCCGCTTCGGCCGAGCGGTCGCTGTTGCATGGGTGAACCTTATTTCGAACCCGGCGCAACCGATATCCTTGCTCCCGGCATCTCTGCCTGTCGGGTCGCCGATCCGACCGTCACCGCCGCCCCCGGTGGCGCGTTGTGCACCCGATGCGCCGATCCGGTCGCTGGTTGTCGACCCCGCCCACCCGCCGCTGCCCGTCCGACGTGGGCCGCCCGTCGCCACCCCGTCCGACGTCGGTCGCCCGGCCGACCCGACCGGCCGTCACCGCCCGTCCCGCACCGGTCTACGTCGGCGTACCCGCGACCGGCTCGGCCCGACCGGCTCGGCCCGCCGGTGTCGGCGGACGCGGTGCCCGGGGGTGAGCCGGTCTCCGACGGGACCCATGGCATTGCGTAACCTGATGCGACCTGTGGTGCGGGATGGGGAGGATCAGTGCGACTCGGGCTCAGCCTCGGATATCAGACAGCGTGGAGCATGCCGGCGGACCACCTGGCGCTCGCCCAGGAAGCGGACCGCCTCGGCTACTCGGTGGTGTGGGCGGCGGAGGCGTACGGCTCGGACTCCCCGAGCATGCTGGCCTGGATGGCCGGCCAGACCCAGCGGATCGACGTGGGCAGCGCGGTGATGCAGATCCCCGCCCGTACCCCGGCGATGACCGCGATGACCGCGGCGACCATCGACGCCCTCTCCGGCGGCCGGTTCCGGCTCGGCCTGGGCGTCTCCGGCCCGCAGGTCTCCGAGGGCTGGCACGGCGTCCGGTTCGCCAAGCCGCTCGCCCGCACCCGCGAGTACGTCGACATCGTGAAGCTGGCGGTGGCCCGCAAGGAGGTCGCCTACGCCGGTGAGCACTACACGCTGCCGCTGCCCGACGGCCCCGGCAAGGCGCTGCGACTGGGTTTCCACCCGCCACGCGAGCACATCCCGATCTACCTGGCCGCCGTCGGCCCCAAGAACCTGGAACTGGCCGGTGAGATCGCCGACGGCTGGCTGGCGGTCTTCTACGCCCCCGAGTTCGCCGAGGAGCAGCTCGCCTCGGTGCGGGCCGGACGGGCGAAGGCGGGCAGGGAGCTGGCCGGCTTCGACGTGGTGCCGTCGGTGCCGGTGGTGGTCGGCGACGACGTGGCCTCCTGCGCCGAGCTGGTCCGCTGGTACGCCGCCCTCTACGTCGGCGGGATGGGCAGCCGGCAGCAGAACTTCTACAACCAGCTGGCCACCCGGATGGGCTACGGCGACGCCGCCCGGCAGGTCCAGGATCTCTACCTGGCCCGGCAGCAGCGGGACGCGGCGGCGGCGGTGCCGATGGAGTTCATCGACCGCACCTCGCTGCTCGGCCCCAAGGAACGCATCGCCGAGCGGATGCGGGAGTACGCGGCCGCCGGGGTGACCACCCTGTCGGTCACCCTGTTCGTGGCCGACCGGGACAGCGGCGTGCAGACCCTGCGTACCGTCGCCGAGGCCCTCGACCTCTCGGGAGTCGGCGAGTGACCTGGGTCGAGGCCATCGTCCTGGGCATCGTCCAGGGGCTCACCGAGTTTCTTCCGGTGAGTTCGTCGGGGCATCTGCGGATCACCTCGGCGATCTTCTTCGACCGGGACGCGGGCGCGTCCTTCACCGCGGTGACCCAGCTGGGCACCGAGGCGGCCGTGCTCATCTACTTCGCCAAGGACATCTGGCGGATCACCCGGACCTGGCTGGTCGGCATCCGGGACGCCTCGGTCCGCTCCAGTCTCGACTACCGGATGGGCTGGTACGTGATCGTCGGTTCGATCCCGATCGGGCTGTTCGGTTTCCTGTTCAAGGACCAGATCCGCACCGCCGGGCGCAACCTGTGGGTGGTCTCCACCACGTTGATCGTCTTCGCCTTCGTGCTGGCCTTCGCCGAGTACTGGGGCCGGCAGACCCGTACCCTGGCGAACTTCCGGATGCGCGACGGCATCGTGATGGGCTTCGCCCAGGCCATGGCGCTGGTCCCCGGCGTGTCCCGCTCCGGCGGCACGCTCACCGCCGGCCTGCTGCTCAACCTGACCCGGGAGGCCGCCGCGCGGTACTCGTTCCTGCTGGCCATCCCGGCGGTGGTGATGTCCGGCATCTTCAGCGTCGGGGACGTCTTCGAGCCGGCCGCGCCGGGCACCTCGGTGCCCTCGGTGGCGCAGATGGTGGTCGCCACGATCATCGCCTTCGGCATCGGCTACGCGGCCATCGCCTGGCTGCTGCGCTATGTGGCGCACCACACCCTCTACGTCTTCGTCCTCTACCGGGTGGCGCTCGGCACCCTGGTACTGGCGCTGCTGCTCACCGGCACGATCAGCGCCACCTGACCCGCCGCCGGCCCGCCGGACCCGACGCCCCCGACACCACCAGCCGGTGTCGGGGGCCGTCGCCGTGCCACCTGCCCCTAGGGTGGGGGCGTGGCGACCCTTCTGCTTCTGCGACACGGCCGGACGACCGCGAACGCCGACGGCGGGCTGGCCGGCCGGCAGCCGGTCGAGCTGGACGACACCGGGCGGGCCCAGTCGGCCGCGGTCGGCGAGCGGCTTCGTGGCCTGCCGCTGGCGGCGGTGGTCACCAGTCCGCTGATCCGCTGCCGGCAGACCCTCGACCTGGCGCTCCCGCAGGCCGCGCCGGTGGTCGAGGAGGGGCTGATCGAGTGCGGCTACGGCGCCTGGGAGGGGCAGCCGTTGAAGAAGCTCGCCAAGGAGAAGCTCTGGCCGGTGGTGCAGCAGCATCCCAGCGCGGCCGTCTTCCCCGACGGGGAGTCGATGGCGCAGATGTCCGCGCGCGCGGTCGCCGCGGTGCGGGCCTGGGACGCCCGGGTCACCGCCGAGCACGGGCCGGAGGCGGTCTGGCTGGCGTGCAGTCACGGCGATGTGATCAAGGCCATCGTGGCCGACGCCCTCGGGGTGCACCTGGACCTGTTCCAACGCATCGTCGCCGACCCGGCCTCGGTCACCGCGATCCGCTACACCTCGCTGCGGCCGTTCCTGGTCCGGCTCAACGACACCGGCGGTGACCTGGCCGCACTGGTGCCGCCGCCGGCCCGGCGGCGGCGTCGGGCGACCCGACCGGCCGACTCCGACGCGGCCGTCGGCGGGGGTGCGGGGACCGCCGGCTGAGCCGGCGGTCCGACGTCGCACCCGGGTCGCGCCGTTTCGCCCTCGGCTGATTCGGCGTCGGTGCCTTGCGCGACCGTTCCACGCTCCGGATAGGGTCGTGGGTATGACCCACCAGGTGCACGCCTTCGAGCCGCCGGAGCGGTTCGTCGCCGGGACCGTCGGGCCACCGGGGGAGCGTACGTTCTTCCTCCAGGCCCGCGGTGGCGGTCGGCTGGTCAGCGTCGCGCTGGAGAAGGTGCAGGTCTCCCTGCTCGCCGAAAAGCTGGAGGAGCTCCTCTCCGAGGCGCAGCGCCGGTTCGGTGTCGAGCTGCCGGAGGCGCCCGTGGCCGTGGGTGACAACGACCCGTTGGACAACCCGGTCGACGAGGAGTTCCGGGTCGGCACCCTCGGGTTGGCCTTCGACGTGGACTCCGCCACCGTGGTGATCGAGGCGATCGCCGCCGGTGAGGGGGAGGCCGAGGTCGAGTTGGGCGACGACGACGAGGCCGACGAGGACGACGACGAGGAGCCGGACGAGGACCTCGACCGGCTGCGGGTGCGGCTGACCCCCGAGGCGACCCGCGAGTTCATCGAACGGGCCCGCCGGGTGGTCAACGCCGGCCGTCCGCCCTGCCCGTTGTGTGGGCAGCCGCTCGACCCGGCCGGGCACCTCTGCCCCCGGCACAACGGCTACCACCGGTGACCTCGTCGGAGGTGCGGCGTCAGGACGCCGACGCCGCGCTCCGGCTGCTGTGCGACGGTGAACTGGAGCTGGAGGGGCGGCTGGTCGACGCCTCCAACACCACCCTGCGGGCGATCCTGACCCTGGACGGCCGGACGGCCCGGTGCGTCTACAAGCCGGTGCGCGGCGAGCGCCCGCTCTGGGACTTTCCCGACGGCACCCTCGCCGGCCGGGAGGTCTCCGCCTACCTGGTCTCCCGGGCCACCGGCTGGGACCTGGTCCCGCCGACGGTGCTGCGGGACGGGCCGCTCGGGCCGGGGTCGTGTCAGCTCTGGATCGACGAGCCGGACGACGCCGATCCGCTGGTCGGGTTCGTGCCGGCCGAGGCGGTGCCGCCACGCTGGTTCCCGGTGGCCGCCGCCCGCGACGACGACGGGGCGGCGTACGCCCTGGCCCACGCGGACGATCCCCGGTTGGCCCGGCTGGCGGTGCTCGACGCGGTGCTCAACAACGCCGACCGCAAGGGCGGGCACGTGCTGGCCGGCGCGGACGACCGCATCTACGGGGTGGACCACGGGGTCTGCTTCCACGTCGAGGACAAGCTGCGGACCGTCCTGTGGGGGTGGGCGGGCCGCCAGCTCCCGGCGGATGCGGTGCAGGTGCTCGACGCCCTCGCCGGGCAGCTTGCCGGCGAGTTGGGTGAGGAGTTGGCGGAGCACCTGACCCTCGGCGAGGTCGCCGAGGTGGGGGCCCGGGTGGGGCGGTTGCGGGACACCGGTCGTTTCCCGTTGCCGCCGCAGGAGTGGCCGGCGATGCCCTGGCCGCCCATGTGAGCCGTTGTCGTGTTGATCACCCGGGCGACCGTGCCCGGCGGCGGGACGGCTCGTTAGGCTGACGGTCATGGAGTCTTGGGCGGGACACGAGGTGCCACGGCTGCCGGGCGACGGCGGGCCACTGAGCTTGTACGACTCGGCGCGGCGTGGTGTCCACCCGAGCAGCCCTGCCGGCCCGGCCACCATGTACGTCTGTGGCATCACCCCGTACGACGCCACCCACCTGGGGCACGCCGCCACCATGATCACCTTTGATCTGGTGCAGCGGATGTGGCGTGACGCCGGTCTGACCGTCCGGTATGTGCAGAACGTCACCGACATCGACGACCCGCTGCTGGAACGCGCCGAGCGTGACGGGGAGGACTGGAAGGTCCTGGCGATGCGGGAGACCGCGTTGTTCCGCGAGGACATGGAGGCGTTGCGGATCATCCCGCCGGCGTACTACGTCGGCGCGGTCGAGTCGATCCCGGACATCGCCGACCGGGTGCAGGAGTTGCTCAAGGGCGGTGCCGCCTACCGGCTCGACGACGGCACCGGCGACGTCTACTTCGACATCGCTGCCGCCCCCGCGTTCGGCTACGAGTCGAACCTGACCCGGGAGCAGATGCTGGAGATCTTCCCGGAGCGCGGTGGCGACCCGGAACGGGCCGGCAAGCGCGACCCGCTCGACCCGTTGCTGTGGCGCGGCGCGCGCGACGGCGAGCCGTCCTGGCCGGGCGGTGAGCTGGGCCCGGGGCGGCCCGGCTGGCACATCGAGTGCACCGTGATCGCGCTCAACCTGCTCGGTGACCGGCTCGACGTGCAGGGTGGCGGCAACGACCTGATCTTCCCGCACCACGAGTGCTCCGCCGCCCACGCGGAGCGGCTCACCGGCACCGCCCCCTTCGCCGACCACTACGTGCACGCCGGCATGATCGGCCTGGACGGCGAGAAGATGTCGAAGTCCAAGGGCAACCTGGTCTTCGTCTCCCGGCTGCGCGCCGACCAGGTGGATCCGATGGCCGTCCGGCTCGGCCTGATGTCCGGGCACTACCGGACCGACCGGGCCTGGACCGACGACGTGCTGACCGCCGCGCAGGAGCGGCTGGACCGGTGGCGGCGGGCCGCTACCGCGCCGTCCGGGCCGTCCGGCGCGGCCTTCCTCGCCGGGGTACGCGAGCGCCTCGGCGCCGACCTGGACACCCCTGGCGCACTCGCCCTGGCCGACGGCTGGGCGGATGCGGCGCTGGCCGGCACCACCGACGACCCGCAGGCCCCCGCCCTCTTCGCCACCACCGTCGACGCCCTGCTCGGCATCCGCCTCTAACCCCACCCGCCCCGACCACGGCACGGCCCCCGGCCGGACTCCGCGTGGCCCCGTCCGGCTCGTCGATCATGGAGTTGTGGTGGGGTTGAGCCCCGTTGCGGGGTTGCGGGGCGGGTTGGCGCAGCGCGACCCGCGTCTGGGTCTGCACCACGCCGCAGCTCTTCTTGAGCCGACGCAGCAACGCGTCCAGGGCGGCGGTGTCCCGTAGCCGGGCCCGCAGCAGATAGTCGTACGGCCCGGTCATGTGCACCGCGTCGACGATCTGCTCGATCGGGGCGATGGCATCGACGAACGCCTCGTAGTCGGTCCCGGCGTCGTCCGGGAGGGGATGCTGCGTGGCCACCGCAGTGGCCTGGCCGCCGCTTCCGGCGTCGCTACCGTCGACACCCTCTACTGCCTCGGCGCGCTGCTGACCGGGGCGGCGCTCGCGCCGGTGATCGCCTCGTGGGGCGACGCCCCCCGCTATCTGTCCGGGTTGGTGATCGTCGGGCTGGGCTGCCACCAACTGGTCACCCTGCGCCGCGCCCCGGCACGCCCCGCCGGTGCCGGAGCCGAGCGGAACGCCAGCGGCGGAGCCCGCCGGGACGGTGCCGGTGCCGAGCGGAACGCCACCGGTGGAGCCCCCGGGGACGGGACCGGTGCCGAGCGGAACGCCACCGGCGAGGCCTGGCGGAACGGCACCGGTGGAGCCCTGCGGGACCGGGCCGGTGCCGAGCGGAACGGCGGCGGTGGGGAGCGTCCGGCCCGGACCGCCGCCGGACCGGTCTACGTCCGCTTCGTGCTCCTCACTGCGGTCAACCCGTTGACCCTGGTGTACTTCTTCGCCCTGGCCGGGACGGTGAACGCCGTGCCGGGCAGTTGGACGGGGCCCGGGGTGTTCGTCGTCGCTGCCGGGCTGGCCTCCCTGCTGTGGCAGACCGGCCTCGCCGCGATCGGCGCGGCCCTGGGCGCCACCGTCCCGGTACGGGTCGCCGACCTGCTCGGGGTGGTCGCCTCCCTGATCGTCGTCGTGCTTGGGGCGGCCGTCGTCGTGGTCACCGCCGTCACCTGAGGCACGGCTGGCCCCGTGCGCCCGGTGCCGTCCCGCGAGCCGCGCCACCCCTGCCCGGCCTGCGGTACTGCCCCGCCCGGCCCCCGCGCGGTGCTGCCCGGCCGTGCGGGGGGCCGGGACGGCGGGCGGTGCCCGGTCGGGATCAGCCGAGGACCAGGCCGGGGTCGGGGTCGGGGTCCGGCGCGGGGGCGGGGATCTGGTACTCCTCGGTCAGCGTGGTCATCGGGCCGGGCCAGGTGGCCTGGGCGACCTCGATCGGCTTACGGTGGGCGTCGTAGGCGACGTGCAGCAGGTGCAGCACGGGCGTGTCGGGGCGGATCTGGAGGGTCTCCGCCTCCTCCCGGCTGGGCTGGCGGGCGCTGATGGTGTCGGCGGCGGTGGTGTACCGCCGGCCGGTCGCCTCCTCGGCCTCCTGGTAGAGCGGTCGACCGAATGCCTCGGCCCGTTCCAGGGAGGTGCCGGCGGTGTCCTTCGGCAGGAACCAGGACGCGCCCACCTCCACCGGGGACTCGTCGGTGCGTACCAGGTGCCGGCGGCAGAGCAGTTCGGTGCCGTCGGGGATCCCGAACGCGTCGGCCACCTCGGGCGGGGCGGGTGTCCGACCGACGGAGACGAGCTGCTGGCGGTACCGGGCGGCGAGGTCGGCGTGGTAGCCCCGGAAGCCGCCGTACCGGCCCCGGGAGAGCCGGTTGAGTCGCCGCCGGGTGCCCCGCACGTACGTACCGGAGCCGGGTTTGGTGATCAGGATGCCCTCGACCCGCAGCTGGTCGATGGCGCGCTGCACGGTCTGCTTCGCGACCCCGAACAGCTCGGCGATGGCCGGGATGGATGGCAGCCGCTCGCCCGGCCCCCAGTCGCCCCGGCGCACCTGGGCCTTGAGCTGCGCGGCGATCTGCCGGTGCGGGAACTCGGCGGTCCCCGGGTTGATCTGCACGCCCGCCTCCTCCTGGCAGCTAGGTTCCTAGGATGCCCTAGAGGGCGTGACGACGCCACCCCGGACACGCCGAAAGGCCCCGGACGCCGCGACGCCCAGGGCCTTTCGAAGACGACTGCCAGAAACCCGAAAGGCGACTACCAGGAATGCGAAGAACGACTACCAGGAGCCGGCGGTGGGGCCGGCGGAACCACCCCGGCGGCGCAGGTACTTCTCGAACTCCTGGGCGATCTCGTCACCGGTCAACGGCGTGATGCCCGCGTCACCGACCCGTTCCTCCAGCTCGCGGACGTACTCACCCAGCTCGGCGTCCTGCTCGGCGGCGCTGCGCACCCGCTGCTCCCACTCGGCGGCCTCCTCGGCCAGGTCGGCCATCGGGACCGGCAGGTCGAGCACCTCCTCCACCCGGTGCAGCAGGGCGAGGGTGGCCTTCGGGCAGGGCGGGTTGTTGGCGTAGTGCGGCACGTGCACCCAGAACGACACCGCGTCGACCTCGGCCCGGGTGCAGGCATCCTGGAGCACCCCGACGATGCCGGTGGGGCCGTCGTAACGGGTCGGGGTGAGCTGGTAGCGCTGGGCGGCCTGGGCGTCGGAGGCGCTGCCGCTGATCGGCAACGGCCGGGTGTACGGCACGTCGGCCAGCAACGCGCCCAACAGCACCACCCGCTCGACCTCCAGGCTGTGGCAGATCTCCAGCACCTGTTCGCAGAAGGTGCGCCACCGCATGCTCGGCTCGATGCCCCGGATCAGCACCACGTCGCGTTCGGTGCCCTCGGGGCTGGCCACCACGAACTTGGTGGTGGGCCACTCCACCCGGCGGGTCTCGCCGTCGGACATCGTGATGGTCGGCCGGCTGACCTGGAAGTCGTAGAACTCCTCCGGGTCGATCTCGGTGATCTGCCGGGCCTGCCAGACCTGTTCCAGGTGTTCCACGGCGGCGGTGGAGGCGTCCGCGGCGTCGTTCCACCCCTCGAAGGCGGCGATCGCCACCGGGGACCGCAGCACCGGCAGCCCGTCGAACTCGGTCACGCCGTCACCTCGCCCCGCTCGTCGCCGACGGTGCCGGGGGTCGACCCGGTCACCCGCCCGCCGTGCACGGTGGCGTCCCTGTTGTCCTTCACATCCGCCAGCCTACGTCCCGGCGCGGCGCGTGGCCCGTCGGCCGCGCCGGTCCGCCGACCCACCCCGCCCCCGAACCGGTACGAACCGACCCGATGAGCGGATGGACACATAGTGGGACGGGGCCGGGCGTCGACAATCGTCGGGATCCTCGCACTAACCTGAACCTGTGCGGACTTCGTTGCGGGATGTGCTGGCCGACCGGATCCTCATCGCCGATGGCGCGATGGGGACGATGCTCCAGGCGGCTGACCTGAGCCTCGACGACTTCGAGGGGCTGGAGGGTTGCAACGAGATCCTCAACGTGACCCGCCCCGACGTGGTGCGCGGTGTGCACGAGGAATACCTGGCGGCCGGCGCGGACTGTGTCGAGACGAACACGTTCGGTGCCAACCTCGCCAACCTCGCCGAGTACGACATCCCGGAGCGCATCCGGGAGCTGTCCGAGGCCGGCGCACGGATCGCCCGGGAGGCCGCCGACGCGTACGCCACCGCGGAGCGGCCCCGGTTCGTGCTCGGCTCGATCGGCCCCGGCACCAAGCTGCCCACCCTCGGCCACGCCCCCTACGCGACGCTGCGGGACGCCTACCAGGAGAACGCCGCCGGGCTGATCGCCGGCGGGTCGGACGCGTTGATCATCGAGACCTGTCAGGACCTGTTGCAGGTCAAGGCGGCCGTGGTCGGGTCCAAGCGGGCGATGGCCGAGCTGGGCCAGCAGGTGCCGATCATCTGTCACGTCGCGGTGGAGACCACCGGCACCATGCTGGTGGGCAGCGAGATCGGGGCGGCGCTGGCGGCCATCGAGCCGCTCGGGGTGGACCTGATCGGGCTGAACTGCTCCACCGGCCCGGCCGAGATGGGTGAGCACCTGCGCTACCTGTCGCAGCACTCCCGGATCCCGCTGTCGGTGATGCCCAACGCCGGCCTGCCGGTGCTGACCGCCGACGGGGCGTACTTCCCGCTGAGCCCGGTGGAGCTGGCCGACGCCCTGGAACGGTTCGTCAACGAGTACGGCGTCGGGCTGATCGGCGGCTGCTGCGGCACCACCCCGGAGCACATCCGGGCGCTGGCCGAGCGGTTGCACGGCGCCACCCCGGCGGCCCGAGGGCCCCGGCACGAGCCGGGTGTCTCGTCGATCTACCACCCGGTGCCGTTCGCCCAGGACGCCTCGGTGCTGATGGTGGGGGAGCGGACCAACGCCAACGGTTCCAAGGCGTTCCGCGAGTCGATGCTCGCCGCCGACTGGCAGGCGTGCGTCGAGGTGGCCCGCAGCCAGGCCCGCGACGGCTCGCACCTGCTCGACCTGTGCGTCGACTACGTCGGCCGCGACGGCACCCAGGACATGCGGGAGCTGGCCGGCCGGTTCGCCACCGCGTCCACCCTGCCGATCATGCTGGACTCCACCGAGCCGCAGGTCATCGAGGCCGGGTTGGAGATGCTCGGCGGGCGCTGCGTGGTCAACTCGGTCAACTTCGAGGACGGCGACGGCCCCGGCTCCCGTTACGCCCGGGTGATGCCGGTGATCGCCGAGCACGGCGCGGCCGTGGTGGCGCTGCTCATCGACGAGGAGGGTCAGGCCCGTACCCGGGAGTGGAAGGTCCGGGTCGCGGCCCGGCTGATCGACGACCTGACCGGCCGCTGGGGGATGGACCGGGGGGACATCCTCATCGACGCGCTGACCTTCCCGATCGCCACCGGCCAGGAGGAGACCCGCCGGGACGGCATCGAGACGATCGAGGCGATCCGGGAGATCGCCGCCCGCTACCCGGGGGTCAACTTCACCCTGGGCATCTCGAACGTCTCGTTCGGGCTCAACCCGGCCGCCCGGCAGGTGCTCAACTCGGTGTTCCTGCACGAGTGCGTGCAGGCGGGGCTGACCTCGGCGATCGTGCACGCCAGCAAGATCCTGCCGATGTCCAAGATCCCCGAGGCGCAGCGGGAGGTGGCCCTCGACCTGATCTACGACCGGCGGCGCGAGGGCTACGACCCGGTGCAGCGGTTCATCCAGGCGTTCGAGGGCGTCGACGCGGCCTCGGCGCGGGCCACCCGGGCCGAGGAGCTGGCCGGCTTGCCGCTGGACGAGCGGCTCAAGCGGCGGATCATCGACGGCGAGCGCAACGGCCTGGAGGCCGACCTGGACACCGCGATGGCGCAGGGCCGCAGCCCGCTGTCCATCATCAACGACATCCTGCTGGACGGGATGAAGGTCGTCGGTGAGCTGTTCGGTTCCGGGCAGATGCAGCTGCCGTTCGTGCTCCAGTCCGCCGAGGTGATGAAGACGGCGGTGGCCTACCTGGAGCCGCACATGGAGGCGGTCGAGGACGGCGGCAAGGGCCGGATCGTGCTGGCCACCGTGCGCGGCGACGTGCACGACATCGGCAAGAACCTGGTCGACATCATCCTGTCCAACAACGGCTACGAGGTCGTCAACATCGGCATCAAGCAGCCGATCAACGCGATCCTCGACGCCGCCGAGGAGCACCGCGCCGACGCGATCGGGATGTCCGGGCTGCTGGTCAAGAGCACCGTCATCATGAAGGAGAACCTCGCCGAGATGGCGTCGCGCGGGGTTGCCGAGCGGTGGCCGGTGCTGCTGGGCGGGGCGGCGCTGACCCGCGCGTACGTCGAGGACGACCTGCGGGCGATGTTCCCCGGCCAGGTGCACTACGCCCGGGACGCCTTCGAGGGGTTGGCCCTGATGGACCGGGTGATGACCGCCAAGCGCGGTGGCGCACCCGTGATCGACCCGGAGCGGGAGGCCGCGTTGGCGGCCCGGCGGGCCCGCCGGGAGAAGCAGCGCACCATGGTCACCGAGGTGCTGCCGGAGCTGGACGACGCCTCGGTCCGCTCGGACGTGGCGACCGACGTGGCCGTGCCCACCCCGCCGTTCTTCGGCACCCGGGTGGTCAAGGGGGTGCCGCTGGCCGACTACGCGTCCCTGCTGGACGAGCGGGCCACCTTCCTCGGCCAGTGGGGGCTGCGCGGGTCGCGGGGCGGCCAGGGCCCGTCGTACGAGGAGTTGGTGGAGACCGAGGGGCGGCCCCGGCTGCGCTACTGGCTGGACCGGCTCATCGCCGACCAGGTGCTGGAGGCGGCCGTGGTGTACGGCTACTTCCCGGCGTACTCCGAAGGCAACGACCTGGTGATCCTGGACGAGAACGGCAACAGCGAACGGGCCCGGTTCTCGTTCCCCCGGCAGCGGCAGGAACGCCGGCTCTGCCTGGCCGACTTCTTCCGCCCGAGGGGTGACGGGCTCGACGTGGTGGCGCTGCAGCTGGTCACCGTCGGCCAGCCGATCAGCGAGTACACCGCGAAGATGTTCGCCGCCAACGAGTACCGCGACTACCTGGAGGTGCACGGGCTGTCCGTGCAGCTCACCGAGGCGCTCGCCGAATACTGGCACCGGCGTATCCGCTCCGAGCTGACCCTGCCGGGCGGCGGCACGGTCGCCACCGGCGACCCGACCGACCTGGCCGGCCTGCTGCGCAACGACTACCGGGGCTGCCGGTACGCGTTCGGCTACCCGGCCTGCCCCGATCTGGAGGACCGGGCCAAGATCGTGGAGCTGCTCGGGGCGGAGCGGATCGGCGTGCAGCTGTCGGAGGAGTTCCAGTTGGTGCCGGAGCAGGCCACCGACGCGATCGTGGTGCACCACCCGGAGGCCAACTACTTCAACGCCAAGTGACGCCCTGACCCGGACCGGTGGGGGCGGCCCAGACCACGGGCCGGCCCCACCGCAGGTCACTCGGGGATGACGAACTGGGCGGTGCTGGTGGCGTCGTAGTTGACGCCGTTCTTCTCGGCGTGGTGGGTGCAGCGGACCGTGACGGTGCGGGACTGGACGGGGACCCCGGTGACCGGGACGGTCGGAGACCAGAAGGTCACGTCGACGAGCGCCCCGTTGTTCTCGGAGTCGTAGTCGTTTGAGACGTAGGCGAGCACGGTGGCGGAGCACCGGACGTTGATGTAGTTGGCGTCCACCCGGTCGTTGCCCCAGGTGGCGAGCCGGGAGTAGCCGCGGACCTTGATCCCGCCGACGCGCAGTGGCCAGTTTCCCTCGTGACCGACGCTCTCCAGTTGGATGACGCCCTGCAGGTTGTACGCAGGTCCCGGCGGAGACGTGGGCGTGGGCGGGACGGGGTCGCCACCGCTGCCGCCGCCGTCGCAATTCAGGGAACACTCCGGTTCCGAGGCGTACGCCGGAATGGCCACCGCGCCGGTGCCTGCAATGCAGGCCAGCAGGGTGATTGCGACCGTTGCAACGCGTTTGAGCACGTCATCTCCTGTCAGTGGACTCCGAGGAAATTGACCGGGGTGGGTGATCCGATGCGTAGGTTATCCCTGTCATTTTCAGAAACGCAATGGATACCGGTCGGTACGGTCGAGCCGGCATTGGTCCGCTCGTCGAATCAGGGGCACGGTCGGGTGTTATTCCTGCTCACAGGCTTTTGGGGGCCCCAATTCGCTGGAGAAGAACGACCGGAGTCCAGCTATATCGGCAGATGCTGGCCGAGGCGTGCGGTGTGCGGTGGTATCAGGCGTGTGGCGAACTGGTGGTGATTGTCTGAGGTGGAGGGTTTTGCGGTTAGCCGACTGTTTTATCCATGCCGTCCGGCCGACCATTTGCCACCTGGCCCCATTAATTGACTGGCTTGCGTGTAATTGCCACCGAAAGGGGTGTGGTGTGGGGCGGAAGTCGCGATATCGGCGACACCGGTCGGTCGCGAAGCGTGTCCCACGCCCACGCCGGCGGTGGCCCTACGTGGTCTGGTCGTAGGCCCGGCGCGCGGCCTCGATGGCGGGTAGGTGCTGGCCGGCCCAGTCGAGCAGCACGTCGACCGGGTTCCGGAGGGTCTTGCCCAGCGGGGTGATGCGGTACTCGACGGCGACCGGCCGGGAGGAGAGGACGTGTCGCGCGACGATGCCGTTGCGTTCGAGCCGGCGCAGGGTGGCGCTCAGCGACTTCTGGGACACGGCGGGGATGGCGTGGCGCAGTTCGTTGAACCGGGACGGCCGTTCGCAGAGCTGGTGGAGCACCTCCAACGACCACTTGTCGAGGACCTGGTCCAGGAGTTCACGGTGCGGCGGGGTGATCTGGAGGCGTTCTGCCGCGAGGGGGTCGGTAACTGCCATGACACTTAGTCTCGTTGAAGTTTCCTTGGCGCACCAGGTATCCATGAGCTACCCAAGAGGAAGGAAGTCAGATGGGTGTCCAGCTTTTCTCGCCGCAGGGCATGATGCAGCCCGTCCCCTATCACCACGTCGCAGTCGCGTCGGGGTCACGCCACGTCCACGTGGCCGGCCAGATCAGTCGGGACGAGGCTGGCCGGCCGGTCGCCACCGGCGACCTACGGGGTCAGGTCGCCCAGGCGCTGCGCAGCACGGGACACGGCCTGGCCGGTGCCGGCGCGGGCTTCGCGGATGTCGTCCGCCTGACGTTCTACGTGACGAACTGGTCGCCGGAGCGGATCGGCGACTTCATGGCCGGGGTCGAGGATGTCGCGGGGGAACTCGGCCTGCCGCAGCCGCTGCCCCCGTCGTCGCTCATCGGCGTCGACTACCTCTTCGAGCCCGACGTCCTCGTCGAGGTCGAGGCGACGGCGATCCTGGACTGAGCGGCCAGCTCAGGGGCGTCGTGCCGGCTATGATCCGCCGGTGGCCCGTCCGATGGTGGGAGAGACGCGATGACGGACGACCGCTCGCCCGGGCCGTACGGTGCCGACAGCCACGATCTGATCCGGGTGCAGGGCGCGCGGGTGAACAACCTGCGCGACGTCGACGTGGAGATCCCGAAGCGCCGGCTGACCGTGTTCACCGGGGTCTCCGGGTCGGGCAAGAGCTCGTTGGTGTTCGGCACGATCGCCGCCGAGTCCCAGCGGTTGATCAACGAGACCTACAGCGCCTTCGTGCAGGGCTTCATGCCGACGTTGGCCCGACCCGAGGTCGACGTGCTCGACGGGCTGACCACGGCGATCATCGTGGACCAGGAGCGGATGGGGGCGAACGCCCGCTCCACCGTCGGCACCGCCACCGACGCCACCGCCATGCTGCGCATCCTGTTCAGCCGGTTGGGGCAGCCGCACATCGGCCCGCCCAACGCGTACTCGTTCAACGTCCCCTCGGTCCGGGCCAGCGGCGCGATCACGGTCGAGCGGGGCGCGGGCCGGACGAAGACCGAGAAGGCGACCTTCCACCGTCTCGGCGGCATGTGCCCGCGCTGCGAGGGGATGGGCGCGGTCACCGACATCGACCTGTCGGCGCTCTACGACGACAGCAGGTCGCTCAACGAGGGTGCGCTGACCATCCCCGGTTACAGCATGGACGGCTGGTACGGCCGGATCTTCCGGGGCTGTGGCTACTTCGACCCGGACAAGCCGATCCGCCGGTACACGAAGACCGAGCTGCACGACCTCCTGCACCGGGAGCCCACCAAGATCAAGATCGACGGCATCAACCTGACGTACGCCGGGCTGATCCCGCAGATCCAGAAGTCGTACCTGGCCAAGGACGTCGACACCCTGCAACCGCACATCCGGGCGTTCGTGCAGCGGGCGGTGACCTTCACGACCTGTCCCGACTGCGCCGGCACCCGCCTCGGCCCGGAGGCCCGGTCGTCGAAGATCGGCGGGAAGAACATCGCCGACGTCTGCGCGATGCAGCTCAGCGACCTCGCCGGCTGGCTGCGCGGCCTCGCCGAACCCTCGGTGGCCCCACTGCTGGCCGGGCTGCAACGGCTGCTCGACTCGTTCGAGGAGATCGGCCTCGGCTACCTGTCGCTGGACCGCCCCGCCGGCACCCTGTCCGGCGGGGAGGCGCAGCGGACCAAGATGATCCGCCATCTCGGGTCCTCGTTGACCGACGTCACCTACGTCTTCGACGAGCCCACCGTCGGGCTGCACCCGCACGACATCCAGCGGATGAACGGTCTGCTGCTGCGGTTGCGGGACAAGGGCAACACGGTGCTGGTCGTGGAGCACAAGCCGGAGACCATCGCGATCGCCGACCACGTGGTCGACCTCGGCCCGGGTGCCGGCTCGGCCGGTGGCGAGGTGGTCTTCGCCGGCACCGTCGCCGGGCTGCGCGACAGCGGCACCCTGACCGGGCGGCACCTGGACGACCGGGCCGCCGTGAAGCCGGCGGTGCGCACCCCGTCCGGCGTGCTGGCGGTACGCGGCGCGGACACGCACAACCTGCGCGACGTCGACGTCGACATCCCGTTGGGCGTGCTGGTGGTGGTCACCGGGGTGGCCGGGTCGGGCAAGAGTTCCCTGATCCACGGTTCGGTGGCGGGGCGTGACGGGGTGGTCGTGGTCGACCAGGGGGCGATCCGGGGTTCGCGGCGCAGCAACCCGGCGACGTACACCGGGCTGCTCGACCCGGTCCGCAAGGCGTTCGCGAAGGCCAACGGGGTGAAACCCGCCCTGTTCAGCGCCAACTCCGAGGGGGCCTGCCCCGGTTGCAACGGCGCCGGTGTCATCTACACCGACCTGGCGATGATGGCCGGGGTCGCCACCGTCTGCGAGGAGTGCGAGGGCCGACGGTTCCAGGCCGCCGTGCTGGAATACCGCCTCGGCGGTCGGGACATCAGCGAGGTGCTCGCGATGTCGGTGACCGAGGCGGCGGAGTTCCTCGGTGCGGGCGAGGCGCGTACCCCGGCGGCGAGCGCCGTCCTCGGCCGGCTCGCCGACGTCGGGCTCGGCTACCTGCGCCTCGGCCAGCCGCTCACCACGCTCTCCGGCGGTGAGCGGCAGCGGCTCAAGCTCGCCACCCGGATGGCCGACAAGGGCGGCGTCTACGTCCTCGACGAGCCGACCACCGGGCTGCACCTGGCCGACGTGGCGCAGCTGCTCGGCCTGCTCGACCGGCTGGTCGACGCCGGCACCTCGGTCATCGTCGTGGAGCACCACCAGGCGGTGATGGCACACGCCGACTGGATCATCGACCTCGGTCCCGGCGCGGGCCACGACGGCGGGCGGGTCGTCTTCGAGGGCACCCCCGCCGATCTGGTCGCCGCCCGGTCCACGCTCACCGGCACACACCTCGCGGCCTACGTCGGCCGCTGACGCCGCCCTGCCCCCCGCCGGGACCACCCCCGGCCGGCTCGCCCTGCGCCCGCCGGGCCGCGCGTGACCGGGGCCTGCCGGGCTGGGTCGCGGGGACGGCCCGGCCGGTGCGGGTCGCGGGGACGGTCCGGCCGGGGCGGGCGGGGCGCGGACCCGACGGCGCCGGGGGCGGCGGGGAGCAGCCGCCTCCGGCACCGGGGGCGTCAGGGCATCGACGGACCTGGTCGACGCGGCGTCGCCGCGCGGCGGGCTAGCGTCCCCTGGTGAGGAAGCCCTCCAGGGCGAGGGTGGCCGCGCCGAGGCTGACGGGGTTGCCGGCGACGGGGGAGCGGACGATTTCGGTGGCGGCGAGCGGGCGGCGCAGCGCGTGCTGGGCGACGACGGTGCGGACCTCGTCGCGCAGCCGGTCGCCGAGCCGGTCGGCGACCCAGCTGCTGAGCACGACGACCTCCGGGTTGATCAGGTTGACCAGGTCGGCGACGGCGACGCCGAGGTAGCGGGCGGTCTCGGCGACCACCTTGGCGGCGGTGGGATCGTCGGCGGCCAGTGCGGCGGCGAGGGCGTCGAGGGTGGCGGTCTGGTCCTCGGGGTGCAGCAGCGGGCTGGTCGGGGCCAGGTCGCGCAGGGTCTGCATGATGCCGGGTGCACCGACGTACGCCTCCACGCAGCCCCGGCTGCCGCACCGGCACAGCCGCCCGTCGAGGACCAGGGTGGTGTGCCCCCACTCGCCGGCGCTGTTGCTGCCACCCCGGTAGAGGGTGCCGCCGAAGGCGAGGCCCGCGCCGACCCCGGTGCCCAGGTTGATCACGGCGACGTCGTCGCGGCCCCGGGCGGCCCCGGCCCACAGCTCGGCGAGCACCGCCGCGCGCAGCGGGTTGTCCAGGTGCAGCGGCAGTGCCAGGCCGTCGGCGAGCAGGTCCCGCAGCGGTACGTCGTGCCAGTCCCAGTTCGGTGCGAACACCGACACGCCGCCCTCCCGGTCGACCTGCCCGGGGACGCTGACGCCGACGCCGAGCACCCGGGCGTCGGTGCCGGCCAGGACGGCGTCGACACCGCTGACGATGTGCCGGACCACCTGGTGGGGGCGGCGTTCCAGCGGGTGCAGTGGCTCCTCGGCCCCGGCCAGCCGGGTCAGCGTGGTGTCGAAGAGGTCGACGTGCACGTACGTCTCGGCGACGTCGACGCCGACGAGCAGTCCGCCGTGCGGGTCGGCGGTGACCAGGCCACGGGGCCGGCCGCCACCGGAGTCCTCCCGGCCCGCTTCGGTGAGCAGCCCGAGGGCGGTGAGTTCGCCGACCAGGGTGGCGACGGTGCCGAGGCTGAGGCCGGTGTCGGCGGCGAGGCGTTGCCGGCTGGTGGTGCCGGCGGCGACGACCTGCTGGACGACGGTGAGGCGGTTGGCGGAGCGGATGTCGCGGGAGGTCCGGGCCATGGCTTATCGCAACACTTACGAAAACCCTTGGCAATAGTGCAGGATGACAACCGTCGATTTATAGGGAAGAGGTGTGTCGATGGGACGTCTCCGGTACGCCGCTCTGGCGGCGGTGCTCTGCATGCTCGGTGGCCTGCTGGTCGCCGCACCCGCGCGGGCCAACGCCGCCGGGCCGGTCCCGCACTACCTGATGACCGCGTTCACCAACAGCAGCGAATCCAACATGTACGTCTACGACTCGGCCGACGCCACCCGGTTCACCCTCCAGCGGGCCAACGCCTACACCCCGCCGTCCGGGCTGGTCCGCGACCCCAGCGTCATCCGGCACACCGACGGCTACTACTACCTCGTCTACACCACCGGCTGGACCGGCAACACCATCGGCATCGCCCGCAGCAGCGACTACCTGACCTGGACGTTCCAGCGCAACGTCACCATCTCCGTCGCGCCGGCCAACGGCAGCACCTGGGCCCCGGAGTGGTTCGTCGACAGCGACGGCAGCGTGCACGTCGTCGTGTCCGTCTCGCAGACCGGCACGGCCGGGCAGTTCCAGCCGTACCGGATCACCGCGACGAACGCGGCGCTGTCGGCGTGGAGCGCCCCGGCGGCACTCGCCGGCATCGGCACCAACCACATCGACAGCTTCATCGTCAAGGTCGGCAACACCTACCACAACTTCATGAAGAACGAGACCACCAAGTACATCGAGCACGCGACCGCCCCCGCGCTGACCGGCCCGTGGAGCTGGGTCGGCACCGGCAACTGGGCCGGTTGGGGCTCCGGCCTGGAAGGCCCCGCCCTGGTCCGGCTGCCCGACAACCGGTGGCGCATCTACTTCGACCAGTACGGCGCCGGCCGCTACTACTCCGCCGACAGCAGCGACCTGTACGGCTTCACCGGCAAGACCGAACTGGCCGGGCTGTCCGGCACGGTGCGCCACTTCACCGTGCTGAGGGAGAGCGTCGGGGACAGCTCCGCCCCGCCCACCGGCAACCGCTCGCTGCGCTCGGCGAACTTCCCCGACCGCTACGTCCGCCACCGCGACAACGTCGCCCGCATCGACGTGCTGGGCAGCGGCAGCCCGCTCGCCGACCGGCAGGACGCCACCTTCCAGATCGTCCCCGGGCTGGCCAACGCGTCCTGCTACTCGTTCCGCGCGGTCAACGGCTCCTACCTGCGGCACTGGGACTTCACGATGCGGCTCGCCGGTAACGACGGCAGCGCCGTCTTCGCCGGGGACGCCACCTTCTGCAGCCGCACCGGGCTGGCCGGGGGCGGCAGCTACTCGTTCGAGTCGTGGAACCACCCCGGCCGCTACCTGCGCCACTACGACTACGTGCTGCGGGTCGACCCGTACGCCGCCGGCAGCACCTTCGCCGGGGACGCCTCGTACACCCTCACCACGCCGCTGGCCTGAGCCCGGCGCGGGGCCGGCCGGTGGGCGCAGCCACGTCCACCGGCCGGCCCGGCCGTCAGCGGGTGGCGGGCAGGCCGAACGCCGGGAACAGGGTGTCGTCGAGGAACGAGACGAGCTGGGCGATCCGGCCGTCGCGCACCGTCAGCACCGTGATCGACCACGGCAGGTAGGGGCCGGTGTCGCCCGTGCGCAGATAGTTGGCCACCGCCGGTTGCCCGTTGGCCGCCACCGACACGTGTCGCCAGCTGCCACAACTGCCCAACGGCATGGTCCGGGCGAAGTCCAGCACCGCGTCGCGGCCGGCGTACCAGTGCGGCAGCGGTGGCATCGACCAGGTGACGTCCTCGGTGAGCAGGGCGACCAGGGCGTCGGCGTCGCCGTTCTCCAGGGCGGCGGCGTAGCCGGCGGCGACCTCCCGCAGCCGGGCGTCACCGAGCGTGCGGAGGGTCCGCTGCTGGCTGCGGGCCGGCACCCGCTCGGCGACGACCCGGCGGGCCCGCGCCAACGCCGAGTTGACCGAACCGGTGGAGGTGCCCATCATGGCGGCGATCTCGGCGGCGGTGAAGCCGAGCACGTCGAACAGCAGCAACGCGGCGCGCTGGTTGCCGGGCAGGTGTTGCAGCGCGGCGACGAACGCCAACTCGACGGCCTCCCGCTGCTCGTAGCGGGCGTCGGGGGCGGCCGGGCCGGCGACCAGGGCGGCGTCGGGATACGGGCCGAGCCACCGGACGTGGTCGGCGGCGGCGCTGCCCGGCACGGCGTGTTCGCTGGCCGGCCCCAGGTCGACAGGCAACGCCCGCCGGCCCCGCCCGGTGGACAGGTCCAGGCAGGTGCGGGTGGCCACGGTGTAGAGCCAGGTCCGCAGCGAGCTGCGCCCCTCGAACCGGGGCAGCGCCCGCCAGGCCCGCAGCAGCGCCTCCTGCAACGCGTCGTCGGCGTCGTGCGGGGAACCGAGCATCCGGTAGCAGTGCGCGTGCAGCTCCGGCCGCAGCGGCGCGACGAGCGCGGTGAACGCGGCGTCGTCCCCGCCCCGGGCCCGGGTCAGCGTCGCCTCGTGGTCGTCGGCCGTGATGTCGGCGAGAATCATGCTCACGACCGACGATTCTGCCCCACGCCGGGAGTCTGCACCGTGTAAGAGCCGCACGTCACGACCCGGAGGACCCGATCATGAGCAGTCCCACCACCATCCCGGTGACCACCGCCACCCTGTCCGTCCCCGACGGGACCCTGCACTTCGAGGTACGCGGCCAGGGCCCCCTGGTGGCGCTGGTCGCCGCCCCGATGGATGCCCGGGCGTTCGCCCCGCTGGCCGACCTGCTCGCCGCCGACCACACCGTGCTCACCACCGACCCGCGCGGCATCCGCCGCAGTCGGCTGCACGACCCGGAGCAGGACTCCACGCCCGAACTACGCGCCGACGACCTGGCCCGGCTGCTGGCCCACCTCGACGCCGGCCCGGCGACGGTGCTCGGCTCCAGCGGCGGCGCGGTCACCGTGCTGGCGCTCGCCCACGCCCACCCGCAGGCGGCGCACACCGTGATCGCCCACGAACCGCCGCTGCTGCTCCTGCTCGACGACCGCGAGGAACTCCTCGCCCGGGAGGACGACATGGTCGCCACCTACCGGCGCGGGGACCGGCTGGGCGCCTGGCGGAAGTTCCTCGCCAACGCCAACATCGCCATGCCGGAGGAGATGATCCAGGGCATGTTCGGCCGCGACCCCGACCCGCAGGACGCCGCCGACGAGCGCTACCAGTACCTGCACACCCTGCGCGGCACGACCCGCTACCAGCCGGACGTCGCCGCGCTGCGCGACGGACCCACCCGGGTGCTGGTCGGCCTCGGCGAGGAGTCGGCCGGGGAACTGTGCGACCGCAGCTCCCGGGCGTTGGCCGCCGCGCTGGGGGTGCCACCCACGATGTTCCCCGGCGGGCACATCGGCTTCACCGACGACCCCGCCGGCTTCGCCGCCCGGCTGCGCGAGGTGATCGCCTCGTGACGGTGGAGCGTCCGTAGGTCGACGGTCCGGCCGGAGTGACCCGCGTACCGTAGGACCGGCCGGGGCGGCGGCGACCGATGCACGACAGTGGCGCGGGCGGTGGGCGTCGCGGTCCTAGAGTGCCGCGCATGAAGCTGATCGTGCGACTCGCCGGCGGGTTCGCCGTCCTCGTGGCGGCGTTGGCGGCGGGGCCGGGGGCGGCCTGCGCCGCGCCGGCCGACGGAGGTCTCGGGCTGGACCTGCGGACCACCGCCCCGCGGTACGCCCCGGGCGAAGCGATCCGGTTGACGCTCACGGTCACCAACGCCACCGGCGCGGCCTGCGGCCTGGCCACCGTGGCCGACGGCACCGTGCAGGTGACCTCGGTCCGCCGCGACGGTCAGGAACTGGTGCCGGCGCTGGGCCGCAGCTTCTACGGCGACGGCATCGGTGCCGCCGCCACCGCCGGCACGACGACCGTGGAACCCGGTGCGAGCGTGGCCGTGCCGCTGGCCGGCACCCGGATGCACGACGGCACCGACGCCGGTGCCGTCGTGCTGCGGTCGGTGGCGGCGACCCCGGACGGCGGCGGGTTGGACACCCTCTGGCCGGTCGGGGCACCCGGGGTTTACGAGGTGACGGCGAGCTGGACGGCGCTGCCGGTGACCGGTCTCGACACCCCGTGCACGGGCGCGACGGCGCTGCGGACCATCAGCTTCACCGTCGGCGACGACCCGGCCGGCCGGGGGTGGTGGCCCTGGCTGCTCGGCGGGGCGGTGCTGCTGCTGGTCGTCGTGGGCGGGCTGGCCGTCCTGCTCCTGCGGCGTGGTCGCCGTCGCCCGACGCTCGTCGTGGCGCTGCTGCTCGTCGGCGTCGGGACCGCCGTCGGGGGCACCGGTGGGCCGGCCCGGGCCGACTACCAGGTCGACCCGAGCGCCGGGGTGCCGGTCAGCGGCGTCGACTTCCAGGCGGCGGTCGACGGCTGCCTCCAGGGGTTCGCGGCGGCCGGCGGTGACCCGGCGGGCATCCTGCCCCGGCTCAAGGACACCAAGACCCCCCGGGTGCGGATCATCCCCACCCCCGGTGGGTCGGGGTCCTTCGAGACTCCCACCAGCAAGGACGGCAAGGGCTCGTCCACGGTGACCTGGAACCCGACCTCGGTCGACCCGTACGGCGACGGGATCGCCCGGGACCCGTGCGCGGCGCTCTACCACGAGCTGAACCACTCCGACGACATCTCCCGCGACGCGGTGCCGCAGGGCGACTGCGGTGGCACCGGGATCAAGACCGCCGAGGTCAAGGCGACCCTGGCGGAGAACAGGTACCGGGCGGCCAAGGGTCTGCCGGCGCGCACCGAGTACGACGGCAAGACCCTCCCGAAGAGCCTCGACGAGTGCAGGAAGCCCGCGAAGAAGACTCCACCGCCGAAGGGCCCGGTCAAGCTCTGCGAGGACGGGGGCGACTGCGGCGGCACCAACGGCGACCCGCACCTGGTCACCTTCGACCGGCACTACTACGACTTCCAGGCCGTCGGCGAGTTCGTGCTGGTCGGCTCCACCTCGGGTGCCCCGCTGGCGGTGCAGGTCCGGCAGACGCCGATGGGCGACTCGCGGACGGTGTCGGTCAACACCGCCGTCGCCGTCCGGATCGGCGCCCACCGGGTCGCCCTCACCCTGGTCGACGGCGACACCGAGGTACGCGTCGACGGTGCCGTCCGCGTCCCGCCGCCGGGGGAGACGGCCCTGCCCGGCGGTGGCACGCTCACCCGCCGTGACTCCGACACCGGTGCCGCCGACGGCTACGACCTGGGTTGGCCCGACGGCTCCGCCGCCGCCGTCGACCAGATCGGCCCCTACGGCTACCGGGTGCTGACGAAGCTGGCGGCGAGCCGGGCGGGGAAGGTCCGGGGACTGCTCGGCGACTTCGACGGCGACCCGACCGACGACGTCGCCGCGCCGTCCGGTGCCGCCCTGCCCCGACCCGCGCCGTTCGCGAAGCTCTACCCGTCGTACGCGGACAGTTGGCGGGTCACCCGGGACAGTTCCCTGTTCAGCTATCCCGACGGCCAGGACACCGGGTCGTTCACCGATCGCGGCTTCCCGGAGCGGGCGGTGACCCTCGACGACCTCGACCCGGCCCGGCGGGCCGCCGCCGAGCAGGTGTGCCGGTGGGCCGGGATCACCGATCCCTGGCAACTCGCCGAGTGCGTCTTCGACGTGGCCGTGACCGGCCGTCCCGAGTTCGCGGTCAGCGGCGTCGGCACCGAGCGGATCGCCCCGCCGGCCGACGCGCCGATCGCCGCGACACCGATCGCCACCGGCGCGCTGACCCCGGGCGGCGACCCGCTGACCTTCCGCGGCCGGGCCGGCGACGCCGTGTTCGTCGACGTCAGCGCGCCCGGCCTGGCGGACCGCTGCTCCCCGTACCGGCTGCTCGACCCGACCGGGACGGAGCTGGCCAGCGGCTGCAACATCGACGGACGCGGCCTCGTCGACCGCACCGAACTCACCCGCGACGGCAACTACACGGTGGTGGTCGACGCCGCCGCCGGGGCACCGGTCGGGCGGCCGTGCGGGTCTACGCGGCCCGGGACGTCACCGGCACCCTGCGACCGGACGGGCCGGCGGTCCCGGTGACGATCGCCGGGCCGGGCGGCCGGGCCCGGTACCGGTTCACCGGCGTCGCCGGCCAGCGGGTCTTCGTCGAGGTGCCGGAGAGCACCCTGCCGGACCAGTGTTCCCCGTTGGAGCTGCGCGATCCGGACGGACAGCGGCTCAGCAGTGGCTGTGTCGTCAACGGCACCGGCGACATCGACGGCACGGTGCTGCCCGCCGACGGCACGTACACCGTGCTGGTGGACCCGGTGGACCGTACCGTCGGCACGGTGGCGCTGCGGCTGTTCGTCACCGGGGACCGGTTCGACCCGATCGCGCTCGACGGACCGCCGGTCGTCGCCACCGTCGACCGGCCCGGCGCGGTGCTCGGCTACCGGTTCACCGGTACGGCCGGCACGTCGGTGACCGTGACGGCCACCGACGCCACCCTGCCGGACCAGTGCTCGCCGCTGGAGCTGCGCGACCCCGACGGGGTGCCGGTGGGCACCGGCTGCGTGGTCAACGGTGCCGGTGGCATCGACGCGACCGTCCTGCCGGCCACCGGTGTCTACACCGTCGTGGTGGACCCGTCCGGGGCGGCCACCGGCACCGTCACCCTCACCCTGCGACAGTGACCTGAGGGCGAGGGTCGGCAGGTGAGGGTGGCGTGGACCGCGTGACGCCCACGGAGCGGACGGCTCCGGTCCGGGGCTTGAAATCCTATCGCATTGATAGGAAAATGAGGCCATGCTGCGCGTTCGGCTATTCACCTCCCGCCGGGTCGTCGACCTGATGCGGGTCGCCGCGCAGCGCTGTCCCGGCACGCCCGTCGCGGCCTGACCGGCCGCGCCGCCGCCGTGCCGGTCACCCGCTGCCGGCCCCGGTCACCGGCCGGTGACTGGCTTCAGCCCCGTCAGCCCTCCAGCCCGCGCGTGGCCGCCCGGCCCGCCCGGCACTTCTTCCACGACCTCGTCGTCCGACCGGGGGAGTCCCGATGACCGACACACCGACCGACACCGCCGCCTTCGTCCGCGACTGGCAGGACTGGCACCGACGGCACGAGGAGGCGTTGGCGGCCCCGCACGGTTTCCTCGCCGTGACCGGGCTGCACTGGCTCACCTCCCGGCCGCAGCGCTTCCCCGACCTGCCGGGGCGCTGGCACACCGGTGACGAGGGGGTGGTCGTCGAGCTGGCCGACGGCGAGCAGCTCACCATCGACGGGCAGCCGGTGCGGGGCCGGCACGGGTTCGCGTCGATCGCCGAGCGCGGCGGGCTCACCGTCGGGATCGAGGGCGGGGTGCTGGAGGTGGCCCGTCGGGGCGGCCGGGACATCCTGCGACCCCGCCGCCCCGACCACCCGCTGCGCACCGGTTTCCGGGGCACCCCGGCCTACCCGCCGACGCCGCGCTGGGTCCTCGACGGGCGGTACGTGCCGTTCGACGCACCCCGGCCGACCACAGTCGGCGCGGCGGTGGAGGGGTTGGCACACGTCTACGACGCCCCCGGTCGGATCGAGTTCAGTGTCGACGGGGTGCCGTTGAGCCTGACCGCGTTCGACGGCTTCACGCCGGGCAGCCTGTCGGTGCTGTTCACCGATGCCACCTCCGGGGTCACCACCTACCCGGCGAACCGGTCGCTGGCCGTCGACGCCCCCGACGCCCAGGGGTGGGTGACGCTGGACTTCAACCGGGCGACCAACCTGCCCTGCGCCTACACCGACTTCGCGACCTGTCCGCTGCCGCCGGTGGAGAACCGGCTGCCGGTCGCCGTCGACGCCGGCGAGAAGCTCCCGTACGAGCGGCACGCGTCCGCCGGGCAGCCGTGACCCGCCGATCCGCGCGCAGGAGGTCCCCCCGATGACCGAGCCCGACAATCGTCCACCGCCCGTCGACGCCGATGCCGACGCGCTGCGTACGCTGCTGCGCCATCAGGCCAGCACCGTCGTGGTGGTCACCGCACCCGGTGCCCCGGCGGTCGGCTTCACCGCCACCTCGTTCACCTCGGTGTCACTGGCCCCGCCGATCGTCTCGTTCTGTCTGAATCTCGGCGCGTCGAGCTGGCCCACGGTGGCCCGGAGCCGGCACGTGGTGGTGCACCTGCTCGCCCACCACCAGCAGGAGCTGGCCCGTACCTTCGCGACCAGCGGCATCGACCGGTTCGCCGCGCCGACCCGCTGGCGGACCGGGCCGGAGGGTGCGCCGATTCTCGACGACACCCTGGCCTGGCTGCTCTGCCGGGTGGTCGAGCGGGTGGTCGTCGGCGACCACGCGATTGTGCTCGCCGAGCCGGAGCTGATCCAGCACGCCGACGTGGGTTCGCCGCTGCTCTACCACCGAGGTCGTTACGCCGGCCTGGCCGGTGGTCCGGACGGCGTGACCCGCCGCCCCGCCGCCTGACCGACGCGGGCCCGACCGGGGTGACCGGCCGGGCCCGCGTCGCGGCCGATGGCTGCCGTGCCGGGTGCCGATGGCGTCCCTGCCGCTGGTCCCGGTGTCGGCGTCACCCGTCCGGGACCCGGGGTGCGTCCCGCCTCGGGTCGTCGCACGAGACACAATCCCCGTAAATCCTATAGCTTTAGTAGGGTATGCGTCAACGGATCGACACCTCCGGGTGCGATAGCCGACATCCGCCGCGCGATTCGTTGACACCGGCGACGCCCGACGGTGGACTCGGCCCATGTCCAGCGAGCTGCGGTTGACGATCCGCGGCCACATCGACTTCGGTCGGGTGTGGTCGAGTTCCTGTCTGGCCTGACCCGGCACCCACACCCGTACCCGACGCGCCGCACCGGCCCGCCGAGGTGGGGCTCACCGCCGAGCTGACCGCCGCACCCCTTCCCCGACACCCCACCGGCCCGCGCACCCTGCCCGGCCGGATGTCGGCGTACCCCTCCCGCCTGTCTGGACAGGAGACCCCGCCATGTCCGTCCGCCCCCTGCGGACCCTCGCCGCCGTCGTGCTCGTCCTCGCCGCCGGCTGCGCCACCACCACCGACCCGGCCGTCGAGGCCGTCGGACAGCCCCGCTCCGGCGGCGCCCTCACCTGGGCCGTGGAGACCGAACCGATCACCCTCAACCCGCACCAGTACGCCCAGGCCAAGGCCCGCCTGCTGGTGTGGAACAGCTTCGAGTCGCTGCTCACCTACGACGACCGGGGCGCCCTGGTGCCCTGGCTGGCGACCGGCTGGCAGGCCACGCCCGACGGGCTGAACTACACCCTCCCGTTGCGCGCCGGAGTGACCTTCACCGACGGCACCCCGTTCGACGCCGTCGCCGTCAAGGCCAACATCGACAAGCTCCGCGAACCCGGGTACGCGCCCGCCGTGGCCGCCGTGCAACTGCGCCACCTCAAGGCCGTCGAGGTCGTCGACCCGCGCACCGTACGGCTCACCCTGACCGCCCCCGACGTGCTCATCCTCGACTTCCTCGCCTCCCCGCAGGGCGCCCAGGTGTCTCCGAGGTCGCTGCGGGAGGCCAGGAACCTCAAGGCCGGCGGCGTCGACGTCGTCGGCACCGGACCGTTCGTGCTGGACCGCTACGTCCCCGGCCAGGAACTGCACTACCGGCGTAACCCCGGCTACGACTGGGCGCCACCCACCGCCGCCCACACCGGGCCGGCCCACCTCGACGAGATCACCTACCGGTTCCTCAAGGAGTCCGCGGTCCGGGTCGGCGCCCTCACCGCGCAGCAGGTGCAGCTCATCGAGGGGGTGCCCGCCACCGACCAGCCACTGATCACCGGCAACCCCCGGCTGCGGCTGACCCGTCAGCTGAACTCCGGCTCCGCCTACTCGTACTACCTCAACGTCTCCCACGCCCCCTTCGACGACCTGCGGGTCCGACAGGCGTTCCGGGAGGCCCTCGACGTCGACACCGTGCTGGCCTCGGTCTACCGGGACACCGCCACCCGGGCGTGGAGCGTGGTCAGCCCGTCCAGCCCGCTGTACGACAAGCGGCTGGAGGGCAGCTTCGGCGGTGACACCGCCAGGGCCAACCGCCTGCTCGACCAGGCCGGCTGGGGGGCCCGCGACGCCGACGGCTACCGCACCCGGGACGGCCGGCGGCTCACCGTACGGCTGGTGCAGGCCGCCCCGTACGTGCGCGACCGCCGCGACGTGCTCGCCCAGGCAGTGCAGGCGGCGGTCAAACAGAGCGCCGGCATCGACCTGAAGGTCGCCGTGGTCGACCAGGGCACCGCCCAGCAGGCGTTCGAGCGCAACGAGTACGAGGTCTTCGACAACTCCCGCGCCGACACCGACGCCGGCGCGGCGCTGAACCTGCTGCTGCACTCCGGTGGCGGCATCAACCGCACCCGGATCAACGACCCGCAGCTCGACCGGCTCCTGGAAGCCGGGCAGGCCACCGCCGACCCGACCCGTCGGGCCGCCGGCTACGCCGACCTGCAACAGCGGGTCGTGGCCGACCAGGCGCTCGCCCTGCCGCTCTACGCCCCGGCCGACCAGATCGCCGCCAGCACCGCCGTGGGTGGGGTGCGGTTCGAGCCCACCGCCGGGGTGCCCGCCAGCGCGTACGACCTGTGGATCGCGCGATGAGCCTGCTGCGGGCGGTGGCCCGCCGTGTGGTCGCCGGTCTGGTCGTGTTGTGGGCCGCCGCCACCGCCGCCTACCTGGCGCTGCTGGCCGCGCCGGGGGACACCGTGGACAGCATCGTGGGCGACGGCGCGGACACCCCGCAGATCCGGGCCCAGGTCATCGCCGAGTGGGGTCTGGACCGGCCGGCGGTCGGGCAGTACCTCGACTACCTGTGGCGGCTGGCCGGGGGTGACCTGGGCCGCTCCTACCTGCGGCAACGCCCGGTCGCCGAGGTCATCGGCGAGCAGCTCGCCCCCACCGCGACGCTCGCCGTCGCCGCCGCCGGCCTCGGGGTGCTGCTGGCCGTGGCGGTGGCGGTCGGCACCGCCGGCCGTCGTCGCCGGTGGCCGCGCCGGGTCAGCTCCGCAGGCGAGCTGCTGCTGGTCTCCACCCCGCCGTTCCTGATCGGCCTCGTGCTGCTCAGCGTGCTGTCCTTCCGGTACGGGCTGTTCCCCGTCTCCGGCGACCAGGGGCCGGCCGCCCTGGTGCTGCCGGCGGTCACCCTCGCGCTGCCCATCGCCGGTCTGCTCGCCCAGGTGCTGCGCGACGGCCTGGACCGGGCACTGGACGAGCCGTTCGTGCTGACCGCCCGGGCCCGCGGGGTGCGGGAGCGGACGGTGCTGCTGCGGCACGCGCTGCGGCACGCGCTGCTGCCGGCGGTCACCCTCGCCGGCTGGCTGTTCGGCATCCTGCTCGGCGGCGCGGTCATCGTCGAGCAGGTGTTCGGTCGACCCGGCCTCGGTCAGGTCACCCTGAGCGCCGTGACCGGCAAGGACATGCCGGTCGTGCTGGCCGTGGTGACGCTCTCCGCCGCCGTCCACGTGCTGGTCAACACCGCCGCCGACCTGACCTACCTGCTCGTCGACCCGCGCCTGCGAAGGAGCTGACGATGACCGTCACCCTGGGCACCACGCCCACCGCCGAGAAGGCGGCCACCCTCGCCGCCCACCCACCCGCACCGGTACGCCGACGCCGGGGCCGACCCCGACCGGGACTGCTCGTCGCCGGGGCGTACCTGGGCCTGCTGGTCGTCGCGGCGGCCGTGCCGGCGCTGCTGGCCCCGGCGACCCGATCGCCGCCGACCCGCGCGCCGCGCTGGCCGCCCCGGACGCGGCGCACTGGCTCGGCACCGACCACCTCGGCCGGGACGTCTGGACCCGGGTGGTGCACGGCGCGGGGCACTCGCTGACCATCGGGCTCGCCGCGACCGCGATCGCGGTCACCGGCGGGGTCCTGCTCGGACTGCTCGCCGGGCTGGCCCACCGGTTCGCCGACGAGACGCTCAGCCGCAGCTTCGACGCGCTGTCGGCGTTCCCGCTGCTGCTGCTGGCGCTGCTGCTGATCACGGTCGCCGGCCCCGGTACGGCCAGCCTGATCGTCGCCATCGGCATCGCCACCCTCCCGCACCACGCCCGGGTGGTACGTGCACAGACCCTGCTGGTCCGTCGGGCCGGCTACGTCGAAGAGGCGGTCAGCTTCGGCCTGTCCCGGCCACGTCTGGTGCTGCGGCACGTGCTGCCCAACGTGCTCGGCCCGGTCCCGGTGCTCGCCGTGATCGGGCTCGGCGAGGCGATCCTGGCCGCCGCCGGCCTCAGCTTCCTCGGCCTCGGCCCGCAACCGCCGTCACCCGAGTGGGGCGCGATGCTCTCCGAGGGGCGCAACTACCTCCAGGTGGCCTGGTGGATGACGGTGCTGCCCGGTGCGGCGGTCACCGCGACGGTGGTGGCGTTGACCGTCGTCGGCCGGCACTGGCAGGCCCGCTTCGACGGGCGGCGACCCTGATGGCCGCGCTGCTCGCCGTCGAGGACCTGCACGTCACCTTCGACACCCCGACCGGCCCGGTGGAGGCGGTCCGGGGCATCGGCTTCACCGTCGGGGCCGGCGAGTGTGTCGCCGTCGTGGGAGAGTCCGGCTCGGGCAAGAGCGTCACCGCCCGTACCCTGGTCGGCCTAGCCGGTGCCGGCGCCCGGGTCCGCGCCGCCCGGCTCGACCTCGCCGGCCGGGACGTGCGGGGCTACCGACCACGGGACTGGCGGCGGGTGCGGGGCCGGCTCGCCGGGCTGGTGACACAGGACGCGCTGGTCTCCCTCGACCCGCTGCGCACGGTCGGCGCGGAGATCGGCGAGGTGCTCGCCGCGCACGACATCGTCGGTCGGCGGGAACGCGTCGGCCGGGCCATCCACCTGCTCGACCAGGTGCACGTGCCCGAACCCGGACGGCGGGCCCGGCAGTACCCGCACCAGCTCTCCGGCGGGCTGCGGCAGCGGGCGCTGATCGCCTCGGCGATCGCCGGGGAACCCGCCCTGCTCATCGCCGATGAGCCGACCACCGCGCTCGACGTCACCGTGCAGGCGCAGATCCTGCGGCTGCTCGCCGAACGGCGGGACACCGGCGTCGGCCTGCTGCTGATCAGTCACGATCTGGCGGTGGTCGCCCAGGTGGCCGACCGGGTCCTCGTGATGCGGGACGGCCGGATCGTCGAGCACGGACCGACCGGCCGGCTGCTGCGGGCCCCGCAGCACCCGTACACCCGGCAGTTGCTCGCGGCGGTGCCGTCGGCCTCGTCGCGGGGACGTCGACTCGGCGAACCGGCCCGGGTCCGCGACGACTGCGCCGTGCCGGTGCTGCGGCGCACCCCGCTGCCGGCGCGGCCCGTCGTCCGTCCCGACGACACCGTGCTCGACGCGGTCGGCCTGACCCGGCGGTACGGCCCGCACACCGTCGTGCGGGACGTCTCGTTCAGCGTGGCCCGGGGCGAGACGCTGGGGCTGGTGGGCGAATCGGGCTCCGGCAAGAGCACGATCGCCCGGCTGGCCGCCGGACTGCTCACCGCCGACGCCGGCGCCGTCACCTTCGAGTCGGCCCGGTGGTCCGGGGTGCCGGAGCGGGCCCGCCGTCCGCTGCGCCGCCGGTTACAGCTGATCTCCCAGGACCCGCTGGGCTCCTTCGACCCCCGCTACACCGTCGGCCGGGTGGTCGCCGAGAACCTCGACCCGGGTCCGGACCGGACCGACCGGGTGCTCGCCCTGCTGCACCGGGTCGGCCTCGGCCCGGACCTGCTCCACCGGCACCCCCGGTCGCTGTCCGGCGGGCAACGGCAGCGCGTCGCCATCGCCCGGGCCATCGCCCCCCGACCCAGCCTGATCATCTGCGACGAGCCGGTCTCCGCCCTCGACGTCTCGATCCAGGCCCAGGTCCTCGACCTGCTGGCCGAGTTGCGCGCCGCCGACGGCACCGCCCTGCTGTTCATCTCCCACGACCTCGGCGTGGTGCACCACCTCGCCGACCGGGTGCTGGTCCTGCACGACGGTGTGGTGGTCGAGCAGGGCCCGGTCGGTGACGTCTTCAGCTACCCCCGGCACGACTACACCCGGTCCCTGCTCGACGCGTTGCCCACGCTCGTCACCGCCGGCTGACCGTAGGAGGAACCCATGCCCGATCCCACCCTGCACCTGGCCGTGGCCCTCGACGGTCTCGGCTGGCACCCCGCCGCCTGGCGGCTGTCCCACGCCGACCCGGCCGGGCCGCTGTTCCCCCGCTGGTGGTCCGCCCTGGTCGGACAGGCCGAACAGGCCGCCCTGGACCTGGTCACCATCGAGGACTCGCTGGACCTGCAGTCGTCGCTGCCCGACGGGCCGGACGGTCGGACCGACCAGGTCCGGGGTCGCCTCGACGCGCTGCTGGTCGCCGCCCGGATCGCCCCGTCGACCCGGCACATCGGGCTGATCCCGACCACCAGCGTCACCCACACCGAGCCGTTCCACGTCTCCACCGCGGTGGCCACCCTCGACCACGTCAGCGGCGGGCGGGCCGGCTGGCGGCCCCGGGTCTCCGCCCGCCACAGCGAGGCCGCGCACTTCGGCCGGCGTGACCTGCCCCCGCTGGACCCGACCCGGTCCGACGACCCACGGACCGTACGCCTCGTCGGTGACCTGTTCGCCGAGGCCGCCGAGGCCGTCGAGGTGGTCCGGCGGCTCTGGGACAGCTGGCAGGACGACGCGGAGATCCGGGACGCCCCGACCGGCCGGTTCATCGACCGGGACCGGCTGCACCACACCGACTTCACCGGCCGGTGGTTGTCCGTCAGAGGACCGTCGATCGTGCCCCGGCCGCCGCAGGGGCAGCCGGTGGTCGCCGTGCTGGCCCACTCGACGGTGCCGTACGCGTTCGCCGCCCGGCACGCCGACGTCGTCTTCGTCACCCCCACCGACGCCGCACACGCCGAGGCCGTCGTCACCGAGGTCCGGGCGACGGAGGAGACCGTCGGCCGGTCCGGCCCACCCCTGCGGATCCTCGCCGACCTGGAGGTGCTGCTCGACGACACCCCGCAGCTGGCCCGGCGTCGGCGGACCCGGCTGGACGAGTGGCACGGCGCGGAGTTCTCCTCGGACGCGGCGAGCTTCACCGGCAGCCCCGGACAGCTCGCCGACCTGCTCGCCGACTGGCGGCGGGCCGGGGTGCAGGGATTCCGGCTGCGGCCCGCCGTGCTGCCCGACGACCTCACCACGATCACCCGGGCGCTGGTGCCCGCGCTGCGGGACCGGGGCCTGTTCCGTGCCCGCTACCCCGGCGGAACGCTGCGCGACCTGCTCGGCCTGCCCCGGCCGGCCAACCGGTACGCCGTCGCGGGCCCCCGCTGATCCCAGGAGACGACCCCGTGCCCAAGCAGATCATCCTCGCCGCGCACTTTCCCGGCGTGAACAACACCACCGTGTGGAGCGACCCGGCCTCCGGCAGCCACATCGACTTCGCCTCCTTCGTCCATCTGGCCCGCACCGCCGAACGGGGCCGGTTCGACTTCTTCTTCCTGGCCGAGGGGTTGCGGCTGCGCGAACAGCGCGGCCGGATCCACGACCTGGACGTGGTGGGCCGGCCGGACACCCTCACCGTGCTGGCCGCGCTCGCCGCCGTCACCACCCACCTGGGGCTGGCCGGCACCCTGAACACCACCTTCCGGGAGCCGTACGAGCTGGCCCGGCAGTTGGCCACCCTGGACCACCTCTGCGCCGGGCGGGCCGCCTGGAACGTGGTCACCACCTCCGACGCGTTCACCGGGGAGAACTTCCGCCGGGGCGGCTACCTCGACCGGTCGCTGCGCTACGAACGGGCCGCCGAGTTCGTCCGGGTCGCCCGGCGGTTGTGGGAGTCGTGGCCGGCGGACGCGATCGTCGGCGACCGTGCCGCCGGCCGGTACGTCCGCGCGGCCGACCCGGGGGCCTTCGTCCACCACGGCGACCAGTTCGACATCGCCGGGCACTTCACCGTGCCGCGCAGCCCGCAACTGCACCCGGTGATCCTCCAGGCCGGCGACTCGCCCGAGGGCCGGGAGTTCGCCGCATCCAGCGCCGACGCGATCTTCTCCCGGCACGGCACCCTGGAGGACGGTCGGGAGTTCTACCGGGACGTGAAGGCCCGACTGGCCCGGTACGGCCGCACCCCCGACGACCTGAAGATCATCCCGGGGGTGACCTTCGTGCTCGGCGACACCGACGCCGAGGCCCAGGAACGCGCCCACCACATCCGCCGCCAGCAGGTCAGCCCGCAGACCGCGATCCTGCTGCTGGAACAGCTGTGGAACCGGGACCTGTCCGGGTACGACCCGCACGGCCCGCTGCCGGCCGAGGACCCCGACGTGGACGGCGACGCGATCAGCCGGGGCCGGGCCGGCATGTACCCGGACCCGGTCGGCACCGCCCGGCAGTGGCGGGCGCTGGCCGAGGAGAAGGGACTCGGCATCCGCGACCTGATCATCGAGGTCACCGGCCGGCAGTCCTTCATCGGCACCCCGCAGCGGGTCGCCGAGCGGATGAACCACTTCGTGCAGTCCGACGCCGCCGACGGGTTCATCCTGGTGCCGCACCTGACCCCGGGCGGGCTCGACGAGTTCGTCGACCGGGTCGTCCCGCTGCTCCAGGAACGCGGCGTGTTCCGTACCGAGTACACGTCCACCACCCTGCGTGGGCATCTCGGCCTGCGGCCGGCCCGACCGGCCACCCGGGTCGGCGCGGCGTGACCGGCCCGGTGGCGTCGACGCCGGTTACCGTCTGCCGGCTGCGCTGGGACGACCCGGACGCCGTGGCGCTGCGCGCGGCGATGACCGGGGAGCTGCGCCAGCGCTACGCCGACCGTCCGCACGACCCGATCCACCTGCCCCCGGCACGGGTGCTCCTGCCGGGCTCGGTGGCCTGGACCGGGGTGGCGTACACCGCCGACGCCACCCCGGTCGGGCACGCCGCGCTGCGCTGGTGCGGCCCCGACCTGGAACTGAAACGGATGTACGTGGCGCCCGCCCACCGGGGGCGGGGCATCGCCGACCAACTCCTGGACGCCGCCCGGGAGGCGGCCGGGCGGTTCGGTGCCGGCCGGATCGTGCTCCAGACCGGCGACCGGCAGCCCGACGCGGTCCGCCGCTACCTTCGGGCCGGCTACCGACCGGTCCCGGTCTTCCCGCCGTACGACGCGTTGCCCTACTCCCGTTGCTACGCCCTGGTGGTCCACCCCATCCCTCCCCGGAAGGCCCCGGTCCCGGCATGAAGTTCCTGCTGATCACCCTGATCACCCACCTGCCCGACCCCGTCACCGGGCGACGCCGCAGCACCACCGAACGGTTCCGGGAGGTGGTCGACACCGCCGTGCTGGCCGAGGAACTGGGCTTCGACGGCTACGGCGTCGGCGAACGGCACGAACGCCCCTTCATCTCCTCCTCGCCGCCGGTGGTGCTCAGCCACATCGCGGCGCGGACCAGCACCATCCGGCTCTTCACCGCCGTCACCACGCTGAGCCTGCTCGACCCGGTCCGCGCCTACGAGGACTACGCCACCCTCGACCACCTCTCCGACGGTCGGCTGGAGCTGATCATCGGCAAGGGCAACGGCGCCGCCCAGGCCCAGCTGTTCCACGTCACCGCCGAGGACCAGTGGGACCGCAACCGGGAGAGCTACGAGCTGTTCCGCCGGCTCTGGCGGGAGGACCGGGTCACCTGGTCGGGCCGGTACCGCCCGGCGCTGACCGAGGCCGAGACCTGGCCCCGTCCGCTGCAACCGGCGATCCGGGTCTGGCACGGCAGCGCCACCAGCCGGGAATCGGTCGACCTGGCCGCCCGCCACGGCGACCCGATCTTCTCCGCCAACGTCACCAACCCGGTCGAGCCGTACGCCGAGCTGGTCCGGTACTACCGGCAGCGGTGGGTGCACCACGGCCACGATCCGGCGGACGCCCTCGTCGGGGCCGGCACCGCCGGGTTCTACGCCGCCCGCACCTCGCAGGAGGCGGTCGAGACGTACCGGCCGATCTTCGACGCCCGGCTCGCTGCGTTCCGCCGGCTCGGCGTGGAGCCGGTCTTCCCCACCATCGCCGACGCCGTCGCCCGCAGCTCCCTGCTGGTGGGCAGCCCGCAGCAGATCGTCGACAAGGTGCTGCGCCACCACGAGCAGCTCGGGCACGAGGTGATCCACCTCCAGGCCGACCCCGACGGGCTGACCGACAAGGCCCACCGGCAGAGCCTGGAGCTGTTCCAGGCCGAGGTGGCGCCGGTGCTGCGTCGGGAGATCCCCAGCCGCCCCTTCCGCCCGCCGGCGACCGCCGTCGCGTCGCGCTGACCAGAAACGGGACCCCCATGTCATCGACCGCGCTGTCCGTGCTCGACCTGTCGCCGGTGCCTGCCGGCGGCACCGTCACCGACGCCCTGCGGCACACCGTGGACCTGGCCCGCCGGGTCGAGCAGTTCGGCTACCGCCGCTACTGGCTGGCCGAGCACCATCTGGCCGCCGGGGTGGCCAGCTCCGCCCCGACCGTGCTCATCGGGCAGGTCGCCGCGGCCACCAGCGTGCTGCGGGTCGGCTCCGGCGCGCTGCTGGTGGGGCACCGTACCGCCCTGTCGGTGGTGGAGGAGTTCGGCACCCTCGCCGCCCTGCACCCGGGCCGCATCGACCTCGGCATCGGCCGGTCCGGACCGCCCCGCGCCGACGCCACCCGGGAACCCGTCCCGCCACCGACCGGGGCCCGGGTGGTCGACGGGCTGCTGATCCCCGCCCCGTTCTCCTACGCCCACCTCGTCGGCGCACCCCGGTACGCCCTCGCCACCGCGCTGCTGCACCAGGCCGGTGCGCAACCACCCGCGTTCGCCGGACAGCTCGACGACATCCTCGCGTTGCTGCGAGGCGACTACCGGGACGCCGACGGCCTCGACGCGCACGCCGTGCCGGGGGAGGGGGCGGATCTGCAGGTGTGGCTGTTGGGCAGCAGCGGTGGGGAGAGCGCTCGGCTGGCCGGGGCGTGGGGCCTGCCCTTCGCCGCCAACTACCACGTCAGCCCCGCGACGGTGCTCGACGCGGCCGAGGCGTACCGGGCCGCGTTCCGGCCGTCGGCGGCGCTGGCCGAGCCCTACCTGGTGGTCTCGGCCGACGTGCTGGTCGCCGACACCGACGCCGAGGCGCGTCGGCTGGGCAGCCCGTACGGGCACTGGGTGCGCAGCATCCGTGGCGGCGACGGCGCGATCCCGTACCCGAGCCCCGAGCAGGCCGCCACGCTGCCGTGGCGCGACGCCGACCGGCAGCTCGTCGCCGACCGGGTGGACACCCGGTTCGTCGGCGCGCCGGAGACGGTCGCCGCCCGGTTGCGCACCCTGCGGGACGTCACCGACGCCGACGAACTGCTCATCACTACGATCACCCACGACCACGCCGACCGGGTGCGGTCCTACCAGCTGCTGGCCAAGGAGTGGGCCCAGTCCGGCGACACCGGCCGGGCCCGATAGACACGACGGTGCGCTCACCCCGGCCCGGACGGGGACCACGGATTTGGGGGTGTCCGGGTCGGGGTGTCGCGTCAGGTCATCGTGCTGAGCAGCCCGACCTCCGGATGCAGGACGCCGTCCTGGCCCAGCGACCGGAAGTCGGCCTCGACGGCGGCCCGCTCCAGCCGGCCCGCCCGCACCGCGTGGTAGCGCACGACCGACCAGAGGAAGACGTCGAGGGTGTCGAAGCGGGTGCCGCCCTCGACGACCTCCTCCTCGTGGAACCAGAGGCCGACCTGCCCGTCGGCGAGGACCACGTGCAGGTTGCCGCCGCCGTCGGCACCGACGGAGTAGACGTCGTCGTCGGCGAGCGTCGGTTGGTAGTCGGCGTCGAGGAGTTGGCAGTCGTTGCCGGCGAAGTCGAACCCGTAGGACCAGTCGTAGATGTCGAGGAACTGGGGCATCCGCCCGGACCGGACGCGGTGGTCGAAGGCCGCCAGCGCCGTGGCGGCCGGGGAGGGGAGACGGTCGAGCAGCGACGTCACCGGGCGGGTCCCGGCGGGAACGGTGACGGGCGGCCGGTCGGCGAACCACCGGGCGAGATCGGCGTCGAGGTCCCGCTCGACGTAGCCGGTCAGATCGTCAGGGGTGAGGGTCACCGGCGGATGCTAACCGCCGACCCCGACAGGCTCGCCCGCCGGACCCGGGGGCCAGCGGCAGGGTCGTCGACGAGCGTCGGTTTCGTCCACCGCTGCGGCTTTCACCGAGGTCGGGCTATATTGACGCAAGTCACTACTGCTCTGGAGGTGCCCGACGTGAGAGTCCGTTCGATGGTGGCGGCAGCGGTCGCGGCGGGGCTGGCGGCCACCGGCGTCGGCACCGCCACGCTCGCCGGGGCCGCGCCGGCCGACCCGGCCCGGCCGCCGCGACCCTGGCCGTCGGCGACTTCGACTTCACCCGCCCCCAGGTGGTCGCCACCGGCCTGACGGTGCCCTGGGGGATGGACTTCCTGCCCGACGGCAGCGCCCTGACCGCGCTGCGCAACTCCGGCCAGGTGGTACGGGTCCGACCCGGTCAGGCCCCGGAACAGGTGGCCCAGATCTCCGGCGTGAACGCCAGCGGCGAGGGCGGCCTGCTCGGCCTCGCGGTCTCCCCGGGGTACGCCCAGGACGGCTACGTCTACGTCTACCTCACCACCACCACCGACAACCGGATCGTCCGGTTCCGGCTCAGCGCCCCGCAGAACCAGGAGCCGGTCCTCACCGGACTGGCCCGCTCCACCATCCACAACGGCGGGCGGATCGCCTTCGGCCCGGACGGGATGCTCTACGCCGGGGTCGGTGACGCGGGGCAGACGGCCAACGCGCAGAACCCGCAGAGCCGCAACGGCAAGATCCTCCGGATGCGTCCGGACGGGTCCGCGCCGTCGGACAACCCGACGGCCGGCTCCCTGGTCTACAGCCTCGGGCACCGCAACGTGCAGGGCCTGACCTGGGACGCTCAGGGGCGGCTCTACGCCGCCGAGTTCGGGCAGAACACCTGGGACGAGGTCAACCTCATCGTGGCCGGCGGCAACTACGGCTGGCCCACGGTCGAGGGGCGGGCCAACGACCCACGGTTCCGGGACCCGCTGCTGGTCTGGACGACCGCCGAGGCGTCCCCGAGTGGCGCGGCGGTCGCCGGCAACCGGCTCTTCGTCGCCGCCCTGCGCGGCACCCGGCTGTGGACCGTGCCGCTCACCGGCACCGGCGGGGTCGGCACCCCGGCCGCCGAGCTGACCGGCGCGTACGGTCGCCTGCGTACCGTGGAGTACGGGCCGGACGGCTGGCTCTGGGTCACCACCAGCAACCGGGACGGGCGTGGCACCCCGGCGTCGACCGACGACCGCATCCTGCGCTTCCCGCCGAAGGACACCACCCCGCCCCCACCAGCCAGCCACCCACCACCCCGCCCCCGACGACGCCTCCGCCCACCACGCCTCCGCCGACCACACCCCCGCCCACGACGACGCCTCCGCCCACGACGCCGGGCACCCCGCCGCCCGTCTCCTGCCGGGTCGTCTGGCAGCCCAACGAGTGGAACGGCGGGTTCACCGCCGAGGTGTCCATCACCAACCTGGGTTTCCCGGTCACCAGTTGGACGTTGACCTGGTCCTTCGCCGCCGACCAGCGGATCACCAACGCCTGGAACGCACAGGTCACCCAGTCCGGGTCCGCGGTCACCGCGCGTAACGCCGCCTGGAACGGCAGCGTGCCGCAGAGCGGCACGGTCAGCTTCGGCGTCCAGGGCACCTCCGGCGCGAGCAACCCACGCCCGGCCGCGTTCCAGTTCAACGGGGGAGTCTGCCTGGTCCAGTGATCCACGACGGGGCCGGTCCGGGGCACCCCGGACCGGCCGCCGTCCGCCGTGCCACCCGGCCCGTCCGGGCGACACGGTCGCGTCGTCGCCGACACCCCGGCGTCGGTCGAACCGGGGCAATGTGCCGGATTCGCCGACGCCGGCCGTCGTTCCGGTGGAGCCTGCGAGGGACGCTATCGCGCACGGTGCGGCGGAACGGGGTGGTCTTGAACCGAAGGTTCGTCGGGCTGCTGCTGGTGACCAGCCTGGTGCCGATGATCGAGGCCACCGTGCTGGTCGCCCTCGGATTCCGGGCCGCCCAGGGTATCCCCCCGCAGCTCACCGCCCTGTGGCCGTACGACACCTACCACGACCTGCGGTGGCTCTACGTCTACCACCGGTCGTGGTGGGAGTTCGCGCTCTGGCTGACCTACGTGCTGGTCGCCCGGGGCCTGTTCACCACCGGCCTGGTGCTGCTGGCCTGGCCGGCCGGGGTGCCCCGGCCGCCACTGGGCTGGCTGCTGCGCCGCAACGTCGTGCTCGGCGTGCTGGTCGGCGGGTTCGTCGCGCCCTGGGCGGCGATCTCGGTGGCGGCGTCGGTGGTCGCCCTGTCCTGGGTGCTGCTGGCGTCGCTGCTGCCGATGTTCCTGCTCGCGCCGTTCCTGCAACGGGTGGCCGTGGTGGAGCACTGGTGGCGGGGGCTGCCGTCGATCTCGCTGGTCGGCTGGTCACTGCTGAACTTCGTGGTGCTCACCGTGGCCGGCGCGCTGTGCTGGGTGGTGCCCGGCTGGTGGACGGTGCCCGTGGCCGGGGCGGCGGGGGCGCTCAACGGGGTGCTGTGGAACCGGACCGTACGGGCGGCGCTGCTGCCCTCACGGGTGCGGTGGGCCCGGGTGCCGGTGACCCCGCTGGCGGCGCTGCTGGCCGTCGCCGTGCCGCTGGTCATCCCGCCGGTGACCGAGCTGGTCCCGGGAAACGAGCAGTGGATCAGGACGGCGGTGCTGGAACGACCGCTGCCCGCCGCGGTCACCCACGCGGTGATCGTGCTCACCGGCTACGGCTCGGACTACGGCGGTGAGCAGCCGTCCGACCCCCGGGTGCAGCGCTTCTCCTACCGGGGGCTCGACTCCGACGGGAAGCCGCTCGCGTACCGGTCGGCGGACACCACCCGGTCGATGGCGGACAGCGTGGCGCTGCTCGCCCGGCAGGTGGAGCTGCTGCACCGGCGCACCGGACGGCGGGTGGCGCTGATCGGGGAGAGCGAGGGGGCGATGGTGGCCCGCACCTATCTGGCCCGGCGGCACGACGCGACGGTCGACATCCTCGTCATGTTCAGCCCGTTGATCTATGCCGGCCGGGCCTACTACCCGCCCCCGCACCACGACGAGGGCTGGGGGGTGGTCACCGGCTGGCAACTGCGGGCCATCTTCGGGCTCGCCGACGTCGGCGGCGGCCCCGACGAGCCGTTCATCCGGTCGTTGCTCGACGACGCGCCGTTCTACCGCAACCAGTTGATGTGTCCCGTGCCCGGGGTCCGGATGGTCGCCTTCCTGCCCACCGCGACGGCCACCGAAGCGCCACCGGGGGAGTACAGCCGGATTCCGGTCTACCAGATCCCCGGCGTGCACGGTGGCCTGCTGGACCGCAGGCTGCTCCAGGACCGGCTGATCGACTTCCTGACCGGCAAGCCGATCGCCCACACCCGGGCCGAGTACCCGCTGATGCAGAGCTTCGCCGCCGCCTGGCAGGCGCCGCCGCTGCCGATCGCGGCGAACCCGGCCTGGGCGGGTAACCGGCAACCCGACCCGGCGTTCACCGGGAAGGTCTGCCTGCCGGCCCGCTGAGCGCCAGGCCGCCACCGTCACCCCGCGAGCAGTTGGACGACCACCAGCACGGCGACCAGGTCCGGGCCGCGCAGCACCTGACGGACCAGGTCCACGGGCACCATCGCGAACGGCGTGTTCACCACCGCCCCGCCGTACCGCATGGGTGGGCGGGTGCCGGCCCAGAAGGCCGCCGCCACGACCCCGAGCAGCAGCACCGCGTCGAGCGGGACGGGCACCGGCCGCAGGGCGGGCAGGGTGGCCAGATACCAGAGGGTGGCGCCGACGCCCGGCACGACGAGATGCGTCAGCCGCAACAGGGCGTCGTTGCCGCCGAGGGACCGCCGCAGGCCCGGTGCGCGACTGACCGCGCGGAGCCCGCCGGTGAGCCCGCCCGTCGCCAGGTACGCCAGCACCAGGTGCGCGGGACCCGCGATCGACGGCAGCGCCACCGCGACGGCGTACATGGTCAGCAGCGCCCCGACCCAGCCGACGAGGGCACCCCGGCGGCGCGACAACCGGCGTACCTCCGCCTGGAGCAGCACCCGCAACCGACCACCGGCACGGAAGGGCCGCCCGCGCACCAGGCCGATCCCGCGCCACCGGCGGCTCTCCACCAGCGCGGCGAGCAGCGACGGATCCAGCAGCACGGCGGCGGTGGTGGCGGCGTTGGCGAACTGCGCGCCCGTGGTCAGCGCCGCCCGGTCCACCCGGGCGAGCCGCCGGTGCGCACGGACGGTGGACGCCACCGCGACCGGCAGCAGCACCAGGCCGACGCCGGCGGTGAGCGGCACCGGCGGCAGCGGGAGGGACCACCCGGCGGCGTGCCCGAGCACCACCAGCACCGCGATCGTCGCCCCGGCGGCGGACAGACCGACGCCGAGCCGTCCCGCCCAGCGGGGTGTGGGGCGGACGCTCTGGGCGACGACGGCCCACCCGGTCGCGGTGGCCCCGCAGGTGAGGCCGGCCAACGCCGCCCAGCCCAGGTCGACGGGGCGGTCGAGGCCACCGGCGTACGCGGCTGCCACCGCCAGCAGCCCGACACCGACGGTGCCGCCGCCGACCAGGCCACCGAACCGGGGGAGCAGCCACGCCCGGCGGTCCACCGGTGAGCTGACCAACCAGGTCTGCGCGGCCGGGGTGACCAGCAGCGGCCCGGTCAGCCGCAGGCCCCACCAGGCGAGCCCGGCCCCCGCCGTCACCGCGGCGACGGCGATCCAGTACCTGTCGCCCGGGTCGGTCCGGGTCACCTGCGGGGCCGCCAGGTGGTCGCGGATCGCGGCGACCGCGAACCAGCCGTACAGGGCGACGAACAGGACCACGACGTAGGCGTCGGTGAGCACCTCGCCGAGCGAGCCGGGATGGTGGCGGCGGCGGGCCCGTCGCAGCCCGGCCCGCAGTTGCCGGGGCGTGGGCCCGACCACCGGTGGTGGGGAGGTCCTGGTCGACGTCACCTCAGCCGCCGATCTCGATCCGCCGGTCGGCGACCGCGTCGATCAGTTCGGTGTCGTGCGACGCCATCAGCACCGCCGTGCCGGCTGCCTTCTCCCGCAGCAGCCGCTGCGCCAGCCAGGCCCGGCCCCGGACGTCGAGGCGCTGCTCCGGTTCGTCGAGGACGAGCAACCGGCGCGGGCGCACGAAGCAGGAGGCGAGGGCGAGGCGGCGGCGCTGGCCGCTGGACAGCGTCGCCGGAAGCTGGTCGCGGGCCGGTTCGAGACCCAGCTCGGTGAGCACCTCCTCGACCGGGTCGGCGGTGCCGCCGTGAGCGTAGGCGAGCAGTTCGAGGTGTTCGACGACGGACAGGTCGGGAAAGAAGTCGATGTCGTCGAGGGCGGCGGCGACCGCCGCGCGGACCCGGGGGTCGGTCTCGTCGCAGCGCCGGCCGTCGAGCAGGACCTCACCCTCGTCGGGGCGGTCCGCCCCGACGACGCAGCGCAGCAGGGTGGTCTTGCCGGAGCCGTTGGGCCCGACGACGACGGCGACCTGCCCCGCGTCGAGCTGGAAGCGCACGTCGTCGAGGACGACCAGCGCGCCGAACCGGCGGGTCAGCCCGCGTACGGCAAGTGTGCTCACAACCAGCCACTGTCGCACGCGGGCCGGTGTGGCCGTCGACCCGGTCCCGCCGCAGCGGTCAGCCCTTGACGGCGCCGATCAGCACACCCTTGATGAAATGCCGCTGGATGAACGGATAGACCGCGACGATCGGGGCGACGGTGAGCACGACCACCGCCATCTTGATCGCCTCGGTCGGTGGCATGGACACGCCGGTGCTGCCGCCGGAGGTGTGCGGGGCCTGGCCGGCCAGCAGGTAGCTCTGCAACACCCGCTGGATCGGGTACATGTCGTTGCGGTCGATGAACAGCAGCGCGTCGAACCAGACGTTCCAGTAGCTCACCGCGTAGAACAGCCCCACCACGGCGATGACCGCCCGGGACAGCGGCAGCACGATCCGCACCAGGGTACGGAAGTGGCTCGCCCCGTCGACCCGGGCGCTGTCCAGCAGTTCCTGCGGGATGGCCTGGAAGAAGCCGCGCACCACCACCAGGTTGAACACGCTGATCGCCGGCGGCAGGATCAGCGCCCAGATGGTGTCCTTGAGGCCCAGCCCGGTCACCACCAGGTATTTCGGCACCAACGGCGGGTACACCAGGAACGGGACCAGGAAGTAGATCAGCAGCCAGCGGTAGCCCACCGAACGCGGCTGGGACAACCCGTACGCGGCGAGGACGGTCACGGTCAACGCCAGCGCGCTGCCGATGACGGTGACCAGCGTGCTGATCCACAGCGCCCGGGTGACCGCCCCACCGGCGAAGATCGTCTCGTAGGCCGCGGTGTCGATGCCCCGGGGGATGACGACGATGCCGCCGGCCTCGGCGAGGGTCTCCCGGGAGGACAGGCTGGTCACCAGGATCACCCAGAGCGGGAAGAGCACACTGAGCACGAGCAGACCCAGGAAGGCGGCCTTGAACCCCTGGCCGATCCGGGTCGGTGGCTCCTCCCACACCGGCCGGCGGTCGCGCCCGGAGCGGGCCCGCAGTGCGACGGTCTCGGTCATTTCGAATAGATCCCTCGTTCGCCGAGCAGGTGGGCGACCCGGTTGGCGGCCAGGATCAGGCCCAGCCCGATCGCGGCCTTGAACAGCCCGGCCGCCGCGCCGTAGCCGTAGTTGCCGGTGGCGATGGAGAAGTGGTAGACGAAGGTGTCGAGCACCTCGGCGGCCTGCCGGCCCACCGCGTCACGTTGCAGCAGGAACTGTTCGAACCCGACCGAGAGCGCGTCGCCCAGCCGCAGGATGAGCAGCAGCACGATCACCGGGCGCAGGCCGGGCAGGGTGATGTGCCACAGCCGGCGCCACCGGCCGGCGCCGTCGGCCGCCGCCGCCTCGTAGAGGCTGGTGTCGATGGTGGACAGCGCGGCGAGGAAGACGATGGTCCCCCAGCCGACGTCCTTCCAGACCGCCTCGGCGGTGACCAGGATGATGAAGGTGTCCGGGTTGGTCATCACGTTCCACGGCTGCATGCCGGCGTCGCGCATGGTCTGTGCGAGCAGGCCGGCGCCGCCGAGCATGGCGACGAAGAAGCTGACCACCAGCACCCAGCTGAAGAAGTGCGGCAGATAGACGACGGTCTGCACGAAGCCGCGCCACCGGCTGGAGAGCAGGTTGTGCAGCATGATCGCCAGGAAGATCGGCAGCGGGAAGAAGAAGACCAGCTGGAACGCGGTGATCGCCAGGGTGTTGCGCAGCGCTTCCCAGAAGGCCGAGTCCTCGAAGAGCAGTTGGAACTGGCCGAACCCGATCCAGTTGCTGCGCGCGAACGCCTGCAACGGGTTGTCGCCCAGGTAGGGGTTGTAGTCCTGGAAGGCGATGATGTTGCCCAGGATCGGCAGGTAGCTGAAGACCAGCAGGACGAGGAAGCCGGGCGTCACCATGACCAGCAGCTGCCAGTCCCGGGCGAGCCGGGTGCGCAGCGGCACCCGGCGACGGCGGGCGAGACGGCGCCCGCGTGGCGTCCCGGTGGGCCCGTCGGGCCGGGTCCGGTCGGACCCGGCCGCGACGGTGGTGTCGCGAGTGGTCATCGCCCGGCCTTGGGCAGGGACTTGGCGAGCAGTTCCCGCGCTTCCTCGCCCCCGTTGGCCTTCCACTCCTGCACGATGGCGTCGACGTCGGAGAGCGGCCGGCGGCCGCGCAGGAGGTCGGTGAACTTGTCCTCGGTGGGCACCTGGTTGGCCTTGTACGCGGCCGGCATCTCCAGCTTCACCCCGTCCCAGGGGTCCTTCTCCAGGAACTTCACCATGGCGTTGGAGTAGTTCAGGAGGTCCGGAACGTAGTTCGGGGTCTCCGGGTACGGGCCGATGGTGGGGTTGCGCCCGCTGATGAAGAAGTACTGGTTGGCGATCTCCTTGAACGCCAGGTCGGTCTTGACCGGCCCGTTCGGGGTGCTGTTGTGGTGCTTGCCCGCCAACCCGTAGTCGCGCAGCTGCGCCTCCTGCGAGCCCAGCGGCGCGGAGCACCAGTTCATGATCCGCAGCAGCTCCTCGACCCGTTCCTTGCCGAGTCCCTTCTTGACGAAGGTGAAGGAGATCGGCTCGTCGTCACCCCAGACCAGCGGGTCACCGCCGGTGGCCGAGAAGACCGGCACCGGCTGGATGTTCAGCTTGGGGTTGACCTTCTGGTGCTCGGCCTGGGCGCCCTGCCAGAAGCCCACCCCGTTGCGGGAGAAGACGATCGCGCCGTTCTTGGCGAACAGTTGGACGTTGTCCGCGCCCTTGCTGGCGACGATCTCGGGGTGGACCAGACCGTCCTTGTAGATCTTGGCCATCACCTCGACGGCCTGCCGGTACTCCGGGGTCTCGTACTTGAACTCCGGGGTCCCGTCGGCCTTCAGCCGCCAGCCCTGCTTGGAGGCCGGCACCTTGTGGTACATCTGGATCATCTCGAAGACGTTGTCGAACGCCCACACCTTCTTGGCCGGGTCGGTGACCTGCCTGGCCACGGTGAGCAGGTCGTCGAGTGACGCCGGCACCGCCAGCCCGCGCGCGTCGAGCAGGTCCTTGCGGGTGAACAACGCCCAGGGGAACGGCCCGTCGGTCGGGTTGGGCACGGCCATCAGCCGCTCGTTCCACAGCGAGTTGCGCCAGGCGCCGGTGGGGAACGAGGCCAGCATCGGGTACGCGTTGGCCGCGTCGCCCTTGAGGTAGTCGGTGAGGTCCTCGAAGAGCACCTTGATCGCCTCGGAGAAGCGCGGGATCTTCTGCACCTCCCAACCCGGCACGCAGAGCAGCTCCGGGACGTCCCGCGCGCCGAGCATCGCGTTGAGCTTGTCGGCGTAGGTGTTGCCGTCCTGGATGGTGAAGTTCACCGGCGTGCCCAGCTCGGCGTTGACCGCCTGGAGGTAGGCGTTCTGGGCGACCCCAGGTGGGGCCGGGCCCCAGGCCGGGGTCATCGCGGTGATCTCCTTGCCGCTGGTGCCGGGCCGCTCGGTGATCGCGTCGACCAGCGAGGTCGGGTACTTCGTGTAGCCGTCGGGCACCGGCCGGGTGCCGATGATGTCGGGCTTGATGCTCTGGGCGAGGTCCTTCTGCGTCGGCAGCAGGTTGGCGTACGCGTCCAGGTTCTGCGCGGCACCGGAGCCGGCCGGCTTCTCGGAGCACCCGGCGAGCAGCGGGCCGCCGGCGATGGCTGCCGTGCCGAGGCCGACCAGGCCGAGGAAGTGTCGGCGCGAGCCTGTCGAGCCGGGTTGCTGGGGTGTCATCGGTCCCCCTTCGAGAAGGGCTAGGTAGTGGGTTCGCAGGTTGGGGTAAAGCTAGTTGGTCTGGATGTTAAACAAACTAATGGACGGCGGGAGATTCCGACAAGAGGCATCGACGGTCGCCGTACCGGTACCGGCGGCGCGTCGGGTCGCCGTGACGTCGGCGTGCCCGCCGGGCCGAACCCCACCCGGAGACGACGAGCGGCCCCCGCACCCGCTGCGTAGGCTGCCCGGATGAGCGCACCGTCCCGGATCCTGGTCTACGGGGTGTACGGCGCGGGAAAGTCGACCCTCGCGGCGGTGCTGGCCGACCGGCTGCGGTTGCCGTGGCACCCGGTCGACGACCTGCTGTGGCAACCCGGCTGGGTCGAGGTGCCGGTCGCCGAGCAGCGCAGCCGGATCATTGAGGTCTGCCGGGGCGACCGGTGGATCCTCGACGGGGCCTACCACGGGTGGCGGGACGTGCCCCTGGACCGCGCCGACCTGGTCGTCGCCCTGGACTACCCCCGCTGGCGTTCGTTCGGGCGGCTGCTGCGGCGTACCCTCCGCCGGCTGGCCACGGGGGAGGAGATCTGCAACGGTAACCGCGAGTCACTGGGCAGTGTGCTGTCCCGGGACTCGATCCTGGTGTGGCACGTCAGCGCGTTCGGTCGTGCCCGGCGGCGGATGCGGGCCTGGCAGGCCGACCCGTCGGGACCACCGGTGCTGCTGTTCCGCTCCCCGACCGAGCTGGACCGCTGGCTTGCCACACTGCCCCGACGGTGAGCGGCCGGGACAGGTGAGTGGCCGGGACGCCGCCGCGCCCCGGACCGTCGTCACTTGGGCGCGGGCCCGTTGTCCACGAACCGGAACACCGTTTCCAGGGGAGCGTCGCCGAGCTCCTCCAGGATCAACCCGCGCTGGTCGGAGTACTGGAGATAGGCGGAGTTGTTGCTGAGGGCGTAGGTCCGCTGGCCCCCCTCCGAGCTGTGCACCACGATCGAGAACAGTTGCCTCGGCTCGTCCGGCGAGCAGGCCGCCGCGACGACGGTGAGCGGGTCGGAACCCGCCGACCGGACCTGCCAGCAGTCCCGGTTACCGTCAGCGTCCGGTTCGGCGGTACGGACCAGATAGGTGCCGGACCCCTGGGGCACGAACACGAACAGGCTGCGCCCCTCGTCGCCGTCGACCTCGCCGAGACTGCCGTCGTCGAGCAGGGACACCACGGACTCCATCGCGGCGGACCGCAGGACGACGTAGCGGCGCTGTCCGAGCCGTAGCGGGTCGGTGGACGCCGAACTCTTCGACCCGCTGGGCGTGCCCCTGGGGGTGGCCCGGGGCGACCCGGACGTCGGATCCCCGGTGGTCGAGGTGTCCGGGGTCGGCCCGGTGGACGGGGTGGCCCCCGGTGTCGGGCCCGACGTCGTACCGCTCGGGCCGGCGGGCAGGGTGGTGCGCCCAGTGCCGGCGAGGTGCACCACGGTGGCACCGGCACCCACCGCCCCCAGCAGGGCGATGCCCAGCGCGGCGGTCGCGACGTGCCGACGCCGACGCCGGCTGTCACCGCGTCGACGGACCTCGGCGACGGTGGCGAGCCGACCGGTCTGCCCGGCCTGTCGGGCCAGCCCGCGCAGGGCCTCGTCGAGCCTGTCGTCAGGCCCCATGGCTCCTCCCGGCCGTCGTCTGATGTCCGTCATCGCTCAGGTACCTGGCCAGGGCCTGGCGGCCCCGGGCCAACCGGGTCTTGACGGTGTTCGGATTCGCCCGGGTCTCCGCGGCGATCTCGGCCACGCTGAGGCCGACCAGATGATGCAGCACGATGGCCCGGCGCTGCTCGGAGGGGATGTGCCGTAACGCGTCGACCAGCACCACGTGGTCGACGGAGACCGGTTCCACCTGCTGTCCGGTCGCCTCCCGCCGGTGCGCCGTGACCCGGTTCACCGCCTTGCGCCACGCGCTCACCGCCACCCGGTAGGCGACCTTGCGTACCCACGCCTCCGGGCTGTCGCACTCCCGCACCGTCGCCCACCGGCTCCAGGCCCGGGCGTACGCCTCGGCCACCGCGTCCTCGGCCTCGGTACGGCTGCCGAGCATCGCGTACACCTGCCCCAGCACCCGTTGCGCCGACGAGGCGTAGAAGGCGTCGAACTCCTCGGCGTCACGCATCGATCACGCTCTCCACCTGACCGGTCGCCTCTGCACCCGCAGCGCCCGGCCCGGGGGCCGCCCCGCCCCGCGCGGGCCCGGTCGGATCGGACGGGACGTCGGTCCAGTCCGATCCGACCGGCCTGCCGTCAGCGGTTGGCGGGCGCCGGTCCGTTGTCGTTGAACCGGAAGCTGCTCGTCGGCGGGGCGTCACCCAGCTCCTCGAGGATGAGGCCGGAGCGTGCGGAGTCCCGCAGGAACGCCCCGGCGTTGCTGATCAGGTAGGACGGCGTGGTGCCGGTCGCGGCGAAGATCTCGAACTGCTGGCGGGGATCATCGGCGTTGCACGTGGCGGCCCGAACCTCCAACGGTTTGCTGTTGCCGGGATTATGCACCCGCCAGCAGAGCGGGCCGGCACTGGCCCGGGAGTACGACTTGACGAGGTACTTCTGCCCACCCAGCGGGGTCGGCACGAACAGCTGCCGGCCCTGGTCGTCGTCGACCTCGGCCAGCCGCCCGGAGTCGGTCAGCGACAGGCCGCTCTCGAACGCGCCGACCCGGACGATCGTGTACTGCCGGGTGCCGGTGAACCCGCGTGGGGCCCTGGTCGCCGTCGGCGGCGTGGCCGACAACCCCACCGGTACGCTGTCCGCCACGGCCGTGGTGTCCCGTTGCGCCGGGGCCGCCTGCCCACCGTCGGCCCCGGGCCGGGTGTCCACCGCACAGGCCGCCAGCGCCCCGGTCAGCGCCAGCAACCCGGCACCCGCGAGCCATCGTCTCATCGCCATTGTCCGCTCCTTCACCTGGGGACGTGGTCGGCAGGTCCGTCGTCGCACCGGCCCGGTGCCGACGTCCCGCCCGACTCACCCTTCAGGACGCTCCACACCGTCGCCCGGTTTCAGTCCCACCCCACGGTGTTTTCCGGCACCACCGGTGACGGCCCGGCGAGAATCCGTGACGCCGGCCCACCCGTCCGGTCGAGCCGCCGGATCGCGGGTACCGTCGTCGGGTGCCCGAGCTGATCGCACCCGCCGTCCAGCTGCACGACGCCTGGCGGGAAGCACACGCGGAGTGGGGGCCGGGGTGGCACGAGGACGGCTTCGATGCGGCGGCGTCTTCGAGGCGTCGGGGAGACCCGGCTCGGTCCCACCCGCCGCTACCGTTTCACGCTGCGTGGGTAGGACGGGCAGCCCACGGAGCGACACGCGGTGCGGGTGGCCCATGGGCGGGTGCCCGGCCGGCGACTTTGGGATGCTGTGACGGTCCAGCAAGTGATCCATCCGACTCGAAGGGACCTTTCCGATGGCAAAGGTCATCTCCACGCTTTTCATCTCGGCCGACGGCGTGGCCGAGATCGACCCCGACTGGCACTTCCCGTACTTCGACGACAACATGGGTCGGGCCGTCAGCGAGGACTACGACGCCGCCGACGTGCTCCTCCTCGGCCGGGAGACCTACGACAGCTTCGCCGGGGCGTGGCCCGGCCGCGAGACGGCGGGCGGCGACGACGCGCCGTTCGCCAAGCAGCTCGGTGACCTGCGCAAGGTGGTCGTCTCGCGGCAGTCCCGGGAGTTCCCCTGGCGCAACTCCGAGCTGCTCGACGGCGATCTCCTCAAGGTCGTCGCCGCACTCAGGAACGACACCACCATCGGTGGCGTCCTCATCCCCGGGTCGATCTCCGTCGTGCAGCAGCTGCTCGCCGCCGGACTGGTCGACGAGCTGCGGCTGCTGGTGCACCCGGTGGCGGCGCGGAAGGGCCGCAGACTGTTCGACGACGGTGACGCGCCCTACCACCTGCGGGTGACGACGACGGAAGTGTTCCCGACCGGGGTGATCCGGGTGGTCTACGCGCCGGTCGAGACGCCCGCCCCGGCCGGCTACGACGAGGCCAAGGAGCAACTGCCCGCAGGGGAGTAGCCGCGCCCCGCGCGGGCCGCCTCGGCCGTCGTCACCCGCAGGTGGCACACCGCGCCACCATCGTCGCGTGGTGCCCGTCCGGCCGGTGGTCCGCGCGGCGACCCGGCCGGCGTTCCGGCTAGCGGGTTGAGCCGGGCGTGCGCCGATCCAGCTCGGCGGCGGTGACGGCCCCCCGGGCCCGCAACCAGACGACCAGCTCGGTGGCACCGCGCCGGACGGCCGCGTCCAGGGCGGTACGGTGCTCCCACGGTGCCACCCAGTTGAGCTGGGCGCCCCGCTCCCACAGGTACCCGGCGCAGGACTGCCGGCCGCCGTGGCAGGCGCCCCAGAACGCCACGTCGATCTCGTCCGCCGACGGCGGGACGACGTCGGTGCAGGCCCGCTCCACCCGGTCGAGCAGGCCGAGGGTGGCCGCGTCGGTGAGGGTGGTGCGGGCCCCCCGGACGACGAGCCGGTAGGCCGCCCGCCACTGGGCGAAGGCCCGCGCGTCGGCGAGCGGCGTGCCGCCGGCGATCACGCCCCCGGCAGCCTCGATGTCGGCACCCGCGTCCAGCAGTGCGTCGACGACGTCCACGTCGTCGCAGCTGGCCGCCCAGTGCAGCGGGGTCTCCCGGTGCGGTCCGACGAACCGGGCGTCGACGTCGCTGCCGGCGGCGACCAGGGCGGCCACGGTGGCCGCCCCGTGCGGAAACCGGCCCGGCCAGTCGGTGACGACGTGCAGCAGCGTGCGGGACGTCGCACCGGAGGCCCCACCGACGTGGTCGACGAGGTGCGCGGTGGCCAGCCCCGGATGTGCGGTGAGCAGCCGGCGCAGCGTGGTGAGGTCGCCGCTGCGGATCGCCCCGCTCGCCGTGACCGCCAGCGGGTCGTCGACCGCGAGCAGCAGGAGGTCACCCGTCACCTTGGCGACCCTACCTGCCGCCGGGGAGCAGCCGGTCCAACGGCCGGGGGACGTGCTCCAGATCGAGGGCGTGCACCAGTGCGGCGGCGTACCTCGCCTTACGGCCGCTGGTGGTGCCCAGGAACCGGCGTAGCTGCCGCTGCACGGACCGACCGCGCTGGGCGGGCTGGTTCTGGAAGACCCGGAATCTGGGCAGGTCGCCCTCGGTGTCCAGGACGTCCTCGACACCGGCGGGACCCAGCGCGCGGATCAGCTCGTCCTCCAGGTCGGCGACGCACACCGGGAAGCCGAGCGCCTCCATCGCGGGGCGGTTCAGGTCGACGCCGAGGCCGACCTGCTCCAGAGCGCGCCGGAACCAGCCCTCCTCGGCCTCGTCGCAGAGACCCCGGACGGCCAGGCCGAGACCCGGCGGGCCGAGCAGCCGCAGGAACCGGCCGGCGCTCATCGCGCCCCCGATCGACAGCACGCAGACGCCCTCGTCGGCCAGGTCGCGGCCACGCCGCACGGCCAACGCCTCGACCGCGCTCCGGTCACTGACCCCCTCGACGAGCACGACCGTGGCCACCACGTCACCGGCCAGGCGGCGGGCGGTCACCGCCGCCGCCGCCGCGTCCGCGCCGCCGGCCGCCCAGGTGCCGACGGCGGCGCGGAAACGGTCGGGCTCTCGCACGGGTGGCAGTCTCGCAACCACCGGCCGGGACTGCCACCGGGATTCGGCGGCGGTCGGCGGCCCGGATGATCACCCTTGCGGCCGGCGCTGCGAACCTGGTCCGACCCGCGGCGCGGTGAACTGGAGCTGCCACCGGGAGCCGTGCCGGCTGAGCCGTACCACCGCCAGCGGGGCGACGTCCAGTCGGGGCAACACGGCCATCGGAAGTCGCAACGCGTGCACGATCGCCACCCGGACCACCATCGGATGGGTCACCGCGGCGATCCGGACACCCGGGGCGAGCCGACCGTCGAGCCAGCCCCCGACCCGGTCGCGCAGTGCGGCGAGGGACTCCCCGCCGTGCGGTGCCGCCCCGGGGTGCTCCCACCACTGCCGCAACGCCTCGGGCTCCCGCGCCCCCACGTCCGCCAGGCTCCGCCCGGCCCAGGCGGCGTAGTCGCAGTCCGCCAACGCGGCCTCGACGGTGGGGTGCAACCCGAGGGCGTACGCGGTCTGCGCCGCTGCCGCCGCCGGGCTGGTCAGACAGACGTCCACCCTGCCCAGAGGGGTGCGCCGGTCAGGGCCGACGAGGGCGAGAGCGGCCTGCCGGCCGCCCTCGTCCAGGTCGTCGTCACCCGCGCCGAACACCGCCTGCCGCAGGGCGGCGGTGTGCGCGTGGGCGACCAGCCGCAGGCTGGTCGTGCTCACGGGTGAGCCGGTGTGCCCTGACCGATTGCCGGCTCACCGGGGCGGTCGCCTGCGTGCCGCTCGCTCTTCGGCCGTCCGCCGCCCCGACTCATCAGGGCGCTGAACAGCAGGCCGATCGCGGTCCAGAGCACCACCTGGGTGCCGAGCGAGGCCAACCGGAAGTTCCACAGCAGGGTCGCCGGGAAGTCGTCCGGAACCTCCTGGAACGACGGCAGGACCACATAGCCGACGACGGCGACCAGGAGGAATCCGCCGACGCCCGCCCCGAACCGTTGCCAGACCGGCGCGTCGGCGCGCACCGACCGGTAGCCGAGGGTGCCCGCCCAGACCGCCACCAGGCCGAGGACCACCAGCGCCAGGTAGGCGACGGTGCGCTGGTCGATGGTGTCGGGATCACCGACCGCCGGTGGATTGGCCGGGTACTTCCCGAACGGCACGAGCACCGCGCCGACCAGGGTGCCACCGGCGAGCAGCAGCACCGACCGGCCGTCGTCCGTGCTGCGCAGGCGACGGCGCAGCAGCACGTACGCCGTCGCCAACAGGCCGCCCATCGCGGTCCCGAACAGCCCGGTGGCCAGGAACAGGCCGGCCCGCTGCCCGCCCCGACCGACCAGGTCGTCCGCGTGGTGGTCGTCGGCCACCGGCCCGGTGTGGGTGGCCGACTCCTCGATCGCGATGGCCGCCTCGATGCGCGGCTCACCGACGAGATAGCCGAACGCCCCCGCGAGCAGGCCGGCGACGAGACCGGCGAGTAGACCGCGGAGCAGGACGGTCGCGAACGTGGGTGGACTGTGGGGTGTGGTCAGTGGCACGGGACACCGAGCAGGTGCCGCCCGTCGTGCATGAGTTCGTGCAGGTACATGCCGCTGCGCGAGATCGCGCCCTGATCGAAGGCGACCAGGTAGGTGAGCAGGAGGAGTACGCCGACGACGACCAGGGCCGTCCCCCACACGCGGGCGGACCCGACGGGTTGCACCAGCGACTGGGTGGGAGTGGAACTCGACATGGGACACGAACCTTCCCGGGGATGACGCGTCCCCATCGCAAGGCTGCGGACGACCGAGCGTCCTGGCTCGTGGCACCGTCGACGACGGGACCGCTCACAGTGGCGCGACCGCGCCGGAATCTCACCGGCTTACCTCGCGACGCCGCAGATAGTAGGTCGACCGTAACGGCGCGACCCCCGACTGGTCAATCGTCACCCTGACGAATGTGAGCCACCCCGGGCGGAAGCCCGACGCCTTTGACGGGTCGACGGTCCCGGCCGGCCGTCGCGCGACAACCGGCCGGGACCGGTCATCGACCGGCGGGTGCGGGTGACGTGGGGGTGGTGGTGCGCCGACGCCGTCGCGAGGTCGCGCCCAGGACGACGTCGATGGTGAGGAAGGCCAGGAGGGTGAGCCCGAACAGGGGCAGCGCCCAGCCGATCGCCACCGTCGACGGCACGCCGACGAGCAGGACCCACCGCGGTACGGCCCGCACGCCGCCCCGGGCCGGTGGGGTGCCGACGAGCGCGCGCCGGTCGGTGCGGGTGGGTCGCCGTTGCCACCACATGCGGTAGCCCCACACGATGACGCAGAGCAGCCCGAGAGCCAGCGCGGCGAGCAGGAGTTGGTTGACCGGGCCGAAGAGCACGCCCATGTGGGCCTGGATGCCGAGACCACTGAGCTTGGCCAGCAGCGGCCAGTCGGCGAAGTCGCTGCGGGCGGTGACCGTGGTCGTGGCGGGGTCGACGGCGACCCGGTCCTTCGCGACCGGCCAGGTGTTGTCGACCTGGGTGACCGTCCAGGCTGAGCCCGGCTCCGCAGCCGGGGCGATCTCGACCGGGCCGACCAGCCCGGCCGTCCGGGCGGCGGTCAGCACCCGGTCGAAGGCGGCCGACTCGACCACCCCGCCCGCCCCGGACGCACCGTGGTGACCACCGCCGTCGGCATCGGCCGGGTCGCTCGGCGTCGCGGTGAGGGCGGTGGACAGCAGCGGGGCGCGGGCGTCGAGGGAGTCGAGGCCGGCGCCGAAGTTCGCTCCGGCGTACCGGGACCAGGTCAACCCGGTCGCCGAGAGGAACAACAGGCCGACGGTGAGCCAGACCCCGAGGGTGGCATGCCAGCCCCGGGTCCGGCGGACCCCCCGGGCGGCGGACAGGTCCGGCACGAGCAGGTGCCGCACGGTGGCCCGGGAGGCCCGGCGGCGTCGCCACCACAGCACGACCCCTCCCAGCGCGATGATCCACAGCCAACTCGCGGCCAGCTCCGAGTAGTGCCGGCCGACCTCCCCGAGGTGCAGGTTGCGGTGCAGGTCGTCCAGCCAGGTGGTGGCCGGGGTGGACCCGAACCAGGTGGTCAGCTGCCCCTGCACCCGTGCCGTGTACGGGTCGACGTACACGGTGTGCTGCTTCTCCCCGTACTCCGGGGCCGCGAACACCACCCTCGTGGCCTGGTCACCCGTTCCCGGCTGCACCGAGGCGACACCGCCTTCGGGGTGGGCGTTGCGGGCCGCCCCGACCTGGTCGGCCACCGGTAGTGGCCGCTCACCCACCTCGGCCACCGTCATCCGGTCGCCGTAGAGCACCCCGTCCACCTGCGGCGCGACCGTGTACGCCAACCCGGTCAGCGCGGCGACCACCAGGAACGGCGCGACCAGCACACCCGCGTAGAAGTGCAACCGCAGCAGCAACGCGCCGAACGGGGAACCACCCCGGGTGGACCGGACGGGCGGGTCGGCGGGTGGGGCGGGTTCCGGCCTCGACGGGCCGGGCAACTCAGTGACAGACATACTCATCCGATCGAGATCGTCGGGAGGTACCCGATGGTCGTCCCGTGCCTACGGGCGGATCAGCCCGCGTTCGTGGTGCCGGCGTCGCGCCGGCCCGCCCTCAGCGGCGTGCCGACCGGCGTCGCCACCGGAGCGCGCCCGCCGCCACCGCCAGCGCGGCCACCGCGCCGCCGGCCACGCCCAGGACCGTGCCCCGGCCGCCGTCGTCGTCCCCGGCCGGGGCCGCGGCGGTGGCGGCGGCCGGGGGGCCGACGCGGTGCTGGGGGCGACGGTCGGCGCGGCGGGGTCGGCCACGGTGAACGGGTACGACCCCTGCACCGGGTGCCCGTCGGCGGACACCACCCGGTACGCGACGGTGTACGTCCCGTTGGGCAGGGTGTCCGTCACCTGGACGGTGCTCTTCGTCCCGTCGACCACCGGATCGCCGGTGGGGACGCGTCGTTTCGTCCCGTCGGTGAGCACGATGGTGGTGAAGGCCGGGTCCAGCCGGGCCAGGAACTCGAGCGTGATCTCGGTGGGCGCGCGGGACAGGGTCGCCTCCCGAGCCGGTGAGGCCGAGGTGAGGCTGTTGTGTGCCCAGGCCGGCGTTGCGGCGACGAGGAGCGCCAGCGCGGCGGCCAGCAGCGCGGCGGCGAGCCGGCAGGTCGAGGTGATCATGACGCTCTACCGGGCCGGCTCATCCGAGCACCTGCTGACCGATCCAGCCGTCGGGTGGGCAGCCGGGCGGGACGGCGAACACGGCGGAGCCGATCGGGGTGGTCCATTCGTTGAGCAGGTCCCGGTCGGCGAGTCGTCGTTGGATCGGCAGGAACTGGGTGGTGATGTCGGCCTGGTAGGCGGCGAAGATCAGTCCACTGTCGGCGTGCCCCTGCGGGGTGGGTGTGCCGTCGTAGTTGTAGGGCCGGCGCAGGATCTTCAGCCGGTCGTCGGTGACGTGTGCCCGGGTGAGGTGGGAGAAGTCCGGGATGACGGTGAGGCCGTCGTCGCCGGTGGCGGCGAAGTTGGGTTCGTCGTGTTCGGCGGTGCCGGTGAGCGGGGCGCCGGTGTCGAGGCGGCGGCCGATGGCGAGTTCCCGGTCGGTGCGGCCGAGCAGGTCCCAGGTCTCCAGGTTCATGCTGATCCTGCGGACCACGAGGGTGGTGCTGTCCTTGAGCCAGGCCGGGCCGTCGGGCACCCACACGGCGGTGTCCGACGGTGGGCCGGGGCGAGGGTTGGCGGTGCCGTCGAGCTGACCGAACAGGTTGCGTTGGGTGTGGCCGGCCGGCTCGACGCCGGGGCTGCGCCGGAAGCCCTGCTGCACCCAACGGACGGTGGCGAAGGGCCGGCTGTCCTTGATCAGTACCCGTTGGGCGTGGGCGACGGTGACCGCGTCGTCGGCGCAGATCTGCACCAGTAGGTCCCCACCGGACCAGGCCGGCTGGAGCCGGTCGACACGGAACGCCGGCAGGTCCACCACGGACGGCGGCCGGCGGTCGTCGACGCCTGCGGCCCGGTAGAGGCCGGGGCCGAAACCGAAGGTCACGGTGAGCCGGGCGGGCAGCAACCCGAGTTCCGCCTCGGTGTCGGCCAGCGCCGGCCGGCCCTGGGTGAGCCGGGCGGCGTCGTCGCTGAGCAGCCGCAGCAACCGGCCCAGCGCCGCCCGGTCGGTGCCCGGTCGCAGGGTGAACGCGACGAAGGCACCGTGCGCCTGTGGCTCGGTGGTGACCCCGGCCTGCCGGGGACCGTGGAACGGCTCGACCAGCGCACCGACGGCCGCCACCGGGCTCGGCGCAGCCGTCGCAGGCGGGCCACCGGCCTGGTCACCGGTAGCGGCGGCGACCACCGCCGCGCCGGCCACCGCGCCACCCGCAGCCAACGCCCCACCGGCGAGCAGACCCCGCCGGCTCACCGCCCGGGCGGGCGGGGTCGTGGTCACGACGCCGGACTCGTCGTCGGCTGCCCGCTCATGCTCGGCATGGGAGCGCCGTGGCCGGGGGCGTAGCTCTCCTGCGCGCCGGTGAACGGCTTCGCCACGGCGGTGAACTGCTGGGTCCGACCATCGCCGAAGGTGAGGGTCACGGTGAGGGCGTCACCGGCCCGCACCGGCTGACGCAGGTCCATCAGCATCAGGTGATCACCGCCGGGCTCCAGGACATGGGTGCCCTTCGCCTTGATCACGATGCCGCCCTCCTTCTGTCGCATGACCATCTTTCCGTCCTTCATGGTCATCTCGTGCAGCTCCATCGGCGACACCGACGTCGTGGCACCGGTGAGCGTCACGTCGGCGTCGCCGCTGTTGACCAGGGTCGCGAAGGCCGCCGTCATGCCCTTGTCGGCCGCCTTCACCCACGGGTCGCGAATGTCGACCACCCCCGTGACCGCGCTCGCCGGGGCCGAGGCGCTCGACTGCGGAGCTGCGGCCGGATCGGCCGGGCCGCAGCCGGCGGTGCCGAGCGCCAGCAGCGCTGCGGCGGTGGTGGCGAGGACGACCGACGGGCGTCGATACGAGCCGAGTGGACGGGTGGGGCGCATGGGTTCTTCCTCCGTTGTGCTGGTGCTCTGTCCCGTTGGTCGGTCACCGGGCCCTGGAAGTTCCGGCCGGTCGGCATCGACGTTTCGTGGTCGGTCAGGCCGCCGACCGGTCGCGGATCCGCGCCGAACCGACGTGCGGCGGCACCAGGCGCAGGGGCGGCGTGGCGGTCGGTACGTCGTGCGCGGCCAGCCGCCACGCGGGACGGTCGCGCTGGTCGCGGCCCGCCGGCCCGTCGGGTCGCAGTCGGGGTCGGGACAGGGCGACCACGATCAGGTAACCGGTGAGCAGGAAACCGTGACTGACCAGCCGGGGCGGTTCCACCCGCCCGGTGACCAGGTCGTTGGCCGAGAGCAGCACCAGGGCCCCGACGAAGGCGCTCAGGGTCGGCAGGAGCCCGCTGGTCGGGGTGCGCCGGGCCGCGACGAACAGGAAACCCGCGCCGACGGCGATGTTCCAGGCGGCGGACTCGTGCCACAGGTGCCCGGAGGTCAGCGTGTCGAGCGCGCCGTGGGCGTGACCGGCAGCCGGGCCCCGCCCGACCTGGGCCAGTCCCAGCACCAGTTGCAGTGCGCCGATGAGGGCCAGCCCGGTGCGCAGGGCGAACACGAGCCGGTCGCGGAGCCGGCGGGGTGCGGGGAGCGCGGCCAGGACGGCGTCGGTGAGATCGGGGCCGGGCACCGCCTGACGCCGCCGGACGGGGGCGGGGGCGGAGAGGGCCAGTCGGGACCGTCTGGTCACCGTCGCGGCCTGGTCACACCAGTCCCGGCAGCCCGTGCACCCGTCCAGGTGGGCGTCGACCGCGATCCGCTCGGCGGGGGTCTCCTCGCCGTCCAGCTGCGCCGACAGGATCTCACGCCACTGCTCACACCCCATGTACCGGTAGTCGGACCGGGGTGCCCGTTGGTTCCCGTGGACCGTGGTCGCGACCCAGGTCAGCGGTCAGCCGGCGGCGCTTCCGGGCCGGCGGCGGATCGAGCGGGGGTTGCCCTCGACCAGCACGACGAGATCCTCCCGGGCCCGGGCGACCCGGGACCGGATGGTGCCGACCGGACAGCCGCACACCTCGGCCGCCTCGGCGTAGGACAGGCCGAGGACCTGGGTGGCGACGAACGCCTCCCGACGGTCGGCGGGCAGGGCCAACAGCAGGTCGTTGAGGACCACCTCGCCGTCGAAGCCGCTGCCCCGAGTGTCCGGGGTGTCGTGCCACTCGGACAACGGCACGGTGCGCGGGCGCGACGTGGCGGCCCGTACGTGGTCGACGGCGGTGCGCCGGGCGATGCCGAGCAGCCAGGTCCGGGCCGACGACCGGGCGGCGAACGACGGCAGCGACCGCATCGCCCGCAGGTACGTCTCCTGGGTGAGGTCGTCGGCCTCGGCCGGACTGATCAGGTGGGCGACGAACCGTCGTACGTGCTGCTGGGTGGCCCGGATGAACCGGGCTGCTGCCTCCCGGTCACCCCGACCCGCGGCCAGCGCCCACGCGGTGACCTCCGCGTCGTCGTCGCTCACCTGCTACCTCCGTGTCCGGTCGCGCACGCCCGCCAACCGTAACGACGGGGTGTAGTAGGTCTCGGGTGAGCGTACGGCACACCCGGCGTCACCCTCGCCCACTGGTACGGACGGAAGCCGGCAACGGATCACCTCGTCCTTACCCGGTGGCGCGGTCCTGCGTCGGGCGGTGCCGTCGCCGCGGCGAGTTTTGATCATCCGGGGTCGGGATCGGGGCGTCCTGGCCAAAACTTTTGCCATCTGCGTAAAAAGTTGGTGAACTATTGATCGAAGTCCACTCTTCGTGAGGATGATCCGATGCGCTGTCCCCCTCCAGCCACCGGGCCCACCGGGCGTGCCCTCGCGGGCCTCCTCGCGTTCGTGCTCGCCTCGGCGGTCGTCCTGCTCCCCACCGCCCGGCCGGCCCAGGCACACGGCACGCTGGCGATGTCCACCCCGGCGGCCGACGCCACGGTGACCGAGGCGCTGACGGAGGTGGAGCTGTACTTCACCGAGCAGGTCGCCGCCAACGCCTACTTCACCGTCACCGGCCCCGGGGGTGGTCGGGTCGACAACGGCTGGCGGCAGGGCTCACCCCGGCCCCTGGACAAGCCGGTCCGCGAGTACCTGCTGGTCGACGGCAAGTTCGAGCCGAAGGAGTACAGCACGGGTTTCCCGGCGGTGGTGACCCTGGCCCACCTGCCGGCGGCGGGGCAGTACGCGGTGAGCTACCTGTCGGTGGCCTCGGACGGCGAGCCGGTGCGGGGCACCATGAGTTTCCGGTACACCGGGCGGGCGACGGCCGCCCCGCAGGGCTGGCGGCCACCGGTCGACCAGCCGGACCCGGCGTTGGTGGCCGCCGCCGAGCAGCACGCCACCTCCGGCCACACCGGCGGCGCAGCTCCGGGCGGGCCGGCCTCCGCGGTCCCACCGGCCCCCTCGACGGCCGCCACCGCCGCGGCCCCGCCGGCCGCCGCCACCCCCGGCAGCGACGGGAACGACCTCGGGTGGCTGGCCTGGGCCGGCGGTGCGGTGCTGGTCGTGGCGGCGGTCGGCTTCGCAGCCTGGCGGCGTCGCCCGGTCCCGGCTGCCCGGGCCGCCGGCCGCGCCGGTGGCCGGCCCCGCAGCCGGGGGTCGGTCGCCCGGTCCGCCGCCGGGGCCCGCCCGACCCGGTCGACGACGGCGCGCGGTCGCCGGGGGGCGAACCGTCCCGCTGCCCCGCGCGCGGGGCCGCCGAGCCGGTGCCGGCACCCCCCGCCACCGAGGTGGTACCCGCCAAGGCCGCCCCCGCCGCCAAGGCGGCATCAGGCGTCAAGGCGGCAGCAAGCACCAGGGGAGCCGCAGCCAGCACGGTCGCGCCCGCCACCGAGGCGGTACCCACCACGGCCGAGGAGGGACCCGCCGTGGCCGGGCCGGCAGCGGAACGGGGCACCCGGCTGGGCAACACCGGCCTCGCGCTGCTCGTCGGGGGCTGGTGGTCGCCCTGCTGGCCGGGTTCGGGCTCGGCCGGCTCGGCTCCGGCACCCGGCCCGCCGACCGCAGCGCGACAGCGCCGCCGGTCACCGGGGCGGCGCTGTCGGCGGGGGACGGGCACCAGCACGGACCCGGCACCGGCGCGCACACCCATCCCGGTGACGGCGCGACACAGGCGCAGGTGACCGGGTTGTCGGTGAACTCCGGCGGCTACACCGTGCAGCCGCAGGCCAGGACCCAACCAGCGGGGGTACGCACGGACTACCGGTTCCGGATCGTCGGTGCCGACGGTCAGCCGGCGACCCGCTTCGCGGTCGTCCACGACAAGCAACTGCACCTGGTCGTGGTGGGTCGCGACCTGAGTGGCTACCAGCACCTGCATCCCACCATGGCGGCGGACGGCACCTGGACGGTCCCGCTGACGCTGGCCCGGCCCGGCGGCTACCGCATCTACGCCGACTTCTCGGTGACCGGCGTCGACGGCAAAACGGTGCCGCTGGTGCTGGGCGTCGACCACCAGGTGCCCGGCGCGCACACTCCGGCCCCGCTGCCGCCCGCCGCGCAGCAGTCGACGGCCGGCCCGTTCACGGTGACGATGACCGGTACGCCGACAGTGGGCGTGACGGTGCCGCTGTCCTTCCGGCCCGACGGGGTCGAGCCGTCCCGGCTGGAGCGCTACCTGGGGGCGTACGGGCACCTGGTCGTGGTGCGGGAGGGTGACCTGGGCTACGTGCACGTCCACCCCGAGCCGGAGCTGGTGGACGGGACGGTCCGGTTCTGGCTGACCGCCCCGAGCACCGGGCGGTACCGCGCGTTCTTCGACTTCCAGGTCGACGGGCAGGTGCACACCGCGCAGTACACCCTAGACCTGGGCTGAGCGCCGGCCCCGGCGACCGGTCCCCGGATTGCCGACCCGGCGGGTGGTCCCGGCCGCCGGGCCCACAGGCGTCAGCCGGCCGGGCCGTCCGGCGGGGGCCGGCAGCCCGGCGGGGGTGAACCGGTGGGCCCGGCCGGGACGAATCGGAGGGCCCGTACCCGGGGTGTCGGTGGCAGCGGCCATGATGGGCCGGTGAAGATCCTGTCCATCCAGTCCTCGGTCGCCTACGGTCACGTCGGCAACTCGGCGGCCGTGTTCCCCCTCCAGCGCCTCGGGCACGAGGTCTGGCCGGTGCTCACCGTGCACTTCTCCAACCACACCGGCTACGGTGCGTGGCGCGGGCCGCTGCTGGCCCCGGCCGACGTGGCGGAGGTGATCGAGGGCATCGCCGACCGTGGGGTGCTCGGCACCGCCGACGCGGTGCTGTCGGGCTACCAGGGCGACCCGGCGATGGGTGCGGTGATCCTCGACGCGGCCGACCGGGTCCGGGCCGCCAACCCGGACGCGGTGTACTGCTGCGACCCGGTGATGGGCGACACCGGCCGCGGGATGTTCGTCCGGCCGGGCATCCCGGAGTACCTGCGCGACGTGGTGGTCCCGCGGGCCGACATCATCACCCCGAACCACTTCGAGTTGGACTTCCTCGCCGGCCGGACGACCACCTCGCTGACCGCCGTGCTGGACGCCGTCGACGTGGTCCGCGCCACCGGCCCCCGCGACGTCCTGGTCACCAGCGTGCTGCACGACGACGTGCCGGCCGGCTTGCTGGAGGTGGTGGCGGTCTCGGACGAGGGTGCCTGGGCGGTGACCACGCCCCTGCTGCCGATCAGCCCCAACGGCGGCGGCGACGTCACCGCCGCGCTCTACCTGGCCCACCTGCGCACCACGGGCTCACCGGCGATCGCCCTGGAACGGACCATCGCCTCGGTCTTCACCGTGCTGGAGCGCACCCTCGCGGCGGGCACCCGGGAGATCCAGCTGGTCGCGGCCCAGGACGCCATCGCCGACCCGCCGACCAGGTTCGTCGCGCGCCGGCTGCGCTGACCCCGGTACGGGCTGCGACCCCGTACTCGCCCCGGCCGGCGCGACGGTCAGGGCGACGTGGAGAACGCCGCGACGAGGCCGAAGCCACCGCAGCAGAGCACCCCCAGCACGGCCAGCGTGACGAGCAGGATGCTGTAGTTCGACCACATGCCGAACTTCGTCACGTCGGTGCCCTGCCCGTCGTGGACCCGGTTGCGCCAGCCGCCGAAGCGGAACGACAACGGGTACACCACCCCCGGCTGGGTGACCAGCGCGGTGGTGATGACGGGGATGCCCATGAAGTCGGTGTAGCGGACGTCGTGCGGCCCGGCCGGGACGGCCACGTACCAGGTGCCCTCGCCCGGGATCGCCACCAACCGGCCGTCGACCTTGAACCGGCTCGTGGAGGGGGCGGGCACCAGGTACGGCCCCCGGTTGACCGAGACGGTCAGCACCGCGTGCCCCGGGGGCGGCGGGATCGGGTGGGGGTAGGCGATCATCGGCGTGACGCCGCCGGGCGCGGCCGGGTACGACGGCTGAGGGGGATACGACACCGCCACATCCTGGCACGGCCCCCGGACCACGTCCGCCCGGGCGGCGTACCACCGGTGGAAGTGGGATGGTCCGGCGGCCCGTCCGTCCCGGCGCGCAGGCCGATCGCCCTCCGGTTGAACCGTCGGCACCCCGGTTCGTAGAAGGGGACCGGGACGGGAGGATGTCGGTGGGACCGAGGGTGTGGAGAGCAATGGTGGGGATGCGGCGAGCCTTTGTCACGGTGCTGCTGGTCGGGATCGTGCTGGTCGTTGCGGCGGGGCCGGTACGTGCGGTGCCCGCCGAGACCGGCCGGTACTACGTGGTCGGGCCACCCGTCGACGGTCAGCGGGAGTACCTCTACGCCATCGCGCTGCGTACCCTCGGCAACGGTAACCGGTTCCGGGAGATCGTCGAGCTGAACGCGGGGCGGGCCCAACCGGACGGCGAGACGTTCACCGACGGTGTGGTCCTGCGCCCCGGCTGGCAGCTCGTGTTGCCCCGGGACGCGAAGGGCCAGGGGGTACGGATCGGACGACTGCCGCAGCTCGGCCCGCCCGCCCCACGGCCACCGGGTCCGAGCGCCCCGCCCTCGACCCCGGTGCGTCCCAGCCCGACCCCCGGACGACGACGTCCGCTGCGCCCCGGCCCGCCACCACCCCGGCGCAGGCGGGCACCCGGGCGGTCGCCCGACCCCCCGATGGCCCGGTGGCGGCCGGCCCGCTGAGCCCGCTGCTGATCCGGGGTACCGCCGGGCTGCTGGCGGTCTTCTTCGCGGCGGTGGCGGTGATGCTGCTGCGGCGGGGTGGGAACCGCCGGGTGGTGCTGGAGGACGACGGGCCGTGGCCGCCGCAGCGGCACCACACCCCGACCCCCGCCGAACTCACCGCCGGCCCGGCGGTCGGCGACGTGGACATCCCACCACCGCCTCCGACCAGTGGACCGGCCCCGGGTACGGCACCCCGAGCGGCTCCGGTGGCCGCAGCGCCCCGGCCGGCTCCGGTGGCCGTGGCGCCCCGACCGACCCCGCCGCTGCCACCGCCGGTCACCCGGCCGATCCCACCGCCGCCCGTCACCCGGCTGGCCACGCCATCCCCGGTCGCCGGGCCGCTCCCGCCGGCACCGTCCTTCGCCCCCCAGCCGCCCCCGCCCCCCAGCCGTCACCGCTCCCACCGGCACCGTCATCCCCGGCTCCGGCCCCGGCGGCACCGTCACCAGCGTCCCCACCGACCCTGGCGGTCCCGGCACCGTCACCGGCCACCGCGTCACCGACACCGTCGCTGCCGATCCAGCCACCGATCCCGGCATCACCGACGTCACCGGCCCCGGCATCACCGACGTCACCGGCTTCGGCGTCACCGGCCCCGGCATCACCGACGTCACCGGCCCGGACGTCGCCCCCGCGGCTCCCAATCCCGGCGTCACCGGCCACGGCTCCGCCGGTGCCATCGGAGCCGACAGTGCAGCGTGCGCCCGGCACCGGCGCTGCGGAGCCCGAAGGGGCCACACCCCCCGCCGCACCGGCACTCCCGGTTCCGGCGCTCCCGGCGAAGCCGGTCTGGCCGCCCCGGTCACCGCAGTCGGCACCGCCCCGGCCGACCCCGGTGGACCTGGCGACGGTCGAGCCGTCGGGGCCGTCGGGGCCGTCGGGTGCGTCGGGTGCGTCGGAGCCATCAGGGCTTCCGGAGCCGTCGGGTGCGCCGGCCCCGGCCCGTCCGGTCACCGGCACGCCGGTCGCCCCGCCTGCCGTACCCGAGCTGCCCCGGCCGACGGTGCCGGGCGGCAACGAGGTCCCCTACCTCAGCACCGAGCTGGAAACCGAACTCGGGCCGATCCAGGTCCGGTTGGTCGGGGTGGCGGCGGGCCGGGGTGCGCCCCCCTACGCCTGGCTCGGCCCGGACGAGGCCGCGCCGCCGGCGACCCTGCCGCTGGTGCTGGGGCACCGGGGACCCTGGCGGCTGCACGTCGACCTGGGCCGGGCACCCGACGTGCTCACCCTCGTCGGCGGGACCGACGACTGCCGAGACACCGCCGCCCTCTTCGCCCGCCGGCTACGGTCCGCCGGGATCGGGGTGGCCACGGTGGGTGGGGTGCTCGGTGCGCAGGCCCCGGAGGGCTGCCGTCCGCTGCCCGGGTTACCGGCGGCCCCCGCTCCCGACGTGGACCCCGCCCCGCCGTACGTGGTGTTCACGCCCGGTCTGGCGGGTGCGGAACTGGCCGGGGCGCGTCGACTCGCCACGGAGAGCGGGGGACGGTGCGTACCTGTGGTGATCGGGCCGGTGCCGGCCGGCCGGTGGTCGGTTCAGGTGGCGTCGACCGGCGGCGGGTCGACCACCCGGGCCGGTACGGCGGACTGAAGGTCGGCGACGACGGACGGCAGCGGGCCGGGGGTGAGATCCCCGATCCGTTGCCACCCGCCGCCCTGCGCACGGTAGGCGCGCTGCACCACGATCCGGTCGTACGACCGGCTGCCGAGGACCAGCGCCACCCCCGCGTGGTGCAGCCGCGCGACCCTGGTCCGGGCCAGGGGCAACCCGGTCAGCGCGGTGTGGGTGGCGTCGACGTCGACGGTGCGGCCCGCCGGCACCCGGACCTCCACCAGCAACCGGCCCGGGCGGGCCACGGGCCGCTGTTGGTGCAACGGCAACCAGCCCCGGGGCAGCCCCCGTGACCTGGCCGGCAGCAGGGCGTACGCCGTCCGGGTGCCGAATCCGGGCCAGCGGCGGACGTCGTGGGGTAGCCCGGCGACCGAGCGGCTGGTGGGCGCGGGCCGGATCCGCAGTGGTTCGCCGTCGGCGTCCACGGTGGGCAGCAGCCGGCCGTGGCCGTCGGACCGGAACCCGCCCACCAGCCGGACCCGGTCCAGCCGGGCGGCCGGCAGCAGGTAGGTGTCGGGGCTGCCCAGGACGTACTTGAACCGCGCCGGGACGTGGGTACGCAGCACCGCCATGGCGACGGCACCGCCGGGTCCGATCCGGACCCGCAGCAGGTCGCTGCCGGCCGGGGCCGACCGGGGATCGAGGAAGGCGGCCAGGAACAACTCGACGCTCGGCACACCGTCGGTGACGGCGCGGGCCGGATCACCCTCGGCGAGGACGAACGCCTCGAACGCCTCGGCGTTGACCTGCTGGCCCCGCCGCAACCAGGGTGGACCGTAGTCCGCGGCCCGGCGGTTGTCGGTGACGAGTGCGGGGCGGGGCAGGGCCACGGCCGGCTGCTCCGCCGCGGACCCGACGGTGGTGCCGGCCGGTGTCGGGGCGGGTGCGGTGGCGGGGTCGAGGGCGCGGGACGGTCCGCCGTCGGGCTCCCGGTGTCGACGCCGTCGGGTTCGCCGGTCCGGTCCGCCGGGGGACGGTCGGACACCGGGGTGGTGTCGACGGTCCCGCCGGTGGCCGACGCCACCACGATCCGCTGCCGGTCCAGCCGGGACACCAGCAGCCCTTCGGGGGTCGCGTCGAGGGTGGCTGGCCCGTCGGCGTACCTCGGCCGGTGGGCCTGCCAGGCGGCGATCGCGCCGGCCGGGTCGAAGGAGCGCAGGTCACGGCGGTCGTCGATCAGCTCGGCCCGACCACCGGGGGGTGGGGTCCAGACGGTGGCACCGGTCGTCTCGGCCAGCTCGACGACCTGGGTGACGAGCCGGGCCTGTTCGTCGGCGTCGGACGGCCAGGTCAGCCAGAGCCGCAGGTCCGCGCCGTAGAGCGGGAGGTCGCCGAGGACCGCGGCGAGCTGCCCGCCGCTGTGCACGTCCTGGGTGCCGCTGTAGTTGCCGACCAGGAAACCCCCGGACCGGGCCGTGACGGCCACGGTGACCACCCCGGTCGACGCGCCCAGCCGGTGCGCGGTGGCCCGTCTGGTGACGAAGTCGGCCCGGGTGGCAAGGGCGAGACCGTCCGGCAGCGGCAGGCCCACCACCCCGGTACGGGGGCGGACCAGACCGTCGTCCACCGCGAACCAGCCGGGCAGCGAGGTGGCGAGATCCGGTGGTTGGAGCACGAGCCAGTCCATCGGCTGGCGGGTCACCCGGTCCAGCGGCACCGCGTCCAGCGGCCCGCCGTCGCTGGTCGACCGGGTTGCCGGGCCGGTCGTGCGGTCCGTGGCGTGCCGGATGTCGGACCCGTCCGGGCTGACCAGCACGTCGTGGCCGAGCAGGCCGGCCACCTCGGTGAACAGTTCGACGTGCCGGGCTCCGTCGTCGGCGAGGATCCGCACGTCCTGTGCCGCGTCCGCGCCGTGCCGGACCAGGGTGGCCACGGCCCGGGCGTCGAGCGGTCGACCGGGGTCGGTGGGCACCACCAGCCGTCCGCCCGGCCCGGGTGCCAACCACAGGTCGAACAGCCCGGCGATGCGGCGGTGTCGGCGGGGGTCGAAGCGACGGGTTGCCGGCACCCGGTCGAAGCCGTTGCCGCCCGTCGGCCCTGCCGTACGCCCAAGCCCGTTCACCGCCGCCCCACCTTCGTCTCCACCGGGCCTGACGGCCCGGTCTCCTCGGTCGTCGTCGCCACCGTCGGCGGTGGACCGTCGGCTGCCTACCGGTCATCCGCTCCCATCGGGGGGACGGCCCGAGGAGATCTTCCCGTCATCGTCGGCCGGTACTCTCGGCAGACCTCATGACGAGGATCATGGAAATCTGGTTCAGATTGATTTGAACGAACTCGCCGCTGATCCGCAATAGACGGTGAAGGCCGGTGACGCTCGGCCATGGTGACTGAAGGGGGACACCCAGTGCTGGCGAAGCGCTCGATCCTTGCCCGCCTGCTCGCGGTGGCGACGGCTGGCTGCGTGCTCATGGCGCTGACCGGGCCGGCTGTGGCGAAGGCCACCAACGATCCGCAGCCCTACGTGAAGTTCTACGTGGTCGCGGCGCAGTACCAGGGCCAGCCGGAGAGCCTGACGGCGATCGCACGGCGGTTCCTCGGCAGCGGTGAGCGGTCCGCGGAGATCTACCACCTGAACACGGGACGGGTGCAGCCGGACGGGTCCCGGTTGACCGACCCGGGGCGGTTGAAGGCCGGCTGGCAGTTGGTGCTGCCGTGGGACGCGGCCGGTGAGGGGGTGACGTACGGCCAGCTCCCGGCGGGGAAGCGGCCCACCCCGAGTGCCCGGCCCGCCGGCACGGCCGGTCCCACACCCGGCGCCGCCAGCCCGACCCCGCCCCGACGCCGAGCCCGAGCCGCACGGGCGCCAGCCCCCGCCCCGGGGGTACCGGCCCGAAGTGCACCGCCACGACCGGGTCGAGCAGCCGTTCGGACTGGGCGCAGCTGCGGATGGCCGCCGACAGCGCCTGGACCCTGACCCGGGGCAACGGGGTCAAGGTGGCGGTGGTCGACAGCGGTGTCGACGCGAGCGTGCAGCAGCTCAGCGGCCGGGTCGCGGTCGGCGCGGACGTCACGGTCGGCAACGGGCGTGGGGACACCGACTGCCTGGGCAGCGGCACCGCGATGGCGGGCATCATCGCCGGTGACAGCAGTGTCGACGGCAGCCCGGTCGGCATCGCCCCGGACGCCACCATCCTGCCCGTGCGGGTGGTACGCGGGTCGGGTGCCGCCCGGCCGGCCGACGCGGCGAACGCCATCGAGGTGGCGGTCAGCGCCGGTGCTTCGGTCGTCGCGGTCGGCTCGCACGTCGACCTCGGTGACCCGGCGGTGGCGTCCTCCGTGGCCACCGCCCTCGACCACGACGTCCTGCTGGTGGCCGGTGCGCCGACCAAGGCGGTGACGCCGCCGTCCCCGGCCGGCCGGTCCGGAGGTGGGGCGCTGCTGTTCACCGGCGGGGTCGGGGCCGGTGACCAGCTCGCCGAGCAGTACGTGGCGGGCGCGGTCGAGGTGGTCGCGCCCGGGGTGGACGTGGCGAGCCTCGGCGTCGGCGGCGGCCGGGCGGTCAGCAACACCGGCACCGAGTTCGCCGTGGCGTTCGTGGCCGGGCAGGCGGCGCTGATCCGGGCGGCCCAGCCCGACCTGACCGCCGCGCAGGTCAAGGAGCGGATCCGCGGCACCGCCGACGCGATCGGCACGGCCCCCGACGCCAAGTACGGCTCCGGCATGATCAACCCGGCTGCCTCGGTGTCGGTGGCGGTGGACGACCGCAACCAGGTGGCCAGCCAGCAGCAGGGCAGCACCGGCGCGGCGCTGGCCGTCATCCTCGGCATCGCGTTGCTCTGCGGTGCCGGCGTGGTCTTCGGGCTGCGCCTGCGTCGCCGCCGGTTCGCCGGCTGAGCCGACCCCGGGTCCGGTCCGACGTCGGACGGCCGGGTGTCCCGGTCGGGCGGGCACCGCCGGTAGCCGGATGCCCGGTGGCCGACCCCCTCGGGTGGGCCACCGGGCATCCGGTCGTGTGGGGGCCGGTCAGCGCCGGGTGAAGGTCTGCTTGGGGTTGAACACGCAGACCCAGGACATCATCGGGGCGCCCACCCCGTGGCCGTCGACGTCCAGGCACCGGTCGGTCTCCCGGTTGAGCAGGGACGTGCGGCCGTTGTACTCGGTCCACTCCCACTTCTGGGCCGGATTGCCGCTGCACACGGCGACCTGCACGGGGGTGCCGTCCTTCTTCTCACCCCAGGCCACGTCGAGGCAGAGTCCGTTGGCCCGGACGGTGCCGTCGGATCGGAAGTCCCACCACTGCGACTTCTCCTCCCGACACTTGCTCAGCACGGCGCGTACCCCGTCGCTGGTGCCGGCGGTGACGCACAGCCCGGTCTCCTTGCCCACCAGTTGCTTCGTGCCGGCCGGCCGGGTCGGTGCCGGCGTGGGCTTCTTGCCCGGCGGGCTCGCGGGGGCGTCGTCGGGGCGGCCGGGCTGCCGCTCGGGGTGGGCGACGGCGTCGGGCTCGGCGTGGGCGACGGACTGGGCGACGGCGACGCCGCCGCCCGGAGCCGGCTGTCGAGGGCGTAGTAGTCGGTGTGTTCCCGTACGGTCCGCAGGAACGCCTGCGTCCCGGCGTCGAGGTCCCCGCCGGACTGCCGGACGGCGGCGGGACCGTTGCGGTACGCGGCCAGCGCCAACAGCGACGGGTCGCCCTCCAGCCCCGACAGTTCCCGGTGCAGCCCGCACAGGGCGGCACCGGCCGCCGGGATCGCCGCCTGCGGGTCCCAGGCCGAGGTGTCGGTCGGGCCGTACGCCTGCCAGACCTCGGGGCGGAACTGCGCGACGCCCCGCTGACCCTCGGGGCCGAGCAGGTTGACGTCGAAGCCGGACAACGCCATCAGCTGCGCGGCGACCAGCGGGGGCGTGACCTCCGGGCAGACCGAGCCGGCCCGGACCACGAGCGCGGTGTAACCGCCGGGCACCGCCTTGGGCTGCTGGACACCGCTCGACGGGCGGGGCTGACCGGAACCGCCGAACGCGGTCAGCTTGCCGTAGTAGGCGGCGTACCCGCTGGCCTGGTCGACGTACTCGACGGCGTCGGCGGGCACCCCCTTGGCGTCACGTACCTCGTCGAGGCCGGTGTGGAACGCGGCCAGGGACAGCCGCCAGGCCTCACCGGGCACGTTCGCCAGCCGGACCTGCCCGTTGAGGTCACACATGAGGTGCGCCAGGGCGAGGATGTTGGCGGCGGGATCGGAGCGTTCCGCACCGGGCCACGGTGCCCACGACTTCCACGCGGCGGCGTCGAGACCGGCGATGCCCTGACCACCGGAGGCGGTCCGGGTGGCCCGGCCGTCCAACCCTGATTCGGCCATCAGCTGACCGGCCAGCCGGGCCGGGGTGAGCGTCGGGCAGGACCGGGCGGCGGCCTGGATGGTCGTCAGGTGTTCCGTGGAGACGGGTCGACCGGTCAGGTCGTCGTCCCGGGCCGAGGCCGCGCCCCAGCCGACAGCGGCCACCACCGTGGACAGTACGGCCAGGCCGGCGACCAGGCCGGCAACGGTCCGACGGGGGATCGACCCCAGTCGGGAGCGTAAGGAGGGGTGATCGGATTTCACGGGGAGGTGTCCCTTCCGGCGTGACGGCATCGCTGTGGTGACGGACGCGCGATGTCCTTGGTTCACCGGGCTCGGATCGGATCGGATGATTTTGGTCCGGTCGACATTGAACCGAGGGGGGTACCGGGCCGTCAACGTGGCTACCGCCGGGCCCGGCCGATGTCACACCGGGTGCCGGCGGCGATGGCCGTCGTCGATCGGAGCTGTGATGCTGACTCGCCGCAGGATACTCGGGATGGGACTCGCGGGTGCCGCCGTGGTCGGTGTGCCGCTGGTGGCGGCCCCGTTGATCTCCCGGGCGCGGGCCTCGGGCGGCCTGCCGTTGAACGTGGTGAACAGCACAGGCCGGTTCGCCAACTCGGCGATCCGGATGTACGTCGTCGGCACCCACGCGGAGACCGGCGCGATGGGCTACGTCCGGGAGAGCGGGATCTTCACGCCGGCCGACCCGGCGCACAACGGACCGGACGGCGTCGCCGACATCGGTGTGCCGCTGGCCGGCTCCGGTGTGACCCGGTTCGTCCTGCCGATGATGTCGGGTCGGATCTACTTCGCCATCGACGGTCACCTGAGGTTCACGGTCGTCACCGACGGCAACGGGCGGCCGGCGTTGCAGTACCCGGTCGGCTGGGTGGCGGACGACCCGAGCTTCGGGGTGCTGCACGACTGCTGCGAGTTCACGTACAACGCGAGCGGGATGTTCTGCAACACCACCATGGTGGACATGTTCAGCATCCCGATGTCGATCCGGTTGCACGGCGACGTGGAGCAGGCCACCGGCAAGCTGGTCGACGGCGGCCGGGACGCGATCTTCGCCGAGCTGGCCCGCCAGCCTGGGTTCGAGCGGCTGGTGGTCGGCGACGGACTGCGCGTCATCGCCCCCGGCAAGGGCATCGAGACGGGCCGCTTCGACCCGGGATACTTCGACGGCTACATCGCCGAGACCTGGGACCGCTACAGCCGCTCCGAGCTGCGCGTCAGAGGTCCGTTGGGCAGCTACCGGGGGCGGGTGGTCGACGGGCGGTTGACCTTCGACGACGGGGCGCGGTCGTTCGACCGGCCCTCGACGTTGAACGTGTTCCACTGCGACGGGGCGCTCGCCGCGCCCAACGACGGGCACTACGGGCCGGTGGCGGCGATCATCGGGGCCGGGTTGAACCGGTCGGTGCTCGACCAGCCCGACCAGCCGACCACCAACCGGGACGCCTACTACCAGCACCCGGTGACCAACCACTACGCCCGGGTGCTGCACCGGCACAGCGCCGACGGCCGGGCGTACGGTTTCCCCTTCGACGACGTGGCCGACGACGCGTCGTACATCCAGGACACCGCGGCGCACGAGGTGACGGTCACCCTGACCCCGTTCGGCGCCGGTCCGGGGGAGGCCCCGCCACAGCAGGCCGGCGGGCCGGTGGTCGTCGAGCGGGCACCGGTGGTCGTCGAGCCGGCCCCGGTCGTCGTCGCCGGGCAGCGGGGCGTGGGCCAGGAGATCGCGGCGGCGGGCTTCGACCGGCAGCAGGGCGTCCGGACGGAACCGTCCAGCGAGGGCGGCGAGCACCTGGGGTTCCTCGCCCACGGCGACTGGGCCGGCTACCGGGGGGTCGACTTCGGCCGCGAGCCGGCGACGCAGTTCCAGCTGCGGGTGGCCTCCGGCGCCCCGCAGGGGGTGTCGGGCCTGATCGAGGTACGCCTCGACGCCCCGGGCCTGCCACCGGTGGGCAGCATCGCGGTGGCCGGCACCGGCGGTTGGCAGAGCTGGGTCACCGTGCCGGGCAACCTCGCCCCGGTGACCGGTGTGCACGACGTCTACCTGACCTTCGCCAGTGGGCAACCCGAGGAGTTCGTCAACGTCCGCTGGCTGCGTTTCACCCGATGAGCCCGGCCACCCTCCTCGCCCCCGTGGAGCATCCCGACCGGTGCGTCGGGGCCACGGCGTCCACCACCCTGCACCGACGGTTCCGACCGGCCACACGATGGCCTGGTGGACCGTCCGATGAGCACGGTTATGCTCTCTTCCTAGGCGGGCTCGACGTCGAGACGACGGCGCGGCCGTACGGGCACGACCCGTACGTCAGGGGGAGGCGTTCTGTGTCGGCGGTGCCCAACGAAGCGCCCGGGGTGACCGGCGACGCGGCGACCGAACGGGCCTCCCCCGAGGCCCTGATGCGGGCGATCCACGAGCAGTACCGGGGGCCGCTGCTGCGGTTCCTCACCCGGTTGGTCCTCGGCCGGCAGGAACTCGCCGAGGACCTGGTCCAGGAGACGTTCCTACGCACCTGGCGCAACCTGGAGACCCTGGCCGAGGACCCGCGTCGGATCGCGCCGTGGCTCTACACGGTCGCCCGGCACGTGGCCATCGACGCGATGCGCGCCCGGCAGTCCCGCCCGCCCGAGGTGGCCATCCCCGACCTCAACCGGCTCGCCTCGGCCGAGGACGAGATGGACCGGGTGGTCAGCACCCACACGGTCCGGCTGGCGCTGCAACAGATCAAACCGGAGCACCGCGAGGTGCTGGTCGAGATGTACTACAAGGGTTCGTCGGTCGCCGAAGCCGCGCAGCGACTGGGCATCCCGGAGGGTACGGTAAAGTCCAGGACGTACTATGCGGTGCGCGCGCTGCACGCAGCGATCGGCCCGACCGAGTCCTCCTGATGACGCGACGTGTCGATCTCCCGTTCGACCCCCCGGACGCTCACCGTCCCGGGGGTCGTCACACCGTCATCGGTGTCTCCGGGTCGAAAAGGAGGGCGTGATGCGCACCGGCGGCGAACACCCCACCGCTGAGCACTCCGCCCTGGCCCTCTATCTGCTCGGCGCGCTCGACGACACCGACCGGGTCGCCTTCGAGGCCCACCTGGCCGGGTGCGGGGAGTGCCTGTCCGCAGCCGGTGAGATGGGCAGCGTGACCAGCGCCCTCGGCGGGTTGGCCGCCGCCGACTGGGACGACCTGGGTGGCCTGCCGGAGTTCGCGCCACCGGCGGAGTTCCTCCCGCCGGCCGGCCACACACCCGCCCCGGGCCTCGCCCCACCGGCCGGGCCGCCGCCGGCTGTCGGCCCCGACGTGCCGGCGGCGTCCGCCCCGGTAGTGGTGCCGAGGCAGCCGGTGCCCGACCCACCGACCCGCGCCTCCGACCCACCCCGCACCTCCGACCCAGCACCCCGCACCACCGACGCACCCCGCGCGGCTGAGCCGGTCGCCACCGTCACCGGTGCGGACCCGAGCGCCGGGGTGACCCCGCCGAGGGCAGCGGATGAACCGGCCGGGACGGCCCGGCGTGGCGCTCGCCGGGGCACCGGTCCGCGTGCCGACGCCGGCCGTCCGGTCCGGAATCGGCCGTCGGGGAGCCGCCCCGGCGGGGACCGACCGGGGTCGGCGTCCGCAACGGGTGGCACCCGGCCGGATTCGGCCCGCCGTCGTCGGATGCTGTTCTGGGGTGGGGTGGCCGCCGCCCTGGTGGCCGTCGTCCTGGCCGGTGGCGTCGCGGCCGTCACCGGGTTCGGTGGCCATAGCGCAGTGGTGCTCACCGCGACCGGCGAGGCCCCGGCCCAGGGGGTGAGCCTCTCGGTGGCGATCACCACCGACGAGGGGCGCGGCTCCACCATCCGGATCACCGCCACCGGGCTGCGTCAGGGCCTGCGGTACCGGCTGTTCGCGGTGACCCGCGACGGCGTCACGCACGTGGTGCGGGACTGGACCGCCTCGACCGGGCCGCAGGAGGTGACCGGCGAGTTGTCGCTGCCGGTCGCCGACCTGGCCTTCGTCACGGTGGGCCTGGTGGACGGCACCGCCGTCGTCACCGCACCGATCTCCCGCTGAGCCGGCCGGTCTCCCGCTGAGCCGGCCGGTCTCCCCGGCCGGCCGGGTAGACCGGATGCGGCGACGTCGCGGGTGGATCGCGGACGAGACCCCGCCCCCGTCGTCGGGCCACCGTCGGTCAGTACGGGTCGGTGTGCGGGACCTCCTTGGCCCGGTGTGCTCCCGCCTTGCACCCGGCGAACGGCCCGGTCGGGCTACGCAGACTGTTCAGCACCGGTTCCAGATAGTCGCGGTGCCAGTTCGCCGGGCCGCACAGCCCGGCGTCGGGCCCGGTGAGTTCCTGCCAGGCGAGCCACAGGCCGTGCAACTGCGCCACCGCCTCGGGGTGCTGCCACCACCGCCCGCACCACGGCGCGGTCGAGGACGCCTCCCGCGCGTAGATCGGCACGAGCAACAGCCGGACCCAGTTGCTGAGCAGCTCCAGCTCCTCGGCGTACTCCTCGTCGCGCAGGTAGAGGATGAACGGCGAGGTCGGCGGCGCGTCGCTCGGCGGTGGGCCGTCGTCGGGGCGCTGTTGCCGCCCGGCGGGGCGTTGGTCCTGCGGGGTCACCGTCATCGGAACTCCTCATCGGTCGGTCAGCGGGTCGGTCGGGGTCAGTCGCCGGTCGGCGACGCGCTGGGGGAGGCGGTCGGCGGGAACGACGGCGGTGGACCGCCGAGCCCCTGGTACTTCGCGAACAGGGAGCGGACCTGCGCCAGGTAGAGCTGCGCCGCGTTGGTCGAGGGCACACCACCGGACCGGCGTACCTCGTCGATGCCGACGGCGTACGCGGCGAGCGTCAGGTCGAGCACCTCACCGATCGCCTGGCCGTCGTCGATGAGGGCCTGAGCCTGCCCGGCCAGGGCGCAGACGTGCTTGGCCTGTGCCGCGATCGAGTCCTCCTCGTCGGTCGCGTCGGTGTCGCCGTCGTCGTCGGTGTCCTCGCCGTACTGGGCGAAGACCGCGGGCGGGAGCTGGGAGATGCCCTTCTCCCCGTTCGCGCCGACCTTCGCCGGGTCCCATCCGGAGGCCACCTCGATCTGCGCGGCGATCACCACGGGCCCGATCTGGGTGCAGGTCTTCCCGGCGCCCTCGATGCTGTCCACCAGGCCCTCGGGCACCTGGTCGGGGTCGAGGGTCCCCTTGCCGTCGCCCTGCGCGGCGGCCAACGAGTCGTCGGCGACGCTGACCGGGTCGGCCGACCCACCGCCGCCCCCGAAGAACAGGATCAACGCGACCAGCGGGGCCAGCAGCACGCCCAGCGCGCCGATCACGAAGACGGCGGCCGCGCCGACGACCCCGACCACCGGCGTGGCCAGGCAGCTCAGCCCGGCCGCGACGGCCGCGCCGATCAGGGCCGCGCTGCTGCGGTTGGACCCTTGCGTCGGCTCCGCGCCGTCGTTGTCGGACGTTGCCATGTCGCCTCCCAGGCTGCTCACCATCGCGGTGGAAAAAGTTGGTCCCCGGCGTGAACCGGGGGGCGGGAGCCCCCGTAGAGGCGTCCGTCGACTGCCCGGCCCGCCGTGATGACGGGACCGGACCCGGGGTGGTTCAACCGGGACGCCGACGAACTGGAGCGACATTTGGCGAGGAGGTGGGTGCATGGGGTCCGCGACGATGAGCGACCCGGCATCGCGGATGTCACCGGGGCCGTTGTCCGCCCGGACCGGTCCCGGGCCGGTCGCGTCGCCCCGGCGGTCGCTGTCCGAGGTGGGGCTGGGCTGGATCGCGGCGCACGGTGGTGCCGGCGCGACGACGCTCACCCGGCTCTTCGGCGGCACCGACCTGGGCTGCCGGTGGCCGGACGCGGCGCGGGCGGAGCCGGCCACGGTGATGCTGGTCGGCCGGACCGACGCCGAGGGGATGCGGGCGGTGTCCCGGGCGCTCAACGCCCTGCGGGAGGGCCGTCACCCGCCCGGGATGCGGCTGGCCGGCCTGGTGCTGCTGGCCGACGCCCCGGGCCGGTTGCCGCCGGTGCTGGCCCGCCGGATCCGGGTGTTGCGGTCGGTCGCGCCGGTGCACCGGGTGCCGTGGATACCCGCCTGGCGGCTGGGCCAGCAGCCCGCCCGGATGCCCAAGCCCCTGGAACGGCTCCGGGCGGCGACCGGCCTGGCCAGGGACGGGAGTCCGTCATGACCGTCGGGTACGGCGTGGACCGGCTCGCCGGCCACCTCCTGGCGTTCGGCCCGGGGGCGGCGCCCTCCCCGTTGCCGAGCCTCAAACCCCCGCCGCCGTACAACCCGGCGGGTGGTGCGGCCGACGACCTGCTGAACCTGCTCGCCTGGGGGGTCAGCGCGGCCGGTGTCGCCGGGCTGCTCATCCTCGGCATCTCGATGGCCATCCAACTCAACCGGGGCGTTCCCGGGGAGATGAGCGACCACTTCCGTGGGGCGGTGTTCGTCGCGATGGGCTGCGTGCTCGGCGCGACCGCCGGACCACTCGTCATGTTCTTCGGTGACCTCGGACTCTGAGCCGGATCGCCGCCGGCCGGACAGCGCACCCCGCACTGCCGGCCCGTTCCACCCCGTCACCGCCGGAGCGTCGTCGACGCCTCCGGTGATGCCACCTGCCCGAAGGAGCTGTTCCGATGTCGTTCACGAGCCTGTCCCAGTACGCCGCCGCCTACCTGGTCGCCCGCTTCCCGATGGCCCTCGACCCGGAACCCGCCGGGGGTGGGGGGATCAACCCGACCCCCAACGCGCCGGGGCAGCTGACCACCCTGGTGAACAAGCTGCTGGGCCTGATCGCCTGGGCCGGCACCGCCGCCGGGGTGGCCGGGGTGCTGATCACCGGCACGATGATGGCGATCTCGGTGAAGCGGGGCGAGAGTTCCGAGCACATGTCCCGGCTCGGTCTGGTGCTCGGTGGCTGCATCCTGGTCGCCGTCGCGGGCCCGCTGGCGAACTTCTTCCTCGGCGGTGCCGGCACCACCGCAGGCCAGCCACAGTGACCGGCGGGCGCGGCCGGACCCCGGCGGACCCGCCGTTCTGGACCGAGCGCGGCTGGATCCTCTCGGTGGCGTTCCTCGCCGGCATGGCGCTGCTGGCGGCGGGGGCCTGGATGTCCGGGTCGGCCCGGGAGACCCCGGCCGACCCGGTGGCCCGTAACGCCGCCGCGCAGGTGGCGCAGTGTCCGCCCCGGACGGTGGTCGCGGCGGGGCCGGCGGTGCCGCCGGACGACGTGGCGTGGCGGACCCTCGACGGTGGGGACCGGGTGCCGGTCTCCGCGACCCAGGGACCGTCGCGTACCGCCGACGGGGTGTTGGGCTGCTTCGCGCACACCCCGATCGGTGCGGTGCTGGCGGCACACGCCGTGCCAACCCAACTGGCCGGGGCCACCTGGCGGACGGTGACCGACCGGCAGGTGGTGCCGGGACCGGGCCGGGACGTGCTGGTGGCCCGGCTGGAGGCAGCCGCCGGGGTCGTCACCAGTCGTGGCGGGGGCAGCTACGCCGGCTTCGCCCTCGCCCGGTACGCGGCCGACACGGCCCGGGTGCAACTACTGGTCAAGACCGGTGCCGGCGGCTACGTGGCGACCCTGGTCGAGCTGCGTTGGGACGCCGGGGACTGGAAGGTGGCGCCGTCGCGGGCCGGGGTGGTGCACGCCTCGCTGGGCACGGTCACCGGCAGCGCCGGCTACACACTCTGGAGGAAGTAGATGGGCGGGTGTTCGCCTCCCAATCCCCTGGACATCATCACCGGCTTCTTCTCGTTCCTCGGTGACCCGATCGGCACCCTGGTCCGGATGATCGCCAACCTGATGCTGGCCGCCGCGATCTCCATCTTCGCCGAGTTGAGCGTCTCGGTGCCGACGCTGGGCACCACGACCGAGGGCGGCCCGGACGACGTGCCGAGCCTGATCAGCGACCAGATCGAGTGGGTCGTGACCTATCTCGCGATCGGGTCGGTGCTGTTCGCCGCCGCCCGGATGGCGATGGAACGCAAGGGCACCGCCGGGCGGACCGCGTTGCAGGGCTTCCTGCGGGTCATCCTGGTCGCCGGGGCCGGCTCGTGGGTGGTGGGCCGGGCGGCCAGCCTCTCCGACGGTTTCTCCGACCACCTGCTCAGGTCCGCGGCGATGGAAGTGATCATGGGGGTGCCCTGTGTGGACAACGGCTCCTCCATCGAGTCGTTCCTGCTGCTGGTGCTGGCCTTCCTGCTGCTGATCGCCGCCATCGTGCACGTGCTGATGCTCTACCTGCGGCTGGGCGTGATGACCATCATGCTCGGCACCCTGCCGCTGGCCGCCGCCGCGTCGATGACGAACTGGGGGGCCGGCTGGTGGCGCAAGCACATCGGCTGGACGATCGCCTGGCTGCTCTACAAGCCCTCCGTCGGTCTGATCATGTTCTCCGGGGCGGAGATGCTCGCCGTCGGCAGCCGTACCCAGAACTCCTCGCACATCCGCATCGCCGGCATCGGCGTCCTGCTGCTGTCGGCGGTCGCCCTGCCGGCGCTGCTCAAGATCGTGGTGCCGGCCACGGCGGCGCTGGGCACCGGTGACCCGACCGGGACCGCCGTCTCGGCCGCGGGCGGCATGGTCGCCTCCGGCGCGAAGCGGGTCGCGGGGTCCGCCCTGTCCTCGGGCGGCGGGGGTGGCGGCGCCCCGTCCGGGGCGCGCGGACCGCAGGGCCGTCGGGGCGACACCGGCGGGCAGGGCCCGGCTGGCAGCGAGGGACGCACCGGCCGTACCGGCGGCACCGGTGGCGGCAGCGCAGCCGCCGCGGGTTCCGCGGCCCGGCTGGCCGGACCGGTCGGGGTGGCGATCGACGGGGCGCAACGGGCGGCCCGGACCGGTCGGAACATGGCGGCCGGCACGGTGTCGGGCGCGGACGGCGACGCCGGCCACAACTGACAGCGCGGACCGCCGCCGACCGGACGACCCGGTCGGGCGGCGGTCCGGTGAGACGAGGGAGAGGCAATGACGACCGAAGCCGTCATCGAACCGACGTACGGCAACTGGCGTCGGCCCCGCCGGGCCGGGCTGGGCCCACTCGGCCTGGTCGGCACCGTCGGGGTGTTCGGCGGGCTGGTGCTGGTGCTGCTGGCCTCGCTGGCGTCGCTGCAGGCGGCGTTCGTGGTCGGCGTGCCGCTCGTGGTGGCCCTGCTGCCGATGGCCGTACGCACCCAGGACGGCCGTAACCTGTACCAGCTCCTGGCGTTGCGGATCGGCTGGTCGCGTCGGGTGTCCCGCCGGGAGCACCTGTACGTCTCGGGGCCGCTCTCGGCCCGACCGGGTGGCCGCTTCCCCCCGCCCGGCCTGCTCAGCGGGGTGCTCGCCCGGGAAGGCCGGGACGCCTACGACCGACCGTTCGGGGTGCTGCACCACAAGAGCCGCAACCTCTACACGATCGTGCTGCGGTGTGAGCCCGACGGCGGTTCGCTGGTCGACCCGGAGCAGGTCGACACGTGGGTGTCGCTGTGGGGCGAGTGGCTGTCCCGGCTCGCCCACGAACCGGGGCTGCGCGGGGCGTCGGTGGTGGTGGAGACCGCCCCGGACCCGGGGACCCGGCTCGCGGCGGAGGTGCTGCCCCGGCTGGACGCCGCCGCCCCCGCCGCCGCCCGTGCGGTGCTGGAGGAGGTGGTCGAGGACTACCCGTCGGCGTCGTCGGAGATGAACTCGTACATCACCCTCACCTACGCCCCGGTGGGTGGGCCACGGCGGGACCCGGAGGACGTGGTTACCGACCTGGCCATCCGGGTGCCGAGCCTGCTGACCGGGCTGATCGGTGCCGGTGGGGGTGTCGCCGAGCCGCTGACCGCCGAGCAGATCGCCGAGGTGGTCCGGGTGGCGTACGACCCGGCCTGCGCCGCCGAGGTGCTCAGCGTCCGCGCCGAGCACGGGCGGACCGGCCTGGAGTGGGCCGACTGCGGGCCGGTCGCCGCGGTCGAGTCGGTGGACGCCTACCAGCACGACTCCGGGGTGTCCCGGACCTGGCTGCTCACCCTGGCCCCCCGGGGCACGGTGCGCTCCAGTGTGCTGCGCACCATGCTCGACGCCTCCGCCGGGACCCGCCGCAAACGGGTGGCGCTGCTCTACCGGCCGATCGACCCGGCGACCTCGGCCCGGATCGTCGAGGCGGACCGCCGCACCGCGCAGTTCATGGCCACCTCCGGGCGGGGCATGGTGCAGGCGCGGGCCGCCGCCGAGGTACGCGCCGCCGAGCAGGCCGCCGCCGAGGAGGCCACCGGGGCGGGGCTGGTGGAGTTCTCGCTGATGCTGACCGTCACGGTCGACGACCGCTCCCAGCTCGACGACGCGTCGGTGCTGGTGCGCAACATGACCGGGGCCACCCGGATCGCGATGCGGCCGGCCCACCGGATGCAGGCGGCGGCGTTCACCTGCACCCTGCCGACCGGAATCCTCCCGTGGGAGCAGACCGTGCTGCCACACGAACTTCAGGAGGCGATGTGACCGGCGCACCGGCACTGCGCGCGGGTGGGCTCGGGGCGGGTTGGCCGGTCGGGACCTCGGGGGCGCGGACCGCGCTGGCCGGGGTGGTCGGCGACCCGGACGACGAGGCCCCCGTTGCGCCGAAGAAGACCCGACCGGCCCGGCCCCGCCGTGAGCTGCCCCCCTCGGCCCGGGGCTGGGAGGGGCCCGGCGGTGGCCGGGTCGGCTACCTGGACGCGCCCACCATGTGGCGGGCCACCACCGTGCAGGCGTGCGGGCTGTGGCCGTTCTCGGCCGGCTCGGGGGCGCCGATGTCCGGGGTGCCGCTCGGTCAGCACCTGTTCACCGGCGCCACGGTCTGCGGTGATCCGATCTCCTGGTTCACCCGGGCCCGCTACATCTCCAATCCGTCGCTGTTCATGCTGGGCATGCCCGGCCTGGGCAAGTCGACCCTGATCAACCGGATGGCGGTGGGCCTGGCCGCGACCGGGGTGGTGCCGCTGGTGCTCGGCGACCTCAAGCCGGACTACGCCGACACGGTCCGCGCCCTCGGCGGTCAGGTGATCCCGATCGGGCGTGGCGTCGGCGGGATCAACGTGCTGGACCCGGGGGCGATGGGGTTGGCCGCCGAACGCATCGGCGGCCGGGCCGGCCGGGCGCTGGCCGCCGAGACGCACGGTCGGGTGCTGAACATGGTGGCGGCGCTGCTGACCATCGTGCGCGGCCGGGCGCTGGACGACCACGAGCAGTCGGTGCTCTCCGCCTGTCTGCGGCACCTGCGGGAACGCACCCCGCAGGGCCGGGCCCCGCTCCTGCCGGACCTGCTGCGGGTGTTGGAGGAGGGGCCCGACCGGGTCCGGGCGGTGACCCTGGACCGGGGGCAGGAGAGCCGCTACCGGGACGCGGTGGACCCGCTGCACCGGTCGTTGCTGGGCATCCTCGACGGTGCGTTGGGTGACACCTTCGGCTCGTCCACCTCCACCCGGATCGACCCGGACGCCCCCGCCGTGTGCATCGACATCTCCCGGATCGGGGAGTCCGACACCCAGCTCACCGCGGCGGCGATGCTGGCGGCCTGGTCCGAGGGCCTGGGCACGGTCGCCGCGTCGCACGCGATGGCCGACGCCGGGCTGGCCCCGCGCCGCTGGTTCTTCACCATCCTCGACGAGTTGTGGCGGCCGCTGCGGGCGGCGTCCGGCATCGTCGACCGGATCGACGCGCTGACCCGGCTCAACCGGTCGCTCGGCCTCGGCGATGCCAAGATCACCCACACCCTCAAGGACGCCGAGGCGTTGGGCTCCGACGCCGACCGGGCCAAGGCGCGCGGTTTCGTGGAACGGGCCGGGATCGTGGCCTGCGCCGGGCTGCCGGCGGCGGAGATGACCGACCTGGGTCGGGTGATCGGCCTGTCCAAACGGGAGATCGAGCTGGTCTCCTCCTGGTCGTCGCCGCCGGGCTGGGCGAGCACCGGCAGCAACGAGGAGCCACCGGGGCGGGGCCGGTTCCTGATCAAGGTGGGTGGCCGACCCGGCATCCCGATCCGGGTCTCCATCACCGACACCGAGCGCCGGCTGCACGACACCAACCAGCGCTGGGTGCAGAACGGGTACGCCGCCCAGCAGGCCGCCGAGCGGGCGGCGGCCCGGCAGGCGGCCTTCGAGGTCGAGGCGGAACTGGGCAACCTGGCCACCCGGCCGGAGCTGGCCCACCTCGCCGACCAGGTCGTCGCCGGTGAGCGGGGGTGGCACGCGTGAGCCGGATGTCGTCGGGCTCGCCCCGGGGCGCGGACCTGTTCTTCTGGGCGTTCTGCCTGGTGGTCCTCGCCAACGCGGCACTGTTCACGGTCGCCTGGCTGGGCGGCACCCTGGGTGCCGGGCTGACCGGACACGGCTGGCAGACGCCGCCGTTCACGCTCGGCGCGTACTTCATGGTGATCTCCGGTGCGGCCGGCGCGCTCTGGCCCGGGGCGTCACCGTACGCGCTCTACTCCGGGATGCTCGTGGTGGCGCTGCTGGTGGTGGTGCCGGCGGTGCTAGTCGGTCGCCGGCTGCTCGACCTGCGCGGGCGCGGCGTCGGGCTGGCCCGGGTGCGTGACCTGGCCCCGCTGACGCCCGCCGGGATCGCGGCCCGGGCCCGGGAGCTGCGTCCCTCGCTGGCCGGGGTACGGCAACTCGCCCCGGACGACACCGGCAACCTGCTCGGTGACCTGTCACCCAACGGCCCGGAGCTGCGCTCCTCCTTCGAGGACGTGGAGCTGGACCTGATGGCCCCCCGGGCCGGCAAGTCCACCGGCATCGCGGTGCCCCGGGTGCTGCGGGCCCGGGGCGCGGTGCTGCTCACCTCCAACAAGTCCGACGTGTACGCGGTGACCCGGGCCGAGCGGGAACGTGTCGGTACGGTGTGGACCTTCGACCCGCAGGGCATCGCGCACGTTCCCCGCCAGATGTGGTGGGACATCCTCGCCGACTGCGTCACCATCGAGGGGGCCCGCCGGTTGGCCGGTCACTTCGTGGCGTCGGTCAACGACGACACCGCCAAGAAGGATTTCTGGATCTCGGCGGCGCAGAACACCCTGACCGCGCTCTTCCTGGCCGCCGCCCGGGGCCGGGCCCCGGTCGCCGAACTGCTCGGCTGGCTGGCCGACCCGGCCGACCGTACCCCGATCGACCTGCTCCGCGACGCGGGTATGGCGGCGATGGCCGAGCAGTTGCAGGGCACCGTACGCGGGGCGGTGGAGACCCGCGACGGCATCTACGAGACGGCCCGGCAGTGCGTGGCGTGCCTGCTCGACCCGGAGATCCTCGCCTGGGTCTCCCCGGACCCGTACCTGCCGCAGTTCCGCCCGGACCGGCACGTGCTCGGCCGGGACACCCTCTTCCTGCTGTCCAAGGACGGCGGCGGTTCCGCCGCCGGGGTGATCGCCGGCCTGGCCGACGCGACCCTGCGGGCGGGGGTGGTCGCCGCCGAACGGATGGGTGGCCGGCTCGACCCGCCGATGACGGCGGTGCTGGACGAGGCGGCGAACGTGTGCCGGATCTCCGACCTGCCGGACCTCTACTCGCACCTGGGATCGCGGGGGATCAACGTGGTCACCCTGTTGCAGAGCTACCGGCAGGGGTCCCGGGTCTGGGGTGAGGCCGGGATGGACGCGCTGTGGGGCGCCGCCACCATCAAGCTGCTCGGCGCGGGCCTCGACGACGCCGACTTCGTGGAGAAGGTCTCCAAGCTGGTCGGTCAGCACGACGTCAGCACGGTGAGCGTCTCCCGCAGCCGGGACGGTTCGTCGCGGTCCACCTCGTACCGGCAGGAACACGTGCTGCCGCCGGACCGGATCCGGGCCCTGCCGAAGGGGACCGCGCTGCTGCTCGCCACCGGCATCCGGCCGGCGGTGATCACGTTGCGGCCCTGGTACAAGGAGCCGGACGCGGGGCGGATCTCGGCGCAGGCCCGGCAGGAGGTCGCGGCGATCACCGAGCGGGCCGCCGGCAAGGCCACCGCGACGCCGTGGCAGGCGAACTGGCGAGAAACCCCGACCGCCGGCTGAACCGGGACGCCGGGCCGGTCGTAATGAGCGTGTCAACCGCTGGTCGAGCATCAAGGAGCCCAGGTGTCCTCACCCCATCAGCCACCACCGGGCGGGAGCGGAAGTCCCACCGGCAGCGAGAGCTACAGCGTCCACTACCCGCCCACCCCGACCGAGTCCGAGCCGCAGGTCGTCTACTCGCCGAGCGTCTACAGCCAGGTCAGTTACACCCCGGGCGCCTACACGCCGAGCAACTACAGCCAGGGCGCCCCGAGCACCTCGTCGGTGCAGTCGGGCTACGGCCAGTACACCGCCGACGACTACCGGGCCGAGGTGGGCCAGCCGTACAGTTCGTCGACCTCCTCGGGCCGCAGCAGCCCCGGCCCGGGGGACTCGATCAGCGTCGAGTGGGGCGCGGGGGAGACCAGCGAGCACCGGCTGGGTCAGAACCGGGTGGAGACCTGGGCGCAGCGGGCCGGCCGGTGGGTCGTGGAGAACGACGAGCGGATCGTCAACTTCGTGTCGTTGGTCGCGTCGCCCGGGGTGCAGGGCAGCGCCGGCCTGCGCGGCAACGCGGTGGCCAACAGCGTGGGCCTGGCCCTGGCCGCCGGCCCCGGCATGTACGTGGTGGGCAAGGAGGTGGTCAACTCGTTGCGCAACGGCCGGCAGGGTGACATGGTGCGGGCCGCCTACGGCGCGGTGGCCGCCGCGGGCGCGCTCACCTGGGGCGTCGGTTACGCGCCGGGTCAGGACACCACGGCCGGCAACGCCGGGGCGATCGTGCACGGCGCGGGCTCCGCGTTCATGGTCACCCGGGGCCCCCGGGAACAGCCGGGGCGTCCCCGGCAGGACACGGAGGCCCGGGGGGACGTCGCCGACACCGCGAGTTCGCACCGCAGGGGCGGGGCCACCTCGCGTAACCACACCTCCCGTACCCACACCTCGCGGACCAGCGGCCGCGACAGCGGCTCGTCGCACGAGCCGGTGAGCCGGCGCAACGGGTCCGACCGCACCCGTGACCAGCACCGGCGCGGCGGCGGTGGCAACAGCGGTGGTGGCGGGGGTGTCGTCCGGTAGGTCACGCCTGCCGTGACCGTCCAGGTCGGGGTGCCGCCGCGTCCAGGGACGTGGACCGGCGGCACCCCGACGGCGTGGTGGGTGGGCGGGTACACCCCGACCCCTCCACCCACCACCCGCACCGGCCGTAACCGGTCGGCCGGTACGTTTCGCCTGCTGCCGGCCCGATCCGCCGGGGCGGGCCGGCAGCGGATCAGTCGGCCGGCAGGGTGAACCGCCAGCGTCGTGCGCGCAGCACGGGCGCGACCCGGTCGACGGCGGCGACGCTCTGGCTGCGGTCCCCACCACCGTCGTGCAGCAGCACCACCGCGCCGGGGGTGACCCCGTCGAGGAGTCGGCGGACGAGCTCGTCGGTGCCCGGCGGTTCCCAGTCACCGACGGCCAGCCGCCAGCCGAGCGGTCGCATGCCCAACGCGGCGGCGACGCCGGGACTCGCCCCCCAGGCCCCGTAGGGCGCACGGAAGTAGCGGATCCGGGCATCCGGTACGGCCCGCCGGATGGCCTCGTTGGTCTCCCGCAGATCCGCCTCGATCCGGCCGGGCGACCAGGTGGTCATGTCGTCGTGGTGCATGCTGTGGTTTCCCAGCCGGTGACCGTCGGCCACGATCCTGCGGACCACCTCGGGGTGGGCCTCGACCTGCCCACCGCAGAGGAGGAACACGGCCGTGATCCGGTGCCGCCGCAGGACGCCGAGCAGGCGCAGCGTGTCGGTGGGGTTCGGGCCGTCGTCGAAGCTGAGGCTGACCGTCCGTCCGCCGCCCCGGGCCGTGTCGAGGATGTCGGCGCCCACCGGCCGGCCTACCGGCGCGGCTTCGGCGTGGCCCGCATCCGCACGTACGGTGGGCCGGCGTAGATCAGGTCGGCCTTCATCACCTGGTACGCCCGCTTGGGCTGGTAGTTCTCGTCGTAGATGGTGGCCAGGCCCTGCGGCGGGTCGTCGAAGGTGCCGGGAACCCAGGAGTGCCGGTCGGTGAACCCCCAGACGGTGAACGACAGGCAACGCGGCTCGGCCAGGCAGGCCTGCAACAGCACGTGGAAGTTCGCGGCGGACGCCTGGAGCCGTGGGTTGATCTCCTCGGAGTCGCCGGCCTGCACCCCGTCGGTCAACCGGCTGCGCACGTCGACCTCGGTGAACGCGGTGGACAGCCCCAACCCGGCGAAGCGGTGCAGCGCGTCGGCGACCTGAAGGGTGTCGTAGTTGCCGTACTGGGTGCCCAGGTGACCCTGGCTGCCGACCCCGTCGATCGGCACGCCCCGGGCCAGCAGGCCCTTGACCATGTCGTACACGAACTGGGTCTTGTCGTTGGTCGGGTCGCCGGAGCCGAACGCCTCGATGTTGTAGTCGTTGTAGAACAGCAGGGCGGTCGGGTCGGCGGCGCGGGCCCAGCGGAACGCGTCGGCCACGTAACCCGGGCCGAGGTGCTCGGCCCAGAAACCCTTGTAGTGCAGGGTGGACGGGGTGTCCCAGGGGTCGCTGACGGCCTCGTTGACCACGTCCCACTGCCAGATCTTGCCCCGGTAGCGGCTGGCGACGGTGGTGATGTGCCGGCGCAGGATCGACCGCAACTCGGTGGTGTCGATGGAGCCGTCGGCGACCCCGTCGGTGAGCCACTTGGGCAGTTGGCTGTGCCAGACCAGCACGTGGCCCCGGACCTTCTGGCCGTTGCGTCGGGCGGTGGCGACGAGTTCGTCGGCCGCCGACCAGTCGTAGTTGCCCCGGGTCGGCTCCAGGGACTCCCACTTCATCACGTTCTCGGCGGTGACCGTGGAGAACTCGTCGCGCACGATCTCCCGGTAGCGGGGCTCGGCGGGGTCGTCGAGGGCCGCCATGTCGACTGCGGTGCCGACGTACAGGCCGTGGCGCTGGCCCAGGGCGCGCAGGCTCTGCGCGGTCGGGTCGTACGGCCGCTGTGCGGTGGCCGGTACGGCGTTCAACACGCCGGCGGTCGCGACGGCGACCAACCCGGCAGCCATCCACCGTCTGAGTATCATCTGCGGTCCTTTCCCGAGGCGCGTCGACGGGTCGACGGCGGCGAGGGCGGGGGAGGGGCGCGGCACCGCCACGGCGGGACGTGTGGCGGGCCGCACCGGAGCCAACCGATAGTTGTGCATCGATTTCCGGAAGCCGACTGGAACGTTACGAGCGCGAGCCCACCGGGTCAACCATCGAAACTTCCGGAACTCCTGGTCAGGCCGTCGACCGGTCGTCGCAACAGTTTCGAGATCCGGCCCCCCGGTATCCCGGGCACGGCCACGACCGGCCCCACCCGGAGCCGGTCGTGACGGGTGTGGGAGCGGTCAGTGCTCCCGGTAGGTGGCCCGGTCGAAGTCGGCGTGGCCGCCGTCGCCACCGAGGTCCTGGACCCAGAGACCCAGGAACGCCCCGGTGAACCCCCAGGCTGCCGGCTCGCCGTCGATGATCAGGGCGGCGTGCTCGTCGGACAGGATGGTCGCGTCCAGGTCGATCGGTAGCTGCTGCCAGCCCGCGCCCAGGTCGTAGCCGAAGCGCACCACCGGGCCGTCGAACTCCGCCCGCAGACCCACCCGGGTGGCCCCGTCGGTGTCGACGGTCAGCTCCGGATAGGCGGTACGCCGGCCGTTGTCCGAGCTGAGCAGCTCCAGCACCGTCCGACCGTCGTCGGCCCGGGTCAGGTAGAGGTGGTGCCAGTTGAGGGTGTTGTAGTAGGCGGTGATGCCGGCCAGCTGACGGTGGTCGACCGGGTCGAACTCGACCACCGTGTCGAGGGTGCACCGGGTCGCGCCGACCCGCCGGGCCACCAGACTGGGGGCCTGCCGGCCCACCGGGGACTGCCCACCGTGCACCCGCAGGTGCGACGGGCGCGACCGCAGGTCGATCCAGTCCGGGGTGGCCGGCCGGCGCAACGTCGACCACGCCGGGCCCAGCTCGGCGGCGTCGAAGTCGTCGGTGGCGGGCTCCGCCGGCCACGGGTGCGCCGGCAGGTCCGGCGCGGCGACCTCGTCCGCCGGCACGCCGCCGGGGATCCGCGGCCAACCGTCGGTGGGCCACTCGACGCGCTGGATGGCCGTCTCCCGGCCCAGCACGCAGCTGCCCAGCGGAGAGTAGGGACGGCCGACGAGGTGGGCCAGGTACCACCCGCCGTCCGGGGTGCGCACCAGGCTGCCGTGGCCGGCCTTCTGCAACCGCAGCTCGGGCCGGCCGACGGAGGTGAGCAGCGGACCGTCCGGGTCCACCTCGTACGGTCCGAACAGCTCCCGGGACCGGGCCACCGTGACCTGGTGCTCCCAGCTGGTGCCGCCCTCCGCGGTGATCAGCCAGTACCAGCCGTCGTGGCGGTAGAGGTGCGGGCCCTCGGTGACCCCGACCGGGGTGCCGGTGAACAGGATGCGGGGCCGGCCGACGAGGCGGCGTGCGGCCCGGTCGTACTGCTGGATCTCGATGCCGGCGAAGCGGTCCCGGCCGGGCCGCCAGTCGGCGCTCATGGCGAGCAGCCAGCTGGTGCCGTCGTCGTCGTGGAACAGGGCGGCGTCGAAGCCACGCCCGTGCAGCTTCACCGGGTCGGACCAGGGTCCGGTGATCTCGGGCGCGGTGACTAGGAAGTTCTGCGGGTCCCAGTAGCCGCTGGCGAAGCTGGCCACGTCGCTGTAGACGAGGTGGAACAGACCGTCGTGGTAGGTCAGGTCGGGTGCCCAGATCCCGTTGGAGTCACCGCAACCGCGCAGGTCGAGCAGGCGGCGGTCGGTGACGACCCCGCCCAGCGCCCGCCAGTGCACGAGGTCGCGGGAGTGGTGCAGCCGGACCCCGGGGTACCACTCGAAGGTCGAGGTGGCCAGGTAGTAGTCGTCGCCGACGCGCAGGATCGACGGATCCGGGTGGAACCCGGCGAGGACGGGGTTGCGGATCGACCGGGCAGCGGTCGCCACTTCAGCGGTGTCGGTCGACACGGGCACTCCTCGGGCAGCTCTCGAAACTTTCGGAATCATGGCCATGGTCGGTGAGGCCCTGCACACGCTAGCCGTTTTCGCCGCGATAGGACAGAGGTCTTGACCCGCGCGGAAACAGCTCGTAGCGTGCCCGCCATCGATCGGTAATACCGGCGACGCTCTGAAAGTTCCGGAGATACACGTTTCGAAATCGCCGGCTCGACCGGCACCCGAGCACCTCGTGAGTCCCCCGAAGGGATGGATCATGACCGCCCACCTCTCCCGCAGATCGCTGCTCGGCCTCGTCGGCGCCGGTGCCGGCGCGTACCTGCTCAGCGGCTGCAGCGACGACGCCTCCGACGACCCGGACGCCCCGCAGACGATCAACTGGTGGCACATCCAGAACACCGAGCCGATGCTGCCGGTCTGGGCGGCGGTGGCCCAGGAGTACCAGAGCGCGCACAGCAACGTGAAGATCGAGATCCAGCCGCTGGAGAACGAGGCGTTCAAGGCCAAGCTGACCACCGCCACCCAGGCCGGCTCCCCGCCCGACCTGTTCCAGTCCTGGGGCGGCGGGGTGCTCAAGCAGCAGGTCGACGCGGGTCTGGTCAAGGACCTCACCGAGACCATCGCCCCGTGGAAGGACGGCCTGCTGCCGCTGTCCCTGGAGCCGTACACCGTGGACGGCAAGATCTACGGGGTGCCGTTCGACATCGGGATGGTCGGCTTCTGGTACAACAAGGACCTCTTCGCTCAGGCGCAGATCACCGCGCCGCCGGCCACCTGGGCCGAGCTGCTCGACGTGGTCCGCAAGCTCAAGGCCGCCGGGATCACCCCGGTCGCGCTGGCCGGCAAGGACAAGTGGCCCGCCCACTTCTACTGGGCCTACCTGTCCATGCGCATCGGCGGGCTCGGTGCCCTCCAGCAGGCCGCCAAGGACAAGAACTTCGAGACCCCCGACTTCGTGGCCGCCGGTGAGCGGCTCAAGGAACTGGTCGACCTCCAGCCGTTCCAGAAGGGCTTCCTGGGCGCGGAGTACGGCTCCCCGGACGGCCAGGCCGCCACGATGGGCAACGGCCGTGCCGCGCTGGAGCTGATGGGGCAGTGGGCCCCGTCGGTGCAGGCGTCCAGCTCCACCAGCAAGAAGGGGCTCGGCGACAAGCTCGGCTTCTTCCCGTTCCCGGCCGTCGACGGCGGCAAGGGCACGGCCACCGAGGTGTTCGGCGGCGGCAACGGCTTCGCCGTCGGCAAGGACGCCCCGCCGGCCACCCTGGACTTCCTCAAGACCCTGCTCAGCGTCGACGTGCAGCGTCGCAGCACCAAGACCGGCGCGGTGCTGCCGACGGTCAAGGAAGCCACCGACGCCGTCGCCGACCCGAACAACAAGGTCGTCGCGCAGACGCTGGCCGCCGCCACCGGCTTCCAGCTCTACCTCGACCAGGCCTACCCGCCGGCCGTCGGCCAGCAGGTCAACGACAGCGTCGCCGCGCTGGTCGCCGGCAGCAAGTCGCCGGCGCAGATCCTCAAGGACATCACCCAGGTGGCGAAGACCCAGTAGTACCGTCCCACCCCATCGATCACCAGCCGCCGGCGAGAACTGAGTGGAGCAGGCATGACCACGCCATCGATCCTGTCGAATGCGGGACCCGGCGGCCGAGTGACCGAACCGTCGGGGCCGGGGCCGGGCGGCGTACGCCGTACCGGCCGCCGGCCCCGGCCGGGCCGTCGCCGGGCCCTCGCCGTCTTCCTGGCCCCGTCCCTGGTGCTGTTCCTGCTGCTGGTGCTGGCCCCCATCGTGGTGGCCGGCTACGCCAGCCTCTACAAGTGGAACGGCTTCGGTCTGCCCGAGAACTTCATCGGGCTGGACAACTACACCCGGGCCTTCGGCGACCCGGTGTTCCGGGGCGACCTGTGGCACGGGCTCGTGCTGATCGTGCTCTCCCTGGCGGTCCAGCTGCCGGTCGCGATGGGCCTGGCGATGCTGCTCAACCAGCCGCTACGGGGGCGCGCGATCTACCGGGTGATCTTCTTCGCCCCGTACGTGCTGTCCGAGGTCACCACCGCGGTCCTGTTCAACCTGGTGTTCTCACCCAACCGGGGGTTCGGTGACGCCATCTCCCGGTTCCTGGGGGCCGACGCCGGGGCCGTCTTCGCCGACCCGGACACCGTCCTGTACGCCGTCTTCCTGGTGGTCTCCTGGAAGTACTTCGGCCTCTACATGATCCTCTTCCTGGCGGCCCGGCAGAACATCCCCAAGGAGCTCAACGAGGCGGCGGTCACCGACGGGGCCAACGCGTGGCAGGCGTTCCGGCTCGTCACCCTGCCGCTGCTCGGCCCGACCATCCGGATCAGCGTGTTCCTGTCGGTCATCGGCACCATCCAGCTCTTCGACATGGTCTGGGTGCTCACCGGCGGTGGGCCGATCCACGCCTCGGAGACCATGGCCGTGACGATGTTCCAGTTCGGCTTCCGCCGCTTCGAGGTCGGCTACGCCAGCGCGATCAGCATCATCATGTTCCTGCTGAGCCTCGTCTTCGCCCTCATCTACCAGCGCGTCGTCCTGCGTCGGGACACCGAGGGCGCCCTCACCGTCCAAGGAGACCAGCGATGACCACCTCGGCGAACCCGGCCCAGCGGGGCCGCCGCCTCCTGTTGCACCTCGTCTGCATCGCCGTCGGCGCGCTCATCGTCGTGCCGGTCTGGTTCGGGGTGATCGGTGGGTTCAAGGACAACGGGCAGCTCTCCACCAACCCGCTCGGCCTGCCCGACCCGTGGGTGCCGGGCAACTACGTCGAGATCTTCACCGCCGGGGTGTTCTGGCGCAACGTGGGCAACAGCGTCCTGATCGCCGTGGCCAGCACGTTCGTCGTGGTCGCGGCGGCGGCGATGGCCGCGTACGTCTTCGCGCGGTTCGCCTTCCGGGGGCGGGAGTTCCTGGTCACCATCTTCGCGATCGGGCTGATGTTCCCCTTCGCGGTGGCGATCCTGCCGCTGTTCATCCTGCTGCGCGGGATGGGGCTGTTGGACAACCCGCTCGGGGTGATCCTGCCCCAGGCCGCCTTCGGCCTGCCGATCACCATCATCATCCTGCGGCAGTTCTTCCGGAGCATTCCCGGTGAGGTCGAGGAGGCGGCGACCCTCGACGGCTGCGGTCCCTTCGGGTTCTTCTGGCGGGTGCTGCTGCCGATGGCCCGGCCCGCCCTGGCCACGGTCTCGGTGCTGGCGCTGGTGAGCAGTTGGAACAACTTCATGCTGCCGCTGGTGGTGTTCACCGACCAGAGTTGGTGGACGCTTCCCCTCGGGGTCCAGGCGTTCCAGGGGCAGTACTCCGACGACACCGCCAAGGTGCTCGCGTACGTCGTGTTGTCGATGATCCCGGCGCTGGGCTTCTATGCCATCGCCGAACGTCAGCTCATCGGTGGGCTCTCCGGCAGCGTCAAGGGGTGACCCCGACCTGCTGCGATAGCCTTCTGCGACCGTAGTTCCCCCGACCGAAAGGGTGACCGTGGGCTCCGAGAACGGCAGGAACGTCACCATCGCGATGATCGCGCGGTTGGCGGGCGTCTCGGTGCCCACGGTCTCCCGGGTGATCAACGGCCGGTCCGACGTCGCCCCGCAGACCCGGGAACGGGTGGAGGAGTTGCTCACCCGGCACGGCTACCGCCCCCGCTCGGCGGCCCGCCGTACCCAGTCCGCCCTGATCGACCTGGTCTTCAACGACCTGGACAGCCCCTGGGCCGTGGAGATCATCCGGGGCGTGGAGGACGTCGCGCAGGCCAGCGGCGCCGGGACCGTCGTGTCGGCGATCCACCGGCGGACCTCGTCGGCCAAGCAGTGGCTGGACAACATGCGCACCCGCTCCACCGAGGGGGTCATTTTCGTGACCTCGATGGTGGAGCCGCCGTTGCAGGCGGAGCTGCGCCGGCTGCGGCTGCCGGTGGTCATCGTCGACCCGGCCGGCGTCGCCCCCCAGGAGGCCCCGACGATCGGGGCGACCAACTGGGCGGGCAGCCTGCGCGCCAACCAGTACCTGCTCGGCCTGGGTCACCGGCGGATCGGCTTCATCGCCGGCCCGCCGCAGCTGATGTGCAGCCGGGCCCGGATGGACGGCTACCGGGCCGCGCTCGACGCCGCCGGTCTCGCCGTCGACGACCGGCTGGTCCGGCCGGGTAACTTCTACCACGAGTCCGGTTACACCGCCGGCATGCACCTGCTGGGCCTGCCCGAACCGCCCACCGCGATCTTCGCCTCCAGCGACCAGATGGCCCTCGGGGTCTACGAGGCGGTCCGCAAGCGTGGCCTACGGGTGCCGGACGACGTCAGCGTGGTCGGCTTCGACGACCTGCCGGAGGTCCGCTGGTGCTCGCCGCCGCTGACCACGATCCGGCAGCCGCTGGCCGAGATGGGCATGCTGGCCGCCCGGACCGTGCTGCGGCTGGCCCGGGGCGAGACGATCGAGAGCCCCCGGGTGGAGCTCGCCACCGATCTGGTCGTGCGGGACAGCGCCGCCGCGCCGCGTATCCGCTGATCCGGGCCGGGTCGGCGGTCGGCCGATCGACGCCGGAGGGTGGTCCGTAGCGGCCGGTCGGCCGGTCCGGGCGGCCCGATCGGACAGCATTGCATCGACAGTCATCGAATGCCAGACTGTTCTGGCGTCGTCACGCTCGGGAGCCAGCGTGACCACTCGTGCGCCGATTCGTCGGACACGCGAGGTGGCCGCGCCACCCCGCGCCGGGCAGTCCGCGACGGTGACCACCGGTCGGTCCTCCGCGCCCGTCGACCGGGCCGTCCGGCATCCGCCCGGCCATGACAGCCGCTGATCGCGCAGCACCTCACCCGCCCACCGCACGGTGGGCGACAGTCCCGGATCCGGCACCGCGGGCCCGTCCCGGCCGTCGGTGCCCCCGCAACCCCTCGGAGGTACGGATGCTCCGCACGCTCGGCGTGGTGCTGGCGACCACGACCCTGACCCTGGCCGGTTGGGCCGGCACACTCACCGGCGCCCAGGCCCAGCCGGCGCTCTCGGCCACGCCCCTTCCCACCCCCACCTACGCGTGCCCCCCGGCGCTGCCGGTCTCCGGGCAGTTCATGTCGGCCAGCGCCACGAGCATCACCGTCCGGTACTCGATGCTCATGACCCCGCCGTGCGGCTACAACCCGCCGATGACCCTGGTCCTCTTCGCCAGCCGGGAGGACGCGACGGCCTGGCTGAACCCGGTGGCCTCGGCGGTGTCCGGCCCGGAACGGCAGGGGGAGATCACGGTCACCGGGCTGACCCCGGACAGCGAGTACTGGTACCGGTTCAGCGCCGGGGAGAAGCACGACCCGTACGTCATCAACGGTCCGGTCCGGACGCTGCCGGCCGGGTCCGCGTCGTGCCGGGCGACGATCACCTTCGACAACCGCTGGACCGGCGGGTACGCCGCCACGGTCACCGTGCGCAACACCGCCGAGGAGACGCTCAACGGCTGGCAGGTCACCTGGCGGTGGTTGGGCGACGAGCGCATCTCGGCCCTCTGGAACGGTGTGCTCACCATCTCCGGTCCCGACGTCACGGTGCGCAACGCCTCCTGGAACGGCACGCTGGCCCCGGGTGGCAGCACGACGTTCGGCATGCTCGTCTGGACCAACGCGCCGGGCCCGCTGACGCTGAACTGCGGCCGGTGACCGTCGACGCCGGCCGGCAGGCGACGGCCGGGCCGGCGCGCGGGCGCACCGCACGGGACTGAGGTCCGCACCGGCGGGCCGCCACCCACCGGGGTGGCGGCCCGCCGTCGGCGCGGCCCGCCGCCCGGTGACCCGTCAGCCGGTCAGCGACTGCCTGATCCGCGCGTACTCGGCGGCCATCTCCGGTGTGGCCAGGAAGTCGTCGAGCGCGGCCGAGACCCGGTGGTCGACCTCCTCGACCGAGCGCAGGGCGAGCTCGTGCAGCTCGCCGCGCCGGTGCCCCTCCAGGTACGTGGTCCAGTGTTCGAGGGCCGACAGGGCGATCAGCAGGCCGGGGTCCATGTCGCCGTCGGCGAGGATGCCCTCGTCGATGCGGTCGAGGTGGGAACGCAGCTCGCCCGCGTCGGCCGTGGCGATCCGCTCCCGCGCGGCGGCCAGCGCCGCCCACGCGTCCTCGTCGAGGTCGTCCGCGCCGGCCTCGTCGATCAGGTCGGCCGCCAACAGGCGGGTGACGGTCGCCAGCCCGAAGGCGTGCAGGGCGTCCTCGTCGGCCGCGTCGACCAGCCCCCGGATGGCCGCATCGCACTCGTCGTATCGCACCGCGCCAGGGTAGTGCCCGGTCGGCGGGCCACCGCCGGTGGCCCGCCGACCGGGACGGAAGCCTTCCACCCGGCCTACGGCCGCCAGCGGATGCTCGGGTTCACCTGACCGGTCCAGTTGAAGATGGCCATGTTGTCCCACTGGTTGCCGGTGCCGTTGATGTTCGCCGGGTCCCAGCCGTTTCCCGGCACCGCGTACCAGGTCGGCTCCCAGTAGAAGACCCCGACCGCGCCGGCGTTGCGGGCGGTGTCCTGCACCCAGGAGAACTCGGTGGCCTGGCCGCTCCAACTCGCCTGGTGACCCGCGCAGGGTTCGCCGCCGTTGATCGCGTTCGCCTCGTTGTCGGCGTTCGCGGCGGTGAACGGGTACGCCGTCTCGGTGAGCACCACCGGCTTGCCGTACCGGGTGCGGACGTCGGTGATGACGTTGTAGAGGTTGGCCAGCGTGCCGTGCCACATGCAGTAGTAGGACAGGGCGGTCAGGTCCCACTGCACGCCCTTGGCCCGGATGCCGTCGTAGAACCAGCGGGCGTGGTCCATGCTGTCCGCGTTGGCGGTGTGGATGATCACCTGGGTTCCGCCGTTGCACGCCTTGGTGGCCTGGTAGCCGGCCTTGAGCAGCAGGCTGAGGTTGGTGAAGTCGTTGTTGACGACCTTGCCGTCGTTCCAGAGCATGCCGACGTTGATCTCGTTGCCGATCTGCACGCTGTCCGGGGTGGTGCCCTGGTTGCGCAGGCTGGTGCAGACGTCGGAGGTGTAGTTGTAGACGTCGGTCTGGAGCTGGCCGATGCCGTGGTTGGCCCAGGCGGCCGGCTTGTACTGCTTGCCCGGGTCGGCCCAGGTGTCGGAGTAGTGGAAGTCGATCATCAACTTGAGGCCCTTGGCCTTGACCGTCTTCGCGTACGCCAGCACCTTCGCCTTGTTGTTCCAGCCGCTGGCCGGGTTGTTCCACACCCGCAGCCGGACGTAGTTGACGCCGAGGCCCTTGAGGATGTCGAGCGGGTCGCGGGCGGTGCCGCCGGCGTCGTAGTACCGCGCGCCGAGGTCCAGGCTGCGCTGCACGGAGGAGACGTCCGCGCCGAGCATGGTCAGGGTGTTCGCGGCCGACGCCGACGTCGGCGGGCCGAGCAGGGCGGCCGGCAGGGCGACCGCCGCGAGGAACGCGACGGCCCAGGCCCGCAGGCGGGAGCGGTACGGAGTCATCCGGACCTCCTCGGTGGTGGGGTGGTGGTGGGGGACCTGCCGGCGTCGGGGCGGCGACACCAATAGACAGGCTTGACTATAGCGGGGTGTGGGGCGGTCGACTCCGTGCCGGCGACGCGAAGCGGGCCACCCGGAAGCCCGGATGGCCCGCCCGCCGTGCCACTGTCAGAGGTTCAGGCTCCAACTGTTGACGTAACCGGTGTCGAGGCTCGCCGCGTCCTGCACCCGCAGCTTCCAGCTGCCGTTCGCCACCTCCGAGGAGAGGTTCACGGTGTACGTCTGGTCGATGTTGTCGGTGCTGCCCCCGGAGCGGCTCTGCAACGTGTAGACGCTGCCGTCCGGGGCGACCAGGCTGACCACCAGGTCACCGATGTAGGTGTGCACGATGTGCACCTCGACCTTGCTCGCGGTCGACGGGGTCGCCGCGCAACCGCTGATCACGATGGTGCTCTCCACCGTCGAGTTGTCGGCGATCGGCACGTCGGTGCCGTTGGTGCCGGAGCAGCCCGGCAGCCCGCTCACCGTCAGGTTCAGGGTGGCCGTGCGGGCGATCGAGGGCGAGGTGCCCACCACCGTGATCGCCACCGTGCCGCTGCCGGCAGTGGCGGCGGCGGTGACCGTGACGGTGGTCGACCCACCGGCGGTGACCGACGTCGGGCTGAACGAGACGGTCACCCCGGCCGGCAGCGGGCCGGTCGAGAAGGTGACCGTCTCGGCGGTGCCCCGGACGACCGTGGTGGAGACCGTGGCGGTGCCCGAGGTACCCGGGTTGAGGGTGAGCGTCGTCGGGGCGACCGAGACGGAGAAGTCGTTGGCGGCGCAGGACTCGGTGCCGGTCACGTTCACCGAGGTCCAGGCGGCCATCACCGCCTTGTACTCGGTGGAGCACAGGCCGTACAGGTCGGTGGCGGCCGACAGGGTGTGCAGCCGGGCGGTGTTGGTCGGCTGGGCGGTGTTCACGTAGCGGGTGTTCGACACGAAGTACGCGTCCAGGGCGCGGAACCAGATCTTCTCCGCCTTCTGCCGGCCGATGCCGGTGACCGGCGGGGCCGACCCGCAGAGCGGCGAGGTGCCGTACGAGGTCGCCCCGGAGCCCTCGGCCAGGTTGAAGAAGAAGTGGTTGGCCACGCCGGAGGAGTAGTGCACGTCGATGCTGTTGGTGCTGCTCGACCAGCAGCCGTGCGAGGAGCCGTCCAGCGTCGGGTTGTACATGTAGCGCAGCGGGGTGCCGTTGCCGTTGATGTTGATCTTTTCGCCGACCTGGTAGTCGCCCGGGTCGGCGGTGGTGTTGGCGTAGAACTCCACCATGTTGCCGAAGATGTCGCTGGTGGCCTCGTTGAGGCCGCCGGACTCGCCGGAGTAGGTCAGGCCGCCGGGCACCACGTTCTCGGTGACACCGTGGGACATCTCGTGGCCGGCCACGTCGAGCGAGACCAGCGGCTTGGCGTTGCCCGCGCCGTCGCCGTAGGTCATCTGCGCGCCGTCCCAGAAGGCGTTGACGTAGGCGTTGCCGTAGTGCACCCGGCTCGGCACGCCGGTGCCGTTGCCGAAGATGCCGTTGCGGCCGTGCACGTTGGTGAAGTAGTCGAAGGTCGCCGCCGCGCCGAAGTGCGCGTCGACCGCGGCGGACTGCCGGTTCGAGGGTGCCCCGGTGCCCCACACGTTGTCGGCGTCGGTGAACGTGGTGCAGGTCGACGTGCCGTTGTTCATGTCGCAGGTCCGACCGTTGCCCCGGGTCGGGTCGATCAGGCTGTACGTCGCACCGGACAGCGTGGTGTCGACCGCGACCGGGCCGGCGTAGACGCTGTTGCCGGTGCCGACGACGGACTCGATCTCGTCGTACGAGCCGATCCGGGCGCCGGTGAGCGCGTCGCTGATCACGTGCAGCTTGGAGGGGGTCTGCCCGTCCGGTGCCCAACCGGTGACCACGGTTTCCCAGGCGAGCCGGCCGGTGCCGCTGCTGGCGTCGACGAACAGCTCCGCCGCGCCGGTGCCGGTGACCTTGCCGGAGAACTCGGCGGTCGCCGCCTTGCGCGCCTTGGCGGCGGTGACCTTCGGGGTGGTGGCGAGGGTCAGCGGAGCGGCCAGGCCGACCGAACTGCCCGCGTAGTCGCCGTCGGCCTCGGTGCGGATCACGAAGTCCCCGCCGTAGACGCGCAGCCCGTCGTAGGTGCGGGTGTAGCGGACCGCGCCGCCGCCCTTGGCGTCCCGCCGGCTGCTGTGCACGGCGTAGCGGTCCTTCGTCGAGGACCTGACGGCTCCGGCGTGATCCTTGAGGGCGGTGTCGGCGGCGGCGACCAGCGCCGGCCCCGGGGTGGATGGTGGGGCTGCGGACACGCTCGTGGTGGTGACCACGAGACCGCTGCCGACCAGCATGGTGACGCCGGCCAGCGCTAGGGCTGATCTCAAACTGACCTCCCCAATCCGAGATGCTCTCGCATCTTTCGATAGCGAGATCATCGTCGGCTGTGGAGAGTCTGGGAAGACAGTTGTCGATGGCTATTCATACCGAGTTGCCCATCCGGGCGATGGTATGACCGACGAGTTGTGCCGGGGGCGTTCCATCCCTGTTACGGACGGAACACCCCGGCAACACCCGCTCGCGCCGTCAGCGCAGGCCGGCGAAGAGGTCGTCCTCCGGCAGCGCCGCCCCGGTGGTGTCGCGGACCCGGACGAAGGTCTCCTGACCCATCAGCTCGACGAACCGGTCCCGGCCCATCCGCAGGAAGAAGATGTTCTCGGTCTGGCTGGCGTGGGCGGCCAGCGCGTCGAACTTCTGCACGCCGAAACTGCTGGTGTCCACCCAGGTGGTGATCTCGTCGTCGGGCAGACCGAGCTGCGGCCCCGGCGCGTCCGCCGCGTCCGGCTCGGCCCACTCGACGCCCAGCTCCTTCATCACCCGACCGAACTCCGCGAACGCCGTGCGCGGCACGGTGGTCCAGTACACCTTCGCCGGGATGTCGGTCATCGCCACGGCGGCCATGGTGATCCGGTGGGCCTGGATGTGGTCGGGGTGGCCGTAGAAGCCGTTCTCGTCGTAGGTGACCACCACGTCCGGGCGGTAGTGCCGGATCAGCTCCGCCAGCCGGTCCGCCGCCTCCACCACCGGAGTGGTCCAGAACGCGCCCGGCGACTCGTTGGTCGGCCAGCCCATCATCCCGGAGTCGGCGTAGCCGAGCGTCTCCAGGTGGCCGACCTTCAACGCCGCGCAGCTGGCCTCCAACTCCTCCTGCCGCATCGCCACCACGGCGGCCGGGTCGTGCCCCGCATCGCCCGGCTTCACCCCGCCGGGACCGTCGCCGCACCGCCCGTCGGTGCAGGTCACCAGCACCGTGGTGATGCCCTCCGCCGCATACCGGGCCAGCACGCCGCCGGTGCTCGTCGCCTCGTCGTCGGGGTGCGCGTGCACCGCCATCAGGGTCAGACCTCGCTCAGCCATACCCTCACCCTAGGCGTCCCGACCGACGACGGCGGGTACCGGCCCACCGGGACAACGTGTGCCGGCGCCCCGGCAGATAATGGACGCCATGACCACCACCTGGAACGTCCCGGGTCTGCCGTTCACCCTGTCCCCGTCTCCCGAGGCGGCGTGGACGATCGCCGAGGCGGACGGTGTGGTGAGCGCGTCGGCCGCCCCGCGTACCGACATCTTCATCGACCCGGCGTCGGGCGACCCGCTCCACGCCGAGCCGACGATCACCGCGGCCACCCTGCTCGGTCTGCCCCCGGACGGCGACTTCCAGTTCAGCGCCCGGGTCGGCGTCGACTTCGCGGCGACCTACGACGCCGGGGTGCTGCTGCTCTGGGTCGACGAGCGGCACTGGGGCAAACTCTGCTTCGAGTTCTCTCCCGACGGCGAGCCCATGATCGTCTCGGTGGTCGGCCGGGGGGTCGCCGACGACGCCAACGCCTTCGTCGTCGACGGCCGTTCGGTGTGGCTGCGGGTGTCCCGGATCGACCACGCGTTCGCGTACCACGCCTCGGTCGACGGGCGGACCTGGCGGATGGTCCGGTACTTCACCGTCGACGGTGCGGCCACCGCCGCCACGATCGGTTTCGAGGCGCAGTCGCCGATCGGGGACGGCTGCCGGGTCACCTTCGACGACATCCACTTCACCCGCGACCGGCTGGCCGACCTGCGCGACGGCTCCTGACCCGTACCCCGGTCGTCGCCGCCGACCCTTCGAGTGGGTGCGGACGTTCGACCCGCACGGCGTCACCCCGGACGAGGTTCCGGTGCTGGCCGCCGGGCCCGCCGGTGTGACCGGCCGACAGGAGCAGGTGGACGCTCATCCCCGCCCCCGCCCCCGCCCCCGCCCCCGCTGCCGACGCTCGTCCCGGCGTGCCGGTCGGAGCTCGGACCCGAGGTCGGGTGTCTTGTAGGTGACCAGTGGGACGGTGCTCGCCACGGGGGTGGCCAGGCCGTGGCCGACCAGATCGGCGATCACCTGCTCGATACGTTTGTAGGCCGTCGGGGCCTCCTCGAAGAGCAGTTGCCGGTCGCCGCACACCACCAGCGAACCGACCGGCGTCCGCCGCAACTCGGCGACCGTGTGCTTGGCCCGGCCCCGACGCAGGGCGTCGGCGCGGGACATCTTGCGACCCGCCCCGTGCGCCACCGAGTAATTGGCCGCCGGGCCCGCGTGGCCGGCGACGAGGAACGAGCGGGTGCCCCGGGTACCGGCGACCAGCACGTCGCGGCCGTCACCCGGGGCCGCGCCCTTACGGTGCAGGTAGCTGCCGTCACGGACCTCGACCAGGTTGTGGCACTGGTCGACGATCGGCGCGGTGGGCTCGGCCCCCAGGGCATGGGCGACCCGGGTGGCCAGCAGCCGACGGTTGAGCGCACCCCAGCGGACGGCGTCGTCGTGCCGCGCCAGGTAGCCGGCCGGATCGGGGGCCGGACCCGCGCCGTGGGCCTCGGTGTGTGCCCGCAGGATCCGCTCACCCAGGCCGCGGGATCCGCTGTGGACGATGAGCACGAGATCACCGGCGGCGAGCCCGAGCCGGCCCGCGTGGTCCGCCGCGAAGACGGTCTCGATCCGGGCCAGTTCGACGAAGTGGTTGCCCCGCCCGACCGTGCCGAGGCCCTCGACGTGGCCGCCGGGCGGATCGCCGGCCGCGGCGGCCCAGGCCGGATCGTCGGCGTCCCGCCCGGGGTCCAGCGCCCGGTCCAGGTCGGGGAAACGGGCGGCGAGCCGCTCGGGTACGACGCGCCTGAGGCCGATCGGGAACACGGCGATGCCGCACCCGATGTCGGAGCCCACCAGATGCGGGTAGAGCACGGTCGAGGCCATCGCGGCGCCGATCGGGGCGCCCTTGCCCGGGTGCAGGTCGGGCATGGCGGCGACGTGGCGCATGCCGTCGAGGGCCGCCACCTGGTGGCACTGCCGGACGGCGTCGGACTCGATCCAGCTCTCGGGGGAGGCGAAGACGGTGACGGTGGCCGTGGTCGACGGCGGCGGGAAATGCTGTGGGGACACGGACGCTCGTTTCGGGTGACGGGAACGGACGGCGCGGCGGCGCGCGATGGCGCGCGGTATCACGGCGGCATGCGGCGCACGCGGTGGCGCGGCGCGGGCGGGATGCGGAGGTGTCCGTCAGTACGTCATGCCCACCAGCCTGGCCCACCGGACCGCTGCGGCCAACGGGTTTTCGGCCGGCCGCTCAGCCGACCGGGATCCCCAGCGGATCGGCGAGCAGCCGCGTGAAGCCGAGTTCCGCCGCGCCGACCAGGGTGGCGTCGTCACCGAGGGCGCAGACCCGCAACTGCGCCCGGGACCGTGAGACCGGCAGCACGTTGGCGGTGATCCGTTCCTGGACGTGCGTCGCCGTGCCCCGGTACACCTCCCGCAGCACGCCACCGAAGATCACCATGCCGGGATTGAACAGGTTGATCACGTTGGCCACCCCGATGCCCAACCAGTCGCCGACGGTCCGCAGGGCGTCGCGGGCTGCCGGTTCGCCGCGACCGGCCGCCTCGACCACCTCCCGGACCGCGTCGCGGCCGATCAGGTCGGCGGGTCGACCGGCCGCGTCGAGCAACGCCCGCTCGCCGACCTCCGCCTCCAGACAGCCGCGCGAACCACACCCGCACGGCCTCCCGTCGTACGGGTTGACGAGCATGTGACCAACCTCGGAGCCGTACCCGCCGTCGCCGCCGAGCAGGTCGCCGCCGACGATGATGCCGCCACCGACCCCGACGTCGCCGTGCAGGTAGACCAGGTTGTGCACCCCGACGCCCACCCCACGCTGGTGTTCGGCCAGCGCGCCCAGGTGGGCCTCGTTGCCGACCAGGACCGGCAGGCCGAGATCGAGTCGACGCCCCAGCTCCGCGCCGAACGCCTGGTCCACCCAGCCCAGGTCCGGGCCGAACCGCACCATCCCGTCGCCGGGCCGGATCATCCCGCAGTACGACGCGCCGATCCCCACGCAGACCGCCCCCGGTGCCGCTGTCCGGTGCAGGTCACGCCCGAGGTCGGCCAGCACCCCCGCCACGGTCTCCAGGTCGACGCCCGCCCGGGCCCGGGCGCCTCCCGGCGGTCCTGGATCTGCCCGCCCAGCCCGACCCGGGCGGCCACCAGCCGGTCCACCGCGATGTCGAAGGCGAGCACGAAGACCCGGTCGGACGCGGGCCGGACCACCAGGGACGGCCGGCCGGCCCGGCCGGTCAGCTCGGGGAAGCCCTCCCGCACCAGGCCGGCCGCCACCAGTTCGGCGGTGAGCGCCAGGACCGTGCTGCGATTCACGCCCAACCCGGCGGCCAGCCCGGCGCGCGACACCGGTCCGCCGAGGTGCACCCGGCGCAGCAGCGCGCCCAGGCTCCGGCGGCGGCTGTCCCCCGGCGACTGCCCGTCCACGGTCGGACTCTTCGGCATCACGAGGCGGACCCTGTCGATCGGCGGCTGACTACCCGTCGAGCGTAGTTGCCGCCGCCGCCGTGCGTCACCTCGCGCGCCCGGCCGGTGCCGTCCCCACCCACCGGTGCGGGCCCGCGTGTCGCGTCGCGGAGCCCGCACCGGGCGGTGGGTCAGCCGTCGATCCGGGTGATGTTGCGGATCTTGTTGGCCGCGTCCAGGGCGGCGACCTTGTACGCCTCGGACAGGGTCGGGTAGTTGAAGACCGTGTCGATCAGGTAGTCGACCGTGCCACCGCACCCCATCACGGTCTGCCCGATGTGGACGATCTCGGTCGCGCCGGTGCCGAACACGTGCACCCCGAGCAACCGGCCGTCCTGCGGGGAGACGAGCAGCTTCAACATGCCGTACGAGTCGCCGACGATCTGCCCCCGGGCCAGCTCGCGGTAGCGGGCGATGCCCACCTCGAACGGGGTGGAGCTGTTGGTCAGCTCCTCCTCGGTCTTGCCGACGAAACTGATCTCCGGAATCGTGTAGATGCCGATCGGCTGCAACTCCTGGAGTTCCCGGGCCGGCTCGCCGCAGGCGTGCTGCGCGGCCATCCGGCCCTGCTCCATCGAGGTGGATGCCAACGCCGGGAAGCCGATCACGTCGCCCACCGCGTAGATGTGCTCCACGCTGGTGCGGTAGTGCTCGTCGACCGAGATCCGGCCGCGCTTGTCGGCCTCCAGGCCCGCCGCGTCCAGGGCCAGGTCGTCGGTCTGCCCCTGCCGGCCGGCCGAGTACATGACCGTGTCGGCGACGATCTTCTTGCCGCTCTTGAGGATGCACAGCGCGGCGTTCTGGTGCTTCTCCACCGCGGCGACCTCCTCGCCGAAGCGGAACGTCACCGACAGGTCACGCAGGTGGTACTTGAGCGACTCGATGATCTCCTCGTCGCAGAATTCGAGCATCCGGTCCCGGCGCTCCACCACGGTCACCTTCGTGCCCAGCCCGGCGAACATGGAGGCGTACTCCATGCCGATCACGCCGGCACCGACGACGACCATGCTGCGCGGCACGGCCTGGAGGTTGATCACCCCGTCGGAGTCGACGATCGTCCGGTCGTCGAAGTCGACGCTGTCCGGGCGGGCCGGTCGGGTGCCGGCGGCGATGACGGCCTTGTCGAAGGTGATCCGGGTGTCGTGCCCGGAGCCGCCGTCCACCCAGATCGAGTGCGGGTCGGCGAACCGGCCGGTGCCGGTGATCAACGCGACCCGGTTGCGGCCCAGTTGGTTGCGGATCACATCGGTCTGCCGCTCGATCACGTGCTGGGTGCGGGCGGCCAGGTCGGCGACGGTGATCTCCTCCTTGACCCGGTAGCTGCTGCCGTAGAGGTCCCGCTGGCTCAGGCCGGTCAGATAGAGCACGGCCTCCCGCAGCGTCTTGGAGGGGACGGTGCCGGTGTTGATGCACACCCCACCGATCATGTCGCGGCGGTCCACGATGCCGACCCGCCTACCGAGCTTCGCGGCGGCGATCGCGGCCTTCTGACCGCTGGGCCCGGAGCCCAGCACCAACAGGTCGTAGTCATACACGGCACCTAGCCTTGCAAGCTGCCGCAACTTCCGCCACTCGTGATCGTCGGGCGGGCGCTATCTCGTCCCGGGCAGGGCCCGGGTGCGTACGGCCGAGGGGATCGAGGTGGGGGAGCAGGTGGCCGTACACCTCACCCTCGACCTCTGGCCGGCCCGGCACTGCGGCCCTGACCGGCCCGAACTCCGCGACCGCCCGGCAGAGCACCGTGGGACGGCGCTACGGTGGGCCGGTCGCCCCGGCCACCCGCCGTGGCCGCGTCCCGACGCCGGGCGTGCCGCTGGGCGACGCCGGGCGCGACGAAGGGATCAGGTGACGGCAGCGTCATGACCGACTACGGACACGAGTTGCTGTTCGGCGGCTTCCTGACCCCCGACGCCCGGCAGCCGGAGCAGGTCGTCGCCCGGGCCCGGCTCTGCGAACAGGTCGGCCTGGACCTGGTCACCTTCCAGGACCACCCCTACCAGCCGGGATTCCTCGACACCTGGACGCTGATGTCCTACCTGGCGGCGGCGACCAGCCGGATCAGGTTGGCCGGCAACGTGCTCAACCTGCCGCTGCGGCAGCCGGTGGTGCTGGCCCGTAGCGTCGCCAGCCTCGATCTGCTCAGCGGCGGCCGGGTCGAACTCGGCCTCGGTGCGGGTGCGTTCTGGGACGCCATCGAGGCCAACGGTGGCCGACGGCTCGCCCCGGGGCAGGCGGTGGACGCGTTGGACGAGGCGATCCGGATCATCCGCGAGGTCTGGGCCGCCGACCGGCGCGGCGGGGTGCGGGTCGACGGCGAGCACTACCGGGTGCTCGGCGCGAAGCGTGGTCCCGCCCCGGCGCACCCGGTGGGGATCTGGGTCGGGGCGTACAAGCCGAGGTTGTTGCGGCTGGTGGGCCGGGCGGCGGACGGCTGGTTGCCGTCGCTGTCGTACCTGCCGAAGGGGCCGGCGGAGCTGGCCGACCTCAACGCGCTCGTCGACGAGGGTGCGGCGGCGGTCGGGCGTGACCCCGCCGAGGTGCGGCGGTTGCTGAACGTCTCCGGTCGGTTCACCCGTTCCGGTGCGGGTTTCCTCGAGGGGCCGCCGCAGCAGTGGGTGCGGGAACTGGCCGACCTGGTGCTGACGTACGGCACCTCCGGCTTCATCCTCGGCACGGACGATCCCACCAGCATCCAGCTGTTCGCCCAGGAGGTCGCCCCCGCCGTCCGTGAGCTGGTCGCCGCCGAGCGGAGCGCGTCGGGCGGGCCCGGCTCGACCGGACCCGCCCCGGCCGCCCAGGCGGGCTCCGGCCCGGCCGCCCAGGCGGGCTCCGGCCCGGCCGCCCAGGCCGGGGCGGGCGAGGGCAGTCCGGCCGGGACGGGTCCGGTGGCGCAGGGCGGGCCGGGCGAGGGCGGGTCGGCGGCGGGCGCCGGCGGGTCGGGCGACGCGCGGCCACGGGAGGTCGTCCGGGCAGGGGGCGTCGCCGGGCTGGCGGTCACCCCCACCCCGGCACCGCAGGTACGGCACAGCGACCACCGGCTCTGGGACGAGTCGACCCGGCCGGTCGCCCCGCCGGCCCCGACCGGGCACGTCTACTCCCCGCAGGCCCAGGCCGTCGGCGGGCACCTGGTCGACGTCCACGACCACCTGCGCCGGGAGTTGGGCGAGATCCGCGACCTGCTCGATCAGGTCCGCCGGGGGGTGGTCTCCGCCGGGGACGCCCGGGGCGTGCTCAACCGGATGACGATGCGGCAGAACAACTGGACGCTGGGGGCGTACTGTGCCGCCTACTGCACGCTGGTCACCCAGCACCACGGGTTGGAGGACGACGCGATCTTCCCGCACCTGCGGCGGGCCGACCCGGCGCTGGTGCCGGTGATCGACCGGCTGGAGCAGGAACACGTGGTCATCCACGACGTCGTGGAGGGCGTCGACCGGGCCCTGGTCGCGCTGATCGAGGACCCGGAGCGGCTGGCCGAGCTTCAGCGGGCGGTGGACGTGCTCACCGACACCCTGCTGTCGCACCTGTCCTACGAGGAGCAGAACATCGTCGAGTCGTTGGCCCGCTACGGCTTCTTTCCCGGTCAACTCTGACCCGTCCCGGTGCGGCGGCTACGGCTGGGAAGCGGGACCGGGCGGGTGACGGCGTTCGGTTCGTGGTGCCATAATCGTGATGGTGCCCGTGGATGTCACCCGGGCCCGGGGGCGCCTCCGCACCGCGCGGACGGCGGGGACCGACCCCCCCGGAGGCCACAGTGGAATCCCCCTCTCTCACCGACCTCGTCGACCTCGTCGACGGACTGCTGCAACTGGGTGCTGCGGCGCTCAGCCTCGCCGCCGCCGTCGTGGTCGCCCGGACCGGCCGCCGGTCGGGCCGACAGCGCGACGACTGAGCCGGCCTCGGCGAGGGCCGGCCCGCATCGACAGGGCGACCGCTGCCGCCGCCGGACGGCTCAGAGGAACGCCCCGACGCGCGGGGTGGCGCCGTCCCAGCGGAAGATCGCCGCGTACAGCGCGCGGCGGGCGTTGGCGGGCAGCGAGCCGTCGGCCTGTTGCCGGCACGGGGTGGTGCCGGCGCAGACCCAACCGTGCAGGAAGAGCCGCTGCTCGTCGTCGACCAGGGCCGGGACGAGATCCGCGCCTCCCGGGCCGCAAATCCCGGTGCCGGACGTGGTGAGCAACGAATGCTCGGTCCTGCCGTGGAAGTCCCACCGGTCGGTGGAGGTGAGATAGACGGTGGCGTAGCTGCAGTTGTCGTAGCCGTGCCGGGAGGCGAACAGCACGTACGTGGAGCCCCGCTGCCGCAGCACCGGGTTCTCGATGATGCCGGCGTTGCGGACCAGCTCACCACTGGCGTTGCCGACCCAGCGGGTACCCGTGTCGTCGAGCCGCAGCATCCGGATAGACGACGGGGTCTGCTGCGTCTTGTAGAGCACGAACCGCTTGCCGTCGGCGTCCTCGAACGGGGACGGGTCGATCACGCCAGCGGCGGCGACCGGCCGTCCCGCCACCGCGTCGTCCGCTCCGTGCGCGCCACCCGGGCAGATCAGCGGCGCGATACCCACCGGCGTGTACGTCCCGTCGACGGTGTCGGAGGTCGCGGCCCCGATGCACCGCTGTCCGTTCTTGCCCTTGGCGGGCGCCGAGTAGTAGAGCACCCATCCGGTGGCGGTACGGACCGCGTCGGGGGCCCACACCGCGCCGTTCTCGGCCCAGTCCGGGACCGATCCGAGGGTCGTGCCGAGGGCGCTCCACGGCCCGGACGCGGTCTCACCCCGGTAGGCCGGGGCCCGGGTGCCGGTGGCGAACACGACGAAGGTGTCGTTGTGCCGCACCACGCCGGGGTCGGCGATCCCGCCCGAGGGGGCGTACACCGGTTGCGGGGTGGCCGCTGCGGCGGGCGCGGCGGCGGTGCCGGCGACGAGCGCGACCACGACGGCGATCAGCGACGGTCGCCAGGTCGTTCGTGGATGCATGGGGTCTCCCGGTGCGACAGGCGGGTGGAGGACGGCGTCCGGGCCGGTGTCGAGCGGGCCCCTGCGCCACTCCGTCGGCAAGATCGGCAATTCATTCCGGACAATGTGTTTCCGTGGTCCGGGTGGTGAAACTAAGCTACCGTGCCGGAAGAAAGCAAGACAGTATTCTTCATCGCCGGATCGCGTTGCGGCGGTTGCCGGGACTCAGGAGAGGACCACCATGTCACGCGGAAAACTCTGGTCGGCGCGCGGGGCGGGTGCCCTCGTCGGCGCGGCGGTGCTGCTGGTGAGCCTGGTGCCGGCGACCCCCGCCGCCGCGAACTCCACCTTCCAGGCGGCGACCCTGAACATCCTCAACGAGCTGAACCAGGCCGACTTCGTCCACGACCTGGAACTGATCACCGCGAAGGCGGACCTGGTCGGGCTCAACGAGGTCGGCAACCGCAAGGCATTCCTGCAGAACTGGGCGGCGGACAACGGCTGGTGGCTGTATGCGCCCGAGCCGACGCAGGCGGCCAACGAGGCGCTGCTGGCCAAAAGGAGCGTTTTCGACGTGCTCGACAAGGGGTCGAACTTCGTGTGCGACACCAACGGGCCCGGTGAGGTGCCACCGGCCCGCTACAACAACTGGGTGCGCTACCGGCACAAGGCGACCGGGCGCAGCGTCTACCACCTCAACGCCCACGCCAACTCCAGCATCGACAACAACGGCCGGCCCGAGGACCTGCCCCGGACCGCCTGCGCCGAGCAACAGTTCCAGGCCCTGAAGAACTTGGCGGCCGCCAAGAAGGACTCCGGTCAGGTGATCGTCAGCGGCGACCTGAACGTCGACTTCAGCGCCGACCGGGCGTACGGGTACCAGAAGTTCCCCTGGAAGGTGTTCGAGGCCAACGAACTGCCGAACCTGCGCTCCTGCTACAACCTGTACGGCGAGAAGGGGAACGGGACGCACGGCAACCGGCACATCGACTACATCTACTTCTGGAAGCGCGTCGAGGAACACCGCGAGATGTGGATGACCGACTACAACATCGTCAGCGGCACCAACTCCGACCACAATGGCGTGGTGGCGGCGTTCACCATCTCGTCGTAGCCTCCGGCCCGGCGACCCTCGCCGGGTGCCCACCGGCGCACCGCCGTCGATTCCGACCGTCGACCATTGACACATCTCGTGGTCCACTTCATCGTCGGGGGAACCGTCTCCGCGTCGAAGGGTTCACCTGATGGTCGACACCACGCACACGTACGTCATCGTCGGAGCCGGGCCCGCCGGCCTGCAGCTGAGCTACTACCTCCAGCAGCAGGGTGCCGACTACCTGACGCTCGAGCGCGGCGCCGAGCCGGGTGGCTTCTTCCGGCGGTTCCCGCGCCACCGTCGGCTGATCTCGCTCAACAAGGTGCACACCGACAGCACCGACCCCGAGATCCGGTTGCGGTGGGACTGGAACTCGTTGCTCAACGACGACCCGGAGCTGCTGTTCCCGAAGTTCAGCCAGGAGTACCTGCCGGCGGCGGACGACCTGGTGAGCTATCTCGCCGAGTTCCAACGGGTCCACCAGCTCCGGGTCCGCTACGGCACCACGGTCGAGCAGATCAGCCGCGACGACGAGGGGTTCGTCGTGCGCACCGACCGGGGGGTCGTGCGGGCGCGCTGCCTGATCGTGGCGACCGGCTGGGGGCGGCCGTTCGTGCCGGACATCAAGGGCATCGAGTACGCCACCGGCTACGAGGAGATGGACGTCGACCCCGACCGCTACGCCGGCAAGCGGGTCCTGATCATCGGTAAGGGCAACTCCGCGTTCGAGACCGCCTCGGCGATCCTGGGCAAGGCGTCGATGGTGCACCTGGCCAGCCGGCAGCCGCTGCGGCTGGCCTGGAACACCAAGCACCCCGGTGACGTCCGGGGCCAGTACGGCGCGATCCTCGACAGCTACCAGTTCAAGACGCTGCACTCGGTGCTCGACTGCACCATCGACGAGATCCGGCCGGTCGACGGAAGGTTCCAGGTCTCCATCACCTACACCCACGCCCAGGGGGAGACCGCCGAGCTGGATTACCACGAGGTGCTGCGCTGCACCGGGTTCCGGATGGACACCTCCCTGTTCGACGCCGCCTGTGCCCCGGACATGGTGCGGGACGGTCGGATGCCGGGCCTGCGTCCCGACTGGCAGTCGAGCAACGTCGACGACCTGTACTTCGCCGGCACCATCGCGCAGGCGCGGGACGTGAAGCACGCCTCGTCGCCGTTCATCGACGGGTTCCGGTACAACCTGCGGACCTTCACCCGGCTGCTGCGCGAGCGCTACGACGACGTGCCGGTGCCGGTGGCCACGACGCCGGGGGAGCCGGCGTCGCTGACCAAGGTGATGCTGGACCGGGTCAACTGGAGTTCGGCGCTGTGGACCCAGTTCGAGTACCTCTGTGACGTGTTCGTCCGCGACGACGCCACCGGCGACTTCCGGCACTACGAGGACCTGCCGGAGGACTACGCCGTGGAGCGGTTCGCCGCCGCGTCGCACCTTTACACCCTCGCCCTGCGCTGGGGTCGCGACGACTACGGCGACGTCTTCGCCATCGACCGGCACCCCACGCCGGACCGGGCCCGGGAGAGCGCCTTCATCCACCCGGTGATCCGGCGGTACCGCCACGGGGAGCTGGTGGCCGAGCAGCACCTGTTGGAGGATCTGCTGGCCGAGTGGCGGCGGCCGGACCGGCACGTCGACCCGCTCGTCGAGTTCCTGACCGGGGACCTCACTGGCGGATCATGATCTCGTCGAGCGGCTTGCGGGCCAGGTCGGGGACCCGGGCGCCCGGGGCCGGGTACCCGACCGGCAGCACCAGGTTGGGGCGTTCCTCCGGCGGGCGCTCGCACACCTCGTTGAGGAACCGCATCGGGCTGGGCGTGTGGGTCAGTGTGACCAGGCCCGCGTGGTGCAGCGCGGAGATCAGCAGGCCGACCGCGATGCCGACGGACTCCTTGACGTAGTACGGCTTGGGGCTGTGCGGCCCCTGGTGCACCTCGAACACGACGATGACGGCGGGCGCGGTCTCCAGGAACGGCTTCTCCCAGTCGGTGCCGAGCTGGGCGATCGCCCCCAGCCACTCCTGTGGCGCGCGGCGCTGGTAGAAGTCGCGTTCCTCGGCCTCGGCCGCCTCACGTAGCCGGCGCTTGCGGGCCGGGTCGGTCAGCACGACGAACCGCCACGGCTGCACGTTGGCCCCGCTGGGGGCGGTCGACGCGGCCCGGACCGCCGCCTCGATCACCCCCTCGGGTATCGGGTCGGGCGCGAAGTCGCGTACCGAACGGCGGCCGGCCATCCGGTCGGCGAACGCCTCCGCCGCGCGGAGCATGTCCGCCGCCGGCCGGCGCTCGTGTCGGATCGGGACGGTGGGTAGCAGGACCGTGTCGGCCATCTGTCGCCTCCCTGCGATAACCGACCCGCCGGGCACCACGCAGCTAGTTCCACAGTGGACGCCACGCCCGTGGGTCGGCTGCTCCCAGCATTTCCGAGGCGGGCCGGTTCGTCGTTACGCCACCGTGCTGTCTTGCCGATCGGGCACGTCCGGAGCGGTCGCGGTGACCAGGGCGGCGACCACGTCGGTGAGTCGCCCCCCGGCCGCCGCCGCCCGCTGCCGGGTCGCCCCGTCACCGTCGGCGGCCAGCCCGGCCAGCCACCGCCCGACCCGGGGTCCGTCACCGGTTTCCGCCAACGCCGGCCGGGCCAGCTCGACCAGCTGCGCGGCGAGCACCCCGGCGGGCAGCAGCCGCCCGGTGCCCACCTCGACGCCGTGGCCACCCATCCCGTCCCGGGCGGCCCGCCAGTACGCCAGCCGCATCAGGTCCGGGTCGGTGCGGGGGCCCTCGTCGCCCCGGTCGACTGCCGCTCCGGCGACCATCGCCAGGGCCCGGACCAGGGCGGCGAACCCGGCGGACTCGGCGGCGGTGATCGGCATGTCGGCCACCCGGACCTCCAGGGTGGGGTGGCGTGCCGACAGCCGCATGTCCCAGAAGATCGTCCCGGAGTCGACCAGCGCGCCCGCGTCGAGCAGCAGGTCGATGTGGGCGTCGTACTGCTGCGCGGAGGTCACATACGGCGGCGGGCCGGCCACCGGCCAGCGCTGCCAGGTCAGGCTGCGCCAGCTCGCATAGCCGGTGTCGCGCTCACGCCAGTAGGGCGAGTTGGCGGTCAACGCCAGCAACACCGGCAGGTGCGGGCGCAGGTGGTTGCCGACCAGCACCGCCCGGTCCCGGTCCGGCTGCTCCACGTGTACGTGCACCGCGCAGATCGCCAGGTCGTCGTGCAACCCCCGGTAGGTGGCGTTGCCCCGGTCCTGGCGTGGCCCCTGGGTGATCGGCGGCGGCACGGCCCGGCCGAGCACCGGGGAGCCGGTGGCGACCACCCGCAGCCCGGCCCGGCCCGCCGCCGCCTGCAACGCCGCCCGGGCCTCGACGAGTTGCGCCTCGATGTCCGCCACCGCGTGGCAGGGATCGGTGCGGGTCTCGATCTGCAGCTCGGTGATCTCGCCACCCACCCGACCGCCGAGCGCCGGGCGGGCCAGGTCGACCACCGTGGCGGCCTCCGGCCTGACCTCGCCCCGCTCGGCGTCGACGACGAGGAACTCCTCCTCGACGCCGAGCAGGGGAATGGTCGACCCCGACCACTGTGCCGTAGTCATGCGCGCGTCCGACCCCTCGCCGTCGGTCGCTCGCCGACAGGGAGCAGCCTACGGCCCGTTCGGCCACGTCGTCATCAATGCCCCTCCACCGTGGACAACCGGTCGATCAGTCCGGCCAACAGGGCCGTTCGCTCCGGCATCCGGTCGAGCTGGACGTACTCGTCCCGGGCGTGCGCCCCACCACCCACCGCACCCAGCCCGTCCAGCGTCGGCACCCCCAACGCGGCGGTGAAGTTGCCGTCCGACGCGCCCGCCGCGTGCGCCCCGCCCAGGGTCGACAGGCCCAGTCGACCGGCGACCGACTGGGCGACGGCCAGCAGCGGCCGGGCCAGCTCCGGGGGCATCGGATGGCGGCCGATGCGGCCCTCCACCGCCACCGTCGCCTCGGGCAGGAACGGCACCAACCCGTGGATGGCCCGGTCGACGCGTTCGAGTTCGGCACTGGTCCACGCCCGTACGTCGACCGCCAGGCTGGCCAGCTCCGGCACCGTGTTGGTGGTGGTACCGGCCGCCAACAGCGTCGGGGTGACCGACGTGCCGGCGCTGTGCCCCGCGCCGAGGGCGCGCAGCGTGAGAATCTGGTGGGCGACCTCGACGGTGGCGTTCACCCCCCGCTGGGGCTCCACCCCGGCATGGGCGGCCCGGCCCCGCACGGTCACCCGGTACACCGAGCCCCCCTTGCGGGCCACCTTCACCTCCCCCTGCGGGGTGGCCGCCTCGCAGACCAGCACCGCGTCCGAGCGCTGCGCCTCGCGTTCGATCAACGGCCGGGACGTGCCCGAGCCGCTCTCCTCGTCGCAGGTGAGCAGCACCCCCACCCGGGAGCTGTCGGCCAGCAGGCCCAGTGCGGTGAACATCTGCACGATGCCGGCCTTCATGTCGCACACCCCGGGACCGGTGGCGACGTCCCCGCGTACGGTGAAGGGCCGGGTCCGGACGGTGCCGGCGGGGAAGACCGTGTCGAAGTGACCGAGCAGCAGCACCCGTTGCCGGGCCGCCGGCCACAGCAGGTGCGGCAGCCCGTCCACGACGACCCGTTCGGCGGGCCGGCCGAGCACCTCCTCGCCCCAACCCGCGAGCAGGTCGGCACAGGACTCCAGGCACGGCAGGTCATCGGGGGGCGACTCGGCGGACACCAGGACGCGCAGCCGGTCCACCATCTCGGGGCGGAGTTTCGTCGCAGCGTCGAGCAGATCGCGCGGATGGTCCATCGAGCCCTCCAGCTTCGAAGACGGTGACGGGCCTGGCCAGGCGACCCATCCACCATCGCAGCGTCGCCCGCGCACGGTCATCCGTTGCCGTGCTCACCGTCCCCGGCGTCGGTCAGCCGCGCCAGCCGGCCGTACAGGTAGCGCTGGCGGGGGAGGTTCGTCGACAGCCGGGCCGCGTGCGCGTACGCCGCCCGGGCCTCGGCGAGGCTGCCGCAGCGTTCCAGCAAGTGGGCGCGGGCGGCGTGCCGGCGGGGGTCGTCGCCGATGCGGGGATCGGCGGCCAGCGCGTCGAGCAGGCGCAGCCCGTCGACGGGACCCCGGGCCATCGCCACCGCCACCGCGTGGTTGAGCGCCACCACCGGGTTGTCCGAGATCCGCATCAGCACCTCGTAGAGGGCCACGATCTGCGCCCAGTCGGTCTCGTCGGCACTCGGTGCCTCGTCGTGCACCGCCGCGATCGCCGCCTGGAGCTGGTACGGCCCGACGTCCCCACGCGGCAGCACCGCGCTGATCAGGGCCACCCCTCGGCGATCTGGTCGCCCCGCCAGCGGCGGCGGTCCTGCTCCGCCATCGGCACCAGCTCACCCTCCGGACCGACCCGGGCCGGGCCCCGGGCGTCGGTGAGCAACATCAACGCCAGCAGCCCGGTCACCTCCGGGTCGTCCGGGAGCAGCCGGTGCAGCAGCCGGGCCAGCCGGATCGCCTCGGTCGACAGGTCCACCCGGCGCAGGTGCGGGCCGGCGGTGCTCGCGTACCCCTCGTTGAAGACCAGGTAGAGCACCTGCCGGACGGCGTCGAGCCGGGCCGGGCGCTCGTCGGCGTCGGGCAGCGCGAACGGCAGCCCGCTGTCGCGGATGCGCTGCTTGGCGCGGGTGATCCGCCGGGTCATGGTGGCCTCGGGCACCAGGAACGCCCGCGCCACCTCGGCGGTGCTCAACCCACCGACCGCGCGCAGGGTCAAGGCGATCTGGGCGGCCGGCGGCAGCGCCGGATGACAGCACAGGAACAACAGGACCAGGCTGTCGTCGACCGGCTCCCGGTGGTCGGCCGCCGGGGCGATCCACCGCTGCGCCCGGCCCTCGTCGTCCTCCCGCCGACGCCGGGCCTGCCCGGCGCGCAGCAGGTCGGTCAGCCGCCGGGCGGCCACCGTGATCAGCCAACCCCGGGGGTGCTCCGGCAGCCCCTCGACCGGCCAGCGGGTCGCGGCGGCCAGCAGCGCCTCCTGGACGGCGTCCTCGGCGGTGTCGAAGTGGCCGTACCGGCGGACGACCGCGCCGAGGACCTGCGGCGCGAGCACGCGCAGCAGGTCCTCGACGGTGGACGGGCCCACGGGAACGGGTCAGCCGTCCAGGTCGTCGATGCCGTCGGCGACCGGCCGCACGTCGACGTACCCGCCCTCGGCGTCCGGGTCGACGAACCGGGCGGCGATCTCGGTCGCCCGGTCGAAGCTGACACAGTCGACGACGGTGAACCCGGCCAGCACCTCCTGCGTCTCCGGGTACGGCCCGTCGGTGACCACGGGCGTGCCCTGCCGCAGCCGCACCCGGCGGGCGTGCACCGGCGCGGTCAACCCCTGCCCGTCGACCAGCTCACCGGATTCGGCCAGCTCCTGGTGTACCGCCGCCATGTGGGCGTGCATCGCGGCGACCTGCTCCGGCGTCATCGGCGGCTGCGCGCCGGGCCGGCCGGCCATCGCGTCGTAGTCGCGCTGCGAGCCGTACAACATGATCATGTATTTCATGTTCTCTCCTCTCGGCCGGCCGTGGCCCGGCCGGACACCGGAGACGTCGGTGCCGCGGGGCCGATCCGGACACCGGCCCCGAGGTTAACCGCCGACCGGGCGGGGGACGCCCGGATGGCGACGGGTTACCTATCGTGGTCCCATGACGACGATGTGGGTCACGCTCGGGGTGGCGGCGCTGGTGACGGTCGGCACCCTCGGCTGGCTCGCCTGGCGCGACCGGGCCCGCACCGCCGGGGCCGAGGACCGGGCCGCCGGGCTGGACGCCCAGGCCAGACAGCACCGGTACGAGGCGGGACGCCACCTCGCCCAGGCCGACACGATCCACCGGGGCCAGGAGCACCACTGACCGTCCCGGTCGGGTCGATCCGGGTGCCCCATGGTCAACGGGACGTCGGCCGGGCATGATCGTTCCACGGTCGGGGTACCACCGGCCGCAGGACCGGGACGCCTGGGAGGCACACGGTGACGGCAGGCTCACGACGCCGCTCGCACGGACCACTGGTCGCCGCGTTGACGGCGCTGGTGGTGGCGGTCGGCTGTGCTGCCGGCGGGGTGCGGGAGAACGCCCCGCAGGCACCCCGGGAACCGGCCCCACGACAGTCGTCGCGCCCGGCGGCACCGGCCTCGCCCGAGGCGGAGACCACCCGCGCCGACGGCACCACCAGCGTGGCCGAGTTCAAGAGCGACATCGACGACGCCGTCACCATCGCCGAACGCTACTGGGCCGCCCAGTTCCGGACCTCCGGGCAGCAGTTCCGGCCGATCCGCCAGGTCCTGCCCTACCAGCGGGAGGGTGAGATCTCCTGCGGCGGCCAGGCGCTGCCCCGCAACAACGCGGTCTACTGCTCCCAGGGCGACTTCATCGCCTACGACGTCAACTGGTCGGTGGCGGCGTTCCGGCAGGTCGGTGACGCGTTCGTGTTCTACCTGCTGGGCCACGAGTACGCCCACGGCATCCAGATCCGGCTCGGCATCCGCGCCAACTTCACCATCCAACAGGAGTTGCAGGCCGACTGCATGGCCGGGGCGTACCTCGGCGACTCGGTACGCGACGGCACCCTCAAGCTCGACGCCGGCGACCTGGACGAGTTCCGTGAGGGGCTGCTCGCCGTCGGCGACGACCCCGACCAGCCGTGGTTCGCCGAGGGGTCGCACGGCACCGCCGAACAGCGCACCGACTGGTTCTTCCGCGGCTACGAACGGTCCCTGGACGCCTGCAACCTCGGCTGAGGACCACGTCACGTCCGGGTGGTACGGCGGCGCGCGTCCCGGGCCGGGCTGGCAGGATCGCCCGGAGACCACCCGCGACCGCCAGGAGGATTCCGCTGAGCAGCCCACACCCCGCCGCCGTGCTCTTCGACATGGACGGCACCCTGGTCGACAGCGAAAAGCTCTGGGACGTCGCCCTGCACGAGTTGGCCGCCGTCTACGGCGGCACGCTGACCGGCCCGGCCCGTCGGGCGATGATCGGCACCGCGATGGCCGCGTCGATGCGCATCCTCCACGACGACCTCGGTCAACCCGAGCGGGACCCCCAGGCCAGCGCCGAGTGGATCAACGCGCGGATCCTGGAACTGTTCCGCACCGGGCTGCGTTGGCGGCCGGGCGCGTTGACCCTGCTGCGGGCGGTCCGCGCCGCCGGCATCCCCACCGCCCTGGTCACCTCCAGCGGCCGGCCCCTGGTCGAGGTCGCCCTGGACACCCTCGGCCGGGACAGCTTCGACGCCGTGGTCTGCGGCGACGAGGTCGACTCGGCCAAGCCGCACCCCGAGCCGTACCTGACCGCTGCCCGGCTGCTCGACGTGCCGATCGGCCGGTGCGTGGCGATCGAGGACTCGCCGACCGGGGTGGCCAGCGCGCTCGCCGCCGGCGCGGCGGTGCTGGCCGTACCGGCGGAGGTGCCGGTGCCGCCGGCCGACGGCGTACACCAGGTGGAGAGCCTGACCGCCGCTGATCTGGAGCTGCTGGCGGCGCTGCTCGGCGAGCCACCCGGCTGAGCCGCCGTCACCCACGGGGGCGGCCGGCCCGCCGTGACCGGCGGGGCGGGTGGCGCCGGCCGGTCACGGCGAAGGGGTCCCGCCGACCGGCGGAACCCCTTCGCGGCGGACGGGATCAGTCGTGCGCGATCGCGCCCAGCACGTTGATCCGGGCCGCCCGCACCGCCGGCAGCACCGCCGCCACCACGCCGATAATCGCCGCCAGCAGCAGGAACAGCCCCATCTGACCCCACGGCAGGATCAGGTCGGTGATGCCGTCGTCCTTGAGCGCCCGGACCACCGCGGCACCGAGACCGACGCCGACCACGATCCCGAGCAGCGCCCCGAAGACCGAGATCACCACCGCCTCCACGGTGATCATGCGCATGGTCTGCGCCCGGCGCAGCCCGATCGCCCGCAGCAGGCCCAGCTCGCGGGTCCGCTCCAGCACCGACAGGGCCAGGGTGTTGACGATGCCGAGCACCGCGATCACGATGGCCAGCGCCAACAGGATCTGGATCATCGTGAGCAGGCTGTCCAGCGAGCCGGTCTGCTGCTCGATGAACGCGTCCCGGTCGGCCACCGACACCTCGGGGCTGTCCACGAGTAGCGCCTCCACCTGCGGCTGCACGTCCGCCACCCGGGTGCCCGGGGCCAGCTGGATGAACCCCTGGTTGGGCTTCGGGATGGCGAAGTCCTTCACCGCCTGCGGCGGCAACTGCACCGGGCTGGTCAGCTCGGAACTCTCGTAGATGCCGCTGACCGTGTAGGTGCGCGGCTCACCCCGGGAGGCCTGCACCGTCACCGTCGAACCGACCGAGATGTTGCGGGACTCCGCGGCGTCGGAGCTGAACAGCATCTGGTCCGGGCCGAGCCGGCTGATGTCACCGGCGGTCGTCTTGGCCCCGAAGATCCGCTGCAACGCCGTCACGTCGCTGGACGCGGCCAACCAGGTGACCTTCCCGTCGACCATGCCCATGTCGCCGTACTCGCCGTCGGCCAGCTGCACACCGGGCAGCGCCGCCACCTTCGTCAGCACCGCCGGGTCGAAGCTCGCCGGCCGTGGGCCGGTCGACGCCCCCGAGATCACCAGCTCGGCCTTGATGGTGTCCTGGGCCAACGCGCCGATGCTGCCCTTCGCCGAGTCCAGGATCACCGTCACCCCGGTCACCAGGGCGATGCCGACCATCAGCGCCGCCGCCGTGATCGCCGTCCGGCGCGGGTTGCGACCGGAGTTGAGTCGACCCAGCTTGCCCGGCACCGACCAGGCGAAGATCGCCCCCAGCAGGGAGACCACCGGGCGGCTGATCAACGGAGTCAGCAGCGCCACCCCGATGAAGGCGAACAGCACCCCACCCAGGATGACCGCCAGCGTGTTGTCCCCGGCGTTGCCGCTGAGCCCGAGGAACAGCAGCACCGCGCCGATCCCGGTGATCACCCCACCGGTCACGGTGATCCGGGTCAGCGGCCGGTCCGGGTTGGCCACGTCCTGCATCGCCGCGATCGGCGGGATGCGCGACGCCCGCAGCGCCGGCAGCAGCGCCGCCACCACCGTGATCACCAGACCCACCGCGAAGGAGCCGATCACCGCCGAGGCCGGCACCCCGATGCCCGCCAGCGTCAGCCCTCCGGCCAGGTTGCCGAAGACGTACGCCAGCAGCGCGCCGATGCCGATGCCGGCGCCCAACCCCAGCACCGAGGCGATCAGGCCGATCGCCACCGCCTCCAGCACCACCGAACCGATGATCTGCCGACCGCTGGCCCCGATCGCCCGCATCAACGCCAGCTCCCGGGTCCGCTGCGCCACGATGATCGAGAAGGTGTTCAGGATGAGGAACGTGCCCACCAGCAGCGCGACGGCGGCGAAGCCGAGCAGGATCTTGTTGAAGAAGGACAGCCCCTCCTTCAGGCTCGCCGAGGCGTCCGCCGACAACTGCGCGCCGGTCTTGACCTCGAAGCCGTCGCCGAGCGTCCGGGCCACGTCGTCGCGCAACGCCGAGTCGCTGACCCCGTCGGCCGCCCGGACCGTGACGTTGGTGAAGACGTCCCGCTCACCCAACAGCAACCGCTGCGCCACCGGCGTGGTGAAGGCGACCTCGTTGACCCCGCCGATCGAATCCCGGTCACCGCTGTACCCGAAGATCCCCACCAGGGTGAAGGTCTGCTTCGGCGACAGCGGGGTCAGCACCCCGACCCGGTCGCCGACCTTTACCTTGCCCGCCTGCGCCAGCGCCGCGTTGACGACGATCTCGTCGTCCGCCCGGGGCTCGTGCCCCTCGCGCAGCTTCACCAGGTCGCTCTCGCCCTGCCAGTTCGACCCGAGCTGCGGCGGCCCGAACGAGGTGACCACCTTGCCGTTGCTGCCGATCAGCTGGGCCCCGTCGGTGGCGACCACGCCGGTGGCCTCGGCGACCCCGGCGACCGCGCCGATGCGCTGCACCGTCGCCGCCGGCACCGTGGTCGGCACCTGCTCACCCTGCATCTCGCTGAGCGCCACCTTGGGCTTGCCGGCGACGTTGACGTCGATGCCCTCGTACGCGTCGGCGAAGACCGCGTCGAACGAGCGGCCCAGGGTGTCGGTGAGCACGAACGCCCCCGAGACGAACATGACGCCCAGCACCACGGCCAGGCCGGACAACAGCAGGCGCACCTTGCGCGCCAGCAGACTCTTGAGGGTGGCCCGCAACATCAGCCGGCCACCTCGACCGGGGTGTCCAGCTTCTTCATGGTGTCCAGGACCGTGTCGGCGGTCGGCTCGATCAGCTCCGAGACGATCTGCCCGTCGGCCAGGAAGACCACCCGGTCGGCGTACGCGGCGGCGGTCGGGTCGTGGGTGACCATCACGATGGTCTGCCCGTGCTCACGTACCGAGTTGCGCAGGAAGTTGAGCACCTCCGCGCCGGAGCGGGAGTCCAGGTTGCCGGTGGGCTCGTCGGCGAAGATCACCTCGGGGCGGGCGACCAGCGCCCGCGCGCAGGCGACCCGCTGCTGCTGACCCCCGGAGAGCTGCGACGGCCGGTGCCCCAGCCGGTCCCGCAGGCCGACGGTGTCGATGACCGTGTCGTACCAGGCCGGGTCGGGCTTGCGGCCGGCGATCGACATCGGCAGCAGGATGTTCTCCTGGGCGGTGAGCGTGGGCAGCAGGTTGAACTGCTGGAAGATGAAGCCCACCTTGTCCCGGCGTAGCTTCGTCAGGCCCGAGTCACCCAGCCCGGTCACCGTCGTGTCGCCGATCTGCACGGTGCCCTTGCTCACCGAGTCCAACCCGGCCAGGCAGTGCATCAACGTCGACTTGCCGGAGCCCGACGGGCCCATGATCGCGGTGAACCTGCCCCGCTCGAACTCGGCGCTGACCCCGCGGAGCGCGGCGACCTGCGCCTCGCCGGTGCCGTACACCTTCCACACGTCGTTCGCCCGGGCCGCGGCCTGCGCATGCCGGCCTACCGTCGCGGTCACGTCATCTACCTCTTCCGTCTGGCTGTGTGTGCCCCCACCGCCCCCGCTGGTCGGTGGGGTCGATCCCATCCTCGGTGCCGGTCGGTGGAGATCCGTCCGACCACGGGGTGACCCGAGGCGGATTTCCCGCTGCGGGTCGGCCCGGAGCCCGACTCAGGGTTGCCCCTGAGTCGACGACCGGTCACTGTTCGTCGCGCCGCCTGCGGCGGTGCCGACGCCGACGCTAGAACCTGACGCCGTGTCATGGTCAACCGCGCCGCGCCGTCTTTCGTCACGGTAGGTGAGCGGGGCAACGCTGCCGTCCGCCCACCGGCCTCACTGCGGGTACACCCCGAGGGGGACCCGCCATCACCCGGCTACGTCCCGGGGCGGACCCGCCACCACCCGGCTACGCCTTGGGGCGGACCAGCCCCGACTCGTACGCCAGCACCACCGCCTGCACCCGGTCGCGCAGCCGTAGCTTGGTCAGCACGTGCCCGACGTGGGTCTTGATGGTCGTCTCGCTGACCGACAGCGCGGCGGCGATCTCCGCATTGGACAGCCCCCGGGCCACCTGGACGAGCACCTCGCGTTCCCGCTCGGTCAACGTGCCCAACGCCTTCGGTGGGCTCGCCGCCGGGTCCGGCAGCACGGTGGCGAACCGGTCCAGCAGCCGCTTGAGGATGCGCGGCGCCACCACCGCCTCCCCGGCGGCCACCGTCCGGATGGCGGTGACCAGGTCGTCGGCCGGCACGTCCTTGGCCAGGAACCCGCTCGCCCCGGCCCGCAACGCCCCCACCACGTACTCGTCGAGGTCGAAGGTGGTGAGGATGAGCACCCGCACCGGCAACCGGGCGTCCACGATCGCCCGGGTCGCCGCCACCCCGTCCATCCGGGGCATCCGGATGTCCATCAGCACCACGTCGGGCAGCAGCCGGCGGGACAACTCCACCGCCTCCTGACCGTCCCCGGCCTCGGCCACGATGTCCAGGTCGTCCTCGGTGCCCAACACCATCCGGAACCCGGTACGCAGCAACGGCTGGTCGTCGGCGAGCAGGATGCGCACCGGCCGCCCCGGCGCGCGGGCGGGCCCCCGCACCTCGTCCGGCACGACGGAAGGGGAGCTGCCGTACGTCTCGCCCATCTGCTCTCCCCGTTCTGCCGCCGTCACGTCGGGACCGCCCCGACCGGTTCCACCGGGATCCGGGCGTACACCCGGAAGCCGCCACCGGGACGTGGCCCGGTGTGCAGGATCCCACCGTAGAGGCCGACCCGTTCCCGCATACCGACCAACCCGTGCCCGATCCGGTCGGGTTCCGGCCCGGGACCCCGCCCGGTGTCGGTGACCACCACCGTCAGGCAGCCGTCCGTCACCCCCAGCCGGACCGTCGCGGTGGCCCGTCCGGCGTGCTTGAGCGCATTGGTCAACGCCTCCTGCACGATCCGGTAGACGGTCAGCGAGATACCCTCCTCGACCGTCGGCACCGGGTCCGCGACCTCCAGGGTGACCGGCAGCCCCGCCTCGCGTACCTGCTCGACCAGCGCGGCGATGCCGGCCAGGCCGGGCTGCGGGGTGAGGTCGGCGGCCGGCTCGGCGTCGGTACGCAGCACGTCCAGCAGTCGCCGCATCTCCCGCAGCGTGACCCGACTGGTGTCCTCGATCGTGGCGATCGCCTCGTCGGCGGCGGCCAGGTCCCGCCGCAGCACCCGCCGGGCCCCGGTGGCCAGCACCCCCATCACACTGACGTGGTGGGCGACCACGTCGTGCAGCTCCCGGGCGATCCGTCGCCGCTCGTCGGCCACCGCCTGCTCGGCCAGCGACCGTTGGTTCTCCTCGGCCACCCGGGCCCGTTCCCGCAGCGCCCGCAGCGAGGTGCGCCGGGCCCGCACCGCCCGCCCCACCGCGTAGGCGAGCAGCGCGGTCAGCAGGTTGTTGAGCACCAGGTACGCCGGGCCGACGTCGAGCCCGGTGTCCAGTGGGGTGAGCACGTTGAGCGCCGCCACCGGCACCCACAGCAGCACCGTGGCGGCGACCGCCGGGAGCGCCGGCCGGTTGACCGTCATCGTGTAGGTCAGCACCAGGAACGTCAGGCTCTGCGTGGTCGGGGCGTGCCCGAGCACCGCCGGCACGGCCAGGGTGGCCAACGCGGCCCCCACCGCAGGCCACGGGGCGACCCGCCGCAGCGCCACCGGCGCGGCGCACAGCAGGCTCCAGGCCAGCGCGGACGGCAGTTGCCGAGGCCAGAACTCGCGGGGGGTGATCAGGATGAAGGCGACCTCCAGCACCACCAGCGCGACGGCGAAGAGAGCGTCACCGGCCAACGGCCGGCGCACCCACCAGCGCTCGCCCCCCTCGGTCATACCGTGACGCTAGCCGCCCGGCGGGCCGTCCGGTCGTCGCCGACGGTGAACCTCGTCTCCTCCTCGCGGATGAGCCGGTCTCCGACCCGCCGACCCGTTACTCGTCGGCACCCGGGGTGGCCGGTCGGGACCGGGCGTCGCGCAACGGGTCGGCCGCCCCGGCCCGCTGCGGGAACGGCGGCGGGGTGCCGCCGAAGGTCGGGCAGTGCGCCTGGTGGTTGCACCAGTCGCAGAGCCGACTCGGTCGGGGCCGGAAATCCTGCCGCACGGTGGCCTGCTCGATGGCCTGCCAGAGCGCCACCACGGTGCGCTCGAACCGCAGCAGCTCCTCGGCGTCGGGGGAGTAGTCGCAGACCTCGGCGTCCTTGAGGTAGAGCAGGCGCAGCACGCGGGGCACCACGCCCCGGGTGCGCCACAGCACCAACGCGTAGAACTTCAGCTGGAACAGCGCCCGGGCCTCGAACGCCTCCCTCGGCGCACCGCCGGTCTTGTAGTCGACGACCCGCAGCGCCCCGTCGGGGGCCACGTCGAGCCGGTCGACGTAACCACGGATGAGCAGCTCGTCGTCGACCACCGCGGAGATCAGGCTCTCCCGCTCGGCGGGCTCCAGCCGGCGCGGATCCTCCACCGCGAAGTAACCCGCCAACAGCGCCGTCGCCGAGCGGAGGAACTCGGCCGTGCCCGCCTCGTCGCCCGGGTCGAACAGGCCGGCCAGCTCGGGCTGCTCGGTGACCAGCCGGTCCCACTGCGGGACGACCAGGTCACCGGCGGCGTCGGGGGTGCGCCCGCCCGCCGGCAGGTCGAACAACCGCTCCAGCACCGCGTGCACCAGGGTGCCCCGGGCCTGCTCGACGCTGGGTCGCTCGGGCAACCGGTCGATGCTGCGGAACCGGTAGAGCAGCGGGCAGGTCTTGAAGTCGGCGGCCCGTGACGGCGACAGTGAAGCCCGGACCGTGGCGGGCAACGCCGCCGGAGGATGCTGCTGGTCGGTCACCGGTTCCGCCGTCATGCCCCGAAGGTTAGGGCACCGGTGTGACACCACCGCGCTCGCCGCACCGGGCATGATCGAGTCGGCGCGTAGCATCGGGGCGGTGGAGTCCCGTCCCCGCGCACCGCGCCGGCCCCGCCGGGGTGCCGGCCTGACCGTCGGCCGGGTGTTCGGGGTGCCGCTGCACCTCAACCTGTCGATGCTGCTGCTCACCCTGCTGGTGACCGTCACCTATGCCGAGTTCGCCCGGGACCGCCTCGGGCTGTCCCCGCTCGGCGGCTACCTGATCGGTCTCGGCTTCGTGGTGTCGCTGCTCGGTTCCGTCCTGCTGCACGAACTGGGGCACGCGCTGACCGCCCGCCGCTACGGCATCGGTGTGCGCGGGATCACCCTGGAACTGCTCGGCGGCTACACCGAGATGGACCGGGACGCCCCCAACCCCCGGGTGGAGCTGCTGGTCGCCCTGGCCGGCCCGGCCGTCTCGGCGCTGCTCGGCGGGATCGCCGTGGCCGCCACGCTGGCCGCCCCCGACCACACCCTGGCCCACCAGCTCGCGCTGCAACTGGCACTGAGCAACGTCATCGTGGCCGTGTTCAACGTGCTGCCCGGCCTGCCCCTGGACGGCGGCCGGGCGCTGCGCGCCGTGCTGTGGCGGCTCACCCGGGACCGGCACCGGGCCACCGAGATCGCCGGCTGGGTCGGGCGGGCCGTCGCGGTGGCCACCGCCGGGCTGGTCGTGCTGCTCACCATCCAGCGGATCCTGGTGCCGCTGGCGTTGCCGCTGATGCTGCTGGTCGCGATCACCCTCTGGCGGGGCGCCGGCCAGTCGATCCGGTACGCCCGGATCAGCCGCCGGGTGCCGCTGCTCGACCTGGGCCGGCTGGCCCGCCCGGTCCACGCCGTACCCACCGGCACGCCACTGGCCGAGGCGCAGCGTCGGCACGCCGAGCAGGGCCCGCCCCGGTCCGCCCTCCTGGTCGTCGACGGCGCGGGCCGGCCCGTCGCCCTGGTCGACCCGGCGGCGGCGGACGCCGTACCGGTGGACCGTCGGCCCTGGTTGGGGGTGGACGCGGTGGCCCGGCCGCTGACCGCGCTGCCGACCCTGCCGCTCGGTCTCGACGGCGAGCGGCTGATGGCGGCCGTCCAGGCCCACCCGGGCGCACGGTACGTGGTGACGGCAGGCGAAGATGTGGTCGGCGTTCTGCACACCGCGGATCTCGCCCAGGTCCTCGAACCCACACGGAAGATGAACAGGTGACCGCAGCACATCCCCCCACCCTCCCGGCCCGCAACGGCACACCGACGCCCACCGCCCCAGCGGAGCTGCCCCCGGTGCACCGGGGACCGTTCCGCCCCGGTGACCGGGTGCAGCTGACCGACCCGAAGGGGAGGATGCACACCGTCACCCTGGAGCCCGGCAAGGAGTTCCACACCCACCGGGGCATCCTGGCGCACGACGCGTTGATCGGGCAGCCCGACGGCAGCGTGGTCAGCACCGCCGGCGGCGGGACGGCGTTCCTGGCGCTGCGTCCCCTGCTCTCGGACTACGTGCTGTCCATGCCGCGCGGCGCCCAGGTGATCTACCCGAAGGACTCGGCGCAGATCGTCGCCATGGGCGACGTCTTCCCCGGTGCCAAGGTGCTGGAGGCCGGTGCCGGCTCCGGGGCGCTGAGCTGCTCGCTGCTGCGCGCCGTCGGCACCGGCGGCGAGCTGCACTCCTACGAGGTGCGCGACGACTTCGCCCAGATCGCCCGGCGCAACGTGGAGGCGTTCTTCGGTGCGCCGCACCCGGCCTGGCGGTTGCACGTCGGCGACGTCGCCGACTGCCCGGAGACCGGGTTCGACCGGATCATCCTGGACATGCTCACCCCGTGGGAGACCCTGGACATGGTCGAGCGGGCGCTGCTGCCCGGCGGCGTGTTCATCGGCTACGTGGCGACCACCCCGCAGCTGTCCGAGCTGGTCGAGGCGCTGCGCGAGCGGGGCGGCTGGACCGAGCCGCGGGCCTGGGAGTCGCTGGTGCGCGACTGGCACGCCGAAGGGCTCGCCGTCCGCCCCGACCACCGGATGATCGCGCACACCGCGTTCCTGGTCTCCGCGCGTAAACTCGCTCCGGGTGTCACCGCCCCGCCGCGTCGCCGCAAGCCCAGCAAGGGCGCGGAGGCGTACGCCGAGCGCAAGCAGGCGCTGCGCGAGGCAGCGGCGGCCCGGGAGGCGGCGGCGCAGGCCACCGCAGCCGCGTCGGCCGCCGGAGCCGACGAGGTGGACCGGCCGTGACGGCGGAGCGGAGCAGCTGGGCGTGAACGGGCAGAACCCGACGGCCGGTGCGGGCCGACGGTGCGACCGCAGGGAGTGGGCATGAGTCGGCCGGGGTTCGGCGGCGGTGAACTGCCGGCCGTGTTCCCGGACTGGTCGCCGTACCAGGACCTGGAGTCGGCGGCGCGGGCCTACCTGCGTGACCCGGACATCGCCCTGGAGGCGCTCGGCGGGGTGCTGCGCGGCGCCTCGGTGCTCGGCTTCACCCTGGAACGCTTCGTCAACGAGGTCAACGGGGTATGGCAGGAGGTCGTCGTCTGCGACGGCAGCCGGCTGGTGCTCTGGCACGGCGAGGACGTGCCGCCGGGGGAGGGTCCCCCCGGGTCGATGACCTCGTCGCTGCGGGTGGTGCCGGTCTCCACCGTCACGGAGGTCGGCTGCCGACGCCGCTTGACCCGGGCCGACAACGGTGAGGTACGGGTCGACAGCATCGACGTCTACCTGCTGCTCACCTCACTGGACGAGGCCCCACCCGGCGACGAGATGGTCGGTGCGCCCCGGCACGACGCGCTGCGTTTCGGCAAGACCCTCGACGACGGCGGTGCCGGTCAGATCGCCCGGTTGGAGGAGTTCGCCCGCCTGGTCGCCTCGGTGGTCGGCCGTCCGCTGCTGTGACACCACCGCCGGGCCGGGGCGACGGTCGCCCGCCCCGGCCGCTCCGCCGACCGGCCCGCCCCGCCGGGTGTCGGCTGGCCGGGTGGCGGTGCGTTCTGTCGGGAAGTGGTCAGTCGTCCGCGGCCTCGGGGCCGGCCACCTCGACGCCGTCGCTGCCGCGTACCACGTGGATGCAGTCACCCGGGCACTCCTTCGCGGAGTCGATCACTTCCAGCCGCAGGTGTTCCGGCACGTCGACCCGGCTGCCGGGGGCCAGCCGCAGCTCACCGTCGGTGCCCTTGACGTACGCCAGGCCGTCGACGTCGAACTCGAAGACCTCCGGCGCGTACTGCACGCAGAGCCCGTCACCCGTGCAGAGATCCTGGTCCACCCAGACCTGCAACTGGTCGGTCGCGACGTCACTCACCCGGCACCCCCCATGTTCTCCCGTCCCACCCCACGAAGGTACCCGAACGGCCGGACCTGCCCCTCAGGCGTACCTTGGCGATCAAGGTTCAGTGACGAGGGCGTTGCGTGGGACCGAATCGGCCTCATAGCGGCTAGTGTTAGGGCAGAACGTTCAAGCCCCCCGGGGAGGTGGGACGTGGCACGCAGCGACGACGCGGACTCGCGCGCCGCACGGTGGGAGAAGGAGGCCCACGATCTCTCCACGCAGGTCGCGTTCCTTCAAGAGGAACTCGCTCTGGTGCGGCGCAAGTTGACCGAAAGCCCCCGACACGTCCGGCAGCTCGAAGAGCGGCTGGCGGCCACCCAGGCACAGTTGGCGCGGCTCACCGAGAACAACGACCGGCTCGTGAGCACCCTCAAAGAGGCTCGCGCGCAGATCGTGACGCTCAAGGAGGAGATCGACCGGCTGGCGCAGCCGCCGTCCGGCTACGGTGTCTTCCTCGCGCGACACGACGACGGCACGGTGGACATCTTCACCGGCGGACGCAAGCTCCGAGTAGCCGTCTCACCCTCACTGGACGCCGAGGAATTGCGGCGTGGCCAGGAGGTCCTGCTCAACGACGCGCTCAACATCGTCGACGCGTTCGGCTACGAGCGGGTCGGCGAGGTGGTGATGCTCAAGGAGATCCTCGCGGGTCCCGAGGGCAGCCCGGGCGACCGGGCGCTGGTGGTCTCGCACTCCGACGAGGAGCGCATCGTCCACCTGGCCGACACCCTGATCGGCACCGCGATCAGGGCCGGCGACTCGCTCATGATCGAGCCCCGCTCGGCGTACGCCTACGAGCGGATCCCGAAGAGCGAGGTCGAGGAGTTGGTGCTGGAGGAGGTGCCCGACGTCGACTACACCGACATCGGCGGCCTCCAGTCGCAGATCGAGCAGATCCGCGACGCGGTGGAGCTGCCCTTCCTGCACGCCGACCTGTTCCGCGAGCACCAGCTCCGGCCGCCGAAGGGCATCCTGCTCTACGGTCCGCCGGGCTGTGGCAAGACGCTCATCGCCAAGGCGGTGGCCAACTCGTTGGCCAAAAAGATCGCCGAGCGGCTGGGCAAGGACCGGCACACCAGCTTCTTCCTCAACATCAAGGGTCCGGAGCTGCTCAACAAGTACGTCGGTGAGACCGAGCGGCACATCCGGCTGATCTTCCAGCGGGCCCGGGAAAAGGCCGGGGAGGGCACCCCGGTCATCGTGTTCTTCGACGAGATGGACTCGATCTTCCGGACCCGTGGCTCCGGTGTCTCCTCCGACGTGGAGAACACCATCGTCCCGCAGCTGCTCAGCGAGATCGACGGTGTCGAGGGCCTGGAGAACGTCATCGTGATCGGCGCCTCCAACCGGGAGGACATGATCGATCCGGCCATCCTGCGCCCCGGCCGGCTCGACGTGAAGATCAAGATCGAGCGTCCGGACGCCGAGGCGGCCAAGGACATCTTCTCCAAGTACATCCTCGTCGGCCTGCCCCTGCACGCCGACGACCTGGCCGAGCACGGCGGCGAGCCCCAGGCCACCGTGGCCGCCATGATCGACGCGGTCGTGCTGCGGATGTACTCGGAAACCGAGGAGAACCGCTTCCTCGAGGTGACCTACGCCAACGGTGACAAGGAAGTCCTCTACTTCAAGGACTTCAACTCCGGCGCGATGATCCAGAACATCGTCGACCGGGGAAAGAAGATGGCGATCAAGGAGTTCCTCACCTCGGGGCGCAAGGGGCTGCGGTTGCAGCACCTGCTCGACGCCTGCGTCGACGAGTTCCGGGAGAACGAGGACCTGCCCAACACCACCAACCCGGACGACTGGGCCCGCATCTCCGGCAAGAAGGGCGAGCGGATCGTCTACATCCGCACGCTCGTCTCCGGCGGCAAGGGCACCGAGGCCGGCCGCTCCATCGAAACCGCCAGCAACACCGGCCAGTACCTCTGACCGGCCGACCGGACGGGCCCGCGACGCGACGCGTCGCGGGCCCGCTCGTGTACGTCACCCACTGTTAACCGCACCACCCCGCGTCGGGTGGGTGGAATGCCGGCCGCGTCGCTAGACTTCCCCGACCGCGTAGTCGACTCCGAGGAACCGCGTGCCGCCCGAGCTCACCGTCGCCGATCCGCCGCTGTCCCCGGCGGTGGATCAGACACCCCCCACCGTCGCGCCGCGCCGGCCGGCCCGCCGTTGGCGGTGGATCCCGCTCCTGCTCGCCGCGCTGGTCGCCGCATGGGCCGTACCCCTCGCCGGACACGCCCTGCACCGGGACTGGCTCCTGCCCCCGGTCGTGCTGATCGCCACGGCCAGCCTGCTGCGCGGCGGCCGTACCCTGCTCGACCGGCTGATGCTCGCCCTGGGCCTGCTGCTCGGCCTGACCGCGATCGGTGGCCTGGTCTTCCCGGTCTGGCCCTGGGGGATGCGGCCGGTGCCGCTCACCGGGACCGCCCTCACCGGGCTCGTCCTCGCCGCCGCCGTGCTACGCCGCCGCCCCCGGTTGCCCCGGCCCGGCTGGGCCGACCTGTTCCCGTTGGCCGGCGCCGCCGCCATGGTGGTCTACCTGCGGCAACCCTGGCAGCGAGCCACCGACCTCGCCGACCGGCTCACCGTCCTCGGCGCGGGCGAGGACAACTGGCGGCACCTGGCGCTGTTCGACGCCATGGGCCGCCTCGACGGCTACACCTTCGTCGACCCGGCCGCCGCCCGGGAGCAGATCACCGCCCAGCTCATCTACTATCCGCAGGGCTGGCACCTGGTCACCGCCCTGCTCGACGGCTTCCTGACCCCCACCGGGCCGCGCGTCGACGCCCTCGTCGCCCACTACTTCGGCTGGACCATCGCCGGCTTCGGACTGTTCACCCTCGTGCTGATCTGGGCAGCCCAACGGCTGGCCGGCCCGATCCACCTGCTGCACCGCACGGTGCTGACCGTGGTCGTCGGCGCGCTGGTGCTCGGCACCCAGCTGCCCCGCCTGCTCAACGCCGGCTACCCCACCGAGGTGCTCGGGCTGACCCTGACCGTCCTGATCGCCACCCTGGTCGCCCGGCCCGTCCCCGGCACCCGGGAGCAGGTCGTGCTGCTGTGCGCCCTGCTCGCCGCCGTCGGGTTCACCTACTACCTCTTCCTGCCCGCCGCCGCCGTGCTGGTCCTGTGCTGGGTGCTCACCCACTGGCGGGAGGCACTGCGCCGGTGGTTCACCGTGCTGACCGTCGGCCTGGCCGGCGCCGCTCTCGCCCTGATCGCCCCGCTGCTCGGCGTGCTGCGGGCCGGGCAGACCGAGGCGCTGGTCATCGGCTCGTCCCAGGCCGTCGAGGGCTGGCGGGCGCTGATCTGGCTCGGCGGCATCGTCGGGGTGGCCCTGCTCGTCCAGGTCGCCCGCGCCGATCCGGCCTGGCGGCGCTGGCTGCTGGTCTGCGTCGTCGGCGCGGCCCTGCCGCTGACCATCGCGCAGATCAACACCGACGCCGGGGTGACCCCGGGCTACTACTTCGTCAAGGGCACCCACCTGGCCACCGCGTTGCTCATCGTCGGCACCGCCGGGGTGGTCCGGTTACTGCCGGTGCCCCGGCCCGCCCTGAGTTGGCGGGGGCCGGCAGCACCACGGCGGGGGTGCTGGCCGCCGCACTCACCATGACGGTCGCGGTGGCGCTCTGCGGGGTCACCGGCTGGCACCGCAGCCTGCTCGTGGTCGACGAGCAGACCTGGGCGCAGCGGTGGGTCCACCAGGACCTCACCCTGCCGTCCAGAGTGGCCTGGGTGTGCGCCGACGCCCAACAGCGCTATCCCGAGGTGCCGGGCACCACCACCCTGGTCATCGACCGGGGGCCGATGCGGTCCTACCTGATCTCGCTGTGCCTGTCGGCCCTGCACGGCACCACGGCGGCCACCGATCCGGGCATCTACAGCCTGCCGTTCCTCGAACCGGACCGCACCGACATCATCGTCCGCCGGGTGGCCGGCCCCGTCCGGTTCATCACCTCCGACCCCAAGGGCGAACGTCGGGTACACCGGATGCTGCGCGACGAGCCCGCCTTGCGGCACCGGCTCAGCTGGGTGCCGTTGACGGTCCCCGAGTGCGACGTGGCCCCCTCCGACGAGCCGCCCCCGCCCACCCTGGAGACCGCCACTCCCGACCCGGCCGAAGCGGCGTGCCCCCTTCCCCGGTGAGGCGGACTACGCTCGACATGACGGCGGACCGGGTGAGGCGAGCGAAGCGGGTAGGTCGATGAGCGTCAGAAGGATCATGGGCACCGAGGTCGAGTACGGGATCTCCGTGCCCGGCCAGGCCGGAGCCAACCCGATGGTCACCTCGTCCCAGGTGGTCAACGCGTACGGCGCGCGCCCGGAACTCAACCGTGGCGGCCGGGCCCGCTGGGACTACGAGGAGGAGTCGCCGCTGCGCGACGCCCGGGGGTTCACCTACTCCGGGGCCGCCTACGACCCGGCGGAGGCGCTCGCCGACGAGGACCTCGGCCTGGCCAACGTGATACTCACCAACGGCGCCCGGCTCTACGTCGACCACGCACACCCGGAATACTCCACCCCCGAGGTGACCAACCCCCTCGACGTGGTGCGGTGGGACAAGGCGGGGGAGCGGGTAATGGCCGAGGCGGCCCGGCGGGCGGCCACCATCCCCGGCACCCAGCCGATCCACCTCTACAAGAACAACACCGACAACAAGGGCGCCAGCTACGGCGCGCACGAGAACTACCTGATGCGGCGGCAGACCCCCTTCGCCGACATCGTGGCGTACCTGACGCCGTTCTTCGTCACCCGGCAGATCGTCTGCGGCGCGGGCCGGGTCGGCATCGGGCAGGACGGCGGCCAGAGCGGCTTCCAGATCTCCCAGCGGGCGGACTTCTTCGAGGTCGAGGTGGGGTTGGAGACCACCCTCAAGCGGCCGATCATCAACACCCGCGACGAGCCGCACGCCGACGCCGACAAGTACCGCCGGTTGCACGTCATCATCGGCGACGCCAACCTGTCGGAGATCTCCACCTACCTCAAGGTGGGCACCACCGCGCTGATCCTGACCATGATCGAGGAGAAGGCGCTCGGTGCCGACCTGGGCATCGCCGACCCGGTCGCCGAGCTGCGCGCGGTCAGCCACGACCCGTCGCTGACCCACCGGATGCGGTTGCGCGACGGCCGTCGGCTGACCGCCCTGGACCTGCAGTGGGCCTACTACGAGCGGGTGCGTTCCTTCGTGGAGGAGCGGTACGGCGCGGACGCCGACGCGCAGACCCTGGACGTGCTGGAGCGCTGGGAGCAGGTGCTGGACCGGCTGGGCCGCGACGTGTTCCTCTGCGCCGACGAGCTGGACTGGGTGGCCAAGCTGCGGCTGCTGGAGGGTTACCGGGAGCGGGAGAAGCTGGGCTGGGGCTCGCACAAGCTTCAGCTGGTCGACCTGCAGTATTCCGACGTCCGGCCGGAGAAGGGTCTCTACCACCGGCTGGTGACCCGGGGCTCGATGAAGACCCTGCTGGACGACGAGCAGACCCGCCGGGCGATGACCGAGCCGCCGGAGGACACCCGGGCCTACTTCCGGGGCCGCTGCCTGGCCCAGTACGCCTCCGAGGTGGTGGCGGCGAGCTGGGACTCGGTGATCTTCGACGTGGGTCGGGAGTCGCTGGTGCGGGTGCCGATGATGGAGCCGGAGCGGGGCACCCGCCAGCACGTCGGAGCGCTGTTCGACAGGTGCGACACCGCCAAGGATCTGCTGGAGACGCTGACCGGCGGCTGAGTCGACGCGGTGACGGCGGCCCGTCGTGCGTCGGATGCCGGCGCGCGACGGGCTTTTCGTCGTCTCCGCGAGGTAAGTTCATCGCAGACGATCGTGGAGGAGGCAGCGAGATGGCTTCACAAGAGGGCGGTCAGACCCAGTCGGGCAAGTCGCACCAGGCCGAGGAGATCGACGACGTCACCACCGAGGTCAATCCCGAGGTCGCCGAGCGGCACGCCGAGATCACCGAGGACGTCGACGACCTGCTCGACGAGATCGACTCGGTCCTGGAGGAGAACGCCGAGGAATTTGTGAGGGGTTATGTGCAGAAAGGGGGCGAATAGGGCATAAACGTTTAAATCGGACATGCCTGATCCGCTCGATGATCGAGAGGGATACCGTCGTTGCCGGGACTGCGATGAGTGGAAGCCGCTCGATGAGTTCTGCGCGAACAGCCGTCGGCCAGATGGCCGGGGTAGCTATTGCAAGCCTTGCTTCAACCTGCGTTCCAAGGTGAGCTATGCCAAGCGGACGAGAGAGAAGCATGGCCGGGAGGTTCGCCAACCACCTATGGTTCCGGATGGCCACCGTCGCTGCCCGACGTGTGGTGAGACGAAGGCGCTCGACGACTTTCCCCGTAACCGGTCGGGGCGTGGCGGCTACGGCCGATACTGCAAGCCCTGCCACAACGAGAAGGGTAAAGAGAGCAAGCTCCGGTTGCACGGCGGGTCTCGCGAGTACCACCTGCGCCGCCGCTACGGGATCGGCGAGCAGGAGTTCCAGGAGCTGCTCGCCGAGCAGGGCGGCGTCTGTGCCGTCTGCGGGGTGGAAGATCCTCAACATGTGGACCACGATCACCGCACCGGATGGGTGCGCGGGATACTCTGCTTCAACTGCAACGGTGGTCTTGGCCAGTTCCGTGACAGTCCCACGAGGCTGGCCAGGGCGATCACGTACCTGAGAGGAACCACGTGGCAGCGGGCTTTGATCCATCCGGGCGTCTACCAGATGTGTTCACCAACGCGGGGACGTCCTCCTTCACGACCTTCCTGAGTCGGGTGGCCCCCGAGATGCTGCCCGGCCGACGGCCGCTACCGCCGGGCATGGCCGCCGACCTGGCGCCGCACGCCACCACCATCGTGGCCATCTCGGCCGTCGGTGGTGTGGTGCTGGCCGGCGACCGACGGGCCACCATGGGCAACCTGATCGCGCAGCGCGACATCGAGAAGGTGCACCCCGCCGACGCGTACTCGCTGGTCGGCATCGCCGGCACGGCGGGCATCGGCATCGAGCTGATGCGACTGTTCCAGGTGGAGCTGGAGCACTACGAGAAGATCGAGGGCGCGATGCTCTCCCTCGACGGCAAGGCCAACCGGCTCGCCTCGATGATCCGGGGCAACCTCGGCGCGGCCATGCAGGGGCTGGCGGTCGTGCCGCTCTTCGCCGGCTTCGACCTGGCCGCCCGGGACCCGGCCCGCGCCGGGCGGATCTTCAGCTTCGACGTCACCGGCGGTCCCTACGAGGAGACCGGCTACGACGCGATCGGCTCCGGTTCGCTCTTCGCCAAGTCCGCGCTCAAGAAGCGGTACCGCACCGGCGTGTCGATCGACGACGCGACCCGGCTCGCCGTCGAGGCGCTCTACGACGCCGCCGACGACGACACGGCCACCGGCGGGCCGGACCTGACCCGGCGGATCTACCCGGTGGTGATGACGGCGACCGCCGAGGGTACCCGCCGGCTCACCGAGGCCGAGACGGCCACCATCGCCGAGGCCGTCGTCGCCGGGCGGATGGAGAACCCGGGCGGCTGACGCCGTCCCACCCCCCACCAGCCCCAGTCGTCAGCACAGTGCCAGAAGGAGAACCGCCGCCGTGGCCATGCAGTTCTACGCCTCGCCCGAGCAGATCATGCGCGACCGCTCCGAGCTGGCCCGCAAGGGCATCGCCCGGGGGCGCAGCGCGGTGGTCCTGAGTTACACCGGCGGGGTGCTCTTCGTCGCGGAGAACCTCTCCAGCGCCCTGCACAAGGTCAGTGAGATCTACGACCGGATCGGCTTCGCCGCCGTCGGCCGGTACAACGAGTTCGAGAACCTGCGCCGCGCCGGGGTGCGGATGGCCGACCTCAACGGCCTGAGCTACGACCGGCGTGACGTGACCGGCCGGGCCCTGGCCAACGCGTTCGCGCAGACCCTGGGCGCGATCTTCACCGAGCAGTCCAAGCCGTTCGAGGTGGAGATCTGCGTGGCGCAGGTCGGTGCCACGGTCGAGGAGGACGAGCTGTACCGGCTCACCTACGACGGTTCGGTCAACGACGAGCCGGGCCGGATGGCGATGGGCGGTCAGGCCGAGGCGATCACCGGCGTGCTCAAGGCCGAGCACCGCCCCGACCTGTCGCTCAGCGAGGCGGTCAGGGTGGCGATGAAGGCGCTGAGCAGCGTCGGCGGCGAGGGCGGCGCGGCCCGGACGATCGCCCCCAACCAGCTCGAGGTGGCGGTCCTGGACCGTGCCCGGGTGGGGCGTACCTTCCGACGGATCACCGGCGCGGCGCTGACCGCGCTGCTGGAGGGTGACGCGGCGGGTGACGCCGCGCCGGCCGACGGCCAGGCCAAGACCCCGACGGTGCCGACCGAGGAGGCGCACAAGCCCACCACGTCGGCGGGCTCGGCCGACCTGGAGGGCCAGCCCCAGGAGAAGCCGGAAGCGTGACGGCGACACGCGCAGGGGCCGGGGTGCACACCCCGGCCCCTGCGCGTGGGTGCCATCCGCAGTCCGGGTCGACCCACCCGCCGCCGGTGCCCTGCGGCACGGCGGCGGCGTGACGGTCAGGCCCTGCGCAGCAGCGGCCTGGCCAGGGCCCAGTAGCCGGCGGCGATGACGTTGAAGATGCTCATCCCGGGCGGCGACTCGACGTTCGACGGGTCGACCTTGGCGGTCATCAGCTCGGCGATGACGCCGTCGGGGACCATCCGCTCCTGCTGGAGTTGGCGACGCCGGGCCCGCACCCAGGCCCGGTTGGTCCACAGCCAGCCCCAGCCGCGCGCCTTCTCCCGGCTCCAGCCGCCGAGCAGCGCGGCCACCAGCATCGCCGCCTCGGTCAGCAGCAGCATCGGCGCGAGCACCACCAGCGTCCGCGTCTCGTACGCGGTGAGCAGCGAGATCAGGCGGTTGCGTTCCAGCAGGTAGTGCTTGAGCTTGTTGCGGGAGAACTCGTAGTGGTGCACCACCACGGCGTCCGGGACGTACTCCTGGCGTAGTCCGCGCTGCCACAACCGCAGGCTGATCTCGGTGTCCTCGTGGTAGGCGAAGTACTCGGCGGCGAAGCCGTCCAGCTCCCGCCAGAGCGCCCGGTTGATCACGAAGCAGCAGCCGCTGATCGACGGCACCGTGGTCCGCCGGGCGTGCGCGCTGGCGGGCTGGCCGTTGCCGCCGGCCCAGGACAGCCCGATGTAGTGCAGCGGGTTGCCGGAGGTGTTGATCAGGTCGGGGTTCTCGGCGAGCCGGATCGAGGCCATCACCGCGCCCACGCCCGGCTCACCGGCCACCGCCACCGTCCGGGCCAGCGCGTCGGGGGCGACGACGGCGTCGGAGTTGACGAAGGCCAGCCACTCACCGGTGGCCTCGGCGGCACCGACCCGGCAGCCGCCGGAGTAGCCGGTGTTCTCCTCCGGCCGGACCACCCGTACCCCGGCGAAGCCCTTGACCACGTCGATGCCGTCACCGGTGCAGCCGTTGTCGACCACGATCAGCTCGATCTCGACGTCGGTGCTGGCCAGCACGGCGCGGGCGGCGTCGACCAGGTAGGGCTCGGCACCGTAGGCGAGCATCACCGCGGACACCTGGGGGCGGGACATCTACAGACCTCCGGAGACGCCGGTGGCCACCACGTCGTCGAGCGGCCGGCCGGGGGTGGGGGTGGCCGGGCGGGCACCCCGGCGCAGCAGCAGGACGGCCATGGTGGCGGCCACCACGACGGAACCGACGGCGTAGGCCAGTTCGACGCGGAGCGCGACGGGGGCCGGGACGGCCGTGACGGCGAGCAGGGCGGTCACCCCGATCGTCCACGACACGGCCTGGGCGCGGTGCCGGTCGAGGGCGAGCAGCGCCTGCCCGAGCACCATCGCCCACAGGTAGGCGAGGGTGCCGACGGCCAGCCAGGCGAAGTCGCCGTGGCCGAGCACGCCGGGGGCGTCGAAGAGCCGGTGCACCAGCCACGGGCCGAGCGCCACCGCGCCGATCGCCCCGGCGACACCGAGGGCGGTGACCACGCCGAGCGCCCGGCGCAGCAGGCGGTGGAAAGCGGCCACGTCGCCGGTGGTGGCGGTGGTGGCCAGGCCGGGCAGCAGCGACGCCTGCATCGAGCCGAAGACGAACAGCGGGATCCGGACCAGCACCAGGGCGGAGAGCAGCGCACCGGCGGTCGCCACGTCGGCCGGGTCGAGCAGCCGGACGTTGATCACGCCGATGTTGACCACGACCTGGGAGAGCAGGCTGGAGACGGTGAGCAGGCCGAGGCCGCGCAGCAGGGTGCCCCAGGCCACCGGGAGGCCGCCGCCGACGGCCCGCAGCACCGGCGGGAGGGTCACCAGCACCGACAGCAGCGGGGCGACGACCAGCACCGCGCCGTACCAGACCGGGTCGGTGACGCCGCTGAGGCCGAGGCCGGCGACCAGCGCGATGCGCACCCCGCCGTCGACGCCGAGCTGGGTGCCGTACCAGGGGAAGAGTTGCAGGCCGGACAGCACGCCCCGGGTGGTGTACGCCACGGCCATCGCGACCAGCGCGCCGATCAGCACGGCGACCATCGTGTCGTCGCCGGCGAAGAGCCGGTCGGTGAGCGCCTGGCGGCCGACGAGGGTGGCCACGACCAGCACCGCCAGCACGGCGGCGGCGACGGTGGCTCCCCGGGCCAGCACCGGGCCGGGGGGCAGCCCCTGGCTGCGGCGGGCGGCGACGACCCGGGCCACCTCCTGCTCGACGGGGATGAACACGCCGATGCCGAGGGTGAACACGATCGACCAGAGCACCGACAGTGAGGAGTAGTCGGCGCGGTCGAGGGCGTGTCCGGCGACCGCGAGGTGCACGTAGGAGGCGAGCCCGAGCAGGGCGAGCCCGCCTCCGACGGCGACGGTGCCGGGCGGGACGAGATGGAGCAGCCGCCGCATCACCGGCGGATGAGCGCCAGCGTGAGCACCGCGAAGGCCCGACCCAGGTAGATCATCGCCTTGGCGGGGGAGTGGCTGGGGGTGCCGGCCATCCGTTTGCGCATGGCCACCGGCACCTGACGGATGCGGTAGCCGCGCCGGGCGGTGTGCACCAGGGTCTCCACCGTGTCGCCGAGGTACTCCGCCGGGTACCAGCCGGCGAACATCTCGATGACCCGCCGGTTGGCGGCCCGGAACCCGGACGTGGTGTCGGTCAGCCGGGTCTTGGCCACCCGGGAGAGCACCCCGGACAGCATGACCATCGCCCAGCGGCGGGGCCCGCGCACCGAGTAGTCGCCCTCGCCGGCGAACCGGGCACCGATGACCAGGTCGTTGTCGTCGAGCAGGTCGACCAGCTTGGGCACGTACCGGGGGTCGTGCTGGCCGTCGGCGTCGATCTGGATCGCCACGTCGTAGTCGTTGTCCCGGGCGTAGCGGTAGCCGAGCCGCATCGCCCCGCCCACCCCGAGGTTGTACGGCAGCTTCGCGACCCGGGCCCCGGCGGCGGCGGCCACGGCGGCGGTGCGGTCGGTGGAGCCGTCGTCGACCACCAGCACGTCGACGCCGGGCAGTTCGCCCCGGACCTCGCCGACCACGTCGGCGATCGACCCGGACTCGTTGAGCGCCGGGATGATGATCAGGACACGCTTGCCGTTAACCATCGTGGGACACCAGTTCGTCTCGGTTGGCTGCGGTGAGCTGCGCGTCCTGGGCGAGCCGGGCGGCGCGTTCCGCGTCGATCTGCGCGCGGAGCAGGGCGAAGTCCTCGGCCAGGGTGCGGGTCTCCTCCTCCAGCGCGCTGACCTCCCAGCTCAGGTGGACGCAGACCAGCAGCAGGAAGACGATGCCGAGGAACAGCACGAGGCTGACGCCGGAGACCACGCCGAAGAAGCCGGCCACGTTGTCGAGCAGCCGGGGGAACAGCGACAACGGGATGACGATGACCAGCACGCCGAGCCAGAGCATGCCGTACTTCTCGCGGAGCTGCCGGCGGCGCAGCAGCTCGACGATGGTGGCGAGCAGGATCAGGCCGGTCAGACCGGTGACGAGGGTGAGCTTCATGCGACCTTCCACGGGGTGGGTGCAGTCGGGGAGGCGAAGGCGTCGGACAGCGCGTCGTGCCAGTCCGGCAGCGGGGGCAGGCCGGCCTCGGCCCACCGGTCGTGCCCTAGCACACTGTACGCGGGTCGCGCGGCCGGACGCGGAAACCGGTCGCTGGTGGTGGGTCGGACCCGGTCGGGGTCGAGCCCGGCCAGCGTGAAGGCGGCGCGGGCCAGCCCGTACCAGGTGGTCTGGCCGGTGCAGGTGCCGTGGTAGGTGCCGGCGGGGGCCCGGTCGGCCAGGGCCGCGTCGGCGAGTGCGACCAGCCGGGTGGCCAGCGCGTACGACCAGGTGGGTTGGCCGTGCTGGTCGTCGACCACGTCGAGGTGTTCCCGGGTGGCGGCCAGGCCGAGCATGGTGGTGACGAAGTTGCGCCCGTGTGCCCCGTAGAGCCAGGCGGTCCGCACCAGGTAGCCGGTTTCGGGGAGGAATCGGACCACTGCCCGCTCCCCGGCGAGCTTGCTGCGGCCGTACGCGTTGATCGGGTCGGTGGGGGCGTCCTCGGCGTAGGGGGTGTCGGCGTCACCGGCGAAGACGTAGTCGGTGGAGACGTGCAGCAGCCGCGCGCCGTGCCCGGCGCAGGCGCGGGCCAGGTGGGCCACCCCGTCGCCGTTGATCGCGGTGGCCGCCGCCTCGTCCCGCTCGGCGCCGTCGACGTCGGTCCACGCGGCGGCGTTGAGCACCACGTCGTGCCCGGCGACCGCGGCCCGGACCGCCTCGGCGTCGGTGATGTCGAGGTCGGTGCGGGTGGCGGCGGTCACCTTGAGGTCGCTGCGGGTGGCCAGCACGGTGAGCAGGTCCCGGCCGAGCATGCCGCCCGCGCCGGTGACGAGTACCCGGGTCATGCGGCAGGCGCCGTCTTCAGCGGCTCCCACCAGGCCCGGTTGTCCCGGTACCAGGCGACGGTCTGGGCCAGGCCCTCGTCGAGGCCGATGCTCGGGGCGTACCCCAGCTCGGTGTTGATCTTGCTGATGTCCAGCGAGTAGCGGCGGTCGTGGCCCTTGCGGTCGGTCACCGGGACGACCCGGTCCCAGCCGGCGTCGCACGCCTCCAGCAGCCGCCCGGTCAGCTCCTTGTTGCTCAGCTCGGTGCCGCCGCCGATGTGGTAGACCTCACCGGCGCGGCCGGCGTGCGCCACCATCGCGATGCCCCGGCAGTGGTCGTGCACGTGCAGCCAGTCACGCACGTTGCCGCCGTCGCCGTAGAGCGGCACCGTGCCGCCGTCGAGCAGGTTGGTCACGAACAACGGGACGACCTTCTCCGGGAACTGGTACGGCCCGTAGTTGTTGGAGCAGCGGGTCACCACCACGTCCATCCCGTGGGTCCGGTGGTAGGCCAGCGCCAGCAGGTCGGACCCGGCCTTCGAGGCCGAGTACGGCGAGTTCGGGGCCAGCGGCCAGGTCTCCGTCCAGGAGCCGGAGTCGATCGAGCCGTACACCTCGTCGGTGGAGACGTGCACGAACCGGCCGGTGCCGTGCCGCAGCGCGGCGTCCAGCAGGGTCTGGGTGCCCAGCACGTTGGTGGTGACGAACGGGGCGGCCCCGGCGATCGACCGGTCGACGTGCGACTCGGCGGCGAAGTGCACGATCACGTCCTGGCCGGCGACGACCTCGTCGACCGTCGCCGGGTCGCAGATGTCGCCCCGGACGAACCGCAGCCGGGGGTCCTCGCGCACCGGGGCGAGGTTGTCCAGGTTGCCGGAGTAGGTCAGCTTGTCCAGCACGGTCACCGTCGCGGGTTCGACCGCGGGCACGCCGGACGCGTCACCGCCGGGCACACCCAGCAGCATCCGTACGTACTCCGACCCGATGAATCCGGCTCCGCCGGTGACGAGAATCCTCACGGGGACGGAAGTGTACGCGCATCGGCCCGCCGACCCGGGGACCGTGACCCCGGTGTCCGGTTCGCGCCGGTCCCGGTAGGCTCCCCCGGTGCGTGGAATCCTTCTCGCTGGTGGCACCGGGTCCCGGCTGTGGCCGATCACCCGCGCGGTGTCCAAGCAACTGATGCCGATCTTCGACAAGCCGATGGTCTACTACCCGCTGTCGACGCTGGTGATGTCCGGGGTACGGGAGATCCTGGTGATCACCACCCCGGAGGACCAGGACCAGTTCCAGCGGCTGCTCGGCGACGGCAGCCAGTGGGGGCTGCGGCTGGAGTACGTCGCCCAGGCCCGCCCGGACGGCATCGCGCAGGCGTTCGTGCTCGGCGCGGACTTCATCGGCGACGACTCGGTGGCGCTGGTGCTGGGCGACAACATCTTCCACGGCGTCGGCCTCGGCCGGCAGTTGGCCGACAACGGCGACCTGGTCGGCGGGCGGGTCTTCGCCTACCCGGTCGCCAACCCCGAGGCGTACGGGGTGGTCGACTTCGACGCCGACGGCCGGGTGCTGTCGATCGAGGAGAAGCCGGCCCGGCCGAAGTCCCGCTACGCGGTGCCGGGCCTGTACTTCTACGACAACCGGGTGGTCGAGATCGCCGGCAACCTCACCCCGAGCGCCCGGGGCGAGTTGGAGATCACCGCGGTCAACGAGGCGTACCGGCGGGCCGGTGAGCTGTCGGTGACCGTGCTGGACCGGGGCACCGCCTGGCTGGACACCGGCACCTTCACCTCGATGATGCAGGCCGGCGAGTTCGTCCGGGTGATCGAGGAACGGCAGGGCATGAAGATCGGCTGCGTCGAGGAGGTCTGCTGGCGAGCCGGCCTGCTCGACGACGAGCAGCTGCGCGCCCTGGCCGAGCCGCTGACCAAGAGCGGCTACGGTGACTACCTGCTGGGCCTGCTGGCCGACAAGCACGACGAGGCGGTGCTGCGCGCGGCCCAGTCGGTAACGGAGGGGGTGCGGTGAAGATTCGCCCGCTGAGCATCGAGGGCGCCTGGGAGGTCACCCCGCAGCAGCACGGTGACCCGCGCGGCCTGTTCATGGAGTGGTACCGGTTCGACCAACTCGCCGAGGCGGTGGGGCACCCGCTGCGGCTGGCCCAGGCCAACCTGTCGATCTCCGGCCGGGGTGTGGTGCGCGGCATCCACTTCGCCGACGTCCCGCCCGGCCAGGCCAAGTACGTCACCTGCGTCCGGGGCGCGGTGCTCGACGTGGTGGTGGACCTGCGCACCGGTTCGCCGACCTTCGGCCGCTGGGAGGGCGTCCGGTTGGACGACACCGACCGGCGGGCGGTCTATCTGGCCGAGGGGCTGGGGCACGGTTTCTGCGCGTTGAGCGACGACGCGACCCTGACCTACCTCTGCTCGACCACCTACAACCCGACCGGGGAACACGCCGTGCACCCGCTCGACCCGGAGTTGGGCATCGAGTGGCCGGCCGAGGTGCCGCAACTGTCCGCCCGCGACGCGGCGGCGCCGACGTTGGCGCAGGTCCGCGCGGCGGGGACGCTGCCGGACTACGCCGCCTGCCGGGCGTTCGTGGCCGGGCTGGGGCCGGACGGAATGTCGTACTCGGACGGGATCTGAGCGACCGAAGCGCACTACCTGTGCTGTGACAGTGACGAACCGACCCTCCGGGCGGCTAGTGTCACATCATGGAGCGGCGAATCTTCGGCCTCGAGACCGAGTACGGCGTCACCTGCACCTATCGCGGGCAGCGGCGGCTGTCCCCCGACGAGGTCGCCCGGTATCTGTTTCGTCGGGTGGTGTCCTGGGGGCGGTCGAGCAACGTGTTCCTGCGCAACGGGGCCCGGCTCTACCTGGACGTCGGGTCGCACCCGGAGTACGCCACTCCGGAGTGCGACTCGGTCACCGACCTGGTCGCCCACGACCGGGCCGGTGAACGGATCCTGGAGGGCCTGCTCGTCGATGCGGAGAAGCGGCTGCACGACGAGGGCATCGCGGGTGAGATCTACCTGTTCAAGAACAACACCGACTCGGCCGGCAACTCGTACGGCTGCCACGAGAACTACCTGGTGTCCCGGCACGGTGAGTTCGGCCGGCTGGCCGACGTGCTCATCCCGTTCCTGGTCACCCGGCAGCTGATCTGCGGGGCGGGCAAGGTGTTGCAGACCCCGCGCGGGGCGGTCTACTGCCTGTCCCAGCGGGCCGAGCACATCTGGGAGGGCGTCTCCTCGGCGACCACCCGCAGCCGGCCGATCATCAACACCCGCGACGAGCCGCACGCCGACGCCGAGCGCTACCGGCGGCTGCACGTCATCGTCGGCGACTCCAACATGAACGAGGTCACCACGCTGCTCAAGGTCGGCTCGGCCGACATCGTGCTGCGGATGATCGAGGCCGGCGTGGTGATGCGTGACCTGTCGCTGGAGAACCCGATCCGGGCCATCCGGGAGGTGTCACACGACATCACCGGCCGGCGCAAGGTGCGGCTCGCCTCCGGCAAGGAGGTCAGCGCGCTGGAGATCCAACAGGAATACCTGGCGCGGGCCACCGAGTTCGTCGAGCGCCGCGGTGGCGACCAGACCGCCAAGCGGGTGGTGGAGCTGTGGGGCCGGGTGCTCAACGCGGTGGAGGACGGCAACCTCGACCCGGTGGCCCGGGAGATCGACTGGGTGAGCAAGCTCCGGTTGATCGAGCGTTACCAGCGCAAGCACGACCTGCCGCTGTCGCACCCCCGGGTGGCGCAGATGGACCTGGCCTATCACGACCTGCGCCGGGGCCGGGGCCTGTACGGGCTGCTGGAGCGGCGCGGTCAGGTGGACCGGGTGGCCACCGACCCGGAGATCTTCGAGGCCAAGGAGACGCCGCCGCAGACCACCCGGGCCCGGCTGCGCGGCGAGTTCATCAGGCACGCCCAGGAGAAGCGGCGTGACTTCACCGTCGACTGGGTGCACCTGAAGCTCAACGACCAGGCGCAGCGCACCGTGCTCTGCAAGGACCCGTTCCGCGCGTACGACGAGCGGGTCGAACGCCTGATCGCCAGCATGTGACCCGGTGGGGTCGACGGCCGGCACCGACCGTCGACCCCACCGGTACGCTGGCGGGGCGATGAACACTTCCGAACCCGCCGACCGCGAGAGCGGCGACACCCAGCGGCTCAACTGGATCGATCGTCGCCGGGCGAAGATCCGCGACGAGATCGCCCGCAACCGCCGGGGCGAGTACACGGTGCCGACCTGGGTGCTGACCGTGGCGTTGGTCGTCATCGTGGTGGGTTGGCTCGCGGTGATCTTCCTGGTCGGCTGACCTCTTCCGGTCGGGCCACCGTCGGCGCCGGTCGGTCCGGTCGAGCACTCCGGAAGATGAGCGGGGGCCGCGGAGCTGGCACCCTGGTGCGACGGCAGCCCGCCCGGGGCGGCCGACGAGTCAGGAGGTGCCGGTGGCGCACATCGATCTGGGTCTCGACGAGAAGGCGTTTCCGGGGATCACCGGGCCGATGCGGTACCGGCCGGAGACCGCGAAGCCGCTGAACGAGCTGGCCGAGGTGTTGTTGCGCACCCCGCACCCGACGTTGACGCCGGGTGAGCGGGAGCTGATCGCCGCCTACGTCTCGGGGCTCAACGAGTGCCGGTTCTGCTGCGCCTCCCACTCGGCGTTCGCCGCCGCCCAGCTGCCCACCGGGATGACCCTGGTCGACCAGGTGCGGGCCGACCTGGACACCGCGCCGGTCAGCGCGAAGCTGCGCGCCCTGCTGCGGATCGCGGCGGCGGTGCAGGCCGGTGGCCGGCAGGTCACCACCGAGCTGGTCGAGGCGGCCCGCGCCGAGGGCGGCACCGACCTGGAGATCCACGACACGGTGCTGATCGCCGCCGCGTTCTGCATGTTCAACCGGTACGTCGACGGCCTGGGCACCTTCGCCCCCGAGGGGGAGGGTTACGAGGAGACCGCCGCGCGGATCGTGACGCACGGCTACACGGCGGACTGACGCTGATCCGACAGTGCCCCCGCCGACCGGTCAGTCGGCGGGGGACGGGTGGTGCGGTCCGCCGGCCGAGAGCCCCCGCCCATGCCGATCCAGCAGGTCCGGGCCGCCGTACCGCCGCCGGGTCGGTCGCCTTGCCGGCCCGCTGCGGCCGGCCCGCCGCCGGGAAACTGCCGTCGGGTCACCCGCCCGGGCTGTGTCGACAGTCCTCACTGGACCATCGGTCGATCCCCGCACTTGCATCCTCATAGAACACTGGGTCTCCCTACGCACACCGTGCGTGAGGTGCTCCGGGTGGCACGGATCCACCGGCCCCCGGTCACCGCCGCGCGGGTGCTGCTCCGGAACCGGTCGTGGAGGGTGCTGATGATCGAGATCCCCGCCGTCGGTCCGTACCTCGACTTCGACGACTTCACCGTGCAGCTGCCCCAACGGGGGACGCACGGCTACCTGCCGTGCGCGGGACTGCCCACCGCCGAGCTGCGGGACACCGCGGGAGACGGCGCGGGGGTCTGGCTCGCCCGGTCCCGGGCGGGCCACTCGTTGATCATTCCGGACGGGGTGGACGTCGTCCGCAACGGTCGACGGATCATCGGACTCGCCGTCCTGCACCACGGTGACCGGGTGGCCTTCGCCGGTCAGTTGGCGTGGTTCTCCGAGGTCCGTCAGCTGCGACTGCCCACCGGGCACGTGCTGGTCGGGCACCGTTGCCAGCAGTGCCACACCACCTTCACCGTCGATGCGGAGGTGGTGCTCTGCCCCCTGTGCGGTGAGGGCTACTGCGAGGACTGCTGGGAGTACCTGCGTGGCGCGCGGTGTTACTCGCGCGACTGCCACATGGTTCCGGTTCCGGTGCCGGTGGGTCGGGTGGTGACCACATGACCCAGGACCGCTACTCCCGGCTGGCCGACATCGAGTGGTGGGACCAGGACGAGGTACGTGGCGCGCACGCCGTGGTCGCCGGCGCGGGTGCCCTCGGCAACGAGGTGCTGAAGAACCTCCTCCTGCTCGGCTGGGGCACGATCACCGTCGTCGACCTCGACACGGTCGAGGTCGGCAACCTCTCCCGGTCGGTGCTCTACCGACCGTCCGACGTCGGCGCCGCCAAGGTGGACGCCGTCGTACGGGCCGCCGGTGAACTCAACCCGGACTGTCAGGTCGACGTGATCGCCGACGACCTGCGCACGGGTCTCGGGGCCGGTCTGCTCCACCGCGCCGACGTGGTGCTCGGCTGTCTGGACAACGTGGCCGCCCGGGTGGCGCTCGGCCAACTCGCCGGGCAGGCCGGTGTCCTGCTGATCGACGGCGGCCTCACCACCTGGGAGGGCGCGGTGCGCCTCTACCTGCCGCCGGACGGCCCGTGCTACGTCTGCGGGCTGACCGACGAGGACCTGCGGGACCTCGCCCTGCGCCACTCCTGCCTGGCCTACCGGGTCCGTGCCGAGACGGCCCGGGGGGTGCCCACCACCCCGACCGTCGCCGCCACCGTCGGGGCGGCGATGGCGCAGCAGGCGATGCGGTGGCTCAGCCGTGACCGGCACGACATGACCGTGCCGATCGGCCACGAACTGCGCTTCGACCTCGCCTACGACCGGTTCTGGCAGGTCGGCATCCCGGTGAACCCGGACTGCCTGCTGCACCCGACCCCGGCGGTGCCGACCGGGAGCCCCGGCTCGTGGGCCACCGACCGGTGGGTCGACATCCTCGAGCGGTGGCGGACGGCGCGGGCCGACGACGAGGTGGTGCTGCGCCTGCCGCTGACGGTGTTGCGCGGCTGGAGCTGCCTCGGTTGCGGCCGGCAGGACGAGGTCCACCGGGTCCACCCGGGGGACCGCCCGGTCCGGTGCCCGACCTGCGCCGCCGAGGTGGCCCTCGACCTGGTCGACCAGATCGACGGGACGCAGCCGTGGCACCTGCTGTCGCCGCACGAGACGGGTTTTCCCCGTTGGAGCTGGGTCGAGGCGCACGGCAGCGGGGGGACCGTGGTCTTCGAACTGGCCGAACCGGTGGGCTCCGACGGGGGTCGGGGCGGCGCCGGTGGTGCGCCGCCCCGGGTGCCGCCGGACGGTGGTCCGCAGGACCCGGCGCCTCGTGGTCCGCAGGCCCCGGCGGCGCGTACCGGCATAGGCAGGAGCTGACATGGCGATGACGCCCCGCGACCGGCGGCTGGACACCGAGTACACCGACATGCGGCAGTTGGTCAGGGCCAGCTCGATGGTGACCTTCACCGCGCACGGGCTTCCACCGACCCGGTACGACGTGGTGCTCACCTGCCGTGGCCTGGTGTTCAACCAGGAGGAGCTGGGCCTGTCGTCGCACCACGAGTTCACCCTCACCCTGGGCGGCAGCTTCCCGCTGCTGCCCCCGGAGATCGTGTGGAAGACACCGATCTTCCACCCGAACATCCGGCCGCCCCGGGTCTGCACCGGCGACATCTGGTACCCCGGCATGTCCGTGGCCGAACTCTGCGTCCAGTTGTGCGAGTTGGTCCAGTACAAGTCGTTCAACATCTACGACCCGCTGGACCGCGGCGCGGCCCGGTGGCTCGGGATCAACCTGGAGGCCGACGAACCGGTGGTGCCGATCGATCCGACACCCGTGCGTGACCTGGCCTTCGACCTCGACCTGCGACCGCGAGCGAGCCCGCCGCCGGCCGGCCCCGACCTGCCGTCGATGGAGCCGGGTCAGCCGTCGGCCGGCCCCGACCTGCCGTCGACCGGGCCGGGTCAGCCGTCGGTCGAACCCGGCCTGCCGGCGGTCGAGCCGGACTCGACCGGACGGGAAGGGGGCCCGGATGAGCAGGCCTGACGGCAAGGCCATCGCCGCCCTGTTCGCGCAGATCGGCTGGACCTGCGAGGTCGTCGACGAGAACACCGTCGTCACCGGCTACCGCTGCCCGGTGCCCGGCTACCACTACCCGCTGCTGATCGAGGTGAAGTCGACGCCGCACTGGGTCTACCTGCGCGCCCTGCTGCAACGGGAGGTCGGTCTCGCCGCCCGGGGACCCGTGCTGCGGCTGGTGTCGGAGTGGAACGTCCACAGCCGACAGGCGAAGTTCCTGCTGGTGCAGGGGTGCGTGCTCATCCAGGCCGAGGTGCCGGCGGTGCAGTGGCATGCGGGGACGTTCCAGGACCTGTTGCAGACGGTGTGCCGCCTCGGCACCTACACCGGCGTGGAGATCGCCCTCATCGCCACGGACCTGACCGTCGGCGCCCTGTTCGAGGCGGTCCATCGGCGGGCGGAGGAGACCTCCGCCCACACCCTGCTCGGCCAGCCGGAGCAGGATCTCGACTTCGACATCTCGGTGAACCGCATCCAGGAATGGTCCACACCGGCAGAAGGTGACGCATGACGAATCCGCCGCTCGAATCGATCCCGGTCATCCTGGCCACCACCATGTTGACCGAGAAGTGGGACGTCAGCCTCCCGCTCGACATTCCCGTGCAGGGGATCATCGCCAAGATCGTGGCGAACCCGGCCCTGCCCTTCCCCCAACAGGACCAGACGGGCAACGTGATCCCGTACCGGCTGATGTGGCAGGAACGCAACCGCTTCCTCGGGGTGTCCGAGACCCTGCGGTCGGCGCAGGTGGAGGCCGGCCACACCCTCATCATGACCCGGGAGGCGCGGGCGGGCGACCGGTCGGCGGGGGTGGCGACCTGATGGACGTCTCGCCGGACTTCCGCATCGAACCCGTCCGCCGCCCGCTCGCCCAGCACAACCCGGCACCGTCGAGTGAACTGTTGCGGTCCGGCCCCGCGGTCGCCCTGCACGTCGACGACACCGTACTCAGCGGCATCCGGCGGCAGTCCGCGCAGCAGGCCGGCACCGAGGTCGGCGGCATCCTGTTGGGCCGTCACTTCGTCAACGGCACCGGTTGGATCGTCACGGTCACCGACCACCTGGCGGTGCCCAGCGACAACGCCAGCGCGGTGCACTTCGAGTTCGACCAGTCGTCGATCCAGGCGATCGCCGCCCGGCTCGCCGACAGCGTCGACGAGTACATCGTCGGCTGGTACCACTCACACGTCGGCGGCAAGCCGTTCATGTCGGGGACCGACCACAAGATGCACCAGGCACACTTCAACGCGCCCTGGTACGTCTCCGCCGTGGTCGGTGCCGGCGAGTGGGGACTCCCGGTGGGCTTCTGGCGGCTCGCCGGCACCGAACTGGAGGCGCTCGACGACTACCTGGTCCGGATGACCGGCCCCGACAGCGCCGCCGAACGACACCAGCGGTTCCTGGAGGAGTGCGTCGACCGGGACGACGACGACCGGCCGAGCCGACCAGGGCCGGCCGAGTTGCTGCCCGCACTGGGCGTGACCACGGAGTCCCGGCTGGCCACGCTGCTGACCGCGGCGGCCAGCCCCCGCCGCCGGTGGGGCACCGACGCCGGCATCGACCAGTTCCGGCTCCTGGTCGAGGTGGCCCTCACGGCCGGTGCCGACCCCGGCTGCGTCGAGGAGTTGGAGGCGGTCCAGCAGCGGCTGCGACACACCCGTGGCCGCCAGGGACGGCTGCGGCTGGCCTCCACCCGGTTCAAGGAACGGATCGCCGTACACCGGGGCGAGTGCTACTCCTACACCCCGGGTGACCTGCTGATGGAGCGCTTCGACATATCCCGGCGGCTGGTCTGGCCGGTCCGGATCGAGTCGCCGCCCGTCTCGGTGCACTACGACCAGGAGGGCATGCTCTGGGTGCTGATGGCCAACCACCACGTCCTGCGGATGGAGACCTCGGCGGCCGAGGACTCGGAGCAGGGGACCCGGTTCCGGTTCCAGTTCGCCCGACTCGGGCTGCCCCCACTGGAGGGGGATCCGCTGGAGGCCGTCGGCGACCCGGAGGCGGTCTGGGTGCGTACCGCCCGGCAGTGGCACCGGCTGCCCCTCGTCCAGGAGGGCGAGCGCACGTCGCTCGGCTCCGGCACGCGGGGGGACCTGCCGTCCGCGCAGTGTCGGCTGCTGCCCCGCTGGAAGGAGTCCGGTGGGTCGACGCCGCTGCTCGGGGCCGTGCAGGACGGCCGGCTCCGGCTCTGGCGACCCGCCGAGGACGACGGGACACCGCTGGTCGACATCGCCCTCGACCCACCCTGGGACCGGTGGCCGGTGCGGGACCTGTCCCTCGGCGGCGACACCCTCTACGCCCTGTTCGACGACGACGGCGGCAACCAGATCGCCGCCTTCGACCTGCGCACGCAACGACTGACCCAGCACATCGTCAGCGTGGCCGGGCAGGAGTCGGTGGCCACCATCTGCACCGACCACCTCGGCCGGTTGCACGGTCGCATCGACCACGTCCTGTGCCGGTTCTGAGCGTGGGGACGACCGGAGGAGGTGCGGGGGAGTTGGCCACCGGCCGGCGTGGAAAGGTCGGGGGCAACTGGCCGCGGCTGCTCGACGCGGGTGAGCGGGTGGTCGTGGCCCGCGAGTTCAGTGCGGCGGTCATGCTGGCCGTGGACCCTGCGGTGTTCGTACCGGCCGCCGACCCCGGTGACACCGTCCCGGCCGGATACGGGAAACTGCTGGCCGAACTGCACACCGGCCGGTGCGGCTGGTGGCTGGCGGTGATCCGGGGCTGGGCGGCGCTCGGTCTGCCGGGCCTGGCCCACGCGCTGCTCACGCACACCGTTCACCTGGTCGGCACCGGCCTGCGGGCGGACTGGGCCGAGCTGTCCGAGCTGGCGGCGTTGGCCCAGGAGCCGGCCCTGCGTCCGTCGGAACCGGTCCCCGTGCCGGCACCGGTGGCACCGCTGGGGGTGGAGGGCCCGGAGTCGAAGCGGGAGCGGCTCGCCGCCCTCTTCGACGGTGAGGACGACCTGTCGTACGGCGAGTCGCCGGCCACCGATCCGGAGGGTGTCGAACGGCGGCTGCTGCGCGATCTGGCCGGTCCCTACCTCGCCCGGGGCGACGTCTGGTACGGCCTGGGCGAATACCGGATCATCGTCGAGCAGCTCCTGACCATCGTCGGGGACGAGGGGCTGTCCGGCTGGCTCGAGTCCGAGGTGCGCACGGAACTGGTCTGGTGCGGGCGGGCCCTGCTCCGGCTGGGTGACCCCACCACCGCGTACGCCTGCTTCTACCTGGCCAGCGCCCTCACCGACGAGGCGGCGGTGGGGCCGGGCCCGGACCCGATGCGACCGAACCGGGTGGATCCGGTCCTCGCGGCGGCCTGGCGCTACCGCCGGATGCTGGTCGAGGAACACTCCCGGCTCGGCTCCGACCGGGAGCTGCACCGGGCCTTCGCCCACGGTCTGCGCATCGGCGACTGGATGATGCAGCGGGGTCTGGAGGCCCGGCTACCCGAACTCGTGTCACTGCTCGACGGCCGGGTGTTGCGTCACCGGCTGCCCGTGGCGGCCCGCCAGTTGCGGACGGTCGGTCGGCGCAGCGGGTGGTTCCTGCCGGCCCTGCTCGCCGACGCCGAACTGCTGCGGGAGGTGCCACCGCCTGTCGTCCCGGCGTCGGCACCGACCCGGGTGGCCGTGCCCCCGGCCAGCGGGGACCCGTTCCGCCCACCGGCCCGGTTGACCGGCCACCCGGACGCCCCGCCCGGGGTGCCGCTGCGGGTCGGCCTGGCCGACCGGGGCGGCGTCGCCAGCCTGCGGATCGGCCCGGGCGTCCGCTGCCGGCTGATCGGCACCCCGGTGACCGAAGCTCGGATCGGCGCGTGGGGGAACACGCTGTCCCGGCAGGGCTGGCCGGTGGTGTGGATCCGGGAGACGCCGGTCGGTGCGGTCCCCCGGGGCTGGCACCGGCTGCGACCCCAGTCCGACGGCCAGGGGCAGGCGGGCTGGTGGCTGGAGGAACTGGACCGGGCCCCGGCGCTGCGCGACCTGCTGGCGCAGTGTCTGCTGGCCCGGTTGCCGCACTGTGCGGACCCGGCCGCCGAGGCGGTGGTCAGGGCCATCGTCTACGCCGTCGGCCTGCGTACCAGGCGTGCCTATGCCAGTGACGACGCCGACGCGTCCCGCACGCACGCCGTGGCGATGGTCTCCGAGCGCGCCGGGCTGACGTTCCACCACACCGGTGACCTGCGCCGCGCCGCCCTCCTGCTCGACCGGGCCCTGGGCGTCGTCAGCATCCTGCGGCGGGCCGTGGCGATGACGTTCCAGCGGCCGGACTTCTCCGTCGAGCCGCTCGGCTCGGCCGGCCGGGTCCTGGCCGACCTGCCCACGGACGCCGTCGAAGCACCCGTGGCGGCGACGTTGCTGCTGGGTTCGATCGTCGACACCGTCGGGGCGATCGGGTCGGTGCCGAAGGCCACCGGTGACCGGGACTGGTCCGACTTCGAGTTGGACGTGGTGCCCCGACCGGACGAGGCCCGGCTGGAGGAGCTGGCGGCGCTGGTCAGCTCCGCCCGCGAACCCGACCCGCCGCCGGAGCGGTCCGCCCCGGCGGCCGGCGGCACGCCCCCCGACGACGACAATCCCTGGATCCGTACCGGCGTCGTGCCAACCACCGGGGTGACCGGGCCGGTGTGCGTGCTGTTCACCGGTGGCCCGGGGCCGGTGCTGGACCAGCTCCAGCGGCTGTTCGCCACGGCGGAGTTCGCCCCGCACGTCCTGGTGGCCGCGACGGCGGACACCGACCCGCGGGCGATCGGCGACTGCACCGGCTACACCGAGTTGTTCGCCGGGGGACTGACGCCGGCGGCGTACGGGACGCTGGCGGTCGCCGCCGGTGTCACCGTCGCGGACGCACTGGTCGACGGCATCGGCGCGCACGGCGGCATCCGGGTGACCGCCGGTCGGGGACGGTCCCACGTCTCCCGCTGTGTCGTGTGGCCGGTCAACGGGACGCAGGGAGGTGGCTGATGGAGCCCGAGAAGGTCTGGACGTCGGCTTACCACGAGGGTGTCGACGCACTGGGCCGGGACGACCTCCGGTCGGCCCGGGAACACTTCGCCAAGGCGATCGAACTGGGCGCGGACCAGTGGGAGCCGTACTACGGCCGGGCCTGGACCCTGCTGCGGGACGGGGACGGGCAGCCCGACCCGGCGGACCTCGCGGTGGCCGAGGCGGACCTGGCCCGTGCCCTCGACGAGTTCGGCGCCGGCTCGGACGCCGCCGCGCTGCTGGGTCACCTGCAGCACCTGCGCGGCGAGCACGAGCGGGCAGTCGGTTCGCTGCTGCGTGCCATCGGGCGCAGCACCCACCGGGAACTGGTGGCGAACAGCCTGACCGACGCGTTGTCACGGCTGCTGGCCGGGTTCGAGCAGCAACCGACGGTCGAGGCGGTGGCGGCGTGCGACCGGCTCGCCGGACTCCTCGACGCCGCGCCGCTGCCCGGCGGGCTGGGCCGGTACCTGTCCGCCGAGGTGCTGGCCACCCGCGCGTACGTGCACCAGGAGCTGGGCCGGCCGGAGCAGTGCGCGACGGACCTGCGTCGGGTCCGGGCCCTGCAGCCGCGGCACCCCCGGCTGCCCGCGGAGGTGGACGCCGCCGAGCCGGGGTCGGGGTCCCGGCCGGTGACCGGCTCGACCGAACCGACGTTCGCGCAGGTCGGAGGGGCGGACGAGGTGGGTACGTTCACCGGGCGGCTACGCCAGCGGATCTTCGAGACCTACTTCGGGGACCTCGACAGCGAGGGCCTCGCCGACCGGCTGGCCCGCTACCACCAGTCACCCAGCAGGTCCATCCTGTTGTTCGGACCGTCGGGATGCGGCAAGACCTTCCTCATCCGGGCTTTCAGCGGCGAGTACCGACGTCGACACGGCCGGCCACTGCCGATCTTCCGGATGCGTCTCAACGACGTGTTGAACCGTTACGTCGGCGACGACGAGAAGCGGGTGTCGGAGATCTTCGACCAGGCGATCGACGCCCAACCGGCGATCCTGTTCGGAGACGAGATCGACTCGATCGGCATGTCCCGGGAGGGCGGTCAGGACTGGCGGGTGCAGCTCACCTCGCACCTGCTCCAGGAGATCGACCGGCTACGTGAGTCACAGGCCGCGGTGATCTTCTTCGGCTGCACGAACCGGCTCTGGGCGATGGACCTGGCACTGCTGCGCCGCTTCGACGAGATGATCCCCGTCGAGCTGCCCGACGAGCAGGTCCGGGCGAAGATCTTCCAGGTGCACCTCGACCAGCTCGACGCCGGGGTGCGTGCCGACGACATCGACGTCGTCGAGTTGGCCCGCAGGTCGCACGGGTTGGCGCCGGGTGACATCCAGAAGGTCGTCTCGGACACCGTCATGGGGGTCATCTCGTCCACCGGCCCGCAGGGGCCGACCGGGCAGCTGACCCGGCAGCAGCTGCTGGCCGCGCTGGAGACGTACCAGCAGCCGATGCACATCCGCGACTGGGTGCGGCAGTCGGTCTCCGCGCTGCGGGAGTTGGGCCACGACGACATGGCGCGCGACGTCGAGCGCACCTACGGCCACTACGTCCAGGGCGGCGTCGCCTCCCTGCTGCCCGGCACCGGCCCGGCCTGGCGTCCCGTCTCCGAGCAGGCGTGGTCGGAGGAACCGGTGGTGGACCTGACCCTGCTCCGACACCTACGGAGGTAGCGATGACCGCGCAGGACAGTGTGCGGGAACTGGTCCGGCATCTGCGGCAGTTCCGGGATGACCAGGCGTCGGCGGAGAAGCCCTTCTTCTGGCTCGGCGCCGGCTGCTCGGTGCACGACGGGGTGCCGCTCAACGCGGAGCTGCTCGCCGCCGTGCTGGGCGACGACGTCGACACGTGGGGCAGCCCCCAGTACCGGTTCGACCTGTTCTGTGACGGGCTCGGGCCGGGGGTGGCGCGGGCCGGCCTGTTCCGGCGGTACCTGGAGCGTCCGCTCACCCCGGACTCGCCGTACCGCCAGCTGGTCGGGCTGCTCACCCGCGGGTACGCGGACATGGTGGTGACCGTCAACATCGACGATCTACTGGAGCAGGCGCTCGCCGCCGCCGGGCTGCGGGAACACCACGACTACCGGGTGATCGACGTGCCGCAGTACCGGCCCGAGGCGGCGGTGCTCCAGATCACCGCACCGGGTAGCCCCCGGATCCGGATCATCAAGCTGCACGGCGGGCTGGACCTCGGGCTGAACCTGATGACCAGCCGCGAGATCATCCGGTACGAGGAGCGCATCGAGCAGCTCGTCCGGGACGTCACCAGTCGACCGGCGGTGGTCTGCGGGTACTCCTTCTTCCACCTCAACGTGTTGCAGGCGTTCAGCCGGGACCGTTCCCCGCTCTACTACGCCAACATCGCCTTCCCCGACGCCCCGATGGTGCTGTCGCTGATGGCCCAGCGCAACTACAGCCCGAGGTTCATCGACGGGAAGCTGGGCAGCTTCGCCGGCCTGATGCGGGCCGTCACGGAGCAGTTGACGTGAAGGTCTCCGAGCTGAGGGTGGCCGACCTGGCCCAACGGATGCGGGCGAACCGGGAGAGCAATGTCTCCGCGGCCCTGGTGATCGGTCTGGACGGTGGGGCGGCGCTGCTCAACCACGCCCGACCGACCCGGTTCGTCGACGCGCTGCGCGGGGACCGGGCGCCGACCAAGAATGACGACCAGAAGATCGGCGATTTCTGGGCTTTCCGCTCCTCGTCGCTGGCCCGGGACGACTTCCTGAAGCGGTACACCACACCGACCGACGCGGCGGACGGCGACCTGACGGCGATCGCCAACCTGGCCGAGCTGATGAACCAGGGCTACTTCAACGCGGTCGTGGTGACCGACCCGGCCGAATACCTCTATCGACGCATCATCGACGCCGGCTCCATCGTGCCGCGCCACATCGAGGCGGTGGGGCACAAGCCGATCATGTTCGACCTCCGCCGGCAGGGCAGCGAACGGGCCCGCCCGGTGCTGGTCGACGCGGCGGAGATGCTGATCGCCGGGCTGGAACCGACCCGGCACGACGAGCACGGCACCCAACTCCGGGACATGCGTACCGCGCTGGTGGATTTCCTCGACGACTTCGACGTCGTCTACGGGTGGGGCTGGTGCCGGCTCAACGTCCCGCTCAGCACCCTCTACCGGAAGCCCACGCCGCTGTACCTGTTGGGCCGGTACAGCCTCACCCAGCAGTCCTGGGTGGAGGCCGGCTACCACCTGGTGGTCGGTGACGAGAGCGAGGACGACGAGGACGCGACGACCGACATCCTGAACCAGTTGGCGGAGAGCCTCGGCCTGTCCGGGGCCGCCTCGTCCGCCGCTGTGCCGCCGCCCGCGTCGCCGTCGGCCGGCTGGACGGTGCTGCGGCCCGAGGCGACCCCTCCGTTGCTCACCGTCGACCAACTGGCCGGGCTGCGGGAGTCGGCGTTCGCCGGGCCCGTCACCCTGATCGGCATCGCCGGTGAACGTACCCGCCGACGGGCGGCGGAGTGGCTGCTCGCGGGGCTCGACGAGGGTCTGTCCTCAGCCGGCCTGCGCGGCGGGGCGGACCTGACCGCGATCGGCCGGTGGCTCGGCCTGCGGGCCCGGGGCGCGGACACCGTCGTCGTCGGTGAACTGTGTGACCTGTCCTCCCCGGACCCCGGGTTCTGGGTCCGACTGACGGCGGTCATCGAGTGGTGGCGAGAATCGGTCGATCCGAACGGCTCGCACATCGTCCTGTTCTGTCCGCTGGCGGTGACCGACTGGGCGCGGGCGAACTACGGCCGTGGCGACACGGTCCGGGTGGAGGCCCTGCCGGAGCAGATGTTCGTCACGGTCGACGCGGTCGTCGAATGGATCATGCGGGAGCTGGGTCCGCTGCTGGCCTGGCTCGACGAGGACTGCGTGGCCCGACTGGGCGGGGCGATCATGCAGGTCGACGCCCTGCCGGAGTCCGACCCGGACTGGTTGCACGACGCGCTCGACATCTGGCGGCAGGAGGTGGGCCTGAGCATCTCCCGGGTGGCCGCCGACGCCGGCAGGGCCCCGGCGGACGGTGCACCGGACGCCGACGTGCCGGCGGACGGGTCGACGGGCGGCCTGTCCGTGGAGGAACTCGGCCGCCTCTGGTCGGAGGTGGTACGCCGGCTGGCGGACGCGACGGAGGCGATCCAACCGGTGTTCACCGTGGACCCCGTACCCCGGCACGACGCGGCGACGACGCCCGACCCGCAGGACGGCACACCGGACTTCCAGATCGACCCACGGCCGCACCCGCCGGACGGAGCGGACCGGTGACGGGACCCCCCGGGGACCAACTGCCCCTGCTCCGGGCGCATCCCCTGCAGGTTCCACCGGCACGGGCGCTGGACGCGCTCAGGATGACGGTCAACCTGAAGGACGTCGACGTGTCCCTGAACCTGCCCGACGGGCCGCTCACCTCAGCGATGATCAAGGTGGAGGTGCCGGATCTCGACCCGGTCGAGATCTCCTACTCGGTGCAGGCCGGTTTCACCGAGGAACTGGCCCGGATCAGCAAGCAGTACGCGGGTCCCACCTCGCTGGTCGATCCCACCTCGCTGGTCGGTCCGGACGAGTCGGCGGCGAGCGATCCGACGGCGGACACCGGGTCCGCCCCGTTCGACACCGAGTCGGACGACAAGCGCCTGCAGGACATCATCACCGGGCTGTTGCGCTGGCAGCAGGCGTTGGAGGTGGCCGGCGCCCTCAGCGAGTCGGCGGACCTGCAGAGCCTCGGCAAGGCGCACCACGCCCTGGTGGAGAGCCTGCGCGTCAAGTACGTCGACCGGATGGGCAAGCTCCGGACCGAACTGCTCAACCAGCGCGACGCCGTGCCGATCCTGCGCAAGTGGTTGCAGTCGGGCAACGACGCCCTGATCAACCTGGCGATCCGGGTGGCCGGGGAGCCGGCGCTGCGTACGGCGGTGCAGGACGACCTCGCCCGGATCGCCGGGGACGAGGGGATGTCGCCGCAGACCCGTCGACGGGCCCGGGCGTATCTGCGCCGGTGGCGTCGACGGGAGATCGCCGGGACACGCCCCGAGGGAGCCGCCGAGTCGCCGGACTGACCCGGCGGGGGAGCAGCCCAGCCACCCGGCGGAGGCGACCGGCCCCGACGCGGTGCCATCGACGACCGAGACGACAGGAGGGGCGGATGGCCGGGACGGTGCGCAGGATCGGACACGACGTGCGGCGGGGACGCAATCTGGAGGCGTACGCGGTGACCCTGGTCGCCGCGGCGCTCGCCGTCGTCTCCGCCTTCGGTGACCTGGTGCCGGTGGAGGTGCTGTGGAGCGTCCTGCTCGCCGGCATCGCGCTGCTGGTGTACCGGATCACCGTCCCCGACGAGCGGGCGGGCACGTTGGACGCCTTCCTCGACGACCGGGTGGCGTTCGACGCCCGGCCGTTCCCGGACCGGCTGCGTACCGCCCAGGAGGTGTGGGTCTATGCGCCGTCGGCGGTCAACATCCTGTCGCCGGCCCACTGCGACGCACTGCGCACGTCGGTGCTCGCCCGGCCCGGTGGGGTCGTCCGGGTGGTGCTGCTGGATCCGGCGTCACCGGCGGTGGAGCAGGCCGTACGGCAGCTCGACGACGCGGTCGACTTCGCGTTGCAGCGGCTCCGGCCGTCCATCACCACCACCCGTGGCCGGTTGGCCGCGATGGCCGGTTGGCCGGTCCCCGGCGTCGTCGAGCATCGGGTGCTCGACTTCAACCCCGGGTTCAGCCTGGTGGCGATCGACCCGCAGAGCCGGCACGGCCGGGTGATCGTGGAGCTGCACGGTTTCCACAACGAGTCCACCTCGGGCCGGATGCACCTGGAGTTCCACCGGCGCGACAGCGAACGTTGGTACGCCTACTGGATCGACCAGTTCCGCCACATCTGGGCGGCGGCCCGACCGGTCGACGCCGACGGCCGGCCCGAGGACCAGCCGGGCGACTGAACGGGGCGGGCCACGACGCCCACCGCCTGTCCGGCACCGGACCCGCGCCGCCCGCCCCCCGGATCCGCCGCCGACTCCAGCCGACCGGTGCCGCCGCGTCGGATCGGTGCCGCCGCGTCGACCGGGGTGCCGCCGCGCCGGGCGGGCGGGTCAGCACGCCGGACGGGTCAGCTGGCCGGCGTGTCGGCCAGCGCGGCGGCGTGCCGGCCGGCGGCGGCCGCCGCCAGGAAGTAGGCGTGGTCGGCGTCCAGCCCACGCCCCATCGTGGACAGCCGCACCGGCAGGGCGCGCAGCGCGGCGTCCAGACCGTCGGTGTCGACCCGGACCACCCGGTGCCGGTCGGCCAGCGGGGCCAACGCGGCATCCACCCGGGTCGCCAGCTCCACCGGCAGGCCGTCCGGCACCACCAGCTCCGCCGGGGCCAGCGCCACCCGGCCGTACGCGGTGAGGCTGTGGTGCGACACCCCCTGGTGCCGGGGGCGGGCGTCGGCGTCGGAGATCCGCAGCGAACCGACCGGCCGACCGCCCAGCACGGCCACCGCGTTGACCGCCTCGCCGACGGCGACGCCGGAGAACCCCCACCGGGTGCCGGTGCCCAGGTTGCCGGGCCCCTGCGCGACGATCGCCACGTCGGCGCGGAGCACGTGCCGGGCGGCCAGCAGGCCGGTGTGCAGGGTGGCCGCCTCCAGGTCCCCGCCGAACGCCTGCCCGACGCTGACCGTGCCGACCAGTGCGTCGCGCAGCCCGTCGAGGGTGCGGGAGAACCAGGCCGGCAGGGCGCCACCGTCGGTGAGCAGGTAGGCCACCCGGGCCTGCGGGGCGTCGGCGTGGATGCCGGCGAGGATGGCCGGCAGGGCGGAGTGCAGGTCGGCCGTGACCGCCGGCATCCCGTCCAGGCTGTCGACGGTGGCGAGCAGCGAGTGGTGCGGCGACGCTTCCTCGTCGACCCCCAGCATGATCGGCTGCAACGGGGTGTACCGGGCCTTGACCAGGTGACCGGCGTCGCGGGTGTCCCCGGCCTGCGGCGGGTCGGCGGGCAGCCGGTCGGGCAGGGCGACCACCAGGGCGTACCCGCCGGTGCCGAGGCCCATCAGCAGCGCACCGGCGTTGAGCAGCACCCGGTCGCCGGGGACCGGGTCGCCGACCAGCTCCGGGTAGGCCAGCGCACGCAGGGTGGCCCCGTCGGGCAGGACGACGTCGAGTTCCACCGCACCGGCCCACCGCCGTCGTACCGCCGTGACCGTCCCGGACCGCCATCGCACCATGCCCGGCACGCTATCGCCGGCCGGCCGGGTGACCGCGTGCGGGTCCGCCGCCGCCCGGCCCGGCCCGCCGCGGTGCCGGTCGGACCGGACCCACCTCGGCCGCCGGCCCACCGGTAGGCCCGGTCACCCCGGTCACCCCGGTCGGCCCGGTCACCCCGGTCGGCCCGGTCACCCCGGTCGGCCCGGTCACGCCGGTCGGCCCGGTCGGGTCGGTCACGCCGGTCACGGCGGTTACGTCGGTCGGGCCGGTTACGTCGGTCGGTCGGGCCGCCCGGGGGCGTCGCGGGCGTCGGTTGCCGGGTCGGGTCCGCCCCGGGTGACCCGGGCGTCGGTCACCGGGCCCTGCTCGTCCTGGGTACGCCGGGCGCGGCGGCCGGCGACACCGGGCAGCGACCGGGTGGGGTCGAGGAAGACGTACCCGATCTCCGGATAGCGGGCGGTGAGCCGTCGCTCGGCCTCGTCGGCGTCGGCCTCGATGTCGCCCCCGGTCGCGTCGTCCCGGAAGTCGACCTTGGCGGCCACCAGGATGTCCGCCGGGCCGAGCTGCATGGTCAGCAGGGTGTCGATCCGGTCCACCGTCGGCAGGCCGGCCAGCTCCCGTTCGATCTCCCGGTGCAGCCGTTCGGGCACCGCCCGGCCGACCAGCAGCGAGAGGTTGCTGCGGGCGAGGACGGTGGCGACGACGAGTAGCAGCAGGCCGATCAGGATCGAGGCGAGACCGTCCCACAGCTCGTCACCGGTCCACTCGGACAGGCCCACCCCGACGCCCGCGATGAGCAACCCGACCAGGGCGGCGCTGTCCTCCAGGAACACCGCCTTGACGGTGGTGTCGGCAGTCAGCCGCAGGAACCGGCGCGGGGTGGTCCGCCACCGGCGGGACTCGCTGCGCACCTGGCGTACCGCGCGGGTCAGCGACACCGACTCGATGACGAAGGAGACCGCCAGCACCACGTACGAGATCAGGTAGTCGCCGCTGTGTTCGTGGACCAGGATGGTCGTCACGCCGTGGGTGATGGCGAAGCCGGCCCCCGCGACGAAGGTGAACAACGCGGCGAGGAACGCCCAGACGTAGCTCTCCTTGCCGTACCCGAAGGGGTGCCGGACGTCGGCGGGCCGGGCGCCCCGGCGCAACGCCAGGTAGAGCAGCACCTCGGTGGTGGTGTCGGCGAGCGAGTGGGCGGCCTCGGAGAGCATCGCCGCCGAGCCGGAGACGACCCCGGCGACCAGTTTCGCCACCGCGATGGCGAGGTTGGCCACCCCCGCCACCACGACCGTGCCGACGCTCTCGGTCTTGACTTCACCTTCCGACATGCGGTCACCGTAAGTCTGTTGTCCCGGCTCCGCCCGGAGAGCCGGCCGGGTTCTGCCCCCGGTGATCAAGAGCGTTACGTCAAATTGATCTCTACGGATGACGCAAACCTCTTGATCACCGCAGAAGGGTGGGGTCGTGGCGGGGGATGGGGGGTTGGGTGGGGGTGGGGGTCCGGCGTGGGTGCACGGGTTTCGCGGGTGGGCTGCTAGCGTTCACCCCGTGTCGCGGAGTCGTACCGAACGCCTGGTCAACCTGGTGATCTGTCTGCTGTCCACCAGGCGGTTCCTGACCGCCGCGCAGATCGCCGCGACCGTTCCCGGCTACGAACACGATCCGGACGACGCCCGGGAGCACGAGGCGTTCCAGCGCAAGTTCGAACGGGACAAGGCGGAACTGCGCGAGCTGGGGGTGCCGCTGGAGACCGGGACGGCCAGCGTGTTCGACGCCGAGCCCGGTTACCGGATCGCCCACCGCGAGTACGCCCTGCCCGACATCCCGCTCGAACCGGACGAGGCCGCCGCGGTGGGCATCGCCGCCCGGTTGTGGCAGCACGCCGGACTGGCCGCCGCCGCCTCGTCCGGGCTGGCCAAGCTGCGCGCGGCCGGCGTCGACGTCGACCCGCAGGCCACCCTGGGCCTGGAGCCGATGGTCACCGTCGACCCGTCGTTCGCCCCGCTCACCGCCGCCGCCCGGGACCGCCGCGAGGTCACCTTCGACTACCGGGTGCCGGACCGGGACGCGCCGACCCGACGCCGGTTGCAGCCGTGGGGCGTGGTCTGCTGGCGGGGCCGCTGGTACGTCGTCGGCCACGACCGGGACCGGGCGGCGACCCGCTGCTTCCGGCTGTCCCGGGTGGTGGGCGCGGTCCGGGCCACCGGTGCGCCGGGCGGCTACGAACCACCCGCCGGCCTCGACCTGATCTCGCACGTCGCCACCTGGTCCGGGCCGGTCGAGCGGACCGGCCGGGCCACCGTGCTGGCCGCGCCCGGGCGGGCCGCCGGGCTGCGCCGGTGGGCGGTGCAGAGCGTGCCCGGCCCCGACGGCGACCACCTGGTGCTGCCCTACGCCGATCCGGAGTCGCTGGCCGGGCAGCTCGTCGGCTACGGCCCGGACGTCCGGGTCGTGGACCCTCCCGAGGTACGCGACGCGGTGATCCAACGACTCAAGGAGATCGCCGCCCGGCACGACGAGCTGGCCGTGGCCGGGGGTGCCCGATGAACCGCCCCGCCGCGCGCACCTCCGCCGACCGGCTGGCCCGGCTGCTGAACCTGGTGCCCTACCTGCTGGCCCGACCGGGCATCGAGATCGCTGAGGCCGCCGGTGACCTGGGCGTCAGCGAACGGCAGCTCCGCGAGGACCTGGAGCTGCTCTGGGTGTGCGGGCTGCCCGGTTACGGCCCGGGTGACCTGATCGACATGGCCTTCGACGGCGACCGGGTGACCATCACCTACGACGCCGGCATCGACCGGCCGCTGCGGCTCACCCCGGACGAGGCGCTGGCCCTGGTGGTGGCGCTGCGGATGCTCGCCGAGACGCCCGGGGTGGCCAACCGGGAGGCCGTCGAGCGGGCCCTCGCCAAGATCGAAAATGCGGCCGGTGACCTGGTCGGAGCCCCGGTGGCCGTCCGGCTGCCCGGCGAGAGCCAGCGGGTGCAGGAGCTGCGGGCCGCGGTGGAGCGGCACCGGGCGCTGCGGATCACCTACTACACCGCAGCCCGGGACGAGAGCACCGAGCGCGTCATCGACCCGCTGCGGATGCTGATGGTCGACGGTCGGGCCTACGTCGAGGCGTGGTGCCGCCGCGCCGAGGCGGTCCGGTTGTTCCGGGCCGACCGGATCGACGCGGTCGTCGAGCTGGACGAGCCCGCCGTGGTGCCGCCGCAGGCCCGCCCGCACGACCTGCGCCAGGGGGTGTTCCAGCCGTCCCCGGACCTGCCCCTGATCACCCTGCGCATCGGCCGGGGCGAGCGGTGGATCACCGAGTACTACCCGTGTGAGCGGGTCGAGGTCGACGGTGACCGGTGGGTGGTGTCGCTGCGGGTGACCGATCTCGGCTGGGCACGCCGCTTCGTGCTCGGGTTGGGTCCCGACGTCACCGTCCTCGCCCCGGTCGAGCTGGCTGCCCAGGTCCGTGCCCAGGCCACCGCCGCCCTGGAGGCGTACGCCACCCCGGTGCTCCCGGCCGGCCCGGCGGGTCCGCCGACCGACCGGTAGGCTTCCCGCCGTGGTGAAGTGGATCGTTCTCGCGGTGCTGCTGTTCGCGCTGGTCGTGTTGGCCATGGCGGTCCGCCCGGTGCTGGTGCGGCTGCCCCGGTTGCGCCGCGCGGCGGTGGCGTTGCAGCGTCGCCAGGCCGACGCGGAGGCGCTGCGGCACAGCGCCGAGGCGCTCCAGGAACGGGTCGAGGCGCTCCAGCGGCAGGGCGAGACGACCCAGCAGCGGCTGGAACTGATCAAGGCCAAGCGCGGCAACTGATCGACATCCGGCGCGGGAACTGATCGACACTGGTCGGTGAACCGCGCGTCCGCCGCCCACCCGGCGTCCGATTCACGCAGCTCTGCACCCGTACAGGTGGTTGACGGGACACTCAGCGGTGGTCAAGACTTCACCGGCCGGGCCGCATCAGCGGTGGCCCGGCGGGTGGCAGCAGCCCGTCTCGCACGTACGATGGGCAGCGACCCCACCCTTCGACACAGAGCGACTGGAGCTTCCCATGGGTGCCCTCAAGCCGTGGCACATCGCCGTACTCGTGGTCGTGCTGATCCTGCTCTTCGGCGCGAAGCGGCTTCCCGACGCGGCCCGCTCGCTCGGCCGTTCGTTGCGGATCATCAAGGCGGAGACCAAGAGCCTGGCCGACGACGACCGCGACCTGGCCGAGAAGGCCGACGCGCAGGCCGGCTACCAGCCGCTGCCGCCCCAGCAGCAGCCCGTGCAGCAGCAGCCGTACGCGCCGCAGCCCCAGCAGCAGTACGCCCAGCCGCAGTACGCCCCGCAGCAGGCTCCGCAGCAGCCGGTCGCCCCGCCGGTCGACCCGGTGCAGCGCGTCCGCGACAACTGACCGAAGGGCCCCACCACCGTGGCCTTCGCGCTCCGTAAACGCGGCCCCAGCACCTTCGAACGGGCCTCCGACGGTTCCATGACCCTGATGGAGCATGTCCGCGAGCTGCGGAACCGGCTGTTCCGCGCCTCGCTGGCGATCGTGGTGGGGTTCGGGCTGGGTATCTGGCTGGCCGGCCCGGTGCTGCACCTGCTGCAGCAGCCCTACTGCGACCTGCCCAAGGCCCGGCTGGCCAACGGCACCTGCAACTTCGTCCAGTTGGGGCCGGCCGACCTGTTCCTGCTCCAACTGAAGGTGGGGCTCTGGGTCGGTCTGATCGTCGCCGCCCCGGTCTGGCTCTACCAGGTCTGGGCGTTCATCGCCCCCGGCCTGCACCGGCACGAGCGGCGCTACGCGTACATCTTCACCGCGCTCGCGGCACCGTTGTTCGCCGCCGGTGCGGTGCTTGCCTACTTCGTCACCTCCAAGGGGCTGGAGTTCCTGCTCAACGTCTCCGGCGGCGGGGACATCACCACCACCCTGGACATCACCCGCTACATCTCGTTCATCACCAACCTGATCCTGCTGTTCGGGGTGGCGTTCGAGTTCCCGCTGCTGGTGCTGATGCTCAACTTCGTCGGGCTGGCCAGTGCCCGCAAGCTGCTGAGCTGGTGGCGGGTGGCGATCTTCGTGTTCTTCGCCTTCTCCGCCGTGGTGACGCCCACCCCCGACCCGTTCGGCATGACCGCGCTGGCGCTCTGCCTCTCCGCGCTCTACTTCGCCGCGGTCGGAGTGGCCTTCATCAACGACCGGCGCAAGGGCCGGGGCAAGGCGTCCTACGCGGGACTGAGCGACGACGAGGTGTCGCCGTTGGAGTTGGACGATGACCCGGTGGTGGCCACGCCGGAGCTGGAGTTGTCCGAGCCGGTGCACGCCTCCGAGCCGGTGGCCCCGCCCAAACCGATCGACCGCCGCTACGACGACATGACCTGACCGTCAGGTCATCCGCACCACCCGACGCCGCTCCCGCCCTGCCGGGAGCGGCGTCGCTCGTCCGGCCCCGGCGGGCTCAGAGCACCTGGGACAGGAAGCGGCGCAGCCGGGGGTGCTGCGGTGTCTCGAAGACCGCCTCCGGTGCGCCGGCCTCCAGCACCACCCCGTGGTCCATGAACGCGACGGTGTCGGCGACCGAGCGGGCGAAGCCCATCTCGTGGGTGACCACCACCATCGTCATGCCCCCGGCGGACAGCTCGGCCATCACCCCGAGCACCCCCTTGACCAGCTCCGGGTCGAGCGCCGAGGTGGCCTCGTCGAAGAGCATCACCTCAGGTTGCAGGGCCAGCGCCCGGGCGATGGCGACCCGCTGCTGCTGACCGCCGGAGAGGTGGGCGGGCCGGGAGTCGGCCTTGCCGGCGAGGCCGACCAGCGCCAACTGGGTCCGGGCCAGCGCGACCGCCTCGTCCTCGGGCAGCTTCTTGAGCCGGCGCAACGCCAGGGTGATGTTGCGCAGCACGGTCATGTGCGGAAACAGGTTGAACTGCTGGAAGACCATGCCGATCCGCTGCCGCAGGGCGTCCGGGTCGTCGCGCAGCACGCTGCACCCGTCGAGCAGGACGTCACCGGCGTCCGGCTCGATCAGCCGGTTGACGGTGCGCAGCAGGGTGGACTTGCCGGAACCGGACGGCCCGATGACGCAGGCCGTCGCGCCCCGGGCGACGTCCAGGTCGACGCCGCGCAGCACCCGGTTGGCCCCGAAGGCCAGGTGTACGTCGCGGACGGCGAGGCTGACCGAGGTGGTGGTCGCGGTGCCGGCGGTCATCGGGGGTCCTCCCGGGGGGTACGCGGTTGCGGTAGGGCGGTCTCGCCGGCCAGGGCCAGCCCGCCGTCGTCGTCGGGGTCGACGGTGACCGTTCGGCCCCGGCGCAACCGGCGGTCGATGGCGTTGACGGCGTGCGTCAGCGGCACGGTCAGCAGCAGGTAGCACAGGCCGGCCAGCAGCAGCGCCGACTGGTTGCCGGTGTTGGCGGCATAGTCCTGCCCGATCCGGAACAACTCCCGCTGGCTGGCCAGCAGGCCGAGGAAGTAGACCAGGCTGGAGTCCTTGATCAGCGCGATCAGCTGGTTGACCCAGGCCGGCAGCACCCGGCGTACCCCCTGCGGGACGATGACCAGGCGCATCGCCTCACCCCAGGAGAAGCCCAGCGCGCGGGCCCCCTCCAGCTGCGCCGCCTCCACGCTCTGGATGCCGGAGCGGAAGATCTCCCCGATGTACGCGGCGGCGATCAGCGACAGCGCCAGGATGCCCAGCGGGTAGGGGTTGGGACCCCACACCTGCATGCCGAGCGGGGCCAGGCCGACACCGATCAGCAGGATGGTGGCGGCGGCCGGCAGCCCCCGGAACACGTCGGTGTAGACCCGGGCCGGCCAGCGCAACCATCGGGTCCGGGAGATGCCCGCCACGGCCAGCGCCATGCCCAGCACCGAGCCGAGCAGGGCGGCGGAGACCGCCAGGATCAGCGTGTTGGGCAGCCCGACGGTCAACATCTCGGGCAGCGCCTCGCGCATGGAGTCCCAGTCGAAGAAGGTCTCCCACAGGGTGCTCAACGGATCCATCGTGTTTCTCCTACCGCCCCGCTCGCTGGTCTGGTCGTACCGTCAGGAGTTGGCCGACGCCGACGCCGACGCCGACGGCGTCGCCGCGCCGGGGGCGGCGACGCCGCCGCTGCCGGGGGTGAAGCCGGCGGGGATCGGCCGGCCCGGGTAGTACTGCTGCTGGAGCCGGGTCCAGGTGCCGTCGGCGATGACCTCGTCGAGGCCCCTGTCCAGCGCCTTGCGCAGCGCGTCGTTGCCCTTGGCGAAGGCGTACGCGGTGGGGGTCGGGCTCAACTCCGTGGCCGCCACCGTGATCTTGCCGTTGCTGTCGGCGGCCGACTTCTCGCCGATCTCGGCGGGGGCGATCCAGGCGTCGGCGGTGCCGGCCTTGAGCTGGTTGATCGCCCCGTTGTAGTCGGGCACCCGCACCGGGTCGAGCTTGCGCGAGGTGGCGTAGTCGTCCTGCACGGTGCCCTGCACGACCACCACCCGCTTGCCGGCGAGCTGGTCGAAGCCGGTCAGCGGGGAGCCGGCGGGCACGTCGAGGCCGAAGTAGCCGAAGTCGTAGCCGTTGCCGAAGTCGACGGTCTTCTTCCGGGCCTCGGTGATGGTGATCGAGGAGCTGCCGATGTCGAACTTGCGGTTGTTGACCTGGGAGAGCAGTGCCGAGAAGTCGGTGCCGACGAACTCGACCTTCAGCCCCACCTTGCCGGCGGCCGCGACGAGCAGGTCGTTGTCGAAGCCGGTGAAGGTGCCGTCCTTGAGGTAGACGTTCGGTGGGGCGTCGGTGAGCGTGCCGGCGCGCAGCACCCCCGGCTGGAGCAGGCCGTACGGGTTGTCGGCGGGGTCGGCGGACTCGCCGCCGCAGGCGGTCAGCGCGGTGGCGGCGAGCAGGGCGGCGACGCCGAGCGCGGCGGCCCTGGTGAGGGCGGGCCGGGGCCGCCGGGTCGTGGGCAGGGCAGGAAGGAATCGCACGGGTGTCTCCAGAGTTGATCGGGCGACGGCGGGCGCGCGTCGCCGACGGGGTGCCCGCCGGGCACGCCGCTGAGGTGGTACGGGAAGAGGGGGTCGACTACCGGGGGCGACAGGAGTCGCTGTGGACCCGCATCAGGTCGACGTGTCGCCGTCTGACCAGCCGGACGCCGCTGGTCCGGACGCCGGCCCGGGACACGGGGGCGACGCCGTCGGTGGGCGGGGCGGGTGCGGGGGCGGACACGGGTTCTCCCGGGGTCGGAGTTGACCTGGGGAAACCAGGCCACGCTTGCACCGGCGGTCTACCGGTGCCTGGTCCTCACCCGGAGCACCCCACCGTGGCGGAGGGTTGCCGGCCAGCGAGCCGGGGCTTGACGCTGGCGCTCATGACCTGCCCGAAGGCTAGCAGCCGGGACCGGGCGATCGTCCACCCGTTATGACGGCCCTCACGTCCGCTCCTTACCGCCGGGCGGGACGGGTGAGACGGGTGGGTCGCGCGGTGCCGGTGGGCGCGCGGTGGGGCAGGTCGGCGTCGTAGCGGACCCGGGCCGCCTGCACCTCGGCGAGGTGGGTGGTGGCCCAGGTCTCCAGTCCGGAGACCAGGTCGAGCAGGCTGCGGCCCAGGTCGGTGAGGGCGTAGTCGACCCGGGGCGGGACGCTGGCGTGCACCGTCCGGGTGGCCAGGCCGTCGCGCTCCAGCCCGCGCAGGGTCTGGGTGAGCATCTTCTGGCTGATCCCGTCGATGTGCTCGGCCAGCTCGCCGTAGCGCCGGTCGCCGTCGGCGAGGGTCAGCACGACCAGCACGCTCCACCGGTCGCCGATCCGGTCGATGACCTGACGGCTGCCGCAGTCGCGCTGGAACGGGTCGGGTCGCATCCCTTTACTCTCCATCAGTGCGTCACAAACTTCAAGGTGCCTACTCTCCGATGGGAAGTATCGCCAAGCAGCTGGGTGTTTGCCAGTACGACTGAAGTAGCCACCCGAAGGAGAACGCCATGTCCGTCGTCGTCACCGGAGCCACCGGCCACCTGGGTCGCCTGATCGTCGAATCCCTGCTGCGCCGGGGCGTACCCGCCGGGAAGATCGTGGCGCTGGGGCGGGACACCGGCCGGCTCACCGGCCTCGCCGACCGGGGGGTCGAGGTCCGGTCGGCCGACTACACCGACCCCGACTCGCTCCGCGCCGCCTTCGCCGACGCCGAGAAGCTGATGTTCGTCTCCGGCAGCGAGGTCGGCCAGCGGGTGCCGCAGCACCACAACGTCATCGACGCCGCCCGCGAGGCCGGTGTCGGCCTGGTCGTCTACACCAGCATCGCCCACGCCGACACCTCCGACCTGCTGCTGGCCGCCGAGCACCGGGCCACCGAGGAGGAACTGCGCGCCTCCGGCCTGCCGTACGTGCTGCTGCGCAACAGCTGGTACCTGGAGAACTACACCGGCCAACTCGACGGCTACCTGGCCCACGGGGTCGCCGGTTCCGCAGGTGACGGCCGGGTCAGCGCCGCCACCCGCGCCGACTACGCCGAGGCCGCCGCCGAGGTGCTCACCACCGAGGGACACGCAGGTCAGGTCTACGAGCTGGGCGGTGAGGCGTTCACCATGACCGAACTGGCCGCCGAGGTGTCCCGGCAGAGTGGACACGACGTCCGCTACAACGACCTGCCGGTGCCGGCGTACACCGACCTGCTCGTCTCCGCCGGGCTGCCCGAGCCGTACGCCGCCACCCTGGCCGACGCCGACCGGGGCATCGCCCAGGGTGCGCTGTACGTGCCCGTGGACGACCTGGAGAAGCTGCTCGGCCGCCGGCCCACCAGCCTCGCCGAGGCGCTCCGCGCCGCCCGCTGACCCGCGCCGCCCGCTGACCCGACCCGCCCGCCCCGGCGACACCCCGGGGCGGGCGGCGCGGGGATAACCGGTGGAACGTCGCCCCCGCCCCACCCGACAATGCTCGCCATGGATCACCAGACGCTGGTGCGGGTCAGCAAGCGGATATCGCTCGCCCTGCGCCACCAGCCCGCCCGGTTCGGCCTCACCCCCGACCCGGGCGGCTGGGTGTCCGTCGTCGACCTGCTGGCCGCCCTGCGGATCGACCGGGCCGACCTCGACACGGTGGTCGGCGGCAACGACAAGCAGCGCTTCGCGGTGACCCGGGACGCCGACGGGATCGAACGGATCCGGGCCAGCCAGGGCCACTCGTACCCGGTGGACCTGGGGCTGACCGCCGAACCGCCGCCGCCGCGGCTCTTCCACGGCACCGGGGCCGCCGCACTCGGCTCGATCCGGGCCACCGGACTGCACCGGGGCGGCCGGCACCACGTACACCTGTCGTCGGACGTGGCGACGGCCCGGCGGGTCGGGGCCCGCCGGGGTGGCGCGGTGGTGGTGCTGACCGTCGACGCGGCGGCGATGGCCCGCGACGGGCACACCTTCTACCGCAGCGCCAACGGCGTGTGGCTCACCGACGCGGTGCCACCGGCCTATCTGACCTGATCACCTCGGTCGCGGCTGCCACGACGCCAGCGGGTACCCCGGGCGGTTCACTCCGGCGGCGGGTAAGGTGCGGATGTCGTGCCTCGGGCGGCCCGGCGAGCCGAACCCAGAACGCCGTGGCCGAGGGCCGACACCGCTGCCGCCACCACGCGTCCCCCGCCGCAGCGCGAGGGACGCCCGCCGGGAAGGGACCGCGCGATGGCACCGCTCCCGCTGAGCCCGCAGGACGCCCTGGTCGAACTCAGCCGGATCCGACTCGACGAGGTCGGCCTGGACGAGGTGCTGCAGCTGATCGCCGACCTGGCCCGGCGCAGCCTGCGCGGGGTGGCCGAGGTGTCGGTGACCCTGCTGCGTGGTGGCAGCCCGCAGAGCGTCGCCGTCACCGGCGACATCGCGCTCCTGCTCGACGAGTGGCAGTACCGGCAGGGCCACGGGCCGTGTCTGGACGCCGCCATCACCGGCGACACCCTGCTCGTGTCCGACACCGCCACCGAGGAACGCTGGCCGGTCTGGGCGGCCCGGGCGGTCGACGGGGGCATCGGCAGTACGCTCGCCATCGGTCTGCCGATCCAGGAGGCGGTGGTCGGCGCCCTCAACCTCTACGGGCCCGCCCCGCGCGCCTTCGACGCCGACACGGTCGAACTGGCCCGGACCTTCGCCGCGTACGCCGCAGTGGCCCTGGCCAACGCCCATCTCTACGCCAGCACCGCCTCGCTGGCCGAGCAGATGCGGGCGGCGATGGAGAGCCGGGCCGTGATCGAGCAGGCCAAGGGCATCATCATGGGCCAACGCCGGTGCACGGCCGACGAGGCCTTCGGCATTCTCGCCCGGCTCTCCCAGGACACCCACCGCAGGCTGCGGGACGTCGCCGCCGCCCTCGTCGGCCGGGCCAGCAGCCCGACGCACTCAGGTTCCGCGAGTCACTGATCCGGCCGGGTGGGCTGACCGGACGCCGGTTCGACGACCTGGTGGACCAGGGCCTCCGCCACGTCCCGCAGCTTACGGTTGGAGTTCTGCGACACCCGGGCCAGCAGGGCGAACGCCTCGTCGGCCGTGCACCGTCGCTGGCCCATGATGATGCCCTTGGCCTGCTCGATCACGGCGCGGTTGCGCATGGCCTCCTGCATCTGCTCGGCCAGTGAGGCGGTGCTGTCGTAGAGATGGGCGTTGGCCAGGGCCACCGCGGCGTGGCCGGCGAACGTCCGGGCGGGCTCGGCCACCTGGCTGAAGGCGTCCGGCCGGGTGCCGTAGACGTTGAGCGCGCCGACCATCGCCTCCTGGATCGGCAGGCCGAGGGACATCGAGGAGCGCACCCCGGTCGTGCGGGCCCGCGCCGCCCACTCCGGCCAGCGACGCTCGTCGGTCATGTCCGCGACGATCAGCACGGTGCCCGTGGTGGCCGCGTCCAGGCACGGGCCGCGACCCTGCTCGTACTGCCACTGGTCGAGGCGGAGCGCGAGGTCACCGGTGTGGGCCGCGGTGTGCGCCTCGGTGCCGTGCACCAGTGTCACCGAGACCTCGGCGGCTCCCGGGATGCTGTCCCTGGCCACCTCGGCGATCCGGGACAGGACGGCGTCGAGGTCCATCTCGGCGTGGCGGATGGAGCCCAGCCGGAGGACAGCCTCGGTGATGTCCAGTGGTGACTGCGTCATGTCGTCTGACGTCCTTGCGAACCGGCGCAAACCTACCGGAGGAACCGGCAGCGCGTGACGAGCGGTCGTTGCCAGGGACCGCAGGTGCGGCTGCCCGGGGCGGACCGGGGACCGCGCCGCTGCTTGACGCTCGCTCGCGACACCCCATGGGACGTCGAATGCGGAGCATCACCTTACCGGTCCGCCGGGGGTGACTGGCGAGGACACCACCGAGCGCCCAATTCCGGGTGGTGTCCTGGCCGGACACCGGGGATGATGGCGGGCGACGACGACAGGGGAGCGGGCGGATGACGGTGGAGTTGCCCCGCGCGGGGCGGGTGTTGTTCATCGGCGACAGCATCACCGATGCCGGGCGCGACCGTGCCGACGAGGCCGACCTGGGGGTGGGCTGGGCGATGATGGCCGCCGCCTGGTTCACCGCCCGGCATCCGGGTCACCGGGTGACCTTCCGCAACCGGGGCGTCGGCGGTGACCGGGTACGCGACCTGCGGGCCCGTTGGACGGACGACTGCCTGGCGCTGGCCCCACAGGTGGTGTCGGTGCTGATCGGGATCAACGACACCTGGCGGCGGTACAGCAGCGACGAGGTGACCACGGTCGAGGAGTTCACCACCGACTACCGGCACCTGCTCGCCACCACCCGGGAGGCGCTACCGGACGTCCGGTTGGTGCTGATGGAACCGTTCCTCATCCCGGTCGACGACGCCCAGCGGCGCTGGCGCGACGACCTGGACCCGAAGGTCGACGCGGTGCGCAAGCTGGCCGCCGAGTTCGACGCGACGCTGGTCGCGGTGGAGGCGGTGTTCCGCGCCGCCGACGTCGACGACCGGGTGTGGACCGACGACGGGGTGCACCTGACCCCGTCCGGTCACGCGGTGCTGGCCCAGCAGTGGCTGGCGGCGGTCACCCCGGCCACCTGAGCCCGCCCGGCCGGGCCCCGGGCGTTGCCAGGGCCCGGGGTGATCCTCTACGGTCGGTCCAGCGGTTGGCGGTGCGGTCCTTCCCAACCACCACCGCCGAGCGGCCCTGTGGCGGGCCGGGGCCGGTGGGGCCCCGGGATGACCTGCCCGGTGCCGGCGGCGGTCCCGTGTGTCGTCCTGCCCCCTCGCCGGTCTGCGCCCTTTGTCGCGTTCGGAGTCGGTACGGTGGGAAACACGCCGAGCCGCCCGGGAGATCCCGTGTTCCTCACGCCCCACGAGCAGGACCGCCTGCTCGTCCACGTCGCTGCGGACGTCGCCCGACGACGACGCGAGCGCGGACTGCGCCTCAACTATCCCGAGGCCGTCGCCATGATCACCGCGTTCCTCCTCGAGGGCGCCCGGGACGGCCGGACGGTCACCGACCTCATGGCTGCCGGCCGGACCGTGCTCACCCGCGACGACGTGCTCGACGGAATCCCCGAGATGCTGGGGGAGGTGCAGGTGGAGGCGACGTTCCCGGACGGCACCAAGTTGGTGACGGTGCACCACCCGATCCCGTGATCCCCGGGGAGATCCTGCCCGGCGACGGGCCGGTCGAGATCAACGCGGGTCGCCCGGTGACCACCCTGCTGGTGGTCAACACCGCCGACCGGCCGATCCAGGTCGGCTCGCACTACCACTTCGCCGAGACCAACCCGGGGCTGCGCTTCGACCGCGCCGCCGCGTACGGGCAGCGGCTCGCCGTGCCGGCGGGGACGTCGGTGCGGTTCGAGCCGGGTGTCAGCCGCACCGTCGACCTGGTGCCGCTGGGCGGGGCCAGGGTCGTGCCGGGGCTGCGCGGCGAGGTCGCCGGCCCTCTCGACCGGGGGCCGAATGCCGACGGGGCCGGCCCGCGCGACGCGGAGGCGGGACGATGAGCGCGGTGGACCGGCGACGCTACGCCGACCTGTACGGCCCGACCACCGGCGACCGCATCCGGCTGGCCGACACCGACCTGCTGATCGAGGTGGAGGTCGACCACTGCGTCGGCGGTGACGAGGCGGTGTTCGGCGGGGGCAAGGTGATCCGCGAGTCGATGGGCCAGTCCCGGGCCACCCGGGCCGAGGGTGCGCTGGACACGGTGATCACCGGCGCGGTGGTGCTGGACCACTGGGGGGTGGTGAAGGCCGACGTCGGGCTGCGCGACGGCCGGATCGTGGCGCTGGGGCGGGCCGGCAACCCGGACACCATGCCCGGGGTGCACCCGGACCTGGTGATCGGCCCGTCGACCGAGGTGATCGCCGGCAACGGGCGCATCCTCACCGCCGGGGCGGTGGACACCCACGTGCACTTCATCTGCCCGCAGATCGTCACCGAGGCGCTCACCTCGGGCATCACCACCCTGGTCGGCGGGGGCACCGGCCCGGCCGAGGGCACCCGGGCCACCACGGTCACCCCGAACGCCTGGCACCTGGCCCGGATGCACGAGGCGCTGGACACCTTCCCGGTGAACGTGCTGCTGCTGGGCAAGGGCAACACGGTCTCCACCGAGGCGCTGTGGGAGCAGTTGCGGGCCGGGGCGGGTGGCTTCAAGCTGCACGAGGACTGGGGGACCACCCCGGCGGCGATCGACGCCTGCCTGCGGGTGGCCGACGCGTCCGGGGTGCAGGTGTCCATCCACACCGACACCCTCAACGAGGCCGGGTTCGTGGCGGACACGCTGCGCGCCATCGCCGGCCGGGCGATCCACTCTTACCACACCGAGGGGGCGGGGGGTGGGCACGCGCCGGACATCATCACGGTGGCCGGGGAGCCGAACGTGCTGCCGTCGTCGACGAACCCGACCCGGCCGTACACCCGCAACACCCTCGCCGAGCACCTCGACATGCTGATGGTCTGCCACCACCTCAACCCGTCGGTGCCGGAGGACCTGGCGTTCGCCGAGAGCCGGATCCGGCCGTCCACGATGGCCGCCGAGGATCTGCTGCACGACCTCGGGGCGATCTCCATCATCGGCTCCGACTCGCAGGCGATGGGCCGGGTCGGCGAGGTGATCACCCGGACCTGGCAGAGCGCGCACGTGATGAAGCGGCGGGTGGGCGCGCTGCCCGGTGACGGCCCGGCCGACAACCACCGGGCCCGCCGCTACGTGGCGAAATACACCATCTGCGCGGCGATGGCCAACGGGCTGGAACGGGAGATCGGCTCGGTGGAACCGGGCAAGCTCGCCGACCTGGTGCTCTGGGACCCGGCGTTCTTCGGAGTCCGGCCCCACCTGGTGATCAAGGGCGGGATGATCGCGTACGCGCAGATGGGCGACGCGAACGCGTCCATCCCCACCCCGCAACCGATGCTGCCGAGGCCGATGTTCGGCGCGTACGGCGTGGTGCCGGCCGCGACCAGCGTGGCGTTCGTCGCGCCGGCCGCGCTGGAGGCGGGCCTGCGGCTGGACGTGCGCCGCCCGCTGGTCCCGGTGGCCGACGTGCGCTCGCGGGGCAAGGCCGACCTGCCGTGCAACGGCGCGTTGCCGCGCATCGAGGTCGACCCGGACACCTTCACCGTCCGCATCGACGGGGTGGTGGTCGACCCGGAACCGGTCACCGAACTGCCCATGGCCCAGCGGTACCACCTGTTCTGATGACCCCGTCGAGCATGGTGCTGCTGCTGGCCGACGGCAGGTTCCCCGCCGGGGCGCACGCCCACTCCGGCGGGCTGGAGGCGGCGGTGGCGGCCGGGCTGGTCACCGACCCGGCCACCCTGGCCGGGTTCCTGCGCGGCCGGTTGGCCACCGGCGGGCTGGTCGCCGCCGCGTTCGCGGTGGCGGCGCACCGGGCCGCCGCAGCCACCGACCGGCGGGCGACGCTGGCCCGGCTGGACGCCGAACTGGACGCCCGTACCGCCGCCCCGGCGCTGCGGGCCGTTTCCCGCCGGCAGGGTCGGGCGCTGCTGCGGGCCGGTCGGGAGATCTGGCCCGACGGCGGGTTCGACGCCCTGCCCGCCGGTGTGCCGGGGCCGCACCAGCCGCTGGTGCTCGGTCTGGTCGCCGCCGCCGCCGGCCTGGACCCGGTGGCGGCGGCGACCGTCGCCGCGTACGGGTCGGTGACCGGCCCGGCCAGCGCGGGGGTACGGCTGCTCGGCCTCGACCCGTACCGGGTGCACGCGGTGCTGGCGGCGCTGGCCGTCGACTGCGACGCCACGGCCGCCCGCGCGGTCGCCACCGCCGCCGATCCGCCCGAGCTGCTGCCGGCCCCGGCCGCTCCGCTCACCGACATCCACGCCGAAGTCCACACCACCTGGGAGGTGCGTCTCTTTGCGTCCTGAAACCGTTTCGCCGACCCCGCACGCGTCGATCCCGCACGACGAGACCGTGCCGCACACCCACCCCGAGCCCGGGGTCGACCCGCACGCCCCGCTGCCGTCCACCGTCCGCCCGCTGCGGGTGGGCATCGGCGGGCCGGTGGGTTCGGGTAAGACCGCGTTGGTCGCGGCGCTGTGCCGGGCCTTCGCCGACGAGCTGCGCCTGGGCGTGGTCACCAACGACATCTACACCACCGAGGACGCGGACTTCCTGCGCCGGGCCGGGGTGCTCGACCCGGAGCGGATCCGGGCGGTGGAGACCGGTTGCTGCCCGCACACCGCGATCCGCGACGACATCGGCGCGAACCTCGACGCGATCGACGAGCTGGTCGACGGGGTCGGACCGCTGGACCTGGTGCTGGTGGAGAGCGGTGGGGACAACCTCACCGCCACGTTCAGCCGGGGGCTGGTCGACCGGCAGATCTTCGTGGTCGACGTCGCCGGGGGCGACAAGGTGCCCCGCAAGGGTGGGCCCGGGGTGACCGCCGCCGACCTGCTGGTCATCAACAAGACCGACCTGGCCCCGTTGGTCCGGGCCGACCTGTCGGTGATGGACCGCGACGCCCGCGCCCGGCGGGGGGACCTGCCGACGGTGTTCCTGTCCATCGTGGGCGATCCGCTGGCCACCGGGGTGGCCGACTGGGTCCGTCACGAGCTGGCCCACCACCGTGGCCGGCTGGCCGTCGCCTGATGCGCGCGGTCGCCCGGGTGGTGGCGGTGGCCGACCGTCGGGGCCGCACCGTGCTGCGCGAGCTGCGGGGCGAGTCACCGCTGCTGCTGCGCCAGGCCGCCACCGAGGAGGGCGTCCCCACGGTGTACGTCGTCGGCGGCGCGGCCGGTCCGCTGGCCGGTGACGACCTGCGGTTGAGCGTCGAGGTGGGGCCGGAGGCGGCGGTGCGGGTGCGTACCGTCGCCGCCTCGGTGGCCCTGCCCGGCCGGCCGGGGCGGTCTCCCGGATGCGGGTCGACGCGGTGGTGCACGACGGCGGCACCCTGCACTGGCTGCCGGAGCAGCTGGTCGCGGCGGCCGGCTGCGACCATGTCGCCGAGTCCCGGGTGACCCTCGCCGAGGGGGCCCGGCTGCTGTGGCGCGAGGAACTCGTCTGCGGCCGGCACGGCGAACCCGCCGGCGACGTCGTGGTGGCGACCTCGGTCGACCACGCCGGTCGGCCGCTGCTGCGGCAGTCCCTGGCGGTCGGCCCGGCCGCACCCGGTTGGGCCGGGCCGGCGGTGCTGGGCGGGGCGACAGCGACCGGTTCGTTGCTGGTGGTCGGTCCCGCCGCCGCGTCGGGACCGGCCACCGTGGACGCCGCCGGCGGCCAGCCCCGGGGCCGGGTGCTGCCCACCGGCCCCGGGGCGTCCGCCGCCTGGCTGCCGCTGGCCGGTGGCCCGGCGGCCCTGCTCACCGCCACCGCCCCCGACGCCCACACCCTGCGTACCCTGCTCACCCCGGCCGGTGACCCGGCTGGCGTGGCGGCGATCGGCCCGCCCACCCCGGCGACGGCCACCGGTCCGACTCCGGCCGCCCCGGCCGTCAGCGCGGCTGCTGCCGGGGCCGGTGGCGGAGTTCCGGGCGCGGCGGGGGAGACCGGGTGGGTGACGGCTGCCGGTCTCCGCTGACGGCCGGCCGAGTGCCGGTGACGGCAGGCCGGAGGGACGGCCGGCCCGTGGGGCTGCCGGGCAGTCGGCCTGCATCGGCAGCCGGTCGGTCGGTCCGCTGCGGTTGCCGGTCAGCTGGCGCGGACCGGCTGCCGGCGGGGGTCGAGCCGGGCGACGAGTTCGACGAGCTGGCCGGTCAGCGTCGCGTCGTCGATGATCCCGGCCAGCTCGGCCCGGACGAGGGCATCGATGCGCTCGTGTTCGCGCCGGCCCCGGGGCGTCAGGTAGGCCCGGATGCGTCGCCGGTCGAACGGGTCGATCCGGCGGTGTACCAGGTTCTGGTCGACGAGCTGATCGACGATCTTCGTCAGGGTGCCCGGCGGCAACGACTCCTCGGTGGAGACTTCGCTCATCGGGTGACCCTGCCCGTCGGCGAGTCGGCAGAGCACCCGCCACGCCTCGACGGTGAGCCCCTCGGCGGTGAGCACCACACCGACCCGACGGGCGAGCAGCCGTTCGGCGCGGGTGAGCGCGCGCATCAGGTCGACGGGCGTGGTGGGATCGTCGGCCATGTCTCTCCCCGTTCGGTGGCTTGCCATGTTACCGAAGCGTCCCGGTTTCCGGTCGGGTCTGGTGGCCCGCCAGGGTTGCCGGCAATCATGTCAGCATGTCCGTGCCGGTGCCCGGCTCCCCCGGCCTGCCGGAGCCGCTGTCCCGCCCGGGCGGCACGGCCGGTGCGGCCCCTTGGCTGACCGTCGACCGGTCGGTGGTCAGCGTCGCGTTGGTCTTCCCGATGCGCGGCCCGGCCGGCATGTTCGGCCCCACCTGTGAGCTGTGCGCCCAGTTGGCGGTGGAGGAGGTCAACCGGGCCGGCGGGGTGCTCGGTCGGGAGCTGCGGCTGGTGCCGGTCGACGGCGGTGCGCCACCGGCCGAGGTCGCGGCCGAGGTGGAGGCGCTGGTGTCGACCGGTGCGGTGCAGGGGGTGACCGGTTGGCACATCTCGTCGGTCCGGCAGGCGGTGGCGCCGAGGATCGCGCACCGGGTGCCGTACGTCTACACCGCCCTGTATGAGGGCGGGGAGCGTACCGAGGGGGTGTTCCTGACCAGCGAGACACCCGACGCCCAGCTCCGGCCGGCGATGCGGCTGCTCGCCCGGGAGCAGGGCGTACGCCGCTGGTATGTGGTGGGCAACGACTACGTCTGGCCACGCCGGACCGCGCAGGCCGCCCAGCGCTACGCCCGCGACGACGGGGCGCGGGTGTGCGGGCGGGCCTTCCTGCCGTTGGGCACCGAGGACTTCGGGCCGGTGCTGCGGGCGGTCGAGCGGACCGAGGCCGATGCGGTGCTGATGCTGCTCGTCGGTGCCGACGCCGTCCGGTTCAACCGGGCCTTCGGCCGGTCCGCACTGGACCAGCGGTGCCTGCGGTTGAGCACCCTGATGGACGAGAACATGCTGATGGCCAGCGGCGTCGGCGGCACCCGCCGGCTGTTCAGCACCGCCGGGTTCTTCGCCGGCCTGGTCACCCGGGAGAACCTCGACTTCCACGGCGCGTTCGCCCGCCGGTTCGGGGTGGACGCGCCGCCGCTGGGCAGCCTGGGGGAGTCCTGCTACGAGGGCGTGATGCTGCTCGCCGCCCTGATCACCCGGGCCCGCACTCTGGACGTACGGGCGATCGGCGCGGCTGCGGACGCCGTCACTTACCACGGCCCCCGGGGTGAGCTGCACCTGCGCCACCGCCACGTCCGCCAACGCATCTACCTCGCCGAGGCCGACGGCCTCGACTTCACCGTCCTCTCCCAACTCTGACCCCCACCCCCACCCCACCCCCACCCCACCCGGCCTCACCCACCCCCAGGCCCCGGTGATCAAGAGGTTTGCGTCATCCGTCGGCCGTTTGGTGACGCAAACCTCTTGATCACCGGGGAGATGCGGGGCGGGGCGGCGTGGGGGAGGGGGAGGGCGTGGGGTGGGGCGTGGGGGTGGTGGTTGACAGGGGGGTGGGTGGGGGCTCTAGGATGCTTCCTGCGTGAAGTAATCGCCATTCCTGCCATTGTGGGGCGTGCGGCCGGGTCTTTGGTCGGGTGCCTGTGCCGGTGGTGGCGGATGCTATTTCGCGGATTCTATTGAGGTCATCGTCGGTTTGCGGCGGTGGCCTTTTCTTATGCGCCGAGATCGATTGGTGAAACAGCCAATTAAGGGCTGGGAAACGTGGCGGCAATCAATTGGGCAGAGGCTCTTGCTGCCCGAAGTCCACTGCGGACCGCCACGGTGACGTCCCACCCGTCACCCGGCGGCACCGCCGACGACCACCGCTACCGCACCGATTGCCGAGTTGGACCAATGTCTGCCGACCAGTGCTGGTCGGCACGGAAAATCGTCCGGCGAAATTCGCTCCGCGCAGGGAGAATGAATGTCACAGTTCCGGGGCCGCCGCATCCTGGCGGGCGCCATGACCCTGATCGCCGCCGCCGCACTCACCGGTTGTGGCAGCAAGACCTCCGACGAGAAGTCGACCGCCGGTGTCAGTGCCGACGTCTCCGGCGACTCCGTCAAGGTCGGGCTGCTCAACTCGCTCTCCGGCACGATGGCCATCAGCGAGGTCACCGTGCGGGACTCCATCATGCTGGCCGTCGAGGAGATCAACGCCGCCGGTGGCGTGCTGGGCAAGAAGATCGTCCCGGTCGGTGAGGACGGTGCCTCCGACTGGCCCACCTTCGCCGAGAAGGCCGAGAAGCTGATCTCCCAGGACCGGGTCGCCGCCGTGTTCGGCTGCTGGACGTCGGCCAGTCGCAAGGCGGTCAAGCCGGTCTTCGAGAAGAACAAGGCGCTGCTGTTCTACCCGGTGCAGTACGAGGGGCTGGAGCAGTCGCCGTACATCTTCTACACCGGGGCCACCACCAACCAGCAGATCGTGCCCGGCCTGGACTACCTCAAGGCGCAGGGCAAGAAGTCGGTCTACCTGGTCGGCAGCGACTACGTCTTCCCGCGTACCGCCAACAAGATCATCAAGGCGTACGCGGCGGCGAACGGGATGACCGTGCTCGGCGAGGACTACGCCCCGCTCGGTTCCACCGAGTTCGGCACCATCGTCAACAAGGTCCGCTCCGCCAAGGCCGACGCGGTGTTCAACACCCTCAACGGTGACAGCAACGTCGCGTTCTTCAAGGAGTACACCTCCGCCGGGCTGACCGCCGCGAGCATGCCCGTGGTGTCGGTGTCGATCGCCGAGGAGGAAGTCAAGGGGATCGGCACCCAGTACCTCAAGGACCAGCTGACCGCCTGGAACTACTACCAGACCACCCCCGGCGCGGCCAACCAGAAGTTCGTCGCCGCGTACAAGGCCAAGTACGGCGCGGACAAGCCGACCAGCGACCCGATGGAAGCCGCCTACGTCGCGGTGTACCTGTGGAAGGCGATGGTCGACAAGGCCGGCACGTTCGAGGTGGAGAAGGTCCGGGCCGCCTCCGGTGGCATCACCTACGACGCCCCGGAGGGCCTGGTCACCGTGGACGGCCCCACCCAGCACATCGCCAAGACCGCCCGGATCGGCAAGGTCGGCGCCGACGGGCTGATCGCCGAGGTGTGGAACTCGGGCAAGCCGATCACGCCCGACCCGTACCTGAAGAGCTACCCCTGGGCGAGCGGCCTGAGCTGACCGATCCCGGCCCGGGCGGGAGGCACCCCCGCCCGGGCCGACCCACCACTTCGGAGCGCGAACGTGACAGTCCTCTTCGGTCAGCTCTTCACCGGCATCAGCATCGGCGCGGTGCTGCTGCTCATCGCCCTCGGCCTGGCGCTGACCTTCGGCCAGATGAACGTGATCAACATGGCGCACGGTGAGTTCATCATGGCCGGCGCCTACACCACCTACGTCCTGCAGCAGACCGTGACCGCCGCCGGCTGGTCGCTGCTGGTGGCGCTGCCGGTCGCCTTCGCGGTGGCCGGCACCATGGGCGTGCTGCTGGAGGTGCTGCTGATCCGCCGCCTCTACGCCCGCCCGCTGGACACCCTGCTGGTCACCTGGGGCGTCTCGCTGATGCTCCAGCAACTCGCCCGCGACGTCTTCGGCAGCCCCAACGTGCAGACCCGCGCCCCGGCGCTGCTCACCGGAAACGTGTCCCTGCCCGGCGGCCTCACCGTCGCCAACAACCGGCTGTTCATCCTGGCCCTCGCGCTGGCCGCCGTTGTGGCGCTGACCCTGGCACTGCGGCTCACCCCGCTCGGGCGGCGCATCCGCGCCGTGGTGCAGAACCGGGACCTCGCCGCCGTCTCCGGCATCCCCACCGCCCGGGTCGACCGGACGACCTTCTTCATCGGCTCCGGGCTGGCCGGCGTCGCCGGGGTCGCGCTGACCCTGCTCGGGCCGATCGGCCCCACGATGGGCACCAACCTGATCATCGATGCCTTCCTGGTCGTCGTGGTCGGCGGCATCGGCCAGCTCAAGGGCAGCGTGATCGTCGCCTTCGCGCTGGGCGTGCTCCAGGCCACCGGCGAGTACCTCACCACACTCAGCGTCGCCAAGGTGATCGTCTTCGTGGCGATCGTGGCGTTCCTCCAGTGGCGGCCCCAGGGGCTGTTCACCCTGCGTACCAGGAGCCTCGCATGACCGCCGCGCCGCTGGTCGGCACCGATCCCGCCAGCGCGGCCGGCACCCCGGCCGGCGGCCGGCGGGGCCGCCGGTTCGACGGCCCGGCCCGCACCGCCGCCGGGTTCGCCCTCGGTGCGGCGCTGCTGTTCGCCGTCGCCCCGCTGACCCTGTCGGACTTCCGGCTGTCGCTGCTGGCCAAGTACCTGTGCGTGGCGATGGTCGCGGTCGGCATCGGCATCGCCTGGGGCCGGGGCGGCATGCTCACCCTCGGCCAGGGGGTGTTCTTCGGCCTCGGCGGCTACGCGATGGCGATGCACCTCAAGCTCGCCGACGCCGGCCCCGGCGAACTGCCCGACTTCATGCAGCTCTACGGCCAACTCGACGAGTTGCCGTTGTGGTGGCGGCCGTTCGCCAGCCCGTGGATCGCCCTGCCGGCCACCGTGCTGCTGCCGATGGCTGTCGCGTTCGGCCTCGGCTCGCTGGTGTTCCGCCGCCGGGTCCGCGGCGCCTACTTCGCCATCCTCAGCCAGGCCCTCGCCGCCGCGATGGTGATCCTGCTGGTCGGCCAGCAGGGCACCACCGGCGGCACCAACGGCCTCACCGACATCCAGGGCTTCTTCGGGTACGACCTGGACGACCCGGTCAACCAGCGGATGGTCTACTTCATCATCGCCGCCAGCCTGCTCGCGCTGCTGGCCCTGGCCCGCCAGCTCATCCGCAGCCGCTACGGCGAGTTGCTGGTGGCCGTCCGCGACGGTGAGGAACGGGTCCGTTTCCTCGGCTACGACCCGGCCGGCGTCAAGCTCGTCGGCTACGTGATCGCCGCCGGGATGGCCGGGCTGGCCGGGGCGCTGTTCGTCCCGGCGGTCGGGATCATCTCACCCGCCCTGATCGGGATCGTCCCGTCCATCGAGTTCGTCATCGGTGTCGCGGTCGGCGGCCGGGCCACCCTGCTCGGTCCGGTGCTCGGCGCGGTGGCGGTGGCCTGGGCACGTACCGCCCTGTCGGAACGGTTCCCGGGCACCTGGACGTACCTGCAGGGCCTGCTGTTCGTGCTGGTGGTGGCGTTCCTGCCGGGCGGCCTGGCGTCGCTGTGGGTGCTGGCCCGGCAGCGCCGGTCGGACCCGGCCGGCGCGCGGTGGTGGCGGCGGACCCGGCCGGTGGACCGGGCCGAGAACCGGACGGAGGTGTCGGCGGCATGACCGGCCCGCAACTCGACGGCCTGTGCGTACGCGGCCTGCGGGTCACCTTCGACGGCTTCACCGCCGTCGACGGGGTCGACCTCGACGTGCCGCCCGGCGACATCCGCTTCCTGATCGGCCCGAACGGTGCAGGCAAGACCACAGTGGTCGACGCCGTGACCGGGCTGGTCCGGGCCACCGGCTCGGCCCGCTTCGGCGACCGGGAACTGCTCGGCCGCGACGTGCACCGCATCGCCCGGCTCGGCATCGGCCGCACCTTCCAGACCGCCTCGGTCTTCGAGGAACTGACCGTGGTGCAGAACCTCGACATCGCCGCCGGTGCCACCCGGAACTGGTGGACGTTGGCCCGACGACGCAACCGGATCCCCGACGAGGTGGCCGCCGCGCTGGAGACGATCGGGCTGACCGATCGGGGTGACCAGCTGGCCGGCGCGTTGGCGCACGGGCAGAAGCAGTGGTTGGAGATCGGCATGCTGTTGGTCTCCGACGCCCGGCTGCTGCTGCTCGACGAACCCGTCGCCGGGATGAGCCACGAGGAACGCGACGCCACCGGCGCCCTGCTGGAGACGGTCAGCCGGGACCGCACCGTGGTGGTCATCGAACACGACATGGACTTCCTGCGGCGCTTCGCCCGCAGCGTGACCGTGCTGCACGCCGGGAAGGTGCTCAGCGAGGGCACCGTCGCCCAGGTCCAGGCGGACCCCCGGGTGCAGGAGGTCTACCTCGGCGTCGACACCGCAGCGGAGGCGTGATGTTGGATTTGCGTGGCGTACACGCCGGCTACGGCCGCAGTGAGGTGCTGCACGGGGTGGACGTGGCCGTCCCCGCCGACGGGGTGGCCGCCGTGCTCGGCCACAACGGCGCGGGCAAGAGCACCCTGCTGCGGGTCGCCGTCGGGCTGCTGCGCCCCCGCGCCGGCACGGTCACCCTCGACGGGGAGGACGTCACCCGGCTCGCCCCGCACCAGCGGGTCGCCCGGGGCCTGGCGTACGTCCCGCAGGGCCAGCAGTGCTTTCCGCACCTGACGGCGGCGGAGAACCTGCGGCTGGTGGCCGACGGCCGGCGCGACGGGGCCGCCGCCACCGCCGAGGCACTGGACCTGTTCCCGGCGCTGCGTCCCCTGCTGCGGCGGCGGGCCGGCCTGCTCTCCGGCGGCCAGCGGCAGCAGTTGGCCATCGCCCGTGCGCTGGTCACCCGGCCCCGGCTGCTGCTGCTCGACGAACCCACCGAGGGCATCCAACCCTCGGTGGTCGCCGAGATCCAGGACCGGATCGTCGAGCTGGCCACCGGGGCCGGCATCCGGGTGCTGCTGGTGGAGCAGCACCTCGGCTTCGCGCTACGGGTGGCGACCCGGCACTACGTGCTGGAGTCCGGCCGGGTCACCGCCACCGGCGACGGCGGCCGGGACGCCGAACGGTCGGTCCGCCAGGCGCTCGCTGTCTGACCGTGTTGGATCGATGACCGAAAGTGATCGAACCTGTAACATTGGCGTGCGTAGATGGCATGGAGGTGCTTCAACCGCCCGTGACGCAGGGGAGTGACTGTGCGGAATCTGCCGGCCCGGGTCCTGGGCGTCGTGACCGCGATCTCGCTCGGTGTGGTCGGCGGCCCGTCGCCGGCCCCGGACCGGCCGGCCGGCGCGTCGGCCACCGCCGCCCCGGCGGCGGACCCGGCCGACGAACTGACCGGCGACATCGTCTTCTCCGCGCCGAGCGGCACTTTCCGGGACGCACTCGCGGTCTCGTTGCGGACGACGGTGACCGACGCCGAGATCCGCTACACGACGGACGGGGCGCTGCCCCGCGCGGACTCCCCACGGTACGACGGCACCCCGGTGGCCATCTCCGCCACCACCCAGCTACGGGCCGGTGCGTTCGTCGACGGGGTGGCGACCGGTGACCCGGGCACCGCCCTCTACGTCGAGCGGGCCGTGGACGTCAGCCTCGACCTGCCGATCCTGCTGATCGACGGGTACGGCCAGGGTGCGCCGGGACGGGAGTTCGTCGATGCGGCAGCGCTGCTCTTCGCGCCGACCGGGGGACACGCGTCGCTCTCGACGCCACCCACCCTCGCCACCCGGATCGGTTACCACCTGCGCGGCACGTCGAGTTACCTGTTCGACAAGGCGCCCTACCGGGTCGAGTTCCGGGACAACGAGGACGACGACGTCGACCAACCGGTGCTCGGCATGCCGGCCGAATCCGACTGGGTGCTGCGGGGGCCCTACACCGACAAGGCGTTGATCCGGGAGGCGTTCACCTTCGACCTGGCCCGCGAGATCGGATTCCAGGCACCCCGGTACGCCTTCGTGGAGTTCTACCACAACGTGGCGGACCGGCCGGTGAACGCCGAGGACTACCAGGGCGTCTACCTGATCGTCGAGACCATCAAGAACTCGAAGAACCGGCTCGATCTGAAGGACCTCGACCCCGACGACGTCACCCTGCCGGCCATCTCCGGCGGGTACATCTTCAAGTTCGAGTGGCTGACGGCCGAGGAGCCGACCCTGGAGTGCCAGGGACGGCCCGCGACCTGCTGGCACTACCTGGAGGTGGTCGACCCCTCGCCCCTGCAACCGGAACAGCAGGCCTGGCTCACCGGGCACCTCCAACAGTTCAACGACCTGATGCAGTCCCGCGACTTCGCCGATCCGACCACGGGCTACCCCGCCTGGATCGACGTGGGATCGTTCGTCGACTCGTTCATCGTCAACGAGCTGACCCGCAACTTCGACGCGTACGCCCGCAGCTCGTACTTCCACAAGGACCGCGGCGGCAAGATCACCGCCGGGCCGCTGTGGGACCTCGACCTCACCTACGGCATCGGCGGCGGGGACAACCTGGAGACCACCGGTTGGCAGTACGCGCAGCCCCGCTGGCCGAAGCCCAACAACTGGATCAACCGGCTGGTCACGGACCCCGGTTTCATGGCGCTGGTCCGGGCCCGCTGGGCCGCTCTCCGCCAGGGTCCGCTCTCCGCCGCCGGGCTCGACGCGCGCCTCGCCGCTCTCACCGCGCCGCTGGCCAACGCCGCCGACCGCAACTTCCAGCGGTGGCCGAACCTGACCACCGAGAAGATCGGCCCCATCGTCACCCCGACCGCCGACACGTGGCAGGGGCAGCTCGACTACCTGCGGGACTGGCTGGACCGGCGGATGGCGTGGCTGGACTCCGCCGTCTAGGCCAGCCGGATGTCGTCACCGTCGACGGTCACCGCCCGAGGCGGCAGCGGGCTACCGGCCGGGCCGCTGCGCACCGCGCCGTCGGCGATGCCGAAGACGCTGTTGTGGCAGCCGCAGACGATGGTGCCGTCCTTGACGGAGGTGACCGTGCAGCCCTGGTGGGTGCAGGTCGCCGAGAACGCCTTGATGGTGCCGGCGGCGGGTTGGGTCACCACCACCCCCTCGGCCTTGAAGATCTTGCCGCCGCCGACCGGGATGTCCGCCACCGCGGCCAGCGCCGCCGGGGCGGGCGGCTGCTCGCCACCTCCGGCGGGGGAACCGCTCGCCCCGGCGGACGGCCCGGCCGCGCCCGGTGAGGCGCCGGCCGGGTTGCCACCCGCAGGAGCCCCGGCGGAACCGCTGGCCGCCGGAGCGGCGGCCGGTGCCGTCGACTCACCGTACGTCTGGCAGCCGGTGAGCAGGGCGGTCACACCCACCCCACCGGCACCGGCCAGCACGGCCCGCCGGGACGCACAGCCCGCCCCACGTTCGTCGCACATCTGCCCGTCGTTCCTCTCGTGTGTCACACGCCCACCCTGTCCACGGGCCGCCGCCGCGGCACGTGCCCGCCCCGCGTATCGGCTACCGGCCCGCGTCAGCCACCCGGCCCGCGTATCGGCTACCGGCCCCGCGTCACGTGCCCACCCCGAAGGTGGTGAAGTACCACAGCGACGAGGTCACCCAGATTCCCATCAGGACGGTGAAGAGCAGCCCACCGACGACCGGCAGCACCCAACCGGCCAACCCCCGTTTGGGCAGGGCCAGCATCTTCATGGTGAAGATGCCGAAGAAGAGGCAGCCGAGCAGCGAGTGCAGCAGGGTCCGCAGGTCGTAGTCGGCGAAGCCCAACGCGTAGAGGCAGTGCACCGCCACCGGCACGGTCAGCAGGAACGCCACCCGGCCGCTCCACCGGTGCAGCCCACCCGCCCAGGAGGGCGAGAAGCTACCGAGCCGGCCCCACATCGACAGCGCGGTGACCAGCTGCACCACGGCGAAGAAGGCCGCCCCGGTGCCCAACCAGACCTTGACCGCCTGGGGGCTGGAGAAGCCGGCCACGTTCACCGCGATCCCGGTGGGCTGGTGCACCTTGGCGTACGCCCCGATGGCCACCGTGACCGCCGCCCCGACCAGCAGCGGTACGACCACCGAGGCGGGTGGTCCGCCGGAGGCGGTGGACGGCGTACCGGTCGGGTCGGGCGGGATCCCGACGGACGGGGGGTCGGACAGGACCCGGACGGACAGCCCGTCGTCGACGTCGCGTCCCACGTCGGTCTCGAACCTGCGGCGGGCGGTCATCACTCACCGCCGCCCGGGTCGGCCGCCACCGGGGCCGCGGTGACGGTCCGGCCGTCCAGGATGGTGGTGCCGAACGCGGGGTCCAGCGGCGGGGCCGACACCGCGGTGCCGTCGCGGGTCACCACCCCGATCTGGCTGCCGTCGGGCAGCATGATCCAGCCGCCGTCGACACCGGAACGGCGCTGCTGCGAGGTGGCCCGGTAGAGCACCGGGTCGGGCTTGCTGGTCTGCTTGGCGGTGAACTTCCACCGGCGCTGGCCCACCACCATCTCGCCGGAGGCGACGCCGTCGCCGAAGGAGCCGGTGAGCACCTCGCCCTTCTTGCCGGTCAACCTCATCCGGCCGTCGGCGGCGGTGCCCTTGAGCCACACCTCCAGTTTCTTGCCGTCGCAGACGTACGCCACCGCCTTACCGTCGGTGACGGTGATCGCGATGGTGGCGCCGCCGTCGATCCGCCCGGTCCAGTTGGAGTCGGCCTTGGCCGCCGGTGGTGTGCTCGGCGGTGGCGTCTGCGGCGGGGCGGGCTGGCCCCGCTGCTCCGACGGCTCCGCCGGGGTGGCGTCCGGTGCCGGCTCCGCTGGTGCGGCGGGCGACTCGACGGCGGCCTCGGGCGAGGCCGCCGCGTTCGCGGCCGGCCCGGCGTCGACCGTACGCGGTGCCGCCTGGGCGCTCATCGCGAACAGGACGGCGGCCATGCCCGTCCCGGTCAGCAGGGTGAGCAACGGGGTCATGCGCTTCATGAGCAGCTCCCTTCACCGGGATGTACGAAGTCCGGGCCCCGGTCGTTCAATGTCGCGGCGAGAAGCTGTGCCCGAAAGTGGGTCGGTGACCGGTCGGTGACTTTCGGTGACCGTCGGGGATGGCCGTTAGGGTGTCGGCATGGCTGCCGCGTTTCCGCCCCGCTGCGGGACCGGGTGACCGGTGCCGCCCGTGGCCACACCCCTGTCGCCGGTTCCCACCCCACGGGGTGCCCCCGATCCCGGTCCGGCCCACCTGTCCGGCCTGCCCAGGTGGTGTGCCCGCATCGCCCGGTCTCGTCCGTTCGAGGCGGCGATCGTGGTGCTCATCATGGCCAACGCGGCGGTCCTCGGGGTGGAGACCTATCCGGATCTCGGTGCGGCCCGACCCGCGCTGCACTGGCTGGAGCTGAGCTTCCGGGTCGCCTTCGTCGCCGAGATCGCCATCCGGGTGCTGGCGTACGGGCGTCGGCCGCAGGACTTCCTGCGGCACGGGTGGAACGTCTTCGACCTGGTGGTGATCGCGGCGATCTTCCTGCCCGGGCTGCACGGCGACTCGGCGCTGCTGCGGGTCGTGCGGGTGGCCCGGGTGCTGCGCCTGGTGCGTTTCTCGCCGGGGCTGCGCACCATCGTGGCCGCGCTGTGGCGCAGCCTGCCCGGTGTCGGCGGGTTCCTCGCGCTGGCCATGGTGACCCTCTACGTCTACGGCATGGCCGGCTGGCTGATCTTCGGCCGGGCCTACCCGGAGCAGTACGGCGACATCGGCCGGTCGCTGCTGACCCTGTTCGTGCTGCTGTCCCTGGAGACCCTGCCGGATCTGGTGGAGCAGGGGATGGCGCTGTCCCCGTGGACCCTCGTCTACTACGTCAGCTATGTGCTCATCACGGTCAACCTGTTGCTGAACATCCTGATCGCGGTCATCGTGAACTCGATGGAGGAGGCCCGCCGGCTGGAGATGACCGAGCGGCTGGCGCCCGGCTACGACGCCGACGGCGACGGGGTGCCCGACGAGGTGGACCGGATCGCCCTGACCCAGCGCCTGGACGACCTGCGGGCGGTGATCGCCGAGCTGGAACGTGAGCTGCGTATCGACCGGGACGACCCGGCGAGCCGGCACCGGTCGGCCGAACGCTCCGACGCACGTTGACGACGGGCGTCGGTATCCGCCGCCGACTTGTCACCCGGACCGTCGGCATTCGCCGCCGACATGTCGCACGGCCCGTCGGCCGCTGACTGGCCGGTGCCGGTCGGTGGACCCGTGACCGTCGCCCCGAGCGGTGCCGAGGGTCCGTCGGCACCCCTCCGACGTCCAGGTTTCCCGAATGGCGGGACGGTGGAGGTGGGCGGTCGCGTCCCGATCATGATAGGGATGAAGGGGCGCGCGGCCGTTACCGGCCGGACGCCCCTTCGATGTTGGGCGAAGGAGGTCGGTGTGCGGTTCGAACGTACGGTCATTCACGGGGTCGGACTCTGCCAGCGCTTCGCCACCGCACACGGCCAGTGGGCCAGCGTCATCTCCCACCCCGGCGGGCGGCGCGACATCGTGATCTACCACCCCGACGACACCGACACCGCGGTCGGCACGCTGGTGCTCGACCAGTCCGAGGCGCAGGCCGTCGCCGGTGTGCTCAACCAGGCGGTCACCGTCGACCACCTCGCCGAGCTGGAACGCCAGCTCCCCGGCGTCACCGTCGTGCGAATACCCGTCGCCGTGGGCGGTGCCGGCGACGGAAAGCGTTGGCGGGACACCGCGTCGTCCGACCTGCCGCTGTCGCTGCTCGCGGTGGTCCGCGCCGGCCGGGTCGTCCCGACCCCCGGCGACGACTACGTCCTGCTCGCCGGCGACGAGGTCGTCGTCGCGGGCGCGGAGGCGGCCACCACGGCCGCCGTGGACGTGTTCGCCGGTCACTGACCGGGTACCACCACCGACCGACCAACCACTGGTGACGCCACCACCGCGGTGGCCGTGCGACCCGGGGACGCCCGTCCCCGCGCCGCCGGTTCCGCACCGCCCCGATCGGGTCGGTGGCCGCCGACACTGATCTTTGAGGAGGGTATGTGCTGGTCCTGGTGGCGGTCCACGCACTGGCAGCCGTGGTCGCCCCGGGGCTGGTACGCCGCTTCGGCCGCCGGGCGCTCTACGCCGTCGCGCTCGCCCCGGCCGCCACGCTGGTCTGGGCGCTGACCCGCACCGGTGGGGTCCGGGCCGGCGAGCCGGTGGTGGAGACCTGGCCGTGGGTGCCCCGGATCGGCCTGGAACTCGCCCTACGGATGGGCACCCTGTCCTGGCTGATGGTGGTGCTCGTCGGCGGGGTCGGCGCGCTGGTGCTGGCGTACAGCGCCAGGTACTTCCGCTCCGACGACCCCGGGCTGGGCCGATTCGCCTCGGTCTTCGTCGCCTTCGCCGGTTCCATGCTCGGCCTGGTGGTCTCCGACGACCTGCTGCTGCTCTACGTCTTCTGGGAACTCACCACCGTCTTCTCGTACCTGCTGATCGGCTACGACCCGGCCAAGCGGGCCAGCCGGCGGGCCGCCATGCAGGCGTTGCTGGTCACCACCCTGGGCGGGCTCGCGATGCTGGCCGGGTTCGTGATGCTCGGCCAGCACGCCGGCAGCTACCGCTGGTCGGTCGTCGCCACCGACCTGCCCGGCGGCGGCTACCTGGTCACCGCGCTGATGCTGATCCTGCTCGGTGCGCTCAGCAAGTCGGCGATCGTCCCGTTCAGCTTCTGGCTGCCGGGGGCGATGGCCGCCCCCACCCCGGTCAGCGCCTACCTGCACGCCGCCGCGATGGTCAAGGCCGGGGTGTTCCTGGTCGCGCTGCTCGGCCCGGCCGTCGCCGACGTCACCGCCTGGCGGGTGGTGCTGCTCGTCACCGGTCTGGCCACCCTCTTCCTCGGCGCCTGGGTGGCGCTGCGCCAGACCGACCTGAAGCTCCTCCTCGCCTACGGCACGGTCAGCCAGCTCGGGCTGCTGATGGTGGTCCTGGGTGCCGGCACCCGCGACGCCGCACTGGCCGGCGCGGCGATGGTGTTGGCCCACGCCCTGTTCAAGGCCACCCTGTTCCTCGTCGTCGGGATCGTCGACCACACCACCGGTACCCGTGACCTGCGCGAACTCAGTGGCCTCGGCCGGCGCGCGCCGGTGCTGGCCGGGGTCGCCGTGCTGGCCGCCGCCTCGATGGCCGGGCTGCCGCCGATGGCCGGCTTCGTCGCCAAGGAGGCCGCCTTCGAGGCGTTCCAGCACGGGGGTACGGCCGACCTGCTGGTGCTGGCCGGGGTGGTGGCCGGGTCGGCGCTGACCGTGGCGTACACGCTGCGGTTCCTGTGGGGCGCGTTCGCCGGCAAGCCCGGGGTCGCGCCGACCGAGCCGCACCCGGCGGGCCGGTCGTTCCTCGCCGCTCCGGCGCTGCTCGCCGTGGCCGGGCTGGCCGTCGGCGTCGCCGCCCCGGCCCTCGACGGGCTGCTCGCCCCGTACGCCGACGGGTTCGCCTCCGCCGAGCCGGGTTACCACCTGGCGCTGTGGCACGGCCTGACCCCGGCGCTCGGGCTGTCCGCCCTGGCGGTGGCGGTCGGCGGCGGTCTGTTCCTGCTGCTGCACCGGGGACGGCTGCGGGCGACCCGGTGGACCCCTGTCGACGGCGCGGCCGGCTACGAGCGGCTGGTCGCCGGGGTGGACCGGCTCGCGGTGGAGCTGACCGGCGCCACCCAGCGGGGCTCGCTGCCGTTCTACCTCGGGATCATCCTGGTGGTGCTGGTCGTGCTGCCCGGCGGCGCGCTGCTCACCGGCGGGCCCTGGCCCCGTGAGTTCCGCGCCTGGGACACCCCGTTGCAGGCCGTCGTCGCCGCCCTGGTGATCGTCGCCGCCGTGATGGCCGCCCGCGCGCTGCGCCGGCTCACCGCGATGATCCTGGTCGGCGTCGCCGGCTACGGCACCGCCCTGATGTTCGTCCTGCACGGCGCACCGGACCTGGCGCTGACCCAGTTCCTGGTGGAGACCGTCACCATCGTCATGTTCGTGCTGGTGCTGCGCCGGCTGCCGGTGAAGTTCTCGGCCCGGCCGATCCGGGCCAGCCGGCGCGGCCGGATCGCCCTCGGGGTCGCCGTCGGCGCGGTCGTGTCCGGGATGGCCTGGGTCGCGGGGAGCGGCCGGCTGGCCACCCCGATCTCCGACCGGTTCCCCGACGAGGCGGTCTCCTACGGCGGCGGCAAGAACGTGGTCAACGTGACCCTGGTCGACATCCGCGCCTGGGACACCATGGGCGAGATCGCGGTGCTGGTGGTGGCCGCCACCGGGGTGGCCAGCCTGATCTTCCGCCGTTCCCGGGACCTGGACCGGCGCAGCGCCGTCCCCGGCCCCCGACCGGCGACCACCGGCGGGCCGCGCTGGCTGACCGCCGGCTTCGAGGCGCACCGGCACTCGGTGATCCTCCAGGTGGTCACCCGGCTGCTGTTCCACGCCATCGTGCTGTTCTCGGTCTACCTGCTCTTCTCCGGCCACAACGCCCCCGGTGGCGGGTTCGCCGCCGGGCTGGTCGCCGGACTGGCCCTGGCCGTGCGTTACCTGGCCGGCGGCCGGCGGGAACTCAACGCCGCCGCCCCGGTCGACGCCGGCGCGGTACTCGGCGCGGGACTCTTCCTCGCCGTCGGGACCGGAGTGGTGGCGATGCCGCTGGGTGGGGAGTTCCTGCAGAGCGCGGTGCTCGACCTGCACCTGCCCCTGCTGGGCAAGGTCCATTTCGTCTCGTCGGTCTTCTTCGACGTCGGCGTCTACCTGATCGTGGTCGGCCTGGTGCTGGACATCCTGCGCAGCCTCGGCGCCGAGATGGACCGCCAGCAGGAGGACGCCCACGACGACGTACGGGACAAGGAGCTGGTGTGACCCCCAACCTCACCTACATAGTGGTGGTCGGCGTGCTCTTCGCCGCCGGGGTGACCCTGCTGCTGGAACGCAGCCTGACCCGGGTGCTGATGGGCATCATCCTGCTCGGCAACGGCGCCAACCTGCTGCTGCTCACCGGCGGCCGGGCCGGTGGCCCGCCGATCGTCGGCACCACCGACGGGGCGGAGATGAGCGACCCGCTGCCCCAGGCGATGGTGCTCACCGCCATCGTCATCACCCTCGGCATGACCGCGTTCCTGCTGGCGCTGTCATACCGCAGCTGGCACCTCAACGGCCACGACGAGGTGCAGGACGACGTGGAGGACCGCCGGATCATGGACCTGGCCGACCGGGACGAGGGGCCGGGCACCGACGACGCCGACCAGCCCGACTCCGACGACCAGCTCGACGGCGACGGGCGGCCCGATCCGGACAGCCGGCGGCCCTCGGCGGCGTCGGTGGCGGCCGGCGAGCGGGGGAGGAAAGCGTGAACTACCTCGTCCCACTGCCGGTGGTGATGCCGCTGCTCGGCGCGGCCCTGACCCTGCTGCTGGCCAGCCGCCCCCGTGCGCAGCGGTGGGTCAGCCTCACCGTGCTCACCGCGACCGTGGCGGTGGCCGCCACCCTGCTGGTCCGCTCCTCGATCGACGGTCCGCTCGTCGTCGAGGTCGGCGGCTGGGTCGCGCCGCTGGGCATCGTGCTCGTCGCCGACCAGCTCGCCGCGCTGATGCTGGTGGTGTCCGCCGCCGTGACCCTCTGCGTGCTGGTGTACTCCATCGGGCAGGGCATGGCCGACGGGCACGAGGACACCCCGCTGTCGGTCTACCACCCCACCTACCTGGTGCTGACCGCCGGAGTGTGCAACGCCTTCCTCTCCGGTGACCTGTTCAACCTCTACGTCGGTTTCGAGATCCTGCTGGTCGCCAGCTACGTGCTGCTCACCCTGGGCAGCACCGAGACCCGCATCCGGGCCGGCACCACGTACGTCGTGGTCAGCCTGCTGTCGTCGCTGATCTTCCTGGTGGCGATCGGGCTGGTCTACTCGGCCACCGGCACCCTCAACCTGGCCCAGCTCGTCGACCGGCTCGACGCGCTCCCCGACGACCTGCGGTTGGTGCTGCAGGGGATGCTGCTGCTCGCCTTCGGCATCAAGGCGGCGGTCTTCCCGCTGTCGGCGTGGCTGCCCGACAGTTATCCCACCGCGCCCGCACCGGTCACCGCCGTCTTCGCCGGCCTGCTCACCAAGGTCGGCGTGTACGCCATCATCCGCACCGAGACGCTGCTGTTCCCCGGTGGCCGGACGGCCGACCTGCTGCTGGTGGTGGCGGCGTTGACCATGCTGGTCGGCATCCTCGGCGCGGTCGCCCAGTCCGACATCAAACGACTGCTGTCGTTCACCCTGATCAGCCACATCGGGTACATGCTGTTCGGGGTGGGCCTCAGCTCGTCGCTCGGGTTGGCCGCCGCGATCTTCTACGTGGTGCACCACATCACCATCCAGACCACCCTCTTCCTCTCCGCCGGGCTGGTCGAACGCCGGGGCGGCAGCACCGCGCTGGACCGCCTCGGCGGGCTGGCCCGGTTGTCGCCGCTGCTCGCCGTGCTGTTCTTCGTGCCCGCGCTGAACCTGGCCGGGATTCCACCGTTCTCCGGTTTCCTCGGCAAGCTCGGCCTGGTCCAGGCCGGGGTGGACGACGGTGGCGTGCTGGCCTGGGTGCTGGTCGCCGGTGGGCTGCTGACCAGCCTGCTCACCCTCTACGCCATCGCCCGCGTGTGGAACCTGGCGTTCTGGCGTCGCCCGCACCCGGAGATGCCCGAACCGCAGGACAGCGTGCACACCGTGCGTACCGACGGGGTGGAGCAGCCCTACCGGGGGCCGGACCGCGACGCCCACCCGGGCGCGATGCTGCCCCGCCTGATGATCGCGCCGACGGTCGCCCTGGTGGTGCTGGGGCTGGGGCTGACCGTGGTGGCCGGGCCACTGTTCGACCTCAGCTCCGACGCCGCGGACGACCTGCTGCGGCGCACCCCGTACGTCGAGGCCGTCTACCCCGGGGGTACCCCGTGAGCCACGATCCACCGCCGCAGCGGTCCGAGGAACTCTCGCCACCACCGGAGGACCTGTCGCCGCAGCGTGCCGGTGAACCGTCGCCGCCGGTGCATCCCGAGGATCTGCCGTTGACCCCGGCGGCCCACCGCCGCAACCAGGCCGTCGCGATGATCGTCCTGGTCACCGTCTGGGTGTTGTTGTGGGGGACGCTGAGCTGGGCCAACGTGCTCGGTGGGCTGGTGGTGGGGCTGGTGGTGCTGACCGTCTTCCCGCTGCCCCCGGTGACCTTCGCCGGCCGGGTGCACCCGGTGCCGCTGCTGCGGTTCGCCCTGCGCTTCCTGCGGGACCTGGTGGTGGCCAGCGTCCAGATCGCGGTGCTGGCACTGCGGTTCGGGCACCCCCCGCTGGGCGCGATCATCGCGGTGCCGCTGCGGGTCCGCTCCGACCTCAACCTCACCCTGACCGCCGAGGCGCTGTCCCTGGTGCCCGGCAGCCTCATCGTCGAGGTGGACCGGGACGCCGGCATCCTCTATGTCCACGTCCTCGGGGTGCGCGACCGCGCCGAGGTCGAACGCTTCCGCGACGGCGTGCTGGAGTTGGAGGCCCGGTTGATCGCGGCGATCGGTTCGGCGCAGGAGCAGCGGCTGATCCGGGAGCACACACCGTCCACCCTGGAAGGAAGTTCGAGATGACCGCTGTCGCCGTGATCGTCACCGTGCTGCTGGCGGTGGCCGGTGCGCTCACCCTCACCCGGATCGTCCGGGGGCCGTCGGTGCTCGACCGGGCGGTCGCCACCGACGTGCTGCTGGCGATCGTGGTGGCCGCCGTGGCGACCGAGGCCGCCTACAGCCGGGACGCGACCGCGCTGCCGATCCTGGTGGTGCTGGCCATCCTCGGCTTCGTCGGGTCGGTAAGCGTCGCCCGCTTCGCCACCCGCCGGGACGACCGGTGAGCGTCGACGCGGTGCTGGACGTGGTGGCCGCGGTCTGCCTGCTGGGCGGTGCGCTGCTCAGTCTCGCCGCCGGGGTCGCCCTGGTCCGTTTCCCCGACCTGCTGTCGCGGATGCACGCCGCGGCCAAGCCACAGGTGCTCGGCCTGCTGCTGGTGCTGCTCGGCTGCGCGCTGCGGCTGCGGACCGGGGTGGACGTCACCACGCTGGTGCTGGTCGGCGCGTTCCAGTTGGCCACCGCGCCGGTCGCCGCCCACATGATCGGCCGGGCCGGCTACCCGCACGACCGGATCCGCACCGATCTCCTGATCACCGACGAACTCGCCGCCCACCTCGACCGCCTGCACGCCGACCGCCGGCCCTGACCGGGGTGTTCCCCGGCCTTCGGGCCCCGGCCGCCGGGTCGTCGCGGCCGGGTCGTCGCTGCCCTGACCGGGGTGTCCCCGGGCGGGTCAGGGGGCCTCGACGACCTCCCGGCCGAGCGGCCAGAACGCCGCCGGGACGAGCTTGAAGTTGGCGATGCCGAACGGGATGCCGATGATCGTGACGCAGAGCGCGATCCCGGCGAGCAGGTGGGACAGCGCCAGCCACCAGCCGGCGAGCAGCACCCACAGCACGTTCGCCAGCCCGGACGGGACGCCGGCCCCGGGCTTCGCGACCAGGGTCCGGCCGAACGGCCACAGCGAGTACGACGCCAACCGCAGCGAGGCGACCCCGAACGGGATCGTGATGATGAGCACGAAGCAGACCACCGCCGCGACGAAGTAGCCGAGCGCCAGCACGATTCCGCCACCGAGGATGAGCCACAACAGGTTCAGGATGAAGCGAATCATTACTCCATAGTGACGGGTGCGTGCCACCGCGTCACCGTTCCATGATCTTATGTTCCCATGATCACTCCCACTCCTCTCATGCATCTCGTCGCCGGTGTCTGGGGCTTCAAGACCCTCGCCGTCGGGGTCGAGTTCGGGCTGTTCACCAAGCTGGCCGGCGGCCGGACCGTCACCGTGGCCGAGGCCGCCGCCGAGTTCGGGCTCGACGAACGCCCCGCCGACCTGCTGCTGTCGGCCAGCGCGTCGCTGGGGCTGCTGGAGCGGGCCGGTGACGGCTATCGCAACTCCGAGCTGGCCGAGCAGTTCCTGGTCGAGGGGCGGCCCTACTACTTCGGTGCCCAGGTGCGCTACTCCGACCTGCGCACCTACCTGCCCTGGCACCGGGTGGGCGAGGCGCTGCGCGGTAACCGGCCGCTCACCTGGGACCCGCAGCAGCAGGACTCCCTGTTCGACACCACCGACCAGGAGCTGGTGGCCCAGTTCTGGGACGCCATGTTCGCCACCTCCCGGTTCACCGCCCGCGCCCTGGCCGACGCGTACGACTTCGGCGCGCACCGCCGGCTGCTCGACGTCGGCGGCGGCGCGGGGGCGTTCCCGATCGAGTTCTGTCTGCGTCTGCCGCACCTGCGGGCGACGATCCTGGACCTGCCGCACGTGTGCGTGCGGGCCGGGGAGCGGATCGCGGAGGCGGGCCTGACCGACCGGATCAGCGCCGTCCCCGGGGACTTCCTCGCCGACCCGGCCCTGCCGGACGGGCACGACGTGATCCTGCTCAGCATGATCCTGCACGACTGGGACGAGCCGACCAACCGGGCGCTGCTGGCCCGGTGTTTCGCCGCGCTGCCGCCCGGCGGGGTGGTCGTCATCTCTGAGCTGCTGCTCAACGACGAGCGCACCGGCCCGCCGGAGGCCGCCCTGATGGGCATGAACATGCTCGTCGAGACCGAGGGCGGCAAGAACTACTCCGGTGCGGAGTACCGGGCCTGGCTGACCGACGCCGGCTTCGTCGACGTGCGTACGGTGCCGTTCGAGGCCCCCGGCGCGAACGGCGCGGTGCTGGCCCGCCGCCCCTGACCGGCCCGGCCGGCGGGCCACCACGGTCCGCCGGCCCGCCCGCTCACCCCGGCTTGTACGCGGTGACCAGCTCCCACCCGCCGGGCAGCACCGCCACCCGGGTGAAGCCGACCTCGGCGAGCAGCCCGGTGTAGAACTCGACCTCCCGCAGCCGGCTGACGCAGCTGTCCACCCCGATCAGGAAGTAGCTCCAGAAGAACTGCAAGGCCAGCCGGTCCGGGGTGCGGAACTCCTCGGCGATCAGCAGCAGCCCACCCGGCTCCAGCGCCGCGTACGCCTGCTCCACCAGGCGGCGGGCGACGTCGTTGGGCCAGTCGTGCAGCACCCGGACGAACGCCATCGCGTCGTAGCCGGTCGGCAGCGGCCCGGCGAGGAAGTCGCCGCCGACGAAGCCCAGCCGGTCGGGGTGCCCCCGGGCGACCCGGGTGGCCGCCACCAGCGGTGCCACCGGCGGCAGGTTGAACACGTCGGCCCGCAGGGCGGTGGCGGTGTCGAGGATGTGCGCGGCGAGCGTGCCGTCGCCGCCGCCGACGTCCAGCAGGCGTCGCCGGTCCGGCCACAACCGGTCGGCGTGCCGGCGCAGCGTCTCGATCACCGGGCCGAGCCCGGCGGCCATGCTGCGTTCGAAGTCGGCGGTCTGCGCGTCGGTCCTGGGTGGCCAGGCGAAGTCGTCGTCGGTCATGCCGACCTCGCCGCGCAGGCTCTCGGCGAGCCGGCCGTGCAGCAGACGCCACGGGTAGCGGTCCCGGTCCCGTTCGATCGCGTCCGGGCCGACCACCGCCAGCACGGCGTCGCGCAACCCGGGCACCGCCCGGTAGCTGGCCGCGGCGATGTCGTCGCCGGGTTCGTGGCGGGTGACGCAGCCGAGGCTCTCCAGGCAGTCGAGGAACTTGTAGAGCCGCAGCGGGCGCACCCCGAACCGGTCGGCCAGCGCGTCGAGGCGTACCGGGCCGGGTTCCAGCGCGTCGAGCAGGCCGAGGGCCAGCGCGGTCTCCAGCACGTCGACGGCCTTGGGGCCGTTGACGAGCAGGCTCATCAGCGCCCGGGGGGACAGGGTGACGGTCACCGGTCCAGCTCCTCGGCCAGCGCGTCCATGAACGCGTCGACCTCGTCGAGGGTGTTGTAGACGTGCGGCCCGACCCGCAGCCAGCCCCGCCAGGTGCAGATCATGTTGCGTCCGGCCAGCCGCCGCTTGACCGCCTCGCCGTCGGGGACGTCCAGGCAGACCACCCCGCCCCGGCGCTGCGGGTCGGTGGGGCTGACCACCGCGATGCCGGCCGCCGCCGCCCGGTCCAGGACCCGCTGGGTCAGCGCCAGCGAGTGCGCCCGGATCGCCCCGATCCCGACGCCCGCGAGCAGGTCCAGGCCGACCTGGGAGATCAGCGAGGTCAACGGGTACGGCGTGCCGCCGGCGAAGCGTTGCGCCCCCGCCGCCCACCCGGTCGACACCCGGAAGGTCAACGCCCGGTCGCCGGCCTGCCACCCGGTCGCCGCCGGTTCCAGCCGCTCGGCCAGGTCGGGGCGGACGTAGAGGAAGGCGGTGCCGGCCCCGCACAGCCACTTGTGCGCACCGCCGAGGACGACGTCGACGCCGAGCGCGGTCACGTCCAGCGGGACCGCCCCGACGGTCTGGAAGGCGTCCACCACCACCAGGGCGCCGACGGCGTGGGCGCGGGCGACCAGCCGGGCCAGGTCGATGGTGGCCCCGGAGGAGAAACTCGCATGGGGTACGCAGACCAGCAGCGTCCGCTCGTCGATGCGGGCTTCGAGGGCGTCCTCGTCGAACCGGGGGCCGCCGGTGCCGACCACGTCGAGCCGCGCGCCGTAGCGGCCGAACGCGGTGCCGATGAACGGCACCGTCGGGTACTCCAGGTCGGTGGTGACGATCCGGTCGCGCGGCGGGCGGTAGTCGAAGCAGGACAGCACCCGGACCAGCAGCGTGCTCAGGTTGGCGTCGGTGACCACGCTGCCCGGCGGTGCGCCGAGCAGCGCGGCGACCGAGTCGGCGTACCGGTCGAGGCCGACGTGCCAGCCCTGCCACACGTCGTCGCGCCAGTCGCGCAGGGTGGCCCAGTAGTCGGCGAGCACCCGTTCGACGCCCCGGGGCGACGCGCCGGTGGAGTTGTTGCCCAGGTAGACGCAGGTTTCCAGCAGCGGGAACTCGGCGCGCAGGGTGGTGTGCGCGGCGGTGTCCAGGCAGCCTGCCGGGAGGGTGTCGGGTCCGCTCACTCGGAGCAGCCTCCAATCGGGTCGACCCGGGTGGTGCCCGGGTCTGCGGATACGGTGGTGAAGACCGGATCGGCGCGGACGGCCGCCAGGTAGGGGGTGCCCTCGGTGTAACCGGTGCCGGAACGGCTGCCGAGCATCCGGGTCGCCAGCCGGTGATGGGTGCGTCGCCAGGTCAGCACGGCCTCGGCGAAGGCCGCCATCCGCTGGCGTACCAGCGCCTGGTCGGGCCCCGCAGCAGCCCGTCGCGGACCGCCGCCCGGTAGGCCTGGTCGATCGACGGCTGGCCGGACCGCACCAGGTCACGCACCTCCGGCACCGACCGGTACGCGGTGGAGTCCAACCGGTCCGGCGTCGGCGGACGGCACAGCGACTCCATCAGTTTGTAGGAGCGGGACTGGATCGCGCTGGCCCCCTCGGTGTAATCGCGGAACGTCCGGAACGCCGCCGGTTGCATGGTGGCCAGCAGCGAGAAGAGCGGACCGGCGTCGCTGATCAGTTCCCGGGCGTACGCCAGCGAAGCGGCGGCCCGGTGGGGACGACCGGTGGCCAGCGCGGTGATCGTGTCCCGCAACTCCTCGGCGACCCCGGCGAACACACACTCGTACGCCTGTAGGACCCGGATGAACAGGTATTCGTCGTGGGAGACGTAGACCGGCAACATGCTCAGCCGCAGGACCCGCTCCCGGGCGGGATCACGGCCGGCGACGGCGAGCCGGTGCAGCGCCGTCGCCGCCGCCACCGGGTCCCGGGTCGCTGTCACCGGGTGCGGGTCGGTGACCGCCCCGACACGGCCGAGCCGGGTCAGCGCGGAGATCCCGGCCCGCACCCCGAGTCGGTACCGTTTGGCCACCACCGTCGGCTCCGGCCGCTGCTCGGGGAGCAGATCGGTGGCATCGGTCGCGACGGCCAACTCGAACGCGAGGGCGTCGGCGACGAGGTCGACCAGCAGCCGGTCGCGTTCCCGCCGCCCGCCGGCCCGCCCGGCCCGCACCGCCTGCTGGCTCTGCCCGGCCCGCGTCGCCGGCCCGGTCGGCCCGGTCTGGTCGGTCTGGCCGGTCGACGGGCCGGCCCGGCCGGGCGGGTGTCCATGGGCCCGGCGGCGGGCAGGGGGAGCAGGGGCAGGGCCAGGTAGCTGCGGTAGTCGTACCGGTCGTCCCACTTGTCGAGCGCCACGTCGAGGAAGGTGGACAGCTGGCGGGCGGGGGGCGTCCGGGTGCCCACCCGGGCGCGGACCTGATCCAGCAGGGCCAGCAGTTCCTTTTTGACGAAGTGTTTGCCGACGCGTTGAAATTCGGTGACAACCGCATCGTAGGGAAATCTCTCGGGATCGGCCGTACCGGACGACCAGCTGGTCAGCTCAAGCACGATCCGCACCTCGGGTGGGGGTATGTCAAGGGAGGCGCCGACGATTCTTCGAGTGGCGCTGGTCGTCATGCTTCTGCGGAGCGGGAATGGGCCGACACCGGCGTGTCGGTGTTCGGCCGGGCCGGTCGCAGCTCGGGGAAGAACCGGTGCTCGACGAGCTTGGCGAGCATCGTGGCCGGGCTGGACGGGCTGCCGTCGGCGGGGTGCCCACCGACGGCCAGGGCGACCTGGTAGTGACGTGCCCGCCACCGGGAGACCTGTTCGTCCCATCCGGCCATCGCCTCGGCGAGCCGACGTGTCGGGTCGGTCGGCGGCAGGGTGTGCAGCGTCGCGCCCCGGTCGGCGAGCTGCCCGGCGAAGGCCCGGCCGAGCTGCCGGCTCACCGACGCGACCTGACGCCAGCCGGGTGACTCGGCACCGGATCCGTTGCCCAGCGCCGGTTGCATCGTCTGAAAGTCGATCGGTGCCAGATGGTCGAACATCGCCAACTGGTCGGTGACCAGTCGCACCGCGAGCGTCGCACGGGCCAGCAGCTCCGCCGCCGCTGCCGGGTCGGCGGCCTCGGTCCGCGCCACGGCGGCGCTCAGCTCGGCCCCGGCCAGCTTCAGCCACAACTCGGTGGACTGGTGTACGACCTGGAAGAGCAACTCGTCGCGGTGCAGCACCTCCTCCGGGCGGCGTTGCAGATCGAGCAGTTCACCGGTGCGCATGTAGCGGGCGTAGTCCGTAGGACCGTCGCCGGGCAGCACGGGTGACTGGTCACGTTTCACGACTGTCCCTCCGGTAAATGCCGGCGCGGCACGGATGTCGGCGCTCAACGGTGCAATTATCCAACGAAGAACGGCAATGTGTCACCCCCCTCCCGAAGTGGAGGGTGGTCGGCTCCGGGGGAGGAAACGCACTTTTTCTCTCAGCATGTGAGCGCTAACATGAATAATTCCTTTCGTCAATGCCGAACGGTGCCTGACGTGTCACATCCGCCCGGCCCGGGCGAGGTCCGGGGTGGGTGACCCACTCCGCGCTCGCCCGACGGGGGCTGCGTGGGCAGGGCGGTCCGGCCGGGAATTCGGGCGTACTCGGAGTGTTCGATTGCTTACTGTGCGGATGCGTGGTTGGGTCGTCCTTACCCATCGGCTGCGGCGGTCGGCAGCGGCGGTGGCGGTTCGTGGGTCGACGGCTCGTGGGTCGACGGCTCGTGAGTCGACGGTTCGGTCCCGGAAGGAGTGCCATGGCGACGGTGTCGACCTCCGCCTCGCGTCTGATCGACGGATTCGGTGAGGTGACCATCCGGCCGGTGCGGCCCGACCGGGACGTCGAGGTGATCCACGACTGGGTCACCCGGGAGCGGTCCCGGTTCTGGGGCATGCGGGACGCCGACCGCGAGCGGGTGCACGAGATATACGCGTACCTCGACTCGTTGAGCACCCATCACGCGTACCTGGTCCACCGGGACGGCCGCCCGGTGGCCCTGTTCCAGACCTACGAGCCGGCCGCCGACCCGGTCGGGCGGTGCTACGAGGTGCGCCCCGGTGACTTCGGTGTCCACCTGCTCATCGGCCCCCCGGACGGCGGTACGGAGCCCGGCTTCACCGGTGTGCTCCTCGACGCGTTCCTCGCGTTCGTGCTGGCTGATCCGACCCGGCTGCGGATCGTGGCCGAGCCGGACGCCCGCAACACCCGTGCCGTCGACCGGCTGGCCCGCGCCGGCTTCGTACCCGGCCCGCAGATCGACCTGCCGGACAAGCGCGCCCAACTGATGTTCCTCGACCGGGTCGCGCCGGGTCGCTGACCGCCGCCCGCCGGTCGTGCCCGCCGCCGGTGCCCGCCGGTCGTACCCGCCGGTCGTGCCCGCCGACGGTGCCGCAGGGTCGGGTGCGCCCCGTGGTCCTGACCGGGTCGCCACGTCGAGACCCGCGTGGTCCTGGCCGCGACGTGGCGTGGCCGCGACGGCGGTTCACCCGAACGGGGACGGGGTAGGCCACCTCGCCATTCATCTTCTTGGTTAGGTTAGCCTCACCTACGTGCTTAGTGATCGAGTTCGCCCGGCGGGGGAGCCCCACCACGCCACCGGCACCACGACCCTGCCCGCGGCCCCCTGGCGGCTGTTCGACGTACAGGTACGCGCGGTGCGTCGACTCAGCCCGTCCTTCCTGCGGGTCACCTTCACCGGCCCGGACCTCGACCGGTTCGCCGACAACGGCTACGACCAGCGGATCAAGCTGGTGCTGCCGCTGCCCGGCCGGCCCGGCGTCCACCTGCCCGGCGGCGTCGACTGGTACTCCCACTGGCGGGCGCTGCCCGAGGACGAGCGCTGCCCGATCCGCACCTACACCGTCCGGGCGGTCCGGCCGTATCTGGCCGAGGTCGACATCGACCTCGTGCTGCACGGCGACAGCGGTCCGGCCGGTCGGTGGGCGTTGCGGGCCCGCCCTGGCGACGAGGCCGGCCTCCTCGGACCCGACGCCGGCTACCACGGTGACCACGGCGGCATCGAGTTCCGCCCCCCGGCCGCCGGTCAGCTGCTGCTGGCCGGTGACGAGACCGCCGTACCGGCGATCAGCGCCATCCTGGAGCGGCTGCCCCTCGACGCCCGGGGCCGGGTGCTGTTGGAGGTGCCGGACCGGGCCGACGTGCTGCCGCTCGTCGCGCCGCCCGGGGTCACGGTCGACTGGCTGCCCCGCGACGGCGGCGACCACGGCAGTCGGCTGCTACCCGCCGTCGCCGCCGCGGCACACCACCTGCTCTGCGACGTCGGCGTGCACCCCACCGGCCCGATCGTCGACGTCGACGTCGACCAGGCTCTGCTCTGGGAGGTGCCGACCCCGACCTCGCCGGTGCCGGTCTACGCCTGGCTGGCGGGGGAGGCCGGCGTCATCCGCGCATTGCGCCGGCACCTCGTCGCCGACCGGGGCATGGACCGGCGCGCGGTCGCCTTCATGGGGTACTGGCGGCACGGCCGGACGGACCCGGCCTGAGCGTGACCAGCGGTTGTGACCCGCGTTACCTCTCGGTGGAGCGGGAATCAGAACAGCGGATCCGGATTTGAAGCCAGGTGTGATCTTCGCACCCGTTACCGTCCGGCCGCGCCCCGACCGGGCGGAGCCTTCCCGATGACCGATGTCGTCCACGACCAGTCGCCGAAGGTCGCGTCGACGCCGGGCGACCTGATGACCCGCCGGCAGCGCGTGCGACTCGTTCTCGTCCTCGGCTCGCTGATCGCCATCGGCCCGCTGACCATCGACATGTACCTGCCGGCGCTGCCGGCCATCGCCACCTACTTCGCGACCACTTCGGCGGCCGTCCAGTTGACCCTCACCGGCACGCTCGCCGGGCTGGCCCTCGGTCAACTGCTGATCGGGCCGCTCTCCGACGCGGTCGGCCGCCGCCGCCCGCTGATCGTCGGGCTCGCGGTGCACGTCGTGGCCTCGGCGCTCTGCGTCGTCGCCCCCAACATCGCCGTCCTCGGCGCACTGCGGGTGGTGCAGGGCCTCGGCGTCGCCGCCGCCACGGTGGTCGCCATGGCGGTGCTGCGTGACCTGTTCGACGGCACCGCCTTCGCCACCCTGCTCTCCCGGCTGCTGCTGGTGATGGGCGCGGCGCCGATCCTCGCCCCCACCCTCGGCGGCGGAGTGCTGCGCTGGACCGACTGGCGGGGTGTCTTCGTGACGCTTGCCGTCTTCGGCGTGCTGCTCGCTGTGCTCGCCGTGATCGGCCTGCCCGAGACCCTGCCGGCCGCCCGTCGTCAACGGGGCGGCGTGTGGACGACCGTCGGCCTGTACGGCTCACTGCTGCGCGACCGCACCTTCGTGGGGCTCGTCCTGGTCGCCGGCCTGGCCATGGCGGCGCTGTTCGCGTACGTGGCCGGTTCGTCCTTCGTCCTCCAGGAGGGGTACGGGCTCGACGAGCAGCAGTTCGCGCTGGCGTTCGGGGCGGGCGCGGTGGGCCTGATCGGGGCGGCCCAGTACAACGTACGGCTGCTGCGTCGTTTCTCCCCGCAGCGCATCCTGGTCACCTCGTTGAGCGTCGGCACGCTGGCCGGGCTGGCGCTGCTGGCCTTCGCCGTGACCGGATTCGGCGGGCTGCCCGCCCTGCTGGTGACGTTATGGGTGGTGCTGGCGACGGCCGGCCTGGCGATGCCGAACGCCCCGGCGCTGGCGCTGTCCCGCCACGGCGAGGCGGCCGGCACCGCGTCGGCCCTGCTCGGTGCCGTGCAGTTCGGCGTCGGTGCGGTGGCCGCGCCGATGGTGGGGGTGCTGGGCAACGGTGCGGTGGCGATGGCGCTGGTGGTGGCGGGTGGGATGGTGGCGGCGCTGGCGGTGCTGTTCCTGGTGGTCCGCCCGTCCCGGCTCGCCGACCTGGAACCGCCCTCGGCAGTGGTCGTCGTGCACTGACGGGACCGGCCGGACACGTCGACTCGGGTTACTCCGGCCGCGAACGGTGTGAACAGCGGCGGAGAGGGTGAGGCCCGTGACCGGCGCGGTCGCCCGCACCGGCGGCCCCGGCGGCGCGGGCACCGGCGCGCACGAGGCGAACAGGGCGGGCCCGAGGGCCCGCCCTGCCGTTTGTTGGCGACTACCAGAGGATTTGAACCCCTAGACCACATCTGCAATCCGCAACCGTGCTAAGTGGCAGTCACCATGAGCGTAGTCCCGCCCGCCGGGCCGACGCAGTCGTGCTTGTGACAGCTCAACTGACGTTGCCCGAGCTGCGCGCACCCCCGGCCACCTGGATGGATCCGTTCGACGAGACGTTGTCGGTGACCGACCACAGCCGCTTCGCCGGCGCCCCCGACCAGGACGGGTTGCACAGGATCGCCGGCTCGCAGTTCTGCACCAGGTTGTCGCGGATCGCCATGATCGGACCCCCGGCGGCGAAGGCCCAGATGCCGACGCCCGCCCCGGCGGCCACCGAGATCCGGTTGTCGGAGACGAACACGTGCCGGATGCTGCCGATCTTGATGCCCCGGATGGTGCCCGAACCACGCCACCACGCCTGGTAGAGGTGGATGTCGTTGCCGGTCACCCGGATGGTGCGGCCCTGGATCGGCGGTCCCTTGTGGTAGGAGACCCCGATGTGGATCCCCTCGGCGACCTGATCGATGCGGCAGTCGGAGACCTCGACGTCGCCGACCGCCGTACCGCCGCCGATCACCACCGCGCAGGCCCCGACGGAGACCTCCGCCGCAGCGGTCAGGTCCCGCCGGTAACCACCGGCGTACTTCTCGCCGAAGGCCGGCTCCAGCAGGATCCGGTCGGCGACGCTGCGCAGGTGCTTCGCCGCCGCCGACGGGGTCTGCACCGGGCGCGACGGCGGCGACGCGGCCACCGCCGCCTCCCAGGCACCCTGGCTCAACGCCGAGTCGAAGCGCAGGCTCGCCCCCGGCGCCGGCAGTGCCACCTCCCGGCGGTCGCGGGCGATGTCGTCGGCCTCCCGCACGTCGATCCCCTCACCGACCAGGTAGTCGCGCAGCGTCTTGCGGCCCTCGTCGGTGTCGAAGATCCGCCCGGCGCTCTCCCCGAGCCGCCCCTTGAGCGAGGTGAGCTGCCGCTTGTACGAGGGCAGCTGGGCCGGGTCCTCGGTGGCCAGGTCCGCCAGCCGCAGCACGTACGCCTCGGCGGCCCCGGCGGTGCGCTGGTCCTCGGCGGTGGGCGGGCGCAGGGTGGTCAGGGTCTTCCACTCGCTCTGCGGGACCATCGAGTTCATCCGTACGCCCCACCGGCCGACCCGGACCACGGTGTTCCACTCGCCCGTCTCCAACCGGTCGTCGCGGTCCAGGGCGAGCCGCCCCACCAACTGGGTGGCGAGCTGGCTGCGGAACTTCTCGTCCTTGACCAGCTCGGCCAGGGTCAGCGAGGCCGGCCGGGGCGGGCAGGAGAACCGGCACCGGGTGATCACCGCGTGGTCCGGGTTCACCAGCAACACACCCTGCTGGCCGTGGCCGATGAGGAAGTCCGAGTCGAGCACCCGGACCTTCCCGGGGGCCGCGCCCTGGTCGTTGCGGACGGTCAGGCAGGTGCTCTGCGGGGACGCGCCGGCCACCCCGGTGAGCTGGCAGTGCTCGATCGTCACCTCGGCACAGTTGACCGCCGACACCGGGCCGAGCCGCCCCTCGGCGGCAGCCGGGCCGGGAGTCTCCACCGCCAGGTGCGACACCGACACGGTGCCGCAGTTGACGAACATCAGCGCGAACTCCTGACCCTGCACCCGGATCCGGCTGGCCGGCCCGCTGCCCAGCACCCGGATGTTGGCCCGGCCGGTGAAGGTGACCGGCACGGTGCTGGTGTAGAGGCCGGGGGCGAAGCAGATCAGCACGTCCCCGGCAGGCAGCGTGGTGAGCGCCTGCACCCAGTCGATGCCCGGCCGGATGGTGATGGTCGCCCACCCACCGGTGGCGGACGCGGCGAGCTGGTTGATGGCGGCCTGGACGGTGGTCGCCCCGGCCAGCGACGGCCGCCCGGTCGGGTCGTACGACACCCGGTCGGCGCGCGACAGCGCGGCGGTGAAGGTCACCGGCAGGTGGGACGGCTGCCCGGCCTCGTCGAGGAGTTGGGCGGTGACCTCCTGGGTGGCGGCGGCCGAGTCGAGTTGCCAGGCGCAGCGGGCCCGGCCGTCGGCACCGGTCTCCACGGTGACGGTGGTGGCGGTGACCGCCCCGGCGGTGAGCCGGCCAGCCCCGCCGGTGACGGTGAACCGGACCCGGGCCTTGGCGACCGGCTGACCGCCCATCGCCACCCCGGTGACCAGGTCGTGCCCCAGCGGCACCAGGGTCGCCGGGCTGCCCGGTACCGGCACCGCCTCCTGGCCGTCCCCGCCGAGCAGGCTCAGGGTGGCCTGCCCGGTCAACGGGGCGAACACCGGCCGGCAGTCGCGCAGCACGCTCCACTGGCTGCCGTCCCAGCTCACGACGCCGATCCGGCCGTGCGCCCGACGCGGCCCGTGCGGGGTCTGCGCCACCGGCGTGGTGCCGACCCGGGGCCACTGGACGTCGTGCAGCGCCGAGCGGGCTGGAAACGACCACCAGTCGCCGGTGCGGAAGCTGCCCGCCGCCGAGAACCGGATCTTGATGCCGAGTTCCAGGTCCAACTCGACGCCGCCGGCCGGCACGGTGCCCCGGCCGTCCCAGCGGCGGACCCGGGGCCGCGACGGGAAGTCCGCCCGGTCGAGGCTGCCGGTGGCGGTGCCCGGCCGGATCACGATCCGGTCCCCCTCCACCCGGTCGACCTGCACCAACGTGCCCGGCAGGCCGTTCTGCTCCCGGCCGTCGTCGGTCAGCTCCACCCAGGAGCCGTTGGTGAAGCCGGCACTGCCGTCGCGGCCGGGGACCTTCACCGTCAGCACGTCGACGTCGATGCTCTCCCAGGTCGCCACCGTGGCGGCGTTGTCCCGGGACCAGACGAAACCGGCCACCCCGGGCGCCCCACCGGTCAGGATCTCCACCCGGTAGAACTGGTTGTCCAACCCGGTGTACGGCGACCCGGTCGGGATCACGCAGTCACCCCCGGAACTGCCCGTCGGGTCGGCACGGACCGCGAGGGTGCCGGTGGAGGCGGCGGTCAGCTCCGCCCAGCCGGGTGGGGTGTCCGCACAGCCGACCGGGGTGTTGGGCGGCCCGGCCTGCAACAACCGCACCTGCCACACGGTCCGCAGCCGGGTGGTGGTGTCCGGCCCGCCGAGGGCGACCTCCCGCAGCGCCGGGTCCTCGATCGCGGTCACGTGCTGCGACCACACCTGCAACCAGGCGGCGTGAACCCCCGGCGGCACGGGGGCGCCACCGGCCAGCCAGGAGCCGTCGAGCTTACGGACGAACGGGCCGGCCGCCGGCAGGTCCGGCTGGGCGAACACGGAGACCGGGGTGTCGTTCTCGCAGAGCACCCCGTCGAGGTAGTAGCGGCCGGCCGACAGCTTCAGGTCGGCCCCGCCGGTCAACCCGAACGCCCCACCGACCAGCGGCGCACCGGCGGCGCCGACCACGTCGGTCAGCGCGGTGGCCCGCAGGTGCGCCTGGATGTCCTGCTGTTCGTTCCAGTCCGCGTCCAGGTCGACCCGGCCCTGCTGCTTGCGGACGCTCGTCGCGTGCCGCCGCTGGTCGAACGTGACGCGGCTGATGTCGCCCTTCATGGTGTGGTTCCTCCGGTCGGCAGGACGGGCAGGGCAGCGGCCACCCGCCCCAGCGGCAGGTACTCCGCCAGCGCGAGGGTGAGGTTGTGCAGGCGTTGCGGGGTCAGGGCACGACGGAACGCCCCCAGCTCCGCCCCGGACTCCGCCCCCGTACGCAACTCGGTGGCGGCGGTGGCGGCGAGCCGGCCGTAGGTGGCGTCGCCGTAGCGGGTGCTCGCCCAGGCCGGCCCGACCCGGGTGGCCACGTCCGGGTCGTCGGGTTGAGCCTGCTGGGCCAGGTCCGGTTGGCAGCGGTAGCGGCGCGGGGTGACCGAGCCGGGCCGCAGGTAGCTGAACCGGACGTACCCCTGTTGCCGGCGGGCCACCGTCACCTGCTGGTCGAACAGGCAGTCGGTGGCGGTCAGCACCCGCGCCGTGGTGGTGCCCAGCACCGTCACCCCAGCCAGTTCCGCCGCCGCGTCCCCGGCGGCGACCGGGCCGTGCACCAGCGTGTCCGTCACGGTCAACGGGCCGTCGGTGGTGGTCAGCGCACCCGTCACGCAGCGGTGCACCACCACCCGGGTCCGGTCGTTGCCGGCGGTGACGGTGAGCCCGGTCGCCGCCGGGCCGACGGTGCAGTGCCGCAACTCCACCAGGCCCAGGCCCGGTCCGCCGTCACCGGGCGCGGCGACGGTCACCGTCCCGGCGACCAGCAGCCCGTCGACGACCAGCTCACCCGGGCGGTCCCCGACACCGACGCCGGTGACGGCCAGCGTGCCCAGCAGGCAGGGACGCACCCCGACCGGGTCGAGGTCGGTCTGCCGCCGGGGCCGGTCCGGCGGCCGGGGCCACTGCGCGGCCAGCACACTCAACCGGCTGCCCTGCCCCACCCGCACCGACAGGTTCTCCCGGTAACGGTGGCTGTCCAGCACCACGATCCGGCCGGTGCTGCCCGGGTGCGTGGCCTGGAAGTCGTGCCAGGCGGTCACCGCCTCACCCAGCGAGGCGACCACCTCCCCGGCCCGTGCCGGCTCGGTCACGCTCACCGCGAGTTGCCAGTCCACCGGCCCGTCCGCCGCCCCCAGGTCACCGCGGCGGGGGTACGGCCCGGCGCCGACGTCGGCGCTGAACGCGTACCACCAGGAGACCGCGAGGCGGTGCACGGGCCGGCCGGCGGCGACGGTGATCCGGCCGCGCACCGGGTCGACCCGCACCACACTGCCGGTCGGCAGCTCCCAGCCGGCCAGGTCGCAGATCCGTAGCAGGTCCAGCGGGACCGGCCGCAGCTCGTCGGCCGGGGTGGGCTGGATCCACACCACGAACGACGGGTCGTCGTCGCGGAACCAGCGCCGCTGCTCGGGTGGGGGCGGGGTGCCGCTGGCGAGCGCCGCCAACTCGTCGCGCAACGGCCGGCGGCGCAGCGGACCGGGCACGTTCGCCTCGTCGGCCCGGTGGTCGATGTCCGGCTCGGTCACCGTCGGCCCGGTCAGCTGCCGGCCCACCCCCACCGGGTCGATCCACCACCGGCCGTCCGCCGGCACCACGGCCGGTGCGGCGGTGGCCCGGTCCAGCCGGTACGACGGCAGCGGCCACACGTACAGGCCGATGTGCCCGATGTTGGGGCGGCCCTGACCGGCGTCCATCGCCCGTACGTCCACCGTCCGGCAGACCGTCTCGAAGGGCCCACCGACCAGCTCCAACGGCGCGGCGGCCCGGATCGACGCGGTGGCCGGCGCGTCGCGGACGTGGTTGACGTGCTGGGTCGCGACCAGCCGTTCGAAGAACTCGACGACGGCGGCGCTCCAGCCGGTGTTGGCCCGGGTCAGCTCCTCCAACGCGGCGGCGGTGCCCTTGCGCCGGCGGAACCGGATGGTGTCGGCGACGCGGGCCCGGTCGGACAGGCCGGTGCCGTCGGCCAGCGGATGCAACTGACCCGCCCCCACCAGCTCACCCAGGTAGGGCACCACCCACTCGGCGCAGGTCTCCACGAACCAGTCGTCGGTGAGTTGGTCCACGTCGGCACCCAACGCGACGGCCTGCTCGGCCATCACCTCCACCAGCGCGTGCAGCACCCCGCCGGCCGCCTCGTCCTGGCTGCGCAGCGCGGCCGGCAGCAGGCCCCAGATATCCTCGGCCCTCACGATGCCTCCAGCAGGGTGACGTCACCGGCGTCCACGGTGAGCAGATCGGCGGGCAGCAGCACGTCACCGACCCGACGGGCCGGCGCGGCGGTGATCACGTCGAGGCGGGCCGGCGACTGCCCGGCGTCGTGCAGCAGCTCCAGCACCACCGCCGTGACCCCGGGCACCCGGTGCAGCAGCGCCTGCACCTCGCTGGCGCGTACCGGCTGGGCGTAGTCGCGGGCGTCGAAGCTCAACCCGGCGACCAGCGACGCGCGGGCTGCGGTCGAGACCGCCGCGAACCGGTGCCCGGCGGCCAACAACAGCCGGGCGGTCACCGCCACCCGGCGCCGGTGGTGGCCGAGGATCCGCACCGGCACGGTCGCCTGGCGGGCGGCGTCCAGGGCCCGCAGCAGGTCGGCGCGGACCGCCGCGTCCGGCGGGATCTCCGCCCCGTCCGGGCCGGCGACGGTGAGCAGGACCAGCTGCCGGGCGTCGTCCCAGACCAGGTCCGCGCGGGCCTTGCCGATCCCGGCGAAGGCGCGGGCGAAGTCGGCGTGGTCGTCAAGCGAGACGACCCGCCCCAGGGTGCGGACCGCCAGCGGCGCGTTGCGACGGGCCCGGTCCACCCCCTCCGGGTCGTCGGCCCCCGCGGCGGGCACCGGGTTGCCGACCTCCATCAGGCCCAGCGGCCGGGACAGCGGGATCGTCAACCGGCCGGGTGCCAGATCGGCCAGCCGCCCGATGCCGCTGCGGTAGGTGGCCACCACGTTGTCCTGCCCGGTGGGCAGCCGGGCCCCGGTCAGGCCGTCGCCGAAGGTGACCGTGACGGTGCCGTCGTCGGCCCGGCGCACGGTGTAGACCCGGGCGGAGGGGGCCTGCCCGAGCAGCGCCGGAACCTCCTGCCAGCGCACCCCGTCCACCCAGACCGCCAGGGTGGTGCGGGAGCCGCTCGCGGTCGCGGCGGGCACATAGGTCAGCGGCACGTGCCGCAGGCTGAACCGTTGGAACGCCCGCCGTGCATCGCCTCCCCCGAGCACCTCCGCCCGGCTCTCCCCGTGGGTCGCCGCCGTCACGTTGCCCAGCACCCGGACGCTGTCGCGCCGGTAACGCCGCGTCACGTTGGCCGTCAGGTCCACCGTGCTCTCGTCCCGTACCCGCAGCACGGTCACCACCTCGCCGACCGGCCCGCCGTCCGGGTCGACACCGGTGAGCACCAGCGGCCGGCCCGGCTCCAGCCCCGGCGTCGGCCGGGCCAGCTCCAGGGTCGCCGTCGCAGTCAGCGGGGCGGTCAGCGGTGCAGCGGCCGGTGGCAGCAACCGGCTGTCGCCGAGCACGGTGGTGGTGCGCCGGGAGAACATGTTCGAGTCGCCGCCGGCCACGGTGACCCGGGTGGTGCGGGCGGCGATGCCGAAGTCGGCCACCGGCACCTCCGCCACCGCGTCGACCCGGCGCAGCTGCGGCACCCCGGCGGTCTCCAGGACCAGCCACGACCCGGCCACGATCGACGGGTACGACTGGTCCAGGTGCAGCGTCCGCTCCTGGCTGCCCAGCGGGGCGTCCACCCAGCTGTCCTTGCGGGTGGCGTACGCGCCCGGCAGCACCTGGTTGGTGCCCGGGTTCAACTCACCGACCCGCAGCGCCACCGGCAGCGCCGACCACGGCTGCGCCTGGTGCCCGAAGAGCGCGGCCCGCTGCGCCAGCAGGTGCACCTGCACGTCCCGTCCCGGCTGACGCAGATCCGTGCCGAGCGGCTGGGCGGTCACCGCCGCGTCCAACCCGACCACCGTGTACGCCGGCACCACCGCACCGCCGTCCAGCGCGGTGGCCGCCGCCGGCAGCACCGCGGTGGCCGCGCGCACCCGACGGACGTCGAACCAGTCGGGGCCGAGCACCAGCAGCGCACCGCCCGGGGTGAGCACGGTGTCGGTGCCGGCCAGGTACAGGGTGGCGTCGCCGGGGCGGGGCGCGCGGGGCGCGGTGACCCGCAGCCCCACCGCGTTGAGTTCCGGCCGGGCCAGCAGCGGCGTCACCGTCTCGAAGACCTGCGGCAGCTCGCCGGGGCCGGGCACGCTCTGCGCCTGACTGCCCGCCGGGATCGGCACCCCGTCCGGGGCGCCGGGGGTGGCGGTGACGGTGAACGACAGCCACGTCGTCGCGGCCACGCCGGGACGCAGCTCGTAGCCGATCGCGCGGGCCAGCATCAGCACCGAACCGCGTTCGGTGGCGGTGCCGAGGAAACCCTCGTTGGCGATCCGCTCCTGGTAGAAGGCGAGCACGTCCAGGGTCGTCGCCCAGGCGTGCAGCAGCGCCACCGCCGGGTCGTCGACCTCCCGGGTGGTCAGCCCGGCCAGCTCCGGCCGCCCACCGAGCCGGGCCACCAGGTCGGCGGCGAAGTCGGCCTGCCGGCCCAGCCGGTAGGCGATGCCACTGCGGCCGGGCGGGTTGGGCCCCCGGCCCACTCGTGAGGTCACAGTCCACCCACCAGGTCGAGGTGCAGGATGCCGTGCTCCGGCACGCTGGGATCGTTGTCGAGGCGGATCACCTCGGTGTCGCCGGCCCGCAGCACCCGGGCGGCCAGTTCGCCGCCGGCCACCACGCCCACCGGGTGCAGCTCGGTCACCCGCACGTCGGTGACCCCGGGGACACCGACCGCGGCGGCCAGCAGTTGGCTGACGTAGAGCGGGGTGCCGAAGCTGAACCGGTCGGGGTGGAAGAAGCCCCGCACCCCACCGGGCAGGTCGCGGGCGGAGAAGAGGTCCAGCAGGGCCCGGCGTACGTCGGACCGGAACGCGCCCGGGGTGACGCACACCCACAGCCGTAGCTCCACCGGCAGGTCGACCGGGTCGCGCAGTTGCAGGTCGTACCCGGCGACGCGGAACCGGTCGAGCCGCCCGGCCAGCCGTCGGGCCAGCGCCGGCTCGTCGGTGAGCCGCTGCCCGCCGGTCAGGTCGAGGGTGAGGAAGACCGTCCACCACGACCCCGTCCAGCGGACCCGGGCGGTGGCGTTGGCCACCTCGGGTAGCCGCAGGGCCGCCGCCACCCAGTCGGCGGTGGTGACCGCTCGTTCCTGGACGGCGAAGGCGACCGGGGCGTGCTGCCGGGCGTGCTCGATGTCCTCCGGGTCGGTGCCACCGACGGCGGGCAGGGGGTTGGTCGCGGCGAGCAGCCCGACCCGGTCGGTGACCAGGGTGGTCAGCGCGTCGTGGCCGAGGTTGCCGGCCGCCCCGCCGCCGCGCCACCAGGTGACCTGGAAGACCGTGCCGGCCGGTGGTCGCCGCCCCGACACGTCGTCGCCGAACCGCAGGCTCACCCGGCCGTCGCGTTCGCGTTCCGGGACGAAACCCTGGTCGAAGCGGTCGGCGTTGAGCAGGTCCCGGCGGGGCCGCCAACTGCCCTCGGTGGTTTCCAACCGGATCAGCGGCACCGCGGCACGCGGGTCCTGGTCGAGGGCCTGACTGGCCGGGGTGTCGGTCGGGAACGGCACCGCCGAGGCGACCGGCTCGCCGGTCAGCACCGGCCGCCACCGGTGTTCGGCGGCGGCCGGGAGCTGCCCGGACACCGCGCTGGCGTGCTGGACGGCGACCAGGTTGGCCCGGGCCACCGCACAGGTCACCAGCTGGCCGGTGCCCGTGCCGGCGACGGAGGCGGTGACGGTCAGCGGGAAGGCCAACCGGTCGGCGGCGCTCCACTCGACCTCCAGCACGGCCACCCCGGTGACCGGGTCGGTGGTGGGGTTCGCCGACACCAGCCGGACCACCTGCCGGTGGGTGGGGTCGGCGTCGGCGCGTCTGCCGGTCTGCGGGGAGAGCACCTCCTCCAGCAGCAGCAGGTCACCGGCGGCCAGGCCGGTGGCCGGCAGGTCGACCAGGGTGGCCCGGGTCGCGCCGACGGGCAGCCCGCAGTCCCGGCCGCCCCACACGTACAGGGCGATCTCGTTGCGGGCGGCCCTCGGGGCGAGCGGGGTCAGCGTCTCGAAGCCGGTCGCGCCGTCGGCCAGCAGCGCCGCCGCGTCGGTGGGCCGTACCGCCGGGGTGGCCCGGTCGGCGGCCAGCACCGGGGTCCCGGCGGGCACACCCCGGCTCTCCACGTCCGACCCGGCGGCCACCCGCACACTGAGCCAGGCGCGGGCCGCGCAACCGTCGTGCACCGCGTAGTCCAGCAGCCGGGCGTGCCGGCGCACGGAGATCCGGCTGCGGGCGGTGCCCAGGTACGCCTCGGTGCCGGCGGCGTCCTGCCGGTAGGACAACCGGTCGGCGACGTGCGCCAGCGCCTCCACCACCGTGATCAGCGGGTCGGCCGGGTGCCGTTCGGCCCCACCGGGCAGGGCGGCGAGCCGGTCGAGCATCAGCCGCCGGAACCCGGCGTAGTCCTTGGCCAGGTAGTCGGCCGGCGCGGTGGTCGGCGGCGGCGGCGTCACGGTGGGGGCGGCCGGTGCCGGGTCCAGGTCGCTGGGGCAGTTGGCCTTGAAGGAGAAGGTCTGCACCGACAGCACCGGGTCGAAACCGGGCGGCACCCGGTCGTCCACCGCCGAGCGCACCAACCTCAGGGTGTACGGGGAGAAGTCACCGGCCCGGTCCACCCGGACGGTCAACTCCAGGCCGGTGGCGGCGACGCTGAGCACCCGCACGCCGGTGATCCGGACCCCGCCGTCGACAAGTACGTTCCCCACCGCCAGCGCGGCCCCGGCGGGCACCCCGCCGGTCTGGCCGGGCAACGGGTGCAGGAAACCGACGTGCAGCAGCCGCTGGTCGGTGGCGTCCACCTCGACCCAGTCGATGCCGTTGAAGGCGCTGCCCGGCCGGCCCACCTCGGCCCGCCGCTCGTCGTCGTCGCAGCGCACGCTCATCCCGCACCCCTTTCCACCGACACCTGCGCCGGCCGGCCGGTGGCCCGCAGCCGGTACCCGACGTGCACCCGCACCGCCGCTTCGGCCAGGTCGACGCGGACGTCGTCGACCTCGATCAGTTCGCCGAGCCAGCGTTGCAACGCGCTGCGGGCCTGCAACTCGGCGGTGCCCACCACCGCGTCGTCGACCGGGGCGAACAGCAACTGGCCGAGACCCGCGCCGAAGTCCGGCCGGTTGACCCGTTCGCCGGGCGCGGTGAACAGCACCGCCTCCACCAGGTCGGCGACGTGCCGGTCCGGGCCGGCCAGGCCGGAGCGGCCCCGGTTGTCCGGTCGCCACGGAAACGCCGGGTACGTCATGACGCCACCGCCCGGACCTGCACGCCGGCCACCGTCGGCGGCCCCTGCGGGATGCCCTCCGCGCTGACCCCGAGCCCGACGCTGGTGGCGAGCACGGCCGGCTGCCCGTTGACCAGCACCCGGGCCGCCGGGGTGGTCCACCGGAGCTGGACGCAGGGCTGCGGTTTGGTGCCCGCGCCCACCGGCACCTGGAAGGGGCACCCGGTGACCGGGTACGCGTCGGTGGCGGTGACCACCGGCAGGCCGCCGACCAGCACCCGCGCGTTGCCGGTCTGCGGGGTGACCGGGCCGGTGTGCGGGCAGGTGAGCACGGCACCGACGTGCAGCAGCGGGCCGGGCATCAGGTCACCGTCAACGCGGTCTGGTTGACCGCCACGGTCGGGCCGACCAGGGTGATCGAGGCACCCTTGCCGTTGGAGATGATGATCCCGGTGTCGTTGATCGAGATCATCGCCCCGGTCAGCGTCTTGAGCAGGATGCCGCCGGTCGGGCCGGGAGCGTCGGAGATCATCAGGGTGGCCTGGCCGGGGGTCTGCAACACGATCGGCGGGGTGGGCGGCGGGGCCGACGACACCAGCGCCGGGATCTCCGCCTTGGAGCCGTACCAGCAGCCCGTCCAGATCGGATGGTCGGCGTCGCCCTGCTCGAACTCCACCCACACCCCGGTGCCCGGCAACGGCACGGCGAACATGCCGGCCTGGATGCCGGCCAGCGGGAAACAGGGCATCGCCCAGCTCGACGGGGGGAGCGTGACGTCCGGAACGGTCACCTGGATGCGGCCCTGCTGCAACGGATCGAGGTGGTTGACCACCGTGCCGCGATACTTGCCGTAGTACCTCGTCGTCATGGCTGTGCCCTTCCCGAGGTGGAGACCTGGGCGTTGCGGCCCAGGGTGAACCGCTGCTTGACCTCGCCCGCCTTGACCGTGGTGGTCACGCTGCGCACCACGTACTCGCCGTCGTAGGCGCGGCCGGCGCCGCGCACCCCGACCAGCCGCCGGCAGCGCAGCAGCCGGCCGTAGCGCAGCACGTCCAACGAGCCGGATCCGGTGATCACGTTCGCCGACTGGGCGGCCCGGGCCAGGCCCCGGGCGAGGGTCTGCACGACGTCCATCCGGGCGGTGGCGTCGTCGGTGCCGCTCGGGTTCGACCGCCCGATGTTCATCCGCCGGTACGACAACGGAATCGGGATCTTGCGGCCCAGCGGCGGGTTGAGCGGGCTGACGTCCGGCACCGGCAGCGGAATCGGCACCCGCACCTGCTCCGGGAACGCGGTGAGCAGGTAGACGGTCTTCTGCACCCCGTCGAAGGAGAACGACAACGACTCCACGTTGGCACCCGCGTCGGCGTTGACCGTCAACGCCGGCTGCGGCTGACCGGCCCGCACCTCCGGCCCCCAGTAGGCGGTGTTCATCCCCGGGGTCGGCCCCGGCTCCACATAGAACGTGTAGCCCACCTCGTCGGCGAGCTGCGACACGTACGCGAAGGTGGTGCCGCGTACCGCCGGGATCCGCTGCACCGGGTTCGGCGCGAACACCAGCACGCTGGGCACCACCATCGGCACCACCCCGTACGCGGCGAACGGGGCGAGCAGGGTCAGCACCCGGGCCTCCGCCGGCATCGGCATCGGCAGGTCCGACAGGTCGATCAGGTCCATCATCTGGCTCACGTCCACCCCGGTGAGGGTGAGCGTCGACGCGCCCGCGTCGTTGCTGCGGGCCACGTCGTGCCGGGTCACCACCCCGTCGGAGAGCACCTGCGGCCGGCCGTCGACGTGCAGCACCAGCAGCAGCCGGGTCGGCGGGTCGAGGCTGCCGTCGGCGAGCATCCGCTCCACCAGCGACCCCCGGCCCAGCGCCAGGCGCAGCTGGAAGCCCGAGCGCTGCCCGGCGTTCTGGGTGACCTGCGCCTCCTGCACCGCCGCCACCAGCTCCATCGGGGCCGGCCGGAAGGTCAACGGCCCGATCAGCACCTGCAACCGCACCCCGCTAGGCATCGAGGCCCCCCGGGAAGCCCTCGGGCAGGGCGACCCGGACCACCTGGCCCGGCTGCTCCAGCTCCGCCGGGTCGAAGACGCCGTTGGCGTCGCAGAGCTGCCAGAACGCGGTGGGGTCGCCGACGGTCCGCCCGGCCAGCAGGTCCACCCGGTCCCCGTCGGCGACCGGTTCCCAGCCGGCGGTGGCGAGCCGGTCCGCGGGCGGCACGAACCGGCGACGCAGGTGCACGACCTCCCGACCGGTGTCCGGGTCGACGGTGACGGTGGTGCCCACGGTGGCGTACCGGCTGTCGGGGGAGACCGCGCCGGGTGCCGGCGTGTCGACGCCACCCGCGCCGGTCGCGGCGAAGAGGGTCTGCGCGACCCGGCTCTGCGCGGCCACCAGGGCCGGATCGGTGTCCGTCGGGTCGCTCATGGCAGCCGGTCGATGCCGAGGTCGGCCAGCCGCCCGCCGCGTGCCCGGCCGGCGAGCTGTTCGAGCTGCTGGTGGGCGGCCATGGCCAGGCCACCGGCCCGGCCGTCGGTGCCCACGTCGTTGACGGTCAACACCCGCAGACCCAGTCGGATCTTGGCGCGGATCGGGTTCAGCATCGGGTCGAACGCCTCCTCGGTGATGGTCAGCTCGGTGATCCGTACCGGCCAGAGCCGGCGTCGTCCGAAGGCCAGCAGCACCAGCGGCGCCGGCGGCGGCACCACCTCCAGGGTGCCGGCGGCCAACAGCGCCGCGGCGTCCTGCACCGCGGCCAGGCTGGGATAGGTCAGCGACTCCAGGGCGGCCAGCTGGGCGGTCAACCCCAGCTCCACCGCCTCGGGGTCGGTGAGCTGGTCGGCGGCGTCGAGGTCGGCCTCCAGGGTGAGCGTCTGCACCGGCGGGCCGGTGATCCGCAACGCCTCGCCCCGCGCCCCGCCCTCGGCCCCGGCCGTCTTGAGCTGGAAGCCCCGGGTCAACGAGTCCGGGTTGTACTGCAGGGTGATCACCCGCCGGCTGCGCCCGCTGTCCGGGTCGAGCACGACCAGGCCGGCGCGCAGCAACCGGGGGCTGAGGGGACTGGTCACGGGGTGCCTCCAGAGGTGGGACGCCGCCAGCGGATCCGCTCCGCCACGGCCCGGGTGATCCGGCCCTGCATCAGCAGCGGGTCCAACCCGCTGAAGTCGACGGTGCAGTCGGCCAGGTCGGTGATCCGGATCTGCCCGGTCGACAGGCCGAGCCCGTCGAAGAGCAGGTTCACCCGGGCCACCGTGGCGCTCTGCAACGACACCGGCCGCAGCCGGCCCGGCAGGCCGCCCCCACCGGCGGCCCGGCGTACCCCACCGCCGACGGCGAGGTGCACCAGCGCGTCGGGGGCCAGCACGATCTCGTTGCTGCCGCCCAGCGGCAGGGTGATCTCCCGGGGGTTGTTGATCGACAGGTCCACGTCGACGTTGCCGATCGCCAACATGCCCGGCGGGCCGGTCGACGGTTCGTCGCTCTGCACGTCGGCGATGGTGTGCAGCAGGTCGTCACGGGAGGCGGCGGTCGGCCGCAGCAGCCGGTTGAGGCGTACCAGGTGCTCGGTGCGGGCCTGGCTGACCTCGCCGGTGTCGAGCTGCCACCGTAGGAGGTCGACGTCGCTGTCCGGCGGGGGAGCGCCCTCCGCCCCGAAGCTGGGCAGGTGCACCCGGTAGACCAGGTCGTCGCCCTCGACGATGAACCGGCCCGGGGTCCACCACGGTAGCGCGCCGGTGAGCCGGCGGTAGTCGACCGCCCCGTCGCGCAACGCCAGCCGCACCTCCCAGCTGCGCTCACCCCACAGGAACCCGTCGTGGGTGACGTCGAAGTCGATGTGCCCGTTGAGGCTGTCCAGCACCTCACCGATGCGGTAGGCGTCCAACACCCGCACCAGCGCGTCCCATTTCCCGGCCAGGGCGGCCCGCCGCTGCGCGCTGGTGGTCCGGGCGGGCGGCGGGGCCGGGATCGGGGAGCCGCCGCCGAGCATGGTGGCCAGGTCCAGCACGAACCGGGCGTTGCGGATGTCCAGCGACGGCAGCTCGCCCGACCCGCTGGTCAGGTCGTGGGTGAGGTCGCCGAGCAGCCCCTGCTCGACGAAGATGTACAACCCGAGCCCGCTGTCGGTGAAACTCAGCCCGGTCACCTCACCACCGCGTACGGCGATCCGCCGGCCGGGGGCCGCCGAGCCGTCCGGCCCGGCCGGGTCCTGCTCGTAGCCGATCGAGGTGAACCGCAGCCCGTACTCGGGGCGGCCGGTCGGTGCGCCGAGGAACAGCAGTTGGCGACGCGGGTCGGCGGTGACCTGGGCGCTGATCGCGGTCAGCGTGGGCTGCGCCAGGTTGAGCCGCAGCCCACCGTGGTCGAGGAAGTCGACGCTGAGCCCACCGGCGGTGAAGTCGGCCGTGCCGCCGGACAGGAACGTGCCGATGTCGAAGCCGACCCGGGCCGCCTCGATCGCCCCGATCCGCAGTCCACCGAGGATCCGCATCCCCTCCGCCGTGCGGGTCGCCTCCACCAGGAAGCCGTCCTGCCCGGCCGCCGGCACCAGCCGCAACTCCCCGAGCACCGCCTCGATGTCCGGGTTGAGCCGGATGGTGACGCCGTCGTGCAGATCCACCAGCAGCCCGCTGGCCCGGGTCTGCTGCACCACCAGCTCCCGCAGCAGCAACCGGCGGAACCGGCCGCCAGGCGTGCCCGCCGGCCACAGGTCGACCCGGGCCCGCGCGCTGATGCCGAGCAGGGTGATCGCCCCCGCGCCCGACGGGATCCGCAGGCCGAGCGCCGCACCCTGCCAGTTCAGCGCGTCCACCGAGATGGTGGCCAGGCTCAGCCCCGGCTGCCCGTCCGGGCCGATCTCGATGTGGTCCGGGCCGACGCTGACCACGCCGGTGTCCAGCCCCTGGATGCTGACGTGCTGGTCGTGTTCGCCCGGCCGGGGCCCGACGCCGAGCTGCGCCTCACCGCCGACCACCCGGGCCTGGATCCGGCCGCCCCGACCGAAGGCGAGGGTGAGCTGGGCGGCCCACAACGCGCCGTCGACGTGCAGCGCGGCGTCGATCCGGCCGGCGATCTCCACCCGGGTCGCCCCGGTGGTGAGCCGTCCGGCGGTCACCCCCGCCGCCGCCGACCAGCGCAGGCCGCGCAGGTCCACGTCGAGGATCTCCAGCGGCGGCCGGTCCGGCTCCCCGGCCGGGAGCGGTTCGGGCCGGCCGAGGCCGACGTCGAGCACCCCGTCGCGGTAGCGCAGGTCCCGTCCGGTGATCCGGGCGATGTGCAGCCGCTCCAGGTGCAGCGCGGCGGTGGCCGGGACGACCCGACCGGCGGCGTCGCGCTGCTCCGGCGTGCTGTCCCAGCGACCGCTGGCGGTCAGCCCGTCCAGCACGGTCGCCCCCCGGGAGACGATCCGCCCGTCGCCGGCCCGCCAGTCGATCGCGCCCAGCTCGATGCGGGCCGGGCCGACGTCCTCGAAGCGCAGCCCGCCGGCCCGCTCGGTGACCAGCCGGCCGCCGAGCCCGGCCCGGCGTACGGTGACCGCGCCGTCCGGGGTCCGCAGGGTGGTGTCGGTGAGGGTGAGCCCGTCGAGCTGGATGCGTTGGCTGTCGGTGGTGTCGCTGAGGATCCGGCCGGTCACCGGGTCGACCTGGTGCGGCCCGGCCCGGATCAGGTCCACGGTCACCGTGGCGGCGTTCGGGCGGGTCGCCCGGCCACCCACGGTGCCGGTGATCGTGGTCGGGCCGCCCTGCACCGCGCGGGACACCACGGCGAACCGGAGCCGGTCGAGCTGACCGACGGTCAACCGCCCGGAATAGGTCAGCTCCTCGCCGGTGAGGTCCACGTCGAGGTCACGCAGCCGCACCCCGATCAGCGCGCCGGAGACCACCTCGACGCTCATCCCCGGCGCCGGGTCGGTGACGTCCATGCCGATCCGGTCGGCGTCGATCCGGTCGATGACCAGGTTGCGGACCAGCGCGCCACGGACCTGCCGGCCGGTGGCGGTCGCGCCGGTGCGGACCTGCACGTCGAGGCTCATCCGACCGATCCGGGTGCTGCCCCGGGAGTAGAGGCTGCGGCCGGGCGAGTGCATGGACAGCCCGGTCAGCTCGGTCTGCTCCACCACCAGGTCGGGTAGGCGCAGATCGTCACCGACGGGCAGCACCCGGCCGTGGATCGCCTCGCCGGGCGTGCCGTCGGCCCGGGCGGGCGCGGTGAAGGCGATCCGCCGGGCCTCGACGCCCGGCCCGGAGAACCCGGTCACCGCCAGCTCACCGACCCCGAAACGGACGGCGGTCCGACCGATCGGCAACCCCTGGGCCGCGGCCGGGCCGGCCAGCTCGGCGGGGAGCCGGCCGCCGCCGACGGTGTCGAGGTCGGCGCGCAACCGCAGCCGGGCCGCCGCCAACCGTTCCACGGTGGTGGCCCCGGCCCGGACGTCGGTGGCGGTCAGCTCGGCCAACCGCAGCTCCACCCCGAGGGTGGCCGGGTCCAGGGTGACGTCGAGCCCGCCGACGGTCAGCCCGCCGACGGTGATGCCGAAGTACCGCCGGGCCCGTTCCCGCAGCAGCTGAAGCTCCTGCTCCTGGGCGCGGGTGCGGTGTCGCGGCAGGGGGCGGCCGGCCGGGTCGACCGGTTCGGCGGCCAGCGACTCCAACTCATGCAACCGGTCCAGGTCGGTCAGCCAGCGGGTCAGCTCCGCCCGCCGGTCCGCCCAGCGGGGCTCGGCGGGCAGCGCGGCGAGTTGGGCGGCGACGTCGGCCCGGGTGGGCAGGTCCCCGGCGGTGATCCGCAGCGCCGGTGCGCCGGCCGGGCCGGGCAGCAGCCGTACCCCGGCGAGGGTGGCCGACCCGGTGCTGCCCCGGGCCGTCGTCGCCGCGTCGACCGGGACCCGGTCGCGGCGAAACCTGGTGATCAGCTCGTCGTCGGGCAGGTACTCGCCGATGCGCGACGGCAGGGACGCCTCGGCGTGGATCGGGTCGACCTCCACCCCGGCGGCCTCGACCCGGCCGGTCAGCCCGGTGACCCGGATACCGCCGATGTCGATCGCGCCGCCGACGGACTGGCGCAACTGGTCGGAGAGTTCCACCAGCCGGCGGCGTTCGGCCTCGGACAGCGACTCGGCGTGCCAGCGGTGCCGGGCCTCCAACCGGTCCAGTTCCCGCTCGGCCGGCTCCAGCGTGGTGAGCTGGCTGTCGACGGCGCGCAGCCGCTCCTCCAGGATGGCACGTTGCGCCCCGGTGGCGGTCTCGCGGCGCAGCCGCAGCGACTCCTGCTCGGCACGCAACCGGGCCGGCAGGCTGGTGGCCACCCCGATCAGCGTGCGACCCACCTCGATCCGGCCGACCTGTTGCAGGCCGGCGAAGGAGAGCCCCTCGGCGGTGGCGCTGGAGAAGCTGACCCGCAGCGAGTGCATCATCTCCACCGCGTCGGTGACCCGTTCGCCGACCCCACGGGGCGGGCGGAACACCCCGTCGGTGAGCAGCCCGATCGTCGCGTTGGCCAGCGGAGTGAAGATCTCCCCGGCGGTCAGCGAGGTGAACTGCTGGGCCAGGAACGGCGCTCCGGCCGTGTACGGGGCCAGCAACGCGTCGCTGATCTTGGACAGGAACGGCAGCCCACCGTAGAACGAGATGACGTTGTGCAGCAGGTGGATCAGCGGATCGATGATGGGGATGCCGACCCAGCCGTGCCGGCCCGGCTCGGTCACGTTCTCCTGCCCGGTCGCCCCGGCCCGGAACGCCAGCGTGGACAGCCCGAACCGGGTCAGGCCGAGCAGCCCGCCGGGCAGCCCGTCGCTGGCGTACACCACGTCGGAGACGCTCAACGCACCCATCCCGGCCTGCGCGCCGACCGGCCGCTCGTAGCCCCGGTCGGAGAACGAGGCGACGATGTCCAGGTCGGTCAGGGTGACCCGGCCGGTCCGCAGCGAACTGCCGGTGAAGGTGCGGTTCACCCCGTCGAGTTCCAACCGGGGCAGCCGGACCCGCAGCACCCCCTGCCGGGCGTCCACCGACAGCGACAGCCGGTTGGTGCGTTCCCGGTCGGTGTCGCGCAGCCGGGCGCCACCCAGGTCGCCGCTGATCCACTGGGCGTCGTGCAGGTCGAACTCGTCGACGGTGACCTCGTCGGTGAACAGGCTCAACCCGGTGCGGCTGAGAAACAGCAGCTTCAGCCCCACCGCCACCAGCCGGGCCAGGTCACCCACCACGGTCGGCAGGCCGTCGGTGCGCAACGACTCCGGGTCGAACGAGGGCCGGCGGGTCGCGTGGTAGAGCCGCAGCTCCGCCACCAGCGTCGCCAGGTCGGGCAGCAGGTCCGCGCGCACCTCCCGGGAGCGCAGGAACACCCACCGCCGGTCGTCCAGCGCGTACGCCTGGATGATCAACGACCGCAGTTCGGTGGCCCGCCCGGCCCGCCAGAGCCGGTCGTCGCGCAACCGGTCGCGCAGCTGGTCGCGGGCCTCCACACGGCGCGGACCGGAAATCGCGGTGACGGCGAGGGAAGCGCGCATCTGCGGGGTCATCCCGGACTGCATCCGGGCCCACCGGTCCGGATCGTCGGCGGCCAGCCGGGTCTGGTCGGCCACCGGCAGGCTGCGCACCAGCTGGAAGGCCAGCCACGCCTCCCGGGGGTTCACCGCCCAGTCGGTCAGCCCGATCGCCAGCAGGCCGCGGACCTGCCGTTCCAGGTGCGCCGGGTCGCGCAGGGCCAGCAGGTCGAGCAACTCGGCCCGCCACATCTCGTGGGTCAGGTACGCATCCGGTAGGGCGGCGAGGATGCGGTCCAGGTCACGCAGCGCGTCCAGCCGGTGCACGGCGGTCCGCAACGCCTCCCGGCCCCGGGCATCCGGCCCGGCGGTCGCCCCGGTCGGCCGGTCGTAGCCGATCAACCGGCGGACCAGCTCGACGGCCTTCACCCCGTCCAGGCCGTCCTGCACGATCCGGTGGATGTCGGCGACGAGCCGCTCGGCGTCGACCTGCCCGGCGCTGCGCCGGCGGCGGTCCCACGGCTCGGCGAGGGCGCCCACGCCGGTGTAGCCGCCACCGAGCACATCCTCGGCCGGGATGTTCTCCTCCAACCGGTCGAACCAGCTGCCCTGGTCCAACCGCCGCCACCGGTCCTGCGCGGCCAGCGGGAGACTACGCAGCAGCAGGTACGCGAAACGGGCCTCATGGTCGCGGATCGCCCAGTCGAACACCCCGTACGACAGCAGTCCCTCCACCCGGGACAGGTTGCGGTGCTCCGGGCGGGCGGCGAGCACGACCAGCAGCCGGGGGCCGAGCGGCGCGTCGACCCGCTTCTCCTCCCACGGCAACTGGTCGAGCAGGGTGTCGAGGTGACCGCTGTCGTCGAGCTGGCGGACCGCGTACCGCAGCCTCGGACCCGGCTCGGGCGGCCCGGCGGCGGCCGACGCGGCCGTGGCCGGGGCACCGGCGGTGGGTGCGGCGGGGGCCAGGTCGGCGAGCTGGCGCAGCGCCTCGTCGGCCCGACGGTCACCGATCGACCGTTGCACCCGCCGCAGCAGGGCGGCCAGATCGGCGTCCCGGTCGAGGCGGGCGTCGTCGGCCGACGCCCCACCCAGGATGGTGACCTGCTCGCGCAGGGCGTCGGCGTCGTTGCCCGCCGGGGGCCGCTCGGCCAGCAACGCCCGGAACTGCGCCTTGCGGTCACCGCCCAGCAGCTCCCGCAACACACTGGTCCGCAGGGCCCGCAGCACGTTCAGCGCGGTGCGCCGCTGCACCGGGTCGAGCCCCTCGGCGCTCAACCCGTGCACGTTGTCGGCTTCCAGCACCCGCAGCAGGTAGGGGGTCTGCCCACCGAGGGCGGCCAGCGCGGCACGCGGGTACGCCCGGTGGTGGTCGTCGTCGAGGTTGCCGGCCAGGTCGGTGCGCCGGGGCGCGGGCAGGCTGTGCACCAGGCTGCGGGCGACCACGAACGGCAGGGTGTCCAGGATCCGCAGGCAGCCCCGCACGTCGTCGCCGGAGACCCAGAGGCCGTCGAGCAGGTCGACCATGCGGGCCCGTTCCGCCCGGTACCGGCGCTCCACCAGCGCGCCCAGCTCCGCCTCCAACGGGCCGGTCCCGGCCTCGTCGGCCGGCGCCCGGTCGGGGGCCGGCGGGCTGGCCGGGCGCGGCGGGGTGGCGACCGCACCGGTGTCGGCGGCGACCACACCTGCCGGCAACCGGGCCACCGGCGTCCACAGTGCCCGCCCGGCCGAGGCGGCGTCGGCCAACGCCCGCGCCTCGCCCTCCGGGTCGGTCGCCCGCTGCCCCGGGTACGCCGTGCCGGCTGTCGCCTGCGCCAGGTGCCCCAACTCGTGCACCAGCAGGGCCCGCCCGGCCGCCCGGGACGGGTCGAAGCCCGGGGCCAGGTGCACCGCGCCGTCGGCGAGCAGCCCGCGCGCGCCGTGGTTGGCGGCCCGTCGACCCGCCGCACCGAGGTGCACCCGTACGGCGTCCGGCCGCAGCCCCAACGACGGGGCGTACCGGTCGACCAGTTCACGGGTCAGCGTGGCGAGGGCGTCGTCGCGGCCCGGTGCGGGTTGCGTCGTCGGTGGGGGAGCCCGGTGGGCGGCAGTCTCCCGGGCGGCTCCCGCGCCGGTGGCCGGGTCGGGGCTGGTCATCGGCCCACCCCCGGCAGACCCAGCCGGGCCCAGATCGTCTCGGCCAGCGCGGTCGGCAGGTCGTCGCCGGCGGACGGGGCGCTGGCCTGGGCACCGGCCGACGGCAGGCCACGGTCGGCGATCAGCCGGCTCAACCGGGCGCCCACCTCGGCTGCGAGGGTGGCGTCGACCGGCCCGTCGACGCCGGTGAGGACCAGCCGGCGGATGTCGACCTCGACGGTCGTGACCTCGATGTTCATGACCACAACCCGGGGTCGGCGGGCCGGTCGTGCTTGGCGTACTCGGCGGCGACCGCGTCGAGCACGTGCCGCATCCCGACCGGGTCACCCTCCCCGGCGGCGACCAGCGCGGCACGCAGCGCCACGGTGTGGATGTCCCCACCGGTGAGGTCCAGCGCGGCGAGGCGGGGCAGGTCCAGATCGGCGGTGGCGACCGCGGCCGGGAAGGCCCGCCGCCACAGGCCGGCCCGCTCGGCGGGACCGGGGTGTCCGAACGGGACCACCACCCGCAGCCGACGCAGGAACGCCGGATCGATGGCGGTGCGCATGTTGGTGGTCAGCACCGCCACGCCCCGGTACTGCTCCATCCGTTGCAGCAGGTACGACACCTCGATGTTGGCGTACCGGTCGTGGCTGTCGCGTACCTCGGAACGGCGGCCGAACAGGGCGTCGGCCTCGTCGAACAGCAGTACGGTGCCGCCCCGCTCGGCGGCGTCGAAGATCCGCCGCAGCTGCTTCTCGGTCTCACCGATCCACTTGCTCACCACGGTCGCCAGGTCGACCCGGTGCAGGTCCAGCCCGAGTGCGCCGGCCACCACCTCGGCGGCGAGGGTCTTGCCGGTGCCGCTGGGCCCGGCGAACAGCGCGGCCACCCCGAGACCCCGGCCGGTCCGACCGGCGAAGCCCTGCTCCGCCAGGAGGGCCCGGCCAGCCGCCGCGGCGGTCAACTGACGTAGCTGGGTCAGGGCGGGGGCGGGCAGCACCAGGTCGTCCCACCCGGCCCGTACGTCGATCCGTTCGGCCAACCCGTCCAGGTCCCGCCGGACCCGTTCACGGACCAGCCCTCGCGCCACCGCCACCGGGTCGACGGTCGGACCGGGGACGGCGGGGGCGGCGGAGTCGAGGATCTCCCGGTGTCCCAGGTCGAACTCCCGGGCCAGGACGGCGGCGGCTGCCGCGGCGCGACCGGGCAGCGACTCCCGCCACAGCGCCCGCTGTTCGGCCCGGGACGGCCGGTCCACCGTCGGCCCGGGGGCCACCCCGTCGAGGGCGACGGCGCGGGGGACGCTGACCACCACGTCACCGACGAGCCGGGCCAGCAACTGCGCCACGGCGGCGCCCACCTCGGGTGGCTCGTCGCCGGTCAGCTCGACGACCAGCACCGGATCGGCGAGCACCACCTCCCGGTTCCACAGCCGGGCGAACGCGTCCCGGTCGGTCACCGCGCGGGGCAGGTCGGCTGCGGCCACCCGGTGCCCGACCCGGCCCACCGTCGCGCACGCCGCCGCCAGCACGTCGACCCGGTCGGCGGGGTCGGGCCCGCAGACCCGCAGCGGGCGACGGCCGCCCTGCCAGGCGGCGCAGAGCTGCTGCGCGGCCCGGCGACGGCTGGCCGGCAGGACGGCCGGCGGCGGGGGCAACGGCACCAGGTAGGGCCGCAACCGTTCGTCGAGCCGCCCGACGCCGCGCAGCTCGTGCAGGACCCGCTCGTCGACCCGCAGCGGGGCGTGCGGCAGTGGCCCCTCACCCAACTCCACCAGCCGCGCCGCGCGCAGCGGACGGTCGGCGGCGAGGGCGTCCCAGTGCCCGCCGGGCAGGGCGTCCAGGCACCAGGCGAAGGTCGGCGGTCGGTCGAGCAGACCCAACTCCCCGGCGACCGAGGCGACCAGCACGTCACGTTCGAATGCGGTCAGCCCGAATCCGGTGGCGATCCGGTGCGGGGTCGACCCGTCGGCCGGGCCGTCCGGGGCCGGTTCGCCCTTGAGGAGCAGGTGGATCCGCTCCACCTCGGCGGCCAGCCCGCCGTCGTGTCCGGCGGCCGGCGGTGGGCCGGGCCAGCGGGCGGCCGGGCGTGGGGCGGGCATCACAGCACCACGGCGGGGCCGTCGTACCGGCCGGTCGGGTCGGCGTGCAGCGGACTGTCCACCCCGTCCACCCGCAACCGGGCCAGGTAGGTGCCGGCAGGCAGGTCCTGGAAGGCGAAGCTGATCCGCCCGGTGTGCTGCCCACCGGACGGCACCCCGTTGTCGGCCGGCGCGGCGAGCACCGTGCCACCCGCCCCGGTCAGCCCGAGGGTGACCTGCTGGCCGGCCTCGACCTCCGGCACGACGTCGACGGTGACCGTGCCGGTACGCAGCACCACCCCGTCGACCGTCCGGCTGGACCCGACCACCACGTCGCCGGGGGCGACGGTGATCGTCGGCCGGTAGCTGACCGGTACCGCGTCGGAGCTGATCGCCGGCCGGGGCGTGGGTGGGTCGCCCAACGCCACCGAGTGGGTGACGACCAGGCCACGGACCCCGGCCGCGACGGGCCGGTCGAAGGCGGACATTGGCAGCCGCAACTCACCGGCCGAGGCGGTGGCCGGGCTGGCCGAGGCCGTCCCGATCCGGACCCGGACGTCCGGCCCGGCCAGGTTACGGCCGGTCACCACCAGCGTCGCACCGGCCGTGACCGGGGTACCGGTCGGCCCGTCGGCGCGGACCAGGTCCACCTCGGGGCCGTTGACGTCGACGGTGCCGGCGGTGACCGCGCGGACCGGCAGGGGCTCCCGGGCACCGCGCAGCGGGTCGATCAGCACCACCGACACGTCGAAGAAGACACTGCTGCGGTACGGCGCGCTGAACGCCGACCAGAGCCGGAAGCTCTCCTCCCCGCCCGGGCTGTTGGTGACGCTGACCCGGAGCAGCTCGACCTGCTCGGCGAGGCGGGAGTCGGCCACCGCGGCGGGCAGCGTCGGGTCGGGCGGGTCGGGGGCGAGTGACCGGCGGATCGTCGCCCGGGTCAGCACCGGCGTCTCGTGCAGCATCGCCAGCAGGTGGCCGAGCAGGATCTCCCCGGTCAACGGGTCGTGGCCGTAGACGCTGGCCACGTAGTGCAGGTCGACGCCGAGCGGCGGCGCGGCGACGTCGTCCCCGCCGGTGCTGCGCGGGGGCGGGCCGAGGTTGGCCCAGGTCGGGTTCCGGGTCACCCGGCTGAGGAACAGGTTGACCTGGTTGCCCTCCTGGTTGCCGACGGTCACCCGGTCCGGTGGGCCCGCCGAGACGGAGACCCCGCCGACCGCCGACGAGGCGCCGGTGGCCCGTAGGTAGGCCATCAGCTGCCCGCGCAGCACGGCGGTGACGGCGGCCAGGGCGTACCCGGTGCTCATCGCGGCACCCCCGCCCCGCGCAGGTACGACTCCAACTCCGGTGCCGGCCCCGCAGCGACGGCTGGGGCGGCGGTGGCCGGTGTGGTGGCCGCCGGTGCGGTCGCGGGCCGCCGGTTGCCGGCGAGGCGTACCTCGATCCGGTCGATGTGCACGTGCACGGTGACCGGCTCCGGGCTCCGGGCGGTGGCCCGGGTGACCGGAGGGCGGTGCCCGGGAGCGGCGGGCGGTGCGGGAGGCGGCACGGTGCCGGCGCGCACCGGCGCGACGGCCGGGGCGGGACGACGGGGTGCGGGGCGGGGGTATGGGCCGGCGGCCGGTCCGGGTGGTGGTCCCGGCGGGATGGCTGCGGGGACCGCTCCGCGGCGGCGGGGGTGGCCGGCGGCCGGGGCGGCGTGGCCCGGCCCGTCGGCACGCCGACAGGCGGGGTGGAGCCGGAACCTGTCGCCGGAGCGGGCAGGGGTGCGGGTGCGGGTGGGCGGGTCGCCGCCGCCGGGGTCGGCCCGGCCACCTGGCGTTGCTGCCCTGCGGCGTTGCTGCCCTGCGGTGGCACCGGGTGCGGTGGTTCGGGGGCCGGCATCCGTGCGGCCGGTGGGGCGGGTGTCCCCACCGGGCCGGGCGGTGCCACCGCGACGTGGGGGTGGGGCGTCGGCGACGGGTCCGGCACCGGCGGGGTGACCGGCCGGCTGGCCGGCGGGGGTGCCGTCGACTCCTGCTCGTCGGCCAGGAACCCGCCCACCTGCGGGGTGTCCGGTTCGAAACGCCCGTGGCCGCGCGGGCGCAGCCGGGGGGCGGTGCCGACGGCCAGCGCCGCCAGCGCGGCCAGGTAGCCGGTCACGGGACCCGCTCCAGGTACGCGGCCCGCCGGTGCGGGCCCAGCCCCAGCACCTGCGCCTCCGACCAGCCGTAGGCCCGGGCGAGTCGGTGCACCTCGTCGAGCAGCCGGCGGACCCGGGTGTCGGCGGCCTGCCACGCCCAGGCCGGCACGTCCAGCAGTGCCTCGGTGCTGCCGCCACAGCCGGGACAGGTAAGCGTGACCGCGACGACGCCGAGCGGGTCGCGTTCGGCCATCGCCTCGGACACCGCCGGCAGCGCGGCGGACGGGTCGGCCAGCGGCGGGGTGGCGTCGAGCAGGCAGGCGTCGAACAACCACCGTTCGGCCGCCGCCGCGTCGCCGGCCCGGGCCGCCCCGGCCAGGTCGACGGTGGTGGGCAGCCGCAGGCTCAGCAGGTGCCCCCGCCAGGTGAGGGTGAACGGCCCGGCGGCCCGGTCCGCGTCGGTGCGGTCCGGCGCGGCGGCCAGCAGGTCGGCGACGCTGAGGGCCACCTCCAGGTGCTCCGGGCAGGCCCGGCAGTCCACCGTGGCCGCCACCCGGCCGCCCGTCCAGTCACCGGCGGCGGCCAGCAGCAGCGCCGTCACCTCGCCCACCGGCAGCCGGTCGGCGTCGGCCCGGCCGAGCAGCAGCAACCCCCGGACCGGCGCGGGCCGACCGAGCGCGCTGTCCCAGGCGTCGACCAGCGCCACCTCGGTCAGCGGCGGCCCCCCGGTCACGACCCGAGCCGGGGTTCGGCCGGTTCGGGCACCGCCTCGTCGCGTTCCCAGCCCTCGTTCTCCAGTTTGATGTGCTCGATCGCCACCGCGTTGGCGTTGGCGTCCAGCTCCGGCAGCGCCTGGTATTCCGAGACCCAGCAGCGGAACAGCCGGTACGACTGGGCGACCTGGCCGGCCTCGTTGAGCAGCTCGATGGTGATGTCCCGGCGGAAGTCGGCCAGGGACACCTCCGAGCCGAGCCCGGCGTGCAGCGCCCAGATCCGTCCGGCCCACTGGGCGAATTCGGCGTCGTGGGTCAGCCCCCGCTCCAGGGTGACCGCCTCGAACTCGGTACGCCCCGGCGACTTGTGGCTGGTCGAGGCGTTGCCGCCGTCGCGGTGCTTGACCACCTCGGTGGTCCGTTTCAGCGCGCTGACCTTGCTGACCCCGGCCACGTAGCGGCCGTCCCACTTCACCCGGAACTTGAAGTTCTTGTACGGGTCGAAGCGCGTCGGGTTGACCGCGAACTGCACCATGACTCACACCTCTCAGGACGGGCTCTGGCCGGCGAGCTGCTGGATCCGCACGATCACGAACTCGGCGGGTTTGAGCGGGGCGAACCCGACGACCACGTTGACCACGCCGCGGTCCCGGTCGTCGCTGGTGGTGGTCTCCGCGTCGCACCGCACCAGGTACGCCTCGCGCGGCGTGCGCCCGGCGAACGCGCCCTTGCGGAACAGGTCCTGCATGAACGACGTCAGGTTCAGCCGCAGCTGGGACCACAACGGCTCGTCGTTGGGCTCGAAGACGGCCCACTGGGTGCCCCGGAAGACGCTCTCCTCGACGTAGAGCGCGAGCCGTCGGACCGGGGTGTACTTCCACTGGCTGGCCAGCACGTCCGCGCCGGCGGTGGTGCGGGCGCCCCAGTTGACGGTGCCGGTCACCGGGAAGGTGCGCAGGCAGTTGAGCCCCAACGGGTTGAGCACACCGTTCTCGGCGTCGGTCAGCGGATAGACCAGGCTGGTCACCCCCCGCAGCTGTGCCTCGGTGCCGGCCGGTGCCTTCCACACGCCCCGTTCGGTGTCCTGGCGGGCGTACAGGCCGGCGAGGGTGCCGCCGGGGGCGACGGTGCGGGGTCGGAAGCCGTCGGTGGGGTCGGGGATGCGCAGCCGGGGGAAGTGGGCCACCGCGTTGGGGCCCTTGACCCCGAGTTGGTTGATCCAGTCCAGGGCGCGGTCCGGGTCGTCCACTCCCGGCGGCGGGTCGACCAGCAGGACCGCCCGCCGCCGTTCGCAGACGTCGTAGGCGGCCGACCAGACCGCCTCCGGGTCCAGCCCGCTGTCGACGACGCCGGGGTCGCCGTGCTTGGCGCGGGTGGCGTCGGGGATGCAGAGCAGGTTGAACAGGTCGGTCTTGAGCAGCGCGTAGATGCCCGTGTAGGCGGCTTCGCTGCCGATCAGCGCGCCGGTGCCGGGCAGGGTGGTGCCGTCGGAACCGGTGACCAGGTCGCCCTGCCCGAGCCGCTTGACGCCGACCGGGCTGATCCGGCCGACGTTGGTGGCAGCACCTGACAGGCCCAGCAGGGCCGCGCCGTCGGCCACGTCACCGGCGGGGGTGACCCCCGCGACGGTGAAGGCGGCGTCCACGGCCGCCGGGGCGACCAACGCGTCCACGTCGCCGAGGACGCGCAGCCCACCGGCGGCGGTGGGTACCACCCGGACCCGCAGGCCGGCCGCGCCGTCGGCGGCGCCGAGCGCCGTGTTGACCTTCCGCTGCAGCAGCGCGGCCACCCCGGCCGGGGAGGACGGCAGCCGCTCGCCCTTGGTCAGCACGGTGACGGTCACCGGGGCGACCGCCGGCACGGTCTTGGCGGGGTCGTTCGGGTCCGGTTTGGTGGGCCGGTCGGGCTGCACGGTGAGCCGGTAGTTCTTGGCGGCGTCCACCGTGGGCGTGCCGAGCGCCGCGCCGACCGTGCCGCTGGGCACCGGTCGTCCCGCCCCGGCGGCCCCGGCCCGTGCCCGGACCAGCGCCGAACCCCGGTCCGGGTCGTTGAGCAGGGCCACCGCGTACGCGGCGCTGGTCGGGTCGGCGGACAGACCGGTGAACCGTTCGGTGTCGCCGGTGGCGGTGTCGGTGACGGTCAGGTTGAACGACGTGGCGTCGGCGGCCCCGTCGTGGTCGACGTCGACGAGTAGTCCGCTGCCCCACGCTCCGGTGCTCGTCGCGTCCAGCAGCAGCGCGGACTTCGCCCCGGCGCCGACCTTGTCCAGCAGGGTCACCGAGGCGGCCCGGGCGTCGACGCGGGGCACCCGCACGACCAGGGCGGCGGCCCCGCCGTTGCGGAAGAACTGCTGCACGGCCAGGCTGAGTTCGGAGTCCCGGTCGGCCCCGCCGAACCGGCGTTCGAACTCGCCGAAGGTGTTCACCCGGACGGCCCGGTGCTCCGGTCCGGTCCGGACGTATCCCACGAAGGCGGTCACCCCGGTCGCCACGCCGATGACGGGGCGGACGGAACTCGCGACTTCCTCGATGTACACGCCGGGATAGCTCGGAGTGACGGGCATGACTACCTCGTCTCGCAGTGGCGGGTCGGCTGTTGTCACCCTCCGCTCATGCCGTACCCACCTCTAGCGGGCACCCGACTACGTCGCGTCAGCTACCCGACACCCGGTGCCGTCACCGGTTCACGGAGACGAGTTGTCGGTGCGCCGGCCTCCGGTCCCCTCCGGCACGTGTCCCGCCGGTCACCGGTAGAGCTGAAAGTTGTCGAATTCGAAGACGCCGGTGCTCGTCGCGATGACGCCGCTCTGCCCGTCGGTCAGTTCCTCCGCCGGCACCGTCTTGACCCGGGTGTCGTCGAGGTAGAGGTCGAGCCGGTCGCCGTGGCCGACGATCCCGATCCGGTTCCAGCCGCCGGGCCGGATCCGGTCCGAGGCCTCGGTGAACCGGTAGGACAGTCCGCCGCCGCTCGGCCGACGGACGGCGAACGAGTAGGTGCCGTCGGGCGAGACCAGGAAGGCGTAGTACGCCCGGGGTTGCTCGGTGGTCCGGTAGAGCAGGCCCGCCGAGCTTGCCGGGGTGCCGTGCTCGGGAATCCGGACGTCGACGGTGACCGGTCGGTCGGCGGCGTCGAGCGCCGTGCCGGTGCGGTGGTCCCGGACGCTGACCCAGTGGTAGCGCACGGCGTTGCGGTCGGCCCGGTTGGTGAGCCGGAACAGGCCGTTGCCGGTGTCCACCTGAGTGGTCCAGGCGTCGTCCGGATCGCGGTCGCCGTCGGGGTCGGTCCAACTCGCGTAGTACCGGTCGGCTTCCTGCGGGTCGGCCAGCGGCGAGTTGAACGACTCGGAGAAGGCCGACTCGGCGAAAGGCGAGGACGGGGGCCGGTGCGGGATCAACGTCACGACACCGCCCACCACCCCCACCGCCCCGGCGAGGACGGCGACGACGGTCGGAATGGACCGGACCAGTCGTTGTCGGCGCGTCGGTCGGGCGTCGACCGGCGGCTCGTCCGCGCTGCTGCCAGGGGGACCGGAGTTGCCGTCCCGGTCGTCGGGGCGGGCGGGTTCGGCGTCGACTGCCCGTTGCTGTTGCGCGCTGCGCTCCTGTCCGGCGGGGCGCTCCTGTCCGGCGGGGTGCTCTTGGTCGGCGGGGCGCTTCTGGTCGGCGGGGCGGTCCTGCGTGCGACGCGCCGGGTCGACGGCGGCGTCTTCGGTGTGGTCAGACGCTGACATGGAGTAATCATGTCAGGCGTGCGCAGCCGTTCACCCCGGGCGACCGTCGGCTACTCGACACCGGCCGTCGGGAGTGGATGAGCATGCGGCGAGATGACCGGCGGGGCTGGCCGCTGCCAGGATGCAGTGAAAGACGTCAATCCCGTGGGGCAGGGTGGTGGGTCATGGGTTCCGGGTTGTCGCTCGCCCTCTTTCCGGTCGCCCTCGGCATCGTCATGCTGGGCATCGGTCTCAGCCTGACCGTCGAGGACTTCCGCCTGGTGGCCCGCCAGCCCCGGGTGGTGCTGATCTGCCTGGGTTGCCAGATGCTGGTCCTGCCGGCGATCTGCCTGGGCCTGGTGGCCGCCTTCGGTCTGCGCCCGGAGCTGGCGGTGGGGATGATGCTGCTCGCCGCCTCGCCGGGCGGCAGCACCGCCGGTCTCTACAGCCACCTGTTCCGGGGCAACGTCGCGCTCAACGTGTCGTTGACCGCGATCAACTCGGTGCTGGCCCTGTTCACCCTCCCGTTGATCGTCAACCTGTCGGTGGCCGGTTTCGTCGGTGCGGACAGCACGATCGGCCTCCAGTTCGGCAAGGTGGTGCAGGTCTTCGCGCTGGTCCTGATCCCGATCGCCATCGGGATGTTACTGCGGCGTCGGTTCACCGCCTTCGCCCTGCGGATGGAGCGCCCGGTGAAGATCATTTCCGTGCTCGTCCTGGCGGTGATCATCGTGGGGGCGGTGGCCGGCATCAAGGACGACGTGCTGGCCACCCTCGGGGAGCTCATCGGGGTCGTGGTGCTGTTCAACCTGACCAGCCTCGCCGTCGGCTACCTCGCGCCCCGGCTGCTGCGGGCCGGGCACCGGGACTCGGTCGCCTCATCCTTCGAGATCGGCCTGCACAACGCCACCCTGGCCATCACCATCGGGATGAGTCCGACCCTGCTCGACAACGCCACGATGGCCATGCCGTCGGTGGTCTACGGCAGCCTCATGTTCTTCACCGCCGCCGCCTTCGGGCTCGTCGTCGCCCGTCGCTCCGCCGCCCCCTCGTCCACCGTCGCCGGGCAGACGGGCCGACGGACCCTCCGCTGACCCGTCCCACCGGCCGGGGCGGTGGAGCAGGATGGGTGCGTGCAGATCGAACCGGTCGTCCCCGCACCCGTCCAGACGTTCCCCCGTACGCTGCTGCGCCAGCGGTGGGCGGACCTGACCTTCCTGCACTGGGCGGTCGCCCCGGAACTCGTCGCGCCGCTGCTGCCGGCCGGTACCCGTCCGGACACCGTCGACGGAACCACCCACGTCGGACTGATCGGCTTCCGAATGGTCGGCCTGGGTTTCGGCCGGGGGCCCGCCGTGCCGTACCTGGGGACCTTCCGGGAGACCAACGTGCGGCTCTACTCGGTGGACCAGGCCGGTCGGCGGGCCGTGGTGTTCCGGTCCCTCGACGCGTCCCGGCTGATCCCGGTGCTGGTCGCCCGGGTCACCCTGGGGCTGCCGTACCTGTGGTCGGCGATGCGCCTGGACCACGACGGTGACCTGCGCAGCTACCGGTGTCGTCGGCGCTGGCCAGGGCCGGCCGGGACGACCAGCCGGATGGTGGTCCGGGTGGGTGCGCCGATCCACCGGCCGACCCCGCTGGAGCACTTCCTCACCGCCCGGTGGGGCCTGCACACCCGGGCGTACGGGCGCACCCTGCACCTGCCGAACTGGCATCCGCAGTGGCCGTTGCACCGGGCCGAGCTGCTGCACCTGGACGACGAACTGGTCACCGCCGCCGGACTGCCGGCGCCGACCGGACCGCCGGTCAGCATGCTGTACTCACCCGGCGTGCCGGTCCGGTTCGGTCCACCGGTCGTCCTGCGCCGGCCCCGGTGACCCGGCGGACACCCGTCGGATCGGGCGGACGCAGCGGGACTCCGGTTGACCCTGACACGGTGTCAGGGTCGACACTGCGTCGGGGAGGTGGTCCGGATGACCAGATCGGAAGTGGACCCGACGCGGGCGCTGCGGGGGCTGGCGAGTGGTGACCCGTCGGTGCGGCTGCGGGCCGCGCTGGCGGTCGGCACCACCCCCGACCCGGCTTTCGTCGACCCGCTCGTCGCCCGCTGCGGGACCGAACCGGACTTCTCCGTCCGCGAGATGTTGACCTGGGCGCTCACCCGTCACCCGCCGGAGGCGACGGTGCCCCGGCTCGTCGCCGCCCTGGGGTCGACCCGGGCGCAGACCCGCAGTCAGGCGTTGCACACGCTGTCCAAGATCGGGGACCGGCGGGCCTGGCCGGCGATCACCCGGGCCCTGCTGACCGACCCCGACGACGAGGTGGCACGCAGCGCCTGGCGGGCGGCGGTCGCCCTGGTGCCCGACGGCGCGGGGTCCGGACTGGCCGAGGTGCTGGCCACCCAGCTCGGGCGGGGCGACCGGGCGACGTGGCTGAGCCTCAGCCGGGCGTTGTCCGCGCTCGGCGAGGTCGTCCCGCCGGTCCTGCACGCCGCCGGGACGCATCCGGATCCCCGGGTACGCGCGCACGCGGCCGCCACGCAGCGGCTGTTGCGCGACCCGGACGCCGGATTCGAGTTCTCCCTCGGGGAGGCGACGCGCATCGTGGCGCTCGGCGGGACCGGCGGGCCGGGGTGAGGCGGTGCTGATCGGTGACGTGTCGCGACGCTGCGGGGTCAGCGCCCGGATGCTCAGGCACTACGAGTCGCTCGGACTGCTGCGACCGACCGGTCGTAGCGGCGTCGGTTACCGCGAGTACTCCGGCGCGGACCTTCGCCGGATCTTCCACATCGAGAGCCTGCGCTCGCTGGGGTTGTCACTGCGGGCGGTGGGACGGGCGCTCGACGACCCCGCCTTCACCCCTGCGGAACTCGTCGACGACCTCATCCGGCAGACCCGGGCGCGCATCACCGCGGAGCGGGAGCTGCTCACCCGCCTCCGGCGGATCGACGCCGCCGGGCCCGCCGACTGGCAGGACGTCCTGCAGGTCGTCGCGCTCCTGCGCGACCTGGGCTCACCGCGCGCGGAGCAGCGTCAACGCGCGGCGCTGGCCTCGGTCGGTGAGGTACCGGTGCCGGTGGAGGCACTGGTCACGGCGGTGCTGGACGAGTCCGACCCGAACGTCGCCGGGGCGCTGCGCTGGGCGCTCGCCCACCTGGGCGTCGACGGGTTGCCCCTGCTGGCGGAGGGGCTCGACGCACCCGAGGCCGGGGTGCGGGAACGTGCCGTCCGGGCCATCGTCGAGATCCCGGGTGGGGACGCCACCGCGTTGCTCCGCGACGCCCTGCGCCACCCGGACCCCGTGGTCGGCAGGTACGCGGCGCTGGCGCTCGGCGTCCGTGGCGAGCCCGACGCCGTGCCGACGCTCGTCGACATGGTCGTCGCCGAGGTGAACGACGTCGACGCCGCCGACGCGCTGAGCGCGCTGGCGACCGATCCCGCCACGGCGGAGCGGATCGCCGCGCGCCTGATCGGCCTGCTCACCCAGGCAGATCTCGGGGCGTCGGCACGGCGTCGGCTGATCCAGGCGCTCGCGGACATCCCGGGGGACACGACGTCGGGGGCCCTGGCCGGGCTGACCGGGGACGACGACCGGGTCGTCGCGCTCACCGCGAGCTACGTGCTCACCCTCCGCGCCGCCCCCGACGGCCGCTGAGCGCCGGCCGGCGGAGGCGGCCGGCCCATCCCCTGCCCCGTGGCCGGGGAGGGGCGGGCCCGCGTCCCGTGCGCCGGTCACCGGGCGCGGCGGTGCCGGGCGAGCAGCGTCCCGGCGCAGAGCACCGCCAGCAGGCCGCAGGCGGAGCCGGCCCACTGGTTGTCGAACACGGTCGTCAGCGCCGCGTTGGCGGCGAGGCTGACGACCAGCACCAGCCACAGCAGCGGGCGGAGCAGGTCGGCTTCCGGCTTGGTCGGGGCGTCGGCGATGCGGTACGGATCGGTCATGGCTGCCTCCTCGGGCGGCGGGTGTTCGACCAGGTTGACGCTAGGCGTGGCGGTGGGTCGGGCACGATCCCGCCAGCGCGACCGGCGGCGGTACAGCAGGCGCTACTTTCCGCGCCGACGGTGCCGGGCCGCCCGCCCGGTGGCCTATGTTGGCGCGGGAGGTCTTCCGATGACACACCTGCGGGACCGGGCTCGTGCCTCGGTCGACGCCCTCGAACACCTCGTCGGCGGGTTGGCCACCGCACTGCTGGCGTTGGCTGCGCTGCTGTGGGTGTTGCTCGTCGCGACGGCCTGCCTGGTCTGGGTGGGGCTGCCGGCGGCACCCGGCGCGCTGCGGGCGGTACGCTCGGTGGCCGACCGCGAGCGTGTCCGGCTGTCCCGCTGGGGCACGCAGCTCCCCGCCCCGGGCCCGGTGCCGGCCGAGCTGCGGGTGGCGGTGCGCGACCCGTTCGTCCGGCGGGAACTCGGCTGGGTCGCGCTGCACGCGGTCACCGGCCTGGCCAGCGGGCTGCTCGGCCTCGCTCTGCCGCTCTACGCCGTGCAGGACCTCACGTTCCCGCTGTGGTACCGGCTGCTGCCGCCCGGGGCGGGGGCGCCGGGGATCGTCTGGTGGCGCATCGACGGGCCGGCCGAGGCACTCCTGGTCGGGTTGCTCGGGTTGGGCTGGCTGGTCGCCGTGGTCGCGCTCGGTCCGCCGTTGGCCCGCCTCCAGGCCCGGCCGGGACGGTGGTTGCTGCCTCCGCCGCCGGGCATCGACCTGTCGTTGCGGGTCGCCGAGTTGACCGCCACCCGGGCTGCGGCGCTGGACGCCCACGCGGTGGAACTGCGTCGCATCGAACGTGCCCTGCACGACGGCACCCAGAACCGGCTGGTCGCGGTCAACGTGCTGCTGGGGGCGGCCCGCCGGGCGGTGCGGCGGGACCCGGACCGGGCCGACGAGATCCTCGGGCGGGCGCAGGACGCGGCGGAACAGGCGCTCGGCGAGTTGCGTACCGTGGTGCGGGGCATCCTGCCGCCCGTGCTGGACGACCGGGGCCTCGCCGGTGCCCTGGCCGGGCTGGCCGGCAGTTGCGCGGTGCCCTGCCGGCTCACGGTCGACGTGCCGGTACGCTGCGCCGTCTCGGTGGAGGCCACCGCCTACTTCGTGGTGGCCGAGGCGTTGACCAACGTGGTCCGGCACAGCGGCGCGGGTCGGGTCGACGTGACCGTACGCCGCGAGCAGGGCCGGTTGTCGGTGACCGTCGAGGACGACGGGCGCGGCGACGTCGACGAGACGCGCGGCTCGGGGTTGACCGGCATCCGTCGGCGGGTCGGGGCGTACGACGGCCGGATGACCCTGACCAGCACCAAGGGTGGGCCGACGAGACTGGAGGTGGAGTTGCCGTGCGGATCGTGATCGCCGAGGACGACCCGCTGCTGCGGGAGGGGCTGGCGCTGCTGCTGCGGGCGGAGGACCTGGACGTGGTCGCCACGGCGGGCAACCCGGGTGAGTTCCTGGCCGCGGTCGACGCGTACGCGCCGGACGTGGCGATCGTGGACGTGCGGATGCCGCCGACGCACACCAACGAGGGCATCGTGGCTGCGGTGGAGGCCCGTCGCCGGCAGCCCGGCCTCGCGGTGCTGGTCCTTTCGGCGTACGTGGAGCAGGCGTTCGCCACCGACCTGTTCTCGGTCGGTGCGGTCGGGCTCGGCTACCTGTTGAAGGAGCGGGTGGGTCGGGTCGAGGAGTTCCTCGCCGCGCTGCACCGGGTCGCCGACGGCGGCAGTGTGATCGACCCGGAGGTGGTGGGGCAGTTTCTGGCCCGCCACCGCAGGCCGGACGCGGCACTGGGAGAGCTGTCGCCGCGTGAGCGCGAGGTGCTGGGGCTGATGGCCGAGGGGCTCGGCAACACGGCGATCGCCGAGCGGTTGTACGTCACCGAGGGCGCGGTGCACAAGCACATCCGCAGCATCTTCGCCAAGCTCCAGCTGCCCCCCGACGACCGGGCCGACCGCCGGGTCACCGCGGTGCTGCGCTACCTCGACGGCGGCCGACGGTAGCGCCTGCGGTGCCCCGGCCCCGGCCGGCACCGAACTGGCGCTGGGCGCCCGGCTGAACCGACTGCTGATCGGCGTGCCGGTGGGCTACGGTGCCGAGTTCTGTCGGGGGTGCCGCCTAGGCTGACCGGATGATCGACCGGCGGCAGGTGCTGCATTTCCGCGCCCGCGCACAGCAACTCGACCGGGCCGAGGGCACGCTGGCGGACACCGCCGTGCTCGACCTCGGGGTGCAGGACACCGGCCCGGACGGCGGCCGGTGGGCCCTCGCGCTGCGCGGGGTCGAGGTGACGGCCCCGGTCGCGGACGACCTGATCCTGCTCTGGACCGCGCGCGGTGCGCCGCACCTCTACCGTCGCGCCGACGTGGCCGAGGTGGCGGGGGCGGTCGCGCCGTACTCCGAAGCGGACGCGGCCAAACGCATCTACGACGCCGCCCGGCCGCTGAAGGCCGCCGGCATCGGCATCCTGGCCGCCCTCGACGAGGTGGCGGCGCGGATGCGGGACGTGGTCACCACCCCGACGGTCAAGGGCGACGTCTCCGGGCGGCTGGCTGCGCTGCTGCCCGAGCCCTACCTGCGGTTCTGCCGCCCCTGCGCCGCCACCCACCTCTACGAGATGCCGTTCCGGCTGGCGGCCGTGCGGGCCGGGCTGGAGCTGCGCCCCGGCACCTCGCCACCGGTCCTGCACCACATCCCCGGGTTCACCCGCCCCGCCCCGCCCGGCGACCGGTTCGACCTGGTCCGCGCCTACCTGCGGCTGCTCGGCCCGGCCACCCCCAAGCAGGTCGCCGACTACCTCGACGCCCCGGTCAGGGACGTGCGGGCCCGCTGGCCGCAGGACGTGGTCGAGGTACGGGTCGACGGGGAGGCCCGCTCGCTGCTCGCCGCCGACGAGCCGGCGCTCGCCGGTGCCGCCGACACCACGGCCGTGCGCCTGCTCGGCCCGTTCGACCTGTTCCTGCAGGCGCGGGACCGGGCGACCCTGGTGCCGGACGCGGCCCACGCCAAGCAGTTGTGGCCGGTGCTGGGCCGCCCCGGCGCCGTCCTGGCCGGTGGTGAGATCGTCGGCACCTGGCGGCCCCGTAAGACCGGCCGGGCGCTGACACTCGCCGTCCAGCCATGGCGGAAGCTGTCCGCCGCCGTCCACGACGCCATCGTCGCGCAGGCGCAACGCCTCGCCGCCCACCGGGACCTCGCCCGCGTCGACGTCGACGTCGACGTGCCGGGCGGAGTTTGACACCGGCCCACGGCAGCGGGGGAGGATGAGGCGTGCGGGTCCCTCTTTCCACACCACCGGCCATCCCCGCCGGGGCCGTCGCCGCCGGTGTGCAGCCGACCCTCACCGCGCCGGGTGGCCTGGTCCTGCGTCCCTGGGAGCCGTCCGACGCCCCGGTGTTCCTGGCCGCCTACCGGGATCCGGAGATCCGGCACTGGCACACCCGTCATCCGGCCTCCGAGAGTCAGGTCCGGCAGTGGTTCGTGGAATACCAGCAGGCCTGGGCGCGGGAGACCGGTGCCAGTTGGGCGGTGACCCGCGACGGCGTCGAGGTGCTCGGCCGGATCGCCCTGACCAGTATGGATCTCGATGACGGTGTCGCCGGGTGCGCGTACTGGGTGCTTCCCGCCGCCCGCCGGGCGGGGGTGGCCTCCCGGGCGTTGACGGCGCTTGGCGACTGGGCGCTGGACGGGGCGGGCTTCCACCGGCTGCACCTGGACCACTCGACCCGTAACGTCGCCTCCTGCCGGACCGCGCTGCGCGCCGGGTTCCTGCTGGAGGGCACCAAGCGCAGCGACGCCGTGCACGCCGACGGTCGGCACGACATGCACCTGCACGCCCGCATCCGGGGCGATCGACCAGCCGGCTGACACCGGCACCCCGGGCCAGGGGCGGTCAGAGCCAGCCGTTGGCGCGGGCGGTGTGGGCCGCCTCGATCCGGTTGCGGGTGCCCGTCTTGCCGATCGCAGCCGACAGGTAGTTGCGGACCGTGCTCTCCGACAGGTGCAGTCGGGCGGCGACGTCAGCCACCGTGGCACCGTCAACGGCGGCGACGAGCACCTCCCGTTCCCGTTCGGTGAGCGGGTTCGGGCCGGTCGCCAGGGCCGCCGCCGCCAGCGCCGGATCGATCACCCGCTCACCGGCGAGCACCCGGCGGACCGCCACCGCCAACTCCTCCACCGGCCCGTCCTTGACCAGGAATCCCCGCGCCCCGGCCTCCATCGCCCGGCGCAGGTAGCCGGGCCGCCCGAACGTGGTGAGGATCAGGACCCGGCAGGAGGGCAGCTGCTGCCGCAACGCCGCCGCGGTGTCCAGCCCGCTGCCGGCGGGCATCTCGATGTCCAACAGGGCCACGTCGGGGCGGACCCGCAGGGCCGCCGCCAACGCGGCGGTGCCGGTGCCGGCCTCGGCCACCACCTCCATGTCGGGTTCGAGGTTGAGCAGCAGGGCCAGTGCGCCGCGCATCATGCCCTGGTCCTCGGCGAGCAGCAGCCGGATCATCCGCGCGCCGCCCCGTGCGTGCCGGTGGGAATCCGGGCGGTGAGCCGCACACCGCCGCCACGGACGGAGGTGACGTGCAGTTCCCCGCCCGCCCGTGCGAGCCGTTCGGTGAGACCCCGCAGGCCGTTGCCCGGCTCGGGCCGGCCGCCGACACCGTCGTCGCCGATGGTCAGCACCGACTCCTCGGCGTCGGCGCGCACCTCGATCTCGCAACGCGACGCACGGCTGTGCCGCAGCACGTTCGTCACTCCTTCCCGCAGCACCCAGCCGAACGCGTCGTCCGCCTCCACCGGCAGCGGCCCGCCGGGTTGCCGCACGGTGACGGTGATTCCGCCGTCGGCGAGGGCGGTCCGGGCACCGTCCAGTTCCCGATCGAAGCTGCGGTCCCGGTAGCCGGTGACCGCCTCGCGTACCTCGGCGAGCGCGGTACGGCCGATGCGCTCGATGTCCCGGGCCTCTGCCGCTGCCCGCCCCGGATCGGTCGGGACGAGCCGGCGCACCACCTCCGCCTTCACCACCACGAGTGACAGTGTGTGGCCGAGGAGATCGTGCAGGTCCCGGGCGAACCGTAGCCGCTCCTGCTCGACCGCCGTCCGGGCCAGCTCCTGCTGGGTGCGGCGCAGCTCCGCCACCAGTCGGGCCGTCCGGGTGAAGGCCAGGGTCATGGTGCCTGCCAGCACCGTGATCAGTGCCGAGGCGGCGATGTCACCGACCGGCACCCGGTGCGCCACCCCGATCATCAGGACGGCAGCGGCACTGCCGCCGACCCAGGCGAACCCCCGGCTCGGCCGGACCAGCCCGACCGCACCGGCCGTCGCGACGTACGTCAGCAGGATCAGCCAGCCCTGCGGGCCACCGGCGTACGCGCCCGCGAGGCCCACCCCGAGCGCCGCGAACACCAGCAGGCCGAGGTGGAACAGCACGGGCGGCAGCACCAGGTCGGCCACCGGCACCGCCACCAGCGCGAGGTAGAGCAGCGCGAAGGTGACCAGCCCGACCGCCGCGACCGCCGTCGGGCGTACCTGCCCCTGGACGATCGCGGTGGACGGTGGCAGCAGCAGCCAGAACCAGAGCGTATGCGACGCCACCAGCAGGAGTCCCCGCCGCCGGCGGCGGCCGGTGGCGGGGGCCGCGATCGTGGCACCGGGCATGGTCGACACCGTAGCGGGAGCTCAGCGACGCGCGGTCGACCGGCGGTACGCCACCGCGGCGAGCACCCCGAAGGCCACCGTCCACCCGGCGAGCACCGCCAGTCCGGTCGGATCGGGGGTCAGGCCGGCCGCCGTACGCCAACCGAGTTCGGCGAACCGGTACGTCGGCAGCGTGTGTGCCAGGTGCCGCAGCAGGTCGGGAAAGTACGCCGCCGGCACCAGCAGTCCGCCGAGCACCGACAGGCTGAGGAAGGCGAGGAAGTTGACCGGCTGGGCGAGCTGCGGGGTGAGGCCGTACCCAATGGCGAGCCCGAGCAGCGCGAACGGCACCGTGCCGACCCACATCAGCACCAGCAGGGCCGCCCACCTGCCGGCGGGTAGCTCGACGTGGTGCTGGAGGCGTCCGGCGATACCCACCGCGACCAGCGACGGCACCCCGCTCACGGTGCTGACCAGGGCCTTCACCGCGACCACCCGGCGGGGGGACAGCGGGGTGACCCGCAGTTGGTGCAGCCAGCGCACCGCGCGTTCCTGGGCCACCGACGAGCCCACCGAGAGCACCCCGGCCATCGCGCCGTAGCCGGCCAGGCCGACCATGAGCGCGGCGGCGGCGGTGACGCCCTCCAGCCGGTCGCCCGCCGGAAGCAGGCCCGAGAAGATCACGTAGGTGACGACCGGGCCCAGCACGGTGAACAGCGCCAGCCGCGGGTCCCGGGCCAGGCGACGTAGCTCGAAGCGCAGATAGGCGCGCATGTCAGTGGTTCCCTTCCGCGCCGGTGAGGGTGAGGAAGGCCGCCTCCAGCCCGACGCCGGTGACCTCCAGGCCCCGGAAGCCCCGGTCGGCGGCCAGGGCCAGCACGGTGGCGTCGGCGTCGTCGGTGGTGAGCGCCACCCGACCGCCCCGGACCTGCACCGACCGGACGCCGGGCAGCAGGTCGAGGCCCGCCACCGACCCGTCGGCGAGGTCGAAGGCCACCGTTCGGCCGCCGGTCACCGCCCGGATCTCGGCGGGCGGGCCGTCGGCCACCACCCGACCGCCGGCCAGCAGCACCACCCGGTCGGCGTACTCGTCGGCCTCGTGCAGGTGGTGGGTGCTGAACAGGACGGTGTGACCGTCGGCGGCGTACCGGCGGATCGCCGTCCAGAACGCCTGCCGGGCGGCGACGTCCAGCGCCGCGCTGGGCTCGTCCAGGACCAGCAGGTCCGGGTCACCGGCCAACGCGAAGGCGAACCGGGCACGCTGCGTCTCACCGCCGGAGAGCCGGTCCAGCCGGCGGTCGGCCAGGTCGGTCAGCCCGGCCAGCGCGAGCACCCGGGCGGTGTCCAGCGGCCGGGGATACAGCCCCCGGGCGAGTGCGACCAGGTCCCGCACCGTGGCACCGGGGACGAAACCGGCGTCCTGCACCATCGCCCCGACCTGGCCGGCCCGGACCGCCTCGCCCGGTGACCGGCCGAACAGCGTCACCGTTCCGGCGTCGGGTGGGGCGAGTCCGAGCAGGAGCGAGATGGTGGTCGTCTTGCCGGCGCCGTTGGGGCCGAGCAGGGCGACCGTGCTGCCCGACGCGATGGTCAGGTCGATCCCGTCGACGGCCCGGACGGGGCCGAACCGCCGGGTGAGCCCGGTCAGGCGTACCGCGGTGTCATCCATGCCCGTCACGCTAGGCAGCCGGGGCCGCCGGGGGCAGAGCCGGCGATACCCGTCCGGCCAGGACAAATGTCCCGGCCGCGCCCGCGTCGGCGGGCCGGTGTCGCCCCGCCACGGTCAGCGGGCGTCCGACCACGACGCACCGGTCCCTGGTCACCTGCCCACCGCGCCGGGCTCCATCAAGGACCGCTTACACCGCCGTGCTTCGCCGTCGCGTCGACTTTACGGATGATGTCTGTCGACAGGGGACCCGTCATAGCGTGTGCTTCTCCGGGACAGCCCGGCGTGGCCCACGAACGCCACGCCATCCGGCCCGTTCCTCTTACCTGGTGAAGTGAGGCCCACTCGATGACGGTTCCACCCCCCGATCCCGCTGGTCGCGGCCGCCGCCGACTGGCCGGGCTGCTCGCCGCGGTGCTGGTCGCCACTGCGCTGCCGCTGACCGGCGGCACCGCGGCGGTCGCCGCGCCGGCCAGCTCCGGCCCCTGGCGGCAGCTGCCGAGCGAGCCGTCGGCCAACGCCCGGGACGGGCGTACCCCCGACATCCGCGCGGAGCGGTTCACCGCGTACACCCTGGACCGGGCCGCGTTGGCCGACACCCTGGCCGACGTGCCGGCCGAGCGGGCCGGTACGGCCCGACGGTCGCAGTCGGCGCTGACCGTCGCGTTGCCCACCCCCACCGGGGGCTTCCAGCGGTTCGCCCTGGTCGACTCGCCGGTGATGGAGCCGGGGCTCGCCGCCCGGCATCCCGAGATCAGCACGTACGTCGGCCGGGGCCTGGACGACCCGACGGCGACCATCCGCGCCGACCTGACCCCGCTGGGCTTCCACGCCTCGGTCCGGTCGACCGGCGGCAGCTGGTACCTCGACCCGTACTACCACGGCGACCAGAGCGTCTACGCCAGCTACTACGCCCGCGACCTGCTCGACACCGACCCGGCCATGGTGGAGCGGGAGGACGTCGCGGCGGCGGCCGGGGCGCTGACGCCGGAGGTTACCGCGGACGAGCCGGCAGGTCCGCCGGTCACCCTGCGCACCTACCGGCTGGCCCTGGTCACCGACCCGTCGTACGCCACCTTCTTCGGCGCGGAGAACGTCACCGCGGCGAAGGTGACCCTGATCAACCGGGTCACCCAGATCTACGAGGACGAGACGGCGATCCGGTTGGTGCTGGTCAACGACACCGACAAGACCAACCTGAACACCGCAGCCCTGGCCACCGAGGCGAACGGGCCCTGTGGCACGGCGGCCTGCTACACCCCCACGCAGATCTCGTCGTGCACCAGCTCGCTGCTCAACCGCAACCGGATCGTGCTGGGCCAGCTCGTCGGCGCGGGCAACTACGACGTCGGGCACATCGGCCTGGGCCTGCCCGGTGGCGGCGTCGCCGGCCTCGGCGTGGTCGGCCTGGACGGCAAGGCGCGCGGCTGCACGGGCCTGCCCACCCCGGTCGGTGACTTCTACGCCGTCGACTACGTGGCACACGAGATCGGCCACCAGTTCGCCGGCAACCACACCTTCAACGGCACCCAGTACAACTGCTCCGGCGGCAACCGTAGCGCCGCCAACTCCTACGAGCCGGGCAGCGGTTCGTCGATCATGGCGTACGCGGGCATCTGCCAGCAGGACAACCTCCAGCCGCACAGCGACCCGTACTGGTCGCAGCGCAGCTACACCGAGATCAGCACGTTCGTCTCCGGCACCCGGGCGGCGCTCAACGAGGTGCAGACCGTCTCGCTGTCCGGCTTCGACACCGACGGTGACGCGTTCAGCATCAGCTACGCGGGGCAGTCGTCGGTGCCGGTGGTGCGCGGCGGCAACTACACCGCGGCCGGGATCAAGGCCGCCATCGAGGCGATCACCGGTTGGCCGGCCGGGGCCACCGTCAGCGTGACGGCCTTCGGTGGGCTGGGCGCGCCGAACGACACCGGCTTCCAGGTCACCTTCGGTGCGGGCCCGCTGGCCGGGGTCGACGTGTCGTCGCTCGGTCTCACCGACACCGTCGGGATGACCGGCTTCGTCGGTGAGACCGCCCGGGGCGGTGCGGCCGGCAACAACGGTTTCCAGACCGCGCAGACCGGCAACCGGGCCCCCGTGGTCACCGTGCCGGCGGCGGCGCACACCATTCCGGCGCGGACCCCGTTCGCGCTGACCGGTAGCGCCACCGACGTCGACGGGGACACCGTCAGCTACCTGTGGGAGCAGAACGACCGGGGTGGCAGCACCGGCACCGCGCTGGTCAACAACACCAAGACCAACGGGCCGCTGTTCCGCCAGTTCGGCGTGGCGGCGGCGGTCAGCCCGACCGACACCCTGGAGTACCACTCGCCGGGGGAGAACGCGGTGAGCACCGACCCGACCCGGCACTTCCCCGACCTGACCCAGATCGCCGCGAACAACACCAACGCCGCCACCGGGGCCTGCCCGGCCGCGCCGGCCCCACCGGCCACCGGCGGGGCGAGCAACGTGCCCGCCGCGACGGTGGACTGCTACTCGGAGTTCCTGCCCACCGCCGACTGGGTCGGCGTGACCAACGACCGGACCCTGCACTTCCGGCTCACCGGCCGGGACCACCACCCCGGTGGCGGTGGCATCGGCAGCGCCGACGTGGCGTTGACCCTCGCCCCGGCGGCCGGCCCGTTCCTGGTCACCTCGCAGGCCACGCCGGCGGCCCACCTGGGCGGCGGCACCATGCCCGTCACCTGGGACGTGGCCGGCACGGACACCGCCCCGATCAACGTGAGCGAGGTGCGGATCTCGCTGTCCACCGACGGCGGGGCGACCTTCCCGCACGTGCTGGCGGAGAGCGTGCCGAACACCGGCGCCGCGACGGTGACCCTGCCGAACGTGGACACCGCCCGGGGCCGGCTGAAGATCGAGGCGGTCGGCAACGTCTTCTTCGACCTGAGCGACGCCGACCTCGCCATCACCCAGGTCCGCGCGGCCACCGTCACCTACACCGGTGACGCCCTGGCCGCCCCGGTGGACGACGCCGACACCACCGGCGTGCTGCTGCGGGCCACCGTGCGGGGTGGCGGCGGTGACGTCCGCAACGCCACGGTGACCTTCACCGAGGGCGACGAGACCCTCTGCACGGCGGTCGCGACGCCGTTCGGCGCGGCGGCGGACGACGGCTCGGCCAGTTGCCGCGCCGTGCTGCCGCACGGCGCGCACCCGGTCACCGCCACGGTGTCGGGGGCGTACACCGGCAGCGCGACGGCCACCGTCACGGTGGCCGGCGGGTACGGCCGGTCGGTCGCCGGTTCGGGCTACCTGAAGGGCGGGGCCACCGCCGGTGGTTACCCGCTCGACGACGACCGGCGCATCGAGGTGACCCTGGACGGCCGGATCAACAACGGCAAGAAGTTGGTCGGCAGCGCGAAGGTCGGCTACAAGTCGGGCGGCAAGCGGTACAAGTTCCAGAGCACCGCGCTGGAGTCGTTCGGTGTCACGGTGGCCGGGGAACCGGTCGCCGACCTGCGCTACCAGGTCACCCTGTACGACATCTCCACCGCGCAGGACCCGGTGGCGGTGGCGACCGGGCTGACCATGCGGGTGACCGCCACCGACCGGGGCGAGCCGGGCCGCCGCGACGGGATCGGCATCACCGTCTGGGACGGTGACCGGTTGCTCTTCTCCTCGGACTGGACCGGCGCGTCGACCCGGGAGGGCACCCTGACCGCCTCCGGTGGCAACCTCACCATCGGCTGACCAGGCGCACCGCGACACCCGGCGTCCTTCCCCGCCCACCCGGCGTCCTTCCCCGCCCACCCGGCGGGGGAGGACGCCGGTGTTCGTCCGGGCGGTGGGTGGGGCTCGTCGGGCACCCGGCACGATGAGGGGGTGACCGCCCCCGCCCGCGCACCGCTCGCCACCCTGGACGCGGTCCTCGAACGGCTTACCTACGTCAACGAGGAGACCGGCTACACCGTCGCCCGGGTCGCCACCGACCGGGGCTCCGACCTGCTGACCGTGGTCGGCGCGTTGCTGGGTGCGCAGCCCGGGGAGAGCCTGCGGCTGTCGGGACGTTGGTCGTCGCACCCGAAGTACGGCCGGCAGTTCGAGGTCGACTCCTACACCACCGTGCTGCCGGCGACCGTCCAGGGCATCCAGCGTTACCTGGGTTCCGGCCTGGTCAAGGGGATCGGGCCGGTGTTCGCCGAGCGGATCGTGGCGCACTTCGGCCTGGACACCCTGCGGATCATCGAGGAGGAACCGGCCCGGCTGGTCGAGGTCGCCGGCCTGGGGCCGAAACGCACCGCGAAGATCACCGCCGCGTGGGAGGAGCAGAAGGCCATCAAGGAGGTGATGGTCTTCCTCCAGGGCGTCGGGGTGTCCACGTCGCTGGCGGTACGCATCTTCAAGCAGTACGGCGACGCGTCGATCGAGGTGGTGACGAAGGAGCCGTACCGGCTGGCGGCCGACGTGTGGGGCATCGGCTTCAAGACCGCCGACACCATCGCCCAGGCGGTCGGCATCCCGCACGACAGCCCGCAGCGGGTGATGGCGGGCCTGCGGTTCACCCTGTCCGAGGCCACCGACTCGGGCCACTGCTACCTGCCCGCCCCGGCGCTCGTCGCCGACGCCACGACGATCCTCGACGTCCCCGGCGACCTCGTCACCCGCTGCCTGGACGACCTGATCGCCGAGGAGGGTGTGGTCCGGGAGCTGTTGCCCGGCGACGACGGCGAGCCGGTGCCGGCGGTCTACCTGGTGCCGTTCCACCGCGCCGAGCAGTCGCTGGCCACCTCGTTGCTGCGGCTGCTGCACGACCGGGCCGACCGGCTGCCCCACTTCACCGACGTCGACTGGCCCCGGGCGCTGGCCTGGCTGCGGGCGGTCACCGGCAACGATCTCGCCCCCGAACAGGAGCACGCGGTCCGGCTGGCGCTCACCTCGAAGGTCGCGGTGCTCACCGGCGGGCCGGGCTGCGGCAAGAGCTTCACCGTGCGGTCCATCGTCGCGCTTGCCGCCGCGAAGAAGGCCCGGATCACCCTGGTCGCGCCGACCGGGCGGGCCGCGAAGCGGTTGTCGGAGCTGACCGGGCACCCCGCCGCCACCGTGCACCGGCTGCTGCAGCTGCGTCCCGGCGGGGAGGCCGTCCACGACCGGGACAATCCCCTCGACGTCGACCTGCTCGTCGTCGACGAGGCGTCCATGCTCGACCTGATCCTGGCCAACAAGCTCGTCAAGGCGGTGCCACCGGGGGCGCACCTGCTCCTGGTCGGCGACGTCGACCAGTTGCCCAGCGTCGGTGCCGGGGAGGTGCTGCGGGACCTGCTCACCGCGTCGGCCGTCCCCCGGGTGCGGCTGACCCGGGTGTTCCGCCAGGCCGCCCAGTCGGGTGTGATCACCAACGCGCACCGGATCAACGCCGGTCGGCCACCCCTGCTCGACGGGCTGCCGGACTTCTTCCTGTTCGCCTGCGACGACACCGAGGCCACCGCCGCGTTGACCGTCGACGTCGCCTGCACCCGGATCCCCACCCGGTTCGGTCTCGACCCGCGCCGCGACGTGCAGGTCCTCGCCCCCATGCACCGGGGGCCGGCCGGTGCCGCCGCCCTCAACACCCTGCTGCAACAGCGGCTCACCCCGCACCGCGAGGGGCAACCGGAGCGGCGGATGGGCGGGCGGGTCTTCCGTGTCGGCGACAAGGTCACCCAGATCCGCAACAACTACGACAAGGGCCAGTCGGGCGTCTTCAACGGCACCCTCGGCATCGTCACCGCGATCACCCCCGAGGAGCAGACCCTCACCGTACGCACCGACGAGGACGAGAACCTCGACTACGAGTTCGACGAGCTCGACGAGTTGGCCCACGCGTACGCGATGACCATCCACCGCTCGCAGGGCTCGGAGTATCCCGCCGTGGTGGTGCCCCTGACCACCAGCGCCTGGATGATGCTGCAACGCAACCTGCTCTACACCGCCGTCACCCGGGCCCGGCAACTCGTCGTCCTGGTCGGTTCCCGTCGTGCGCTGGCCGCCGCCGTGCGTACCGTCGGCGCGGGTCGCCGCCACACCGCGCTGGACCACCGCCTCGGCGGATCGGCCGGATAGCGGGTGTGGCGCGCCGGGGTGTGGGGCACCCCTTCGACGGCCGCGCGCTCACCGCCAGCCGACAGCCGGCTGTCGCGCCGGCCACCGCCCGATGGCGGTGACCGGCGCGACGATCCGGTCAGGTGGTCGGCACCGGGGTCAGCGGTAGCCGGCGGCGGTGATGTTGGCCTGTACCGCGTTCTCGGTGGCGTCCGACGGGTAGCCGGCGACCATCGCGCCCTCGTAGAACGTGCCGGCGCTGAGGTTCGCGCCGCCGTCGGGCTTGCAGCAGTCGCCGCCGCTGCCCAGGATGATCGCGCCCTGCTTCTTCATCGGGCTGTAGCCGGGCGGCAGCGACCCGTCGTAGAGGGTGTAGAGGCTGCCGGACTGGGCGTTGCTGCCCTTGATGGCGAAGCGGGAGGTGCCGTTGTTCTTCAGGGTGGCGGTGACGAACTTGTGCGGGAACGCCCGCTGGTTGGGGTTCCACGAGCTGCTGCCGCCGGGGAACAGTCCCCACTCCAGGTCGGCCTGCACCCACGGGCCGGAGCCGGAGCAGCCGCCGAACCAGCACTGGGTGCTGAAGTTGATCGCGTCCATCGCCCCGGCGGCGTCGGCCTTGCGGGTGGTTTCGCTGTTGCCGTAGTCGAAGCAGCAGCCGTTGTTGACGTGGGTGCCGCTGGTGACCATGTACATGCCCTCGGGGGCCGCGCCGGTCGGGATGCCCGTCAGGTGACCGTCACGCCAGTAGCTGTTGCCCGGGTTGATGTAGAGCGAGTACGCCTTGGCGCCGCCCACCGTCAGCGACTCCGAGGTCGCGACCGCCGGCCGGCTCTGCGGCGACCCGGGAACCACGCTGGAGCCCTGGTACCACAGGTCGTTGCCGCGACCGGACTGGTCGAACACGACGGTCACCACGCAGGTGGTGCCGGTGCAGAACGCGTCCTGGGTCGCGGCGTTGGCGGTGCCGCCGGTGCCGGTCAGCCCGATGTTGCGGGTGGTGTTGTCCGAGGAGCGGCGTACCTGGTAAAGGTTGCCGGTGTACGCGGCGTAGAGCGCCCGGGTGGTGCTGTGCGCGGCCACGCACGGGGTGCCACCGGCGGCGTAGATGTCACACGGCTGGGCGCCTGCGGGCGGGGGAGTGGTCGGCGGCGGCGTGGTCGGCGGGGTGGTGGGCGGGGTGTTCGGCGAGGTCCACTGCTGGTTGGCCTGACCGTTGCAGGTCCACAGCAGGATCTTGGTGCCGTTGGCGGTGCCGTTGCCGTTCGCGTCCAGGCACAGGCCGGACTGCACGCCGACGATGGTGCCGTTGGCGTTGACGTTCCACTGCTGGTTGGTCTGACCGTTGCAGTCCCAGATGATCGCCGCCGTGCCGGCGGTGGTGCCCCGGCCGGAGGCGTCCAGGCACTTGTTGCCGTACACGGTGAGCTGGCGGTTGGTCGTCCAGGTCCAGGTCTGTCCGGCGCCACCCTGGCAGTCCCACAGCTGGGTCTGGGTGCCGTTGGTGGTGCTGGCGTTGGGGACCTCGAGGCAGCGCCCGGAGGCGGTGCCGACGATCCGGGTACTCTGCCCCGGCTCGATGGCGGCCAGCGCGGGCGCGGCGGCGGCCTCGGCGACCGGCGAGGTGACGCCGGGCACGGCCCCGGCGACGACGAGGACGCCGGCCAGCGCACCGACCAGCATGGTCAGCCGGTGCCGGCGGCGGTGGGGGAGGGGATCGCGGACCGGTCCTGATCCGCTCGGGGACGGGGTACGCACGAGGCGGCTCCTTGGTTCGTCGGCGGCGCGGCCCTGGCGGACCCGCCCTCGGGTGGTGGTGGCGAATCGGTTCGGGACCCCCTCAGGATCACCAAAAGAACGATAGAAATCAATTCGTAGGGTCGTCTGTGGTGGGGTGGGGTCGACGTCCGCGCGACCGGGTGCCGGTCGACCGGTCTCCGACCGTCGCTCTACCGGCCCCAGAGCCGCCAGGTCTGGTTGAGCGGGCTGCTCTGGCCCACCGGCTTGCAGGTCCACTGCAGGATCCGCGCCTGGGCGGCGGTGGAGACCCCGTTGACGTCGACGCACTTGTTGCTGTGCCGGGCGACGAGCTGGTAGTCGTGGGAGTCGTTGCCCCCGTAGGTCACCCGGCGCAGGGTGAACTGCTGGCTGGTGCCGTTCTGGCACGTCCACTGCTGGACGGCTGCGCCGTCGGCGGTGGACGCCCCGCTGACGTCCAGGCACTTGCCGCTCTGCTGGTTGACCACGGTGTACGTGTCGGCCACCCCGGCGACCGGGCGGAAGTTCCACAGCTGCTGGTCGCCGCCCTCGCAGGGGAACTGCTGCTGGGGGTTGCCGTCGGCGGTGCCCAGGCCGGTGTTGTCCAGGCACTGCTGGGAGTGCTGGGCCACCGCGACCGAGGTGAAGCCGGTCTCGGCGGGCGGCAGCACGGTGACGGTGTACGTGTCGTTCTGGTTGCCGTACGGCAGGGTCACCGAGACGGCGTTGTTGGTCAGCGTGAGCACGGTGTTCGACACCGTGACCGGCCCCTGCACCGCGCCACCGTTGTTGTACGGGATGCGCTGGGTGAGCACCCGCACCTGGTTGTTCTGCACGATGCCGCTGGTGGCGTCCAGCCGTTGCAGGTTGACGGTCAGGTTGCCGGTGGTCCGGCCGCCGCCGACCAGGACCCTCGCCACCCCGGTCGCCCGGGTGGCGAAGGCGTCGTAGGACTGGCTGGGGGTCACCGCGGCGATCTGCCCGGTCTGCGCGGCGTAGTAGCGGTAGACCCACCACTCGCCCTTGGGCTGGTGCTGGCCGGCCGAGTTGCGGATCAGCAGGTTGCCCAGGTCGTTGTGCAGGTTGCCGGCGCTGGCCCAGTTCGCCCGCAGGCCGTCCGCGCGGGCCCGCTCCAGCCGGGCGACGTACCAGGCGCCGTCCGCCGGGTTCTGCTCGTTGGACGCGCCGTACTCGTTGATCTGGTAGGGCCGGGGGTGGGCGATGCCACGCGCGTCGAGGGTGGCGTTGGCGGCGGCGACGTTGGCGACCGGGTCGCCGGGCAGCGAGTGCCAGCTGACGATGTCCGGCACCGTGTTGGTGGAGCGGACGAAGTCGAGGTACTGGTTCCAGAAGGCGTGGTTGGTCGACGGCACGCAGGCGCAGCTCGGCCCGACGATGAGCTGGGTGGGGAACTCCGCCCGCAGCCGCTGGTAGGTGCGTCGCCACAGTTCGAGGTACTGGGAGATCGGGCGGTTCCAGAAGATGGTGATATTGGGTTCGTTCCAGATGTCCCACTGCACGGTCAGCCCGGCCGCCCGGACGTCGCCGATGAGCCGGGTCAGGAAGTTGTCGTAGTCGGTCCAGTTGCCGTTGTCGCCGGGGAAGCGGGAGATCCCCGCGCCGTCGGCGCCCCACAGGTCGTGCGGCAGGATGATGAACTGACCGCCCAGGGCGGCGGTCCGGCGGGCCTGGGCGAGGGTGGAGTTCCACCGGCGGTCGTAGTTGCCGCCGACCCAACCGCTGCCGGGCAGCTGCGCGCCGCCGGCCCGCATGTACTGGAACTTGACGTCGCGGTAGAAGTGGTCGGCCGGGCCGCTGGCGTTCTCGGTCATACCGTAGATCCAGCCGGAGGCGCGGTAGGTCGGCGTGCCGTCGGTGGCGGAGAAGTTGACGCTGATCGACTCGTCGGCGGCCTGGGCCGGGGTGGCGGCGACGGCGGTGGCGGCGACGGCGAGCAGGCAGACGGTGAGTCGGGTGACGATCACGCGGATTCGTCCGGGCCGGCTGCGCAGCGGGGTTTTCACAGGGCGGCTCCTTGGTGGGGCGCGGGGACGCTCTCCGGAGGGCTTCGCATGCGAATCGATTCGCAGGGATCGTAGGGTGAGCCAGTGAAGGATGTCAATAAGATGACAGGGCGGTGAAGTCGACGTTTCCGATGTCGATCACGGCTGTGGTGCCCCCTCTTGACCGTGTCGCCTCGCCAGACCTATGTTCGTCCGAAGGAGGAGCCGAACCGATTCGCCTGACGGTCGGGTCGCGCCCCCACCCGCGCGGCGCTCGTCCCCCTCGCCACCGGACGTCGCCCGCGAATCGAGGCAGCAGGCGACGGCAACCAGCCGTCGGCGGTGACCGACCGCTGCCAACCTCGTGGCGATCGCCGAGGGGCCGGTTCGCGTCGCCCGGGCCCGGCCGGGACGTCGGATGCGCAAGGACCGACCACCGTACGACAGAGAGGGCGTCACCTGCCATGACCGTCGCACCGTCCGGTCCGGAGTTCTCCCTCCAGGACATCCCGTTCAGCTACCGAGGTTCCTGGCTCAACATCTCCCCGGTGGTGGCCGAGAAGACGTACGCCGACGATCTGCACCTGGTCTCCCACCAGACCGGGCTGCACCCGGTGCTCCGACTCGCCCCGACCGCCGCCAGCACGGTCGTGGCCACGCCCACACTGCTCACCTGGCGCAGCGGCACGGGCCTGGTCGAGGCCGGCTACGAGGGGCCGGACACCCTACGGCTGCGGGGCCGAGGGCTCGGACTGCGGATCGCCGCCGCAGCCGGGACCCTCACCCCGTTCAGCGGCACCTACCTCTACCGCGACCCGGTCGACGGGTCGGCCGTGTTCACCTCGTACGAGACGGGCCGCCGCTACCGGGTCACCGTGTTGTCCGGCCCACCGGGCGGGCTCGGGGGAGCGGAGGCGCTCGGCACCGCCGACCGCTGGCTGCACCTGCCCGCCGACCAGCCCTGGGAGATCGCGATCGAGGAGTACCGCACGGCCCGCCGCCCCTATGCCCGGTCCGGCACGTTCGACCAGCTGTGCCGCGACCGCGGCGTCGAGTTCACCGCGTTCGTCGACGCGGTCGCGCCCTGGCGCGGTGTCGACACCCCCGCCGCCGAGCTGGCCGCGTACGTGCTGTGGTCGGCCACCGTCGAGCCGGCGGGTTTCGTCACCCGGCCGGCCGTGCTGATGTCCAAGCACTGGATGGACAAGGTGTGGAGCTGGGACCACTGCTTCAACGCGATCGCCCTGGCGTCCGGCGAGCCGGAGCTTGCCTGGCACCAGTTCCAGCTGCCCTTCGACCACCAGGACGCCGCCGGTGCCCTGCCGGACTCGGTCACCCACTCGGAGGTGCTGCACAACTACGTCAAGCCACCCGTGCACGGGTGGGCCCTGCGGCAGCTGCGCCGCCGGCTGCCCACGCCGCCGGACCGGGTGGAACTGGCCCGGACGTACGACCGGTTGGGTCGGTGGACCCGGTTCTGGCTGGACGCCCGCCGCGCCCCCGGCCACGACCTGCCGCACTACCAGCACGGTAACGACAGCGGCTGGGACAACGCCACCACCTTCGACCACGACCGGGTGCTGGAGACCGCCGACCTCGCCGCCTTCCTGGTCAGCCAACTGCGCTGCCTGGCCGACCTCGCCACCGAGCTGGGTGAGCCCGCCGACCGGTGGTCCGCCGAGGCCGACCGGGTGCGCGCCGCCCTGCTGCGGGACCTGTGGGACGGCGAGCGTTTCACCGCCCGCAGCCCGCACACCGGTCGGCGGCGGGCCAGCCGCAGCCTGCTCGACCTGTTGCCCGTCACCCTCGGCGACGACCTCCCCGAGCCGGTCACCCGGGTGCTGGCCCGGCGGGTCGAGGCCCACCTGACCACCCATGGGCTGGCCACCGAACCGACGGACTCGGCCCACTACCTCGCCGACGGCTACTGGCGTGGCCCGATCTGGGCCCCCTCCACGGTGCTGGTGGAGGACGGCCTGCGCCGGGCCGGGCACACCGTGCTCGCCGACGAGATCGGCCGGCGATTCCTGGTGCTGTGCGAGAAGTCCGGCTTCGCGGAGAACTTCGACGCCGAGACCGGCGCGGGGCTGCGCGACCGGGCGTACACCTGGACGGCCAGCAGCTACCTCATCCTCGCCGCCGCCCAGCAGGGGCGCACCGGGTCACCGGCGGGGCCGACCCGGTGAACGTCGTGCCGCCGCCCACCCGGTGGTGGCACGTCGCCGCCCCGGGCCGGGGCGGGTCAGCGGGTCCGGGCCGGGCCGGGTCAGCGGGGCCGGGCCGGGCCGGTGCTCTCGCGCAACGAGATGGGCGGCGCGTAGAGCCGGTGGCGGGGGGTGCCGCCGGGTGCGGCGATCAGCTCCAGCAGCAGCGACACCGCCTCGGCGCCCATGTCCCGGGTCGGCACGTCGGCGGCGGTCAACGGGGGGCGGAAATCCTCCGCCCAGTGCTGGGCGGCCACGCCGGTGACGGAGAAGTCACCCGGCACCGACAGGCCGGCGGCGTGCAACGCGCGCTGCATGCCGGGCAGTGCCGCCTCGTTGATGGTGGCCACCGCCGTGACCTGCGGATGCGTCGCCAGCAGCTGCGTCATGCCCGCCTCGCCCGAGGCGGTGTCGTCGCCGCAGCAGACGTCGATGCCGGTCAGGCCCCGCTCGGCGGCGGCCGCCCGGAAGCCGGCCAGGGCACGGTGGCTCGGGCCGTAACCCGCCGCGACCAGCTCGGCGGAGCGGTTCACCAGAGCCACCTGCCGGTGCCCCAGGTCGGCCAGGTGGTGCACGCAACGGGAGATCAGGGCCGCGTAGTCGACGTCGATCCAGCTCATCCCGTGCGGCTCGGCCGTCCGACCGATCGTCACGAACGGCACACCGGCCGTCGCCAGCCGGGTCACCCGGTCGTCGGTCAGCCGGATCTCCATCAGTACCACCCCGTCCACCCGCCGCCCGGTGACGATCCGCTCGAACGACCGGTCGTGGTCGCCGCCGGACGGGGACAGCAGCACGTCCAGGTCGTGTCGGGCCGCCGCCTCGACGACGCTGGCGACGAAGCCCAGCTGCATGTCGGTCAGACGCTGGTTGGCCGGGGGGATCACCAGCCCGAGGGTGCGGGTGCGCCCCTCCTTCAACGCGCGGGCGCTGGCGTTCGGCCGGTAGCCCAGCTCGTCGATGACCGCCTGGATCCGTTGTCGGGTCGTCGCCGACACGGCCCGCTTCCCGCTCAACACATAGGACACGGTGCTGCGGGACACTCCGGCCCGCCGGGCGATCTCCCCGATGTTCATGCCCGCCCTCAAGCCGAATTCCGCCACCGGCGCGGGAATGCGCCGTGTTTGCCGTGGAGCATAACCGCCCCGCAATTCCCCATCGGGGCAGGAACAGTTCCGCCGCCGTCCTCCGGGGGCAATCCGCCGATGTCCGGCGTTGCGTGGTGCGCAGGGCGGGGCGGACAGGGATCGCAGGGTGGCGCAATATATCGACAGGGGTTAATGTTAAAGATCTGACGTCTTATGTCAGGAGTGGGCGCGGCTGACGGATCGGTCCCGCAACCCCGTCGTTCGGACATGAGGCACAGCCGCGCCAGAGGCAGCCAGCACCGCACCCGTACCGTTCCGGAGAGGTTTCGATGAATGTGTTGAGAAGGCCCAGTCGTATGACGATCGCCGTGGCGACGATGGCGACCCTGGCCGTCGTCAGCGGCGGCTCCGTGCTGGCGGACGCGCCGGGCGCGCGGGCCGCGACCACCGGCCCGTGTGACATCTACGCCGCGGGCGGTACGCCGTGCGTGGCCGCGCACAGCACCACCCGCGCCCTGTACGGTGCGTATAACGGGCCGTTGTACCAGGTGCGCCGGACGTCGGACAACACCACCCGGGACGTCGGGGTGCTGAGCGTGGGTGGTGTCGTCGACGCCGCGACCCAGGACTCCTTCTGCGCGAACACGAGCTGCGTGATCACGATCATCTACGACCAGTCGGGCCGCAACAACCGCCTCACCCAGGCGCCCGGCGGTTACTGGCCCGGCCCGGCGCCGGGCGGCTGGGACAACCTGGCCGACGCGAAGGCCGCACCGGTCACGATCGGCGGCCGGAAGGCGTACGGCGTCTACGTCTCGCCCGGCACCGGCTACCGCAACAACAACACCAACGGTGTCGCCACCGGCGACCAGCCCGAGGGCATCTACGCCGTCGTCGACGGCACGCACTACAACCAGTGGTGCTGTTTCGACTACGGCAATGCGCAGACCGACGGTCAGGCCGACGCGCCGGCCATCATGGAGACGGTCTACTTCGGTGCCAACAAGCAGTGGGGATACGGTGCCGGCGCCGGCCCGTGGGTCATGGCCGATCTGGAGTGGGGGCTGTTCTCCGGGGTGAACGCGGGGTACAACAACATCGCGTCCATCAACCACCGTTTCGTGACGGCCATGGTCAAAGGTGAGCCGAACCACTGGGCGATCCGCGGTGGCAACGCCCAGTCGGGGGGCCTGACGACCTATTTCGACGGGCGGCGTCCCAACGGATACCACCCGATGAAGAAGGAGGGTGCGATTCTGCTCGGCATCGGCGGCGACAACAGCGTCTCCGGCCGGGGCACCTTCTTCGAGGGCGTGCTGACCTCGGGTTACCCGTCGCCGGCCACCGAGGACGCGGTGCAGGCGAACATCGCCGCGGCGGGATACGCGCCGGCCGGTGGCGGCACCCCCACGCAGAGCGTCCAACTCGTGGGCACCCAGTCCGGTCGCTGCGTCGACGTGCCGAACGGCAGCACCACCAACGGCACGCAGGTCCAGCTGTGGGACTGTACGGGCGGCAGCGCGCAGCGCTTCACCCGGACGGCGGGCCGGCAACTCCAGGTGTCGGGCGGCAAGTGTCTCGACGCCTCCGGGCAGGGCACCGGCAACGGCACCCAGGTGATCATCTGGGACTGTCACGACGGGGCCAACCAGCAGTGGAACGTCAATGCCGACGGCACCATCACCGGCGTGCAGTCGGGTCGCTGCCTGGACGCCACCAACGCGGCCACGGCCAACGGCACCAAACTCGTTCTCTGGGCCTGCAACGGGCAACAGAACCAGCAGTGGAGCCTGCGCAGCTGACCGCCACGTCGTAACCGGCCGGTCGGCCGCCTCGTGTCCTGCGCGGGGCGGCCCGACCGTTCGGTCGTGTCGCGCTGCCCGGCCCGGTCTGCGTCGTCGTCTTTCCTGCCTGTCGTTCCGCGTGTCACCCGGGGTTCCCGCAGCAGCAGATCGAAGGCTACGGTCCGAACTGGAACCAGGTGTCGTTGCGGCCCAACGACGTCGACACCCGCCACGGCTGCGTCGACACCCACGGCAGCGCAGACGCGTACGCCCGGGCGTGCAACTACGGCGGCTACCAGACCTGACGGGTGAACGGTGGGTGATCCGACCATGCGCTACGTCACTCGTCGATGCCTGGAATCTCGGGCGGTGATCTGTGAGGGTGTGCTCGGTGAAGCCGATACCGAGCGTACCCGAACCGCCGACGCTGGGTGCCGTCCTGCGTGGGTGCCGCGTGGCGGCGGGCCTGTCGATCGAGGCGCTCGCCGAGCGCTGCGAAGTCAGCGCCCGGGCGATCAGCGACATCGAACGCGACCGGGTCCGTCGCCCGCAACGGCGCACCCTGACCGTCCTGTTCGACGTTCTCGCCGTGCCGCACGACGAGCGTCGTCGCCTGGTCGAGGCCACCTCCGTGCGGCCGGCCGGCGCGGAACTGCCCGATCCGCCTCGCTACTTCAGCGGCCGGGCAGCGGAGTTGCGGACCCTGGGCGGCATCGCCCGTCGCCCGTCAGGTGACCGGCAGCAGGCCACCGTGCTCGTCGTCACCGGACCGGCCGGGGTGGGCAAGACCAGCCTCGTCCTGCGGGCCTCGGCCGACCTGGCCACGGACTTCCCCGACGGCCGGTTCCTCGTCGACCTGCGCGGCATGGACGACGTCCCGACCACCCCGGGCGAGGCGCTGCACCGGTTGCTGCGGGCGCTCGGCGTGCCGGAACAGCGGATCCCCGCCGGCCGCGACGAGCGGGCGACGGCGTACCGGTCGGTGCTGTGTGAGCGCCGGGCCCTGGTGGCGTGGGACAACGCCGCCGACGAGGCGCAGGTCCGGCCGTTGCTGCCCGGGGCCGGACGCAGTCTCGTGCTGTTCACCAGCCGGCGGCGACTCAGCGGTCTCGACACCGCACAGTGGCTGTCGCTGGAGCCGCTGCCGGCCGAGGACTCCACCGCGATGCTGCGGGCCATCGCCCGGCCGGTCGCCGTCGATCCGACCGAACTCACCGAGCTGGCCCGGCACTGCGGTCACATGCCCCTGGCGTTGCGCCTCACCGGGCAACGCCTGTCGGCCGAGCCGGGGCTGTCCGTCGCGGAGCTGAACCGTCGGTTCACCGGCGAGCAGGCCCGCCTGCGGGTCATCGACGCCGACACCGCCGGCATCCACACCGCGCTGAGCCTGTCGTACCGGCGGCTCGGGGACGACCTGCGGCGGACCTTCCGGCGGTTGTCGCTGATGCCGGGTCCGGACTTCGGCCCGGACCCGGTCGCCGTGGTCACCGACGGCTCCGACGCCGACGCCGAGAAACGGCTGGAAGCCCTGGTGGAGAGCGGCCTGGTGGCTGCCGTGCCGGCGGACCGCTACGGGCTGCACGACCTGGTACGTGACTTCGCCGTCGACCGGCTGACGGCCGAGGAGCCGGACTCGGCCGGCCCGTTGCGGGCGTCCTCGCTGCGTTGGTGGCTGGCGCGGACCACGGCGGCGGGGCGGCACTTCGAGCCGGACGGACCGCCGTCGCTGGCGGAGTTCGGGGATCGCGATGCGGCGACGGCGTGGCTCGACGCCGAACGGGGCAACTGGTTCGCGGCGTTGCGGTCGGCCGCCGCCGAGGGGCTGCACGAGCAGGTGCTCGACACCGTCGACGCGCTGCACTGGTTCTCCGACAGCCGGGTGCACCTCGACCTGTGGCCGGAGGTCTTCCGGTTGTCCGCCGAGTCCGCCGCCCGGCTGGACGACCCCCGCACCGAGGCGGTCCACCTCAACTACCTGTCCTGGGCGCAGGCGATCTGCCAGCGTGAGTACGCCGCCAGCGTGGCCACCGCCACCCGGGCGCTGGACCGGGCGGTCCGTGCGGGCGACCCGGCCCAGCAGGGCTGGGCGCTGCTCTACGCCGCCAGCGGCCACACCGGGTTGGGCGAGCACGCGGCGGCGCTGCGGCAGCGGCAACGGGCCTGGGTGCTGCTGCGACGTGCCGCCGATCCGGAGGGCCTGCCGCAGGCGATGGCCTCGCTCGGCTCATCGCTGCTGGCCCTCGGTAGACCCGTCGAGGCGCTGCGGGTGCACCAGCGGACGAGATGCCTGCTCCGCGATCCGCGCTATCCCATCGCGGCTTTCGCCCGGGCCGCCACCGACGCGTTGAACTGCCGGCGGATCGCCGACGATCTCGCCGTCCTCGGCCGGTGGCCGGACCGTGTCACCGCCCTGCGGGAGGCGGTCGCGCGGTTGCGGGCCAGCGCGATGCCGGCGTTCGAGGCCCTGGTGTCGGTGGAACTGGCCGAGGCGCTGCGCCGCACGGGGGAGACCCGGGACGCCCCGGCGTACCTGCGGCGGGCGATCGAACTGGCCGAGGATTGTGATGATCCGGACCTGGCCGCCCGGGCCGCGACGCTGCTGGCCGAGCTCTCCCGCGACGGCGTGGACCCGGGGTGAGGGTCAGGTGCCGGTGGCGACGCGGGCGAAGGCGCGTACCAGCGGGTGGGGCTCGTAGCGGTGCTCCCGGCCGGCCGTGACCCAGCCCCGTTCGGCCAGGTCGAGGAAGCCCGCCTCGGCGGGGACCGGACCGGCCGGCCGGGTCAGCAGCCGGACGGCCCGGCGGGCCCGGGCCGGCAGCCCCGCGTACGTGCGCTCGAACGCGTCGCGCACCGACAGGTCACCGGCGACCAGCGCGTCCAGGACCCGCTCCGGCCTGGCCAACCGGTCGATCAGCCACTGCGCGCTCCACTGCGGCCGGGTCAGCAGCCGGTTCGCGGTCACCCGCAGGGCAAGGGGCAGTCCGCCGCAGCCGGCGGCGAGCGCTGCGACCGCGGGTGCGGGCGCGGTGCCGTCCACCATCGTGTCGAGGGCGGCCCGGGCGTCGGCCGCCGGCAGGGGCGGCACCAGCCACCGGTCGGTCGCCGGGAGGTCCGCCAGCGGGTGCCGGCCGGTGATCAGGGTGACGCCGAGGGCGTCGGGCGGCAGCAACGGCCCGACCTGGCGGTCGTCGCGCACGTCGTCCAGTACGACCAGGATCCGCCGGCTGCGCAGCAGCTCCCGGTACGCCCCGATGACCACCGGGTCGGGCCCGTGCGTGGACAGGGCGGACGGTGGCAGCAACCGGCGGGCGATCGTCGCGGCGGTGGCGTCCGCGACCGGTCCGAGGAACCGCACCCCGTCGGGGAACCGCCCGGCGAGGTCGGTGGCGGCCTGCACCGCCAACGCCGTCTTGCCCGCCCCGGGCAGGCCGATCAGCTGCACCGCGTGGCGGTGTTCCAGCCGGGTGGCCAGCCAGGAGAGGTCGTCGTGGCGGCCGGTGAAGTGGGCGGTCACCCCGGGCAGACCGGTGAGCCCGGCGACCTGTCCGGCGGCCGGGCGCAGTTGGCCGGCATCCACCCCGTCCAGGCCCAGGGCCGCGCCGAGCGCCTGCAGGGTGCCGTGGTGCGGGCGGCGGATCCGGTGCCGTTCGATCCCGCCGATGGTCCGGGCGCTCACCCCGGAGCGGGCGGCGAGTTCGTCGATGGTCAGTCCGGCGGCCATCCGCAGTGACCTGAGCCGGTGGAGCTGTTCCTGCGTGTTGTCCCGCACCCCGTACCCCCGCCAGGACGACTGCTGTCCGGTCCAGTAGACGTCGCCGGGGCGGCACGTGGGGTGAGGTCATCGTCACACCGCGTTCCGGGGCTGGTGGGACGCGCGGTGGTGGCCGTCCGCCGTCCCGGCCTGCGGGAGGCGGGACGGCGGACGGGGCCGGTCAGGAGGTGCCGACCCGCTGCCACTGCTGGTTGGCGGCGCTGCCGCAGGCGTACTGGATCACCCGCGCGCCGTCGGCGGTGGAGTAGCCGGTGACGTCCAGGCACCTGCCGCTGTGCCGGGCGACGAGCTGGGTGTAGCCGGAGCCCGCGTCGCGCAGCTGCCACTGCTGGTCGGTGCGCCCCGACTGGCAGCCGAACTGCTGCACCGGTGCGTTGTCGGCGGTGGAGCCGCCGGCCACGGTGAGGCACTTGTCGCTGTGCCGGGCGACGATCTGCACGTACCCCGAGCCCGCGTCGCGCAGCTGCCACTGCTGGTTGGTGCCGTTGTTGCAGGCGTACTGGGCCACGGCGGCGGCGTCGGCGGTGGACCGGTCGAGCACGTCCAGGCACTTGCCGCTGTGCCGGGCGCGCAGCGTGTCGAAGGTGTAGCCGCCGTTGACCCCGGAGACCACGCCGGTGGCGGTGTCGATGGTCAGCTGCGGATACCAGCTCATGGTCAACGAGGTGGCGGTGGGGAAGTTCAGCGGCAACCAGACGTAGCGGGACTGGTTGACCGGGCCGCCCGTCGCGCCGGCCCACCGGTCGCCGAGATAGAGGTACGAGGTGGCGGCGCTGCCCTGCACCGGCAGCACGTACGCCGACTGGGAGTCGTAGGTGGTGCCGTCGGCGAAGTTCGTCGGGTTGGTCCAGGTGCCGCCGATGCTGCTGGCGGTGGCGTACCGGGCCTGGTTGGGCGACCAGCCGGTGGCGCCCGAGGTGACCAGGAAGTAGACCCCGTTGCGTTTGAACATCGCCGGGGCTTCCCGGTAGTTGTCCGGCCACAGCGTCCGCACCAGCGACGCGACCCCGGTGTAGTCGGCGGTGAGGCGGTAGATGTTCAGGTCCGCGTTGTTGCGGGTGGCGGAGATCAGGTACGCGGTGCCGTCGTCGTCGCGGAACACCGTCTGGTCCCGGGAGTCGTGGCCGAGCGGCCGGAAGCTGCCCAGGTAGCGGTAGTTGCCGTCGACCGTGCTGGAGGTGGCCACCGCGACCCGGGCCTGGTTGTAGTCGACGCCGTTCTCCCAGTGCATCCAGAGCACGTACTGGCCGGTGCCGGCGTTGTAGATCACCTTGGGGCGTTCGATGTTGGCCGTCGCCAGCTCACCGGCGGAGGACTGGGTGAGCACGTTGTTGCGGAACTCCCAGGTGCGCAGGTCGGTGGAGCGGTAGACCGACACGTACCGGAAGGTGTTGTTGGCGTTGCGGTTCTCGCCGAACCAGTAGTAGTAGTCGCCCACCTTGATCATGCCGCCGCCGTGGGCGTGTACGCCGGCGCCGCTGGTGTCGGTGAACTGGGTGCCGTTGGCCACGGTGACGGGTGCGGCCCGCGCGGCCGGGGTGGTGAGGGTGAGCGGGGCGAGCAGGACCGCGCAGGCGGCGAGGGTGAGGGCGGTGACGATCCGGCGGAGGGTGGTGGGGTGGGGCGCGGCAGGCATGGCCGCCTCCTCTTGCGGTGGGGGCGAGGTGCCCGCGGGGACGCGCGGGACCTTTTCTCGACCCTCACGATAAGCCGATCCACCGCTACATGCCCATACCTCGATGCGATTGCCGTCGATGTGTTGCAACCCGGGGTGGGGCGCGGCCCGGATGGTCGATGGGTCCGGTCGTCGCAGTTGTCGAGATCGTAAAGAATGATCTACGTCACATTGTGAAGTCTTTTCGCAGTGTCGGGCACGGAAGGCGCGTTCCGGGCCGAATCCCTTTCCCGCACCGCACATTTCGCCGCCGAACGCACTCACGGCGGGCTGGTGGGGCCGTCATTGGACTCCGATTCGCCACTCAGCGTAGTCGCGGCTCACCCGCGCGTGGTCGGGTGGCGTTGCTTGCCGTCCGACAATCAGCGCCTCGGTTTGTGCCGCTCACTACCCTGACCGATGATCCAGTGCCTGGGTACCGTCGACAGCGATAAGGGCTTCAGATGAGCAACAGTCACCCTCCGTACGGAGAACAGCCGGATCCGAACGTCACCCCGTGGAGCGGGCCACCGGCCCCGCCCGCCGGTTACCCGGCGTACGGCCAGCCCGGTCAGGCCCCGCAGTACGGCCAGGCCCCGCAGTACGGGCAGGCCCCGCAGTTCGGTGTTCCCGTGCCGCCGCAGAAGTCGAACCGGGGCCTGGTCATCGGCCTCATCGTCGGCGCGGTGGTCCTCATCCTCGCGCTCTGCGGTGCCGGGATCGGGCTCGCCCTGGTCGGTGACGACGAGGCCGACCCGACGCCGGGCCCGGTCGCGACCACCGCTCCCGGGCCCGGGACCGGCAGCGGCACGGACACCCCGCCGACCGCGCAGCCGTCCGAGTCGTCGCCGGAGCAGCCGAACAACAACAACGCGGTGACCGCGCGCTACTCCAGCGACCTGTCGTCGGTCTGCGACGGTAGCCCGATCCTCAACGCCGCCACCTACAGCGGCCCGACCACCGCCAAGGCGTACGTCTTCTCGAACAACCCGGAGCGGCCGACGTTCTGGTCGTCGAAGCTGGTCGGCTCCGACAAGCGGTACTACGCCAAGTCGGCCGACTTCACCACCGTGTCGGTGGTCGGCTGCATGTCGATGGTCCCGGGCAGCGAGGGCGCGCCCAAGAAGTGCGACTACAAGGCGAGCGACGGCAAGAACGTCAGCGTCTCCTACATCTCCTCGCGCTACCAGCTGACCTTCTTCGCCGCGAAGACGGCCGAGAAGATCGGCGACGGCGGGGTCGTCAACGCCCCGGCCACCCGGTGCCCGAGCTTCATCTCGTACAACAAGACGACGATGAAGGCGTACGCGGCCCCGGACAGCGGCACCATCGAGGCCGCCCTGGACAAGTTCCTGTCCTGACCGGCTCCTGACGGCGGTGCCGGGGGCGGGGGGATTCCCCCCGCCCCCGGCCTTCCGTCTCCCGCCGGATCAGGTGTTGACCGGCCGGCGGGCGACCAGCAACACGTGCGTCACCGGCCAGTCCAGCGGGCTGCCGTCCAGCGCGGACAGCTCGGCGGTCGGCGCGAGCCGGTGGGTGACGATCCAGTCGTTGCGGTACGGGCCGCTGGCGGGGTCGACCTCGAAGCCCACGTCGGCCAGCAGCGCCTTCCAGTCGGCCCACTCCAGCCCGCAGAACTCCTCCTGCGTCTCCGACAGCCAGTTGTCGGTGTAGTCCTTGCGGGTGAGGAAGTCCATCGCCGAGCCGAGCGGCAGCTCGACCACCGCCCCGGTGCCGTCGTCGACCGGGCGGAACCCGAACGGGAACCGGTAGTCGACGGCGAACTGGTCCAACCGGGCCCGCGTCGACAGCCCGGCGAGCCGCTCGGCCACCTGGTCGGCCGGCAGCGCCGCGAGGTCGGGGTGGGGCCGGGCCGGGTTCGCCCCGTCGGTCGTCGACAGCCGCAGCCGTACCGTTCGGTCCCGGCCGTCCGGTCCGCACACGTCACTGTTGATCCACACCCCGCCGGGCACCGTGTGGTCGTAGATGGCCTGCACGAACCGGCGCAGCGACGTCATCTGATCGCCGTACGACCAGATCTCGTGGGTCAGCGCGAAGGTCATCGTGGTGTCCACCGAGCGTGGTGCGAACACCGCCCCGCCGAGCACGTTGCGGCGGTAGAAGAACACGTTCGGGTTGGTGAAGAAGCCCTGCGCCTTCTTGTGCACGCACTCCTCGTAGAGGTGCCGGGCCACCTCGACCCCGATCAGGTCGCTCTCGCGCAGCGTCGGCTCCCGGTCGGCCAGCTCCAGCACCGCGCCCGCGCCGCAGCCGACGTCGACGATCCGGCCGGGCCGTACGTGCTCGCGCACCGCCGCCCACTTACGCTGCGCCGCGTCGGCGAACGCCTCGGCGTACGTGCGGTAGTCGCGGGTGGCGGTCAACCCACCCTCGTCCCCGACCACCGGATCGTTGACCACCGAGCGGACCAGGTCGTCGAGCCGGTAGCGGGCGTAGACGTCGAGGGTCGCCGGGTGGGCCAGCTCCCGCCACGACGGGTCGTCGGCGGCCAGCCCCAGCAGTACGTCCCAGGGCCGGGCGGGGGTCGGGTCGACGTCGGCCTCCACCCCGGCGATCGGGAACCCCAGCCCGGCGTACATCGCGGCGACCTGCGGGGTCGAGCAGGCGACGACGGTGTTCGCCGGGGTCAGCTCCAGGCCGGCGGTCGCCGCGACGTTCTTCAGGGTCACCTCGGCGAACCGGTCGGTCTCGGCGGTGTCGAAGACCGGCACCACCACCGACCGTAGCCCGGCCAGCACGCTGAACCGCTCGATCGCCGCCTCCCGCCGGTGGTAGGGGACCGGGTTGCGGCGGGTGTTCTCGTGGTTGGCGGAGGTGACCGCCCAGACCACGGTGACGCCGTCGTCGGTCAGCTGAGCGTCGCCGTCGGTGGCGGACGGTGCACCGCCGTCCCCGGCGTGGTCGCCGTCGGCAGCGTCGTGGTGACCACCGGTGGCGAGCCGGTGCAGATAGTCGGCCTGGAACCGGGTCAGCAGGTGATGTCGGCCGGGAAACAGCAGGTAGCGGGGCATGCACCGTTCCTAGCCGACGTCGGATCACCGGCTCCGCGCGGGGTGCCCGGGGGCGAGTGACCGGCCGGGCATCCCGCGGAGTGCCCCGGGGCGAGTGGCCGGCCCGCCACCGGGCCGGATCGCCCGGGATGCCCGTCCGGGTGGTGGCGACGCCGTGCGGCGTCGCCCCCACCCGGACGGGTGCTAACCCACCACGGAACGCAGCGGGACCTGTTCGGCCCGCAGGGTCCGCACCAGGTCACCCAGGAACGGGTGCTCGTCGACCTGCAGACCCGCCGGGTTGGGGATCACCAGGTACGCCGAGCCGCCCGCCACCGTGACCCGGGCGGTGTCGGTGTACCGCTCGACGACCGCCTCGGCGCGGGTCAGGTCACCGGCGGCCACCTGGAGGGTGAACGGCCGCCACTCGCCGCCCAGGTTCTCCGCCACCGGCGCCGCCGCCGCGGCGGCGCGGGCCGGGTCGACCGGGACCGGCGACGCGGTCCGGGCCGCCGGGCCGCCGCCCGGGTAGAGCAGCGCGTTGGCCACCAGGTGCAGACCACTCTCGTTGTACGCCCGGAACAACGGGTTGAACGCGAACAGCACCGCCCGACCGGCGCCGGTCGGCTCGTCCACCACCGCGACGGTGCCCTTGAGCGCGTCACCCTGCACGGTGTAGCCGTTGGCCCAGAAGGTGTCCCCGCTGGGGTAACGCAGCACGTTGCGGCCGGTGCTGCTCGGGGTGAGGATCGGGTCGTTGTTGTTGAACTCGAAGTCCTCCGCCGGCCGGCCCAGCCCGACCGGGCTGTCCGGGTCCACGTCGACCCGCAGGTGCGAGCCGATCACCGTGTAGCCGGTCGGCTTTGGCTTCTCGGTGGTGGAGGTGAGACCGGCGGCACGGGCCAGCCGGGTGCCCTCGTTGCGCAGGCCCAGGTAGGTGTGACCCTGGGCGATCCAGGCGCGCAGGTTGGCCTGCCCGGTCGCGGTCAGCCCACCTGTCGCGTTGCTGCCGTCCGGCACCAGCAGCACCGTGCGGCCGGTGAAGGCGGGGGTGTTGTCGTTGATGTCGGCGGTGGTGACCGGGGTCAGGTCGAGGCCCCACCGCTTGCCCAGCACGTACCGGGCCTCGCCGTGCGAGCCGGAGGTGGTGGAGATGCCGGTTCCCTGGAACAGGCCGACGTCCGGCCGGCTGATCGGGGTGCCGACCGCCGCCGTGGTGTACGGGGTGAGCGTGACGCCCAGCTTCTTGGCCGTGGTGTTCAGCTCCGGCGTCAACGCGCCGGCCGGCATCCCCACCTCGCCGCTGTCCAGGTCCCGGACCAGCTGCACGTCCTGACCCAGCAGGGTGAAGGTGAACTCGGCCGCGGCGGCGGAGTCCAGCGCGTAGGTGTAGGAGCCCTTCAACGGCGGCGCGGCGAGGATCTTGCCGCCACCGGTGTTCTGGATCTTGTCGATCAGCTCCGCGTTGGGCTTGACGTCCGCGCCGGTGTAGACGGCGTTGAGACCCATCAGCAGCGGGTTGCTCCACGACGACACGTCATAGAAGTACGGGAACGGCGTGTACGGGTCCTCACCCATGATCGCTTGGATCCAGTGCTTCTGCGGCTGGTTCATCGGGATCCAGTACGACCCGACCGGCACGGTCAGGTTGGTCGCCGAACGGCCACCGAAGAGTTTCGCGGTGGGCAGCTTGACGGCCTTCTTCACCTGGTAGACCTCGACGTCCATCCGGCGCAGCCGCTCGACGAGCTGGCGGGCGTCGGCGAGCTGCCGGTCGGGCAGCAGGAAGTACGACCGGATGGTCTGCGCCGGCACCGGGAACTGCACGGTGTTGGTCGGCTGGACCACCTCGTTGGGCTCCAACGCGCCGGCCCGGCCCTGGGCGAGGGCGTCCTTCCAGACCTTGAACCAGCCGGTGAGCACCTCGACCTTGTGTGCCGCCGCCCAGCCCAGCGTCGACCACTGGGTGTGGAACTGCTGCTGCACCCGGTCGGCCACCGCCGACGAGCTGCCCTTCTCGAAGGTCATGCCGGCGGCCCCGAAGCCGGCGGCCGGCACCGTGTCGCCGTACCCCATGAAGAACAGGTCGTAGGTGGAGTAGTTGAAGTAGCACTCGGTGGTCACCGTGGCGTCACACGCGCCGTTGTAGCCGAAGCCGGCCTTGTTGGCCTCGCCGATCCGGTTGATCCAGTCGACCGCCTCGCCGGAGATCTCGTGGTGGATCGGGTCGGCGTTGGGCGGGAAGAAGTACTGCCGGCCACCCATCTCGTGCGCGTCGATGAAGACCTGCGGCGGGTACCTGCGCATCAGTTCGAGCTTGCCGTCGGTCTCCTGCTGGGTGCGGGCGAACCAGTCCCGGTTCATGTCGAAGCCGTACTCGTTCTGCCGGCGGCTGGCGTCGCGGCCGTCCGGGTTCTGCGTCGGCACGATGATCGTGACCAGGTTGTCGTTGCGCTGCTGGACCTCGCAGGACAGGCCGGCGGCCAGCTCGTACAGTGTCTTGAGGGCGGCGTCGGTGCCGCTCTTCTCACCGCCGTGCACGTTGGCCGTCACCCAGACGATGGCCGGCGCCGCCTCGGCGATCTCACCGGCCTGCTGCTGGTCGAGTACCCGGGGGTCGCGCAGCGAGCGGACGTCCTCGGCGATGCCCTTGAGCACGGCCGGCCGCACGTTGCGCTCGTTGGACACGATCGCGTACGGCAGCGGCTGGCCGAGCACACTGGTGCCCATCACGCCGGTGACGACCCGCTTCGACGCGGTGTCCACGGCGGTGAGGTAACCCCGCACCTCCTCGTTGGTGACCACCCGTTCCTGGCCGGTGCCGAGCGGGAAGCCGAGGAAGCTCTCCGGGCTGGGCACCGAGGCCAGCCGGTCGGTGGGATCGGTACTACAGGTCGTCGGGGTGCCGCCGCGGCGGGCGGGCCGACCACCAGGGGGGTGATGCCGGCCAGCATGACGATGGCGGCGGCGCTGGCCAACCGTGGGGAGGAGAGCAATGTGGAGCGGATGAGCGGAGTTCGCATGAGGCGTCCCGATTCCCTTCCCGGGAAATGAATCAAGGGCGCCCGGAGCGTATGACCTGCGCTTTCGGGTGGTCAAGATTCACAACCGGGCGGCGGTACGCGATCTGCCAATTGCGGCACGGCCGGCGCGACCCGGGCGATCGGCGATCCACACTGGATCAGCCCTGGGCCGGCCGGCGGGCGGGCGTGGTCATCCCGGCGGGGGGACCGGCTGCCGGGCCCGTCGACACCGCGACGGTGTCGACGGGCCCGGTGGGTCAGCGCACCCGGACGAACACCGGGTTGGAGTAGAACCACAGGTCGCTCCACGGGCTCTCCAGCCCGTCGGCGAGCGGCTCGGCCTCGTCGGTGCTGGTGCCGCGTACCCGCAGGTAGCTGTCGGTCCCGACGTCGCGCAGGGTGTGCCGGATGACGTACTGCGCGCCCTGCTGCTGCCAGTCGCGCGGGCCGAACCGGGCTACCACGGCGGTGGTGGGGTTGGTGTCGGCGTCCCGGTCGACGCTCGGTCCGGTGACCTGCCCGACGATCAGGTCCACCCGCCGGACCTGCGGGCGGTCCCCGTTGCCGTTCGTCCCGGCCGGCGGCCGGAACCGGATCACGACGTCCACGTCGGTACGGTTGCGCCGGCTGACGGTGATGGTCTCGCCCGTTGCGGCCGAGTGCCCCTGGCTGCTGGCGGTGACGTCGAGCCGGTTGATCAGGTCGCCGGTGGTGACGAAGATCCGCCCGTGCCGCAGGCCGTCCATGATGTCGTGGTACTCCTGCCGGGCCAGCACGTAGGTCTTGCTGTACTCACCCGGCCAGAAGTCGGTGCCGCCCCGGGTCCAGTGCACGTGCGAGTCGGAGGTCGCGGTGATCCACCAGTGCCGCCCCTCCCCGAGCAGCGCGTCCCACAGCCCACCGACCCGGGCGGTCGCCTGGTCGTAGCCGCCGTAGGTGGGGTGGTTGCCGTAGCCGCCGCGCGCGCTGCCGTTGAGCGGGCCCGCCTGGTGGCCCGGGGCGCCCTCGAAGCCGACGTACACGTCCGGGGCCGCGTCGTTGCCGTTGCGGAACTCGTGCGGCAGGTCCTGGCCGTAGACCCCGAGCCCGGTCGCCGAACGGGAGGTGTGGTGGGCGATCACCAGTGGCTTGTGCGGCATGTTCCGCGCCACCTTGAGGAACTCCACCATCTTGGCCTCGGTGTCCCGGCCCGGGTCGGCCGGGAACGGGTCCCGCTTGGCGAACCGGCTCTCCAGCTCGAAGAGCTGCTTCGCCTCGTCGGCGTGCCGCGGGATCATCAGGGTGTGGTGGTCCATCGCCGGGGCGTCGAACTCCATCCCCCAGAACTGCAACACCTCGGGCACCAGGCGGCGCGACCGCAGCAGATCGGGGTACGCCTGCTCCAGGTTCACCTTGGAGTGTGTCGGTCCGCCGTGGTCGGTGCACATCGCCCAGGTCAGCCCGAAGTTCTTCGCCATGATCGCGTTGGTGACGATCGGGTAGACCGCGTCGGCGCCCTTGCGGAACGTCGGCGGGTTCGTCGAGGTGTCGAAGTCCCCGCTGTACTCGGAGTGGATGTGGTGGTCGCCGGCCCGCCAGACCCGGTTGTCGGGCCGGCCCGGGTCGGCCTGCGCCTGATCCTGCCGGTCCGGGTCGGCGTGGGCCGCCTCGACCCCCACGAACGGGCCGGCGGCGGCGAGCGTCGCGCCGACGCCCGCGTACTTCACCAGTTGGCGGCGCGACAGCTGACCGCCTGTGGCGTCCTCGGATTCCCTGTGCTGCACTGCGGAGCCTTCCGCTCGATCCGGTGGTAACCGTGTCGATCACGAAGCCTGAGAGAGGGCGGTGAACGGCCGTTGCACGGCGGTCGGGGGCGGCGTGAACGCCGCCCGGCCAGCCGAGGGCCGGGCGGCCGGTCCGCGCCCGAAGGTGGGCGTCCCGTCGCGTAGCGCGATGGGGGCATCCGATCACCGTCCGACCTGCGGCGACGTACCGACGGATCGGCAGCGACCGCGAGGGTCTCGGGTGGGCGTCGGCCGGCCCGTGGGTGCCGGGGCCGTTCGCCGTGGGATCACCAACCCCGCCGGCTGTACAAAGATCGACCGACGCGCGACGGCATCGCTCCGAGCGTCGAGCTGGTAGCCGTCGAGCCAGATCCAGCCGTCGTACGTGGGCCAGTCGAGCACCCGGATCACCCGGAACATGATCGGTTTGATGAACTGCACGCTGGCCGCCCGGGTCACCTGGAGCAGGTCACCGGAGCGGGGTGTGGTCACCGGGCCCACCCGATGAACCGCCGATACCACACGCCCGCCTGCACCCAGGTCAGATCCTCGGCAGCCCAGGTGAGATACGACGCCAGGTAGATCGTGAGGGAGACCGGAGCGCCGTCGAACTCCGCCCGCAGCTCCTGCCGTCGAGTGGCGCAGGGCCACGGGAGCGAGCAGCCCGCGCAACTCCAGATGGGCGGCACCGGGCTGTGGGCGGTCATCGTTCCTCCCTCGGCCAGTGGCCCCGATTGATCGGCACGCGGTGCCGGACCTGACAGGGCAGGTCGTTGCCGCAGCGGCAGACGATCTGCCTGCGGTCGGCGGACCACACCGGCCGATGCCTGCGCCGCAGTGTCAGCGCCACGGCGGTCAGGTACTCGACGTAGGTGACGCGTCCGCCCATCTGCCCCTCCTCATATGTGAGGGGCGTGGTAGCCGGGCCACGCACGGTCATCCGACCACCACACCCAGCGCCATCGTTCACCGCCGAGGATAGGAAATGCAATATTACATATTGGATGAAACGCTAGAGATGGTTTCAGCTTGATAGGTTCTATTGCTAAGCGTGATGAGCAGGTGTTACATGCCGAGTGCAGATGTCGCCCGGTATGTAGTCAGGGAGGGGAGTGGTCAGTGACGATGGACACCGGCTCGACGGTCCCGAGGCGGCAGCTCGGGCGGTATCTTCGGCAACTCCGCGAGGAAGCTCGCATGACGGTGAAGGCGTCAGCCGATGCGCTGGAGTGGTCGACGCCGAAGATCTGGCGCATCGAGACCGGTGCAACGTCGATGCGGTCGCTCGACGTGGAGGCGATGTGCAAGGTCTACGGAGCGTCACCGCAGATCACCGAGGCGTTGATGGGCCTCGCCAAGGAGACGAAGGGACGCGGCTGGTGGCACTCCTACGGTGACGCCATCCCCGAGTGGTTCGAGTTGTACGTGGGACTGGAAGCCGCAGCCGCACGGCTCCGCAGCTACGAAACGCAGCTCGTTCCCGGCCTCTTGCAGACCGAGGCGTATGCGACCCGCGTCTTCGAGGTGGCCCGCCCGGATATGACCCGTGCGGAGATCGAGCGCGGTGTTGCAGTACGCCTCGGAAGGCAGGCGCTGTTGACCCGGACCACACCGCGCGCTCCGCAATTCGACGTCCTGCTCGACGAGGCTGTTCTGCGGCGAGGGGTGGACGCGGAACAGCTACAGCACCTGATCACGGTGAGCAGACAACCAAACATCGCCCTCCGGGTGATCCCGTTCACTGCGGGCCTGCATCGAGGCAACATGACCAGCGGCACGTTCACGGTTCTCGACTTCGCAAAGGGAGCTGAGCCGTCGATCGTCTACTCCGACAGCCTCACGGGTGCGCTCTACCTCGACAAGCCTGGTGAGGTCGCCGTGTACGGAGAGGCGTGGGCCATCATGGAGAAGCCGGCGCTGACCGAGGCGCAATCCCGCAAGCTGATGGCATCGATCGCAGAGGAACAGACATGACCCCGCTCACCTGGAAAAAGTCCACGCGTAGCAACGGAGGTGGAAACTGCGTCGAGGTGGCTACCCCGCCCCAGGTCGTTCTGGTCCGGGACAGCAAGGACCGGCAGGGGTCGGCGCTGACGTTCGGCGCGGATCAGTGGGGCGGCTTCATCGAGGGCGTCAAGACCGGCAGGTTCGACGCCTGAGCGATGGCCCCGGGTGTGGTCGTCGCCCGTACCCGGGGCCATCGCCTGCCGACCGCCGTGCGTCCCGGTCGCTCCCCGCCGCGCGGCGGCGACCACCGCGCCGCCGAATGTGCATACAGGTCGGAGATCGCCGATAGAGTAGCCAATCCGACAGTCTGCGGCAAAGTTCGCCATATAGGGTCTGAGCAGGGAAAACGCATCCAAGCGTCTCCCTTTGGGGTGGTCCGGGCCGCCGCCCCTGCCGAGCAACTCGCTCGCCTCCTACCCGAAAGGTTCTCCCATGCGCCATCTCCTCCATCGAGGGCTGCTGACCGGAGTGGCCGTCGTCGTCGGACTGTCGGCCATCCCGGCCCCGGCCGCCGCCGTGCCGGCCGGCCCGTCGTCAGGTGCTGCATCCGCCGGCCGTCCGTCGCTGGCCGCCGGCACCTGCTCGATCCTGTGGGACCTGCTCAACCTGGGTGGCCGCAACGGCCTCGTCGGGGTCGGCCTGACCGGGGACCAGCAACTCGTCAAGTTTGCGGCCAACCGGCCGAACCTGACCTGCACCATCGGCACGGTCGATCTACCCGGTGCCGAGACCCTGGTCGGCATCGACTACCGGGTCCAGGACGGCCGGCTCTACGGCGTCGGCGACGCCGGCGGCATCTACACCCTGTCCACCCGCGACGCCACCGCGACGCAGGTCAGCCAGTTGACCGTCGCCCTCAGCGGAACGTACTTCGGCGTCGACTTCAACCCGGCCGCCGACCGGCTGCGGATCATCAGCGACACGGGCCAGAACCTGCGGCACAACGTCAACTTCGGCGGGACCACCCTCGTCGACGGAACGCTCACCTTCCCGCCCGCAGTCGGCACCGCCCTCGGGGTGACCGGTGCGGCCTACACCAACAACGACCTCAACCCGAACACCGCCACCACCCTGTTCGACATCGACACCACCGGTGACCAGGTCGCCGTCCAGTCCCCGGCCAACTCCGGCCAGCTCGCCGCCACCGGCAAACTCGGAGTCGACGCCGATCAGCGGGCCGGCTTCGACATCTACAGCACGATCCGCGGCGGCCGGGCCGTCGGCAACACCGGCTACGCCGTGCTCAACGGCACCGGCCCCAGCCGGCTGTACGCGATCGACCCGCTCACCGGCGAGGCCAGCACCACGGGCGCATTCGCCCAGGTGGTCGTAGACCTCGCCCTGCAACTCAAGCAGCCGTAACCACCCGCCCCGGCGGGCACCCGCACAGCGGACGGCGACGGCGGTGAGCCTCCGGCGTCGCCGTCCGCCCGGATCGGCCATGCGCTGCCGTGTCCCGTCCCACACCCGGCAGCGCATGGCAGGCCGTCACAACCGGACCAGCACCACCCCGCCGGTACGGTAGCCCACGGCGACCCGGTCACCCGCCGCCGAGCAGTGCCGCGACCGCCTCGACGGTGTCCGGATGTGCGGCCATCAGCGCCGACCCCGGCGACCCGGCCGGCGTCGCCTGCGGCTCCGACCATCCGCCGTCGCAGCCGAGCAGCCCGGCGACCGCGTCCACCGCCGCCGGATGTGCGCCGAGCAGGGTGTGCACCTGCCCCACCGGTCCGGCCCGCACCGCCGTCGGCGCGGGCGTCGGGGCCGGGGCCAGCCACGGCGGCACCCAGGCGTCCAGCGCGGGCAGCGTCCCCGGGAAGGTACTCGCCGCTTCCCGGACCAGCATCGGCACCAGCTCCGGCCCGTGCTGGCGCAGGGTGGTGATCAGGGTGGGCAGCCAGGGCAGGAGCACCGGGTCGGGCAACCGGGCGAACGCGGTGGACATCGTCTCCACCACGAACGGCGCGAGCCCCGGCACCGGTTCCAGCGCGTGCACGAAACCGGAGAGGTACTGCGGGAAGGCCGGCACCACCAGCGGGTTGGCCAGCAACTCGGCGCAGCGGCCCCGCAACTCGGCCAGCGGCAGCAGACCGAGCTGGTGGCGGGCCGCCCAGAGCAGGGCGACCTTGGCCGGGCTCTGCGGGTGTGACTGGGCCACCGCGAGTTCGAGCTGGGACCGGTCGCAGCCCAGGGACAGCGCCAGGCTCTCCATGCTGAACAGGAAGCCCAACATCGCCCCAACCTGCCGGACCCCGGTCTCCTCTTCGACGAACGCGGTGGGCAGCAGGGTGCAGTAGTGCGCGTAACCAGTCGTCACGAACGCCGCGCACCAGGCCGGCAGGGTCGGCGCGGTGGCCCGGTGGTGGGCCAACAACCGGCGGATCCGCCGCAGCACCTCCGGGGCGTCGTCCACGGTGCGTTCGGTGGCCAGCAGCTCCACCGCCCGGGTGCCCAGCTCGTCGACCAACCGGGGGCTGTTCAGCAACCGGATGGCGTCCTCCACGGCGGCGAGGGCACCGGCGGCGGTCGCGTCGGTGCCCCGGACCGCCCGGCGCAGCCGCTGCTCCAGCACCTGCTCGACGGTCACCCCCTCGTAGCCCAGCTCGATCAGCGCCCGCTGATGGCGGCCCAGCGCCAGGTCCCAGCTCTCCTGGATCGACCGGTGTCCCAACCGGCGCTCACCCATGATCGGGCGGACGGCGTCGGTGGGGAGCAGGTGCCGCAGCATCCACAGCAGATCCGAGCAGCCGGCCAGGGCGGGGGTGGCGTGCAGGTCCAGCAGGGCCCGCTGAATGGTGCGTTTTTCCAGGTCCAGGCCGAGTGGCTGGAGCCGGTCGAGCACGTCGCGGGCCAGCGGCGGCAGGGCGTCGTAGCCGACCTGCCCGATCCGGTCCCCGCCGAGCAGGATCTCGCAGAGCCGCCGGACGTCCCGCCGGCCCGGCACCACGTCCTTCTCGATGCAGGTCACCGCCGCGTCGGCGAAGTCGTACGGGGTGGGTCGGGCCCGGTTACGCAACCCGGCCAGCAGGATCGAGGTCTCGAACACCGCGATCGCGTCGGCGGTGCTGGCCAGGTAGCCGTTGCGGCGGGCCAGCCGGACGATGTCGACGCACCAGCCGCGCAGCTCCGCCTCGTCGAGCCCGTCCAGGGGCGGCGGCGCGGCGAGGAACCCGGTGAGCCGGTCGGCGACCGGCCCGGCCGGCGTGGTCACCGCCGCGACAGCCTTGCGCCGGCCCCGGGTCTTCCCACCCCGTTGGCCGTCGAGCCGGTACGGGGTCAGGCCCGAGCCGCTCACCGCCTTGGTCCAGGTGGCGGCGGCGATCGACACCGAGCCCGGTGCCAGGCCGAACTGCGCCTCGATGGCCGAGTGGCTCGACGGGATCAGCCCGTACCGCCAGCGGGTGCCGGTCCGGGGGCTGATCTCGAAGTCCGGGGCGGGGGAGTCCATGCCGAACTGAGCGACCCGGCTGGCGGCGTGGAACGCCCCGCACACGTAGAGGCAGTCCGCCGGGTCGACCCCGGACGCGGCGAGGTGCTCCCGCATCCGGGTCCACATGTAGCGCTCCCGGTCCTCGTCGCGCTCGGTACGGTCCGACCCGGCCGGACGCAACCGGCGGAACAGGCTGCCGATCAACACCATCACCTGTCGGTAGGTGTCGTGGTCGGCGCCGGTGAGGGGCCGCTCGACGTACTGGTCCCACCACTCCGACCAGTGCCGCACCTTGCCGTGGTGCAACAGGTACGCCTCCAACTCGGCGAACCGGGGCCGCAGGTCACCGATCTCCACGCCGACCGCGTCGCCGTGCAGCGCCGTCTGCTCACCCGCGCCGCCGGTCGACGCGGTGGCTGCCGTCGGCCCGGTGTCGTCCGTCGGCCCGGTGGCTGCCGCCGACTCGGCGTCGTCGCGCGGCGACCACTGGAAGACGTGGTCGGTGGAGCGGTCCACCAGCACCAGCTCCACACCCGGCGTCTCCAACGCGTACGCGATCGCCTGGTATTCGGCGGACGCCTCGGTGACCGGCGCGACGACGCTGAGCGGGCCCCACTCGGCGGGGAAGCCGTCCAACTCGGAGGCGAACGCCTGCACCGCCACCGGCAGCCGACAGTTGCGCAGCTCGCCCAGGAGCGGCTGGAGATCCTCGCACAGCTCCAGGTAGATCACCTTGGGCTGCCTGTGCCGCAGCCGACGTACCATCGCCAGCGCCGAGGCCGGCGAGTGGTGACAGACCGGGAAGATCTCCAACCGCTCGCCCAGCGCCCGGTCGACGTCGTCGACGATGCCGGCGAGGATGCCGGCCAGCGCGTCGGCGGAGCCGGCGAACGTGGCCGCCGCATCGGTGAGCTGCTCCCGCAACGCCCCGAACGGCCCGGCGGTCACCCCGCCGGTGCCGGCGACGGCGGTCGCGGGCGGCGTGGCGGTGCCGGCGTCGGCGGTGGTCACGACAGCGAGGCGATCGCCTGGCGACCGCCGTCGAGGAAGCCGGCCCAGCCCTCGCCGTCCTTCTTGGCCCGGGGCTCCACCACACCGTGCAGGTACTTGTTGAGGATCGCCAGGTCCTCCGGGCTGCGTCGGGCCAACGACCCCACCAGCGAGGAGGCCAGCGTCTCCACCCGCAGGGACCGGTCGCCGAAGAACTGGCTGTGCAGGATGGCGTCCTCCAGCACGCCGATCTGCTCGGCGGTGGACAGCGCCGACTCCAGCTTCTCGTCGTCGCTGGTCGCCGCAGCGGCGGCGGCCCGCAGGTCGGCGAAGCTCTGCAACAGGATGTCCAGCAGGGTGGGCGGCACGTCCAGTTCGATGCGGTGCCGGCGCAGCAGCTCCTCGGTGCGGAACCGGACGATCTCCGCCTCGCTGCGCTTGTTGGTGACCACCGGGATGCGGACGAAGTTGAACCGGCGCTTCAACGCCGACGACAGGTCGTTGACGCCCCGGTCCCGGCTGTTCGCGGTGGCGATGATCGAGAAACCGGGCTGGGCGAAGACGATGTTGTCGTCGTTCAGCTCGGGGATGGAGACGTACTTCTCCGACAGGATGGAGATCAACGCGTCCTGCACGTCGCTGGTGGAGCGGGTCAGCTCCTCGAAGCGGCCCACCACGCCCTGCTCCATCGCCGTCATGATCGGCGACGGGATCATCGACTCCCGGGACTGCCCCTTGGCGATGACCATCGAGACGTTCCACGAGTACTTGATGTGATCCTCGGTGGTGCCGGCGGTGCCCTGCACCACCAGCGTCGAGTTGCGGCAGATCGCGGCGGACAGCAGCTCGGCAAGCCAGCTCTTGCCGGTGCCGGGGTCGCCGATGAGCAGCAGGCCCCGGTCCGACGCCAGGGTCACGATGCTGCGTTCGACGAAGCTGCGGTCACCGAACCACTTCTGCGGGATCTCCCGCTCCAGACCGTCGGCCCGTTCCGAGCCGAGGACGAACAGCCGCACCATGCGCGGGCTCAACCGCCACGAGAACGGCTTCGGGCCGGTGTCGACCGACTCCAGGTAGTCGAGTTCGTCGGCGTACTTGACCTCGGCGGGGGCACGCAACATCTCGGACATGAGGGGTGATTCTCCTAGGTGAGGAAGCTCTTGAGCTCGAAGACGAGTTTGCGGATGTGACCGGAGAGCACCGGGGTGCCCAGGTCCTTGAGGCGCTGCCGGAACCACGGGTTGACGCTCTGCTGGCCGGAGCTGCTGACCGAGCCGACCGGGATGAACCGCACCCCGGAGCGGTGCACCGCCTCGATGCCGTCGAACAGCGGCTGGGAGCGGTTGAACTCGTAGAAGTCCGAGATCCACACCATGACCGTGTTGCGCGGCTCGACGATCTTCGGACGGGCCATCGCCATCGCCACCGGCCCGTCGTTGCCACCGCCGAGCTTGGTGCGCAGCAGCACCTCGAACGGGTCGTGCACCCACGGGGTCAGGTCCAGCGCCCGGGTGTCGTACGCGATCAGGTGCACGTCCACCTTGGGCAGCCCGGCGAAGATCGAGGCGAGGATGGTGCAGTTGACCATCGAATCGACCATCGACCCGGACTGGTCCACCACCACGATCAGCCGCGACGGGGTGGTCTTGCGGGCGGTCTGCCGGTAATAGAGCCGGTCGACGTAGAGGCGCTCGTCCTCCGGGCTCCAGTTGGTGAGGTTCTGCCAGATGGTGCGGTCGAGGTCGAGGTTGCGGTAGACCCGCTTCGGCGGCACCGACCGGTCGATGGTGCCGACGCTGGTCTGTTCGACCTGGGTACGTAGCACCTCGGCGACCTCGTCGACGTACCGCCGGATCAGCGACTTGGCGTTGGCCAGCGCCACCCCGGACAGGTTGGACTTGTCCCGCAGCAGTTGCTCGATCAGCGACATGCTGGGGGTGAGCTGGGCGGCCAGCTTCGGGTCGGCCAGCACCTCCCGCAGGTGCATCCGGCGGACCAGGTCGCCCTCCAGCCCGGCGAGGGTGCCGCCCAGCCCGGTGCCGCCCTGCCGACGCAGCTCACCCGGGGGCAGCCGAGCGCCTGCTCGAACCAACCGGCGTCGGCCTGCCAGCGGGCCAACTGGCCGGCGCTGACCGGCCCGGACCCGGTGCCGAAGACGTTGAGCAGCAGCTTCGACACCAGCGCGGCCCGGCGTACCTCGGCCGTGCCGGGCCGGTGTGCGCCGAGGTCGCCGGCCGCCGGGTGACCGCCGTCGGTCGTGGCGTCCCCCTCGGCGGTGACACCGGCTGCCGCCGTCGCCCCGTCAGGCTCCGTCGCCCCGTCGGCCGGCGGGCCCTCGCCGTCGCCACCGGTGGCACGGCCGTCGGCGTCGTCGGCGCCCGCGGCGGGCTCGGCAACGAGCAGGCCGCGCAGTTCGTCGGCGAGCACGGGGAAGCGCTGCAGGACGGTGTCCACCGAGACTGTCGGGTCCAGCAGCGCGGCGGGCAGGCCGAGGTCGTCGACCACGGCCACGCTCGCCGACTCCAGCGTGGGCTGCTCGTCGGGGTCGAAGAGCCGACCCAGCAGCCGCCAGTAGAGCACCTGCCGACGGTTGGCGGCGGCGAGGTCGCCCGGCTGCACGGCGTCACCCGCCGGTACGGTGTCGCTCATCGCTGTGGGCTCGCTCATCGGCGCAGCAACCGTCCCGCGCGTTCGCGCAGTACGGCCACGGCGTCGCCCGCCCGGGACTCGGCCTTGGCCACCTTGGGATCGGTCACCCCGTCGGCCCAGTCACCGTTGTGCGCCTCGACCGGCCGGCGTTTGACGGTGGCCTGCACCGCCAGCGGCTGTAGCAGCCACCGGCCGTCGTCCCAGCGGATCAGGCCCAGGCAGGTCGACGACGCGGCGACCAGTGCGGGAGTGAGTGGCCCGCCGGCCGGCAGCCGGTCGAGGGCGACCGCGAGGCGGTGCCCGTCGAGGTCGATCGCTGCTGCGTCGTCGTGCACGGTGTAGCCCTCCAGCAGCACCGGTTCGGCGATCGCCACCGGGTGCCGGTCCAGCGGCGGGAGCGCCGTCGCCGTCGCCGTGCCCAGCAGGACCCGGGCGGTGGCGAACGGGTCGGCGGGCTCGCCCACCTGCGCCTGCCCGTCGACCCAGTGCAGGTCGCCGTCCTGCGCCGGCAGGTCGGTGACGGTCAGCGCCCGGCGCTGCGCGATCGCGGTGAGCAGCACCGGGTACGCCGACAGCAGCCGCCACACCGCCGGCCCACCGATCGTGGCGACCTTGGCCGCGCCCACCGTCACCCGGACCAGCCGGGGCGGCGTGTCGTCGGCCGGTTCGAGGATCGCGTGCAGTTGCACCTGGACGGCGGTCTCGTGCTCGTGGACGTCGACCCCGAACGGCAGCAGCCGACCGGTGACCCGTTCGATGGCGGTCACCGGGGCGGGCCCGTCCTGGGCGAGCAGCACGGCCCGGGACCACAGGTCCGCCCAGCGGCGTACCGGCACCTGCGCCATGGTCGCCACCGGCAGCCCGGCCCGCAGCTCGGCGGCGAACCCGTCGAGCAGCACCGCCAGCCGGCGCGACTGCGGTTCGGCCAGCGCCGCCTCGACAGGCGTGCCGACGGCGGAGAGCACCTCGTGGTCGATGCCCCGCCAGCCGGCCAGGGCGGTCTCGTGCAGCCAGGACCGGGCTGCGGCGCGGGCGGGGGAGGGGTCACCCGCTGCGCCGGTCGGGGTCCACGGGGCCCGGTGCCGCCCCAGGGCGGTGTCGAGCTGGTCGAGCAGGGCGTCGTGGGCCGCGCCGAGCAGGGCCGACCGCGCCCCGGCCAGCGCGGCCAGGTGTCCCTGCCCGACCGACCCGGCGGTCACCTTGCCGACCGCCTCGGCCACCCGTTCGCCCAGCGGGGTGCCCGCCACCGCGTCGGCCAGGGCGGTCAACGCGGCGGCGTCCTGCTCGCCGACCCGGGCGAAGCCCCGCAGCAGGGCGTCGTCGAATCCGGCGACCACGTCGTCGGCATCGGTCAGCCCGGTGGGGGTGCCGTCGCGCAGCTGCGCCAGTTGCGTGCCGAGCATCAGCGACCCGCCCCGGTAGACGGGAACCAGTGCAGCTCGGGCAGCACGGTCGTGCTGGCCGGGAGCTCCAGGTAGGCCAGGTGGCGCAGGAAGCGGCTGAACACCACCGCGGCCGAGGTCGGCTCGTGCCGGGCGTCGAGCCGCGACAGCAGCTCGACGCCGGTCTGCGTGCCCTCACCGGCGTCGACCCGCAGGTAGCGGGCCACCCGGTCGACGCCGTACTGGAGCACGGCCTCGTCGGCGAGGGACTCCAGGTGCTTGCAGGGTGCGCCGCGCAGCCCGCCGCAGGGCCGGTTGTTGTTGGTGCTGCAGTGGTAGGCGTGGCTGCCGGCGGTCACCGAGGAGACGTAGACCCGCTCGATGTCGGACCCGCTGGACACCACTCCCTGCAACCGCCCGTCGGCCAGCTCGACGAAGGGCACCTTGGCCAGCTTGCGGGGCCGGGCCGGCGGCACCACCGCCAGCACGCTCCGCCGCCGCGCGGCCCCGTCAGTGTCCGTCACCGCACGTCCTCCCACCCGCCGCAACACGGCGTCGACCATGGTTGATGGCGTGCGCCGGCCGGGGCCGGCGTCGCCGTGACCACAAGATCATGGGTCACGGGTACGACAGTTCCCGGGGTTCCGACCACCCGGCGCGAAGCGGCATCCGGCGCTCCCGGACGAGCCCGGGCCGGTGGCCGGCATCCGGGCCGGACGCGGTGCCACCGGCGTGCACCCGCGTCGCGCACCCCCATCGCCGCGGGCGTATCTGGAATGCTGCTCCCATGCCTGCCTTCCCGCCCACCTTCGCCGACCAGGTGGTCGCCCAGCCGCTCCGGGCCCAGTTCGAGGCGTTCCTCGACGAGCATCGCGGTGCGCTCGACAGGTGCCTGGACGGGCTGACCGAGGAACAGGCACGGCGGTCGTTGGTGGCCTCCCCGACCACGCTGCTGGGTCTGGTGAAGCACGCGACCTTCGTGGAGAAGGTCTGGTTCGACGAGGCCGTCACGGGTCGCTCGCGCGCCGAGATCGGTCTCCCCGCGACGTCGGACGAGTCGTTCGTCCTCGCCGACGACGACACGATCACCACCGTGCGGCAGGCCCACCGGGAGGCCTGTGCCGCGTCGCGGCGGGCGACGGCCACGCTGGGTCTGGACGACATCCTGTCCGGGCACCGGCGGGGCCCGTTACCCCTACGGTGGGTGTACCTGCACGTGCTGCGGGAGTTGGCCCAGCACTGCGGGCACGCGGACATCCTGCGCGAGCAGCTCCTCGACGGCTAGCCCACGGGGTCGGTCCGCCCTCGGGGCACCCGCGCCGACCGGAGCGGGATGCGATGCCACCTGACCGTGGGGCGGTGCTAGCGGTCCCGGTTGCGGGGGTGCCGCTTGGCCGTGCGCTCGTTGCCGTGCTTGTAGTTGCCGGTGAGGCGGGCCATCAGCTCCTGCGGATCGTCGCTGTCCACGTCGACCAGGAACCGGGCTGCGGCGGCGCCGCGGAGCACCGAGGCGGGGCGGCCGTGGTGCAGCACTTCCACGTCCCCGTTCTTGCGGAGACGGTAGGTGAATCCCTCAGGGGTGCCGGACATCGCCTCATCGTCCTCGCGGACCGGTCCGTACGCGACCGGATTAGTCGTTCCGACGAGTCGTCGTGCCGCTCACCGGTCTACCTGCCACCGGGGTCGACGGCCGGACCCGGTGCGGCACCCCGAAAACTCCGGCGTGGCGCTAGACCTCCAGTCGCAGCCTGGCCCACCGGCCGCACCATCCCTTGGCCGTCACGCGCTCGCGCACCTTCGCGCGGCCTGCGGCGTGGTCGAAGGCCGGCGAGGGCCGGACGACCATGCCGACCAGGTCGGCCGCGCCGTGGCAGCACACCAGGTGAACCGAGTCGCCACGCAGGGTGACCGCGATGCAGGTTGCCGTCTCGGGCCAGCGCGAGATCGCGTCCAGGGTGTCGAGGTAGGGACCGTCGCGGTTGCGCAGGTGCATCCGTGCCTGGTTGCGGATCTCCCACGGCACCCCGGGCAGCACCGTCGCGGCCCAGGCCTCGGTGCGGACGTCCACACCGGGGTCCCGCTCCTGCGGGTCGAAGTAGGCGACGTCCACGTCGCGCGGCGGCAGGGCCGGCAGCTCGCTGATCGCGTCCCAGACCAGGTTGCGGACGAAGCCGGCACCGATCCACCAGTCCGGCAGGCCGAGGCCGGCCGTGGCCCGGAGGACTCTCATCGCCGCCGGGTCGGACTCGATGAGCCCCACCACGTCCTGTGCGCTCATGACCATCCGGGGAGCCTAGGGCAGCGCCCACCCGGCCGGGGTCACCGCGGTCGGGACGGGTCGTCGCCGAAGGCCGCCGCGAGCGCCGCCGCGATCAGGTCGGCCAGGTCGGTGCGTCCGTCGTCCTGGGCCCACCGCACCAGCGCGGTGTGCATGACGGCCAGGCAGGCGCTGGCCGCCGCCGAGGCGCGGAAGGCCGCCTCCGGGTCGTCGGCCTCGTCGCCGAGTCCCGCCACGATGGCCTGTTGCAGCAGGTGGTGGTTGTCCAGGTGGCGGGCCCGCAGGGCGGGCGTGGAGATCATCAGCCGCAGGCGGGCCAGCAGGAACCGGTCGTCACCGGCGGTGAGCGTACGTGCCGCATCGACGAGCGCGACGCCGATGCGGTGGACGAGGGGCTGGCCGGCCGGTGTCGCGGCGATGCGTTCGGCGACCAGTGGCCCGTTCTGGTCGGCCAGCACGAGGTCCTCCTTGGTCGGGAAGTGCCGGTAGACAGTCATCGGGGACACCCCCGCCGCCGCCGCGACGTCGTTCACCGTCGTGCCGTCGTAGCCGCGCCTGGTGAACAACCGCACCGCGTGCGCCTGGATCAGGCGCTGCGTCTCGGCCCGTCGCTGGTCCCGCAGGGTTGAGTGCCGCTCGTCCATCTGATAGACACTACCGTAGTGATAGTTACTACCAAGTTGGGAGCAACTCACGTCATGGGGGATCTGAGTGGCAGGACCGCACTGGTGACCGGCGCGTCGCGGGGCATCGGACAGGCGATCGCGATCCGGCTGGCCGGGCAGGGAGCGGCAGTCATCGCGCACTACGGTGCCGACGAGCACGGCGCGCGGGAGACGGTCGACCGGATCGGGCGCGACGGCGCGACGGCGTACGCCGTCCGCGCGGAACTCGGCGTCGACGGAGATGTCGAGACGCTGTTCGCCGGGGTGACGGCGAGCCTGGCCGGGCGGCCACTGGACATCCTCGTCAACAACGCGGCGGCGCCGCCCGCCGGCCCGCTCGGCGGCACCACCCGGGCCGCCTTCGACCGGCTGTTCGCGGTCAACGTGCGCGCGCCGTACTTCATCATCGAACGGGCGTTGCCGCTGCTGCGCGACGGCGGTCGGATCATCACGATCTCGTCGGTGGCGACCCGGATGGCCAACCCCGGCCAGACGTCGTTCGCCATGACCAAGGGTGCGGTGGAGACGATGACCCTGGCCCTGGCCAACCAGCTCGGGCCCCGGGGCGTCACGGTGAACGCGGTCGCGCCGGGCGCCACCCGGACCGCGACCAACGCACCGGCCTTCGCCACACCGGGCCTGGCCGACCTGATCACCTCGATGACGGCCCTCGACCGGCTGGGCGCTCCCGGTGACGTCGCCGACGTGGTCGCGTTCCTCGCCTCCGACGCCGCACGCTGGGTCACCGGGCAGGTCCTCGACGCCAGCGGCGGCCTCTTCCTGGGCCCGCGCAGCTGACCACCGCGTGGTCCCGGTGCGCCCGCATCCCTGACCCACCGCGCGACCACGGTGCGCCCGCGTTCCTGACCACGGTGGCGGTCGCGGCATTGCCCGCGTGCCTCACCACCGCGCGGTCGTGGCCCGTCCGCCAGCCGGTTCAGGCCGGGACGGGATGGTCCGCCTCGAACCGCTCCCGGGTGAGGAACGCCAGTTGGGCCCGCTTGTCGGGCATGTCGATCTCGTCGGCGAAGGTGAACCCCTCCCGTTGCAGCCGCAGCAGCGCGAACCGGTTGCGCACGTCGGGCTCGACCACGATCCGCAGTAGGCCCGGGTCGCGGAACAGGAACCGGGCCAGCGCCGGGCCGATCGCGGTGGTGAGCCCGCGCGGCGGTCGGCGTCCCGGGGCGAGCAGCAGGTGCATCCCGATGTCGCCGGGGCGGACCCGGTAGCGCTCCCCGACCGGGTCGGCCTCCGGCTGGTAGGTCTGGAACAGGCCCACCGGCGTGCCGTCCAATCCGATCAGGTACGCGTGGTGGGTGCTCAGCCCGTCGACGTACGTGTAGACCTCGCGTACCTCCTCGACGGTGTACGACCCCATCCCCCAGAACGTCGCGCGGGGCTCGGTCACCCAGCCGTGCAGCAGCGTGGCGTGGGCGGCCGGGTCGACCACGGTGAGGCTCAACTCACCGAAGCCGGGGATCTGCTCCTGGTAGGTCACGGGGTCCTCGTCTCGGGGTGCGGGGGTGAGGGTGTGCCAGTCGGTGCCGACGGGGATCAGCCCACCGGCGGCCCACAGCGGCAACTGGTCGGCGAAGTGCGGGTCGTCGGGGCGGCCCGAGACACCGAAGGGGACGATCCAGCGGCTCGCCGCCCGGTCGGTGAGGTCCCACACGTACCGGGCGACCGGCCCGCGCCAGCACGCGTCGGAGACCCCCGGCACGCTGGAGGTGGACAGCACGCAGTTGGTGTCGCCACCGAGCGCGGTGCCGTCACGCATCGCGGCCACCCGGTCGGCGACCACCTCGGACACCCCGAGGTGCAGCGGGTGCAGCAGGTGCCGCCGCCCCCAGGGGCCGGGTGGGTCGCCGGCCGCGACCTCCTCCAGCGCGGCGACGGCGAGCGGTTCGACCGCACCGCCGAGGCGGGGCAGCCCGGCGACGACCCCTTCCACGGCGTGCCCGATCCGGGCCAGCGGGTCGGTCCACGGGGCGAAGAGCGGGTCGTAGCCGCCGGGGGAGTGCAACGGGGCCAGGGCGGGGTGCGCGGACAGGCCCCGGACCAGCGCGGCCCGCCAGGCGGCGAACGCCCCGGCGTCGGTGCTGTCGGCGGCCATCCGACCGTCCCAGCCGGTCAGCCGGTCGCGCAGCCGTCGGGCCGGCCCGCTGAGTGACCCCGGGTCGAGCCGGGCGAGCAGGCCCCGCAGCACCGTCGACCCCAGCAGCGTGTCGGTGTGGACGGTGGGCACGTCGACGCCGTCGGCGAGCAGTTCACCGATCCGGTGGGCCCGGTGCGGCGGGGCGAAGTCGACGCCGAGGTGGGCGGTGTCGTCGCGGCGGTCGTTGGCGCAGACCGTCGGCCCGCCGACCTCGACGGGCTTGGCCGTGGCGTGGTCGCCGCGCCACCGGTAGCGGGGCTCCCAGCCGGGCACCGGTTCCCGTCGGCACCGGTCGTCGCGCTGCGGCACCAGGCCGGCGACGAGTTGGAGCACCGTGCCGTGCCGGTCGGCGACGAGCACGCTGTTGACCGGTTCGACCCAGCCACGCAGCGCGTCGGCGACGTCGTCGGCGGTGCGGGCCCGCAGCAGCGGCAGCAGCGCCTCGAAGCCGAGGCTCTCCGTCACCCGGGCCGGGGTGCGCAGGCTGAGCGCCTCCCCGGTGTGCCGGTCGTGGTCGACCACCGGCCCGCGCGGGGTCTCGATCACCTCGACGGTCTCGGTCGCGCCGCCGCGTACCTCGATCCGCTCGACGTGCCGGTGGGCCGGCACCCAACCGTCGGCGTCGCGGACCAGCACCCGGTCGCCGTCGCGGCGCAACTGTTCGCGGTAGAGGTCCTGGTAGTCGGCCATCGCGTTGGTGACCGCCCAGGCGACGTCACCGGCGTGGCCGAAGTGCGGCAGCCCCGGCACGCCGGGGAAGGCCAGCCCGACCACGTCGAACTCGGGGCAGGCCAGCCGGATCTGCTGGTAGATGCCGGGCAGTTCGAGCAGCCGGTGCGGGTCACCGGCGATGACCGGCCCGCGACCGGTCGTCGGGTCGGCGGGCAGCGCCCAGGCGTTGCTGCCGGAGCCGCCGGGCCCCTCGACGGCGAACAGCTCGCGGGCGTGCGGGCCGAGGGTGGCGGCGACGTGGGCGTGCCACAGCTTCTGCGGGAAGGTGCCGAACAGGATGTGCTGGACCAGGAAGACGCCCAGCGGCGTCCAGGGTCGCCACCGGCCGGGGGTGCTGCCGGTGGCGGCGAACTCCGGGGCCGCCACCGCGCCGGCCGGCAACGCGTCGTTGACCCCGTCGGCGTACGCGGTGACCCAGCGCCGGGTGGCCGGGGTGAGCCGGTCGAAGCAGCGTCGGGCGGTGTCGTCGAGGCGGGCCCGCCGGGCGAACCGGTCCCAGTCGAGTTCGGTGGGGCCGACGTGGGCGGCGAGTCGGCCCTCGGCCCGCCAGCGTTCGACCTCGAGCTGCCAGGCCCGGTCGGTGGCGGCCACCCGGCCCTGCCATCGGGCCAGCTCGTCGGCGGTGTCGGCCCACAGGTGCGGTACGCCCCACCGGTCGCGGTGCACGCCGCTGGTCGGACGGTCGCCCGGCGGCATGCCGGTCCCACTCTCCACAGGACTCCTCGTTTAAGTTACCCTCGCCTAACTTAGGCGGACCTTACCTGGAGGACCTGTGAAACGGAACTGGGAGGCCCTGGTGCTCAAGGCCATGGGCGGCCGGGACTTCCGGCTGACCGTGCGGGGCACCGAGTCGGTCGGCGGGCACTACCAGCGTCTGCTGATGGACGACGGCGGTCTGCTGGCGGCGGGCAAGGTGCACCCCACCATGTGGATCCGGCTCTGGTTCGACGATGCCGGCCGTGCCCACCAGCGGGCGTACACGCTTGTCGACCCGGAGCCGGAGGCCGGCCGGTTCACCCTGGAGTTCGCCCTGCACGACGGGTGCGCGGCCCGCTGGGCGAGCAACGCGCAGATCGGTGACACCATCGTCGCCACCCTCCAGGGCAGCGCCTTCGCCCTGCCCGACCCGGCACCCGCCCACCTCTACCTGGTCGGTGACGCCGCTTCGCTGCCGGCGGTGAACAGCCTGCTCGACGCCGCGCCCGACACCCCCGCCACGATCTGGTTGGAGTACGCCCACGACGGGGAGCGGGCGCTGGCCCTGCGTACCCGCGAACAGCACCGGGTCACCTGGGTGCCGCGCGGCGACGACGGGCAGCAACTCGTCGACACCGTCCGCGACGCGCTCCCGGCCGCGCCGGACGCCCACTACTGGGTGGCCTGCGAGGCGGCCACCACCCGTGCCCTCACCCGGCACGTGCGGCGCACCCTCGGGGTGGGCAAGCAGCAGCTGACCTCGCTGGGCTACTGGAGCGCCCGGTGAAGGGACGGCTCGGCACGCTCACCGCGCTCTACGTCACGCAGTACCTCGGCATCGGGTTCATCACCGTCGGACTGACCGCCATCCTGCGCGACGGCGGCACCTCGCTGGACACCCTGGCGTTGCTGCAGTTCGTCGGCCTGGTCTGGCCGTTGAAGTTCCTCTGGGCCCCGCTGCTCGACAGGTACGGCTCCCGCCGGCACGGGCACTACCGGTCCTGGCTGCTGCCGTTGCAGGCGGGTCTGGTGCTGAGCCTGCTGGCGCTGCTGCCGTTCGCCGATCCGACCCGGCAGCTGGGCCCGGTGGTGGCGATCTGCGCGGCCTACGTCTTCCTCTCCGCCACCCAGGACATCGCCGTCGACGCGGTCGCCGTCCGGGTGCTGTCCGAGGGGACCCGGGGGGCCGGCAACGGCATCCAGGTCGCCGCGAGCTACCTGGGCAACCTGCTCGGCGGAGGCGCGTGCGTGCTGGTCTACGACCGGTACGGCTGGGTGCCGGCGATCGGGCTGCTGGCCGCGCTGACCGCCGTCGGGCTGGTGGTGGTGTGGCGGCTGCGGGAACCGGAGCGGGTCGCCCGGGTGGCCGGCGCCGGGCAGGCGTACCGGGCGTTGCTGTCGGTGTTCGGGCAGCCCGGCTGCCGCTGGTGGACCTTCGGCGTGGTGCCGCTGGTCTACACCGGAGCCGGCGCGGCCTATGCCCTGGTCACCCCGGCGCTGGTCGACTCGGGCTGGTCGCTGGCCCGCATCGGCGTGGTCACCGGCGTGGTGATCAGCGCCCCGGCGATCGTGGCGGGCCTGCTCGCCGGGGTCGGCGTCGACCGGTTCGGCCGGGGTCGGCTGCTCGTCGTCGGGGGAGCGGCCCTCGCGGTCTCCACGGCGCTGCTGCTGCCCCTGATGAACGGGCGGGCCCCGCTGGGGACGACGGTCGCCGCGCTGTGCTGCTTCATGGCGGCGTACACCGTGGCCAACGTGGTGCTCTACGTGGTCAACATGGACTACTCGCGGCCGGAGACCGGGGGGACCGACTTCACCGTGCTGTCGTCGTTCGGGTTGATCTGTTCGTTCGTCGCGGCCTCGATCGGCCTCGCCGCGGCCGACCGGGTCGGCTATCCCGCCGTGGCGGTCGCCTCGGTCGTGCTGGTCGCCCTCGGCGTGGTGGTGGGGTTGGGTCACCAGCGTCGGTTCCGGGTCGCGCCGACCCGGACGGCCGAGCCGGCGGCGCAGTCGGTCGGGGTGCCCGGCTGACCCTCCACCCGGCTGCCCCCGTCGCCTGCCGGCCGATCCGCCCTCCGCCCTCCGGCGGGTGTCGGCGTTGACAAGAGGTTAGGTTAGGGTAGCCTAACTCGCGAGATCAACTGGGCCGCCGGGACGACCTGCCCCCGCCCCACCGTCCCTGCCAGTGCGCCCGTCACCGACCGTCGAGGACTGCCCATGAGCCTGCCCGGATCCACCGTCGAGGCCCCCGTGACCGGGACGCACCCCCTTCCGCCCCGCGCCCACCTGCTCAACGCCGGCACCGTCGCGGACTACCGACGGGCCGTCGCCCAGGGCATCGAACGGGTGGCCGCCCGGGTGACCGAGGTGGACCGACCCGCCACCGGCGTCACCCCCGACGAGTTGGCCCCCCGGATCGCCGGCATCGACCTGGACCGGCCGCTCGGCGACACCACCGCCGCCCTCGACGAACTGCACGACGTCTACCTGCGTGACGCCGTCTACTTCCACCACCCCCGCTACCTGGCCCACCTCAACTGCCCGGTGGTCATCCCCGCCCTGCTCGGCGAGGCGGTGCTCAGCGCGGTCAACTCCTCCCTGGACACCTGGGACCAGAGCGCCGGCGGCACCCTGATCGAACGCCGGCTGATCGACTGGACCGCCGAGCGGATCGGCCTCGGCCCGGCCGCCGACGGCGTCTTCACCAGCGGCGGCACCCAGTCCAACCTGCACGCGTTGCTGCTCGCCCGGGAGGAGGCGTACGCCCGGATCGTCGGCGGCGGCACCGACCGGCCCAGCCGGCCCGAGGTGCTGTCCCGGCTGCGGATCATCACCTCCACCGCCGGGCACTTCAGCGTCCAGAAAGCCGCCAAGCTGCTCGGGCTCGGCGCCGACGCGGTGCTCACCGTCGCCACCGACGCCGGCCGGCGGATGCGCACCGACGAACTCGCCGAGACCCTCGACCGGTGCCGCCGCGACGGCCAGACCGTGCTGGCCGTGGTCGCCACCGCCGGCACCACCGACTTCGGCACCATCGACCCGCTGGACCGGATCGCCGAGATCTGCACCGCCGCCGGGGTCTGGCTGCACGTCGACGCGGCGTACGGCTGCGGGCTGCTGGTCTCGCCCACCCGGCGGCACCTGCTCGCCGGCATCGAACGGGCCGACTCGGTCACCGTGGACTACCACAAGTCGTTCTTCCAGCCGGTCAGCTCCAGCGCCCTGCTCGTGCGCGACCGGCGGGTGCTGCGCCACGCCACCTGGCACGCCGACTACCTCAACCCGGCCCGGATGGCCGAGCGGCGCATCCCCAACCAGGTCGACAAGAGCCTGCAGACCACCCGCCGCTTCGACGCCCTCAAGCTCTGGCTCACCCTGCGGATCATGGGCGCGGACGCGGTCGGCGCGCTCTTCGACGAGGTGGTCGACCTCGCCGCCGCCGCCTGGCGGCTGCTCGCCGACGACCCCCGCTTCGAGGTGGTCACCCGCTCACAACTGAGCACGGTGGTGTTCCGCTACCTGCCGCCGGGCGCCGGCCGCGACGTCGTCGACGACGCCAACCTGTACGCCCGCGAGGCGCTGGCCGCCTCCGGCACGGCCCTCGTCGCCGGCACCAAGGTCGACGGCGCCCACCACCTCAAAATCACCCTGCTCAACCCCGAGACCACCCTCGACGACATCGCCCACGTGCTCGACCTGATCGCCGAACACGCCGGCTGGTACGCCCGCACCCGGGCCACCGCCGAGCTGTCCAGCCCCGTCGGCTGACCACCCGCCCTGGAGAAAACCCCTGTGTCGACCCACGACTTCATCGCCATCGGGCTGGGCCCGTACAACCTCGGGCTGGCCTGCCTGACCGCGCCGCTCGACGACCTCGACGGCCTGTTCCTCGAAGCCCGCGACGAGTTCGACTGGCACCCCGGCATGCTGCTGGACGCCACCCGGTTGCAGACGCCGTTCATCGCCGACCTGGTCACCCTGGCCGACCCGACCTCCCCGTACTCCTTCCTCAACTACCTGAAGGAATCCGGACGGCTCTACCCGTTCTACATCCGGGAGAGTTTCTTCCCGCTGCGCCACGAGTACAACGACTACTGCCGGTGGGCCGCCGCGAAACTGCCCTCGGTCCGTTTCGGTCACCGGGTCACCTCGGTGGAGTACAACCCCGCCGACGAGCGGTACGTGGTGCACGCCGTGGTCGACGGCGAACGCGTCACCCACCGGGCCCGGCACCTGGTGCTCGGCACCGGCACCCCGCCGCACGTCCCGGACGCCTGCCGGGGCCTCGGCGGCGACGTCATCCACAACTCCCGCTACCGCGAACACCGGGCGGCGCTGCGCACCAAGCGCAGCATCACCGTCGTCGGCAGCGGCCAGAGCGCCGCCGAGATCTACCACGACCTGCTCACCGACCTCGGCACCCACGGCTACCAACTCAACTGGGTCACCCGGTCGCCGCGCTTCTTCCCCCTCGAATACACCAAGCTCACCCTGGAGATGACCTCACCGGACTACGTGGACTACTTCCACGCCCTGCCCGAGGAGACCCGCTACCGGCTGGAGGGCACCCAGAAGAACCTCTTCAAGGGGATCAACGCCGACCTGATCAACGACATCTTCGACCTGCTCTACGCCCACCGGGTGCACGGGCCGGTGCCGACCCGGCTGCTGACCAACACCGAACTCACCAGCGCCCGGTACGACGAGAGCACCGGCCGCTACACCCTCGGGCTGCGCAACATCGAACAGGAGCACGACCTGACCCTCGACACCGAGGGGTTGGTGCTGGCCACCGGCTACCACTACCGGCTGCCGGAGTTCCTCGCCCCGATCCACGACCGGCTGCGCTGGGACTCCCACGGCCGGTTCGACGTGGCCCGCAACTACAGCATCGACCACACCGGCCGGAGGGTGTTCCTCCAGAACGCCGGCACCCACACCCACAGCATCACCTCACCCGACCTGGGCATGGGCCCGTACCGCAACTCCTGGATCATCCGGGAGTTGACCGGGCGCGAGCACTACCCGATCGAGCAGCGGATCGCCTTCCAGGAGTTCGGCGTCCCGGCGGGCGGCGCCTCGTGACCCACGTCGTCCACCACCGGCACGACCCCGCGCTCGGCGAGTTCGCGCTGCGCACCCTCGACCCGGAGGGCGACGCCGGGCTGCTGCACCGCTGGGTGACCCACCCGAAGTCGGCGTTCTGGCTGATGCAGGACGCCGACGTCGACCGGGTCGCCCGGGAGTACCGGGGCATCGCCGACCACCCGCACCACGACGCGTACCTCGGGCTGTGGCGCGGCGAACCGGCGTTCCTCGCCGAACGCTACGACCCGGCCCGGGTCGACCTGGTCGGCCTCTACCCCGCGCAGCGCGGCGACGTCGGCATGCACTTCCTCTGCGCCCCCACCGACCAGCCGGTGCACGGCTTCACCCGGGCCGTCATCACCACCGTCCTGGACTGGCTCTTCACCGACCCGGCCACCCGACGGGTCGTCGTCGAACCCGACGTGCGCAACACCGCCGTGCACGCCCTCAACGCCGCCGTCGGGTTCACCGTCGTCGGCCCGATCCGCAAACCGGAGAAGGACGCCCTGCTCAGCGTCTGCACCCGCGACCAGTTCCTGGCCGCCACCCGAGGAGACCTGCCCGCGTGAACCCCGCCGCCGCCGTGGCCCACCTGACCCCCGCCACCTGGGCCCGCGCCAACCGGCTGCTGGTCGCCAAAGCGCTTGCCGAGTTCACCCACGAACGCCTGGTCGAGCCCGCCGCCACCGGAGACGGCCGGTGGGCCGTCCGCACCGACGACGGCACGGTCGAGTACCGCTTCACCGCCCGCCGCTTCGCCCTCGACCACTGGCAGGTCGACCCGGACAGCATCACCCGGCGACGCGGCGACGAGGACCTGCCGCCCGACGCCGTCGACCTCTGCCTCGAACTGCGCGGCGCGCTCGGCCTCACCGACCAGGTGCTCCCCGTCTACCTGGAGGAGATCACCTCCACCCTGGCCGGCACCGCGTTCAAGCTGGACCGGCCGGCGGTGGGCGCGGCCGAACTGGCCCGCGCCGACTTCCAGGCCATCGAGACCGGGATGACCGAGGGCCACCCGTGCTTCGTGGCCAACAACGGCCGGATCGGCTTCGGCGTGCACGAATACCACGCGTACGCCCCGGAGACCGGCCGGCCGGTGCGGTTGGTCTGGGTCGCCGCGCACCGCGACCACGCCACCTTCAGCAGCGCCGCCGACCTCGACTACCCGACCCTGCTGCGCACCGAACTCGGCCCGGACACCCTGGCCCGGTTCACCACCACCCTGACCGACGCCGGTCTCGACCCGGACGACTACCTGCTCATCCCGGTGCACCCCTGGCAGTGGTGGAACCGGCTCGCCGTCACCTTCGCCGGTGAGGTCGCCCGGCAGCGCCTGGTCTGCCTCGGCGAAGCCCCCGACGAGTACCTGCCGCAGCAGTCCATCCGGACCTTCTTCAACGTCACCGACCCGCACCGGCACTACGTCAAGACCGCGCTGTCCGTGCTGAACATGGGCTTCCTGCGGGGCCTGTCGGCCGCCTACATGGAGGCCACCCCGGCGATCAACGACTGGCTCGTCGAGCTGGTCGCCGCCGACCCGGTGCTCGCCGGCACCGGACTGACGATCATCCGGGAGCGGGCCGCCGTCGGCTACCGCCACCCGCAGTACGAGGCGGCCACCGACCGCTACTCGCCGTACCGCAAGATGCTGGCGGCGCTGTGGCGGGAGAGCCCGGTGCCCGGCCTGGCCCCCGGCCGGCGGCTGTCCACCATGGCCGCCCTGCTGCACACCGACCGCGACGGAGGGTCGCTGGCCGCCGCCCTGATCGCCGAGTCCGGCCTGCCCCCACGGGAGTGGCTGCGTCGCTACCTCGACGCCTACCTGGTGCCGCTGCTGCACAGCTTCTACGCGCACCGGCTGGCCTTCATGCCGCACGGCGAGAACGTGATCCTGGTGCTGCACGACGGCGCGGTCGAGCGGGTGATCTTCAAGGACATCGCCGAGGAGATCGTGGTGATGGACCCCGACGTCGACCTGCCACCGCTGGTGCAGCGGGTCCGTGCCGCCATCCCCGACGACGAGCAGCTGCTGACCATCTTCACCGACGTCTTCGACTGCTTCTTCCGCCACCTCAACGCCGTGCTGGCCGGGGCCGGGGTCCTCGACGAGGACGACTTCTGGCGCACCGTCGCCGACTGCGTGACCGACTACGCCGCCCGGGTGCCGCACCTGGCCGACCGGCTGCGCCGGCACGACCTGTTCGCCCCGGAGTTCACCCTGTCCTGCCTCAACCGGCTGCAACTGCGCAACAACCAGCAGATGGTCGACCTCGCCGACCCGTCGGCGGCGCTCCAGTTCGCCGGCACCCTGACCAACCCGCTCGCCCGCTACGCCCCGCCCCGATGACCACCGCGTTGTCCGCCGCGCGGCCCGGCCCGGCGACCCCGTTGCGGTCGCGTTGGCTGATCCTGGCGGTGCTCTGCCTCGCCCAGTTGACCGTGGTGCTGGACAACACGGTGCTCACCGTGGCGGTGCCGGTGCTCACCACCGAACTGGACGCCAGCACCACCGACATCCAGTGGATGATCAACGCGTACGCGCTGGTGCAGTGCGGGCTGCTGCTCACCGCCGGCAGCGCCGCCGACCGCTACGGCCGTCGCCGGATGCTCGTCGCCGGCCTGGTGCTGTTCGGCGTCGGTTCGCTGGCCGCCGGGTTGGCCCGCTCCGGCGACCAGCTGATCGCCGCCCGCGCCGGCATGGGCGTCGGCGGGGCACTGCTGGTCACCGCCACCCTCGCCGTCGCCATGCAGGTCTTCGACGGGGCCGAACGCTCCCGGGCGATCGGCCTCTGGGCGGCCACCAGTGCCCTCGGGTACGCCGCCGGACCGCCCATCGGCGGCATCATCCTCGCCCACCTGCCGTGGGGGGCGATCTTCCTGGTCAACGTGCCCATCGTGCTGCTCTGCCTGGTGGCCGGCCTCGCGCTGGTGCCGGAGTCCCGCGACCCGGTGGCTGGGCGGCCCGACGTCGGTGGGGTGCTGCTGTCCACCGCCGGCCTCACCGGCGTGGTCTGGGCGATCATCGACGGTCCCGAGCGTGGCTGGACGGCACCGGCGGTGCTCGGCGCGGCCGGCGGCGGTGTGCTGCTGCTGGCCACGTTCGTCTGGTGGGAACGACGGATCACCGCACCCATGCTGGACATGCACTTCTTCACCGACCGCCGGTTCGTCGGCGCGGTCACCGGGGTCGTCCTGATCACCTTCGGCTCCACCGGCGCGCTGTTCCTGCTCACCCAGGACCTCCAGTTCGTCCGCGGCTACCCGGCCTGGGAGGCGGGGCTGCGAATGGTGCCGTTCGCGCTGTCCATCGTGCTGCTCAACCTCGGTGGGGTCGCCACCCGGCTGATCCGCCGGCTCGGGGTGCCCGGGGCCATCGCGCTGGGCATGGTGCTGCTCTCCGCCGGCCTGACGCTGATCACCCACGTGCGCACCGACGGCTACGGCGTGCTGCTGACCGGGTTGCTGGTGATGGGCTTCGGCTGCGCCCTGGCCAACCCCGCGATCGTCGAGGCGGTGATGAGCGCCATCCCGCCGTCGAAGGCCGGCGTCGGCGCGGGGATCGACGGCACCATGGCCGAGGTGGGGGGCAGTCTCGGCATCGCCGTGCTCGGGGCGGTGCTCAACGCCCGGTTCGCCGCGTTGGTGCCGGTCGCGGTGGCCGGCGTCGGGTCGTACCCGGCCGCGCTGGCCGCCGCCGCAGACGACACCGAACGCGGTCGGGTCACCGACGCCTTCTCGTCGGCGCTGGTCACCGGGCAGACCGCCGGGGCGGTGGCGGTGCTGGCCGGCGGGCTGCTCGCCGCCGGGCTGCTGCGCCGCGCCGAACGCACCCGCTGAGCGTGTCCGCCGTCGGGCGCACCCGCCGAGCACGCCTGCCGGGTGTCGGCAGCTCAGCGGGCCGCCCGGCTGCCGGTTTTCGCCCCGCTCAGCGGGCCGCCCCGCTGCCTACCGGCCAGGCGGCCGGGATCCGTTCCAGCACCCCACCGGCGAACACGTCGCGTAACCCGAGCGGCTTGAGGTGGACGTACCCGATGTGGCAGTCGCAGAGCGCGGCGTCGCAGGCCCGGGGCTTCAGGGCGGCCCGCCACGACCCGTCGTAGAGGTTGCCGATCGGCGTGGGCCGGAAGTGGCAGCGGCGCACGGTGCCGTCACCCGCGACGGAGATCGCCGTCTCCCCGGCGTGGCAGGGCCGGTCGAGCGACCGGTGCGGACGCACACTCCAGCCGAACAGCGGGTCCAGCGCCGTCCAGGCCGCCTCCTGTTCGGCGGGGTAGTGGTGCCCGTCGGCGGCGTTCACCCACAGGTACACCTCCGGGGGCAGGACGGCCCGTAGCGCCCGCGCCTCGGCCAGGTGCTCGGGCAGGCCGACCACCCCCACCGAGTAGCGCACGCCCAGCTCGGACAGCCGGGCGCAGCGGGCGAGGAACCGGTCCCGGGTGACCTGCCCCGGGTGGTACGTCGTCCACAGTGCCGCCGTGGCCCGGTCGGCGTCGGCCAGCCAGTCCACCCGGGCGGCCAGGTTGGTCTGGATGACCACCCGGTCGACGTGCGGCAGGTGCGACAGCGTCACCATGGCCTCGCGGTACCAGCTGCGGGTCAGCCCCTCGCCCCACGGGGTGAACAGCACCGACAGCCGCCGGTCGGTGGTGGCCGCCACCCAGCCGGTGAACCGGTCCAGCGCAGCCCGGTCGGCGCGCAGCAGCTCCGGCGGGTCGACCCGCTTGGCGAACGGGCAGTACGGGCAGTCGTAGTTGCAGCTCGCCAACGGCCCTCGGTAGAGCACCGCCAGCTCCGCCCCGACGTCGGCCGCCCCGGCCCCGGAACACCCCGGCTGCGCCGCCCGGGACGTGACAGTGTGCAACGGCAGCGCCGCCCGGGGCGTGACGGGGTGTGGCAACGACGGCGGCCGGCCGGTCACCGGGGCACGTACCCGGTCATCGCCTGCCTCACCCGGGCGGAGGTCAGCCACGGGCCGATCGCGTCGGAGCGGGCCAACCCGGCCGGGGTGAGCCGCAGCCCGTCGGCGCTGGCCCACCCCCGGGCGACCAGTTGCCCCAGCTCAGGGAAGTCCTCGCCCGGCGGCCGGCCGAACCGGGCGGTGTAGGCCGCCGCATCGACCCCCTCGGCGCGCAGCAGCGACTTGAGCAGCCAGCGGCGGCGCTGCTCGGCGCCGTCGAGGGCGAAACCGAACTCGGCGTGGCGGAAGTCGTCGGCGGGGCGGGCCAGGTAGTCGTCCAACACCATCCGGACCTGCGACACGGAGACCGCGTAGTCGAACGAGTAGTGCAGCGCGGTGGTGTAGGAGCGCGCCCCGCACCCGAGGCCCACCATGCCGTCGTCCTGGCAGCAGTAGTCCGGCCCGTCCGGGGCGGACACGTCGGCGCGGCGGAACTGCCGCATCGACTCCTGCCGGTAGCCGGCCGCGCCGAGGACCTGCACCGCCTGCTCGTAGAGGGCCAGCCGGTGGGCGTCCCAGTCGGCCCGGCCGTGCGCCCGCCGACCCAGCCCGGTCAACGGCCGCACGTAGAGCGGGTAGAGGTACAGCTCCTCCGGCCGCCAGGCCAGCGCCGCGTCCAGGCTCTCCTGCCAGGTCGCCGCCGTCTGCCCGTCGATGCCGTAGATCAGGTCGATGTTGAGCACCGGGACCGCCTCGGCCCGGATCGCGCCGAGCGCCGTCTCCACCTCCGCGCGCCGCTGCGGCCGGCCGGCGGCCCGCGCCTCGACGTCGAGGAAGCTCTGCACGCCGATGCTCACCCGGTGCACCCCGTGCGCCGCCAGCACCGCCAGCCGCTCCGGCGTCGCGGTGGCCGGCGAGGTCTCCACCGCCAGCGGTACGCCCGGCAGCCGCGCCCCGGACGTGCCGGTGACGATGTCGAACAGGTCGGTCAGCTCGTCGGCGGTCAGGTAGGTGGGGGTGCCCCCGCCGAACGCCACCCGGGCGTACCCGGCGTCGTCGCCGAGCGCGTCGGCGACCCGTTCCGCCTGCCGGCGCAGTTGCCGCAGGTAGGCCGTCACCTGCTCCTGGGGGGCGTTGGCCCGGGTGAACAGGTTGCAGAAGCCGCAGCGCATCTCGCAGAACGGCAGGTGCACGTAGAGGAACAACGCGTCGCGGGCCTCGGCCCGCCACACGTCGGCCAGCAGCGGCCGGGGCCGCAACGCCCGGTAGGAGGTCTTGTGCGGGTACGCGTAGAGGTACTGCTGGTACGGCGAGCCGTCGAGGCCCGTGTCGGTGCTGGTCACCATTCCCCCGGTCGCAGAGTGAAGTGGGCGTACGGCACGGTCCACACCACGTCGTGGCCGACCCGGTGGCCGGTGTGCCCGTCCTCGCCGTACGCCGTGCCGTGGTCGGAGCAGATGATCGTGAACACCGGCCGCCCCCGCCCGGTGAGCAGGGCGAACAACCGGTCGACCCGGGAGTCGACGTACTCCAGGGCGGCGGCGTGACTGTCCCGGCTGTCCTGCGCCGCGCCGGGCAGGTGGTGCCGGTTGGGTTGGTGCAGGGCGGCGACGTTGAGGAAGGTGAACACCGGCCGGTCGGCGGGCTGGCCGGGCAGCACCTCGGCCAGCCGGTCGAGCTGCGCGTCGAGGCAGGTGGGGGAGGTGACCCCGAACGCCGGCTCCCAGTGCGCCTCGGCGAACAGGCCCGGCAGCACCGACCCGAGCGGGCTGCGCCGGTTGAAGAAGCCCACCCCGCCCAGGCAGAGCGTGTGGTAACCCGCCCCGGTCAGCGCGGTCGGCAGGTCGGGGGCGTCGAAGACCCAGGTGTCGGCCCCGGCGGTCTCGCTGCCCGGGAACGCCGCCGCGTACAGCCGCTCGTGCCGACCCGGCCCCACCGGGGTGGGCAGGAAGCCGGCGAAGAAGGCGTGGTGTGCGGCGTAGGTGAAGCTCGCGGGGGAGTGCCGTCGCTCCCACCGCCCGCCCGGCAACACCCGGGTCAGCCGGGGTGTCCGACCGGCTTCGGCCAGCTCGTCGGCCACGTCGAAACGCAGCGTGTCCAGGGTGACCAGGCAGATGTCGTGACTGCCGATCAGCGCGCGCATCCCGCCTCCTCCCGTCGCGTCGTCGCCGGCCCGCCGACCGCCGGGTCGGGCCCGGCCGTTGCCGGGCCGTCGCCGGCCACCGTCGCGGTCGCCCGCCACCGGTCCCACCGGCCGCTGGTCAGCGCGTGCACCTGCTCGGCGTAGGTGTCCCGCCCGCCGGCCAGCACCCCGGGCAGCAGGTCGCCGAACGCGTTGACCTCGGCGACCGCGTGCCGCCGCCAGCCCACCAGGAACATCAGGTCGACCCCGACATGCAGTGACCGGGGGAAACACGCCGCCGCCCGCTCGCAGGTCCGCATCGCCGCCGTCCAGGACTGCGCGCCGGCCGCGGCCCGCAGCGCGGCCAGGTCGCCACGGGCGTTGCCCAGGTGCAGGTTGGTCAGCGGTCCCCGGGCGGCCCGGACCACGGCGTGGGTGGCCCGGCCGGCGACCACCACCACCCGCAGGTCGACCACCCGGTCGGCCAGCCCTGCCTTGGGTAGCCACTGCTCCACGTGCAGGCCCTCCGGGGCGAGCCGGTCGACCAGCGCCGCGACGGTCGCCTCGTCGTCGTAGCGGCGCAGCCGCAGCGAGTTGAACAGCCCGTCCGGGGTGATCTCGATCGGGGTGACCGCCTGGATCCGACGCGGGCCGACCGCGAGCGCGATCACCCCGGCCGCCGACGAGCCGTGCGCCGGCTTGACGAACACCCGGTGCCAGCCGGCCGCCGTCATCGCCGCCCGCAACTGCGGGTAGCCGCCGACCGGCGGGAGCGCCGCCGGCACCGGCACCCCGGCGGCCGACAGCAGCGCGTGGCAGCGGCGCTTGTCGCACAGCGCCGCCACGTCGTCGGGGTGGTTGAGCAGCGTCGCGCCCCCGGCGGCCACCCGGCCCATTGCGGCCACCAGCCCGGCGTACGTGTCGGCGAGGCCGATCAACTCCCCGTGCCGGGCGGGGGTGGCCGCGTCGCGTAGCAGCCGGTCCACCTCCGCGTCCTCGCCGGGGGAGTCGACCCGGACCAGGGCGTCGGCGTCCGGCGGGGCCGCCCCGGTGAGCACCCGCGCCCAGGGCAGCACCGCCGGGTCGGGCAACCCCGCCTCGCGTACGGCCCGCCGGAACAGCGCGACCCGCCGGTTGTCGGGGTTGCCCACCACGGTCAGTCGCATGTCACTCCGACACCGCCGTGTAGCGGTAGGTCTCCCCGTCGTCCTCGTCGGCTTCCTGCGGTTCGGAGACGTCCACCTCGACCCCGGGCAACGCGGCGACCACCCGGTCGGCGGCGTCCTCCGACAGGTAGTGGTGGTGCAGGTCGAGCGCGGACAGGTGGGTCAGGGGCTGCCCGCCGAGCAGTGCGGCGAGCCCGTCGTCGGACAGGGTGCCCAGCGACAGGTCGAGCCGCTCCAACCGGGGCACCACGGCGGCGGTGGCCAGCGCGGCGGCCAACTCGTCGGTGATCACGGAGTTGCGCAGCCCGAGCCGGCGCAGCGCCGGGAAGAGCTTGCCGGCCAGCAACGCGTCCAGGTCGGCCACGGTGGTGTCCCCGCCGTAGTCGTCGGTGCCCAGCCACAGGTCCAGGTGGTGCAGTGCGGGCAGCTCCGAGCCGAGCACCGCGGCGACGAACTCCCGGGGCAGCCCGCCGCTCTGCACCGACAGCGTCCGCAGCCGGTCGTGGCGCACCGGGGAGAAGCTGAAGTCCTCGCCGCCGCGTACCCGCAGCACCTCCAGCTGCGGGTAGGCGGTCAGCAACGGGCTGACGTCGCCGACCCGCATCCAGGAGACCTCGCACTCCTCGGTGACCATGTCGCCGAGGAACAGGGCCCGCAGCCGGGGCAGCCGGGGGGCCGCCGCGCAGAGCTGGGCGATCGGGGCGTGGTGGAACGCCGCGTATCCCCAGGCCCCGACGACCAGCGCCTCGGCCTGGTCACCGACCTGCTCGACGAACCTGTCGAACCGGTCCCGGAACTGTTCCGACAGGGTGTCCTGCCGGGTGTTGCCGTCGAAGTGCCAGTCGGCGACCCGCCAGCAGACCGGGCCGTCCACGGTGGGCAGCGGACCGTCGGCAGGGAACTCGACCACCGGCCGGCCGGCGAACGTCTGCGCGTGGGAACCGAACGTCATCGTCGCTCACTCCCCGACCGCGGTGAACCGGTAGACGGTGCCGTCGTACTCGTCGGGCGTCTGCGGGTCGTCCAGGTCGACCTGGACACCGGGCAGCGCGTCGGTCAGCCGCTGTGCGACCTCGCGGGAGAGGAAGTGGTGGTGCAGGTCGAGGCGGCGCAGGTGGGTCAGCGGCTGCCCGGCCAGCAGCGCCTCGGCGCCGGGGTCGGTGAGCACGCCCATCGACAGGTCGAGCACCTCCAGCCGGGCCACCACCGGGGCGGTGGCCACCGCCCGCGCGACGTGGTCGGCGAACTCGGCGTTGCAGACCGCCAGGTGCCGCAGCGCGGGCAGCCGGTCGCCGGCCAGGATCGCGGCCAGGTCGTCGACGCCGGTGTCGCCGCCGTAGTCCTGCCGGCCGAGCCACAGGTCGAGCCGGTGCAGGGCGGGCAGGTCGCTGTCGCCCACCGCCCGGGTCACCTCGGCCGGCAGGCCGCCGGTCTGGAAGCCCAGTTCCCGTAGCCCGGTGTGGCGTACCGGTTGCAGGGTCAGCTCGTTGGCCCCGCGTACCCACAGCGTCTCCAGCTGCGGGTAGGCGGTGAGCAGCGGGGTGAGGTCACCGTGGGTCAGCCAGGAGATCTCGCACTGCTCGCTGACCAGGTCGGCCAGGAACACCGCGCGCAGGGCGGTCCAGTCCTTCGCGGCGTCGGCCAGCAGGTCGACCGGGAGGGCCCGCTCGTACGCCGAGCCCCACTCGCCGATCACCAGGGCGCGGACCGCCTCGCCGGGCACCTCCGCCCGCAGCGCCGCGACCAGGCCGGCGAACTCCTCCGGCTCGGCCTCGAAGTCCTCGACCTCCAGCCGCCAGGCGACGGCCGACGGGTCGTCGGGCAGGGTCATCCCCGGTGTGAAGGGGACCACCGGCATTCCGGCGAACGACGACATGTGCGAACGGATCACGCCTACCTCCGGCTCGACTGGTGTGACAGCGGCGCGACCGTAACAGGGCCGACCGACAGGATGATCAGCCGCCGGGTGACCGGACCCGTCCGCGCCAACCGGTGGTGTCCGGCCGGTGACGCTTTACAGCGGAAGCAGGGTGTGCGAGGCTCGGGTGAGCGCTCCCACGGCGGTCCGTGTTCGGATACCCCGGGGAGTTCGCTCGTGAGAAATCGCACCCGGCGGGCGGCGTCGATCGTCGCCACTGCCGTCACCACCACCCTCGTCGCCGGTGTCGTCACCGCCGTCTCGGCGCAGGCCGCCGCCGGCTGTCAGGTCACCTACCAGGTCGGCGCCCAGTGGACCGGTGGCTTCACCGCCGCCATCTCGATCAAAAACCTGGGTGACCCCGTCAACGGCTGGCGGCTCGGCTGGACCTTCCCCGCCGGGCAGACCATCACCAGCGCGTGGGGCTTCACCGCCAGCCCGGCCAGCGGCGCCGTCGTCGCCACCAACCTCGACTACAACGCCGCCATCGGCACCGGTGGTGTGGTGGACGTCGGGTTCAACGGCACCTGGACCGGCAGTAACCCCGACCCCGCCGGCTTCACGCTCAATGGCACGGCCTGCACCGGGACGACCACCCCCACCACCGCCGCGCCGACCACCCCGCCCCGACGACCACCCCGCCCCCCACCACCCCGCCCCCCACCACCCCGCCTCCGCCGACCACCCCACCGCCGACCACGCCGCCGCCGACCAGCGGGACGCCGACGGTCGCCTCGGACGGCACCGGCAGGTACCGCACGGTGCAGGCCGCCATCGACGCGGTGCCGGCGAACAGTTCCAGCCGGACCACGATCACCATCAAGCCCGGCACCTACCGCGAGGTCGTCCGGGTGGCGTCGAACAAGACCAACGTCACCCTGCGGGGCCTCGGCTCGGCACCGTCGAACGTGGTGCTCGTCTACAACAACTCCGCCGGCACCCGTAAGCCGGACGGCACCACCTACGGCACCTTCAACAGCGCGAGCATGTTCGTCGACGGGGCGAACTTCGTCGCCGAGAACCTGACCATCGCCAACGACTTCGTGGAGAACTCCTCGGGCGTCGACCAGCAGGCGGTGGCGCTGCACCTGAACGCCGACCGGGCGGTGCTGCGCAACGTCCGGCTCCTCGGTGACCAGGACACCTTCCTGGTCAACGACAAGACCCGCGCGTACGTGGTCGGCTCCTACGTCGAGGGCACCGTCGACTTCATCTTCGGCGGCGGCACGATCGTCGTCGACAGCAGCTCGATCTACGAGAAGCGGTCGACCGGTGGACCGATCACCGCCGCCCGGACGCCGGCCAGCAAGACGTACGGGATGCTGATCTACCGCTCGACGATCACCGGGGCGACGAACAACACCACCCAGCTCGGTCGTCCGTGGGGGCCGGACGCCCAGGTCCTCTACCGCGAGTCGACGCTCAGCGCGACCATGAAGACCGCCCAGCCCTGGATCGACATGTCCGGCAACGTGTGGCAGAACGCGCGGTTCCGTGAGTACCGCAACACCGGGCCCGGTGCCGGCACCAACGGCAACCGTCCCCAGCTCAGCGACGCCCAGGCGGCCACCTACACGCCGCAGCGCTACCTGGCCGGCAGCGACGGCTGGAACCCGATGTGAGCGTCCGACCGACGGCGGACGAGCCTCACCCGAGGTGACCCCGGTCCCCGCGTCGGGTTCCGACGCGGGGACCGGACGGTCCGCAGCACGGGCCGGTCAGTCGGCCGACCGGCCTGGCCCGTGCTGCGCAGGTGCCCTCGCGCTCCTCGATGAGGGCGCGACGCAGTCGTTGCCGCTCGCGGCGGATGACCAGGAACTCGGTGCCGGCCTCCCCGACGAGGGTGGGCATGTGCTTGAACCCCAGGGCCAGCAGCATGATGCCGGCGATCATCGGCAGGTGCGGGTGCCCGCCACCACCACCGCGAGGGCGGAGGCGACCAGCAGGCCGACCGAGTTGGTCAGCCGGGAGCCGGCGATGCCGACCGCGGTCAGCACCTCCCCGAGGGCGGTGATGACGATCAGGTCGTGCCGTTCGGTCCAGTGCCGGGCGGGGAAGATCATGCGCGGCGGCAGTGGCAGGGCCTGGCCGACGACGTAGTCGACGATGCCGGCCAGCACCCACAGCAGCACCTGCGCGGCGATTGTCCGGTCGGTGGGCAGCGCGGTGCGCGGCAGCAGCGCCGCGCCGGTCAGCAGGCCGGCGGCCAGGACCGGGGGCACGGTGAGCGCCAGGACGTCGCGGGCCCGCAGCTGCGGCGACGAGTACAGGCGCAGGCCCAGGTAGCAGCAGCGTACGGCGAGATGGCAGCCCGACGCGGGTATTGGCGACGCAGGGTGAGCCCGCCGCGCCCAAGGGTGCAATGTTTTGCGGATCATTGCCGGCAGATGTCGAAAACTTTGCCGCAAGGTCTTGCAAAACCTTTCATCGATGCCGCATCGTCTTCTCCACCGGACGGCCGTCCCACCGCCCAGCGCCTCTTCGACCCCCGGAAGTAGGTCCACTCCCGATGTCCGCACCCCGCGTTTCCCGGGGAACCCGTCTGCGACGGGGCCTCCTCGCCCTCGCTGTCACCGCCTCCTCCCTCGCCGCGCTGAGCGCGCTGCCGGCCACCGCCCCCGCGACCGCCGCCGTAGCCCTCAACGACAGCGAGGTCACCGCCAACCTCTGGGAATGGAACTGGCGCTCCGTCGCCGCCGCGTGCACCGACCACCTTGGTCCGGCCGGGTACGGCGCGGTGCAGGTCGCCCCGCCGCAGGAGTCGGTCAGCCTGCCGAGCAGCGCCGACGGCGTCCACCCCTGGTACGAGGTGTACCAGCCGGTCTCCTACCGGCTGGAGAGCCGGTTCGGCACCCGGCAGCAGTTCGCCGACATGGTCACCACCTGCCACAACGCCGGCGTGCGGGTGTACGTCGACGCGGTGGTCAACCACATGGCCGGCGCCAACAACCCCGAGTCGGTCGTCGGGTACGCCGGCACCGACTTCTCCGGCCCCGGTTACAGCTTCCCCGCCGTGCCCTACGGCACCGGCGACTTCCACCGCCCGGGTGACAACTGCCCGACCTCCGGTGCGATCAACGACTGGAACAACGAGGCCCAGGTGACCAGCTGCGAGCTGCTGTCCCTGACCGACCTCTACACCGAGAAGGACAGCGTCCGCACCAAGGTCGCCGGCTTCCTCAACGACCTGGTCGGCCTCGGGGTCGACGGGTTCCGGGTGGACGCGGTCAAGCACGTCAAGAAGGACGACTTCGCCGCGATCCTCGGCAAGGTGCGCAACACCACCGCCGAGAACAAGCGCCCGTACGTCGCCCAGGAGATCTTCGACGGGGCCAGCAACGACGCCCTCAAGGCCCGCGCCTTCACCGGCAACGGCGACGTGCTCGACTTCGGGTACGCCAAGGGCCTGAAGTCGGCGTTCCAGGGCTCGATCGCCAACCTGGCCAACGTCGGCAGCTGGAACCTCGACGCGCCGAGCGCCAACGTGTTCGCCATGGTCACCAACCACGACCTGGAGCGCGACGGGGTGGTGCTGTCCTACCGCGACGGCAGCGACTACGTCCTGGCCAACTACTTCGCGCTGGCCTACCCGCACGGCAAGCCGTCGGTCTACGACAGCTTCACCTGGTCCAACCGCAACCAGTCGCCGCCCGCCGACGGCAACGGCTACGTCACCGACACCGTCTGCGGCAACAGCTGGAACTGCCTGACCCGGTCCACCGGGATCAAGGGCATGGTCGGCTGGGCGAACACCGCGAAGTCGGTCCGGACCGTCTCCGACTTCACCGTGGTCAACAGCAACGTCATCGGCTTCCACCGGGGCGACCGGGCCTGGATCGGGATCAACGACTCCGGTTCCGCCAGCACCGCCACCTTCACCACCGGCCTGGCCGACGGGTCGTACTGCGACGTGATCTCCGGGGCGCGGGGCGGGTCCGGCTGCACCGGCACGACGGTGACCGTCAGCGGTGGCCGGGCCACCGTGCAGATCCCCGCCAACGGCGCGGTGGCGCTGCACGTCAACGCGAAGAGCGGCCCGGCGACCACGCCCACCGCCACCCCGACGCCCACGGCCAGCGCCACGCCGACGCCGACCGCGCCGGCCGGCACGGTCGCCACCACCTTCACCGTCACCGCGTCCCTCGCCGGTGGTCAGGACGCCTACGTGGTCGGCAGTGTGCCGGCGCTGGGTTCGTGGGCCCCGGCCGCCGCGGTCAAGCTGACCGCGCTGGGCGGGGGGACGTACCGGGCGGTGGTCAACCTGCCGGCGGCCACGGCGGTGGAGTTCAAGTTCCTCAAGAAGACCACGGCCGGTGTGGTGACCTGGGAGTCGGGGAGCAACCGGACGTTGACCACGCCGGGCGGCGGCACCGCGTCGGTCACCGACACCTTCCGGGGTGACCCGGCCGGCACGCAGGGGGCGTCGTTCACGGTCAACGCCACCACCTCGTACGGGCAGAACGTCTTCGTGGTGGGCAGTGTCGCGGCGCTGGGCTCGTGGAACCCGGCGAACGCGGTGGCGCTCTCCTCGGCGGCGTACCCGCTGTGGCGGGCCACGGTCGCCCTGCCGGCGAACACGACGTTCGAGTACAAGTACCTGAAGAAGAACCCCGACGGCACGGTGACCTGGGAGTCCGGGGGCAACCGCAGCGCCACCGTCGGGTCGACCGGCTCGTGGAGCGCCAACGACACCTGGCGGTGACGCCGGGCGGGTGCGGCGGCCGGTCCCCTTCCCGGGGGTCGGCCGCCGCGCCGTCGGTGCCGGGTGCACCGCCCGGCGGTGGGGTGCAACGGGAGAATCAGTCGCGGGCGACATGTTGACGACAGTCGATGCATGCTCGTATCGTCCGGGAAAGCGCTTTCTCTGAGCCGCCACCCCGTCCGCCCACCGTCGGAGGTACGCCTCATGCGACCGTCCCGCCAGCGTCGGCTGGCCCTGCTGTTCGCCGCGGTGCTCGTCCCCGTGGTCGCCCTCCTGGTCGGACCGGTCACCACCGCCTCCGCCGCCACCGCGTTCAGCGACGACTTCACCGACGGCGACACCGCCGGCTGGTCGAAGTCGGGTGGCACCTGGACGGTCGTCACCGACGGCTCCCCGGCCGTCCGGCAGTCCAACGCCGGCAGCGAGAACGCCCGGCTCTTCGCCGGCAGCAGCGGCTGGACCGACTACCTCGTCCAGGCCAGGGTGAAACCGCTCAGCCTCGGCACCGGCGGCCAGGTCGGCCTGCTGGCCCGCGCGTCCGGGTCGACGCGCTACTACCGGCTGGCGCTGCTGCCCGGCAACCAGGTGCAGTTGCAGGCAGTGAACGGCGGCGCGGTCACCGTGCTGGCCGGCATCGTCCACCCCGTGACCACCGGCACCTGGCACACCCTCGTCGTCGAGGTCGTCGGCAGCACCGTACGGGGCCGGGTCGACGGGGTCTTCGTCGGCGAGGTCACCAGCTCGCTGATCGGAGCCGGCCGGATCGGGTTGCAGACCGCGTACTCGTCGGCGTCCTTCGACGACGTCCTGGTCAGGGACAACGACGTTCCGCCGACCACCCCGCCCGCCCCCACCCACACCCCGCCGCCGAGCCCGACCACACCCCCGGTGACCCCGCCGGCCACCACGCCGCCGTCGACCCCGCCGCCCACCAGCCCGCCCACCGTCCCGCCGCCCGGGACCGTCGTGCTGGTGGTGGCCACCGACGGCGACGACGCCAACCCCGGGACGCTGGCCCGGCCGTTGCGCACCATCCAGCGCGCGCACGACCTGGCCGAGCCCGGCACCACCATCGCGGTACGCGGCGGGACCTACGCGCCGACCAGCACCATCAAGATCCTCAAGGACGGTACGTCGTACCAACCGATCACCCTGATGAACTACCAGGGTGAGAAGGTGGTCATCGACGGTGAGAACATGCCGTACACGCCGGGCGCGGTGGGTTCCAGCATCCCCCGGGCCGACCGGGGCGCGCTGCACGTCGAGGCCGACTGGTGGCGGTTCGTCGGCCTGGAGATCGTCCACGGCCCGTACGGCATCTTCGGCGTCGACACCAACTACGGCAGGTACGAGCGCCTGGTCACCCGGGACAACTACGAGTCCGGGCTGCACCTGCAGGGCGCGTCCAGCGGCAACCGGATCATCAACCTGGACAGTTACGGCAACCGGGACCCCCGCAAGAACGGCGAGAGCGCCGACGGGCTGGCCATCAAGGAGGGCTCGGGCCTCGACAACCGGGTGAGCGGTGCGCGGCTGTGGCGCAACTCCGACGACGGGTTCGACGCCTGGCTGTTCCAGTCGCCGATCCTGATCGAGGACAGCGTCTCCTACGACAACGGCTACAACTACTGGAACCTGCCCGACTACTCCGGCGACGGCAACGGCTTCAAGCACGGTGGCGGCAACGACCCGCGCCCCGCCGTCGACCACGTCACCCGCAACAGCATGGCCTGGGGCAACTCGGCCGGCGGCTTCATCGACAACGGCAACCCCGGCACGCTGCTGTTCGACCGCAACACCGCGTGGCGCAACGGCAAGGCCGGTTTCGACGTGTCCCGTTCCACCTCCCGGCTCAGCCGCAACCTCGCGGTCGGCAACACCCCCGACGTCTCGCCCGGCTCCTCGACCGGGACCGACAACTCCTGGAACCTCGGCGGCACCTGGCCGCTGGTCAGCACCGACCCGTCGACCATCACCGGCCCCCGGGCCGCCGACGGGTCCATCCCGCCGTCTCATTTCCTGCGCCCGGTCGACGCTGCCGACGTGGGTGCCCGGCTCTGAGCCACCCGACCGGGTCGTGCTCCCGCCCGCACCGGCGGGAGCACGACCGACCCGTCCGGGCGGCCCGGCCCGCCGGCCCCCGACCGGCGTGGTCGGGGCCGGCCGGGCGGTGCGGCGTCGCCCGACGGGGACTCAGCGGCCCTGGAGGGCGCGTACGTTGTCGCCGAAGGTCCAGCCCTTGGACCCGTCCCAGTTCACCGACCAGGTCATCATCCCCTTCAGGCCGCCCCGGTAGGTGTTCCAGGCCTGCGCCACCGAGGCCGGTGCCAGGTAGCCGCCGCCGGCGCCGGGCTGCGCGGGCAGGCCGGGGACCTGCTTGTCGTACGGGACGCGGATGGTGGTGCCCTGGATGACCAGGCCGGCGTTGAGGCAGTCGGTCTGGGCGGTGAAGCCCGCCACCGTCCCGGCCGGGTACGAGTCACCGGCGCAGCCGTACATGCTGCCGTTGTAGTACTGCATGTTCAGCCACCAGAGCCGCCCGTTGTCGACGTACCGCTTGATGACCGGCAGGTACGCGCCCCAGATGGAGCCGTAGGTGACGCTGCCGCCGGTGACGTACGCGGTCTCCGGTGCCATGGTCAGGCCGAAGCCGGCCGGCATCTGGGCCAGCACGCCGTCGATGATGCGGATCAGGTTGGCCTGCGAGGTGGACGGCCGGGTGATGTCGCCGCTGCCGGTCAGCCCGGTCTCGATGTCGATGTCTATGCCGTCGAAGTGGTACCGCTTGAGGATCGGCACGACGGTGGCGACGAACCGGTCGGCGACGGCGGCCGAGCCGAGGTCGATGCCGGCGGTGGCACCGCCGATCGACAGCAGCACAGTCAGCCCGGCGGCCTTGGCCTGGCACATCTCGGTCGGGGTGGGCACCCGGACGGTGGCGTCCATGCCGTCCTCCCAGAGCACCGTGCCGTCGGCGCGGATCACCGGGAAGGCGGCGGTGACCACGTTGTAGCCGTGCCCGGTGATCCGTGGGTCGGTGATCGGGATCCAGCCCAGCGGCGGGTGGACGCCGTTGGCCGCGCCGTCCCAGTTCTCCCAGTAGCCCTGGAGCACCTTGCCGGTCGGCCGGGGCTTCAGCGCACAGCCCGTGCCGTCGGGCGGCGGCGTCGTCGTGCCGGGGGTGGGCGTGGCGGTGGGTGTCGGGGTCGGGGGACGGGTGGGCGTGGCGGTGGGTGTCGGCGACGGCGTGGGGGAGGGTGTGCCGGTGCAGGTGCCGAGGTCCCGCCAGAGCGCGGGCACGGCGGCCGGGTTCCAGCCTGCGCCGGCCGGCGGGGTGTGGGTCACCAGCGACTCGTAGAGGCGGCCGAGGTAGCTGATCCGGGTGCCGGCCGGGTAGCTGACGCCCTCGACCCAGGCCGGTGCGGAGCAGGCCGCCAGGACGCGGGCGTTCCCCGTGGTGGTGGTCGGTGCGGCGAAGCCGTTCGCGGCGGGCAGCGCGGCGGCGAGCAGCACCGCGCCGGCCAGTACGGCCGTCGTCCCGGGTCGAAGTTGCATGACATACCTCCTCGTCGATGGCGGGGAGGTTATCAGTTAAGTTTGTTAAATGTAAATGCCCGACTGCCGACGGGGTCGCGCCGCCGCCCGCCCCGGGCGGTCGTGCGGGCGGCGGCGCGTGTCTCAGGGGATCGGATTCCAGCCGTCGGTGCCGGCCAGGTAGCGCTGCGGGGTGTAGGTCGACGCCTGCGCGTCGGTCAACTGTGGCCGGTCGACGGTGACCGTCGACCCGGGACCGTCGTTGCGGTACTCGAAGAACCGGGCGTCACGCCAGGAGAAGCCGGACATGTCGCTCCACGGGGAGTCCTTCACGTGCGCACCGAGCACGCTGTCGCGGAACACCACCTGCCCGATCGCGTTGACGTCCCCGCTCGGGTGCCACGGTCGGCCCAGGTGCACGCTCTGCGCCGCCGCCGAGTCGGTGGTCAGGGTGCAGTCGGTGAAGAGCAGCCCGTACGGGTTGCCGATCATGGTGGACGGTGCGGTGACGTACCCGTTGTTGCTCGTCGAGCCCCGGCTGAGTGACCGGATCTCGCAGTGGTCGAAGACCCCGGTGCCCCGGCCGAAGACGAAGTCGACGTCGCCCTCGACGTAGCAGTCCCGGAAGTACGCCCGGCCGACCGCGTCGACGGAGGCGCTGTTGTGGTAGAGGGTGTCCTGGTTGCCGAGGAACCGCACGTCGTCGAAGACCAGCCGGTCGGCCCGGGTCAGCACGGCCACCGCCTGCTCGGCGCTGTAGTCGTGCGCCGCCTCGTCGAAGTCGTTGGCGAAGGTCAGGTGCCGGGCGGTGAAGTCGTTGCCGTCGATGGTCACCGAGGCGCTGCCCGACGTGCCGTACGTGCCACCGCCCGGCTTCGGGGTGCCCGAGGCGTTGTCATAGACGATCACCACGTCCCGGGCGTCCCCGGTCGACCCGACGAACGACACGTACGGCTTGCCGGCCGGGACCGTCACCCGTTCCCGGTAGGTGCCCGGCCGGATGGTGATGGTGTACCGGCTCGTGTTGCCCACCGGCACCGCGTCCACCGCCGCCTGCACGCTGGTGAAGTCACCGCTGCCGTCCCGGGCGACCAGCGAGGACCCCTCGGCCGGCCCGGTGGGCGTGGGCGTCGGGCCGGTGGGCGGCGGGGTGTCCGACGGGGTGGCGGTGGGGGTGCCACCGGGGGTCGGCGTCGCGCCGGTCGGGGTGGTCGTGGGGCTCGGTGGCGCACTGGTCGGGGCGGGTTCGCCCCGGGTCACCAGCACGTCGTCGAAGCGGGCGGTGGCGTTGCCGGTCTGCACGCCGATCCGGCCGGTCGCGGTCAGGGTGCCGGTGCCGGAGCCGACCGCGACGCCGTCGACCCAGCCGCGTACCACCGTCCCGGCGACCTCGATCCGCAGGGTGTGCCAGCCGCCCGCCGTCACCGGGTGGGACACCGTGCCCAGCGGGGTGACCCGGCCGCTGCGTACCGCCTCCAGCCGGACCTGGTCGCCGGCCGACAGGGCGAGCCGGTAGTAGCTGGTCGTGCCGCTGGCGCGGGCCAGCAGCGCGACCATGCCGTTGCCGGGCAGGGTCAGCGGCTTCACCCGGGCCCGCACGACCTGGTCGGCCCACGACGCGCTGCCGGCGAACAGCCGGGCGTCGCCGGTGTCGGCCCTGGCCTGCTGCAACGCCGGGCTGTCGTCGGCGGCCACCGACCAGGTGCCGCCGGACCTCGACCAGCCGGCGAGGTCGCCGTCGGTGAAGTCGTCGCTGAACAACGGCGCGGCGTGGGCCACCCGCGCGCCGCCGAACTGGGTGAGGGCGAGCAGTACGGCGGTGAGCGCCGCGACGGTGACGGCGAGCGGGCGGAGGCGCTTCGTGCGCATGGCGGATGAACCTCCGGGGACGGGGATGGAGGTGGGAGACAGTACGTGAAAGCGCTTTCCTGGCGCACCGTAACTCCGCCCATACGCGACTGTCAATGCGCAGCGACCGCCGGAAACGGGTGTCCGTCCCGGCTGCGCGGACCCCTCAGCCCATCCCGAGGGCGGCGGCGAGTTGGCGGAGGGTCGGCGGGGCGTCAGGCTCACGGGCCACCCGGGCGAGCACGTCCCGGCCCGCCGGGCGGTGCCGGATCTCGGCGGGCGCGATCCGGTCCGCGTCGACCAGGATCCGGCCGGCCCCGGCCGGATCCGCGTGGTGCAGATGGGCGCGGGCCGCATCGACCAGGTACGCGGCCCGGTGCTCGACGGGCAGCCACCGCCAGCCGTCCCGCCGGGTGACCGCCTCGTGTCGGGCCAGCGCGCCGTGGGCGTCGCCCAGTTCGACGGCCGTGGCGGCGCGCGCCACCGCCACGGCCGTCGGTCCGAAACCGGTCCGGTGGTGGTCGTGCCCGTCACCGACGAACGTGGCCAGGTCGTCGGCCTCGTCGAGCAGGTCGGCCACCGCCGCGTCGTCGCCGTGGGTGGCGGCGGCCAGGGCCGCCTGGAGGAGCAGCGTCCCGCACAGGGACAGCTCCGGGGACACGTCGCACCCGATCACCGGCGGGGCGATCCGGTACGCGGCGGCCAGCATCGCCGACTTCGCCACCCGCACCTCACCGGAGGCGCGCAACACCTGGCCGAGCTGCACCGCTGCGGCGGCGACCAGAACGGAATCGTCGGTCGCGGTGCCCATCGCCCGATCGACCGCCAGCCACGCCAGCTCCGGCGCGGCCAGCTTGACCAGCAGCGACGCCGTGACCCGGTACGTCTCCACCAGCGGCCCCCGGCCCGCCACCGGATCGGCGGCGTGGGCGCGTTCCGCGTCGGCCAGCAGTTCCGGCAGCAGCGCCACCACCTGGGGATAGCTGGCGTGCTGGAAGGTCGTCCAGGCGTGGGCCACCCGCCGGGCCACCTGGCCGGCGGGTGGCACCGGCCGACTGCCCGCCGGGCGGGCCAGCGGGATGTCGTAACCGGGAGAGGGCCACCCGGATCCGCGCGACGTCCGCCGTCCACCCGGTCACCTCGGCCGACCGGGCGTCCCGACCGAGCAGCACCCCCGGGTCGATGCGCAGCACGGCGGCGATGTGCTGGAGCGTCGACACCTTGTCCAGCGTGCGGACACCCCGTTCGATCTTGTCCACCCAGCTCTTCGACTTGCCCAACCGGTCGGCGAACACCTGCTGCGACAACCTGCGCCGGCCCCGCCAGTACGCCACCCGCCGCCCCACCGGCAACAACTCACTACTGTCCACGACGCCACCGCCGGTCGGGTACGGCCCGGGTGGTCTCCTCGGCCGGTATCCGTTCGGCGTCGGCCTGGGCGAGAAGCCGTTGCCTCGCCTCCTCGTGCTCCGCCGCCTGGATCTGCTCGCCTCGGCTCGCTGCCGGCTTGTCGCCCTGGTCCCGCATGTCGCCTCCATCGGTAGGGGCGCGGCGACACGTTCCTGAGATGACATCACGCCGCGTCCTGCGTCGGTCACCAACTTCAACGAGCAGGTCACCCGAACACAGGTTGTCGTGACTCAGGGCGATGACACAGGTGCGAATGGTGCGATTCGATGATCGTGACGCATCAACTCGGACGTGCCGTACCAGCTCAGCGCGCGCCGCCCGTCAGCTCGGCCAGCTCCGCCAGCTCGTCCGTCATCGCTCGACGGCGACCCGTGACGATGGTGTCCACGATGTCCCCCGCGTACCGCTGCTGCCGCAGCCAGGTGGGGGCGGTGTCCCGCAACTGAGTCAGCACCGCCGTGGCCTGCCCGTACCGCCGCAACTGCGCATAAGCCCATGCCAGGTCCAGTCGATGCCGCCGCCACGCCGACGCGCTGATGGTGGGCACCGGGGGCACCAGCGCGGACAGCTCCAGCACCCGGCCCGCATCCCCGGCCACGGCTGCCGCCTCCACCCGTTGCATCTGCACCTTGGCGTCGTCGAACCCGCCCACCAGCATCAGGTGATCCGATGCCGGCACCCGCTCGCCGATCCGGGCTGCCGCCGCGGCGGCGACGCCGATGAGATCGGCCACCTCGTCCGGCCGGTTGTCCCGGGCGTGCGCGGCGGCGGCGCTCAGCAGCAGCCACCCCCAGGCGGCCAGCTCTTCCGGGGCTGCCCGAGACAGTCGCGGCTCCACCTCGTCGGCGGTCACCACCGCCAACCCGGCCGACTCGCCAATTCGTCCCTGCCGCATCAGCAGCCAGCACATCGTCCGAATGACGGTGGCCGCCACCACCCGGTTCGCGGACCGCTGGGCGGCGTCGAGCGCTGCCGACAGTGCGGTCTGCGCCAGGTCATCGGCCCGCAGTTGGATCAGCAGACCACCCGCCAGGTGCTGGGCGCGGGCCAGTAGGTCGTACGCTTCGTGCTGCCGGTCACTCCCCACGAGCCCGACGGCGGCACGTACGTTCACCAGCAGCGGCGGCACCACCCGCAGCGCGACCGCGTAGTCACCGGCATGGTAGACGTGGTCGGCGGCGTGCAGATTCCGTCTGAGCGTGTCGAGGTCGGGGGGTTCGTCCGCCGGCACGACGAGCGGAGCGCCGTCGATCCCCCGCACCGGGGCCACCACTCGGCGGATCTCCGCCAGTGACAACTGTCGGTGACCCGGCTCCCCGCGCGCGGCGGCCTGCGACGCGTCGCCCAACAGCGCGGACGTCGAGACTCCCAGGGCGCGGGCGAGCGCGTGCAGCGTATCGAGGCGAGCCGCGCCCCGGCTGCCCTGCTCCAGCTTCCGAATCACCTCGACGCTGATGCCCGACCGTTCGGCAAGCTGCTCCTGCGTCAGCCTCGCCTCACGACGGATCTCCGCGAGACGATCACCCACTGTCGGTATAGCCATGCCGTCTCCTGCCAGCGCGAGGAGCAACCGCCGCCGGCTCGCCCGGGAGGCTGTCACTTCGGACGGTACACCTCGCACCGATCGCATGAGGTGTCCGGGTGGTTACCGTACGCGTTGTCCTCGGTAGATGCCTCGGCGCGGTGTGATCAGTCCTCGGTCTGGGGGCCGAGCAGGCGGATCTCCTCGATGTCCAACGTCGCCTGCACCTCCCGCAGCACGCTGTCGTCGATCTCGTTGTTGTCGCGCAACCGGGTCACCTCGCGGCGCTTGTGTTCCAGCACCCCCAGCCGCAGCCGGGTGTCCAACTCCTGGGCCCGGTCGGCCTCCGGCCCACCACCGGTCTCCGTCACCAGGTCCAGGTGCCGCTGGTAGTCGGCGCGCAACCGGTCCACGGCCGCCGCGTCGACAGCGAGGTCGGCGGCGACGTCCGGCAGCGCCGCCAACGCCACCTCGGTGGTCCGGCGGCGGGCGTGCCGGACCTCGTCGCCACGCGCCTCGTCGCCGCGCAGGCCGGCCCAGCGGGCCACCGCCGGCAGGGTGGTGCCCTGCACCAACATGATCGACACGATCGCCACGGCGGTGCAGAAAATGATCAGATCCCGTTCCGGCACCGGCGTGTGCGTGGTGGCCGTGGTCACCGGCACCGCGAGGGCGGCGGCCAGCGACACCGCCCCCGGAACCCCGCCCAGCCGGCCGCCACCCGCACCCGCCGGCTCACCGTGGCACCCCGGCCCACCACCGGCAGGCCGTAGGAGAACAGCTGCAACCACACCAGCCGGACCACCACCACCATCAGGGTGACCGAGGCGGCGATCGCCACCGACCGCATCAGCGAGGTGCTGGTCACGTGGTTCACCGCCCGGGGGATCTGCATCCCCAGCAGCACGAACAACGCCCCGTTGATCAGGAAGGTGGACAGGTCCCAGAAGGCGTACGCCAACACCCGGGACCGGGCCCGGATGATCCTCGGGCTGGCGTACGACAGCAGCAGCCCGGCGACCACGACGGCGAGCACCCCGCTGGCGTGCACCACCTCGGCGAGCAGGAACGCGGCGAACGGGGTGAGTACGCTCAGCGCGCCCTCGCGCAGCGGGTCGTCCAGCCGGCGGCGGATCAGCACCACGACCAGGCCGACGACCAGCCCGGCGGCGACGCCTCCGCCGGCCGAGCCGACGAACCGGCCCAGGAAACCGAACACCCCCGGCGCGGTGCCACCGACGATCAACCCGACCGTCACCGAGAACAGCACCAGCGCGGTGCCGTCGTTGACCAGGCTCTCCGCCCGCAGGGTGGTCAGGATCCGGCGGGGCATCCGCTTCGCCAGGCCGGCCACCGCCGCCGCGTCGGTGGGGGCGAGCACCGCGCCGAGCACCCAGGCCGCCTGCGGGCTCATCCCCAGCCCCTTGGCGACCAGCGCCACCGCCACCATGGTCACCACCACCAGCGCCACCGCCAGCGAGGCGATCACCAGCAGGTTCGCCCGGATCTCCCGCAGGCTGATCACCAGGCTCTCCCGGTAGAGCACGGCGGGCAGGAAGAGCAGCAGCACCACGTCCGGTTGGAGCACCACGTCCGACAGGGGCGGCAGCAGCGCCAGCAGCCCGCCCATGGTGATCAGCAGCACCGGCGGGGCCACCCGGTACCGGCCGCCGATGGTGGTGCCGACCAGCACGGTGGCGGCCAGCACCACGATCAGGACCAGGACCTCCACGGCACCCCCCGCCTCCACCCGACATGCTGGTACGAAGTCGGCGGCGAGGCGGGGAGAATCCGGGATCTGCCCGGACCGGGTCAGGTGACCCGGGACGGCTCCGCCGGCACCTCGGTCCAGGCCCGCCGCTCGGCGAGGTCCCGCAGCCGGTCCATCGCGTCCCACACGTCGACGTGCCGGGTGTAGAGCGCCGCCGGGCCGAGCCGTAGCCGGTCGGGCACCCGGTAGTCGCCGACCACCCCGGCGTCGACCAGGGCCCGGGAGATCCGCAGCGCCTCCGGGTGGTGCAGCGACACGTGTCCGCCGCGCCGACGCGGGTCGCGCGGGGAGGCGAGCTGGAAACCGTGCGGGACGAGCCAGGCGTCGGCCAGCTCGATGATCAGTTCGCCGAGGCGTAGCGACTTCTCCCGCACCCGGTCCATCCCGGCGTCGGCCAGCACGTCCAGGGCCGGGTCGAGGGCGGCCATCCCGAGCACCGGCGGGGTGCCCACCAGGAACCGCTCCGGGCCGGGCGCGGGATCGTAGCCGGCCCCCATCCGGAACTGGTCGCGCTGGCCGAACCAGCCCCAGATCGGCTGGCGCAGCGACTCCTGCAACTCCCGCCGGACATAGAGGAAGGCCGGTGCGCCGGGGCCGCCGTTGAGGTACTTGTAGGTGCAGCCGACCGCGAGGTCGACCCCGGCGGCGGTCAGCTCCAGCGGCACCGAGCCGACCGCGTGCGACAGGTCCCACAGCACCAGCGCGCCGACCCGGCGGGCCGCGTCGGTCACCGCCGCGACGTCCAGCAAGGCCCCGCAGCGGTACGACACCGCCGAGAGCACCACCAGCGCCACGTCCTCGGTCAGCGCCGCTGCCAGGGTGTCCGGGTCCAGCCCCTCGTCGAGGTCGGAGGGGAGTAGCCGCAGGGTGTGCCCGCGCTGGGCGGCCAGCCCCTCGAGCAGGTACCGGTCGGTGGGGAACTCCTCGGCGTCGGCCAGGATCGTGCCCCGGCCCGGCCGGGCGTCGAGGGCGGCGGCGGCCAACTTGTAGAGGTTGACCGAGGTCGAGTCGGAGACGATCACCTCGCCGTCGCGGGCGCCCAGCGCGTGGGCGGCGATCCGGTCACCGATGCGGCGTGGCCACTCGATCCAGGTCGGCCAGCTGCGGACCAGCTCGGTGCCCCAGCCGTCGCGGACCAGGCCGGCCAGGTGGTCGCCGGTGGCGGCGGGCAGCCGGCCCAGCGAGTTGCCGTCGAGATAGAGCAGGTCGTCCACCACGAACCGGTCCCGCAGGCCGGCCAGCGGATCGGCGGCGTCCCGTTCCTGCGCGTCGTGCCGGGATGTCGGTGCGGTCATGGTGTCCTCCCTCCGCCCGGGGACACCCGGGCCGATGCAGGCTAGCCGATCGCCTGGTCGGCCCACCCCGGCCGGTGCCCCAGGCACCGCAGGCCAGCGCCCCGGCGTCGGGGAAGCGCCCGGCCGCCCCCGGGCTGTGCCGCGTACCCCGGGCGGGTCGGCGGTCGGTCAGCGGACCGGGACGGTGGCGGTGACGGTGGCCTGGTCGATGTCGCTGGTGCGGACGGTGAACCGGATCGTCCAGTCCCCGCGCGCCGGCAGGCTGATCTCGGCGCTGCCGTGGTGCGGCTCCGGGGTGTCCACCGGCACGGCCATCGGTTCGATCCCGGCCGCCGGCAGGGCGAGGCTGACCGTCCACTGGACCACCGGCAGCGGCTGCCCCTGCGGGGTGTAGACGTAGGCGTGCAGCGAGTTCGGCACCCCCACCCGTACCGGATAGATGTCGAACTGGAGGGTGTAGGTGCCGCTGGTCAGGGTCTGCGCGACGCCCTCGCGGGTGGCGCGGGCGGCCTCGGTGTCGGCGGTCCGACCGGGCGGGGTCTGCACCAGCACGGCGGTCAGTGCCAGCACCACCGCCGTGGCGGCGAGTTCCACCCCGGCGGCCCGCGCGACCCGGCCCGGCCGGTCGGCGGCCCGGCCGTCGCGCACCGCCCGGCGTTGCCAGGCGGCGACGCCGAGCACGGCGGCGAGCAGGGCCGCCTTGGCGCACAGCAGCCGACCGTAGGTGGTGCCGACCAGCGCGCCGGGCCGGCCGAGTTCGATCGCGGCCTGCCCGACGCCGGAGGCGACCAGCCAGCCCACCGCGACGGTCGCCCACCGCGACCAGGCCGGCAGGATGCGGCCCAGCACCCGCCGGTGCGTGCCGCGCAGCACGAACACCGCCAGGGTGACCAGCCCGCCCAGCCAGACGCTCATCCCGGCCAGGTGCACCACGTCGGCGAGGATGCTCACCGGCGGCAGGGGCGTGGCCACCGGGTGCCCGGCCAGCGGCCAGGTCACCAGCCCGGCCAGACCCACCACCGCGAGCGCCGTCCGCCGTCCGCGCCCGGCCCGCCCGCCGGCCACCGCCGCCAGCAGCCCGGCGGCGATCGCGGCGAGCGCCAGCCGGGCCCCGAGCACCGGCCCGACGTCGCTGCCCGCCACCGCCGTCAGGTCACCACGCGACAGACCGCCCACCGGCACCCCGACCATGTCGGCGGCCTGCGCCACCCACGTCCCGGCGGTGCCGACGGCCACCAGCGCCAGGCCGACGTACCCGGTGACGGTCACCGCGCGACGGCGGCGACGGCGCGGCCAGCGCACCGCGCCGAACAGGGTGGGGCCGACCGCCAGCACCAGGCCCAGGTAGCCGACGTACCGGGCGGCGGGGGTCCACCCGCCGGAGGGGCGCTCGTCCACGCTGACCGGCTCCGGGGGCGTCGCCGACGGCGCACCGGCCGAGTAGGCGAAGCTGCCGGCGACCGGGTGGCTGTCCGCCGAGATCACCCGGTAGCTGACCAGGTACGTGCCGAGCGGCCGGTCCGGCACCCGCACCGGGATGCGCAGCGTGGCCCCGTCCGCGACCGGCTCCCCGGCGGTGACCCGCCGCCCGTCCGGGCCGAGCACCTGCACCCGGCCGATGACCGGGGAGACCGACTCGCTGAAGACCAGCACCACCTCCGCGGGCGGGGCACCGATCACCGCGTCCCGGACCGGGCTGGTGGCGACCAGCGCGGCATGGGCGGCGGCCGGGGTCGCCGGGGTCAGCGGTACGGACAGCAGCGCGAGGAGCAACCCCAGCAGCACGGCGGAACGGGTGGTACGCACGCACAGTGGTTCGTATTTCGTGATCACATGGTTCAACCGTCGCCGGAACGATTCGGCTCACCGGTCGGGTGCTGGTGCAGGGCGAGGGTCAGCAGGAGGCGGGCGTCCGGGTCGTCGAGGGCCGGGCCGAACAGGCCGCGCAGCTGCCGCATCCGGTAGCGGACCGTCTGCGGGTGGGTGTGCAGGTCCTCGGCGACGGCGACCACCTGACCCTGCCGGCGCAGCCAGCCGTGCAGCGTTTCGGCCAGGGCCCGGCGGGTGATGGGCCGCAGCCCGGCCAGCGGGGCCAGCACCGTGCCGGCGAGGTGCCCGGCCAGGCCCGGCTCCCAGGCGGTGAGCAGGGTGAGCAGGTGGTCGTCGCAGGACACCACCGGGTCCGGGCCGAGCGCGCCCTGCTGGTGCAGGGCCAGCGCCCGGCGGGACAGCCGGTACGACAGCCGCGCCCGCTGCCGCTGCACCGTCGGCCCGAGCGCGGCCCGTCGCCCGACCAGCGCCTGCCGGGCCCGGTCGAGCCGTCCCGGCGTACCGGGATCGGGCAGCACCACCCGGATGGCGTCGCCGACGACGGCGGCCAGCGCCCCCGCGCCGATGCCCCGGGCCACGTGTTCGGCGTCGGTGCCGTCGACGCTGCACACGGCCACGGTCGCCGGCAACGGCCAGCGGGCCGCGTCGGCGGCGGCGTGCAGCACCGCCCCGGTCGGCGGGTCGGGCTGCACGAGGAGGGTGACCAGCCGGCGTCGGGTGGTGGCCCAGTCCTGGGCGGTGTCCCGCTGCTCGGCGAGGAACCCCTCGGCGGCGGCCCCGGCCAGCGCGTCGACGTAGCCGAACAACGCCCCGGCGATCACGTACAGGTCGGCCGGGGCCGGGCCGGCCGGTGCGGTGGCGGGCCAGCCGGGCGTGGCCGGCGCGGTGGCGTGTTCCACCAGGAAGGCCCAGATGTCGCGGGCCCCGAGGGTGAGTACGGTCCGCAGCGCGTCCACCCGGTGCCCCTCGCGGTACTCGGTGCGCCCCAGGGCGTGGAACACCTCCCGGGTGCTGGTCAGCTCCCGGGCCGGGTCGGCGACCGCGTCGACGAAGGTGTCGACGGCGGTCTGTACGCCCAGGGCCAGGCCCTGCCCCTGCCCACCGGTCAGCGACCGGCCCTGGGCGGCCATCGCGGCCCGGACGGTGGTGAGGATCCGCTCGTGCAGCGGCCCGCGCAGCCCTCGCAGGTGGTCGCCGACCGACGGCGCGAGACCGGCGAGACCGGGCTCGATGTCGAGCAGGGCGTCGGACACGATCGGCCATCCTTTGTCATCCGGGTGACAATTCCGCTGGTGAATCCTGCACCCCGGCACGGATCATTTTGGCACCACGCTACGTAGGGTCGGCGCATGGAGACGGATGTCATCGTGATCGGCGCCGGCCTGGCCGGTCTGGTCGCCGCCGCCGAGGCCGCCGACGCGGGCCGTCGGGTGCTGCTGCTCGACCAGGAGTCGGAGCACAACCTCGGCGGGCAGGCGTTCTGGTCGTTCGGCGGGCTGTTCTTCGTCGACTCGCCCGAGCAGCGGCGGATGGGCATCCGCGACTCGGTCGAGCTGGCCTGGCAGGACTGGACCGGCAGCGCCGCCTTCGACCGGCCCGAGGACCACTGGCCGCGCCAGTGGGCGCAGGCGTACGTGCACTTCGCCGCCGGGGAGAAGCGGGCCTGGCTGCGGTCGATGGGCCACCGGGTCTTTCCCGTGGTGAGCTGGGCCGAGCGGGGCGGGGGAGCGGCCCACGGGCACGGCAACTCGGTGCCCCGGTTCCACGTCACCTGGGGCACCGGCCCCGGCGTGGTCGAGCCGTTCGCCAGGCGGGTCCGGCAGGCCGTCGAGCAGGGCCGGGTGACGCTGCTGTTCCGGCACCGGGTCGACGAGCTCGTCACCACCGCGGGAGCCGTCACCGGGGTACGCGGCGCGCTGCTCGCCCCCGACGACGCGCCCCGGGGGCGCAGCAGCTCCCGGGAGGTCGTCGGCGACTTCCAGCACGACGCCCAGGCCGTGATCATCACCTCGGGCGGCATCGGCGGCAACCACGACCTCGTCCGGCGGGCCTGGCCGGCCCGGCTCGGAACCCCGCCCACCCGGATGGTCACCGGCGTACCCGCCCACGTCGACGGCCGGATGCTCGCCATCACCGAGACCGCCGGCGGGCAGGTGATCAACCCGGACCGGATGTGGCACTACACCGAGGGGCTGCGCAACTGGGACCCGATCTGGCCCCAGCACGGCATCCGCATCCTGCCCGGCCCGTCCTCGCTCTGGCTCGACGCCACCGGGGCCCGGCTGCCGGCGCCGCTGTTCCCCGGCTTCGACACGCTGGCCACCCTGCGGCACCTGCGCGCCACCGGCCACGACTACAGCTGGTTCCTGCTCACCCAGAAGATCATCGAGAAGGAGTTCGCGCTGTCGGGCTCCGAGCAGAACCCGGACCTGACCAACCGCAGCGTGCGGCAGGTGCTGCAACGCGTCCGGCCCGGCGCACCCGGGCCGGTGGAGGCGTTCAAGCGGCACGGGGCCGACTTCGTCGTCGCCGACACCCTGCCCGAGCTGGTGGCCGGGATGAACAAGTTGGCCGCCGAGACCGACGGGCCGCAGCTCGACACCGCCGCGCTGACCGCCCTGGTCGAGGCCCGCGACCGGGAGATCGCCCACCCGTTCGGCAAGGACGCCCAGCTCGCCGCGATCCGGGGGGCCCGCCGCTACCGGGGTGACCGGCTGATCCGGGTCGCCACCCCGCACCGGCTGCTCGACCCGGCGGCCGGCCCGCTGATCGCGGTGCAACTGCACGTGCTGACCCGCAAGAGCCTCGGCGGGCTGCACACCGACCTGTCCGCCCGGGTGCTGCGCCCCGACGGCGAACCGCTGGCCGGGGTGTACGCGGCCGGTGAGGTCGCCGGCTTCGGCGGCGGGGGCATGCACGGCTACAGCGCCCTGGAGGGCACCTTCCTCGGCGGCTGCCTCTTCTCCGGCCGCACCGCCGGCCGTGCCGCAGCGGCAGCCGTCAGCTGACCGGCACCGACACCCGGCCGGCACCGTGAGCCGACCGGCCCGGGCTGTGCCCCCGGTAGGCTCTGCGGCCGTGGACGACGACGCGCTGACCGCGCTGGTGACCGTCGCGGCGGGGCAGGTGACCCTGTCCGACAGGCGTACCGAGCGCCGCTGGTCGGTCGGGGTGGCGGCGTACCGGCTCGGCGTGGTACCGGTCACCCAGGGGTGGTACGCCCGGGTGACCGGGGAACGGCCGGGCGCCATCCGGGGCGACCGGCTGCCCGTGGAAGGGGTGTCCTGGCTGGACGCGGTGCGCTTCTGCAACGCGCTGTCCCGCCAGGAGGGGCTGACCCCGGCGTACCGGCTGCACGACGACGGTGCGGGCGTGGACTGGGACCGGGGCGCCGACGGCTACCGGCTGCCCACCGAGGCCGAGTGGGAGTACGCCTGCCGCGCCGGCACCCCGGGCCCGCGCTACGGCCCACTCGACGAGATCGCCTGGTACCGGGGCAACTCCGGTGAGCGGCCGCACCCGGTCGGTGGACGCGCCCCCAACCCGTGGGGCCTGTACGACACCCTCGGCAACGTCTGGGAGTGGTGCTGGGACGTCTACGACGCCGAGGTGTACGGCAGCTACCGGGTGTTGCGTGGGGGCGGCTGGTTCGACGAGCACTGGAGCTGCCGGGCCTCGGTGCGCCGTCGCAGCCACCCGACGCTGCGCATCGACGACGTCGGTTTCCGGGTGGCGCGTTCCCTGCCGCGCTGACCACGACCCCGGCACGGACCCTCCGGTCGGCCCGGGGTCAGGGCACGCGTCGGGTGCTGTGCCGCGCGATCAGCGGGGTGGCCAGCTCGATCCGGTGGCTGTCCAGCCCCTCCCCGGCGATCAGGGACAGCAGCATCCGGGTCGCCATCCCGGCCATCTCGGCGAGCGGCTGACGGACGGTGGTCAGCGGCGGGGCGGCCCAGCGGGCGGAGTCGAGGTCGTCGAAGCCGACGATGCTGATGTCGTCGGGGACCCGGGCCCCGCGTTCGTAGAGCGCCTCGTAGGCGCCCAGGGCCATCTCGTCGGCGCAGGCGAACACGGCGGTGGGCGGCTGGGCGAGGTCCAGCAGGGCGTTCATCTCCCGGTAGCCCGACGGGGAGGTGAAGTCGCCGTGGCGGACGTACCCGGCGGGGATCTTGCGGTTTGCCGCGTTCATCGCGGCCCGGTACCCGTCGACCCGGGCCCGGCTGCACGGCACGTTCGGCGGCCCGCCGATCACCGCGATCCGGTGGTGACCCAGGTCGAGCAGGTGCTCGGCGGCGGCCACCCCGCCGGACCAGTTCGTCGCGCCCACCGACGGGATGCCCGCGCCGGGCTGGCCCGCCGGGTCGATGATCACCACCGGGATGCCCAGCTCGTCGAGCTGGCCCTGCTGGCTGGGGGACAGGTCGGACAGGACGAGCAGCACCCCGTCGCACCGGCGCTTGGACAGCTGCTCGATCCACCGCCGGTCGGGGCGGGTGCGGCTGCGGCCGTGCACGGCGGAGACGACCACCCCGACGCCCGCCCGGTAGGCCAGCTCCTCGACGCCGTCGAGGATCTGCATCGCCCACGGGCTGCCGAGATCCCGGAAGACCAGGTCGATGAGGCCGGCGGCCCCGGGCATCGAGGGCGCCCGGCGGGCGGTGTACGACCGCCGGTCGAGCAGGTCCTGGATGCGCCGCCGGGTCGCCGGGGCGACGTCGGGTCGACCGTTGAGCACCTTCGAGACGGTGGGGACGGACACCCCCGCGGCGGTCGCGATCTCCGACAGCGTCGCCCGGTCCTCCGCCATGCCCATCTCCTTCGGTCGTGCGCCCGTCGGCAGCATAGCCCGAAAGTTTCGGAGGTCGGGGGTCGGGCCGGCCGGCGCGGCGGTCGGACCGCTCGTCATCGACGGTCGCCGCCGACCCGTGTCGAGGGCCGCCGTCGCTCGACAGGGACTCGAAACTTTCTCGAAACGGAAGTATCCGGTACGTCCTGTCCCCGGCCGGCGGACCGGTCCGCCGAAATCGGGCCGGGGCGAACCGCCCACCCGGCCCGATTTCGACTCCGGCCGCCCATGCGGCATGCTGGTGCCCGGCGGCAGGAACCTCTGTCGGCGGCCGGCGACGACCCGCGGACACGCGGTCGTCCCTGCGCGGGACGTGCGGGAGGACAGGGCGGCGATGGCCGAGGCTCAGGCGAGGCGTTCCGTGTTCACCGGCACCGGTGAGATGGCCGGGCGGATGCGCGCCCTCGACTGGTCCGCCACCTCCCTCGGCGCGGTCGAGAGCTGGCCGGCGAGCCTGCGTACCGCCACCCGGATCTGCCTGACCTCCCGCTTCCCCATGATCGTGTGGTGGGGGCCGGAGCTGCGGTTCCTCTACAACGACGCCTACGGCCCGCTGCTCGGCAGCAAACACCCCGCCCTCGGCAAGCCGGGCGACCAGGTGTGGGCCGAGATCTGGCACATCATCGGTCCGATGCTGCGGGGCGTGGTGGAGACCGGCGAGGCGACCTGGTCGGAGGACCTGCTGCTGCCGATGAACCGGCACGGCTACTGGGAGGAGACGTACTGGACGTACTCCTACAGCCCGCTGCACGACGACGACGGCGTGGTACGCGGCGTCTTCACCGCGGTCAGCGACACCACCGAGCGGGTGATCGGTGAGCGCCGGCTCGCCGCGTTGCAGGACCTGGGCGCCCAGGCCGGCACCGCCCGTACCGTGGGCGAGGCCTGTGACCTGGTCGTCGGCTCGCTCGGCCGGTCCGCGGTCGACGTGCCGTACGCGGCCGTGCACCTGCGGACCCGCGGCGGTGAGCTGCGCCCGGCCGCCAGCACCCTGGCCGGTGAGGTCGACCGGTCCGACCCGACCGCACCGCCGGTGTGGCCGGTCGCCGAGGTGCTCGCCACCGGCCGGCCCGCCCACGTCACCGACGTCGTCGCCCGCATCGGTGACCTGCCCACCGGCGGTTGGCAGACCGCGCCGACCGAGGCGGTGGTGCTGCCCCTGCACGGCGAGACCGGCGCCGAGGACATCGGTGTCATCGTCCTGGCCGCCAGCGCCGGACGGGCCCTCGACGACGGCTACCGCACCTTCCTCGACCTGGTCGCCCGGCAGGCCGCCGCCCTGATCAACGGTGCGGTGGCCTACGAGGTGCAGCAGCAGCGGGCCGAGGAACTGGTCGAGTTGGACCGGGCCAAGACGGCGTTCTTCTCCAACATCAGCCACGAGTTCCGCACCCCGCTCACCCTGATCAGCGGGCCGTTGCAGGAGTTGCGGGCCCGCCTCGGCGACCAGGACGAGCAGGTCCGCGACGAGCTGGAGGTGATGCACCGCAACGCGTTGCGGCTGGGCAAGCTGGTCACCGCACTGCTCGACTTCTCCCGCATCGAGGCCGGCCGGATGCAGGCGAGCTACGAACCCGTCGACCTGGCCCGGTTCACCGCCGAACTGGCCAGTGTCTTCCGGGCGGCGGTCGAACGCGCCGGCCTCACCCTGGACGTCGACTGCCCGCCGCTGTCCCGGCCGGTCCACGTCGACCGGACGATGTGGGAGAAGGTGCTCCTCAACCTGCTCAGCAACGCGCTGAAGTTCACCTTCCAGGGCGGTATCCGGGTGTCCGTCGCCGAGCGCGACGGCATGCCGACCGTGCAGGTCGCCGACACCGGTGTCGGGGTGCCGGCCGACGAGATCCCCCGGCTGTTCGAGCGCTTCCACCGGGTCCCGCAGGCCCGGTCCCGGTCCCACGAGGGCAGCGGCATCGGACTGGCCCTGGTGCAGGAGCTGGTCGGCCTGCACGGCGGCACCATCACCGTCGACAGCACCCCGGACGTCGGGACCGCCTTCACCGTGCGGTTGTCGTACGGCGTGGCCCACCTGCCCGCCGAGCACGTCGTCACCGGCATCGGCACGGCGACGCCGTCGGACACCGCCGAGCCGTTCGTCCAGGAGGCGCTGCGCTGGCTGCCCGCCGGCGACACCGACGACCGGCCGGCCGGACGACCACCGCCGGCTGACCGTCCCGGCCCGGACCGTCCCCGGGTGCTCGTCGCCGACGACAACGCCGACATGCGCGAGTACCTGCACCGGCTGCTGCGTTCCCGGTACGACGTCACCGCCGTGGGTGACGGGCTCGCCGCCCTGGCGCGGGCCCGAACCGACCTGCCCGACCTGATCGTCAGCGACGTGATGATGCCCGGCCTGGACGGCCTCGAACTGGTCGCCGCGCTGCGCGCCGAACCCCGCACCATGGGGGTGCCGGTGCTGCTGTTGTCGGCCCGCGCCGGTCAGGAGGCCGCCGTCGAGGGGCTGGAGGCCGGCGCCGACGACTACCTGGTCAAGCCCTTCTCCGCCGAGGAGCTGTTGGCCCGGGTCCGGGCCAACGTCGACCTGGCCCGGTTGCGCAACCACCACGCCAACTGGCGGGCTGCGATGATCAACTCGCTGCAGGAGGGCTTCTTCGTCCTCGACGCCGACGGCGCGTTGGTGGAGATGAACACCGCCTTCGCCGACCTGTTCGGCTACGGCCCGGAGGGCCTGCCCTACCGTCCGCGCTATCCATGGTGGCCCGACGAGACCACCGACCCGTCGGCACACCGGCTGGTGGCCGACACGTTCTCCCAGGCCATGACGGTGACCCACGGCTCGTTCGTGGTGCCGCAGCGGCACCGCGACGGTCACCGGCTCTGGACGGCGGTCGCCTTCAACGCGGTCACCGACGACCACGGCCGGCGGCTGGTGGTCGGCACCATCCGCGACGTCACCGCCGAACGGTACGCGGTGCAGCGGGAGACCGCCCTCAGCGCGCTCAACCAGCGGTTGTCCCGGGCCGCCAGCACCACCGAGGTGTTGCGCGCCGGAGTGGAGGAACTACGCCAGCTGTGGCAGGCGCACCGGGTGCTCGCCACCCACTGGCCGGCGGCCGGCACCCCGACGGTGACCGGCACGCCGACCACCGACTGGGCGCAGCTGCCCGACCCGGTGCGCGACACCGTCACCGCGCTGCGGTCGCAGCCACCCCTGCGGATCACCATCGACCCGGCCACCAGTGTCCGGCCGGCCGGGGCCGGCACCACTGTCGACTCGCCGCAGGGTCCGCTGGTGATCTGGCTCGAACTCGACCCGGCGCGGGGTTTCGGCACCGAGGACCAGATGCTGCTGCTGCTCCTGTGCGGTGCCCTCGGGCAGGCGTTGCACCGGGCGCACGCCGCCGACCAGCAACGCGAGGTGGCGGTCGCGCTGCAACGGTCCATCCTCGGCCCGGCCGAGCTGCCCGCCGGCTTCGCCGTACGCTACGAGCCGGCGACCCGCCCCCTGGAGGTCGGCGGCGACTGGTACGACGCGGTGAGCCTGCCCGACGGCCGGATCGGCATCGTCGTCGGGGACTGCGTCGGCCGGGGCCTGCCCGCCGCCGCGGTGATGGGGCAACTGCGCAGTGCCTGCCGGGCCCTGCTGCTGGAGGCGTCCGGCCCGGCCCAGGTGCTCACCGCCCTGGACCGGTTCGCCCGGATGCTGCCCGGGGCGTCCTGCACCACGGTGTTCTGCGGCATCCTCGACCCGGAGACCGGCGAGCTGACCTACAGCAGCGCCGGGCACCCCCCGGCGATCCTCACCCACCCGGACGGCCGCACCGAGCTGCTGGCCGCCGGTCGGGGCAGCCCGCTGGGCATCCCGTCCCCCGGTGGACGCCCCGACGCGACAAGCGTCGTACCGCCCCGGGCCGTGCTGCTGCTCTACACCGACGGACTGGTGGAACGCCGTCGCCAGTCGCTCGACAGCGGGATCGCCCAGGCCGCCTCCGCCGTGCGGGAGCACCACACCGCCGGGGTGCAGCAGCTCGCCGACCGGGTGATGGACCGGATGACCCCGCAGGGCGGCTACGACGACATCGCCCTGCTGCTCTACCGCCACCCGGCACCGCTGGAGTTGTCGTTTCCCGCCGACCGGTTGCAGATGGCCCCGGTGCGCTCCACGCTGCGGCAGTGGCTGCGGCGTACCGGCGCCGACCCGCACGTGGCCCAGGACGTACTCGTCGCCACCGGGGAGGCCTGCGCCAACGCGGTCGAGCACGGCCACCGCGACGCCCGCCCCGGGCTGATCCGGCTGCACGCGGTGGCCGCCGGTGCGGACCTGTTCGTCACGGTGGCCGACTCGGGGCGGTGGAAGGTGCCCGAGATCGACCATGACCGGGGGCGCGGCATCAACCTGATGCGCGCGCTGATGGCACACGTCGACATCCGGACCACCGATGCCGGCACCACCGTCGAGCTGCACACGAGGATCCCCGCATGAACACGCCCCTGGGCCTGTCCACCGGCCTGCGGGCCGACGGCGCACCGGTGCTGACCGTCACCGGCGAGATCGACATGAGCAACGCCGACGAGTTCCGGGCGGCGATCGTCGACGCCGTCGTCGACGGGCACCGGCTGACCGTCGACCTGACCGCCGTGGAATACCTGGACAGCGCCGCCCTCGCCGCGTTGTTCGCCCACGTCGACCGCCTGTCGGTGGTGGCGAACCCGCTGCTGGACAGCGTCCTGACCATCTCCGGTCTGGGTCGACTCACCACGGTCACGATCCGCGACTGAGCCGCCCGGCCGGCGGGTGACCCGGCGCCCCGGGTGATCAGCTCGCCGTCACGCAGAACTCGTTGCCGTCCGGATCGGCCAGCACGATGTCGCCGTCCGCGCCGGCATCCAGCCGGGTGGCCCCGAGGGCGACCAGTCGGTCGACCTCCGCCTGCTGGTCGCCCTCGGGGGCGAGGTCCAGTCGCTGCCGGTTGCGGCCCTGCCTGGGAGCCACGGGCGGACCACCCCAGGCGATCTTCGTGCCGCCGTGCGGTGACTGGACGGCGGTCTCCTGGTCCTGGTCCCAGACCAGCGGCCAGCCCAACGCCGCGCTCCAGAAGAGACCGACCGCCCGGGTGCCGTCGCAGGCGATCTCCCCGAGTGGACCGCAACCGGCGAGGAAGTTGTTGTCCGCCTCGATGACGCAGAACTCGTTGCCCTCGGGGTCGGCCAGCACGATGTGCCCCTCCTCGGGTCGCTGCCCGACGTCGAGGTGGGCGCCGCCGAGGTCCAGCGCGGTCGCCACCTGCCGCTGCTGGTCGTCGGGGCTGGTGCTGGTCAGGTGCAGGTGCATCCGGTTCGGACCGGCCTTGCGGGTGGGGCTCGGGACGAACCGGAGGCCGAGCTGGGTGTCCGTGCCGGGCAGGAGCGCCCGACCGGTGGCGTCCTCGACGACCTCCCGGTCGAGCAGGCCGGCCCAGAAGCGCGCCAGTCGGGTCGGATGTCGGGCGTCGAGGGTCAACGTCAGGGGTCCCGAGAGCATCACCGCACCGTAGACACCGGCCGGTGCGGCGACAAGGCAATATCGCCGGGCCCCGACCGGAGCGCGCGGCGGGCCCGATCCCCGCCCGCCGCGCCGGTCTCGCCCCAGCCGTGCCCGCCGCGCCGGTCTCGCGCCCCCAGCTGCCCGCCCCAGCCGCCGGCGGCACCCGGCGGGTGCCCGGTCAGTGGCCGTGCCAGGAACGCCACAGGGACGCGTAGACGCCGTCGCTGGCGACCAGGTCGTCGTGCCGGCCGATCTCGGTGATCCGGCCGTCCTCCAGCACCGCCACCCGGTCGGCGTCGTGCGCGGTGTTGAGCCGGTGCGCGATGGCGATCACCGTCCGGCCGGCCAGCACCGCACCGAGCGCCCGCTCGGTGCGCCGGGCGGTCGTCGGGTCCAGCGCGGCGGTCGCCTCGTCGAGGATCAGGATGTCCGGGTCGGCCAGGACGAGCCGGGCCAACGCCAACTGCTGGGCCTCGGCCGGGCCCAGGTCGCGCACCCCGGCCCCGAGCGGGGTGTCGAGGCCGTCCGGCAGATCGGCGTGCCAGTCGGCCCCCACCGCCGCCAGGGCGGCCCGCAACTGCGCGTCGGTGCCGCCCGGCGCGGCGAACACCAGGTTGTCCCGCAGCGTGCCGAGGAAGACGTGGTGCTCCTGGGTGACCAGGGCGATCCGGCGGCGGCGTTCGGCCGGGTCGAGGTCGGTGACCGGGACCCCGCCGAGGCTCACCATCCCCCGGGCGGGCACGTCGATGCCGGCGAGCAACCGGGCCAGGGTGGACTTGCCCGCCCCGGACGGGCCGACCACGGCCAGCCGTTCCCCCGCCGCGACCGTCAGGTCGATGCCGTGCAGCACCTGCGGGCCGCCCGCGTACCGGAACGTGGCCCCGCGCACCTGCACCATGCGCCCGGTGGGCAGGGCCGCCCGGCCCCGGGGCTCCGGCGGCACCTGCCCCACCCCGAGCACCCGGGCGTACGAGGCGACGCCGCGCTGCGCCTGCTCCACCCACAGCAGCAGCCGGTCCAGCGGGTCGATCGCCTGTTGCAGGTAGAGCGCGGCGGCGACCACCTCACCCAGGCTGACCCGTCCCCGCGACAGCAGCACACCCCCGGTGAGCAGCACGGCGGCGATCGGGAGCGGATAGCTGCCCTCCACCACCGGAAAGAACGCCGACCGCAGGGCGAGGGTGGCCCGTCGGGTGGTCCACACCGCGCCGATGCGGGCGGTGCCGTGGGCGACCCGGTCACGGCCCAGCCGCAACGCCTCGACGGTGCGGGCGCCCTCGGCGGTCGTGGTCAGCGCCTCGGTCAGCTCCGCCGTCGCCGCCCCTCGGCCAGGTAGGCGGGGGTGGCCCGGCGCAGATACCGGTGGACCGCCAACCCGATCGACGGGAACCCGGCGAGCGCGACCAGGCCGAGCAGCGGGTCCAGCAGGAACACCGCGCCGAACAGCAGCGTCAACTGGGTGCCCGCGATGACCAGCACCGGCACCACGTCACGCAGCATGGTGCCCACCGTGGACACGTCCACCGAGCTGCGGGTGGCCAGGTCACCGGTGCCGGCGTGCTCGACCACCGAGACGGGCAGGCCGAGCAGGCGGGTCACGAAGTCCTCGCGCAGCCGCGCCACGGCCCGCTCACCGAACCGGTGCCCGGCGTACTGGGCGTAGCGGGCGAGCAGCCCCTGCACCAGCACGCAGCCCCCGATGGCCAGCGCCAGCCGGTCCACCGCGCCCGCCCCGGCCCCGGCGGTGACCTGGTCGACGATCCGCCCGATCAGCCACGGCGCGGCCAGCCCGGCGAGGGCGGCGGCGCTGTGCAACGCCAGCACCCCGACGACCGCCCACCGGTCACCGGCGAGCACGTCGCGGGCGGCCCGCCGGACCACCGCCGCACTCGCGACCGGGAGCTTCGTCATCGTCCGGCCCGCCCCACCGGCGTGTCGTCGGTGCCGCTGGTCCGCCAGACCAGCCGCCGGTAGTCCGGGTCGGCGGCCAGCAGCGCGGTGTGCGTCCCGGTGCCGGTGATCCGACCGTCGCGCAGGTGGGCGACCGTGTCGGCGTGCCCGAGCAGCACCGGTGAGGTGCTCAGCAGCACCGTCGTGCGGCCCGTACGGGCCAGCCGCAGGCGCTGCGCCACCCGGGCCTCGGTGTGTGCGTCCACCGCCGACGTCGGGTCGACCAGGATCAGCACCTCCGGGTCGGCGAGCAGGGCGCGGGCCAGCCGGACCCGCTGCCGCTGACCGCCGGAGAGGGTACGGGCCCGGTCGCCGACCGGGGCGTCGAGACCGTCGGGCAGCCCTTCGACGACGTCGCGGGCCGACGCCACGTGCAACGCCGCGTCGATCCGGGCGTCGTCGACGGTGCCCTGTGGACCGGCGAGGATCTGCCGCAGCGTCCCGGCGAAGAGGTACCCGTCGTGGTCGGCGACCAGGATGCGGGAGCGCACCTCGTCGAGGTCGACGGCCGTCAGCGGGACCCCGCCCCAGGTGACCGCGCCGGTGACGTACCGCCCCAGCCGGTCGGCCAGGGCCGCCGCGTCGCCCGGGTCGTCGGCGGCGACGCCGATCAACCGGCCCACCGGGACCGTCAGCCCGCTGTCGGGGTCGTGCAGCGGGGCCGGGCCGGCCGGGGCGGGACAGGTCGCCGGGCCGCCCACCGGGTCGGGGGCGAGCCGGAGCAGGTCGACGATCCGCCGGGCGGCGACCCGGCCCTGGATCAACTGGTAGCTGCCCTCCAGCAGGAACCAGACCGGCACGATGAGCACCGCCACGTAGCCGTAGACGGCCACCAGTTGCCCGACGGTGATCTCGCCCGCCGCGGCCGTGCGGGCGGCCAGCCACACCACCACGGCGAGGAACAGCCCGGGGATGACGGCGGTCAGCGCGTCGACCCAGCTGAGCACCGCACCGACCCGGTAGCCCTCGGCCCGCAGCCGTTGCGACCGGGCGGCGTACCGGCGGGCGAACAGGTGCCGGCCGCCCACCCCGGCGAGCACCCGCAGGCCGGCGACGATGTCGTCGGCCCGGGTGGTCAGCTCGCCCTGCTGTTGCCGGTAGACCGCCTCGGCCCGCTCCAGCTGGCGCAGCAGCGGGCCCACGACCAGCGCGATCACCGGCACCCCGAGCAGCGTCACCAGCGCCAGCACCGGGTCGATCGACCAGAGCACCACGGCCGCGACCGCGTACGCCAGTACCGCGCCCACCCCGGGGCCGGTCAGCGTGAGCACCTGCGAGGTGCGCACGATGTCGTACCCGCCGACGGTGGCGACGTCCCCGGCGGCGAGCCGGCGGGGCAGCACCGCCCCGACCCGGGCGAGTTGCCGCAGCAGCACGGCCGCCGAGCGGGCGCTGGCATCCTCGCGGATGAACGTCATGGTCCGGTGCCGCATGATGCCCGCCCAGGCCAGCGCGGCCCCGGCGACGACGATCGCGGCGACCCAGCCGAGCAACGCCCCGGTGTCGCCGGTGCGCAGCCCGTCGTCGACGGCACGGGCGACCAGGAACGGCCGCACCGACAACCCCACCATCCAGACCGTGCCGAACAGTGACCCGCGCAGCACCCGCCACGGTTGGCTGCGGACCAGCCACCAGATGTACCGCAGCGGTCCCGCCGTGTCCGGGGTGCCCGGGTCCGGGTGGGGCAGGCGTGGAGGCACCGACCCAGGCTAGTCACCGGCCGTCGGCCGCACCGGCCCGTACGCGGCCACGGCGCGGTGGCGTACACCTCAGTGCCCGGCGGGGTGGCGGCATTGACGCGGCGTACGGCGACCGGCAAGCTCCTGTGCTCGGATCGTCGGCGGGGGGTCGCCGGCCACGGCGGGGGAGGGGCGATGACGCGGCGGCCGGCAACCCGCTTGTCGTCGCTGCTCACCACGCTGCTCGTCGTCGGCACGGCGACGGTGGCCGTCCCCGACCCGGCGCGTGCGGCGGCACCGGCCACGGTGTGCCGGGTCCGCGACGGGCGGCTGACCGAGATCTCCGGCATGGTCGCCACCGACTCCGGGTTCGTGATGGTCAACGACGGCGCCGACGAGGCGTCCCGGCGGCGCATCTTCTTCCTCGACACCCGGTGTGCGGTGGTGCGCACGGTGGCCTACCCGTCGCGGCCCCGCGACACCGAGGACCTGGCGGTCGGCGCGGACGGCACGGTCTGGGTCGCCGACACCGGCGACAACGACCGGACCCGGTCGACGGTGGCGCTGTGGAAGCTCGCGCCCGGGGCCCGCCGGCCGGTGCTGCACCGCCTGGCGTACCCCGACGGGGCGCACGACGCGGAGGCGCTGCTGCTCGACGGGGCCGGCCGGCCGGTGCTGGTGACCAAGCAGGGCGGCAGCGCCGGCGTCTACCTGCCGGCCGGGTCGCTGCGGGCCGGCGCGACGGTGCCGTTGACGCTGGCCGGGCAGGTCCGGTTGCCACTCACCACGACCCCGAACCCGTACTCGTTCTTCGGCCGTCGGCTGGTCACCGGCGGGGCCGTCGCCCCGGACGGCCGCCGGGTCGTGCTGCGCACCTACGCCGACGCCTTCGAGTACGAGGTGACCGACGGCGACGTGGTGGCCGCGCTGACCGGCGGCACGCCCCGGACCGTGGCGCTGCCCGACGAGCCGCAGGGCGAGTCGGTCAGTTACAGCCGCGACGGCCGCTGGCTGCTCACCGTCTCCGAGACCGCCGGTCAGCCACCCGGCACCCGGCCGACGGTGCTGCGTTACGCCCGCCCGGCGGCCCCCACGCCGGCCGTGTCGTCCCCACCCGCCCCGACGGCGTCCGACGGAGCCCCGACAGCAGCGTCCCCGGGCGCGACCGCCACCGCCGTTGCCCGGTCCGGCGTCGACGGGACCCGGTCGCTGCTGCTGGGGGTCGGGGTGATCGTCGCCGGCCTGCTGCTGGCGGCGCTGGTCGGGGTCGTCCGGGCGCGGCGGACCCGCCACTGAAGCGGGGGACGGCGACGGCCGGGTGTCCCGGTGAGGGATGCTGGACCCGTGCAGATCAGCATCCTCGGCCCGCTCGCCGTCGACGGCCGGCCGGTCCGGGGCGAACGGCTCGCCGCCGTGATCCGCACGCTGGTCGACGCGCGGGGCCGGGCGGTCTCCACCCCGTTGCTGGTGGACGCGGTGTGGGACGGCACGCCCCCGGACGACGCGACCGGCGCGGTACAGGCCCTGGTCTCCCGGGTACGCCGGCTCGGGCTGCCGGTGCTCGCGGTGCCGGGTGGCTACCGGTTGCCCGCCGAACAGGTCACCGTCGACGCGGTCCGGGCCCGGTCGCTGCTGGAGCGGGGCCGGGCCGCCCTGCGTGACGGTGCCGGGCCGGCCGCCCGGGACGCCGCCGACGCGGCCCGGGTGCTGTTCCCCGAGGTCCCGGCCTGGGACACCGAGGAGACCAGCCGGCTGTTCGCCGACGTCGTCGCGTTGCGCGCCGAGGCGGCGTTGACCGGCCCCGGCCCGTATGACGACAGTGACCTGCGGCGGCTCGTCGCGCGGACCCCGCCGGACGAGCCGTCGGCCGCCCTGCTGGTCCGGATGCTCGCCGCCCAGGGGCGCGACGCCGAGGCCCTGGAGGTGGTCGCGCGGTTGCGCACCGAACTGGCCGACCGCTACGGCACCGACCCGTCGCCGGTGATTAGCCAGGTCCACCTGGCGTTGCTGCGGGGTGAACTGACCGCCCCGACCGGCCCGGCGTCGCCGGTCGCGTCGACCCGGACCGTGCTGCCGTCCGGGTGGCGGCGGCCGGTGACCGCGCTCGTCGGCCGGGACCGTGACGTCGAGGCGGTGGAGGCGGCGCTGACCGGCGCGGCCCTGGTGACGGTCGTGGCCACCGGCGGCGCGGGCAAGACCCGGCTCGCCGCCGAGGTGGTACGTCGGGCGGTGGCGGCCGGACGGCCGGCCCGGGTGATCGAACTGGCCGGGCTGCGGGCCGCCGAGGAGGTGCTGCCCGCCGTTCTGGCTGCTCTCGGCGGAGCGGACACCACGACGGCCGGCGGCACCCTGGGCCTCGACCGCCGGGTGCTCACCCCGCCGGAGCGGCTGCGTGCCCTGGCGCCGGATCTCGACGGCCTGGTGGTGCTGGACAACTGTGAACACCTGCTGGACCCGGTGGCGGCGGTCGTCGCGGACCTGGTCGCGGTGAGCCCACCGGAGGTGGCCGTGCTGGCGACCAGCCGGGCGCCGCTGGGCCTGGTCGGGGAACGGGTGCACCGGTTGACCGCGCTGCCCGACGCCGACGCGGTGGCGCTGGTCGAGTCCCGGGCCCGCGCCGGTGGTGCGGTGCCCACCTGGGACACCGACCGGACGTTGGCCCTGTGCCATCGCCTCGACAATCTCCCCCTGGCCCTCGAACTGGCCGCCGCCCGGCTGCGGCACATGCCGATCGACGACGTGCTGGCCGGGTTGACCGACCGGTTCGCGCTGCTCGACGCCGCGCTGCGCGGCCTGCCGGATCGGCACGCGAGCCTGTGGGCGATGGTCGACTGGAGCCGGGAACTGCTCGCCCCCGCCGACCGGGACCTGCTCCAGCGGGTCGCGGTGGTCCCCGCCCCGTTCACCGCCGACCTCGCCGCCGCCGTCGCCGGCCTGCCCGACGTCCGGCGTGGGTTGGCGCGGCTGGTCGAGCAGTCCCTGTTGACCCTCGTCGAGGGTGACGGTCCACCCCGCTACCGGATGCTGGAGACCGTCCGCGAGTACGGCGAGGCCCGGCTCGACGCGGCCGGTGACCGCGCCCCGGCGACGGCCGGCCTGGTCGGCTGGGCCCGACGGCAGGCGGTCGGGCTGCTCGACCGGTTCATCGGCCCCGGCCAGCTCGACGCGTTCGCCGGGTGCGCCGCCGAGCAGGACAACCTCGTCGCCGGCCTGCGGTGGGCGCTCGGGCACGACGACGAACCGGCCGCGGTGGACATCGCCACCCCGCTGTTCCACCTGTGGACGGTGCGGGGCCTGCACCTGGAGGTCTCCGGCTGGTCCCGGGGTCTGCTGCACCTCGACGCCCCCGACCGGCGGGGCGGCTCCGCGATTGTCTCCGGCCGGACCGGCGGCCGACCGCTGCCCGACGCCGACCGGCTGGCCTGGATGTGCCTGCTGGTGGCGGTCAACGCCGGCATCACCGGCCCGCTGCGGCTCACCGTGGTCGCCCGCCGGGCCCTGCGCCGGCTGCTGACCGAGCGGCCCGGGGAGGTGTCCTCCCGGCACGCGGTGCTCGCCTCGGTGCTGCCGGCGTTCGACCAGCTCGACCCGGAGCTGGCGATGCCGAGCACCACCGTGCTGGTCGAGCATCCCGACCCGTACGTGCAGGGCTTCGGCCTGTTCGCCCGCGCGGCGATCCGGGACAGCGGCGGCCTGCCGGCGGCGTCCCTGGCCGACGCCGAGCAGGCGTACCGGCGGTTCGGGGCGGCCGGTGACCACTGGGGGATGGCGATGGCGGCGCAGGCCGTCGGGCAGGCGCTGACCGTCACCGACGGCGGCGGGTCCACGACGTGGCTGGCGCGCGGCGTGCACCACATGGAGCTGATCGGCGCGACCCAGGACGTCCGTGCCGTGCAGGTGATGCTGGACGTGCAGCTCGCCCTGGGCGGCGACCCGGCGGCCGAGCGGCGGCTGGTCGAGACGGCGGCCCCCGGCCAGGGGGAGGAGATCGAGACCGCCCAGGCGAGCCTCGGCCTGGCTCGCCTGGCCTGGCAGCGCGGGCGGCACCCCGAGGCGCTCGGCCACGCCGACGCGGTGATCCGCGCGCTGGCCGGCTGGACCGGTCCGCCACCGCAGCCCCGGGTCGTGCTCCGGGTCGCGGTGGTGGTGCTGCATCTGCGGATCGCCGAGGTTTGGTCGGCGGCCCGGCACGACGTTGGCGCCCGCGCCGCCGACCTGCTGGCCGCCGCCGGCGCGGAGGCGCTGTCGTCGCGGGACCTGCCGGTGATCGGGACCTGGGCGTTGGGTGGCGCCGAACTCGCCGCCTGGTGCGGCGAGGTCGGGACCGCCCGTGAGCTGTTCGCGCTCGGTACCCGGCTGGGCAGCAACTCGGCGACCTTCTTCCCGTCCGGCGTCGGCGAACGGCTCACCGCCGCCCTCGGTGACGAGGCGCGACGGGAGCCGTTGCTGGCCGGGTGGCGGGCGCGGCCGGCCGCCGCGGCCACCGCCCGCGTCGGCGAGCTGATGGACGACCTGCTCGGCCGGGTCAGACCCGCCGACGGTACGCCCGCAGCGCCAGGGGCATGAACACCGCCACGAAGCCGGCGCACCACAGCAGCGTCCACCACACGTGGTTGCCGACCGGGGTGCCGAGGAACAGTCCGCGCATCGCCGTCACCAGGTGGGTCAGCGGGTTCACCGTCACCACCGCCTGCATCCAGCCCGGCAGGGTGCCGGCGGTGACGAACACGTTGGACGCGAAGCTCAACGGCATGATCAGCGCGAACATCACCCCCTGCACCGCGCCCGGCGTGCGGACCTTCATCCCGACGTAGACCGGCAGCCAGCTCAGGCAGAGCGCGAACAGCACCGCGAGCAGGCACCCGGCGAGGGCCTGCACCGGGCCGGACTCGATCCGGAAGCCGAGCAGGTAGCCGATCGCCAGCGTCGACACGGTCACGATCACGTACCGCACCACGTCGCCGAACACCGCCCCGACCAGCGGTGCGGACCGGGGGACGGGCAGCGAACGGAACCGGTCGAAGATGCCCTTGGCGATGTCGGTGTTGAGGTTGACACCGATCGCGATGCACCCGGTGGCGATGGTCTGCGCCAGGATGCCCGGCAGCAGGTACTGGAGGTAGTCGTGGGTGGAGCCGGCGACCGCGCCACCGAAGACGTACACGAAGATGACCAGGAACAGCACCGGTTGCAGGGTGACGTCGATCAACGCCTCCGGGGTCCGCCAGGTCTTGATCAGGCTGCGTTTGGCCAGCGCCAGCGAGTGCCGCAGCAGGCGCAACGGCCGGGGCTGCGCCACGACCGTGGACAGCGTCGGCCCGGTGCGGGGCGGGGTGCCGGTCAGGGTGCTCATGCGGCGACCTCCGTACGGGTGGTGTCGTCGTCGGCCGCGGTGCGGCCGGTGAGGGTGAAGAAGACCTCGTCGAGACTCGGCAGGTGCAGCGAGAGTTCGGTGACCGCGATGCCGGCGGCGGCCAGCCGGGCGACGCTCTCGGTCAGCGCGGAGTCGTCGGAGACCGGTACCGCGAGCACACCCCGGCGGATCTCGTCGGCGGGTGCGCCGGAGCCCACCCGGGACAGGATCGCCGCCGTCGGGGCCAGCTGTGCCGGGTCGGTCGGGCGTACCTCCAGGGTCTGTCCGCCGACGATCCGCTTGAGCCCGTCCGGGGTGTCGTGGGCGATGACGCGGCCGTGGTCGATCACCGTGATGGCGTCGGCCAGCGCGTCGGCCTCCTCCAGGTACTGCGTGGTGAGCAGCACGGTCGCCCCGTTGGTCACCAGCGACCGGACCACGTCCCACATGTCCTCGCGCTTGGCCGGGTCGAGGCCCGTCGTCGGCTCGTCCAGGAAGATCACGTCCGGTGAGCCGACCAGGCTGGCGGCCAGGTCCAGCCGGCGGCGCATCCCACCGGAGTAGGTCTTGGCCGGCCGGTTCGCGGCGGCGGTCAGGTCGAACCAGTCGAGCAGTTCGGCTGCCCGCCGTCGCGCGCCGGCCCGGCCGAGTTCCAGCAGCGTCCCGAACAGTTCCAGGTTCTGCCGCCCGGTCAGGTCCTCGTCGACCGAGGCGTACTGGCCGGTGAGGCCGATGGACTGCCGGACCCGCTCGGCCTGGCGTACCACGTCGAGGCCGTTGATCCGGGCGGTGCCGGCGTCCGGGGTCAGCAGCGTGGACAGGATGCGCACGGCGGTGGTCTTGCCGGCCCCGTTGGGGCCGAGCACCCCGAGCACGGTGCCCCGGGGCACGGCGAGGTCCACCCCCTGCAACGCCCGGGTGCGGCCGAAGGACTTGACCAGGCCCTCGGCCTCGATCATCAGTTCAGCTGTCATGCCGTGCAGCGTGCGCCGGTCGGCTGACACCGCGCCGACACGCCGCCGACACCGGCTGACATCCGCTGGCAGGGGGTGCTGCGGTGGCCCGGGGGATGGTGCGGTGGCCCGGGGGATGGTGCGGTGGCCCCACCGCCGGCGGTGGGGCCGCGCGGTCGTCGGCGGGTCGGGTCAGCAGCGGACGATGGTCGAGTTGGTCAGGGTGATGTTGCTGATGGTCAGGTTGTCGGCGCAGGGGTTCTCCACGATCCGGTTGTTGACCAGGGTGAAGTTGCGCAGGGTGAGGTCCCGGTTGCCGGGGAACTCGGTGCGTTCGGCCAGCCGCACCTCGCCGCCGCCGCTGATGGTTCCGCCGTTGGTGGCCAGGCTCACCCCGTAGCAGTTCTCGATCAACACGGCGTTGTTGCCGGTGTTGGCGATGTCGACCCGGTCGATCGTTGCCCCGCCGGACTCGGAGACGCAGAAGACGCCCCGGCCGCCGCCCCGGGCCCGGACGGTGCCGACCCGGATGTTGGTCGGGTAGCTGTCGCCGATGCGGCCGTTGCGGTTGGCCATCCGGAACGCGGCGTACCCGGTGCCGGTGCCGGCGTTCTCGGCGTCCACGGTGGACACGGTGGCGTTGATGGTCTGGTTGAGCAGCAGGCCGGACTCGCCGACGTTGCGGGCGGTGACGGTGCCCACGGTCAGCCCGTCCACCCCGTACGTCTCCACGGCGTGCGAGCTGGCGCCCGAGACGTACACGTTGTCGATGCGCACGTTGCGGGTCCACTGGCTGGTGTCGCCCCGGTTGTCGACGCGGACGCCGAGGCCGGCGGAGAGCCGCATGTCGAGCTGCCCCAGCACGACGTTGGTGACGTTGCGCAGGAAGACCCCGTAGAGCGGGGTGCCGGTGAGGGTGAGGTGCTGCACCTCGACCTGGGTGGTGCCCCGGGAGTAGACGGGGGCCTGGTCCCCCGAGCCGGTGCCGGTGACGTTGATCGTCCCGCACACGTCGAGGGTGGTGTAGCTGGGCAGCGAGATGCGGGAGTTGGCGCTCATCGTGCCCGAGCCGCGCACCACCACCCGCTGCTTGCTGGTCCGCCCGGCGGTGAGGCTGTTCACCGCGGCCTGCACGGCGGCCCGCAGGTCGGTGCCGGTGTGCACGGTCGTGCCACCGTTGCGGACGGTCCAGGTGCCGCCGGCCAGCACCGCCTCGGCCTGGAACGCGCCGCTGCCGCAGTCGGCCGTGCCGCCCGGCCGGACGAGCTGCCACTGCTGGTTGGCCCCGTCGAGGTCCTGGTACTGGGAGATGGTCGCCCCGTCGGCGGTGGACCGTTCCCACACGTCGAGGGCCTTGCCGGAGTGCCGGTTGAGCAGCCGGACGTAACCGCCCGTGGAGTCGACGAGCCGGAAGTGCTGCCGGGTGTTGCCGCTGGCGGCCGGGTTCTGCACCAGGGCGGTGCCGTCGAGGGCGTTGGGCAGTTCGAGGACCTTGCCGCTGTGCGCCGAGCGGATCTGGTGGTAGCCGCTGCCGACGTCGACGAAGCGCCACCGCTGCACGGCGAGGTCGTTGCGGGTGTACTGCTTGACCGGTGCGCCGTCGGCGGTGGCCCAGTCGTACAGGTCCATCGCCTTGCCACTGTTGCGGTTGACGAGCACGTAGTCCGCGCCGGGGTCGACGGTGGCCGCCGAGGCGGCCGGTGGGGCGACGGTGGTGGCGGTGGCGACCAGGGCGAGGACGGTGACGGCCAGCAGGCCGGGTCGCCGGGGGCGGGATCTCCGGGTGGGGGTGACGGGTGGCATGGGGCTCCTTCTGCGGGGGTGCGGTGCCGGGACGGGCGGCCTCCGGCTGTACCGTATCGACAGAGGTGGATTCGGGCAATTGCCCGCCGATCAGTGCCGATCCGGGCAGGCCAGGACACCGTCCCGTCGGCCGAACGGGGGCACCCGTGCGGCCGACGTGCCGACCGGCCCACCGGTGCCGGTGCGGTGCGGGGCGCTGTTATCGTCAGCGGCCGGGCGGCGACCGGGCCGCCCGCTCGTCTCCGGACAGGTGGTCGCCGTGACCCGGGCCCGTACGCTCGTCCCGCCCGTGCTGCTGGGCCTCGTCGTCGTGGCGCTGCTGCTGTCCGGCCTGCACCCTTACGACCGGCTCACCTGGCTGCTGGAGACGGTCTGGGTGATCGTCGGGGTGCCGGTGGTGCTACTGGTGTGGCGGCGGTTCCCGTTGACCACCCTGCTGTGCTGCCTGCTGGCGGCGCACGCGCTGATCCTCATCGTGGGCGGGCACTGGACCTACGCACGGGTCCCGTTGGGCGACTGGGTACGCGACGCGCTCGACCTCTCCCGCAACCCGTACGACCGGCTCGGGCACTTCGTGCAGGGCTTCGTCCCGGCGATCCTGGTCCGCGAGATCCTCGTCCGCCGGTCCCCGTTGCGGGGCAGCCGCTGGCTCGCCCCGCTGGTGGTCTGTGCCTGCCTGGCCTTCAGCGCCTTCTTCGAGATGATCGAGTGGTGGTCCTCGGTGGCCGGTGGCTCCGCCGCCGCCGACTTCCTCGGCACCCAGGGCGACGTCTGGGACACCCAGTGGGACATGTTCCTCGCGCTGGTCGGGGCGGTCACCTCGCTGACCCTGCTCAGCCGGTGGCACGACCGTCAGCTGCCGGCCGCGACGCCCGCCCGCCCGGCTCCTGCCGTCGCGGTGGGCTGACCGGCCGGGCGGCAGGTCACGGCCGGTCGGCCCAGTCGTCGAGGACGGTGGCGACGTCCAGCGGGTCCGCCGGGTCCGGTGCCGGTCGCGGCGCAGCGGCGGGCGTCCGGGCGAACCGGGGTGCCGGTGCCGGCTGCACCTCGCCGCCCACCGCGACGAAGGTGCCCCGGGCGGCGTTGTGCGGATGGCGGTGCGCCTCGGTGGGGGCGAGCACCGGCGCGACACAGGCGTCGAGGTCGGCGAAGACCGCCGTCCACTCGTCGCGGGTGCGTTCGGCGAACCGGGCGGTGAACCGGCGGCGCAGCTCCGGCCAGCCGTCCGGGTCGTGCTGGGCGGGCAGCGTCGGGTCGTCGGCCAGGCCCAGCCCGGTCAGCAGCGCGGCGTAGAACGCCGGCTCCAACGCGCCCACCGCCACGAACCGGTCGTCGGCGGTGCGGTAGGTGTCGTAGAACGGGGCGCCGCCGTCGAGCAGGTTGGCACCGCGGGGCGCGGACCACCGACCGTCGCCGAGCATCCCGTGCAGGAACGCGGTGAGCAGCGCCGACCCGTCGACCATCGCGGCGTCGACCACCTGCCCGAGGTCGGAGCGTTCCCGTTCCAGCAGCGCGGCCAGCACGCCGGTGGCGAGCAGCATCCCGCCCCCGGCGAAGTCGCCCAGCAGGTTCAGCGGGGCGTGCGGGCGTTCACCGGGACGGCCCAGCGGTTCCAGCGCGCCGGACAGCGCGATGTAGTCGATGTCGTGCCCGGCGCGGGCGGCCAGCGGACCGTCCTGACCCCAGCCGGTCAACCGGGCGTACACCAGGCGGGGGTTGCGGTCCCGGCAGGTCCGGGGCCCGAAACCGAGCCGCTCGGCCACCCCCGGCCGGTACGCCTCGACCAGCACGTCGGCCCGTTCGACCAGGCGCAGCAGGTCGGCCACCCCGGCGGGGGTCTTCAGGTCCAGGGTGGTGACCCGGCGGCCCCGGTGCAGCGGCCCGGTCGTCGGGGCGGCCAGTCGTCCCGGGGCGGGGCCGCCGGGCCGGTCGACGCGCACCACGTCCGCGCCGAGGTCGGCCAGCACCATGCAGCCGAACGGGGCCGGGGCCAGGCTCGCCAGCTCCACCACCCGCACCCCGGCCAGCGGCCCGGTGGCGTCGGGCCGGCGGTCAGAGGGCACGGGCGATCAGCTCCTTCATGATCTCGTTGGTGCCGCCGTAGATCTTCTGCACCCGGGCGTCGGCGTACATCCGGGCGATCGGGTACTCGGTGGTGTAGCCGTAGCCGCCGAACAGTTGCAGGCAACGGTCGACGACCTCGCACTGCCCCTCGGTGAGCCAGGCCTTCGCCATCGCCGCGGTGGCCACGTCCAGCTCGCCCCGGTCGTGCCGGGCGATGCAGTCGTCGAGGAAGACCCGGCTGACCCGGGTGCGGGTGGCGCACTCGGCCAGCACCATCCGGGTGTTCTGGTGGCCGATCAGCGGTTTGCCGAAGGCGGTGCGTTCCTTGACGTACGCGGTGGTCAGCTCCACCGCCCGCTGCATCGCCGCGACCGCCCCGATGCCGATGACCAGGCGTTCCTGGGGCAGTTGCCGCATCATCTGGCCGAAGCCGAGCCCTTCGGCCCCGCCGAGCAGGTGCGTCGTCGGCACCCGCAGGTCGTCGAAGAACAGCTCGGCGGTGTCGTTGCCGTGCAGCCCGATCTTGGACAGCAGCCGGCCCCGCCGGAACCCGGCCCGGTCGTCGGCGACCTCGCAGACCAGCAGGGAGATGCCGGCGGCCCGTTGCGTCGGGTCGGTCTTGACGGCCAGGATGAGCAGGTCCGCGAGGCCGCCGTTGCTGATGAACGTCTTGGCCCCGGTGACCAGGTAGTCGTCGCCGTCGCGGACGGCCCGGGTCCGCATCGCCTGCAGGTCGGAGCCGCCGTCGGGTTCGGTCATCGCGATCGCCCCGACCAGTTCGCCGCGGCACAGGCCGGGCAGCCAGCGGCGCTTCTGTTCGGCACTGCCGTAGGCGACCAGGTAACCGGTGACGATGCCGCTGTGCACGCCGAGGCCGAGGGTGCTCTCCCCGACGTGCGCCTGCTCGTGCAGCAGGACCGCCTCGTGGGTGAAACCGCCGCCTCCGCCGCCGTACTCCTCGGGCACGGACAGGCCGAGCAGGCCCAGCTCGCCGGCACGCCGGTAGTGGTCGCGGTCCGGGTGGCCCTGCGCCAGCAGCCGTTCGGTGTGCGGCAGCACCTCCCGGGCGAAGAAGTCACGGGCCAGGTCGGCGAGGTCGTCGTGCTCGGGCGCGCGCCACGGTGGGGAGTAGTCGTGGAGTCCAGGCGTCGGCATGGATACACCCTCACGCCCTGTTGGCGGCGTGTCAACAATTCCTGATCATCGTCCGGTGGCCCGCCCGGTCTGCCCGAGCGGACCGGTGCCGCACCGGGTCGGGGAGACCGGCGCAGCCGCCGCCGCCCGGCTGACGGGACCCGTCGTCGGCCCGGGGTGTGTCGCGCCGACCTGCCGATAGGGTGCGGCGGGTGAGCGTTGACACGGAATCACGGCGACGGCGGCTGGAGCCCGACGCCCGGCGCGGGCAGATCCTCGCCTGCGCGGTGAGGCTGTTCGGCGCGCGCCCCTACGCCGACGTGTCCACCACCGACGTCGCCCGCGAGGCCGGGGTGGCCCGGGGCCTGATCAACCACTACTTCGGCACCAAGAAGCAGCTCTACCTGGAGGTCGTCCGGGTGATGGTGACCGTGCCCGGGGTGGCCGTCGAGCGACTGCCCGTCGGTGACCTGCGCACCCGGGTCGACGCCAGCGTCACCTGGTTCCTCGACGTGGTGTCCCGGCACCGCGATTCCTGGCTGGCCGCGGTGACCGCCGGGGGGATGGGCCACGACGCCGACGTCGCCCGGGTGCTCACCGAGGCCGAGGAGGTCGCGGCGGACAGCGTCCTGGTGGCGGTGGGGCTGGCCGACGTGACCGTCCGCCGGGCCGAACTGCGCGCCATGATCCGGGCGTACGGCGGGCTGGCCACCGCGACCGCCCGGGAGTGGCTCCAGCGGGGCGCGTTGGACCGTGACCAGGTGCACCTGCTGCTGACCGCCACCCTGCTGACCATCGTGGAGCAGGTCTATCCGGCGGTCGTCGGCCCGGCCGGGGCCTCTCAGGCGGGTGGAGCCGGATCGGGCCGTTGCACCGCCATCGGCACGGTGTCGAGCCGGGCCCAGTCCTGACTGATCCCGGCGGCGGTGCGCAGCAGGCGGGGCAGGTGCTCGTCGGTGAGCCGTTCCAGTGAGGTCTCGGCGGCGTGCACCGTGACGTTGAGCGCGGCCACCACCCGGCCGTCGCCGTCGCGTACCCCGGTGGCGATCGACCGGATGCCGGCGGCCAGGTCCTGGTCGGCCAGGGCCCAGCCGCGTGCCCGCACCTCACGCAGCTCCCGGTCCAGCTCGTCGCGGTCCGGCCGCCAGCGGGCGGTGATGCCGGAACGGCCGGGCACGGCCAGTACGGCGGTGAGTTCCGCCGGGGTGAGGGCGGCCAGCAGCACCTTGCCCATCGAGGTGGCCACGGCCGGGAACCGGGTGCCGATGGTCACCGCGAGCGTGACGATCTTGGGCACCGCGACCCGGGACACGTAGACGATGTCGCTGCCGTCGAGCTGGGCCAGCGACGTCGACTCGTCGGTCTCGGTCACCAGCTGTCGCATGTGCGGGCGGGCCACGTCCCAGATGCTCAACGAGTTGACGTAGGCCACGCCCAGCTCCAGCACCCGGGGGGTGAGCGCGAAGCCCCGGTCGGCGGTGCGGACGTAGCCCAACTCCTCCAGGGTGAGCAGGATGCGCCGCACGGTGGGGCGGGCCAGCCCGGTCACCGCCGCGATCTCGCTGAGGGTCATCGTCGGCTGGCCCGGACGGAAGCAGCGCAGCACGTCGAGGCCGCGCGCCAGCGCCTCGATGAAGTCGGTTCCGGCCTCGCGCCCCATGGAGTCCCTTCGCTGGCTGCCCCGCGCCCGGCGGGTGGTCACCGCCGGGCGCGTCGGATGGCTATTGTTTCCACTGCGCCGAGCCGGCGTCCCACTGGGTGTAGGTGTACGGGTTGTCCAGCACCGCAGTCTCGGGGACGTCCGGGTTCATCCCCTTCTCCCACGCGTCGGCGCCCATGGTGTCGGTGAGGTGTTCGACGGTGCGTCCGACGGCGGCGCGGGCGGCGGCGAGGTCGACGCCGACCAGCCGGTGCTCGTGCTTGACCAGCCGGCCGTCGATCAGCACGGTGTGCACGTCGCCGCGCTGGGCCTGGAACACCACGTGGCCGTAGGGGTGCAGGATCGGGAACATCACCGGGGAGTTGTCGTTCTTGATCAGCACCACGTCCGCCTTGCGGCCCGGGGTGAGGGCGCCGACGAGGTGGTCGAGGCCCAGGGCCCGGGCACCGCCCCGGGTGGCCCACTCCACCACCTGCTCGGCGCGCAGGTGGCAGTGGGTGACGGTCTCCTGTCGACCGTGCGCCTCGAGGTGTTCCCGGGACCGGTCGGCGCTCAGCGTGGCGCGCATCGCGGAGAACAGGTCCCCGCTCCACCAGACGCTCGTGTCCATGGACAGCGAGACCGGGATGTCGTGGTGCCGTAGCTGCCAGGTGGGCGGGTAGCCCTGGCCTGCGCTCTGCTCGCTCTCGGTGGACACCGAGACCGAGCCGCCGGTTGCCGCGATCCGGTGGTACGAGTCGCGGTTGAGGGTGGCGGCGTGCACGTAGACCGTCGAGTCGGTCATGAACCCGTGCTCGTGCATCAGCCGGATGCCGTCGTCGTTGGTGGCCCCCCACACCCCGGCGTGGGTGGTGACCGGCACCCCGAGGTCCCGGGCCACCTCGAAGGCGGCCCGCTCGGGGAAGGCCGGGTCGCCGGTGACGTCGAAGGCCATCTGGAAGCCGAGCCGGTCGCCGCGGCCGTGGATGCGGCGGGTGACGAAGTCGCGGAACTCGGGGGTGGTGGCCCACTCCCACGGACCCTGTTGCAGGTTGCCGTAGGCGAGCACGAACCGGCCCGGCACCGCCTCCAGGGCGTCGACGGCGGCATCGGCGTGCTGCGGGGTCTGCAGGCCGTGTGACCAGTCCACGGTGGTGGTGACGCCGGCGTCGACCGCTTCGATGGCGGCGAGCAGGTTGCCGGCGTAGACGTCCTCGGGGCGGAACAGCTTGCCGGACTCCAGGTAGTACCAGACGAAATACTGGGTCAGCGTCCAGTCGGCACCGTAGCCGCGCATCGCGGTCTGCCACATGTGCCGGTGGGTGTCGATCATGCCGGGCATGACGATGCCGCCGGCCGCGTCGATCTCCCAGGTGCCCTCCGGCACGGCCAGTTCCGCGCCGACGGCGGCGATCCGGTCGTCGATCACCAGCACGTCGGCGCGGGGGAGCACCGTGTGGGTGTCGTCCATGGTCAGCACCAGGCCGTTGCGGAAGACCACCGGCTGGCCTGCCGCCGGTGTCCGCCCCTCGTTCGCACTCATCGCCGCCACTTCCGTTCCGGGGTGCCTGCGGACGCTTGTCCGCTCTACGGTCAGATCAGGGTTTCGCCAGTGTGTTCCCGGTCACCGGCCATGTCAAGAGCACGTTACCGTCGTGTCTCCGGTTGCTTTCTAACGCGTGGAACTGGGAGTTTCCCGAGAATTTAGTCGAGGTGTTGACGTCTCATGGAGTCATCGGGAAACTGATCGAGCGGACACTCGTCCGCCTAGCGGTCAACGAGAGGGTGGATCATGGCGGAGGAGACACCGGGCCGGACCGGCCCGCTGCACGGCGTCGTGGTGGCCGACTTCTCCCGCATCCTCGCCGGGCCGTACGCCACCATGCTGCTGGCCGACCTCGGCGCCGAGGTGATCAAGGTGGAGGGGCCCGGCGGCGACGACACCCGCACGTGGATGCCCCCGGTCCGCGACGACGTCTCCACCTACTACCTGGGCATCAACCGCAACAAGCGGTCCATCGCCCTTGACCTGAAGGACCCCGACGACCTGGCCGTGGCCCACCGGCTGGCCGCCCGGGCCGACGTCCTGATCGAGAACTTCAAGCCCGGCGGGCTGCGCCGCTTCGCCCTCGACTACGACACCGTGGCCGCCGGCAACCCCCGGGTGGTCTACGCCTCGATCAGCGGGTTCGGCACCGGCGCGGGCGCGGGCTACCCCGGATACGACCTGATGGTGCAGGCGATCTCCGGGCTGATGAGCCTCACCGGCGACCCGGACGGCTCGCCCTACCGGGCCGGCATCTCCGTGTTCGACGTGATGGCCGGGCTGCACGCGTCGATCGGCATCCTGGCCGCCCTGCACCACCGCCACGACTCGGGGCGCGGCCAGCACGTCGAGGTCAACCTGCTCTCCTCCGCGCTGTCCGGGCTGGTCAACCACAGCAGCGGCTACGTCGCGGGCGGAGTGGTGCCCTTCCGGATGGGCAACGCCCACCCCAGCCTCTTCCCGTACGAGCCGTTGCCCGTCGCCGACGGCGAGCTGATCGTGATCGCCGGCAACGACGGGCAGTTCCGCCGGCTCTGCCAGGTGCTCGACCTGCCGGAACTGGTCGACGACCCCCGGTTCACCCGCAACCAGGACCGCACCGCCAACCGGGAGGAACTACGTCCGCTGCTGGTCGAGCGGCTGCGCCGGCGCACCCGCGACGAGTGGTTCACCGACCTGATGGCCGCCGGGGTGCCCTGCGCCCCGATCAACACCATCGACGGCGGGGTCGCGTTCGCCGAACGCCTCGGGCTGGACCCGGTGGTCACCGTCGGCGAGGGCGCCGCCGCGGTCCCCGGCATCCGGCACCCGATCACCCTTTCGGACACCCCCGCGCGGTACGGCACCCCGCCGCCCGCGCTCGACGAACACGGCGAGGAGATCCGCGCGTGGCTGACCGGCAGCTAGACTTCCCGACCTCGATCGGCACCTCCGACCCGACCACCATCCGGCTACTCGGTCAGGACCTGGCCGGTGACCTGATGGGTCGGGTGGGCTTCGGTGAACTGGCCTTCTGGCTGGTCGCCGGGCGTCGCCCCGGCCCCGGCGAGGTCCGCGTCTTCGAGACCGTCCTGGTGGCCCTGGCCGACCACGGCTTCACCCCCACCGCGATCGCCGCCCGGCTGACGTACCTCAGCGCGCCGGAGGCGTTGCAGGGCGCGATCGCCGCCGGCCTGCTCGGCGGCGGCTCCCGCTTCCTCGGCGTCACCGAAGACTGCGGCCGGTTCCTCGCCGACACCCTCGCCGGTCTCACCGAGCCACCCACCGACGACGCCGGCTGGGACGCCGTCGCCCTGGACGCGGTCCGCGCCGCCCGCGCCGCCAAGCGCCTGGTGCCGGGGCTCGGCCACCCGGTGCACAAGGAGACCGACCCGCGCACCCCGGTGCTGATCGCGATCGCCGAGCAGGAGGGGCTGCGCGGGCCGCACCTGCGGCTGTTCGAGGCGATCGGCCGGGTCCACCCGCAGGTGCTCGGCCGCACCCTGCCGCTCAACGGCGCGGGGGTGTGTGGCGCGGCCCTGGCCGACCTCGGCCTGCCCATCGACCTGCTGCGCGGCTTCGCGCTGCTGGCCCGCACCGCCGGCCTGCTCGGCCACCTCGCCGAGGAACGCCGCCGCCCGCTCGGCATGGACATCTACCGCACCGTCGACCGCAACGCCCGGTACGTGCCGGACGACGCCGACTGATCCCCACCCCACCGTCTGCGAGAGGAGCGGCCATGGCCCAGGTCGTCGCGGTCATCGCCTCCACCCACCACCCGTTCTACTACCGCGCCACCACCGCCACCGGCGAGGACCGGCCCCCGTTCGCCGACGAGTGGGCCCGCAAGATCCTCGCGTTCCGGGAGACCCTCACCCGGGCCAGGCCGGACGTGCTGGTGATGGTCGGCTCGGACCACTTCCACCAGCTCTGGCTGGACAACATGCCGCAGTTCCTGGTCGGCAAGGCCCCGTTCTACGACGCCAACTGGTACAACGAGGAACGCGAGTTCGGGCTGCCCCGGATGCTGCTGCGCGGCCAGGAGGACCTGTCGGCCCACGTGCTGCGGGCCGGCCTGGACGCCGGTTTCGACCTGGCATTCAGCAACGAGCTGCGCATCGACCACAGCATCACCTGCCCGATCATCACGCTGCGGCCCGAGGCGGACCTGCCGATCGTGCCGATCTACACCAACATCTTCGCCCCGCCGCTGCCGCAGCCGAAACGGTTCGTGCAGCTCGGCGCGGCCATCCGGGAGATCGTCGAGAGCTGGCCGAGCCACCTGCGGGTGGCCGTCATCGGCACCGGCCACCTGTCGTTGGAGCTGGGCGGGCCCCGCCAGTTCGGCCCGCAGGGCCCGGACCCGGAGTTCGACCGCCGGGCGGTGGAGTGGATCGCCAACGGCGACCTCGACGGCTGCCTGTCCGAGGTGACCCTGGACAGCCTGCACGCCCCCGGCAACGCCACCCACGGCTTCATGGACTTCATGCTGATGATGGGGGTGGCCGGCGCGGGCGCCAAGGCCGACCACGTGGACACCCTGGACCTGTTCCACACCATGGAGGCGTACTTCACCTGGTATCCGAACGGAGCGCCGGCATGAGCCGCTACCTGGTCGACAAGTTCCTCTACACCGTCGACCGCGATCCGGAGCTGGTCGAGCGCTACCGCACCGACCCGCACGCCACGGTGGCCTGGTGGGAGGCCGAACGCGCCAATGCCGTGCTGAACTGCACCACCGGTGAGGCGAGCACCTGGCTGCGGTTCACCGACGAGGAACGCGACGCGTTGGCCAGCCACGACCACGTCCGGCTCTTCGCTCTCGGCGCCCACCCGTTCCTGACGTTGACCCTGTTCATCGCCATGTTCGAGCGGGACCACGACGAGCCGATGGCCTACCAGAAGCAGTACGGCCTGCGGTTGGCCCACTTCTCGCTGCCCTACCCGGACATCGCCACCTGATGACCGCCGGACCCGACGCCGCGTCGATGCCCGCCGTCGTCGTCACCGGTCACGGCGAGCCACCCGAGGTGGTCACCCGCCCCCGCCCGGTGCCGGCCGAGGGTGAGGTGCGGGTACGGGTCACCGCCGCCCCGCTGACCCCGCTGGACCTGCTCTGCGCCTCGGGCACCTCCTACCTGGGCGCCCCGGCGCTGCCGTACGTCCCCGGGGTGCAGGGCGTGGGCACCCTCGACGACGGCACCCCGGTCTGGTTCCCGACCCGGGCGGGACTGGCCCCCGGTGACGGCAGCCTGGCCGGGTACGCGGTGGTCCCCGCCGCCGACCCGGTCGTGCTGCCGGACGACGCCGACCACTGCCTGGTGGCTGCCCTCGGGCTCTCGGCGGTCGCCGCCTGGGCGGCGTTGACCCTGCGGGGCGGCCTGCGCCCCGGGGAGGTGGTGCTGGTGCTGGCCGCCGGTGGCACGGTCGGTCAGGCCGCGGTGCAACTCGCCCGGCTCGCCGGGGCGGGCCGGGTGGTCGCGGCCTGCCGGTCCGACGCCGCCGTCTACTCCGCCCGCCGCTGCGGCGCGGACGCGGTGGTCCGGCTCGCCGACACCGACGATCCGGAGAACCTCGCCCGGCGGTTCCGGCAGGCCGCCGCCGGCCCGGTGGACCTGGTGCTGGACCCCCTGTTCGGGGTGCCCGCCGCGGCGGCCCTGCGCGCCCTGGCCCCGGGCGGCCGGCTGGTCAACCTCGGCGGCTCGGCCGCACCGACCGCGACGATCGACTCGGCGACCCTGCGCGGCGGGTCGTTGCGGATCCTGGGCTACACCAACAACGAGCTGACCGCCGCCGAACGCGCCACGGCGATCGCCCTGGTCGCCGGGCACGCCGCCGCCGGTCGGTTGACCGTCACCCACCAGGTACGGCCGCTGGCCGAGGCGGCGCAGGCCTGGGCCGACCAGCGCGCCGGCACCACCGCCGGCCGGTTCGTGCTGGTGCCCCCGGGCTGACCGTCCGCCCCGTGCAGCCCGTCGGCGACAGCGTCGGCCGGTCGGCTTCCATCCGGCCGACCGGCGATGCCGTCGTCTGCGGGCGGGAGCAGGTCGGCTGACCGATTCCCGACCGCCGCTGCCGCCGGGTTGCCTGCCGGCGCGAGGATGAGGCGGTGCTCGAGCTATCACCGCGGGTCGCCGTCCTCGTCGTCGATGCCGCCCGTACGGCCGTCACCCGCTACGCCCCGGAGGAGCTGGAGGTCTTCGACGCGGTCGCCGCCGACTGGCGGGCCGGCACCGGGCGACCCGCCCGGACGTCGGGGGCACCGGGCAGCGCCGTCGGCTTCGGCATCGACACGTCACTGGTCGGCGAGCTGTTCCTGCAGGCGGTCGCCGCCGCCACCAGCGAGGTGCTCGTCCTGGGTGCGACCGGGATCGGCACCGGGATCCTGGCCGGCTGGCGTCGCCGCCGTCGCCCGTCCGAACCGTCCCCGGGCACCGAACCGTCGTCGACCCCGCCGGCCGGGGACCGGGACGGCACGTCGGCCGACCCTCGACCGGCCGTCTGCGCGTCCGCCGCCCCGCTTCCCGGCACACCGGCACAGCAGGACCGGCTGGAGCTGACCGCCGAGCAGGCGGTCCTGCTGCGGGCGGCCTGCCGGCGGCACGCGCTCGCGCTGGGCCTGCCTCCGGAGGCGGCCGACCTGCTCGCCGATGCCACGATCGGCGCGACGGTCACCCCGGACGACCGGTGACCGGACCCGCCACCGGTCCGCCCGGTCCGGTCGACGCGGCCGGACCGGGCGCCACCCGTCCCGCCGGTGGGCCCGCCTCGGCGTCGAGCGCCGGTGGGCCCGGCCCGGCGTCGAGCGCCGGTGGGCCCGGCCCTCGGCAACCCGTCGGGGCGGTCGGCACGCGATCCGGTTCCGCACCGGACCGGCTGGGCTGGTGGTACCTGCTCGTGGTGGCGGCGCTCGGCGCGGTGGGCGTCGGTGCGGGAGACCTGTACTTCCTCGCCGACCGGTCGCTCAGCCTGCCCTGGGCGGTGGCGTTCGACGCCTGCGAGCGGGCGTTCGGGGCGACCACCGTCGACCCGGTGCCACCCGGGTTCACCGACTGCCTGGCCGAGCCGACCCGACAGCGGGCCCTGGTGCTGCTCGTCGCGGTCGCCGTCGTGCTGGGCTGCGCGGCGGTGCTGCTGGTGGCGGTGCCGGCGGTCGACCTGTGGCGGCTACGTCGGCACCGGCGTTTCACCGTCGGCGCGGCGGCGCAGCGGTTCGCGGTGCTCTGCGCCGCCGAGGGACTGACCGGCCGGGATCGACCGCGCCTGCTGATCGCCGGTCCACCGGTGCGGCAGGCGTTCACCGTGGGGGTCGTCGGTCGACGGCCGATCGTCGTCCTCCCGGTCGGGCTCGCCCTGGCCCACCGGGAGCCGCGACGGTTCGACCCGGTGGTGCGCCACGAGCTGGCCCACGTCCGGGCCCGGGACGTGGTGTGGGTGGCCGCCGTCCGCGCCCTGGTCTGGTTGCCCCTGCCGGCCGTCGCCGTCGGTGGGCTGCTGGAGGTCGGCGTGTTCGGACCGAACCGGACCGTCGCCGGGGCGTTCCTGCGGGCTGGGCTGCTCGCCACCCTGGTCGCGGTGCTGTCGGCGGCGTTGCTGCGGGCGCGTGAACGGGCGGCGGACCGGCAGGCGGCCCGGGACGACCAGGCCGGGGCACTGACCGCCCTGCTGCGCGCCGACGGCGCACGGGCGCGCGCCGACGGCGGCGGACGGGTGCGCGGCGGGCCGGCGCGGGCAGCGCTGCGGACGGTGTTCGCCCGGCACCCGACTCCTGAGCAACGGATCAGGTCGCTGCGGGAGTCGTCGGACCGGCGCGGCGGTGAGGTCACCCAGGGGATGGCGGTCGGCGCGGTGACGGTGGTGAGCATGGCCGCCGTCCACGAACTCGTCGCGAACGCGCACTACCCGGCGCTGGGCTGGCTGCCCCGGCTGGTCGACGTCTGGGTCGCCGCCGTGCTGCTCGTCGGCGGGCTGTTTCCGTCGCTGCTGCGGCGGGCGACCACCGCCCACCGGTCCGCGACCGCGCCCGGCTGGTGGCGTCCGGTCGCCGGTACGGGCCTGGGTCTGTTCGGCGCGACCCTGGTCGTCGCCGTGCTGCCACTGCCCGGCAGCGCGGGACTCTTCCTCGCCGAAGGGGCGGTCGCCGGTCTGGTCTTCGCCGCGGTGACCGGCGTGCTCGGCGCGGGCGCGGTGGCGCTCTGCGTGCTCGTCGCGGCGGCGCTGGCCGACCTGGCCCGACCTCGCACCGGCAGCTGGCGGTACGCCGGGCACGCCACCGCCCTCGCGGTGACGGTCGCGGTGCTCTGGCCGGTGCCGGGGCTGCCACCGCTCTGGTCCGACCCGGAGCTGGTGCGGATCTGGCTGGCCTACGACCTGCCCGACACCGGTTGGCTGCTGCTCGCCCTCGGGCTGCCGGTACTGCTGGGCGTGCGCTTCCTGGTGACCGCCCGACGCGCCGACCGGCACCACGGCGGCTCCCTGGCCCGCCGGATGGTCGACTCGACCCGGGTCCGGGTGGTCGCGGTGGCCGTGCTGGTCGGCGCCGGTGGTGCGGTCGGGCAGCTGCGGTTCGCCCCGCCGGGCACCCTCGACGAGGCGGTCGGCGACGCACAGGCCCGTGGGCTGCTCACCGGGCTCGTCGGCGTCGTCGTCCTGGTGATCACCGCAGCCGGGTCCGACCCCGGTCCGACGAGCGACCCCGGTCCCGCGTCCCCGTCGGACCCCGGGGCCGGTCATTCACCCGCCCCGGGCCGTCGGGGCGGGGTCGCGGACCGGCTCGGTGGGGCGTTGCTCGCCGCGACCGCGGCGACCCTCGGGTCGGCGCTGGTGCAGTACCTGGACGCGGCCCTGGCCGGGCGGTCCGCCGCCGGGTCGGCGTTGCGGCTGACCGTGGGCAACCCGCTGGTCTGGCTGCTGTATCTGGCGGCCCTCGTCGTGCCGGTGCTGCTGCCCCGGGCCGTACCCCGCCGGATGGTGCTGCCGACCCGGCTGGTGCTGCCGGCGGCGGTGTCGATCGTGCTGACGGTGACCGTGCTGGTGCTCGGGCCGGGGGTGCCCGGCGTCCGGGTCCCGGTGCCGACGGCCGGCACCTCGTCCGCCTCCCGCGCAGCCCCTGACGCGCCGACCCCGTCGGCACGGGTGGTCCCCGACCCGCCGCCCGCTGCCGGGCGACGACTCACCGCTGCCGAGGCGCGGGTCGCCGTCGATGCCGTCCGGTCGGCGCTACCGACGTCTTGGGAGTCCCGACCGGTCACCGCCGCCGGCAACGATCGGATCGAGCCTACCGAGTGTGTCCCGCTGGCCCGCGACAGCTACCTCGACCGGCTCAGACCGGGGGAGCGGGCCCGGGCGGCGGCGCGGTACGCCACCCCACGCGGCAGACTCGGCATCGCCTCGACCACGGTGGAGGTCGGTGTCACCTCGTACGTCGGGCCGGTGGGCGGGGGCGTGTTCGCCGCCGCCGAGACCGCCCGGGCCGCCTGTCGGCGGTTCGTCAGCGGTGGCGTGCGGTTCACCGTCGGGGGCCGCGCCGCCCCGGCCCTGGGTGAGCAGTCCTGGCGGGTCGACTATGCGCTGGCCGTCGGTAGCGGGCGGAGCCGGATCACCGGTGCGACGGCATTCGTCCTGGTGCGGGTGGGACACAACCTGGTCGCCGTGTCCATGGTCGTGACGGCACAGCCGTTGGACGAGCGGCTGCTCACCGCTGTGGTGACCACCGTGGTCGGTGCACTCGGTCCGCCCTGACCGTCCACGACCCACACCGGGCGGCCGATCGGACGGCGTCCCGCCCGACGCGGAACCGTCTGCCACTTTACTGTTAACAAACTTTAAATTACCGTGGGGGCAGTCACCGGGTTCGATCCGAGCGGCGCGTCGTAGGGCCGTCCGGCGCCCGCCGTCGACCGCACGTTTCGCCCCGAGGAGGGTCCCCATGCGTCGAACCGTCACCGTCCCCCTGCTGGCGACGGGTGCCGTCGTCACCTCCCTGGGTCTCGCCGCGCCCGCCCAGGCCCACGGCTACGTCTCCGCCCCGCCCAGCCGCCAGGCCCTCTGCGCCCAGGGGAAAGTGCCCGACTGCGGTCAGATCCGGTACGAGCCGCAGAGCGTCGAGGGCCGCAAGGGGCTGCGCAGTTGCAGCGCCGGGATCACCGGGTTCGCCGTCCTCGACGACGACAACCGGGGCTGGCCGGCCACCCCGGTCGGCAGCACACTCACCTTCACCTGGGTGAACACCGCCCGGCACGCCACCAGCAACTGGGAGTACTTCGTCGGCGACACCCGGGTCGGTGTCGTCGACGGCGGCGGCCGGCAACCCGAGGCCACCGTCTCGCACACCGTCAACCTGGGCGGCCTCACCGGCCGGCAGAAGATCCTCGCCGTCTGGAACATCGCCGACACCGCCAACGCCTTCTACTCCTGTGTGGACGTGCAACTCGGCGGCGGTGGCCCGACCCCCACCCCGACCCGTACCCCGACTCCCACCCCCACCCCCACCCGTACGGTCACCCCGCCCCCGACCACTCCCGGGCCCTCGCCGACCGCCGGCGGCACCTGGACGGCCGGCCGCAGCTACCAGGTCGGCGACCTCGTCACCTACCAGGGGGCGAGCTACCGGTGCCGGCAGGCGCACACCGCGCTCCCGGGCTGGGAGCCGCCGTACGTGCCCGCCCTGTGGACCCGGGTCTGACCGGCGTCGCCGTGCCCGTCCACCGAATCCGGGCCGTGCCCGTACCCCGGCAGGCGGATGGCGGAGCGCCACCGTCCACCATCGACCGCACCCGGTCCGACCGCCGCCGTCCCGGCCTGCGCCGACTGGGTGTGGTGGTCGGCGCGGTCGTGCTGCTCACCGGGTGCGCGCCCGCCGTGTCCCCGGCCACCCCGGGGCCGCCCCTGTCGAGCGGGTCCGGCCCGCCGCCCGTGATCGGCGGATCCGACCTGGTGTTCCTGCACACCATGACGGCCCACCAGGAGCGCACCCTGGTCATCGTCCGGGTCGCGCCGCAGCGGATCCGCCACCCGCGACTGCGTACCCTGGTCGCCGCCATAGACGCGACCGAGACCGACGAGGTCGCCCAGGCCCGCGAGTGGCTGCGCGCCGCCGGGGCGGAGCCCGGCGGGCACCGGCACGAGCATCCCGCCCCGGGCGGCGCACCCGACCCGGTGTCCCGGCTGCGGGACACCCCCGTCACCGGGTACGACGCCGCCCTGGTGGCGGTGCTGGTGGTGCAGCAACGGCAGGCGGCCGTGCTGGCCCGGGCCCACCGGGCGTCGGCGGTCTCCCCGATCGTGCGTGACCTGGCCCGGCGCATCGACGAGTCCCGTACCGCGCAGGTCCGGCTGCTCACCGAGCTGCCGGTGGCCCGGGTCGCGCCCTGACCGGGCGGGCAGCTGTCGGCGGACGACCGGCCCCACCAGCCGACGTCGGCAGTACGGTGGGGTGCCGGAGCCATAGCGCAAGCGGCTGAAATAACCACCCGTACGGTCAGCGGGTGGGAGTCGTTCGGCCACCCCGACGGAATCGATGTTCCTCGTCTTCCTTGGCCCCGGTATAGTCCCGTCAATCCTCATTGGAGTGTCGCAGGGAAAGCACGTGATCTGCGTGATGGCAGCTGGGCTGGAGAACGCGGTGGCCGGCCCACCATTCGTCGGGCGGCACCCGGAGATCGCGCGTCTGCGCGCCGCGCACGTCGACCGCGTACGCACCGCGACGCAGGTGGTCTGCGAGGTGGTGGGCGACCCCGGCATCGGCAAGACCCGCTTCGTGCACGCGGCGTTGGACCGCTGCGCCCCGGCCCTGCCCCTCGTCGTCGGCACCGGCGCGGAGGCCGAACAGGGCATCCCGTTCCACGTCTTCCGGCACGCCTTCGGCACCGCCCGGCCACCCCGGGCCGACCCACGGCGACCTCCCACCGGTGGGGCCGAACCCGACGGCGCGCTGCTGCCCCGCTTCGCCGGCCCGGTCGACGTGCGGCTGTTCCGCACCTATCAACTGGCCCGCCGGCTGCTCGCCCTGGCCGCCCGGGACGGGCTTACCCTCGTCCTGGACGACCTGCACTGGGCCGACACCGCCTCCATCGGGCTCGTCACCCACCTGCTGCGTTACCCGGTGCCCGCGCCGCTGCTGCTGATCCTGGCCTACCGGCCCCGGCAGATGGCCACCGCGATGCCGTTCGGCCCACCGGCCACCGGCGTCCCGGCGGGTCGGTGCCGGGAACGCATCGAGCTGGAGCCGCTCAGCCTCGCCGAGACCGTCGAACTCTACCCGGACGACGACCCGGATGAGCTGGACGAACGCCACGAGTGGGCCGCCGGTGTCCCCGGCTACCTCACCGCACTGGCCGGCGTCGTGCCGACCGGTGACCGTGACGCCCCGTCGACCGGCCCGCCCCGGCTCACCGACCGGGCGGTGGCCACCCTGCGTGCCGAGTGGGCCGGCCTGCCCCCGGCCGACACGGCGTGCCTACGCGCCGCCGCAGTGCTGGACACGCCGTGCGCGGTGGAACTGCTCGCCGAGGTGGCCGGCCTGCCCCCACCGCTGGTCAACGAGTCCGCGTGGCGCCTGGTCCGCCGCGACCTGTTGCGGGTCGTCCCGGCGACCTCGCGGTTCACCTTCCGACATCCGCTGCTGCGCTCGGCGGTCCGTCAGGACACCGACCCGGCCTGGCGGGCCGAGGCCCACCACCGAGCGCTGACCGCGTTGCTCGCCGGGGACGCGCCTCCGGCGGAACGGGTGGCGCAGGCCGAACAGCTGCTCGGCCTGCCCCACGACCGGCCGGTCGAACCGTACGTCGAGGTGCTCTGCCGGGCCGCGAGGGAGATCCGCCGCGAGGCCCCGGAACTGGCCGTCCGTTGGCTGCGGGCGGCGTTGCGCGCGTTACGCCCACCGGCCGGTTCCCCCGACAGCCGGCACGACGTCACCCTGCTGTTGGCCCGGATCACCGGGGAGGCGGGCGACCTCGCCGAGAGCCGGACGTTGCTGCGGGAGGTCGTCCCGGAGCTGCCCGCCGACCCGGCGGGTCGGCGGGCAGCCGCCGTCGCCCAGTGGGTGCGGGTGGAACGGCTGTTGGGCAACTACGCGGAGGCCGCCGCGATCAGCCGCCGGGAGCTGATCAGGATGCCGACGCCGAGCGCCGGGGCGTACCAGCTCGCCACCGAACTCGGTGCCGTCGGCATCCTGTCCGGCCACCCCGCGCCGGTGCCCGGCGGCGCACCCGACGGAGACGCCAGCGGCATCGACCGGGCCGGTCTGCTCGCGGTACGGGTACTCGCCGCCGCCCACGACGGTGACGTCGCCATCGCCCGGGACCTGCTCGCCACCGCGACGCCGATCGTCGACGCGCTGCCCGACCGGGACCTGCGCGACCACCCCGACTGTCTGCTGGCCCTGGGCCTGGCCGAGCTGTTCCTGGAACGCCCCGCCGACGCCAGCCGGCACCTGGACCGCGGCATCGCCCTGGTCCGTGACGCCCACCGCGACGACGGCCTGTGCCAACTGCTGCTCGGCCGCAGCCAGGTGGCCTACCACCGGGGGCAGCTCGGCACGGTGATCGCGCTGGCCACCGAAGCCGGGACCGTCGCCCGCCGGATCGGCAGCCGTTCCCTGCTCAGCTTCGCCCTCGCGTTCGAGGCGCAGGGCACCGCCTGGCGGGGCGGCCCCCGCGACGACGAACGCGCGGTGGCGCTGGCCCGCGGCGCGGTGGAGTACGCCAGTGACCTGGACAGCTGGTCCGGGCGCACCGCGGCGACCGCGTTGGCCACCGCGACCCTGCTCGCCGGTGACCCGGTCACCTGCCGGGAGATGCTCACCGACGCCGGTGGGGACAGCCGACTGACCCGCCTCCAGGCATCCCTGCGTCCGATGTGGCACGAGCTGCTCTGCGCTGCGGCGCTGGCCGCCGGGGAACTGCCCGAGGCGCAGCGCCGGGCCGAGGCCGCGTTGGTGGCCGCCGACCTGATCGACCTGCCCGGGCAGCGCGCCTTCGCCGAGTCGGCGTACGGGGAGGTGCTGCTCGCCCGCGGGGAGGTGGCGGCGGCCATGCCCTACCTGCGTGCCGCGGCGGACCGGTTCCGGGCCGCCGGCATGGTGTTGCGGCACAGCCTGGCCCTGGTCTCGATCGCCCGCGCGGCGGACGTGGTGGACCAGGGCGGTCCCACCGCCGCCCGGGCCCGCCACCGGGCGTTGGAACTGGCGGCCCGGTGCGGCACCGACCGGGTCGGCCTGCGGCTGGCCCGACCGCTGCGGGCGCTCGCCGAGACCGCGCTGACCGACCGGGAGTGGCACATCGCCCGGCTGGCCACCACCGGTGTCACCAACCGGCTGATCGGCCGTCAGCTCCACATCAGCCCCCGCACCGTGGAGGCGCACCTGACCCGGATCTACCGCAAGGCGGGGGTGGAGTCCCGGTCCGGTCTGGTCGCCTGGGTGTCCCGCTTCGACGACACGGACCGCTGACCGGCCCCGCGACGCAGGAGCGGCCCACGGGTCGGTCACGACCCGGTCAGCCGTTGTCGACGGGCCGCTGCGGGCCGGGCGGATTCTCCAGCAGGTCCGCGACGTAGGCCTCCGCCTGGTCCTCCACCGCCAGCCGGAACGCCTCGGTGAGCACGTTGACCACCCCCTGGGTCAGCAGGATCGTCTCCCGGTCCACGTCGGACCACGACGGACGGTCACCGGTGCCACCCAGTTCGGGGGCGAGGGCCAACATCCGGGCGGTGACGGCCGCGACCAGTTCGTCGGCGAGGGGCCGGACGCTGTCCAGCACCTCGCTGAGCGCCTGCAACGCCGGCACCGTGCCCATCCGTACCCGGTGCAGGTCCAGCGCGGCGCGCAGCGGCCGGGGCCGCACCGTGCGGACCGTGCCGTCGGGGGCACGTCCGAGCACCCCGTGCCGGGTCAGCGCGTGGGTGAGCGCGGGCCGTTCGGTGGCCAGCCGTTGCAGCATCGCGGTCAGGCCGTCGGGTGCCTCGTCGCCGCTGCGCACGCCGAGCATCGCCTCGATGGAGACCAGGTTGAAGCCCTGCCGTTGCAGGGTCAGGATGGCCTCGAGGCGGCGGACGTGGGAGTCGTCGTAGAGCGCTACCCGACCCCGGCGCACCGGTGGGGCCAGCAGCCGGCGGGCCTGGTGGGCGCGGATGTTGCGCGCCGACATCCCCACCTTACGGGCTAGCTCCTCCACGGTGTATCCGACCGCGGTGCCGGCGGTAGCCGGCCCGGTCGTCACCCGGTCGATGGTCACGGTGGCCTCCGCAGGCGTCGGGGACGGGGTACGGCGACCTGCCGGCCGGTTGCGGCGGACGGCGGGACTCCCCGGGGCCGAGCGTATGACCGGGTAACTGCCGGGCGACAGGAGGGGAACCACTACTTGTCCCCGTCGGCGATCAACCATTATCCTCCGTGAGCGCGCGATCACTGTCCCGTATCGCCCGGTCTCTCCACTCCTGTCCCACCGGTCAGCCTGTCCCAGCGGTCAGCCGGCGCGGGCGGGCGCGGTGAACGGCAGCAGCACCCGGAACACGGTCGCCCCCGGCACACTGTCCACCCGGATGTCGCCGTGGTGCTTGTTGACCACGATCCGGTACGAGATGTCCAACCCCAGACCGGTGCCCTCACCGACGCCCTTGGTCGTGAAGAAAGGCTCGAAGATGCGCGGCCGTACCGCCTCGGGAATGCCGGGTCCGGTGTCGGCCACCTCGACCGTCAACAGGTCGCCGGCCCGCCCGGTGCGCAGTGTCAGCACGCCCTGCGCGCCCATCGCCGACAGGGCGTTGTCGATCAGGTTCGTCCACACCTGGTTCAGCTCAGCCGCGTACGCCGGCAGGGGCGGCAGGTCCCGGTCGTAGTCGCGGACCACCCGTACCCCCAGCGGGATCTTGGCCTTGAACATCACCAGGGTGGCGTCGAGCAGGTCGTGCACGTCCACCACCTGGTGCGGGGCCCGGTCCAGCTGCGAGTACTGCTTGGCCGCGCCGACCAGGGTGGAGATCCGGGTGACCGCGTCGTCGATCTCGGCCATCAACTGCTCGGTGTCCAACGTGTACGCAAGCCACCGCACCGCCGACTCCAGGTCCTGCGGGCCGACCACCTCGCGGACCTGTTCCAGCCAGGCGACGTCCAGGCCGGCGGCGACCAGTGTCGGCGCCAGGTCCCAGCCGGCGGTGAGCCGCTGCCCGTCCAGCCAGTCAGCCAGCTCGTCCTCGGCGTCGCTGACGGCCATCGGGGACAGTTGCGGGGCGCGGGCGGCCCGCTTCACCGCCTCCTCCTGCAACTCCACCAGGGCGTGCAGCCGGCTGCCGTCGAGCCGGCCGTCGGCGATCATCGCCAGTTTGTGCCGCATCCCGGCGACCCGGTCCCGCAACGCCGAGGTGGCCCGTACGGCCGCGCCGGCCGGGTTGTTCAGCTCGTGGGTGAGCCCGGCCGACAACGAACCGAGGGCGAGCAGCCGTTCCCGCTCGCCGACGATGCTCTGGGTGTCGCGCATCCCGAAGAACAGCCCCTCCAGCAGGTGCATCGCCATCGGGAACCAGGTCCGCACCGCGTGGGCGAACGTCTCGGAGGGCAGCACCAGGAACTCGGCGTCGGTGACCGCCCGCAGGGTGTTCAGGTAGACCTGGTCGACCTGCCCGCCCAGGTACGCCTGGGTGGCCCCGCCGTACACCCCGCGCTGGTCGGTGCGGTTGACCTCCAGGTCGTCCCCGTGCACCCGCCGGCTCATCGACACGGTGCCGGACAGCAGGGTGAAGAAGCAGGTCGCCGGCTCGCCCTCGGCGTAGACGACGGTCCCGGCGGCCCGCTGCTCGACCCGGCCGTGCTCGGCCAGCCAGTCGAGCTGCCCGGCGTCGAGGGCGGCGAACAGGAACAGCTCCCGCAGCTGGTCCGGGGTGAGTCGTTCGTCGGAGTCGCTCACTGTGCCTCCAGATAACGGTGTACCAGCGAGACGGCCATCGCGCCCTCACCGACCGCCGAGGCGACGCGCTTGACCGACGAGGCCCGCACGTCCCCGGCGGCGAACACCCCCGGCAGGCTCGACTCGAGGTGGTACGGGTCGCGGGCCAGGGTCCAGCCGGGTGGTCGCCGGCCGCCTGCGGTCAGGTCCGGGCCGGCGACGATGAAGCCCCGCTCGTCGCGGACCAGCACCCCGTCCAGCCACTCGGTGCGTGGTTCCGCGCCGATGAAGATGAACAGCCAACTGGCGTCCATCTCGCGGACGTCGCCGCTGCGGGTGTCGCGCAGCCGCAGTCGTTCCAGGTGCCCGTCACCGTCGCCACCGACCACCTCGGTGTGCGGGTGCACGACGATCCGGTCGTTGCGTTCCAGCTGCTGGATCAGGTACGACGACATCGAGGCGGTCAGGTCGGCGCCCCGGATCAGCAGGTGCACCTGGCTGGCGTACCGGGAGAAGTACACCGCCGCCTGGCCGGCCGAGTTGGCCCCGCCGACGATCCACACGTCCTGGTCGACGCAGCTCGGGGCCTCGGTCGACGCCGCGCCGTAGAACACCCCCAGCCCGGTCAGGTCGGCCAGGCCGGGCGCGTCGAGCACCCGGTAGGACACCCCGGTGGCCAGCACCACCGTGTGGGCGGCGATGGTGCTGCCGTCGCCGAAGTGCAGCAGCCGGGCCGCTCCGGCGCTCTCCAGCCCCACCACCTCGCGGGTGCTGAGCAGTTCCGCGCCGAACTTCAACGCCTGCCGGCGGGCCCGGTCGGTGAGCTGGGCGCCGGAGACCCCGTCGGGGAAACCGAGGTAGTTCTCGATCCGGCTGCTCTGTCCGGCCTGGCCGCCGGTGGCCCGCCGCTCCACCAGCACGGTGCGCAGCCCTTCCGACGCCCCGTAGACGGCCGCGCCGAGTCCGGCCGGGCCGCCACCGACCACCACCAGGTCGTAGAAGTCGGCGGACGGGGCGACGGTGAGCCCGGCCACCGCCGCCAACTCCGCCTCCGTCGGGGCGATCAGCGCCTTGCCGTCCGGGGTGACCACCAGCGGTACGTCGGTGGCGTCGGCCCCGGCGGCGGCGAGCAGCCGGCCACCCTCCGGGTCGTCGGTGAGCAGCCAGCGGTAGGGCACCAGGTTGCGGGCGAGGAAGTCCCGGACCGCGAACGACGGGGCCGACCAGCGGTGCCCGACCACCCGGATCTCGTCGCTGGCCTGGTCGGGGCTGGCCGCCCAGGCCTCCAGCAGGGTGTCCACCACCGGGTAGAGCTTCTCCTCCGGCGGGTGCCACGGCTTGAGCAGGTAGTGGTCCAGGTCGACCACGTTGATCGCGTCGATCGCCGCCTCGGTGTCGGCGTACGCGGTCAGCAGCACCCGGCGGGCGGCCGGGAAGAGGTCCATCGCGGCCTCCAGGAACTGGATTCCGTTCATCTCGGGCATCCGGTAGTCGGCCAGCAGCACCGCCACCCGTTCGCCGCGCAGCTTGATCTCCCGCAGCGCGTCCAGCCCGCCGGAGCCGGAGTCGGCCCGGACCACCCGGTACCGGTCGCCGTACCGGCGGCGGATGTCCCGGGCCACGGCCCGGGAGACGGCGGGGTCGTCGTCGATGGTGAGGATCACCGGCTGTGCCATGGTGCCCATGTAAGCACAGCGGGCGGTCCGGGCCGCCGCGCCGCCGGGGCGGTCCGGCGGCGGGTGTCCGTGGCGTTATCCGTTGGCTTTCGTCGGGGCGCGGCCTATGGTGGGCCTCATGTCCCTGGCCGTTCGACTGCGCCGTCCCACCGCCACCGGTTCTCCGGTGACGGCGGTCGTGGTCGGCCGGTTCGAGGCGGTGGCGCCCGGTGCGGCACAGTCCGCCGTCGTGCCCACCCAGGGGCGGCCGAGCCCGATCCCCGCCGGGCGTGGCCCACCCGGAGAAACGCTCCTCCTCCGGATCGGCCACCAGGGCGAAGCCATTTCGGCTTCGGCCCTTTTTCTGTTTCCGTCCCTTTTTCTGCCCGTCGTTCCCCGCTTCCCGAAGCGCGGTGCCCCGAAAGGACACGCCATGAGCACCGACCTGCACCACCAGGCCGAGCAGCACCGGCTGACCATGCTCCGCCAGGCCCTCACCGATCAGTTCGCGACGCAGACGGCCCGGTTGACCGAGCTGACCGCCGACACCGGCGACCCGGCCGAGGCGCACACCCGGGGCGCGTTGATCGCGGCCACCAGGCAGAGCCTGGACCACCTGGCCGCAGCGCTGCGACGGCTGGCCGAGGGCGGCTACGGCCGCTGCGAACGCTGCGAGGCGGCGATCCCGGCGGAACGGTTGGAGGTGCTGCCGCAGGCCCGATTCTGCGTTCCCTGCCAGCAGAAGGCGCACGGCTGACCGGCCGTCCGTAGCCGGCGGTGGGGCGGGATGGGGTCGGGGACCCCATCCGCTGATTGCCCTTTCCGGTCGATGGCCTCGCCGGTGGCCGGCCTTTCTGATTGATGGCCTCGCTGGTGTCGGGCCGGCCGCCAGCGGGGCGGTCGCCCCGGCGGGCGGATTCTCCCCGGCCTCCCGGCAACGGTGTCCTGCCGGGAGGCCGGGGAAGCTCGGAACCCCGTTCCGCCCCGCCATGATGCCGGGGAACCCACCCACCGGGCCGCCGGCCCCGACGACCGCCCCATCAACCACCTAGCTACCTAGGATGCCTTACGCGAGCTGACCCCCGGCGTCACCATCGACCAGGCGCCCAATCAGGACGCCGCAGTCAGGGGAGCCGGAGCGTGGTACGAACCGGTACGGTGCTCGCCGTGACCGCAGACGATCACCGGGCGGCCGGCCCGGTCGCCGTGCTCGCCAATCCCACCGCCGGCCGGGGCCGCCATCGGGGTCTGCTGCCCCGGGTGCTCGACGGCCTCGCCACGGCCGGTCGGCCGGTGGAACTGCTCACCGCGCACACCCCGGCCGAAGCGGAGGCGGCCTGCCGCGCGGCGGTCGCCGCCGGAGCGTCCGCGCTGGTCGCGGTCGGCGGTGACGGCACCGTCCACCAGGCCCTCCAGGTGGTCGCCGGCACGGCCGTGCCGTTCGGCCCGGTGCCGGCGGGCACCGGCAACGACTTCGCCGCCGACACCGGGTTCCCGGCCGACCCGCTCGCCGCCGTCGAGGTGATCGCCGCCGCGCTGCGCGCCGGTCGCACCCACCCGGTCGACCTGGCCCGGATGTCCACCGCCGGTGGTGCCGACCGCTGGTACGGCGCGGTTCTCGCCGCCGGATTCGACGCGATCGTCAACGAGCGCGCCAACCGGATGCGCTGGCCGCGCGGCCCCCGCCGGTACGACCTGGCGATCCTGGTCGAGTTGGCCCGGTTGCGCCCGCGTCGCTACACGCTGCGCCTCGACGGCACGGAACACCACGTGGACGCCGTGCTGATCGCCGTGGGCAACTGCGCCAGCTACGGTGGTGGGATGCGGATCTGCCCCGCCGCCGACCCCACCGACGGGCTGCTGGACGTGGTGGTCGGCGGCCGGTTCGACCGGCGCACCCTGATCCGGGTCAAGCCGCGCATCTACGCCGGCACCCACGTGGCGCATCCGCTGGTGCGCAGCTACCGGGCCCGTACCGTCGAGGTGGCCGCCGAGGGCATCACCACGTACGCCGACGGCGAGCGGTCCCTGGACCTGCCGGTGCGGATCACCGCGGTGCCCGGGGCGGTGCGGCTGCTGCGCTGAGCGGCCCCTGCGGCGGCGGCACCGGTGTGGGCAGGGCAGGACCGCCCCCACCCGCCGGCCACCTACCCGCCGGGAGGGGCGGCGACGCGCGGGGCGGCGACCCGGACCGCGCCGATGCTGGCGACGACCACCAGGCCGATCGCCAGCACCTCGACCGGGTGCAGGTCCTGGCCGAGGATCAGCCAGCCGGCGAGCGCGGCGAGCGCCGGCCCGAGACTCATCAGCACCGCGAAGGTCGAGGTGGCCAGCCGGCGCAGGGCCAGCAGTTCCAGGGTGTAGGGCAGCACCGAGGCGAGCAGGGCCAGCCCGGTGCCGAGGGCCAGCACCCCCGGATGCCACAGTCGCGCCCCGGCGTCGGCCAGACCGAACGGCAGGGTGAGCACGGCGGCGAGGGCGAGGGCGAGGGCCAGGCCGTCGGCGCGGGGGAACCGGCCGCCGACCCGGGCGGAGCAGACGATGTACGCCGCCCACAGCGCGCCCGCCCCGAGTGCGAGGGCGGCGCCGACCGGGTGCAGCCGGTCGAATCCGCCCTGGCCCAGTAGGGCCACCCCGGCGAGCGCGAGCCCGGCCCAGCACCAGGCCGTCCACCGGCGGGCGGTCAGCACCGACAGGGTGAGCGGCCCGAGCACCTCCAGGGTCACCGCCGGGCCGAGCGGAATGCGTTCGATGGCCTGGTAGAAGACCGAGTTCATGCCGGCCAGGGCGAGGCCGAAGGTGCCGACGGCCAGCCAGTCCGCCCGGTCGTGCCCGCGCCACCGGGGACGGCACACCAGCAGCATCAGCAGCGCCCCGATGGCCAGCCGCAGGGTGACCGTGCCGGCCACCCCGACCCGGGGGAAGAGCAGCGCGGCGACGGCGGAGCCGAAGTGCACCGACAGCGCCCCGCCGAGCACCAGTCCGACCGCCGCCGCCCGGCCGGAAGTGTCGATCATGGGGAGGGCAGGGCCAGGTCGAGCACGGCGCCGAGGCCGTTGGGGCGGCCGGGGCCGGCGGCCGGCAGCACCAGCGCGCCGCACCCGGCGGCGACCGCCCCGGCGTCGGCGGGGGTGTCGCCGACCATCAGGGTCCGCTCGGGGTCCACCCGCAGCATCCCGCAGGCCCGCAGGAAGATGCCCGGGTCCGGTTTGCACCGGCCCACCTCGTACGACAGCGCGTACGCGTCGACGAGGTCGGCCAGCCCCCAGGCGGCGAAGAACGGCCGCAGGTCGAAGCCGATGTTGCTCACCACCGCCACCGGAATCCCGGCGGCCCGCAGTGCGGTCAGCACCGGCGCGGTGTCCGGGTAGGGCACCCAGCCCTGCGGCACCAGCACCCGTTCGTAGAGCGCCTCGGCGAAGCCCTCGATCCCGGTGTCGACCGTCTCGGCCAGCCCGGTGTACGCGGCCCGGTGGGCGTGCTCGTAGAGATCCCGGTCGGCCCACAGCTCGGCCAGTCGGGGTGGCACCCGGGCCGGCAGCGGTCCACCGGCCCGGCCCGCGGTGAGCAGCCGGTCGGCCAGCGCGGTGGCCCGCATCCGCTCCAGGCTCACCCCGCACGTCGCCGCGGCGGCGACCACCCAGTCGTGGGCGGGTTCGACCTGGGCGAGGGTGCCGTGGAAGTCGAAGAGCACGGCCTGCACGGGGCGGCGGGACGCGTCGGTTCGGGGGGTGTCCCCGACGCCGTTCGTGGCTTCGGGCGGTTCGACGTGATCCGGCACGTCGTGCACCCTACCGACCCGCCCCGACCCCGCTGCCGGACGGCCTTGGCGGGTGGCCGTCGGGGGTACCGATTAATCTTGCTGACATGTCGAGCCCCGCCGAGCGGTACGCCGAGGCACGCCGCCGGGCTGCCCAGGCCGCCCAGTTCCCGGCCCTGGAAGAGTTCGCCCTCGACCTGGGGTTCGATCTCGACGATTTCCAGCGCGAGGCGTGCCAGTCGTTGGAGCGGGGCAGCGGGGTGCTGGTCTGCGCCCCGACCGGGGCGGGCAAGACGGTGGTGGGTGAGTTCGCCGTCCACCTGGCGTTGCGGGGCACGCCTGCGGCGGTGTCGGCGGCGGCCGACGAGCCGGCGACGCCACCGGTGCGGCGCAAGTGTTTCTACACCACGCCGATCAAGGCGCTGTCCAACCAGAAATACCACGACCTGGTGCAGCGTTACGGGGCCGCGCAGGTCGGCCTGCTCACCGGCGACAACGCGATCAACGGGGACGCCCCGGTGGTGGTGATGACCACCGAGGTGCTGCGCAACATGCTCTACGCCGGGTCGACCACCCTGGCCGGCCTGGCCTACGTGGTGATGGACGAGGTGCACTACCTCGCCGACCGGTTCCGGGGCGGGGTCTGGGAAGAGGTGATCATCCACCTGCCCTCCTCGGTGACCCTGGTGTCGCTGTCGGCGACGGTCTCCAACGCCGAGGAGTTCGCCGACTGGCTGGTCACCGTGCGCGGTGAGACGGCGGTGGTGGTCAGCGAGCACCGGCCGGTGCCGCTGTGGCAGCACATGCTCGTCGGCAAGCGGATGTTCGACCTCTTCCACGACGCCGACGCGGCCCGCAAGCACGACGTGCACCCCGAGCTGCTGCGCTACACCCGGGAGCAGACCCGGCGGCTGGAGCTGGGGGAGGGGCGCAGCGCCGGCCCCGGCGGCGGGCGGCGTGGCCCGCGCTGGCGGGGCCCGATGCGCCCCGACATCGTCGACCGGCTGGACCGGGAGGGGCTGCTCCCGGCGATCCTGTTCATCTTCAGCCGGGCCGGCTGCGCCGCCGCCGTGCAGCAGTGCCTGGCGGCCGGCCTGCGGTTGACCTCGGCGGAGGAACGCGCCGAGATCCGCCGGGTGGTGGAGTCGCGGGTCACCGCGATCCCCGGTGAGGATCTCAGCGTCCTGGGCTACTGGGAGTGGCTCGACGGGTTGGAGCGTGGTCTGGCCGCCCACCACGCCGGGATGCTGCCGGTGTTCAAGGAGGTCGTCGAGGAGCTGTTCGTCCGGGGCCTGGTCAAGGCGGTCTTCGCCACCGAGACCCTGGCGTTGGGCATCAACATGCCGGCCCGGTGCGTGGTGCTGGAGCGGCTGGTCAAGTTCAACGGCGAGGCCCACGTCGATCTGACCCCGGGGGAGTACACCCAGCTCACCGGGCGGGCCGGTCGACGGGGCATCGACGTCGAGGGGCACGCGGTGGTGGTCTGGTCGCCGGAGACCGACCCCCGGCACGTGGCGGGCCTGGCCTCCACCCGCACCTATCCGCTGCGGTCGAGCTTCCGGCCGTCGTACAACATGGCGGTGAACCTGGTCGGCAGCGTCGGCGTCGAGCCGGCCCGTGCGTTGCTGGAGTCGTCGTTCGCGCAGTTCCAGGCGGACCGGTCGGTGGTCGGGCTGGCCCGCCAGGTGCAGCGCAACACCGAGACCATCGAGGCGTACGGCGCGGAGGCGGTCTGCCACCAGGGTGACTTCGACGAGTATTTCGCGTTGCGGGTGGCCATCGCCGACCGGGAGCGGGCCATCGCCCGGCAGGGGCAGACCCAGCGTAAGGCCGCCGCGGTGGCGGCGTTGGAGCGGTTGCGGGTCGGTGACGTGATCCGGGTGCCGTCCGGGCGGCGGGCCGGGCTCGCGGTCGTCCTCGACCCGGCGACCGGGGGGTTCGGGGAGCCCCGGCCGCTGGTGCTCACCCAGGACCGTTGGGCGGGGCGGATCAGTCCCGGCGACTTCACCACCCCGGCCGAGGTGCTCGCCCGCATCCGGGTGCCCAAGCACTTCAACCACCGCTCACCGGCCGCCCGGCGGGATCTCGCGGCCGAGGTGAGCAGCACCGGGCTGGACCGGCACGGCGGCCGGCGGGGCGGGCGTTCCCGGCAGGCCGCCGGTGAGGACCACCGGCTCAGCCAGCTCCGCACCGAGCTGCGTCGGCACCCCTGCCACGCCTGCCCGGAACGGGAGGACCACGCCCGTTGGGCGGAGCGGCGACGCCGGTTGGAGAACGACACGGAGGAGCTGCGGCAGAGGGTGTCGGGGCGGACCGGCTCGCTGGCCCGGACCTTCGACCGGATCGTCGCGTTGTTGACCGCCCGGGGCTACCTGTCCGCCGACGGGCGGGTGACCGACGCCGGGCGGATGCTCGGCCGGATCTGGACCGAGGCGGACCTGCTGGTCGCCGAGTGCCTGCGGCGGGGCGTCTGGGACGGGCTGTCCCCGGCGGAGTTGGCCGCCGCCGTGTCGGTGGTGGTCTTCGAGGCCCGCCGGGACGTCGACGAGCGGGCGTCGCTGCCGCGCGGGCCGGTCGCCGACGCGGTCGACGAGACGCTCAAGTTGTGGAGCGAGATCGAGGCCGACGAGGCGCAGCGGGGGTTGACCGTGACCCGGGAACCGGATTTCGGGTTCGCCTGGCCGATCTACCGCTGGGCGCGGGGGGAGACCCTGGCCAAGGTGCTCGCCAGCGGGCACCAGATCGACGGTGAGATGCCCGCCGGGGACTTCGTCCGGTGGGCCCGGCAGGTCGCCGACCTGCTCGGTCAGCTATCCGACTCCGGTGGGGCGTCGATCGAGCTGCGGGCCACCGCGCGGCAGGCGATCGCGGCCGTGAACCGGGGCGTACTTGCCCATTACACCTCCGCCTGATCATCACTTTCGGTCACCGACGGGCGGTGAATCGACGCATCGCACGGTCACCGTGACGGCACCGGCCAGGAAACCGGGGGGCCGATGTTGCGCCTGCTCGGAGCCTCCCCGATCATTGCTCGGGCGCGGTCTCCTACGCGCCGGTAATGAGTGGGGGGAAGGCCGCCGTGGCGGAGATCAATCACTTTGAGTACGGGTGGATCACACCCGCGTTGAGTTACGCACTGTCCGTGCTCGGTTCGTTCCTCGGTCTGGTCTGCGTCGGGCGGATCCGTACCGCCACCAGCTCCGGGCAGCGCTTCTGGTGGGGTCTGCTGGCGGCCTGGGCGATCGGCGGCACGGCGATCTGGGCGATGCACTTCATGGCCATGCTCGGCTTCGCGGTCACCGGCACCCGGATCCGCTACGACGTTCCGCTCACCGTCGCCAGTACGGTGATCGCCGTCACCGCCGTCGGGATCGGCCTGGCCATCGTCGGCACCGGTCGGCTGGGTGCCGCGAAGGTCCTCGGCGGTGGCCTGTTCACCGGCATCGGTGTCGCCGCCATGCACTACACGGGGATGGCGGCGATGCGGCTCAACGGCGACCTGAGCTACGACGCCACCCGGGTCGGGCTGTCGGTGGCCATCGCCGTCGTCGCGGCCACCGTGGCGCTGTGGCTGGCGATGACCGTTCGCCGGGGGCTGGCGATCGCCGGGTCGGCCCTGGTCATGGGGGTCGCCGTCAACGGTATGCACTTCACCGGGATGAGTGCCCTGTCGGTGCACCTGCACGAGCGGCGCGGGGAGCTGACCGGCGCGGGGGTGAGCACGCTGCTGGTGCCGATCGTCCTCGCGGTGATCCTCGTGGTGGTCGGGCTGGTCTACGCGTTGCTCGCCGCCCCCACCGACGACGACCGGGCCGCCGCCGCCTACCTGCACGCCCGGCAGGCCAACGCGCCGGTGGTCGAACCGGAGACCGCCCCGGACCCGGTGGGACTGCGTAGCCGGTCGGCCACCCTGGGTCGGCCGGGCACCCCGTTCCCGTCCCGCCGGGACGTCCCGCCCCCGCGCTGACCGGGCCCGTGCCGGGACTGTCCCCGCCGCGCTTACCGGGCGTGCGTCGCGCGCACCGGGCCCGGCCCGGCCGGGACGTCCACCGGCCGGGCCCGCACAGCCGTGGCCGGCCGGGTCAGGGCTGCGCGGCGAGGGCGTCGACCAGCCGCCGGCAGGAGCCGGCCAGGTTCCACCGTTGGGCCAGCTCCAACAGCCGGTCGGGATCGGCGGGCGCGGTGGGTAGCGTGGTGACCAGCGTCGGCAGCGGCACGTCGGTGGCGACCCGGACCACCTTCGGGGCCACCGCCAGATAGTCGCGGGCGCCGTCGAGCTTGGCCCGCAGCCCCGGGGCGAAGCCGGAGCCCGGGTCGTCGAGCGCGGCGAGGATGCCGGGCAGGCCGCCGTAGCGGTCGATCAGCCGGGCGGCGGTCTTCTCGCCGACCCCGGGCACCCCGGGCAGCCCGTCGCTCGGGTCGCCGCGCAGCGCGGCGAAGTCGGCGTACCGGTCGGCGGGGACACCGTAGCGGGCCCGGACGGCGGCGGCGTCGCAGTCGTCGAGCTTGGCCACCCCGCGACCGACGTAGAGCAACCGGACCCGGCGGGCGTCGTCGATGAGCTGGAACAGGTCCCGGTCGCCGGAGACCACCTCCACCGGGCCGGGTTGGGTGACCGACAGGGTGCCCAGCACGTCGTCGGCCTCGTAGCCGGTGGCCCCGGCGGCGGTGATGCCGATCGCGGCCAGCACGTCGAGGATCACCGGCACCTGCGGGGAGAGGGTGTCCGGCACCTCCTCACCTCCCTCGGGGGCGACCCGGTGCGCCTTGTACGACGGCAGCAGCTCCACCCGCCAGGCGGGCCGCCAGTCGTGGTCGAGCGCGCAGACCATCCGGTCGGGCCGGCGGGTGCGGACCAGGTGGGCGAGCATGTCGAGGAACCCGCGCACGGCGTTGACCGGCTGGCCGTCGTCGGTCCGCGCCGCCGACTCGGGCACCCCGAAGTAGGCCCGGAAGTAGAGGCTGGGGGCGTCGATCAGCAGGATCGGGGGTTGGTCTGCCACGCCCGACAGCCTGGCACACCCCACCGACGGGATGGGGGACGGCACGACGGTCGACCCGGGCCGCAGCTCGGGCCGGCCGGTGACGCGGTGGTCTCCCGCACCCGTCGGGTCACCAGCGCACCGGCACGGTGACCACGATGAGGGTGTCCCGGCCATACCGGACCCGGAGCCGGTCGAGTAACCGGTGGTGGCGGGAAACCGGCGTGACACCCACCGGCCGGCGGGGCGAGACTGCGGGCATGGAGTTCGTGCCCGGTCTGGTGCTGTGCCGCCGCTTCCACGACGAGGTCCTCGCGCCGCTGCTGGCGAGCCGACTGCCGGGCCTGCGGTACTCGGCGGGGTTGCTCGACGGCGGTTCGGAGCTGCTGGGTCTGGACACCGAGCGCTCCACCGACCACGACTGGGGCCCCCGGGCGCAGATCTTTCTGGCCGAGCCGGCCGACCTGGCGTCGGTGCGGGCGGCGTTGGTCGACCTGCCGACCCGGTTCCTGGGCCGACCGACCCGGTTCCTCAGCTGGCCGACCGCCCGGCTGGGGGTGCCCGACGCCGCCGGGGACCGTAGCGGGGTCGAGGTGGCGGGCTGGCGGGACTGGCTGCGGGGCCGGCTCGGTTTCGACCCCACCGTCGCGGTCACCACCGACGACTGGCTCGCCACCCCGACCCAGCGGCTGGCCGAACTGACCGCGGGTGCGGTCTTCCACGACGGGCTCGGCGGCGCGGTCGGCGCGGTCCGCGCCCGCCTGGCCTGGTATCCGGACGACGTGTGGCGGCACGTGCTGGCCGCCGGGTGGACCCGGGTGGGGCAGGCCGAGCATCTCGTCGGCCGGTGTGCCGAGGTGGGCGACGCGTTGGGCAGCCGCCTGCTGGCCGCCCGGGTGGCCCACGACCTGATGCGTCTCGGTCTGCTGCTGCACCGGCGCTGGCCGCCGTACGACAAGTGGCTCGGCACCGCGTTCGCCGCGCTGCCGGATGCCGGGCCGGTGGTGGCGGCGCTGGCGGACACCCTCGGGCCGGGCGACTGGCCGCACCGGCAGGCGGGCCTGGTGCGGGCGCTGGAGACGGTCGGTGAGTGGACCAACGCCACCGGGCTGGCCGCGCCGGTCGTCACCACGGCCCGCCCCTTCCACGGGCGGCCCTTCCTGGTGCTCGACGCGCCCCGCCTCGCCGCCGCGCTGCGGGCCGCGGTCGTGGACCCGGCACTGCGGGACCGGCCGCTGCTCGGGGCCGTGGACCAGTACGTCGACAGCGTGGACGTGCTGACCCACCCCGATCGTGCGCGCCGGGTCTGCGCCGTCGTCGCCGGCTGACGGTATCGCCGGGGGGACGTGGCGTCGCCGGGCGGCGGTCTCCGTCGGGGTGGGTCGCGGCCACCGACGGTCGGCGTCGCCGCGTGCGGCGACGCCGACCGTCGGTGGCCAGCCGGGTCAGCCCCGGATCCGGCTGCGGATGAACTCCCCCGACTCGGTCAGCACGGCGGTGCCGGTGAAATCGGTGCCGGCGCAGGTGCCCCGCCGGAACACCGAGTTGCTCTCCGGCCCGTCGGAGAAGCTCCACATCGCATAGCTGATCTTCAGGCTCTTGAGCAGGTCCAGCCAGGTGGTGGCGCTGTCGAGGTCGTTGGGGCCGTCGCCGGTGAAGGTCTGGGTGCCGAACTCGCTGACGAACAGCGGCAGGCTCCGGGCGGCACGGGCCACCGTGGCCCGTTGCAGGTCCCGGTGGGACGCGGCGTAGAAGTGGAAGGTGTACATGATGTTGGCGGCGTCGACCGGGTCGTCGATCACCTCGGTCTCGTCGGCGCCCTCGGAGACGCCGAGCGAGGAGAATCCCCGGGTGCCGACCAGCACCACGCTGTCCGGGTCGGCGGCCCGGATCACCGGGATGACCTGCTCGGCGTAGCTCTTGATGTCGGCCCAGCCGACCCCGTTGGGCTCGTTGGCGATCTCCCAGAGCACGTTGGTCCGGTCGGCGTGCCGGGCGGCGACCTCGGCGAAGAACGACGTGGCCCGGTCCAGGTTGAACCGGGGGTCGCCGGGGGTCAGGATGTGGAAGTCGACCACCACGTAGAGGCCGAGCGCGCTGGCGGTCGCCACGGCCTCGTCGACCTTGCGGGTGAAGCCGGCCGGGTCGGTCTCGAAGCCGCCCTCCTGGACGTACATGGCCACCCGGACGAAGTCGGCCCGCCAGTCGGTGCGCAGCGCGGCCAGCGAGTCCGGGTTGAGGCAGTTCGGGAAGAACTGGAGGCCGTGGCTGCTCATCCCGCGCAGTTGGATCGGCTCGCCGGCCTCGTCGCACAGGTTCACCCCGCACACCCGCAGCCGGCCGTGCACGGCCACCGGGGACCCGGCGGGCGCGCTGGCCGGGCCCGCGGTGGGCCCGTCGGTGGCGGTGGCCGGGGGAGCGGTGGTGCCGGTGGTCGGGTCGGTGGCGACGGGGCCGGCCGTGGCCGGTGGCGCGGGCTCGGTGTCGGCACTCGCGGTGGGGACGGCCAGGGCCGCCCAGCCGGCGACCAGGGCGGCGAGGGCCACCCCGGTCCAGGTCAGTGCTGCGCGTCGGTGCATCGGAATCTCCGGTCGGGCTCGTCGGGACCCGGGGAAGGCATCCGGTGGTACGAGATCGACGCGGCCACGGTTCACCCCGGGACATGGTCGCCTCCCGACCGCCGGACTGGGCCCTGGCCCAAACGACCGTTAAGCTGACGGGGTGGCGCCCGACGACGGGCAACGGCTCACCACCCTGGAGTTCATCGCGCTATGACTGTCGACCGGATCCTGCCCACCGACGAGGCCCACGACCTGCTCGACCTCGCCACCGAACTCGCCGACCGGGAGCTCGCGCCGAGGGCCGCCGGCTTCGAGGAGCGCGCCGAGTTCCCCCGGGACGTGCTGCGCACCCTGGGCCGGGCGGGCCTGCTGGGCCTGCCCTACGCCGAGGAGCACGGCGGTGCCGCCCAGCCGTACGAGGTGTACCTCCAGGTGCTGGAGATCCTGGCCGGGCGCTGGCTCGCGGTCGCCGAGGCGGTCAGCGTGCACACCCTGTCCTGCTACCCGCTGGCCGAGTTCGGCACCGACGCCCAACGCAAACTGCTGCCGGACCTGGTGGGCGGGGAACTGCTCGGGGCGTACTGCCTCTCCGAGCCGCAGGGGGGCTCGGACGCGGCGTCGCTGACCACCAGGGCGGTCCGCGACGGCGACGACTACCGGGTCACCGGGGTCAAGGCGTGGATCACGCACGCCCGGGTGGCGGACTTCTACAACGTCTTCTGCCGCACCGGCGAGCCGGGCCCGAAGGGCATCTCCTGCCTGTTGGCCGACCGGGACACGCCGGGCATCGTGCCGCAGGCGGCCGAGCGGACCATGGGGCTGCGCTCCTCGCCGGTGGCTCAGGTCGCCTTCGACGACGCCCGGGTGCCGGCCGACCGGCTGATCGGCGGCGAGGGGGCGGGGTTCACCATCGCGATGTCCGCGCTGGACTCGGGGCGGCTCGGCATCGCCGCCTGCGCGGTGGGCCTGGCCCAGGCGGCGCTGGACTACGCCGTCGGTTACGCCCGGGAACGGCAGCAGTTCGGCCGGTCGATCATCGACTTCCAGGGGCTGGGCTTCCTGCTGGCCGACGCGGCCACCCAGATCTCCGCCGCCCGGGCGCTCACCCTGGCCGCCGCCCGGCTGCGCGACGCCGGCCGGCCGTACTCGATCGAGGCGGCCAAGGCGAAGCTGTTCGCCACCGACGTGGCGATGCGGGTGACCACCGACGCGGTGCAGGTGCTCGGCGGGGCCGGTTACGTGTCCGACCATCCGGTCGAGCGGTACATGCGCGAGGCGAAGGTGCTCCAGATCGTCGAGGGCACCAACCAGATCCAACGGCTGGTGATCTCCCGGGCGTTGGCGAGGGACTAGCCTGTGCCGGTGACCTTTCCCCGGATCACCATCGACCCCGAGGTGATGGGTGGCGCACCCTGCGTGCGGCAGTCCCGGATCCCGGTGGCGACCCTGCTGGCGATGATGGCGGAGGGGATGTCGGTGACGGACATCCTCACCGATCTGCCCTTCCTCGACGAGGACGATCTGGCCGAGGTGTTGAACTTCGCCGCGGACGCGGTGCGCGACCGGGCGGCCCGCTGAGCGTCATCTCCGGCGGGACGTCGTCGCCAGGGGAGCGCTCCACCGGGTAGGTTGCACGCGTGGAGGAGATCGACCGTGCCATCGTCGCCGCGCTGACCGCCGACGGCCGTCTGTCGTACACGGATCTGGCGGAGCGGGTCGGCCTGTCGGTCTCGGCCGTGCACCAGCGGGTCCGCCGGCTGGAACAGCGCGGCGTGATCAACGGGTACACCGCCCGGGTGTCGTTCGAGGCGCTGGACCTGCCGATGACGGCGTTCGTGGCGATCCGGCCGTTCGACCCGTCCCAACCGGACGACGCGCCGGAGCGGCTGGCCCACCTGCCCGAGATCGACTCCTGCTACTCGGTGGCGGGGGAGGACTTCTACCTGCTGCTGGTGCGGGTGGCCGGGCCGGCCGACCTGGAACGGGTGCTCCAGGAGATCCGCACCGCGGCGAACGTCACCACCCGCACGACGGTGGTGCTGTCGACGCCGTACGAGGGGCGACCGCCGAAGATCACCGTCGGCGAGTTGCGGCCCCGGGCCCGGGGTGGCGCGGAGGCGTCGGCCTGACACCCCCCGGTGGGTGCGCCGTCGGTCGGTGGCGTGACGCGGGGCCCGCTCAGCGGCCGTTCCAGCGCAGGAGCACCGGTCGGCCGTGTTCGTGGCCGAGCACGCTGACGGTGGCGGTGTCCAGGCGGAGTTTGCCGCCGCCGGATGGGGGCAGCCCGATCCACCGGGCGCCGACCACCCGCAGCTGGTGGGCGTGCCCGACCAGGCCCACGTTGCCCCGCTCCAGCAGGGGAGTGAGCCGGGCGAGCAGCCGGTCGACCCGGGCGCCGATCTCGTCGGGGGCCTCCCCGTCGGGGCAGCCGTCGGTCCAGATGTCCCAGTCCGGCCGGTCGGTGTGGATGTCGGCGGTGGTGCGGCCCTCGTACCGGCCGTAGTTCCACTCCACGAGGTCGTCGTCGGTGTGGTCGACGGTGAGGCCGGCGAGCTGCGCGGTGCGCAGCGCCCGCCGCCGGGGGCTGGCGAGCACGGTGGCGAGGCGCTGGCCGGTCAGCACCCCGGCCAGCGCGCGGGCCTGCCGCTCGCCGTCGGGGGTCAGCTCCAGGTCGGTGTACGAGGTGTGCCGCCGGCTGGCGCTCCACGTCGTCTCGCCGTGCCGGATCAGGATGATCTCGCTCATCCCCCCAGTCAACCAGCATTCGCCGGGCCCGGCCCGGCTCCGCCCGCAGTTCCCGGCGCGGAGACACCGGTCCGTTTGCCGGTTTCCGCCACCGCCACCGCCACCGGGGCCGCCACCGGGACCGGGACCGGGACCGTGCCGTCGTTCTGCGGGGTTCCCACCTGCGGCGGGAGTGGATCGTCACCCCGCCGGTCGGGTGAGTCTGGCGGCGACGGCGTCGAGGACCCAGTCCAGGCCGGTGGCGAAGGAGACCTCGGCGGCCACCTCGGTGCCGTCGTGCACGGCCCTGCTCAGCGCCGGGAAACGGCCGGTGGCCAACATCTTCGTCACGTGCGGGCCGCAGGCACGCTGCCACTCGCGCTTGGACAGGCCGGTGGCGCGTTCGGCCCGCAGGTCGGCGACCTCGCGCCTGATCGCGCCGGTGAAGTAGGCGCTGACCGTCTCCACGGCGCGCATGACGGTGTCGACGTCGGCGAGGCCGTCGAGGGCGGCCAGCGTGGCTTCGGTGACGGCGAGGCCGTTCGGGCCCAGGGCCGGGCGGCCGCCGAGCAGGTCCGCCAGCCATTCGTGCCGCAGCGCGGCCTGTCTGGTGCGGTGGGCGAGGCCGCGCAACGCCTCCCGCCAGTCACCGGGTCGCTCCCCGGGGAGGATCTCGGCGTACACCTCGTCCACCATGAGGTCGAACAGTTGGTCCTTGGTGGAGATGTGGCCGTACAGCCGCATCGGGCCGGCGTTCAGTCGGGCGGCGACCTTACGCACCGACACCGCCGCCAGCCCGCCCTCGTCGGCCAGCGCGATGGCGGCGGCGATGATCTGCCCCCGGTCGAGCGGTACGGGGGGGTTCGGCGGGGCGGGCCGGTCCCAGACACTCATGATCACTCCCTGTCGTTGCGCTGAATTGTAGGGGAGCTATACGGTGTATCGCCATGAGACATCGTATTGCTGTGGTCGGGGGTGGCCCGGCGGGTCTGACCTTCGCCCGGGTCCTGCACCGCCACGGCCACCCCGTCGCCGTCCTCGAACGTGATCCCTCGCCCGACTCCCGCCCTCCGGGCGGCACGCTGGACCTGCACGAGGGGCTGGGGCAGCGGGCCCTGGACAAGGCGGGGTTGCTGGCGGAGTTCGAGGCGCTGTCCCGTCCCGAAGGACAGGCCATGCGCATCCTGGACGCCGCGGGGACCGTGCTGCGGGACTGGAAACCCGCCCCGGACGAGCGGGCCAATCCGGAGATCGACCGCGGGCAACTCCGCGATCTGCTGCTCGGCTCTCTGGACGTGCGGTGGGGGCGGGAGGTGACGCGGGTGGTGCCGGGGGCGGGGGAGGGCGTCCTGGTGCATTTCGCGGACGGGCCGCCGGAGGCGTTCGATCTCGTGGTGGGCGCCGACGGCGCCTGGTCCCGGGTCCGTCCGGCGGTCTCGTCGGTGACGCCGCAGTACACCGGCGTCACCTCGGTCGAGACCTCCCTCGACGACGTCGACACCCGCCACCCTGACCTCGCCCGGCTCATCGGTGAGGGTTCGGTGTCCGTGTACGGCGTGAACCGGTCTCTCGTCGCCCAACGCAACAGCGGCGGTCACGTCAAGGTGTACGCCAGGCTCCGCGCGCCGCTGGACTGGCACGCGCACCTGGACCTGGCCGATGTCGAGGCCACCCGGTCGGGTCTGCTGGCGCTGTTCGACGGCTGGGCCGCTCCCGTGCGCGACCTGCTCGGCCACGGCACCGCCTTCGCCCACCGACCCGTGTACGTCCTGCCCGCGTCCCACACCTGGGACCATGTCCGGGGGGTGACGCTACTGGGCGACGCCGCCCACCTGATGCCACCGTTGGGGGCGGGCGCGAACCTCGCGATGCTGGACGGTGCCGAGCTCGCGGAGGCCATCGCCGCCGACCCGGAGAATCTGGACGAGGCGGTCCGCGCCTTCGAGGAACGGATGTGGGCCCGGGCCGCCACCTGGTCGAGGATCACGACGGCCGGTCTGGAACGCCTGGTGAGCCCGGACCCCGCCGAAGCCCTCGCCCTCTTCGACCAGGTCCAGCCCTCCTGACCACCGGCAGCAGACCACCGCTTGCCGCCTATTGTCCTAGGATGGCCTACCGGTGGTGTGCCCCGGCACACCACGAACATCAGCGCCCACGGCGCAAATCCGTTTCGAGCCGGACAGAGCGGGGACGCCACGGGTGCGGGGCATCGGCCCCGTGACCGCCGGAGCGACAGGAGGCGACATGAGCTTCACCGACAAGGCGAAGAACAAGGCCCAGGAGCTGACCGGCGCCGCGAAGGAACGGATCGGCGACGTCACCGACAACGAGCGGATGCGCGCCGAGGGTGCCACCGAGCAGAGCGAGGCGCGCGCCCGGCAGGCCGGTGAGCACGTCAAGGACGCCGGTCGCGACGCCCGGGACGCCATGCGCTGAGCGGATCACCATCCGGACAGCCCCCTGAGCATGCTCAGGGGGCTGTCCGGGTTAGCGTGCGGGCATGGTGGTCGCCCGGTCGTTGGTGTTGTTCGTCCTGGCCGCGCTCGCCGAGATCGGTGGGGCGTGGCTGATCTGGCAGGGCTGGCGGGAGCACCGGGGGCTGTGGTGGATCGCCGCCGGGGTGCTCGCGTTGGGCGTGTACGGCTTCGTGGCGACCTTCCAGCCGGATGCGAACTTCGGCCGGATCCTGGCCGCGTACGGCGGGGTGTTCGTGGCGGGATCGCTGGCGTGGGGGGTGCTGGTGGACGGTTTCCGGCCGGACCGGTGGGACCTGACGGGCGCGGCGATCTGCCTGCTCGGCGTCGCTGTGATCATGTACGCCCCGCGCGGGGTGTGACGCGCGCCGCCCCCGGGACCGGTCGGGTCGTCGGGGGCGGCGGGGTGGGTGTGTCGTGGGGTCAGTCGTCGCGGTGTGCGGCCCACCACTGCTGGCCGGCCTCGGGGAGGGTGTCGATCGGGTCGTAGTAGGCGTAGCGCTTGTTGAGCGCCTCCAGGTCGGCCGACTCGATGGAGGTGCGGTAGTTCTTCGTCCAGTAGGAGATGCCGCGTTCCCGGTCGTACTCGGTGAGCATGTGCACCCAGCGCTTGCCGACGAAGGGCACGTCGCAGACGATCCGGGGGGTGGCGTAGCCGGGCAGGTAGCCCATGATGTCGTGTTGGAGCTGCTGGGCGTGCCAGACCGGGACCCGCCAGTGTTCGGCGTTGGGGATCATGTCGCACATGTAGAAGTAGTACGGCAGGATGCCGGCCTCGCCCTGCAGGGCGAAGCACAGGTCGAGCAGGTCGGGGGTGGTGGCGTTGACGCCGCGCATGAGTACGCCCTGGTTGCGCACGTCGCGGACGCCGACGTCGAGGGCGGTCTGGGTGGCCTTCGCGACCAGCGGGGTGATCGACTGGGCGTGGTTGACGTGGGTGTGGATGGCCAGGTTGACGCCGCGGCGGGCGGCGGTGCGGGCGACCCGTTCCAGGCCCTCGACGACGTCGTTCTGGAGCCAGTGCTGGGGCAGGCCCATGAGGGCCTTGGTGGCGAGCCGGATGTCGCGGACGGTTTCGAGTTCGAGCAGCCGCATGAGGTACGACTCAAGGTTGCGCCACGGGACGTTGGCCACGTCGCCGCCGGAGACGACCACGTCGCGGACGCCGGGGTGGGCCTTGAGGTAGCTGATGTGGGCGTCGTAGCGGTCGACGGGCTTGAGGGTGAGCTTGAGTTTGTCGACGGCGGGGGTGGAGTTGCCGACCAGGTCCATCCGGGTGCAGTGTCCGCAGTACTGGGGGCAGGTGGAGAGCAGTTCGGCGAGGACCTTGGTGGGGTAGCGGTGGGTGAGACCCTCGGCGACCCACATGTCGTGTTCGTGCAGTGAGTCACGGCTGGCGTAGGGGTGTGACGGCCAGTCGGTGCGCCGGTCGGCGGCGACGGGGATCATGTAGCGGCGGATCGGGTCGGCGCGGAACGCCTCGGTGGTCATCGGGGCGAACGGCACCATCGTGTTGATCATCTGGGGTGGCACCAGCATCGACATGGTGGCCAGGGCCTGCTGGTCGGCGGCGAGGTCGGTGTAGAAGGTCTCGTCGACGGTGTCGCCGAGGACGGCGCGCAGCTGCTTGATGTTCTTGACGCAGTTGACGCGTTGCCACTGGGCGTTCTCCCACTGCTCGCGGGTGACGTGACGCCAGCCGGGGAAGCGGGTCCAGTCGGGCTCGACCAGGGGGCTGCGGCGGTATTCGTAGGGCTGGCCGGCGGTCGGTGCGGCGACCGGGGCGGGGCGGGGCCCAGGGATGGTCGCCATCGGTTGGGTCTGGGTCACGGCCCCTCCTCGTGGTGTGCGTGGCCGGGGTGGCCGGCGGGTGCGAGCCGGGGTGGCCGGCGGTTGATGATCGGTAGATCCGAAGGCTACTGGAAAATATCCGGCGAAGAAATTAGTCTGCCGTAAGTTTTCCCGCGATGCGAGTCCTGGTCGGGGCTTCGGGCGGTTGAGGGGGGAGGTTGGTGTGACGTCACCGGTGGGCCTGCACCGTGTCGTGGAGCCGGCGGGGGTGCTGCCGCAGGCGGCCTGGCGGCTGGACGCCGACCCCCGGATCGCCCCGAACGAGGTGCGCATCCGGGTCGAGCGGTTGAATCTCGACGCGGCGAGTTTCCGGCAGTTGGCGCAGAAGCACGACGGGGACGGGGAGAAGGTCCGCGCCGAGGTGCTGGAGATCGTGTCGACGCGGGGCAAGATGCAGAATCCGGTGACCGGTTCGGGGGGGATGCTGATCGGCACCGTGGAGGAGGTCGGTCGTCGGTCGCCGTTGGGGTTGGCGGTGGGTGACCGGGTGGCGACGCTGGTGTCGTTGACGTTGACGCCGTTGACGATCCTCGACGGGTTGGCCCGCTGGGACGGGCGCAGCGAGCAGGTGCCGTGTGACGGGTACGCGATCCTGTTCGCCCGGTCGATCGCGGCGGTGCTGCCGGGGGACCTGCATCCGGAGTTGGCGTTGGCGGTGCTGGACGTGTGTGGGGCGCCGGCGTTGACGGCCCGGGTGGTCGCTGAGCAGGTGGCGCGGCGGGAACGCGCCGGTGACGGGTCGGCGGTGACGGTGGCGGTGATCGGTGGGGGCGGTAAGAGCGGGTCGTTGTCGTTGGCGGCGGCGCGGCGGGCGGGTGCGGGTCGTACCGTGGGGGTGGTGCCGGTGGCGGCGGAGCGGGATGCGCTGGTGGCGGCTGGTCTGGCGTCGGTGGTGGCGTTGGCTGATGCCCGGGATCCGGTGGGGTTGTCGTCGGCGGTGACGACGGCGTTGGGTGGGCCGGCGGACGTGACGGTGGTGTGCGTGGACGTGCCGGGGTGTGAGCACGGTGCGGTGTTGGCCACGGCGGACGGCGGCACGGTGATCTTCTTCTCGATGGCGACGAGTTTCGCGGCGGCGGCGTTGGGTGCGGAGGGGTTGGCGGCGGACGTGACGATGCTGGTGGGTAACGGGTTCGTGCCGGGGCACGCGGATCTGGCGTTGGGGTTGTTGCGGTCGGAGCCGGGGGTACGTGGTCTCTTCGAGTCCCGGTTGGCGGCAGACTGAGTGCCATGACGAACCCCTCGACGTTGTATCGCGGTGGAGTGCTGCACTGTCCGGCGGAGCCGAGCGCGACGGCGCTGTTGGTGCGGGACGGGCGGATCGCCTGGTTGGGTGGTGCGGCGGATGCGCCGGCCGCCGATCGGGTGGTGGAGCTGGACGGGGCGTTGGTGACGCCGGCGTTCGTGGACGCGCACGTGCACGCGACGGATACCGGGCTGGTGTTGTCGGGTCTGGAGCTGTCGTCGGTGCGGTCGGCGGGGGAGTTGCTGGCGGCGGTGTCGGCGTTCGCGGCGGGTCTGCCGGGTGACGCGGTGGTGTTGGGACACGGTTGGGACGAGTCGGCGTGGGGGGATCCGCGGCTGCCGGATGCGGTGGAGCTGGATCGGGCGGCGGGTGGCCGGCGGGTGTACCTGTCGCAGGCGTCGATCCATTCGGCGTTGGTGTCGCAGGCGTTGCTGGCGGCGTGTCCGCAGGCGGCGGTGGTGCCGGGTTTCGATGCGTCGGGGTGGTTGCGGCGCGACGCGCATCATGTGGTGCGGGCGGCGGCGCTGGGTTCGGTGGGTCGGGCGCAGCGGGTGGCGGCGCAGCGGGTGGCGTTGGCGCATGCGGCGTCGTTGGGGATCGCGGCGGTGCACGAGTGTGGTGGTCCGCAGATTTCCGACGAGGAGGACTTCACCGGGTTGTTGGCGTTGTCGGGGGCGGGGTTGCCGGAGGTGTACGGGTACTGGGGTGAGTTGTCGGGGGCGGCGCGGGCGCGGGAGTTGGGTGCGGTGGGTGCGGGTGGTGATCTGTTCGCGGACGGGGCGTTGGGGTCGCGGACGGCGCACGTGTCGCGGGATTACCTCGACGGTGAGGGTTGCGGTCACGGTTATCTGAGTGCCGGTCAGGTTCGTGATCATTTGGTGGATTGTGCGGCGCACGGGATGCAGGGCGGGTTCCATGCGATCGGTGATGCGGCGATCGCGACGGTGTTGGAGGGGTTCGCGGGGGCGGCGGCGGTGTTGGGCACGGACCGGGTGCGGGCGGCGCGGCACCGGGTGGAGCATGCGGAGATCATGAGCAAGCGGTTGATCGCGGGGTTCGTGGAGTACGGGGTGGTGGCGAGTATGCAGCCGGCGTTCGACCGGTTGTGGGGTGGTGCGGGTCGGATGTACGAGTCGCGGTTGGGTCTGGCCCGGTCGTTGGAGTCGAATCCGATGGGGGCGATGCACGCGGTGGGGGTGGCGTTGGCGTTCGGGTCGGATTCGCCGGTGACGCCGTTGGATCCGTGGGGTTCGGTGCGGGCGGCGGCGGCGCATCACAGTGCGTCGCAGCGGATGAGTGTGCGGGCGGCGTTCGCGGCGCACACCCGGGGCGGGTGGCGGGCGGTGCATCTGGACAACGAGGGGGTGATCGCGTTGGGTGCGCCGGCGACGTTCGCGGTGTGGTCGAGTCCGGCGGGGGTGGAGCGGGGGTTGCCGGTGGTGCAGGCCGAGGATCCTGAGTTGCGGGGTCCGGCGGATCCGACGCCGTTGCCGGTGTGTCGGCGCACGGTGTTGCGTGGTGAGGTCATCTATGAGGAAGGCGTTTCGTGAGCGAGCGATCCATCGGTACGGCGCGGCAGGGCGGGTCGGGCAAGCTTGGTCTTGATCCGGTGTTGGTGGGTCGGGCGCGGGAGTTGGCGCGTCGGGCCGGGCAGCCGGTGGTGGATCTGGCGCGGAGTCACACGACGGTGTCGGTGGAGCGGGCGGTGTTGCGGCTGGCGGGGGTGTCGGGGGCGGATCCGGACGGTATTCCGTGGGTGAACCGGTTGGTCGATGCGGTGGTGGCGGATGTGGGGCTGGGGCACGGGGTGGCGTTGCCGGTGTTCGACGCGTTGGCGCGGGAGGGTGTCGACGATGTGACGGTGTTGGCGCAGGAGGCGGCGGCGGGGTCGGTGCGGTTCGTGGTGCCGTCGGGGAGGGCGGCGACGGCGGCGCGGCGGGTGTCGCGGCGGGCGGTGGCGGCGGGGGTGCGGCGGGTTGATCGGCGGCGGGTGGAGCGGGAGCGTCTGGTCAGGCGGTACGGGGATCCGGTGCGGCGGCCGTGGATCTATCTGATCGTGGCGACCGGGGACATCTATGAGGACATTCCGCAGGCGCAGGCGGCGGCGCGGGCGGGTGCGGATGTGATCGCGGTGATCCGGTCGACGGGGCAGTCGTTGTTGGACTATGTGCCGGAGGGGGCGACCCGGGAGGGTTTCGCGGGGACGTATGCGACGCAGGAGAACTTCCGGTTGATGCGGGCGGCGTTGGATGAGACGTCGAAGGAGTTGGGTCGGTATGTGCGGTTGACGAATTATGCGTCTGGTTTGTGTATGCCGGAGATGGCGACGTTGGCGGGTCTGGAACGGCTGGACATGATGCTCAACGATTCGATGTACGGGATTTTGTTCCGGGACATCAATCCGATCCGGACGTTCGTGGACCAGCGGTTTTCGCGGCAGGTGCACGCGCGGGCGGGGATCATCATCAACACCGGTGAGGACAACTATCTGACCACGGCGGATGCGGTGGACGAGGCGCACACGGTGACGGTGTCGCAGTTGCTCAACGAGTTCTTCGCGCATGAGGCGGGGTTGGCGGACTGGCAGTTGGGGTTGGGGCACGCGTTCGAGATCAATCCGGATGTGCCGGAGTCGTTCCGGTTGGAGTTGGCGCATGCGTTGTTGGCGCGGGAGTTGTTTCCGGATGCGCCGTTGAAGTGGATGCCGCCGACGAAGCACATGACGGGTGACGTGTTCCGGGGGAACCTGTTGGACGGGTTCTTCAATCTGGTGGGCACGATGACGGGGCAGGGGATCCTGTTGGTGGGGATGATGACGGAGGCGGTGGTGACGCCGTGGTTGTCGGATCGGGACATCGCGTTGCAGAACGTGCGGTACGTGTTGGGTGCGGCGGGTGGGTTGCACGAGGATTTCGTGCCGGCGCCGGGTGGGTTCATCCAGCAGCGGGCGAACCGGGTGTTGGGTGAGGCGGTGCAGTTGTTGGAGCGGATCGGGGACCAGTCGTTGTTGACGGCGATCGCCGAGGGCACGTTCGGCATCATGAAGCGCCCGGCGGACCGGGGTAAGGGGTTGGCGGGGGTGGCGCGGCACGAGGCCGGCTACTACAACCCGGCGACGGAGATCCTGGAGCAGCCGGCATGAGTGAGCGCACCGAACGCAGTGCGGGCCGCGAAGGCATGCCCGGCGGGAACGGCATGAGTGAGCGCACCGAACGCAGTGCGGGCCGCGAGAGCACGCCCGGCGGGAACGGCACGGGTGTCGTGGGGGCTGGCGCGGTCGCCGGGAAGCGGGTCGTGCGGCCGTACGGGGACACCACCGGTGACGGGATGGTGCAGGTGTCGTTCACGTTGCCGGTGCCGCACGACAAGCGGGCCGAGGGTGCGGCGGTGCAGTTGGCGAACCGGATGGGTATCGATCCGGCGATGCTGGTGCACGCGAAGCCGATGAGTGACGGGTTCACATTCTTCGTGGTGTACGGGCGGGTGAACCACCTGGTGGATCTGGATCAGGTGCAGGTGGTGGAGCGGGACTTTCCGTTGCTGGGCGCCAAGGAGGTCAACGCGGTGGTGAAGCAGCGGTTGCGTCGGAAGTTGTCGGTGGTGGGGGCGTGTATCGGCACGGATGCGCACACGGTGGGTATCGACGCGATCCTGAATGTGAAGGGTATCGCCGGGGAGAAGGGGCTGGAGTATTACCGGGAGTTGAAGGTGACCAATCTGGGTGCGCAGGTGAGTGTGCCGGAGTTGGTGGAGGCGGCGCGGCGGGAGCGGGCGGATGCGGTGTTGGTGTCGCAGGTGGTGACGCAGCGGGATGCGCATCTGCACAACACGCGGGAGATGTCGGCGGCGTTCCGGGAGGCGTTGCCGGCGGGTAAGCGGCCGTTGCTGATCGTGGGTGGGCCGCGGTTCGACGAGACGATGACCGCGGAGTTGGGGGTGGACCGGATCTTCGGTCGGGGCACCACGCCGGGTGAGGTGGCGTCGTATCTGGTGCACGCGTTGGTGACGAGCAGGAAGGCGGGGGCATGAGCGATTCGCGGGTCGGGTTGACGGTGACGCATCGGCGGTATGTGCCGTATTCGCACGCCCATTACGCGGGGAACCTGGTGGACGGGGCGTACACGTTGGGGTTGTTCGGGGACGTGGCGACGGAGGTGTGTATCCGTACCGATGGTGACGAGGGGTTGTTCGCGTCGTACGCGGATGTGCAGTTCCTGGCGGCGGTGCGGGCGGGTGACGTGCTGGAGGTGACGGCGACGGTGGTGCGGGTGGGTACCCGCAGCCGGACGGTCGATTTCGTGGCGCGGGTGGTGTGTCGGGGTCGGCCGGAGCGGGGTGGGTCGGCGGCGGAGGTGTTGGCGGAGCCGGTCGTGGCGGTGACGGCTACGGGCACCGTGGTCGTTCCCGGGGCGGCGTGAGTCTGGCGGTCTGCGCCGACGTCGGGTCGACCTGGACGAAGGCGGCGGTGGTGGACCTGGCCGTGGGGCGGTTGGTGGGGGCGGCGTCGGCGCCGACGACGGTCGGTACGGACGTGCTGCACGGGTTGGACGCGGCGGTGGGTGCGGCGGTCGACGGGGCCGGCGCGGGGCGTGCGGGTGCTCTGCCGTGGTACGTGTGTTCGTCGGCGGGTGGTGGGTTGCGGTTGGCGGTGGTGGGTTACGAGCCGTTGGTGACGGCGCAGGCGGGTCGGCGGGTGGGGTTGTCGGCGGGGGCGAACGTGGTGCACGTGGCGGCGGGCCGGTTGGCGGCGGCGGAGCTGGCGGCGGTGCGGGCGGCCCGGCCGGATGTGGTGTTGCTGGTCGGTGGCACCGACGGTGGGGACGTCGACACGGTGACGCACAACGCGACGCGGTTGGCGCGGGCCCGGTGGCGGGTGCCGGTGGTGTTGGCCGGCAACGTGGACGTGCGGGAGGGGTTGCGGGAGGTGTTGGCGGCGGCGGGGGTGCCGGTGACGGTGGCGGACAACGTGTTGCCCCGGATCGGGGTGTTGGCGCCGGCGTCGGCGCGGGCGGCGATCCGGGAGGTGTTCCTGCGGCACGTCATCGGGGGTAAGCGGTTGTCGCGGGGGTCCCGGTTCGCCCGGTTGGTGCGGGCGGCGACCCCGGATGCGGTGTTGACCGGGGTGGAGGTCCTCGCCGACGTGGTGGGGGGTGATCTGGCGGTGGTGGACGTGGGTGGGGCGACGACCGACGTGTATTCGGTGTTGACGCCGGACGAGCGGGCGGGTGGGCCGGGTCGGGAGGTGGCTGGGGCGTTGTGGCGGGCCCGCACCGTGGAGGGTGACCTGGGGATGCGGTGGAGCGCGCCGGGGGTGGTCCGGGCGGCGGTGCAGGAACGGTTGCTCGATGCGGTCGGGCAGGAGGAGTTGGCGGCGGCGGCGGCGGTGCGGGCGGCTGATCCGGGGTTCCTGCCGGTTGATGCGGCGGGTCGGGCGGTGGACGGGCGGATCGCGGTGTTGGCGGCGACGGTGGCGTTGCGGCGGCATGCCCGGGGTGCGGCGACGGGGGAGCGGGCGGGTCGGGATCTGCGGGATGTGCGGCTGCTGGTGGGTTCCGGTGGTGTGCTGCGTCACGCGTCGGCCGGTGCCGGGGTGGGGGTGTTGGCGCAGGTGCTCGTGGATCGTGCGGGTGGGTGGCCGTTGCCGCGGGCGGCGCGGCCGGTGGTGGATGTGGATTATGTGCTGGCCGCCGGGGGGTTGTTGGCGGGGGAGCATCCGGTGGCGGCGGCGGCTTTGTTGCGTCGGCATCTCGGTGGGGATTGAGACCCGCCGACGCGACACGCCGGGTTGGTGGACGTGACTGGCCGGTGGTGGGTTGACAGCGGCGGGGGTGTAGGCCGTACCGTCTTTGAGTCCTACTACGGGAAGCGGCTGTTGTTCGCTTCGTCCCTTCGTCCGCTGGCCGAGCGACATTGTTGGTGCGTATTTGTCGCGGCGGCCAGGTCCAGCGGGCGGGGGTCGGCGGGGCGGCGCGAACCGGCCGCGGTTACCGGTGTACGGGCAGGGTGAGTGGTACGGCCAGTAGACAACGGCCGGGCGGGGGCAGCCAGTCCACCGTCGGGTCGGTCCGAAGGTCGGCGTCGCTCATTTTGTCCCACCGGCCGGGAAGGGCCTGGGAGCATCGGGGCGCGGCTGAGGCCGCGCCCCGATTTCGTGTCCGCCCGCTGCGGGGGTCGGTGTCACCGGTGTTCCCCGGGTCGGGCCGACCGGCGTCGCGTTGTCCGGGGCGGGGCGGGTCGGCGTCGGGTGGGCTCGGGCCTGCGGCTCGGTGGTTCGGGGGTGCCGGGGTGGGGCGGGTAGCCTTCGGCCCGTGATCGTGGTGAGGTGCCGGTGACGACGCTCGACCGGGATGAGACGCGTACCCCGGTGGTGGTACGACCGACCAGGGGGCCGGTGCCGTTGCGGGTGGCGGTGCCGGTGGCGGTGGCGGCCGGGTTGGCGCTGCTGGTGGCGTTCCCGCCGTACGGGTGGTGGCCGTTGGCGCCGGTGGGGGTGGCCGGGTTGGCGGTGGCGGTGCACCGGCGGCGGTTGCGGGCCGGCGCGGGGTTGGGGTTCCTGACGGGGGTGGCGTTGTTCGCCCCGTTGTTGGCGTGGACGAATCTGCACACCGGGCTGCTGCCGTGGGTGTTGTTGTCGTTGTTGCAGGCCGGCTATGTGGCGTTGCTGGGGGCGGCGTCGGCGTGGGTGTCGCCGGTGGTGGACCGGTGGCGGTGGGCGTGGCCGGTGGTGACCGGGGTGTTGTGGGTGGGGCAGGAGGCGCTGCGCGACCGGACGCCGTTCGGGGGGTTCCCGTGGGGGCGGTTGGCGTTCAGCCAGGACGCGTCGCCGCTGCTGGGGTGGGCGTGGCTCGGTGGGGCCCCACTGGTCACCGGGGTCGTGGCGGTGGCCGGCGGGTTGCTGGTGGTGGGGTCGTGGCGGCGGTGGCCGGGCCCGGACGGGGTGTGGCGGCCGGTGGCCGGGGTCGCGGTCGGGTTGTTGCTGCTGGTGGGGGTGGGGTTGGCGGTGCCCACGGGTGCCGGCGGTGGCCGGTCGGTGCGGGTGGCGATCGTGCAGGGCAACGTGCCGCGGTTGGGGTTGGATTTCAACGCCCAGCGGCAGGCGGTGCTCAACAATCACGCCGATGCGACGGTGGAGTTGGCCGGGCGGGTCGCCGCCGGTGCGGTGCCGCGTCCGGACCTGGTGGTGTGGCCGGAGAACTCCTCGGACATCGACCCGTTGCGCAATGCCGCCGCCGGGGCGCGGATCTCCGCGGCTGCGGACGCGATCGGTGCGCCGATCCTGGTCGGTGCGGTGCTTGCCGGTCCGGGTGACGGTGAGGTGCGCAACGCCGGCATCCTGTGGCGGCCGGGCACCGGCCCGGACATGGCCCAGTTGTACACCAAGCGGCATCCGGTGCCGTTCGCCGAGTACGTGCCGATGCGGTCGTTGGCGCGGAAGGTGTCGTCGCAGGTCGACCGGGTGCGGGCGGATTTCGTGCCGGGGTCGACCCCGGGGGTGGTGGACGTGGGCCCGGTGGTCCTCGGTGACGTGATCTGTTTCGAGGTGGCCTACGACGGTCTGGTGCGCGACACCGTCGACGGTGGGGCGCAGTTGCTGGTGGTGCAGACGAACAACGCCACCTTCGACGTGGCGGAGGCCCGGCAGCAGTTGGCGATGGTGCGGTTGCGGGCGGTGGAGCACGGTCGGGCGGCGTTGATGGCCTCGACGGTCGGGGTGTCCGGGTTCGTCGCCCCGGACGGGCGGGTAAGCGACGCCACCGGGTTCAACACCCGGGCGGTGGTGGTGCGGCAGGTGACGCTCTCCGACGGGCGTACCCCGGCCACCCGGGCCGGGCGGTGGCCGGAGTCGACGCTGGCGGGTCTGGCGGTGGCGGCGTTGGTCGTCGCGGGGATGCTGCGCCGTCGGCGGGAGGTCACCGTCGCCGGGTGAGCCGGCAGGAACGGGGGACAGGCGTGGGTGAGGCAGTCGCGGGGCAGCCCGGGGTGGGTCGGGTGCTGGTGGTGATTCCCACCTACAACGAGGCCGACAACGTCGCCGACGTGGTGGCCCGGGTCCGCCGGGCGGCACCGGCGGTGGACGTGCTGGTCGCCGACGACAACAGTCCCGACGGTACGGGGGCGTTGGCGGAGGCGATGGCCGGCACCGACGCGCAGGTGCACGTGCTGCACCGGCCCGGTAAGGAGGGGTTGGGGGCGGCGTACCTGGCGGGGTTCGGGTGGGCGCGGCAGCGCGGCTACGACGCGGTGGTGGAGATGGACGCCGACGGTTCGCACGCCCCGGAGGATCTGCCGGCGTTGTTGACTGCGGCCCGCGACGCGGATGTGGTGATCGGGTCGCGGTGGGTGGGTGGGGCGCGGGTGGTGAACTGGCCGTGGCGGCGGTTGGTGCTGTCGCGGTGCGGGAACCTGTATGCGCGGATGGCGTTGGGGATGCCGGTGTCGGACGCCACCGGTGGTTTCCGGGTGTACCGGTTGTCGGCGTTGCGGGCGATGCGTCTGGAGTCGGTGTGTTCGCAGGGGTATTCGTTCCAGGTGGAGTTGTCGCGGTTGGCGCACCGGGCGGGGGTGCGGATCGTGGAGGTGCCGATCACGTTCGTCGAGCGGGAGCGGGGGGCCAGCAAGATGAGTCCGTTGATCGTGGCGGAGGCGTTGTGGCGGATCACCACCTGGGGGCTGCGGGACCGGCGGCCGGGTCGGCTGCGTCGCGGTCACGACCGGTGGCCGTGAGGTGGGGCGTGGCATGCTGGAGGAGCGGGCCTGTCGCCCCGGGCGCTGTCCGGTTGACGGTGGTGGGCGGGTGCCGCGCGACGCGGATGAGGTGAGATGCGCCGATACCTGAGGTTCGTGCCACCGGCCCTGCTGTTGGCGGTGGTGGCGGAGTTGGCGGTGTTCGTCGTGGTGGGCCGGGCCGTCGGGTTCGGCACGGCGGTGCTGCTGGTGTTCGCCGCGTCCCTGGTGGGTCTGGTGTTGCTGCGCCGGGAGGGGATGCGCGCCTGGCGGGGGTTCCGTACGTCGGTGGAGTCGCGGCAGCCGCCGGGCCGGCAGGTGACCGATGGTCTGGTCGGGTTGGCTGGTGCGTTGCTGCTGGCGGTGCCGGGTCTGTTCAGTGGTGTGGTGGGTTTGGTGTTGCTGGTGCCGCCGGTGCGCCGGTTGGTGCGCTCGGGGGTGCAGCGGGCCACTGAGCGGCGGGTGTCGTCGATGGTGGCCGGTGACCTGTTCGGCCCGCGTACGGTGCGGGTGCGTCGGGGTGAGCCGGCGACGTCGACGCCGCCGGTCGATGGTGACGTGGTGGCCCCGCCGCCGGTCGACGGGGGTCGGGCCATCGAGGGGGAGATCGTGGAGCCCCGCCGGCCCTGACCGGCCGGTGGTCCCGCCCAGGAGCGGGCACTGTCGTCCCATACCTTTCGGTCCGCCCCGCAGCCCGGGTGGGGCGTGGGCTCCGGTTGTCCCGGTGGGCAGGGACGCGACGGCGCCCCCGGGGATCTCCTCCCCGGGGGCGCCGTCGTGGTGCGGTAGGTCAGGCGCGGCCGCGGCGGGTGCGGACCTCCTGGAGCCGTTCGGCGAGGATGTCCTCCAGCTCGGCGATGGAGCGCCGTTCCAGCAGCATGTCCCAGTGGGTGCGTGGCGGCTTGGCCTTCTTCTGCTCCGGTTCGGTGCCGTCGACGAGCCGGGCGACGCTGCCGTCGAACTTGCACTCCCAGGTGGTGGGGACCTCGGCGTCGACGGCGAAGGGGACCTCGAACTGGTGGCCCTTGGCGCAGAGGTACTCGCGGGTCTGGCGCGGCGCGAGCTCCGTGTTGCGGTCGGATTCGTAGCTGACCGCGCCCAGACGGCTTCCGCGCAGCATGCGCTCGCCCATGATCGACTTCCCCTCGTTCGTGGTGCTGGTCTTCCGGTATAACGGCCGGTCACCGCCGGGGCATTCCCGCCCGTCGGGTGGGACGGCCCCCGCAAGGGTAGCCCGCCGTCGCACCGCCCCGGCGGGTTCGTCTGCGGCCGGGTCGACATCGGTGCCGTGTCCCGGGTGTGCACCGCGATGGTAGCCGCCGCCGGTGCGTCCCGCGCCGACGACGGGCCGTGCCGGGGCGGCCGGTGGCGATAGCATCCGCGGCATGGCCACCACCGTGCATCCCGGCGCGTGCCCCCTGGACTGTCCCGACACGTGTGTCTGGCAGCTCACCGTCACCGACGGGCGGCCGGTGGCGCTGCGCGGCGACCCGGGTCACCCGTTCACCCGGGGCGCGTTGTGCGGCAAGGTCAACCGTTATCTCGACGCGGTCACCGGGCCCGACCGGCTGACCACCCCCCTGGTGCGGGTCGGCCCCAAGGGGGTCGGGCCGGTGTCGTACCGGCCGGCGAGCTGGGACGAGGCGGTGCGTCGGGTCGCGGCCGGGTTGCGGGCCAGCATCGACCTCAACGGACCGGAGTCGGTCCTGCCGTACTACTTCGCCGGCACCATGGGTCTGGTGCAGGGCTGGTCGATGGGTCCCCGGCTCTTCGCCCACCTGGGGGCATCGCGGTTGCGGACCACCATCTGCACCGCGGCGTCCCGGGCCGCCCTCGGGTCGATCTACGGCGGGTCCGTCGGTTTCGAACCGGAGTCGGTGGTCGAGGCGAAACTGATCGTCCTGTGGGGGGCGAACCTGCTCTCCACCAACCTGCACCACTGGCCGTTCGTGCGGCAGGCCCAACAACGCGGCGCGTACGTGGTCACCATCGACCCGTTGCGCACCGACACCGCGGCCCGCAGCGACGAGCACGTGGCACCGCTGCCCGGCACCGACGCCGCCCTCGCCCTGGGGTTGATGCGGCACGTACGGGACGTCGGTGGGGTCGACCGTGGGTGGTTGGACGCGCACACCGTCGGGTGGGAGCGGATGGCGGCCCGCCTGGACGAGTGGCCGGTGGAGCGTGCCGCCGCCGAGTGCGGCCTCGACGTCGATGTGGTGCGTCGCCTCGGCGAGCGGATCGCCACCACCCGTCCCACCGCCATCCGGATCGGGCTCGGCCTGCAACGGCACGCCGGGGCCGGGCAGGCGGTCCGGGCTATCGCGGCGATCCCCCTGCTCACCGGGGATTTCCGGTATCCCGGCGGCGGGGCGTTGGCCACCACCAGCGGGCATCACCGGGTCGACTCCGACCGGGTCGCCCGGCCCGCCGGGATGCCCGCTCCCCCGGCCCGGTCGATCAACATGAGTCGACTCGCCGCCGCCCTGACCGGGGAGGCGGACCCGCCGGTCACCGCGCTGGTGGTGTTCGACACCAACCCGGTCGCCACCGTCCCGGACCAGAACCTGCTGCGTCGGGGGTTGACCCGCGGTGACCTGTTCACCGTGGTGCTGGAGCAACGCTGGACCGACACCTGCGACTTCGCCGACGTGGTGCTGCCGGCCACCATGCAACCTGAGCACCTGGACCTGCACACCTCCTACGGTCACCACTACGCCACCCTGAACCTGCCGGTGCTGGACCCGCCGGGGCAGGCGCTGCCCAACACGGAGATCTTCCGGCGGATCGCCGCCGCGCTCGGGCTGGACCATCCCCGGCTGCGGGACAGCGACGAGGACCTGGCCCGGCAGCTGCTCGACGGCACCGGCATCAGCTACGACGAGTTGGTGCGCAGCACGTACGTGCGGGCGACGGGGGTGGCGGTGGGGTCCGCCCCGTACGCCGAGGGTGGGTTCCCCAGCCTCGACGGGCGGGCCCGGTTCCACGACCCGCGGCTGACCGCGCAGGGCGTCGACCCGCTCGTCGGGTACACCCCGCCGGTCGAGGTGGGTGACGCGGCGCTGGCCCGCCGGTTCCCCCTGGCGTTGATCTCCCCCGCCGGCCGGTTCTTCCTCAACTCGACGTTCGCGTCGTTGCCGTGGCACCTCGGTCGCACCGGTCCGCCGCGCATCCACCTGCATCCCGTCGACGCCGCCGCCCGGGGCCTGGCCGACGGTGACCCGGCGCGGGTGCACAACGACCGGGGCGAGTTCCTCGCCACCGTCGCCGTGGACGACGCGACCCGCCCCGGGTTGGCGTTCACCTACAAGGCGTACTGGGCCCGGTTGAGCCCCGGCGGCAGCACCGTCAACGCGGTCACCGGGGTCCGGGACACCGACCTCGGTGGGGGGCCCACGTTCCACGACACCCGGGTCGAGGTGCACCCCGCCCCGGTGGGCCGACCGGGCGACGCGGGCGGTGACCCGTCGGGGTCGGCTCAGCCCGGCTGAGTGGGGCCGCTGAGCCGGGCCAGCGCGCCGGCCAGGTCACTGACCTGGTCGGCGAGTTGACCGGCCCGGCGTTGGGCGGCGTCACGGTCGGCCTGCGCCGCCGGCAGCAGCCGGTCCAGTTCGGCCAGCCGGGCCCGGTCGGCGGCGGTCGCCCGGTGCGCCTGCGTCACCTCCGCGCGGGCCCGGGTCAGCTCGGCGGTCAGCGTGTCCACCCGGGCCAGGGCGGCGGCCAGGTCCTCGGCGGCGCGGGCGGTCAGCGCGGCGGTCTCCTGCCGGGCGGCCGTCGCGTCGGCCCGCGCGGCGGCGACGTCCCGCCGGGCCGCCTCGGCGGTGGCCTCCGCCTGCCGGGCCTGCTCGGTGGCGGTGTCGGCCCGGGTGCGGGCCGCCGCGGCGTCGGCGTGGGCCTGCCGGGTCTCCTGGCGGGCGGCGGCGGCCTCGGCGGCGGCGCGCTGCGCGTCGGCCGACTCCCGGGCGGCGTCAGCGCGGGCGGCGTCACGTTCGGCGGTCAGGTCGGCGGTGCGTTGCCGTTCGGCGTCGCGTTCCGCGCGCAGGGTCCGCAGCTCGTGCCGGGCGGCGTCCCGGTCACGTTCGGCCTGCACCCGCAGCGCCTGCGCGGCGCTGGCGTCGCGGCGGGCCGCGTCGGCGGCGGTGTCGGCCTGCCCGGCCCGCTGCTGTGCTTCGGCGGCGCGGGCGTCGGCCTGCGCGGCGCGGGCCCGCGCCGCGTCGGCGTCGGCGGCTGCGGCCCGGGTCTCCTGCCGGGCCCGGGTGGTCTCCGCGGCGGCCGTCTCGGCGGCTTCGCGGGCCTCGTCGCGGGCGGCGTGGGCCTGGGCGATGGCGGTGGCGGCGTCGGCGCGGGCCTGGGCGAGTTGCCGTTCCACCCCGACCGGGGACAACTCGGCGTGCAGCGCCTCGGTGAGGGTTTCCACCACCTGGTCGAGGCGGTCGACGGCCTCCCAGGTGCGGGCCACCTGGCCGGGCAGGCCGGGGGCGTTGCGGTGGCGCATCCGGGAGTTGCGTGACGCCCGTTGGCAGGCGCCGTCGTTGTCCCGGCAGTAGCGGAACGGGCGTCCCGCGCCGGCACGTTGCGGCACGTCACGTCCACAGTGCGCGCAGGGGCGCAGGTCGGTGGGGGAGGGCTGCGGGTCCATCGCCGGGCAAGTCTAGAGGCTGCACCCGGCCCAGGGTGCGGCGGCGTCGCGCGGGCGTCGGGATGGTCCACCGGTACCACGACCGTTACCGTGGGCCGGTGGCCGTCTCCCCGTACATCGTGAAGTTGCGTGCCCACGTCGGGCACGACCTGTTGCTGCTGCCCGGGGTGACCGGGGTGGTCCGTGACGACGCGGGTCGGGTGCTGCTGGCCCGTCGGGGCGACAACGGCCGCTGGTCGCTGCCGGCCGGGGTGGTCGACCCGGGTGAGCAGCCCGCCGAGGCCGTCGTGCGGGAGGTGTGGGAGGAGACCGGGGTACGGGTCGTCGTCGACCGGATCGCGGGGGTCGCCACCCACCCGGTGGTCTACCCCAACGGCGACGCCTGCGAGTACCTCAACGTGTGGTTCCGGTGCCGGCCGGTCGGTGGGTGGCCCCGCGCGGACGGTGACGAGTCCACCGAGGTCGGCTGGTTCACCCCCGACGCGTTGCCGGAGTTGGACGAGTGGGCGCGGTTGCGGCTGGACACGGCCGCCGCCCCCGACGACGCCCCCTGGTATGCGCGGCCCGGTGAGCGGCATCCCGCCCTGTGTCGACCCGACGCGCTGTGACCCACCGACGCGCTGTGTCCGGCCGGAGGTGTGCCGCTCACCCGGTGCCGGCCGGCCGACCGTCGAAGGCCACCCGCACCGCCGTGCCCGCCGGCAGGTCACAGACGGCGTCGCCGTAGGGGCTGCGCACCCGTACCCGCTGAGCGGACACGGCGACCAGGCGGGCGGTGACCCGACCCTCGTCCCAGGTCAGCTCCTCGACGGTGATCCGCCCCCGGCAGGTCACCCCGCGCAGCGTCCCCCGGGTCAGGCCCGGTGGCAGCGCCGGCAGCAGCCGCAGCAGCCCCGGCCGGGACTGCACCAGCGCCTCGATCAGCACCGCCGGCAGGGTGTGCGCGGCGTCGGCGTTGTAGGTCACCCGGCCCGGGTTGTGCGCACTCATCAGCGACCGGAAGAACATGTCCGCCGCGACGATGCGCCGCAGGTACGCCCCGACCAGTGGCCCGTCGCCCAACCGGGCCGCCACCAGGGCCCGGTGCAGGGTGCCGTGCGCGGAGCCGTCCTCGTCGCCGCGGACCGTCAACGCCCGGTGCGCCGCCGCCGCCAACTCCGGGGTGTCGTCGGGGTCGACCTCCCCGGTCGGCCACACCGGATAGAGGTGGCTGACGTGCCGGTGGTCGTCGTCGGGGCGGTAGCCGGGCCACGCCCACTCGGCCAGCGCACCCCGCTCGTCGATGCGGTAGCCGGGCAGCCGGTCCCGGGTAGCCGCCCACCGCTGCGACCCGGTCACCTCGGCGGCGACCGTCATGGCGTGCCGGGCGGCGGCGACGTCCATGGTGGCGTTCACCGCGACGGGCACCGGCCGCCCGGTGTCGTCGAGCGGCCCGGTCTCCGGCGAGTACGACGGCACCAGCGCCGGCTGCCCGTCGACGTCGGTGAGCACGTCGGTGAAGAAGTCGGCGACCTCGGCCAGCCACCCCGCCACCTCCCCCAGTGGCTCCCCGGTCACCTGGTGGTGCTCGTACAGCGGGTGCAGTAGCCAGTGCGCACCGGCCAGCCAGGCGGTGAACGGCCAGTGCGGGTGGACGTGGAACAGGTGCCCGTGTTCGCCGTCGGTGCGGCTGGGCGCCAGCAGGCCCCGCGCCCCGTAGACGGCGCGGGCGTTGTCCCGCCAGTGGTCGACCTGGGCGCGGACCAGCCGGGCGTGCGCGGCGGTCACCTCGGGCAGCGCGCCGACGTTCGCGCCGGCCAGTTGCAGGTTGAGGTTGGCGTCGGTGGTGAAGTCCCCCGCCCAGGCGGCGTCCCAGGACCCCGTCCAGATCCCGGTCAGCCGGGGCGGCAGCACCCCGCTGGCACTGAACAGCAGGTACCGGCCGGCGTGGAAGAGCCGTTCCAGCAGGGCCGGGTCCAACCGGTCGGCGGCGACCTGCCGGGCGGTCAGCGCACCGACGGGCAGGTCCCGGTCCGCCGCCGGCACCGCCAGGTCCAGGTCGACGCGCTGGTACGGGCCGGTGTGCCGGGCGACGTGCCGGGCCAGCAGGGTCGGGTAGTCGTCCGGGCCGGCGGCCAGCCGACGTTCCTGCGCGGCGGTGCGCCACCGGGGGCTGCGGGTACGGTCCAGGACGGTGGTCAGCAGCGCCGGCCCGTGCACCAGCACCCGGTCGCCGGCGGGTTCGGCATCCCCCCGGACCAGGGTCACCCCCTCGAACCCGTACGCCCCGCCGACGTCCGGGTAGCGGCCGCGTACCCGCAGGAACACCAGCCCGTCGTGGCGGTAGGCGGTGGTGTCGTAGTGCACCGTGTCGGGGCGGCCGGGCAGGTCACCGGTGGCCCCGACGACACACCCACCCTGGTCGAGGTGGGTGACGACGAGCCGGTCGGCGCGGGAGACGAAGCTGCGTCGCCGTCGCCCGGACCACGACACCACCACCTCACCGGTGCGGAAGTCGGTGTGCCGCCGGTAGTCACGCACCGGGGCGGGTGCGGCGTCGACGGTCAACGCGAACCCCGGGTGGTACGGCTGGGTCCACGCCAACTCCCGGCCGCCGGTGAGCAGTTCGCCGGCCTCGGCCCGCCGGCCGGTGAGGACCAGTTCCCGGATCCGGGGCAGCAGCGCGGCCAGCTGCGGTGCCCGCGCGTCGTGGGTGCCGTTGGGCAGCACGAACCGGTGGTGGTTGAGCACGAGCCGCTCGGCGTGCGGTTCGCCGGGCACCATCAGCCCGTACTCGCCGTTGCCGGTGAGGAACGCGTCGGGCCAGTCGACGGCGGGGGCGTCGTCCCAGATCCGGTGTGCTGCCGGTGGTGGCCCGCAGGTCACGGCCGGGCCCGCACGGTCGGTGCGGCGGTGCTGTCCCGGATGGTCAGCCGGGGCGGCAGCAGGGTCACCTCCGGCACCGCCTCGTCGTGCAGTTTGCGCATCAGCAACGCCACCGCCTGCCGGCCGATCTCCTCGGCTGGCACCGGCACCGAGGTGAGCCGGGGCCCGGCCTGCTCGGCGAACTGGTCGGGGCAGATCGCCACCACCGACATGTCCTGCGGCACCCGCCGGCCGAGGGTGGGCAGGCAGGCCAGCACCGGCCCCACCGCCGCCTCGTTCTGCACCACCAGCGCGGACAGGTCGGGGTGCCGGTCGAGCAGGTCGGCGAGTTCCTGCCGGATCGAGGCGGGTCCCTCCTCGAAGGGTTGGGTGACGACGGTGACGCCGTGCCGGTCGGCGGCGGCGGCCACCCCGGCGCGGGTGCGGTGGGCGAACCCGGTGCCCCGGTCGTAGACGGCGGCGGGGGCACCGAGCAGCGCCACCCGGCGGTGCCCGAGCCGGGCCAGGTGTTCCACGCACACCTGCCCGGCGCGGTGGAAGTCCAGGTCCACGCAGGTCAGGCCGGTCGGGTCGGCGGGGACACCGATCAGGACGCTGGGTCGGGTCAGGTCCCGCAGCAGCGGCACCCGGGAGTCGTCCAGCTCGACGTCCATCACCAGCATCCCGTCGACCATGGCGCTGCCGGCGATGCGGCGTAGCCCGGCCGGTCCCTCGTCGGAGGTGACCAGCAGGACGTCGTGGTCGAAGCGGCGGGCCGTGGTGACGACCGCGATGGCGAACTGCATCACCACCGGCACCTGCATGCCGGCGCGCAGCGGTAGCACCAGCGCGATGGTGTTGGCCCGGCGGCTGGCCAGTGCCCGCGCCCCGGCGTTGGGGTGGTAGCCCAACTCCCGGATGCTGGCCAGCACCCGGGTGCGGGTCACCTCGGAGATGGCTCGTTTGCCGCTGAGGACGTACGACACGGTGCTGACGGCGACCCCGGCGTGCCGGGCGACGTCGACGATGGTGACCTGGTCGGGTGACTTGCGTCCGCGCCCGGGTGCGCCGGTCACCGGGTACCGCCGCCGGCCGGGACCGCCGGGCGGGACTGCTGCGGGGCGGGGCGGGCGTGTACGGTCACCGCGCCGACGGCCCGGATGTCACGGGAGGAACGGCCGACCAGCAGGGTGTGGGTGGCGTCCTCCACGACGGGGCCGTCGCGGTGTTCGTCCCACCAGGACAGGTCGGTGGTGCGCAGCCGCAGGGTGACCCGCTGGTGTTCGCCGGGGGCGAGGGTGAGCCGGGCGAAGTCGCGCAGCTGCCGCAGGGGCTGCTTGACCCGGGAGTGTCGCTGCCGGGTGTAGAGCTGCACGATCTCCGTGCCTTCCCGGTCGCCGGTGTTGCTCACCTCGACGCTCACCTCGACCTCGTCGCCGACGGGCACTGTCGGTGCGCTCACCTGCAGGTCAGCGTAGTCGAACCGGGTGTAGCTGAGGCCGTGGCCGAACGGGTACAGCGGTTCGCCCCGGTAGTAGAGGTAGGTGCTGTCCGCGCCGATGACGTCGTAGTCGAGCAGGTCGGGCAGGTCGGCGGTGTCGGCGTACCAGGTCTGGGTGAGCCGGCCGGCGGGGTCGGCGTCGCCGAGGAGCACCTGCGCGAGGGCGGTGCCGTGTTCCTGCCCGCCGTGCGCCGACCACAGCACCGCCGAGACGTGTTCCTGCGCCCACCCCACCGCGTACGGGTAGCTGCTGGTGAGCACCAGCACGGTGCGCGGGTTGGCCGCGTGTACGGCGCGCAGCAGCCGGTCCTGTCCGGCGGGCAGGTCCAGGTCGACCCGGTCCTCGGTCTCCCGGCCGTTGACCATCGGGTGGTTGCCCAGGACGACGACCGCCACGTCGGCGGCGGCGGCCAACGCGGCGGCCTCGGCCACTCCGTCGGCGACGAGTTCGACGGTGAATCCGGTGGCGGTGTCCGGGTCGGTGGCGTCGGCGCGTAACCGTCCGTCGTCGCCGACCCGCACGTACGCGCCGGTGGCGAGGTGGTGCAGCAGGGTCGTGCCGTCGGGGCGGTGGTGCAACCGGAAGGTCTCCCGCACGATCCAGCCGCCCGGTCCGGGCCGGTCGTTGATCAACGTTCCGTCGTCGTCGACGCCGACGTGCCGGCCGTTGGCCACGGCGCGGAGCGCCACCACGTCGCGTCCCCAGTCGAACACGTCGAACCAGGTGCCGTCGCGGCCCTCGTCGGCGGTCAGCGGTCCCCCCTCGGACGAGCGGGGGCAGCGGACGTGCCGGTTGCCGACGCGCAACGCGATCCGGTCGGCGCCGGGGTGGTGGGTGACCGTCGGCAGCGCCCGGGCGAGGCCCTCCCGGACGGTGACCGTGTAGGGCAGGGTGCCGCTGTACCAGTCGGTGTGGACGGTGTCGGCGAGCGGGCCGAGCACCGCCACCCGGGTCGTCGGGTCGGTCGGCAGGGGCAGCAGCCCGTCGTTGCGTAGTAGCACGACCGACTGGCGGGCGGCCTCCCGGGCCAGGTCGCGGTGGGTGGGGCTGTCGAGCACGTCGGGGGACACCCCGGCGAACGGGTCCTGCCCGGGTGGATCCAGGTCACCCAGCCTGATCCGGAGGGTGAGGATGCGCCGCACCGCCCGGTCCACGTCGGACTCGTCGATGAGTCCCCGGTCGAGGGCTTCGGTGAGCCGTCGGATGGTCTGTCCGCTGTCGGTGTCGTCCTCGGTGAAGTTGTCGATGCCGGCGCGTAGGGCGGCGGCGAAACCGGTGACGTGGTCGGGCAGGTGACCCTGCACCCCGGCGATGTTGGTGACCGCCCCGGCGTCGCCGACGACCATCACCTCGTCGGTGGTCCACCGGCGCAGTTCGTCGTTCAGTAGTGGGCTCAGGTGCGCGGGAACCCCGTTGACCAGGTTGTACGAGGCCATCACGGCGACTGCCGCACCGGCGGCGAGCGGGGCGCGGAACGCGGGCAGTTCGTACTCGTGCAGCACCCGGGGTGGCAGGTCGCTGGAGGTGGTGGCCCGGTCGGTCTCGTTGTTGTAGCCGAGGAAGTGCTTGACCGTCGGGGCGGTACGCAGCCGGTGGGGGTGGTCGCCGCGGAGCCCGAACGCGTAGGCGGTGGCGAGGCGGCCGGTCAGCCACGGGTCCTCCGACCAGCCTTCCTCGTTGCGGCCCCACCGGGGGTCGCGCAGCGGGTTGACCACCGGTGCCCACACGTTGAGCCCGACGGCGGCCGGGTCGGCCTGGTGTTTGACCCGGACCTCGTCGCCGGCGGCGGCGCCCACCGCCCGGATCAGGTCGGGGTTCCAGCTGCTGGCCAGGCCGACGACCTGGGGGAAGACGGTGGCCGGGCCGAGCCAGGCGACCCCGTGCAGCGCCTCGGTGCCGGTGCGGAATCCGGGTAGGCCCAGGCGTGGCACCGGGGCCTGCCACTGGTGCAGCAGGCCGATCTTCTCCGGCAGGGTGAGCCGGGCCAGCAGGTCGTCGGCGTGCCCGGCGGGGGACGGGCCGGTGGCGCGGTCGGTGGGGTCGTTCATGCGGTTACCTTCCGGTGGGCTCGCGGTGAGGCGCCGGCCGGCGGTCGAAGCGCTTCGACGGCCATGGTGACGTGCGGCATCGCGTCGTGGTGGCTGCGGCGGTCGTCGGCCCGGAGCGGCGAAGCGCTTCGACGATCGCGGAGAACATGCCGCCCCGGGTGCCCGAACGACGGGGCGGCGGTTCGAGGTTGGCACCTGCGCGTCGGTCGGTCAAGGGGTGACCGGCACCCGGATCAGGCGGTGGGGAGTCGACCGGCCTCGATGGTGGCCAGCGCGGCGGCGGCGCCGCCCAGCGCGGCGGCGGCGGAGTCCAGCGTGGAGGCTTCCAGGCGGCACCCGCCGGCCTGCGGGGCGAGGGTGCGGGCGACCAGCTCGATGCGGGCGGCCGGCAGCAGCCAGGGCGCCAGGGTGGCGAAGTGTCCGCCCACCACGATCGCCTCGGGGTTGAGCAGGTTGGCCAGGATCGACGCCCCGTGCCCGAGGTGCCGGCCGATCTCGGCGAGCCCGGCCAGCACGGCCGGGTCCCCCTGCCGGGCCGACGCCACGATCCGGTCGAGTTCCGGCAGGTAGTCGGTGACCGGGCCGTCCCGCCCGGCGTCGGGCAGCAGCCGGTCGACCACGGCCGGTAGCGCGGTCGACGCGGCCAGGCAGCCGCGTCGACCGCACGGGCAGGGTGGTCCGGCCGGGTCGAGGCAGAGGTGGCCGAGTTCGCCGGCGTGGCCCCGGCCGCCGCGCAGCAGCCGGCCACCGGCGAGCACCCCGGCGCCGACGGAGATCCCGCCGGTGAGGTGGACCAGGTCGGTGGCTGCGGCGTACCCGCCGTGTCGCTGTTCGGCCAGGACGGCGAGGTTGGCGTCGGTGTCGACGGCCACGGTGAACCCGGTCTCCCGCAGCGCGGCCCGTAGGTCGGCGGCGAGCGGCACGTCCCGCCAGCCGAGTCCGCTGGCCAGGGGCACACCCCCGGCGGTGTCGACCAGGCCGGGCACCCCGACGGTGAGGCCGAGCACCGTTCGCCCCTGTCCGGTGACCCGGCCGATCGCCCGCCGGGCCAGGGTGACCAGGGCCCGGACGGTCTCGGCGGGGGAGGCGGTCGGGGCGGGGAACGCCCGTCGCCAGGTGAGCAGCCGGTTGCCGCCCAGGTCCACGGCGACCACCACCAGGTCGTCCGCGCCGATCTGGAGGCCCAACGCGGCGTACGGGGCGCCGTCGAGGACGAGCATGGTGGCGGGCCGGCCAACCCGGTTGCCGGTCAGCCCGGTCTCGCGGACCAGCCGCCGGTCGAGCAGTTCGGTCACCAGACTCGACACGGTGGCCTTGTTGAGGCCGGTGGCGGCGGCGATGTCGGCCCGTGAGCAGGGTGCGTGCAGGCGGACGTGTCGCAGGACCACGGCCCGGTTGGCCACCCGGACGTCGCCCAGGTCGGTCGGCTGCGGTTCGTTGTGGATGCTGATCACGATCTGCCCGCTCCCTGCGCCCGACGGTGGGTGGTGCCGGTGCATCGTCGCCCACCGCCGGCCCCCCGCACGGGTACGCCGGTCGGCCGGTGGGCGACGATGCCCGGCGGGCCGGTGCACCGTCGGAAAGTCTGTTCGGCTGGAAACTCAACTAACTCTACCGGCCCCCGGTGGCGGGGTGTCCGGGCCGGTGTCACCCCGCCGGGGAAGGGTCGGCCACGATCGTCTCGTCCGGGACCAACGGTGGTCGGTACGGCATCGGCGTCTCCTCGGCAGCGCTCTGCGGCGGTACCGACAGTTTCTTTGCCTTCCCAACGAACTGTCAACGATTAGGTTTGATTGGACCACGATGCAACCGATTGACATGGGCAAATAGTCTTCATAGTTTGGACACCTATCAAACAAAGTCAACGGGATGGTGGGTATGTGGGACGACGGGCGGCTCTGCCACGGCGGTGACTACAACCCCGAGCAGTGGCCCGCCACCACCTGGCGCGAGGACGTCGCCCTGATGCGCCGGGCCCGGGTCAACCTGGTCACCGTCGGCGTCTTCGCCTGGTCCCGCCTGGAGCCGGCCCCCGGCCGCTACGACTTCGGCTGGCTCGACGAGGTGCTGGACCTGCTGCACGACGGCGGCATCCGGGTCGCCCTGGCCACCCCGACCGCCTCGCCGCCGCCCTGGTTCTCCCTGGCGCACCCCGACGCGCTGCCGGTCACCGCCGACGGCGTACGACTGCACCACGGCAGCCGCGACACCTACTGCGCCGCCGCACCCGCCTACCGGGCCGCCGCCCGGGGTATCGCCGCCACCCTCGCCGCCCGCTACGCCCACCACCCGGCGCTGGCGATGTGGCACGTGCACAACGAGTACGGCACCACCTGCCACTGCCCGCACACCGAGGCCGCGTTCCGCCGCTGGCTCGTCGACCACCACGGCGACCTGGACACCCTCAACGCCGCCTGGGCCACCAGTTTCTGGAGCCAGCACTACGCCGACTGGGCGTACGTGAGCACCCCCCGGGCCACCCAGTACCTCGGCAACCCCGGGCAGCTGCTGGACTTCCGGCGGTTCTGGTCCGACACCCTGCTCGCCGCGTACGTCGAACAACGCGACCTGCTCAAAGCGGCCAACCCGGCGATCCCCGTCACCACCAACTACGTCCTCGGCGACTGGGTGCCCGTCGACCACGCCCGCTGGGCCGCCGAGGTGGACCTCGTCGCCATCGACCACTACCCGTCGGCGGTCGACGGCGGCGCCGAGGAACAGACCGCCCTCGCCGCCGACCTGGCCCGCGGGTGGGCCCGACACGGACGCCTGCGCTCCGCCGACCCGGCCCGCGCCACCGCCCCGGCGACGTGGCTGCTGATGGAGAGCGCCGCCAGCCAGATCCACACCCCCGGCCGGGCACACACCAAGGAGCCCGGCCGGATGGCCCGGCACAGCCTCTCCCACGTCGCCCGCGGCTCCCGGGGGGCGATGTTCTTCCAGTGGCGGGCCCCGGCCGGCGGCGCGGAGCGCTTCCACTCCGCCCTGGTGCCGCACACCGGGGCCGACAGCCGGGTGTTCCGGGAGTCGGTACGCCTCGGTGAGCACCTCGACCGGCTCGCCGAGGTCACCGCCGGCGAGACGGCCGCATCCGTCGCACTGGCCACGGACGCCGCCAGCGGCTGGGCGCTGCGCCACCCCGGGATGCCGTCCGAGCTGCTCGACGGGCACGCCGAGCTGGCCGCCGCGCACCGGGCGCTGTGGCGGGCCGGGTACGGCTGCGACGTGGTCGTCCCCGGTGACCCCCTCGACCGGTACCGGCTGCTCGTCCTGCCCGCCCTCTACCTGGCCGACGACACCACCGCCGGCTGGGTCCGCGCCCACGTCGAAGCGGGCGGGCACCTGCTGGTCAGCTACCTCAGCGGGGTCGCCGACCCGCACGCCCGGGTCCACCTCGGCGGCTACCCCGGCGCCTACCGGGACCTGCTCGGCCTGCGGGTGGAGGAGTTCCATCCGCTCGCCGCCGACGAGCAGGTGCTGCTCTCCGGCGGCGGGACCGGCCGGATCTGGTCGGAGACCGTCCAGCTGCACGGCGCCGAGCCGGTCGGCACGTACGTCGGCGGGGTCCTCGACGGCCGACCGGCGGTGACCCGGCACCGGGTCGGCGACAGCACCGCCTGGTACGTGTCGACCCGACCCGACGACGCCACCTACCGTCGCCTGCTCACCGAAGCGGCCCGGACCGCCGGCGTGCACCCGGTCTGCCCGGACGCCCCACCCGGGGTGGAGGCGGTCCGCCGCACCGCACCCGGGGCGAGCTGGCTGTTCCTGCTCAACCACACCGACCGACCGCAGCGGGTGCCGGCCGACGGGCTGGACCTGCTCACCGGCGTCCCCGCCGACGGGGCGGTGACCCTGCCCGCCGGTGCAGCGGCGGTGCTGCGCGAGCACCCCCGATGACCCGCGGGTGGGTCCGCCGATGACACCCGTCACAGCCGGTCCGCCGATGACCACCCGGCCCGGCCCCGCCTACCCTTGCCCCGGTGTGGACGAGAAACACGGCACCGCAGCGGGCGCTACCCCTCTGGCCGCTGTACGCCATGTTCGCGGCGATGCCGTTGTGGTGGCTGCTCGGCGGCCTCTACCTGGGGTGGGCGCTGTTCGGGATGCTGCTGGCGGTGGTCCTGCTCACCCACGGCAAGGTGGTGTGGCCGCCCGGCTCGGCGTTGTGGTTCGTCCTCGTCGGGCTCGTCCTGATCAGCGCCACCCGACTGGAGAAGGCCAGTGGGCTGCTCGTCTACGGCCTGCGGCTCGGATTCGTGCTGACCGCCTTCGTGGTCTACCTGTACGTCTACACCGCCGCCCGGCAGGGAGCCCGGTGGGAACGGCTGTTCCAGCCGGTGCTGTTGTTCTGGCTGGGGATGGTGGCGCTCGGCTGGGTCGGCGTGCTGGCCCCCCGCCTGGCGTTGACCACCCCGGTGGAGTCGCTGCTACCCGACGGGCTGGCCGGGCAGCGGATGATCCGGGCGGTCACCCACGTGCACTCCACCGAGTTCAACCCCACCGGCCGTAACCCGTACTTCCGTACGGCGGCCCCGTACCCGTACACCAACAACTGGGGGACCGGCTTCGCGCTGCTCGTGCCGTGCGTGTTGGCGTACCTGTCGGCGGTGCGGACCGGCCCGCTGCGCCGGGTGCTGGTGGTGTCCCTGCCGTTGGCCCTGGTGCCGGCGTTCCTCACCCTCAACCGGGGCATGTTCATCGGCCTGGGGGTGGGGCTGGCCTACCTGGGGCTGCGGGCGCTGCTGCGCGGCGACGTCCGGCTCATCGGCACCATCACCGCCGGCGTGGCGGTGGCGTGGGTGATCACCCTGGTCGTCCCGGTCGGCGACATGATCATGAACAGGGTGGAGAACACCGACTCGACCCGCGACCGTGCCGACCTCTACCGGCAGACCCTCGACGCGGTCCTGCGTTCGCCGCTGCTCGGCTACGGCGCCCCGCGCAGCGCCGACACCACCACCGGCGCGGAGCCGCTCGGCACCCAGGGGCAGGTCTGGCTGACCATGTACAGCCACGGCGTCCCCGCGCTGCTGGCCCTGTTGGCGCTGCTCGTGGTGCTGGTCCGCAGCACGGCGGTCGCGGTGTCCGCCGCCGGCCGCTGGTTGAGCGTGGTGCCGGTGGTCGCCCTGGCCCTCGCCCCGTTCTACGGGTTCACCGACATGAACCTGTCGGTGATGTTCTTCGCCATCGCGCTGGCCGTGGCTGCCGTGGACGGCCCGGTGAACCGGGAACTACCGACGGCGGCGTCCCGACCGTCGCCGGTCTGAGCGGATCAGCCGCTGGCCACGGCCGCCCGGGACCGGTCGGCGGCGATCCGTACCGCCATCGCGGCGAGCACGCTGCCGGTCACCCACCGCTGTACCCGTGCCCAGCCCGGCCGGCGCACCAGGAACGCCGACACCGACCCGGCGGTCAACACGATCAGGGTGTTCACCGACAGGGCCACGACGATCTGGGTGCCACCGAGCAGCAGGCTCTGCACCGCCACGTCACCCCGGGTGGGATCGACGAACTGCGGCAGCAGCGACACGTACAAGATGGCGATCTTGGGGTTGAGCAGGTTGGTGAGCAGTCCCATGGCGAACAGCCGGCGCGGCCGGTCCACCGGCAGTTCCTGCGGGGTGAACGCCGACCGCCCACCCGGGCGCAACGTCCGCCACGCCAACCACAGCAGGTACGCCGCACCGGCCAGCTTCACCGCCGTGTACAGCGGCGGCACCAGCACGAAGACCGTGGCGATGCCGGCGACGGCGGCGGCCAGGTAGACCCCGAACCCGGCGGCCACCCCGAGCAGGGACACCAGCCCGGCCCGGCGGCCCTGGCTGACCGACCGCGACACCAGGTAGACCATGTTCGGCCCGGGGGTGAGCACCAGACCGAGCGCCACCAGGGCGATTCCCACCACCGCACCGACCGTGACCATTGCCGCCCCCGCTCCGCCGTCCCCGACCGCACCCTACGCCGCCGCGCCGTCACCGGCCGTCCCGGTACGACGTGACGCCGGCCCCGAACCCGGTAAGGCAGGGGTTCCGGACCGGCGGTGACAGCGGCCACACTGCTCAGATGTCGGTGACCCTGCGGACCGCCCCCACCGCCGCCGCCCCTGCACTGGTCCTGCGCTGGTGGCGCGACGACGACGTCGACGCCCTGGTCGAGGCGCACCGGGACCCGGAGCTGCGGGCCCGGACCCGTAACCCGTTGACCACCCCGGCGCAGGCGAGACGCTGGGTGGCCGGCAACCGGCAGGGCTGGGCGGCGGACCGCCGGTTCAGCTTCGCCGTCTGCGAGCCGCTGCCCGCCGGGGAACGGCTGGTCGCCTGTGTCCTGCTCAAGGACGTGGTGCCGGGACGCGCCGACGCGGAGATCGGCTACTGGACGGCCGGGCCGGCCCGTGGCCGTGGCGTCGCGTCCCGGGCGGTGGACGCGGTGAGCCGCTGGGCGTTCACCCGGTTCGCCGCGACCGGGCTGACCCGGCTGGAACTGCTGCACCAGGTCGACAATCCGGCGTCCTGCCGGGTGGCGGAGAAGGCGGGGTTCCCCTTCGTCGAGGTGCTGCCAGCCCGGCCACCGTTTCCCCGCGACGGGCACCGCCACGTCCGCCACCGCGGCTGAGCCGGCCACCGGGCAGCCGGGAATGCCGGCCCCCGCGTCGGCGCTGCACCGGTGACGGCCAGGACGGTGGACGGGGGAGGTGCCCGCGATGGTGGACGCGTGGGAGGCGGCGGTCGAGGCGCAGATCCGCAGCGCCCAGGAGCGCGGCGAGTTCGACAACCTGCCCGGCATGGGCAAACCGATCCCCGGCCGGGACCTCCCCTACGACGAGTCCTGGTGGATCAGGAGTTTCCTGGAGCGGGAGGCGCTGCCCACCGACCTGCTGCTGCCCACCCCGTTGCAGTTGCGCCGCCGGGTCGAGCAGGTCCCCGACGAGGTCCGTGACCTGCCCACCGAGGAGTCGGTCCGGGAGTTCGTCGGGCTGCTCAACCAGGAGATCGTCGCCTGGCTGCGGTACCCCGAGGGCCCCCGGGTGGTGGTCCGCCCGGTCGACACCGAGGCGGTGCTGCGCCAGTGGCGGGCCCACCGCGCCGCCCGGAACGCCGCCGCCGGGGCCGCGCCGGCACGGGCGCTCCCGCCGCGTCCCGGGCGACGGTGGCGCTGGCCGTGGCGGCGGGCCTGAACGACCGCCGTCGACCCGCCGGTGCCCGGTCCGGCCCGGCTGCGGCTCAGCCGACGGCGGCCCGCCAGGTCCAGTCGGTGCGTCGCGGCCGGCCGGCCAGGGCGATCCGCCCGGTCATCCAGAGCAGCACGTCGGCCGGATCACCGGCGGGTGCGTCGGGGAACAGCCGTCCCAGCACCGCCGCGCTGGGCGCCGCCGGGGCCGCCACGCCACCCCGAACCCACCGGTGATGTCGTACGTGTGCAGCAGCGTCTCGGCGATGCCCATGGCGGCGAAGCCAGGCGGGTCGCAGGGCCCCCAGTGCCAGGCCCGGGTGTGCGCGGGCACGGTGTCGAGCGCGGCGGCGAGCAGCCCCCCGCAGGCGGCCACCACCACCAGCACCTGCGCCGGGGTGGCGTCGGGGCGTACCCGCAGGTCGAGCGGGAGGTAGGCGGTGTCGGGGCGGCCGGTGAGCTGGGTGGCGTAGCCGAGCAGGTCATGGGCGATGTGCGCGGCGGTCGTCCAGCACGACCAGTCCAGGTCACCGGCGGGCCCGGTCCAGTTCCGGTCGGTGTACGGGCCGAGCGTGCGGGTCAGTTCGTCGATGGCGTCCCGGACCCCGCGACCGGTCAGCCGTTCCTCGGTGGGCATGCGACCGATCCTCGCACCACCGTGTCCCGCGCGCCGGGCCGTGTGGCGTGGCTCAGGCCCGACGTGCGGGCTGCGGGCCGGTGGGAGACCTGGCGGCGACGAGGGTTTCGAGCACCGACCGGCCGGGCGTCGGACGCCGGCCGAGGAGTGCCTCCAGGGTCGGGTCGGTGACGGCGAACTCGCCCCGCCGGGCCGCCCGGTACATGCCGAGGGTGAAGTCGGCGGCGGCCCCGGGCATGCCCCGGGCGACGGCGGTGGCCCGCCACTCGTCGTCGTCGAGGACGACCCGGGTGACGGTACGTCCGGTGAGGTCGGTGAGGATGCCGGCGACGTCCGCCAGGTCGAGCATCTCCCCGGCGGTCAACGCGGGGGTGACGCCGTCGAGCACGCCCTGACCGGTCAGCGCGATGGCGGCGGCCTCGGCCAGGTCGTCGTGCGCGGTCCAGGACACCGGCCCGTCGGCCGGTGCCACCAGGCGGCCGGTGGTCAGGGCGTCGCCGATGACGAACCCGAGGGCGCCGGCGTAGAAGCCGTTGCGCAGGGCGGTGAAGGGCACCCCGGTCGCGGCGAGGTGCTCCTCGGTGGCGGCGTGGGTGATCTGGGCGGGGAAGAGCGACTCGCGGGAGGCGGCCTGGTGGCTGGTGTAGAGGATGCGGGCGGCTCCCGCGGCGTGGGCGGCGTCGACGGCGGCCCGGTTCGCGGTGACCGCGTCGCCGCCCCGGATGGCGGCGGACACGATCAGCACCCGGTCGGCCCCGGCGAAGGCGTGCTCCAGTGTGGCGGGCTCGGTGAAGTCCCCCCGGCGGACCCGTACGCCGCGTTCGGCCAGGTGGGCGGCCTTGTCGACGTCGCGCACGCTCACCTGCACGGTGGTGGCGGGCACCCGGGCCAGCAGTTGGTCGACGATCCGGGAGCCGAGCTGCCCGGTGGCACCGGTGATGACTAACACGAGAGCGACCCCTTCGGCTAATCAACGTTACGCTGTAGACGTTAACACCGATATTTCGCCGCTAACAAGGGGCTGTTATCGTTGATTCGTGACCGTGACGCCCGACACCCCGCCCCGCGACGACGTGCGATCCGACATCGTCGCGGCAGCCGCCCGCCTGCTTCGTGAACACGGGGCACACGCGGTGACCACCCGAGCCGTCGCCCAGGCCGCAGGCGTACAGGCACCCACCATCTACCGGCTGTTCGGTGACAAGAACGGCCTCGTCGACGCCGTCGCCGAACACGTGCTGGCCAGCTACGTCGCCACCAAGACGCACCGCACGGATGCCGCCCCGCAGGACCCGGTGGCCGAGCTGCGCGCCGGGTGGCGTACGCACCTGGAGTTCGGCCTGGCCAACCCCGAGTTGTTCCGGTTGCTCGGCACGCGCGGGCCCGGCGACCCGTCCCCGGCGTCGGTGGCGGGTCTCGCGGTGCTGCGCTCGCGGGTGCGCCGGCTCGCCACCGCCGGCCTGCTGCGGGTCGACGAGCAGCGGGCCACCATGATGATCCACGCCGCCGGTACCGGCGTCATCCTCACCCTGCTGGGGACCCCCACGCCGGAACGCGACCCCGGACTGGGTGACGCCGTGTTCGACGCCGTCCTCGGCGGCATCCTCACCGCCGCCCCGGTGACCCCCGACCCGACCCTGCGCACCGTCGCGGTGACCCTCGCGGCGCTGACGCCCGACCTGCCCGGCCTCACCGACGCCGAACGCACGCTGTTGACCGAGTGGCTCGACCGGTCGCTGACCCGGCTGCGCCACCCGCAGCCGTAGCCGACCCGGACCCGCCGGCGTCCCGGTCCCGGGCAGCAGGGCCAGCGACGTCATCGTCTCCGCGCCGGTCGGCACCTCGCCACCGTGCCCGGCGATGGCGCGATCCACGTCCGGCCGCAGGCGGCGAGAACGCTCCGCAGGTGCTCGCCGCCCTCACGTCAGCAGTGGCGGAGCCGCGGCCGTGACGCTCAGCGGAACCGGTCGACGGTGACGGGGATCAGCCCCTGGAACCGCACCTGCGCCGTCAGGCCGTGCAGGAGCACGCCGACCGGATCGTCGCGGTCGCCCGTCAGGTCGCACGTCACATCCAGTCCCCAGGCGGCACCCGCGGCGATCCGGCGCAGCTCCCAGCGGAAGGCGTCGCGGCCCACCCGACGGCGCACCGGGCCCAGGACACGCACCCCGGGACCCGCGAGGTCGCCGGTGACCGGCAACTGCCACGCCTCGCCGAGCGCCGTGAGGCCACCCGGGGTCAGCGCGCCGGCGAACAGGATCCGGTAGAGGCGCGTCTCGCGGAACCCCGGGGTGGCCTCGCGCCCGTGCAGCAGCAGGGGCGGCGACGGCGGTACGGCAGGTGCACCGAAGCGCGTCCGCAGCACGGCCTCGTGCGGCAGGGCGGCCCCGCAGAGCTCCTGGTAGAGCGTCGCCGCGCCGGTCCGACTGACGGGTGTCACCCGGGCCCGTAGCGCGGGATCGACGCGCAGGCGCCGGCTGGTGGCCGACGCGTCGCACCACCGGCCCTCCGAGCGGCTCCAGCCGCCACCCACCAGCCCGACGCAGGAGTGGTCCCCCGCGAGAAGGAACTCCTCGGCCAGCAACCCCTCGGGCTCGCCGACGCCGTCGTGGACCACGTAGTAGTGCAGAGCCGTCGTCACCCGTCGATTGTCAGGCCGGCGGTGTGCGACCGCGATCCGGCTCACCGCAGCCGCTGCCCTACCCCTCTATTATCCCACGGGCGCATTCTTCAACTACAACGGGTAGTGGATTACGTGCGATCCGGTGACCGCTACGGTGCCGGCATGCTTACTGGCGAGGAGAAGTTCGTTCGTCGCGGGCACGTCCGGCTGTGGACCGAGCGTTTCGGCCACCCGGGCCACCCCACCGTCCTATTGATAATGGGCACGTCCACCCAGGGCATCGGCTGGCCCGACGACCTGGTGGAAGCCCTGGTGGACAGTGGCCGGCAGGTGATCCGCTTCGATCACCGTGACACCGGCCGTTCCGACTCCGTCGATTTCACGGCGCACCCCTACGCGCTCGCCGACCTGGCAGCCGACGCGGCAGGTGTCCTGGACGGCCACGGCGTCACCGCCGCGCACGTCGTGGGGACGTCGCTGGGCGCGGCGATCGGGCAGTGGCTCGCCCTGCACCAGGCGTCACGGGTCCGCACGCTGACGGCGATGGCCTCCTCTCCGATGGGGAACAACCCCGGTCCGGCGTGGGCGCGGGCGATGGCGGGCCAACCGCCTGCGGCTGATGAACTCCCGCCGCCGACGGCGTGGTTCCTCGGCCATCTGATGGACGCGGCGAAGGCGCCCCGCGCGACGGCCCGTCAACGCGTGGACGCCGACGTGCGGACCTGGCGGGTGCTCAACGGTGGTGTCCTGCCCTTCGACGAGCCGGCTGCGCGGCGGTTCGTCGAGCACTGTCACCAGCGGGCCGACAACCTCGCTGCCGCCGCGAACCACGATCTGGCCGGCCGGCGCTGGGACGACGACCGGCGGGCGGCGCTGTCTGGCATCACGGCCGCGACGTTGGTCCTGCACGGCAGCGACGACCCGCTGTTCCCGCCGGCCCACGGTGAGGCCGTCGCGGCGCAGATCCCCACCGCGCGGCTGGAGATCGTGCCCGGGATGGGCCACCACCCGTTCTTCTCGCCCGGGCTCACCGAACGGATCGCCGGCTCGATCATCCGCCACACGAGCTGAGTCGGCCCACCCCGCACCCGGGCCACGGCCCGGCACGGATCCCTGCGTGGCCCGGGTGCGGTCGGTCCCGGCGGAGCCACCGTGGCGGCCATCCGGAGTGAGGACGTCCGGATGGTCACCACCCACCCCTACATCAATTAACGGATTATCAGTAATGACAAACCAGTAATTGGATCAGCCAAAACGGGCATAACGGTGTAGCACCATAATGACTGTTCTGTTGTTTCCCGGTCCAGGTGCAGGGGTTGGCTATCCGCTGCGGTTGTCCTGCCCCGACGGGCACCGCCGCTACGCCGGTCCGGTCAGCGGCGGATCGATCGCCTCGGGGGTCACCGGGGTGAAGAAGTTGACCATGTTGCCGTCGGGGTCGCGGAAGAGCAGGGCGCGGTCACCCCACGGCATGGTCGTGGGACCGGACAGCCGCCTGGCCGTGGGGGCGGTAGCCTGCGCCGATGCCGGTCAGGGACTTTCACCAGGACGACTGGCCTGCGGTTCGGGCGATCGTCGAAGCCGTCGTCGCCGCAGGCGACACCTTTCCGTACGACCCCCGGTGGTCGACCGAGGCGCTGCGCGACGTCTGGGTGGAGCGTCCGCCCGGTCGGACCACGGTCGCCGTGGTGGGGAACCGGGTGCTGGGCACCGCGAAGATGGGCCCGAACCGGCCAGGCCCCGGCCGGCACGTCGCCACCGCCAGCTTCATGGTGGCCCGCAACGCCCGGGGGCGGGGGGTCGGTCGCGCCTTGGCCGAGGAGGCTCTCGACTGGGCACGCGACCAGGGCTACGCGGCGATGCAGTTCAACGCGGTGGTCGAGGGAAACGACGCTGCCGAGCGGCTGTACCGGCGGCTGGGGTTCACCGTGGTCGGCACCGTGCCGGCGGCCTTCGACCATCCGACCCGGGGGAGGGTCGGGCTGCACGTCATGCACCGCTTCCTCTGAACGGCGGTGCGGTTGGCCCTCGGTCCGGGTGCCAGGATGGGGCGATGAGCGACGAGCCGATCGACCTGGTGTCCGCGCTGGCCTCCTTCGACCAGTTGTGGAGCCCGCGCATCGTCACCCGGGTCAACGACTATGACGTGCGGGTGGCGAAGGTGGCCGGGGAGCACGTGTGGCACACCCACGACCACACCGACGAGTTCTTCCTGGTGCTCGACGGCGAACTGCGCATCGGGCTGCGGGAGGACGCCGGCGAGCGGACGGTGGTGTTGCCGCGCGGCGCGGTGTACGTGGTGCCGCGCGGGGTGGCGCACCGTCCATCGGCTCCCGACGGGGCGTCGATCCTGATGTTCGAACCGTCGGGGACGTCCAGTGTGGGGGACCGGCACGACGAGGTGCCCGCGCACGTGGACGCCACCACCGGCCACGCCCTCTGAGCCGGACGACTCCCACCCGGCTGTCGGACCTGGGGTGTCCGGGAGCGGGCGACGCCTACGCCAATTGGTGTAGGGAGTACGCGGTGGGTGTCGACCACTGTGACATCCGCGGGACGACGCGGCACAGGACGGGACTTCCCTAGCGTCGGGGCATCCCCGATCGAGGAGGCCCCATGTTCCGCTCCGACCCGGTCAGCACCTCGTCGCCATCCCGTGGAGCGCGGCGGATCCCGCCGGCCACGGTGCCGCGCCCGCCGCGTACCGGCCGCCGGATCGCCGTGGACATCGCCGCGGGTGGGCTGGTCCTGCCGCTGGTCGGCTTCGCCGTGGCCGATCTGATCAACCCGGATTGGAGTCCGGTCGAGACGATGATCAGCCACTACGTACACGCTCCGCACGGTGGGTGGTTGGTGCCGCTCGGCACGCTGAGCATGGCCGTCGCCTCCGGGACGCTGACGTGGCTGGCTGCCGGGTACACCCGGGGTGGCCGCACCGGCCTGGCGCTGCTCGGGGTCTGGACCGTCGGCCTGCTGGTCGCCGGGGTGTTCCCCACCGACCCGCCCGGCCAGTGGGACCAGCCGCCGAGCATCGCCGGCACGCTGCACGGGATCGCCGCGCTGCTCGCCTTCACGACGCTGCCCGTAGCCGCGGCCGTGCTGAGCCGGGTGTGGCGTCGGGATCCCCGGTGGCGTCCGGTCGCCGGTGGGCTGGCCGTCACGGCGGCGTCGTCGGTGGTCACCTGCGCACTGTTCATGATCACGTTCTTCGACGTGATGGGTGGTCCGTCCCTGGCGGTCGGCGCGTGGTCGACCGTCACCGGTCTGGCCGAGCGGGTGATGGTGTGGTCCTAGGTCATCGATGGATCGCTCCTGCGCCGCGCTGCCCGGGAGCGGGACGGGGTTGCCGCGTCGGGCCGTCACCGTGGTCCTGGCCGTGCTGACTCTGGTCGCCGTGCCGACCGCCACCGCGCTCGCCGGTGGCAGCGTGACCCTGTACGGCGTCCTTCCGCTTGCCGGGACGCTCGCCGTCCTGGTGGTGCTCCGTCGGCGGTGGCCCGTCGCCGCGCTGCTCACGGCGGTGGCGGCGATGGCGGCGATGAGGGGCGCCGCTCTGGTGGAGGTGGGCTGGATCTGGCCTGCCACCGTGCTGGTCGCCCACGCTGTCATGATCGGACGCATCGGCGGGGTGGTCGGGACCGGCGTCGTCGTCCTGGCCTATGCCGCCGGGTGGGAGTGGACGGTGCTCGGGCACAGCCCGGATCTGGTTGTCGCCCGGGTCGGTGGCGAGGCGCTCTGGCTGGCTCTCGTGGTGGCGGTCGGTGTCGCGTACCGCAACCGGCGCGGCTGGCAGCAGGAACTGGCCGCCCGGGTGAGGCAGTCCGCCTACGAACGCGACCTCGACGCCCGGCGTCGGCGGGCGGGCGGAGGAACGGATACGCATCGCGCACGAGCTGCATGACGTGGTCTCGCACACCCTCGCCGTCGTCGGGGTCCACCTCAACGTGGCCCTGGACACGCTGGAGTCCGCGCCCGACGAGGCCAGGGACGCGCTCCAGCTCGCCCAGGACGTGCGCGGCAGGGCGATGGCCGACCTGCGGGCCCTGGTCGACGTGTTACGCGACGGGTCCACGGCGACCATCGAGTCACCGGCGGCCCAGTTGGACGGGCTGGCCGGCCTGGTCGCGCAGGTGCGGGCCGCCGGGATCGACGTGGAACTGCAGGAGACGGGCGACCGGGCGGCGGTGCCCGCCCCGGTGGCGCTGGCCAGCTACCGGATCGTGCAGGAGGCGTTGACCAACACCGTCCGCCACGCTGCGGCCACCCGAGCCGTGGTGACGCTGTGCTACGAACCGGCACAGGTCACTATCACCGTCACCGACAACGGCACGCCGGTCGAGTGCGACCGGCCGGCCACCACCGGCGATCCGGTCCATCTCGGGACCAGCCGGCCGGCCGGCGAACCCGGCAGCCCGGACACCGCCGGGCACGGCATCGCCGGAATGCAGGAACGGGTCCGTGCGCTCGGCGGCCTGCTACGGGTCGGTCCCGCCGCCGGAGCCGGGTTCACGGTCCAGGCATCGATTCCGGTGGCCAGGTGACCATGGCGATCTCCGTACTGCTCGCCGACGACCAGCACCTGGTGCGGGCCGGGTTCCGCAGCCTGCTCAAGCGGGACCGTGACATCACCGTCCTCGGTGAGGCGTCCACCGGCGACGAGGCGGTCCGCACCACCCGGGCACTACGGCCCGACGTGGTGCTGATGGACATCCGGATGCCGGGTATGGACGGCATCACGGCCACCCGCCAGATCGTCGCCGACCCGCAGTTGCGCGGCTGCCGGGTGGTCATCCTCACCACCTTCGAAACCGACGAGTACGTCTTCACCGCCCTGGCGGCGGGGGCAAGCGGGTTCCTCACCAAGGACGTCGACCCGGACGGCCTGCGCCGGGCCGTCCGGGTCGTGGCGGCCGGCGAGGCGCTGCTCTCCCCGAGCGTCACCCGCCGCGTGGTCGCGCAACTCGCCCACCGGCCGGCGGCCGGCACCGGCGGGGTGCCGCTCGCGGCGCTCACCGCGCGCGAACGGGAGATCGTCCGGCTGGTGGCGACGGGCCTGTCCAATGACGCCATCGCCGGTCACCTCGTGATCAGCCCGCTGACGGTGAAGACCCACGTCACCCGGGCCATCGCCAAGCTCGGCGTCCGCGACCGGGTCCAACTGGTGATCCTGGCGTACGAGACCGGGCTGGTCCGTCCGGGCGAGGCCGCCGCGCCCACCGGACAGGCACCGTCCGACGGTTGACGCCGGCGCAGCGGGGTCGCGTCACCCCGAGCGGGCGGTGGTGCGACGGCGGCGGCGGGACCGGTGGATGGTCGGCCATCTTCGGGTTGACGGGCGCGCCGCGACGCGGTAAATACTGAAGTACGAGTTGAGTCGACCTGACTCAACTCAAGGACCTTCGGCCCGAGGAAACCGAGGAGGCACGACCATGCTGATGCGTACCGACCCCTTCCGTGAGATCGACCGGCTCGCCGAGCAGCTCTTCGGCACCACCAGCCGCCCCGCCGTGATGCACCTGGACGCCTGGCGCGACGGCGACCACTTCCACGCGGCGTTCGACCTGCCCGGGGTGGACCCGGACAGCATCGACTGCACCGTGGAGCGCAACGTGCTGACCGTCCGCGCGCAGCGCCGCCGGGCCACCACCGACACCGTCGAGCTGGTCGCCGCCGAACGCCCGATGGGCACCTTCTCCCGGCAGCTGTTCCTCGGCGACACCCTCGACACCGACCGGCTGGAAGCCACCTACGAGCACGGGGTGCTGACGCTGCGCATCCCGATCGCGGAGCGGGCCAAGCCGCGCCGGGTTCCCGTCACCGCCAGTAACGGGCGCAAGCAGCTCACCGCCTGATCGCCACCGCTGCTGTGGGGCCCGGCCCGGCCCCACAGCAGCGGTGCACCGGCGCGCCTCACGGTGAATCCCCACCGAGGCTGAGAGTCTTTTTCGCATGCTGCGTCCCGACGTCCCCGTCCTGCCCCGCGCCTCGGCCCGCCCGGCGCTCACCGGCACACCGGTCGACTTCACCGAGGCGTGGTTGCGTAACCGTCGGTTATCGGCGCACACCCGCGACGCGTACCGGCGCGACATCGCCGGCTGGCTCACCTGGTGCGCCGCCGGGGACCTGGACCCGTTGCGGGCCAACTTCCTCGACGTCAACGCCTACGCCCGGCAGTTGGAGGCGACCCCGTCGGCGCGCAGCGGGCGGCCGTTGACCCCGGCCACCGTCGCCCGGAAACTCTCCGCGCTGTCCAGCTGGTACGAATTCCTGGTCAAACTGCGGGCGGTGGACGCCAACCCGGTCGCCGGCGCCGACCGGCCACGCATCGACCGGGACCACTCGGCAACCGTGGGGCTCACCCCGCAGGAGGTCGACGCCCTGCTCGCCGCCGCCGACACCGACACCGGCCCGACCGCCGCCCGCAACCGGGCCGCCGTCGCCCTGCTGGCCGACCTCGGCCTACGCGTCGGTGAGCTGGTCTCGCTCGACCTGACCGATCTCGGGGCCGAGCGCGGGCACCGCAGCGTCCGGTTCGTCGGCAAGGGCGGCAAGGCCCGCCGTCGCGCGCTCACCCCCGGCACCGCCCACGCGGTCGACGCCTACCTCGCCGACCGGGCGGCGACCGCGGGGGTGAGCGTGGACGCGTTGACCGGTCCGCTGCTGGCCACCGCCACCGGTGGCCGCCTCGACCGGCACTCGGTGTTCCGGCTGGTGCGCCGGTTGGCCGAGACCGCCGGCATCGCGGCGGCGGCGAAGCTGTCCCCGCACTCGCTGCGGCACGCCTTCGCCACCACCGCCCGCGAGGAGGGGGTGCCGTTGGAGGACGTCCAGGACGCGATGGGACACGCCGACCCACGGACCACCCGCCGCTACGACCGGGACCGGCACAACCTCGACCGGGACCCGGCGTACGTCATCTGGGCGGCCCGGGCGCGGCGGCGCAGCTGAGAAAACCGATTGACGGAGTAAGCGCTCACTCCCGAGCCTGGTGTCATGACGGCACCCGGGGGACGTCGGCGGCGCGCGCCGGCCATGAGCGCCGACCGACGTCGCGCCATGATCGTGCAGACGGCCCTGCCGCTGTTGACCCGCCGGGGCACCGCCCTGACCACCGCCGAGGTGGCCCGGGCCGCCGGGATCGGCGAGGCGACGGTGTTCCGCGCCTTCGCCGACAAGCAGGCCCTGCTCGACGCCTGCGTCGCCGAGGTCCTGCGACCTGACGCGCTGCTCGACCGGTTGACCCGCATCGACCGGGAACAGGCCCTCACCGACCGACTCACCGAGGCCGCCACGGTGATCCACGCTCACCTGGCCCGACTGGGTGCGGTGCTGGGCGCCCTGCACGCCGCCGGCCGGTCCCGCCAGACCCCACCGCCGACCGGCGCGGCGGTGGGGGCGGTCCGGTCGGCGGTGGCCGCGCTGTTCACCCCCGACGCCGACCGGTTGCGGCTGCCGGCCGACCGGCTCGCCGACCTCTTCCTCGGCCTGCTGTCCCCACCCGGGCCGCTGGGCACCACACCGCCGTCGACCACGGCACTGGTCGACCTGTTCCTGCACGGCGCACTCACCCACCCCGACGGCCACTGACCCCCGGCCGTCGCGGTCGGCGGGGCCTCGTGGTCAGCAGAGCAGGTCGAGGTGGTGGTGGGCGTCGGCGGAGATGTCCTCGTGCCGCAGCCACCGCCGGGCCCACAACCGGGCGGCCACCTCGGCCTGCCCGTCACCCCAGGCGGCGTGTTCGACCAGCAACGCCGTGGCCAGCGCGTACGCCATCCGCAGGGCGAGACTACGCGCGCCGGCCAGCACCGCCACCGCAGCCGGTTCGGCGGTGACCTCACCCAGGGTGTCCCGCAGCTCCCCGACGACCGTGGCGAGGGTGTCCGCCAGTGCCGGGGACAACGGTCGGGCCAGGTCCACCGCCCCGGCCAACCGACGCAGCAGCGGTGCGCCGGCGTCCTCCCGGGTGACCGCGCGCAGCACGTCCAGGGCCAACACGTTCGTGGTGCCCTCCCAGATCGGCAGCACCTGGGCGTCGCGCAGCAACCTCGGCACCCCGGTGTCCTCGACGTAACCGGCCCCGCCGAACGCCTCCCCGTACTCGGCGGCACTGGCCACGGCCAGCCGACCGGTGGCCAGCTTCGCCAACGGCGCGACCACCCGCAGCTCGGCGGCAGCCTGCGGATCACCACCGACCTCCACCCGGCCGAGCAACGCGAACGCATGCCCGGCCAGGGCGAACGCGCCCGCCGCGTCGACCGCCAACGCACCGAGGGTGGCCCGGTGCAGGGGGTTGTCCAGCAACGACCCACCCGCGACGTGCCGGCCGCGCGCGTACGCCAGCGCGTAGGCCAGACCCCGCCGCATCCCCGACGCGGCGGCCGAGGCGTTGTGCACCCGGGTCACCACCACCAGGGTCATCGCCCGCACCAGGCCCGGCACCACCGGGTCACCCAACGGCAACGCGTACGCGTCACGCAACCCGATCTCGGCGGTCGGCAACGCCCGGGTGCCCAACTTGTCCTTCAGCCGGTGCACCACCACCCCCGGTGCGGGGTGGTGCGCGGCGGCGGTGCTCCCCGCCAGCGGCGAGTCGGCGGCGTACCGGGGCACCAGGAACGGGGCGAGGACCCGGCTGCCCCGCCCGGCGCCCTCCGGCCGGGCCAACGCCACCGCCACCGTCGCGTCGGCCGCCGAGCAGAACCACTTCTCCCCGGTCAGCCGCCACGACCCGTCGGCGGCCGGCCGCCCCAGCGTGCTGGTGCCGGACAGGTCGGAACCGCCCTGCGACTCGGTCATCCACTGCCCGCTGACGATCGCCGTGTCCGGGTCGGTGGCGATCAACCGGGGCAGCCAGGCGTCACGGACCTGCACGTCGACGTCGGGGCTGCTCAGCAGCGCCGCCGCCCCGTCGGCCATCGCCACCGGGCAGGAGAACGTGGCCGACTCCGGCCCGTACAGGTGCAGCAGGGCGTGCTGGACGACGCGGGCGGCGGCCCCCCACCTGCCACGCGCCGACTCCAGGTAGGGCAACGCGACCACGGCGTGCCGGGCGGCGGCGGCCCGCTGCGCCTGCCAGCCGACGCTGGTGTCGATCCGGTCGACGCGGGCACCCCACGGGTCGTAACGCACCAGCGTCGGCGGGTGGGCCTCGGCGTCGGCGTGCGCGGCCCGCAACGGCCCGACCACGTCGGCGGCCAGCGCGGTCAGCTGGTCCTGCGCGGCGGCGTGCCCGGCCGGCCCGAGCTGCCGGGTCAACCACGACCGCAGCAACCCGTCCCCGGCGTACGGGTCGTCGATGTCCGTCACCGGCTGCACGTAACGGCTCATCCGTCGCTCCTTCACCAGGGGTGTGCGCCGACGGTAGACGATCGGCGCGGCGGCGCGACAGGGGCGAAGCGGCTGCGCGGCACCGCCCCGCCCGCATACCGTCGCAGGTGATGGGTGTGGAACAGGCGTGGACCCGACCGGCGCGGCGGCACCGCCCGGTGCGCACCGGGCTGTTCCTGGGTGGCCTCGCCACCGGCCTGTGCCTGGTCGGGGTGGCCGGGCTGGGCGTGTGGAACGCGCAGGTCGTGGTGGGCGCGACCGGCCCGGTGCGGGAGACCGCCGACGGGTTCTTCCGGGAGTTGTCCGCGGGGCAGGTGGAGCAGGCCTACCGCCGGTTGTGCGCGCAGACCCGGGGCCGGTGGAGCGAGATCGGTTTCGCCGGGTGGGTCCGCACCCCACCGGTGGTCACCGGCTACGAGATCCTCGACGTGTCGGTACGCACCAAGGGGGGTCGGCCCGCCGGTGAGGTGGCGGTGCGGGTCACCCGCGACGGTGGGGCCGCCGAGCAGCGTCAACTGCCGGTGGTGAAGGAGGACGGCAGGTGGCGGGTCTGCGGGGACCCGTACTGAACCCGTCCGCTCAGGCCCGGGGGCCGAGATCGCCGGAGCGGTAGTGCCGACGGCACAGCACCTGGTAGCGCACGTCGGCGGTGTCGACGGTGTCCCCGATGACGACCTGCGCCCCCTCACGGACCACCCGGCCGGCGACGACCCGGGCGTTGAGCAGGCCCTCCCGGCCGCACCAGCACAGCACCTCCACCTGGATGCGGGCCACCTCGTCGGCGAGTTCGAACAACCGCCGGGCGGCCGGGAACAGGCAGGACCGGAAGTCGGTGGCCAGGCCGAAGGCGTACACGTCGACGTCGTAGCCGTCGACCAGCTCGGCCATCTGCTCGACGTGCGCCACGTCGTAGAACGACGCCTCGTCGCAGATCAGGTAGTCGATGCGGACCCCCTCGGCCCAGGTGTCGCGGACCAGGGCCCGCAGGTCCAACTCGTCGGTCACCTCCACCGCCGTGTGGGCCAACCCGATGCGGGTGGTCACCTGCGGGCCCAACGACCTGTCGATGCGGGTGGTGACCAGCCCCCGCCGCCCCTGCCGGGCGTGGTTGTAGTTCATCTGCAACGCCATCGTCGACTTGCCGCAGTCCATCGGACCCCAGAAGAACTTCAACGCGGCGGCGTGCAACGGGCGGCCGTCGACGCCCCGCGCGGCGGCGCAGCCGGCCCCGCCGTCATCCGGGCCGGGAAGCGGGCGGGCCAGGCAGGTAGGGGTGGCAGCGGCGTCGTCGGTCACGTCGGGGCAGCCTAGCCCATCGGCACGGGTGGATCGGGCCGATGGTCAGAGCACCCGGGGCGGGGTGTTGCCGGCGGCGATGATGGCCCGGCGCATCGGCACCGCCGCCAACAACGCGAACCCGACCACGAAGAAGATCAGCAACGACACCAGACCCACCCGGTAGGAGGAGGTGAGCTGGAAGACCAACCCGAACGCCAGTGGGCCGAGCCAACTGGTGCCCTTGTCGCTGATCTCGTAGAACCCGTAGTACTCGCCCTCCTTGCCGGCGGGGATGAGCTGGCTGAACAGCGACCGGCTCAACGCCTGGCTGCCGCCGAGGACCAGACCGATCGCCCCACCGAGGATCATGAACGGCAGCGGCGCCTCGGCGGGCAACCGGAACGCCCCGATGATCACCCCGGTCCACAGCACCAGCGACAGCAGCACCGTCTTCCACGCGCCGATGCGCCGGGCCAACGCCCCCAACGCCAACGCCCCACCGAAGGCGAGGAACTGCACCAGCAGGATCGTCACGATCAGGGTGCTCTGCCCCAGCCGCAGCTCCTCGGTGCCGTACTGGCTGGCCAGGGTGATCACCGTCTGGATGCCGTCGTTGTAGACCAGGAACGCCAGCAGGAAGTACAACGTCAACGGGTACGCCTTGACCTCCCGCAAGGTCCGCCCCAGCTGCCGGAACCCGTCGGTGACGACGTTGCGGCCCGCACCGCGTACCGCCTCGACGGTGGGATGGTCGCGCAGCCACCGCAACGGCACCAGGGTGAACACCGCCCACCACACCCCGGCCGACACGATCGACCAGCGCGCCAGGTCCAGGGTGCGCTGCGGGTTGTCGTCCTCGCTGAGCAGCGTGACCGCCACCAGGTTCAACGCCAGCAGCACACCACCACCGAGGTAACCGATCGCCCAGCCGCGACTGGACACGGCGTCACGTTCGTCGGGGCCGGCGAGCTGCGGCAGGAACGAGTTGTACACCACCACCGCCGCCCCGAAGGCGATGTTGGCGACCAGGAACAACACCCCACCGAGCAGGTACCGCTCGCCGGTGACCAACGCCATCGCGACGGTCGCCCCGGCCCCGGTGAACGCCGCCCCGGCCAGCAGCCGCTTCTTGTGCAGGGTCCGGTCGGCGATCGCCCCCACCACGGGCAGCACGAACACGGTCAGGAACACCGACAACGAGATCAGGTACGGGTAGTACGAGCCGGCGGCGATCCGGATGCCCAACGGGTGCACGTACCCGTCGCAGCTGTCCGCGCCGAGTTCGCAGCCGGCCGCCAACTCGGTGACGGTGGTGAGGAACGGGCCGAGGAAGACCGTGATGACGGTCGTCTGGAAGGCCGAGTTGGCCCAGTCGTACAGGTACCAGCCACGCCGTTCCCGGCGCAGACCCGCCGGGGCGTCGACGGCGGTGGGGGTGGTGACCGGGTCGGCCATCATGGTCCTCGGGGCTCAGGCGGCCCAGTGGCCGCGGCTGCGGTAGACGTCGCGCAGCACGCCGACGTGATCGGTCATGATGCCATCCACACCACGATCCAGTAAGTCGTGCATCTGGGCAGGTTCGTCGATCGTCCAGACGTGCACCTGCAACCCCGACCGGTGGCAGTAGGCCAGGAACCGGCGGTCGACCACCGGCACCCCGCCGTAGCGGGGCGGCACCTGCACCGCCACCACCGACTCCGGCAGCCGCACCGGCCGGCCGTGCCGCGACGCCCACCACAGCCGGGCCACCCCCCGCATGCCCAGCCCGGTGGCGACCCGCCCTGCGGTGGCCGCCCGCAACCGGGCCAGCCGGGCGTCACTGAACGACGCCAGCAGCACCCGGTCGGCCGCGCCGGCCCGGGTCACCGCCGCCACCGCCGGGGCGACCCCACCGTCGGCCTTGACGTCGATGTTGAACCGGACCTGCGGCCACCCGGCCAGCACCTCGTCGAGCCGGGGTACGACCGTCGCACCGCCGACCCGCACCGACGCCAGGTCGGCCCAGCGCAGGTCGGCGATGCGTCCCCGCTGCCCGGTGACCCGGTGCAGGGTGGCGTCGTGGAAGACCACGCACACCCCGTCGGCGGTGGCGTGCACGTCGGTCTCCACGTACCGGTAGCCCAGGTCGACGGCCCGGGTGAACGCGGCGACGGTGTTCTCGTCTCCGTCGGCGGCACCCCCACGGTGGGCGAAGGCCAGCGGGGCGGGGGCGTCCAGGAAACCGGGACGGATCAGCACGCAACGCAGTATGCCCGTCCGCGGCGACCCCCGGGTGGCCGACCGGCAACGTGTTCCGTGGGTGGCGGGTCAGCTGACGGTGGGGCGGCGGTGGACCCGGCTGGTGTCGACGGGGCGGCCCGGGTCGACGTGCCGGGGCCGGTCGGGTTCGTCGGCGCGCAGCGGGGCCAGGGTGTCGGTGATGGCGTCGATGATCCGGTCGGTGCCCCGGCGGGCCGCACCGGGTGCGGTGGGGGAGAGGTCCCGCAGGTCCAGCGGCGCACCGAAGCGGACCCGGATGACCGGGCGGTGCACCAGCGCCCGGGCCAGCGCCCGCAGCATCCCCCGGGGCGCCCGGTAGGGCAGCACCTCGTGCGACCCCCACTGGGCGACGGGCACCACCGGGGCGGCGCAGGCCATGGCGAGGCGGGCGGTGCCGGTCTTGCCGCGTTCGGGCCACATGCCGGGGTCCAGGCCGATGCGTCCCTCCGGGTAGACCAGCACCACCGACCCGGCGGTGACCGCGGCGGCGGCGTCGTCGAGCGCCCGGCGTACGCCGGTGGTGCCCCGGTCGACGCGCAGGTGCCCGGCGTGGCGCATCAGCGCGCCGAGGCCCGGGGTGCGGAACAGCCCGCCGGTGGCCATGAAGCGGGGTGCCATGCCCCGGGCGCGGCAGGCGGCACCCAGCACGATGGGGTCGAAGGGGCTGATGTGGTTGGCGGCCAGGATCAGTGGTCCCCGGCGCAGGTGCGCGGGGACGTCCCCGCTGACCTCCAGCCGGGCGAACAGGGCGACGACCAGCCGGGCGAACAGTTGGGCGGCACGCCAGAACAGGGGTGGCTGCCAGCCGGGGGGCGGGGTGTCCATCAGTCGCCGATGGTCGCACGGGTGTGGGGGAGGGCCGGATCCGGGTCGTGCGGCCTGTGGTGATCAGGGTCATTGGTCCCGGGCCGGATCGGGACCCCCGGCCCTGCCACCCGAGCTACGACACGCAGTAGTATTTACTACGTCTCGTAGTATTAACGGCAGGGGGATCTCGGTGGACGCGTTGGACGTCGCCCGCTGGCAGTTCGGTGTCACCACCGTCTACCACTTTCTCTTCGTACCACTGACCATCGGACTGTCCGTCCTGGTCGCCATCCTCCAGACCCGCTGGCACCGCACCGGCGACGAGAAATACCTCAAACTCACCAAGTTCTACGGCAAACTCTTCCTGATCAACTTCGCCATGGGCGTCGTCACCGGCATCGTGCAGGAATTCCAGTTCGGCATGAACTGGTCCGACTACTCCCGCTTCGTCGGCGACATCTTCGGCGCACCCCTGGCCATCGAAGCCCTCGTCGCCTTCTTCCTCGAATCCACCTTCATCGGCCTGTGGATCTTCGGCTGGGACCGGCTCCCCAAACGCCTGCACCTGGCCAGCATCTGGGCCGCCGCCATCGGCACCAACCTGTCCGCCTACTTCATCCTCGCCGCCAACTCGTTCATGCAGAACCCCGTCGGCTACCGCTTCAACCCCGACACCGGACGCGCCGAACTCACCGACTTCGTCGCCGTCCTCACCAACAAGGTCGCCCTGATCACCTTCCCGCACACCCTCGCCGGCGCCTTCCTCGTCGCCGGCTCCCTCGTCACCACCGTCGGCCTCTGGCACCTCATGCGCCACCGCACCAGCCCCGACACCGACGCCTACCGGTACGCCACCCGCTTCGGCGCCTGGGTCGTCCTGATCTCCTCCACCCTGGTCCTGCTCACCGGCGACATCCAAGGCAAGATCATGACCCAGGTGCAGCCGATGAAGATGGCCGCCGCCGAGGGCCTCTACACCACCGAGAGCCCCGCCTCGTTCTCCGTACTCACCATCGGCAGCCTCGACGGCAGCCGCGAGGTCTTCGCCCTCAAGATCCCCTACCTGCTGTCCTACCTCGGCACCGGCGACCCCAACGGCACCGTCCACGGCATCAACGACCTCCAGGCCCAGTACGCCAGCCAGTACGGCCCCGGCAGCTACACCCCGATCATCCCGGTCACCTACTGGAGCTTCCGCTTCATGATCGGCTTCGGACTCGCCGCCGCCGCCATCGCCCTGCTCATCCTCTGGACCCAACGCAAAGGCCGCACCCCCACCAACCGCTGGCTGCTGCGCGCCGGCCTGATCATGCCCGCCCTGCCGCTACTCGCGAACTCCTTCGGCTGGATCTTCACCGAGATGGGCCGCCAACCCTGGATCGTCTTCGGCGAAATGCTCACCCGCGACGGCGTCTCCCGCAGCGTCTCCCTCACCGAAGTCCTCACCTCCTTCACCGCCTTCACCCTCATCTACGCCGTCCTCGCCGTCATCGAATTCAAACTCCTCATCCGCTACGCCCGCGCCGGCGTACCCGACGTCACCCCCACCCCCGACGACACCGAGCGCCCGCTCGCCTTCGCCTACTGACCCGGAGCCCCACCGTGGAACTCACCACCATCTGGTTTCTCCTCGTCGCCGTGCTCTTCACCGGCTACTTCATCCTCGAAGGCTTCGACTTCGGCGTCGGCATGCTCCTGCCCATCCTCGGCCGCGACGACCGGCAACGCCGCGTCCTCATCAACACCATCGGCCCCGTCTGGGACGGCAACGAGGTCTGGCTCATCACCGCCGGCGGCGCCATGTTCGCCGCCTTCCCCGAGTGGTACGCCACCCTCTTCTCCGGCTTCTACCTGCCCCTGCTACTCATCCTGCTCGCCCTCATCGCCCGCGGCGTCGCCTTCGAATACCGCCACAAACGCCCCGAAGCCTCCTGGAAACGCCGCTGGGACCACGCCATCTTCTGGGGCTCCGCCATCCCCGCCCTACTCTGGGGCGTCGCCTTCGCCAACATCTTCCGCGGCGTACCCCTCGACGCCGACCACGAATACGTCGGCGGCCTGATCGACCTGCTGCACCCCTACGCCCTGCTCGGCGGCCTGACCACCCTCGGCCTGTTCCTCACCCACGGCGCCGTCTTCCTCGCCCTCAAGACCACCGGCGACATCCGCCACCGCGCCGGCACCCTCGCCGTCCGACTCGGCGCCGGCACCGCCGTCGTCGCCGTCGCCTTCCTCACCTGGACCCTCACCATCCGCTCCAACCCGGCCGCCGTCGTGCTCGCCGCCGCCGCCGCCCTCGCCCTGCTCGGCGCACTCGCCGCCGCCCGGGTACGCCGCGAAGGCTGGGCGTTCACCGGCACCGCCCTGGCCATCGCCCTCGCCGTGGCCACCCTCTTCACCGCCCTGTTCCCCAACGTCATGCCCTCGACCCTGGACCCCACCGGCACCCTCACCGCCACCAACGCCGCCTCCACCCCCTACACCCTGAAAATCATGACCTGGGTGGCGGTGATCTTCACCCCGATCGTCCTCGCCTACCAAGGTTGGACCTACTGGGTGTTCCGCAAGCGAATCGGGGTACAGAACATCCCGCAACACTGAAAGCGCGCGAGGGGCGCGGGGACGCGGGGCCGGGGCGAGGGGGTCGCACCGGCCCCGCAACGCGCCCCGGCACAAACCGATCGCCACCCCACCCACCCACCGCTATCGTCGCCCGCATGCACCACACCCCCCACGTCCGGGAACTCACCGACGACGACGCCACCGCCGCCTGGCACCTCGGCCGCACCGCCTTCGGCTCCGACCCGCAACCCCCACCACCACCCACCACCACCCCCGGCACCACCCGCTACGGCGCGTTCGACCACACCGGCCGCCTCATCGGCAAAGCCGTCGACCTGCACCACGACCAGTGGTGGGACGGCCACACCGTCGCCGCCGCCGACATCGCCAGCGTCGCCGTCACCCCCGAAGCCCGCGGCCGGGGCGTCGCCCGCGCCCTACTCACCACCCTGCTGCGCGGCGCACACGACCGGGGCGCCGCCATCAGCGCACTCTTCCCCACCGTCGCCGCCCCCTACCGGGCCTGCGGCTGGGAAACCGCCGGCACCCTACGCACCGTCGACCTACCCACCGCCCTGCTCACCCGCCACCAGCCCAGCCCACACCTCACCGTCCGCCCCGGCACCCCCGCCGACCTCACCGCCGTCGACGAACTACACACCCACACCACCCGACACCGCCGCGGCCTACTCGCCCGCACCGGCCCCCTGCACGAACACCACCGCGCCCGCCACACCACCGCCAACACCCTGCCCTACGACGGCCTCACCCTCGTCGAACACCACGGCCACCTCGTCGGCTACGCCGGCTGGAACCGCCGCGACGGCTACGGCGACCAGGGCACCCTCACCATCGAAGACCTCACCGCCACCACCGCCGACGCCGCCCGCGAACTCGTCGGCATCCTCGCCAGCTGGCACAGCGTCGCCCCCACCCTGCGCCTCACCCTGCTGTCCGGCGACCCCCTCACCCCCCACCTGCCCGTGGAGAAGGCCCGCGAACACGAACAGGACACCTGGATGCACCGCCCCGTCGACGTCACCCGCGCCATCCGCGACCGGGGCTGGCCGGCACACCTGCACGGCACCACCACCTTCACCCTCGACGACCCCCTCGCCGACTGGAACACCGGCACCTGGCACCTGGAGATCACCAACGGCGACGCCGACCTACGCCGCACCACCACCCCCGCCGACCTGCACCTCACCGTGCGCGGCTTCGCCCTGCTCTACACCGGCGCCGCCACCGCCCGCACCATCGCCCAGGCCGGCCTGCTGCACCACCCCACCGGCACCGACCCCGCCCCCCTCGACCTGCTCGCCGCCGCCGGCCCCGCCCAACTCGGCGACTACTTCTGACCCCCACAGGTTCCGGCACCCACCGCGCGACCGCCCACAACGCCCCCACCGCACCACACCGGCCGCTACACCACCCCGGCACACGCACCCACCCGCGCCGCGGTGACGCCCCGACCGCCGCAACAGCCGCCGGGCCGCCCACCACGAACCAACCTCAACGGGCCTCGCGCAACTCCGCCAACCGCGCCTCGATCTCCGCCAACTCCGCCCGCAACTTCTCCGCCTGCTGCTCCGCCTCCGACCGCTCCGCCGACAGGATCTGCTCCACCGCCTCCTGCACCCCCGGCACATCCACCAGCGCCACCATCCGCAACGCCTCCGCCGGCTTGACCACGTACGGCTTCGCCAACGCCTTCGCCCCCTGCTGCGCCGCCACCGTCCACTCACCGTCGGCGTACGCCAACGTCACCGTCAACCCCGCCGGACCCTTCGGCTTCGCCACCTTCGCCGGCCGACGCGCCGCCGGCTTCTCCACCACCGGCTCCGGCTTCGACTCCACCCTCGACTCCTCCCGCCGCTGCACCGGCACCCGGGGGGTGTCCAGCACGAACTCCGGCTCCGCCTTCGCCGTCGACTCCACCTGCTCCACCACCGGCTCCGCCTTCGCCTCCACCACCCGACGACCCGCCCCCCGCGGCGCGACCGCCACATCGGCGGGGGAGAAGGGCAACTCGTCGCGCCCGAACCGCACCACCACGAACTCGTCGGACACCGCCGGATCGGTCAGCTCCACCACCTGACCCACCTGACCGGCGATCTGCCCCGCCGACGCGGTGAACACCACCTTCGGCTTGCGCCCCGCCGTCAACGCCTCCCGGATGCCGCGTACCTCGTCATCGGACAAACCCTGGCCCACCATCACAACCCTCTTTCGTACACGTGTGTCATTCCTGCCTTGATACCAGTCGACGGCGACATCCGGAAGATCAACCCCCCAGCACCCGCAACGCCTCGTCGGCGTGCTCGTTCATCCCCAACTCGCTGTGCACCACCGCCAGCACCCGCCGATCCACCCCGATCACGAACGTCATCCGCCGGGTGCTCAACGGCCCCAACGGCAACCGCCGCCGCACCCCGAAGGCCTGCGCCACCACACCCTCGACATCCGACAACAACGGATAGTCGAACCCGTGCAACCGGGAGAACTCAGCCTGCTTCGCCACCGGATCCCGACTGATCCCCACCCGCTGCGCACCCACCGCCGCGAACTCCGCCGCCAGATCCCGGAAATGGCAACTCTCCGCCGTGCACCCCCGGGTCATCGCCGCCGGATAGAAGAACAACACCACCGGCCCCGACGCCAACAACTCCGACAACCGCCGCGGCGTACCCGTCTGATCCGGCAGCTCGAAATCCTCCACCAGATCGCCGACACTCACACCCACCACACACCTCCACCGGTCCGTCCGAAACGCGGTGAGCGTAAGCGATCGACCCACCAACCCACCCACCACCGCACCGCAACCCGTGCACCCCGCCCACCCGCGGTACCGTCGGCCCACCGCACGCCAGGCCCACAGGGGGAGTACCGCATTGACTCCGGTCACCATCATCACCGGCGGCAGCCGCGGCATCGGCGCCGCCACCGCCCGCCGACTCGCCACCGAAGGCCACCACCTCGTCATCGGCTACCGCCGCGACCACGCCGCCGCGGCCACCGTCACCGCCGACATCCACCGCCTCGGCCGCCGCGCCGTCGCCGTCCCCGCCGACACCACCGACCCGACCCACATCGACCGCCTCTTCACCGCCGCCGCCGACCTCGGCCCCCTCACCGCCCTGGTCAACAACGCCGGTGTCACCAGCCCCATCGGCCCCTTCACCGACCTGCGCCCCGACGACCTGCGCCGGGTCGTCGACGTCAACCTCATCGGCTACGTCCTCTGCGCCCAACAGGCCGCCCGCCGACTCACCTCCGGCGGAGCCATCGTCAACATCTCCTCCGCCGCCGCCACCCTCGGCAGCCCGGGGGAGTACGTCCACTACGCCGCCGTCAAAGCCGCCACCGACACCCTCACCATCGGTCTGGCCAAGGAACTCGCCCCCCGCGGCATCCGGGTCAACGCCGTCGCCCCCGGCATCATCCGCACCGACATCCACGCCGACTCCGGCGTACCCGACCGACCCGACACCGCCGCCGGGCGCATCCCACTGGGCCGCGCCGGCGAGCCCGACGAGGTCGCCGGCGCCGTCGCCTGGCTGCTCGGCCCCGACGCCACCTACACCACGGGCACCGTGCTGCGCGTCGCCGGCGGCCTGTAGCCGGCCCGGGTGCTCGCCCAGGGGCACGGAAAGGGACTTGCGCACCCGACGCAGGCAGCTAATGCTACATCCGTAGCATTTAAGGAGAGCTGATGTCACCACTTGAGACAGCGCCGCACCGCGAGGTGGCCCTGCCACCGGGCTGGGCCCCGTATGCCGTGACCGGGGACACCACCGGGAACCTGTGGATGACACTGGTGACCCCGCCGGGACTCGCGCGATTCGATCCCGCGGACACCGCCACCGGCGGTGGGGCCACCTCCGCGGTGCGCCACGAACGCCTCCCACACAGCCACGGCCATCCGATGCAGCTGACCGTCGCCCCCGACGGCGCGCTCTGGTGCACCAGCACCGACGACCGGCTCAGCCGCCGAGACCTCCACGGCGACCACACGGTGATCGACCTGGCACCCGGCTCAGCGCCCTACGGCATCGCCGCCGCACCGGACGGGGAGGTCTGGTTCACCGCACCCGGGCTCAACCAGATCGGCAGGATCGTCACCACATCGGGGGACATCACCATGCTCGACCTGCCGATTCCCGACGCGCGGGCGGCGATGCTCACCGTCGACGACGCGGGACGACCGTGGGTCGCGCTCAACGCTGCCGGCGCCCTCGCCTACGTGCACGACGGCGCGGTACGGACCGTCGAACTACCCGGCGGCCGGGCACCGGCCGCACCGGTCGGCATCGCCGCCTGCGCCACGGGGATCTGGTACGCGGACATCGCCGGCGGCTGCGTCGGCAGGGTCGACTCGTCCGGCTCGACAGAGAAGATCAGCTTCGCCGACCCCGCCTGTCGGCCCCACGCCGTCGCGGCCGACACCGACGGCGGATGCTGGGTCACCCTCTGGGGCACCGCCCAGTTGGCCCGGATCACCGCGGACGCAGACGTGACCCTCCACCAGTTGCCCGGGCGGGAACCGCACGGCCTGTGGGTCGAGGACCGCCTGGTGTGGGTGGCGATGGAGAGCGGATCCCTGGTCGCGGTCGAGAAGGGAAACAGCGCGACCCGCTGACCCGACGCCGAGACGGACACCGCGCCCGGCCCGCCGATCTCCCTGGTTCCTCTCCGGAACCGCACGGCGACGCACCCGTCGCACACTGCCGGGCCGACCGACGCTGCGCTGCGGGCCACCGGGCTGAACGCCGAACGGTCGTCGACCTGCCGGGCCGACCCCTCTCCAAGAATTCGATAATGCACATTATGTAAAGTTGACCGGATCGGGGCGCTCCTCCCATGGTCCGCGCCTGCGGCGTGACCATGGGTGGCGACGTGGCTGCCGGTGCGGTCGCCGTCATGGGTCGACCGCCGTCCGGCCTGGCGGGCACGAAACCCGGACCCCGGCTGGCGAGCCGCTCCTGGCCGCCGTCTGAGCAGCGGCATCACGAGCCCGGTGAGCAGCCCGTGGCCACCTCAGGTGGCGCACGGACCGGCACGGAGGGCCGGACCGGTTTCGGCAGCGTGTGGCCGGGATCCGCCCGACGGCATGCGTCCCGCGCGCCACTCCCCTTCCCGGTGGCCATGAACCCGAGAAAGCTGCATAATATCCCTTATGCATGACATTCGGCACGAATCGGTTGAACGACTCATCGAGGAGTTCCTGACCGCGCGGGCCACCCGTAAGCCCTCCCCGCACACCCAGGATGCCTACCGGCGGGACCTGCGCAGCGTCGCGGCGTTGGCCGGCGCGGAGCACTCCCCTGCCCTGCCCCTGGACGCCCTGATGATCTCCGCCCTCTCCCCCCGGGTGATGCGGGCGGCGTTCGCCCGGTTCGCCGCACCCCGGGCGGCGGCGTCGGTGCACCGGGCCTGGTCGAGCTGGAACGGGTTCTTCTCGTTCCTGGTGGCCGAGCAGGTGGTGGCGGGCAACCCGATGCCGGCGGTGGGGCGTCCCCGTACCCCGCTCCCCCAGCCCAAGCCGTTGCGCGGTGAGGACACCCCGGAGTTGCTGCTGGCGTCGGTGTCGCGGGAGGACGGGCGGCAGCGTGATCCGTGGCCGGAGCGGGACGTCGCGGTGCTGGCGTTGGCGTTGTGCGCGGGGCTGCGCCTGGCGGAGCTGCTGGCGTTGCGGGTGTCGTCGGTGTCGGGGCGGGCCGGTGAGCGGCGGGTGGCGGTGGCCGGTAAGGGTGGCCGGCCGAGGGTGGTGCCGGTGGAGCCGGAGTTGGACGAGGTGGTGTCGGCCTACCTGGACAGTCGGCGGCGGCGGTTCGGGGCGCGCAGCGTACGCCCGGACGGGGTGTTGTTGGTTGACCGGCAGGGTGATCCGCTGCGTCGGGGCGGGTTGCAGTACCTGGTGGATTCCTGTTACCGGCGGGCGGGGATCACCGACCGGGTGCCGGCGGGGGCCCGGTTGCACGCGTTGCGGCACACGTTCGCCACCCGGTTGGCCGAGGACGGGGCGGGGGCGGCGGAGATCATGCGGTTGTTGGGGCACGCGTCGTTGGCGTCGTCGCAGACGTACATCGAGGTGACGGCGGGTCAGCAACGGGCGGCGGTGCGGTCGAACCGGACGAACCGGGTGTTGGTGGGGTTGGTGTCGGATCAGCTCGGGCGGTAGGAGCAGCGGGTGCCGGTGCTGATCGTGGTGCGTAGGTGGTCGCCGAGTACGGGGTCGCTGGTGGTGATGCGGTCCAGGGCGCGGCGGATGGCCTTGCCGACGGCGATGCGGGCCCGTTCGGTGTTGCCGGTGAAGGTGCGGTCGCGACCGTGGAGTCCGGTGCGGGCGGCGAGTTCGTCGATGAGCCACTGGCGTTCGGTGCGGGCCTGTTCGGCGCGGTGCGGGTCGTGGGCGTTGTCGGCTTCGTCGATGGTGGTGTCGAGGTCGCGTAGTCGTCGCCGGTAGGCCCGTTTGGCGGTGTCGTCGAGGACGGGTTGGCGGTCGGTGGTGGTGTCCGCTGCGTCGCCGGCGAGTTGGATGGCGGGGATGTCGTGTCCGGGGTTGGCGATGAGGATGGCGAGGTATCGGGCGCCGACGCAGTCGTCGATGGTGGCGGTGCGGTGGCCGAGGGTGAGTTGCCAGTGTCGGCCGTGGCGGTGGCATCGGATGTGGGGGCGGTGGGGGGTGTGTGGGCGTGGTGGTGGGGTGGGGAGGGTCATGCCGAGTTCGGTGGCGTCGGTGTGGGCGAGTTGGCGTTGTCGTTCGGCTTCTCGGCGGTCGTGTTGGCCGGAGCGTTGGTCGAGGGCCTGGGCCAGTCGGGCGCGGGAGAGGGTGGCGGCGGGGAGGTGGCCGAGTCTGAGGTTGTCGTGTACTGCGGCGTGGAGGTGGGTGATGGCGCGGTCGGTTTCCCCGGCGGTGAGGGCGGCGGTGCCGAGGGTGTGTTGGGTGCTGCCGAAGCAGGTGATGGCGAGGCTGGCGAGCATGGGTCGGTCGGCGTAGGGGGTGAGGAGGTCGTATGCCTCGGTGGCGAGGTGACCGTCGTCGAGGAGGTGGGCTGCTTCGACGATGCCGTGGAGGGTGACGAGCCAGCTGCTGGAGCGGGGCAGGGTGGTGAGGTCGTTGCCGTGGAGGCGGGCGAGGGCGGCGGTGGCTTCGCGGCGGTGTCCGGCGAGGGCGGAGGCGACGGCGAGTGCTGCCTGGTAGGAGTGGTCGACGGTGCTGAGGGTGGGTGAGACGGCCAGTGCGCGCAGCATCGGGAGGTGGTCGGCGAGGTGGCCTTGGTACCAGGCGATGGTGGTGAGGTGGGCGCCGTGCCAGCCGGTGGTGTCGGCGTCGCCGGCGGTGGTGCCGCGTTGGGCGCAGGTGGCGGCGCGGGCGCGGGCTTCGGTGAGTTTGCCGGCGCGGATGGTGAGCATGACGTCGATGGCGTGGGCGACGTAGGACACGGCGAGGTGGTTGTGGTGGGTGAGGTGGGTGTGGAGTTCGGCGAGGCTGCGTTCGGCTTGGGGGTCGGTGTCGAGGAACTGGTCGACGGTGCGCCAGAGGAGGGCGACCGTGAGGTCGCTGGGGCGGCCGGTGGCGAGGGCGGCGGTGAGGGCGTCCTGGCTGAGTTCGTGGCGTAGTCGGGTGTGGTCGGGGCCGAGGAGGCAGTGGTGGGCGAGGCTTGCGGTTTCGGTGAGGGCGACGGGGTCGCCGGTGGCGCGGGCCTGGGTGACGAGGGTGAGGGTGTCGTTGTGGGTGGCGGTGCGGTAGTCCTGTTCGGCGGCGAGTCGGGCGCGTAGTCGGATGCCGAGGGGGGTGTGGGGGTCGGTGGTGGCGATGGCGTGGTGGAGGCGGTGGAGCAGGAGGGTGGCGTCGCTGGTGGTGCGGTGTTCGTGGACCCAGAGGCCGCCCATGCCGGTGACGGCGAGGGTGCGGGTGTGGTGGTCGCCGGTGGCTTCTGCGGCGCGGTAGGCGGCGTCGAAGTGGATGCGGCTGGTGGTGAGGTCGCCGTCGGTCCACAGGGCATCGGTGGCGCGGCGTAGCAGTTCGGTGGGGTGGGTGGATGTGGTGGGTGTCCTCACGGGTCACACCTCTCAATGAACCGAGTCAATGGGGTGATTGAGGTGAGTCTCGCATCGGTTTGGTTGGTGGCGTCAACTGCGTTCGCGGCCGGGAATCCGACATTGGGGGGTTTTGCGTGGCTGGGTGTCTGTTGATTGCACCGAGGTTGTGGTCGGATTGCTCGGAGGTGTTGCGGGGGCGCGGTGCGGGCAGGGTTCGGTGGAGGTGAGGGGTGACGGTGCGGGACGATTTCCGGCTGGTGGCCGATGCGGTGGCGGCTGATATCCGGTCCGGGCGGATGCGGCCGGGGCAGCGGCTGCTGCCCCAGCGGGAGTTCGCCCGGCGTCACGGGATGGCGGTGTCGACGGCGGCCCGGGTCTATCAGGAGCTCGCGCGGCGGGGTCTGGTGGCCGGGGCGGTGGGTCGGGGCACGTTCGTGGTGGATTTCTCGGTGCGGTCGGGGGACGCGGACCTGGTCGATCTGGAGGCCAACTTTCCGGTGTTGCCGGGGCAGTCGTCGATGGTGGCGCGGGCGTTGGGGCGGGTGTTGGCACCGGCGGGCCTGGAGGCGGCGATGCATCCGGTGCCGGTGACCGGGTCGCGGGAGTCGCGGCGGGTCGGTGCGTCCTTCCTGTCCCGGCCGGGGTGGGTGGTGGACTCTGAGCGGTTGTTGTTCACCGGTAGTGGGCGGCAGGCGATCGCGGCGGCCATGGTGGCGTTGGTGGCGCCGGGGCAGCGGCTCGGGGTGGAGGAGTTGACGTATCCGGTGGTGAAGACGATCGCGGCGCGGCACGGTGTGACGTTGGTGCCGATCGGTATGGATGGGGAGGGGTTGAGTGCGTCGGCGTTGGAGCAGGCGCATCGTCGGGCGCCGCTCGCGGCGGTCTACCTTCAGCCCACGTTGCACAACCCGTTGGGGGTGACGATGTCGGCGGCGCGGCGCATCGAGTTGGGTGGGCGGCTCGCGCGGTTGGGTCTGGTCGCGATCGAGGATCGGATCAATTCGTTTCTGCACGACGAGGAGTTGCCGTTGGCCGCGCATGCTCCGGAGCAGACGATCCTGGTGGACAGTTTGTCCAAGCGGGTGGGTGCGGGGCTCAATCTGGGGTTGCTGGTGTGTCCGGCGGGGTTGGCCGGGCGGGTCGCGGCGGCGGTGCGTTCCGGTACGTGGGGGGTGCCGGGTGTGGCGTTGGCGTGTGCGACGGCGGTGTTGGCTGATGGTACGGCGCAGCGGATCGTGCGGCTCAAGCAGCAGGACGCGCGGTTGCGGCAGGCGGTGGTGGCGGAGGTGCTGGCCGGGTTCGACGTGCGTGCTGATCCTCGGTCGTACCACGTGTGGTGGCGGTTGCCGGGTGGGTGGTCGACGGGGGCGTTCGTGTCGGCTGCGGCCCGGCAGCGGGTGGTGATCAGTCCGGCGGCCGACTATGCGGTGGTGGGGGTGCCGGTGCCGGATGCGGTGCGGTTGTCGACGTCGTCGCCGGATGTGGAGACGTTGCGGGGCAGTGTGGCGTTGCTGGCGGCGATTGCGCGGGGGGCGCCGGAGGAGGTGGGTGCGGCGTACTGAGGGGGCCGGAACGGGGTGGCACGGGGTGGAACGCCGTTAGGGGTGTCCGTGCTGGTGTCCTGATTCGGAGGAGACATGTCCCGTGTTCACAGAGTGCTCTGCCTGCTGGTGGCGGTGGTCCTCGCCGGGTTGACCGGTGCGGTGCCGGCGTCGGCCGGGTCGGGTGTGTCAGCGGTCCCGGTGTCGGCGGGGTCGGGTGTGTCAGCGGTCCCGGTGTCGGCGGGGTCGGGTGTGTTGGCGACGCCGCCGAGTGCGGTCGTCGACTGGGAGGGCCTGCCGACGTGGAGTGGTGGGTACGGCCCGATGCGTAACCAGAGCAATGGTCTCAAGGCGCTGCGGTACGCGGAGCGCGACTACGGCATCAATCTGAACTGGACCGACTGGCCGAATTCGCGGTGGGAGGTGTACGGGGAGGGTCTGCCGACGAACGCGCCGATCACGAACACCACGAAGGTGGCGTTGCGGGTTCCGGGCGGGGGTTACCTGCGGTGGGGTGCGCAGAGCTGGGGCATCGACCTGGTCTGGTCGGCCACTGCGGTCTACGAGTGGAACGTGATCACCACGGCGGGTGGTCAGGCGTTGTTCAATCGCAGCCGTAACGACTATGTGGTGTATGGCAGCCGGCCGTGGGGGGTCAACCTGATCTGGTCGGGTGATGCGATGGTCACGCCGCCGGATTCGGGGGCGACGGGGGTGCGGACGTTGTTGACGTACAACTGTCACAACGACCGGCGGCCGCTGCGCATCTGGATCAACGACATGGACGCCGGGGGTGTCTGGACGGATCTGGGTCTGTTGGGTTCGCAGTGGAGTGGCAGCAGCTGTCCGGTGGGTTCGCCGTTCAACTACTCGCCGACGGTGGCCAATCACCGGATCCAGGTGGTGGCGGTGGACTACAGCGCCCCGGGGTGTGCGAACGATCCGGTCATCGGGTCGTGTCGTCGGTCGATGGTCGGCATCATCAGCAATCCGGCTGGTGGGGTCGCGCAGATCACGGTCTCGTAGCAGGTCGGTCAGTGGGGCCCGGTCGTCGTGTGGCGGCCGGGCCCGGCGCGTGTGGGGTGGCGGGGCCCGGTGGGCGGTGGGGTGTGGCATGGTGGGGGTGGATGCGACTGGCGGCACGGGGATGGGTCAACCATCGGGGAGCTCGTCGCGGAGGTCGACCGCCTGGGCCTTCGTGGTCGAGGTGCGCCATGTCTGTTTCCTCTTGCCCCTCCCCCACGTCTGGTACGGCCCGGTTGTTGCCGGGTGGGCCGGTGGCGGAGCGGATTCTCGCCGAGGTCGCCGAGGGGGTGGCGGCGTTGCGGGCGGTCGGGGTGGTGCCGTCGTTGGCGACGGTGCTGGTCGGTGACGACGACGCGAGTGTCGGGTATATCCGGATCAAGTCCCGGCAGGCGGCGGAGTTGGGTTTCGCGTCGCCGCATGTGCGGTTGCCGGGGTCGGCGACGCAGGCGGATCTGCATCGGGTGTTGCGGGATCTCAACGACGATGCCGGGGTGCATGCGGTGTTGGTGCAGCATCCGGTTCCGGGGCATCTGGATTACGACCGGGCGTTGGAGGTGTTGGATCCGGATTCCGACGTGGACGGGATGCATCCGGTGAACATGGGCCGGTTGGCGTTGGGGTTGCCGGGGCCGTTGCCGTGTACGCCGGCGGGGATCGAGGCGTTGTTGGCGTTCCACGGGGTGCCGGTGGCGGGGCGGGAGGTGGTGGTGCTGGGTCGGGGTGCGACGTTGGGTCGTCCGTTGGCGATGTTGTTGGCGCAGAAGCGGCCGACGGCGAATGCGGCGGTGACGGTGGTGCACACGGGGGTGGCGGACTGGCCGCGGTACACGCGGCGGGCGGAGATTCTGGTGGCGGCGGTGGGGTGCCGGGGATCGTGCGGCCGGAGCATGTGCGTCCGGGTGCGGTGGTGGTGGGTGGTGGGGTGCGGTATGCGGGTCGCCGGTTGTTGCCGGATGTGGACGAGGCGTGTGCGCGGGTGGCGGGGGCGATCACGCCTCGGGTGGGTGGGGTGGGTCCGACGACGGTGGCGATGCTGTTCCGTAATGCGTTGCGGGCGGCGCAGCGGGCTGCGGGTCGGGGGTGACCGGTGGTGGGTCAGCCGAGGTCGACGACGAGGGGGCGGTGGTCGGAGATGGTGGAGCGTGGGTTGTCGGTGGCGGTGACGGGGGGTAGGAGGTGCCGGTCGTGGGGGTCGGCGAGGATGTGGTCGAGTTGCACGCGGGGTGCGGTGGCGGGGTAGGTGGGGCGGCGGGCCAGGGGTTGCCAGCCGGTGAGGAGGCGGGCGGGGCCGGCGGGGAGGTTGAGGTCGCCGAGGAGGATGCGGGGGGCGGGTAGGGCGCGTAGGGCGCGGACGGCGCGGCGGAGTTGGTGGGCGTTCCAGCCGGGGACGAAGGACAGGTGGGTGGCGGCGACGGTGAGGGGGCCGTGGGGGGTGTCGAGGACGGCGGCGAGGACGACGCGGGGTTCGTCGCGCAGGAGGATGAGGCCGCCGCCGGGGCCGGGGACGTAGATGGGTGAGCGGACGGGTGCGGGGTTGAGGCGGGTGACGTGCCAGCTGCGGACCCGGTGGCGGCTGATCAGGCCGATGCCGTAGCAGGGTTCGCCGTGGCCGTCGTCGTCGTGGCGTAGGGGGCGGAAGTGTTCGCCGGGGGTGCCGACGACGGCGGCGGCGAAGCGGTGTTCGGGGCGTCGAGGGCCTGGGCGGCGAGGGTGGTGAGGTCGTGGTGGCCGCTGCGGGACTGGTCGCGGTCGACTTCCTGGAGGGCGAGGATGTCGGCGTCGAGGGCGTGGACGGCGGCGGTGAGCCGGGCGGGGTCGACGAGCCCGTCGGTCAGGGAGCGGCCGTGTAGCAGGTTGAAGGTCGCCAGGCGCACCTGTGCACCCTACGTCCGTGGCACAGTTACCGAATGATCAAGTTGTTGTGTTGTTCGGTGTTGGTGTTCGTGGCGTTGGGTGTGGTGGGGGTGTGGCTGCGGCGGCGACGTGGGCGGTGAGGTGGGCCACTTGAGCGGGCGGGTGGCCGGGTGGGGTGGGGAGAATGGCCGGCCGTGGATCCTGTGTCGTTGACGACTCTGCTGGCTGCGGCTGCCCTGGCGGGGTGGGTGGATGCGGTGGTCGGTGGGGGTGGGTTGTTGTTGTTGCCGGCGTTGTTGGTGGCGGTGCCGGGGGTGCCGGTGGCGACGGCGTTGGGGACGAACAAGTTGGCGGCGATCGCGGGTACGTCGACGGCGGCGGTGACGTTCGCGCGGCGCACGCGGGTCGATTGGGCGGTGGCGGGTCCGGCGGCGGTGTTGGCGGTGGGGTGTGCGGGGGTGGGTGCGGCGTTGGCGGGGGTGGTGCCGGCGGGGGCGTACCGGCCGGTGGTGTTGGTGGTGTTGGTGGGGGTGGCGTTGTTCGTGGTGTTGCGGCCGCGGTTGGGGACGGTGGCGGTGCCGGCGCGGCGGACCCGGGTGCGGGTGGTGGCGGCGGTGGGGGTGGCGGGGGTGGGTATCGCGTTGTACGACGGGTTGATCGGGCCGGGGACGGGGACGTTCCTGGTGGTGGCGTTCACGGTGTTGGTGGGGGCGGATTTTCTGGGTGGTTCGGCGATGGCGAAGGTGGTCAACGCGGGGACGAATCTGGGGGCGTTGGTGGTGTTCGCGGTGACGGGGCACGTGTGGTGGTGGTTGGGGTTGGCGATGGCGGTGTGCAACGTGGCGGGGGCGGCGGTGGGGGCGCGGATGGCGTTGCGGCGGGGTGCGGGGTTCGTGCGGGTGGTGTTGCTGGTGGTGGTGGTGGCGTTGGTGGTGCGGTTGGGTTACGACCAGTGGCTGGCCGGCTGAGCGGGTGGGTGCTCGGCGGGCCAGCCACTGGTGGGTCTGGGGTGGTTCAGGCGTGTCGGACGACGGTGTCGTAGTCGAGGCGGGGCAGGCGGGGGTGCCAGGCGTCGGGGCCGGGGTGTCCGATGTTGACCAGGAGCAGGGACTTCCAGCCGGTGTCGGTGAAGAATTCGTTGTCGACGCCGGTGGCGTCGAATCCGCCCATGGGTCCGGCGGCGAGGCCGGCGGCGCGGATGGCGAGCAGGAAGTAGCCGACCTGGAGGCCGGCGTTGAAGCGGGCCATGCCGTCGCGGACGGTGGGGTCGGCGGCGAAGTGTTCGCGCATGCCGGGGCGGATGGGGAAGACGGTGTCGAGGTGTTCGTGGAAGTTGGTGTCGGCGGCGAGGACGGCGACGACGGGGGCGGTGGCGGTTTTGGTGCGGTTGCCTTCGGCGACGTGGGTGAGGAGGCGGTCGCGGCCTTCGCCGGGGCGGACGAACAGCACCCGCAGGGGTTGGACGTTCATGGCGGTGGGTGGGTACTTGGCGAGGTCGAAGATCGCGTGGAGTTGTTCGTCGCTGACGGGGGTGTCGGTGAAGGTGTTGGCGGTGCGGGCTTCGGTGAACAGTTGGGCCTGGGCCTGCGGGTCGAGGGTGATCAGGTGGTTGGGCAGTACGTCGGTCATGGTGTCCTCCGGTCGGATCGGCGATTGCTGCGACCACAGTAGCAGCTAGTTTTTTCGAAGTGGCTAGGGTGAGTTACGGACCACGTATGCTGGGCTTATGACGACGTGCTCCCCGATCGACGACGGGCCCCGCGCCTGTCCCGGGGGGCTGTCCCGGGCGTTCGCGTTCCTGGGCAAACGGTGGAACGGCATGATCCTGGGCACCCTCGCCCAGGGGCCGGCGGGCTTCGCCGAGCTGGCCCGGGCACTGCCGGGGATCAGCGAGTCGGTGCTGTCGGACCGCCTCGGTGAGCTGGCCCGGGTCGACCTGGTCAGCCGCACCGTGCGGGAGGGCCCCCGCTGGGGGTCAGCTACCAGCTGACCGGCCGGGGCGCCGCCCTGCTGCCGGCGCTGGACGAGCTGGCCCGCTGGGCCGACGAGAACCTTCCCGCAGGTCGTTGCTGAGCGGTGCCGGTCCGCGCCGAACACGACCGTGCCGTGCTGGCCGGGCTGCTGCGGCGCGATCCGGTGCTGCACGCCTACCAGTTGGGTGACCTGGACGACTTCTTCTGGCCCTACACGTCGTGGTTCCGTCGGGGTGAGCAGGTGGCGTTGCTCTACCACGGGGCGGCACAGCCGGTGCTGCTGCTGTTCGCCGCCGAAGAGGACCGGCCGGCGGCGGCGGCGCTGCTCGACGAACTGGCCCCGGTGCTGCCCGCCCGGCTGTACGCGCACCTGTCCCCCGGGCTGGAACAGGTCCTCGCGGGCCGGTACGTGATCACCCCGGCGGGGGCGCACCTGCGGATGGCGTTGACCGACCCGGGTCGGCTGGCCGGGGTCGCCGCCTCGGGTGAGGTGCTGACCGGGGCGGACCTGCCGGCGCTGCGGGCCCTGTACGCCGACGCGTACCCCGGTAACTGGTTCGACCCGCGGATGCTCGACACCGGCCACTACCTGGGGGTACGTGCGGGTGGTGAGCTGGTCGCGGTGGCCGGGGTGCACGTGTGGTCGCCGACCTACCGGGTGGCCGCGGTGGGCAACGTGACCACTCGCCCGCAGGCGCGGGGTCGGGGGTTGGCCCAGGCGGTCGTCGCCGCGCTGTGCGCCCGGCTACGCGACAGCGTCGATCACGTGACGTTGAACGTGCGGGCCGACAACACCACGGCGGTGCGCCTCTACGGGCGGCTCGGTTTCACCACGGTGGCACGGTTCGGTGAGTACACGCTGACCAGCGGGGCGGGTTGAGCCGGCCGGTCAGCGGTGGCGGCTCGGTGAGTCGAACCGGCCGGCGCGGATCTCCCGCAGCGCCTTGCGGCGGATGTCACCGCGCAGGGTGTCGACGTAGAGCCGACCGGCGAGGTGGTCGGTCTCGTGTTGCAGGGCGCGGGCGAGGAACCCGCTGCCGGAGATGGTCAGCGGGTCGCCGTGCCGGTCCACGCCGTGCACGGTGGCGTGCAGGGCCCGGCGGGTCGGGAAGTACAGCCCGGGAATGGACAGGCACCCCTCGTCGTCGTCCTGGGTCTCGTCGGACAACTCGATGGTGGGGTTGATCAGGTGGCCGCGGTGGCCGTCGGCGTCGTAGACGAACACCTGGGCGTCGACGCCGATCTGCGGGGCGGCGACACCGGCCCGGCCCGGTTCGCCGGTGAGGGTGTCCATCAGGTCGTCGACGAGCTGCTGCAGGGCGGTGTCGAAGCGGGTCACCGGGGTGCAGGCGGTGCGCAGAACGGGGTCACCGATGATCCTGATCGGGCGTACGGTCATGCCCGGAAGGCTATCGGGGGGTCACCGGCGGCGGTGGACCGGCGCACCGGTCGGCCACCAGGGCGGCGATACCGTCGAGGATGCGGGCCAGTCCGAAGTCGAAGGCACGGGTCGGGTCGGTGGCGGCCTGGTACTCCTGCCCGGCGGCGGCGCCGACCCGGGCGGCGGTGGGGAAACGGGCCGGGTCCATCACCTTTTCCAGGTAGGGGGCGTGGGCGTGCCACCACTGTTCGTCGGTGAGGCCGGTGCGGGCGGTGGCCTGGGCGGCTTCCACCGCGCCGCGTACCGCGCCGTGGACGTAGGAGTCGACGAGGGTGATCACGGCGTCCATCTCCAGGTCGGTCAGGCCGATACCCTCGACGGCACGTAGTTCGTGGTCGTAGCGTGCGGTGACCTGCGGACCCAGGGGTGGGCGGGTGGTGGCGACCTGCAACAGCCAGGGGTGGCGCAGGTACAGCGCCCAGTTGTCGCGGGCGACGCGTTCCAGGCGGTCCCGCCAGCCGCCCGGGACGTCCGCCGGTCGGGGGGTCTCGCCGTGCACGGTGTCGAGCATGAGGTCGAGCAGTTCACCCTTGCCCGGCACGTGGGTGTAGAGGGACATGGTGCCCACGCCGAGACGTTCGGCGACCCGACGCATGGACAGCGCGGCGAGTCCGTCGGTGTCGGCGACGTCGATGGCGGCCCGGACGATCCGGTCGACGCCCAGGTCGCCGCTGCGGCTGGTGCGTTCGCGGGTGCGCCAGAGCAGGGCGAGGCTGCGGGCGGGGTCGCCGGTGCCGCTGTACTCGACGTGCATGCGGCCACCATAGCGGCCGGTGCGGTGGTCAGTCGGCGGCGAGCAGGGCACGCACCGGGGCGGCCTTGGCGGCGGCCTCGGCGACCTCGGCGTCGGGGTCACTGTCCCAGGTGATGCCGCCGCCGGCCCACAGGTGCAACCGGTCGGTGTCGGCGGCGGCGGTGCGGATGGTCAGGCCCAGGTCGAGGTGGTCGGGGCCGATCCAGCCGAACCCGCCCATGCCGGCGCCCCGGCCGACGGGTTCGACGGCGGCGACCAACGCCAGCGCGGCGTGTTTCGGGGCGCCGGTGACCGACCCGCCGGGGCAGGTGGCGCGCAGCAGGTCAGCCAGGCCGATCCCGTCGGCGAGGGCCGCGGACACGGTCGACTCGGCCTGCCACAGGTCGCACCAGCGGCGCACGGTGAACAGGTCGTCGACGGTCACCGAACCGGTGCGGGCGATCCGGGCCAGGTCGTTGCGTTCCAGGTCGACGATCATGACGTGTTCGGCGCGTTCCTTGGCGGAGGCGAGCAGCTCGCGGCGGCCGGCGGCGGTGGCCGGGCGGGTGCCCTTGATCGGGCGGGTGACGACCCGGCCGGCGTGCACGGCGACGAGGGTCTCCGGTGAGGCACAGCCGATCGTCCAACGGTCGCCGTGCAGGGTGCCGCCGTAGCGGGCGCCGGGCAGGCCGGCGAGGCGGGCCAGCGCGGGCCGCGGGTCACCGGTGTAGGTGGCGGCGGCGTGGCCGACGACGTTGACCTGGTAGACGTCGCCGCGGCCGATGGCGGCCCGGACGGTGCGCACCGCGTCGGCGTGCTGCCCGGGGGTCCAGCTGTCCCGCCAGGGGCCGACCCGCAGGTGCCCCGGCACCGGCCCGGTCGGGGGCGGGCGGCGGGTGCCGTGGTCGTAGACGACGACGGCGACGTCGGGCAGGTCCGGTGCCGGGCTGGCCGCGCCGGTGGGTGCGCCGACCATCCGGGCGCCGGCGGCGGCGGAGACGAACAGGGCGGCGCCGCAGGGGCCGTCGGTGCGGTGGGTCGCCGGGCGGGTCAGGTCGTCGACCGGCAGGCCGTGCGCGGCGAGGAAACCGGCGATCTGCGCGGCCGGGTCACCACCGTCGGTGATCCGCCACTCGAAGCGGTCACGTTCGACGAGCACGCTGCGGCACCGCGCCGGCACCCCCGGTACGTCGACCGGCACCGTTGGGAGCGTTTCCACGCCAGGTGGCCCATTCCTGCTCATCCGTTCAGCGGATTTCGGGGCAACATGACCGAAGGCTGCTCGATCCGGTGCGCTGTCCCTTGGTACTGTGCGTCACTGGTCATGTGAACCATGACACAGTGCCCCCACAGTCCGGAGAACCCGATGTGTCAGCACCAGATCACCTGCCCTTCCGCCGAAGCGACCGACCGGGACGCCGCCCGGGTCATCGCCTGCTTCCCTGAGCAGGGCTGGAGCCTGCTCTGCAACGGTGTCATCGTCTTCGAGGACACCGGTGAACTCCTTCCCGACGGCAGCACCATCGCCCCGCACCGCGGGCCGGCCCGGCACGCCCTCGTCGCCTGACCGATCACGGTCCGTCGGCGTCACCAGCCACATCATCGCAGGCTGGCCCCCCGACAGGGGCCGCCCTCCCCGGTCGCCGCACCGGGGCGGCACGTCCGCCGCCCCGGCACCGCGCCTCAACCCTCGAACGCCTCCGGCGCCGGGCACGAACACATCAGGTTCCGGTCGCCGTACGCGCCGTCGACCCGCCGCACCGGCGGCCAGTACTTCCCCGCCCGGTCCACCCCACCCGGGTACGCCCCCACCGACCGCGGATACGGATGCGGCCACTCGTCGGCCGACACCATCGCCGCGGTGTGCGGAGCGTTGGCCAGCGGATTGTCCCCGGCCGGCCACTGTCCCGACGCCACCTGGTCGATCTCCGCCCGGATCGCGATCATCGCGTCGCAGAACCGGTCCAACTCGGCCAGGTCCTCACTCTCGGTCGGCTCCACCATCAGCGTCCCCGCCACCGGGAACGACATCGTCGGCGCGTGGAACCCGTAGTCGATCAGCCGCTTCGCGACGTCGTCGACACTGACCCCGGTCGCCTTCGACAGCGGACGCAGGTCCAGGATGCACTCGTGCGCCACCAGGCCCTTGTTGCCGGCGTACAGCACCGGGAAGTGCTCCCGCAGCCGCACCGCCACGTAGTTCGCCGCCAGCACCGCCACCCCCGTCGCCCGGGCCAGCCCCGCCGCGCCCATCATCCGCAGGTACGCCCACGGGATCGGCAGGATCCCCGCCGACCCGTACCGGGCCGCCGAGATCGCCGGCGCCCCCTGCACCCGGGCACCCGACGGGTCCCCCGGCAGGTACGCCGCCAGGTGCGACCGCACCGCCACCGGACCCACCCCCGGCCCACCCCCACCGTGCGGAATGCAGAACGTCTTGTGCAGGTTCAGGTGCGACACGTCCGCCCCGAACCGGCCCGGCTTGGCGAACCCGACCAACGCGTTGAGGTTCGCCCCGTCGACGTACACCTGACCACCGGCGTCGTGGACCTTCGCGCACAACGACGCGATGCCCGTCTCGTACACCCCGTGCGTCGACGGGTACGTCACCATGATCGCCGCGAGAGCGTCCCGATGCTTGTCGATCTTCGCGTCGAGGTCGACCAGGTCGACGTTGCCATCGGCGTCACAGGCGACCACCACCACCCGCATCCCGGCCATCACCGCCGACGCGGCGTTCGTGCCGTGCGCCGACGACGGGATCAGACACACGTCCCGGTGGGTGTCACCCCGGTCCCGGTGGTAGGCGCGGATCGCCAACAACCCCGCCAACTCCCCCTGCGACCCGGCGTTGGGCTGCACACTGACCGCGTCGTACCCGGTGACCTCCGCCAGCCACCCCTCCAACTGCCCGATCAGCTCCCGGTAACCGGCGGTCTGCTCATCCGGGGCGAACGGGTGCAGATGCGCGAACTCCGGCCACGTCACCGGCTCCATCTCGGTGGTCGCGTTCAGCTTCATCGTGCACGACCCCAACGGGATCATGCCCCGGTCCAGGGCGTAGTCGAAGTCCGCCAACCGGCGCAGGTACCGCAGCATCGCCGTCTCCGAATGGTGACTGCGGAACACCGGATGGGACAGGAAGTCGGTGTCCCGCGCCAACCCCGCCGGCAACGCCACCTCCACGTCACCGACGACCGGATCCACCCCGAACGCCTCCCACACCACCGCCAGGTGCGCCCCGGTGGTCGTCTCGTCACACGACACCCCCACCCGGTCGGCGTCGACCAGCCGCAGGTTCACCCCCCGCTCCCGCGCCGCCGCCACCACCCGCGCCGCCCCACCCGGCACCACCGCCGTTACCGTGTCGAAGAACACCCCGTCGACGACCTCGACGCCACCGGCGCGCAACCCCGCCGCCAACCGCAACGCCATCCCCCGGGTCCGGTCGGCGATCCGCCGCAACCCGTCCGGCCCGTGGTACACGGCGTACATGCCGGCCATCACCGCCAGCAACACCTGCGCGGTGCAGATGTTGCTGGTCGCCTTCTCCCGCCGGATGTGCTGCTCCCGCGTCTGCAACGCCAACCGGTACGCCGGCTCACCGGCCGCGTCCCGGGACACCCCGACCAGCCGACCCGGCAGCATCCGCTCCAACCCGGCCCGCACCGCCAGGTAACCGGCGTGCGGCCCACCGAAACCCATCGGCACCCCGAACCGCTGCGTGGTGCCCGCCGCGATGTCCACCCCGATGCGCCCCGGCGCCCGCAGCACCGTCAACGCCAACAGGTCCGCCGCCACCGTCACCAACGCCCCCACCGCGTGCGCCGCATCGACCAGCGGCGCATGGTCACGCACCGCACCCGACGCCCCCGGGTACTGCAGGTGCAGACCGAAGAACTCCGCCGGCAACTCCTCCACGGCCAGGTCCACCACCCGCACCTCGATACCGAGCGGCTCGGCCCGACCCGCGAGCACCGCCACGGTCTGCGGCAACGCGTCCGCGTCCACCACGTACACCGTGCTGCGGCTCTTCGACGCCCGCCGCGCCAGCGTCATCGCCTCCGCCGCCGCCGTCGCCTCGTCGAGCATCGACGCGTTCGCCGTCGCCAACCCCGTCAGGTCCGTCACCATCGTCTGGAAGTTCAGCAGCGCCTCCAACCGGCCCTGACTGATCTCCGGCTGGTACGGGGTGTACGCCGTGTACCAGGCCGGGTTCTCCAACACGTTGCGGCGGATCACCGCCGGGGTGTGGGTGCCGTGGTAACCCAGGCCGATCATCGACACCGCGACCGTGTTGCGGGACGCCAACGCGCGCAGCTCGGCGATCGCCTCCCGCTCCGTGGCCGGCGCCGGCAGATCCAGGGTGCCGTGCCACCGGATCACCTCGGGAATCGCCGCGTCCATCAGCTCGTCGATCGAGCCGTGCCCGACGACGTCCAACATGCGGCGCTCGTCATCCGGGCCGGGACCGATGTGCCGGTCGGCGAACTGTTCTGCGGTCATGCGTGCGCTCCAGACTCCACGGGGCGAGGTCGACGGATCGGCCTCCCCCTGAGTCACGCCGCACGGCGCTCCACAGTGCCTGCCCGTCGCGGTCCTTCTGCCTGAGAGGTTCCGGGGAGAATCTGCCCCTTCGGCGCCGCCCGGATACTGCTGGGCGATCTCTCCCGCGTGGGTGGTGTCGGCATGGTCAACGCTACCAGCGCCACCGTTACCGGCGGATGTCGTACCCCCCGGGTCGACCCCACCGGGCGGAGATCAACCCGCCACGGGCGTGACCGCCACCACCGGGGCGGACCCGCCGACCCCGTCACCCGCAGCGCGGTCCGCGCCCGCCACCACCCGCTGCACCACCTGCGGCAACACCCACCCCAACGGGGCATCCACCCGCAGCGCCGCATACCCGTCACCCCGGGTGACACCCTGATTGGCGATCACCACCGCCGTGCCCAGTTTCGCCGCCCGCAACACGAACCGCCGCCCCGACCACACCGTCAACGACGACCCCAGCACCAGCAACGACCGGGCCGCGTCGACCATCGCGAAACACCGCGACACCCGGTCGGCGGGCACCGTCTCCCCGAAGAACACCACGTCCGGTTTCAGCATCCCCGCACCACAACGCGTGCAGTCGACCAACCGGAACGCGGCCACCCGCTCATCGTCGAGTTCCACGTCACCATCCGGATTCACCACCGCGACCGTCGCGTCGAACCCCGGGTTCGCCGCCACCAACCGCCGATCCAGCTCCTCCCGCGACGTGCGGTCACCACACCCCAGACACACCACCGTGTCCAGGCGGCCATGCAGATCCACCACCCCGGTGCTACCCGCCGCCGTGTGCAGACCATCGACGTTCTGGGTGATCACCCCGTCGACCAGACCGGCGGCCTGCAACCGGGCCACCGCCCGATGCCCGTCGTTCGGCGACGCCCGCGCGACCATCCGCCACCCCAGGTGACTACGCGCCCAGTACCGCCGCCGGGCCGCCGGCTCCCGGGTGAACGCCTGATACGTCATGGGCGGATGCCGGCGGGCCACACCCGTCGGCCCCCGGTAGTCGGGAATACCCGACTCCGTGGACAACCCGGCCCCACTCAACACCACGACCCCACCAGCGGCGACCAGGCCCGCCAACGCGTCGATCGTCTCCGTCACCCGTCCATGCTGCCTCAGCCGCCGCACCCCGGCGACCCTGCGGGTCCACTCAGCCGCCCAGGACCGCCCGCAGCTGGGCGCTCGCCCCACCCGCCGCCGCCGCATCCGCCCGCAGCTGCTCCGACTGCGCCGCCAGATACGACTGCCACCGGTTCAGCTGCTGCTGCGCCGCCGCAACCGCCGCCAACGCCGCCGCGTGCCGCTCCTCCAACGCCTGCAACTTCCCCGCCAACTCCGGCGACGGACCCCCACCGGCCGGCGGCCCCGCCCCACCCACCTCACCGGCCCGCCGGTGCGCGTCAGCGACGATCTCCTCAGCCTGCCGCCGCGCATCCGCGATGATCTCCGCGCCCTCCGCGCTGGCCTCACCGATCGTCCGGTTCGCCTCGTCCTGCGCCCGCATCGCCAACTCGACAGTCATCGGATCCGGGCCCTGCGGCGCGTTACTCGGCAACGTCCCGTGCCGCAGCATCTCCACCTGACTCAGCAGCCCCTGGTTCTCCCGCCGCTGCCGCTCCAACTCCGCCGTCAACAACCCGATCCGGTCATCCGCCGACCGGACCAACGCCGCGACCTCATCAGCGGACAACCAGTGACTGCCCCGGAACCGCCGCTCCTCCAACACCGACAACTGGCGGGCGATCTCACCCTCCTCCGCGCCGAGCCGATCGGAGTGGTCCACGCTCATCGGGCACCCGTCCCACTGAAGTCACGCGGAGCACCGGCACCGGCCTCGGCGAGCGGCGGATAGAGGGAATGATCATAGCTTTCCGTCAGGACCTGCTCCGGATCCACACCCGAACGCGCCAGGATCGCCACCGTCTCCCGGGTCATCTCCGGACTGCCACACACCAGGATCTCCGTGTCCGCCCACGGCCCCAACCGCACCGCCGTGTCACCGGCCCGACCGATCGCCCCCTGCCAACCCCAACCCGTCTCCACCGTCGGCACGTACCGCAACCACCCCGTCCCCCCATGCGGCCACCCCGCCGCCGGCGACAACGCCGCCAACCGCGACACCGCCACCTCGTCATACAGGTCGTCCGGGGTACGCCCACCCACCACCAGCGTCGTGCGCCGCCCCGCACCCTGCTGCACCGCCTCCACCACCGCCCGCAACGGCGCCAACCCCGTACCCCCCGCGATCAACAACAACGGCAGGTGCGGCGACCGGTCGAACGACGACAACGCCGTCCCCGTCGGATGCCCCAACAACAACCGGTCACCCGCCCGCAACCGGCGCACCAGATGCGTGGAGAACCGGCCCGCCGCCCGCACATGGAACTCGATCGTCCCGTCCGCACGCGGCGCGTTCGCCGGCGACAGGTACCTCCACGTCCGCAACTGCGGCACCTGCACCGGCAACGACTGCCCCGGCCGGTAGCTGCACAGGTAGTTCGGACGCACCGTGAACACCATGATGTCGGCGCGGCGCCGCTCCGCCGTCAACACCTCCGCCTCCCAGTGCGGCGGCGACGTCCGTTCCGCCTCCGCCGCACCATCGAGCATCAGCTTCGCCACCAACTCGTACGCCGCCGCCCACTGCGCCCGCAACGCCGGCGTGAAGTACGGGCCCAGGAACCGCTCCAACGTCGCCAGCAACGCCTGACCCACCCAGATGTAGTGCCGCTCCGCCAACACCACCGGATTACCCCGCTGGTCCTGACCATGGAACCGCCGATGGTCGGCACCCAACCGCTGCGCGAACGCCGACAACGCCCCCGGATCGTCCAAACTGGTGATGATGTGCCCCAACGCCGCCAGGAGCTTGTCCTCCTGATACTGCATGTTCGTCGGGAACATCGACCGCGCCTCCGGCGCCACCACGAACAACGTGGCATAGAAATACTTCGCCGCCTCCGGGCCGGCAGCGGAGAACTGGCTCCAACTCTGGCGCAACGCCGCGTTGTCCATCCTCAGTCCTCCTGCGCGCGAGCCACGTCATGACGCTCACGCAACGTCATCTCCACCACACCATCCGGGTCGTAGGCGCGGTCAGTCTGCCAAAGATTCGGATTCGGGACCCGGGTGTCGTAGTAGCGGTGGTGCACCGCGTGCAACGCCGCCCACCCCACACTCCCGTTGAGCCACGACCAGTCACCGTGCACCGGACGACCCGCCCGCTCCTCCTGCGCACAGAACTTCATGAACAACTCCGACTCGGTGTGCGGATCGGACACCCGCACCCCCGCCTCCCGGAACGAGTGCAACACCGCCTGGTTCAACACCAACGCCGCATGCTCCCGCCACAGAGTGTCCTCCCGCGACGTGTCCAACCCCAACCCCGCCGCCACCACCGGCAACTGGTCATACCGCTGCCGGTCACCCATGTTCCGGGTCCCGATCTCATCACCCAGATAGTGACCGTTGAACGGCGCGCAACTGTAGTCGACCCCGCCGATACGCAGACGCATGTTACTGATCACCGGCAGCGCATGCCAACGCAGCATCAGATCCGCGAACCACGGATGGTCCGGATGGGTCAACACCACCTCCCGCACCAACTCCCGCGGCACCTGCCACACCGACGGCGACTCGTGCGCCGTCTCGATCACCCACGGCAACAGGTCGAACCGCCCCGGCACCGGCGGCGGCCGCCACCCCAACCGGCGAGCCGCCCGCACCATCGCCACCTGCGCCGGATCACCCACCACCACACCGTCGTCCCGCAGATGACCGCAGTAACGGACCAACTGGTCGTTCCAGATCCGCGCCCGCGGACCCACCCCGGGCCGGTCCGGCGCGAAAACCGTGATCACCGACTGGATCCGACCCCCGTTGTCCCCCGCCGCCAGATGCGCCGACAACTCCCCGGCGATACCCGCCGCCGTCGTCACGTGCCGACGGTCCCGCACCCGCAACCCCGCCCACCGCACCCGCCCCACACACCGCGCCGACTGCCGCCACGCCACCCGCGCCCCGTACACCAACTCCTCCCGGGTGTGCCGGTACGAACCGGTCAACGCGATCTCCTCGCGCACCTCCGCCAACCGCGCCGCCAACCCCGGCAGCTGCCGCTCGGCGTGCAACGCCTCCAGGAACTCCGTCGCCTCCGCCACCACCTCCCCACCGGAGTGGACCGCGACACCCGGCGGCGACACAGCGGAGACCGGACACCGCGACCCGGCATCGTGACCGGCGACGACACCACCGGCCCGCACGGCACCCACGCCGACATAGTGATCAATGTGCACTGTGGTTCGTTTCCCGTCCTCGGCGGGACCACGGATGCGACCCCCGCACCATGCTCCACGCATCAACCCGACGCCACCACCAACCGTCACTCACCGTGACCGATCGATGTTCTCTGGTGATCGCCCTGGACAGGATTCACGGCCGAACCACCGCTGTCAACAAACCCGACTCCACCCGGGAACATCCACCATGGACCCCACCCGCCCACCCCACCACCCAGGTCACGAGCCACATCGATACGACACCCCACCACCCACACAACAAAACGCCGCGACCGGAACCCCGGCCGCGGCGTCGACGACACCACGAATCACCCCGCCCGCCGCCGCGCCCGACGCGCCGCCAACTCGTCACCCACCACCTCCGACGACGACCCCTGCGCGACACCACCCGCAGCCGACACGGACTCCCCACCCCCGGCCACCGCCGGCTCCGCCGGCAGATGCGACAACGACCCCTGGATCTCCTTGAACGCCCCACCGATCGCGATACCGAACACCCCCTGGCCACCCTGCAACAGGTCCACCACCTCCTCCGGAGACCGGCACTCGTACACCGTCGTCCCGTCCGAGATCAGCGTGATCCCCGCCAGGTCCTCCACCCCACGCGACCGCAACGCCTCGATCGCCTTCCGGATGTTCTGCAGGGACACCCCGGCATCCAACAACCGCTTGACGACCTTCAACACCACCAGGTCCCGAAACGAATACAACCGCGACGTACCCGAACCCGACGCGTCCCGGACACTCGGCACCACCAACGTCGTCCGCGCCCAGTAGTCCAGCTGGCGGTAACTGATCCCCACCGCCGAACAGGCCGTCACACCCCGGTACCCGACCGCACCGTCGCCCTCCAGCGACGACGACACCGCGCCCGACCCGCCCCGCTCCACGCCTGGCTCAGGCTCCCGTGGCTCGTGCATCCCGACAACCTCCCCGTCAGTGCGGCACCACGTCGACTACGCCGACGCCCACCCCTCGACACGGCAACCCTAACGCCGCACCAAGGGGTTACCACGGAGAAACCGCCGCGACACGCCGCGCGACGACACACCACACACCGACGCCGCCACCACGACGACCCGGCCTCAACCGGCGAAATCCTCCGGACGCACCTGCTCCAGGAACTCCCGGAACTTCTCCACCTCGTCCTCCTGCTCGTCGGGAATCACGATCCCCGCCTCACTGAGGACCTGCTCCGCACAACGAATAGGCGCACCCACCCGCAACGCCAACGCGATCGAATCACTCGGCCGGGCCGACACCCGCACCCCGTCACCCAGCAACAGATCAGCGTAGAAGACGTTCTCCTTCAACTCGGTGATCTCCACCGCCCGCAACGGCGCCTGCAACGCCGCCAGCACGTCCCGCAACAAATCATGCGTCAACGGCCGGGCCGGTTTGACCCCCTGCTGCTCATAAGCGATAGCCGTGGCCTCGACCGCACCGATCCAGATCGGCAGATAGCGGTCGCCCTCGACTTCCCTGAGCAGGACGATCGGCTGGTTGCTGGGCAGCTCCACCCGAACCCCGACCACGCTCAGCTCGCGCACCGCCGCCTCCGTGTCGTTGTCACCTACACCCGCACCGCGCCTGTCCCTGCACGGTACACGGACCTCGACACGGCCGTCCCATCCGCACCAGCACCCGCACCGCGCCAGAAAAGGGGTTACCCCGGCAAGCCTACGACACGCTTCCCGGGGCAGAACCTTCCGCGCACACCACCGAACCGGGTCACCGACCCAACGTCGACCGCAACCCCACCCGCACCAACGCCGCATGCAACTGCTGCGACAACGCCACCAACTCACGTGCCGTCTCCGCCGCCCGCGCCCGCGCCGCCGGATCCGACTGCCGCGCCAACGGCGCCACCAACTGCGCGAACAAACCCACCTCACGATCCGCCGACGACCGGTAACCCCGCAGATGCCGAGGCTCCAACCCGTACGCCGCCAGACCCGCCACCGCCCGCGCGATGATCAACGCATCCGCGTCGTACCACCCCGGCGGATCCGGCACCAACACACCCAGCCGCTCCAACTCACCCAACGTCGACTCGGCGATCCCACTACGCGCCACCAGATCGGCCCGCCCGAGCCGCACCTGCGACTCAGGCTCCTCCACCGACCGGCCCGGCACCTCACCACCGGGACCCACCGCCACCAACGTCGGCCGCTGCCGGCCCGGCGTCTCGTCACCACCGTCCCACTGCGCCAACTGCTCACGGATCACCCGCAACGGCAGAAACTGATCCCGCTGCGCCGTCAACACGAAACGCAACCGGGCCACATCGTCCCAGCTGTACTTCCGGTAACCCGCCGCCGTCCGCTGCGGCTCCACCAGGCCCTCGGCCTCAAGGAACCGCAACTTGGAAATCGTGACGTCCGGAAACTCCACCCGCAGCTGACCCAGCACCTCACCGATACTCATCAGCGGGTGTGACCGGGCCGCCCCGGACGGCATGGAGGCCGCAGGCTCGTTCACCCCCGGCCGGCCTCCTCCTCCGGGCGAGGACCGGCGATGAACACCACCCGGAACTTACCGATCTGCACCTCGTCACCATTGCTCAACGTGGCCGCCTCGACCCGTTCCCGGTTCACGTAGGTGCCGTTCAGGCTCCCCACGTCCCGCACCGTGAACGTCCCCGAATCCCGATGGAACTCAGCATGCCGCCGCGACACCGTCACATCGTCCAGGAAGATGTCACTGTCCGGATGCCGGCCACTCGTCGTCACATCATGGTCCAACAGGAACCGGGCACCCGCATTCGGACCCCGACGAACCACCAGCAGCGCCATCCCCGGCGGCAACGAGCCGGACATCCGACTCGGCACCACATCGGTGTCCGGACCCTCCAGCACTTCGTCCAGCGAACCGAGATTGAGCGTCGAAGTGACGTCGAGCGGGGGGAACTCGTCGCCTGGGCGCGTCATGGGACCACCTCACGGATCAGTTCGGTCAGCATCAGGATAACGGCGGGTATGGCCGCCGGGCAGATCACACACCCGGCGGCTGGCTCCCCGTGCCCAGGAAGGCAATCACCCAACACTCAACCATTTGGGGTTCTCGGTCGACTGGGCGAGCCTAGCCAGCGCCGAAATGCAGGGCAACCGGACGCGCGGCAAACATCACCCACGCCCGGCACGACACCAATCAGCTCTCGGTGAGCTCACGGTACGCGTCAGCGGTCAACAAACCATCCACCGCCGCCGGATCCGCCGGCACGATCTCCACCAACCAACCCGCACCGTACGGATCCGAGTTGATCACCTCAGGAGAGTCACCCAACGCCTCGTTACGCGCCGACACCGTCCCGCTCACCGGCGCGTAGAGCTCCGACACACTCTTGGTCGACTCGATCTCACCCAACGACTCACCGGCCTCCACCACCACACCGGAGTCCGGCAACTGCACGAACACGATGTCACCCAACGCATCCTGCGCGAACTGGGTGATACCGACCCGGACGGTGCCACCCTCGGCACCCACCACCCACTCGTGCTCGGCGGTGTAACGCAGATCCTCAGGAATCACCAGCGCGTCCCTCATCCATCGGTGCACCGGGACCACCCGGCGCGGCCGCGCCGGCCTCAGGAGACCGGACGGGCGTGTTCCAGCTTCAACGGCGCGTGCAGCGCCGAAACCTCGGCAACCTCACGATCCTCGACGCTCACGTTACCGCCGTCACCGCGAACCGATGCGGCCACCCCGCCCGGAATGTTCAACGCGGTACGCATCGTCTCCGGATCACCGATCACCGTGATCGTGAACGGACCCGTCAACGTCCGCCCGTCCACCACCAACGCATCCCCCGACCCGTCCAGGAAGTACGTCGAGGCGATGATCCGCATCGTCGCCCGATCCCCACCCGAGATCTGCATCGCCTCCGCACCCGCACCCCGCAACTCCTGCACCGCATCCAACACCCGGTCCGCCCGGATGGGCTTGCCACCCGGCTCGAACCGCACCGCCAACCCCGGCCCCCGCGCCGGCAACGTACCCGCCAGGATGCCCATCTCGTCGGCCCGCTTCGTCGCCTCCTCCAACGCCGCCTGCCGACCCTGCTCCCCCGACCGCAACTGCCGCTGGCTGTCCTCCAGGCCCTCGATGTCCTGCTGCAGACGCTTCTCCCGGGAATCCAGATCCGAGAAGATCCGCACCAGGTCCTCCTGCCGGGTCGCCGCCAGGGTCGGATCCGTCGACGTGGTCTTCAACTGCACCACCAACGTGAACCCCAACAACGCCAGCAACGCCGCGATCATCACCCCCGCCGACGACACCTTCCGACCCGGCATCCGCGACGACGCCGACTCCACGGGCTCCGCCGCCGACGACACCGGCCCGGACTCCACCGGCCGCGCCCCGGACGACGCCACCTGCGCCAGGTTCACCGTCTCGCCGCCGTCGTCACCGGACCCCGGGCCACCCTCGTCCGGCACCAGCGAACTCACCTCGTCCGCATCCGGCGCGTCCGGACGCGGATCCGGGCCAACCGCCGGACGACCCGCCTCCGGCTGCGGCCACCCGGTACCCGTCTCCCGATGCTCGTCGCTCACGTCACCAACCTACGCCCGGAACAGGTGCCGGCGGATCGCCGCCACATTGCCGAAGATCCGCACCCCCAACACGACCACCACACCCGTGGACAACTGACCCCCCACCCCCAACTGGTCACCCAGATACACGATCAACCCGGCCACCAGCACGTTCGAGATGAACGACACCACGAACTGCTTGTCGTCGAAGATCCGGTCCAACTTCGCCCGCACCCCACCGAACACGGCGTCGAGCGCGGCCACCACCGCGATCGGCAGGTACGGCTGCAACGCCGCAGGCACCGTCGGATCAAGATAGATCCCCAGCACCACACCGGCGAGCAACGCCAGCACCGCGATCATCGGACACCTCCGGAAGGGCGGGAAGACGAACCCGGACCGGACGACCCGGCACCGGACGAACGAACAGCACCCGAACCCGTCGACGACGGACTCGGACTCACCGACGGCCGCGCGTAGCGTAGCCGCGGCTCCGGAGCGGACGGCAGCGTGAGGTCGTCCGCCCGGCGCACCTCGAACGACAACCCCGTGTCCCGGGCCACCCGACGCATCAGATACGCCGAACGGCTGTCGTCGAACCGGTCCCGCAACGCCTTCGGCCCGATCGCCGAAACCTCGTACGGGCTGGTCACCGGACGGAAGTCCACCAGGATCGCCGCGCCCGCCGACCGGATCGTCGACGTCGCCGTCAACCGCTGACCGTTGATCGCGATCGCCTCCGCACCCGCGGCCCACAGATCGTTGGCGACCTTCTGCAGATCCGAGTAGATCACCCGGGACGGTCCGGCCCCCGAGTCACCGCCCACCGCCCCGTCGTCCTGCGACGGCGCGTCGGCCAACCGCACCACCACCCCGTCACCACGCACCCGACCGAGACCGGTCCCCGCCTCCAGGTTGCGCAACCGGGCCGCCTGCGAACCACTCAACGCCGCGTCGCGCTGCCGACCGACCTCCTCCCGCAACCGCGCCGCCCGCACGGTCATCGCGTCGGTCTCCGCCTCCCGCTGCTTGATCTGCGCGATCAACGCGGCCCGCGCCTGACTGCGACTCGGCTCGTCGGCCATCGTCTCCCGGTAGGCCACCGCGAACAGGAAACCCACCGCGACGACCACCACGATCGCCACCACCCGCGCCGAGCCACCCCGCCAACCGGCCGTCGGCGGCGCCTCCCGCCGACGGGCCGCCGCGTCGGCGTAGCCCGGATCCAACGGATTCTGGAACAGCTCGGTGAGGAAGTCCGGGGTGAACAACCGGACCGGGGGCTTCGACCCGTCCTGTGGCGCGCTCACGCGGCAGCTCCCCCGGGACCCGACCGTGCCGCCCGGACCAGCTGGGTCGCCTGCATCACGTACATCGCCCCGGCCACCCAGTACAGCACCAGCCCCCACCAGGCCGCCCCCAGCCGATCGCCCCGACGGTCGTCGCCGTCACCGACGTGGTCACCGACGCGACGAGCAGCAGCGGGAAGGCGGCCAGCAGCAGGAAGGTGGCGGTCTTGCCGACGTAGTGCACCGGCGGCGGGCCGTAGCCGTAGCGGCGCAGCACCGCCAGTGAACCGAGCAGCAGCAGCTCCCGGGCCAGCAGCGCCGCGGTGAACTGCCACGGCACCACCTCCCGGGCGGTGAAGGCGAGCAGGGTGGCGAGGATGTAGAGCCGGTCGGCGAGCGGGTCGAGCAGCTCGCCCAGCCGGCTGACCTGCCCGAGCCGACGCGCGATCCACCCGTCCACCCAGTCGGAGGTGCCGCCGAGGGCGAGCACCACGATCGCCGCGACGTCCGCCTCCACGACCAGGAACAGCCACAGAAACAGGGGTACGCCGAGCAGCCGGACGAAGCTGATCAGGTTCGGCAGGGTCATCACCCGGTCTGCCCCACCCGGTGCACCCGGATGCTCTGCCCGAGCCGGCCGACGTGACACCGAACCTCCCTCCGCAGCACGATCCGCGGCACCCCGCACGGGTGCCGCGATCAGTCGTGCGCTACCGGGCCGGCGGGTGCCGGCGTCTCGGTGATCCCGGCCGGGACCTCCCCCTGATGCGGCCCGCGGTGGTCGACACCCCGGGCCGGCAGCCACTATATCGGGCTCGTTGTGGCCTTTCGGTACGACGCGTTCGCTGTCGGCGACGTGGTCTGTCGTGTGCTGCGTCACCACCGCTAAGGCATCCTAGGATAATAGGGGAACGCGGTCCGCCCTCAGGCGGTACGCACGGCCGTGTCGGTCTGGGGCGGCGTGCCCGAGGCAGCCGCCTGACCGAAGGCCACCAGCGCCAACAGCAGTTCGTGCTGGGCCCGCGCCGGCATCCGGTCCAGCACCGCCTGCACCGCCCGGTGCCGGCGCTCCCGGACCTCGGCCAACAGGGTGACCGCCGCGGCGGTCAGGACCAGCCGCACCTCCCGCCGGTCCCGGGGGTCCGGGGTGCGACGCAGCAGGCCGGTGGCCTCCAGCCGGTCACAGAGCCGGCTGGCCGACGACGGCACCACGTCCAGCAGCTCGGCCAACCCGTTGACGTTCGTCTCCGGCCGCTCCCTGATCAACGCCAGCACCCGCAGCTGGGTCGGCGGAACCGCCACCTGGTGACGGGAAGTGGCCGAGTCGAGCACACCGACGAGCGCCTCGGCGGCGGCATCGATCGCCGCAGCAAGATCCGGAGGTCGATCCACCCGCTGTCCCCTGCGATTCTCCGCTGTCGTGTGTCGCTGACGACCGATCACCGAGCGCGCCACCCGCCCGGACCGCACCAGTCCAGGCACACGACGACGGCGTCGTCACGGAGATCAGTGTCGGCATGATATGCGAACAGCTCGCGCATCACCGTACCGACCGCCTCCGTCGCCGGTTGCAGCCGCGTCGACCGCATCGACCGGGCCATGGCCCGCTCACCGTATGCCTCCTGGCCGCCCGGCTGCGCGTCGTACACGCCGTCGCTGACCACGAAGAGCCGGTCACCGGGCAGCAGGTCGAACTCCTGGACCGTGTAGCGGGTCTCGGCGAACATGCCCAACGGCAGCTGCGGCTCCAGGGTGATCCGTTCGATGGCGCTCCCCCGCAGCCGCAGCACCCGCGGCGAACCGGCGTCGACCGCCCGCGCGCGACCGGTGGCGGTGTCCACCGACAGCAGCAACGTCGCCACGTGCCGCTGCCCGCGATGCTGGTAGAACAGGGTGTCCGAGGCCAGTTCGGCCTGCTCCACCAGACCACCGCCCGAGCGTCTCGCGTTGCGGATGGCGTTGACCGTGAGCGCGGTGAGCATCGCGGCGGCCAACCCGGTCCCGGCCCCGTTGAGGACGGTGAGGGTGAGCCGCCCCGGGTCGACCGACCAGTCGAAGTGGTCGCCACCCACCGAGTACGCCGGTTCGAGCTGCCCGGCCAGCAGGAACGCCTCGTTGGTGACGCTGCGCCCAGGCAACAGCTCCCACTGCATCTCGGCGGCCATGCTCAGCCGCTCCCGACGCCGCGTACGCCGGTAGCGGTCGGTCTCCCGGTCGGCGGCCCGCAACGTGGTGGCCAGGTCGACGGCCAGGTCGGCGATCAGGTCCACGGTCGGGTGGTCCGGACCACCGGCCAGCTCGACCAGGAACACCCCCAGGCGTTCCCCCCACGCGGTCAGCGGCGCCCACACCCGCAAGGGCCCGCCGTCGTGCGGGTCGAGCACCGGTCGCTGGCCGCTGAAGCAGCGTTGCGCCGCGCCCTGGCCGCTGAGGGACCCGGCGGACAGCTCCGGGTCGAGCACCGACCACAGCCCACTGATCCGGTAGTCGGCCAGGAACACGTCGACCCGCACCGCGTCGAGGGCGGACCGGAGGGCCCGGTCGACGGCCTCCACCACCTGGTCGGGTGGAGCCTCACGTAGCGCACGCGACATCGCTGCGAGCGCATCCGACATGATCGTCCCTCCGAGATTCTTGCTACAGGGCAAGCATCATACGGAGCGATCGGCCCCGTTCCGACCGGGGTCACCACGGCTGGGACCGCCCCCCGCACCGCCGCACCGCAACCGACGACACCCTCCTTCGACCCGACCCGACCCGACCCGACCGACGCCGACAGCCGTACCGGCCGGGTCGGGGTCGGCGGTTTCCGCCCCGCCGACCCCCGCCCGGCCGTGATACTGGCGCGGGCGGGAGGTGCGCGGGGTGAACTCGGCGAACGGCGCGGCGGTCGTGGTGGGCGTGGACGGCTCGGAGTCGGCGCTACGCGCCGTCCGGCTGGCCGCGACCGAGGCGGTGCGGGGGCACCGGCCACTGCGGGTGGTGCACGGCTTCATCTGGCCGCTGCTGCGGGTGCCGATCGACCCGCTCGCCGGCAACCCACCCGGCGGCGGGTTGCGCCAGCAGGCACAGAACCTGGTGGAGGCGGCCGTGGCCGAAGCCCGCACGGCGCAGCCCGGCGTCCGGGTGACCGGAGAGATCATCGACGGTGAGGCCTCGGCGGTGCTGCTCGGCGAGACACCCGGCGCGGCGGTCATCGTGCTGGGTGACCGGGGCCTCGGCGGATTCACCGCGCTGCTGGTCGGTTCGGTGGCGATCCAGGTCGCCACGCACGCCGACTGTCCGGTCCTGGTCGCCCGGGGCGAGGAACACCCCGACGGCCCGGTGGTCGTGGGGGTCGACGGCTCGCCGGCCTCCCGCGCCGCCGTGGACTTCGCCGCCGCGCAGGCGTCCGCCCGGGGCGTCCGACTGCGGGCCCTGCACGCCTACACCCACCCGGCCTCCACCCGCCCCGGCGACATCCAACCCCTGGTGTACGACGAGTCTCGGCTGCGCGACGAGGAGGACGACGTGCTCGCCGGGTGCCTCGTCGGGCTCGCCGGACGACACCCAGACGTGCCCGTCGACCGGGAGCCCGTACACGCCCGGCCGGTCGCCGCGCTCACCGAGGCGTCCCGCCGGGCGCAGCTGGTGGTGGTCGGCGGTCGGGGTCACGGCGAGCTGGGCGGCCTGCTGCTCGGCTCGGTCAGCCACCGGGTGCTGCACCACAGCGCCTGCCCGGTCGCCGTGGTCCGCACCCCGACCTGACGGCACCGCCGGGCACACCCGGCCCGGCGCGTGACCAGACTGCGGAACGTGGGCGACACGCCACAGAGGAGTGCCGATCCGATCACGGCCCTTCCGCAGCGCACCGGGCCCGGTCCGGGCGGGTGGAACCGGGCCCGGTGACGGCAGCGCACCGGCACCCGCACGGGCCCCGCCGTCGGGGTGGTCAGCCCCGGTCGCTGTCGTCGTCGGCGGTCTGCGCGCCCGGACCGTACGGGGACGCCTGGCCACGGGGCGTCGGGCGACCCCGGTCACCGCGCGAGGTGCCCCGGTTGGCGGGGTGTCCGGTCGCGGGAGGCCCCGCGCTGTCCTGCACGGTCGGGTTGTTCCCGTTGCGGCGCATCTCAGGCTGCTGCACGTTCGTCACGGGTGTCTCCTTCCCGGGTGGGGGCACGGTGTTCCGCGCCCGGCAGCGGTTACCCGGCACCGGGAGCCGCATGCGGGCCCCGGCAGGTCGACCCCGGGGGGCCAGGGGTGAGCTGCGGCAGGACGGGTAGTACCGGGTGATGGGGGACGATCGACGGCTGGCCCGGACGCTGCTGGACCGGCAGAGCCGCACCTACGCCGAGGAGGCCGGCATCACGCTTGCCGACCGGCCCGGCCCGCTCTACCAACTGCTGGTGCTCACCACGTTGCTGAGCACCCGGATCCGGGCCCAGGTGGCGGTGGCCGCCGCCCGGGAACTGTTCGCCGCCGGGTGGCGTACCCCGCAGGCGATGGAGGCGGCACCATGGCAGGACCGGGTGGACGCGTTGGGTCGCGGCAACTACCGCCGCTACGACGAGCGGACCGCCACGATGCTCGGCACCGCGGCCCGCCTGTGCCTGGACCGCTGGCACGGTGACCTGCGGCGGATGCACCGGGAGGCCGGGGGCGAACCGGCGGCGCTGCGACGGCGGCTGACCGAGTTTCCCGGCATCGGCCCGACCGGGGCGGACATCTTCCTGCGGGAGGCGCAGACGGTCTGGCCGGACGTGCGTCCGTACGCCGACCGGCGCACCCTGGCCGGCGCGAAACGACTCGGCCTACCGGCCGACCCGCACGGGTTGGCCGGGCTGGTCGCCGAACCGGACTTCGGCCGGCTGGCGTCGGCGCTGGTCCGGGTGGCCCTCGGGGAGGAGTCGGCCGGTGAGGTGACCCGCACCGCCGCCGCGACCCGCTGACCGGTCGCCCCCGCCGCGATCCCGTCGCCGCCGCAGACGTTGATCGCGCTGGACGAGCCGGGTGGCGCACGGGGCCACCGGAGCAGCGGTCAGTCGACCGGTTTGTTGCCCGCCGGCTTGGTCAGGTACCACACCAGCACGGCGGCGAGCAGGGCCAACAGCACCACCCCGCCGGAGACCCCACCGCCGTCCTCGGTGGAGCTCCGCCCGGTCACCCCGAAGTAGATCACCGCGAGGCCGGCGACCACCGCCAGAAACGTCCGCATTCCTCGGTCCTTCACGCCCCGCACCGTACGAGCACCCGCCCTGCCGGGCCGGGCGATCAGACCCGGTTCCCCCTTCCGGGCGACGCCGACGGACCGGGCGGGTCCACCGCGCCGACCGCCGGGGCGGGATGGGTCCGCCCGGTCAGTCGGTCTCCAGGTCGTCCAGGGAGATGGCGTGGGTCATCAACCAGCGGGCCAACGCGGCCATGCCGAACAACCACAGCGGCGCACTCTCGGTGGGGCCGTTGGTGGCGAAGATGGCGAACCGCAGGTCCGGGGCCCGGTACGCCTCGATCCGCCAGCGATGGTTCCGGTCCCGCCAGACCGCCGAAGGGTCCATGGGCGTCACGGTAGGCGACCCGGAGCCACCCGGAGGGCGGTTCGCCGGTGTGCCCGGTCCGGCCGGCCGGCGGGGGCAGGTTCAGCGCCACCGTCGGGTCAGGGCCACCGCCCGGCACCGGGGTCGACGGGGAACGCCGCCGGCTGCGACCCGCGCCGGCTGCCGGCGGGCCCGGCCCACCGGTCAACCCGTCCCGGTCACCTCGCGGGCGTCGTCAGGTAACCGGCGGGTCACCCCACGGCGGTCCAGCAGCTCCAGCAGCGGCACCGCCACCCGACGGGTGGTGTCCAGGGCCTGCCGGGCGGCGCTGAGGGTGAACGGCTGCGGCAGCCGGGCGAGGACCCTCACCGCCTCGTCGGCCGCGTCGGGCAGCAGCACCACGTTGTCCGCCAGCCGTAGCAACGCACCGGCCCGCACGGCCGCACCGACCTCCCGGGGGCCGAGGCCCAGCGCGGCCAGCCGGTCGGCCTGCGGCGCGCGGAACGGGTGGGTGGCGTACTCGCTGCGGACCCGGTCGACCGCGCGGGCCACCGGCTCGGGTAGGCCGCCGGACGCCCCGGTGCCGATCCGGCCGGCCCGCAGCGTCAACGGCGGCCGGACCAACGCCTCCACCAGGGCCCGGTCGGGTAGGCCGAGGCGCTGCCGCAGCGCCTCCACCGGGGCGCCCGCCTCCAACGGGTGCGCGGCCACCCAGGCGGTCACCTCCTCGACCAGTCGTCCGCCCAGCCACCGCCAGTGCCCGGGGTCGGCCAGCCAGTCCCCGGCGACCGGGGCGACTGCGCCGGTGACTCCCATCCGGGTCAGCTCACCGGCCCGGACGAGCCGGCGGCGGCGCAGCTCCCCCGCCAGGTCGGGCTGCCCGTCCAGGTCGGTGAGGACGGTCGCGCGGGCGGCGGCGGCACCGCGTCGGCTCAACGGTGGCGGTGCCACGTCCAGCACGGTCACGCCACCGCAGACGTGGTGCCGCCCCGGATCGCGCAGCACCGCACGGTCCCCGATCAGCAGCGGCAACGGACGGGCCAGCCGCAACCGCACGGTGTCCGCGCCGAGCGGACGGACCCGCGCCGGCACCGCCGCCGACCCGACGTGCAGGGTCAGCGTGACCGGCAGGTCACCGGCCGGGTCGCCGGCCAACCGCACGTCGAGCAGGTCGGTCCGGTGGAACTCACCGGGGGTGAGCAGGGCGTCGCCCCGGCCGAGCCGGTCCCGGGGCACCCCGCGCAGGTTGACCGCCACCCGGGACACCGCGGCGACCCGAGACGCGGCCGTCCCGAGCCGGTGCAGGCCCCGGACCCGGACCGGTTCGCCGGTGGTGGCGAGCGCCACCTGGTCACCGACGTGCAGCTCACCACCGCCGAGGGTGCCGGTGACCACCGTGCCGCTGCCCCGGATGGTGAACGCCCGGTCGATCCACAGCCGCACCGGCCCGTCGGTGCGCGGCGGGGGCAGCCGGGCCACCAGCCGGCCCAGGGCGGCGCGCAGCTCGGGCAGGCCGACACCGGTGACGGCGCTGACCGCCACCGACTCGACCGCGCCCAGCGACGTCGCGGCGAGCCGCGCACGGGCCTGCGCCGCCGCCGGTCCCGGGTCGGCCAGGTCCGCCCGGGTCACCACCAGCAGCCCGTGGGACACCCCGAGGGCGTGCAGGGCGGCCAGGTGCTCGGCCGACTGCGGCATCCAGCCCTCGTCGGCGGCGACCACGACCAACGCCGCCGGCACCGGTCCCACCCCGGCGAGCATGTTCGGTACGAACCGCTCGTGCCCGGGCACGTCGACGAACGCGACCGTGTCACCGGTGGGCAGGGCGGTCCAGGCGAAGCCGAGGTCGATGGTCATCCCCCGGCGGCGTTCCTCGGCCCACCGGTCCGGTTCCATCCCGGTCAACGCCCGGACCAGGGTGGACTTGCCGTGGTCGACGTGCCCGGCGGTCGCGACGACGTGCATCTCAGTCGGCCACCCGCAGCACCATGTCGCGCACCGTGTCGTCGGCGTCGGCGGGTACGCAGCGCAGGTCCAGCAGCAGCCGGCCCCGGACCACCCGGCCCAGCACCGGCGGGTCGCCCTGCCGCAGGGCGGCGGCGTACCGCTCGGGCAGGCTCAGCGCCCACGAGTCCAGCTCGACGCCCGGGGCGCCGCCCCCACCGACGACGGCGACGCTGGGCACCACCTCGGCTTTGTGTCCCTCGGCACCGAGGGCGTCGCGCAGCCGTTCGCAGCGGTCCCGCAGCACGGTTGGGTCGGCGTGCAGGGCGGCCCGGGTGGGGGTGGTCGGCCCGTGCAGGGTGGCCGCCAACGCGGCGAGGGTCAGCTTGTCCACCCGCAGCGCCCGGGCCAGCGGATGGCGACGCAACCGGTCGACCAGGTCGGCGTCGCCGAGCAGCAGCCCGGCCTGCGGGCCGCCGAGGAGCTTGTCGCCGCTGGCGGTGACCAGGTGCGCCCCGGCGCGCAGGGTGCCCGCCGCGTCCGGCTCGGCGGGTAGCAACGGGTCGGCGGTGAGCAGGCCGGAACCGATGTCGGCCACCACCGGCACGCCGAGGGTGGCCAGGTCACCGACACCGACGGCCGAGGTGAACCCGGTGACCACGAAATTGGACGGGTGCACCTTGAGCACGAAACCCGTGTCCGGGCCGACCGCCCGGGCGTAGTCGTCGCGGGTGGTGCGGTTGGTCGTGCCGACCTCGCGCAGGCGGGCACCGGTGCTGGCCAGCAGGTCGGGCAGGCGGAACCCGTCGCCGATCTCCACCAGTTCACCCCGGCTGACCACGATCTCCCGGCCGGCGGCCAACGCGGTCGCGGCGAGCACCAGGGCCGCCGCGCCGTTGTTGACCACGTGCACGGCGGCGGCGTCGGGCACCGCCGCGGCCAGCGCGGCGAGTGCGTCGCGGCCCCGGCGGGCCCGCCGACCGGTGCCGAGGTCCAGTTCCACGTCGGTGCAGCCGGCGGCGGCGACCAGCGCGTCGACGGCGGCCGGGGACAGGGGGGCCCGCCCGAGGTTGGTGTGCAGCACCACCCCGGTGGCGTTGAGCACCGCCCGGGGCCCGGGGGCGGGCAGGTCGGTGAGGACGGCGTCGCGTACCTCGTCGGGGGTGATCTCACCGTGGCGGGCCCGCTGCTGGGCGCGGGCGACGGCGACCTTCACCCGGGCCCGGCCGAGGGTGGCCACCGCGGCGGCCACCGCCGGATCGGCCAACAGCACGTCGGTACGCGGCACCCGCCGTCGCGGATCGACCGCCGCCTCGCCCATGCGTGTCAGCTCCCCCGGTGGTTGGCGGAGACGGACGGGAATCGAACCCGCCTGGCCCGGATCCCGGACCACACCAGCTTTGAAGGCTGGGAGGGGCACCAGCCGCCTGAACGCCTCCGCCCCCGAGTCAACCACAGCGCCACCCCGACGGCGCGGTGAGGTGTCAGACCTGCTCCGACCGGCGACGGATCCGTTCCCGCTGCGGCAGGACCGTGTACTTCGGGTCCCGCGCCGAGGCCACCCCGCCGTGGAAGATGCCGAACCGGGTGGCCACCGAAGCGGCCAGCAGCGCGGTGCCGGACAACGCGGACACCACCCGGCTGCGCCGGCCGGCCAGCGCCCCGACCACCCCGGCGGCGGTGAGCAGGCGACCCGCGCGCAGCAGCCGACCCGCCCTACCCAGCCGGTAGGGCTCACTGAGCAGACCCAGCCGGGTTTCCACCGAGTGCGCACCCCACAGTTCCAGGGCGGCCCCGGCCACCGCCATCCGGCGGGCCGGCCCGGCCTGGGCACAGGGCGCGGCGAGCAATCCCACACCGGCGCCGCTGGCCAGCGCGCTGCCCGCGAAGATGGTCGGCAGCTCCGGGTACGCCTCGTGCCAGGACGGCACCGCCGTCCCGGCCAGCAGCACCCCGGTGTACGTGGCCAGCGCGGGCGCGACGGCGGCGGCGGCCAGCCCGGCGACCTGCCCGGCCGGCGGCAGCAGTCGACGGGCCAGTCCGGACACCCCGCCCCCGGGCAGCAGCCGGGCGCCCTCGGCGACGGCGGCGAGCCCGGCGGCCGGGCCGTACGCGGTGAGGATCCAGGTGCCCACCGACATCGGCGAGGTCGGTTTCGCCACCCGCAGCATGTGGTGGAACCGGGCCGGCCGGCCCAGGTCGTTGACCAGGAAGTACGCGCTGGCGGTGACCGCGCCCAACGCGGTGACCCGGCCGGCCCGCCGCAACGCCGGCCGGCCGGTGAGCTGCCCCCCGGCGGCCAGCAACGACGACCCGGCGGCCAGCCCACCGGTGAACAGGTAAGCGGCGATGTCCCACCGCCACACCGGGGCCTTGAGGATCGGCCGGCCGTAGTAGGAGGTGAACTCCGCCTCCGGGACGCGCAGCTCCTCGCCGCCGCGCCCACCCCGGCCACGCCGCCGCGCCACCGGCGGCACGTCCCGGGGCGGCACCGGCGCGTCGGCCGAACCCGGGGCGCCGGCCGGGTGCGCACCCTCGGCCGGTCCGGCACCGACCTTCGGGCCGTGGCCGAGCCGTACCGAGGAGCGCTGCGGCCGGAACACACCGTCGGCGGCGAGCCGGGCGCGGAAGCCCCGGAACCGCTCCCCCACCGGAATCCGGCCGGCGGTCACGACGACCCTCCGACGAACGCGGCGACGGCCGCCGCCGTCATGGCCAACGCGGCGAGCCCCGCCCGCCGCCACATCCGGGGCAGGTCCCGGGTGGTGACCACCGGGTCCGGGGGCAGGCCGTACACCTCGGGCTCGTCGAGGAGCAGGAAGAACGCGCCGTCGCCACCGACGCCGTCGGTCGGGTCGTGACCGTACAGCCGGGCCTCCGGGACGCCCCGGTCGTGCAGGGTGGCGACCCGCTGCGCGGCCCGCTCCCGCAGCTCGTCGAGGGGGCCGTACTGGATGGACTCGGTCGGGCAGGCCTGGGCGCAGGCCGGGGTCATCCCCGCGCCGAGCCGGTCGTAGCACAGCGTGCACTTCCACGCCCGGCCGTCGCCCTTACGCTGGTCGATCACCCCGTAGGGGCAGGCGGAGATGCAGTAACCGCAGCCGTTGCAGATGTCCTCCTGCACCACCACCGTGCCGAACTCGGTGCGGAACAGCGACCCGGTGGGGCAGACGTCCAGGCAGGCGGCGTGGGTGCAGTGCTTGCAGACGTCCGACATCATCAGCCAGCGGAAGTCGGTGCGGGTCTCCACACCGGTGTCCCGGCCGGGTGGCGCGGCCCCGGGCATGCCGAGGAACCGGGTGCCCGTGCCGCCGGCGCCACCCGCCGACGCACCGACGGTGCCACCCGGCGCGGTGGCCATCCGGGCGGCGGCGTCGGCGTCGCCCGGGGGTACGCCCGGTTCGGTGCCGCTGGTGCCGGTCGTGCCGGCGGCGACCGCCGCCGACGTCGCGCCGGCCGAAGCACCGGTCGGGTTCCCGGCGAACGGGGCGGTGCGGTGCCCGGCCGGCACCGGCTGCTCGACGAAGGCCACGTGCCGCCAGGAGTTCGCGGTCAACGCGCCGGTGTTGTCGTACGACATGCCGAGCAGGTCGAAGCCGGACTCGGGGACGGCGTTCCACTCCTTGCAGGCCACCTCGCATGCCTTGCAGCCGATGCAGACGCTGGTGTCGGTGAAGAACCCCATCCGGGGCCGGCAGCCGTCCAGCCCGCGTCCGGGGCCGGATCGAGCGGGCCGTAGAGGCTGTTGCCGTCAGGCATGGTCGGCGCCCTTCTCCCGTGGCCCGTCGTCGCTGCGACCCGCCGGCCGCAGCACCGGGGTCGTCACCGTCGGCGGGCGTTCCCCGGGCACGATCCCGGCCCGTCGACGGTAGTCCTCGACCAGGTCCCGCAACACCGGGCCGGTCGGTCGCCGGCCCGGCCGGACGTCGCAGGTGCCGACCTTGCTCTCCTGGATGAGCACGTTCGGGTCCAGGGTGATGCCGAACAGGTCGTTGGCCGAGTCGCCGGTGACCAGCCCCTCGTAGCCGAAGTGGTACGGCAGCCAGAGCTGGTGGATGATCCGACCGTCCACCCGCAGCGGGGTGAGCCGGTCGGTGACCAGCACCTTCGCCTCGATCACCGCCCGGCCGCTGATCAGGTGCGCCCAGCCGAGGTGGGTCAGCCCCGTCTCGGCGGCCAACTCCGGGGACACCTCCACGAACATCTCCGGTTGCAGCTCCGCCAGTGGACGCACCGTACGGCTCATCGCCCCGGCGGTGTGGTGCTCGGTGAGCCGGCTGACCGTGAACACGTACGGGAAGACCTGGCTGTGTTCCTGCGGTGGGCTCGGGTTCACCGAGTTCACCGGGTGGGCGTACACCTTGCGGGTCGGGTTGGCCTGCTGGCCGTAGAGCGGGTTGCGCAGCGGCGACTCCGCCGGCTCGTAGTGCGTCGGCAGCGGACCGTCGAGCACCCCGCTCGGCGCGTACAGCCAACCCTTGCCGTCGGCCTGCATGATGAACGGATCGTCGCCGGCCAGCGCCGCCGGGCCGGACGCCCCCTGCGGCGGCCGGTACGTCGGCGGTTTCGTCCGCTCGAAGTCCGGCACGTCGTGACCGGTCCACTCGCCGGCCTGCGGGTCCCACCAGACGTACTTCTTGCGCTCGCTCCACGGGCGGCCCTGCGGGTCGGCCGACGCCCGGTTGTAGAGGATGCGCCGGTTCGCCGGCCACGCCCAGCCCCACTCGGCGGCGACCCAGTCCTGTTCGTGCCGGGACCGGCGGCGGGCGGCCTGGTTGACCCCGTCGGCGTAGACGCCGGAGTAGATCCAGCAGCCCACGGCGGTGCTGCCGTCGTCCTTCGCCTCGGTGAACGAGGACAGTGGACGGCCGGTGGACACGTCGTACCCGTTGATCTCGCGCAGCACCGCCTCGGCGCTCGGCTCGTCGTGCGGGCCGTCGGTGGGGTAGTCCCAGGCCAGGTCGAGCAGGGCGCGGTCGCGGCGGTGGGGGGAACCGGCCAGCCGCTCCCGCAGCCGCCGCCCCAGGTGGTAGAAGAACCACAGCTCGGAGCGGGCGTCGCCCGGTGGCTCGACGGCCTTCTCCCGCCACTGCAACAGCCGCTGGGTCTGGGTGAAGGTGCCCTCCTTCTCCACGTGCGAGGCCGCCGGCAGGAAGAACACCTCGGTGCGGCACTCGGTCGGGACGATCTCGCCGGTGGCCACCTCGGGGCCGTTCTTCCAGAACGTGGCGCTCTCGATCATGAACAGGTCGCGGACCACCAGCCAGTCCAGGTTGGCCATGCCGAGCCGCTGCGCCCGCCCGTGCGCCGAGCCGACAGCCGGGTTCTGGCCGAGCAGGAAGTACCCCTTGATCTTGCCGTCGATCATGTTGAGCACCTGCTGGTAGGTGCCGTGGTCGCCGGTCATCCGGGGCAGGTGGTCATAGCAGAAGTCGTTGTCCGGGGTCGCCGCGTCCCCCCAGTACGCCTTCAACAGGCTTGCCGCGTACGCCCGCGCGTCGCCCCAGAAACCCTTCTGCCCGGGGTGGCGGATGCTGTCCACCCAGTCGTCGAACGTCGGGTGGTCGGCGTGGTGCGGCATCGGCAGGTAACCGGGCAGCAGGTTGAACAGCGTCGGGATGTCCGTCGAGCCCTGGATGCTGGCGTGCCCCCGCAACGCCAGGATGCCGCCGCCCGGCCGACCCATGTTGCCCAGCAGCAACTGGATGATCGCCCCGGTGCGGATGTACTGCACACCGACGCTGTGCTGGGTCCAGCCCACCGAGTAGACCAGCGCGCCGGTGCGGTCCCGGCCCGAGTTCTCCGTCCAGGCCCGCGCCAGCTCCAGGAACTTGTCCCGGGGGATGCCGCAGACCCGCTCCACCATCTCCGGGGTGTAGCGGGCGAAGTGCCGGCGCAGGATCTGGTAGACGCAGCGCGGATGCTGCAGGGTCTCGTCCCGCTCGGCCTGCCCGTGCACCTGCGCGCCGTGCGACTCGTGGATCAGGCCCGCCGCGCCGTCGCGTTCCTTGGCGGTGTGCCCGTTGCCGGAGTCCCCCTCGTGCCCGGCGTACTGCCAGCTGGTCTCCACGTAGCTGTCGGTGTTCGGGTCGTAGCCGGAGAACAGGCCGTCGCCGTCCTCGGTGTCGGCGAACTGCTCACTGACGATCGTCGCCGCGTTCGTGTACGCCAGCACGTACTCCCGGAAGTCCAGCTCGTTGTCCAGGATGTAGCGCACCACGCCGCCGAGCAGGGCGATGTCGGTGCCCGCCCGGATCGGCAGGTAGGTGTCGGCGACCGCGCTGGTGCGGGTGAACCGGGGATCGACGTGGAAGACCTTCGCACCGCGCCGTTTGGCCTCCATGACCCACTGGAAGCCCACCGGATGGGCCTCGGCCATGTTCGAGCCCTGGATGACGATGACGTCAGCGTTGGCGAGGTCCTGTTGGAAGTCCGTCGCGCCACCGCGACCGAAGCTGGCCCCCAGACCGGGGACGGTGGCGGAGTGTCAAATGCGGGCCTGGTTCTCGATCTGGAGCGCCCCCATCGCGGTGAACAGCTTCTTGATGAGGTAGTTCTCCTCGTTGTCCAGCGTCGCCCCACCCAGGCTGGAGATGCCCAGCGTGCGGTGCAACGGCCGGCCGTCGCTGTCGACGTCCTCCCAGGTCTGCTCGCGGGCGGCGAGGATCCGGTCGGTGATCATGTCGAGCGCGGTGTCGAGGTCGAGGTCCTCCCACTCGGTGGAATACGGTCGCCGGTAGCGGACCGTGGTCTGCCGCAGCGGGCTGGTGACCAGGCTCCTGCTGGCCGAGCCCTTCGGGCAGAGCCGCCCCCGGGAGATCGGGCTGTCCGGGTCGCCCTCGATCTGGGTGACCCGGTCGTCGGAGACGTACACCCGCTGCCCGCAGCCGACCGCGCAGTACGGGCAGACCGAGCGGGCCACCCGGTCGGCGGTCTCGGTGCGGGCGGTCAGCCCGGCGGAGCGGTCCGACTGCGCCGCCGCGCCCCGGCCGAGCGGGTCGGTGCCGGTGAGCTGGCGGTAGACCGGCCAGCCCGCGATGAAGGTACGCAGACCCACTGCGCTCCTCCCTCCCCGGCATGATCCGACCCTCTGAACATAGGCCAGCGCGGCGGAGGATGCGACCCGGTGCGGGGATCTCCACGCACCGATACGGCGCTGCCCCCGACCGGTCCGGTCGGGGGCAGCGCCGTATCGCGATGGCGGAGCGCCGATGTGCATGTCGCCTCTCGGCGCGTGGCGCAACGCGGCTCCAGCCGAACGGAACTCCGCGACGGCAATTCAGGTGAGGCCCGGGGACACTGGACACACCGACGCTCCTGCCGCCAGCTTACCCCGCCGGGCCCTTCCGCGCCCCCGTCGCGCCCGGCCGGGCCGGCCCGGGCGCGGGCACCGGCGGCGGCGGTTCGTCGGAAGCCACGTACCTGAGCTGGTCGAACCGGCGTTACCCTGACACCATGCAGGCCACCCTGGCGACCGCCCCCCACCTGGCCCGGCCGGGCCGACCGGTGGTGGTGGCGCGCACCCTGGCGGAGCTGACCGGCCCCACCAGCGGGGTGGTGGAGCTGCCGGTCCGGCTGATGTGGAGCAGCGAACGCACCTTCGACCTGGCCGAACCGGACGATCTGCTCTGGTTGTACGAGAACGTGCTGCGGGAGACCACCCGCGCCGACGACCTGCGGGCGCTGATCGACGGGCGCACCCTGCGCCGGGTGTGGCGGCGGCTCAACCTGCCCCGGGGGGTACGGGCGGCCTGGGAGAGCCGACACCGGGGCCTGCGGACCGCGTGACCCACCTGCACGACTTCTACCGGGAGGTCGCCCGGGTCGCGCTCACCGCGGCCGGGCCGCACCGGTTCGTCCTCGGCGGCGGGGTGGCCTGGGCGGCGCACGGTCTGGTCACCCGGCCCACCGAGGACGTCGACCTGTTCGCCGACGTGGAGGGGGCGGCCGCCGCGGCGGCGGCGGAGGTGTGCGCCGCGTTGGAACAGGCCGGGTACACGGTCGCGCCGGCCGACCCGGACAGCGACCTCGGTGACCTGTTCGAGGGCTTCGACCGGGACATCCGGGACTTCGTCGTCGGCCGGGACGACCGGCGGATCCGGCTCAGCCTGGCCCGGCTCGACCGGTACCGCTCACCGGTGGTGATGGACCTCGGCCCGGTGATGGACCTGCGCGACCTGATCGCCAACAAGACCGCCGCCCTGGTCAACCGCCGGGAGGCCCGCGACTACATCGACGTCGCCGCCGCGCTGGCGCAGTACCCGGTCGACGAGCTGCTGGCGCTGGCCCGGCAGGTGGACCCGGCGCTGGTCGACGAGGACGTCCGGGCCGCCGGCCGCTACCTGGACCGGCTGCCGGACCGCCGGCTCGCCCGCTACGGCCTGGACCCGGCGCAGATCGCGCAGGTCCGCCGCCGGATGGCCGGCTGGCCCCGCTGAGCGTCCGCCGCCGGCCCGTGCCACGGGGCGCGGGCCGGCGGTCGGCAGGCCGGGCCGGGTGCGCGCGGGTGGGCAGCTCACCTGGTGAAGCGGCCGCCGGTGACGCCGAGGATCTCCCCGGTGACGTAGCTGGATTCCTGGGAGGCGAAGAAGACGTACGCCGGGGCCAACTCGGCGGGTTGCCCGGCCCGGCCCAGCGGGGTGTCGGTGCCGAACTTCTCCACCTTCGCAGGTGGCATGGTCGCCGGGATCAGCGGCGTCCAGATCGGGCCCGGGGCGACCGCGTTGACCCGGATGCCCCGGTCGGCGAGCTGCGCCGCGAGACCCTTGGTGAAGTTCGCGATGCCCGCCTTGGTGGTGGCGTAGTCCAGCAGCGGCGGCGACGGGTCGAACGCCTGGATCGAGGTGGTGTTGATGATCGTCGCGCCCTCCTTCAGGTGCGGCACGGCGCTGCGGCAGAGCCAGAACATGGCGTACAGGTTGGTCTTCATCACCCGGTCGAACTGCGCGGTGCTGATCGACGTGATGCCGTCGTCCTGGGCCATCTGGTAGGCCGCGTTGTTGACCAGGATGTCCAACCCGCCGAGGTCGGTGACGGTCCGGTCGACCAGGTCGCGGCAGTGCTGCTCGTCGGTCAGGTCGGTGCGCACCGCCACGCCCCGCCGGCCGGCCTCCTCGATCAGCCGCACCGTCTCCCGGGCGTCGGCGTCCTCCTCCTCGTCGAGGTAGGAGACGACGACGTCGGCGCCCTCCCGGGCGAAGGCGATCGCCACCGCCCGACCGATACCCGAGTCGCCGCCGGTGATCAGGGCCCGCTTGCCCGTCAACCGGTCGCTGCCCCGGTACGACGTCTCCCCGTGGTCGGGCGCCGGGCCCATCCGGTCGGTCCGGCCGGGAGCCGACTGCTGCTGGGCCGGCTGACCATCCTGGTGGCCGTACTGCTCGGTGGGGTCCTGCGGGGTGTACTGGTCCTGGCTCACCGTGCCGCTCCCTGCCTGGTTTGGTCCGTTCTGGGTCCCTGGCTGACCTACCCCGACCGGTACGCCGGAAACAACAGTCGGACCCGACGGTGGAACCGGATGTGACAGGGAGATGGCCGGTGGGGTCGGTGTGGTGAAACACCCCCGACCACTGTGGCGGGAGCGACGGCTGCTCGTTATGGTGCGCAGCGGCGCCCCACGAGGCGCGTCCACCCCCGATGGAAGGCATTTTTCATGACCTCCTCCTCCGGCGCGTCGCGCCGCCAGGTGCTGGCCGTCGCCGCCGCCGCGGCGACCGCCCCGCTGATCGCCGGCGGGCCCGCCCAGGCGGCCCAGCGGCAGGGCCCGCAGGGTGCGAAGACCTGGGACCTGACCGTCCTGGGCACCTCGGACACCCACGGCAACGTCTACAACTGGGACTACTACCGCGACGCCGAGTTCGACGACAGCAAGCACAACGACGTCGGCATCGCCAAGCTCGCCACCCTGGTCAACCAGATCCGCGCCGAGCGGCGGGGCCGGGCCACCCTGGTCCTCGACGCCGGCGACACCATCCAGGGCACCCCGCTGGCCACGTACTACGCCAAGCAGGAGCCGATCACCGTCACCGGCGCGACGCACCCGATGGCCCGCGCGATGAACATCCTGCGGTACGACGCCGTGACGCTGGGCAACCACGAGTTCAACTACGGGCTGCCGCTGCTGGCGACCTGGATCGACCAGCTGGGCTTCCCGGCGCTGGCCGCGAACGCGGTGAACGCCCGCACCGGCAAGCCGGCGTTCCGGCCGTTCGTGCTCAAGCGGGTGCGGCCCGGTGGGCCCGGGACGCCGACGCTGACCGTGGGCATCCTCGGCCTGACCAACCCCGGCGTGGCCATCTGGGACAAGGGCAACGTGGAGGGCAAACTGCTCTTCCCGGGCATGGTGGAGACCGCCGCGAAGTGGGTGCCGGTCATGCGGCAGCGGGGTGCCGACCTGGTCATCGTCTCCGCCCACGGTGGCGACAGCGGCACCTCCAGCTACGGCCCGGAGCTGCCCAACGAGAACCCGGTGGCGCTGATCGCCCAGCAGGTCCCCGGCATCGACGCGATCCTGTTCGGCCACGCCCACAACGAGGTGGTGGAGAAGTTCGTCACGAACACCGCCACCGGGGCGCAGGTGCTCACCGCCGAACCCTCCAAATGGGGCCAGCGGCTGACCCGGATGGACTTCACCCTGACCCGGGAGCGGGGCCGCTGGAAGGTCGTCGGCAAGGGCGCCACCATGCTCAACACCAACACCGTGGTCGAGGACCCCAAGGTGCTCGCCGCCGTGCGGGGCCAGCACGCCAAGACGGTCGGCTACGTCAACACGGTGGTCGCCCGGTCCACGCAGGAACTGTCCGCCGCCGAGTCACGCTACCGGGACACCCCGATTCTGGACTTCATCAACCACGTCCAGACCGAGGTGGTCACCGCCGCGCTCACCGGTGGCCCGTACGCGGCGCTGCCGGTGCTGTCGATCGCCGCGCCGTTCAGCCGCACCGCCGTCTTCCCGCAGGGTGACGTGCGGATCCGTGACGTCGCCGGGCTGTACGTCTACGACAACACCCTGGAGGCGGTGGTGCTCACCGGCGCCGAGGTGAAGGCGTACCTGGAGTTCTCGGCGAAGTACTTCACCACGCTGCCGGTCGGCGCACCGGTCGACCCGGCGACGATCAGCGACCCGGCCGTGCCGGACTACAACTACGACGTGATCTCCGGGCTGGACTACGACGTCGACGTCTCCCGGCCGGTCGGTCAGCGGATCACCCGGCTGGTGCTGCCCGGCACCGACACCCCGGTCGCCGCCGACGCGCAGTTCGTCGTCGCGGTGAACAACTACCGGCGCAGCGGCGGCGGGAACTTCCCCGGCATCGTGAAAACCCAGGTCTACAACGCGCAGCAGGAGATCCGTCAGCTGCTCATCGACTGGGCGCAGGCCCGGGGCACCATCGACCCGGCCGACTTCTTCGTGCCGAACTGGCGGCTGGTCCGGGCCGGCGTGCCGGTGTTCTGAGCCACCCCGGCCGGCGACTGCCACACCCGACGGGTCCCGGGGTGCCACCCCGGGGCCCGTCGCGCCGTTCAGCCGCCCGAACGCAGGTCCTGCTCGTGCCGGCCGGGGGTCGGGTCGGGCTGGTAGCGGGGCGGCTCGGTCTCGGTCGACGTCGTCCGGTCCTCGGGTCGGACCGGCGGCGGCAACTCGCCGAAGCGCATGTGCCGCAGCAACGCGTGCTGCTCGTCGGTGAACGGTTCGCTCATGACGCTCAGTGTGCACCCGGCATCAAGGCCGGCGGGAGGGGTAAGCGGGCGGTTCCGTCGGCGACGAGAGGACGAAACCATGCGTGCGGTACGGATGACCGCCCCCGGGGTGCTCGAACAGGTGCAGGTGCCGACGCCGACGCCCGGCCCCGGCGAGGTGCTGGTACGCGTCGGCGCGGTCGGCGCCTGCCACTCCGACCTGCACATCCTCGACGCCGGGCCGGGGGTCTTCCCCACCCCGATCACCCTCGGCCACGAGATCGCCGGCACCGTGGACACCCTCGGCGACGGCGTCACCGGCTGGTCCGCCGGGGACCGGGTCGCCGTCTACGGGATCATCGGCTGCGGCACCTGCCGGGGCTGCCTGCGGGGCCGGGAGAACCAGTGCCGCACCGTGCCGGTGGGCGGGATCGGGCTCAGCCGTGACGGTGGGCTGGCCGAGCACGTGGTGGTGCCCGCCTCCCGGCTGCTGCCCGTCGGTGACCTGGAGCTGACCCAGGCCGCGCCGCTGACCGACGCCGGGCTGACCCCCTACCACGCGATCGAGCTGGCCCGGCCGGTGCTGCGGCCCGGGACGTCGGTCGTGGTGATCGGCATCGGCGGCCTGGGGCACATGGCGGTGCAGATCCTCGCCGCCACCACCGCCGTGCGGATCATCGCGGTGGACAGCAACGTCGCCGCCCTCGACCTGGCCACCCGGGTCGGCGCGCACCACGTGGTGCCGGCCGGCCCGGACACCGTCGAGCGGATCCGGGAGCTCGTCGGCCCGGCACCCGACGGCGCGGACGTGGTCATCGACTGTGTCGGGGTGGACGCCACCCTCACCACCGCCCGTGACGTCGTGGCCACCGGTGGCCGGCTGCTGCTGGTGGGCCTGGGCGGCGGCACCATGCCGGTGCGGCCGGTCGCCGACGAGCCGCCCACCGTGCCGTTGGAGACCAGCGTCGAGGTCCCGTTCTGGGGCACCCGGGCCGAACTCCAGGAGGTGATCGCCCTGGGCCGGGCCGGGCTGCTCACCGCCGACGTGCAGACCTTTCCGCTGGAACGCGCCCCGGAGGCGTACGACCTGCTGCGCGCGGGTGAGATCCACGGCCGCGCGGTGATCGTGCCCTGAGCGGCGGCGTAGGTGGTGCGGTCAGCGGCCGACGCCGGGGGCCGGCGGCTGCCCGCCGCCCCGGGCGGGCAGCCGATCCAGCAGGGCCAGGGTCGCGCGCACCGGCCCCCGGTCCAGGGTCCGGTCGAAGCTGGACCGGCCCTGGCAGAACCGGACGAACATCGCCCAGCCGGCCGGGGTCGCCAGGAAGGCGTGGCACACCTCGGGGCGACGGGCGAAGGTCTGCAGCAACCGGTGCCCGGCGCGCATCGACGGCACCAGCCGCTCGTGCACGTCCCGGGGGTAGCGGTCCAGGTCACCGGCGGCGACCGCCGCACCGGCCAGCGTCCCGGACCGCAGCGCGTAGCTGATTCCCTCCCGGGTCCACGGCTCCAGCAGGCCCGCCGCGTCCCCGGCCACCAGCACCCGACCGTGGCGCAGTGGCGCGTCGTCGGCCCGGCAGCGGGTCAGGTGCCCGGAGTCGTGCTCGGCCGCCACCTGAGCCAGGCCCAACCGGTCGAGGAAATTGTGCAGGTAGGCGCGGGTCCGGTCGCCCTCGCCGCGGGCACCGATCACCCCGACGGTGAGCACGTCGCCCTTGGGGAACACCCAGCCGTACGCGCCGGGGAACGGGCCCCAGTCCAGCAGCAGCCGCCCCCGCCAGCGGGCCGCCTCGGCGGGTGACACCGGCAACTCCCGTTCCAGACCCAGATCCACCTGGCGGAACCGGACGCCCACGTGCCGGGCGGTCACCCCGGCGGAGCCGTCCGCCCCGATCACCGTGCGGGCGGTCAGGGTGGTGCCGTCGGCCAGTCTGACGCGTACCCCGTCGGGGTCCTGGTCGAGGGCGCGCACGGCGACGCCCTCGCGGACCTCGGCCCCGGCGGACACCGCCGCCGCGCGCAGCCGGTCGTCGAACTCGTCGCGGCGCACCATCGTCACCAGGGGTGTGCCGTGCCGGCGGGTGAAGCCCCACCGGCCGTCCCGGGTGAAGGTGACCCGGTCGACCCGGTCGTGCGCCGGCACCTCGATGCGGCCGGCCACCATCGACAGCGAGGTGCCGATCAGGCCACCCCCGCAGGTCTTGTAACGGGGGTGCACGGCCCGGTCCAGCACCAGCGTCCGCACCCCGGCCGCCGCGGCCTCCCGGGCCGCGCTGAGCCCGGCCGGCCCGGCGCCGACCACGACGAGATCCCAGATGATCATGCCGGTCAGCCTAGGGCACCCGGCCCCGCGCCGAGGGGTACGACCGGCCGTGCGGCAGGCATTGTCGGGTGGCCAGTGGGTAGACCGCGTCACCCGGACCGCCCGACCGGTCGGCCGGGCCCACGGCAAGGAGGGCACCATGCAGCAGGTACGTCTGTCGGAGGTCGAGGTGCGCGTCTACGAGGCGGTCAGCGTGCTGGAGACCCGCAGCCAGGTTCCCTACCCCGACCTGATCGCCGAGGAGGCGGGGCTGGCCGAGCAGGACGTCCACGCGCCGCTGCGCCAGCTCACCGAGAAGGGCCTGCTGCACCGGGAGGACTCGCCGCTGGCCGGGCTGGACTTCGGCCCCCGCTGGTGCGCCCGCCAGCCGGCGTGAGCGCAGTCGCGCCCCGCCGGCCGGCCGGGTCGGGCACCGGTTTGCCGCACCGTCCCCCGGGTAGCGCTGCGGCATGCCCGATCACCGGTCCGTACGGGATCATCGGTACGTGCCCGATCGCCGTCACGCGCCAGATCGCCGGTCCGTGGTGACAGCGACGGACGACCGCCGCCGTTGGCAGGCCCTCGGGGTCGGCCTGGTCGCGGCGTTCATGACGCTGCTGGACGTCAGCATCGTCAACGTCGCCATCCCGTCGATGGACCGGTCGTTGCAGGCCAGCCCCAGCGACCTGCAGTGGGTGCTGTCCGGCTACGCGCTGACCTTCGGGCTGGTCCTGGTGCCGGCCGGCCGGTTCGGCGACGCCCGGGGTCGACGTAACGCCTTCGTGGTCGGGGTCGCCCTGTTCACGCTCACCAGCGCACTGGCCGGGCTCGCCCAGTCCCCGACCTGGCTGGTCGCCGCCCGACTTCTGCAGGGCGTCGCCGCCGGGGTGGTCAACCCGCAGGTGACCGGCCTGATCCAGCAGCTGTTCCGGGGCGCGGAGCGGGGTCGCGCGTTCGGCCTGCTCGGCGCCGTCATCGGCATCTCCACCGCCGTCGGTCCGCTGCTGGGCGGCCTGCTCATCCAACTCGGCGGCGAGGACCACGGCTGGCGGTGGGTGTTCTTCGTGAACGTGCCGGTGGGGGTACTCGCCGTGCTGCTCGGCTGGCGGCTGCTGCCCACCCGGGCCGCCGGCCGGCTCGACCGGCACCGGCTCGACCCGGTCGGGGTGCTGCTGCTCGGGGCCGGTGTGACACTCCTGCTGCTGCCGTTGGTGCAGCGGGAACAGTGGCCCAGCCCGTGGAAGTGGGCGCTGATCCCCGCCGGGCTGGTCGTCCTGGTCGCCTTCGGACTCTGGGAGCGCCGCTTCGGCCGCACCCGGACACCGCTGTTCGACCTGGGACTGTTCCGGTTGCGGTCGTACACCATCGGCGCGGTCATCGCGCTCATCTACTTCGGTGGCTTCACCGCGATCTTCTTCATCTTCACCCTCTACCTCCAGAACGGTCTCGGCTACCGGGCGCTGACCGCCGGCCTGGCGATCACCCCGTTCGCCCTCGGCTCGGCGCTCGCCGCCGCCCTCGGTGGCCGGCTGGTCACCCGGTTCGGCCGGCCGCTGGTCGGGCTCGGGCTGGTCATGGTGCTGGTCGGGCTCGGCGGGGTGGTGTTCGTGCTGCGCGGCGACCCGCACGGCTCGATTCCGCTGCTCACCGCGCTGCCGCTGCTGCTCGCCGGGCTCGGCAGCGGCCTGGTGATCACCCCGAACCAGACGTTGACCCTGTCCGAGGTGCCGGTGCCGCAGGCGGGCAGCGCGGCCGGAATGTTGCAGACCGGTCAGCGGATCGGCTCGGCCGCCGGCATCGCCGCCGTCGGCGCGTTGTTCTTCTCGTCGCTGGCCAGCACCGACGGTCAGTGGGCCGCCGCGTTCCGGCATTCCCTGCTGCTGGCCATGGGCATCGTCGCGTTGGCGTTGGTCGCCGCGGCGACCGACATCGTGCTGAACCACCGCGCCGCGCACCACCGCTGAGCCCGCCGACCCGACGTCGCACCCGGGGGGACGCCCCGACGTGACGCGCCGACGCCGACCGGCCGGTCCCGTGACGGGAACCGGCCGGTCGGCGCTGCGTCAACTGGTCACCAGTGCTGCTGGACGAGGTCCGCGGCCTGCTGCTCCCACTGGGCGTACGCGTACGGGTAGGCCGAGACCTGCACGGTCTGCGCGGCGGTGGTCAGCGGCAGGTCCTCCCAGCCGGGCACGTTCTTCAGCGCGGAGAAGAACGCCCGGGAGGCGTACCGCGGGTCGGTGATCTGCTCCGGGCTGCCCCACCCCGACGACGGGCGCTGCTGGAACAGTCCCTGCGAGTCGTGGTCGTTGTAGGCGCCGAGGTGCCCCAGGTTGTACAGCTTCGACTCCTGCAACGAGGTGGCCACGCCGATCACGGCGCCGCGCTCCCCCACGCCGGTCCGCTTGGCCTCGGCGATGATCGCCTTGGCGTTGGCGACCTGCGCGTCGTCGAGCGGGACGCGGGACTGGGCGCCCTCCAGCCCGTGCGGGATGAGTTCGTCGGTGCTCGGCTTGCCGGCCGGCACCTCGGTGGTGGGGCTGCCCGTGGTCAGGCCGGACTCGACGGTGACGCCCTGCCGGCTCTTGCCGGTGGCCAGGTCGATCGCGGCGCGGGCCCCCTGGTGGGGGCCGGTGGTGACGGGGGCGGCCACGGCCGCCGGGCCGAACGCCAGTCCGCCGAGGGCGGCGACGCCGGCGATGCCCAGTGCGGTCCTGCGGTCCTTCGCGATGGCCGGGAGCCATCGAGTGAAGTCCAGCTTCACGATGGTTGCCCTTTCGATCGTGGCGACGCGCTCCGGGGTGAGCGGGCCTCGGGGGAACTCCCACGCCAGCCGGGGGTGTGGTGGCCGGCGTATGGGGGACACAACCAGCCGGGCATGTCGGTCATTCCGGAAATGCCGTGGCCGACCCGGGCTGTGGTCCGGGTCACCGGCAGGCGACTCGCGCGGTCTCATACCGGACAGTCGACCCGAATCGCACGACGCGGGTCCGGAGGGGCGTGGCCGTCCGGAGGGGTGTGGGCCGCCCGCGCGCAGGCAGGAGGGCACCGGACGGCTGGCAGCAGGAGCCCAGCGGGCGGACCGGTGCCGGCGTCAGCCGTCGGTGCCGAACCCGTGATCACCACCCGGGCCTGCCCGGCACCGGAGTACGCAGCCTGCTCGGGCAGCCCCAGGGCGTCCCGGAAGAAGGCGACCGCAGCGTCGTAGTCCTCGGCCTCCACCACCAGGCGCAGCTGCCGTACGCCCGGGGGGCGGTTGTCGTCGGTCACCCGGCCGATCCTGGGCCCGCCGGGGCCGGGCGGCGGTGAAGGCCGCCCGGCCGGTGCCGTCAGTGGCCGCGGGTCAGCCACTCCTGCAGGTGGGGGGCCTCCGCGCCGATGGTGGTGTCGTCGCCGTGTCCGGTGTGCACCACCGTGTCCGCCGGCAGGGTGAGCAGGCGGGTCCGGATCGACTCCACGATCGTGGCGAAGTCGCTGTACGACCGCCCGGTCGCCCCGGGGCCACCGGCGAAGAGGGTGTCGCCGGTGAAAACCGCGCCGAGCGACGGGGCGTGGAAGCTGCACGCCCCGGGGCTGTGGCCGGGGGTGTGCAGCACCCGCAGCACCGTGTCCCCGACGGTGATCTCCTGACCGTCGGACAACTCCCCGTCCGGGGCCAGCCCGGGGTGCACCAGATCCCACAGCACCCGGTCGTCGGGGTGCAGCAGGATCGGCGCATCGGTGACCTTGGCCAGTTCGGGGGCGACCCGGACATGGTCGTCGTGGGCGTGGGTGGCGAGGATCGCCACCACCCGGCGGTCGCCGACGGCCCGGCGGATCGTGGCCACGTCGTGCGGGGCGTCGAGGACCACGCACTCGGTGTCGTCGCCGACGACCCAGACGTTGTTGTCGACGTCGAAGGTCTGCCCGTCGAGGGAGAACGTGCCGGAGGTGACGGCGTGGTCGACCCGGGCGGTCACGGGAACACCACCACCGAACGCAGCACGTCACCGTCGTGCATCCGGTGGAACGCCTCCTCCACCTGGTCCAGGGCGATCTCCTCGGTGACGAAGGCGTCCAGGTCGAGCCGGCCCTGCAGATAGAGCTGGGTGAGCAGCGGGAAGTCCCGGCTGGGCAGGCAGTCGCCGTACCAACTGGACTTGAGCGCGCCGCCCCGGCCGAAGACGTCCAACAGCGGCAGGTCCACGGTCATCTCCGGGGTGGGCACCCCGACCAGGACGACGGTGCCGGCGAGGTCCCGGGCGTAGAACGCCTGCTTCCAGGTCTCCGGCCGACCCACCGCGTCGATCACCACGTCCGCGCCGAACCCACCGGTGGCGGCCCGGATCGCCTCGACGGCGTCCTCGGCGGAGGCGTCGACGGTGTGGGTGGCGCCGAACCTGCGCGCCCAGTCGAGCTTGCGACCGTCGGTGTCCACCGCGACGATCGTGGTCGCGCCGGCCAGGACGGCACCGGCGACCGCCGCGTCGCCGACCCCGCCGCAGCCGATGACGGCCACCGAGTCACCCCGGGTGACCTGCCCGGTGTTCATCGCCGCGCCGAGGCCGGCCATGACACCGCAGCCGAGCAGCCCGACGGCGGCGGGCCGGGCCGCCGGGTCGACCTTGGTGCACTGGCCGGCGTGGACCAGCGTCTTCTCCGCGAAGGAGCCGATGCCCAGCGCCGGGGTCAGTTCGGTGCCGTCGGTGAGGGTCATCTTCTGGGCGGCGTTGTGGGTGTCGAAGCAATACCACGGCCGGCCACGGCGGCAGGCCCGGCACACCCCGCACACCGCCCGCCAGTTGAGCACCACGAAGTCGCCGGGGGCAACGTCGGTGACCCCGGCACCCACCTGCTCCACCACCCCGGCCGCCTCGTGGCCCAGCAGGAACGGGTAGTCGTCGTTGATGCCACCCTCGCGGTAGTGCAGGTCGGTGTGGCAGACCCCGCAGGACTGCACCCGCACCACCGCCTCGCCGGGCCCCGGGTCGGGCACCACGATGGTGGTGACCTCGACCGGAGCGCCCTTGCTCCGTGAAATGACGCCCCGGACTTCCTGGCTCACGTTGTGTCCTCCCTGCTTGCCGGCACGACGGCCGGGTGGGGTCCCGCTCACCGCCGAACCTACCGCGATCATGCCGCCCGCCCCACCGGTCCGCCGGACCCACCACCCGCCGGCCCGTCACCCCCGCCGTCGGGCCACTCCCCCCGGGGTACGCACACCGCGTCGCCGGGCGCCGCCGCAGCTTCCCCCGGCCGAGTGGCGTGCCGGCGGCGGGCGGCGTTGCGGTACCGCAGCACCTGCACCGCGCCCAGCACCCACAGCAGGTACTGCACGGCGAACGCCCACCGGAACGCCGCTAGCGGTGGGGCGGCCGCACCCGCCGGGGTGGTCACGTCCAGCACCACCCCGATCGCCAGCACCAGCACGATCGAGGCGACGAATCCGCCGACGTTGACGATGCCGGTGGCACTGCCGATGCGGTGCACCGGGTTGGACGTGCGCGCGTAGTCGAAGCCGACCACCGCGCCGGGGCCGTTGAGGGCCAACACCAGCACCAGGATCACCAGCAGCCAGTACGGTGCCCGGCCGGGCCAGGCCAGCACCGCCGCCCACACCCCGGCGCTGGCCCCGGCGATGACGAAGATCAACACCGAGCGGTGGAACGGGTGCCGGGCGCACAGGTACGCGACCAACGGCCCGGCGAGCAGCGCCCCGACCGTCATCAGGGTGAGCAGGGACGCGGCGACGGTCGGCGGCAGGCCCTGCCCCTGCACCAGGAACGGGTAGCCCCACAGCAGCGCGAAGACCGCACCGGAGAACTGGGCGACGAAGTGCGACCACAGGCCCAGCCGGGTGCCCGGTTCGGCCCACGCGGCGGCCAACTCCCGGCGCACGGTGGACAGGGCGGGGGTGGCGGCGACGCCCGGCCCGACGTGCGGGCCGTCCCGGACGACCACCAGCACCAGCACCACCGCCGTCGCCCCGAGCCCGGCGGCGACCAGGAACGCCGGGGTCCAACCGGCCAGGTGCAGCAACGCCACCAGTGGCACCGCGGCGAGGATCGCCCCGACCTGGCCGAAGGTGCCGGTGAGCTGCACCAGCAGCGGGTTGCGTCGACCCGGGAACCAGAACGCGACGATCCGCAGCACGCTGATGAAGGTCATCGCGTCACCGAGGCCCACCAGGACCCGCCCGCCGACCGCCAACCGGACGTCGGTGGCGACGGCGAAGCAGAGCTGACCGGTGACCATCAGCGCGCCACCGGCCAGCAGCAGCCGACGTGAGCCGTACCGGTCCAGGAGTACCCCGACCGGGATCTGCATGGCGGCGTACACGGCGAGCTGGGCGACCGAGAACACCGCCAGGGCGGAGGCGTTGATGTCGAAGCGGTGGGTGGCCTCCACCCCGGTCACCCCGAGGGAGCTGCGGTGGAACACCGCCGCCAGGTAGGCGGTGACGGCCACCGCCCAGACGGCGGTGGCCCGACGACCGGCGGGGACGCTCACCGGCACGCCGACCCGGTACCCGCCCGCGTCACCCCGACCGGCCGCCGGTCGGCCCGCGCGGCGGGCACCCGTGCCGGCGTACGGCGTTTCGTCATGCAGCAATGGTGCGTCGCCCGGGGCCCGGTCGCCCCGGCGGGTGCACCGCCGGTGGTCCGCGCCACTACCGGCACCGGGTGGCCCGCACCCCGCCGGCACCCGGTCGCCCGCGCCGGCACCGACCGCGGGGGCGGACCACCCGGGCAGGATCACCCGACCGATCGACCCCGCCACGCGGGGTGATCGGCTGACTGGGCACAATCGACACATGTCTCCCCGCCGGTGGTTGCTCGCCGATCAACTCGGGCCGCACTTCCTGGACGACGACCGGCAACCGGTGCTGCTGATCGAGGTCAGCGAGTTGTTCCGGCGTCGGCGGCTGCACCGGCAGAAGGCGCACCTGATCCTCAGCGCCCTACGCCACCGCGCCGCCGAACTGGGCGACCGGGCGCTGCTGGTGCGCGCCGGCACCTTCCGGGAGGCCCTGGCGTCGGTCGACGGCCCGGTCGAGGTCTGCCACCCCAGCACCCGGGCCACCCACGACTTCGTCAGGTCCGTCCCGGGACTGACCGTGCTGCCACCCCGCGGCTTCGTCACCGACCGGGCCGACTTCGCCCACTGGGCCGACCAGCCCCGACGGGGACCGCTCCGGATGATCGACTTCTACCGGCACGTGACCCGACGGCACGGGGTGCTCACCGGCCCCGGGCCGACCGCACACGCCGGACCCACCCCCGGCGGGCGGGCCCTGGACGTACCGCCCGCACCGCCGATCGTCGAGGACGACATCGACGCCGAGGTACGGGCCGACCTGGACCGGTGGGAACGCGACGGGGTGCGGTTCGTCGGCCGGGACGCCCCCCGCGCGCACCCGGCCAGCCACGCCGAGGCCGACCAGCGGCTGGAGCACTTCCTGCGGTACCGGCTGCCCGACTTCGGCCGCTACGGCGACGTGATGAGCGCCGAGGACCCGGTGCTGGCCCACGGTATGCTCTCCGCCTCGTTCAACCTCGGGCTACTCGACCCGGCGGTGGCGGTGACCCGGGCGGAGGCCGCCTGGCGGGCCGGCGACGCCCCACTGGACTCGGTGGAGGCGTTCCTGCGCGGTCTTCTCGGCTGGCGCGAGTTCCTCTGGCAGCTCTACTGGCACGTCGAGCCGGCCCGGCCGGACACCGGCCGGTTGGCCGCGACCGAACCGCTGCCACCGTGGTTCCTCGACCTCGACGCCGACGCGGTGGAGGCACGCTGCCTCGCCGACGTGCTCGCCGGAGTCCGGGACCGGGGCTGGGCCCACCAGGCCCAACGGCTCCTGGTGCTGGGCAACCACGCGTTGCAACGCGGGTGGCGCCCCGCCGAACTGGCCGACTGGTTCCAGCGCTGCTTCGTCGACGGCGTCGACTGGGCGATGAACACCACCGTCATCGGCCTGAGCCAGTACGCCGACCTGCCCCGGGTCGACACCCGCCCCTACGCCGTGGACGGCCGGTACATCGACGAGATCAGCGACTACTGCACCGGCTGCCGCTACCAGCCGGACCGGGAACTCGGCGATCTCGCCTGCCCGTACACCGGGGGGTTCGCGGCGTTTCTGCACCACAACCGGGAGAAGCTGGTGGCCGACCCCCGGCTGGCCGCGGAACTGGCCGCCCGGGACGACCCGCAGCACCGGGAGGCGGTGCTGGCGCAGGAGGAGAAACGGGGCAGCAACCCGCCCTGACCGGCGGTGCCGGGACGCGGGCCCCTCACGCCACCTCACCCGCGGGCAGGTCGGTCGGGACCGGGGCCGCCGACCGGGGAGACAGGGCGGAACGCCCCGCCGCCCCACCGGCGAGGCGGATACCGGCGGTGAGCAGCCGACCGTACGAGCCGGGCAGGACCCGGCCCAGCAGATCGGGCAACTTCGCCGACCAGCCGATCAGCACCCGGCCGCGACGCCGTTCGACGCCGTCGAGGATCACCTCGGCGGCCCGCTCGGGCGCGATGGACAGCAACTTCTCGAACTGCCGCAGCGTGGCCGCGAACTCCTCGCGGGCCACCCCGCTGCCGACCCGGGCGTTACGGGCGATCCGGGTGGCGATGCCGCCGGGATGCACCGACGTCACCCCGATGCCGTCCTCGGCCAACTCGTGCCGCAGCGCCTCGGTGAACCCGCGCAGCGCGAACTTGCTGGCCGCGTAGGCGGTCTGCCCGGCCGGCGCGATCAGGCCGAACAGGCTGGAGACGTTGACCAGGTGCGCGCCCGGCTCGGCCTTCAACGCCGGCAGCAGGGCATGGGTGAGCTGCACCGGCGCCCGGAAGTTGATGTCGACGACCCAGTGAAACTCGTCCATGGTGACCTGGTCGAACCGGCCGCCGAGGGCCACCCCGGCGTTGTTGACCAGCAACCGGATCCGGGGATGCCGGGCCTGGATCTCCTCGGCCACCCGGGCGGTGGCACACAGGTCGGCCACGTCGACCACGTGGGTGTCGACCCGTCGACGGGGGTGGCTGGCACGGATCGCGGCGGCCACCGCGTCGAGCCGGTCGACGTCCCGGTCGAGCAGGACCAGGTCGCTGCCGCGCCGGGCCAACCCGTGGGCGAGCGCCTCACCGATTCCGCTGGCGGCACCGGTGACCACGGCGGTCCCGGCCGGGAAAACGAAGCTACGCACGCGGCCTCCTCGCTGCGAAACAGGAACGGATTGCAGTGTGGTCGACGGTGGGTCGACTCAACCGACCGGGGTGTCGGCGGCCGCCCGGGAGAACCGCACCCCCTCGTCGACGAGCCGGCCGTGCTTCATCAGCAGGACGTCCCGGACGTAGTTCTGGTGCAGCCGCCACGGCGTCCGGGGACCCTGCTTGGGCAGACCGTCCACACTGCGCAGCACGTACCCCGACCGCAGGTCGATGATCGGCGACAACGGCCCGTCGGCGGGCGCGACGGGGGTGACGACCTGCTGGCCGGTGGCGTCCAGGTGCCGCAGCAACCGGCAGACGTAGGTGGCGACCAGGTCGGCCTTCAACGTCCAGGAGGCGTTGGTGTAACCGATGGTCAACGCGAAGTTCGGCACCCCGGAGAGCATCATCCCCTTGTACGCCACCGTCGCGCCGAGGTCGACGTCGACACCGTCCACGGTGAGGGCCATCCCGCCGAGGGCCAACAGTTGCAGGCCGGTGGCGGTGACCACGACGTCGGCGGGCAGTTCGACGCCGGAGCCGAGCCGGACGCCGCCGGGGGTGAACGTGTCGACGGTGTCGGTGACCACCGACGCCCGCCCCGACGCCACGGCCGCGAACAGGTCCCCGTCCGGTGCCACGCAGAGCCGCTGGTCCCACGGGTCGTAGCGGGGCGAGAAGTGCCGGTCCACGTCGTAGCCGGCCGGCAGCCGCCCCCGGGCCGCCCGCAGCAGGAACGCCCGCACCGCCTTCGGGGCCCGCCGGCTGAGCTGGTAGTTGACGGTGCCGAGCAGCACGTTCTTACCCCGCACCAGCGGGTACGCCAGCCGGGCGGGCAGCCCGCGGCGCAGCAGGTCGGCCACCCGGTCCCGGGTCGGCAACGCGATCACGTACGTGGGGGAACGCTGGAGCATGGTGACGTGCCCGGCCCGCCGCGCCAACGCCGGCACCAGGGTCACCGCCGTGGCACCGCTGCCGATCACCACCACCCGCCGGCCGGTGTGGTCGAGGTCCCCCGGCCAGTGCTGCGGGTGCACCAGACGGCCCGCGTACCGCTCGACACCCGGAAAGTCCGGTGTGTAGCCGGCGTCGTACCGGTAGTAGCCGGTGCAGGTGAACAGGAAGTCACAGGTCAGCACCACCTCCTCGGCGGTGTCGTCGCGTCGGGCGTGGACCGTCCACCGGGCGGTGCCGCTGTCCCACCCGGCGCGGACCACCCGGTGGCGGAACCGGATGTGCTCGTCGACGCCGTACCGCCGGGCGGTGTCGCGCACGTAGCGGCGGATGGAGTCGCCGTCGGCGATGGCCTTCGGGTCGGTCCACGGCTGGAACGAGTAGCCGAGGGTGAACATGTCCGAGTCGGAACGGATGCCCGGATAGCGGAACAGGTCCCAGGTGCCGCCGATCGCGTCGCGCGCCTCGAACACCGCGTACGTCTTGTCGGGGCAGTCGCGTCGCAGGTGACAGGCGGCACCGACCCCGGACAACCCCGCACCGACGATGAGCACGTCGACATGCTCGGTGGCCATCGCACCTCCCGGGTCCCGAGGCGGTGACCGGACCATATCCCACCCGGTCGCCGCCCCGTCGCCGTCCGGCGGACAATGGTGGGGGCCGCAGCCGGCCCACGGGGATCTCCGGCCCGACCGGCCGGCACCAGCGTCGAGGCGGGGAGAACGGACGGCATGTCGGAAACCAGCGGGCTACGGGCCGACTGCGCCCGGTGCGTCGGGCTGTGCTGCGTCGCGCCCGCCTTCACCGCCTCCGCCGATTTCGCCCACGACAAGCCCGCCGGCCGACCCTGCCCCCGGCTGGGCGCCGACTCCCGGTGCGGCATCCACGACGAGCTGCGGGAACGCGGCTACCCCGGCTGCGTCGTGTTCGACTGCTTCGGCGCCGGCCAGCGGGTCAGCCAGGTCACCTACCCGGGGCGGGACTGGCGCGACGACCCGACCACCGCCGCCGGCATGTTCGCCGCGTTCGCCGTGGCGCGGCCGCTGCACGAACTGCTCTGGTACCTCACCGAAGCAATGACGCTCACCCCGCACGGCCCGCTGCGTGACCAGCTGCGCGCCGCCCGGGACGCCACCGACACCCTGGCCGCCGGCACCCCCGGGGAGCTGGCCTCGGTCGACGTTGACGCCCACCGGGGCCGGGTGAACCCGCTGCTCGCGGCCGCCAGCGAGGCCGCCCGCGCCGGCACCGGCGGGGCCGACCGGCGGGGCGCGATGCTGCTCGGCGCGAACCTGCGCGGTGCGGACCTGCGCGGTGCGAACCTGCGGGGCGCGTGCCTGGTCGGCGCGGACCTGCGGGGAGCGGACCTGCGCCGGGCCGACGTCACCGGCGTCGACCTGCGCGGGGCGGACCTGCGCGGGGCGGACCTGTCCAGCACCCTCTTCCTGCACCAGTCGCAGCTGGAAGCGGCCCGGGGTGACCGGCACACCGCGCTGCCCGCCCGGCTGCGCCACCCCGGGCACTGGACCGGGCTGACCCTCACCCCGACCCGCCGCCTGGGTGCCACCGGCCGCGCACGCCGCCCCCGCCGCTGACATCCCAGCCCGGTGGTGGACCCAGCCGGGTGGTGGTGGACCCGGCCGGTGGTCGGCCCGTGCTCCACGGGCCGCACCGAGCGCGGCGGGAACCCGGCCGGTGGGCGCGGTGCTCGACGGGCCGCACCGCCGCACGGCGGGTCGGGTTTGCCCGGCGGTGTGGCGGGCAGGTAGGTCGGCATGACGGACGAACGACACACCGACCGGGCCGACACCGACGAGCCGGACGGCGTACCGGCGTACGAGGCGTCGCTGCGCCCGCCGGGCGAGTCGCTGGGCAGCGGCGGCGACTTCGCCGACCTGCCCGCCGAGGAACACCTGTCGGCCCGGGAGACCAGCCGCGCGGGGTACGACGTCGATGCGGTCTCCGGCGCGGGCGACCCCGCCGAGGAGGAAGCCGCCAACCCCGCCACCGAGTGACCCGACCCACCGCCTGCCACCGACCCGGGCCGGCGGCAGGCGGGACCGGTCGCGGGCTCGGCGGCCCACCGGGAAGGCCGCAGCCGGGGCGGCACTCAGCGGGAGGTGCCCACCGCCGACCGGGCCTCGGTCATGCCCCGGTTGGCCAACGCGTCCGCGCGTTCGTTCTCCGGGTGGCCGTTGTGCCCCTTCACCCAGTGCCAGCTCACCTCGTGCCGGGCGCAGGCCGCCTCCAGCCGCTGCCACAGGTCGGCGTTCTTCACCGGCTGCTTCGCCGCGGTCCGCCAGCCGTTACGCTTCCACGACGCCAACCACCCGGTGATGCCGTTACGCACGTACGTGCTGTCGGTGTGCAACCGCACCACGCAGGGCCGGGTCAGCGTCTCCAACGCCTCGATCGCAGCGGTCAACTCCATCCGGTTGTTGGTGGTCGGGGTGGCCTCGCCACCGCACAACTCCCGCTCGTGCCCGCCGAAACGCAGCACCACACCCCAACCGCCCGGCCCGGGGTTGCCGCTGCACGCCCCGTCGGTCCAGATCTCCACGACCCTGCCGGCCGCCGCGTCCACCATGCCACCGAACCTACCGCTCCGGTCCACCGGCGACCGTCGCCGTGCCCTCAGCGCCGGGTCAACCGGGCGCGCAACCGACCGGCCGCGTCACCGAACACCGCCGAGGTCATCGGCAACAGCGGACTGGACCGCATCACCGCCAGATCCTCCGCCGGGGTGGTCGCCCCGTCGAGGAAACGCAGCACCCGCGACGCCGGGTTCCGGTCGAACAGCCGGTCGAAGAACTCCGGACCACCCACCGCACCGGAATCCCACGCCCGCAACGCCACCGCGTCCATCCACCGGTGCCGCCCCGGATACGCCGCCCGGGGCACCGGCGGCCGACCCGCGGCGAGCGCGGCGGCGACCTGCCCGGCCTGCCGGTGCATCGCCGAGAAGGTGAACCCGGTCGACGGACGGGTCGCCCCACCGGCGGTGCCCAACCGCACCACCCGGGGCGACGGCCGCCGGTCGAACGGCGCGTCCGTCATCGGGATCACCCCGTCCTCGACCTCCCGCACCGTCAACGCCGCCAGGTCCAGACCCAACAGCCCGGCATACCCGCGCAGCCCCGCGTCGTAGCCCGCGTCGGAGAGCACCGCCGGGGAGAACTCGGTGTACTCCACCAGCGCGTACCGGTCACTGACCGGCAGCACGTAGCCGAAGGAGACACCCCGTCGCGGCTGCGGGGTGCGAAAATCCATCAGCACCGCCCGCCCCGGATCGAACACCGGCGTCGACGACTCCAACCACCAGCCCCGGAAGTGCTGCAACCAGGCCGTCCGGCCGGGCCGACGCGGTAGACGGGGACGCGAGTCGAGCACCCAGCCGGCCCGCAGCACCGCCCGCCCGTCGGTGTCGCGCACCGACACCGCCGAGCCGTCGTCGTCGAGCACCCCCACCGCCGCGTCGTACCGGACCGCACCGAGCCGCTGCTCCGCCTCAGCGGCCCGCTCGTACACCGGCGCGGAGCGCAGCATCGCGTACCGCAACGGGGTCAGGTCCAACACCCGGGCGACGGCCGGGGTGGCCACCTCCACCCGCGACCAGCTGGCGCTGAGCATCGGCTCCAGGTCGCCCCCCGGGGTGCCCCAGAACGCCCAGGTGCGGTCCTGACCACGCTTGCGCACCGGGTCCACCACGGCGACCCGCAGCCCCGGCAGCACGTGCCGGGCCAACGCCGCGAGGACCAGCGATCCGGCCCCGCCGCCACCGACGACGGCCAGGTCGACTTCGGCCGGTACGCGCACACCCACCCGGCCACGCTGTCACACCACCACCGACCAGCGGCACGGACCCCACCCCACCACGCGCACCCGCCCACACCGGGCCGCCCACCGGTGGCGGCACGCCGCCGGCCGCGTACCCGGGTAGCGTGCCGCCCCATGAGCCCGTCCGCCAACGCCCTCACCGCCCGCTGGGCCGCCCGACTGGACGACCGGCAGACCGTCCTGTCCGGCGCCGGGGTGTACCCGCTGCTCGCCCTGCTCGCCCGGTACGCCACCGGCCCGGCCCGCGACGAACTGCACGCCGTCGCCCCCACCCCGGCCACCCCCGTCGACTCCCCCACCACCCGGCTGGCAACCGGCTTCTGGTCCCGCGCCGGACTGCCCCTGGGCCGGCGGTGGCGCACCGAACTGGACAACACGACCCGGGGTGAGCTGACCGGCGACCCGACGGTCGACCAGCCGCGACTCGACCAGTGGGTACGGGAGCAGACCGACGACCTGATCGACCGGCTGCCGATCCAGGTCCGGCCGGGCACCGCCCTGGTGCTGGCGAACGCGCTGACCGTGCTGGTCGACTGGGCCACCCCGTTCCGGCCGGCCCACTGCCAGCCGACGACCGGGCCGTGGCAGGGCCGCCCACTGGCCGGACTGCACCGCTGCGGCGGCGACCCGGCCTCGCTACGGGTCGCCGACACCCCCGCCGGCCCGATCAGCCTGCTCACCGTCACCGGGGACGCCGACGTCGACGTGCTGCTCGCCCTCGGCCCGGCCGGACAACCGGCCGCCCGGGTGCTCCCCGCCGCGCTCACCGCCCTCGACCACCCCGCGACCCTGCCCGCACCGGCCGGGCCGGGCGTCACCGAGGACACCGTCCAGGGGTACGACGACCGCCCGGAGCTGCTGGTGCGTACCGTCGGGTTCACCGTCACCGGCGACCACGACCTGCTCGACCACGCCGACCTGTTCGGCCTGGTCGCCGCCGGACGCGACGGCGACCACTTCCCCGACATCAGCCCCCAGTTGTCGGTCTCCGACGCCCGGCAGAGCGCCCGGGCCGAGTTCACCGCCACCGGATTCCGCGCCGCAGCCGTCACCGCCATCGGCATGCGGGCCGGCTCCGCGCCACCCCGCACCACCGTCCGTCGACGACGGATCCGCCTCGACGTCGACCGCCCGTTCGGTTTCCTCGCCGTGCACCGCCCCACCGGTCTGGTGCTGATCGCCGGCTGGGTGACCGACCCCACGGGGGCCTGAACCGGCCGGTCACCGGCGACGCGTAGGTTCGGTGCGACCGGACGACCAGCGCCGACGATCGGGGAAACCCAGCATGACGGACAGCACGCGCCAGCCACTGCGGGTCGGGCTGCTCGGCTACGGCGTCGCCGGCCGGTTCTTCCACGCCCCGCTGATCGCCGCCACCCCCGGCCTGCGGCTGAGCGCCGTCGTCACCGCCGACCCGCAACGCCGGGAGCAACTGGCCGCCGAGCACCCCGACGCCCGGGTCGTCGACGACGCCGGGGCGCTGTGGGCCGACCCGGACGCCCTCGACCTCGTCGTGGTGGCCACCCCGAACGCCTCCCACGTGCCCCACGCCCGCGCGGCGGTCGCCGCCGGGCTGCCGGTGGTGGTGGACAAGCCGCTCGCCGCCACCGCCGACGACGCCCGCGCACTGGTCGACGAGGCACACCACCGGGGCGTCCCGCTGACCGTGTTCCAGAACCGCCGGTGGGACGGCGACTTCCGCACCGTACGACGGCTGGTCGAGGACGGCGCGCTGGGCCGGGTGACCCGCTTCGAGTCCCGCTTCGAACGCTGGCGACCGCAGATCAGGGCCGGCTGGCGGGAAGGCGGCAGCCCGGCCGACGCCGGTGGCGTCCTCTACGACCTCGGCGCCCACCTCGTCGACCAGGCCGTACAGCTGTTCGGGCCGGTCGGCACCGTCTACGCCGAGGTGGACCGGCGGCGACCCGGCGCACAGGTCGACGACGACGCGTTCGTGGCGCTCACCCACGTCGGCGGGGTCCGCTCCCACCTGTGGATGAGCGCGGTCACCGCCCGACTCGGCCCCCGACTGCGGGTCCTCGGCGACCGGGCCGGATACACCTGCCACGGGCTCGACGGGCAGGAGGACGCGCTGCGCCACGGCGGCCGACCCGGCACCCCCGGCTGGGGCGAGGTCACCCCCGACCGGTACGGCCTGCTCGGCGCGGGCGACGACCTCCGGCCGGTGCCCACCGAACCGGGCCGCTACCAGGACTTCTACGCCCAGGTCGCCGCAGCGCTGCGCGGCGACGGGCCGCTGCCGGTGGACCCCCGCGACGCGGTACGCACGGTGGAGCTGATCGAGCTGGCGCACCGCTCGGCCGCCGAACGGACGGTGCTACCCGTCCCCGCCTGACGTGACGGGCTGCCGGGGTGCCGTGCCGGCGTAGGCGGCGGCGACGGCGGACCGGTCGAACACCCGCCAGGTCGCCGCGGACACGGCAACGGCCACCACGAACCCCGCCCAGTAGGGTGCGGTCAACCCGAACGTGCCGGCCACCACCCCGCCGAGCAGCGCGCCCGCGCAGTTGCCGCCGGCCGCGATGAACAGCGTCGTCGCACCGACCCGGCCACGTAGCTCCGACGGGGTCAGCCGCTGCCGCAGCGAGTGGAACACGATCCCCCACAGGGCGCCGTGCACGCCGAACGCGAACAGCGCGAACCCGACCAGCCAGGCGCTGGTCGAGGCGGCCAGCGTCAGGTGCAGCCCCGCCTCGACCAGCAGCCCGATCCGCACCGTCCAGGTCGGGGTGACCCGGGCGATGAGCCGGTCACCGACCACCGCGCCGAGCAGTCCACCTACCGACATGCTGGTGAACAGCAGGCCGTAACCGACGGAGTCCAGACCGAGCCGCTGCGTCGCGAGCAGCACCAGCACCGCCATCGCGGCCGTCAGGGTGAGGTTGAGCAGGCCGATCAGCACGGCCATCGCACGCAGCAGCCGCTGGCCGAGCAGGAACCGGAAACCCGCCCCGATCTCCGCGCGCACCGACCGGGCCGCCGATGGGACCGCCTCCCCACCGCCCCGGTACGACCCGGCGATCAGCGCGACGAGCACCGCGCTGAGCGCGTACGTGCCGGCGTTGACCAGGAACGGGAGGCTCTCGGCGAGCACGAACAGGAACCCGCCGAGCGGGCCCGCCAGCATCCCCTGGGCCAGCGTGGTGCCGCCGCCGAGCCAGCCGTTGGCCCGTTCCAGCCGGGACGTCGGCACCAGCGTGGGGAGCATCGCCTGACTGGCCGACCGGAACACGATCTCGCCGGTGTTCACCACGAACAGCACGGCGTACAGCAGCGGTATGCCGGCCCGCCCGGCCAGCATCGCCGCGCCCAGCGACACCAGGGCGACCACCCGCACCCAGTCGATGACCACCATCAACCGCCGCCGGTCCAGCCGGTCGGCCAGCACCCCGCCGGGCAGGGCGAAGAGCAGCCAGGGCAGCCAGGCCGCCCCGGCGGCGGCGGCGACCACCAGCGGGTCGTCGCTACGCGCCGCCGCGTACAGCGGGGCCGCCACCGTGGCCATGCCACTGCCCAGCGCCGACAGCGTGCTCGCCGCCCAGAGCCGGCCGAACCGGGCGTCCAGGCCCTCCCCCGTCACGGTCCGGCAACCTACCAGCCAGGTCGGACACCCACCGTCGTCCACCGGCTCGGGGCGGTCGGCCACCGAATTGCCGTTGAGCGGACCACCGGCATCTGCCACCGTCAGCCGGTGACTGACAACGACGACCCGGGCCCCGGTCGGCCCGGCACCGACTACCGCGCCCTCAACCGGGCCAGCTGGGACGACCGGGCCGCCGCCCACGCCGCCTCCCCGGACTACGCCGTGGACCGGTTCGCCGCCGACCCGGCGTACCTCAGCGAGGTGGTCCGGTTCGACCTGCCCCGCCTCGGTGACGTGGCCGGGCTGCGCGGCGTGCACCTGCAGTGCCACATCGGCACCGACACCGTGTCGCTGCACCGGCTCGGCGCGCGGATGACCGGCCTGGACTTCTCCGGCGCCTCGCTGGCCCAGGCGCGGGCGCTGGCCGAGCGCACCGGCGCGGCCGTCGACTTCGTCCAGGCCGACGTCTACGACGCGCCCGACGTCCTCGGTGTCGGCGGTTTCGACCTGGTCTACACGGGCGTCGGCGCGTTGTGCTGGCTGCCGGACATCAGGCGTTGGGCGGGCGTGGTCGCCGCCCTGCTGCGGCCGGGCGGGCGGCTGTTCCTGCGCGAGGGGCACCCGATGCTGTGGGCCCTGGACGAGACCCGCCCGGACGGCCTGCTGGCCGTCGAGCACCCGTACTTCGAGCGCACCGAACCGGTGGTGTGGGACGAGGGCGGCACCTATGTGAGCACCGAGGCGACGTTCACCCACAACACGACGCACGAGTGGAACCACGGTCTCGGCGAGGTGGTCACCGCCCTGCTCGACGCCGGGCTGGAGCTGACCATGCTGTGCGAGCACGACAGCGCCCCCTGGGACGCGCTGCCGGGGCGGCAGGTCCGCGACGGGCACGGCGAGTGGCGGCTGACCGAACGCCCGTGGCGACTCCCCCAGACGTACACCCTCCAGGCCCGTCGCCGCTGACCTTTCGCCGGGCCGTGTCCGCCAGCCGCCTCCTGTCCCGGAAGGCGGCTGGCGGTTTGTCGGGGTGGGTACGGTCTGTGCCGCGCGCAGTGGGTCACAGCCGCTAGGGCATCCTAGGAGGCTGGGTTGTGGTCGGGGCGGGGTGTCCGCACTGTCCCGGCATTTCCGCCGCTCGGCGGCGCAGGGGAAAACACGTGACGGCAACGAAGATTTCTCATTTACCCCGTTACGGTGGGTCAACCCTCCTAGTGTTGGCCACACCGGTGAGTTACGGAGTTGGCCACCCGAACGACGTCCCACGCAGACAGCGGACGAAAAGTGAGGGAAGACGCGTATGAAGGCACAGAAGGTTCTCGTAACGACGGCGCTCGGCGTGGGACTCGGCACGCTCCTGCTCCCGACGGCAGCGCTCGCGGACACCACGGTGTCGCCGGCCAGCACCCCGGTCGGCGGAACGGTCGTGCTCACCGCGACGACCTGCAACCCGAAGTCCGGTGACGTGCTCTTCCACGTCACCGGCCCGGACCGGGACCAGAACGTCCGCTCCACCACCGCCGCCGCCGGCGGTGGGCTGAGCGCCGAACTCTTCACCGCCGGTTTCACGCTGGGCACCTACACCGTCGCCGCCACCTGCGGTGACGGCAGCGCCGCCGGCAGCGCCACCTTCGCCGTCACACCGATCGGCGGGGCACCCGCCGGCGGTGGCGGCGGCACCGGCAACACCGGCCTGCTGGCCGCCGGTGGCGCGCTCGCCGGGGCCGCCGCGCTCGGCACCACCGTGCTGCTGCGCCGCCGACGCCGGGCGGCGGCCACCGTCGGCTGACGGCCGGCGGCGACCCCGGCGCGACCGACGCCGGGTCGCCTGACGGCGAGCCACACACCATCCCTGGGACGGGTGCCCGCACCGGCGCGAACCGGCGCGGGCACCCCGACCACGTCGGACGTCGGGGAGGACGGGCGATGGGCGTACGCGAATGGACGGTCCGGACCCGCACCGCCGTCACGGCGGTCACGGTCAGCGGTGCCGCCGGGATCGCCCTGCTCGCCGCCGGGCTGACCATCGGACCGGTCGGGCCACCCCAGCCGAGCATCGACGTCAGCGGCGGCAACAGCAGCCGCTCCCCGATCCCGGCCCTGCCCCGCTCCACGCCGGTCCGCATCGACATCGCCGCCATCGGCGTCCACGCCGACCTGGTGCCGGTGGCGGGCGATCCGAACGGCACCCTGGAGGTGCCCCCACTGGACAGTCCCGCCGTCGCCGGCTGGTACCGGCCGGGGGCCAGCCCCGGCGAAGCGGGCAACGCCGTCGTCGTCGGGCACGTCGACACCCGGGACGGGCCGGCGGTCTTCTTCGACCTCGGGCGGCTGCGCCCCGGCGACACCGTCCGGGTGACCCGCGCCGACGGGCGGACCGTCACCTTCGCCGTCGACGGGGTCGGGACGTACCCGAAGCGGGGTTTCCCCACCGCGCTGGTCTACGGGCCGGGCGGACCTGGGCCGGCGTTGCGCCTGGTCACCTGCGGGGGGCGGTTCGACGAACGGTCCCGCGACTACTCCGACAACATCGTCGTGCGGGCCACCGCCGTCGGCTGACCGTCACCCGGCCCCACCCCTGTCGCGCCGGCCTACTACGGTGGGCCGGCGGACGGGCGGCGAGGCGGAGGTACCCGGTGGAGCGGCGAGCGCTGACGACCCTGCTCGGTCCCCGACTGCACACCCTGGTCGGCCGGCTACGCCGACAGGCCGGGGAGACCACTACCGCCACCACCCGACGGGTCAACCCCGATGCCGTGGTCGACTGCGCGGTCTACGTCAACGGCCGCCGGGAGACCGGCCGGCCACACTACGCCGACGCGTACGCCCGGGCCCGGCGCAGCCGCAACGCGTTCGTGTGGCTGGGGCTGCACGACCCGGGCGCGGCGGTGCTCGCCGCCGTCGGGCAGGTCTTCGGTCTCGACGAGCTGACAGTCGCGCAGGCCCTCGCCGACGGGCACCGGCCCACCGTGCAGCGGCACGGCCCGGTCACCCTGCTGGTGCTGCGCACCGCCGCCTACGTCGCCCAGGGCGACCTGACCGCGACCTCCGAGGTGGTGGACACCGGTGACGTGATGGTGCTGCTCGGCGACCGGTTCGTGGTCACCGTCCGGCACGGCGCCTCCGGCGCCCTCGCGCCGGTCCGCCAGGCGATCCAGGGCCGCCCGTCGCTGCTCGCCGAGGGCCCGTGGGCGGTGGCGTACGCGGTGACCGCCCGGATGGTCGACCTCTACCTGGAGGTCGCCGCCCACCTCGAGCAGGACCTGGAACGGGTCGAGGAGAGCGTCTTCGCCCCGGAGCACAACGCCGACATTCAGCAGATCTACCAGCTCAAACGGGAGTTGGTGGAGTTCAAGCGGGCGGTGCTGCCGCTCCAGGAGCCGTTGCGCGCCCTGGTCTCCGGCCCGGACGACGGCCCGCCTGCGGGGCTGCGCCGCTGGTACGTCGACGTGGAGGGCCGGCTCACCCGGGCCGTCGACCGGATCACCTCCTACGACGAGCTGCTCAACTCGATCCTGCAGTCCCGGCTCACCCAGCTCGCGGTCGACCAGAACAACGACATGCGCAAGATCGCGGCGTGGGCGGCGATCGCCGCCACCCAGACCGCCGTGGCCGGCGTCTACGGGATGAACTTCGCCCGGATGCCCGAGCTGTCCTGGCGGTACGGCTACCCGGCCGCGTTGGCGTTGATGGCGACGGCGGCATTCACCCTGCACCGGATGTTCCGCCGATCCGGCTGGCTCTGATCCCGCCGGCCGGGGTCCGGCCGCGTCGACAGCCGGACCGCCGGCAGCCCGGCACGGCACGCCCGGCTGGGACCGATGAGGGGTCCGGGCACCCGCCGCCGTGCCCGTCCGGCACCCGCCTCGTGCCGGTACCGCAGTTTCCGCGCGGGATGGCGGGTTCGCCCTGCGCGGGGTCGGGCGGTGGCGGTCACCGGGCGGCGGATGGGACCGGGTGGGTGCTTACGCCGGTGGAGGTGGTTTCGGGCGTGGTGTCCGGTTCCGCGGCGGCGCGGTCGTCCGGTGATCGGCGGGCCGTCCCCGGTGGGTGCGGTGTCCCGTGGCCGGGGCCACCCGCACGGCGGAATCGTCGCCGGGGCCGGGGCGTTGTACCTGGCATACCACCGCCACTCCCCCACCCCCCGGGGGGGGACGGCCCCGGAACCCCGACCGCGGAATGCGGTCGCCACCGGGTCGGTTACACCTCCCTGGACGCCCGAGCAGGTCCCCCCCGACCGCCAGGCGATCCCCTGAACTTCCGGCCACGCCCCACCCCCTGAGGGCGTCCGCCACACCCCCGAATGCAGAGGAGCACGCGACCATGCGTACCGATCTGATCCGCAAGACCGCCCTGACCGCCGCCGGCCTCGCCTTCACCACCGGCGCCATCGCCGGCCCACTGACCACCGCCCACGCCGCCGACGCCCGAACCCCCACCACGGCGCAGACCGAACGCCGACCCGCCGGCGAGCGTGAACTGACGATGAACTACCAGCCCCAGCCCAACTTCTACTACTGCGGCCCCGCCGCCACCCGCAACGCCCTGTCCGTCCAGGGCAAGAACATCGACGTCGACGCCATGGCCAAGGAAATGCGCACCACCGAAAACGGCACCGACAGCATCAACGACATCACCCCCGTACTCAACAAGCAGACCGGCCGCAAAGCCTACGAAAGCACCGAAATCCGCACCACCAAGGCCGACGACAAGCAGACCAACGAACTCCGCACCGACATCGTCCGCACCATCGACGACGGCCGCGCCGTAGTCGCCAACATCGCCGGCACCGCCACCGACACCGACGGCACCACCCACGCCTTCGAAGGCGGCCACTACATCAGCGTCATCGGCTACCGCGACGCCGGCAAGACCGTCACCATCGGCGACTCCGCCAACCCGAACACCGCGTCCTACCGGATGAGCGTCGACAACCTCGCCGACTGGATCGCCACCCGCGGCTACACCTCCTGACCCCGAACACCGACACGGGCCGCCCCCACCCAGGGGGCGGCCCGATCGTCGGTCACGGGGCGTGCGGCAGGATGGGCGTCATGGCCAAAGACGCATCCCGGCGGTCCTGCCCCTGCGGCACCGGGCTGTCGTACGACGACTGCTGCGGGCCGCTGCACCGGGGCGAGGGTACGGCCCCGACGGCGGAGGCGTTGATGCGGTCCAGGTTCAGCGCCTTCGCCGTCGGCGACCCCGCCTACCTGTTGCGCAGTTGGCACTCCCGCACCCGGCCGGGCGGGCTACGACTCGATCCCGCCCAGCGGTGGACCCGGTTGGAGATCGTGGAACGCACGCGCGGCGGCCTGCTCGACAGCACCGGCACGGTGGCGTTCCGCGCCCACTACCGCGACGCCGGGCAGCCGGGCACCGTGGACGAGCACAGCCGGTTCGTCCGGGAGGACGGCAACTGGGTCTACCTCGACGCGCTGCCGGGCTGATCCCGGCGACGCCGATCGCGCCCGGGCCCGGGAGCCCCGGCGGCGGGCGTCGGCCCCTCGGCAACGGCGCACGTCCGCCGCCGCCCGCTCACCGCCCCGGTGCCGGCTCACGAAACCACCTCCCCCGGCGGGCGGGGCCGCGGCACCGCACCGGACCGCCCCGACACCAGCAACGCGGCGGCGACCAGCAGGTAGGGCCCGGCCGCCGCCGCGAACGCCATCGCGTGCCCGCCCGTCGTGGCGACCAGCGCGTAACCGCCGTAGGCGACGATCATCGCCAGGTCGGTGCCCATCCCGGCGAGCGAGGTGACCGTCGCCCGCCCCGGGCCGGTGATCCGGGCCTGCAACCGGGCGTCGGCGAGCACCGTGGCCAGTTGCAGGGCGCAGAACGCCACGCCGAGCAGCACGAAGCCGCCCGGATGTCGTACGACGGCCCCGCCGGCCAGCGCGACCGCGGCCAGGGCGAGCAGCGCCGCGTACCCCCGGGTGGACAGGTGCTCCGCCGTCGGGGCGAGCAGGCCGCCGACGGTCATCCCGAGCCAGACCGGCAGGAGCAGCAGTGGCACCGTGGACGTCGGGACACCGGTGTCCCGGGCCAGCAGCGGGGTGTACTCGTCGAGGATGCCCCAGAGTGCCGTCACCGCCGGGACGAGCAGCACGGCGGCACGTACCCGCCGGTCGGCGCGTGCCTCGGCGAGACCGGTGCGCAGGCTCGCCCACCAGCCCACTTCGGCCTCCGCGCCGTCCGGTGGCCCGGGGACCGGCACGGTCGACGAGCCGGCGGCCGGCGCGGCGGGACGGTGTTCCGGGAACCGGGTGGCCACGGTGGCGGCCAGCACACCGGACAGCACGCTCGCCGCGCCGACCGCCGGCCACCCACCGACGGCGAGGACCGGGCCGGCCAGACCGAGCGAGGCGAGCACGCCGAGCACCCCGGCGGTCCGGGCCCGGCCCATCGTGCGGGCGTACCGTCCGGCAGCGCCGAGCCGGTCGAGTTCGGTGTAGACCAACGCCTCGAGGGCGCCGGAGCCGAACGCGCCGGCGGCACCCCAGAGCACGAAGCCGAGCGCGAACGCCCACCACGACGGCACCAGCACCCACAACGTGAAGCAGGCCCCGGTGAGCAGCGGCGCGAGGCAGAGCAGCAGGCGGCGGGAGACGGTGTCGGCCCAGGCCCCGGACGGGACCTCCAGCAGGACAGCCGTCATCGACCAGAGCACGAACAGCCCGGAGATCTGCCCGACGGTGAGGCCGGTGTCGCTGAACAGCAGGACGTACACCGGATAGAGCAGGACAAGGTCGTCGAGGAACAGGTAGCAGTAGAGCGTGGTCGACAGTCGGCGGACACGGGTGTCGGGCACCCGTGTGCAGGTGAGGGTCATCAGGGCCTTTCCACGGGACGGAACGGACGCGGGAGGTACGGCGTCCGCGGCGGCCCGCGGCTTCGGCCTTCAGGGCCGGATCAACATCGCCAGGTCATCCGCCGATGCTAGCCCGTCGCGGCCCTGGGGTGCGGCCCTGCGGGGTGCACACGGCGGCGGGGCGGGACCCTGGTCCGGTCCCGCCCCGCCGCCTGCGCTGTTCAGCCTCGGGGCGTGCCCGGGTCCAGCGGGGGAATGACCATGGTGGCCTCACTGTCGGTGGTGGAGCCGTCCACCGGCCCGGCCTGGCGCGGCACCGCGACGCCTGACGTGTCGGTGACGTCCCGGTCCGCGCCCGGCGCTGCCGGTGGGGTCGGTTCCGGGTCGGCAGGACGGGACACGACCTGGGTCTGCTCCGCCTCGTCGGACCGTGGCAGGACCTGGGTCGCCTCGGCGTCGTCGGGGCGGGTCACCACCTGGGTGCGCTCGGCGTCGTCGTCCAGCGACGTCGGTGGGGTGGGTGTGGCGGCGGTGGGCACCGGCGGGGTGCGCTCGGCCTGCGCGTACGGGCCCAACCGGGCAGCGACGTCCTGCCGGCCCGCCTGGTAGGCACGGGCGTGGGTGGCGATGGTGCGGGACTCCTGCTCGGCACGGGTCAGCCAGGACTCCCAGCGGGCCTGCATGGGACGGATCAGTCCGCCGCCGACCCCGACGACGAGGATTCCGCCGACGGTGGCGAGGACGGCGATCAGCACCGGCGTGGTGACCGCGGTGGCGACACCGATCTGGTTGAGGGCGGCGATCACCCCGAGCCCGAGGATGAACACCGAGGCGATGTTGGCCAGCACCCGGCCGTAGGACAGGCCGCCGAGCGCGCTGCTGATGATGTCCTTGACCGCGTTGGCGATCGCGGCGGCGACCACCACGATGACGATGGCGACGAACGCCCGGGGCAGCCAGGCGATCACCCCGGCGATCAGGTCGGAGATCGGGTTGGGCCCCCAGATGCCGAAGGCGAGTTGGAGGGTCACCAGCAGCACCCCGTAGTAGGCGAGCTTGGCGACGATGTCGCTGGCGTCGTAGCGGGAGCGGGCCAGGGCGGTCTTGATGCCGCCACGCTCGACGGCCCGGTCGAAGTGCACCCGCTCCAGCACCTTGTCGACGATCCTGCGGACGGCCTTCGCGATCAGCCAGCCGGCCACCAGGATCGCCACGAAGGCGACCGCCTTGGGCAGGAACAGCAGCACCGCGCGGAGGGCGTCACCCGCCGCGTCGCCGAAGTTGTCTGTCATCCGTGGTCCTCCACCGTCAGCTCGGTCGACCCCCGAAGCTACCCCCGGCCGGTGCGCCGGAAACTCCGGTCGGACCGGACGGTCAGCCCGACGTGCAGGTGGGCAGCAGTGACACCACCACCGGGCCGGTGGGGGCGGAGGCGTTGCCGGCGTCGTCGACGGCGATCACCTGGACCGGGATCCTGGTGGTCGCCGGGGGCGTCGGCAGGTCGCCGAGGGTGCCCGCGAAGGTGTCCGGGCCGGTCTGGGTCATGGCGACCGTGCGGGTGGCCCCGTCGAGGGTGTAGCGCAACGACACCCGCAGCAGGTCGCCGGCAGCCCCGTCGTCGAGGACCCGGGCGGTGACCGTGGTCGAGGTGGCCACGTCGGGGCAGCCCTTCGGCTCCACCGTGGCCGGGCTGGCGTCCACGGCCGACACCGTCGGCGGGAACACGTCGGGGGGCAGCAGCGGGCTGATCGGCGTGGCCGGTGGTGTGGGACTCGGGGTGCGTACCCGGGTGGTGGCGGCGGTGGCCGACCGGGCCGGGCTGGTGGGCGGTGGGTCCGTCGTGGTCGCCGCCGGGGTGGGGCTGCGGCTCGGCTCCGGCGGCACGACGCTGATGGCCGGGGCGGCGGCGAGCGGCGCGGGGCTGCGGGTGGTGGCGGCGGTCGCTCCCGGCCCGACGGCACCGTCGGCGAGGGTGAACGCCCCGGGCCCGCGGGCGACGTAGCCCAGCCCGACGACGCCGACCAGCAGTGCCGCGGTCAGCCCGACACCGACCAGGGCGTTGCGGGTGCCGCCGCGCCGGGGGCCCGGGTGGGGCCCGGCGGGGTCGACGGCGGCCGGGTCGACGTGCCCGGGGGCACCCTCGGGGAAGGGGAGGCAGGCGGCGAGCAGCGCGACCCGTTGGGCCAGCTGACGCCGCCCCCGTTCCTCCCACTCCCCGCCGTACGAGCGGGCGGCGGTGTGTTCCAGCTCGGTGAGGAAGATCTCGGCGGGCTGGGTCCGGTCGGCGGGGCACCAGGCCAGGCCGTGGCGGAGCAGATCGTGCACCGGGGCGGGGGTCGGGGTGCCGGGGATCGGGGTGGCGCTGTGCTGCGCGCGCAGGGTGGCCAGGTCCCGTCCGTCGTAGGGAGGTCGGCCGGTGAGGCACTCGAAGAAGGTCGCGGTGGCGGCGTAGATGTCACCGGCCGGCTCGGCGGGGGCCCCGGTCCACTGCTCGGGGGCCTGGTAGTGCCGGTTGCCGGTGGGCGGGGTGATGCCGACGTCGGTGAGCGTGGGCCACCCGTCGCGGGTGACGAGCACGTTGTCGGGGCGGTGGTCACCGTGCACCACACCGCGGGCGTGTACAGCGGCGAGCCCGGCGAGGGAGCCCTTGAGGACGCAGAGCGCGGCCTCCGGACCGATGGGGCCGCGCGTGCGCAGCAGCTGACGCAGCGGCACGCCGTTGACCAGCTCCACCACGATCGCCGCGGCGGCGTGCGTCTCGGCGTACTCGAAGAGGCGGCAGACGTGCGGGTCGTCCACCTCGACCAGCAGTCGCGCCTGCTCGCGCAGGGCCATCCGGAAGGCCGGATCGCCGCCGAGGGCCGGGGTCAGGTAGCGGATGGCGACCGGGGTGCCGGTGGCGTCGTGGGTGGCGAGCAGCACCGGGCCGGACGTGCCCGCGCCGAGCTGCCGTACCGGGGTGTAGCCGGACAACCGCCAGTCGCCGGTCACCCGCCGGCCTTTCCGGTCCGCCGGGACTGGTCACAGGTCAGGGCCACACTGATCATTCTTACCCGGCGGGAGCTGCGGTGAATCGGCGCAACGGTTGTTTCCTCGCCTCCGGTCGTCCGGCTGCGAAGATTACTTTCGGTCACCGGGGTGGGGTCGGGGGCTGTCCGCCCGTCGCGGGCGGACGGGCGAACTGCGGGGCGATGTCGGCGATGCGTTGCCGCATCGGCCGCTGCCGCAGCGCGGCCAGCGCCTCGTCGACGAGGCGGCTCAGCGGGTACGCCAGCTCCGCCTCGAACCGGCGGGCGGCGGTGGCGGTGGCGGCGTACTCGGCGTGCAGGACGGGCAGCAGGTGCCGGGCCCGGTCGGTGGGGGTGACGACGCGTTGCCGGGCGTCGACGCCGGGGGTGAGGGTGACCAGCCCGTCGGCCGCCATCCGGGCGACGGTCTGGCTGGCGGCGGAGTGGGTCACCCCGGTCGCCCCGGCCAGGGTACGGATCGACGCCGGCCCGAGGCGGTCCAGCGCGATCAGCACCGGGGTGTAGCGGGGTCGGAAGCCGGGCAGCCCGAGGTCGGCGTAGACGGCGGCGACGTCACCGTCGAGCAGGTCGAGCAGGTGCCGCAGTCGGGTGCCGAGCAGTGCGGGGTCGGACGGTTCGTCGGGCATGCCGTAATGTAACAGCGCTGTTGTATCTCGCGCTCCCGGGGAGGCCACCGATGGACGAGCGGTACCCACCGATCGAGCCCTACGACCAGGGCATGCTCGACGTCGGCGATGGCAACGCGGTCTACTGGGAGGTGTGCGGCAACCCGGCCGGGCGGCCCGCGCTGGTCGTCCACGGTGGACCGGGCTCGGGCTGCGGCCCGTGGGCCCGGCGGTACTTCGACCCCGACCGCTACCGGGTGGTCCTGTTCGACCAGCGCAACTGCGGACGCAGCACCCCGCACGCCGCCGACCCGGCCACCGACCTGCGGCACAACACCACCGCGCACCTGGTCGCCGACATGGAACGGCTGCGCGGGCACCTGGGCGTCGACAGGTGGCTGCTCTACGGCGGCTCGTGGGGCTCGACGCTGCTGCTGGCGTACGCGCAGCGGCACCCGCAGCGGGTGTCGGCGATCGTGATCGGGGCGGTCACCACCACCCGCCGGTCGGAGATCGACTGGCTCTACCGGGGTGTCGGCCGGTACTTCCCCCGCGAGTGGGAACGGTTCCTCGCCGGCGGCGGCGTCGGCCCCGACGACGACGTGGTCGGCGCGTACGCCCGGCTGGTGCAGGACCCGGACCCGGCGGTCCGCGAGCGGGCGGTGCGCGACTGGTGCGCCTGGGAGGACGCGGTGGTCTCCGCCGAGGGGGTGGGCAACCCGTACGGTGACCGCCCGTCGGCCGAGCGGACCGCGATGGTGCGGATCTGCGCGCACTACTTCTCCCAGGGGGCCTGGTTGGCCGAGGGTGAGCTGATCCGGCACGCCGACCGGCTCGCCGGCATCCCGGGGGTGCTGATCCACGGCCGGGTCGACCTGGGCAGCCCGCTGGCGACCGCCTGGGAGCTGCACCGGGCCTGGCCGGGCTCGCGCCTGCAGGTGGTCGAGGGGGCGGGGCACTTCGGCACGGCGCAGACCCGGCGGCACCTGCTGGCCGCCCTGGACGACTTCGCCGTCGCCGACTGAGCGGTCGCCCCGGGTCCATCCCCCGACGGCAGGACATTCGGACAGTTCTGCCCGGCACGCCTCGAAGACGGGCAGAATCGATCGATGCCGCCCTCTAGCGCCGACCGCCGGAGTGGCAATATCCTCCATCACACGCGGAGTCACTGGAGCTAGTTTTCGTCGTCAGCGCCGCCGTCGCTCGCCGAGGAGATGCCATGTCCGTCGTACGCCCCGCACTCGACCGTCGTACGCTGCTGCGGGCCGGTCTCGGCGCGGCCACCGTCACGGTCGTCGGGTCCGACCTGGCCCTGCCGGGCGTCGCCGAGGCCGCCCCGGGCGCGGACCTGGACTGGATCATCGACTGCGACGAGTGGGACGCCCGCCCGCCCGCCGACCCGCTGTCGGTCAGCACGATCCCCACCAACAAGATCATCGTGCACCACATGGCCTTCCCGAACGTCACCGACCACTCCCGCGAGCAGGCGGTCACCCTGGCCCACGACTGCCAGGACCTGCACATGGACGGCAACGGCTGGTCCGACACCGGCCAGCACTTCACCGTCAGCCGGGGCGGGTACGTCCTGGAGGGACGGCACGGCAGCCTGGAGCGGCTACGGGCCGGTGACCGGCAGATGGTCTCGGCGCACTGCCCCGGCGAGAACGGCCGGGCCATCGGCATCGAGAACGAGGGCACCTACGTCACCGACACGCCGCCACAGGCGCTGCTCGACTCCCTGGTCCGGCTCTGCACCACCGTCTGCCGGCAGTACGGCCTGCACGCCCACGACATCTTCGGCCACTGGGACTTCCGCGCCACGCTCTGCCCCGGCGCGCAGTTCTACCGCCTCTTCCCCGGCATCCGCCGGCAGGTCGCGCACCGGCTCGGCACCCGGGCGGGCGAGGCACCGGCCCGCCGCTGGCCCGACCTGTGGCGCTTCGTCAACGCCCCCGGTGTCCAGGTCGCCCAGTACCTGCTGGCCCACCGCGGCTACCCGGTCACCCCGAGCGGCACGTTCGACGCCGCCACCGTCGCCGCGGTCGGCGACTGGCAGGCCCGCAACGGCATCCCGGTCGACGTCGACGCCACCCTGACCGCCCCCACCTGGGAAACCCTCGCGCCCGAACTCGACCGCGACGCCACCGGCCTGCCCGTGCAGGCGGTGCAGTTCATCCTGAACTGGAAGGGCTACGCCGAGGTCACCGTCACCGGCGGTTACGACCCGGCCACCCGCCGCGCCGTGCAGGACCTCCAGGCGCTGCACGGCCTGCCCCGCACCGGCACGGTCTCCACCGAAACCTGGTGCGCCCTGGTCGGCGGCATCGTGCGGCAGTCGCTGCGGCACTGACCACACGCCACACCGGCAGGCTGTTTGGGCGACGGCGGCAGCGGGGAGTGTGGCCGGCATGACGTGGGCCCGCCGCACCGTACCCGTGATCGCCGCCGCCGTCGCCGGCCTCGCCGCCCGGGACGTCCTCCAACGTGACCATGCGCTGCTGCGCAACTTCCCGCTGGTCGGGCGGGCCCGCTACCTGCTGGAGGCGATCGGCCCGGAGCTGCGGCAGTACATCGTCGCCGGCAACGACGAGGAACGCCCGTTCACCCGGGACCAACGGCGGTGGATCTACGCCTCGGCCAAGCAGGAGAACAACTACTTCGGCTTCGGCACCGACAACGACATCGAACGCAGCCCCGGCTACCCGATCATCAAACACCGCACGTTCGCCCGGACCGTCCCGTCGTCGGTGCCGACCGCCGGGCACGACGTACGGCTGCCGGCGGCCAAGGTGCTCGGCGGGCCACGCGGCCGGGCGAAGGCGTTCCGCCCCGGGTCGGTGGTCAACATCTCCGGGATGAGCTTCGGCTCGCTGTCCGGCAACGCGGTGTCCGCTCTCAACCAGGGGGCTGCGCTGGCCGGCTGCCTGCAGAACACCGGCGAGGGTGGGCTGTCGCCGTACCACCGCCACGGCGGCGAGCTGGTCTTCCAGCTCGGTACGGCGTACTTCGGCTGCCGGGACGCCCGGGGCCGGTTCGACCTCGCCCGGCTGCGCGACCTGGTCGCCGGCGCTCCGGTGCGGGCCCTGGAGATCAAGCTCAGCCAGGGCGCGAAACCCAGCCTGGGCGGGCTGCTGCCCGGGGCGAAGGTGTCCGCCGAGATCGCCGCCACCCGGGGCATCACCCCCGGGCAGGACTGCGTGAGCCCGTCGCGGCACGCCGAGTTCTCCGACTGCGACAGCCTGCTGGACTGGGTGGAGCTGCTGGCCGCCGAGACCGGACTGCCGGTCGGCATCAAGTCCGCCGTCGGCGACCTGGGGTTCTGGGAGGAGCTGACCACGCTGATGCGCGACACCGGCCGGGGCGTCGACTTCGTCACCGTCGACGGCGGCGAGGGCGGCACCGGCGCCGCGCCGCTGATCTTCACCGACTCGGTGTCGCTGCCGTTCCAGCAGGGCTTCGCCCGGGTCTACCGCACCTTCGCCGAGCGGGGACTGCACGAGCAGACCGTCTTCGTCGGCGCGGGCAAGCTCGGCCTGCCGGACAACGCCGTGGTGGCCTTCGCACTCGGCTGCGACCTGGTCAACGTGGGCCGGGAGGCGATGCTGGCGATCGGCTGCATCCAGGCCCAGAAGTGCCACACCGACACCTGTCCCACCGGCGTCGCCACCCAGAACGCCTGGCTGGCCCGAGGGCTGGACCCGGCCCGCAAGTCGGTGCGGGCGGCGAACTACATCGGCACCCTGCGTCGGGATCTGGTCAAGGTCGCCGAGGCGTGCGGGGTGGAGCATCCGGGGCTGATCGACACCGACGCGGTCGAGATCCTCGACGGCCGGACCTCGGCCCGCCCCCTGCGGGAGGTCTACGGCTACCAGCCGCAGTGGGGGTTGCCGTCGGCGGCCGACCGGGCGGAGATCGCCCGGCTGATGGCCGGCGAGGCACCCCGGGGTGGCAGCGCCCTCCCCTCGGCCACCGCCCAGCGCTGACCCGCGACCCGAACCGGGCAGCTCAGCACCATTCTTCGAACATGTGTGCGAGCATGGTTCGGTGTCGACCGGAGCCCGCATCCTGCACGCCGACCTGGACGCGTTCTACGCCTCGGTCGAGCAGCGGGACGACCCCCGGCTGCGCGGCCGGCCGGTGATCGTCGGCGGCGGGGTGGTCCTCGCGGCCAGCTACGAGGCGAAGGCGTACGGCGTGCAGAGCGCGATGGGCGGCCGGCAGGCCCGGCGGCTCTGCCCCGGGGCGGTCGTGGTGCCGCCGAGGATGGCCGCGTACACGGCGGCGAGCCGGGCGGTGTTCGCCATCTTCCGGGACACCACCCCCTGGGTGGAGGGGCTCTCCATCGACGAGGCGTTCCTCGACGTGGGGGCCTGCGCCGGCTCGCCGGATCGCCGGTGCAGATCGCGACCCGGCTGCGTCGGGTGGTGCGCGAGCAGGTCGGGCTGCCCATCACGGTCGGGGTGGCCCGGACGAAGTTCCTCGCCAAGGTCGCCAGCGGGGTGGCCAAGCCGGACGGCCTGTTGGAGGTGCCGCCCGACGGCGAGCTGGCATTCCTGCACCCGCTGCCGGTGGAACGGCTCTGGGGTGTCGGCCCGGTCACCGCGGCGAAGCTGCGCGCCCGGGGCATCCGGACCGTCGGCCAGGTCGCCCGCCTCGACGTTCCCGCCCTCGAGTCGCTGCTCGGCGTCGGCGCGGGCGGGCACCTGCACGCGCTGGCCCACAACCGCGACCCACGGCCGGTGCAGGTGGGCCGGCGCAGGTCGTCGATGGGCGCGCAGCACGCCCTGGGGGCCGGGCCGCACTCCCCCGCCGACGTCGATGCGACGCTGGCCGGGCTGGTCGACCGGGTGGCCCGCCGGATGCGGGCCGCCGGCCGCACCGGCCGGACGGTGACCCTGCGGCTGCGGTTCGCCGACTACACCTCGGCCACCCGGTCCCGGACGCTGCGCCGGGCCACCGACCGGACGACACCGCTGCTGAACACCGCCCGGTCGCTGCTGCGCGCCGCCCAGCCCGAACTCACCCGACGCGGGGTCACCCTGATCGGGGTGGCGGTGGGCAACCTCGACGACGCCCCGGTGCAGCCCGAACTGCCGTTCGACGCCGACCGGGACATCGAGCTGGACAGCGCCGTCGACGCCGTCCGGGACCGGTTCGGGGCGGCGGCGCTGACCCGGGCCACCCTGCTCGGCCGTCGCCCCGGCCTGGAGATGCCCCGATTGCCCGACTGATCCGTCGGGGCTTCCCCGGCGCCGCCGGCTCGGGCATGCTGGATCGATGGGAGAGGTACTGCCGATGCCCAGCTTCGGTGACCTGTTCACCGACGTACGGAGCGACGAACGGACGATGCGGGTCAGCTACCACCCGGAACGCGGAGCAGTGGTGCTGTCCCTGTGGAGCGGCGTGACGTGTCGGGGTTCGTTCCGGATGGCCCTCGACGACGTGTCCCGGCTGCACGGCCTGCTGGCCGAGATCGGGGCCTCGCTCGCCCCGACCACGGTGCTGCCGGCCGTCCCGCCCGCCGGTGGGCCACCCGGCCCGGTCGACGCCGCCGCCCGGGTCGCACCGAGGTCACCGGTCGTCGACCAGACCGGCGACATCTCGGGCACCACCCACCGGGGCGTGCTGCCGGTCCCCCGGGTCGCCTGACCCCGGAGGCGGCCGTCCCGGGCGCGACCACGGCCCGGCTGCGGGTCCGTCCGCCCACCGCGACCGCCGCTCACCAGGCGCAGGGCGCGTAGTCCTTGAGGAAGCAACCGTAGAGTTCCTCGCCCCGCTCGCCCCGGACGATCGGGTCGTACACCCGGGCGGCCCCGTCGACCAGGTCCAGCGGGGCGTGGAAGCCCTCGTCGGCAAGGCGCATCTTCGTCGGGTGGGGACGCTCGTCGGTGATCCAGCCGGTGTCGACGCTGGTCATCAGGATGCCGTCGGCGCGCATGTCCTCGGCGCTGGTGCGGGTGAGCATGTTCAGCGCCGCCTTGGCCATGTTGGTGTGCGGGTGCCCCGCCCCCTTGTAACCCCGGGCGAACTGCCCCTCCATCGCCGACACGTTCACCACGTACGACCGCCCGGCCGGTGCGGCGGCCAACGCCGGCCGCAGCCGACTGACCAGCACGAACGGGGCCGTGACGTTGCACAGCTGCACCTCGAGCAGCTCGACCGGGTCGACCTCGTGCACCCGCTGCACCCAACTGTTGGTGTCCCCGAGGTCGGGGGCGAGCCCACCGGCGTCGATGGCGGTGGCGGCGGCGATCCGCTCCGGCGTGGCGGACCGGCCGGTCAGCGCCAGCGCGGTGAGGGCATGCGGGGCGATGGCGGCCGCCGGCACGGTCCCGTCCGGCAGCGCCAGGGTGACGCCCCGGCCACCGGTGAAGGTGAGCAGCTCCGGCAGCGGCCCCTCGGGCAGCGCCGCCGACTCGGCGGCGACCAGGTGGGCGTACGCGCCGGGGGTGCGGCGTACCGTCTGCGCGGCGTTGTTGATCAGGATGTCCAGCGGGCCCTGCGCGGCGACCGAGTCGGCCAGCGCCACCACCTGGGCGGGGTCGCGCAGGTCGATGCCGACCACCCGCAGCCGGTGCAGCCAGTCGGCGCTGTCCGGCATGGCGGTGAAGCGGCGGACCGCGTCGTGCGGGAACCGGGTGGTGATCGTGGTGTGCGCGCCGTCGCGCAGCAGGCGCAGCGCGATGTACATGCCGATCTTGGCACGTCCCCCGGTGAGCAGCGCCCGCCGCCCGGTCAGGTCGCACCGTGCGTCGCGGCGCTCCCGGTTGAGGGTGGCGCAGTCGGGGCAGAGCTGGTGGTAGAACGCGTCGACCTGGCGGTAGCGGGTCTTGCAGATGTAGCAGCCGCGCGGGTTGATCAGGGTGCCGGCGGAGTCACCGGCGGTCGGTGAGGCGAGCGGGATGCCCTTGGTCTCGTCGTCGATCCGGCCCGGTGCACCCGTCGCGGTGGCGGCGGTGACCGCGCGGTCGTGGGCCAGGACGCTCTCCCGCCGCTCCTCGCGTCGCCGCTGCTTCACCATCTTGAACAGCCGGGCGGTGGCCCGCTGCACCCGTACCACGTCCGGGTGGTCGCTGGGCAGCGCCTCCAGCGCCGCGAAGACCCGCAGCGCGACCGCCAACTCGTCCTGGTCGACACCCGGGGTGCCGGCGTCGCGCCCCCGGCTGTCGGCGTTGCCCGATTGTCCGACGTTGTCCACCGTCATGTCCGCTATCGTCCCGCCCTGCCATCCGGGGCCGACCGCCGGCCCGACCCGGGAACTCTACGCACCCGGGGCGGACCGGCGCGACGCGCGGGGCTCGGCGTCGGCGGCGAGCTGGGCCACGGCCCCCGTCCGGGGCCGCAGCCGGAGCCCGCCGGTCAGGGCAGCCTGATGCTCCTGGTGTTCGGGAAGCTGTAGGGGCAGGACGCCGAGGACCCGGTGCCGACCACGACATAGCCGGCCGGGATCGGCGAGGCCGAGCAGATGGTGGTGATGCCCGTGGTGGACGGGGTGGTGATGGTCCAGGTGTTGGGGAAGCTGTACGGGCAGGACGCCGACGACCCCTGCGCGATGATCACGAAACCGGACGGCAGGGTGGACGCCTTGCACATCACGCTCGCCGAGCCGGTCGGCGGGATCTTGATGGTCCAGGTGTTGGGGAAGCTGTACGGGCAGGACGCCGACGAGCCCTCGGCCAGGATCACGTAGCCGGTCGGCACGGCGGAGGCCTTGCACATCACGGTGGTCGAGGTGGTGGAGGGCGTGGTGATCGTCCACGTGTTGGGGAAGCTGTACGGGCAGGACGCCGACGAGCCCTCCGCGATGATCACGTAGCCGGCGGGGATCGGCGAGCTCTTGCAGATCGTGGTGGTCGCGGCGCTGGCCGGCGTCGCGACGGCGAGCGTGGCGGCGACCCCCGCGACCAGCACGGCGAGCAGGGCCAGGACGGCACGCAGCGGGGTGGTCGTCCCCGGGCCCCGCCGCCGCAGCAGTGGGCTGATCCGCTCGGTCCAGTTCATGCAGAGGTCCCTTCGTTCAGACGCGTGACTACCGAGGGCATCGTCGCCGGCACGCGCTGTGAGCATAATGGACGGTGTGGCACCCCCGGACAACCCCCGGATCGTCGCGCCCCAGTCGGGAAGCCGACTCGACACCCCGGGTCGCGGCCGTCCGCCGAGACCGGCTCCGACGGGACACTGCCTTGCGTAACCGGTTGGTACGGTATCGGTGACCACGGTCCGCCGTTGACCGAGGCGTCCCGGCCAGGCCGGGCCGGCGTCGGTGACTGTCCCCCGGGGAGGGTGGAATGTGGGCGGATGAGGCTGCCCTGGACGCGGCGACCCGCCGCCTCGACGGGTGGGAGGCATCGTTCACCGACCGGGCGGAGCGGGCGCAGCGCCTCGCCGCACAGGTGCAGACCCTGACCGGCACCGCCCGCAGCCCGGACCGGACCGTCGAGGTCACCGTCGACCCCACCGGTCTGCTGGTCGACCTGCGGCTCGACGAACAGACCCGGCGACACTCCGCAGCCCACACCGCCCGGCAGATCATGGCCACCGCCCACGCCGCGCGCACCGACCTGCTGCGGCAGCTCACCGAGGCCACCACCCGGGTCCTCGGTGCCGACGACCCGACCGCCCAGGCGATCATCGCGTCGCACCGGCAGCGGCTCGACCCCGGCCAGGACACCCCGGATGCTCACCGGTGACGGCATCCGGGTCGATCCGGACGACCTGACCACGCACGCCGCCCACCTCGACCGCCGCGCCGACAGCCTGGACACCGCCCGACAGGCCGGCGACCACGTCCGGCTCGACGCCGATGCGTACGGGCAGCTCTGCGCGATCATGCCGACGCTGCTCGGCGGCCTCCAACGGACCCTGGTCGACGGCGTCGACACCGCCGCCGGATCGGTCCGCGACACCGCCGGCAAGCTCCGCCGCAGCGCCGAGAGCTACCGGGCCGCCGACACCCGCGCCGCCCGACAACTCGACCAGATACGGAACCGTCGGTGACCGGCAACCCGCTGGTCGCCACCGCGTCGGACGCCGGCCCCAGCGCATGGGCCGGGATCTGGATCTGCGAGGACATCGAACTCATCGCCCAGGGCGTCCGCACCGACAGCTGGATCGACGGCAGCCTCGGCGTGGTCAGCGCCGGCCTGGACGCCCTCGCCCTCGTCTCCGACCCGGTCGGCGCGCTGCTCCAGTACGGCATCGCCTGGCTCATCGAACACGTCAAGCCCCTCAGCGAGGCCCTCGACTGGCTCGCCGGTGACCCCGCCCAGATCACCGCCCACGCCCAGACCTGGCGCAACGTCGCCGCCGCCCTGCGCGCAGACGCCGTCGAGTTGACCCACGCGGTGCGTACCGAGGTCGCCGGCTGGGGCGGCGACGCCGGCACCGCCTACCGGGCCTGGGCCGCCGGGCAGCACCAGGCGATCACCGGCCTCGCCCGGGGCGCCGACACCCTCGCCGCCGCCACCGAGGGCGCCGCCGGCCTCGTCGCCGCCGTCCGGCTCCTCGTCCGCGACGCCATCGCCGCCTGCGTCTCCCGCCTCATCGTGTACGCGGGCGAACTACTCGCCACCGGCGGACTCGCCACGCCGTGGGTGGTGGAGCAGGTGACCACGCTGGTGGGCTCGTGGGCGGCGCGGATCGCCCGGCTGCTGCGCGGGTTGCTGGCAAGCCTGCGGCGGTTGCTGCCGGAACTGCGCCGCCTCGGCGACCTCATCGAGAAACTCAAGCAGGCCCTCAACCGGCTCCACCGGGGCGATCCGGCAAGCGGAAGGAACGCGTCCCCTCCCGACACTCCTCGCAGCTCCGAGCCGCCGCTGCATCTGGACGAGGAAGAACGGTTCCGCCAGCTCGGCATGGACCCGGCGACCGGCAGGTTCCGGCCCAGTGAGGCCGAGACCGCTGCCCAACTGGAGCGGGAGTTGAAGGTGACGCTGTCCCGGGCACCTGAGGGCTCGTCCGCCGACTGGGTCGACAGCAACGGACGTACCTATGACGCGGTCGGCAACTTTCCGGGCCATTACTTCGACCAGCAGTGGCCCCAACTGCAGTACCAGATCGAGCGACATTTGACCAAGGCCGACTTCGTACCGGTCGACGTTTCGCGGTTCTCAGCGGAGCAGATCGCTACGATCGAGCGGTTCATAGCCGATCGCGGCCTTGGCCCGCGAGTGTTCATTGTGGGGAAATGATGGCTGGCCTCATCGTGCTGAAGCCCGGCGTCGATTGGACGGCGACCGGCGGACTGTTCGACTGGACGTTGGAGTTCCTCATCACAAGACTCTCCGACAGGCGGGTCGCGGACCAACTCCAGGAAATCGTCGACAACAACCTCGGCTCTGTCTGGGTCCATGAACTGCCCCCCAGCGTGCAGGTGGAGATCTTCGGTCACTGGCGACACGGCCTGGTGGAAGCCGGCAAGCAGGATCTCCCGGAGAACGACCACAAGACCGACGTTCTCCGCCACCTCCAGGAACTGGTGGACGCCACGTACTCGGCCGGTATCCAGGCTGAGGTGAGACGAGATCATGACGCTTGACGATCTCACCGCGATGATGGCTGCTGTAGAAAGCCACAGGTACGAGAGCACTCCCGAGGGTGCCCTCTCGATCATGCCGCCGCCGGGATACACCCATGCCGTCATCGCGACCCGCCTCATGGTGTGGCTCGCCCAGGGCGGCATCCCGGCGGACCGGCTTGCCCAGGCGGTGGGGCTACGCATCCCAGGACGGCACGGTGGGGTCGGCGGACGCATCCCGGACCTGGTGGTGTGGAGCAAGGAACAGTCCGATGGCGTCTGGTTGCCGGTGGCCGACGTGCTACTCGTCGTCGAGATCGTCTCACCCGGTTCCGAGGGCGTGGACACCGTCACGAAGCGCAGCGAGTACTCCGCCGCAGGAATCCCCCAGTACTGGATGGTCGACCAGGACCAGGCGCAGACGGTGACGATGCACCATCTGGACGGCGACCGCTACGCCGTGCGGGCCAGCATGCCGCTCGCCTGGGTGCTCAACACCGACCCGGCAGAGCACGACCTCGGCTGACCGCACCGCCCGCACCTCAGGATGGCGGGGCCTCCTCACGCCCTGCGCCAGCAGCGTTCGTGAACCGGCTGGTCACGTCGATTCCGTCACGCAGGTAGTCGCCGAGCCTGATCCGTACTCCGTTCCGGACCACTTCGGTGCCCGCGCCGAACGACTCCGGCATCCGCCGGGTACGCCACCAGCGCAACGGCTCCCCCGCGGCCCGTTTCTGCCGCTTGAGGACCGCCTCCGCCTCGATGACGTCCGCGTGCCGACCCTCGACGACCTCCACCAGTTGGGCACCCGCCCGCAGGTGTTGCCGTACCCGGCTCGCCCCGCCGACGCCGAACTTCAGCAAGCCGCGGTGCCGCACCAGATACAGCAGGTACGGCGTGTCCCGCAGCGCGGCGAAGGTCCGGTCGTCGGGCTCGGGTGGGCACTGGGCGCAGGTGCGGTCACGCAGCCGTTGCCACGAGTCGCAGCGCAGGTGCAGGCCCCAGGTCCCGTGCGAGAAGGGTGCCTGCCGTTCGCCGTACCACGGTAGGCCGTGGACGTCCCCGGCCAGGTCGATCCAGCCGTCGCGGCGGTGCCGGTCGAGTTCCTCGCCGAGGGCGATCGCGGCCTGGAACTCGGCGGCGGCCCGGGTGGGGATGGTGTCGGTGTCGGCCAGGCCGGCGAAGTGGCGTACCTGGTCGGCGAGTCCGGGTTCGTCCGGTAGCCGGGCCAGCAGGCGGTTGCCGGCGGCCAGGCTCAGCCCGGCGGACCGCTCGTCCAGGCAGATGTGGCACCGGGTCCGCCAGCCGGTACGGCAGACCCGGAGGCTGCCGCAGCTGCGGCACTGATAGACGTCGACGCCCCCGCCCGGCAGCAGGCCGAGCGGTTGCATCTGGTCGGCGATCAGATCCGCGCAGGGTCGGCAATGGGCGAACCAGGCGGTGTCCGGGCCGCGCTGACGGGTGTTCGCCCGCCCGTGCACCACCTCACCGCAGTTGACGCAGATGCACTCCGTGGGTCGGCTGGCCCTAGGCCGTCGCGTCGTCATCCGCCGGTGCCGGCGGAGCGCCGGTTGCGGGACCGATGGGCACGGGCCGCCTTGGCCTGTGGGGTCCTGCCCCGGCCGCCTTCTGTCCAGGACACCTTGCTGTAGTCGTCCCAGCGGGCGTCGAGTGCAGCCGCCTTCACATGCCCGTCCGGGGTGACGGTGAAGTCGCAGCCGACCGCCTGCATCTGCAACCACACCGCGTTGACGATGTCGGCGTACCGGCCCGGTCCCACACCCCGGAGGCGTACGGTGAACTCCCGCTCGTCCTGGCTCATGGCCGGCGGATTCCCGCGCAGTGGTTGCTGCTGTGCTCGTGGCGGTGCCGCATCCAGAACACCACGTCGAGGACGCGGAGCATACTCACCGCCTCGGGCAGGACCGCCTTCTCGTGCAGTGCCCGAAGCCGCTGCCCCAACACGCCCTCCTCCTCACGGAGCATGCCGTGCAGCCACTCCCAGAAGCCGGTGCCGGTGCGGTAGGCGCAGGACACCACCGTGTCGTACACCGGCACCAGCTTCGGACGCTTGCGGGCGAGCACCTTGCCGGCGATGACCCATCCGATGCCGTCCGTGTCACGCAGCGCCCGCCACGCAGCGTCCGCGGCACCGCCCGCCACCACCAGTGGGTACGCCTCATCGGTGCCCAGCGCGACGTCGACCGGAATCCTTGCCAGGTCGGCGGCGATCCGTTCACCGGGCTGCCCCTGCAACAGGTCGAGTGCCTGCCGTGGGGGCACCCGCACACCGAGCAGTTCCACCGCGACGAGGTCTTCGGCGGTGATGGTGCCGGCCGTCTCGGGGCGGCTACCGCCACCACCGAGTTGGTCGAACTGTCCGCCGGTGAACGCCGCGTCGCCGGTGGCCAGGTAGTAACTGTGCAGGTCGGAGACCGACCGGGGATCGTCGAGCACGGCCAGCATCTCGGCGAGAGTCAGGGGTTGCGGCACGTTTCTCCTTCGAGGGCTCGTGCTCACCAGCAGCGAACGACAGGTACGAGAGTCGGCAACACAACCAGATCGACGACCGGTGGGGCAACACCACGGCAGGGCACCGCCCTCGCTCGTGAACGGCCGAGGAGAACGCCGCCGCAGTCCTCGCTCACCTGCGCTTTCGTACCGTCAGCGAGACCGGGGAGCGGGCGCACATCGCCATCCGCGTCGATGGCGACCGCCGCCGCGTCAGAAACACGACAACCAGCGGGGCGGGGATCACGCGGCTCGTTGCCACCTCCGGCGATGGTCGAGCAGCCCTACCGGATGCCCGCACGAACGGACGATGCAGGTCCGGCTCTCGTGGGCGTGCTCCCGGCGAGCGGTTCGACCTACCGGGCCCGACTCGGTTCGACCGACGTGAGCGAGCGGGACGGGCCGGAGCAGATCGGGGCTGACCGGGCGACGGGTGGTTTGAGGTACCTGGGCGGCCACGAACGATGCGACGATCAGCACGACCGCGCGGGGCTCGTCGCCGCCGTCAGCGGAGCCCTCCGGCGAAAGGCGTCGACCGCCACTGGTCGAGCATGCCGCCGAGGGCGTCCGCCAGCATCGGCAACTGGGGGGCCAGGGCGAGACAGGCGACGCCCCGCAGCATCCCCACCGCCGTCACGAAGCGCAGCACGCCCTCGTCGAGCTGCCGCATGTCCCGAAGCTGCGCCGCACTCCGGTAGGCGGCTTCCCCCTCCGGACCGACGCCGACGACGTCCCACTCGACGGGTCCCAGCGTCACCATCTCGAAGTCGGCGTAGCGGTACCCGTCCACCCCGGCGACCATGTTCACGACCGGGGAGTCCCCGTGGACGGGTTGGAGGTCGACCCCGGGAAAGGTCTTCTCGAACAGTTCGCGGGAGCGTACGAGTGGTGCCAGCACCCGCCATTCGCGGCGGGCGCGGTCCAGGTCGGCCGGGTCGATGAGTTCGGGCTGGCCGTCGAGCGCGACGAGGCCGTCCTCGACGAACTGGGGTTCGGCGGCGGACAGGAACGACAACTCGCCCGGGTAGTCGCGCAGCGCGGCGTGCAGTTCGGGGACGAGGCCGCAGTTCGCCACGTAGTCGGGTTCCCCGTCCGGGGCCAGCTCGATCAGCTGCCAGAACGTCATCGAGAAGCCGTCGTGTCGGACGGGTTCGCGGGGCACGAGGGGGCTGGGCGGAATGACCGGCACGCCCCGCTCGGTGAGCCATGCCGTCACGTCCAGTTCCGCCCGCTGCCGACCGGCCACACTGTCGAGGTCCGCATAAGCGGGCAGGACCGTGGGCACCCGGGCCACGACCGGCGACGGCGCGAGGTGCACGACCACGGAGAAGGCCTCGTAGAGCACGCGGGCGTCGGTCACGTCGAGCCCCCGGGCGCGTCCGGCGTGGACGGCCGCGTCGACCGCACGCCGGGTCCGCTGGGCGATCTGCTCCGGGGTCAGGAAGCTCTGCATACCCCCATCCTTCCTCACGCACCCGACGGGTCGGGGTCTCCGTCGGGTGCGCCGACGACACGAATGCCGGTGTGCCTCACCGGCACGATCCTCGTCAAGGCTCCACGGTCATCGGGGCCGGTCAGCCGGGGTGCAGCTCCTCGCCGATCTTGACGATCAGCCGGCGTGACTCCTCCTCGTCCAGGGCCACCCCGTCCAGGCCCGCCCAGACCTGCTCGTAGGCGGCCCACTCCGCCGGCCGGTCGAGGTAGAGCGCCCCGGTCAACGACTCCTGGTAGACCACCGGCGGGTCGGGGTCGGCGCGCAGGCCGAGCGGGAATTCCAGCAGGACGAACGAGCCGGTGAGCGCCCCGTCGTGCGCCCCGGCGGCCAGCGGCAGCACCCGGATCGACACCTGCGGCAACCGGCTCACCTTCGCCAGGTGCCGGAGCTGTCCGGCCATGGCCGCCGCGCCGCCCACCTCCCGCAACAGCACCGCCTCGCAGAGCAGCACCTCGTAGCGCGGCGGTCGGGGCAGTCGCCGTCGGAGCAGGTCCTGCCGCCGCAGCCGCGCCTCGACCGGCCGTTCCCGCTCGTCGTCGGTCGCGCCGGGCCGGTGCGGGCAGGTCGCGGCGGCGTACGCCCGGGTCTGCAACAGGGCGGGGACGAGCGCCCCGGCGTGCTCGCGGAGCCGGCACGCGGCGGACTCCAGGCCGCCGTAGAGGTCGAACCATTCGGGTACGGGGTCCCCGTACGCGTGCCACCACCCCCTCCCCCGCGTCTCGCCGGCCAGCGCGACCAGCGCGGCGGTCAGCGCGCGCCGCGCCCCGTACAGCTCGCACATGGCCCGCACGTCGACCCCGCGCACCATGCCGAGGCCGCTTTCGATGCGCCACATCTTGTGCCGGCTGCACTCCAGCGCCTCGGCCGCCGCGTCCAGCGTCATGCACGCCTCGGTGCGCAACTCCCGCAGCACCCGTCCGAGGTGCCGACGCGGCACCGACGAGCCCGTGACCTCAACCATCGGAACCCTCCCGACGCCGCTGGCGGGGCAACCGTGCCCGGTAGCGGTCCGCGCGCTGGTTGGGCACGTCCCCCGCCCGCCGCCGCGCCGGCCGCTCGTAGACGGTCGCGCCATCGCACCGCGACGTCGCCACCCCATCGGGTACGACGCCCTCGACCGTCCTGCGCCGGTAGCGCCCCGGATCGTCCCCGTCGGGCACCACCTGCCCGGTCAGGTCCACCGCGACCGTCCCCGACCGCAGAAACCACTTCCACCGCCTACCCATGCCGCCTCCCCTTCCCGCTGCGTCGCGCGCCCATCAAGAGTGAACAGATGAACAGCCTACACGCTTAGGAGGCAGATGAGCAGATCATCTGCACAGGGTGCAGGCGTTCAGTTCGCATGCTCCTAACGTGACGGTGTGGGAAAGCTTCGGCTGGTGGCGAGTCAAGAGGTGCAGGAGATGCTCGGCGTCTCCCGCACACGCGCCTACCAGATCACCAACTCGAAGACGTTCCCCGACCCGGCGGCAGTCTTGTCGGTCGGGCGGATCTGGCTCACCGAGGACGTGGAGCGGTGGATCAGGGACCACCGCCCGGACCTCCAGGACCGGGAGCCGTAGCCAGCGCGCTCGCAGCCCGACCTCGTTAGCCCGCTGCGAAACGAATCCGCAGTTCAGCGGCTCGTGTCGCCATCTCCGAGGCGGTCGAGGTTGGCGAGGAGCGCTTCGATCTCGGCGGCGACCGGTGCCTGCGCGCCGTACCGCCCGCGCACGTCGCCGAGCAGGTCTTCGAGCTGCCGCCTGGCGTCGGCCACGGCACCGATGCCGGCGGCGAGCGTGGCGATCTGCTGACGGAGCTCGAACAGGTCCGCCGGGTCCGCCACCGCCTGCCGTTGCTCCGCGAGCAGGGAGCGCAACTCGGTCAGCGCCGCCGTAGCCTCGCCCAGCTCGACCTGACACACCGCCGCCTGCTGTCGGCATCCCCAGATCAGCTCCTGGTCCGGCACAGGGCGCTGCCGTAGGTCGCCGACGAGCCGCTGGAACTCGGGCAACGCCTGTCGGTAGGCACCGGCGAGGACGTGGAGGTTGGCCAGGTTTACCCGCAGTTCGAGGATTCGCGGCAGCTTGACCTGCCCCTTCGGAACGTTCCGCAAGGCCGTTTCGAGCAGCTCGGCAGCCTGGGTGAAGCGCTCCTGCTCGGCCAGTTCCCAGGCCCGGTCCTGCGCCTCGGCAAGCTCCTCGAACGAGGGTGGCTGGACGCGGTCCACCGGCACCGGCCGGGGCACGACGTCCCGCCGGGCCGGCGGCAGCGGTTCCTGTTGCGGCACCGGGCCGAAGGGGTAGCGGTAGGGCATGGTCGGGTCCACCACCTGCCCGTCGGCGACGGTGACCGCCAGGTCGGCCGCGATCTCCGGCGCGACGCTGCCGAAGGGCATCAGGATCTCGTACACCTCGGCGGCTGACGCCGGCCGGTGCTGTGGGTCCTTGGCCAGCAGGTGGGTCACGAGTCGCACCAGCCCGTCGGGCACGCCGGCCCGGTGCTCGGCGACCGACGGGACCGGGTCGTTCAGGTGCCGGTGCAGCATGCCGAGGGGACTGTCGGCCCGGTAGGGCGGGCTGCCGGTCAGCAGCTCGAAGAGCACGCAGCCGAGCGCGTACAGGTCGGCGCGCGGGCCGACCACGCTGCTCATGGCCTGCTCGGGCGCCATGTAGGTGGGGGTGCCCAGGGTGTGCCCGGTGGCGGTGAGCCGGGGGCCGTCGGTGGGGCCGAGCAGCGCGGCCACCCCGAAGTCGAGCACCTTCACCGTGCCGGTCGGGGTGACCATCAGGTTCTGCGGTTTGAGGTCCCGGTGCACGAGGGACGCCACGTGGGCGGCGGCCAGCACCGAGCAGATCTGGGCACCGATCGCGGCGGACCACGGCACCGACAGCGGGCCACGTTCGGCGATCAGGTCGGCCAGCACCATCCCCGGCACGAGTTGCATGACGAGGTAGATGTCGTCACCGTGGTAGCCGACGTCGTGGACGCTCGGCACCCCCGGATGGTCGAGCCGGGCGGTGACCCGGGCCTCCCGCATGAAGCGTTCGACCGCGTTCTCCCGCTCGCCTTCGGGGACGGTGAGCTGCCGGAGGAACTTGATCGCCACCGGCCGGTCAAGCTTCTCGTCGAACCCGGCCCACACCTCCCCCATGCCGCCGTGGCCGACCGGATAGGTCAACTCGTACCGGTCCGCCACCCGCTCCTGCGCCCGCATCAGCATCCCGCCGTCGTCACGGTTGCCGGTGCTCGTCGTCGGTGGGCTCGGCTCCGCCGTCGTACAGCTCGGCCAGTTCCCGGTACGCCTCCTGGCCCGCGACCAGGGCGTCCTGGTCGTGTTCGGCGTTCTCGCCGGCGACGGCCGCGAGTTCGAGGGCGGTCTGTAGCCGGCCCAGTTCGCTGCTGACCTGCGCCCATCGGCCCCTGGCCACCTCGCGCTGCGCGGACAGGGCGTCGGCGGCGCGGCCCGTCGCGGGTATCGGCTGCTGCTGGCTGCGGGGTGCCGGCGGTCGCAGGTGGTCCCGACGACTGAGCACGTCGGCCCCCACCCAGAGTGCTTCGGCGAGTGACTGGCCGCCTTCCACCGGATCGACCACGTCGGACAGTGCGGGCAGCGTACGCCCGGCACGTTCGGCCAGTTCGACGAGACCGAAGAACGCATGGCGCGACTCGATCGAGGCGATGGTCCGGTGGATCTGTGGGAACTTCGCGATCTCGGGTGCGACCACCCGGGCCGGTGCGGGTTTCGACAGCACCACGGTCAGCCCGATGCCCACCGTCAACGCGATCAGGAAGAAGATCACCATGATCGGTGCCTGCCACAGGCACAGCCCGAGGGTGAAGAGGAAGACCAGTGCGGCGAGCACCACCAGTCCGACGACGTTCGTGCCGGCGGATGCCACCGGCACGGCCCTCAGGTCGGTGACGTTCCCCCACTCGCGCCGCAGCGACGCGCCGGAGAGTTTGAGCGGGGCGAGAGCCACCACGGTCTGCGTGTCGTCCGTGGCGATCCAGACCTGGAAGGGGTGGTCGGACGGGGGCACCCGTCCTCCTTTCACAGACGCGGTCAGGCGATGCCCTTGCGGCGGCGGATCATCTGGTACGCCTGCCGGCGGGCGAACTGGTTGAGCTGGGAGCGCAGGCTCTCGTCGTCGAGGTAGCGCTGCATGAGCTTGCCGTTGTCGTCGTGCCGGGACAGGATCACGTCCTCGATCCGCCGGTCGCAGACCACGCCGAAGTTGCTCTCGTCGTTGACCATGGCGGCGGCTTCGAGGGTGCCGTCCTCGGCCAGGGCGACGATCTGCTGCTCGACCCAGACCTTGTCGGCCTCCCCCAGCCCGATGCCGAACCGGTCGTTGAACGCGTCGATCAGCTCGGAGAGCGCCACCCGGTCGGGGTCGTTCTGCGTGCCGACCGCCCCGCCGAGGAAGCCTGGCAGCATCTGCTCGCCTTCCGGCGTCAGCGACGCGTCGTGCTCACCGGTCTTGCTGACCCGCAGGTGGGTCAGCTGCACCTCGCCGATGTCGACGGACGGGTCCTGCTGGCGGGGCAGCCGGTTGAGCAACGCCCGTCCGTAGAGGTAGAGCCGTTCCAGGTCGTCGTCGTGGTAGGGCACGACCTGGCTGAGGAACGCGTACATCCGGGTGTAGTCGCGCAGCGCGGACCGGAAGCCGGTCGCGGCCTCCGGGTCCTGCTCGGCCAGGGCCTTGAAGCGGTCGACGGCCGGTTCGGTGAAGCGGTAGAGCGCGGCGTGTGCCCGTTGCAGGCCGGTGTCGGTGGTGGCCTTGGCTTCGGCGGCGAGCAGCGCCTCGGCGTACGCCTGCATCTCCGAGTCGACCAGCACCGGGTAGCCGGTCACCGCGTGCTGCGCGGTGTAGAGCAGGTTGGGGTCGGTGGGGGTGGTCGCGGCGGTCTCGAAGTACGGCCGGAAGTGCGCGGCGACGTCGCCGGCCTCGTTGACGAAGTCGAGCACGAACACGTCGCCCTGGGCCTTGAGCGGGTGGATGCGGTTGAGCCGGGACAGGGTCTGCACGGCGGCCACGTTCTTGAGCAGCTTGTCGACGTACATCGTGGTCAGCAGCGGCTGATCGAAGCCGGTCTGGTACTTCTCGGCCACCACCAGGATCCGGTATTCCACCGCCTGCTTGGCCTTCGGCGTGCCGGCGTGCTTGTCGTCGGCGGCGGTGTAGGCGAAGCGGTCGGTCAGCTCGCCCTCGCCGAAGCCGTTGACCCGGGCCTCGGTGTACTCGACACCGTCGACCTCCAGCTCGCCGGAGAACGCGACGAGGGAGTCACAGCCGGGGTACCTGTGCAGGTCGACGTACTTCCTGATGGCGGTGTGCAGGCGGACGGCGCCCTCGCGGGAGGCGGTGACCACCATGGCCTTCGCGCGCCCGCCGAGGCGCGACGCGGTGTGCTTGCGGAAGTGCTCGACGATGATCTCGGCCTTCTGCGCCTGCATGGTGGGGTGCAGGCTGGCGAACCGGGCGAGCTGCGCACCGGCCTTCTTCGGGTCGACCTCCGGGTCGTCGGGGTTGGCGTTGGCCAGCTTCCAGTACGACTTGTAGGTCAGGTAGTTGCGCAGCACGTCGAGGATGAAGCCCTCCTCGATGGCCTGCCGCATCGAGTAGGTGTGGAACGGCTGCGCGTCCCCGGTGACCGGGTGCGGGGTGCCGAACAGCTCAAGCGTCTTCGCCTTAGGGGTGGCGGTGAACGCGAAGTACGACAGCGTCTGGTGCCGCCCCCGGGCCAACGCGGACGCGGTGAGCAGGTCGCCCGACTCGTCCACGTCGTCGCTGCCGAGCCGGAGCAGCACCTTCTTCAACGCGGCGGCCGAGTCACCGGACTGCGACGAGTGCGCCTCGTCGACGATGACGGCGAACCGCTTCCCGCGCAGCCCCTGCACCTGGTTGAGGATGTAGGGGAACTTCTGCATGGTGGTGATGACGACCTTGGCGGTCTCGCCCTGGAGGGCGGCGGCGAGCTGGGCGGAGTCCTTGTCGATCCGCTGCACCACGCCCGGCACGTGCTCGAACTGGAACACGGTGTCCTGGAGTTGCCGGTCCAGCACCACCCGGTCGGTGATGATGATGACCTTGTCGAAGACCGGTTCGTCGGGGCGCAGCCCGGTGGCGTGGGCGTCCTCGTCGAGGGTGTGCGCGGTGTGCAGGCTGGACAGCCGGTGCGCCAGCCAGGCGATGGTGTTCGACTTGCCCGACCCGGCCGAGTGCATGACGAGATAGTTGTGGCCGGAGCCGTGCCGGGCCGCGTGCTCGGTCAGCCGGGTCACCGCGTCCCACTGGTGGTAACGCGGGAAGATCAGCGCCTGGGACTCCCGGTCGGTGTGCAGGTATCGGCGGATCAGGTCCAGCCAGGTGTCCGGGTGCCAGATCTGCTCCCACAGGTAGGAGCTGCGGTAGCCGCTCACCCCGACGGGCGGGTTGCCGGCACCGCCGGACGCCCCCGGCCCGTTGGACCCGGTGTTGAACGGCAGGAACCGGGTCTTCTCCCCCGCCAGCTTCGTCGTGACGAAGACCAGGTCAGGATCGACGGCGAAGTGCACGAGGGTACGCCGGGCGAAGAGCAGTTCCTTCGGGTCGCGCGTCCTGCGGTACTGCTCCTTGGCGTCCTCGACGGTCTGCCCGGTCAGCGGGTTCTTCAACTCGGCGGTGGCGAGGGGGATGCCGTTGACGAAGAGCACCAGGTCGAGGGTGTTGTTGTTGCTTGTCGAGTAGGCGAGTTGCCGGGTGACGGTGAGGCGGTTCGCCCGGTAGAGGGTGAGCGCGTCGTCGGTGATGGCATGCGCCGGCTTGAAGTAGGCGAGCCGGATCAGCACGCCCTTGTCCTTGACACCCCGGCGGAGGACGTCGAGCGGGCCACGCCCGTCGATCTGCCTGGCGAGGTACTGCGCGAACTCCCGCCGCGCCACATCCGGATCGTTCCCGTGGTACGGGAGCACCTTCGCCCACTCATCCGGCTGGGTCGCCCCGATGAACGCGAACAACTCGGCCGTGTCGAGCCCCAACTGCCGGTCGTAATTTCCGGTCGCCCCGCGTAGCCATCCCCCGCCCATTAAGGCACCCTCGATCGCCACCTCGAACGACCGCTCCCGATTCTCGGGGCTCATATGTCCACCCGCCGCGCCGTCGTTACGTCGATCTTTCCGGTTACCGCTGCCGTTATCAGCGCCTGCTTTCGCTCGACCAACAAGGAACGCCCTTGCAACATGTAATACTTGAGGGAAGCCAGATACGCCTCGGCCTTATCGAGCTCACTTGCCCATTCACACTGAACCTTCAGCTCAGGCACCATGATGGGCACTTTCCGCAAATCGCCAATATTGATCCCAGTGACGGCAGATCCGGTAATCCGGATTCCCAACCATTCCTGAGAACGGCGAGCACTCAAAGCATGACGGACATAAGCATTTAATGCAATCTTCGAATTAAGCGAAATGCGCGCGGCATCGCGCGTGACGTTCACGATTGGGACGCCACCGGGGGTAATCTGAACACGCCCGACACTCCCACGGATAGCCATCACAAGGTCGCCTTCACGCAGCCGCGACCGCTTGAACTCGGCTTCAATTGAGGGATCCGTGAGACGTAGACGCGCCAGGCAAATTGGGCCGCGCATAACATCGCCAGCTTCCACGAGGGGAATACCCTCCTCAAGCCGAGGTCCAGGCATCAAGACGCCGTAATTGATGGGTCGCGCTCGATCGATCAAATTGAGGAGTGGCGAAAGGAACGCCCTTTCATCAGCTTCCACCACGGATTCCCTGAAATCCTCGAACCGTTCCGTCTCAAGCTCGGCTTGTCGCTGTCGCAGGGCAATGACGCGGTCAAGCAGAGCGAGTTGCTCGTCTAGAAAGTCGGCGATACGGCGCTGCTCGTCGAGCGATGGGAGCGGAATCGGAGCTGCAGCGAGTCGCTCCCCCACAAGTTCAATCTGGTTAGTGGCGCCAACAACAAGAGCTGAGTAAAGATAGTGCTGAAAAGGCTCGGATTGGAGGTAGTGGTAGACGAAACGAGGATGGAGGACGCCCGGCCGCGCACGGAGTCTGGTCACATGCCCGTCCGCCATAGCGGGACGAGAGTCAGGAGTTCCGGAGAAATATCCGACCCTACCAAGGGTCCCTCGGCCTGTGGAGTTGATTAGTACATCATTTGGCCGCAAAAGCCCCTTTAGCTTAGCTGCATTCCCATTGCAAGCGTGGAAGCGAGTGCGACTCCAATCGAGACCCTCCGGCTGATTTGCAGCCTGACTGATAGCCCAAACTTGTCCATCGTCAGTGTAATCCGGTGCCGATCCTCGGTTGATCGAGATCGCCACATGCTTAAGCGGCAACCACTCCCAGCTTCCTGGGATAGCAACCCCTGCGAGGCCAGTAGTCACCCCGTCACCTCACCAAGCAGTGATTGAATCTCAACCTCCAGCGCCTTGATCTCAGCGTCGATCTCGGTCAGCGGGCGCGGTGGCTTGTAGACGTAGAAGTGGCGTGTAATTGGGATCTCGTACCCGATCTTGGTCTTTGACTCGTCAATCCAAGCACCCTCAACGTGGGGTAGGACCTCGCGTTTGAGGTAGTCGTGGATGTCCTCGTCGAGCGGCACGTTCTCGTTGTCGCGCAGGTCGGTGTCCGGCAGCGGCTTGCCCTTGCGGTCGGTCTGCACCTCCCCCTCCGGGTCGCTGACCGAGAACGCCTCCCACACCGCCTTCTCCACCGCCGCCGGCAGCTTTCCCAGCCCGTTCAGCCGCATCGCGAATTCGGCGCGCGTCGCGGACGACGTACCGATGAGGGACCTGGCCCCGGCGAGCAGCGACTCGCGGTCGGCGTACTTGAGGACGGCCCGCGCCTCGGCGAGCAGGGCGACCGTCTCGTCGGTGACCTCGAAGCGCAGCCGCAGCGGGCGTTCGACGGTAATCCGCTGGTAGCCGAAGTCGGTGGTGGCGAAGACCTTCACCTTGGCGTGCTGCGGGTGCTCCGGATCGTCGGCGATGGTCAGCGCGTCCACGTAGGCCCGGGTCAGCTCGGCGATGTGGTCGTCGGTGAGCAACTTGCGTTTGTCGCCGAGGCTCTTGCGCATCTTGGTCCAGTGGTCGCGGCCGTCGAGCAGCACCACCTTGCGGCGGCGGGACGCGTCCTTGCGGTTGGTGAGGATCCAGAAGTACGTGGAGATGCCGGTGTTGTAGAAGAGCTGATCGGGCAGGGCCACGATCCCTTCGAGCAGGTCGTTCTCCAGGATCCAGCGACGGATCTCCGACTCCCCCGACCCGGCCGCCCCGGTGAACAACGGCGAACCGTTGAACACGATCGCGAGGCGACTGCCACCGTCCTCGGGGCGCTTCATCTTCGCGATCATGTGCTGGAGGAACAGCAACGAACCGTCGTTGATCCGGGGCAGGCCGGCACCGAAGCGACCCGCGTGACCCCGGGCGTGCTCGGCCTTGACGTAGTTCTCGACCTTCTTCCACTCCACCCCGAACGGCGGGTTGGCCAGCATGTAGTCGAACCGCTCACCGTCGTGGCCGTCCTGACTGAACGAGTTGCCGAACGCGATCTTCGTCGGGTCGCCACCCTTGAGCATCATGTCCGAACGGCAGATCGCGTACGTCTCCCCGTTCAGCTCCTGCCCGTACACCTCGACCGTGGCGTGCGCGTTGTGCGCCTCGATGTGCTCCTGCGCCTCGCTGAGCATCCCACCGGTGCCACACGCCGGGTCGTAGACCTTGCGGACGATGCCCGGGGTGACCAGGTCGTCCTCGTCGGGGGCCAGCAGCAGGTTCACCATCAACCGGATGACCTCGCGGGGGGTGAAGTGCTCACCGGCGGTCTCGTTGCTGATCTCGGAGAACCGGCGCACCAGCTCCTCGAAGACGTAACCCATCTGGTGGTTGGACACCACGTCCGGGTGCAGGTCGATGTCGGCGAACTTCGCCACCACCTGATAGAGCAGCCCCGCCTCGGCCAGCCGGCCGATCTGGGTGTCGAAGCCGTACTTCTCCAACACGTCCACCGCACCGGGCGAGAACCCACCGATGTAGGCGCGCAGGTTCAACGCCACATGGTCCTGGTCACCGAGCAACCGACGGAACGACATCTCACTGGTGTTGTAGAACGACAACCCCGCCGCCCGCCGCAACACCGGATCCACGTTCTGCACACCCGACGCCCTGAGCTGCCGGTGCCGGTCGAGCACCGCGTCCTTCGTCGGCGCCAACACGCAGTCGAGCCGACGCAGCACGGTCAACGGCAGGATCACCCGACCGTACTCGGACTGCTTGTAGTCGCCCCGCAGCAGATCCGCCACCGACCAGATGAAGTTCGCCAACTCTTGGTGCTTGGTGCTCACCAGGTTCCTTTCGATTGCTCTGAGTCAAGAATTATGGCTGTCGGGCTCACCCGACGTGCTCCCCCACCCGGTGACGATGATCAACCAGGCGTCATCGGGCGATGACCGACGGGTGGCCGACCTTCGTCCGGATCGTCGGGATGGGGTGGCGTGTGCCGATCTCCACCCCTGCTGAGGGGGTTGCCCGGTGCGATCCGCCTGATCTGCCAGGTTCGCGCCGGAGACCCCGACCCGCTGAACCGGGGTCGGATATCCGACGGCGCGTCGCCCGCAGCGGCGGCCGCCCCGCCCCGGGGAGCCTGGCCATCCTCGCTCCCCGTCACGATCCACATCCTCCGCACCCGCGCAGCGCTCAGCAGCCTTCGCGCATCGTAGCCGTTGACAGGGTTCACAGAGGATGCTGGCCACGGACGTCGCCCTCCCTCCGGTCGTGATGACGTATGCGCAGGTGAATGCCCTGATCAAATAGTCGGCTGTCCATGATTGGACAGCTTCAACCCTGGCCTGACCTGGTTCGGGCTGCCTACCGTTTAGCTCATAAAGGGGCATTGATCAGATTCAACCGGCAAGTTGCTTCTGATCACCAAATTTACCCCTTTACCACCACGCTGTCGCATCGCTGCGGCGCAACCCGAAGGAGGCACCATGTCCACCGAGTCCGCCAAGAAAGCCGACCAGCCCGCCCCGAGCGACAGTGACATCGCCGAGGCCGCCGCGCTCCTGGTCCCCGCCACCACAGCCGGCATGCCGCCGACCGCGCAGCTCTTCTGGGCTGTGGTCGCGGCCAACGGGGTCCTGAACCGTGGCTTCGGGGTGGTCTCGTCCACCCGCGTCGCCGTGGGGCAGTACCAGGTGGTCTTCAGCCACGACGTGACCCGCTCCGCGTACGTGGGGAGCATCGGCCTGACCGGTTCCGTCGGGGCCTCGCCCAGCGGCGAGATCGCGGTGGTCGGCCGGTTCGGCGTGCCGAACGGCGTGTTCGTCCAGACGTTCACCTCGGCGGGAGTGGCCGCCGACCGGGCGTTCCACCTGACGATCTCGTCGTGACGCCAGCGCAACCAGGTCCCCGTCACCTCCGGGTGGCGGGGACCGCTCACGTCGGTCGGATCGCACCCCGGGCCAGCCCGTCGGCGGTGAGCTGCACCAGTTCCGCCCCCAGCGTCGCCGCCAGCCGCAGCGCCCGCTCGAAGTCGTCCAGCCGCCGGGCCGCCTCGCCGTATGCCTGCTGCTCCGGCAGACCCAGCCGACGCACCGACGCCCGCCGGATGTCGAACCGCAGTGTCCCGGACAGGCTCGACGCCTGCTTCTCGTTGGCCGACGTGCGCAACTGCCCGGCCAGGAACCACGGGTCCAGCGCCCCCGGATCGGGCCGCAACAGATAGAGGTTGCGCCCCAGCAGCGTCCCCGTCGTGGTGATCACCCGCGCGGTGAGCTGCTGGGCGACCACCGGCACCACCACGTCCCCCACCTCGATGGGGATCTGCTGGCCGTACCGGTCGTCGATCCGGCCGGAGGCCTGCGCACCGGCGAGCACGTCCCCGACGGTGAGCACGGGCGGCCCGTCCGGGGCCGGCTCCGACACACCGGCCCGCACCGGTCCGAGCAGGTGCAGCGCGCCGGCCCGGAGCAGCTCCCCGACGGTGAGGAACTGCCCGGCCGTCCCGTCCGGTGCGGGGGTGGCCGGCGGCATCAGCGCCGGCAGTGCGGCGACGACGGCGGCCAGCCGCTCCCGGGTGCGTGTCAACTGCTCCCCCGAAACCTCGCTGCCGACGGCCGGTTGCCGGCGCGCGGGCGTCAGGTCCACCTCGTCGTCGAGCAGCTCGATCACCGGGATCGTGCGGGCGAAACCGGCCTGGTCGACCTCGGCGTCCGGCATGGCGTCGAAGGCCCGCCACACGCCCAGCACCCGGGGCGCGGTCTCGGCCAGGTCACCACCGGCCGCGTCGACCAGCAGCACCCGGGCCGGCGGCGACGCCTCCGTCGCGGCCCGCCGCAACACCCACAGGTGCAGCGGTACGCCGTGCGACCCGGCCGCCCCCGGCGGGAGCGCGATCACCGCACGTAGGTGGCCTCGGCGCAGGAGTTCGCTACGGATGCGTTTGCCGGCCCGGCGGCTGGCCACCGTGGGCGGCATCAACAGCACCGCGTGCCCGCCGACCCGCAGGTGCGCCAGGGCGTGCTGCACCCAGGCCAGCTCCGGTTCGGTACGCGGGGTGGTGCCGACGATCCAGCGAGGGTCGTGGCCCAGCTCGTCGTCGCCCCAGTTGGTGGCCCCGAACGGGGGGTGGCAGACGACGGCGTCGACCGGCTGGCCGGCGAACGCGTCGGCGCGCAGCGAGTCGCCGGTGCGCACCTCTCCGGGCACGTCCCGCAGGGCCAACCACAGTCCGGCGATCGCGGCGAGGTCCGCGTCGATCTCCTGCCCGTAGGCGGCGGCACAGCCGGCACGGGCGGCGGCCCGCAGGGTGGCCCCGGAGCCGACGGCCGGGTCGAGGACACTGCCGCCACCCACGGCGGCGAGCCCGACCATCAGGTCGGCCAGGTCGTCCGGGGTGGCGAGGGGCCGGCCGGGGCCGGGGCCGGAGAACCGCTGCCACAGCTCGTCGAAGGCGTCCGGTGCGCCCCGGTCGTCAGCGAGGGCGTCGAGGTCGGCCAGCAGCGCGGCAGGAAGCGAGTCCGCGGACGGTAGGGCAGCGGACCAAGGGCCGGCGGGCGGCACCGCATCGGGCTGCGGGTCGATGGGAGGCGGGGTGGTCTCCCGGGGAGGGCGGTGGCGGGCGAGCAGTCTCGCGCCGACGGCGGCGAGGGCGGCGGCCGGGGAGTCGCCGGCCGCCGCGAGGTGTCGCCAGAGCCGCTCGGCGGTGTCGAGTTCGGGCAGCTTGCCCTGGCCGCGCAGCCACTGCTCGACCTCGATCAGGTCGAACTCGGGGCTGGCCGCGGAGCCACCCACCGGGGCGGGGAAGTCGGGGTGCCGCTTGCGCCAGTTGCTGACGGCGGCCCGGCCGACCCCGGCGAGCCGGGCGATCTCCGCTGCCGTCACGGTCGGTGTCTCTTGCATCTTCGCATGATGCCACAGCCGTCAAGCATCTTGTCCGTTGACAGTGTTCACGGATAATGTGAACATGTTCCCGCAACACCCCGCACCACGAGGAGGAGTTCGAAGATGCGTCACGCCCAGCACCACCGGATGACCGGACCGACCACCCGCCCCGGTGCCCGGGACGACTCCCGCCGACCCGGCAACACCCAGCCTCCCCTCTTCGCGCACCCGGTGCCCGCACCACCGCCGGGGACCTACCTGACGACCGTCTACCGACTCCGGGTCGACCCGACCGCCGCCGGCCTGACCCGGGCGCTCAACCGTCAGTACCTGGTGGACAGCGGCTTCCCGGTCAACACCCGGCAGGTCGCCGGAGCGCCCGCCCTGCTGGTGCACGGCACCGTGCCCCGACCCCGCGCCGACTGGTGCGACGTCCTCACCGCACTCACCGGCCGCGAGGTCGACCTCGGCCACAGCAGCGGGGGCGGGTTGCTCCTGCTGGCCGTCGACGACCGGGCGTACGCCCTCGCCTACGGCACGCTGGGCCGGCACATGATCGACCAGGGCGTGGTCGACCCGACGTTCGGCGTCTCCTTCGCCGTCCGGGCGCTGCTGCCCAGCGAGATCCGCCAGGTCCGGCGGCGGATGATCGGCACCAGCGGACGGGTGGACCGTAGCCTCGTCCCGGCCGGCCAGCCCATCCGCAAGTTCGGCATCGACAAGTGGGGCGAGATCGTCGGCCAGCTCAGCGGACCGGCCCACAACCCGAACCTGACCGTGTGCCGCCGCACCGGCCGGCCCACCCGGATCGAGGGCGGCGACGCGCTGCGCATCCACCTCGCCGTGCAGCCCACCCGGCTGCTCGCCGACCTGCGGGAGATCGACCGGGTCTGCCGGCAGGAGTTCCCGCTGGCCGACCTGGCCTTCGTCACCCAGATCCGGCCGGTCTCCTCCCGGGACCCCCGGCTGCCCGCGCTCGCCGCCGAGCTGGACGCGCGGCTCGGCCAGCCGGATCCGGCGCAGCTCGGGGTGGCCGTCCCCGGCGGTCTCGTCGACGACATCGAGGCGGTGCGGTCCTACCGGATCCAGGTCCCGAGGTCCGGCCGGCGGACCTCGCTCGTGGCCGAGCTGAACCTGCCGGCCCTGCTGGCCCACACCCGTCGGGTACCCGCCGGTGACCGGTGGTCCGGGCTCCAGCGGGGACGGATCACCCTGCACACCGACGCGGGCGGCGCCGGGGAACCGCTCTCCACGCCGGCCTCCCGCTGGATCACCGCCGAGGTGACGGTCGGCACGAGTCACCTGCTGCTGCACGAGGGCGGCTGGTACGAGATCGGCGACCGGCACCGCGAGTTCCTGCACCAGGAGATCGCCGAGATCCTGGCCCGCCCCTGCGGCATCGCCCTACCAGCGTGGACGCCTGACCTGCCCGACGAGGACGCCTACAACCGGGCCGCCGCCGACCGCGACCCCCGCCTGGTCCTGCTGGACAAGAAGCTGCTCCGCACGGCTCAGCACCGGCGCGGCATCGAGGCCTGCGACCTGCTCGGCCCGGACGGCGAGCTGATCCACGTCAAGCGCGCCTCCGGCAGCTCCCCGCTGAGCCACCTCTTCGCCCAGGGTGCCGCCTCGGTGGACGCCCTGCGTTACGAGGCGGACGCCCGGGAGCGGCTGGCCGAGCTGGTCCGCCGGCAGCCCAACGGTCGGGAGATCGGCGGGGACTTCCGCCCCCGCAAAGTGATCTACGCGATCGCCCTGGGCAGCGGCCGGCCAGTCACCGTCGGAACGCTGTTCACCTTCGCCCAGGTGGCGCTCTACCGGGCGGTAAAGGCGCTGCGCACCGAGGACGTCGACGTCGAGGTCGTCGGCATCCCCGCCGCCTGATCCACCTCCCACCACAAAACCGACTTCAGGAGGCGCGTGATGGGTTCCGACGGCTCTCCCCCCGCTCCGCCGGGTCTCCCCCCGAAGATCATCGGTCCTGGTCCCGGCCTCACCCCGCCGACCGCCGACCCGGGCGAGCTCGACCTACGCGACCGGTGCAGGCGGGGGTCCACACCTACCGGCCGGCGGCACGCCACACGGTGCCGCGTCGCTCGTAGGCGAAGAGGGTCTCCACGGCGTGCGCGACCCGGGGGCCGAACTCCCGTTCCAGGATGTGCAGGCCAAGGTCCAGGCCGGAGGTGACGCCGCCCGAGGTGACGAGGTCGCCGTCGTCGACGACCCGCGCCGGCACCGCGTGCACGCCGGTGGCGTCGAGCGCGTCCATGCCGAGGTGGTGGGTCACCGCGTGGCGGCCCTCGATCAGGCCGGCCATGGCCAGGGCGAGCGACCCGCCGCAGACGGCCGCCACCGTCACGTCGGGGTTGTCGAGGGCGGCGCGCAGCGGTACGGCCGCCGAGTCGGCGAACCGGGACAGCAGCACGGGAATCGTCGCCACGCCCTCGTCGGGGTCGCCGGTGGTGGGTCCGCTGGCACCGGGCACCACGACGTAGCCGGGCCGGGCCGGGTCCAGCCGGGCGGTCGCTCGCAGCGTCAGGCCGCGGGTGCCACCGACCACCTCCCGGGGGCCCTCGACCGAGACGAGTTCCACCGTCAGGGCACTCCCGGCGGCATCGGCGCCGGCGGCCAGGACCTCGAAGGGCGCGATGACATCGAGCGGGTCGAACCCGTCGAACAACACGATCTGGATCGGCATGTCCACGATCCTCGGCCTCGCCGCAGCCGCCGGCCAGTGGCAGGATTGCCATTGCCCGACGGCTTCTTGCCATCCCGCACGTTGCGGGGTGCCCGCCGTCGATCCGAAGGAGGTGCCGCTGTGCACACCGTGCTGGTCCTGGCGCTCCCGGGCACCATCGCGTTCGACCTGGCCACCCCGATCGAGGTGCTGGGCCGGGTGCGGTTGCCGGGCGGCCGGGCCGGCTATCGGGTGCTGGTCTGCGGCAGCGAGCCGGTCGTCGACGCCGGCCCGCTGCGGCTGGCCGTCGACCACGGCCTCGACGCGCTCGCCGACGCCGACACCGTCATCGTGCCGGGCCGCTACGACCCGGCCGCGCCACTGCCCGCTGCGGGGCTGGACGCGCTGCGGGCGGCCGCTGCCGCCGGCGTCCGGATCGCCTCGATCTGCGTGGGCGCGTTCACCCTGGCCGCCGCCGGGTTGCTCGACGGTCGGCGGGCCACCACGCACTGGGCCGCCGCCGAGCGGTTCCAGGCGATGTTCCCTGCCGTCCGGGTGGACCCGGCGGTGCTGTACGTCGACACCGGCCAGTTCGTCACCTCCGCCGGGGCGACCGCAGGCGTGGACATGTGCCTGCACCTGGTCCGCCGTGACCACGGGGCGGCGGTCGCCGCCGACGCGTCCCGGCAGGCCGTGGCCCCGCTGCACCGCGACGGCGGACAGGCGCAGTTCATCGTGCGCCCCGGTGCGGACCCCGCCGGGGTGGGTCTCGGCCCGGTCCTGGAGTGGTTGGAGTCGCACGCGGACGAGCGGCTGACCCTGGCCGACGTGGCCGCCCGGGCCGGGCTCAGCGTGCGGACGCTCAACCGCCGTTTCCACGAGGAGACCGGCCTCACCCCGATGCAGTGGGTCGCGGCCGTGCGTGTCCGCCGGGCGCAGGAGTTGCTGGAACGCACCGACCACGGCGTCGACCGGATCGCCCACCTCGTCGGTTTCGCCTCACCGGCGCACTTCCGGGTCCAGTTCAAGCGGCGCAGTGGAGTGTCACCGCAGGCGTACCGCAGGACTTTCGTCGCCGGGTCGGTGCCCGGCTGAACGGGCGTTCCGCCGGGGACGGCAGGTGGTGCACCGTCACCGCCGGGAGTGACCGGCCCGGGTACACCCGATGCTGTGCCAGCGGCTGGACGACGGTTACGCCGTGTTCGTCGCCAGGCCGGACCGCCCACCAGTCCCGACCGGTACCACGACGCGCCCGCCCATCCTCGGGTCCGGTCAGTACAGCGCGGCGCTGGCGGCGGCCCGGACCGCCGCCGTCAGCGCTGTCAGCGCCGTGGATTCCAGCCGCCAGCACTGCCAGTAGAGCGGCACGTCGAGGTGCCGGCCGGCGGCCAGGTCGACGAGGCGACCGGCGGCGAGGTCGGGCCGGGCGACGGCCTCGGGGAGCAGTCCCCAGCCGAGGCCGAGCCGGATCGCCTCGGTGAAGGCGGCCGTCCCCGGCACGAAGTGTGTCGGCGGGTCGACGTCGCGGCGGGTGAGCGTACGGGCGAAGCGGTGTTGCAGGGTGTCCTTGCGGTCGAAGCGGATCATCGGCGCGGTCGGGAACGCGGTGGCGGGCTCACGGTCGGCGAAGTGCGCCGAGTGGGCGGCGGGTGTGGCGACGGCGAGGTAGCGCAGCGCGCCGAGGCGCAGGACCCGGCAGCCCTGCACGGCGGTGCGTTCGGTGGTGACGGCCGCCATCACGGTGCCGTCGCGCAGCAGTTGCGCGGTGTGCGCCTCGTCGTCGGTGCGCAGGTCGACCAGCACGTCGGGGACGGCGGTCAGGGCCGGTAGGAACCAGCCGGCGAGGGAGTCGGCGTTGACCACGACGGTGACCCGGGTGTGGTCGCGCAGGGCGCCGCGTGCGGCGTCGAGGGCTTCCTGTTCGAGCAGCGCCACCTGCCCACCGAGGCGGATCAGGGGCGCTCCGGCCTCCGTCGGCACACACGGCCGGGTGCGGCGCACGAGGACCTGCCCGACGGCGCGTTCGAGGGCCTTGATGCGCTGGCTGACCGCTGAGGGGGTGACGCGCAGCGCCTGCGCGGCGGCGTCGAAGCTGCCGTGGGTGACGACCGCCCGGAAGGTCGTCAGCTGGACCGGGTCGAGTGACATGAGCAATTCTAATGCTACTGAAGAATCTTTAGCTGGAGTGTGGGTGCGGCCCGCCCTAGCCTGGCCGCCATGGGTTCCGTGCTCGCCGGTTTCGGCTTCTCCCTCGCGCTGATCGTCGCCATCGGGGCGCAGAACGCCTTCGTGCTGCGCCAGGGGCTACGTCGGGAGCACGTACTCCCGGTGGTGGCGATCTGCGTGGCCGGCGACGCCACACTGATGGCCGCCGGCATCGCCGGCCTGGGGGCGTTGCTCACCGGGACGCCCGCCGTCCTGACCGCGGTCCGGTGGGGCGGGGTCGCCTTCCTGCTCGGGTACGCGGTGCTGGCCGCCCGCCGCGCCCTACGCCCGACCACTCTCACCCCGCTGGACCGTCCGCCGGCCACGCTGCGCGCGACACTGCTGGCCTGCCTCGCGTTCACCTTCCTCAACCCGCACGTCTACCTGGACACGGTGGTGCTGCTCGGCACGGTCGCCCATCAGGACCCGAACCGGTGGGCGTTCGGTGCCGGAGCGGTGACGGCGAGCCTGGTCTGGTTCGCCGGGTTGGGGCTCGGTGCCCGCCGGCTGGGTCCGGTGCTCGCCCATCCGGCGGCCTGGCGGGTCATCGACGGGGTGATCGCCGTGATCATGGTGGTCGTCGCCGTCTCGGTCGCCGTCGGCTGAGCGGCGCGGACCCTCCGGACGGGGTTCGGGACCGTAGGATCGACATCCTTCAACCCCACACTCCACTTTGGAGGGAACCGCGCATGACGGGTCCACTCACCCGACTCCTCGCCACCGCCCGGCTGACGCTCGCGACCGCCGGCGTCGCCGTGCTCGCGCTCGCGGGCACCGCCGCCGTCGTGACCACCCCGGCCCAGGCCGCCGGTCCCCGACCGAACTTCCAGATGCCGGTGCCCTGCGGCGAGACCTGGCGGATGGCCACCTACTACGGTCACGACGACTACGACATCGACCTGACCTTCACCGGCGGGGCCAGCAACGGCCGCCCGATCCTCGCCTCCGCCAGCGGCACGGTCTCCTTCGCCGGCTGGGGCAGCAGCGGCGGCTGGTACGTGGTCATCGAACACGGCGACGGCTGGCGGACGCTCTACCTGCACATGATCGAGACCCCGATGGTCGGCGCCGGGCAGTGGGTGTCGACCGGCCAGCAGCTCGGCCGGGTGGGTAGCACCGGCAACTCCACCGGCCCGCACCTGCACTACGAGCAGGTGCGCGACGGCGTCAAGACCGAGTCGTACTTCAACGGCGTGCCCTCCGGCATCACCTCCGACGGCAGCCCGTCCACCGGCCCGCTCTACGTCTCCGGCCCCACCTCGCCGGCCCGGAACATGACCAGCCAGAACTGCGGTCAGGCCGCCAACCGCCAGGTGTACGAGTCCGGCAGCCACAGCGGCTGGCAGATGCTGCCGGTCAACAGCATCACCGGCTCGGCCACCGCGGCCATGGTCATGGGCACCAACAAGCTGCTCTACACGGTCAACGACGGCCTGGTGTACGAGGCGTCCAGCGACACCGGCTGGCGCAACCTGTGGACCGGCATCTCCGGCGTCAGCAACAACGCCCTCGCCGTGATCAACGTGGGCGGCGTCAAGTACATCTACACCGTGGTCGGCGGCTGGGTGCACGAGGCGTCCAGCGCCAACGGCTGGAAGAACCTGAACACCGGCATCTCCGGGGTCAGCAACAACGCCCTCGCCGCCATCAACCACAACGGCGTGAAGATCATCTACACCGTGGTCGGTGGCCTGGTGCACGAGGCGGCCAGCAACAACGGCTGGCGCAACCTGTGGACCGGCATCTCCGGCGTCAGCAACAACGCCCTGGCCGTGATCAGTATGGACGGCGTCAAATACATCTACACGGTCGTCAACGGCCTGGTGCACGAGGCGAACAGCATCAACGGCTGGCGCAACCTGTGGACCGGCATCTCCGGGGTCAGCTCCGACGCCCTCGCCGCGATCAGCTTCAACGGCGTGAAGATCATCTACACCGTGGTCGGCGGCCTGGTGCACGAGGCCGCCAGCAACAACGGCTGGCGCAACCTCAACTCCAACGTCCGGGGCACCGCCGTCTCAGCGACCACCGTCAGCGGCGTGAAGGTCCTCTACACCGTCTGACGACACCTCGGCCCGCGACACAGCCGGGCCACCGACGCCGACCGGGTCGTGGCACGGCCGGCGTACTCCCGCACGGCTCCGCGCGTCGCCCGACCGGCGACGCGCGGAGTCGGCGTGCCCGGGTGGTCAGCACCGACCACGTCGCCCGCAGGGGGCCGGGATCGGGGCAGCCGCCCCGGCACGGCGCTGACCGCCCGGGGGTGTCCACCTGCGCCGCCCCGCAGGTGATGCCGTATTCACGATTTCAAACTCCGCCATTGTCACGAGTTTCCGCCCGGAATCTCACCGCTGGTCGATGACGCATCGCACTGTGCCCGACGGCCCACTGATCGCAGGATTGACATCAACCGATCAGGGGATGGGAGGCAGCCGAGATGGACGACAGATACGACGCGTACTGCGCGGTCGACCCGCTCTTCTACGACTCGTTGTCCAGCGCGAGCGCCACCGCCACCGGCATCGGCTACGCCGCGGACCGCCCCCAGCCGGCGGGCTGGGAGTCCGAGGTCAAGGACGACTGGCTGATCCACGCGCCGGTCGGCGGCACCCTGCCCGCCCAGGGCTGGAAGATCCACGTCTCGGCCCGGTTGGACAACGCCGAGCGGGTGCTGACCCAGGTGATGGACTACTGCCAGCCGCGCGGCATCCCGTTCAAGCACCTGCGCGGCCCCCGGATGCTGCTGATGCGCAACAGCAAGTACGCCCGCCGCGGCGGCAGCGGCAAGTTCGTCACCGTCTACCCGCGCGACGACGCCGAGCTGGAGCTGACCGCCAAGGAGTTGTCGGCGCTGCTCGACGGCGAGCAGGGGCCCTACATCCTCAGCGACCTGCGCTACGGCGACGGCCCGGTCTACCTGCGCTACGGCGGTTTCGCCGCCCGCTACTGCCTCTCACCCGAGGGTCAGGTGGTGCCCGCGATCGCCGACGCCACGGGAACCCTGGTCCCCGACCGCCGCGACCCGGTGTTCCACCTGCCCGACTGGGTGACCCTGCCGGACTTCCTCGCCCCGCACCTGGCCGCCCGCAACGCCGCCAGCACCACCGAGCTGCCCTACCGGATCGAGAAGGTCGTCCACTTCTCCAACGGCGGCGGCCTGTACGAGGCCCGGGACACCCGGACCGACACCCGGGTGGTGCTGAAGGAGGCCCGCCCGTACGCCGGCCTCGACGCCACCGGGGCGGACGCGGTGACCCGGCTGCGCCGGGAGGCCGAGGTGCTGCGCCAACTCGCCGACGTCCCGCACCTGGTCCGGGTGCACGACGAGTTCAGCTTCGGCGGGCACGAGTTCCTGGCCCTGGAGTTCGTCGAGGGCCGCCCGCTCAACCAGGAGGTGGTGCAGCGCTACCCGCTGGTGCACCCCGACGCCGACCGGGCCGGCTACACCCGCTGGGCGCTGGACGTGCACCGGCAGGTCGCCGAGGCGGTCGAGGCCATCCACGCGCACGGCATCGTCTACGGCGACCTGCACATGTTCAACATCATGGTCGGCGACGACGGGGCGGTCACCCTGATCGACTTCGAGGTCGCCGCACCCGCCGCCGAGGCGAGCCGCCCGGCGCTGCGCAACCAGGCGTTCGCCGCGCCCCGCGACCGGGTCGGCCCCGACGTCGACCGGTACGCCCTGGCCTGCCTGCGGCTGGCCCTGTTCCTGCCGCTGACCGCGATGCTGCGGCTGGCCCCGACGAAGGCGGCGCACCTGGCCGACGTGGTGGCCGAGCACTTCCCGGTCGACCGGGCGGTGCTCGACGAGACCGTCGCGGTGATCGTCGGCGACCCACCGGCCACCGGCACACCCGACGCGGCGACCCCGACGGCACCCGACACGGCCACCCGGCTCCGGCTGGACCCGGACGTGGTGCGCATCGACCCGGACGACTGGCCGGGCCTGCGCGACCGGTTGGTCCGGGCGATCACCGCCAGCGCCACGCCCCAGCGCGACGACCGGCTCTTCCCCGGCGACATCCGGCAGTTCAGCGGCAACGACGGCGGGCTGAACCTCGCCCACGGGGCGGCCGGGGTGCTCTGGGCGTTGCACGCCACCGGCGCCCCCGTCGACCCCCGCCACGTCCGGTGGCTGATCGACCGGGTCCGGGAACCCGCCTCCGGCAGCCGGCTCGGCTTCTTCGACGGGCTGCACGGGGTGGCGTACGTGCTGGACCTGCTCGGACACCGCGACGAGGCCCGCCGGCTGCTCGACCGCTGCCTCGACGAACCGTGGCCGGAACTCGGCAACGACCTGGTCGGTGGGCTGCCCGGCATCGCGCTGAACCTGACCCACTTCGCCGGCCTGACCGGGGAGGAACGCTACGAAGCCGCCGCCCGGCACGCCGTCGACCTGGTCGTCGACCGGCTCGGCGACGTCGACTCGGTGGCCGAGGTCAGCGGCGGCCGGCACCCGTACGCGGGACTGATGCGCGGCGGGGCGGGGGTGGCGCTGATGCTGCTGGGCCGGCACGAACGGGAACCCGACGAGCGGCTACTCGACCACGCCGCCACCGCGCTACGGCAGGACCTGCGCCGGTGCGTCCGCCGCGACGACGGGCACCTCGAGGTCAACGAGGGCTGGCGAACCATGCCGTACCTCGCCGAGGGCAGCGTCGGGGTGGGACTGGTGCTCGACCGCTACCTGCGTCACCGGCCCGACGAGGGCCTGGCCGAGCAGGCAGAGGCGATCCGCCGCTGCGCCGACTTCCCGTTCTACGCCCAGTCCGGACTGTTCGCCGGACGAGCCGGCATCGTGGCCTACCTGGCCGGCCGGGGTGAGCACGAGGTGGCCCACGCCCAGGCCCGGCTGCTGGGTTGGCACGCCCTGCCGTACGCCGACGGCACCGCCTTCCCCGGCGACCAGTTGCTGCGGCTCTCCATGGACCTGGCCACCGGCACCGCCGGCGTGCTGGCCGCCGTCGCGGCCAGCCGGCCCACCGACCCGGTGCGGTTGCCGCTGCTGGGCCCGACCGACACCACCCCGGCCGACTGACGGCCCACCCGCTCCCCGGGGGTCACCCCGGGGCCACCCGACCCGACACCTGTGGAAAGGAGGAAAGACATGGCCCTGCTCGACCTTCAGGGGATGGAGCTGCCGGCCGCCGAGCGTACCGGCGGCGGAAGCCGGGCGAGTCTGCTGCTCTGCGGCGACAGCTCGCTCAGCGTCACCACCTGCAACTGAGCCGACGGTCGTCGACCCGACGACCCGACGAGGTTCACCACCAGGCACGTCCAATGACGACAGAAAGAGGTAAGACCATGGCTCTGCTCGACCTCCAGGCGATGGAACTGCCGGCCACCGAGCGTACCGGCGGCGGAAGCCAGGCCAGCCTGCTGCTCTGCGGCGACAGCTCGCTGAGCGTCACCACCTGCAACTGATCGACCGGTATCGCATGGCCCCGGACCGGCACCTGCCGGTCCGGGGCCGCGCGGCGTGGGAAGGGGCGCGATGACACCGGACGACCGGCTCCTGCTACGGGCGGTGCGCGCCGCCGGCTGGTGGACCCCGACGCTGGCCGTGGTCACCGTGGCCGGCACCGCAGCCGAACTGGCCCTGCCGGCCGTGCTGGGACGGGCCGTCGACGCCGCCGTCGGAGCCGCCCCGCAGTCCTCCCCCGGCCGTTGGCTGGCCGCCGTCACCGCCCTGGTCGCCCTGCTGGTCGTCGTCGGCGTCATCCGCGACTACGGCACCGGCGCGGCCACCGCCCGGTCGGTGGCGCACCTGCGGCACACCCTGGTCGGGCACCTGTTCGCCCTCGACCCGCGCACCGCCGCCCGCCGCCCGGTGGGTGACCTGGCCGGCCGGGTGGTGGGGCAGGTGGCCGACGCCGGGCAGGCCGCGCCCACGGTCGTCACGGCCGCCACCGTGGCGTTGCCGCCCCTGGGCAGCCTGGTGGCGCTCACCCTGATCGACCCGTGGCTCGGTGTCACCTTCGTGCTGGGTCTGCTGCTGCTCGCCCTGCTGCTGCGCGGCTTCGTCGCCGACGCCTCCGCCGCCGTCGCCGGCTACCAGCAGGCCCAGGGCGACCTCGCCGGCCGGCTGGTGGAGACCCTCGCCGGGGCGCGCACCATCGCCGCCGCCGGCACCGGCGAACGGGAGGTCGACCGGGTGCTGACCCCCCTCGCCGCGCTGCACCGCCACGGCGCGCGTACCTGGACGGTGCTGGCCGGGGCGGCGACCCGGGGTGCCGTGCTCAACCCGCTGCTCCAGGTCGCGATCGTCGCCGTCGGTGGGTTGTCGCTGACCGCCGGCCGGCTGACACCCGGGGAACTGCTGGCCGCCATCCAGTACGCCGCGCTCGGTGCCGGCCTCGGCACCGTGGTCGCCGCCCTGAACACCGCCGTCCGGGTACGCGCCGGCTGCCGCCGGGCCGCCGAGGTGCTCGCCGAACCCGCCCGGCCGTACGGCACCCGGGCCCTGCCACCCGGGCCGGGCACCCTGGAACTGCGCGGGGTCACCGTGCGCGACGCCGAGGGCCGGGCCCTGCTCGACCGGGTGGACCTGCGGGTGCCCGGTGGCACCCTGCTGGCCGTCGTGGGTGCCTCGGGTGCGGGCAAGTCCCTGCTCGCCGCCGTCGCCGGCCGGCTGCGCGACCCCGACGACGGCGTGGTGCTCCTGGACGGCGTACCGCTGCCGGAGCTGGCCCCGGCAGCCCTGCACGCCGCGGTGGGTTACGGGTTCGAACGGCCGGTGCTGGTCGGCGAAACGGTGGGTGCCGCCGTCGGGGTCGGCGTGGACCCGGTGCCGCTGGCCAGGGCCGCCGCCATCCACGACTTCGTCGAACGGCTGCCCGACCGGTACGGCACCCCGCTGGCCGAGGTCGCCATGTCCGGCGGTGAACGGCAGCGGCTCGGGCTGGCCCGTGCGTTGCGCGCCGAACGGCTGCTCATCCTCGACGACGCCACGTCCAGCCTGGACACCGCCACCGAATACCAGGTGACCCGGGCGCTGACCGGCCCCGGTGACCGGCGTACCCGGGTGGTGGTCAGTCACCGGCTCGGCATGGCCGCCCGCGCGGACCTGGTGGCGTGGGTGGCGGGCGGTCGGGTCCGGGCGGTCGGCCCGCACCCGACACTGTGGGCCGACCCCGACTACCGGGAGGTGTTCCGGTCGTGAACACCGTCGTCGGGGTGACCCGGGCCGCGCTGCGGGCCCGGCGGGCGCAGCTGTGGCGGTTGGCCGGCTGGTCGGCGGCGGAGGTGCTCCCGGCGGCCCTGTCCGGGCTGCTGACCGCCCGCGCCGTCGACAGCGGCTTCCTGGCCGGCCGGCCGGACGTCGGGCTGGCCTGGTTGGCCCTGCTGGGGTTGGCGGTGCTGGTCGGCGCGGCCGGTACCCACCGGTCGTACGCGCTGCTCGGGGCCGTGGTCGAGCCGTTCCGCGACGACCTGCTCCGCCGGGTGGTACGCGGCGCGGTCGCCGCTGCGGCCGGCGGCCGGGCCGACAACGCGGCGGTCGCCCGCCTCACCCACCAGGTGGAGCTGGTCCGGGACACCTACGCCGGTCTCCTGATGGTGGTACGCGGTTTCCTGTTCGCGCTCGGCGCCGCCGTGCTCGGTCTGTTCTCGCTGGCCGCCCCGGTGGCCCTGGTGGTGGCGGTGCCGGTGCTGGCCGGTCTCGTCCTGTTCGCCCTGGCACTGCCGGTGATGGTGACCCGGCAACGGGAGTACGTGCAGGCCGACGAGCAGTTGGGCCGGGCCGTGGTGACCGCGGTGACCGGCCATCGTGACGTCGCCGCCAGCGGCGCACGGGACCAGGTCACCGGCTGGGTCGGCGGGTCCGTCGACGCCCAGGCCCGGGTGGAGCGGCGGCTGGCCACCATGGCGGCGACCCGCGGTCTGAGCCTGGCGCTGGGCGGCTGGCTGCCCGTTCCGGTGCTGCTGCTGGCCACGCCCTGGCTGGTCCGCCAGGGCCTGGGGCCGGGTGCCGTGCTCGGCGCGCTGGTCTACGTGACGCGCGGGGTGCAGCCGGCGCTGCACAGCCTGGTGCAGGGGGTGGCTGCCGGTGGCCTCCGGTTCGCGGTCACCCTGGACCGGCTGCTACGTACCGCCGCACCGGCGGACACCACACCCACCGGCACCACCGGCGGCCGGCCCGCCGCGCCACGGCCCGCCGGCCCGGCCGCTGCCGCACCTGCTGTCCCCCCTGACGACTGCCGGCCCGCCGCCGGCCCGCCCGGATGGTCGCCCCCCGGAGCGCAGCGGGCTGCGACGGCGTTGTCGCTGCGTGCGGTGACCTTCCGGTACGGCCCCCACGCCGACCCGGTGCTCGACCACCTCGACCTCGACGTGCCCGTCGGGGACCACCTGGTGATCGTCGGGGCCAGCGGGATCGGCAAGTCGACCCTGGCGGGTCTGATCGCCGGGGTGCTGTATCCGCAGTCCGGCACCATCCACGTCGCAGGGTTGCCGGTGACCGGTGCCACACCGGGAGAGCTGGCCGACCGGCGGGTGCTCATCCCCCAGGAGGCGTACGTCTTCACCGGCACGCTGCGCGACAACCTCGGCTACCTGGCGCCCGGCCTGCCGGACGAGGCGGTCGACCGGGCGGCGGCCCGGCTCGGCCTGACCGGGCTGCTGGCCCGGCTCGGCGGCCACGACGCACTGCTGTGCCCGGGGAAGCTGTCCGCAGGGGAACGCCAGCAGATCGCGCTGCTGCGGGCCTGGCTCTCCCCCGCCCCGCTGATCATCCTCGACGAGGCCACCTGCCACCTCGACCCGGCGACCGAGGCCCGACTGGAGAGCGTCTTCGCCACCCGCCCGGGCACCCTGGTGGTCATCGCACACCGGGTCAGTTCGGCCCTGCGGGCCCGGCGGGTCCTGCTGCTGGACGGACGGACCGCGCTGCTGGACACCCACGAAGGGTTGCTCACCCGCTCGGCGGCCTACCGCGCCCTGGTCGGCTACGGCGAGACGCAGGACGAGCCGCCGGCGATCGCCACCTGCTGGACGACACCGGACGACAAGGCGGGGACCGGCCCGGCGTCGAAGCCAGGGACGGAACCGGCCGTAGGGACGGACAGGACGCCCCGCACCGGGACGGTCCGGGGCGCGGGGGTGGCGACGGCTCGGGCCGGGTCGGAGGCGACAGCCCGGACCGCAACGGGGTCGACGACCGGAGCGGGGGGTGCCGCGTAGGCCGCCGGTGCCGGGTCGTCACCGGGGGTTGCACCACGCAACGAGGCTGGGCGGGCAACGAGGTAGGGCGGACGGGTCACAGCCAGCCCGACTCGCGGGCGATACGCACCGCCTCCCAACGGGTCCGGGCCCCGGTCTTCGCCATGATCCGCGACAGGTGGTTGCGCACCGTCCCGGTCGACAGCACCAGTCGATCAGCGATCTCCTGGACCGGATGCCCCTCGGCGACCACGTCGAGCACCTCACGCTCCCGATTGGTCAACGGGCTGGCGGCGACCTCCAGGGCGGCGACCACCAGATCCGGATCGAGGACGACCCGGCCCTCGGCGAGCTGGCGCACCCCATCGACGATTCGCCCGGGTGGAACGTCCCGACTGAGGAAGCCGATCCGGTTCCCGTACTCGGCGAGCACCGACCCGAGCCGCCCGGCCCGCCGCTGCTCCACCAGGACCAGCAGGGACCCTACGGGGGTGACCGGAGAAGCAGTGCGTTGCCGCAGGGACGCAGCACCGGCGATGTCCGTGGCCACCGGACCACAACCCGCCGTCACGGTGTCGGCCCGGCCGATGGCCCCCGCTCCGGGACCGGCCATGGGGTCGGCACCGGGGTCGGCAGTCGCCAGGTGGATCAGTTCCGCCACGGTCAGCATGTCGAACTCGATCACGGCCACGTCGGGGCGTTCGGCCCGGACCGCAGCGCGTAGGTGGTGCGGGCTGTCCACCTCGCCGACGATCTGGATGTCGTGCTCGGCCGAGAGCACCTGAGCGAGGGCGCCACGAAGCAGCCCGCCCTGGAGAGCGAGCAGTGTGCGGACCATAAGCAACTCCCGAGATCAAGCAGGTGTTGACGAAATGTGCGCAACCCATGACGCACGGTTGGGAATCTTATTGAACTCGTAACTGAACCGACACCCCTTCTCACGGTTGGTCAGATCCAGCCTGCGTCCTGGGCGCGCAGGACAGCTTCCCAACGATTGCGGGCACCGGTCTTGCCCAGCACCGCCGACAGGTGATTGCGGACGGTGCCGGGGGCCAGATGCAGGTGGGCGGCGATCTCCTTGGTCGACAGACCGCGTGCAGCTGCGGCGGTCACCTGCCGTTCCCGCTCGTTCAACGGGTTGACCGCGGCGTCGAGCGCGGCCAGCGCGGTCACCGGGTCGATCATCCGGTTGCCCTCGGCGACCAGCCGCAGTTGAGCCAGTAGTTCCTGCGGCGGGACGTCCTTGGCGATGATGCCCCGCACCCGCGCCCCGAGCGCCCGCCGCAGCACCCGCGCGGTCCGCCGGGACGTCAACACCACCACGGCGCACTCCGGCACCCTGGCGTGCCACCGTCTGGTGAGGACGGCCGGGTCGTCGATCCCGTCCAGGTCGACCAGGACCACGTGCGGACGACGGGTGACGACCCGATCGGTGACCTGGTGGTCGGGGTCACTCTCCCCCGCCAGCTCGAACCCGGGGGCGGCGGCCAACACCGCTGCCAGCGCGGTACGCAACAGGCCCGGTGGACCCACCACGACGACCCGGATCGTCGACGATTCGGCTTCTGCTGGCCGGCCCGGACCCGACGACGACTGCTTCCGGTTGGTCAGTTCGTCCATCCACTACATCTTCCCGAGACAACGGAAAAAGAGTCATGAATGTCAGAATGACGACGCAATAAAGGTCAACAAAAATGGGGGCGATCTGCATTCGTCGATACGGCCGCAGTATCGTCGGGGCTGCGCAGGCCTGGGCGGATCGCAGAACGCCAGGAACCGCGACTGCTGTTGCCGACCGAAATCGGCAGCAGAGCGGACGGGGCGGCCCGGTGGCGTGTTCGGGGCGTGAAAACAGTTGAGGCCGACCCCGAAGGGTCGGCCTCAACCAAAGATTGTCCGGCGGTGTCCTACTCTCCCACACCCTCCCGAGTGCAGTACCATCGGCGCTGGAGGGCTTAGCTTCCGGGTTCGGAATGTAACCGGGCGTTTCCCCTCCGCAATGACCGCCGTAACACTATGAACATATCAAACAACACACACACCCACACAACACACGGTGGGGGGTTGTTTGGTGTTTGTTCAGAGTTGCACAGTGGACGCGTAGCAGACTTGTAAGCAAGTCCTCGGCCTATTAGTACCGGTCAACTGAACCCGTTACCGGGCTTACATTTCCGGCCTATCAACCCAGTCGTCTAGCTGGGGGCCTTACCCCCACAAAGTGGGGTGGGATACCTCATCTTGAAGCAGGCTTCCCGCTTAGATGCTTTCAGCGGTTATCCCTTCCGAACGTAGCTAACCAGCCGTGCCCCTGGCGGGACAACTGGCACACCAGAGGTTCGTCCGTCCCGGTCCTCTCGTACTAGGGACAGCCCTTCTCAAGTATCCTACGCGCACGGCGGATAGGGACCGAACTGTCTCACGACGTTCTAAACCCAGCTCGCGTACCGCTTTAATGGGCGAACAGCCCAACCCTTGGGACCTGCTACAGCCCCAGGATGCGACGAGCCGACATCGAGGTGCCAAACCATCCCGTCGATATGGACTCTTGGGGAAGATCAGCCTGTTATCCCCGGGGTACCTTTTATCCGTTGAGCGACACCGCTTCCACTCGCAAGTGCCGGATCACTAGTCCCGACTTTCGTCCCTGCTCGACCTGTCAGTCTCACAGTCAAGCTCCCTTGTGTACTTGCACTCAACACCTGATTGCCAACCAGGCTGAGGGAACCTTTGGGCGCCTCCGTTACCCTTTAGGAGGCAACCGCCCCAGTTAAACTACCCACCAGACACTGTCCCTGAACCGGATAACGGTCCGAAGTTAGATACCCAAATCAACCAGAGTGGTATTTCAAGATTGCCTCCACCTATACTGGCGTACAGGTTTCACCGGCTCCCACCTATCCTACACAAGCCCATTCAGATACCAATGTCAAGCTATAGTAAAGGTCCCGGGGTCTTTCCGTCCTGCCGCGCGTAACGAGCATCTTTACTCGTAATGCAATTTCGCCGGGCCTGTGGTTGAGACAGTGGGGAAGTCGTTACGCCATTCGTGCAGGTCGGAACTTACCCGACAAGGAATTTCGCTACCTTAGGATGGTTATAGTTACCACCGCCGTTTACTGGCGCTTAAGTTCTCCGCTTCGCCCCGAAGAGCTAACAGGTCCCCTTAACGTTCCAGCACCGGGCAGGCGTCAGTCCATATACATCGAATTACTTCTTCGCATGGACCTGTGTTTTTAGTAAACAGTCGCTTCCCCCTGCTCTCTGCGGCCATACAACGCTCCACCCGCACGGGGCTTCACGTCTCCGGCCCCCCTTCTCCCTAAGTTACGGGGGCAATTTGCCGAGTTCCTTAACCACAGTTCGCCCGATCGCCTCGGTATTCTCTACCTGACCACCTGTGTCGGTTTGGGGTACGGGCCGCTAAGAACTCGCTAGAGGCTTTTCTCGGCAGCATAGGATCACTGACTTCACCTGAATCGGCTCGGCATCACGTCTCAGCCCCATGTGTTGCGGATTTGCCTACAACACGGCCTACACGCTTACCCCGGCACAACCACCGGCCGGGCTCAGCTACCTTCCTGCGTCACCCCATCGCTTGACTACTACCCACCAGGTTCCCACGCTCACCATTCTCAGTCCGAAGACCTCCAACAGCTCGGGCAGTTAGCACAATAAGGTTCATCACGGGCGCTCTTTCGCGGGTACGGGAATATCAACCCGTTGTCCATCGACTACGCCTCTCGGCCTCGCCTTAGGTCCCGACTCACCCAGGGCGGATTAGCCTGGCCCTGGAACCCTTGGTCATCCGGCGGAAGGGTTTCTCACCCTTCTTTCGCTACTCATGCCTGCATTCTCACTCGTGCCGCGTCCACAACTGGGTCACCCCGCTGCTTCACCCCCGGCACGACGCTCCCCTACCCACCCACACACCTGCACACCCCATCAAGGAGATGCGAAGTAAAATGTGAGTGCCACAGCTTCGGCGGTGTGCTTGAGCCCCGCTACATTGTCGGCGCGGAACCACTTGACCAGTGAGCTATTACGCACTCTTTAAAGGGTGGCTGCTTCTAAGCCAACCTCCTGGTTGTCTATGCGACCCCACATCCTTTTCCACTTAGCACACGCTTAGGGGCCTTAGCTGGTGATCTGGGCTGTTTCCCTCTCGACTACGAAGCTTATCCCCCGCAGTCTCACTGCCGCGCTCTCACTTACCGGCATTCGGAGTTTGGCTGATTTCGGTAAGCTTGTGGGCCCCCTAGACCATCCAGTGCTCTACCTCCGGCAAGAAACACGCGACGCTGCACCTAAATGCATTTCGGGGAGAACCAGCTATCACGGAGTTTGATTGGCCTTTCACCCCTAACCACAGGTCATCCCCCAACTTTTCAACGTTGGTGGGTTCGGCCCTCCACGCGGTCTTACCCGCGCTTCAGCC
>NZ_JAGKQP010000002.1:1065000-3055000 GCF_019374995.1 Micromonospora sp. RL09-050-HVF-A
CCACCATGCGACAAGAGGTAATATTCGGTATTAGCCCCCGTTTCCGAGGGTTATCCCAAAGCCTAGGGCAGGTTGCTCACGTGTTACTCACCCGTTCGCCGCTCGAGTACCCCGAAGGGCCTTTCCGCTCGACTTGCATGTGTTAAGCACGCCGCCAGCGTTCGTCCTGAGCCAGGATCAAACTCTCCAACAAAAACCTGTTGAACAGCATCCTGACAACAAACAAATGTTGCCAAAGGAATCCCCACCAAACAAACCCGAAAGTCTGCCCAGCACGGGGTATAAATCATAATTGGCACTGGCTTATCAAGCACCCTGTTGAGTTCTCAAAGAACAACCACACACCACCCGAAAGCCCCGACCAACAGGACCCCCGACCTGGGGTATCTCGTTCACCGTGTCCAGCGCTTCCGCGCCAGGCACTTTTACTACGTTACCCGGTGGTATCCGCCGTGTCAAACCGCTCTGTCACGATCAACACCACATCAACCACAATTCCACACACCACGAAACCCCGGCTCACACCGGAAACCCCGCGATTGTCGACAAGCCGGCCGCTGCGGTCTCCCGCACGCTCGCCCGGTGCCCTGCCGGTTGTTCACCCTACTCGACTGCTCTCTGCCCACCAAATCGACCCACGGTCGATCGGGAGGCATTCCTGAGATCAGTGGTCGCGCTCCGGCCTTCGGGGCTTTCACCCCGGTGCGTCCGTTCCGCGCTGACAGAGAGAAAGTTACGCGCTCGCCGAGTTGACCGTCAAATCCAGCCGGTGCGTTCCCGGCCACACCCCCGGTCACCTGCGGCCGGGTGCCCCGACACCACCCGGGACGGCCGGCGGGACTCCACTGGTGACCCGCGCTGAGCTGCGGAAAGTCCACGGGGACGAGGCCAGGTGGGCCGAATGGACAAAACCCGGTGCGCACGGTGGACGCACCGGCCAGGGCAACCCCCGGACACCGGTGGACCCGACCGGAACGCGACCGTGCGGACGAGCGGCCGTCCCCGCCCGGATCGGTGCGTGGACCGCGCTCGGGGCCCGGTCACCCGCGGCACCGGTCGCCGGTAGTGTTTCGCCCCGTCGTGGCCCGCGGAGTCGCCCACGCGGACCTGGATCGCCGAGGAGTACGGAGGTTGGCTCTATGTCCACCGGGGAGGAGTCGTACGCGTCGCGTGACGACGGGACGTCACGGCCGAGCTTCGAGCTCGCGTTGCGGGGCTACGACAAGCGGCAGGTGGACCGCTACGTCGAGCAGATGGACGGGGCACTGTCGACGCTGACCGCCGACCGGGCCCGGGCCGCCGGCCAGATCCAGGGGCTGACCACGCACATCCAACGGTTGCAGGCGGAGCTGACCGAGTTGCGCCAACGGCCGGCCCAGGTGGACCGGGCGTCCTTCCGTGATCTCGGCCCGATGGTGGACCAGATCCTCGCCCTGGCCGAGAAGCAGGCTGCGGTGATCACCGACTCGGCCACCCAGCGGGCGAACCAGCTCCAGGGCGAGGCGGAGAAGACGCTGGTCGACGCCCGGGACCGGACCGCGCAGGCGCTGCGGGACCTGGAGGAGGAGTTGACCGCCCGGCGCGAGGAGCAGGACAAGGCGTACGAGCAGCGCCGGTCGACGGCTGACGCCGAGCTGGCCGAGGTCCGGGAGCGGGCCGAGAAGCTGCGGGCCGAAGGGGAAGCCGCCCACGAGCGGGCCCAGCAGGAGGCGAAGCGGATCAGCGAACAGACCGCCAAGCAGATCACCCAGACCCGGGCCGCCGCCGAGGCGTTGACCAAGGCCGCCCGGACCCAGATCCAGCAGGAGATCCAGGCGGCCCGGACCCAGAGCCAGCAGGAGCTGGCGCAGTGGCAGGCCACCGTGGAGCGGGAGGTCGGCGAGCGACGCGCCGCCGTCGAGCAGGAACTGGGCGAGCAGCGGGCGGCGGCGGAGCGGGAGCTGACCAACCAGCACAGCGCCGCCGAGCAGCAGATCGCCGCGCTGATCGCCGAGGCGCAGCAGTACGCCACGGAGGTCCGGCAGCGGGCCGACGAGCAGGCCAGCAGCCACCAGGAGCAACTGACCACGGTGCAGCGGGAGATCGCCGAGCGGCAGAAGGCCCTCACCGAGGTACAGGGTGAGCTGGACACGGCCCGTGCGCAATTGGCTGAGATCCAGCAGGAGGGCGACACCGTCGAGCGGGAGTTGGTGCGTACCCGACAGCTGTTGGAGGAGGTCCGACGCGACCTGACCACGGAGAACCGACGGTTGGACGAGGCCCGGCAGGCCGCCGAGAGTGTGGAGCGGCACGCCAAGGACGTGCGGGCCCGGGTGCAGCGGGAGGCCAAGCGGGTCGCCGACCTGGCTGCCGCCGCCGTGATGGCGGCTGCCGCCGGGGGCGGTGAGACCGCCGAGTATCCGACGGTGGCGGCCCGGCCGGCTGCGGAGCCAGCTGCCGACGCAGCGGTCAGCGAGCCGCCGGCCGACCGGGTGCCGACCAACGTCTGAGAGGTGGCGGGCGACCCGGGATGACATCGCTGGGCTCCGGTGGTGTCCCGCAGGCAGCCATGGCCCTGGAACTGCCCGGTGGCGGGCCGCCCGGGGCGAAATCACTGGGCTCCGGGCCGGTCGGGACGTAGCCTGACGGCCCGTCACCACGTCCCCCGATCGAGGTGTTTTCCGTGCCCGTGCTCCGCGTGCCGACCGTCCGCTCCCCGCGCCCGTTGCCGCACCCCTGGAGTCACCGACATGGACCTCGATCGTAGTTTCGTCATCCGCGAAGGCGACCTTCGCATCCTCAACCCGTTCGACGACGACAAGCTCGCCGCCCTGGGCCGGGCGATCCGGCTCCGCCCCGACGACACCCTGCTCGACCTGTGCAGCGGCAAGGGTGAACTGCTGTGCACCTGGTCCCGTACACACGGGGTCCGGGGCACCGGTGTCGACCTCAGCACCGTGTTCACGGCCGCCGCCCGGCGCCGTGCGGTCGAACTCGCCGTGGCCGACCGGGTCCGTTTCGTGCACGACGACGCCGCCGGGTACGTCCATCCCGAGAAGGTGGACGTGGCCGCCTGCGTCGGTGCCACCTGGATCGGTGGGGGCGTCGTCGGCACCATCGACATCCTGGCCAGGGCGCTGCGGCCCGGTGGGATGCTGCTGGTCGGGGAGCCGTACTGGCGGCGGGAACCGCCGGACCAGGAGACCGTCGCCGCGTGTCACGCCACCGCCCGGGACGACTTCGACGACCTGCCCGGGTTGATTCGCCGGGTCCAGGCGCACGGGTGGGACGTGGTCGAGATGGTCCTCGCCGACCAGGACAGCTGGGACCGGTACGCCGCGGCGCACTGGCTCACCCTGCGCCGCTGGCTGGACGCCCATCCGGACGACGACCTCGCCGAGGGGTTCCGGCAGGAGTTGACCGAGGACCCGGTCCGGCACGTGCGGTACCGGCGGGAGTACCTGGGGTGGGGGGTCTTCGCCCTGCTGCGGCGGTGACCACGGCGGTGGCGGCCCGACGTCGAGCGTCGGGCCGCGACCGGTGCCGCGGTGACCGGTCAGCCGGCGGTGATATCGGCCAGGATCTGCTGCTGGAAGGCGCGGGCTTCGGCGGCGGTCGGCGGTGGGCCGCCGTCGCGGGCGCGGACACAGCGGCGTAGCAGCTCCGGTTCGCGGCCGAGGGCGATCACCCGGTGGCCGGCGGCGGCCTTCGACAGCCAGGCGCCGTCACGGATCCGGACCAGGGCGCGGCAGGCGGCCAGGACCGCGTCCTCGACGCCGGGGGTGGGGCCGTCGCCGGGCGGGGCGGGCCGGGCCAGCCACCACCGCAGCGCCGCCACCAGCAACTGTCGCAGGTCACCCGGAGCCAGCTCGGCGAAGACCTCACCGGCTGGCGGCCCGGCCAACGGCAACCCCCGCTGGTGCAGGATGCTGCGGTCCAGGCCGTACCAGAAGTGGCCGTCGGCGGCGGGCCGGTCGGCCGGCGTGAAGGTGACCCGCGACGACATCCGCGCCCCGGTGTTGAGTTCCACCTCGAAACCGGGCTCCGGGGCGCCCGAGGCGGCCACCTCCCGCGAGTAGGTCACCAGTTCCAGGCCGCGCGCCGGGCAGGGCAGCGTCTCGTGCCGCAGCCGGTCCACCAGGGCCTGGCTGGTCCGTCGGGGCAGGGGGCCCCGGCAGACCAGCGCCACGTCGACGTCGCTGCGGCCGGGCCGGTAGGCGCCCAGCGCCACCGAACCGGCCGCGTAGGCACCGACCAGCTCCGGTCCGAGCACGTCCCGCGCACTGGTGACCAGGTCGGCGAGGTAGCGGCGTACGGCGGGATCCATGGTGGTCATCCTGCCCGCTGCCGGGGGGACCGGCGGCGGCGGAGTCGGTCGGCGGGCACCCCTGGCGCGGATGCCGTCGGTGGGACAGACTTGAGGCCCGACACCGAGGACGGGGGCATGGGCGGTTCCACACAGGACGATGCGGCGGCGGAATTCGTGCGGGAACTGGCCCACTGGCGACGCCAGCGGGGATTGTCCAAGAAGGAGCTGGCCGAGCGCACCGGCTTCGACCCGTCGTACGTCAGTCACATCGAGAACGGGCGGCACCAGCCCACCGAGGAGTTCGCCCGTCGGGTCGAGCTGGTGCTGGACAGCGGCAACCGGATCTGGCAGCAGTACGTCGCCTTCGCCGACGCCCGGGGGTCGGGGGGACGCCGCTCGGCACTCGGCCCGACCGCAGTGCCGCCGCCGGCCGGCTCGCACCTGGTGATCGAGGACGAGCAGGCCATGCTCTCCCTGGTGGACGGGGTGTACGAGTGCCGGTTCCGCCGGGTGCTGCACAGCGTGGGCACCGAGCCGATCACCCGGCACACCGTGCAGATCGACATCGACCGGTTCCCCGAGGATCCGGCCCGGTCCGCTCTTTTCCACAGCCACCACCCGCTCACCATCGACGAGGTGGCTTTCCGGGCGACCATCGGCACCGAGCAGGCCGAACCGATGCGGTGGCGGGTGAGTCGCAGCCGGGACGCCTTTCTCAAGATCGTGTTGTTGCTGGACGGTGGGGGCACCCCGATGCCGCTCTACCCCGGGCAGCGCACCGTCGTCGACTACGCCTACCGGGTGCCGGCGTGGAAGTTCGGTGACTGGTTGCAGCGTGACATCCGGCTACCCACCCGCAACCTGGTGATCCGGCTCGACTTTCCGGTCGAGACCGGCCCGACGGTCTGGGGCTCCGAGACCTCGTTCACCTCGGAGTCGACCGTCGAGGTGCACCCGGACCGCCGGGAGGGGCAGGGGCGGGTCGCGTACCGGTGGGTGGTGTCCCGGCCCCGACTGCGCGCGCAGTACCGGGTCGACTGGCGTTACGCCGACCCGCGTGCCGCGCTGGTCGACGCGCCGACGGATATCCGACCGTTGGCCTGCTGAGCACCGCCGCCGGGGCGCCCGGCGGCGCGGGCGGGCGGAGGCCGCCCGCAAGGCCGGCCCGTCCTGGCCGACAGGTGTCGCTTCCGACAGATCCGGCCTGTTGTCGGGCTCGGCATAGCGGTGCGGCGGGCTCGACCGTTAGGCTCGAAGGCTGAGCGGAGCCGACGGAAACCATCGTAGCTGCTCGATGCAAATCGCGAGTAACGGCTGGTAGTGGCACTGGAAGGCAGGCTGCAGTGACCCGAGAAGGTGAGCCTGGGCCGCGATACGCCCACCGTGCGGACAACAAGCGGGTGGCGTACGAGGAGTCCGGTGCTCCCGACGGGTTCCCCGTCTTCCTGATGCACGGCACACCCGGCAGCCGGCGGGGGCCGAAGCCCCGGGGCATCGTGCTCTATCGGATGGGGATCCGGTTGATCGCCTACGACCGCCCCGGATACGGCGACTCCGACCGGTTCGAGGGTCGGGACGTGGCCGACGCCGCGCGGGACGTGGAAGCCATCGCCGACCAGCTCCGGCTCGGCCGGTTCGCGGTGGCCGGCCGCTCCGGGGGCGGGCCGCACGCGCTGGCCTGTGCCGCCGACGAGCGCCTACGCGGCCGGGTGAGCCGGGTGGCGGTGCTGGTCAGTTTCGCGCCGTCGGAGGCCATCGGGCTGGACTGGTTCGACGGCATGAACCGCGACAACCAGCGCGGCTTCGGTGACGGTCGGCACGACACCGAGATCGTGGTCGAGGAGATCCGCCAGCGCGCCGCCCGGGCCGCCGAGGACCCCCGGTTCCTGCTGCGGGAGCTGATGACCCAGATGGGGCCACCGGACCGCCGGGCGATCAACGACGCGGCACTGCGCGGGATCATCTTCGACACCTACCAGGAGGCGTTGCGGGCCGGCCCGTACGGCTGGATCGACGACGTGCTGGCGCTGCGCCGCGACTGGAAGTTCGACCTCGACGCGATCGACACCACGGTCACCCCGGTACGCCTGTGGCACGGCGAGGAGGACACCTTCGCGCCGGCCAGCCACGGCCGGTGGCTGGCCGCCCGGATCCCCGGGGCCGAGATCGAGGTGCAGCCCGGCGCGGCCCACTTCGACGCCATGCAGCAGCTCCCGCGCATGCTGCGCTGGCTCGTCGACGGGCAGGCCCCGACGGGCACCGACGTGCTCATCGGGGCCCGACCCGGTCAGTAGGGGTGCGGGTCGAGGACCCGACGCACGTACCGTCCGGCGCGCAGCACCACCACACTCGGGTGTTCCTGCCCGATCCGGTCGGCGAGCCGGTCGGCCAGTCGCATCCGTCCGATGCTGACCGTCCCTCCGGTAGCCGCCTGTCGGGCCGTCTCCAGGTTGCCCAGGCTGCGCAGGGTGTCCGGGTGGTCGACGCCCAACGCCGCCGTCAACCGGTCCACCACCGCCTGCAACCGGGCGAAGCCCTCCTCGTCCTGGCCGGTGAGGATGGCGAAGACGGCGAGGTTGTTGTCCGCGCCCATGCTGAACGGATGCTCGGGCCCCAGCACCTCCCGTAGCCCGTCCGCCGCGGACACGGTGAGCGCGTACGCCTCGTCCTGCTCACCGATGTCCCACAGCGCCACCCCCCGGTTCAGTTCACACACCAGCGTGTAGGGGTGCCGCGCCCCGAACACCTCAGCGAGCGTCTGCTGCACCTCCTCCAGCTCCGCGCGGGCCTGCGCCCCGTCCCCCTCGAGCATCAGGTTGGCCGTCCGGCTCAACCGGCTGAGCAGGGTGTCCGGGTTGGTCGCCCCCAGGGTGGCCCGCAGCCGCGTGTAGGCGTCGTCGAGCAGCCGGCCGGCTTCGGCGATCCGGCCGGTGCTGCGCAGCGACGTGGCGAGGTTGGCCTGGCTGATCAGCAGCTCCCGGAACTGGTCGCCGAACAGCCGCCGGTAGCCCTCGATCACGTCCTGCAGCAGGGTCACCGAACCCTGGTAGTCGCCGGTCTCCCGCAGGTCGCGCGCGTAGTTGCCAGCTGAGAGCAGGGTGCGTGGGTGGTCGGGGCCGAGCACCACCCGCAGCCGACGGTAGGTGGCCTCGTCGAGGTCCAGGGCCCGGGTGAAGTCGCCGGCCAACCGGTGGGAGGCGGCCAGGTTGTTGGCCGCGTTGAGGGTCCGCCGGTGGTCCTCGCCGAACACCTCCACGCAGGCCCCGTGGGTACGCAGGTCGCGCTCCAGGGCCGGCCGGTAACGGCCGAGGGCCCGAAGGTCCGCCGCGTACCCCCCGGCGGTCATCAGGGTGTAGGGGTGGCTCTGGCCGATCAGCTCCTCCTGCTGGTGCAGGGTGTCCTCGTCGAGCGCCAGGGCCTGCTCGAAGCGGCCGAGGCTGCGCAGCAGGTTGGCCCGGTTGAAGCGCAGGTTGAGCAGTTGCACGCGCAGCGCCCGGTGCGCGCCGGTATCCGGGGAGAGCCCATCGAGCATCGTCGTCCAGGTCGTGTCCACCTCCCGGGCGTACTGCGCGCCCTGCGCGAAACCGCCGTTGAGGAAGATGTACCGGACCCGGTCGATGACCAACTGCCGGACGGTGTCGTCGTGACAGGAGACCGCGTCCGAGCCGTCCAGGTGCGGCCACAGGTGCCGGTACCGGACCTGGAAGACCGGGTCGTCCACCTCACCCGAGGGGCGGGAACCGGCGAGGATGCGGTGCACGTCGTGTTTGACCTCGGCCAGTTCCCGCTCGGACATCCGGGCCCGCAGCGCCGCCTGGAGCAGTCGGTGGATCTGCACCCGCTGGGCGTGCAGGTCCACCTTGATCAGGGCGAGCCGGTTGATCCGTTGGACCAGCGCCGCGGCGATGTCGCGTTCCGAGACCCGGTCGGTGACCTGCGCGGCGACCGACGGGTCGTGCGGGGCGATGACCTTCGCCACCTGGTCGCTGAAGAGCAGGTCGAGGGCGATGTCGGGGGCCAGCACCGAACCGAGTTGCAGCAGCCGGTAGGCGCCCGGGGACTGCTCCCGCAGGCCCTCCAACGACCGGCCCCACACGTCGCTGTCCGGGCCGGTACGCGCCAGGCCCGCCAGGTAGGTGGCGACCGAGTCGGGGCTCTCCGCGAGCCATGCCCCGGCCAGCGCCACCAGGATCGGGACGTCCTCCACCGCCTCGGCGACCTGCTGCGCCTCGGCGGCCGTCATGCCGCGACGGCCGGTACGACCGATCAGGTGGTTGACGCTCTCGCCCCGTTGGAAGGCTTCCACGTCGACCGCCCGCGCCAGGTCGCCCCAGTCCGGGTTACGGGTGGTCACCAGCACGTGCCCCTCGCCCTGGGGGAGGAAGTCCTTGACGTGGTCGTACTGGTCGACGTTGTCGAAGACGACCAGCCAGCGCAGCGGCGGCTCGTCGGCACCCCGGCCGCCGCCGTGGCTGAGCCAGTCCCGGACCGCCCGGGTGTTGTCCGGCACGTGCTGCAGGTCCGGCAGGTTGAGCCGCCGCCCCAGGTCGGCGAAGCGGACGTCGATGAACTGCGCCGGGTCCGCGTCCACCCACCACACGACGTCGTACGCGCCGTGGAAGCGGTAGGCGTACTCGGTGGCGACCTGCGTCTTGCCGATGCCCGCGCCACCGCGCAGCGCCACCGGGACGCGTTCGCGCGCCGCCGTCTTCAGCTCCTCCCGCAGGGCCAGCAGCAGGCCCTCCCGGCCGGTGAAGCGGACGTTGCGCGCCGGGGCGTAGAAGACCATCGGCTCGACGGCCGGGTAGCGGGTCGCCGGCACCGGCCGGTTCCGCCCGTCGACGGACCGCCCGACCAGTTCCCACACCTGCTCGGCGGCGGCCGAGACGCCGCGCTCGTGCACGGTGGCCCAGCTTCCCGGCGGGGTGTCCACCGACGGGGTGGTGTCGTCCAGATGCAACGCGAGCACGGGAGAACCCGCCTGCCGGGCGGCCCCGCCGAACGCCCGGCGGGCGGCGAGGTAGGACCGGGAGACCAGGTGCAGCTCACGCGAGGGCGTGCCGGCCGGCACCGACGCCGGGACACCCAGCGGGGTGGCCAACACCCGCAGGTCGACCGCGTGCAACGTGGACTGCACCCACTCCGCCCACGCCTGGTCCTCCGGCACGTACCGCAGCACGATCAACTCGTCGACGATCACCGGTTTGCGTTCGAAACGCTGGATCGTCTGCCGGCGCAGCCCGTCGTCCATCCGGGGCAGCCCGGTGACCGCACCACCGGTGATGTGCCGGGTCAACGCCTCGTACGCCGACAGCAGGCCCCGGCTGCCCGGCACGTCGCCGAAGGTCGCCAGGGTCTCCTCGTACGCGTAGTAGGCCCGGTAGGGCACCTCGACGGAGAGCCAGTAGTCCTGCCGTTCCAGGTCGGTCATGCCGCTGGGCAACCCGACGAACCGCTGCATGGCCAGCGCCCGGCCGGCGTCGGTCTTGGTCTTCTCCCCCTCGTCGACGCGCATCGGCACCGGCAGCACCCGGCGGGCCCGTCGCCCCTCGTAGCTGCGGACCCGGGCGGCGACCGTGGCGGCGCCGTCGATGCCCTGGTCGCTGAGGGTGAAGCAGTCGACCAGCAGGTCCGGCAGGTGGATGGTGCAGATCTCGGCGACGTCGCTGATGCCGGTGCGGCTGTCGATCAGGGCGTAGTCGTAGTGCCGCTTCATGTCCGCGCGCAGCGCGTCGAAGAACTGCGCCCCGCCGAGCCGGTTGTAGAAGTTCTCCCAGTTGAGTCCGGTGACGCTGGTCGCGTAGTCGGGGTTGTGCCGGCCGGCGAGCAGCAGGTCCAGGGTGCCGCCGCCGGGGAACTCCCAGCCCACCGAGAAGGCGTACTTGTGGACCCGGGCGTACTGCCGGTGCCAGTCGCCGGGGCGGGTGTCGACGCCCTCCTGCCGGCGGCGGGCGTTCTCCCACTCGTACTCCAGGATCAGGTCCATCACCCCGCCGGTGGAGGCGACCTGCTCCGGGTCGAGGAACGGTGCGAAGAACCGGTGCAGGCCGGGGGATTCCAGGTCCCAGTCGGCGACGAGCACCCGGTGGCCGTTCGCGGCGAGGATCCAGGCGGTGTTCGCCAACGCCATCGTGCGCCCGGTGCCGCCCTTGTACGAGTAGAAGGTGACGACCTGGCCGTCGTGGGGTGGAGTCATCGTCATGCCTTCCCTCGCCGTACGTCGAACGGTCCGGTCGCCCCCAGGGTCGGCTTCGGGTCGTGCGGGCCCTGCGGCGGATCGACCGGACCGTGCCGGAGGAACTGTTTACGCGCCTCGGTGACCAGCAGCGGGGCGCAGCGCTCAAACTCGTCGATGGTGCGCACCGGCAGCACCCAGGGGAACCGGGCGTCCTGCAAACTACCGGCGATCGCCTCGGGCGTCGGCTCGCCACGCGCGTGGTCGGCGGCGATGACGAGCGGGACCGCCCACCGCGGCAACCCGTCGAGTGCGGACCGGGCGGCGGCCACCCCGACGCCGGCGTCGACCAGCACTACCGCCGGGCTGCTGGCGGCCCGGTCCCGGGCCTCGGCCAGCTCGACGACCCGGGTGGGCAGGCCCAGCCGTTCCGCGGTCGCGGCCACGTAGTCGGCGACGGCCAGTTGGTGCTGGTCGCCGTAGGGCCGCCAGCGCGCCCGGTCGGCGGTGAGGGTGGTGACCACGAGCGCGGCGCCCGGCCCGTCGGGGACCGGGCTGCTGGTCAGCGTCGTCGCCCGGGACGGGGCCAGCGGCTCGTTCTCGGTCACCGTGACGATCCGGTCGGCCAACGCACCGAGCAGGGTGCGGTACTGGGTGCGGTAGGCGCTCAGCTTGCACAAAGCCCGCAGCCCGTTGTCGGCGTAGTCGGCGCGGTCGCCGGGGTCACCCACCAGGTCCAACGCCTGGACGGTCTCGGGACGGTCCCCCCAGGACGGCAGCGGCATCCAGAGCACCGGCAGCACGTGCCGCTCGGCCCGGCCGGCCGCCAGCCGGACCAGCCGGCTGCGGAAGGAGTCGCGTTCACCGAGCGCCCAGGCGTTGCGGAAGTAGTTCGGTGAGTAGAGGGGCACGAAGACGTGGGCGAGGCTCAACGCGTTGGTCAGCGTCCGCCTCAGGTCGACGCCGGGGCTGACCTGGCCGTCGAAGAATCCCGCGTCGAGCGGGCCGAGCCGGGTGGCGCGTTCCCGCACCGCGTCGGCGAGTTGGTGGAAGAACTGGCTGACCCAGTAGTCGGTGTCCGGCCGGGCGGCGTCGGACAGCGGGACGGAGTGCGCATAGCTGAGGAAGAAGTAGGTCTCCTGCCCGACGACGCCCGCCGGGGAGGAGGGGTCAGGCCAGGTCATGCCCGTCCTCCTCGAACTGGTCGGGCAGCTGCCGCAGATCGGTCGGCACCGCCGCCTCGACCCAGTGCGTGCGGTACGCGCGGGCGACCCGCTGGGCCAGTCGCCAGACCACCGCGTCGTAGGCGTCCTTGCCGTTGCTGCCGAGGCTGAGCAGTCCGTAGATGCCCTCCTCGTGATATTGCGGGGCGATGTCCGAGGGTAACCGGGTGGGGGTGAACATCTGCCGCTGCGACACGGGTGGGGGCATCCGCCGACGTTCCACCACCGACCAGTTGACGGGGATGACCGGGGTCTCCCCCGCCGACGGTTCGGCGTCCGGGCGGGGTACGACCCGCCGCCGGGTGAAGGCGTTCCACTCCCGGGCGCACCACGCGCTGCGCAGGTACTGCGGTGAGATCAGCGGGATGAACACCTGGCAGTGCCCGGCGGCGAAGGCCAGGTCGTCGGTCCACAGCTGTCCCCCGTCGAGCATCCGGTCCATGAAACCCGCCGTTCGTCCGGGGCCCAGGCCGAGCAGCTCGACGACGTGGTCGGAGAGGTCGACGAAGAGCTGGAAGACCTTCTGGTTGGTGTCCCGTGGGGGTGCCGCCACCCGGTTGCCGGTACGGGCGTAGCTGAGGAAGAACACGGGGGCGCTCTCGTCCTCCCGGAACTGTTCCTCCGCCACCTACCGCTCCCGCCCGGCGCCGCCACTCCCGACCGACCACAGTATCGATCGCCGCCAACTCCGCGCTGTCCCGTTCCTGCCGGTCGGGGTCCGGCGGCGTCGGCGACGGGCATCCGGGCCGGGGTCGGCCGGCACCCGGGCCGGTCCGTGGCCGGCGCACCGGGTCGCGACGCTGCGCACCACGACGATCCCCGCCGGCCGCTCCGGCGGGGGTCACCGCCAGTCGTCCAGGGTGGCACGCATCCGCTGGACGAAGCGCTGGCCGTCGGCGGTGAGGCTGCCCAGGTCGAGCAGCGCGTCGACCGTGCCGTCGGTCCATTCCCGGTAGCGCCGGTGGTGCGCCACCGCCTCGGCCCCGGGGCGGTGCCGCCACACGTCGGCGACGGCGAGGTGGGCGTAGACGCCGTGCAACGCGCCCTCCACCGGGCGCGGGTCGTCGCGCCAGGGCACCCGCAGCCGCCGGGCGTCGGCGGGGTCGAACAGGTCGCAGACGTCGAGGATCGCGTCGAGCTTGAGGTGCTGCACCTCGTGGACGAGCAGCACCGCCAGTGCGGCGGCGTCGACCGTCGGGGTGACGGCGACCGCGCCGAACGCGGACCGGGCGGCGGCGCTGCGGGACCGGCCGGACGGGTCGGGTCGCAGCGGCACCACGGCGCGCAGCAGGGCACGGACGCCGGTGGCGTAGCCGACGGCCTCGGCGTCGAGGCGGTGCACCGCCTGCCGGACCTGCGTCGTCCACCGGTCGGCGACCGCCGGGGTGAGCCGGGCCGCCACCGGCAGGTCGAAGCAGTCCCGGTACGGGTCGGTGTCCTCCAGGAGGATGGTCCCGTCGCCGGTGTACGCCGTCCGGGTCGGCTGCCACCGGTCCGGGTTCGGCCCCCGCAGTGGACGGACCCGGATCCGACGCCGGCCGGCCCGCAGCTCGACCGATCCGGCGCAGATGGCGACAGCGATAGTGTCGACGGGGGTGTCCACGACGAGCGTGCCGAGCGTCGGCAGGTGCACCGCGCCGGCCCGTACCGGCAGCACGAGGTCGGTGTCGACGCCGGCACGGACCGCTGCTGCGGCGGCGACGGCGGCGAGGTGGGGCAGCTCACCGGTCTCCCCGGCCCGGCACCGCTGGGCCCACCGCCGCACGAAGGGGTGGGTCAGGACGGTCTGGACGGCCTCGGGCGCGGCCACGTCCAGGTCCACCAGGAGCCGCCACCCGGCTGCCGCGACCGGGTCGGCGGTGGCGGCGGGGCTGAGCGCGACCGTCAGGGCGCGGGCGATGCCGTGGTGCACGGCGGCGAGCTGACCCATCGACTCCACACCGCCCCGCCCGGAGCCGAGGTCGTCCAGGACGGCGGACGGCAGCGCGTCGGCCGACCGGTCCGGCACCGGGCCGGCGGGCGTCGTGGTCGCGCGGACCAGCGCGGCCAGGTCGGCACAGTAGACGGACGGGTTGTCGAAGCCGCTGCCGGAGCGGTACCGGTGGGCGAAGAGGCCACCGCCGCACCGGCGTACCAACGGGCAGGACCGGCAGGTGGCGCAGAGGCCGGCCAGGCCGGTCTGCCGCACCGCGATGCCGGGATGGGCGGCCGCCTCGTCGACCGGGTGGCGGAACACGTCCAGGCCGGTGGCGGCCGCGCCGTGGAAGGCGGACTTGAGCGAGTCGACCTGTTCGAAGGTGCCGTCGGTCTCCACCACCACCAGATCGGCCGGGGCGAGCCCGACGGCCTCGGTGCTGGTGCTGCCCCCGGCGGCGGTGGCCAGCAGGGACTCCAGCAACCGGATCGGCACCGGTCGCCCGTCGGCCAGCCAACGCCGGTGGATCGTCAGCAGCCAGTCCGCGTAGGGGGTGGCCGCGCCGTCGGGGCGGGTGGGCGGCCGGTCCCAGTTGGCGTGCGGCAGCAGGAAGTCGATCCGGGGTGGTTGCTCGGCGAGCAGCGCCTGGTAGACCCGGAGCGGATCGTTGGCCAGGTCGACGGTGCACAGCAGGCCGGCGTAGGCGCTGCGGTAGTCGGGGCGGCGCAGCAGGGCCAGCCCCCGGCGCACCTGGTCGTAACTGCTCGCACCGGTGGCGTAGCGGCGGTGCCGGTCGTTGGCCGAACGGTCGCCGTCCAGGGAGACGCCGACCCGGATCTCGTGGGCGACGAGGACGTCGGCGATCTCGGGGGTGAGCAGCACCCCGTTGGACTGCATCCGCAGGTCGAGCCGGGCCACCGGGGTGATGGTCCGGCGCAGGGTGTCGGCGGTGGCGGCGAGCCGGGCCGCGCCGGCGAGTAGCGGCTCTCCGCCGTGCAGGACCACCCGGACGGTGCCGAGCCGGTGGTCGGCGGCGTGTTCGGCGATCCGCCGCGCGGTGGCCTCGACCGTGTCGGGCGTCATCAACCGGGGCTGACGACGCCACGACTGGTCGGGGTGTTCGTAGACGTAGCAGTGGTCACAGGACAGGTCGCATCGGCTGGTCAGCTTGAGGACGTACTGGCTGAGCGGGGCGACCGGAGGCACGGGCGGGTCGACCAGGTCAGACCGTCGAGCCGAAGGAGGCGACGTCGACCCGGGTCGGGTGGGCCGCCCGGCGGTCGTCGATGCGGGCCACGGCGACGGCCCGGTCGACCGGGATCTGGCCGAGTGGCGTACGCCGCACGTCGCTCATCGGCGCCGGGAACGGATCGGGCAGGCGTTGGGTGCGGTCCACGTGGGGCCCCATTTCGTGTCGGGAGTGGACGGAGGTCCGTCCACGTCGACGGCCAATCACAGATATCGATGATGCTATCCGCCACAGCGCGTCATGTCACTGCTGCGCAGCGCCATCTTCCTCGATCATCTTGGCCATCCAGGCGGCGTTGGACTGGGCGATGATCCGCTCGGCCTCGGCCACGAGCGCGTCGTCGTCGGTCCAGCCCAGGCCGGCCGCGCGGGTCGTCCGCAACCGGGTCAACTGGTCGGCCGTCCGGGCGTACTCCAGGTGCTGCTGCTCGAAACGCTGGGCCGCCCCGTAGCCGACCAGCGCCGTGGTGACCACCGCGGCCACCCCCACCCAGGCGGTCAGGCCCCACCCGTCACCCAGCACCCCGGCGGCGGCGGAGAGCAGTGCGGCCAGCACGGTCAGCCCGGTCGCGGCCCGGCCGATGCGCGCGGCGGACCGGCCGGCCCGCCGGGCGGCCGGCAGGTAGTAGCCCTCGACCTGCCGCTGCACCCGTTCGACGAGGTAGCTCGGCACGTCGGAGACGGGCGGTAGCGGACGCCGCCTGGCCGCGACGTCGAGGGTGTGCCCGACCAGGTCGCCGCCGTCGGCCAGGAGCAGGTCGTGGCGGCGCAGCAGGACGGCGTCGGCATCGGCGTCGGCGTACGGGGCGACGCGGGCGAGGTAGCGGTGCAGTTCCGCCTTCATCGCCTCGGAGGTCGCGCGGAACCGGGTCCAGGCCGCCACCGCGTCCCGGGAGGCCGCGCGGCCGGCCACCGGCACCAGCAGCAGCGACGTGGCGGCGACGAGTGCCAGCACCCGCCCGGCGGTGGGCGCGGGCTCGGCCAGTCGGGCCGCCGCGGTGCCGGCGACGGCGGCGGTGACGGTGAACGCGGCGACCAGCCGTCGTCCCCTGGTGATCCGTCGCTTGGCCCGTTGGGCGGCCTGCGACCAGATGCCCTGTCCCCGCCACACCTCGGCGGCGGCGAGAGTTCCGTCGATGTCCGGCACGCCCCGAATGGTAGGTGACCCGCGCATCCGACTCGTGCCCGCTGGGCCGAGCACGACGGACATGACGACGTTGTCGTACTGCTGGTCGACCGGGTGTATGCGCATCGGCCGCGCGTTCCGGCGAAAACGATCAACTGGGGCGGCCGACCGGACAGGATCCGGAGAGGACGACCTGTTCAGGGCGGGGTGCATGACGGTCGTTCATCGAGCGGCAACAGTCGTACCGACGACAGTGTCCGATGGTTGCCCCGGTCAACCCATTGATATGGGTGCCTACCCGTGTGATCGTGCCTCCAGTGGTCGCCAACCCCCGGCGACCTGCGACGGACAGTCACCCCCACCGGGCCGCCGGCAGCCCGGAGACCGCCCGACGCAACCACGCCTCAGCGCAGCATCGGCGCGCGACCCCACCGGGTCTCGCAGCGCCGCCCGAGAACAGGAGCACCCCCCTTGAAGCTCTCACCCCGCCTCGTCGCGCTCTCCGGCGCGGTCGCGGCCGGCCTGATCGCCGCGGGCACCACCGCAGCGGTACAGGCCGCGCCCTCCCACCCCGCCCCGACCCCGCCCAGGCCCGCGCCGCCGCCGTCGGCGCAGCCGGCTCGCTGGTCGCCAGCCGCCCCGGTTACCTGCACGCCAGCGCCGACGACGCGTTCGTGCAGCGGCCGGTCATCTCCTCCGAGGGCATGCAGTACGTGCCGTACGAACGCACCTACCGGGGCCTGCCCGTGGTCGGCGGCGACTTCGTCCTGGCGACCACCGCCACCGGGGAGGTCACCTACGCCTCCGTCGCCCAGCAGCAGAGCATCGGCGACCTGTCGACCACACCGAAGCTCACCACCACGGCGGCCGAGCGGATCGCCCGCGCCCAACTGCGCAAGGTCACCGGTGTCGAGGGCACCACGCTGGTCGTGCACACCCTCGGCGCCCGGCCCGCGCTGGCCTGGGAGACCACCGTCACCGGCACCGGCACGGACGGCCCCAGCCGGCTGACCGTCGACGTGGACGCCGTCACCGGCGCGGTGCTGGGCACCCAGGAACACGTCGTCCGGGGCACCGGCACCGGGGCGTGGAACGGCCCGGTCACCCTGACCACCACCCAGTCCGGCAGCACCTACTCGCTGAAGGACCCGGGCACCACCAACCTGAGCTGCCAGGACGCCGCGAACAACACCACCTTCTCCGGCCCGGACGACGTCTGGGGCAACGGCACCGGCACCAGCAAGGAGACCGGCTGCGTCGACGCGCTGTTCTCGGCGCAGACCGAGCACAAGATGCTGTCGCAGTGGCTGGGGCGCAACGGCGCGAACGGCAGCGGCGGCGCGTGGCCCATCCGGGTCGGCCTCAACGACCGGAACGCCTACTACGACGGCAGCCAGGTGCAGATCGGCAAGAACACCGCCGGGCAGTGGATCGGCTCGCTCGACGTGGTGGCCCACGAGATCGGCCACGGCATCGACGACACCACCCCCGGCGGCATCTCCCGGGGCAACACCCAGGAGTTCGTCGCCGACACCTTCGGCGCGGCCACCGAGTGGTTCGCCAACGAGCCGGCCAGCTACGACGCGCCGGACTTCCTCGTCGGCGAGAAGATCAACCTGGTCGGCAGCGGGCCGATCCGCAACATGTACAACCCGTCCGCGCTCGGCGACGCCAACTGCTACTCCAGCAGCATCCCGAGCCAGGAGGTGCACGCGGCGGCCGGCCCCGGCAACCACTGGTTCTACCTGCTGGCCATGGGCAGCAACCCGACCAACGGGCAGCCGACCAGCCCGACCTGCAACAGCAGCACGGTGACCGGTCTGGGCATCCAGAAGGCCATCAAGATCATGTACAACGCGATGCTGCTCAAGACGACCACCTCGTCGTACCTGAAGTACCGCACCTGGACGTTGCAGGCCGCCAAGACCCTCTACCCGGGCAGCTGCACCGAGTTCAACACGGTCAAGGCCGCCTGGGACGCGGTGAGCGTGCCCGCCCAGTCCGCCGACCCGACCTGCACCGGCGGCACCCCGACGCCCACCCCGACGGCGACCTCCACCCCGACGCCGACCCCGACCTCGGGCGGCTGCTCGGGCCAGAAACTGACCAACCCCGGCTTCGAGTCCGGCGGCACCGGCTGGACCGCCACCTCGGGCGTGATCACCTCGTCGGCCAGCCAGGCCGCGCACGGTGGCTCGTACAAGGCGTGGCTCAACGGGTACGGCTCGACCCACACCGACACCGTCACCCAGTCGGTGAGCATCCCGGCCGGTTGCCGGGCCACCCTGTCCTTCTGGCTGCACATCGACACGGCCGAGTCGGGCAGCACGGCGTACGACAAGCTGACCGTCAAGGCCGGCAGCACCACCCTGGCGACGTACTCCAACGTCAACGCCGCCAGCGGCTACGTGCAGCGCAGCTTCGACGTGTCGGCGTCGGCCGGCAGCACCGTCACCATCTCGTTCAGCGGGGTGGAGGACAGCAGCCTCCAGACGTCCTTCGTGGTGGACGACACCGCGCTTACCCTGAGCTGACCCCACACTGCCGGCAGCGGCCGGTCGTCGCACCCGCGACGGCCGGCCGTCGGCGTGTCGGCCCCCACCCGGCAGTCCGCGACGTGTCTGCCCGGTCGCGGCGACACCTGCGGCGGCCCACGATCCGGCTCGCTGATCTCCGATCGCCTCGTTCGCCCGACCCCGCCCGGCCCGGCACGGCGAACCGCTCTCCGGCCTCCGGGGCGGAGCCCACCGAGGTCGAGCTGGCCGCCGCCGTCACGGCCGCCTGCCACAGCCGGCCGCACATGCGACGATAGGACGGCATCGCACTTGGCTTCTACTAGTGATACGACCGCCTTCCGCCGGTAACTGCGAGTGGCTAGGGTGACCGGGTGAGCGTGTTTCGGATCAGTGAGGCCGCCGAGCTGCTCGGCGTCAGCGCCGACACCGTGCGGCGCTGGGTCGACGCCGGCCGGCTCCCCGCCCACCGGGACGCCCACGGGCACCGGCTCGTCGACGGCGTGGAGCTGGCCGCCTTCGTCCGCACCCAGTCCGCCGGCCCGGACGAGGGGGCCGAGTTCTCCTCGGCCCGCAACCGGCTGCGCGGGATCGTCACCGCCGTCGTCCGGGACACCGTGATGGCCCAGGTCGACATCCAGGCCGGGCCGTTCCGGATCGTCTCGCTGATGAGCCGCGAGGCGGTCGACGAGCTGGGACTCCAGGTCGGCTCGGTGGCCGTCGCGGTGATCAAGTCGACCACCGTCGTGGTGGAGCGACCCGCGCCCACCGGTCCGGCCAGGGGAAGGATCCAGCCGTGACCCACCCCGCCGCCGGCCCGGCCCCCGCCACGCCACCGACGGCACCGCCACCGCCGGCCCTGCCAACGCCGGTCCCGCCGACGGCACTGCCGGGACCGGCCCGGCCGTTTGCTTGCACCGGCTCGGCGGCGGCGCGGTCGGCCGGCGGGTCCGCGCCGTCGTCGGCCTGCTCGCCACGGCCACCCTCGCCCTGGCCGGATGTGGCGTGGACCGCACCGGTCCGGCTGACGACGGCGGCCCGACCGGCACGGTGACCGTCTTCGCCGCCGCGTCGCTGACCGAGTCGTTCACCGCCCTCGGCCGACGGTTCGAGGCGGACCACCCGGGCAGCACGGTCACCTTCAACTTCGCCGGCAGCTCCGCGCTGGCCACCCAGATCACCCAGGGTGCGCCCGCCGACGTCTTCGCCTCCGCCGCCCCGAGGAACATGGCCACCGTCACCGACGCCGGCCACGCCGCCGGCACCCCCACCGTCTTCGCCCGTAACCAGCTGGTCATCGCCGTACCCGAGGGCAACCCGCAGCGGCTCGCCGGGCTGGCCGACCTCACCCGGCCCGGGCTGAAGGTCGCCCTCTGCGCCACCCAGGTGCCATGCGGGGCGGCGGCGACCACCGCCCTGGACCGGGCCGGCGTCCGGGTCACCCCGGTCACCCTCGAACAGGACGTCAAGGGCGCGCTGGCCAAGGTGAAGCTCGGCGAGGTCGACGCCGCCCTGGTCTACCGCACCGACGCCCGCGCGGCCGACCGGGAGATCGACGGTATCGATTTCCCCGAGGCCACGCGGGCCGTCAACGACTACCCGATCGTGGTGCTGGCCGACGCGCCGAACCCGACGGCCGCCCGCGCCTTCGTCGCGCTGGTCCGTTCCGCGGCCGGCCGGACGGTCCTCACCGACGCCGGGTTCCAGCCCCCGTCGGGCCCGTGACCGCCCCCGCCCGCCGACGCGGCACCGGTCAACGGGTGCCGGTCGCGCTGCTCGTACCAGCTGCGCTCGGGTTGCTGTTCCTGGTGCTGCCGCTGGGCGGCCTGCTGCTGCGCACCCCGTGGACGTCGCTGGGACCGCGCCTCACCGCGCCCGGCGTGCTCACCGCGCTGCGGTTGTCCGTCCAGTGCGCCACCCTCGCCACGCTGCTCTGCCTCGCGCTGGGCGTACCCCTGGCCTGGTTGTTGGCCCGGGTCGAGTTCCCCGGGCGGCGGTGGGTCCGGGCGCTGGTCACCGTGCCGCTGGTGCTGCCGCCGGTGGTCGGCGGGGTGGCCCTCCTGCTGGTCTTCGGCCGGCGTGGACCGGTCGGCGGCTGGCTCGACACCACCTTCGGCGTCACCCTGCCGTTCACCACCACCGGTGTGGTGCTCGCCGAGGCGTTCGTGGCGATGCCGTTCCTGATCATCGCGGTGGAGGGGGCGCTGCGCGGCGCCGACCACCGCTACGAGGAGGCCGCCGCCACCCTCGGCGCGGGCCGATGGACCACCTTCACCCGGGTCACCCTGCCGTTGGTCGCCCCCGGCGTCGCCGCCGGGGCGGTGCTGTGCTGGGCCCGCGCGCTCGGCGAGTTCGGCGCGACCATCACCTTCGCCGGCAACTATCCGGGCCGCACCCAGACCATGCCGCTCGCGGTCTACCTGGCCCTGGAGACCGACGTGGAGGCCGCCGTCGTGCTCAGCCTGGTGCTGCTGACCGTCTCGGTGCTGATCCTCGCCGGGCTGCGCGACCGGTGGATCACCGGCCCGTGACCGGCCCGCTGCTGGACGGGCACCTGGTCGTCGACCGGGCCGACTTCCGGCTGGACGTCCGGCTGCGCGTCGCCGCCGGTGAGGTGGTCGCGCTGCTCGGCCCGAACGGCGCCGGCAAGACCACCGCGCTGCGTACCCTCGCCGGGTTGCACCCGCTCAGCGCCGGGTGGCTGCGCCTGGACGGGGTGGAACTGGACCGCCCGGACGCGCGGCGGTTCGTGCGGCCCGAGCATCGACCGGTCGGCGTGGTGTTCCAGGACTACCTGCTCTTCCCGCACCTGACCGCCCGGGACAACGTCGCCTTCGGTCCCCGCCGGCAGGGGCTGCCCCGGCGGGCCGCCCGGGAGCGGGCCACCGACTGGCTGGACCGGGTCGGCCTGGCCGCGCACGCCGGACGCCGACCCCGGCAGCTCTCCGGTGGGCAGGCCCAGCGGGTCGCCCTGGCCCGGGCGCTCGCCGTGCAACCGACCCTGCTGCTGCTCGACGAGCCACTGGCCGCGCTCGACGCGCGCACCCGGCTGGACACCCGGGCCGAACTGCACCGCCACCTCACCGACCACGCCGGGGCGGCCGTGCTGGTCACCCACGATCCACTGGACGCGCTGGCACTGGCCGACCGGCTGGTCATCGTCGAGGACGGCCGGGTGGTCCAGGAGGGCGACGCCGGCACGGTCACCACCCGGCCGCGCACCGACTACGTGGCCCGGCTGGTCGGGCTCAACCTGCACCGGGGCCGGGCCGAGGGCCGGCTCGTCCACCTCGCCGACGGGTGCGCCGTGCCGACCACCGACCGGCTCGACGGCGACGCCTTCGTGGTCTTCCCGCCCACCGCCGTCACCCTGCACCCGGAGCGGCCCGAGGGCGACGCCCCGCACACCTGGCCGGCCACCGTCGCCGGGGTGCACCGGCACGGGGACCACCTGCGGGTGCAGCTCACCGGGCCGGTCAGCACCGTCGCCGACGTCACCCCGGTCGTCGCCGCCGGGCTGCGGCTCCTACCCGGGCAGCAGGTCTGGGCGAGCGTCCAGACCGCCGCGACGCGCGTCTACCCGGTCTGAGCGCCATCCCGGTCGGCGACCGTGCCCTCTCCCGCCGGGGCGTGCGACAGCGGGCCGGCACGGCGACGGGCGGTGCCCGGGAGAAGACCGGGCTTCGGCTTCTCGGGCGACATGCCGACTCCTGTCCACCGACGGATCTCGTACTAGGGTGACGGCAGGTGTGCCGGGAAGACTGGTCGGCGTGCGGTAGCCCATGCCCGAAACACCTTCGAGGAGTCGCCGTGCGCGCCAAGGACCTGGCGGTGCCGTTTCCCACGATCACCCTCGACGCCCCGGTGCTGGAGGCTGCCCGGCTGCTCGCCGGGCACAACCTACCCGGGCTGATCGTCGTCGACGCCGCCGGTCGTCCCGTCGCGGTGCTGCCCGGCACCCAGGTGCTGCGTCTGGTCATCCCTGGCTACTGCCGGGAGGATCCGACGCTGGCCCGGATGATCGACGAGCCGTCGGCGGATGTCTTCCTGCGTGGGGCGGAGGGTCGTTCCGTGGCTGAGCTGCTGCCCCATGAGCAGCCCGGACCGCCCGTGGTCGAACCGCAGGCCACCGTCCTGGAGGTCGCTGCGGTGATGGCCCAGAAACGCAGCCCACTGGTCGCGGTCGCGGCCCGGGGCGCGGCGGTGACGGGCGGCATCACCCTGGACGCCCTGCTCGACCGGATGCTGGGTACGGCGTGAGCGGCCTGGCCTGGACGGCGGTGGCCGTCTTCACCGTCGCGTACATGCTGATCGCCACCGAGAAGATCCACCGGGTGGCCGCCGCCCTCGGCGGCGCGGCGGTGATGTTCCTGATCGGGGCAACCGACACCGAACACGCCTTCTTCTCCGAGCGGTCCGGCATCGACTGGAACGTCATCTTCCTGCTCATCGGCATGATGCTCATCGTCGCGGTGCTCAAACGCACCGGTGCTTTCGAGTACGTCGCCGTGTGGGCGGCCAAGCGCGCCCAGGGGCGACCGTTTCGGGTGATGGTGATCCTGGTGCTGATCACCGCCGTCGCCTCGGCGGCCCTGGACAACGTCACCACCGTGCTGCTCATCGCCCCGGTGACCTTCCTGGTGTGTGAACGCCTGGACGTGCCGGCGGTGCCGTTCCTCATCGCCGAGGCGATGGCATCGAACATCGGCGGCACCTCCACCCTGGTCGGCGACCCGCCGAACATCATCATCGGCAGCCGGGGCGGGCTGAGCTACAACGACTTCCTGATCCACCTCGCCCCACTGGTGGTGCTGCTGCTGGTGGTCTTCCTGGGCCTGTGCCGGGTGCTGTTCCGGCGGGCTTTCCGCTACGACCCGACCCGTGCCGCGCAGATCGCCTCGCTGCGGGAGAAGGACGCGATCCGGGACCCTCGCCTGCTCATCCTCGGGCTGGCGGTACTCGGCGCGGTGACCGCCGCATTCGTCCTGCACACCACCCTGCACCTCGAACCGGCGGTGGTCGCCCTGCTCGGCGGGCTGCTGCTGCTCGCGTTGTCCCGCCTCGACGCCGGGGAGGTCAGCCGGGACGTGGAGTGGCCCACCCTGGTCTTCTTCGCCGGCCTGTTCATCATGGTCGGCGCGCTGGTCAACACCGGGGTGGTCGAGCAGATCTCCCGGGCCGCGATCGACGCCACCGCCGACCGGCTGCTGCCCGCCACGATGGTGCTGCTGTGGGGATCGGCCGCGTTGTCGGCGATCGTCGACAACATCCCCTACGTCGCCACCATGAGCCCGGTCGTCGCCGACATGGTCAACGCCAACGGCGACACCGCCCAGTCCCGGGTGCTCTGGTGGGCGTTGGCCCTCGGTGCCGACCTGGGTGGCAACGCCACCGCCGTCGGCGCCTCCGCCAACGTCGTGGTGCTGGGACTGGCCGAACGCGCCGGGCAGCGGATCACCTTCTGGCAGTTCACCCGGTACGGGCTGATCGTGACCCTGGTCACGGTGGGGCTGGCCGTGCCGTACCTGTGGCTGCGTTACTTCGTGCTGGCCTGAGCGTCGTCGGTGTCGCCGGTCCGGTCGGGCCCGTCTCCCGGTCCCGGCCGGGAGACGGGCGCGGGGCGGGCGGCCCGCCGCCACCGGTGCACCACCCCGTGCCACGCCGGTGCCTCCCGGGCCTCGTCGAAGGCGCGCGCCACCACCACGTCGGTGGAGGAGTGCGCCAGGATCGAGATGACGATGGTCAGCGCGACCAGGTGGAACACCTCGTCACCGGCGGCGATACCGGACTCCAGGACCAGCAGTCCGTAGACGACCGAGGCGAACCCCTTGGGCCCGAACCACATCGCGGCGGCCTGCTCGCGCAGGCTCAGCCCCGAGCGCAGGAAGGAGATCCACAACGCGAGCGGGCGGGCCACCACGATCGCCAGCACCGCGAAGAGCCAGCCGGCCCACGAGATCTCGCCGAGGAACTCCACCGAGATCAACGCGCCGAACACCAGCAGCGCGGCCAGCTTCAGCAACTCGGCGACGTTCTCCCCGAAGTGCTCGAACGCGGCCCGTTCCCGGGGCCCGAACGTGGCCACCGTGATGCCGGCGGCGAAAGCGGCCAGGAACAGGTTGCCGTGGGTGACCTTGCCCAGCGCCAGCACGAGCAGACCGATGGCGACCCCGTTGAGCGGCGCGTACGCCGCCGAAGCGGCGAACCACCGGGTCCGCTCCAACGCGATCGCCGCCAACGGCACCAGCACCCCGATCAGCAACCCCACCGCCAACTCGGTGCCCAACTCCCCCAGGTGCAGGTCGTCCGAGCCGGCCGCGACCGCGAGCAGCACCACCACGAACGGCAGCGCCAGGCCGTCGTTGACACCGGACTCGACGTTGAGCAGGTGCCGCAGCCGGGACGGTACCTTGTCGTTGCCGACCAGCGCGGCGGCGAACACCGGGTCGGTGGGGGCCAGGATCGCGCCGATCAGCAACGCCTCCGGCCAGTCCAGCCCGGCCACGTAGTGCGCCAGCACCGCCGTCACCAGCAGGGTCAGTGGCAGGCCCCAGCCCAGCGCGCGGCCCGGCAGCCGCCAGGCCGCGCGCAGATCGGCCCAGCCGACCCGCATCCCGTCGGTGAACAGCACCGCGAACAACGCCAGCTCGGCCAGTTGCGCCACGATCGGCGAGTCGGCCCGTAGGTGCAGCACCCCGCCGGTGTTCTCACCGAGCAGGAACCCGGCGACCAGGAACAGCGCCGCGGTGGACAGGATCGTCCGGTGGGCCAACGCGGAAACCAGCACTGCGGCGAGCAGGACGGCGGCGAAGCAGAGCAGCAGCACGGCGAGACCTTCCAGGGGCACGGACCAGCACGGTGCCGACCAGACTTCCCGGCGCTCCTCGGATCGCCGTGATCATAGCGACCGGGTGGGGGCACCGCTGCGATGGCCGGGTCACCGCCCGGTGGGCCGCTCCGACTCCGGTTCGAAGACGTCCGGTACGCCGTCGCGGTCCAGGTCGATGCTCTCCGCGTCGTGCACCCGCCGGTAGACGCGTCCCCGGGCGCGCAGGATGACGCTGGCCAGCAGCGCAGACAGCAGTGAGCCGGCGAGTACGGCGATCTTGGCGTGGTCGTCCCGCTCACTGCCGAGGCCGAAGGCGAGTTCCCCGATCAGCAGCGAGACGGTGAAACCGATCCCGCCGAGCAGTGCGAGACCGAGCACGTCGAGCCAGTTGAGGCCCTCGTCGAGGTCGGCGCGGGTGAACCGGGACACCAGCCAGGTCGCGATCAGGATGCCGACCGGCTTGCCGATGATCAGGCCGACGACGATGCCGATCGCGACCCGGTCGGTCAACGCGGTGGCCAGGCCGGCGAGGCCGCCGACGGTGACGCCAGCGGAGAGGAACGCGAAGATCGGAACGGCGATCCCGGCGGAGATGGGCCGGACCCGGTGCTCGAAGTGTTCGGCCAGGCCGGGGCCGGCGTCCGGGCCACCGGCCGCCGCGCTGCGGACCACCGGGACGGTGAAGGCGAGCATGACGCCGGCCACCGTGGCGTGCACGCCCGACTCGTGCACCAGCACCCAGGTGAGGGCCGCCAGGGGCAGCAGCAGCCACCAGGACCGGACGCGGCGCTGCACCAGGAACGCGAAGGCGGCGAGCGGCAGCAGCGCGCCCAGCAGCGGGCCGACGGAAAGGTCCGAGGTGTAGAAGACCGCGATGATCATGATGGCGAGCAGGTCGTCGACCACCGCCAGGGTGAGCAGGAAGGTCCGCAGCGCCGACGGCAGGAACCGGCCCACCACGGCGAGCACCGCCAGGGCGAAGGCGATGTCGGTGGCGGTCGGAATGGCCCAGCCCCGGCCGGCGTCGGTACCCGCGCCGGCGGCGATCACGTAGTAGAGGACGGCGGGCACGACCACCCCGCCGACGGCCGCCGCCACCGGCACCGCAGCCCGGCGGGGATCCCGCAGGTCACCGGCGACGAACTCGCGCTTGAGTTCCAGACCGGCCACGAAGAAGAAAACGGCCAGCAGACCGTCGGCGGCCCAGGTGGCGAGGCTGAGATCCAGGTGCAGCGCCGCCGGGCCGACGGTGAGGTCCCGTAGCGCCTGGTACTGCTCCGACCAGGGAGTGTTGGACCAGACGAGGGCGATCAACGCCCCGACGAGCAGGAGTGCCCCGCCGACGGTCTCCTTGCGGAGAATGGTGGAGATGCGGCTGGTCTCGCCCCACGAGCGGCGGGCGAACAGGCTGGTACGGCGCCGGTCGGCGTCGGTCACGGAAACTCCTCGTCGGCAGGGGTCGCGTCATCCATCGCCGACCAGACTTCCCGGCACACCAGGACCCAGCCTATCCGCCGACGCGGCGAGCACATCGACGTTCGCGACCTGGGCACGAGGCCCGGACGCGGCCAGCACCCGCGGCGGCCCGCACAAGCTCCCGCGCGCCGGGGAATTCCCGTACCGCTTCCCCGACCGGGTGGCCCGGTCACCCGGTCGGAGGGGCGCTCGGCACGGTCCGACGAGACGCGGTGCGCTGGTCCCGGCCGGGCACCTCCCGGCCGGGACCGTGCCGGATCAGAGGGTACGGGCCAACCGGTCGGCGAGCAGCCGGGCGAACCGGGCCGGGTCGGCCAGGTCGCCCCCCTCGGCGAGCAGCGCCGTGCCGTAGACCAACTCGGCGGTCTCGGTCAGCCCCGACGTGTCGTCGCCCCGCTGGTGGGCGACGCGCAGGGCGCTGACCAGCGGGTGGGTCGGGTTGAGCTCGAGGATGCGCTTGACCGGGGGCAACTCCTGCCCCATCGCCCGGTACATCTTCTCCAGGGTCGGGGTGATGTCGTGGGCGTCGCCGACGATGCACGCCGGCGAGGTGGTCAGCCGGGACGAGAGCCGAACCTCCTTGACCGTGTCGGCGAGCGCCCCGCCGAGGAAGGTGAGCAGCTCGGCGTACTCCTTGTTCTGCTGTTCCCGGGCGACCTCGGTGTCCTTGCGTTCCTCCTCGGTCTCCAGGTCGACCTCGCCCTTGGCGATGGAGCGCAGCGGCTTGCCGTCGAACTGGCCGACCCGCTCCACCCACACCTCGTCGACCGGGTCGGTGAGCAGCAGCACCTCGAAGCCCTTGGCCCGGAACGCCTCCAGGTGCGGCGAGTTCTCCAGCATGGTGCGGTTCTCGCCGGTGGCGTAGTAGATCTCGCCCTGGCCGTCCTTCATCCGCGCCACGTACTCGCCCAGGGTGGTGGGCTCGGTGTCGTGGTGGGTGGAGGCGACCGAGACCAGCTCCAGGATCGTCTCGGTGTTGTCCGCGTCCTCCAGCAGGCCCTCCTTGACCACCCGGCCGAACTCACCCCAGAAGGTGGCGAAACGCTCCGGGTTGCCGGTGCGCATGTCCTTGACCGTGGCGAGCACCTTGCGGACCAGCCGGCGACGGACGATCTGGATCTGCCGGTCCTGCTGGAGGATCTCCCGGGAGATGTTGAGCGACAGATCGTGCGCGTCCACCACGCCCTTGACGAAGCGCAGGTAGTTCGGCATCAGCGCGGCGCAGTCGTCCATCACGAAGACCCGCTTGACGTAGAGCTGCACCCCGCGCCGGCCGTCGGCCTGGTACAGGTCGTACGGTGCGTGCGCGGGCAGGAACAGCAGCGCCTCGTACTCGAAGGTGCCCTCCCCCCGCATGTGGATGGTCTCCAGCGGGTCGGTCCAGTCGTGGCTGACGTGCCGGTAGAAGTCCCGGTACTCCTCCTCGGCGACCTCGTCGCGCGGACGCGCCCAGAGCGCCTTGCGGGAGTTGAGGGTCTCCTCGGTGGGTTCGCCGCCGTCGACGCCCGGCACGGTGGTGCGGATCGGCCAGGCGATGAAGTCCGAGTACCGCTTGACGATCTGCCGGACCGTGGCGAGATCGGCGTAGTCGTGCAGGTTGTCCTCGTCGTCGGCGGGCTTGAGGTGCACGGTGACCGAGGTGCCCTGCGGGGCGTCGTCGACCGTCTCCACCACGTACGTGCCCTCGCCGCTGGACTCCCACCGGGTGCCCTCGGTCTGCCCGGCCCGCCGGGTGAGCAGGGTGACCCGGTCGGCGACCATGAACGTCGAGTAGAACCCGACGCCGAACTGGCCGATCAGCTCGTTGCCCGCGTTGTCCTTGGACTCCTTGAGCTTGCGCAGCAACTCGGCGGTGCCGGAACGGGCGATGGTGCCGATCAGCGACACGACATCCTCGCGGGACATCCCGACGCCGTTGTCCCGGACGGTCAGGGTCCGGGCGTCCGGGTCGATCACCAGCTCGATGTGCAGGTCGGTGGTGTCCACGTCGAGGTCGGAGTCGACAAGCGACTCCAGCCGGAGCTTGTCCAACGCGTCGGAGGCGTTGGAGATCAACTCGCGCAGGAAGATGTCCTTGTGCGAATAGATGGAGTGCACCATCAGTTGCAACAGCTGGCGTGTCTCCGCCTGGAATTCCAGCGTCTCGGTCCGACTGCTCACACCAACCTCCTCGTACGGTGGGCCAGATCCGCGCAACAGGATACGAGGTATCGTGGCGGCCCGGTCACGCCCGGTCGTCGTCCCGACGAACCAGCAGGCTGGCCTGCGGGGTGCGTTCCATGGCACCGGCGAACTCCTGCGGCGCCCGGCACATCCGGGCCTGCTCCGGCAGTCCGGCGGCGCTCAGCAGCGCGGCCACGTGGTCCGGGCGGCGGCGACGGAACGCCAGCGCCACCGGGTGGCCCCACGCCTCGGTGTAGCGGACCGTCTCGTCGCCGACCTGGAAGGCGAGCAGGGCGTGCCCACCGGGGGCGAGGACCCGGCGGAATTCGGCGAACACCCGGGGCAGCCACTCGTCGGGCACGTGGATGACGCTGTACCAGGCGACCAGCCCGGCCAGCACCCCGTCGGCGACCGGCAGGTCCAGCATGGACCCCTCGACGAAGGTCAGGTCGGGGTGGGCGAGCCGGGCCTGCGCCAGCATGCCCGGGGACAGATCGAGCCCGGTGACGGCCAACCCGAGGTCGCGCAGGTGACCGGTGATCCGGCCAGGGCCGCAGCCGACCTCCAGCACCGGGCCGCCCCCGCCGGTCAGCACGGTCTCGGCGAACGCGGCGAGCATGGCCCGTTCGAGCGGCCGGGCGGCCAACTCACCACGGTTGCGGGTGGTGTACTCGGCGGCCATCGTGTCGTAGGAGGCGCGGGTCTCGGCGAGGAAGTCGGTCACGGCCGCGGACCCTACCGCCGGGCGGCTGCGCCGGGGGCTGCGCCACACCGCCCCTCGACGTCGGCCCCGGGCGGCCCCCGCCCGCGACGTCGCCCCGGGGGGTCAGCGGGTGGTCGTCGGGCGGGTGACGTCGTGTACGTGGTGCACCACGTCGTGCAGGAAGTAGACGGCGAAGCGGCGCACGGTGAACACCGAGCCGTTGCTGCGCCGGCCCGGCCGGTCCCACTGCACGGGCGTGACGGCGTCGAAGGCGGCGGCGGTCGACTCGGCCTGCGCGGCGAGTTCCCCGGCCACCCGGGCCGGTGACTGGTGGAAGTAGTCGTCCTCGACGGCGGTGGCGTCCTGGTCCCAGTTGGGGAAGACCGGGTCGTCCTCGTCGAGCATCAGCGCCAGCCGACCCCGGAAGATCCGGCAGGTGTCCCGCACGTGGCAGGCGTACTCCACCGGCGACCAGACGGTCGGCGCGGGCCGCCGGGTCGCGTCGGGCCGGGACAGCACGTCCCGCCAGACCGGGACGGTGGCGCGCAGCCGGCCCCCGGTGGCGTCGGCCCGCTGCGGCACGAAGCCGCACTCGGCGCAGCCGTCGTCGATGACGCCGGTCCAGTCCCGGTCCTCCGGTGTGATCGCCGCCCATTCCGACATGCGGCGATCCTGCCACGCGGGGGCCGGGCCGCAACCGACGGTAGGGTGTACGCCGCTGGCAGATCCGAGCGGAGGTGGTCGTCGTGTCGCGGGAAGCGGAGCGCAAGCTCATCGCCGCCAACAAGAAGGCCCGCCACGACTACACCGTGCTGAAGACCTACGAGGCGGGCATCGTGCTGGCCGGCACCGAGGTCAAGTCGCTGCGCGAGGGGCGGGTGTCGCTGGTCGACGCGTTCGCCCAGGAGAGCGACGGCGAGCTGCTGCTGCACGGCCTGCACATCGCCGAGTACGGCTACGGCACCTGGACCAACCACCAGCCCCGGCGGACCCGCAAGCTGCTGCTGCGTCGGGTGGAGATCGACCGGATCCTGGAGAAGCTGCGCGACGGCGGGGTGACCCTGGTGCCCCTGTCGATGTACTTCAGCAACGGCTGGGCCAAGGTGGAGATCGCGCTCGCCCGGGGCCGCCGCTCGTACGACAAGCGCCAGGTCCTCGCCGAACGCGACGCCAACCGGGAGATCGCCCGGGAGCTGGGTCGTCGGCTCAAGGGTCGTCGCCCGGCTGGCGGGGGCCGCCGGCAGGGCTGACCTTCTCCCGGAGTGCCCTGCGGGCTCAGCCGGGGGCGCGGTCGTCGGCTGCGGCGGTGTCGGCGGTGCCCGGGGCACCGGCCAGCACGATCGCGGCGGCCACCGTGGTCAGGGTGGCCAGGACCGCCCAGGGCAGCCAACCGGGCCGGACCCCGTCACCGAGCAGCAGCACCCCGGCGACCGACGGGACGACGATCTCGACCGCCCAGAGTACGGCGGTGACCGGCCCGACCGACCCGTGCCGCAGCGCGTGCGCGTAGAGGATCGTCCCGGCCACCCCGGAGACGACGAGTCCCCAGCTGACCGGCTCCCGCAGCAGGTCCCAGGCCGCCGCGCCGGGGTGGCCCAGCGGGTCGGGGGGCGGGGTGAGCGCCCGCGCGCACAGCGCGGTGATCCCCCAGGCGAGGCCGGCCAGGGTGGCGGCGACGACCGGTCGGGCCACCCGCAGGGCGGCGGCCCCGGCGGCGGCGGTCAGCACCGCCGTACCGGCCAGGCCGACCCGGAGCGCCGTCGACGCGGTGACCGGCGGTTCGGGGCCGGCGGCCAGCGAGATGACGGTCAGGGCGGCGACGGTGAGCAGGATCGCCGCGGTGTCGCGGCGGCGCAGTCGCGCGCCGAGCACGATCCGGGCGATGACCACGGTGACGGCGAGGGAGCCGGCGGTCACCGACTGGACCGCGTACACGGGCAGTTTCTGGAGGGCGACCAGGGAGGCGAGCCAGGCCAGCGTGTCGCAGGCCAGGCCGGCGAGGTAGAGCGGGTGCCCGAGGGCACGCAGGGTGCTGGCGCCGCGCCGCGCCCCGACGGCCTGGAGGACCGAGCCGACGCCGTAGGCGAATGCCGCGCCGAGCGCGAAGGTCAGCGCGAGCCCGGACGTCACCGCCCGCTCCCGGCCCGGTCGGATCCGGCCGCCACCGCCGATCCGCTCATCGACACCGCCTCCGGCTCGCGGGCCGGCCGGTCCCCCGGCCGATGCTCCCGTCGGATTGTCCCCGCCCCGCGTGCGGTCCGCAGCGCGTCGACCGGCGGCCCACTGGACCAGCTATACAAGAACTCTTGTACTTCATGTCTTGTTCTTTTACCGTAGCGGCATGACGGAGGAACACCCCCGGCACCTGACCGACCCCCGGGCGATGCGGGCGCTGGCCCACCCGACCCGGTTGCGGCTGCTCGGCGAGCTGCGCGTGCGGGGTCCGCAGAGCGTCGGCATGCTCAGCGACGCCATCGACGAGGCGGTCGGTTCGGTCAGTTACCACCTGGGCAAGCTGGCCGAGCACGGCTTCGTCGAGGAGGCCCCCGAGCACGCCCGCGACCGCCGCGAACGCTGGTGGCGGGCGACGCACACCCGGACCTCCTGGGAGCCGGTCGAGCTGCTCGCCGACCCGGAACGCCGGGCCGCCTCCGACCTGCTCCGCCGCGCGGTCCTCGACCGGTACACCGAACGGCTCGGCCACTACCTCGACGTCGAGGCGACCCTCGACCCGCAGTGGGTACGCGGCACCGCCAGCAGCGACTCATGGCTGCACCTGACCAGCGACGAGCTGATCGAGCTGCGGGCCGACCTGGAGGCGCTGGCCGCCCGCTGGCAGGCCCGCAGCGACCCGGCCCGGCCGGGAGCCGAGACCGTGTCGCTGATGTACCACGCCTTCCGGGACCAGCGGTGACGCCGCGCCACCGTGGGCCGTTGGTCGGCCTGCTGGTCGGTCACACGGTCTCGCTCACCGGCAACATGCTCACCCTGATCGCGCTGCCGCTCTACGTGCTCGCCGAGACCGGCTCGCCCGCCGCCACCGGCCTCACCGGTGCGGTCGCCGCCGTGCCGGTGGTGCTCGGCGGGGCGCTCGGCGGGGTGCTGGTGGACCGGATCGGCTACCGCCGGGCCAGCGTCCTGGCCGACGTGGTGTCAGGGCTGACGGTCGCCGCCGTGCCGCTGCTCGACGCCACCGTCGGCCTGCCGTTCTGGGCGCTGCTCGGGCTGGTCTTCGCCAGCGGCCTGCTCGACACCCCCGGGCAGACCGCCCGCAACGCCCTGCTGCCCGAGGCGGCCACCGCCGCCGGGGTGCCGCTGGAACGGGCCGTCGGCTGGTACGAGGCCAGCGAGCGGGGCGCCCGGCTGATCGGCGCCCCGATTGCCGGCCTGCTCGTCGCCACCCTCGGTGCGCTCCCCGTGCTGGCCCTGGACGCCGTCACCTTCGCGGTCTCCGCGCTGGTCGTGACGGTGCTGGTGCCCCGGTCGCTGCGTCCGGCCACGCCGACCGATCCGGCCGGCGGCGGCTACTGGCGGGAATTCGCCGCCGGGGTGCGGTTCCTGAGCCGGGAGCCGCTGCTGCGCGCGGTGGTGCTGCTGGTGCTGGTGACCAACTTCTTCGACGCGACCAAGAGCAACGTGCTGCTGCCGGTGGTGGCCGACCGGGAACTCGGCGGGCCCACCGCGTTCGGCCTGCTGGTCGGCGCGATGGGTGGCGGCGCGCTGGCCGGGTCGCTGCTGTTCAGCGGGGTCGGCCACCGGCTGCCCCGCCGGGCCACCCTCGTCACCGCGTTCGCCCTGGCCGGTGCGCCGCCCTTCTGGGCGCTGGCCGCCGCGCCGCCGCTGCCCTGGATCGTCGCGGTCTTCGCCCTGTCCGGCTTCGCCGCCGGTGCGATCAACCCGCTGCTCGGCGCGGTGGAGCTGGAACGGGTGCCGGCCCACCTGCGCGCCCGGGTCTTCGGGGTGATCGGGGCCGGCTGCTGGGCCGGCATCCCGCTGGGCGCGCTCGCCGCCGGGGTGGCCGTCGACGGCTTCGGCACCACGCCCGTCCTGCTCACCGTGGGCGGCTGCTACCTGCTGGTGGTGCTCACCCCACTGCTGGGCGGCCCCTGGCGCACGATGGACCACCCGACCACCCCCACCCGCCCAACACGAGCCCCCACACCGGTCAACTGAACCCCACCCACCCAGGCCCCGTGCCCCTTCCCGTTCTCGGTGATCAAGAGGTTTGCGTCAGCTTCGATCTTCAGATTGACGCAAACCTCTTGATCACTTGACGCAAACTTCTTGATCACCGGGGTGGGGTGGGGCGAGCGGGGCGGGAAGTGGAGTCGGGTGGGCATGACGCGTCTACCGGCGGGCGTGCCGGTCGTGGCACGGGTCGGGAGCGGCCCGGGCGTCGGGGTTGACGCGGTGGCCTTGGGTGTCGGGTGTGCCCGGGTCAGTCGCGGCGCAGGTCGGCCTGGGCGGCGCGGAGCCGGTCGACGGCGGGGTCGGTGCCGGGTGGGACGTGCCGGTCCAGCTCGGCCCAGACCTCGGCGAGGGCGTCGGTCATGGCCCGCAGCTCGGCGGCGTGCCGGCGGGCGCCCTGCCGGTGTGACTCCTCCAGCCGGCGGGCCCAACCCGCGGTCACCGTGCCCAGGCGTTCGTCGTCGGCGCGGGCCTGGGCGGCGCTGCGGGCGGCGGAGGCCGGCACGATCGCGGCGACCGGCCGGGGGTCGCCGTCGCGGGTGACCAGGGTGACCGTGTCGGTCAGCTCGGCCATCGCGATCAGCTGGGTCAGCCGGGTACGCAGCTCGCGCAGCGGCACGGATCGGGGTTGACCACTGTGGTGGGACAGCGCGGGGGCAGCCATGTCCCCATGGTCCGACCGGGGTATGACATTTATCGCCATGACGGTCCGGGTGGGGTGGACCAGGCGTCCACCCCACCCGGGTCGGTCAGCTCACCTGCAACGTCACGTCGTCGATGACGAAGCTGGTCTGCAACGAGGAGTCCTCGGTGCCGGTGAACTTCAGGGTCACCGTCTGGCCGGCGTACGCGCCGAGGTCGAACGAGCGCAGCGTGTAGCCGCTGGCCTTGTTGAGGTTGGAGTACGTCGCCAGCGTGGTGCTGCCGACCTGCACCACCAGCTTGTCGTACGCGACGGTGGTGGTCCGCTCGGCGGTGTCGATGTGCAGGTAGAAGGCGAGGGCGTAGGAGGAGCAGCCGGCCGGCACGGTCACCGACTGGGACAGGGTGTCGGTGCTGGTGCTGCCGTTGCCGTTGAGCCATGCCTTGTAGGAGCCGGTGCGGGCCGGCTGGCTGGACGAGTTGGTGATGACGCCGGAGGTGGCCGTCCACGGCGTGGTGCCGGACTCGAAGCTGCCGTTGCCGACGACCTGCCCGCCGGTGCAGCTACCGGTGCCGGTGACGGTGACGGTGTAGCTGGCCGTGCGGGTGGCCGAGCCGGTGCCGGTCACGGTGAGGGTGAAGCTGCCGAGGCTGGCGCTCGACGAGGCGCTGACCGTCATGGTGGCCGAGCCGCCGGAGGTGACCGACGACGGGCTGAACGAGACGCTCACGCCGCTGGGTGCACCGGAGGCCGACAGGGCGACGGTCTGGGCGCTGCCGCTGGTGGTGGCGGTGCTGACCGTGGCGGTGGTGGAGCCGCCCCGGGTGACGCCACCCGAGGTCGGGCTGACCGCGACGGAGAAGTCGTTGGTCGGGGTGCCGCCGCCGACCGCGAGGTCCCAGATGGCGTACGCGACGCCGTCGGCGCTGCGGTTGAGCCCGGTGGCGTTGATGTTGCTGGTGGTGTCGCAGGACGAGTGGTAGCACGGGTCGTACGCGGCGTTGGCGGTGCCGCCCCACTTGCTGGCCTGGGCGCTGGTCTTGCGGGCGCTGGCCCCCATCGCGTAGCCCGAGGTGGGGATGCCGGCCTGCTGGAACGAGTAGTCGTCGGAGCGGCCCTGGCCCTCGGTGTTCTCCTCCGGCGACAGCCCGAGGGAGTCCCAGTACGCCTTGAGCGGCGCGGCGGTGGTGGAGGTGACCCGGTTGATGAAGTAGCCGCCGTTGGTCGAGGCGACCATGTCGAAGTTGTAGTACCCCTTGATGTAGCCCTTCTGGGCGGTGGTCAGGGAGTTGACATAGAACTTGGAGCCCTGCAGGCCCTGCTCCTCGCCGTTCCACCAGGCGAACCGGACCCGCTTGCTCATGGTCGGGTTCTGCTGGGCGAGCACCAGGGCGTTCTCCAGCAGCACCGACGAGCCGGAGCCGTTGTCGTTGATGCCCGGTCCGGCGGCGACGCCGTCGAGGTGCGCGCCGAACATGACCACGTCGGTGGTCGGGCCCTGCGGCCACTCGGCGATCACGTTGTTGCCCTGGTAGGTGCAGCTGGTGCAGGTCTGCTCGGTGACCGTGTAGCCGGCGGCCTGGAGCTTGGACTTCACGTAGGCGACCGAGGCGGTGTAGCCGGCCGAGCCGGCCCGCCGGTTGCCGCCGTTGCTGGTGGCGATGCTCTGGAACTGGGCCAGGTGCGCCTGGACGTTGGCGACCTGGACGTCCGGCGCGGCGAGCGCGGCGACGGCCGGCGCGGCGGTGGCCGGCCGGGCGGTCGGGGCGGCCGTGGCCGGTGGCGCGGCCAGGGCGAGCGTCACCGCGGTGACGGCGGCGATCGCCAGGGTTCTGCGCTTCATGCGTGCTCCTCATGGGGGTCGGCGGGGCATCCGCCCGGGCGTCACCGTCCCGTCTGTCGGATGTGACCGGGGGTGGACGGGCGACCCGCGATCCGGGGGTGGGATCGCGGCGGAAACGCCGGGGAAGCAAACACTGACATGTATCAATCTGCGGGTCAATCCGTCGGACGGTGTCACATTCGCGGGCGACACCGCGGGGGTCACCGGGAGCCGGTCGCAACCACGTCGGCGCTGGGTGTAGACAACGCGCGTATACGCGGTGTGTATAGTCGCCGGCATGTCCATCGGCCAGACCTTCCTCGGCCTGCTGGAGGCGACCCCCCGGCACGGCTACGACATCAAACGGCGCTACGACGAACACTTCGGCCACTCCCGCCCGGTCGCCTACGGCCAGGTCTACGCGACCCTGTCCCGGCTGCTGCGCGGCGGCTTGGTCGAGGTGGAGGCGGTCGAGCCCGGCGAGGGCCCCGACCGCAAGCGGTACGCCATCACCGAGGCCGGCGTCGCCGACGTGGCGCAGTGGCTGGCCCGCCCGGAACAGCCCGAGCCCTATCTGCAGAGCATCCTCTACACCAAGGTGGTGCTCGCCCTGCTCACCGGCCGCGAGGCCGCCGAACTACTCGACGTGCAGCGCGCCGAGCACCTGCGGCTGATGCGGGAGCTGACCCGGCGCAAGCGCGGCGGCGATCTCGCCGAACAGTTGATCTGTGATCACGCGCTCTTCCACCTGGAGGCCGACTTGCGCTGGCTGGAACTGACCACCGCCCGCCTCGACGACCTGGCCGCGCGGGTGCGCGCATGAGCGCCCCGCTGCTGGTCGCCGAAGGCCTGCACCGCAGCTTCGGCGAGACGGCCGCACTGGTCGACGCCGGGCTGCGCATCGACGAGGGCGAGGTGGTCGCGGTGCTCGGGTCCTCCGGCTCCGGCAAGTCCACCCTGCTGCACTGCCTGGCCGGGATCGTCCGCCCCGACCGGGGCCGGGTCGTCTTCGACGGCCAGGACCTGGTGACGATGAGTGACGCCCGGCGCAGCGCCCTGCGCCGGGAGGCCTTCGGGTTCGTCTTCCAGTTCGGCCAGCTGGTGCCCGAGCTGACCTGCCTGGAGAACGTCGCGCTGCCGCTGCGGCTGGCCCGGGTCCCCCGGCGTGCGGCCGAGCAGCGGGCCGGGCAGTGGCTGGAACGGCTGGAGGTCACCGACGTGGCCGGCAAGCGCCCCGGCGAGGTCTCCGGCGGCCAGGGGCAACGCGTCGCCGTGGCCCGCGCGCTGGTCACCCGCCCCCGGGTGATCTTCGCCGACGAGCCGACCGGAGCGCTGGACTCACTCAACGGCGAACGGGTCATGCGGCTGCTCACCGAGGCCGCCCGGGACAGCGGGGCGGCGGTGGTCCTGGTCACCCACGAGGCACGGGTGGCCGCGTACTCCGACCGGGAGATCGTGGTGCGCGACGGGCGGACCCGCAACCTGGAGGTGGCGGCGTGACCGGTCGGGGCGCGCTCGCGGACCTGGCGATGGGTGCCCGGATGGCCGTCACCGGCGGCCGGGAGGGTTGGACCCGGGCGCTGCTCACCGCCGTCGGCGTCGGGATCGGGGTGGCCATGCTGTTGCTGGCCACCGCCGTGCCCGGGGCGCTCGACGCCCGGCAGGCGCGCGGCGACGCCCGCGACGACCTGCGGCTGGGCAAGCAGGTCGCGGCCGGCCCCGGCACCCTGCTGGTCCACCCGGTGGACGCCGAGTTCCGGGGCCGGCCGGTCCGGGGCCGGCTGCTGCGGCCGGAGGGACCGGCCGCGCCCGTCCCGCCAGGGCTGACCGCGCTGCCCGCGTCCGGCGAGGTGGTCGTCTCCCCCGCCCTGCGCCGGCTGCTCGACTCCCCCGACGGCCCGCTGTTCGCCCCCCGGCTGGGCGGCGCGAGGGTCAGCGGGACCATCGCCGACGAGGGCCTCGCCGGCCCCAACGAGCTGGCCTACTACCGGGGCGACGACCGGATCTCCGACGCGCAGGGGGCGACCCGGCTGGACAGGTTCGGCGGCGGGCTGCCCGGTGAGGGTCTCGGTCCGGTGCTGATGCTGCTGGTGGCGGTCATCTTCGTGGTGCTGCTGCTGCCCATCGCGGTGTTCCTCGGCTCCGCCGTGCGCTACGGCGGTGAACGACGCGACCGGCGGCTCGCCGCGCTGCGGCTGGTCGGCGCGGACACCACCATGGTCCGGCGGATCGCCGCCGGGGAGGCCGCCGCCGGTGCCCTGCTCGGGGTCGTCGTCGGCATCGGGCTGCTGCTCGCCGGCCGCCAGCTCGTCCCGCTGGTCACCCTCTACGACATCAGCGTGTACGCCTCCGACATCCGGCCCCCCACCGCGCTGCTGCTGGCCGTCGTGCTGGCCGTGCCGGCGCTGGCCGTGCTGGTGGCGATGCTGGCGCTGCGCGCGGTCGTGGTCGAGCCGCTCGGCGTGGCCCGGCGCAGCACCCCGGTCCGCCGTCGGCTCTGGTGGCGGCTGCTGCTGCCCGCCGCCGGCCTGGCCATGCTCCTGCCCGTGGCCGGTCTGCGCGAGGGCGACGGCGGGGTCACCCGCTGGGTGGTGCCGGCCGGCGCGGTGCTGCTGCTGACCGGCACGGTCACCGTGCTGCCCTGGCTGACCGACCTGCTGGTCCGACGGCTGCGCGGCGGCCCGGTGTCCTGGCAGCTGGCGGTCCGCCGGGTGCAGCTGGACAGCGCCACCTCCGCCCGGCTGGTCAACGGCATCGCCGTGGCCGTCGCCGGCACCATCGGCCTGCAGATGCTCTTCGCCGGGATCGCCGGTGACTTCACCACCGCCAGCGGGCAGGACACCACCCGGGCGCAGGTGCAGGTGCAGTTCCACGACCAGCCCGACCTGGCCAGGGTGCTGCGGCGGCTCGGCGGGGCCGAGGGGGTGACCGCCGCGACCGGCACCCTCAGCACCGTGGCCACCACCGACTCTCCGGACGGCCCACTGCTGGACATCCGGGTCGGCGACTGCGCCGCGCTGGCCGAGTTCGCCCGCCTCGACCGGTGCGTGGACGGGGACACCTTCCTGGCGTCCGATCCGGGTGACCCGATGGTCGTCCCCACCGGCGCGGTCCTGACCATCGAGGACGGACCCCGGTGGCGGGTGCCCACGACGGCGCGCACCGCGCAGGCCCGGCCCGACCCGGCGGGCTGGTTGCAGAACGCGGTGCTGGTCACTCCCGGTGCGGTCGGCTCGCGGGACCTCGGCCCGCTGCGGTCGACCGTCTACCTCAAGCTCGACCCGGCCGCCCCCGACGCGGTCGAACACGTCCGCAACGCCGCCGCCGCGATCGACCTGACCACGCCCGTGTCCGTGCTGTCCTCGACCATCGTGTCGCCCCGGTTCGCCGACATCCAGCGCGGCCTGGCCATCGGCACGGTCGTCACGCTGGTGCTGATCGCCACCAGCATGCTCGTCGGCACGCTGGAGCAGCTCCGGGAACGCCGCCGGCTGCTGGCGATGCTGGTGGCGGTGGGCACCCGACGCAGCACCCTCGGCTGGTCGGTGCTGTGGCAGACCGCCCTGCCGGTCGGGGTCGGGCTGGTGCTGGCGGTCGGGTTCGGGCTCGGCCTCGGCGCGGCCCTGCTGCGGATGGTGCAGGCCCCCGTCACGGTCGCCTGGCCGGTGGTGGGCTTCGCCGTCGGTCTCGGCGCGCTGGCCGTCCTGGCGATCAGCGGGCTGAGCATGCCGCTGCTGTGGCGGCTCACCCGCGCCGACGGGCTGCGCACCGAGTGACCGACCGGTCCGGGTCGGCGACGTCGCCGACCCGGACCGGATCAGGGCGGTCAGCCGGCGTACGGGGTGGCGACGTCGAGGACCCAGGTGACGCCGAACCGGTCGGTGAGCATGCCGAAACCGGGGGCCCACGGCGACGGGCCGTACTCCTCGATCAGGTCGGCGCCCTCGGCGAGCCGGTGCCAGAGCGCGCCGACCTCGTCGGCGTCGTCCCCCCGGACGGCGACGAAGAACCGCTCTCCGGTCAGCGTCGTGCCGTTCTTGCGGGTGGTGGTGGTCGGCGCGGCTGCGGCGGGGGCGCCGGCGGGCACGTCGTAGGCCATGATGGCGAAGCCGTTGTCGGCGGTGACCTGGCCGAAGACGACCCTGTCGGCGTCCGGCAGGTCCTTCGGCATCCCCAGGTCGCCGTAGCTGACGACGGTGCTGCGGCCACCGAAGACGGCCTGGTAGAACTCCAGCGCCGCGCGGGCGTCACCCCGGAAGTTGAGGTGTGTGGTGGCGGAGATGGCCATGGTCGACTCCTTGCTGATGGTGCTCGACGCCCGGAAGTGGGCTGGTCAGGAGCAAGATTCTCAGCAGTAGGTGACAGGTTGTGGCACCTACTGCGGGCAGAATCTCCACTCATGCCGACCACGTCCGCCCGCCTGCTCGCCCTGCTGTCGCTGTTGCAGAGCCGTCGGGACTGGCCCGGCGGGGTGCTGGCCGAACGCCTGGGCATCAGCCTGCGCACCGTGCGCCGCGACGTCGACCGGCTGCGGGAACTCGGCTACCCTGTCGCCGCCGTCAAGGGGCCCGACGGTGGTTACCGGCTCGACGCCGGCACCGAGCTGCCCCCGCTGCTGTTCGACGACGAGCAGGCCGTCGCCCTCACCGTCGCGCTCCAGGTCGCGGCGACCGGCGCGGACGGCGCACTCGCGGACGCCGCCGCGCGGGCGCTGCAGACCGTACGACAGGTGCTGCCGACCCGGCTGCGGCAGCGGGTCGGGGCACTCAGCGTGACCGCCGTCGCACGACCCGCCACCACGCCGACCCCGCCGGTCGACGGCGGGGTGCTGCTGGCGCTCAGTGCCGCCGTGCAGACCCGCGAGATCCTGCGCTTCGACTACGGGCCCGACAGCACCGAGCGCCCGGCCCGGCACGCCGAACCGCACCACGTCGTCACCTGGGGCGGCCGGTGGTACCTCGTCGCCTGGGACCTCGACCGGGCCGGCTGGCGGACCTTCCGCATCGACCGGATCACCCCGCGCCCACCCCACGGGCCGCGCTTCACCCCCCGACCGCTGCCCGGCGGGAACGTCGCCACCTATCTCACCGGGGTCTTCCGGGGGTCGGCCGGCGGGTCGGCGGACTGGCCCTGCCGGGGCACCGTGCTGCTCGACCTGCCCGCGGCGACCGTCGCCCGGTACACCCGCGACGGTCTCGTCGAGGAGGTCACCCCCGACCGGTGCCGGCTCACCCTCGGGTCGTGGTCCTGGGTGAGCCTCGCCGCCGCCGTCGCCCGCTACGACGCCGAGATCACCGTCGTCGGCCCGCCGCCGCTCACCGACGCGTTCGCGCTGCTGGCCGGCCGGTTCACCCGTACCGCCACCGGTGGTGTCGCCGCCGGGAAGTCAGCGGGTTCCGCCGCCGGGACGCGGTCAGGCCAGCAGGGGGAGCGCGGCGAAGGTGTGGTCCCGCCACAGCAGCCGTGACGTCTCCTCCGGGTACGCCACGACCGTCGGCCGCTCGTCGAAGATCCGGGTACGGCGACCGGCGTCGTACGGCGGCCAACCGGGGTCGCCGGTCGCGGCGAACGCCGTCCACGCCCGGCGGAACTGCCTGGACAGCTCGTGCGCCGCCGGCGGAGGCGGATCACCGATCAGCATCGCGGGCTGCCCGCTGGTCAGGTTGCCGAAGACCAGCGGCACGTCCAGGCCGTGACAGGCACCGAGGGCGCCGCCCAGGCCCGACGCCGGCCAGGTCAGCTCGTAGAGGTGGGCCCGGCCGCCACCGGCGACCTGCGCCTCGGCCAGGTGCAGGCTCGGCATCCGGAACAGCCAGTCCGCGTTGACCAGCTCGTACAGCTGCTCGTCGGTCGCGGCCGGGAACGCCTCCCGGTAGCGGCGGGCACCGTCCGGGCCCGGGGCCAGCATCCGCAGCGCGGTCCCGGTCTGCTCGGGCGTGACCTGGCCGAGCACGCCGTCGAGCAGGCTGAACAGGCGGTGCTCGTCGCGGGTGTGCCCGACGAGCAGGTCGACGTCGCGGGCGGCACCGTCGGCCAGCGCCCGCCACGGGGTCGCCGGCAGCACGTCACCGTCGACGACCGGCGCGAACGGGATCGGCCGGTGGGTGATCTGACCCCACCGTTCCCGCCACCTGACGATCCCGGCCGAGATCGCCTCGCCCACCGCCGGCAGCCGGTCCGCAGCCACCGTCGACAGGTCGGCCAGGGTCGGTCGTACCCCCAGCTCGGCGGCGCAGGCGGCGGTGACGTCGGCGGCCAGCTCGGGCGAGAGGAACGTCCCCGGGACGCTCTGCGCGACCGCCCGCCGCAACAGCCCGGCGGCGCGCGGCATGGCCAGCAGCGCGGCGACCGAACCGCCGCCGGCCGACTGCCCGAAGACCGTCACCCGTCCCGGGTCGCCACCGAAGGCGCGGATGTTGTCCCGCACCCACTCCAGGGCCGCCACCTGGTCGAGCAGCCCCCGGTTGGCCGGGACCCCGTCGAGCTGCCCGAAACCCTCGAAACCGAGGCGGTAGTTGAGCGTCACCACGACGGTCCCGCCGCCGGCCAGGTGCCCGCCGTCGTACTCCGGGAGGCCGGAACAGCCGACGAGGTAACCGCCACCGGGAATCCACACCAGGACCGGCAACCCCGCCGCCGGGTCCGGCTCCGGCGTCCACACGTTGAGCGTCAGCCAGTCGTCGCCGGTGCCCTGCGGGGACGTCCCGAACGCGTCGGGCTGCGGAGGCGGCGGACCGAAGGCGAGCGCCGGGCGTACGCCCTCCCAGCGGGATACCGGTTGCGGCGCGGCGAACCGGTGGGCACCGACGGGCGGCTCGGCGTACCGGATGCCCCGGAACACCGCGCGGCCCGCCTCCCGGCAGCCGCGCAGCACACCGGCCACGGTACGGACCTCCGGCTCGGACTCCGACGGCATGCTGGCCCCCTCCCCCGCTCCCGGTCGGCCGCAGCATCCCAGCGCCCGCCGACCACCGGCAAACCATTTAGGGCCTTCGAACGAGGTCGGTCACCAGGCCTGTCGGCGGGAGCCTCCACTGCGCTCGTGACGCGGGAGCCACCGGTGTCCGGTCAGGCCTCGATCCTGGCGTCCGGGGTCAGGTCGTCGAGGAGCCGGGCGACGTACTGGCGGATCTCGTCGCGGACCTCGCGGACGACGGACAGCGGCTGGCCGGCGGGGTCAGTGAGTTTCCAGTCCTCGTAGCGTTTGCCGGGGAAGACGGGACAGGCGTCGCCGCAGCCCATCGTGATGATCACGTCGCTGGCCTCGGCGGTGTCCCAGTCGAGGATCTTCGGCTCTTCGGCGGTGATGTCGATGCCGACCTCACGCATGGCGTCGACCGCGACGGGGTTGACGTGTTCGGCGGGTTCGGAGCCGGCGGAGCGGACCTCGACGGTGTTCCCGGCGAGGTGGCGCAGCCAGCCGGCGGCCATCTGGGAGCGGCCGGCGTTGTGGACGCAGACGAACAGCACCGATGGCGTGGTGGGCCGGGCGGGGGTGCTCATGGGTGGTGGACCTCTTCCGGTGCTGACGTGGCTAGGTGATGGTGGGGCTGCGGCGTTCGATGAGGATGACGTCGCGCCATCGGTCGTGGTGGCGGCCGAGGCGTTCGCGTACGCCGATGGTGCGGAAGCCGCAGGCGTGGTGCAGGGCGAGGCTGGCGGTGTTCTCGGGGAAGACCCCGGACTGGATGGTCCAGATGCCGGCCTGTTCGGTGGAGTCGATGAGTCGGTGGAGCAGGAGCCGGCCGACGCCTCGTCCTCGGGCGTCGGGGTGGACGTAGACGGAGTGCTCGACGACCCCGGCGTACACGCACCGGTCGGACACCGGGGTGCACGCGACCCAGCCGAGTACGCGGTCGGCAGCCGGGTGGTCGACGGCGACCCAGCGGTGTTCGGGCAGGCGGGTGCCGGTGAACCGGGCCCAGGTGGGTGGTTCGGTCTCGAAGGTGGCGTCGCCGGTGGCGATCCCGTGCCGGTAGATGTCGAGCACCGCCGGGGCGTGCTCGTCGGTCATCGGCACGAGATCGGGGCGGGGCGGCCGGACGCCGGTCATGAGGCGGCCCGTTCCGGCTGCGCCGGTGCCAGCTCGACCGCCACGCCGTCCGGCTGTCGAACCGTCGGATACCACCAGGTGATCGCGGCGACCGCGATCCCGACGGCGGCGAGCTGTGCGGCGACGAACCCGGCCGCCGAGGTGGGGGCGATGCCGGCGAAGGTGTCGGTGAACATGCGGCCGATCGTGACGGCCGGGTTGGCGAACGAGGTGGAGGCGGTGAACCAGTAGGCGCCACCGATCCACGCCCCGACCGCCGCCGGAGCGACCGCGGTCCGGCGGGCACGGGTGAGGGCGGCGATCAGCAGGAGGAGCCCGGCGGTCGCGACGACCTCGGCCAGCCACAGTCCGCCCCCGTCCCGCTGGCGGGTGGAGATCGTGACGGCGGGCAACCCGAACATCAGGTGTGCCAGCACCGTGCCGCCGATCGCACCGAGCACCTGCGCCACGACGTACGCGCCGAGATCACGGGTCGACAGACCCGCTCCCGTACGGCGGGCCTGCCACCAGTCGGCGAGCGACACGACGGGGTTGAGGTGGGCACCGGACACCGGGCCGAAGATGAGGATCAGCGCGCCGAGGGCGAACGCGGTGGCGATGCTGTTCTCCAGCAGTTGCAGCCCCACATCGCCCGGCGACAGGCGGGTGGCGGCGATCCCGGAGCCGACCACGGCGGTGACGAGCAGGCCGGTGCCGACCAGTTCCGCCGACGCCCGACGCAGCACGGCGTGCGGCGGGTCGGGCGTCACCGGGTCGGCCCGGTCGACGCAACGGCAGCCGAGACGTCCAGGAGCTGGGACAGGACGGCGAGGCGGGCCGGAACGATCCAGTAGTAGACCCAGGTGCCCCGGCGCTGGCAGTCGATCAGCCCGGCCTCGCGCAGCACCTTCAGGTGGTGGGAGATCGTCGGGCCGGTCAGGGTGAACGCGTCGGTCAGCTCGCACACGCACACCTCGCCGCCGGCCCGCGCGGCGATCAGGGACAGCAGCCGCAGTCGTACCGGATCACCGAGGGCCTTGAAGCCGCGTGCCAGACCGGCGGCGGCGTCTTCCGTCAGGGCCTCGGTGACCATCGGCGCGCAGCAGGCCGACGGGTCGGCGAGGACCGGCAGTTGTTGTCTCGACACCCGTCTAGTTTGACAAGCATCAAACCAGAGTGCAATCCTCTGCCTAGATAGTTATCTAAACAACCGGAGGTGTGGGATGTCCCGCGTCCAGCTCGCCCTGCGCGTCTCCGACCTGGAAGGGTCGATCGCGTTCTACTCGAAGCTGTTCGGCACCGAGCCGGCCAAGCGGCGGCCCGGCTACGCCAACTTCGCCATCGAGGAGCCGCCGCTGAAGCTGGTCCTGCTCGAAGGCACCCCAGACCAGGCCACCGCGATCGACCACCTCGGGGTCGAGGTGTTCGACGGCGCGCAGGTCACCTCCGCCACCGACCGACTCACCGAGGCCGGGCTGATCACCCTGACCGAGAACGACACCTCCTGCTGCTATGCCCTCCAGGACAAGGTCTGGGTTCGCGGCCCCGGCGACGAGCGCTGGGAGGTGTACGTGGTCAAGGGCGACTCCGACCAGTACGGCACCTCCGCGCAGACCCCGCCCGCAGCCGACGACGAAAGCACGTGTTGCGAGACCACGTCCCGCAGCTGACGCCTGGGGGCTACACCGGGGGCGGGGTGAGCCAGCCGAGGGGTTGACCGCTGAGGGCGGCGTCGGCCAGGCGGTGCGCGCCGGCGGTCCTCAGTGCCGCGCGTGAGCTGTCGATCCAGCGTTGGACGTCGCCGATGCCCTGGTGGCGGTATTCGACCGCCTGAACGAGGCATTCCAGCTTGTCGGCGTCGCGGGCGACGATGGCCTCAGGTGTCTCGCCCGCTTCGTACTCGGCGACGGCGGCGTTGACGAGGTCCGCGACGGCCGGCGGGCAGGCAGCGACCTGGTCGGCGGTGACCGTGGCGTTGGGTGCGGCGGCGAGATAGCGCCTGGCGATGTGCGGGATGTCGGTGATCCGGGTTTCCTGGGTGTCGTGCAGGACGCACAGCATCGACACCCGGGCCGGGTCGGCACCTTCCATGGCGGCGAGCATCATCCCGATCAGCGCCGGTCCGGAACGAGTGGTCGGCGATGGATTCGACGCTGGCTCAGTTCGCCGTCGCCAGCTCTGAGGCGTGCCCCTGCTCCACGCACAGCGCCGCCTTGGAGTAGCGGGCGAGCACCTTCCCGCCGTCGCGTTGCGGGTCAGCCAGGCCCACCGTCACGCACCTGCCGAAATCGGTGCCGACACTGTGCACCGTCACCCCACGCTGCTGCCAGAACGCCTGGTCGTCCCGAACCTTGGCGGCCCATTCCTCAAGATTCGCCGCCGAGTACGTGGCATCGACGAAGTCGACCAGCACCGCCGGCACCAGGGCGCGTACCGCCGCGTCCATACCGGCGGTCGGCACGCGGTAGACCAGCAGGCGCCCGCCCGGCATGTCCACGGCCACGCCGGCGTACGCGGCCGGCCACCGGCCCGGGGCGACCTCACCCACCCGAGCGCCAGCGTCCATCAGCGCCTCCTGACCTGGCCAGTACGACTGCCCCGGCACGGGCGACGAGGGCGGCGGCTGCGGCGCGGCCTGCGCGGCGACGGTGCCGCAGGCGGCGAGCGCGGCGAGCAGCGGCGCAACGAGCAGCGTAGTCAGACGACAGTGCACGGTCGGACCTCCTACGGGGCACGGCGAGCTGCACCATTCGGACACTACGGGTATAACGATCCGGTCGGTGAGGAGACTCACGGCCTCGACGCCCGGGGAGCATCAACGCGGACAATGACCCGACACCTGTGACGCCGCCTACGTAGCCGAACGAAGCACCTGGTGCCTGGTGGCTATGCCGGTGGTGGTGGAGTAGGCCAACCACTTCCGGTCCGGGGCGGTGCAGCTTATGCCGACCGCGACCAGCCGTTGTTTGAGCTGTTGAACGGCTTGCAGTGCTGTCGAATATGGCATTCAGGGGGACTCATTCCGGGCGGCACGCCTTGCCGCCATCGCGGACAGCTACTTCACTGTGACTCCGAGAAGTCTTTGTCGGAGTAGTAGGTAGAAGCCTGGGAGGCAGCCCAAGCATGAGCAGTAGGAGCTTGTCAATGACCGCACCAAGGAGGCGGAGGGATCAACCGAGGTTACCCGTCATGGCGGCCCCACGCCGTCGTGCGACTGAGGGAAACACAGACTCTCCTGCTGTCGATCGCGGCCGTACTCACTGCGGTGACGACGTTCGTGGTTTAGGTAGTCCAGCATTAGCCGACGCCGGGCGATCGAGGTCGAGCCGAAGGGCTTGACCTCGACACCTCGGCTGAGTGGCGTTGGAGCGTTAGACAGAAAGCACCGAAAAAGACACGTTAAGTAATCGATATTGTCTTATGACAGTCCATGCGACCCAGGTTAAATCTCTGGCGGCCGACCATTGGGTTGGTCGGATACCTGAACCGTCCCGCAAGTAGCCTTCTGTCAGACGACAGTTGGAGAATCCGATGAACGACGCGAGCGGCCACGGCCGGAAGCACAGCGCCGACAGCTTCGCTGCCGAGCTCAGGCGCAGGATCAAGGAAGGGATGAAGGGCTACGAAGCCGGCGCGAAGCTTCCCACCATTCGCGAGTTCGCCGCGAACCCCGACGAGGCCGTAGCACGCGGCGTTGCGGAGAAGGCCATCGATCGCCTGCGAGCTGAGGGCTTGATCGAGTCGCGCCGGGGCTCCGGCAGCTTCGTGCGGGCCAGCCGCATCCCGCGCACCTCGCCGGGCAGGCTCTCGCCAGATCGGTGGGGACGCGGGCTGTCGATCCAGGCACACGACTCGGCGAACCCACCGAAGGCCGTCGACGTCACAGTCGGCGATGTCGTACCACCGGCAGAGGTTTCCGATGCCCTCGGGGTGCCGCGTGGCGACGTCGTGCTGTCGAGGTATCGCCGTTACGTCCGGGACCGGCGTTCAGTCCAGCTCGCCACCGCCTATCTACCGACGGATCTGACCCGTGGCACGCGGATCGAACACACGGACACCGGACCCGGCGGCACGTTCGCCCGGCTCGCCGAGCAGGGCTTCCGACCGACGAGATTCGTGGAGCGGGTCATCAGCCGTGCACCGACTCCCGAGGAGATCAACGGGGTTGACGGGCGAGAGGGGCTGAGCCTGCGCCGAGAAGGCAGCCTGGTCTTCGAGATCACCAGGTATGCCTACGCGGACGATCGCTGCGTCGAGGTGTCCCTCATGGTGCTCGATGCCGAGATGTACGAGCTGGTATACGAGCTCCCCGCCGACAAGTAGCCCCAATAGACAGAAGACACGTTGATTGTCGGCGGACAATCTGCCATCCTTCCTGCGAGGGAAGGTCCCTGCACCGACCGGCTCCTTGTCGAGCACGGACGGGGTAGGGGCCACGGAATCGACCCCACGTAGGAGCGGCCCCATGCAGCACGATGCTGTCGTAACCCCCTGGTCCCATCACCACACCCGGGCAGACAGTCCCGCCGCCGGGGCCGGAGAGCGGGGGCGCTCGTGATCTCCAATGTGCTGTCGGTCCTGTTCGGGGGGTTGGTGCCGGGCTTCCTGCTCGGGTTGCTCGCCTTCCGGGTCAAGTCCCGGTGGTGTCCCCGCTGCGGCGAGTCCACCCACGCCCTGCCGGTGCCGGGGCACGACAGGTGACCGGCCCCGGCCGGCAGCGCACCGGCAGCGAGCCGCCGATCGGACGGAGGATGGCCGAGTTACGGGCCCGCCGGGGCATGAGCCAGCAGGTCTTCGCCGACCGGATCGGCAAGTCGAAGAGCTGGGTCGACAAGGTCGAACGGGGTGTGCGTACCCTCGATCGGCTCTCCGTCATCGAGACGGTGGCCGGGGCGCTCGGCGTCGCGCCGCAGCTCCTGCTCACCGGTCGGCACCCGCCGGCACCGGTCACCGACGTCGGTGCCGCCGTGGAACGGATCCGGGCCGCCCTCGCCCGGCACGACGCCCCGGCGTCCGCCCCGGTCGGGGCGGCGGTACGGCAGCTCGACGACCAGGCGGGCTACGCGTGGACGGCGTACCGCAACGGGCAGCACCCCCAGGTGTTGCGGATGCTGCCCGACCTCCTCGTCGACAGCCGCCACGCCTGCCACGTCAGCCTGGTGGACCCGCCCGTGCTCGCTCTGCTGGTGCGGGTCTATCGGCTCACCGCCCAGACACTGGTCAAGCTCGGCGACGCGCACCTGGCCTGGCTGGCCGCCGACCGGGCCATGATGGCCGCTACACGCGGTGACCCGATGCGGATCGGGCTCGCGGCGGTGTCGCTCGCGCAGGCGCTCCGCGCGCTGCGGCGGGGCCGGCTTGCCACGAACGCCGCGCTCACCGCCGTACGCCAACTCGACCCGGCGGTGACGCACGGCCACCCGCCGGCGGCGGCCCTGACCGGGACGCTGCTCGTCGAGGCCGCCCTCGCCGCCGCCGGTCACGGCGACGCCGTCACCGCCCACGACCTGACCGAACGCGCCGCCCACCTCGCCGCCGACCACGAACGGTACGACCAGGACGGCGTGACGTTCGGCCCCACCAGCGTCGACCTCGCCCGTGCCCTGACCGCGACCCGCCTCGGCGACCACCATCGGGCCGTCGCCCTGCACCGCCGGGCCACCGACCAGGAGGGTTGGCGGCGGCTCCCCGCCGAACACCGCGCCGCCCACCTCATCGACATCACCCGGGCCCACCTCGACCTCGGTGACCACGACGCTGCCGGGCGGGCCCTGGTCACCGCCGACCACATCGCCCCCGCCGAAGTCCGCACCCGCCCAGCCGCCCGGGCCGCCCTGACCGCCGTGCTCCGCGCCGGCCCCACCCCGGCCGACGTCACCCGCCTCGCCGCCACCATCGGCTTGACCCGGCCCTGACCTGTGCACCTGGTCGCCGGACCAGCCATGGATCTCCTGTGGGGCAGCACAATGACGGCATGAATCTTGCCGTGGTCCGTGCGGATGTCGCCGTGATCGACGATCTGTTGCGGTACATCGCCGAGCGCCCGGTCGACCTCAACGATCCGAACTGGATGGCCGAGCTCCGGCAAGCGCCGCCGCCGCTGGAAGAAGCCGGGGTGGTGGCCGAGGCGTCCGCCGCGCTCGATGCGCTGTTGGAGGCGTACGAAACCGGCGGAGCGCCGGCCCGTGCGGAGGTCCGAGACATCTTTCGGGCCTACCCCTCCTTCCGCTGGGCCGCCCACCTACCGGTGGCGTGGAATTCGGTCGGAGAGTTCCGCCGACGACTCGTCCATGTCTCCGCGATGGATCAGGGTGCCGATCCGCGCGACGAGCTGATGGCGATCTGGTCGCTGTGCAACCGAGCCCGCGAGTGCGCCATCGACGTCGAACCGGTGCTGCGCGAGGTGGCGAACCTGTCATCCGACGCGGATCTCCACGGGTTCGGCTCGATGCAGATGCTGATCATGCGAGGGCTGGAGGTACACGACCTCGGCTAGAAATCGCGACAGGGAGCCTGTCACGGTTGTTGCCCCGCTGTTACGTCACGGTGCGGGCGCTGTGGCACGGGCGGCGCACCGTCGACCTCGACCGGCCACCGTGGCCGGACACCGTCGACCGGGAGGACACCATGCGTACCACCAGGACCCTGATGGCGGTCACGGCCGTGCTGGCCGTGCTGCTCACCACCGTCGGCACGGCGACCGCCGCCGGCCGGCTCCGCGCCGGTGCCACCGCCGCACCCTACTGCGGGATCACCTGGGGCAGCGCGGGGAAGACCGGGGGCGACCTGAACCCGGCCCCACTGCTGACCACCCGCACCGGCCAACAGGACTGCTACGACCGGCTGGTCTTCGAGTTCGACGGGAGCGCCGACGGTTACTCGGTCGGCTACGGCGAGGTGTTCACCGAGGGGCAGGGGTTGGCGATGTCGCCGTACACGGCGGGCGGGGCGGTGCTGCGGGTGCAGTTGCGGGAGCCGGCCGTGGGCTACCCGTACCGGGCCGGCGACCACGTGGCGACGGTGCTCGGCTACCGCACCCTGCGCGACGTCGTCTACGGCGGCACCTTCGAGGGTTACAGCACCTTCGCCGTGGGCGTCCGGGCCCAGTTGCCGTTCCGGGTGCTGCTGCTCGCCGGCCCCGGCACGCACAGCCGGATCGTGCTGGACGTCGCCCACCAGTGGCAGGAGTGACCACCCGCCAGCCGCAGGAGTGAGCGCTCGTGGCAAGCGACCACCGGGCCGGGAGGCCGGCACCGACCGGCCCCCCGGCACCGACCGTTGCGCCGGGGCGGGACCGGCCGTCCCGGCACTACGCTGAGGACGTCATGGACGGCCGGGTGCTGCTGGTCGAGGACGATGCCTCCATCCGGGAGGTCACCGCCCTCGGGCTGCGTCGGGCCGGGTTCCGGGTGAGCACCGCCGTCGACGGTCGGGCCGCGCTGGCCGCCTGGCGGGCCCAACCCGTCGACCTGATCGTCCTGGACGTGATGCTGCCCGGCCTCGACGGCCTCCAGGTCTGCCGGGAGATCCGGCGCAGCAGCCAGGTGCCAATCCTGATGCTCACCGCGCGCGCCGACACCATCGACGTGGTGGTCGGCCTGGAGTGCGGGGCCGACGACTACCTGCGTAAACCCTTCGACCTGCCGGAGCTGGTGGCACGGGTCCGGGTGGCGCTGCGCCGGGGCGACGCCGGGCCCACCGAGCCCGTCCTGACGGTAGGGCCGCTGGAGGTCGACCCGGGCCGGTTCGTGGCCCGCCGCGACGGTCGGGAGCTGACCCTCACCGCCACCGAGTTCCGCCTGCTGCTGGAGCTGGCCCGCCGGCCCGGTCAGGTGTTCACCCGGGAACTGCTGCTGGACCGGGTCTGGCGGCACTCCCACCTCGGCGACTCCCGGCTGGTCGACGTCGCGGTGCAACGGCTGCGGGCCAAGGTCGACCACGACCCGGCCGCACCCCGGTTGGTCCGCACCGTACGCGGGGTCGGCTACAAGCTCGACCCGGCGTGACGGGAGGACACCGTGGCCGCCCGGGACGCCGTACCGCCGGGACGGTTGCGCCGCCGGCTGACCGTGGCGTTCCTGCTCGTCGCCGGGGTCTCCGCCGGGACGCTGGCCGGTGGGGCGTACCTGATGCTGCGGCAGGCCCGGTTGGACGCCTCCGTGCAGCGCGCCGCCGCCGACGCCCGCTACCAACTGGTGCTGGCCGGCCAGTTCACGCCGCTGACCGAGGCCCGCCGCGCCGAGCTGCTGGCCAGCTTCGAGGGCACCGGCCGGCACGTGCTGCTGGTGACCGACGACACCGTCGCCTCCGACCCGTCGTACGCCCCCTCCCCCGGCCCCGCGCTGCGGTCGGCCGTCGCCGCCGGTCAACTCGGCTACGAACGGATCGCCGCCGGTGACCATCGACAACTGCTCGTGGTGGGCGGGCGGATTCCCGGTGCCACCGCCGAGTTGTACGCGATCACCGACGAGACCGAGGTCGTCGGGGAGCTGACCCAACTCCGTACCGCGTTGCTGGTCGGCTGGTTGACGGTGGTGACCGTCGCCGCGCTGGTCGGCCACACCCTGGCCCGGCGCACCCTGGAACCGGTGGGCCGGGCCAGCCGGGCCGCCCGGGCCCTCGCCGAGGGGATGCTCGCCACCCGGCTGCCGGTGCGGGGCCGCGACGAGTTCAGCGACTGGGCGGCGGCGTTCAACGAGATGGCCCAGGCGCTCCAGGAGACCATCGACGACCTGTCCCAGGCCCAGGCCCGGGAGCGGCAGTTCACCGCCGACGTGGCGCACGAGCTGCGTACCCCGGTCACCGCGCTGGTGGCGGCGGCCTCGCTGCTGGCCGACCAGCTCGACGAGCTGCCCGGGGACGCCCGGCGGGCCGCCGAGCTGCTGACCTCGGACGTGGTGCGGCTGCGGGCCCTGGTCGAGGAGCTGATGGAGATCTCCCGCCTGGATGCCGGCGGCGAGCCGTTGGCCGTCCGGTCGGTGGACGCGCTGGCCCTGCTGCGCCTCCTCGTCGACGGGCACGGCTGGGCCGGCCGGGTCCGCGTCGACGGGGTCGCCGCCACCGTGCGGACCGACCCGCGTCGGCTGCGACGGGTGCTGGCCAACCTGGTCGGCAACGCCGTCGCGCACGGCGAGGGCACGCTGCGCGCCAGCACCTCGACCAGCGGCGGGAAGCTGGTGTACGAGGTGTCCGACGAGGGGCCGGGCATCGACCCGGTGCACCTGCCGCACCTGTTCGACCGGTTCTACAAGGCCGACCCGGCCCGGTCGGGGCGGGGCAGCGGGCTGGGCCTGGCCATCGCCCGGGAGAACGCCCGGTTGCTGGGCGGGCAGCTCACCGTGACCAGCACCGTCGGCGTCGGCACGACGTTCCGGTTGACGCTGCCGCACCACGGGCCACCCGGCGACGGTGGCCCGTGAACGGCCGTCACCTGCGGGGGCGGTGCCGGGGTCACCGTCACCGGGCGCGGTGGCCCCGGCACCGCCGGGCGGTCGTCCTGTTCGCCGCGCTCGCGGTGCTGACCGGCAGCTGTGCCGACACCCGGTCCGGCACCCTCGGGCCGGCCCCACCGCCGTCGCACCGGCCCACACCGCCACGGCCCCCGGCACGGCCGCACCCCTGCCGTCGGCTCCGACCGGCCGGCCGACCGCTCCCGACGACACCGGGCCGGCACCGGTGCCCCCGGCCGGCCCCACCGGCGGGGAACCGACCGGGACCGTCACCGTCGAGCTGTGGTTCACCAGGGACGGGACGTTGACGCCGACCCGGCGGACCCGCCCGGCGACGCCCGCCACCTCCCGGCTGGCACTGGCCGAGTTGGCGACCGGTCCCACCGCCGAGGAGGCCGCCGTCGGCCTGCGCACCGGGGTTCCGGCCGGGGTGGCGGTCACCCGGATCGACGGCGGCACCGCGACCGTCGTCACGCCCACCGCCTTCGCCGCCGCCGACGCCCCGCTGCTGCGGCTGCGCCGCGCCCAGGTGGTCTGGACGCTTACCCAGTTCCCCACCGTCCGCCGGGTCGTCTTCACCGGTGCCGACGCCGTGGTGCTCACCCGGGCGGACCTGGCAGACCTGCTGCCGCCGATCGTGGTCACCGAGCCGACCGTCGGCCGGCGGGTCAGCTCACCGGTCACCGTCGCCGGCACCGCCGACGTGTACGAGGCGACAGTGACCGTGCGGATCCTCGACGCCGCCGGGCGGATCCTCGGCACCGGCTTCACCACGGCCGACTGCGGCACCGGTTGTCGCGGCGACTACCGGAGCACCGTCGGCTACCGACTGACCGAGGACGGCGTCGGCGCGGTCGAGGTCTACCAGGTGTCCCCGCGCGACGGGGTCCCGGAGCACGTGGTCCGGATCCCCGTCCGGCTCGCCGCCGCCTGAGTCACCGACGCCGGCACACCGGGCCCGCCCGGGGCTCCGCACCCAGGTTCTCCGGCCGGCCCCGCGCCGTCGGCGTCGTTGCCCCGAAAGTGCGACCGGCTCCAGATCCGGCTGTGGGTCACCGACCCCGTCGATAACGTGAGGCCGAGATCGGCTCGGGTTTCCCCACCTCGGGCAGGTTCCCACCGTCACGGAAGGCGCGTCATGCCCGGTTCCTCCTCGGCCAGGCCGGGCGCATCCGACGCCGGGGCGTCGACTGCGGCGCACCCGCGACGCTGGCTGGTGCTGGCGGTCATCGCCGTCGCCCAGCTGATGGTCGTCCTCGACGCCACCATCGTCAACATCGCCCTCCCGCAGGCCCAGGCCGAACTCGGCATCTCCGACGCCGACCGGCAGTGGGTCGTCACCGCCTACACCCTGACCTTCGGCGGGCTGCTGCTGCTCGGCGGCCGGATCGCCGACTTCTGGGGGCGTAAGCGCACCTTCGCCACCGGCATGGTGGGCTTTGCGCTCGCCTCCGCCATCGGTGGCCTGGCCACCACCGGCACCCTGCTCTTCGCCGCCCGTGCCCTCCAGGGCGTCTTCGGCGCGCTGCTCGCCCCCGCCGCGTTGGCGCTGCTCACGGTGATCTTCACCGAGACGACGGAGCGGGCCAAGGCGTTCGCCGTCTACGGCGCCATCTCCGGTGGCGGCGCGGCCGTGGGTCTGGTCCTCGGCGGGGTGCTCACCGAGTACGCCGACTGGCGCTGGTGCCTGCTGGTGAACATCCCGATCGCCGCCGTCGCCCTCGCCGCCACGATCCCGCTGGTGCCGGAGAGCCGGGCGCACGGCGACACCCGGTACGACGTCCCCGGCGCCATCGCGGTCACCGCCGGGCTGGTCAGCCTGGTCTACGGCTTCACCAAGGCCGCCGAGGACGGTTGGGACGCCCCCGCCACCATCGGTTTCATCGCCGTGGGGGTGGTCCTGCTGGCGATCTTCGTGGTGATCGAGAGGCGCTCCCGCCACCCGCTGCTGCCGCTGCGCATCCTGCTCGACCGCAACCGGGGTGGCGCCTACCTCGCCTCCACCCTGATCGGCGCGGGCCTGTTCGGCGCGTTCCTCTTCCTGACCTTCTATTTCCAGGTGGTGCTGCGCTACACCCCGGTCGAGGCCGGCCTGGCGTCGCTGCCGGTCACCGGGGGCGTGCTGATCGCCGCCGGGGCGGCCAGCCAACTGCTGCCCCGCCTCGGCGCGAAGCCGCTGATGCTGGCCGGGGCCGCCCTCGCCGCCGGCGGCATGCTGCTGCTCACCCGGATCGACGTGGACACGTCCTTCGTCACCCACCTGCTGCCCGCGCAGGTGGTCATGGGCCTGGGCCTGGGCTTCACCTTCGTGCCCCTGTCCAGCCTGGCCCTCTTCGGCGTGCCGGAACACGACGCCGGGGCGGCCAGCGCCACCCTGAACGCCACCCAGCAGATCGGCGGGTCACTGGGCACCGCCCTGCTCAACACCATGTACACAAGCGCGGTCACCGCGTACCTGGCGACCCGGGTGCCGGACCCGGTCACCCAGGTCCGGGCGTTGGTGCACGGCTACACCGTCGCCTTCGCCTGGGGTGCCGGGCTGATCCTGCTGTCCGGGATCAGCACCCTGCTGCTGATCAGGGTACGCCGCCACGACCTGGGCTCCGGGGGCATGACGCACCTGGGCTGAGCCCTCGCAGACCGCGCAGCGCCGGCCCGTGCACCGCAGACCGCGCAGCGCCGGCCCGTGCACCGCAGACCGTGCACCGCAGACCGTGCGGCGCGGACGGGCCCCGCAGACCGTGCCCCGACCAGGATTCGAACCTGGGCTCTCCGGTTTCGTAGACCGGCGCGCTGTCCGCTGCGCCACCGGGGCTCACGGCCGACGCCCGGGGGCGTCGGCCGGTCTAACCCTTCACACACACCACCTGCTTGAGGTGGGCCACCACCTCGACCAGGTCGTCCTGCTGGGCCATCACCTCGGTGATGTCCTTGTACGCGCCGGGGATCTCGTCGACCACCCCGGTGTCCTTGCGGCACTCCACCCCGGCGGTCTGCACCGCCAGGTCGTCAACGGTGAACGTCCGCTTCGCCTGCCCCCGCGACATCCGCCGCCCGGCCCCGTGCGACGCCGAGCAGTACGCGTCCTCGTTCCCCCGCCCCCGCACGATGTACGACCCGGTGCCCATCGACCCCGGGATGATGCCCAGGTCCCCCCGGCCGGCCCGGATCGCCCCCTTGCGGGTCACCAGCACGTCCACCCCGTCGTAGTGCTCCTCGGCCACGTAGTTGTGGTGGCAGGAGATCGGCTCCCCGTAGCTGACCTGCGGGAACGTGTCCCGCACCACGCCGCAGAGCAGGGCCAGCATGACCGCCCGGTTGCGCCGCGCGTACTCCTGCGCCCACCACAGGTCCCGCCGGTAGGCGTCCATCTCCGGGGTGCCGGCGAGGAACACCGCCAGGTCCCGGTCGGGCAGGTCGGCGTTGTGCGGCAGGGCACGGGCCACCCCGATGTGCCGCTCGGCCAACTCCTTACCGATGTTGCGGGAACCGGAGTGCAGCATCAACCAGACCTGCCCGGCGTCCGGACCGTCCTGCTCGACGCAGACCTCGATGAAGTGGTTGCCCCCACCGAGGGTGCCGAGCTGGTGCCGGGCCCGGCTCTCCAGCTGCGCCACCTTCCGGTCCAGGGTCGAGAACCGGCCCCAGAAGTCGTCCCAGCCACGCTGCTCCAGGCCCCGGACCCGGCGCGGGTCGACCGGGTCGTCCCGCTTGGCGAAGCCGACCGGCACCACCGCCTCGATCGCGCTACGCAGCGGTGCCAGGTTGTCGGGCAGGTCGGCGGCGGTGAGCGAGGTCCGGACCGCGCTCATCCCGCAGCCGATGTCCACGCCGACGGCGGCCGGCGAGACGGCCTGCCGCATCGCGATCACCGAGCCGACGGTGGCGCCCTTGCCGTAGTGCACGTCGGGCATCACGGCGACGCCCTGCACCCAGGGCAGCGCGCCGATGTTGCGCAACTGCTGCGCCGCCTGCGGCTCGATGCCGTACGGGTCGGTCCAGACCCGTACCGGCGCCTTCGTGCCCGGCAGCGGGGTGAATGCCATGATCGTTCTCCTCGTTCCTGGGAGCAGGGGTGACAGGATTCGCACCTGCGACCGTCGGGTGTGGAATCCGGTGCGCTACCCGTTGAGCTACACCCCTCGGCGGGTGTCGGGGATCGAAAAAGCCGCCCGTTCCCCTGGTGGGGTGGGCGGCTGCGCAGGTCGCGCTGGCGCTATCCGCGCCGCCACCCCGATCGCCACCGACAACCCCGGGCTCGTTCGCCGGCTGTCAACAGCACGCCGCCGCGCGGCTGGGACCGCGTGGTCTCGGTGCTGAGGTACGGCGACACGGTGTGCTCCCCGGTTGGTCGGTGTGGCGTCGACGTCGAACCTAGGCGCGCACCCACCCGGGCCGCAACAGATATCGGTAGCTGCCGGCTATCGGGGCTCGCACATCCTGGACAGGATGTCGAGCCAGACGCTGCCCACGATGGCGACCGGGTAGGCCGCCTCCCGGACCTGCCCGTCGGCGGTCTGCACGGAGAGTGGATGCGTCGACCGGCCCGCGCCCGGGGGTGTCGAGGTCGATCACGGCGTCCTCGGTGGGCATGGCGACAGCCTAGGGCCGACGGCGGCGACGTCGTGTCCGGCAGGGCCGGCACGCGGTACGGTCCATGGCCATGGCATTGATGCGGTGCGAGTTCGACTCCGAGGCCCTGGGCATGAGCACGTCGATGACGGTGATCCTGCCGCAACCCGACCCGGCACGGCCGACGCCCACGGGGCCGGCCGACGCGGGCCCGCCGGTGCTCTACCTGCTGCACGGGCTCAGCGACGACGACACCGCCTGGACCCGCCAAACCTCGATCGAACGTTACGTGGCCCCGCTGGGTCTGGCCGTGGTGATGCCCCAGGTCGGCCGCAGCTTCTACACCGACGAGACGCACGGCAACCGGTACTGGACGTTCCTCACCGAGGAACTGCCCGAGGTCTGCCGGTCGTTCTTCCGGCTCTCCGACCGCCGGGAGGACACCTTCGTCGCCGGGCTGTCGATGGGCGGCTACGGGGCGGTGAAGTGGGCGCTGCGGCAGCCGGAACGCTTCGCCGCCGCAGCCAGCCTGTCGGGGGCGCTCAACGTCGCCCACCGCCGCTACAGCCCCGACCGGCCGCTCGACCCGGACGTCTGGCACACCGTCTGGGGTGACGCCCCGACCGCCGGCCCCGACGACGACACCGTGGCGCTGGTCGGCCGGGCCGGACCCGACACTCCCCCGCTCTACGTCGCCTGCGGCACCGAGGACTTCCTCTACGACGACAACGAGCGCTTCGTCGCCGCCGCCCGGGACCGGGGCGTGCCGGTGACCGTGGACTTCTCCCCCGGCGACCACGACTGGCCGTACTGGGACGCCACGATCCGCGACGTGCTGGCCTGGCTGCCGCTGCGCACCCGGCCCCCCGTCAGCTGAGCCGACGGGCGCGGCACCACCGACGGCGGCACCGCCACCGGGCCGCACGGCGCAGGGGCGCCACGGTGGGCGGTCAGACTCCCACGCTGCCGTCGACCGCCTCCCGCAGCAGGTCGGCGTGGCCGTTGTGGCGGGCGTACTCGTGCATCATGTGCAGCATCACCAGCCGCAGCGACACGTCCTCACCCCAGCGTGCCTGGTGGCCGGTGACGTCGAGCGAGGACGCCGCCAACTCGATACGTCGGGAGTGCGCCACCTCCCGCTGCCACGCCGCGAACGCCTCCGCTCCGGTGGACCCGGTCGGGTCGTACGCCTGCTGGTAGTCGCCGGTGTCCGACCAGAGCAGCGGCACGTCCTGCGCGTCGATCACCCGCCGGAACCAGGCGCGCTCCACCTCGGCGAGATGCCGCAACAGGCCGAGCAGGGTCAGCTGCGACGACGGCACGGCCCGCTGGCGCAGTTCCTCGTCGGTCAGGCCCTCGCACTTCATGGCGAGGGTGGCCCGGTGGAAGTCGAGGAAGGCACGCAGCGTCTCCCGCTCCCCGGCGAGCAGCGGCGGGCCGATCCGTTCGGTGGTCATGTCGGGTCCTTCACGGGACGGGACCGCCCCGGGCGGGCGGCCGGGAGCCGTCGGGCAGCCTAGCGGCCGATGGCTGCCCGACCCGCCGAAGTTCGTGCCGACCGGACGTGCGGGTGCTGGTCACCCGGCCGGCGTGGTGACGCGGCGGGCGCGGATCACACCGTCGGGTGGTGCCGGTGGTGGGCGTCCCGGCGACGTCCGTCCCGGGCCGGCGACCGGGCCGCTCAGCGGGGCAGGGACGCCCGGGCCACCGGGAAGTCGAAGTAGGTGTCGGGGTAGGGCTCGTCGGCGTACCGGTAGTGCCACCACTCCCGGTCGTAGTTGACGAAACCCTCCTGCGTCATCAGGCGTTCCAGCAGCTGCCGGTGGGTCCGGGCGGCCCCGGTGACCCGGGCGTCGGCGGTGTGCGCCAGCGGGTCGAAACAGTCGAAACCGGTGCCCATGTCGAGGCTGCCGTCGGCGAACCGTCGGTCGGCCGGGTCGGTGCAGGCCACCAGCGGCTGGCCCGGGGCGTACGAGGCGCGGGGCGGGGCCGGGCGGGGCTCCAGGGTCAGGTCGAGGGTGCTGCCCCGGCTGTGCGCGGTGGGGGCGCCGAGGTAGCCGTCGGCGAACAGCTTCGACTTGGCCACCCGGGGATAGAACTCCGCCTTCGTCTGCTGCGCTGCGGGGTCCTTCGCCCAGCGGACGAACTCGTCGGCGGCGCGCTGCGGCCGGTAGCAGTCGTACACCCGCAGGCTCAGCCGTTGGGCGCGGGCGGCGTCCTGCACCCGGCGCAACGCCTCGGCGGCGGTACGGGTGAGCAGGCACAACGGCTCGTCGTAGCCGTCCACCGGGCGGCCGACGAAGTTGTGCGGGCCGGCGTAGCGGATATCCACGACGATGCTCGGGTCGACCTCGGACAGCAACACCACGTCGGTGGGGGCACGTGGTCCGGTCGGGGTGGGCGTCGCGGCGTCCGCCTGCGGTGCGGGCTGCGGTGGCCGGTCGCAGCCCACCGCCACGAGCAGCACCGTGACGACCAGCAACCGGGCCAGCACCCACCGGGGGTGCTCCGCCCCGCGTCTCACCGCCGTCGGCGGACGTCGTGTGGTCGGTGGCGCAGGGCGAGCAGCAGCCCGGCGAGCCCGGCCACGACGGCGGCCAGGGAGACCGCGACCAGCGGACGTGACCAGGGGTGACCGGGCGGGTCGAGCCGGCCCGGACCACCGGCGGCGGCCAGCGGGGGCGGGGGGACGGCGGTCCCGGACGGGCCCGCCGTCAGCTCACCCGGGTTGACCAGTCGACCCACGGCCGCACCCCGGGGCACCCCGAACCCCCAGTCCAGCAGGGCCGCCCCCTGCTCCCAGCCCCGTTTGTCGACGACCTCCGCGCCGAGCAGGGTGACCACCAGCCGCCGTCCGCCCCGCTCGGCGGCCCCGACGTAGGTGTGCCGGGCCAGGTCGGTGTAGCCGGTCTTGCCGCCCAACGCCCCCGGGTAGCGGTAGAGCAGCTGGTTGTCGTTCTGGATCGGGAAGGCCTTCTCGCCCAACGCCGGCTGGGCCGGGATCATCGCCTCCCGCGTGGTGTCGTAGCGGCGGAAGGTGGTGTCGGCGAAGCAGGCGCGGGCGATCAGCGCCAGGTCGTACGCGCTGGTGAACTGGCCCGGCCCGTCCAACCCGGACGGGGTCACCGCGTGGGTCTGCAACGCGCCGAGCTGCCGGGCGTGCGCGTTCATCGCCCGCAGCCCACCGGGCAGCCCGTCGGGGCCACCGCCGAGGCGGGCCAGCGCGTTGGCCGCCTCGTTTCCGGACTTGAGCAGCAGGCCCAACCAGAGGGTCTCGATCCGGTACCGGCCACCCTCGGCGAAGCCCACGGCGGAGCTGCCGGGCTCGATGTCGAGGTCGCCGGGGGTGAGGGTGACCACCTGCCGGGGGTCGAGGGTCGGCAGCACGGTGGCGGCCAGCAGCAGCTTCTGCACGCTCGCCGGGGTGCCGTGTTCGTGCGGGCCGCAGCCGCCGAGCACGTCGCCGCTGTCCAGGTCGGCGACCAGCCAGGAGGTGGCCGGTACGGCGGGCGGCCTGGGTGTCCCGGCCGGCCGGACCTGGCCCGTGGTGGCCAGGGCGGGGCCGCCGACCGCCCGGTCGGCGGCCTCCGTGTGGGGCGGGACCGGTCGGGGCGGCCGGGACACCGCCGGCACCGGCGCACACGGACCGGTGGTCACCGCCCCGGCGGCGTCCGCCACACCGGCGGGTGCGACGACCGGCGACAGCAGCACGACGGCGATGACGGCGGCGGTACGTCCCCGAACTCTCACGCTGACGAAGGTAGTGACACCCGCCCCGCCGGTCCGGTGATCCGGCGAATCCCACCCGGTGGGGCGGCCGGGTCGCTAGCATGCGCCGGTCGACGGGGTGGCGCCGCCGGTCGGACCCGGGTCGGGGCCGATGGGCCGTGGCAGCTGCCAGCAGCCGGACGGCGGCGGGAGGTGTCGACGACGGTGGATGGGGGTAGCGGAGGGTAGGCACCGGTGAAGGAGGAGACCATGACCGATCCCCGTTACGCCCCGATCGGCCTCGCGGTCGGTAACGACCTGGTCGACGTCGACGACGTCGACACCCGTCCCGTGGTGGGTGCGGACGACGCCCGCGCCGACGCCGCCCGCGCCGGCGCGGAGGTGGACCTGTCCGACGGCACCCGGGACGGCGACGGCGTGCCGGTCGGTACGGCCGACGCGGACGCCGACCGGACCCGGGCGGCAGGCGAGCAGGGCTGACCGTCGGGCGGGGGTGGTCGCCCGCCCCCGCCCGGCAGGTGCGCCGGCCCGTCGGGCTGAGCCCGCACCGGCCGGCTCACCGGCGACCCGGGGTGCCCGCACCGGAGGGTGCGGTGGCCCGGGCCGCCGGGGCCGGACTGCTCAGTGGCCTCGGATCGCGCGGTGGATCTGCACCGGCAGGGCCGGGGCACCGTCCACCGGCGCGGGGTCCTCCGGGGTGGGCGCGATGCCACCGGCGGCGATCTTGTCCAGGGTCTTCAGCCCGGCCACGTCGATGGTGCCGAAGACGGTGTAGTTGGGGCGCAGCGCCGAGTCCGACTGGACCAGGAAGAACTGGCTGCCGTTGGTGTCCGGCCCGGCGTTGGCCATCGCGAGCGTGCCCCGGGCGTAGAGCCGGCGCACGCCGGTCGGGTCGGTCGGCGCGGGCGGCAGGTCGGTGGGCAGTTCGTCGCGGTAGCGGTAGCCCGGCCCGCCCTCACCCGTGCCGGACGGGTCACCGCACTGGAGCACCTTGAGCGTCGGGTAGGCGGTCAACCGGTGACAGGGCGTCCAGTCGTAGAACCGGTGCCGCGCCAGGTGCAGGAAGCTCTGCACCGTGCACGGGGCCTGCTCCCGGTCCAGGGTCAGGCCGATCGGTCCGTGGCTGGTGCGCAGGGTGACCCGGACCGTGCCCTCGTCCGGCGTCCGGCGCGGGTCCCGCGGCAGCGGCACCGGCCGGGCCGGTGGTTCGTCGGGCGTGGAGGTGTACGCGCACGGCCCCTTCGTGGTCCGGGCGGCGCTCGGCCCGTCGGCGGGCGCGGCGACGGCGGCGGTGCCACCGGCGACGACCAGTGCCGCCGAGGCCAGCGCCACCCCGGCGAGGCGGGTCAGCCGGCCGGCCGGACGCGACCCGGCGGCGAACGGTCGGGGTTCACTCGACACTGTGGTCCTCCTGGACTCGTGGTACCGGAGAGGCGGGCGGTACCGCAACGACCGGAGTCTATGGAGGGCCGGCCCGGTTGTCGACGCTGATCGACACCGGGCGGGGCGGCACCGCCGGTCCCCCGGGCGGGCCGCCGCGGGTCTCCGCGCGCCGCAGCCGGCAGTGCCGGCGGTCAGTCCCAGGCGACGCGTCGGCGGACCCGGCGACGGGTCCGCCGACGACCGACAGCGAACAGGACGGCCAACACCCCGACCAGGGCCGCCGCACCGCCGATCACCGCCGTGCCGAGCCAGTGCGGTGCGCCCACCGCCGCACCGGCGGGACCCGGGGCGGCGGCCACCGGGGCGGACGGCGACACCGACGCGCGGGGGGTGGTCACCTCCCCCGGCTCGACCAGCCGCCCGACCGAGGCGTCCCGGGGCAGGCTGAAGCCCCAGTCGAGCAGCCGCGCCCCCTGCTCCCAGCCACGCACCGGGCGGGCCTCCGCACCGAGCAGGGTCACCACCAGCCGACGCCCACCGCGTTGCGCGGCTCCGACGTAGGTGTGCCGGGCCAGATCCGTGAAGCCGGTCTTCCCGCCCAACGCCCCCGGGTACCGGTAGATCAACTGGTTCTCGTTCTGGATCTGGAAGCCGGGCTTGCGCAGTGCGGGTTGGGCCGGGATCTGGGTCCGCTCGGTCAGCGCGTACCGGCGGAAGGTGGGGTCGGCGAAACAGACCCGGGCGATCAGCGCCAGGTCGTACGCGCTGGTGAACTGGCCCGGCCCGTCCAACCCGGACGGGGTCACCGCCCGGGTCTGCCACGCGCCGAGCCGACGGGCCTCGGCGTTCATCTCGCGGACCCCGGCGGCGGAGCTGCCCGCGCCCAGCCGGGCCAGCAGGTTGGCCGCGTCGTTGCCGGACTGCAGCAGCAGGCCGAGCCAGGCGGTCTCGACCGAGTAGCGGCCACCGTCGAGCAGGCCGACGGCGGAGCTGCCGGGCTCGATGTCCAGGTCGGCGCGGGTCACCGTGACCACCTGTTTCGGGTTCAGCTTCGGCAGCATGGTGGCGGCGAGGAGCAGCTTCTGCACGCTGGCCGGGGTGGCGTACGCGTGTGGGCCGCAGCCGCCGAGGACCGCTCCGGTGTCCAGGTCGGCGACCAGCCACGACGTCGCGGTGACCGGCGGTGGCGCGGGCGTGCCCGGGGGAACGGTCAACCCTGGGGTGGCCAACGACTCTCCGCCCACCGTCTGCTGCTCGGGCACCGCCGGCGGCGGCGCGGGCCGGGGAGGCCGGGTGACCTTCGGCGTCGGCAGCTTCGGGCACGGCACGACGGTCGCGCGGGCCGAGCCGGCGCGGCCCGCGACGCCCGCGTGCGCGGGGACCGGCAGTGCCACGGTGAGGAGTACGGCCGCGACGGCGGCGGCCAGGACCCGGGCTCTCATGGTCAGGCACCCTACCGAGGCGGGGCGTCGCTCTCCCAGGGGGCGCGACCGGCCCGACGGGAGCGGGTCGCCTCACTGTCGATGATCACAGCATTACTCCACGTTACCGAAATTGCTGCCGCAGGGCACGGGCGGGATCGCTCCCATGCGCTCTGAGCTGCGGTTTTACCGACGACCACGGAGTGCGACCGGAAGCTCACCGAAATTCTTGAACGATCTCCGAGTGGTCCCCGTATCCATCGCCGCAAGGACGGACCGGGGCGCTGCCGAGTACGAGGCGGCGGACGACGGCCCACCTTCACCCCAGCCACCGTCGGACCGACCGGACGCGACACCCGTCGACGGTCCGCCGGAGATCAGAGGAGAGGTACATGGCCAGGCCAATGCGGAAGAATTCCGTTCTCAAGCTCGGCGGAGTGGGCGCCCTGGCGGTGCTGCTCCTGGGTGGCGGCCTGCAGCTCGCCTCCGCCGCCGAGAACACCGGCAGCAGCGCCGCGCAGACCGTGAACTGCCCCACCGTACGGGACAAGCTGCCGGCGGTCCCGGCGGCGGCCGCCGCCGGGGTGGAGCGGGAACTGGCCAACCTGGACGAGGAGATCGCCCGGCAGAACGAGCGGCTGGCCAAGCAGGCCGCCGACCCCCAGGGCGGCGCCAACTTCATCAACAACGCCATCCTCGGCCCGCTGAAGAGCAAGCGCGTCGCGGTGCTGGACCGCATCGAGATCAACTTCAACCGGGTCGGTGCGCAGCGGCCCAATCTGGACAGCCTGGCCACGTGCGGGTTGAACGCCCCGGGCGTCGCCAGTGTGCTGAACAGCTCCGTCAAGGCCGGCAACGCCGCCACCGGCGGGAACAACACCACTGCCGCCGCCCAGACGGTGAACTGCCCGACGCCGCAGATCCCCGCCGTCCCCGCCCAGGCCGCCGCGAACGTCCAGGCCGAACTGGCCAACCTCGACAAGCAGATCGGCGAAGCCAACGCCCGCCTCGCCCAGCAGGCCGCCAACCCCCAGGGCGGCGCCAACTTCATCAACAACGCCATCCTCGGCCCGCTGAAGGACAAGCGCCAAGCCGCCCTCGACCGCATCGAGATCGCCTTCAACCGCGTCGGCGCACAACGCCCCAACCTCGACAACTTCGCCGCCTGCGGCCTCAACGGCGCGGGTGCCGGGAACGCGGGCGCGGGCAACAACGGTGCCGGGAACAACGGCGCGGGTAACAACGGTGCCGGCAACAACGGCGCGGGCAACAACGGTGCCGGCAACGCGGGGAACGCCCGGACGGTGAACTGCCCGACGCCGCAGATCCCCGCCGTCCCCGCCCAGGCCGCCGCGAACGTCCAGGCCGAACTGGCCAACCTCGACAAGCAGATCGGCGAAGCCAACGCCCGCCTCGCCCAGCAGGCCGCCAACCCCCAGGGCGGCGCCAACTTCATCAACAACGCCATCCTCGGCCCGCTGAAGGACAAGCGCCAAGCCGCCCTCGACCGCATCGAGATCGCCTTCAACCGCGTCGGCGCACAACGCCCCAACCTCGACAACTTCGCCGCCTGCGGCCTCAACTGACCGGTCACTCACGGACGGCCCGGCGGATCATCCGCCGGGCCGTCCGGCTGTGCGCACCCACCCCGGCACACCCGACGTCCCACCCGGCTCAGCACACCCCCGCCGTGGTCAGCGCTCCCCCATCCAGCTCAGTGCGTCCCGACCGACCCGGTACGCCTCGGCCGACTCCAGCGCGCCTCGGTCGGCTCAGTGCGTCCCGGCCGGGCCGGTTTCGGCGAGGTAGTCGGCCAACGCGGCGGAGCCTCGCAGCCGACGCACGCTGCGGACGTGCAGGTCCTGCTCCCGCCGGGCGAGTTCGGCCCGCACCCGGTCCGGTCGGCCGGTGCTGCGCAACTCGTCGAGGACCGCGGTGATGATGTCGAACGGGTACCCGCCCCGACGCAGCAGCGCCACCACCTGCGCCGCCCGCCACTCGGCCACGTCGTACACCCGGTAGCCGGTGCCCCGCTGCCGGTGCGGGCGGAGCAGGCCGCGCTGCTCCCACAGGCGCAGCTGCGAGGTCCGCACCCCGACCTGGGCGGCCACCACACCGATCCGGGCGTCCCGGCGGGGCACAGCCGCCGCCGGACTGTCCAGCACCGTCTCGAAGGCGCCCAGCACCCGGGCGATCTCGGCCCGTTCGCGGTCCAGCTCGGCGTGCCCGGCGTCGAGCGCGGCGAGCGCCGCCGGCAGCTCACCCCGGTGCACGGCGGCCAACACCTCCCGGGTACGCGCCCAGCCGTGCCCTTCGGCCATCCGCCGGGCCACGGCCAGCGCCCGGACGTGGCGTTCGGTGAACATCCGGTAGCCGCTCGGGGTGCGGTCGGCCGGTGGTAGCAGTCCGTCGGCCAGATAGTTGCGCACCTGCTGGGTGGAGATCCCGGCACTGGCCGCGACGTCGACCAACCGCCACCGTCGCTCCCCCATCCGGCCCCTCCGCTCGCCCCCGTCCAGCCTAGTGGTTGCCACGTGGTTTGAGACTTTCCGCCCACCTGCACCCGGTCGGCTCGGCGTGCTCCGACGGAAGTCTCAACAGGAGCATGAATGAGAAAATCGAAGGTATGGAGCAATCAGCACGGTCCACCGCCGACCACCACGACATGATCGAGGTACGGGGCGCCCGGGAGAACAACCTCACCGGCGTCTCCGTCGACATACCCAAGCGACGGCTCACGGTCTTCACCGGGGTCTCCGGGTCGGGGAAGTCCTCCCTGGTGTTCGGCACCGTCGCCGCCGAGTCCCGCCGCCTGATCAACGAGACCTACAGCGCCTTCCTCCAGTCGTTCATGCCGAACCTGTCCCGCCCCGACGTCGACTCGCTGCGGAACCTGACCCCGGCGATCGTGGTCGACCAGGAACGGATGGGGGCGAACTCCCGCTCCACCGTGGGCACCGCGACCGACGCGTACGCGCTGCTGCGGATCCTGTTCAGCCGGCTCGGCGAGCCACACGTCGGCGGGGCCGGGGCGTTCAGTTTCAACCTCGCCGAGGGCATGTGCCCCACCTGTGAGGGGCTGGGCCGGGTCTCCGACCTCGACGTGTCGGCCATGGTGGACGTGGAACGCTCGCTCAACGACGGGGCGATCCTGGTGCCGAACTTCGCCGTCGACTCCTGGTACTGGCAGACCATCGTCGGGTCCGGCCTGTTCGACCCGGACGTCAAGCTCCAGGACTTCACCGCGCAGCAGTGGGCGGACTTCCTGCACAAGCCGGCCACCAAGATCAAGGTCGGGACCAACAGCTGGACGTACGAGGGGCTGGTGGTGAAGGTCCGCCGGCTCTACCTGGCCAAGGACCGGGAGTCCATGCAGCCGCACATCCGCGCCTTCGTGGACCGGGCGGTCGCCTTCGCCACCTGCGCCGCCTGCGGTGGTGCCCGGCTCAACGCGGCGACCCTCTCGTCGAGGATCGCCGGACGCAACATCGCCGAGTGCGCGGCCCAGCAGATCAGCGACCTGGCGGAGTTCGTCGGCGGGATCGACGCCCCGTCGGTGGCGCCGCTGGTGGCCGACCTGCGCGACACCCTGGACTCGCTGGTGGAGATCGGCCTCGGCTACCTCAGCCTGGACCGGGAGTCCGGCACCCTCTCCGGCGGCGAGGCGCAGCGGGTGAAGATGGTCCGCCACCTCGGGTCCAGTCTCTCCGACGTGACGTACGTGTTCGACGAGCCGACGGTGGGGCTGCACCCGCACGACATCAACCGGATGAACGACCTGCTGTTGCGGCTACGCGACAAGGGCAACACGGTGCTGGTCGTGGAACACAAGCCGGAGACCATCGCGATCGCCGACCACGTGGTCGACCTCGGCCCGGGAGCCGGCGCGGCGGGCGGTCGGATCTGCTACACCGGGGACGTGACCGGGCTACGGCGCTCCGGCACGCTGACCGGCCGGCACCTCGACCACCGGGTCACCCTGCGGACCGCCGTCCGCACACCCACCGGTCACCTGCCGATCCGGGGCGCCGACCTGCACAACCTGCGCGACGTCGACGTGGACCTGCCGCTGGGGGTGCTGACCGTGGTCACCGGCGTGGCCGGCTCGGGCAAGAGTTCACTGATCCACGGCTCGTTGCCCCGTCGGGACGGGGTCGTGGTGGTCGACCAGTCCGCCATCCGGGGCTCCCGACGCAGCAACCCGGCGACCTGGACCGGCCTGCTCGACCCGATCCGCACCGCGTTCGCCCGCGCCAACGGGGTGAAGGCCGCGCTGTTCAGCGCCAACTCCGAGGGCGCCTGCCCGACCTGCAAGGGAATCGGACTGGTCTACACCGACCTGGCCACGATGGCTGCCGTCGCCACCGTGTGCGAGGCGTGCGAGGGGCGGCGCTACACCCCCGAGGTGCTGAGATACACGCTGCGCGGCCGCAACATCAGCGAGGTGCTCGGCATGTCGGTCACCGAGGCCCGGGAGTTCTTCCCGTCCGGCCCGGCCAGGGTGGTGCTGGACCGGCTGGCCGAGGTCGGGCTGGGCTACCTGACCCTGGGGCAACCGCTGACCACCCTCTCCGGTGGGGAACGCCAGCGGCTCAAGCTCGCCGTGCACATGGCCGAGAAGGCCGCCACCTACGTGCTGGACGAGCCGACCACCGGTCTGCACCTGGCCGACGTGGACCAACTCCTGGCCCTGTTGGACCGGCTGGTCGACGCGGGCAACACGGTGGTCGTCATCGAGCACCACCAGGCGGTGATGGCGCACGCCGACTGGATCATCGACCTGGGTCCCGGTGCCGGACACGACGGCGGCCGGATCGTCTTCACCGGCACCCCCGCCGACCTGGTCGCGCACGGTGACACCCTGACCGCCAGCCACCTGCGGGAGTACGTCGCACCCCGGTGACCCCGGATCACCGCCAGCCCGTGGCCGACGCCCACGGACGCCCCTGACCGGCGGGCCGCGAGCACGGGACGCGGTGCGGTCAGCGGCCGGGAAGTCGCCGCAACCAGGCCCGCTGCCAGGGGGTCTCCACGGCTTTCGGGTGGTAGTGGTCGCGGACCCAACCCACCGCCTGTCGGGCCGGCAGTCCGTCGAGGATCGCCAGGGCGGCGAGGGCGGTGCCGGTCCGGCCGATCCCGCCCCGGCAGGCCACCTCCACCCGGGCACCGCCCTGCGCGCGCCGCAACGCCTCGCGCAGGGCGTCCAGGGCGTCCGCGCGGTCGACGGGCAGCCAGAAGTCGGGCCACCGGATGCGCCGGTACGGCCAGGCCGGGGCCGGGCCGGGCGCCAGGATCAGGGCGAAGTCGGCGGGTGACACCGCGTCGGCCACCCGCCGCCCGCGCACGGTCGCGCCGCTGGGCAGGGTGACCACGCCGGTCGAACTGGACCAGTCCACACCGCGATTCTGCCCGGTACGCACACAGCGCGCCGCCCCCGACCCGGGTGGGTCGGGGGCGGCGCGTGTCGATGTGCGGGTCGCCTCTCGGCGCGTGGCGCAACGCGGCTCCAGCCGAACGGAACTCCGCGACGGCATTTCAGGTGAGGCCCGGGGACACCGAACACACCGACACCCTCCACAACGCGGGACCCCACCTCCCCCTTCCCCACCCTCCAGTGACCCCCGTCACTCTCATGTGGCCGCCCCGCTACGACGCCGCACAGCCACGGCACCGGGCTGGCCGAGGTCGCCACCCGCCGCCGGCCACGACAGCAGTGCCGAGAACGAGGGTCTCCATGCACGAAGGAACCTTGCGTGGAGAGTTGTGGTGCCTGGGGCAGCGACAACTCTCCACGATCTTCGGCCGCTTCCGTCGGCCTCCCGGTCCGCCGGCATGACCACGTGCCGGCATGACGGCACGCCGGGCTGTCGGTGGGCGTGGTGTTGGCCGGCACCCCGGGCGGGGTGCCGGCCATCGTGGTCGTGCGGGTTTGCTGCGGGTCAGCTGTTCCAGTGGTGGGCGACGAGGTCGGCGGCCTGGGTTTCCCACTGGGCGTAGTGGTCGGGGTACGCCGACACCTGGACGGTCTGGGCGGCCTTGGTCAGGGGCATGTCGTGCCAGCCGTCGACCTGCTTGAGGCCCTTGAGGAACGCCAGGGTGGCGTACTCGGGGTCGGTGATCTGCTCCACCGTGCCCCAGCCGGAGGACGGGCGTTGCTGGAACAGGCCCTGGGAGTCGTGGTCGTTGCGGTCGCCGAGGTGGCCGAGGTTTTCCAGCTTCGACTCCTGTAGGGCGGTGGCGATGGAGACCACGGCGGCGCGTTCGTCCATGCCGGCCTTCTTCGTGGCGGCGATGATGGCCTTGGCGTTGCCGGTCTGCTCGTCGTTCAGGTCGATGCGGGACTGGTCGCCCTGGACGCCGTGGGGGATCAGCTTGGTCTTGTCCACGGCGGGCTTGTCGGCCTGCACGGTGGTGGCGGCGGGGTGGGTGTCGGTGGCGGCGTGGGCGTGGGTGGCGGGGCCGGCGAGGATGCCGCCGGTGAAGGCGAGGCCGGCGATGCCGAGGGCGGTCTTACGCAGGATGGTGGTGTTCATGGGGGTAGCTCCTTCGGGGTTGACGCCCGGGGACCGACCGGGGGGTCGGTGTGCCTGCCCGGGGGGCAGGCGTAGCGGGCGTGGGCACCACGTCGGGGCGCTCAGGTGGGGGGAGTTCGGGGGTCCCGGCCGGGGAGGTGGGCCGCTCGTGCCGGGGTCAGGTGTAACGACCGGGGTGCCGGGGCCATTCCCGCACGGATGCGGAGGCGGGCCGGTCGGGGGTGTTGCTGCGGTCGTCCGTGGGGGGTGTAACGACCGTCGGTGCCCGCTCATTCCGCCGGGGGGCGTCGGCCGGGCCGCCGGGGGGTGCTGCTGCGGTCGTACGCAGGGTGTAACGCCTGCGGGCCGGCCCGGATTCCGGCCCGGGGGTGCCGGCGGTCACCGTGGCGGAGAGCCGATGCAGACAAGGCGGACAATCGGCGCGTGCCCGCGACACCACACCACCCATCGGGGCCCGGAGGCGTCACGGGGTGATCCGCGACTCGACCTTCGCGGCGCAGGCGGTCACCACCGAACGGGCGTCCAGGCCCAGGCTCTCGATGGCGACCAGGGCGGTGAAGACCACGTCGGCGAGTTCGGCGGCCACCTCCGCGTGAGTGTGCGTGACTCCCTTGCGCGGGTTCTGGCCCAACGCCCCGATCCACGCCCCGGCCGCCTCACCTGCCTCCTCGGTGAGTTTGAGGATCCGGCAGGTCAGCTCCGTCTGGTCGGTGCCGTTCGCGGCGTCCAGCCAGGCGCGTGCGGACCGGGCCGCGTTCCAGATCGACTCGTCCATCCCGCCAGTGAACCGGACGGGGATGACGATCCGCGTCCGGGGGCGGTCGACACGCCCGACGTCGGTGGGCGGCGGCGGGCCACCCCGGCCGCCCGACGGCACACGCCCCGACGTCGGTGGGTGGCGGCGGGGCCACACCTGCCGCCCGACGGCAGGTGCCCGTCGGACCATGGGTCCGACGGGCACCTGTGCGTACCGGTGCGATCCGGGTCAGCGGGTCATACCGAACCGCTGGCGACGCCGCCAGCCGAACGCGGTGAGCATCAGCACCACACCGGCGCCGACCAGCCCGCCGCCGACCTTCAGGGGCGTGCTCAGGTTGTCACCGGTGACCGGCAGGTGCGGGTGCGGCTTCTTCTTCGGCAGCACGGTGATCGTCGTGCTGGCCGTACGGCCCGACGTACGCCCGGTCGCGGTGAAGGTGAGCCGACCCACGTCGCTCGGCCGGTAGCTCACGGTGAAGTTGCCATTCGCGTCGGTCTGCGCCGTGAAGTGCCGCGGCGCGGGCTGCGGCTGCGAATAGTCGACCTTCACCATCGCGACGGTGGTGCCGTCGCTGCGCCGGGCCGGCGCCTGCCCCGGAACGGCCGCGGCGAGGGGCGCCACGGTGACGTCGATGTCGACGATCTCGTTCGGCCCGAAGCCGGTGCCGGTGAGCACCACGGTCTCGCCGAGGAAGATGGTCGTCGGGTTGGCCGTCAGCGAGGGCGTGGTGGGCGGATAGTCCGGTGGCGGCTGCGGGGTGCTGGTGGTGGCGGGTGGCTGCGGCTGAGCAGCCCCCGCGGCGGTCGGCACGGCCACGATGGCCAGACCGACCGTCAGCGCCATGAGAATGCGGGATAGCCGCATGATGGTCTCCTCCTACTGTTTGCAGCTAGGTGCGGGAACTACTTGGGTGGTCCATGGGGTGGCGGTCGGTGTGTGCCAGAGTTCGGGGGTGCCGGTGGTGTTCCTGCCGGTGAGCAGGTCCACGTCGAGGGTCCGGGTGGTGCCGGGGGCGACGTCGACGGTGGCGATGACCACCTGCCGGCGACGCTCGATCCCACTGCCCAGCGGGGTCGCTTTTCCGTCGACCCGGGCGCTGAGCACCGTGCCGCCCGCCGGGCTGTAGATGGAGATCAGGGTCCGGGCCGTGTACGGGTCGCCGGCCATGCCGAGGCCGAGCACCGACTTGGCGAGACCCGAGTCGGGGGCCGACGAGTGCAGGGTGAAGCGCAGCTTGAGCTGCCGCCGCCCCTCGTCGGCGCAGTCACCGGCGGTGAGGGTCGCCGTCGGCCGCAGGTAGTAGCCGAGCTTCGCGCCACTGCCGTCGTTGAGGAAGACCCCGACGGTCGGGGCGGCCTCCTGTTCGGGGAGGGCACCGGCGAGCCGGGTGTCGGCGAACGTCCGCTGTTCCGTGGATCGGGCACTCCAGAACAGTATCCGTCTTTCCGTGATGGAGCGGTCTAAAGCCGACAAAAGCACTCTTGGGTTGACCTTCTTCGTGAGGAAGGCGTCGAACACGGCGGACGCCGACGCGGCGAAGAAGGCATCCTGGCCGTTGTCGTCCCGCCCCTGGTAGGCGTCGCTGAGCAGGGTGCGCACCACCTGACTGCTGACCAGGGTCGCGTCGCCCGGCACCTGCACCGGCCCGGTGGCCTGGAGCAGGTAGGACAGCATCACCGGGTCGACCGTCAGGACCCCGTCGACGGTCACCCCGCTGTGCCGCCGGTACATCTCCCGGTAGAGCTTCGCCGCGGCAGGGAAGTTCGGGCTCAGGTTGACGTCCGCCGGATAGATGCCCGGCAGGTCGGTGTAGAGCCGGCGTACCTCGTCGTCCACCCGCAGCGCGGGGGTGAACCGGCCGAACTGGGCGCTGGTGCCCTGCTCGCGCATCCGGATCCGCCCGTCGTCGGCGTGGATCACCGCGTACGCGCCGAACATCCCGCCGGTGGCGCGCAGTTCGGCGAGATTCTGCGACAGCAGCAGGTAACTGCGGGGCCCGTCCGCGCCGAGCAGGGCGGGCAGCACCCGGGCGCCCCGATCGGCCGCACCGGTCAGTCCGGCCAGCCGGTCGATCTCCGTACGCAGCTCCGCCAACGCGGTGCCGAGCTGACTGACCAGATCCTCGGCGCGCACCGCGTCGAGGCCGGCCCGGGACCTGCGGACGGCGGCGTCCGCCGCGCTCAGGTCCGCCGAGGCGGCCCGCAGCCGGGCCAGGTCCAGCCGCCCCCCGGACGGCACCAACGTGGTCAGGTCGGTACGCAGCAACGCCGGGAAAGCCTGCCGGGCCAGGTCGTCGATGGCCACCGCGATGGTCCGTACGGCCGCCACGTCGTCGCCGGCGTAGGGGACGTGCCGGGCGAGCCACCACCCGGGGTCACCGGTGGCGGTCCGGGCCGCACCGGCCTGCTCCTGCAACGCCGCCAGCGTGCGCTGGGCGCGGTCGAGGTCGCCGCCGAGCACCTGGGTGCTCAGCTCCCGGGCGAGCCCGGCCGCGTTGACCAGGTGGGCGCGTGCCTGCCAGCCACGGAAGCCCACCCACCCGGCCGCACCGAACAGCACCGACCCGACGACCAGGGCGACCAACAGGGCCCGCCGGACCCGCCGCCGGGTCCGCCGTCGCAGTCTTCGTCGGCCGCTGCGCGACCCACCGTTCTCCGCCACGCCGTGCTCCACTCTCGCCTGGGGCGATATGACCATCAGTGGGTTTTCTAGCATGATTGACGATGTTCTGAGGCTTGTACGGGCTTTTTACTAGTTGGTGGACCGGGCCCGGCCGATCGTCAGCGGCGGACCGCGATCTCCCGAAGCAACGCCTCGATCCGGTCCACCCCGGCCCGCAACGACATCTCCCGCAGATAGGTCTCCCGCCCTCGTCGGCCCATCTCGACCCGGGCCGGCGCGGGGATGGTGGTGGCCAGCCAGAACCGGTCGGCCAACGCGGCCCAGTCCTCGGGTGGGCAGGAGAGCCCGGCGCGGGCCCGCTCCACCAGGGCCGCGGTGTCCCCACCGGCCGAGGCCACCATCGGGGCGGCGCAGGCCAGCGCGGACTGCACCTTGCTCGGCACCGTCCCGCTCAGCTCGGGAAGGTCGCGCAGGGTCACCAGCTGGTAGTCGGCGGCGGCGTACAGCTCGGGCATGTCCAGCGGAGACCGCCGCTCGAGGAAGCGCACGTTGTCGGCGCCCAACTCGGTGGCGAGCCCCCGGACCCGCCGTTCCTGCGCCCCGGAGCCCACCAGCACCAGGTCCATCCGGTCGTCGAGCGCCGCCGCCGCCCGTACCGCGGTCTCCAGGCCCTGGCGTACGCCGATCGTGCCGGCGTGCATGACCACGCAGCGGGCGTCCCGGCGAACCAGCGCCTGGGCGTCGCGGCCCGGTCGCACCGGCTGGAAGATCCGTTCGTCGGTCCAGTTGAGCACCGTGCGCACCCGCGCCTCGGCCACCCCGTCGGCGACCACCAGCTCCCGCATGGACGGGGCGGTGACCGCCACCGCGTCGGCCTCCCGCAGCACCCGGCGCATGGTGGTGGCGATCCGGCCGGGCCGGGCCTGCGCGGCCTGCCCCGGGGCGACCTCCCCGGTCCACAGGTCCTGCACGTGCAGGACGGTGGGCACCCGGCCGAGCAGCCGCAGCAACCCGGCGGTGGCGAAGGTGGTCGCGGGAAACTGGAAGACGTACAGCACGTCGACGTCGGCCAGGTACCGCCGGCCCGCCAACGCGGCGCTGCCGGCGAAGGAGAGATAGCCGGCCATCCGGGCGACGGGCGAGGCGTCCCCGCCGGCATAGCGGGGCACCCGACGCACGGTCAACCGCTCGCTGCGGGTCACGTGCCGAAAGCGTTGCCGCCAGCCCGGATAGACCTGGCCGCCGGGATAGTCCGGAAAGCCGGTCAGCACCCGCACCTCGTGTCCGCGCCGGGCCAGCTCCTCGGCGAGGCTGCCGGGAATGAAGGCCGGTTCCGGCGGGAAGTGGTACGACAGGATCCCGACCTTCATCGTCGCGCTCCCCCGCCCGTACCGCCGCCGGCCGACCGGCGCACGCGGTCGGCCGGCGCCGGGGGCGGCGGCGAACCGCCGCCCCCGACCCGGGGCATCCCCGCGCTGCCGGACCCGGAGCAGCACTCATCGCGGCAGCCGGGTGAGTTCCTGCGTCCGGTCGCCGACGGGGGGCAGCCCCTGATCGCCGCGCTGGGCGGCGGTGGCCCGATCGGCCGGGACCGACGCCCCGGTCGCGGTGGCGATCCGGTACGCCTCGTACTGGTAGGCGTCCGCCCGGGCCACCTTGGCCATGTTGAGCACGCAGCCGAGCAGCCGCACCGACACGGAGTGCAGGGAGCGGGCCGCCGCGGCGGCCTGGGCACGCGAGGTACGCCCCTGCTGGGTGACCAGCAACGCGCCGTCGGCCTGCACGGCCACCACCACGCCGTCGGTGACGGCCAGCAGCGGTGCGGTGTCGATCACCACGATGTCCGCCGACTCGCGCAGGGCGAGCAGCAGGTCCGCCATCGCCTTCGAGCCCAGCAGTTCGCTGGGGTTCGGGGGGGTCGAGCCGCTGGGCAGCACCAGCAGCGACTTGTCGCCCCAACGCTGCACCACGTCGCCCACCTGGACGTCGCCGACGAGCACGTCGGTGAGGCCCACGCCGCCGTCGACCCCGAGATAGTCGGCGACCTTCGGGCGACGCAGGTCGGCGTCGACCAGCAGCACCCGCCAACCCGCCTCGGCCAACGCGATCGCCAGGTTGCAGGACAGGGTGGTCTTGCCCTCCCCCTGCAACGCGCTGGTCACCGCGATCACCCGGGCGGGCTCGTGCACGTCCACGAAGCGCAGGTTGGTCCGCAGTTTCCGGACCGCCTCCGCGCGGGCCGAGGTCGCCGCGTCCCCGACGATCAGCGGTGCCGCCTTGGCGCCCTGGTCGAAGGGGATGTCGCCGAGCAGGGGGCTACCGGTGGCCCGCTGCAACCCGGCGGCGTCGCGCAGCCGCACGTCGACCATGCCGCGCAGCACCGCGAGCGCCACGCCGAGCAGGAGCCCGACCAGGACACCGAGGGCGAGATTGCGGTTGGGCTGCGGGGAGACCGGGCTGGCGCTGACCCGGGGCCACCCACCACCTCGATCCGGGTGGGACCGGCCTTGCCGTCCGAGGTGGTCTCGATCTTCTTGACCAGCTCGACGAACTTCGCCGACAGGGCCTCGGTGACCTTCATGGCCCGGGCCTGGTCGGTGTCGGTGACGGTGGCACGCAGCAGCACGGTGCCCGGCTCGGTCGAGGTGGCGACCCGCCGCTGGACGTCGTCGGCGGTCAAGCCGAGGGCGGTCTCAGCGACCATGGCCTGCGCCAGGCGGTCACTGCGCAGCAGGTCGGCGTAGGACTTCACGCGTTGCTGGAGGAACAGCTCGCCCTGGTAGGCGTTGCTGACGCCCTGGTTGGGGGCGGTGACGAAGAAGGTCACCGAGGCCACGTACCGGGGCGCCGTACGGACGGTGACCAGCGCCGCCGAGCCGACCGTGAGCATCAGGGTGACCAGGACGATCCACCAGTGTCGGCGGACCAGGCGCAGGCAGGTGCGGACGTCCATCACGCCCTCCGTTCCGGCGGAACGGTCAGCTGGTGAAAAAGCACGAAGTCTCCCTAGGTTCCCATAACAGCGTGAGAGTATCTAAACCCTGCATGTAGTCCTTAGACGGCAAAAGCAACGTATACGATGCAAACCTCTTAGCAGTGCCGAATCCTCGCAATAGCGAAACAAAACGCAGAGGACGCCAATGAACCACGTAGACCCCCTGCCCGACGACGCCCCCATCCAGCGGCGCGATTGGGTGACCCGACGCGCGAAGGCCCTGTCATTGCTAACGCTCGACACCGCTTCCTGGTGCGCGGGCTTTCTGATCGCCTCCTGGGCGCGCTACGAGTTCGGCATCACGCCCCGGCAGTGCGCGCTCGCCCTCGGGGCCGCCGGCGTGTGCGCGGTCATCCACGCCGCCCTCGAACAGGTACGGTTCACCGCCCGGGGCCGGCACCCGGTCGGCAGCGTCGGCGAGGCCCGTGACCTGGGTGGCACCGTGGTGCTGGCCGCCGCCGTGGCCCTGGCCGCGCTGCTGCCGATGACGGACCGACCGGTCCCCGCCAGCGTGCCGGTCCTCGGTGCCGCCGTGGCGCTGCTGATGATGGGGGCCGGCCGGGTCACCTACCGGTGGCGACGCGACCGGGACGCCCGACCGGCCCGCTCCGCCGACCGGACCCTCATCTACGGTGTCGACGCCGCCAGCGAACGCCTGGTCCGGGTGCTGCTCGGCGACCCCGCCAGCGGATACCTGCCGGTGGGACTGCTCGACGACGACCCCGACAAACAGGGGCTGCGGGTGGCCGGGCTGCGGGTGCTCGGTGGTCGGGACCGGCTCACCCAGGCGGTCCGGGACACCCGGGCCAGCACCGTGATCTTCTCGATCAACGGCTCGGACGCGGCGTTGATGCGCGACGTGCGCAGCCGCACCCTGCAGGCCGGTGCCGCGTTCAAGGTGCTCCCGCCGGTACGGGAACTGCTCGACCGCCCGGTCACCGCCGACGCCGTACGCGACCTGCAACTCACCGACCTGCTCGGCCGGGCCCACCGGGTCGCCGAACTGACCGTGGAACGCAACGGTCTCGCCGGACGCCGGGTCCTGGTCACCGGGGCCGGAGGGTCGATCGGCTCGGAGCTGTGCCGGCAGATCGCCCGCTGCGACCCCGGTGAGCTGATGATGCTGGACCGGGACGAGTCCGCGTTGCACGCCCTGCAGATGTCCCTGCACGGCCGGGCGCTGCTGGACGGGCCGGAGCTGATCCTCGCCGACATCCGCGACGGTGACGGCATCGCCCGGGTCATCGCCGACCGGCGGCCCGACATCGTCTTCCACGCCGCCGCACTCAAGCACCTCACGCTGCTGCAACGGCACCCCGGCGAGGCGGTCAAAACCAACGTCCAGGGCACCCTCAACGTGCTGGAGGCATGCCGGGACGTCGCCGAGTTCGTGAACATCTCCACCGACAAGGCGGCCAACCCGATCAGCGTGCTGGGCTACTCCAAGCGGATCACCGAGCGGCTGATGGCGCACTACGCCGACCGGTACGGCGCGAAGTTCCTCAGCGTCCGCTTCGGCAACGTGCTCAGCAGCCGGGGCTCGGTGCTCACCGCCTTCCAGGCCCAGGTGCGGGCCGGACTCCCGATCACCGTGACCCACCCGGACGTGACCCGGTACTTCATGACCGTGCAGGAGGCGGTGCACCTGGTGCTCCAGGCCGCCGTCCTGGGCCGGGGCGGCGAGGCGTTGGTGCTGGACATGGGCGAGCCGGTACGCATCGCCGAGGTGGCCCAACGGCTGGCCGCCGAGGCGTCCCCGCCGCCCGAGATCGTCTACACCGGTCTGCGCCCCGGGGAGAAACTGCACGAGGACCTGTTCGGCGTCGACGAGGTCGACAGCCGGCCGATGCACCCGCTCATCTCCCACGTCCGGGTGCCCGCGCTGGCCCCCGAGGAGCTGGCCGGGCTCGACTCGTACGGCGACCCCGACGAGTTGGTCAAACGGCTGGCGGCGTGCTGCGACGACAACCTCGCCCGGCTCGGCGACACCACCCGGCTCTCCGCGCTGCCGTCCCCCCGCTGAGCCCACCGTCCGCCCGGTGCCGTCCCCAGCCGGGGACCACCGGGCGGACGGTCGTGACGGTCAACGACCGCGGTGCGCCGTACGGTCCCGCCCGTCCGGTTCGGTCTCGTCCAGCGCTTCGGTGACCGCCTCGGTCAGGTCGTCGCCCGGCACCGCGACCGCCTCCGCCCGGTCCTGCTCGTCGGGGCGACCGCCCGGCGGGGGCTGGGGGGCGGTGGCCCCGCCCGCGAAGCCGTACTCGTTGGGCTCGTCGTGCCGACTCATAGGGGAATCCTTCCCGTCACCTTCGGTCCGTGCCGTGCCACCCCCGGTTGGGGGTGTGCTCGGCTTACCCGTCCCGACGGGTCGGTAGTCCGCCAGCGGGTGGAAGTCAGCCAGCGGGCGGTGGCCCGCCCGTGGGCCCCGGGCCGCCAGCGGGCTGGTGGTCGGCGGGGGCCGGCGTGCCCAGGCCGGCCCAGAGCACCCGGCGCAGCACGATGACCGCCACCGCCGTCGCCAACGCCGGCCAGCTCCGCCCACCCGGCAGCCGGAGCAGACCCGCGGCGACCAGCAGTTCGAGCAGCACCCCCAGCGCGGTCCGCCAGGACCGCACCGTCAGCAGCACCACACCACCGACACCCAGGGCGAGGGCGCTCACCACGGCGGCGAGCGGGCGGCGAGACCGCTCATCCGGGCGACCCGCCGCCTGCGGCCCCGGTCGGCGTCGGCTGCGGGTCGGGCTGCGGTCGACCACCCGCGTCGGCGGTCACCTGCCGCTGCTCCTGGGCGATCTCCCGGCGCAGCACGACGTTCAACGCGGTCCGGATGGTGGCGATCGCGGCCAGCTGACCCAGCTGGGCGAAGGTCGGCGACACCGCGGTACGCAGGATGTCCGCCGCCAACTGGAACTCCAGGCCGAGGGTGAGGAACCGGCCGAGGGAGAGCCGGATCGGGGTGAACACGGCGGCGCTGCGGTGTCGCAGCCCTTCGACCACGAACCGCAGCGCCGCCCAGAGCGCGCCGACGACGATGACCGTCGCACCGAAGGTCTCCACCACGCCCACCACGACCGTGTCGCCGTGGCGCAGCAACTCGTCCACCCTCACCGGGTGGCGTTACCCGCCCCCGGACCAGCTAGTCGGAGGACCCGGCCAGCCGCACGGTCAGGACAGCTCCCGCACCGCCTCCAGGATCAACCACAGGCCGCAGATGGCGAAGAGCACCGCCGCGCCATACCGGATGGTCTTCTCCGGCAGGTGCCGACCGAGCAACCGGCCGACCAGGATGGCCAGGGCGTCGGCGGCCACCATGCCGAGGGTCGAGCCGAGCCAGGTGCCGAACCAGCCGTACTTGGTGGCCAGGGTGATGGTGGCAAGCATCGTCTTGTCGCCCAACTCGGCCAGGAAGAAGGCGACACCGACGGCGAAGATGGCGGACTTGCCGGTCTTCTCCGCCTTGCGTTTCTCCTCCTCGGTGAGCTTGTCCCCGCGCAGCGTCCAGACCCCGAAGCCGAGGAACGCCAGGCCGGCGACCAGCGAGATCCACCCGGTGGGCAGCGCGGCGTTCAGGCCGACCCCGATGGCCACCGAGGCCAGGTGCACGATCGCGGTAGCGACGGTGATGCCGATCAGCACCGGCACCGTCTTGAAGCGGGTGGCGAACGTGAGCGCCATGAGCTGGGACTTGTCCCCCAGCTCGGCGACAAAGATGACGCCGAAGCTGACCACCAGCGCGACGAGGAAACCGTCCATGAGAACCTTCCCGATCAGGCCGGGAGGAGGTGTGGGGCGCCCTCGACCCGGCTGTGACAGCCTGAGTCGAAGGTCTCGCCCGCCCCACCGTGAGGTGGGGCCGCGTGGCCGGGTGCGGAACGCACCAGTGTGTCGACCACGACATTGGGGGCTACTCCCCTTCGCGTCCACCAGCCTAGCCGAGCGGCCCGGCCGACGGGACGTCGGGTGCACATCGTCACCCGGACGCCCCGCCGGCCGACGGGCCGGGACGGTTCAGGCCACCTGGGCCAACGTCACCCCGAACGGCCAGGGCGGGTCAGGCCACCTGGGCCGGCACCCCGAACGGTCGGGGCGGGTCACGCCGCCTGGGCCAACGTCACCCCGAACAGGCTGTCCGGGTCGGTCCAGAACCGGGTGGGCAGGAAACCGGCCGCCGTCAGCTCGGCGGCGACCCCCGCCGGCCGGAACTTCGCCGACACCTCGGTGCGCATCTCCTCGTCGGCGGCGAAGTCGACCGTCAGATCGAGCGCCCCGATCCGTACCCGCATCGGGTGCCGGGCCCGTAGCCGCATCTCGATCCACTCCTGCGTGGGGTCCCAGTGGGCGACGTGGGCGAACGCGTCCGGATCGAAGTCGGCGGCCAACTCCCGGTTGATCACCCGGAGCACGTTGCGGTTGAACTCGGCGGTGACCCCGGCCGCGTCGTCGTAGGCGGGCACGATCACCGCCGGGTCCTTCACCAGGTCGGTGCCGATCAGCAGGTGGTCGCCCGGCTCCAGGGCCGCCCGCATGGCGGCCAGGAAGCCGGCCCGCTCGGCCGGCAGCAGGTTGCCGATGGTGCCGCCCAGGAAGGCCACCAGCCGTCGGCCACCGGTCGGCAACCGGTCCAGCTGCCGGGTGAAGTCACCGACGATGCCGCGGACCCGCAACGCCGGATAGTCGGTGGCGATCTGCGCGGTGGACTGCCGCAGCGCGCTCACCGACACGTCCAGCGGCACGAAGGTGCCCAGCCCGCCGTGCCGGGTGAACGCGTCCAGCAGCAGCCGCGTCTTCTCCGACGAACCGGAGCCCAGCTCGATCAGCGTCTTCGCCCCGGTCGACGCCGCGATGTCGGCCGCCCGCTCGGCGAGCACCGCCCGTTCCGCCCGGGTCGGGTAGTACTCCGGCAGCCGGGTGATCTCCTCGAACAACTCGCTGCCCCGGGCGTCGTAGAACCACTTCGGCGGCAGCCACTTCGGGTCGGCCGCGAGCCCGGTCCGCACATCGGACCGCAGCGCCCGGTCGAGGTCCCGCTCCTCCAGGTAGATCTCCAGCGGTTCCGCGCTCATGTCGTCCTCTCCTGCACCGAAAACGTCCTGTTCCGTCAGGTCACTCCAGCTCGCCGACGTGCACCCCGTCCGGTCCCGCCCGGACCCACCGCCGGTCGGGCACCTCCCGCCAGCCGGGCGCGTCGTCCACCGGCTCGGAAGCCAGCAGCGCCGTGCCGTCGTCGGCGCGCACCGACAACGCGTGCCCCCACACGCTCGCCACCACCGACACGCCGTCGGTGAGCAGCAGGTTCAGCCGTGATCCCGGGGCTGCGGCGGCGACCTGCCGGACGGTCGTGGTGACCGCCTCGGCCAGCGACGCGCCGGCCCGCAACCGGTGCCGGACCAGCGCCCACAGCAGCGCCGAGTCGGTCGGCGCGTCGAGGGTGACCAGGTCCCGCACCGGCAGTCCCCCGGCCAGTTCGACGACCGAGTCCGGCCAGCCGCGCACCACCCCGTTGTGGCTGAACAGCCAGCGCCCCTCGGCGAAGGGCGCCGCGGCGCTCTCCTGCACCGGCATGCCGACCGTGGCGGAGCGCACCGCCGCCAGCACCGCGCCGGAGGTGGTCACCCCGGCCAGCTCGGGCAGGGTCGGGTCGGACCAGATCGGGCCGGCCCGGCGGTACCGCACCGGAGCCCCGCCGCGACCGTCGTCCCCGCCCGGCCGGCCGGTGCCGGGATACCAGCCGACACCGAAGCCGTCGACGTTGACCGTGCCGCCGCCACGCATGTCCCGGGGGGCCCAGGACTGCCGCACCAGCGAGTGCGGCGGGTCGTACAGCAGCGACCGCAGGGTCACCGGGGGGCCGAGGTACGCCAGGTGCCGGCACATCAGGCGACACCGCCGGTCACCCGTGGGCCTCCTCGGGCCGGGCGTCACGGGCGCAGCGGAAGCCGCTGAAGATCTGCCGCCGGATCGGGTGGTCCCAGTTGCGGAAGGTGCCCCGGCAGGCCGCCCGGTCGGTGCCGAACGAGCCGCCACGCAGCACCCGGTAGTCGCCGCCGAAGAACACCTCCGAGTATTCCCGGTAGGGGAAGACGGCGAAGCCGGGGTGACCGTGGAAGGGGCTGGCCGTCCACTCCCAGACGTCGCCGATCAGCTGGTGCACACCGAGCGGCGAGGCACCCGCCGGGTAGGCCCCGACCGGCGCCGGCCACAGGTGCCGTTGCCCCAGGTTGGCGTGCTCGGCGGTCGGCTCGTCGTCGCCCCACGGCCAGCGCCGGGACCGGCCGGTCGACGGGTCCCACCGGGCCGCCTTCTCCCACTCCGCCTCGGTGGGCAGCCGCTTGCCGGCCCAGCGGGCGTACGCCTGCGCCTCGTGCCAGCAGACGTGCACCACCGGCTCGTCGTCACGGACCGGTGCCCACCTGCCGAACCGCTGGTAGGCCCAGCCGTCGCCGTCGCGTCGCCAGTGCATCGGCGCGGTCAGGCCGGCCTCGGTGCGGTGCCGCCAGCCGGCCGCGCTCCACCAGCGCGGGTCGTCGTACCCGCCGTCGGCGACGAACTCCCGGTACGCCCCGTTGGTCACCGGCGTGGCGTCGATGACGTACGCGGGCAGCTCGACGGTGTGGGCGGGGCGTTCGTTGTCCAGCGCCCACGGATCGGTGGAGGTGCCCATGGTGAACGGTCCCGCCGGCACCAGCACCTCGGCGGCGACCCGTTCCCGTGGCTCGGGGGGCGGGGGCGCGTCGAGCACCGGTGGGCCGCAACGCAGCTGGTGGGTGGCGAGCATGGTCTCGTCGTGCTGCTGCTCGTGCTGCACGATCATGCCGAAGACGAACCCGTCGGCGACCAGCGCCCGGTCGGTGAACCGGATCCCGTCGAGCAGGTCGTGGACCTTGTCACGGACGGTCGCCACGTAGGCCCGCGCCTCGGCCGGTGGCAGCAGCGGCAACGCGGGCCGGTCCTTGCGGGGCTGCTTGAAGGCGTCGTACAGGTCGTCGATGTCCTGCCGGACCGGCTCCCGCCCGCCGACGTCGCGGACGAGCCAGAGTTCCTCCTGGTTGCCCACGTGGGCGAGGTCCCAGACCAGGGGTGACATCAGCGTCGAGTGCTGACGGACCAGGTCGTCGTCGTCGACGGCGGTGGTGAGCGCGTCGGTGCGGGCCCGGGTCCGGGCGAGTTCGGCGGCGATCCGGCTGCGCAGCGGCTCGGTCCCCGTGCCCGGTTCTTCGGTGGTGGTCACCGGTCCCCCTTCTGTGCGGCGACGATCCGTCGACGGATCCCGCGGTCGATCTCGTGCTGGGTCTCGGTCGGCAGGTCCAGCGCCGGCAGCGTCTGCCGGGCCAGGTCGAGCAGGGCCGCGGCGGCCGTGGCCAGGGCCGGGTCGGCAAGTCCGTGCCGGGCGGCGAGGTGCCAGCGGTCGGCCACCGGTGCGGCGATCGTCCGGGCCGCCCGGACCGTGTGGTCGTCGTGCAGCAGCGCGGTCAGTACGGCCAGCGGGAGGGTCCAGTCCCGGCCGGGCTGGGCGTCGAGGTAGCGGACCTCCAGGTAGCCGCGCGGGCGGACCGGCGGGAAGAGCGTGCTGACGTGGTAGTCCAGGTCGTCGGTGGTCGGCGGGTGCGGCAGCGCCCCGGCGATCCAGTCGGCGAAGGTGATCCCCGGTGGTGGTGTCCAGTCCGGGCCGTCGTGGCGCAGGCAGAGCAGCGGCGCGGCCAGCACGTAGTCGATCCAGGCGGCCACCGGGTCCTGGTCCGGCTGCTGGGCCGACCAGACGGGACCGGTGCGGGCCGGGTCGATGTCCAGCCAGGCGGCCATCCGGGCGGACGCCCAGCCGGTGGGTCGGCCGGCGTGCCGGTCGGCGGTGGCGAAGGCCGCCACCAGTGCCGGCCCCACCGCGTGCACCGCCGCCCAGCGGTCGGCCAGTCCGGCGGGTTCACCGATGTCGAGGCAGATCTGGAGGCCGGCGGTGCTGTACATCATGGTCTGCCCGGCTGGACCACGGCGGTCGAAGACGCAGCGCATGGCGCGGTAGCGCGGGGTGTCGACCACCGGGCTCGGGGCCCGCCACGGGTCGATGCCGGTCCGCCCGAGCACCAGCCCGGCACGGGCGAGCAGCGCGTCGAGTTCGTCGATGTCTGCCTGGGTGGCCGAGACCAGCGCGGCGACCGAGGATCGCGGCGCGGTGGACACCTCCACCTGCCCACCCGGCTCGACGGTCACGGTGCTGCCGTGCCGCAGGGGGTGGGCGGGGCTGGTGTCGTCCAGGGTGGGTGGGCTGTGTGGCCCGAGTGCCGCTCGTAGCCTCGCCCGGTTCAACGGTCGGGCGGGGTCGGCGGCGTCGTGGACGGTCCATTCCAGTTCGACGCCGGTGAGGGTGGGTGGCCCGGTCTTGAAGCAGATCCGGGCGAGGTGGCCGGCGGCACCGGCGATCTCGCCGAGCACGCTCGTGTGGTCCAGCTCCGGCGATGTCACCACGAGACGGCCCCTCTCCGACGCTGGGATCCGGCCGCGCCGACCGGTCGGGAACGGCCGTGGCGGCCGACCCTGTCGTGCCTCCATCCTCTTTCTCCCGGACCGATCTCGCAGACCGGACGGGAAGAAATTTTTGTGAAGCCTTTTCGACTAGTTTTTACGGCCGGGGCCTCCGCCGGGACCGGCGGAGGGCGCCCCCGGTGGGCGTCCCGGGACGAGTTGGCGGCAGTACGCCTCCACCCGGTCCGCCCCGCCTGCGGCGGCCACCACCTCGGCGAAGCCAGGCTTGGTCAGTGCCTTCTCCCGCTGCTCGGGCGACTTGGCCAGGTAGGCCCGGCACTGCCCGGTCACCTTGGCGGTCCCGGCCGGACCGCCGGGGCCGGGGACCGTCCCGGGGGCGGAGGGGCGCCGCCCGGCCCCGAGGGGGGACGTCGCGTCGGGTCCTGCCGGACCGGGCCGGACCGCTGCGGGGTGGGTCGCGCCGACCCGGCGGCGGTGGGGGTGGCGGTGGTGGACGACGGAGCCGGGCCGGGCACCCGCTCGGCGGGCCCGTCCCGGGTGACGGCGGCGAAGGCCACCCCGGCGGTGGCGGTGGCGGCCAGCGCGGCGATCCACGTCACCACGCCGGTGGTCAACCGGCGGCCCCGGCGGGCGACCACGGCGGGGGCGGGAACCCCGGCGGCCCGCGCGGCCCGGAAGGCCACGACCGCCGCCTGCTCGCCGGCGAGTTCACCGGGCCGGGCCGGGGCGGCGGCAGCGGCCAGCAATCGGGCGAGCGGCTCGGCGGTGGCCGGCGGGGCGTCGACACCGGCCTGGTCGAGCAGCCGCTCGGCCTCGGCCCGGTCCACCGTCCGGCCGGCTCGGGCCGACCGGCCGACGTTCATCCAGTCTCCCCTCATGTCAGCCGTCCGCCGGCTCGGCCTGGGACACCTGGGGCGTCGGGCGGGGGCGGGGCGGGGCGACCCGCTCGCCGTCGGACGGCTCGGGTTCATCGCCACGGTCCAGCAACGCGGCCAGCCGGCGCAACCCCCGGTGGGCGGCCGTACGGACCGCACCCGGTCGCCGGCCGAGCACCCGCCCGGCGGTCTCGGCGTCGAGCCCGATCACCGCCCGCAGCAGCACCGCCTCCGCCTCCCGGGGTGGCAGGGTGGCGATCAGCGCGAGCGCGGACTCCGTCCCGATCGTCTCGCCGGCCCGCTCGGCGGTGTCGGCGTCCCCGGCGAGGTCGTTGAGTTCCTGCACCGGCACCGGCAGGGACGGGCGGCGACGTTGACGGCGCAGGTGGTCCATGGCCCGGTTCCGGGCGATGGTCACCGCCCAGGCACGGAACTCGCCGCCGGTGAACCGGGACAGGTCCCGGGAGATCTGCAACCAGGTCTCGGAGGCCACGTCCTCGGCGTCGGGGCCGACGAGCGCGGTGAGGTAGCGCAGCAGACCCGGCTGGAGGTTGCGGTAGAGGATGCGGAACGCCTCCTCGTCACCGGCCTGCGCTGCGACGACCGCTTCGGTCAGGTCACCGGTCACGGCCGCGTCGTTCCCAGCGGGCGACCCGGGCCGGTGGCGGGCGGACGCGTGCCGCAGCCCCGGCCCGCCCAGCGGACCACCTCGCGCACCTTCAGCCCCCCGCTGACCCGATCGCACCTCACGCCGGATGACTTCTCTGCCACCGCCGCGCGGGGTACGGCGTCGGTCTGCGCGCGGTACCGGCGCCGGGGCGGGCCAGAGTGGGCAACATTAGGAGCCGGAGGCGGCGGAGGCAAGCGGACATCGGGCCGGAAAGGGTGAGATAGATCAACTCCCTGGGTGGCGCGTCGCCGTGCCCGCATCGCCGCCGGGGCACCTGGCTCTCGACACCCCGGGTCATCCCATCGGGCGGACGACATCGACGACCCGTCACCGGTGACCATGGGTGGGGTGTCGGTCACCGCTGGTCAGGGGTGACCTCCACCGGGCCGCCTCCCGAAATCCCGGAAGGGATATCGCCGTCTGCCGGACGGGAGGACCCTGGGTACGGTATGGGGGTGTTGTCATCCGAGGTCGTGCTCAGCGGTCGCTACCGCCTGGACGAACGTGTCGCCACCGGCGGCATGGGCGATGTCTGGCGTGCCACCGACCTGGTTCTCGGTCGCCAGGTCGCGGTGAAGGTGCTGCTGCCGGCGCTCGTCTCGGACCCCGATTTCATCGCCCGGTTCCGCTCCGAGGCGCGGATCATGGCCGCGCTGCGCAATCCCGGCATCGTCCAGGTCTTCGACTGCGGTGAGGACCGGCTCGCCGATGGCACCCGGGCCGACTACCTCGTCATGGAGTTCGTCGAGGGCGAGCCGCTGTCGCGCCGGATCGAGTCGGCCGGCCACCTGGACGTGACCGAGACGATGTCGGTCGTGGCCCAGGTCGCCCAGGCCCTGCACGCCGCGCACGCCGGGGGGATCGTGCACCGCGACGTCAAGCCGAGCAACCTGCTGGTGCAGGAGGACGGCACGGTGGTGCTGGTCGACTTCGGCGTCGCCCGCTCCACCAATGTGACCAGTATCACCAGCACGAACGCGGTGCCGGGCACCGCCCTCTACATGGCACCCGAACAGGCGTCCGGTCGGCCGGTCTCGGCCGCCACCGACATCTACGCCCTGGGCGCGGTGGCCCACTGCTGCCTGACCGGGCAGCCGCCGTTCACCGGGGACAACCCGCTCCAGGTGGCCGTACGCCATCTGGACGACGAACCGCCGGAGCTGCCGGCGGACATCCCGGCTCCGGTGCGGGCCCTGGTGGCCCGGGCGTTGGAGAAGGACCCCGCAGACCGCTTCGCCACCGGCGCCGAGATGGCCGCCGCCGCCCGCGCCGCGAGTGGCGACGGCACCGCGACCGCCATGACCGCCCTGGTGACGCCGCCGCTGCGCGACCCGTCCGGGGCGAACACCCCCCGCCTCGTCGGGGCGCAGACGCCCAGGACGGTGGTCGGGGCGGGGTCGGGACGGACCCGTCGGGGCTCGCTGGTCGGCGCGTTGGCCGCGGTACTGGTCGCGTTGACCGCGCTCGGTGCCGCCCTGGGTGCCGCGAAGTCGCTCGACAACGGCGTGCCGAACATCCGCAGCACCGGTCCGGCGGTGGCGCCCACCGAGCAGAGCGAGCTCCCGGCGGTCGTCGAGCAGACCGGCCCCCAGGAGACGGACCGGCCGAACCGGCCGGGCAACCAGACTGCGAAGCCGTCGCCGTCGGCCTCGGTCAGTCCGACGCCGCTGCCGAACGGCTCGTCGCAGTCGCTGCCCACCAAGTCCGCACCACCCAGCGCGCCGGCGACGACGCCCCCTGTCGGACCCACCGCGACGGAGTCGTCGCTCCCTCCGGGGCCCACCGCGCCGGAACCGACGGCCGCCACGACCGACCCGGGCAGCGGCGGTGGTGGCGGCGGGGACGGCGACAGCCCCGCGTCGAACACCAACTGAACGATCCTCTCGTTTGGGCAGGAACGCCCCTAGAGCCCCCAGGAACGCCAAAACGGGCGTAGATCGCTATATCGCCATCTAGGCTCCGTGCAAGGACACGCTTGCAGGGAGCCCGGGTGAACGCAGAGAAACTCGTCGTCATCGGCCAGGGATACGTCGGACTGCCGCTGGCCATGCGCGCCGTCGAAGCCGGACTGGACGTGGTCGGGTTGGACGTCGACGCCGACCGGGTCAAGCGGCTCGCCTCCGGCGAATCCTTCGTCGAGGACATCGGGGCAGACCGGCTCGGCCGCGCCCTCGCCAGTGGCCGGTACCGGCCGAGCACCGAGTACCCGGACGCCGAGGGTTTCGACATCTGCGTGATCACCGTACCCACCCCGTTGCGCGACGGAGCCCCCGACCTGAGCTACGTCGAGCAGGCCGGCACCGCCGTCGGCCCGTACGTCCGGCCCGGCTGCACGGTGGTACTGGAGTCGACCACCTACCCGGGGACCACCGAGGACCTGCTCCGGCCGTTGCTGGAGGCGGCGAGCGGGCTGCGCAGCCCGGGTGACTTCCACCTCGGCTACAGCCCCGAACGGATCGACCCGGGCAACCCCACCTGGCGGCTGGAGAACACCCCGAAGGTGGTGTCCGGGGTGGACGCGGCGTCGCTGGCCCGGGTGGACGGCTTCTACCGGCGGTTGGTCGAACGGACGGTGCCGGTGGACTCCACCCGGGTCGCCGAGCTGACCAAACTGATCGAGAACACCTTCCGCCAGGTCAACATCGCGCTGATCAACGAACTGGCGATGGCCTCCCACCAACTGGGCATCGACGCCTGGCAGGCCATCGAGGCCGCGTCGTCCAAACCGTTCGGGTTCATGCCGTTCCGCCCCGGCCCAGGGGTCGGCGGGCACTGCCTGCCGATCGACCCGTGCTACCTGTCCTGGCAGGTCAAGCGCACCCTGGGCCGACCGTTCCGGTTCATCGAGCTGGCCGACGACATCAACCACCAGATGCCCGAGCACGTGGCCCAGCGGGTGATGGCCGGGTTGAACCGGATCGGCCGGCCGGTCAACGGGGCCCGGTTGCTGCTGCTCGGGCTGGCGTACAAGAAGAACACCGGGGACATGCGCGACTCGCCGGCGGTGGACGTGGCCCGGCGGTTGCAGGCGCTCGGCGCGGACGTACGCGCGGTCGAGCCGTACGCGGAGCCGCAGCACATCCCGGGCGGGGTGCTGGTCGTGGAGCTGACCGCGCGGGAGATCGCCGCAGCCGACGCGGTGGTCCTGGTGACCGACCACGACAGCTTCGACTACGACCTGGTCACCCGGCACGCCCGGTACGTCTTCGACACCCGGGACCGGTGCCGGGGTGACATGGTGGAACGCCTCTGACCGCTGCCCCGGGACGCGCGACGCCCCCGCCCGGGGCGCAGCGGCCCGCCGGCCGGCGACGACGCCGGGGCCGGCGGGCGACTACGGGGTCACTCCGCGCCGAGCGCCTCCACCACCGGACGGGCCAGGGCACGGCGGGCCGGCAGCACCGAGGCGGCCAGCGCGGCGAGCACGGCCACGGCCAGGATCAGCCCGAGCCGCCCCCAGGGCAGCACCAGCGTGAAGCCGCCACCCAGCCGGGCCACGAAGGCCACCGTCCCGGCGCTGACCGCGATGCCCAGCGCGGTGCCGAGCAACGCACCGACCAGGGCGGTCAGCACCGCCTCGACGGCCAGCAGCAGGCGCATCCGTCCCCGGGACAGCCCCACGGCACGCAGCACGGCGTTTTCCCGGCTCCGCTCCACCACCGACAGGCTGAGCGTGTTCGCCACGCCGACCAGGGCGATCACCACGGCCAGGCCGAGCAGCGCGGTGACGAAGGCGAGCAGCATGTCCACCGTGCCGGTGAGCGTCTTCTTGTAGGCGGCCTGGTCCAGCAGGTTCACCGTCGGGTACCGGGCGACCACCGCCCCGATGGCGGCGCGGGCCCGCTCGGCGGACACCCCGTCGGCCGGCTCGACCTCGGCCAGCTGGCCGCGTTCGTCGGGGTAGAGCGCGGTGAAGTCGGCGTCGGCCAGGTCGACCACGTGCCCGGCGGGCACCCCCTGCGACGTCGGGCCGTCGGCGGTGACCACGGCGGCCACCCGGAACGGACGCCCGGCGACGGTGACCGTCGACCCCACCCGCCAGCCCCGGGCGGCGGCCAGCTCCCGGTGCACCAGCACCGTCCCCGGCCCCAGGTCCGCGACGTCCCCGGCGTCGACCGCGTCGAGGGTACGCCGGGCCAGCGCCGGGTGCGCCGACCGCAGCTCGACGCCGTCGACGACCCGGTTACGGTGCTCGTGCACCACCCCCACCTCGGGTCGGGCGGCCAGTTCCCCGGCGAGCGGGGCGGGCAGCCCGACACCGACGCCGGTGACCACGAAGTCGACACCGATGCGAGCGTCGACCGCCCGCTCGACGCCCACCTTGACGCTGCCGGCACCGACCACGAACGCCGAGACCAGGCCGATGCCGATCACCAGGGCGGTGGCGGTCGCCGACACCCGGCGCGGGTTGCGGGCCGCGTTGGCCACGGCGAGCGCGGCGGTGGCCCCGAACACCGGTCGCAACGGCCGGCCGAGCAACCGGACCAGCACCGGCACCAGCAGCGGACCGAACATGACTATCCCGAAGAAGGACAGCACCCCACCCACGGCGACCAGGGCGATCTGCCCGACGGCGGCGGCCCCGGCCAACGCGGCGATGCCGGCGACGCCGACCAGCGCGCCGAGGGTCAGCCGGGCCCGCCCGGCACCCCGGGCCGGCTGCCCGGCGGCGTCGGTGAGGGCGGCCATCGGCGGCACCCGGGTGCCCTGCCAGGCGGGCAGCAGTGCGGACCCGACGGTGACCAGGGTGCCGAGCAGCAGGCTGAGCCCGACCGTCCGGGCGGTCACCGTCAGACCGGCGACGGACAGCGGCAGGTCGAGCCGGGGGGTCAGGGCCGCCGCCCCGGCGGCCAGCCCGACACCGAGCGCCACCCCGAGGGCCGAGCCGGCCAGCCCGAGCACCGCCGCCTCCAGCACGGCGGCCCGGAAGACCTGCCCCCGGCGGGCCCCCACCAGCCGCAGCAGCGCGGTCCGCCGGGTCCGCTGGGCGAGCACGATGGCGAAGGTGTTGGCGATGACGAACCCGGCCACCACCACCGCCACCCCGGCGAAGACGAGCAGCACCAGGCGGAACTGGTCCAGGTCACGCACCCCGTCCTCGACGGCCTCGTCGAGGATGCGCTGCCGCGACTTCACCATGGCGTCCCCACCGACCACGGCGGCCACCCGGCCGGCCAGGGCTGCCCCCGCCGTTTCCGGCGCGGCGGCCACCATGATCCGGTCGTAGCCCGGCCGCCCGCTGACGGCCAGCGCGTCCGCGCCGACCAACCCGACGAACGGGCCGCCGACGTCGCGTGTGGTTCCGGCCACGTCGACGGTGCCGACCAGGGTGTACGGGCGGGCCGGGCCGGTCGCGCCGCCGACGCCGACCGGGCCACCGAGCGTGAACCCCTGCGCGGCGACCGTGGGCGCGTCGAGGACCACCTCGCCGGGCCGGTCGGGCAGCCGTCCGGCGACCACGTCGTAGGAGCGCAACGCGGGCCCGGTGGGGATCGCGGCGAGCAACCCGACGCCGAGCACCGGCCGGCCGTCGACGCCGACCACCCCGACGAGGGCGGTCAGCTCCCCGGCGGCCTCGGCCACCCCGTCGACCGTGCGCACCCGGTCGACCAGGGACGGCGGAAGGGTGGTCCGGTCGGCGTAGACGCCCAGGTCGGTGTGCCGGTCGAAGGCACCGGCCCGCTCGTACGCCCCGGCCTGCATGCCGTCGGTGAGCATCAGCGTGCCGGCGACGAACGCGACCCCGAGCACGATCGCCACCGAGGAGAGCAGCAGGCGCAGGGCGTCGGCGCGCAGCGTACGCAGGGTCAGCCGCCACATCCCGGTCACCGCCGGTCCCGGCCGACGGCCCGGCGCGGCACGGCCCCGGACTCCACGGGCGGACGGCGGGCGGTGGACCCCACGGGCGGGCGGCAGCCGGTGGGGCGACGGCCGGCGACGGTGGGTGGGTGGGGCGCGGGGTGGGCGACGGTGGGCACGGACATGGGCACTCCCGGTCGGCGTGGTGCGGTCCCCTCCGACGCTAGGCAGCGGCCCGCCGCCCGGCGTCCACCCGCCCGCTCGGGCCGACTCCGCCACAGGTCGCCCCGAACCGGGACACCCGTACGCCCCAGGTCGTACCCGGGCTCAGCCGCCCGGGGTGACCAGGCCGCTCTCGTAGGCCAGGACCACCACCTGGACCCGGTCGCGGAGCTGGAGCTTGGCCAGGATCCGGCCGACGTGGGTCTTCACCGTCGCCTCGGCGACGTGCACCCGGGCGGCGATCTCGGCGTTGGCCAGGCCCTGCGCGACCAGCAGCAGGATCTCCCGCTCCCGGTCGGTGAGCTGGGCCAGGCGCGGGTCCTCGGTGGGGGCGGGGCCGAGCCGGTCGGCGAACCGGTCGAGCAGCCGGCGGGTGATCGACGGGGCGACCACCGAGTCGCCCTCGGCGACCACCCGGATGGCCGCCAGCAACTCCTCCGGTGGCACGTTCTTGAGCAGGAACCCGCTGGCCCCGGCGCGCAGCGCGGCGAACGCGTCCGCTTCGGTGTCAAAGGTGGTCAGCACCAGCACCCGGGGCCGGCCGTCGGCGGAGGCGGCACAGATGCGGCGGGTCGCCTCCACCCCGTCCATGGTCGGCATCCGCAGGTCCATCACCACCACGTCGGCCTGGACCCCGGCCAGCACCCGCAACGCGTCCGCCCCGTCGATCGCCTCGCCGACGACCGTCAGGTCAGGCTGGGAGTCCAGCACCATCCGGAAGCCGGCCCGCACCAGCGCCTGGTCGTCCACGATCACCACTCGTACCGTCATGCCGCGATCACCTCCGGGTCCGGGGTCGACGGTAGCGGCAGCCGTACCTCGACCTGCCACCCGCCACCGGTACGGGGTCCGGCGGTGAGCCGGCCGTCGTACACGCCGACCCGCTCGCGCATCCCGACCAGGCCGTGGCCGCCGGAGGGCGCCGGCCGGGTCGGCGGGCGTCCGCGCCCGTCGTCGCTCACCCGGACCACCAGCCCGTCGTCGACGCCCAGCGCGACCGTGGCGTGCGCGCCGACCCCGGCGTGCTTGAGGGCGTTGGTGAGGGCCTCCTGCACCACCCGGTAGACGGTGAGGTCGAGCCCGGGTGGCAGGGTGGCCGGCACCTCCCTGGCAAGGTACTCGACCCGCAGACCGGCGTCGCGGAACCGGCCCACCAGTGCGGGCAGCTCGGCGACGGTGGCGCGGCGGCGTTCCGGTTCGGTGCTCGGGGTGACCGCGCCCGGGCCGGTGGTCGGCTCCGGTGGGCTGGGCTCGCGCAGCACGTCGACCAACCGCCGCATCTCCTCCAGTGCCTGCCGGCCGGTGTCGGCGACCACCTTCACCGCCTGCCGGGCGGTCTCCGGCTCCCGGTCGAACAGCAGGCGGGCCCCGTCGGCCTGCACGATCATCACCGCCATGCTGTGGGCCACCACGTCGTGCAGCTCGCGGGCGATCCGGGCCCGTTCGCCGACCACCGCCGCGCGGGCCTCGGCCTCCCGCTCGCGTTCCAGCGTGGCGGCCCGTTCCTCCAGGCTGAGCACGTAGAGGCGGCGGGTGCGGACGTTCAACGCGGCCAGCCACACCCCGCCGGTGATCAGCCCGAAGTAGATCGCGGGGGCCCACCAGGCAACGTTGGTCTGGGCCTGCGAGGCGGCCAGCAGCACCCCGACGGCGGCGACGGCACCGGCCAGCATGCCGTCGCGCAGCCGGTCGGCGTACTTGACCACGCTGTAGAGGGCGATCAGCACGGCGACGTCGTAGGCCAGCGGACCCCAGCCGGCGACCACCTGGGTCAACGCCAGCCCGGCGACGAGCACCGCGACCAGCGACGGGTGGCCGCGCCGGAACAGCAGGGCCACCGCCATGGCCAGGCCGACCAGCGCGGACGGCCAGCCACCGGGCTGGGCCGACAGGCCGGGTTGGGCTGCCGCCGTGACCAGGGTGAAGAGCACCACCAGCGCGCTGACGCAGACGTCGAAGGCGACGCCGCGCAGCGGGCGACCGAAGAGGGTACGGCTCACGGTGACCGAGCGTAGTGCCCCGTTCGGGGTCGATGCGGGCCCTGGCCCGGCCGGGGCTCAGAGCAGCTCGCGTAGCCGGGTCATCTCCACGGTCTGCTCGGTCGCCACCGCGGTGGCGAACTCGTTGAGTTGCTGGTCGGCTCCGGCGGAGAGCAACTGGGTGGCCATCGTCACCGCGCCCTCGTGGTGGGCGGTCATCAGGCGCACGAAGAGCCGGTCGAAGGCGACGCCCCGGGCGTCGGTGAGCTGCCGGATCGCCTCGGGGGTCTGCATGCCCGGCATCCGGCCGTGCTCGTGGCCGGGTGCCTCGGCGGCCAGGCCACGGGCGTCGAGCCAGCCGCGCAGCAGCCCGACCTCGGGTGCCTGGGCACCCCGGATCCGCGCGGCGATCGCCTTGACCTGGGCGCTGGCGGCCCGGTCGGGGGCCAGCGCGGCCAACTGGAGGGCCTGCTGGTGGTGCGGGATCATCATCCGCACGAACCAGACGTCGAGGGTGTTGTACCGGGGCGTGCCGGGCTCGCGGACCTCCTGTGCGGGCCGGGTCACGGCGGGTTCGCCCGGCCGGCCGGGCACGATCACCGCCGGAGCGTCCGTCGGGAGGGTCGGCGTCGGGGTGGCCGTGCGGCCCTGGGCCGCCGGGGACGGCCGGTCGTCGGGGCGCAGGGCCACCCCGACCGACACCAGGACGGCGGCGGCGACTGTGACGGCGAGCAGGACGCGTCCACGTGGGCCGGTCATGCGACTCCCCCTCCGGTCGAGGTCGACGCGATCGTATCCATTCATCACCGCAGATTGATGTGGCGCGAATCACATCAACTGTCATCACTGGCCGGTAAGGTGTCAGGCACGCATCGTCCCCTTTCGAAGGGTTCCGCCGATGATCAGGTTCCCCCTGCCCCGACCACGGCAGTTGAAGATCGTCAGCGTGGTCGCCGCCGGCCTGCTGGTGGCGAGCGTCGCCACCAGCCCGGCAGGCAACGCCGCACCGGCCACCGCGACGGAGAGCGGGACGCCGGCGGCCCCCGGCCTCGACGTCGACGAGATCTCCAGCAGCCCCAACCTGCGCCAGGTCGCCAACCTGCCCAAGCAGGCGCCGTTCGACACCACCAGCGCGCTCGGCACCGACATGGCCTTCCAGGGCCGGTACGCCTTCGTCGGCAACTACAACGGCTTCGTCGTCTACGACATCGGCCGCCCCAGCGCCCCGAAGATCGTGTCGCAGGTGCTCTGCCCCGGCTCGCAGAACGACATCTCGGTCTACGGCGACCTGCTCTTCCTCTCCACCGACTCGTCCCGCACCGACGACTCGTGCGCCAGCGCGAGCCAACCGGCGACGGTGAAGGAGTCCTGGGAGGGCATCAAGGTCTTCGACATCAGCGACAAGGCCAACCCGCGCTACGTCAAGTCGGTGGAGACCGCCTGCGGCTCACACACCCACACCCTCGTCCCCGGCAAGGACCGCAGGGCCGTCTACCTGTACGTGTCGTCGTACAGCCCCCGGGCCGACTTCCCCGACTGCCAGCCGCCGCACGATTCGATCTCCATCGTGAAGGTCCCGGTGCACAAGCCCACCGAGGCGTCGGTGGTGGCCACCCCGAACCTCTTCCCCGACGGCGGCTACGAGGGCATCCCCGGGCAGACCTCGGCCACCACCGGCTGCCACGACATCACCGCCTACCCGGCCAAGGACCTGGCCGCCGGGGCGTGCATGGGCGACGGCGTCCTGCTCGACATCCGCGACCGGGAGGCACCCCGGGTGATCAACCGGGTGCGGGACACGGCGAACTTCGCGTTCTGGCACTCGGCGACGTTCAACAACGCCGGGACCAAGGTGGTGTTCACCGACGAACTCGGCGGCGGCGGCGCGGCCACCTGCAACGAGATCGTCGGCCCGAACCGGGGCGCGGACGCCGTCTACGACATCACCGGTCGGGGCGACGCCCGCACGATGGTCTTCCGCAGCTACTACAAGATCCCCCGCACCAACGCCGACACCGAGAACTGCGTGGCCCACAACGGCTCGCTGATCCCCGTACTCGGCAAGGACATCATGGTGCAGGCGTGGTACCAGGGCGGGGTCTCGGTCTGGGACTTCACCGACTCGACCCGGCCAAAGGAGATCGGCTTCTGGGAGCGCGGGCCGCTGTCGGACACCCAGCTCACCACCGGCGGCGCCTGGTCGACCTACTACTACAACGGGCACATCTACTCCAGCGACATCCAGAAAGGGCTGGACGTGCTCAAGCTCAACGACTGGCGCACCTGGACGGCCGACCTGGTCCGGATGCCCGAGCTGAACGTGCAGACCCAGGCCGGCTACCTGAGCTGGTAGCCCGACCAACCGACGACGAACGGCCCGGCCCGCTGGGGCCGGGCCGTTCGTGGTGCAGGGACGCCGTGCGTGCAGGGACGCGCGGGTGGCGGGGTCAGCGGATCGGCAACTGGTAACGGCGTTCCGTGCCACCGCCGGCCACGGTGACCAGCCGGACCTCACCGTCACGCAGCCCGTACGTCACCGACCAGCGGGTGTGCCCCTGCCGGACCTGGTCCAGCAGGCGCAGCGCCGCCGTCGGGTCGACCCGGCCGTCGGCCGCGTCCAGCGCCGCCGCGAGGACGCCGTAGCGGCGGTCGCGGCGACGCTGCTGCTCGGGTACGTCGACCACCGGCACGTTGGTCAGCGCCTGCCACCGCCCCTGCCCCCGCTGCACCCGCATCGTCCCGTCGACGAACTCGACCACCGCCGACCGGCCGCCCGCGTCGGCGAGCAGGTAGTGCAGTGGGGGCCCGCCGTCGAAGTCGAGGTTGTGCCGGCCGAACAGCGCCACCGCCTCGTCCACCGTGGCCGCCCGGTCCAGCACCAACCGGAGGATGCGCACCGACCCGACGGTGGGCCGGCCCGGCACCGGCTTCGCGGTGGCGTTGTCGTCGGCGGCCAGCCCGACGGCCAGCCCCCGCTCGTTCATCCCGTCGAAGGGCAGCAACGGCGCGTCGAGCAGCCGGCGGTCCCCGGTCGGGTCCGGGCCCACCCCCAGGTAGGACAGGTCGACCAGGGAGACCGAGGCGTAGCCCTCGGGTGGGTCGGTGCGCAGCACCATCGCCGGGTTGGCGTCCCAGTCGAAGTTGCGGGCGAACAACGGCCGGGCCGGGTCACCGGAGGCGACGAACAACGAGCAGCCGAACGGGCCGGTGTCCGGCCGGGCGTCGGTGCCCACCGTCGGGTCGTAGCCACCGACGTAGGTCATCTCGTAGAGCGGCAGGTCGTCGACCTTGCGCAGGCTGTCCAGCGTACGCCGGGCCTGCTCCGGGTCCTGCCGGGAGGCGACCGGCGGGCTCGCGGACGCCGATGCCGAGGCGGTCCGGTCCGATTCGGTCGGGGTGGCCCGATCCGTCGGGGTGGCCTGGGCACAGCCGGTGGCGACGAGCGACAGGGCCAGTCCGGCCCCCAGCAGCATCCTGCGCATATCTCCTGAACGCTAGGGCAGCCGTGCCGGGATGTCCACCGTGGCGGGAACCGCGCACGTCGATGTCGGGCCCACCGGTACGGGGTCGTCGGGCGGGCAGTTGCGGCCAACCGGCGTCGGAGCAGGGCCGGCTGTGCGAGGATCGTGCGCCGTGACACCTGCCGGCGGGACACCGCCCGTACCGACCCGACGGCACCGCCGTCCGAGGCTGCACCCGCTGGACCGGGTGGCGATCGGGCTGGCCCTGCTGGGCCTCGGCGCGGTGGCCACCGGGCTGCTGCCCCGGGCCGACGCCGCGGCGACCCTGCACCGCATCCTGCCACTGCTGCTCTTCCTCGGCGCGGTCGTGGTGCTCGCCGAGCTGACCGCCGTCGCCGGGGTGTTCGACGTGCTGGCCACCCGGCTGGCGATCGCCGCGCGGGGCAGCTTCGCCGGCCTGTTCCTGCTCTGCGTCGGGTTCGCCTCGCTCACCACCATCGCCCTCAACCTGGACACCACCGCGGTCCTGCTCACCCCCGTGATGATCGCGCTGGCCCGCCGGCTGGGCACCGCCCCGGGGCCGCTGGCGATGACCACGGTCTGGTTGGCCAACACCGCCAGCCTGCTGTTGCCGGTGTCGAACCTGACCAACCTGCTCGCCGCCGACCGGATCGCGCTGACCCCGGCGGCGTACGCGGCCCGGATGGCGTTGCCGCAGGTCGCGGCGATCGGGGTGACCATGGCGGGGTTGTGGCTGTGGTACTGGCGGCGGGGGCGGCGCGACGCCGACCGGTTCACCCCTCCCCCACCGCACCGGCCGGCGGACCGGCTGCTGTTCGGCACGGCGGTCGCCGGCTGTCTGCTGCTCGTCGCCGGCATCCTGGCCGGGGTGGAGATCGGGGTGGCCGCCGCCGTCGCCGCCGGGCTGGTGGTGGTCGGCTTCGCGGTCCGGTCCCGGCGGACCCTGCGCCCGGCGCTGCTGCCCTGGCGGCTGCTGGTCTTCGTGACCGGCCTGTTCCTGGTGGTGCAGACCCTCGGCCGGCACGGGCTGGACGACCTGGTCTCCGTGCTGCTCGGGGACGCCGGGGGCACGGTGGGGGCGCTGCGCGCCGGGGGCACCGGGGCGTTACTGGCCAACCTGGTCAACAACCTGCCCGCCTACCTGGCCGGTGAGGCGGTGCTCCCACCCGGAGACGGGACCCGGCTGCTGGCGCTGTTGATCGGCACCAACGTCGGCCCGCTGGCGGTGCCGTGGGCGTCGCTGGCGACCCTGCTGTGGTTCGAGCGTTGCCGCGCCGCCGGGGTGACCGTGCCGCTGGGCCGGTTCGTGGCGACCAGCGCGGTGGTCGCGGTGCTCGGCACCGTCGCCGCGGTGCTCGCCCTGCTGGTCGTCGGCTGACCCGGCGGCGGTGTCCCGCCCGCGTGGGCACGGTCGGCGTTCAGATCCCCATCTCGGCCTCGTACGCCGAGCGCAGCCGGGCGCGGGCGGCGGGGGCCAGGCAGACGTGCCAGGCGGGACCCTCGTCGATGACGTTCAGCTCACCGGCGGCCTGCCGGGCCAGCAGGATCTCGGCCAGCACGTCCCGCGCGCCGAACCGGGCGTACCAGGCCAGTTCCAGGTCCACCGCCCAGCCGAGGCAGTGGCCGCTGGGCAGCATGGCCGGCTGGCCGAGCCGGCGCAGCCGGTACCGGTGTTCGGCGCTGTGGGCCAGGTTGGTCACCCACAGCGGCGGGGTGCCGGGCGGGGCGGACCGGGCGAACTCCCGGGCCAGGTCGTTGAGGAGCGCGACGACCTCGCGGCGGGTCCGGCGCAACGGCACACCGGCGGTGGGCGGGGCGGTATCCGGCAGCAGCCGGCCCCGGACGGCGCGCACCCCCCGGCCCAGGACGCTTCCCGGTTGTTCCCGGTAGCGGAAGCCGAGCAGACCACGACGGCGCAGCCATTCCAGGTCGATCAGGTCGGGGTGCGTGTCGACCTGCTCGTCGGTCGCCAGGGCCGTCGTGTCCCGCCACCACATCAGGTCGATGCGGGACAGCAGGTAGATCCGGACCAGGGCGGTCAGGTCGGGGCCCGGGGCGGGCCGGTCGGGCTGGTGGCGGGCCAACTCCAGCAGCAGGGTCTCCCGGGCGCCCAGCACCCCCTGCCCGGTGGCGTCGAGCACGTCGGCGATCGCCGGCTCGCGCAGCCGCTGGTCGAGCAGCACCTGACGGGCGGCGGTGCCGGCGGTCCCCGCGAGCGCGCCGACCTCGACCAGCAGCTCGGCGACCGCCTGCCGGTAGGCGTCGAGGTCGGGGGCGGCCGGCCGCACGGGACGGGTCGGGGCGGGCGTCCGCCGGGCCGGGGCGGGCGGGGTGACGCCGGGTTGGGGGCCGGGGCTTCGGCTGGGCACGCGCATGGTCGGTCCTCTCCCGGTGCGACACGGTGCGGATGAACCTGAGGGCACCGTAACCGTGGTGAACCGGTGGAGACCGAGCATTCCTCCCACAGCCCCCGAAGGGCGACACACGGCCGGCGGCGTCGCCCGGTCCCGCACCGGCCGGGGCCCGTACGGGACCGTGACCGGACCGCCCGTCGACGTGCGACGGGCGGCCCGGTGCGGGCGCGGGTCAGCGCAGGGTGCAGGCCGTCCCGTTCACCGCGAACCCGGTCGGGGTCGCGTTGGTGCCGCTGTAGGTGGCGTTGAAGCCGAGGTTGACCGAGCCGTTCGGCGCGACCGCGCCGTTGTAGCTCTCGTTGGTCACCGTGACCTCGCTGCCGCTCTGGCTGAACCGGCCCGACCAGCCCTGGCTGATCTGCTGGTTACCGGTGAACCGGAACGTCAACCGCCACGACGACCAGGCCGCCGCGCTGGTGTTGGCCAACGTGACGCTGCCGGTGAAGCCGGTGCTCCAGCTGTTCGCCGAGTAGGTCACCGCGCACCCGCCGGCCGGCGGCGGCGTGGTGGTCGGCGGCGGCGTGGTGGTCGGCGGGGCGGCGTGGTGGTCGGCGGCGGCGTCACCGTGGGGGTCGGCGTCGGGTCCGGGCCGGTGCCGCTGCCGGCCTGCTCGGCCGCCCAGTGCACCAGCCAGGCCAGCGCCGCGTTCCAGTTGATCGCCACCTCGTTGACCGAGTACGCGCCGATGTCGTCGATGAAGCACTTCTGCGGCTTGCAGCCACCGAGCTGGGCCTGCACGACCGGGTCCTGCAACTCGCTGTTCGGGCCGCCGGAGAGCGAGCCGGGCGGCGCGGTGGGCAGCGAGCCGTCGTTCTGGTTGGCCCAGAACCGGTGGTGCAGGTTGCGCACCGGCTTGTCCCCGTACCCGGCCACGTAGGACTGGTTGAGCGGGTTGCGGCCGAGCAGGTAGTCGTAGGCGGCGAAGGCGCCGTTGCGGTACCGCGTCGTGCGGGTCAGGTCGTAGGCCAGGGCGAGCACATTGGCGTTGTTGGCGACCGCGCCGTTGGAACCCCAGTAGTACGTGCCGTTGCCGCTGCCCGGGGCCGGGTAGCCCTGGTTGGCGATCTGGGCGAGCATCCGGTCGGCGAAACCGACGATCGCCGACCGGATCGCGCTCACGTCGCCGCTGGCCAGGCCGGTCGGCACCAGCACGAGGGTGGTGTCACCCAGCCCGGCCGTCCAGCTCCAGTCGTACGCGCCCCGGGTGAAGCCCGCTCCCCGGGCGTGTGGGGAGCTGCTCAGGTCGTTGCGGTAGCCCGTCGAGCCGGTGGTGGCGTACAGCTCGGCAGCCGCCCAGTAGAACTCGTCGGTGACGGTGTTGTCCTCGTACGCGCCGCCGCCGGTGTTGTCGGTGGCGGGGGCGAGCCGGTTCGGGTTGGCCTTCGCCGCGGCGTACGCCTTCTCGGCGGCGGCCAGGGCCCGGGAGGCGAAGGAGGCGTCGAACGGCTTCCACAGCCGGGACGCCTGGGCCGCCACCGCCGCCATGTTGAGGGTGGCGGCGGTGCTCACCGGGGAGAGCAGCCGGGGCTCGCTGTCCAGCTCCGGACGGGTGGGCAGCGCGGTCCAGTTCTGGTCGTGGATCTTGTGGTGCACCATGCCGGCGTTGGTCCGGCCGTCCGGCACCTGCATCTTGAGCAGGAACTCCAACTCCCAGCGGGACTCGTCGAGCACGTCCGGCACCCCGTTGGACCGCTCGGGGATGGCCAGCGTGCCGTCGGCGACGGCGGACTTGTCGGCCCCGTTCACGTACAGCGTGCGCTCGTAGATGTTCTGCAGCTGCCAGGTGGACAGGCCGCCGTTGACCACGTACTTGCCCTGGTCACCGGCGTCGTACCAGCCACCGCGCACGTCCAGGGTGTAACCGCAGGAGGTGCGGCACGGCACGTTGTTGTCCCCCCGGTTGGGGGCGACGTTGACGTGCCCGGCCGGGCGGGCGTAGCGGGAACCGACGTACTGGGCGTCGATCGGGGTGCCGCTGCGCTGGTGGTAGAAGAACGCCAGCGAGTCACCGCGCAGCCGGCGCACCGGGTCGGCCGAGATGTCGAAGGGGTAGCTGTTGCTCCCGCCCACCGACAGCACGTAGCCGGTGCCCGGGGTGTCGTAGGCCGAGAAGTCCGCGATGTGCACCGGGTCGCCGGAGAGCGCGTCGGTGCCCCGTACCGTGGTCTGCCCGGAGGCGACCGTGGCGCCGCCGGCGTTGCGCAGCGTCCAGCCGAGCGGGGAGTTCGCGGAGTTCACGACGGTGGCCTGCTTGGGCAGCCCCGGCACGTAGGCGACCTGGTTGACCTTGACCGGTGAGCCGGGGTCGGGGGCGGCGGAGGCGAGCTGCGGCACAGCCGCGAGCCCGCCGAGGGCGAGCAGGGCGGCAGCCGCGAGCGCGACCGGACGCCGTCGGACATGGTGGGGCATGGGGCCTCTTCCGGTGGGGATGGCAGTGACACCCGACCGGACCGGCGCAGCAGTGACCCGCCGGGCGGTCGGATGGACCGTCGACGGGAGCGCTCCGCCCACCATAGACCACCGTCAGTCCGCCGGGAAGTCACCGCCCAACGGCCGGACGGTCCGGGTGTCGCCGTCGTAGCTGCGTGCCGCCACGAACCGGCCCTCCGGCCGGTCACCGCCGACCACCGCGCGGGCCCGCCGCCGGTCGTGGTCGCGGAAGCGCAGCGCGAGGCTCAGGTGCGGCACCCAGTTCCCCGGGGCGTGCCAGGGCCGCTGCCCGTCCGCGCCGTCCAGTGCCGCCCAGACGGCCCCGTGCAGGGCGGTCAGCTCCGCCGTGGGCCGGACCAACCAGACCAGCGGCGCGCTGCCGTCGAGCACCGCCACCCGTTCCAGCCGGACCGGCAGGGGCAGCGCGGCATCGAAGAGACCGGCGAGCCGGTCGACCGCGCCGGGCGGGAACGCCTCGACGGCGGCCAGCGTCAGGTGCGGCCGGTTCGTCGGGTGGCCGTGCCGGGCCAGGCTGGGCAGCCCCGCCCCGGCCAGCCTGTCCCACGCGGTGCGGACCGTCTCCTCCAGCACCGGGCAGCAGAGCAGTTCCACCGTACGCACGCCCGTCAGGCTAGCCGGCGGGCGGGCGCGGCTGTGCCGGTCGGCACGGTGGGGCCGGTCGGCGCGACGGCCCGACGGGGATGATGGAAAACTTTGTCCCATGAGTTCCGCACCTACACCGACCGACCTCTCCGCGCCCGACGACTCCGACGGCGTACCCGCCTTCGTCGATCTCGGGCTGCGCGCCGAGCTGTTGGGCGCGCTCGCCGCGCTCGGCTACGAGGAGCCCACCCCCATCCAGCGCGAGGCGATCCCGCTGCTGCTGGCGGGACGGGACCTGCTCGGGCAGGCGGCGACCGGTACGGGCAAGACCGCCGCGTTCGCCCTGCCCCTGTTGCAGCGGATGCCGGACGACCGCTCCGGCGGTGACCCGGTGTCGCTGGTGCTGGTGCCCACCCGGGAACTGGCCGTGCAGGTCTCCGAGGCGTTCCACCGGTACGGCAAGGACCTCGGGGCCCGGGTGCTGCCGATCTACGGCGGCCAGCCGATCGGCCGTCAACTGCGCGCCCTGGACCTGGGCGTGGACGTGGTGGTGGCGACCCCCGGCCGGGCGCTGGACCACATCGCCCGGGGCACCCTGCGGTTGGGCGCGCTGGCCACGGTGGTGCTGGACGAGGCCGACGAGATGCTCGACATGGGCTTCGCCGAGGACATCGAGGCGATCCTGGAGCACGCGCCCGCGCAGCGCCAGACGGTGCTCTTCTCGGCCACCATGCCGGCCCGGATCGACGGCCTGGCCCGCAAGCACCTGACCGACCCGGAGCGGATCCAGATCGGGCGGGAGCAGCCGGTCGCCGGGGAGGCGCCCCGGGTCCGGCAGAGCGCGTACATCGTCACCCGGGCGCACAAGCCCGCGGTGCTGGGCCGGGTGCTGGACGTGGAGTCGCCGACGGCGGCGATCGTGTTCTGCCGCAGCCGGGAGGAGGTGGACCGGCTCACCGAGACGATGAACGGGCGCGGCTACCGGGCCGAGGCGCTGCACGGCGGGATGAGCCAGGAGCAGCGGGACCGGGTGATGGGGCGGCTGCGCGCCGGCACCGCCGACCTGCTGGTGGCCACCGACGTGGCGGCCCGTGGGCTGGACGTCGAGCAGCTCACCCACGTGGTCAACTACGACGTGCCGTCGGCCCCGGAGTCGTACGTGCACCGGATCGGCCGGGTGGGCCGGGCCGGTCGGGAGGGGGTGGCGATCACCCTCGCCGAGCCCCGGGAACACCGGATGCTCAAGACCATCGAGCGGGTCACCGGCCAGCGGATCACCATCGACAAGATCCCGACGGTGGCCGACCTGCGGACCCGCCGGCTGGCGTTGACCCAGGCGGCGCTGCGGGAGAGCCTGCTGGAGGACGACCTGGACCCGTTCCGGGTGATCGTCGAGTCACTGTCCGACGAGTTCGACCTGATGGAGGTGGCGCTGGCAGCCGTCAAGCTGGCCCACGAGGCGGCCCTGCCCGGCTCCGACGACGACGAGGAGATCCCGCAGGTGGCGGTCCGTCCGCCCCGGGAGTCCCGGCCCGGGTTCGACAGCCGGGGCGGGGACCGGCGCGGTGGCGGCCGGCCCCGCACGGGCGGCACCGCGCAGGTCTTCATCGGCCTGGGCCGCCGCGCCGGGGTCCGCCCGCAGGACCTGGTCGGTGCGATCACCGGCGAGACTCGGGTGAGTGGCCGCGACATCGGCTCGATCGAGATCGCCGACCGGTTCTCCCTGGTGGAGGTGCCGCAGGGCGTCGCCGACGAGGTGATCGCGGGGCTGCGCAACAGCACCATCAAGGGCCGTAAGGCGACCGTACGGCGCGACCGTGGCGGCGAGGGGCACTGACCCGACACGCGACACCGGCCCGCACCCCAGGACGGGGGCGCGGGCCGGTCGCGTTCGTCAGAGCGGGTACGGCCCGAAGCGGCCCCAGGCGACGATCGCCGCCAGGATCAGCAGCACCACGGTCATCGCGGTGCCGGGGTGCTCCTTGGCGCGGGCGTGCACCACGATCGCGCCGATCATCACGATCACCAGCCCGACGGCGGCCAGCGGGGTGAGCACGGTGGCGATGCCGGTGAGGCCGGGCAGGACCAGTCCCAGCGCGGCCAGCACCTCGACCGCGCCGAGCGCCTTGACCTGGGTGGGCGGGACGTTCTCCACCCAGCCCATCCGGTCGCGCAACTTCTCCTTGGGCTGGGTCAGCTTGGTCAGCCCCGCGCCGGCGAAGAGCGCGGCGAGCAGGATCTGCAGGATCCACAGGAACAGGTTCATCGGCGGTCGCCTCCGGGGGGTGCCACCGTGGTGGCGGATGCGGTAACGGGGATGGTCAGGCTACGGCCCTGACGGCCCCCGACGCCCGGTGGGACGCCGAGGGCCGTGGAAGCGGTCGGGCGAGGCCGGTCAGGCGGCCCCGACCGGCCGGCCGCCGAGCGTCTCCGCGTCGATCTCGGCCGGGCGCAACGCCAGGGCGAGCACGTCGGCCACGTCGGCCAGGGTGTGCACGGTCAACGCCTCGCGTACCTCGGTGGGCAGGTCGTCGAGGTCCGGCTCGTTGCGGGCCGGGATGATCACCTCGGTCAGGCCGGCCCGGTGCGCGGCGAGCAGCTTCTGCTTCACCCCGCCGATGGGCAGCACCCGCCCGGACAGCGTCACCTCGCCGGTCATCCCGAACTCGGGCCGTACCGGCCGGCCGGTCACCAGGGACGCCAGCGCGGTGACCATGGTGATGCCGGCGCTCGGGCCGTCCTTGGGCACCGCGCCCGCCGGCACGTGCAGGTGGATCCGGCGTCCGGCCAGGACGTTCGGGTCGAGGCCGTAGCGCCGCCCGTTGGCGCGCAGGTAGGACAGCGCGATGTGGGCGGACTCCTTCATCACGTCGCCGAGTTGCCCGGTGAGGGTCAACCCGGGCTCACCGTCCATGCTGGTGGCCTCGATGAAGAGCACGTCACCGCCGGCGCCGGTGACGGCCAGGCCGGTGGCCACGCCGGGTACCGCCGTGCGCTCCGCCGACTCCGGGGTGAACTTCGGCCGGCCCAGGTAGCCGGCCAGGGTGTCGGTGTCCACCCGGACCGGGGTCGGGTCGGTCGTCAGGGTCACGGCGACCTTGCGCAGGATCTTCGCCAGGGCCCGTTCGAGCTGCCGGACGCCGGCCTCCCGGGTGTACTCGCCGGCGATCAGCGCCAGCACCTCGTCGGTGACGGTCACCTCGTCGGCGGTCAGGCCGGCCCGCTGGAGCTGCCGGGGCAGCAGGTGGTCGCGGGCGATGGCGACCTTCTCGTCCTCGGTGTAGCCGTCCAGGGTGACCAGTTCCATCCGGTCCAGCAGCGGGCCGGGGATGGCCTCCACCACGTTGGCGGTGGCCAGGAAGAGCACGTCGGACAGGTCGAGGTCGACTTCGAGGTAGTGGTCGCGGAAGGTGTGGTTCTGGGCCGGGTCGAGCACCTCCAGCAGGGCGGCGGCCGGGTCACCGGCGTACCCGGCGGCGAGCTTGTCGACCTCGTCGAGGAGCACCACCGGGTTCATCGAGCCGGCCTCGCGCAGCGCGCGGACGATCCGGCCGGGCAGCGCACCGACGTAGGTGCGCCGGTGCCCACGGATCTCGGCCTCGTCGCGGACGCCGCCGAGGGAGACCCGGACGAAGTTGCGGCCCAGCGCGCGGGCCACCGACTCGCCGAGGCTGGTCTTGCCGACTCCGGGCGGGCCGGCGAGGGCGAGCACCGCGCCGGAGCCGCGCCCGCCTACCACGCCGAGGTTGCGCTCGGCACGGCGGTTGCGCACCGCCAGGTATTCCAGGATGCGGTCCTTGACGTCGGCCAGGCCGGCGTGGTCGGCGTCGAGCACCGCCCGCGCCGTCGCCAGGTCGGTGTTGTCCTCGGTACGGGTGCTCCACGGCATCTCCAGCACCGTGTCCAGCCAGGTGCGGATCCACCCCGCCTCGGGTGAGGCGTCGCTGGCCCGTTCCAACTTGCCGACCTCACGCATCGCCGCCTCACGGACCTTGTCCGGCAGGTCGGCGGTCTCCACCCGGGAGCGGTAGTCAGCGGAGCCGTCCGGCTCGTCCTCGCCCAGTTCCTTGCGGATCGCGGCGAGCTGCTGGCGGAGCAGGAACTCCCGCTGGGACTTCTCCAGCCCCTCCCGGACGTCACTGGTGATCTGTTCGGTGACCTCCTGTTCGGCCAGGTGGTCCTTCACCCAGCCGACGAGCAGCTCCAGCCGGGCGGTGACGTCCTGAGCGGCGAGCAGTTCGGTCTTCTGCGCCAGGCTGAGCCACGGCGCGTAGCCGGCCGCGTCGGCCAGCTCGGACAGGTCGGTCATCCGTTCCATCGCGTCGATGACCTGCCAGGCGCCCCGCTGCTGGAGGACCGAGGTCATCAGGGCGCGGTACTCGCGGGCCAGGTCGCGGGCGCGGCCGGCGGGGGCGGGTTCGTCGAGTCGGGTGGCCTCCACCCAGAGGGCGGCGCCGGGTCCGGGGACGCCGGAGCCGATCCGGGCACGGGCCAGGCCACGCACCACGGCGGCGGGTTCGCCGTCGGGGAGGCGGCCCACCTTCTCGATGGTGGCGATCGTGCCGACGGGGCCGTACTCGCCGTCGATGCGGGGTACGGCGAGCAGGGTGTTGTCGCCGCCGGCCCGGGCGGCGTCGACGGCGGCCTGGGTGGTCGGGTCGAGGGTCACCGGGATGACCATGCCGGGGAGCAGGACGACGTCGGTCAGGGGAAGTACCGCGAGGGTTGCCATCGGACACCTGCCATCACTTGAGGTTGAGCGTGTCTCACTCAAGTCACAAACCGTGCCCCGTGTTCCGGGATGTGACCCAGGACACATCCCGCCCGCACCTCCACCCTCGGCCAGCATTGGCCAGACCCGGATTTCCCAGGATTGACCCGACCCGTCAAATGAAAGAGAGGCGTATTGTTGCGGATTTGCCGTCAGATACGTCAAACTCTTAGCACACCCCGCTCAACACAGGGAGTAATGGCGATGGCAAGGAAAGTAATCACCGTTCTGACCGACGACCTCGACGGCGGAAAGGCCGATCGGACCGTCGAGTTCAGCCTGGACGGGGCGGCGTACACCATCGATCTCTCCGACGAGAACGCGGGGGTGCTGCGCAAGACGCTCGACGCGTACATCACCGCTGGCCGCCGAATGGGGCGGGGCGCGGTCGAGACCGGTCGGCCGGCTCGCCGCCCCGCTCGCGCCGGAGTCTCGGGAATGGACCGCGAGCAGAACCGCGCCATCCGGGAATGGGCGACCAAGAACGGCCACGAGATTTCCGAGCGTGGCCGCATCCCGGTCTCGGTCGTGGAGGCGTGGAAGAGCCGCTGAGGGCGGTCAGGTCACGAACGGACGCGCCGGGGTCACGCTGAGATAACAGCGGCGACCCCGGCGCTTTTCGCCGTGTCCACAATTTCCACCCGCTGCGCCGTCACCGAAAACCCTTGCCGGCCCGCCCGGCCCTGGCCGCCCGGAACGCCCCGCACCGCGGGCCGCCCGGAACACACCGCACCGCGGGCCGTGGAATGCGTCGCTTCGCTGGCCGCCCGGAACGCGGGGCCTCCGGAACAGGATCGCCACCCGCCGGCCGCACCGGGCCTCAGCGTCGGCCTCCGGAGAAGTGGACCCACCCGAAAGGCCACGGGCCGCCCCGGGGAGTTCCCCGGGGCGGCCCGTGGCCTTTGTCGTCTGTCCGGTCAGTTGACCCGGATGCGCACCACGTCGAAGGCGGGGGTCTGGTTGGCCCGCTCCATCATCGGAACCCGGTGCGAACCGTCACCGGCCCAGACCGCGCACTGCGCCGTACCCGACTGCGGCAGGCCCGGGATCTGGATGGTCACGTCGTCGGACTGGTTGCCGCCCTTGCCGTCCTCGGTGGCCACGAAGAACGCCGGGACGTCCTGCGGGTTCGACGGGGCCTGGTTGGTGTTCTGCAGCATCCGGCAGGCGGTGTGGAAGTGACCACGGGTGAGGCCCTGACCGTTGAGCACCGAGCTCTCCAGGTAGTAGCCACCCTGCCCGGCCGCCAGGAACCGGTCACGGACCAGGTTGCGGGTGGAGACCTTCAGGCTGAAGGCCTGGTTGCGCTGCACCTGGTTGGGGAACTGCGTGATCAGCAGCGACGGGTTGTTGGCCGCCGCGCCGACCTCGCCGAACGCGGTGCTGACGCAGCGGTTGCCGTTCTGGAAGCCGTCGTGCGGCTGCAACCGGCTGTTGGCGCAGTCCTTGGCGAGCACGCCCAGGGCGTTGCCGTTGTTGCCGTTCTGGCCGCCGTTGTTGTTGCCGCCGTTCTGGCCGCCGTTGTTGCCGTTGTTGCCGCCGTTGTTGTTCTGGCCGCCGTTGTTGCCGTTCTGGCCGCCGTTGTTGTTGCCACCGTTCTGGCCGCCGTTGTTGGCGGCGGCGGCGACCTGGCAGCCGGCGAGCTGCTCCAGGCCCTGCGGGCGCTGGGCGAACCGGCCGATCGCGGTGGCGATCCGGTTGAGGGCGGACCGCCGCTTGTCGGCCAGCGGGCCGAGGATCGCGTTGTCGATGAACGCCTTGCCGTTGCGCCCCTCGGCCGCCAGCCGCTTGTTGGCGTCGTCGATCTGGGTCTTCAGTAGGGCGAGTTCCTTGTCCACCTCGGCCTTGGCCTGGGCCGGGATCTGCGGCAACCGGGGGGTGACCTCCGGGCAGGCCACCGTCGAGGCCAGCGTGGTCACCGGCGCGTTGCCGGCCTTGACGGCCTGGCACTCGGCGACGGACATCTGGCCGTCACCCCAGTGGTTGCGGACCCACCGGCCGTTCTGCCAGGTCTGGGTGGTGCTGCCCCGCCCGCTCGGCGAGGTGGCGCCGGGGCTCGGTGCGACACAGGCCGACGAGACGTTGCGGGCCTGCTGCCTCGGCTTGTCCCCGGCCGATGAGATCTGGGTGACGGCGGCGATGCCGCCGAAGACGACGAGCGCACCGACCGCCGCCAGCAGCCGCTTGCTCCGCGCGTTACCGGACGACCGGCGTGCCCCTGTGGACCTGCGCATCGAATTGCTCTCCTTCTCGATCCGGTACCTGACTCGTGTCCCCGACGAGGAGACGACCTTCGGGTCGGTCTCCCCCACCGGGGTCACTGCGACGTTCCGGTCGCACGTCGATGGCCGACGATGCCTTTCCGCACCGTCCGCCGCGTCGGGTGGCGCGGCTGGGAAGATCCTGTCCATTCCCGCTTAGGTACGGGCCGGCCCGGACGAAGGTTCAAAGCGGATCGAGGAATCCGGGACCATTTTTCGGCCGGGCCGGATTGTCACCACACGTCGCCGGAAAATGACGGCGGGTCGTTCCCGGAGGGGTCAGTCCCCGCAGAGGTGACCGAAGGCGAACGGCGTGGCCAACTCGTCGCGCCGGTCCCGCAGCACGCAGATCTGCCGGCGCAGCTCGTCCCGGTCGAGCAGGGCCGATTCGTCGGTCACAGCCACCGCCGGCCGGTCACCCACCGGCAACCGGTCGCCCACCGCCACCGCCGCGAGGTCCTCGGCCAGTCGGGCGGGGTCCACCCCGCAGTGCCACCGCGCCTCGGACACGGTGACCCGCTCCACCAGGCAGCGGCCGGGCCGCACCTCGACCCAGCTCCACCCCTCGGCCGTCCCGTCGCGCCACCGCACGTGCAGCCCGCGCACGATCGGATCACTGAGCCGCCGCGACACGTACGCCTCGACGGCCGCCGCCCGGGACAGCGCGCCGAGGTCGTTCACCGCTCCGGTGCGCCCGTCGGGCAACCGGCCGACGATGTCCCGGTAACCGACCGGGTTGTCGTCCGGGTCGTCGCCACCGGCACCGGCGGCGTAGGCGCGGGCGTCGATGACGTACGTGATGATCCGTCGGCCGTGGTCGGCGGCCCGCAGCGTCGGCGAGCCGATCCGCAGCACCGGCAGGCCCACGGCGGCGCAGACCGCCGAGACCATCCGCTCGGTCCGCTGCCCCGCCGAGCCGGCCGGCGCGGTCGGGCCGACGGTCAGGGCGAACAGTGGCACGCCGGTGTCGGCCGCGCAGACGACGTGGTCGAACTCCGCGCGCAACGCCGAACTCCACTGGTGCCCGGTGACCCCGGCCGGCCGCCGCGATACCAGGTCGCCGAGCCGACGGGCGGGGTACACCGCCTGGCCAGCCCGGACGAACAGCGGCGCGGCCCCGGCCGGAACCGGCCGCAGCCGGGCCCCGTCGTCGGTGGCGGTACGCGTCATCGTCGGGTCGGTCCGTCCGTGGCAGGAGAGGTGACCGGCCGAGTCTAGGACGTCGACCCCCGTGCCCGCCTCGTCGGTGCGGCCGGTGGACCCGTCGCCGAGCGGTCGATCCGGGCGGTGGGCCGGCACTGGGCCGTCGAAGCGGACGATGAGCCCGGCATCCGGGCCGTCGATGCGGGCGGCGGGTCCCGCACCAGGCGGTTGGTGTGCCCCGACCGGGATCTCTACGCTCACGGGGTGCTGCACGACGGACCGGCCCCGGAACTGTTGACCAAGCGGAGTCTCGTCACGGTCTCCCACGCCATCGAGCGGTCGGCGCTGGCCACCGCCGAGGACGGCCCGCTGGTGGTGATCGCCCTGTTCCAGCGGATGCCGTACTTCCAGCGGGAACGGGCCCGCTACACACGCATCGCCGCGGGTGCGGCGGTCACCGTGGTCGGACTGGTCGGGCAGACACCGCCGGAGCTGCCCGACGGGGCGTACCCGGTGGCGCTGGAGGAGACCGAGGAGCTGGCCCGGGAGTGGAGCGTGGTGGCCCTGACCCCCCGCTTCGGGGCCAGCCTGGTGGCCCGGGACCGGCGGGAGGTGGTGGCCGCCGACACGCTGGAGGAGGGCCGGCTCTTCGCCGGCCGCTGGGGGTTCCGCCGGGACGAGGCGCTGCACGAGGTGATCCGACTGCGGGCGCACCTCGGCGACCGGCTCCCCCCGGCCGCGCTGACCGCTATCGATCAGGTGCTGCGCCGGGTCAGGGACCTGCCGGCGACCCCCGGTGAGAGCCGGGCGGAGGCGGCGTTGCGGCTGATGGCCGAGCGCGTCGACCGGGCCCCCCGTGGCGGGCCGGGACGTTCCGCCGAACCGGTCGCGGGACCACCGGGCCTGGTGGACGAGCCGACCCTGCGCCGCTGGACCGGAATGGACGGGGTGACCGCCGCCGGCACCCTGCCGGTGGCCCTGATCGGGGTCCGGATCGGTGACCCGGCCCGCGCCGCCGAACGCTTCGGACGCCGCAGCACAGCCCGCGAGGCGCAGGCCGTGATCGCCGCGCTGACCGCCCCACTGCGCCCGCTCGACCGGGCGATCCGCCTCGCCCCCGACGAGTACCTGCTGGTCCTGCCCGCGTTGAGCCGGGAGGAGGCGCTGGCGGTGGCCGGTCAGGTGCACACCTCGGTCGCCGGGCTGGCCCGGTCGTACCCGTTCGTGTCCTTCGCGGTGCACACGGCGGTCACCGTGACCGACCGGCGGCCGATGCCGGTGGCCGAGGTCCGGCACGCCGTCGAGTGGGCGGCCCGGGAGGGCGTACCGATGGCTACGGTGTCCCGGGAGACCGTCGCGAGCTCCGCCCACTGAGCACGGTAGGGGACACGATGCGGGTCGTCTCGCTGGTGCCGTCGCTGACCGAGGCGGTGGCGGTGACAGTGCCGGAACTGCTGGTAGGGGCGACCGACTGGTGTGTGCACCCGTCGGGTCTGGACGTGGCCCGGGTCGGCGGCAGCAAGTACCCCGACCTGGATCGGGTCCGGGCGCTGCGGCCGGACCTGGTGCTGCTCAACGTGGAGGAGAACCGGCGGGCCGACGCCGACGCGCTCAGCGCGGCCGGGGTGCCGGTGCTGGTCACCTACCCGCGTACCGTGCCGCAGGCCCTGGACGAGTTGGCCGGGGTGCTCGCCGCGCTGGGGGTGACCGGGGAGCCGGGCTGGCTGACCGACGCCCGCCGGGCCTGGGCCGCACCCGCCGTCGGGGCCGGGGCACGCCGGGCCGTGGTGCCGGTGTGGCGACGGCCGTGGGTGGTGCTCGGCGGGGACACCTTCGCCGGGGACGTACTGCGCCGGCTCGGCGTGGTCAACCTCTACGACGACGACCCCGAGCGCTATCCGCGCCCCGACCTCGACGCGCTGCGGGCCCGCCGGCCCGACCTGGTGGTCCTGCCCGACGAGCCCTACGCGTTCACCGCCGACGACGGGCCGGACGCCTTCCCCGGCATCGACTGCGCGCTGGTGTCCGGCCGGCACCTCACCTGGTACGGCCCGTCGCTGGCCGAGGCGCCCGCCCTGCTCACCGCCCAACTCGCCACCCCGGTCTGACCATCCGTCCCGGGTGGGTGCTCGGGTGGCGGTCAGGCCACCGGGGTGATCCCCCGCTCCACCAGGCCGGCGTCGTCGACGTCGTACCCGATGGTGCTGGTGACCTGGACCACGCCGCTGACCTGGCCGGCGAGTTTCTCCGCCAGCTCGGCGTCGGTCCGCCGGTCCAGCCGGCCGTCCAACCGCACCGCGCCGTCGCGGACCTGTACGGTGACCAGCCCGTCCCGCACGGCCAGCACCCGCCGCAGCACCTCCTGCACCACGTCCTCGCGGATCTCGGCGTCGGTGCGCAGGTGCACCCGCAGCAGGTCGCCGCGGGTGACGATGCCGACCAGCCGGCCCAGGTCGTCGAGGACCGGTAGCCGCTTGACCGCCTCCCGGTCCATCAGCCGGGCCGCCGCCGGCAGCGACGCCCCGGGGTGGGTGGTGACGGCCGGCGCGGTCATCAGCTCCTTCGCCAGCAGCGCCTCGGCCTTCTCCCGGGACACCCGACGACGTCGCCCGGCGAAGACCCGCCGTTCCTCCTGCACCCCGGAGTGCTCCACCTTGTGCAGCAGGTCCGCCTCGGACACCACCCCCAGCACCCGCCGGAAGCCGTCCACCACCGGCACCGCGCTGATGCCGCGCCGGATCAGCACGTCGACGATCGCCCGGTAGGGGGTCTCCTCCCCCACCGTGGCGACCTCCCGGGTCATCACGTCGTCCACCTGCCATGTCCTCATCACGACCTCCTCGGGCTCTCCCGGCCGACGTTAGGGCCGGCCCGACCGGTCGGGGCAGAGGCGGACGGACCGGTACCGCGGAGGCCGAAGGTCCCGTCGGGAGGCCCGTGGCAGGGGACTTAGGTCCCGCCCCGGCACGTACCGGTCGGCCCTGCCGGGACGGCCGCGAACGGCGTGGAATGTAACTGCCACCGGGAAGTGCGGTGCCAGGCAGAGAAGGGACGTGGGAACCATGACCGCGACGATCGAGCGGAACACCACCGCAGGGACCGCACCGGTGGCCGGAACCGAGACCACCCGGCAGCGCGCCGCCCGCTACGTCTGGGCCGGGACCCGGATCGCCCTCGGCTGGATCTTCCTCTGGGCCTTCCTGGACAAGCTGTTCGGCCTCGGCCACGAGACCGCGACGAAGAACGCCTGGATCAACGGCGGCAGCCCGACCAAGGGTTTCCTGGCCTTCGGTGCGAAGGGTCCGTTCCAGGGGCTCTACCAGGACATCGCCGGTGCGGCCTGGGCCGACTGGCTGTTCATGATCGGCCTGGCCGGCATCGGGGTGGCCCTGCTGCTGGGCATCGGGATGCGGGTCGCCGCGATCGCCGGTGGCCTGCTCATGGTGCTGATGTGGACCGCCGTCCTGCCCCCCGAGAACAACCCCTTCATGGACGACCACCTGATCTACGCCGCGGTGCTGGCCGGTCTCGCCCTGGTCGGCGCGGGGAACACCCTCGGCTTCGGCCGGGTCTGGGCCACCCTCCCGCTGGTACGCCGGTTCGGCTGGCTCCGGTAACCGACCGCGAGCACCCGACCGGCCGGCAGGGGCGCCACCTCGACGGTGGCGCCCTGCCGCGCGTCCACCCCCGCCCGTGGGGTCCGGCGTCGGGCCCTACGGGAATAGGTCCGTCACGATCGGGCAGGATCGACACCGACCGGACGATCGTGCGACGACGAGGAGATCAGCAATGAACACGCCCCAGGCAGGTAAGCCGGAGATCGGCCCGATCGAGGGCGCACCCCCGGCCGACCTCGTCATCGAGGACATCACCGTCGGCGACGGCCCCGAGGCCCAGCCGGGCCAGCTGGCCAACGTGCACTACGTCGGGGTGTCCCACTCCACCGGGCGCGAGTTCGACGCCTCCTGGAACCGGGGTGAGGCGTTCGAGTTCCCGCTCGGCGGCGGCCAGGTCATCGCCGGCTGGGACCAGGGCGTGGTGGGCATGAAGGTCGGCGGTCGTCGCCGGCTCACCATCCCGCCGCACCTGGGCTACGGCAGCCGGGGCGCGGGCGGGGTCATCAAGCCGAACGAGACCCTGGTCTTCGTCGTCGACCTGCTCGGCGTCCGCTGACCACCGGCGGGGTCGCCGGCACCGGCCGGCGGCCCCGCCGGCACACCTACCGAGATCCTGTGCCGTGCCCGGGGGTCCTGTGCCGTGCCCGGGGGTCCGGTGCCGGACTGCCCGCCCCGGGGCCGGCGGCGTCGGCCGTCGAGGTGCCGGGCGGCCCGAGTCCACGTCACACCCGGCTCGACGAGCCGGCCGGACACGATACGACGCGGGCAGGCGGGCGGGCGCGTGGCCGGTCAGGCGCAGGCGGCCAGGGGGCGGTGCGTGACCCCGACCGGGGCGTCGCCGTGCCGGACCGCGATGATCCGGTGCAGGCCGGTGGCGCGCAGCACCCGGGCGACCACCGGATCGGGGTCGACCACGACCAGCTCGCCGCCCCGGGCCCGGACCCGCAGGTGCGCGGCGACCAACGCCCGCACCCCGGCGGCGGAGAGCACCCGGACACCGGAGAGGTCGAGCCGCAGCAGCGGACGGACCGGTGCGGCCCAGAGGGCGACCCGGAACTCGCCGACGGTGGCGATGTCGATCTCGCCCACCACGCGCACCTCGACCACGTCGTCGGCCACCCGGAGCCGCACGTGGAACCGGTCCTCTCCCTGCGTCATGCCCCGAATCTAGCCCCCACCTCCGACGTTTCCGCCCTGCCAGAGGCGGGTTTCCGGGTAGTCCCAGGGTCGCCCCGGAGCTGACCCTGACTCCTCCTCAGGGTGGACCCACGCGGTACGCCGTGGTCGGCCCGTCGCGACGGGCCGACCACGGCGTACCACACCTGCCCGGGCCTGGTCAGCCGCCGCTGGCCGACGGCGCGGGAGCCGGCGACGAGCCACCGGCGACCACCCCCGGATGCGGCGGGCTGGTGGCGGGCGCCGGCTTCAACCCCGGCGGTACGGGCAGCGCGCTGCCCCTGGCGAACTCGGCCCAGCCCGTGTTCCAGGCCGTCCAGCCGTTGCCCGGCCGCAGCGGCACCTCGGTGCCCTTCACGGTGACCAGGTCGCCGACCTGGGTGACGCCCATCAGCCAGTCGGCGGCGGTGGACGACACGTTGGCGCAGCCGTGCGAGACGTTGGTGTAGCCCTGGTCCCCCTCCGACCACGGCGCGGCGTGGATGAACTCGCCGCCCCAGGTGAGGCGCTGGGCGTCCTCGACGTCGACCACATAGCCGCCGTCGGGCTCACCCCGGGTGTCGAAGCGGGTCTGCTGGTGCTTCTCCATGATCACCATCTTGCCGCTGGAACTCGGGGTGCTCGGCTTGCCGAGACTGACCGGGATCCTGCGGACCAGCTTGCCGTCCTGGAAGACCGACATCTGCTTGGTGGCGTTGTCGATGTCCAGGGCGACCTGCCGGCCGATCTTCGAGGTGGACCGCCGGTCGGCGTCACCGACGTACTCCTTGCCGATCGGCAGCCCCTCCAGCGCGGACCGGACACTGATCGTCGTCCCGCTGCGCCAGAAGTCGGGCGCGCGGTAGTAGACCTGGCTGCCGTCCTCCAGCCACGACCAGGTGCCCGGCTGCGGCGGATCGGTCTTCACGAACAACCGTCGCTGCACGGCCGCTCTGGCCGCTGTGGGAACTGCCGGTTCGAACGCCACCGTCACCGGCATCGCGGTGCCGTACGTCTGGTTGCCGGCGAAGTAGAGCACGCTGGTCAACGCCGACCGGGTGGTGTTCGCCACCGTGGTGAACGTGGTGCGCCCGACGGTCGTGCGGCCCGCGTCACCGGTCGCGGTCACCTCCGCGGTGTAGGTCCGGCCACCACTCAACGGGGCCGCCGGCACCCAGCTCGACCCGTCCTCCCGCGGCTCCCCGGCGACGGACCTCCCCTTGTCGTCGGTGAGCTTCACACTGGTCACCCGCCCGTTGTTCACGGTGGTGCCGACCTCCGCGCTGACCGGTACGTCCTTCGCCCGATCGGCCGGCGTCACCGACACCGTGGGGGCCGCCGGCCCACCGGGCGCCGCCCCGGCCGCCGGCTTCCGCTCGGCGGTACACCCGCCGAGGACCAGCGGTGTGGCTGCGATGGTCACCGCCAGAAGCGTCAATCGCCGCCTCACGTCCATATTCCCGTCCCCCCGTTCCCCGTCCCCTTGGCCACATTCTGTACGGCGTTTCTCGGGCCGGGTCACGCTTTCGGGGAACCGGGCGGGCAACGGCCGGCCTTATCGACCCCATCGATGCCGGACGGGCCGGACGGGCACCGGATGTCCGGGATCGACCGCGTCGGGGCGGCACGGACAGTCAGTCCCAGTCCTGGTCACCGTGGTTGCGGTTCCACCGCCCACCGACCGGCGGGGTGTCCAGTCGGATGGCTGCCACCGCGTTACCGGCCAGGTCGTTGTCCTCCACCCGGCAGGAGACACAACTGCCCCGGGAGGTGATCCAGAGCCCGTGGGTCTGGGTGCGTTCGGGATGGTTGTCCCAGATCCGGTTGCCGCGCACCGTCGCCGAGTCGAACGCGGCGTCGATCGCGATGCCGGCCCGGGTCGGCGGCGCGTCAGGCAACTCGTACGGGGTGCCCGGCAGCGGGGTGTCCCCGCTCCACGCGGAGTAGGCGTCCGGGCGGACCGGGGCGAGGTGCAGTTCGGTGGCGGTGTTGGCGGCCACCACCGCCACCCGGGAGCCGACCCGCAGCACCTTGCCCCGGTGACTGTCCTGCGCCCAGTTCGCCGAGCGGTCGACCACGGACCGGGCGCTGTAGCGGACCGACTCGCCGCCGCCACAGGACGCCTCGGCACACTGCCGACCGTTGTTGCGGATCCGGTTGTCGAGCAGCATCGCGTCGGTCATCGGCCGGTCCACCCGGACGGCGTCCAGGCCGTTGCCCCAGAACTCGTTGCTCTCCACCACCACGTCCTGCGCCGGGTGCGGATAGCCGCGACCCAGATCGTGCTGGTGGTAGCCGTAACCGCCGTTGCTGCTGATCCGGTTGCCCCGCACCGTGTACGGGCCCGGCGTGTTGCCCACGCTGATCCCGTCGCCCACGTTGGCGTCGATGACGCAGTCGGTGAGCAGGCCGCCCCGGCCGGCGACCCCGGCGGTGCCGTTGCCGGACACGTCGTAGCCGGCCTCCAGGTTGCCGGTCATCGTGCAACCGGTGACGATCAGCCCGTCGGCACCCCAGTCCGAGATGCCGAAGCGGTTGCCCTGGCTGTGGCAGCCGATGATCCGGTAGCCACGCGGCGGCGTCCAGTGGTCCTTCTGGAGTTCGAGGAAGATGCCGTTGGTGCCGTTGGCGAGGGCCGTGCAGTTGGCGATGGTGAGCCGTTCCATGTCGCCCCAGCCACCGATGCCGATACCGATGCCCGCGCCGCCCATCTGCTCACCGTTGTCCAGCCGGCCGCAGCCGACCACCACCACCCCGTCGACCAGGGTGTCCTGGAGGAAGTCGCAACCCAGGCCGGTCGCACCGGTGTGGTGGATGTAGAGGTTGCGGAACACCCCGCGCACCACGTACTGCAAACCGAGCCCCTTGGCCAGGTAGTTGTACTCGGCCAGCGCCACCCCTGAGCCGTCGATCTCGAAGTCGGCGAAGGTGCAGTCGGCGATGTGCCGGTCCCGGTCCGCGCCGTGCTGCAACACCGTCCAGAACGCCAGCGGCGTCGGGTCGGTGCGGTTGCCCTCGTTGCTGAGCAGAAACCGGGTGGCCGCCGGGCCGGCGCCGATCAACGACACCCCGCTGCGCCACACCGTGCCGGCGTCCCGGATGGAGTAGATGCCCGGCGGGCACCAGATCACCCGGGCCCGCCCGTCGGCCGCGTAGCCGTCACCGAGCCGGTCCACCAGGGCGGCGAGCGCCGGCTGGTCGTTGGTCACCCCGTCGCCGGTCAACCCGTGGTCGTGGGCGTTGCACCACAGCGGTGCCCCGGCGACGGGGGGACGGCGGTCCCGCACGGCGACGGGCAGACCCTGGTACGGCACGGTGGCTCCTCTCGGCGGCGGGTTCGCGACCGACGCGGCGGGTTCGCGACCGACGCGGCGGGTTCGCGACCGACGGCGGTTTCCCGGCCCACCGACCGGAAAACCCGCCCGCCCACCGCCGGCCCGTCCGGAACCGGACGAACACCGGGCAGCGCGACGGAGCCGGTCACCCCGCCCAGGGTGACCGGCTCCGGGCGTACCGCTCAGACGTTCGCCACCAGCAACGCCGGCTGTTCGACGCAGTCGGCGACGTGCCGCAGGAAGCCACCGGCCACGCCACCGTCGCAGACCCGGTGGTCGAAGGTGAGGCTGAGCTGGGTCACCTTGCGGACGGCCAGCTGCCCGTCGACCACCCACGGCTTGTCCACGATCCGCCCCACCCCGAGCAGCGCCGCCTCCGGGTGGTTGATGATCGGGGTGGAACCGTCCACCCCGAACACGCCGTAGTTGTTGAGGGTGAAGGTGCCGCCGGTGAGCCGGGCCGGCGACAGGGTGCCGGCGCGGGCGGCGGCGGTGGTCTCGGCCAGCGCGGCGGCCAACTCCCTGGTGGTCAGCCGCTGGGCGTCGCGTAGCACCGGGACGAGCAGGCCCCGGTCGGTCTGCGCGGCGATGCCCAGGTGCACCCCGGCCGACTGGACGATGCGCTGCCCCTCGGTGTCGACGTGCGCATTGAGCTGCGGGAACCGCCGCAGTCCACTGAGGCAGATCCGGGCCAGTAGGGCCAGCACGCTGACCGGGGCGTCCGGGGTGGCCGCGTTGATCGCCGCCCGGGTGGTCAGCAACGCGGTGGCGTCCGCGTCCACCCAGATGGTGACCTCGGGAATCTCCCGACGGCTGCGGGAAAGCTTGTCGGCGATCACCCGGCGGATGCCGGTCAGCGGGATGACCACGTCGGACGCGTCGGCGGGGGCCGGCCCGACGTGTGCCGCCGGGGCCGGGTCCGCGACGGCGGCGGGCCGGTCCGGGTCGCCGGTGTGCCGCTGCGGCGCGGTGGTCAGGGCGGCCTCCACGTCGCTGCGGCGGATCACGCCGCCGGGGCCGGTGCCCCGCAGCCCGGCCAGGTCGACCCCGTGCTCGCGGGCGAGCCGGCGCACGATCGGCGAGATGACCAGGGGGGCCGTCCCGCCGGCCGGCGCGGTGCCGCCTCCGGCCGGCGGGACGACGCCGTCGGTGGACACCCCGGTGGCCGGGGTGTCCGTCCCCGCGCCGGCCGGGACCCTCGGCGCGGACGACGGGCCGACGGTGCCAACGGGGACGGGCCCGACGGCCGGCTCCGCGGCGGGCGCGGCGGCCGGCTCCGGGGCCAGGGTCAGCCGGGGGCGTCGCCGCCGCCGGGTGCCGCCGTGGCCGGTGCCGTACCCGATCAGGACGTTGCCGGAGCCGGCCCGTTCCTCCTCGCGGTAGGTGGCGTGCCCGGCGGGCTCGTCGCCGCCGTCGGCCGGCGCGACGGTGATCAGCGGCTGACCGACCGGGCGCGTCTCACCGGCCGCGCCGTGCAGGGCGACCACCCGCCCGGCGTACGGGCAGGGCACGTCGACCACGGCCTTGGCGGTCTCCACCTCCACCACGCTCTGGTCCACGGTGACCACGTCACCGACGGCGACCTTCCACTCGACGATCTCGGCCTCGCTCAGCCCCTCACCGAGGTCGGGCAGGAGGAAGACCCGGGTGCCGGTGGCGGTACGGGCGCTCACGCCGCGCTCCCCTGGGCCAGCCAGCGCGGATCGGGCCGGTCGTCCCACTGCAGGCGGGCCACGGTGTCGAGGACCCGGTCCACCCCGGGCAGGTGGGTGTGCTCCAGCATCGGCGCCGGGTAGGGGATGTCCAGCCCGGCGACCCGCAGCACCGGGGCGTGCAGGGCGTGGAAGCAGCGCTCCTGCACCCGGGCGGCGATCTCCGCGCCGACCCCGGCGAAGCCCTGCGCCTCGGTGATCACCACGCACCTGCCGGTACGGCGCACCGAGGCGGTGACGGTGGCGTCGTCGAACGGCACGATGGTGCGTACGTCGACGACCTCCAGGTCCCAGCCGTCCTCCCGGGCGGCTTCGGCGGCCTCCAGCGCCACCGGCACCGCCGGGCCGTACGCGACCAGGGTGGCGTCGGTGCCGGGACGGCGCACCACGGCTCGGCCGAACGGGGCGGTACGGGCGGGCAGTTCAGCCTCGCCGCTGGCGAAGTAGAGCTTCTTCGGCTCCAGGAACACCACCGGGTCCGGATCGGCGATCGCCTCCCGCAGCAGCGAGTACGCGTCCTCCACCGTCGCCGGGGTGACCACCTTCAGGCCGGGGGTGTGCGCGTAGTACGCCTCGGACGAGTCGCAGTGGTGCTCCACCCCACCGATGCCACCGGCGTACGGCACCCGGATGACCATCGGCACGCTCAACGCGCCCCGGGTGCGGTTGCGCAGCTTCGCCACGTGCGAGGCGATCTGCTCGAACGCCGGGTAGGCGAACGCGTCGAACTGCATCTCCACCACCGGCCGCAGCCCGGACATGGCCAGGCCGACGGCGAAGCCGACGATGCCGGCCTCGGCGAGCGGGGTGTCGAAGCAGCGCTTGTCACCGAACCGGGCCTGCAACCCGTCGGTGATCCGGAAGACCCCGCCGAGCTGTCCCACGTCCTCGCCGAAGACGAGCACCCGCTCGTCGTCGAGCATCGCGTCGGCCAGCGCGGCGTTGAGCGCCTTCGCCATGGTCATGGTGGCCATCAGGCGTCCCCCTCCGCGTCGGCGGCCAGCTCGGCCCGGACCATCTCGCGCTGCTCGACCAGTTGCGGGGTCGGTTCGGCGTAGACGTGCTCGAACAGGCTCAGCGGGTCGACGGTCGGCTGGGCGTGCATCCGGTCCCGCAGGTCGGCGGCGTACGCCTCGGCCTCGGCGGCGATCTGTGCGACCACCGCGTCGTCCAGCTCGCCCCGGCTGCGCAGGTACGCCTCCAGCCGGGCCACCGGGTCGCGGTCCCGCCACGCCTCGACCTCGTCGGGGTCCCGGTAGCGGCTGGCGTCGTCGGCGTTGGTGTGCGCCTCCATCCGGTAGGTGTGCGCCTCCACCAGGTACGGCCCGTGCCCGGCGCGGGCGTGCGCCACCGCCCGGGTGAGCACCGCCAGGACGGCGACGGGGTCGTTGCCGTCGACCTGCTCGCTGGGCACCCCGTAGCCGACGCCCTTGTAGGCCAGGCTCGGCGCGGCCGTCTGCCGGGACAGCGGCACGCTGATCGCGTACTTGTTGTTCTGCACGAAGTAGACGACCGGGGCCTTGAACACGGCGGCGAAGTTGAGCCCCTCGTGGAAGTCGCCCTCACTGGTCGCGCCGTCGCCGATGAAGGCCAGCGCGACCGTGTCCCGCCCCTGGTAGGACTCGCCGTAGGCCAGGCCGGCGGCGTGCACGCACTGGGTCGCCAGCGGGGTGCACTGCGGCGCGGTGTGCACCACCGTCGGGTCGTACCCGCAGTGCCAGTCGCCGCGCAGCAGGGTGAGCACCTCGACCGGGTCGATGCCCCGGGCGGTCAGCGCCATCGACTCCCGGTAGGTGGGGAACACCCAGTCGTCGTCGCGCAGCGCCAGCACCGCGCCGACCTGGCACGCCTCCTGGCCGCGCGAGGACGGGTAGACGGCGAGCCGGCCCTGCTTGGTCAGGGCGGTGGACTGTGCGTCGAAGCGCCGGCCGACGACCATCCGCCGGTACATCTCGCGCAGCGTCTCGACCGGCGGTTCGGGCAGGTCGGCGCGGGGCGGCAACGGGGTGCCGTCGGGGTCGAGCAACCGGACCGGCGCGGTCTGCGGGAGCAGGCCGGCGGTGGGGTCGGGGGCGACCGGGGTGGCCGGTCGACGGGTACGCGGGGATGCCCTGCGGACCGCCTGGGGTGTGGTCGTCACGGCGGGGACCTCCTGGACGTGTGGTGGCCCTATGCTCCATCCGTTGGATGATTGACTCAACATTCCCGGTGAACGCGGGACGATTGGCCTACCGAGGAGTATCTGATGAGCCAGCAGACCACCCCGCCGCCGGGCCCACCGGGCGCAACGGGACGTTCGGTCACGCCGCTGGACGAGGTGGACCGACGGGTCCTCGACGAACTCACCCGGGACGGCCGGCTGTCCATGCGCACCCTCGCCGAACGGGTGCACGTGTCGCGCACCAACGCGTACGCCCGGGTGGAGCGGCTGCTGCGCGACGGGGTGATCACCGGGTTCCGGGCCCGGGTGGCACCCGAGCCGGCCGGGCTGGGCACCTCGGCGTACATCTCGTTGACCATCCAGCAGAACACCTGGCGGGAGGTGTCGGCGGAGCTGGCCCGGGTGCGCTACATCGAGCACGTGGCGCTGCTCAGCGGGGAACACGACGTGTTGGCGCTGGTCCGCGCGCCGGACAACGCCACCCTGCGGGACGTGGTGCTCAGCCGGGTGCAGGGCATCGCCGGGGTGCTGTCCACCCGCACCTGGCTGGTCTTCGACGAGTTCGACGGGGCCGGCAGCCCCTGGGCCTGAGTGACGGCCCGGCGCGGTTGGTCAGCGTTCGGGTGGGGCGGCCAGGCCGGCGCGGTCGGCCAGGGCCAGCAGCGGCTCCAGGGAGTAGCGGTCGCCGTCCAGGCCGGCGTGCGGGTCGCCGCGCTCGGCGAACCGGGCCGGCATGGTCAGCACGTCGAAGTCCTCCGGGCGGGCGTCGTCCAGCTCCGCCCAGTCCAGCGGGGCCGACACCAGCGCCGCCGGGGTGGGCCGGATCGAGTACGCCGACGTGACGGTGTGGTCGCGGGCCATCTGGTTGTAGTCGATGAAGACCGGCCGGTCCCGCTGCTCGCGCCACCAGGTGGTGGTGACCAGGTCGGGCAGCCGACGCCCCAACTCGTGGCCCAGGGCGAGCACCGCGCGTCGGCACTCGCCGAAGCTCCACCGGGGCTCGATGGACAGATAGACGTGCAGGCCGCGCCCGCCCGTGGTCTTGGGGTAGCCGACCATGCCCAGCTCGGCGAGGAAGGCCCGGACCTCGTGCGCCACCGGCACCACCTGGTCGAAGCCGACCCCCGGCATCGGGTCCAGGTCGATCCGGAGCTGATCGGGGCGCTCCACGTCGGCCGCCGTCACCGGCCAGGGATGGAACCGCAGGGTGCCGAGGTTGGCCGCCCAGATCACCACCGCCAGCTCGCCCGGCGCGACCTCGTCGGCGGTACGGCCGCTGGGGAAGGTGAGGTGTGCGGTGCGCACCCAGTCGGGAGCGCCGGCCGGGAGCCGTTTCTGATAGAAGGCGTCACCCCGGTTGTCCTGCCGGGTGCCGATCTTCGCCCCCTCGAACACGCCGCGCGGCCAGCGCTCCAGCATCGTCGGCCGGTCCCGCAGGGCACGCAGGATGCCGTCGCCGACGGCGAGGAAGTAGCCGACCACGTCCCGCTTGGTCAGCCCGCGCTCGGGAAAGTAGGGCTTGTCGGGGCTGGAGACGCGGACCAGCCGCTCCCCCACCTGGATCTCCTCGGCCGCCGTCGCCACGCTCACACGGTAACGGCCACCCCCGACACCCGGAGCCGGCTCACCGGATCGCAGCGATACGCGGAGGGCTACGCCTCGGGTTGCCCGACGTAGGTGCCGCGCTGCGGCACGGTGTAGACCAGCCCACGCTCGCGAAGCTCCGCGACGGCACGCCGGGCGGTCCCCCGGGCCACCCCGAACTCCTGCACGATCGCCGCTTCGCTCGGAATCGGTCGATGCGCCGCGAGGTCACCGTTGCTGATCCGACCAGCCAAGATGTTTGCCACCTGGCGGTAGACCGGCACCGGGCCGTCTGGATCGATCATGGCAAGAAACTAATCGAGCCAAGACGAGGCAGGTTCTTTAGCTACGTCCCTAGACGTTCATGCTTGTACACCACTACCGTAAGTGGCAGCTCGTGACGATCAGTCATCTGGGCTGCCGGTAGCGGTCCGGGTACCTGATCGGGGATCGGTGCCCGGATCTGCCCGTACCCGGAGGGGTCCCATGCCGATGGACGACGGACCGGTCACGCCCGCCCTGGTCATCTGGACCGCGCAGCGGGTGGTGGCGCAGCACCACGAGGCACCGGACGGGCCGCCACCCCTGCGCCGTTGCTTCCAGTGCCGCGACGGCGGCTGCCACATGCTGACCTGGGCGCGCGACGTGCTCCGGGCTCACCGGCGACCGCCGCCACTCCCCCACTAGGCTCGCCGCCATGGCGATCTATCTCGACGTACACCCGGAGAACCCGCAGCCACGGACGATCGCCCGGGTGGTCGACCTGCTGCGCGGCGACGGCCTGATCGCCTATCCGACCGACTCGTGCTTCGCGCTCGGCTGCCAGCTGGGCAACCGGGACGGCCTCGACCGGATCCGGGAGATCCGGCACCTGGACAGCAAGCACCACTTCACCCTGGTGTGCCGGGACTTCGCGCAGCTCGGCCAGTTCGTGCACATCAACAACGCGGTGTTCCGGTCGCTGAAGGCGGCCACCCCGGGCAGCTACACCTTCATCCTGCCCGCGACCAAGGAGGTGCCGCGCCGGCTGCTGCACCCCAGGAAGAAGACCGTCGGGGTACGCATCCCCGACCATCCGGTCGCGCAGGCGCTGCTGGCGGCGCTGGGTGAACCGTTGGTGTCGAGCACCCTGCTGCTGCCCGGCGAGACGGAACCGATGACCCAGGGCTGGGAAATCAAGGAACGGCTCGACCACGCGATCGACGCGGTGATCGACTCCGGCGAGTGCGGCACCCTACCCACCACCGTGGTCGACTTCTCCGCCGACGAGCCGGAGATCGTCCGCTACGGCGCGGGCGACCCGACCCGCTTCGAGTAGGCCCGCCGGGTCAGGAACCGGGTTCCACGGGCGGCAGCGGCAACGGCTCGACCACCGGGTCGACGCCGTGGGTGGAGTGCGCGGGTGCCGGGCGGGCCGGCCCGGGGTCCGGCGGTGCCGGCGACCCGCGCCCACCGGCCCGGCCCGCCGGGCCACCTCGCAGGTGACCAGGTGGATCGGGGCCGGTGGCACGGCGAACCGCCCCGGACCCCAGCGCACCCAGAGGGCGACCCGGCCGGCGTCGGCCTCCGCCGCGAGCTTCTCCCAGGTACGCCGCCGGTCGGTGTGGTCAACCTCGACGACCACCGGCGGGCCGTCGCGGCGGGCACACGCCACGTCCACTACCGAGTGGCGGTCCGTCATCGGCGGCGGCAGCGGCAGCACGCTCGCCGCCCGACGGTATGAGCGCCAGCCCTGCTCGGCGGCCCAGACCAGCACGGCGTCGATGATCAGCGCGGTCACCTCGTCGGTGCCCAGGTCGACGAACTCCAGCCCGGCCAGCCGCCCGGTGAGTGATGCCGCCAGCCGTTCGCCGTCCACCCGGGCAGGATATCGACTCACCGATCACGGTCCACCTCCACCCAGACCCGGCGGGGACCGGGCGGGCCGCCGGGCGGAGGACTCCGGTCGACCGCACCGACCGTGCGCCCGGGATCCGGCTCGCGGCCGGTCAGGTGGTGCTGTTCGGCCGGATCGGGTTCCTCGCCCGCGACCTGCTCGACGAGATACCGCACACCGTCGCCACCGTCTGAGGTTGCCGGACATTCGTCGACCGCGATCCGTTTCCGCAGCTCACCCAGGGGTACCGGGATGGCCGTCAGCCGATCAAGGAGGTCTGCCGGTGTCCACCGACGCCATCGTCCTGCTCAAAGAGGACCACAAGGAGATGCGCCGCCTCTTCCGCGAGTTCGAAAAGGCGCAGGAGGGACCGGCCAGTCGCCGCCGCAAGGTGGTCGACGAGATCGTGGCAGCCCTCACCACCCACACCTACCTCGAGAACGAGGTGATGTACCCGCAGGTCCGCAAGCTCCTGCCGGACCTGGAGGACGACATCCTGGAGTCGTACGAGGAGCACCACGTCGCCGACGTGCTCTGCGCCGAACTGGCCGCGATGGACGCCTCCGACGACCACTTCGTCGCCAAGACCACGGTGCTGATCGAGAACGTCGAGCACCACGTCGAGGAGGAGGAGCAGGAGTGGTTCCCCAAGGTGCGGGAGGCGCTCGGCCGCAACCAGCTCCAGGAGATCGGCGAGCGGATGATCGCGCTGCGCCCGGACGCGCCCCGCTCGCCCAGTGACCCGAAGGCGATCAAGAGCGCCCGGCACGCCACCACCGCCTGACCCGACCGGCAACACCCGCACCGGAGTACGTCAAGGGGCCCGACCGGCTGGTCGGGCCCCGCTCGGTCCCGCCGGGGCGGTCAGCGAGGGCCCGCGTGGGTCCGGTCAGAGACCCGTGCGGTGCGGCAGGGACGACGCGGGGACGGTGGCCCGGTGCCGGGCGGCGGCCAGCTCGGGCCCGTGGCGGACCGCCCAGTCGGCGAGGCCGGACAGCGGACCGAGCAGGCTCTGCCCGAGCGGCGTGAGGCAATACTCGACGCTGGGCGGGACGGTGGGATGGACGTCCCGCAGCACCAGGCCGGCCCCCTCCAGGCCCCGCAGCGTGCGGGTCAGCATCCGCTGGCTGATGCCGTCGATGGTGCGGTGCAGCTCGTTGAACCGGTACGGCCGGCGGCCCAGCAGGGTCAGCACCAGCATCGACCACTTGTCGCTGAGTAGCCGCAGCACCTCGGTGACCGGGCAGTGCTCGTACTCGTCGGCCGGCACGGGCGTCGGCAGGACCGCCGCCACCAGGGAACGAACCTCCGTGTGCGGTACGGACATGAAAGTGCCTTCTTCCCTCGGTCGCCGAGCCCGAAGAGGATTGTGCCGTCCGCGATCCACGGTCGACGTCCGGTGCCTGACGGGGGCCACCGGCCGGCAGCAGCAGGGAGGGGCGGCATGCGCGTCACGGTCATCAGCGGCGGCACCGACGGCATGGGCCGGGCGACGCTCGAAGCCCGGATCCGCCGTGGCGACGAGGTCGTCGCCATCGGCAGCAACCCGGCGAAGGGGCAGGCCGTGCGGGCGCTCTCCGGCCGGGTGCACTTCCTCCGGGCGGATCTGCGCTCGGTGGCGGAGACCCGCAGGGTCGTCGACACCATCAGGCGACGGTGGCCGAAGGTGGACGCCCTGGCACTGTTCGCCAACCGGCCGGTACCCCGGCGGGTGGTCACCGACGAGGGCCTGGAGCAGACCTTCGCGCTCTACTACCTGAGCCGTTACCTGCTCAGTCACGGTCTACGCGACCAACTGGACGCCGCCGAACAGCCGGTGATCGTCAACGTCGCGGGGGTCGGCATCACCCGGGGATCGATCCACTGGGACGACCTCCAGCTCACCCGGAAGTACGGCATGGTCGACGCACAGTTGCAGGCCGGCCGGGCGAACGACCTGCTCGGGGTGGACTTCGCGGCGCGGTCCGGCTCGCGGGCACGGTATGTGCTCTACCACCCCGGCTTCACCCGCAGCGGCGACCTGTCCACCATGCCGGCGGCGATCCGTGGGGTGATCCGGGCGGCGTCGGTCGTCGCAAGGCCGGTCGGGAAGTCGATCCGCCCCGTCGTGGCGTGGATCGACAACCCACCGTCGGATGCCCTGACCGCCAACGACCGGGGCAGACCCGTTCCGCTGTCGACCACGACGCTCGACCCGGCCGCCGCCCGCCGCCTCGGCACGATGACCGACTCGCTGGTCACCCGCCTCGACGCCGGCTGAGCCGGTGGTTCACCAGAGGGTCACCGGTGCGCCCGTCGGCGCGGGCAGGATCTGCCGTACCCGGCCGGGGGCCACACTGCGCTGCCGCCACTCCCGGGGATAACCCACCGAGACCTCCTCGAACCGCACCCCGTCCTTCCAGGTGGTACGCGGAATGTGCAGGTGCCCGTAGACCACCGTGGTGGCGGCGAACCGGCGGTGCCAGTCGGCGGTGGCCTCCGTCCCGCACCACTGGGCAAAGATCGGATAGCGCAGCACCTCGGTCGGGTGGCGGTCCAACGGCCAGTGGTTGACCAGCACGGTGGGCAGCTCCGGGTCCCGGGCCGCCAACCGGCGGGCGGTCTCCTCCAGCCGGGCCGCACACCACTCCTGCCGGCTCGGATACGGGTCGGGATGCAGCAGGAACTCGTCGGTGCAGACGATCCCCGTCCGGTACGCCTCGGCCAGCGCGGCCTCCCGGGTGTCGAACCCCGGCGGTCGCCAGCTGTAGTCGTAGAGCAGGAACAGCGGGGCGACCAGCGCCGGACCGCCCGGCCCCCGCCACACCCGGTAGTCGTCCTCCGGGGTGACCACACCCAACTCCCGGCACCGTCGCACCAGCAGGTCGTAGCGGTCCACCCCGCGCAGGGTCACCGGGTCGGCCGGCGGGGTCCACAGCTCGTGGTTGCCGGGTGCCCAGATGACGGTGTCGAAGCGTTCGGCGAGCGTGCCGAGCGCCCACTCGATGTCGGCCACGGTGTCCGCCACGTCACCGGCGACGATCAGCCAGTCCCGTGGCGAGGTGGGCCGCAGCGCCTCGACCAGGGCACGATTCTCCGCGTACCCGATGTGCAGATCGCTGATCGCGACCAGACTGCCCTCGGTGTCCTCCCCCAGCATCCGCCGATCGTACGCAGCCGACCGCCCGGCGTGGGGCCACCGCAACGGCCACCGCAACGGCGGTGGCCGGCCGACCGAGCCGGTACCGGGGCACCGGAGCTCCGCACGATCGGAGAACCCGGCCGGCTGCCCGGCACCGGCAGGTACGCACGGGCAGCCCGAACGGCACCCGGTAGGATCATCGGTGGGCCGTGACTGGCGCGTGGGGATGGAGCACCATCGGGAAGCGGCCCCGTCATGAGGACGCACGCCGAGCGCCTGGGCCTTCCGCACGTCACCTGGAGGTCGCATGTCGCGCAACGCCGAATCCACCGCTTTCCTCAGCGCGCTCGAGGTGATCCGGGCGGTCGAACCCCGGGTGGCCGACGCGATCGGCGCGGAGCTGACCGACCAGCGTGAGTCGCTGAAGCTGATCGCCAGCGAGAACTACGCCTCCCCGGCGACCCTGCTCACCATGGGCAACTGGTTCAGCGACAAGTACGCCGAGGGCACCGTCGGCCGTCGCTTCTACGCCGGCTGCCAGAACGTCGACACCGTCGAAGCGCTCGCCGCCGAACACGCCAAGGCGCTGTTCGGGGCCTCCCACGCCTACGTGCAGCCGCACTCCGGCATCGACGCCAACCTGGTCGCCTTCTGGGCGATCCTGGCCGACCGGGTCGAGTCCCCCGCCCTCAAGAAGGCCCAGGTACGCCAGGTCAACGACCTGACCGAGGCGGACTGGTTCGCGCTGCGCCGCGAGCTGGGCAACCAGCGGATGCTGGGCATGTCGCTGGACGCCGGCGGGCACCTCACCCACGGTTTCCGACCCAACATCTCCGGCAAAATGTTCGACCAGCGCAGCTACGGCACCGACCCGGCCACCGGCCTGATCGACTATGACCGGGTCGCCGAGGCCGCCCGGGAGTTCAAGCCGCTGATCCTGGTCGCCGGCTACTCGGCGTACCCCCGGAAGGTGAACTTCCGGATCATGCGGGAGATCGCCGACTCGGTCGGGGCCACCTTCATGGTCGACATGGCGCACTTCGCCGGCCTGGTCGCCGGCAAGGTCTTCACCGGCGACTTCGACCCGGTGCCGCACGCGCACATCGTCACCACCACCACCCACAAGTCGCTGCGCGGGCCGCGCGGCGGCATGGTGCTCTGCGGCCCGGAGCTGGCCGACCAGGTCGACCGGGGCTGCCCGATGGTGCTCGGCGGTCCGCTGCCGCACGTGATGGCGGCCAAGGCGGTCGCGCTGGCCGAGGCACGCCGGCCCGACTTCGCCGACTACGCCCAGCGGATCGTCGACAACGCCCAGGCCCTCGCCGAAGGGCTGCTGCGCCGGGGCACCACCCTGGTCACCGGCGGCACCGACAACCACCTGGTGCTGCTCGACGTATCCGGCTACGGTCTCACCGGCCGGCAGGCCGAGCAGGCGCTGCTCGACTCGGGCATCGTGACCAACCGCAACGCCGTCCCGCAGGACCGCAACGGCGCCTGGTACACCTCCGGCATCCGGATCGGCACCCCGGCGCTGACCACCCGGGGTCTGGGCACCGCCGAGATGGACGTCACCGCCGAGCTGATCCACACCGTGCTCAGCCAGACCACGCCGGGCGCCAACGCCGACGGCACCCCGTCCAAGGCCAAGTACGTCCTCGACCCGGCGGTCGCCGACAAGATCAGCAAGCAGGCCACCGACCTCCTCGCCGCCCACCCCCTCTACCCCACCATCAACCTGGGCTGACTGTAAGCCCGGCCCGGCCCCGCCATTCCGGCACCCCGCCCCGCCCCGCTCCCTCCCGGTGATCAAGAGGTTTAGGTCACGAAAGCCCTCATCAGTGACCCAAACCTCTTGATCACCGACCCTCACCACCGTGCCGGCCCCACCACCGTGCCGACCCCGACCAGGGACAGCCGGAGGATGGGGTGAGGCCGGGTTGGGCTGCTGGGGTGATCAAGAGGTTTAGGTCAGGAAAGGTGGTTCTGGTGACCAAAACCTCTTGATCAACCGGGAGACCGGGGGCGGAGGCGGGGGCGGGGCGGGGGCGGGGCGGGGAGAGATCGGGGCGGGGACGGGCGGGCAGGGGTGGGGGTCAGGGGAGGGGGCGCTTGAGGTGGTAGCGGTGGACTTCGGTGCTGCCCTGGATGTTGTTGACGTCCTCGGCGGCGGAGACCAACTCCCAGCCCTCCCGACCGACCCGGTTGAGGTGGGCGATGGCGGTGTCGCCGTAGGCCGTGACGTCGGTGCGTGAGCCGTCCGGGCCGTACCAGACGAACGAGACGTGGAACTGGCGTCCCTGCCCCTGGTAGCGGCGGACCAACAGGGCGTACTCCCAAGCGATCATGCGTCCATTATGGCCACCGGCCCATCCGTCGCACAGCACGGGAGGTGGCGGTTCGATGACACGCGGTGCCGGTCGGCGCGGTGACCGGGTCGGCCGGAGCACGGCAACCGCGCGGTCAGCGGAGGCCGGTCAGTTCGTCGGTGATCAGGGCGGCCAACCGGTCCAGCCCGAGGTCGATCTGCTCCGGGGTGACGGCGCTGACCGACAGTCGCAGCGCGTCGACCGGGCGGCCGTCGTCGTAGAAGTGCGCCATCGGCGTCCAGAGCACACCGTACCGCTGCGCGGAGCGCCGCAGCAGCGCGTCGTCGACCGGGAACGGCACGGTGACCACCACGAAGAAGCCACCGGCCGGCGCGTTCCAGCGCACCGGCGAGCCGGCCGGGAAACGTCGCCGCAGGCCGGCCAGCAGGTGGTCCCGGTTGCGGGTGTACGCCGCCCGTTCCCGCCGGTTCGCGGTCACCAGTGAGCAGGCGTGCTCCAGCAACGCCCCGCCGATCACGGCCTGGGCCAGCGGCGACGTGTTCACCGAGACCATGCTCTTGATCTTGGCGAGCTGGTCGGCGAACAACCCCACCGCACCGTCGAGCCCGCCGACCCGCTGGTCGGCCACCAGATAGCCGATCCGGGCCCCGGGGAGCACCGTCTTGGCGAACGAGCCGAGGTAGACCACCCGGCGTCGGGTGTCGAGCGCCTTGAGCGTCGGCACCCGGTCGGCGTCCCCGGCCGGGAAGAGGCCGTACGGGTTGTCCTCGATCAGCAGCAGGTCCTCCTCGACGGCCAGGCCGAGCAACCGCCGCCGGTCGGCCACCGGGATGCTGGTGCCGGACGGGTTGGCGAAGTCGGGCATCACGTAGCAGGCCCGGGGCCGCAACCCCTCGTCGCGCGCCCGACGCACCTGGGCCCGCAGGTCGGCCAGGTCGATTCCGGTCGGGCCGGCGGCGACCGGGCGCACCGGCAGGTCCACCAGCCGGGCCGCGCCGGTCAGCCCCACGTACGTCGGGGCGACGGCGAGCAGCACGTCGGTCGGGCCGGCCCGTAACGCCCGCAGCACCAGCAGCATCGCCTCCTGGCAGCCGACGGTCACCACCACCGCCTCGTCGTCGACGTGGACGTCCTCGTCGACGGCGAGGTTGCGGGCGATCAGATGGTGGATGATCCCCTTGGTCCGGCCGTACTGGAACAGGGTGCGGCGGACCTGGTCGGGGCTCTGCCCGAGGTCGTCGGCGAGGTGCCGGCGGAACCGGTCCAGCCAGCGGCCCGGCGCGTCGTCGTCGAAGAACTCCTCGTAGGGTCGCCCGGCGGCCAGCGACACCGCGTCGGGCCAGTGCTGGGAGACCTCGTTGAGGAAGTTCATCGAGTTCAGCGCCGGGTCGTCGACCGCCGGGTGCAGGGTCGCCAGGTCCAGGTCCACCAGATGCTCCAACGGGTCAGCCTCCGGTCAGGGTACGCAGCCGCCGGGCCTGCCCCGGGTCGGCGCAGCCGGTCAGGGTCAGCGCGTCGCGCAACTCGACGGCGAGCAGGTCGAGGGCGGCCCGCGCGCCGGCCCGGCCACCGGCCGCGAGCGCCCACAGCATCGGGCGGCCGAGCAGCACCCCGGTCGCGCCGAGGGCGAGCGCGCGCAGCACGTCCGTGCCGGACCGTACCCCGCTGTCCAACAGCACCTCGATCCGCTCGCCGACGGCCGCGACCACCTCGGGCAGCATGGTGGCGGTGGCCGGTGCACCGTCGAGCTGCCGGCCACCGTGGTTGGAGACCACCACGGCGTCCACGCCGACGTCGGCGGCGCGGACCGCGTCACGCGGGTCGAGGATCCCCTTGACCAGCAGCGGCAGCCGGGTGCGCTCCCGCAGCCAGGCCAGGTCCGCCCAGGTCAGCGCGGGGGCGAAGGCGGCTTCGGTGTGCGCGGCGATGGCGGACACCCCGGGCGTGCCGGTGTGGGCCAGGTCGTCGCGGCCGGCAGGCAGGTTGGCGGCGGTCACCTCCGGCGGCAACGCGAAGCCGTTACGCACGTCGCGCAGCCGCCGGCCGAGCGCCGGCACGTCGACGGTGACCATCAGCGCGGCACAGCCGGCAGCCTGTGCCCGGTCGAGCAGATCGGCGACCAGGCCCCGGTCGCGTAGCCAGTAGAGCTGGAACCAGACGGGCCCGTCGGTGGCGGCGACGACCTGTTCGATCGGGGTGCTGCTCAACGTGCTCAGCACGTAGGGCACCCCCGCTGCGCCGGCCGCCGCCGCGAGCGCCGGTTCGCCGTCGGGATGCAGCAACCGTTGGTACGCCATCGGCGCGACCGCCACCGGCATCGCCTGTTCCCGCCCGAGCAGCACCGTGTCGGTGCGGGGCCGCTCCACCCCGGTCAGCACCCGGGGTAGCACGGCGACCCGGTCCAGGGCGGCCCGGTTGGCGGTGAGGGTGGTCTCGACGCCGCTGCCCCCGTCGACGAAGTCCCAGACCCCGGTTGGAAGGGTCGCCCGGGCCAGGTCGGCGAAGTCCGCCAGACTGACCGGCGGCCGGTCCGCCTGGCCGGCCCACCCGGCGGTGGCTGACCCGGCACCGACCGACCCGACGGACTCCGACCCGGCACCGGCCGAGCCGACGAGTGCCGAGCCGACGGAATCCGACCCGGCGGTGGCCGACCCGGCGGTGCGGGGGTGCTCCGTCACCGAGCGTCCCCGACCGTGGCGGTGGCCGGGGTGTCCGCTGCCGGGGTGGGCAGCCCGAAGACCTCCCGGAGGAAGGCGGCGGCCTCGTCCTGGGCACGCCGACCGGCGTCGAAGACACCGGGCATGGCGAAGAAGCCGTGGATCATGCCGGAGTAGCGGGTGGCCCGCACCGGCACGCCGGCCTCGCGCAGCCGCTGCGCGTACCGCTCCCCCTCGTCGCACAGCGGGTCGTGTTCGGCGGTGACCACCAGGGCCGGCGGCAGGCCGGACAGGTCGTCGGCGAGCAACGGCGAGGCCAGCGGGTCGGCCGCGTCCGCCGGGTCGGCCAGGTAGTGACCCCGGTACCAGTCGACGGAGTGCTTGTTGAACAGCAGCGGGTCCTGCTCGTCGGCGGCGGCCCGGGGTTCGGCGTCGGTTGCCGGGTCGACGGCGGTTGCCGGGTCGGTGCCCCGGCCGGGACGCGGGCGGTCGGCCCGCTGGTCGGTGTTCGGATAGACCAGCAGCTGCCCGGCCAGCCGGGGGCCGCCCTCGGCGCGGGCCAGCAGGGTCACCGCCGCCGCCAGGTTGCCACCGGCGCTGTCCCCGCCCACGACCAGTCGCTCCGGGTCCACCCCGAGGTCGGCGGCGTGCTCGGCCAGCCAACGGGTGGCGGCGTGGCAGTCCAGCACCGCCGCCGGGAACGGGTGCTCCGGGGCCAGCCGGTACCCGACCGTCACCACCTGGCAGGGAGTGGCGTTGGCCAGCCGGCGGCAGATCCCGTCGGCGGTCTCCACACTGCCCAGCGTCCAACCACCACCGAAGAAGTAGACCAGGGTGGGCAGCGGGCCGTCGCCGGCCGGCCGGTGCACCCGGACCCGCAGGTCCCCGGCGGGGCCGGGCACGGTCGTGTCGCGTACCTCGTGGACCGGCTCGACGTCGCCGCCGCCGGCCCGGATCGCGGCGAGGTCGGCGGCGCGGGCCTCGGCGAGGGTCTGGGTGTACAGCGGTGGGGTGCCGGCGGCGGCCCGCGCGGCCCGGTAGGCCACCACCTGGGGATCGAGGGACATGGGATCGGCTCCTATCCGCCGGTGGTGACGAAGAGCTTGTCGATGCCGCGCAGGAACAGGCTCCCGCTGTAGTCGGGCCGCTGGCTGACCGCGAGCCCGGGGAACCGGGCGAACAGCCGGGGCAGGCCGATGCGGCCCTCCAGGCGGGACACGGCCGCGCCGAGGCAGAAGTGCGGGCCGACGCCGAAAGCCAGCGACGGGGGGCCCTCGCGGCGCGGGTCGAACCGGTCCGGCTCGGGAAACCGGCGCGGGTCCCGGTTGGCCCCGGCGATGATCAGCAGCACGTTCTCGTCCCGGGCGACCGGCACGCCGCCCAGCACGGTGTCCCGGGGCGCGGCGCGGGCCAGGAAGTGCACCGGGCTCTGCAGCCGCAGCACCTCGTCCACGCAGCCCTGCGCCAGGGTCTCGTCACCCGGCAGCGCGGCCACGGTCTCCGGGTGGGCCAGCAGCACCGGCAGGCCGTTGCTGAACATGTAGACGGTGGTGACGAAGCTGGCGTTGAACAGCACGATCAGGTTGCTGATCAACTCCTCCTCGGTCAGGTCGACCTCACCGGAGTCCAGCGCCTCGACCAGCCCGGAGATCAGGTCCTCGCCCGGCTGGCGACGACGGTGCACGATCAGGTCCCGGTAGAGCGCCCGCAGCTCCTCGGCAGCCTGGTTGGCCAACGCCAGCCGCTCCGGGGTCTTGCCCGCCACGTCGAGAAACTCGTCGATCCAGTCGACCCGCTGCCGGTACCAGGCCAGCTCGCTCTCGGGCAGGCCGATGAACTCGGCCATCACCAGCGCCGGCACCGGGTAGGCGAAGTCCGCGACGAAGTCGACCTCGGAGCCGTCCGCGCCGGCGTCGGCCATCCGGTCCAGCAGGGTGTCGACCACCCGGACGATCACCGGTTCCAGCGCGCCGAGCCGGCGCGGGGTGAACGTACGGGAGAACACACCCCGCATCCGCCCGTGGTCGGGGGCGTTGACGAACATCATCGACGACTGGAAGGTCCGCAGGATCTCCTCGTCCTGCCAGCCCGGTGGGGCCTGCTTGTACCACTCCGGGTCGCGCAGCACCTGGTCGACCAGGTCGTAGCCGACGGCCACCGCGCTGACCGTACTGTGCTCCGGGCGGTTCGGGATGACGCTGATCGGCCCGTGCTCGTGCAGGGCCGCATACCACGGATAGGGGTCCTGCCGGCCGGCCTCGCTGTAGAGACCGGTCAGGATCTTGTCGACGTCCACGATGGTGCTTCCTCCCCAGGAATGACCGGGGGGCGACGGGGTCACCCCCGCCGCCCCACCGGTGTCACAGACCGAGCAGTCGAAGTGGTACGGCGTCCGCCAACGCCTGGTTGCCGGCGTCGTTCGGGTGGATGTGGTCACCGGCGTCGTACGCGGGCAGCAGCCGGCTCGGCTGGGCCGGGTCACGCAGCACCGCGTCGAAGTCGAGCAGCCCGTCGAACTCGGCCGCACCCGGGCCCCGCAGCCAGGTGTTCACCGCCTGCCGGGTGGCGTCCTTCTCCGGCGTCCACACCCCCGGGTTGCCGTGCCCCTCGTACGGGGTGAGGGTGACGGCGAGGCTGCGCAGGCCGCGCGCCTTGGCCTGCTTGTTGATCTGCCGCAGCGAGGCGATGATCCGGTCGGCGGAGTCGTCGGACATCCAGATGTCGTTGATGCCGAGGTGGGTCACCAGGGTCTTCACGCCGGTCTGCGGGAAGACGTCCTCGTTGAGCCGGGCCAACGCGTTCGGACCCAGCTCGTAGTAGCCGGGGAAACCGCCCGCGCCGGGCTCGGTGCCCTCGTGGTTGAGCCGGTTGCCGGCCAGGCTCAGGTTGAGCACCCCCGGGGTACGCACCTCGGGACGGGCGGCGACCAGCCGCCCGGCGAGCAGCTCCGGCCAGCGCTTGTTGGCGTTGACGGTGCTGCCGTTGGCGTCCCCGATCGAGTCGCTGAGCACCACCACCGCACCGGGGTTAGCCGGACGCAGCACGTCGATGCCGGACAGGAACATCCAGCAGCAGTCCGGACGGATGGTGAAGCCGGCGCCGTCGGCGGCGGTGGTCAGGTCGTTCGCCCCGATGAAGGTGGTGACCTTGGACTGGCCGTGGAAGGTGACCGGCCCGGTGAGCACCGGGAAGTGCAGGGTGACGACTAGGTCCTCCTGCTCGGCCACCTGGTAGGTCAGCGGGTCGCTGAGCAGCTCGGCACCCTTGTTCATGGTCGCCGAGGTGGCACCGCCGAACTTCAGCTCCCGCAGGGTGCCGGGGACGATGTCCGACCGGTCGGTGACGGTGGTCTTGTCGGGACGGGCGACGGTGGCGTGCCCGACCTGCACCGCCTGCTCGCCGTAGAGGTTGCTCAGCCGGACCCGCAGCCGCTCCCCGCCCACGGTGGTGCGCACGGTCATCCGGATGCTCTGGTTGTTCAGGCCGGTGTTGGTCAGCCCGGCGGTGTTGCCACGGGTGACCGCCGCGGCCCACGTACCCGCCCACTGCGGCCGGGCGGCTGCCTCGCCGCCGGCGTCGGACGGTCCGGCGCTGGCCACCACCGCCGGGGCGCTCACGACCAGCAACACGGCCGCGGACGCTATGACCTGCCATCTCTTCGGGGTCGACATTGAACCTCCATGTTGGGCCGCCCAGGGCCGGCGCCCATTGACGGCACCGCCCGGACGATGGTCCAGAAACCTAGCGGCGACGTCTGACAGGCGTCAATCAACCCGATAGACATGATCAAAAGTCCATGATGGCCGGTCACTCGCCGTTCGGCTCTGTCCCCCGGCGACACCGTCGGCCTAGGCTCGCTAGCGGCGGCGGTGCGGTCGCCCACTTCCCGCACCCCGTCGCGGGCCGGGCTCTGAACTGCTCGGACGCCATCCCGGCCGGTCGCCACGGCGGGTCCCACCGGGCCGCCGACGACCCGCCGCATCGACCTGGGGGCTGTGCGATGACCGACGGGGCCGACCGATCCACCACCTACGTACACGACGCGCTGGAGTTGTTCGCCGGGTTCGGCGACCGGGAGGCGCTGGTCGGCGACGGCCGGCGGCTGACCTACCCGCAGGTCGCCGCCGAGGTACGCGGGCTGGCGCACGCCCTCACCCGCCACGGGGTACGCCCCGGCGCGGCGGTGCTGGTGATGCTCGGCAACGCCGTGGAGGGCCCGCTGCTCCAACTCGCCCTGCACCTGCTCGGCTGCCGGACGATGTGGATCGCCCCGGTCACCTCCCGGCGGGAGATCGACGAGTTCGTCCGGCTGGCCCGCCCCGACGTGTTCGTGCACCACGCGTACGCCCCGGACGGGCTGGGTGACCAGATCGCCGCGTCGCTGCCCGGGGTGCCGGTGCTGCGACTGGGCATCGAGCTGACCGCCACCACCCCGCCGGCGGACCCGGACCCCGCCACCACCCCGCAGGTCGGCGTGGGCCTGAGCGCCGACGACCCGTCGGTCGGCCTACCGGCCGGGGTGCCCGTGCCGGAGTCGTTCCTGCAGACCAGTGGCACCACCGGCACCCCCAAGCTGGTGCACCACCGGGAGAGCTTCTACCGGCAGGTGCTGGCGCTGGCGGCCGACTTCCGGGCCGCCGGCTTCCCCCTGCTGCGGCACCTGTCGCACTCCCCGATGTGGCTGGCCAGCGGGCAGATCACCACCCTGTTCAACCTGTTCACCGGCGGCGTGCTCTTCCTGCGCCAGCAGTGGGACCCGGCCGCCTTCATCGCCACCGTGGACGCCGAGCGGCTCACCTCCACCTTCGTCACCCCGCCGATGCTCTACGAGGTGCTCGACCATCCGGCCCTGCCCGGCGCGGACTTCTCCGCCATGTTCATGTTCAACGTGGGTGCCGGGCCGGCCGCGCCCGCCCGGCTGCGCCAGGCCATCGCCCGGTTCGGCCCGTGCCTACGCATCGTGTACGGCCTCAGCGAGGCGGTGGTGATCTGCGCCCAGCCCGGCCTGACCGAGGACCCGGCGCACCCGGAGCGGCTCGGTTCCTGCGGCCGGCCCTACGGGGACGTCACCGTGGAGATCCGCGACGCCGACGGGCAGGCGCTGCCGGCCGGCACGGACGGCGAGGTGTGGGTGCGGACGAAACTGAGCTTCCACGGCTACCACGGTCAACCCGAACTGACCGCCGAGACGCTCGTCGACGGCTGGGTACGCACCCGCGACATCGGCCACCTCGACGACGACGGGTTCCTCTACCTGGTCGACCGGTTGCAGGACCGCATCCTCACCCGCCAGCGCAGCTGGCCGATCTACTCCCGGCCGATCGAGGACGTCCTCGCCGGGCATCCGCAGGTACGCGCGGCGGCGGTGATCGGGGTGCCCGACCCGGTCGCCGGGGAGCTGCCGTACGCGTACGTGGTGCGGACGCCGGGGGCGACGGTGACCGGGGCGGAGCTGATCGACCTGGTCACCGCCGAACTGAGCGACACCTGGGCGCCGGGTGCGGTGGAGTTCGTCGACGCGCTGCCCCTGAACCGGTCGGCGAAGGTGGACAAGCGGGCGCTGCGCGAGCGGTACACCACCGGCGCTCCCGCCGATCCGGTCGGCAGCCCGTCGTGACCGCCGACGCCGACACCGGCCCCCGTACGGCCACCCACGCCGACGGCGACCCGGCCGACGGCGACCCCCGTACGGCCACCGACGCCGACGGCTACCCGGCCGACGGCGACGCCGTCGGGGCTCCCGGCGGGGCGTCGGGCCTGCGGGCGGGAGCCGACCCGACCGGTCCCGGACCGGCCGCCGGTGAGGAACACACCGGAGCGGGTGGCGCCCAGGCGGGTAAGGCCGGGGCGGGCGACACCGGGTCACTCGCCGCGCCGCCGGGCCCCGAGCGGCGGGCCGCCCGGCGGGAACTGGTCACCCTGGTCGCCGCCGACCTGATCTCCAACCTGGGCAGCCGGATCTCGGTGATCGCGATCCCCTGGCTGGTGCTCACCACCACCGGCAGCCCGGCCAAGATGGGCATCGTCGCGGCGGCGGAGTTCCTGCCGTACATGCTGTCGAGTTCGTTGGCCACGCCGTGGGCGGACCGGTTCGGGGTACGACGTACCTCCATCACGGTGGACGCGGCGAGCGCGGCCGTGATCGCGGTGGTGGCGCTGGCCCCGTGGCTCGGCTTCGGGGCGCTCGTCGCCCTCGTCGCGGTGGCCGGCGGACTGCGCGGCATCGGCGACCGGGTCAAGCACGTGATGTTCCGGCCGGCCGCGCAGCGTGCCGGGGTGGAGCTGATCCGGCTCACCTCCGCCTACGACGGGCTGGCCCGCGGGGTGGCGCTGTTCGGCACGGTCATCGGCGGTCTGCTCATCGACTGGGTGGGGGTGACCCGGGCGATCTGGATCGACGCGGGCACCTTCGCGGTCTGTGCGCTGCTGGTCGGGGTGCTGGTACGCCCACCCGCCAGCGACGCGCCCGCCGCACCCCGGGAGGGCTACTTCCAGGCCCTGCGCACCGGATTCGGCTACCTGCGCACCGACCGGGTGCTGCTGACCATGCTGGTGGTGGTCTCCACGCTGAACATGTTCGCCGCCGCCAACACCGCCGTCTGGGTGCCGCTGTGGGTCCGCGACGAGTTCGGCGACCCGGCCGGGTTCGGCCTGGTGCTCGGGGTGTTCGGCGGTGGCGCGCTGCTCGGCAACGTGGTCTTCACGATGCTCGGCCCCCGGCTGCCCCGGACCCTGATCTTCGCGGCCGGGGCGGCGTTGAGCGGTGCGCCCCGGCTGCTGGTGCTGGCGCTGACCGACCACCTGGTGGTGGTGCTGGTGGTGACGTTCCTGTCCGGGATCGGCATCGCGGCGGTCAACCCGCTGCTCGGTGCGGCCCTCTACGAACGGGTGCCGGACGCGTTGCAGACCCGGGTGCTGGGGATCTCCGGCTCGCTGGCGTTCGTCGGACTGCCGGTGGGGGCGCTGCTCGGCGGCTGGTCGGTGGCGGCCCTCGGGCTGCGGCCGGCGCTGCTGGTGATGGCGGTGGTGTGCGCGGTGCTGACCGTCGCGCCGCTGGTCGCCGGGCCACTGCGGATGGGACGGTCCACCCCCGCACCACCCACCGTCAAGGCCTGACCCGGGCCCAGAGGTGTACGGCGTCGAGGGCCGATCCGGGGGCCGGGTGACCGCCGTCGAGGGCCGACCCGGGGGCCAGGTGACCGGCGTCGACGCGAGTCGGCGCACCGGGACGACCATCAGGCGATCCGCCCGGTCGCAGTGATCGACCACGCCGGTACGGTCGGCTAGATTGCCGGCCATGTCATCGATGTTGACCGAGGCCACCGATCCGTACTGCCTGCGTGAGGGGGAGAGTGCCGCGCTGCTGCGCGACCATCCGTGGCACCGGTTCGTGGTGCTCGGCGACAGCGTCGCGGAGGGCATGTGTGAGCCGGTCGAGGGGTACCCGGACGTGCAGTGGGCCGACCGGATCGCGGCCGAACTGGCGGCGGTACGCCCCGCGTTGGCGTACCTCAACCTGGGTCGGCGCGGGCTGCGGGCGCAACAGGTCCGGGCGGGCCAGCTGGACCGGGCGCTGGCCTTCTCCCCCGACCTGGCGCTGGTGGTCTGCGGCGGCAACGACGCCTTCCGCACGGCGTTCGACCCGGACGCGGTCGACACCGAGCTGACCGCGATCGTCGGCGCGCTGCGCGACGCCGGGGCCGACGTGATCACGGTGGGCATGTTCGACGTGTCGCACAGCCCGGCGGTCCCGGCGGCGCTGCGGCCCGGCCTCGGTGCCCGGATGCGGCTGCTCTCCTCGCGTACCGGCCGGCTCGCCGACCGGCTGGGCGCGCTGCACGTGAACCTGACCGACCACCCGGCCGGCACCGACCCCTCGATGTACAGCAGCGACGGACGGCACGGCAGCGCCCGCAGCGACGCCATCGCCGCCGCCGAAACCATCCGCCGCCTCGCCACCCACCTCGGCACCCACCCCTGACACCCCACCGCCCGCCGAAGCTCAACCAGCCCGCCGGGCCCAACCGGCCCGCCGGGCCCAACCGGCCCGCCGGGGTCGATCAAGAGGTTTACGTCATCCGAAGCCGCTATCCCGCCCCAAACCTCTTGATCACCGCACCCCAGCCCGGCCAGCGCCGGGTGATCAAGAGGTTTGCGTCAACATTCCGCGATCTGGTGACGCAAACCTCTTGATCACCGGGGCGGGGGGCGGAGGGGGGCGGGGCGGAGGGCGGGGCGGGGTGGGTCAGTTGGTGAGGAGGATGCCGGTGAGGAGGACGCCACGGGCCAGGTTGAGGACCTCGTCGCAGCCGGGGAAGCCGACCCGGGCCAGGGCACCCGAGCCGGTACGGCCGAACAGGTACGGGGCGATGCTGTAGGGCACCTCGGCGGTGACCGTCTCGCCGGTCTCGATCTGGACGAAGTCCATCTCCACCCGGTCGGCGGGCCAGTACCGCTGGAGGATGTCGCCGCCCCGGTCGAGGGCGGCGCGCAGGCCCTCGGCCCACTCCGCGTCGCCCATCTCCCGGCCGATGAGCACCCCGTGGCCGGCCGAGCCGTCGGCCGGCTTGACGACCAGGTTCTCCCGGTCGGCAAGTGCCCGGTCCAGTTCGGCGTCGGTGAACGCCACGGTGTGCGGCACGTACCGGCGGACCAGGGCCTGGTCGTCGACGGAGAGCAGGTCCAGGTCCTCGTAGAGCCAGGCGAAGTTGATTTTGTTGCCGAGCAGCCAGGCGGCGGTGCTGACGAACATCGGCAGGGTGCCGGCGTCGAGCGCCCCGGCCACCGCGTCCAGGCCGGCGCTCGGGGTGACCCGGTTGGGCACGAAGAGCCGGAACAGCGCGTCAACCGGTGCGCCGCCGACGACCAGCCGCTTCGCGTCATCGAGGGTGGCCGTGCCGACCGGGGCGATCACCAGGTCGATGCCGAAGCGGCGGGCCTGGTCGATCAGCGGCGAGAGGATCTTGATGAAGTCGTCCGGGGTCTCCAGGCCGGGGTAGTCGGCGTCGAAGTCGAGCAGCAGCGCCACCCGGGCCCCGTCGGGCAGGGACAGCCCGTCGCGGATCGCCACGAACCGCTGGTCCAGCAGGGAATCCGCCGGCCGCACCGGCAACCCGTCGAGGATGCCCTGCTCCTGGTAGAGCGCCGCGTACCGGCGGACCACCGTGTCGGCGTCGAAACCGCCGCCCAGGCTGCTGTCGATGTTGTACTCGACGATCCTCGGCACCCCACCGGAGATCAGCACGTCGGGCCGGTAGGCGGCGAGCAGCTCCTCGGACAGCTCCTCGGACTCGTCGAGCAGCCGCGTCGCCCCCGCGGGCACCCCGAGCAGCTCGCGCAGCTCCCCGGCGGTGCGGGCCCGCCGCCGGCAGGCGTCCAGGATGAGCTGGGCGATCCGGTCGCAGACCTCGTTCAGCTCACGGAACGCGTCCGCCGGCATGACCGGGGGCCGGGCCAGCCGCCACTGCTTGTTGTACGTCGCACAGCCGTAGAAGATCTCCCGCCAGGCGGCGGCCCCGCTGGACACCATCGCCGTACGGGCCGGCTCCGGCAGCTCGCGCCACGCCTGACCGGGCTCGGGCCAGAGGTAGTTCGGATCGGTCATGATCTGTCCTTCATGGTCAGTTGGATGGCGGCGGTGAGTTGCTCGCGGCCCGGCTGCACGGCCCGGTCGAGCACCGGCGCGAAGGGCAGCACCGCACCGTCCGGCCGGGTGACCCGGCGCGGCGGCGCGACCAGCGGCACCCGCTCCAGCACCGAGGTGATGATCTCGGCGGCGATGCCGCAGGACCGGTTGGAGTCGTCGACCACCACCAGCCGGCCGGTACGGGACACCGAGTCCAGCAGGCCGTCGAGGTCGAACGGGTAGATCGTGCGCGGGTCGAACACCTCCACCGACACCTGGTCGGCCAACTCCTCGGCGACGGCCAGCGCGTCGTGCACCAGGTGCCCGACGGCGACGACGGTGACGTCGTCGCCGGCCCGGCGGACCACCCCGCGCCCCAGCGGCACCGGGGCGAGGGTGGCGAAGTCGACGTCGTCGCGGACCTCCAGCGCGGCGGCCGGGGCGAAGACCACCACCGGGTCGTCGTGCCGGATCGCCGAGGCCAGCAGCCCGTACGCGTCGGCCGGGGTGGCCGGCACCACGGTGACGATCCCGACGTGCGCGAACAGCGAGTACGGGTGGTCGGAGTGCTGCCCCGCCCAGCCGGTACGGGAACCGGAGCCGGGCACCAGGTAGGTGACCGGCACCGAGCACTGCCCGCCGGTCATCATCGGGAACTTGTGCGCGTGGTTGACGATCTGCTCGAAGACCAGGAACAGCAGGGACGGGATCTGGAACTCCACCACCGGCCGCAACCCGGCCAGCGCGGCCCCGGTGGCGAAACTGGTGAACGCCTGCTCCGACAGCGGGGTGTCCAGCACCCGGTCCGGTCCGAACCGCTTCAGCAGGCCCGGGGTGACGTTGGACGCGCCCGCCCGGATGTCCTCGCCGAGCAGGAACACCGACTCGTCACGGGTCATCTCGTCGGTCAGCGCCCGGGTCAGCGCCTTGCGGTAGGACAACCGTGGCATCTCAGGAGCCTCCCCGGGCGGTCAGCCCACTGGCGTACAGGTGGTCCAACGCACCAGCCGGGTCCGGTTCGGGGCCGGCCAGGGCGAACGCGACGGCCGCGTCGAGGGTGGCCTCCACCTCGGCGTCGACCGTCTCCCGGTCGGCCGGGGACAGCCGGGCACCCTGGATGTCCACCGGGTCCCGGGACCGGCCGTCGGCCACCTCCTGCGGCGTGCGGTACGCCAGGCGTACCGCGTGTTCGAAGGTGTGGTGGGCGTCGAACCGGTAGGTGCGGGCCTCGACCAGCTCCGGCCCGCCGCCGTCGCGCATCCGCGCGACGGCGGCGGCCGTGACCTGCCGGACCGCCTCCGGGTCCTGTCCGTCGACGACGACGGCCGGGATGCCGAACGCCTCGGCCCGCCCGGTGATGGTGCCGGCGACCGCGCCGGCCACCGGCATGGTGGTGGCGTAGCCGTTGTTCTCGCAGACCAGCAGCACCGGCACCCGCCAGAGCGCGGCCAGGTTGAACGCCTCCAGCAGCATCCCCTCGTTGACCGCGCCGTCACCGAAGAAGCTCGCCCCGACCACGGGGTTGCCGCGCTGCCGGTGCGCCCACACCGCGCCGGTGAGGATCGCCGGGGACGCCCCGACGATGGCGTTGGCGCCGAGCACCCCGATGGAGAGGTCCGCGGCGTGCATCGAGCCGCCCCGGCCCCGGTTCAGTCCGGTTTCCCGGCCGCACAGTTCGGCCATCATCCGGGCCGGGTCGGCACCCTTGGCGAGCACGTGGCCGTGCCCCCGGTGGGTGCCGGTGACCAGGTCCCCCGCGTCGAGTGCGGCGCACACGCCGGCGGCGATCCCCTCCTGACCGAGGTAGGGGTGGATGCCGCCGACGATGTGCCCGGAGCGGACCAGGGCGATGGCCCGCTCCTCGAACCGACGGATCAGCCGTACCGTGCGGTAGAGCCGGGCCGGGTCGGCGTCGGTCACCGGTCGCGGCCCTCCTTGACGGCGGCGAGGATGTCGTCCCAGAGCTGCGCGCGGGCGGTCAGCGCCAGGTTGACCGTGTCGGCGCACTCCTGCCACTTGGTGTCGTCGTCGCCGCACAGGTCGGCGAGCATCTGCATCGCCATCGGGGTGTGCTGCTCACCGTCGACCTCGATGTGCCGCTCCAGGTAGTCGACGAAGGTGTGCAGCCGGTTGCTGCGCTCGTTGACGGCGACGACCTGGGTGAACATGTCGGGGATCAGGTCCTCCCGGCCGAACGCGAACGCGGCGGCCTGACAGTGCACCGGGGTCGAGGAGATGATCTGCCAGGTGGTGGCGGCGAAGGCCCGCGACGGTGCGGGCACGCCCGCCTCGACCAGCGCGTCGGTGACCGACGAGCCGGCGCGCAGCAGCTCGACCAGCCGGTCGACGGCGGTGGTGTCCGCGCCCGCCTCGCCCATCCCCCGCACGTACAGCTCGAAGTGGCTGATGAAGCCCTCGCCCAGCTCGTCGCTCTCCTCCACCATGACGATGTCGTTGATCAACCGGCGGCTGCCGGTCGGCCCGGTGGGGATCCACGGCACGTCGACGCAGGTGAGTTGCCGCTGCAACGACTTCAGCAGGGACATGAAGTCCCAGACCGCGAAGACGTGGTGCTCCATGAAGGTGACCAGCGCCTCGTGGGTGTCCAGGTTGGCGTAGAGCGGGTGCTTGACCACCACGTCGCGGCGGTCGGTCACCGCCTTCTCCAGCCGCTCGATGCCCGGGTGTGTCTTGCCCCAGTCGTACCGTGACATGTTTCTAGCCTTCCTGCTGGGCGCGCTCGCGCCAGATGACCGGGCAGTAGTCGGGGTCCGCGTAGTCCGGCCGACCCTCGGGGGTACGGCGGACCAGCACGTCGTGGTTGTACGCGGCGAGGGTGCCGTCGGAGAGCGGGAACTCCCGGTGGGCGTTGTCGCCGTCCTGCAGGTGCAGCGAGATCGCCCGGCGCGGGCGTCCGCTGACGTTCGCGCCACTGCCGTGGTAGGTGCGGCAGTGGTGGAAACTCATGTGCCCCTTGGGGATCACCATCGGGATCTTGCGGATCTGTGCGCCGTTGTGCGCCGCGTTCTCGGCCAGCATCTCCTCGAGCTGGTCGCGGTCCCGGTCGGCGAAGTGCCGGACCACGGTGTCGTCCGCGCCGATCTCCGACCACCGGTGCGAACCGTCGACCATGGTGATGGTGCCCATCTCCTCCCCGCAGTCGTGGAACGGGATGAACGCGGTGAGCATCCGCTCCGACGACGAGGACGACCAGTAGTGCTTGTCGAAGTGCCAGGGCACGATGTTCGACGGTTCACCCGAGATCGGCGGCTTGTAGATCAGCGTGGACTGGAAGATGCGGATCTCGTCGGCCTGCGCCAGCCGGGCGGCGACCGCGCCGATCAGCGGCTTGCGCAGGATCGCGGCGATCCCGTCGTGCTCGTAGTGGACGTAGTCGTTGTGCCGCTGCACCGGCCCCTTCGACGGGTCCCAGTAGGCCAGCTTCGGCGGGCGCACCGGCAGGGTGCGGTCCCGCTCACCGTCGTAGTAGCGGTCGGTGGCCGCGGTCAGGGCGTCCACCTCGGCGTCGGTGAGCAGCTTCTTCGTCAGGTACCAGCCGTGCTCGGCGTAGTGCCGCACGTCCTCCGCTGAGGGGAGCAGTGACTCCTCCTCGGCGGTCAACGTCGGATGTGTCGTGGTCATGCCCCTACTCCTCGTGCCGTGCCGACCGCGACGGCGGGGGTCGCCCCCGCCGCGGCCAGCTCCCGTTCCTTGGCCTCGTAGAGCGCCCGGATGTTGCCGCTGCCGAAGGTGCGCGCCCCCCGCCGCTCGATCAGCTCGAGGAACAGGGTGCGGCGGACGTGCATCGACTCGGTGAAGATCTGCAACAGCTGCCCGCCGTGGTCGGCGTCGACCAGGATGCTGAGGTCCCGCAGCCGGTCCAGCGGCGCGTCCACCTTGCCGACCCGCTGCTCCAGGGTGTCGTAGTAGGCGGCCGGCGTGCCGGCGAAGCGCACCCCGCGGGCGCCCAGCGCGCCGACCGCGCCGACGATGTCGTCGGTGCGCAGCCCCAGGTGCTGCACCCCGGCCCCGTGGTGCTCGGTGAGGAACTTGTCGATCTGACCGGGCCGCCGACCGGCGTCCGGCTCCAGCAGCACCAGGGTGACCCGTCCGGAGGCGTCCTGCACCACCTTGGAGTTCATCGCCTGCCCGGCGACCTCGATGTGCTCCTCGAAGATCTGCGCGAAGCCGAACACCCGCTCGTAGAGCGCGACGGTGTCGTCGAGCTGACCGGGCGGCACGCAGACCGCCAGGTGGTCGATCTCGGCGAGCAGCCGCGGGTCGGTCCCGCCGGCCGGGGTCGCCTCGATCGCGCCGGGCAGGAAGTCGTCGGAGTCTCCGCGCCGCTCCACCAGCCGGTGCAGCACGTCACCGAAGCCGCCCACCTCGGCGGTCACCACCTCGGCGTCCGCGCCGGTCCAGGTGCGCGGCGGCGTCACCGGCGTCGCACCCCGGGCCACCAGCTCCGCGTACGCCCCGGCGGCGTCGCCGACCTCCACCGCCACCACCGCGATCCCGTCACCGTGCCGGGACACGTACGTCGAGGCGGGATGGTCGGCGGTGAGCCCGGAGGTCAGCACCATCCGGATGTCGGCCTGACCCAGCAACAGGGAACGCTGCCCGACCAGCCCGGTCTCCGGACCGCCCTGGCCCCGCAGGGTGAAACCGACGGCGGTCCCGAAGTAGAAGGCCGCCTGTCGGGCGTCCCCCACGTACAGTTCAATGTGGTCTATGCCACGAATATCCATCTCTCCAGCCCTTCCCCATGTCCCCCCGTGACTGCCGTCCGGGCGCGTGCGGCCCGGGTCGCAGCGTCGATCACCTCCCCGGCCCGGCGGGCCGGACGCCAGCCCCGGTGGTACGCCGCAGCAGCAGGCTCACGTTCTGCCCGCCGAATCCGAAGGAGTTGGTGAGCGCGAATTCGGCCCGGCTCGCCCGTGGCACGTCGCGGACGTGGTCAGCCGGGCAGTCCGGGTCCGGGTCGTCCAGGTGGTACGTCGGCGGCAGCAGGCCGGCGCGCAACGCCAACGCGCAGGCCGCCGCCTCCACCACCCCGGACGCGCCGAGCAGGTGCCCGGTGAGCGCCTTGGTGGAGCTGACCGGCACCCCGCCGACCCCGAAGACCTTGCCCAGCGCGGTGCTCTCGGCGATGTCGCCGAGTTTGGTGCCGGTGCCGTGGGCGTTGACGTAGCCGACCTCGGCCGGCGGAACGTCGGCCCGGGCCAGGGCCTGCCGCATGCAGTCGGCCGCCCCCTCACCGTCGGGCCGGGGCATGGTCGGGTGGTGCGCGTCGGTGGTGCTGCCGTAGCCGGCCACCTCCGCATAGCTGCGGGCGCCCCGGGCGGCGGCGTGCCCGGCCCGTTCCAGCACCAGCAGGGCGGCCCCCTCGGCGAGCACGAACCCGTTGCGTCGCCTGTCGAACGGTCGGCTCGCCTCGCTCGGGTCGGCCCAGCCGCGGGCCAGCGCGCGGGCGTTGCCGAAGGTGTCGGCGAAGGTCGGGAAGAGCGGCGCCTCGCTGGCCCCGCAGAGCACCACGTCGGCCTCACCGGCCCGGATCAGCCGGGCCGCGTCGGCGACCGCCTGGGCCCCGGAGGCACAGGCCGTGCCGACCGACGAGCTGTAACCCCGGATGCCGTGGGCGATGGCGATCCGCGCCGACGCCATGTTGGGCAGGATGCCGGTCAGCAGGTACGGGCTGACCGCCGCCCGGCCCCGCTCGGTGCGGGCGATCACCTGCTGCTCCAGGGTGGACATCCCACCGACCCCGCCGACGATGACGCCGATCCGCGCCGGGTCGACGTCCCGGCCCACCTCGATGCCCGCGTCGGCGAGCGCTTCGGCGGCGGTGAGCAGGGCGAACAGCACGACCCGGTCGAGTACCTTGGTCTCCGGGCCGGTGGCGACCGTACGCGGGTCGATCGGCGGGAGCACCCCGGCGACCTCGAGCGACTCCCGGGCCGGGTGTCCCTCGGGCGGCCGGCTCAACCCGGACGTCCCGGTGGTCAACGCGGCGAAGGTGGCGTCCACCCCCCGCCCGACCGGGCTGAACAGGCCCATCCCGGTGATCACGACGGTCATGATGACGACCCGGCGAGGTAGCGTTCGCGCAGCGCCACCTTGCGGACCTTGCCGGTGACGGTGACCGGGATGTCGTCGGCGCTCACCGGCACCACCCGACGCAGGGTGGCTCCCACGTCCGCCCCGAGCGCGGCCCGGATCGCCTCGGTCCGGTCGACGGTCGGGTCCGCCCCGGCGGCCAGTTCCAGCAGCACGTCGGTGGTGACCGTGTCACCGTCGGCGACGATCAGCACCGTGCAGTCGGTGACGTCGGGGCAGGCGGCGAGCACCCGTTCCTCGGACAACGCGGTGAAGTAGCGCCGCCCGTCGGGCAGCGTCACCGAGTCGACCGCCCGGTCCAGGTGGTAGTAGCGACCGTCGGCGTCGGCGTGGACCAGGTCACCGGTGAGGTACCAGCCGCGCAGCCGGAACCGGTAGCTGGTCACCGAGTCGTTCCAGTAGCCCCGGAACAGCGACGGCGAGTCGATGCCGAGGAAGCCGACCTGACCGGGGGGCAGCTCGTTGCCCTCGGCGTCGAGGACGGCCACCCGGGCGAACCGGTAGGGGCGGCCCACGCAGCGGCCGTACCGGTCGGTGTCGGTGGTGTGCGTGATGTGGAACATCGAGTGCCCCATCTCGCTGGAGCCGAGGCCGTCGATGAAGACGGAACCGGGGACCCGGGTGACGCCCTGCCGGGTGAACACGTCCCGCGAGCCGACCGCGACGAGCCGGCGTACGTGCGGCTCGTGCGAGCAGTCGCCGGTGTTGAACCACAGCCGCACCGAGTCCAGGTCGTACCCGCTCAGGTCGAAGCGGGCCAGCTCCGCCCAGGTCATCGAGAAACCGAAGACCCCGTCGGGCCGCCACTGCCCGATGGCGTCGAGGACCCGCTCGCCGCCCTGCTCGGACAGCAGGAACATCTCCGCCTGGTTGCCCAACGCCTGGTTGACCATGAGCACCGTCGCGGTGTGCGGGGCGGGCAGCGCGTTGAGGATCCGCCGGGTGCCCTGCGCCTGCGGCATGGACAGCAGGTGCCGGGTGGCGGCGAAGAGGCTGGCGTGCGAGTGCAGCACCGCCTTCGGTACCCCGGTGGTGCCGGAGGTGTGGGTGATGACGATCGGGTCGTCGGGGTGGTGCCGGTAGTCGGCGGGGGCCTGCGCCGGGTCACCGCTGCCGGCCTCCTGCGGGGTGCCCAGCAGGGGTGCGCCGAGGTCGTGCCCGGCCAGCAGCTCGGTGTGCGCGGCGTCGGTGAGCACCCCGGCACCGCGCAGCCGGCGGATGTACTCGGCGGCGATCTCGGGGCGCAGCTTGCCGTTCATCAGCGCCGGGATCGCGCCGAGCCGGGCCAACGCCAGGAAGCTCAGCACCATGTCGGCGGCGGCGGTGGCCCAGACGGCGACCGGGTCACGGGGCCGCACCCCCCGGTCGTGCAGCCAGGCCGCCCGGGCGGCGACCCGCTCGTCGAGCTGACCCAGGGTGAGCGGCTGCCCGGCGGGGTGCCCGTCGACCGGGGTGTCGAAGGTCAGCCCCGGCCCCTGCGGGTCCGCACCGTGGGCGAGCACCCGGGCCAGCACGTTTCCCGCGCCGAGTTGCGGATCGGCGGCGAGCGCACCCCGCAGTCCCTTCGTCCTCATTGACTGTCTCCTCCCCCCAGCAGCACCGCGACCGCACCGGTAGGCGTCGCGTCGGGTGCCTCGTCGATCAGGACCAGCAACGCCTCGTCGGCGTCGCCGTCGTACAGCAGCAGTTCCCCCTCGGCGGTGGCGTCGGCCCGTGGGTCGCCGGTCGGGCTCAGGCACACCACCGGACCGGTCAGTCCCCAACGGGCGGCGACCTGCCCGGCCACGCTGTTGGGCACCGACTGGAAGAAGAACAGTGGACCGACCCGCCCCCCGGCGGCGACGGTCGACCGGACGTGCGTGGCACTGGGCCGGTCCCCGGCGGCGCTGACCAGCACCACCGCGCACCGGGCCCCGGCCGGGGCCGGGCTCGGGCGACGTTCCAGGCACCGCCCGGCCGCCGCCGCGACCAGCGGCGCGAACGCCGAGTGCACGAACCCGGGCAGCGGCGGTGGTGGCCCGTCGCCCGGCTCCGGCCAGCGCGCCTGCGCCAGCACCCGGGGTGCGCCGTGGCCGGCCGGACGGCCCGGGACGATCCCGTGCCCCGGGCCGCGCGTGCCGGTCACGGCGCACCCACCAGCAGTGCGGTGTTCGCGCCGCCGAAGGCGGCGTTGAGGCTGAGCGCGTACCGGCTGGTGACCGGGCGGGGCGCGGCGGTGACCACGTCCAGCGGGCAGGCCGGGTCGGGGCCGAGCCAGCCGGCGTTGACCGGCAGTTTCCCGTGCCCCAGCGCCGCCACGGTGACCACCAGTTCGAGCAGGCCGGACGCTTCCAGCGCGTGCCCGTGCAGCGCCTTGGTGGAGCTGACCGGCACCTGCCCGGCCTGCTCGCCCAGGGCCAGTCGCAGCGCCGCCGCCTCGGAGGCGTCACTGAAACCGGTGCCGGTGGCGTTCGCGTTGACGTAACCGACCGCCCCGGCGGGCAGGCCGGCCCGGCCCAGCGCCGCTCCGACCGCCCGGGCCAGCCCCGCGCCCTGCGGATCGGGTTGGCAGGGGTGGTGGGCGTCGCCGGCCCGCCCCCATCCGACCAGCGTCGCCACGGGGCTGCCACCCCGGGCGCGCAGCGCGGCGGCGGACTCCAGCACGACCGCGGCCACCCCGTCACCGAGCAGCAACCCCTGCCGTCCGACGCTGAACGGACGTACCGCCCCGTCGGCGGCGAGCGCACGGCCGGCGTCGAAGAGCGCGAACTGGTCCGGTTCCACCAGGTAGCCGGCGGCCACCACGACCCGGTCGGTGTCCCCCCGGTGGATCATCGCGGCGGCGTCGGCCACCGCGCTGCTCGCCGAGACGCAGGCGGTGGTGTAGACCCGGGTGGGGCCGCCGAGGCCGCACCGCCGGGCCAACCGGACGGCCAGTGTGGGCAGCTCCGGCCAGGCCGGACCGGCGTCGTCGCGTTCCCCGTCGGCCCACCACGGGTCGTCGGTGTCCGCGACCGGCCGGTCGTCGGTGTACGGGCCGGCCAGGGTGGCCGGGCCGCCGTGGGTGGCCAGCAACAGCGCCGCACCGGCCCGCTGTGCCGGGTCGAGCCCGGCGGTGACGCAGGCCGCGTCGACGGCGTCGGCCAGCTCCTGCGGCAGGGTCGCCACGTCGGGCCGGGTGGCCGCGACGGTCACCCGGCGGCCGGTGGTGGCGAAGCGGCCCACCGGCCGGAACGCCGGTACGCCGGACAGGACCCCGGCCAGCAGCGCGTCCACGCCCCTACCGAAGGCGCTGACCGCGTACGTGCCGGAGATCGTGACGGGTGCCCGCTCAACCATCGGCGGGGGCGGGTAGGTAGGTGTGGAACACGGTCAACGCGTCGTCGACGGTACGGATACCGGCGAGCTGGTCGTCGGTGAGGTCCAGCTGGGTGCCGTAACGCTGTTCGACGAGGTGCACCAGCCACGCCAGTTCCATCGAGCCGACCCGGTGCGGGACCTGCTCGACGGGTTTGCCGGTGAGTTCGGCGAGCATGCTCACCAGGTCAGCTCGCCCCAGGTCGGGCTGACCGGACATCAGCGGTTGTCGGTGGTCGCCCCGGCGACCCGGTCGGCGACCATGGTGGTGAACTCCCCCACCGTCATCAGGGCCAGCTTCTCCGACTCGTCGTCGGCGAACCGCAACCCGTACCGGTCCTCCACCCGGACGGACAGGTCGGACAGGGCGAGGGACTCCAGGTCCACCCCGGACGGGCCGAGGGTGGTGTCGTCGTCGATCCCGTCGACGTCGTAGTTCATGTCCTGGAGCTGCTCGATGACGAAGGTTCGGACCTCGTCTCGCATGACGGTTACCTCTCTCGATGGGCGAGTTGCCGGCACCCGGTCGGGGCACCGCGCGGGGACGGTTCGGGCGTACCGCCGACGGTCGGCCGGTGGCGACGCGGTGGTGACTCCCCGGCGGTCCTCGGGGACCGGCCGGGGGGTGGGATGGAGCGGACCGCTCACGGGGCCGCCGTTCGCAGCACGTCCAGCGAGCGGACCAGTTTGCCGGTGGTGGTACGCGGCAGTTGCGCCACCATGTGCAGGGTGCGGGGCCGCTTGTAGCCGGCCAGTCGTTCGGCGAGCAGCTTGTCCAGTACGTCCTCGGACAGCGGGCCGTCGGGCTGCACGAAGGCGGTGATCCCGTCGTCGTAGGTGACCACGGCGGCGGCCACCCCGGGCAGGCCGGTGAGGGTGGCCTCGACCTCGGTGAGGTCGACCTTCAGGCCCCCCACGGAGACCTGCGAGTCGAGCCGGCCCCGGACGGTGACCAGGCCGGTGTCCGGGTCGACGGTGCCCGCGTCGCGGGTACGCAGCCAGCCGTCGGCCCAGCGGTCGGGGTCGCTGAGCCCGACGTACGGCGAGGCGGGACAGCTGATCAGCAGCTCACCGTCGGACTCGCGGACCTCGATGCCGGGCGCGGGCATGATCGCCGGCCGGTGGCTGCCGTGCAGGTCGGTGCCGATGACACCGACCTCGGTCATCCCGTACATGTTGCCCAGTGGTACGCCGTGCCGGTCGGTGAACGCCTGCACGACGGCCGGCGGGACCAGCTCCCCACCGGTGGTCATCCGCTTGAACTGGGGCAGGGGCCCGTCCGGGCGGGTGGAGGCGAGCAGGCCGATGTGGAAGGGCACGCCGAGGACGGTGGCCGGGGTGTCCTGGGCGGCGATCGCGGCCAGCACGGCGTCGCCGCCGAGCCGCTGCGGCGGGACCAGCTCGACGCGGGCGTGCAGACCGTAGAGCAGCCCCCCGACCAGGCCGAGCACGTGCACCATGGACGGCAGCAGGATGATCCGCTCGCCGGGCAGCGCCACCCCGTCGATCCGGGTGTAGCGGTGCACCTCGGCGACCAGGTCGGCGGCGGTGCGTCCGATCACCTTGGACGGTCCGGTGGAGCCGGAGCTGAGCTGGATCACGGCGTGGCCGCTGACCGCCGGGCGGTCCGCGTAGCCGGTCACGCTCTCGGTGACGTCGACGAAGACCTTCAACGCGCCGCCGGTGGTGCGGGCCGGGGCCACCACCACCTGCGGGGTGAGCCGGTGCAGCGCGCGGTCGACCTCGTGGTCGGTGAGCCGGTGGTCGAGCAGCACCGCCTGGCCACCGCTGCGCCACGTGGCCAACAGATTGACCACATAGGACAAAGAGGGCGGCAGACGCAACGCGACGGCCCCGCCGGGGCGCAGTCCGGCGGCGCGCAGCCGGTCCTGTGCCTCGACGACCAAGCGGTGCAGGGTGGCCCGGTCCACCGGCTCGGGCAGCCGGAGACAAATGTCGGTCGGACGGCCGCAGAACAACACGTCGTCCACCCAACCGGGGTCTTGCGCCGCAGGATCTTCCGTCGGGCGATACATGGTCACCGCCGGTCACCGTCCAGCATAGAATCGGGCAAAAGCGCCCATAAATGATGTCTCTTGGCGTGCTCACGGCACCCTACGACAGCCCGGAAGAGCATTTCTAGATGCGAATGGCTAGATCATAAAAGGCGGCCGGCCGGATTGCCGCCGCTCGATCGGCCGGGCAGGATCGGGCGCGTACGCCGACCCGGGACACCGCCGGCGGCATCGCCGTGCCCGCCGATCCGATGTGGAACCAGGCAGCCCGACGACGCCCCACCCCTGGTCAGCACCGGTCATCATGGACGGTGGACCGGGCACCGCAGGCGGCACCGGCGGATGCGGACGGAGGTGTGCCCGGCGACAGGTCCCTGCCGCCGGGCACACCCCCGGAAGTGACGCACAGTGATCAGTCGGTGGCGCTCCTCGGTCGTGGGACGGCACCCCGCAACACCAGCGCGCTGTTGAACCCGTCGAAGCCACGCGCACAGACCAGCGCCACCCGACTGACAGGCCGACGCGGGGCCCGCAGGAAGTCCAGCTCGCAACCCGGGGCCGGATCGACCGGACCGGCCGAGGCGGGCAGCGTGTCGCGGTGGAAGGCGAGCAGCGCGGTCGCCACGTCCAGGGCCGACCCGCCCTGGTGGGCCCGACCGGTCAACGACTTGTGGGTGCTCACCGGCGGCGGCCGGTCACCGAAGACCGCCCGCAGCGCCGTCGCCTCACTGCGGTCGTAGCGGGGCACCCCGAGGGCGTCGGGCACGACCAGGTCCACCTCGTCGGCGGTGCTGCCGGCGCGGGCCAGCGCCAGTCGCATCGCCCGCGCGTACGTCGCCGGGTCGCCGGCGGTGTCCGGGCCGGTGTGCACCGCGTCGTGGGTGGCCGCCCAGCCGGTCACCTCCCCGTAGATCCGGGCACCCCGGGCCAGGGCGTGCTCCCGCTCCTCCACCACGAAGACCGCACCCCCCTCGGCCGGCACGTACCCGCCGGCCACCCGGTCGAACGGCCGGTACGCCGCCGCCGGCTCGTCGACGGCGCTGAGCAGCCCGGAGCGGAGCTGACAGGCCAACGCGTACGGGCTCAGCGGGCACTCGGTCGCCCCGGCGATCACCACCGACGTGCCCCGCCGGATGGTGCGTACCGCGTGCGCGAGGCTGTCCAGCCCACCGGCGGCCTCGGCGACCAGCACCCCCGACGGTCCCTTGAACTGGTGGTGGATGGACAACTGCCCGACGCTTGCCGCATAGAACCAGGCGATCGACTGGTACGCCCCGACGGTGCGGCTCGACCCGCCCCAGAGCCGTTGCAGCTCCCGCTGCCCGAACAGGTTCCCCCCCGACGAACTGGCCAGGGTGACCGCCCAGTCGTACGGGTCGGGGGCGCGGGCGGGCAGTCCGGCGTCGGCGAGCGCCAACGCGGTCGCGGCGAAGCCGAGCTGGGTCCACCGGTCGGTCTGCACGAGCTGCCGGGTGTCCACGTACGCGGCCGGGTGGAAGTCGGGGACCTCGCCGCCGACCCGGGTGGGGTAGCCGGTCGGGTCGAACAGGGTGATCGGCCCGGTCCGCCGGACGCCCCCGGTCACCGTCCGCCAGTGCGCGTCCACGCCGATGCCGCTGGGCGCGACCACCCCGATCCCGGTCACCACCGCCCGCCGGTCCCCGTCCGGGTCACCGGGGGCGGTCGCCCGGGGCGGGCCGGAACCGGCAGCGGTCACCCCGGCAGCGGAGCGCGTCACCGCGTCACCGCCAGCCGACGGAAGAGCATCGCGGACTGGAAGCCACCGAACCCGCTGCCCACCGACAACGCCACGTCGACCGGGGTCTCCCGGGCCACGTTCGGCACGTAGTCCAGGTCGCACTCCGGGTCCCGGGTGGTCCAGTTGGCCGTCGGCGGCACCACGCCGTACTCGATGGCCAGGGCGCAGGCGGCCATCTCGATGGCGCCGATCGCGCCCAGCGAGTGCCCGACCATCGACTTGATCGAGCTGACCGGCACCCGGTACGCCGTCGGGCCGAGGGCCCGCTTGAACGCCGCCGTCTCGTGCCTGTCGTTCTGCCGGGTCCCGGACCCGTGCGCGCTGACGTAGGAGACCGCCGACGGGTCGAGGCGGGCCTGCCGCAGTGCCGCCGCGATGGCCAACCCCATCTCCACCCCGTCAGGTCGCAACCCGGTCATGTGGAAACCGTTGCTGCGGCTGCCGTAACCGGCGACCTCGCAGTAGACGTGCGCGCCGCGCCGCCGGGCATGCTCCCACTCCTCCAGCACCAGCACCGCGGCCCCCTCGGCCAGCACGAAACCCTGCCGGTGGGCGTCAAAGGGTCGGCTGGCGTGCCCCGGGTCGTCGTTGTCCGGGCTGGTCGCCCGGATCGCGTCGAACGAGGCGACGGTGACCGGGGAGATCGGCGAGTCGGCGGCACCGGCCAGCACGATGTCCGCCTCCCCGTCGACGACGAGCTGGTGGGCGTACCCGATGGCGTCGATGCCGGAGGTGCAGCCGGTGGAGACCACCTGCGCCGGGCCGTGCAGCCCGTGCCGGCAGGCCACGTCGGCGGCGAGGCTGCTCGGCACCAGCGCCTGATAGAGGTACGGCCCACCGAGGGCGTGGTCGACCAGCCAGTGCCGACCCGAGTCGCTGACCCGGACGTACTCCTGCTCCAGGGCGGTGGTGCCGCCGACGGCGGTGCCCAGCACCACCCCGGCGACGTCCCGCTCGGCGTCGGTCAGGTCGAGCCCGCTGTCGGCCAGCGCCTCCGCCGCGCAGGCCAGCGCGAACTGCACGTACCGGTCGGAGCGTTGCCGCTGCGCCGGGGTGAGCCCGGCGGCGTCCGGGTCGAAGTCGCACTCGGCGGCGATCTGCGACCGGTACGGCGACGGGTCGAAGAAACTGATCCGCCGGGTGGCCGTGCGCCCCTCGGTGAGGGTCTTCCAGAACCGGTCCCGGGTGACGCCGCCCGGGGCGACCACCCCGACACCGGTCACCACCACGCGGCGGCCGGTCACGACGGGCCCCGCTGCTCGACCAGCTCGGTGTCGACATGGCCGAGTTCCGGGCGGGGGGCGAGCGGGCCGAGGTGGAAGACCACCTCGGCGGCGACGTCGCCGGTGTTACGCAGCCGGTGCCGCACGTTGCGCGGCACGAACAGCGCCTCCCCGGCGGCCAACGGCACCGGCACGTCGTCCAGGTCGACGGTGATCGTGCCGCGCACGAGATAGAGGAACTCCTCGCTGTACGGGTGGTAGTGCTCGGCCACCCGGTCACCGGGGTCCACCGTCACCACCCCCATGAACCCGGAGGTGCTGCCGACGGTACGCGGGCCGAGCAGCACCCGCAGTTCCCCGCCGCGCCGCCGGTCGGCCGGCACGTCCCGGGCGGCGACCAGTCCGGTGGTGACCTCACTCATCGCCGCCTCCCGCGTACGCCCGCTCGATCCGTTCCTTGATCACGGCCAGTTGCACCCGGCTGTTGGTGTTGATCCGCTCGGTCATCGCCGCGTCGTCCACCGGGGCGGTCGGCTTCATCGCGAAGTCCTGCACCCAGGTCATCCGGGTGCCCGCAGGCTCCGTGTCGTAGTACCAGTGGATCCGCATGTACTCGAACGGACCGGTCTCCACCCGGCGGGCCCGCACCTGCCAGGTCGCCGGATCGGTGGTGCGCTCGCTGACCCAGCTCCACGCGACGCCGTTCTCGTCGGGGTGCATGGTGAGCCGGAACCGCACCGTGTCCCCGTCGCGGTGCAGGATCTCCACCACGGCGTACTCGGTGAACAGGTCCGTCCAGCGCGCCACGTCGTTGGTGATCTCCCAGACCAGCGGCAGCGGGGCGGCGATGAGGATGCTGTTCTCGGTGTGCCCGGCCGGCCCGGCGGCGGCCACCAGGTCGGCCACACCGCCGATGCTGAGCTGCCCGGCCTGCTCGGGGATGCGTACCCGCCAGCGGTCGGCGACCACGGCGGACAGCTCCAGCAGGGCCAGCGAGTCCATGCCCAGTTCCTCCAGGCTGGCGGCGGGCGCGCGGGCGGCGGCGGCGGCGTCGAGGCCGCACCGGGTCACCAGGATCTCGGTGATCTCACTGGTGAGTGCCGTGCCATGGGTGACGGTCATCTCGGGTCCTCCTCCACCGGGCGGCTCACCCCGGTAGCCGTCACCTTCCGGCCGGGCCCGTCACCCGGGCGTCACCCGCCGACCCGCGACACCCCCACAAAGTGGTGACGTTGCGTTGACGCAGGCTGTGTATCGGCTATGCGAGAGCTGTCCATTGTGATGGAGGTTCGCAGTTCAGAGGCAATATCGCCCAGTCACGATACCTACACTATTGTTGACTGAGAGTAATCACATTGGTAGTGTTCGTGCCGGCCGGTCCGGTGGGAACGGCGGGTCCGGCAGCACAGCGAAGCGACCCGGCCACCGCGTCACGACCGACCGCGTCGGGACACCGGACGATCTGGACCCAGGCTTGCGTGCAGGGGGTGCGCCGTGACCGGTCATGCCAGCACGCCGACCAGTGACGTCCCGGCCGACCCACCGGTACGCCTGCACCTGCTCGGCGGCTTCCGGCTGCTGCACGGCGACCACCCGGTGGTGGTCCCCCGAGGGCTGCAACGGGTGATCGCCGTGATCGGCCTGCGCCCCGGCGCCACCCGCAGCAACCTCGCCGGCCTGCTCTGGCCCGAGGTGCCCGAGGAACGGGCGTTGTCGTCGCTGCGCACCGCACTGTGGCGGCTGCGCCAGGACCCCTGCTGCCCGCTACTGATCAGCGGAGACACCGTCCGCCTCGACCCGACGGTCCGCCTCGACGTGGACGACCTCGTCGCCACCGCGGCCCGGGTCCGCGACGGGGACGACCCGCGCACCACCGCCGTCGCGCTCGCCGCCGGCAGCCGTGACCTGCTCCCCGGCTGGTACGACGACTGGGTGCTGCTGGACCGGGAACGACTGCGCCAACTCCGCCTGCACATGCTGGAACAGCTCGCCGTCGACCACCTCGACGCCGGCCGGCACGGCGAGGCGTTGCAGGCCGCCCTGGCGGCGATGGCCGCCGAGCCGCTGCGCGAGACACCACACCGCCTGGTGGTACGCATCCACCTCGCCGAGGGCAACGCGTTCGAGGCGGTACACGCCTTCTACGTCTACCGGGACCTGCTCATGCGGGAACTGCGCCTGGAACCCTCCCCCACGATGTGCGCCCTGGTCGACGAGACCCTCGCCCCCATCCGGCAGGCCACCCGCCGCACCCCGGCGGCCCGCCGTCACGATCCGGACGAACGGTGTGACGACCAGGTGACACCTCCTGCGCCAGGGTGGATCCACCGAGAGCCCTGGACCGATCGGGGCGCACCACCGGCGAGAGGGGTCCGATGAGCCGTCTGGTGATCGTCAGCAGGATCATTCCCGGCGCGGAGGGGCGGGTCGCCCAGATCTTCGCCGAATCCGATGCCACCGAACTGCCCGGACTCACCGGGCTGCGCCACCGCTCCCTCTACCGCCTGCACGACCTGTGCGTACACCTGATGGAGACCACCGAGGTCGACCTGGACACCCTGGTCACCGCGTACAACCACCCGCTCTACCAACGGACCAACGAGCGGTTGTCGGCGCACACCTCGGCGTACCTGCCGACCTGGCGCTCCCCCCGGGACGCGCCGGCCGGCTGCTTCTACAGCTGGGACGTCTCCGACGCCCCCAGCCCGGAGGCCCTGCGCTGAGCAGCGCGGACACCGCCTCGGGCCACCACCGGGCCCGGTCACCACCACCGGTGGGTACGGCGACGGCGACACCGTGTCGTGACGTCGCCACCGCCCGACACCGGTCATTTCACCTGCGCAACGAGGGGCGGTCCTCCCTGTCGTCCGACATTCGCGTGTGCAAAGCTGCGGCGGGTCTTCGCGTTTTCCTCGCGACTTCAACGACATACGCAATAGGGAGGTAGCCGTGCCGTCGACTTTCGGGCAATGGCTGATCGTGATCCTGGCCCTGCTGGTGGGCCTGGGCGGAGGCTGGGCGCTGTGGGGACGGCAGAAGCCGGCCGCCACCTCGCCCATCGTGGAGGGTGACCCGGTCGTCGGGCTCTCCGCCGAGGAGAAGGCCGCCGCCGCCACGATCGACACACCGCGCCCGATCGCCACGGTCGACACCTCCCCGGCCCCCGCCGCCGTCGTGGACCAGCCCACCCCGCACACCGCGCCGGACACCGACCACGCCGCCCCGGCCACCGACTCGACCACCCTGACCGCCGACTCGACCGCCGACTCGACCGCCTCGACGATCTCGACCGCCGACTCGACCGTCGACGAGCACGCCATCACCGCCGTCGACGGCACGCCCACCACGATCGCCGCCGAGCGGTCCGCCCCGCTGGCCGACATCGACGACGAGTCGACCACCGCCGACCTGACCGGTCGTACCGTCTCGGACGAGAAGCCCGCGAGCACCGACGCCGACGAGACCGTCGCGCCGGTCCCCGCGCCCCGGGCGACCGTCGAGGACACCCCCGACACCCCGGGTACGGCGACCGCGCTGCCGCAGCCGACCACGGTCGACCCGGACGGCCCGGCCGCGAGCAGCACGGAGACCGGGGCCGACCCGCTCGCGGCTCCGAGCGCCGAGACCACGCAGCCCGCCGAACCGGCCATCGAGCCGGCCGCCGCCGAACCGGCCGCCGAACCGGCCGTGGCCGAGCCGGCCATCGAATCGGTCGCCGCTGAGCCGGCCATCGAGCCGGTCGCCGCTGAGCCGGCCACGCAGGTCGCCACCGTGGCGGACGGGGAGTCGACGATGCCGGCGAGCGTGCCGGACCCGGACCTGTCGGGCGCGGACGACGTGGACACCGCCCCCGTGGCCGTCGCGCCGGCGGTCCCGGCGCAGCGCACCTCCGTCGAGGACACCGCCCCCGCCGCAGAGGACACTCCGGTCCCGGCAGCCGCCCCGCTGTCGGACGCCTCCCCCACCCAGGGCGGGTCGGCGGACGACTTCCGTCGCATCCAGGGTGTCGGCCCGAAGATGGCCGCCGCGCTCCAGTCCGCCGGCATCCACACCTACCAGCAGCTCGCCGCGCTCGACGAGACGGGCCTGCGGGAGACGATCCGCGCCGCCGGACTGCGCGCCACCGCGAGCCTGGCCACCTGGCCGCAGCAGGCGAAGGTGCTGGCCGGTGCGGGTGCCGAGGCCGAGCGGGTGCTGCCCACGCCGACCGGTGGCGACACCCGGGACTGATCCAGCTCACCCGACAGGGCCGGTGGGCGGGCGTCATGCGCACCCGCCGGCCCTGTCGCGTTTTCGGCCGGAACCCCGCGATTCGGCCTGAACCCCGGCTCCTGCGGTCGCGCGACCGCACCAGACGCGGCACCGCGCCGAAACCCGTGGACTTCCACAGTGCCCAGCCGCACGGGCGTCCCCGGTGCCGGGTCGACCTTCAGCCGGCTGGGTGGGGGTCACCGACCACCGTCGCGTCGGGTCGATCGCCGGAGAATCCAGCATCATCGCGCTGACCGTTCCGGAATACCGTTTATCCGGTCCCGGCCGGTGGGTACATGGGCGTCACCTCGAACACAACACAAGCCGGGAGGCACCCCCATGCGCGGTTCGTCGATCCTCGGAGTCATCGTCGTCATCTGGCTGGTCATCGGCGCCATCGCCGCTGGTCAGCGAGGCTATTACGGAAACGATGACACCAACTGTGCCGAGGCCGGCACCATCCTGGTGACCATCGTGGCCGGGCCGCTCAACTACATCGGCGCCAACCCGAAGATCGACTGCAAGCTCCCCGAGCCGTCGAAGTAAACCGTCGCACCCCGGCCCGCGCCCACCCCTCGGGGCGCGGGCCGCATCATGTCCGCTCCAGATCACCCCCCACCCACCCCCGCCCTGAAACCCCCCACCCAACCCCTAAACCATCCTAGGAGCCTACCCCACTACCCCCACCTCCCGCCCCCACCTCCGCCCACCCCAAGCCGCCCCAAGCGCCCCAGGCCACCCCAGGCCGGTGATCAAGAGGTTTACGTCACGCCGACAGGGTTTTCTGACGTATACCTCTTGATCACCTGACGCAAAGCTCTTGATCACGGGAGGGAGGGAGGGAGGGAGGGGGGAGAGGGGCGGCGGGAGGGGGTGGGTCAGCCGCCCACGTGGATGCCGGGGCGGCGGGAAGGGTCGGGTTCACTCTTGCGGATGATCTCGCGGACCACGGGTGGGGTGTCGCCCCGACCGAGGATCAGGTAACGCAGCAGGTGGGCGAGCGGGTTGCCCTCGGACCACTCGAAGTGGGCGTGTGGTCGGACGCCGGTACCGTCGCGCAACGCCAGCAGGATCGCGGCGATCGCGTTCGGCACCGCCGGGCTGCTGGCCCGCAGCACCCGGAAACCGCCCACCTCGACCCCGTGCACCCGCAGCACCCGGCTGAACTCCGACGGGTCCACCACGTCGATCTCCAGGAAGAGCACGTCGGAGGCGCCCGGCACCGGGTTCATGCCCCGCTGGACCCGCTCCTTGACCCGGTACTCCTTGAGCGCGCCGGTGTCCCGCTTGTTGGCGATCAGGTGCAGTCGACCGTCGTGGGCCAGTGACTCGGCGACGAACCGCCGGGCCGGCCCGTCGAAGTCGATCCGCTCGGCCCGTAGCTCGGTGGTGCGGGTGATCCGGGAGACCAGCGAGACCACGACGATGCCGGCGATGAACAACCCGGAGATGGCGATCCCGTCCGGCTTCTCGATGACGTTCTCGACCAGCGCGTAGAGCAGCACCGCGGTCAGCACGGCGAAGCCGGACGCGGCGAACCGGTGCCGGGCCCGCAGGGTCGCGATGGTCACCGCCACCGCCCCGGAGACCATCATCGCCAGGATGCCGGTGGCGTACGCGCCGGCCTGGGCGTTGACGTCGGCCCGGAAGGCGACGGTGATGACGATGCTGATCAGGGTGTAGACCAGCACCACCGGTCGGACCGCCCGACCCCACTCCGGCGCCATCCCGTACGACGGCAGGTAGCGCGGCACGATGTTGATCAGGCCGGCCATCGCCGACGCCCCGGCGAACCAGAGGATCAACACGCTGCTGATGTCGTAGACGGTGCCGAACCCCTCGCCGAGGCGGGCGTGGGCCAGCCAGGCCAGCGCCCGGCCGTTCGCCGCGCCACCCGGCTGGAACTCCCGGGGCGGGATCAGCACGGTGGTGACGAAGGTGGTGGTCAGCAGGTACCCCGACATGATCAGCGCGGCGGCGGTGAGCAGCCGGCGGGTGTTGCGGATCCGGGCGGCCAACCGCTGCTCGCGGTCCGCGCCGGCCCCGCGTACCAGGGGCATCATGCTCACCCCGGTCTCGAAGCCGGACAGGCCCAGGACCAGCAGCGGGAAGGCCAGCACCGCCGGGCCGAGCAGATCCCCCACCCCGGAACCCCCGGCGGTCAGGGCCGCCGTCCAGTCCCGCACGGTGCCCGGATCGGCGGCGATCTCGGCCAGACCGACGGCCACCACCACCGCGTTGAGACCGAGAAAGACCACCACCAACGGTACGGCCACCAGCACCGCCTCGCTGAACCCGAGCAGGAAGACCCCACCGAGGACGAGCAGCAGCGCCACCGTGACCAGCACGGCCACCCCGTCACCGTGCGGTGCCGACGACGGCAGGTACGGGTTCTCCAACAGGTGCACCGTCGCGTCGGCGGCGGAGAGCGTGATCGTGATGATCCAGGAGGTGGCGACGAAGCCGAGCAGCACCAGCACGAACAGTTTGCCCCGCCAGAACGGCAGCAGCCGCTCCAGCATCGCCACCGACCCCTGCCCGTGTGGGCTCTCCCGGGCCACCCGCCGGTACATCGGCAGCATCCCGAGCAGGGTGAGCGCCACGATCAGCAGGGTGGCCAGCGGGGAGAGCGCCCCGGCGGCGAGCGCCGCGATGCCCGGCAGGTAGGACAGGGTGGAGAAGTAGTCGACCCCGGTCAGGCACATCACCTGCCACCAGGGGTGCCGGCGTTGGCTACCCTCCTCGGTCTCCGGGCCGACCGGCTGCACCCGGTACGCGAACAGCCACCGGCGCAACGCGCCACCGGGCTGCGCCGGCCGGGCATGGCTGTCCACGCACTCCGGGAGCCCCACCGGTCCCGGCCGGGTGCGTTCGCCCTGCCCGGCGGCCCGTGCCTCGCGCAGCGCCCGCCCATGCCCCGGCGGCGGCGTGCTCCCCCGCCGTTCCCGGGTCCGCCGCTCCCGCGCCCCGTCCCGCCCGTCCGCCATCCCCCGACCGCCCTCGTAGGCCCTGACCCGACGGTAGGCGCTGAACCGGCCCCCACCGGCCAGAACAGGGGAAGCCGGGCGGACCGGCCCGGCGACGCTACCCGGGCGGGCCGGGCCGGCAGACCGGGCAAACCGGGCCGGGCAGGGCCGGGCCGGGTCAGGGCGGTCAGGGCGGTCAGGGCAGGACTGTCGGGTCGGGGCCTGCCGGCCGAACCGGGTGGATGGTCGGTCGGGAGCCGGGCGCGGCCACCGGGCGGGTAGTCAGGTGCGGCGGGGATGGCCGGCCGGCACGCGGCGCAGGGCCGCCAACAGGGCCGCCGGGTCGGTCACCGTGACCGTGGCCGCCGGATGGCGCAGCCACCGGCCGGGGGCCAGCCCCGACACCGGTGTGCCGAAGCGCAGGCACACCCCGGCCGTGGTGCCGGTACCGAAGGTCACCCCCCGGTCGGCCAGGGACAGGTGCGGCCCGACCGCCCGCCACCAGCGGTACGGCCCACTGCGCTGCACGTCGACCACGTTCCCCCGCCCGGTCCGCAGCTGCCAGCGGCCGAACCGGATCACCAGTTCCTCGTCGTCGAGCAGCACGGCGCAGGTCTGCGGACGGATGCCGAGCAGCGCCAGCGGAACCCGGAACCCGGGGTCGAACCGGAAGGCGAACCGTTGTACGGGCATGACCGACGGGTACCCCGCGCGCGTGGCCCGACACCCGAACGGGCCGAACCGGTGGGGCCGCCCGAGGGCCGCCCGCCCACCGTGCGAGACGGCCGCCCCGGATGCCGCCCGCCGGGTCATTCCAGGGCGCGGGTCCAGTCCTCGACGTGGGTGCCCAGGTGGTCGGCGACGGAGCGCCAGTAGGGGCCGTCCTCGGCGTGGATCCGGGCCCACGGCTGCACGCCGTCGCGGGCCCCGGCGCACAGCAGGTCGTACATCGCCCGGGCCCGGGGGGCGAGGGTCGCGGCGAGCGCGGGACGCTCCGCCGCCGGTAGGTCGTACCCGTCGACGAGGGTGCGCAGCCGGTGGGCCGACTCCGCGACCGGCCGGTCGGGGCGCATCCCGGCCATCGCCTGGGCGGCGTACGCCAACTCCCAGCGGCGGGTGCCCGGCCCTGCGCCGTCCCAGTCGATCAGCACCCAGCCGCGTGGGGCGCGGACCAGGTTCCACGGTGCCGCGTCGTGGTGGCAGAGCAGGTCCGCGCCGTCGGGTCGGATCGGCACCTGCCAGCGGGCCGGCCCGGGGGGCGTGAAGTCGGCGACCGCGCGGTGCAGGTCGGCCAGCAGCCGGCCGATCGAGGCCAGTTCCGCCGTGCGGTAGAGACCCGAGGGGTGACCCAGCTCCCCCGGCACGTACTCCAGCACCTGGCGGCCCTGGTCGTCGCGGCCCAGCGGGCGGGGCGCACCGTCGAAACCGACGTCGTGCAGGTGGGTCAGCAGGGCGTCGACGGCGTCGGTCCACGGGCCGACCGGCCGGCGGACGGTGTCGCCGATGCGGACCACACCGGTGGTGACGTTGCCGGGCAGCGGTTGTTCGATCGGGCTCACCCGGCCATCCTGGTCGAACGGACGCGTCCCCGCGCGCCGGTTTCCCGGCGCGCGGGGACCCCCCGTCCCGGCTGCTACTGCAGGAACGCCCCCAGCGGTGAGAGCAGCAGCCGGCCGAGCGCCGCGGCGTTGTCGTCCAGCCGCGCGCGCTCGCCGTCTCGGGCCTGCGGGTCGTGCCGGCAGCGCCAGATCTTCTGCGCGTTGCGCCAGGCCACGTCCCGGGTGTACTCGACCAGTTCGCCCTGGTACCAGTCGTCGATGTCGCCGTTGAGCATGTCGATCAGCAGTTGCCACCGCTCCAGGTAGCCCCGCCGCAGCGACGGGATCTTGTCGGCGAAGATATCGTTGATCTTGAGATAGTCACGGTGCTGTTCGGTGCCGTCCACCGGCTCGGACTCCAGGTGGTCGAACGTGGTCACCAGGGCGAACGGCAGGTCGAAGTTGATGTGCGCGTTCACTCCCGCCGCCGCCGACGGCAACGGCCGGGCGTCCGGTCCCTTCATCCGCTTGAACAGGCACGACCAGGCGCGCGGGGTGGTCGGGCTCGACTCGGTCCACAGCCGCATCGCGTCGAAGTAGCGGGCGGCGAACTCCACGTCCAGCCGGGACAGGAACACCGGGTCCGCGAAGTAGTCGTCGTAGAGCCCCTCCAGCACCCGGCTGGTGATGGTCAGGTAGAGCCGGTTGAAGTCGGCCAGCGGGCAGCTGCCCTCCAACGGCGGTAGCCGGACCAGCAGGTCCTGAAGTTTGGTGAGGTGGTCGACCACCGCCGGGACGTCCTCCGGATGGTCGGCGAGCAGATCGACGATGTCCACGTGGACGGGGCCCCAGACCGGTTCCGTCATGTCTCCTCCACAGTGGTCGGGGCAGCGCCGTGCCGTCGTTGACGAGGGACAGCCTGGCAGCGTCGACCGGGCGCGGGATCAGTAGAACGACGTATTCGACCGCGCCGTACGTACGCTCACTCGCCCCGGTTCCGCAGGTGGATGGCGCTGGCCTGGACCCGGGTGCGCACCTGGAGCTTGTCGAAGATGTGCGACACGTGCACCCCGATGGTCCGCTCGCTGATGAACAGCCGCTGGCCGATCTCCTTGTTCGTCAGACCTTCGGCCACCGCGGCGAGCACCTCGCGTTCCCGCGCGGTCAGCGTGGTCAGCTCGTCGACGACCGGCCCGGCTACGACGGTGACCGACCCCGACCCCGCGGGCCGGCGGTGCCCCACCCCGGTCGACCGGGCACGGCCCTGCCGGCGGTCGACCCCGGTGGGTTGGGCACGGTCGGTCAGCTCCACCCGCGCCCGGCCGGCCAGCGTCCTGATCTCGCTGGTCAACGGCACCGCCCCCAGGCTCAACGCCATCTCGTGGGCCTGTCGCAACAACGTGCCGGCGGCGTTGCTGCGACCACGCCGGGCCAGCAACGCCTCAGCCTGGCGCAACCGCGAGTAGGCCGCCGGGTAGGGGTGGTTACGCTTGTCCCACTCGGCTGCCGAACGGGCCCAGGCGTCCGGGTCACCCCGGCCGTCGAGCCGGGTCAGCTCGGCCGTGCACAGCGCCAGGAACCCGTCGGCGACGACCCGTACCGGCCCGGCCGCCGTCGCGCTCTTGGCCGTCACCCGGTCGACCGCGTCGCGCAGCCGCCGCACCGCCGTCGGGTCCACCGCCACGGTACGGCTCGCGTGCGCCTCCGCCTCCGCGCGCAGCCCGTGCCAGGCCAGCGTGCCCAGCAGCACCACGTCGTCGGAGCGGCTCTCGGTCATTCCCCGCTGCACGGCCTGCCGGGCCACATCGTGCCGGCCCTGCCACATCGCCAGCCCGGCCCGCAGGATCAGCATCGGCAGGACGTGCCGGGGCGCACCGCCACCGGCGAGCATCGTCGCCACCGCCTCCAGGTCCCGGTCGGACGCCTCGACGTCGCCGTACCCGACGGAGAGCCGGCAGCGGGCCAGCAGCAGCTCCACCGCGTCGGCCCCGGACGGGCGGTGCCGCAGCGCCGCCGCGACGACCTTCTCCGCCTCCGCCCACTGGCCGACCCGGAACAGCCCGTTGGTGGCGATGGCCAGCAACCGGGTCTCGTAGGTGCGGCCCAGGCCCAGCTCGGCGACCCGCTCGGCACCCCGGCGGGCCACCACCACCCCCTCCTCCAGGATGTTCAGCGGCCCGGTCAGCAACTCTGCCAGGTGCAGGTACGCGCAGGCCACGTCCTCCGGGCCACCGGAACGTTCGGCGGTCTCCAGGGCCCGGCGGACCACGGCCAGGCCCGAGTCCGGGTCCTCCAGGAACGCCTCGCTGAAGCCGAGCGCCGCGCTGGCCAGCACCACCGAGTTGGTGCTCCCGTCGACCGTCGCGGCCAACTCCAGGGCCTCCCGGGCGCGCTGACCGGCGTCGGCGTAGCGGCCCTGGAGCACCAGCAGATGGGCCAGTTGGGCGGCGGCGGCGGCCCGTTCCCCCGCGGTGCAGTCGACGGACTCCAACACCCCCCGGTACTCCGCCTCGGCGGGCGCGGACCGGCCGGCGGCGGCCAGGTAGCGGGCCCGCCGGATGCGCAACCCGCAGGACGGATCGAGCGGTTCACCCCCGGCCAGCTCGGCCAGCAGGGACAACGCCCGGGCGTGCTCGCCGCTCTGGTGGGCGGTCTCGGCGGCGTGTTCGAGCAGCACCGCCCGGTCGACCTCGGGCGGTACGCCCCCGGCCCGCTGGTCGGGGTCGCGGCCAGCTGCAACGCCGCCGACCAGTGCCGGTGCGCCTCGGCGAAACCGTGCAGCCGTTGCGCCTCCCGGGCGGCGGCCATCGCCGCCGGCAGGGCCCGGGCGGGCTCGCCGGCCAGCCGCCAGTGATGGGCCAGCCGGGCCTGGTGCAGCTCCGCCGGGGCCTGGGTGAGCGCCTCCGCGTAGCGGCGGTGCAGGCCGGCGCGCTCCGCCGGGAGCAGTTCGTGGGCGAGCACCTCGGCGACCAGCCGGTGCCGCAGCCGGTAGCCGTCGTCCGCGCCGACGAGCAGCCGGTGGGCCACCGCCTCCCGCAGCGCCTCGATCAGTTCCGGCTCGGGCAGCCCGAGCACCTCGGCCAGCAGCCAGTGCTCGACCGGCTCGACCCCGGCGGCCACCGCGTGCACCGCCGCGTGCGCCTGCCGGGGCAGCACGTCCACCCGGGACAGGAAGATCTCCCGCAGCGTGTCGGACAGCCCGTCGCGGCCGTCACGCAGGTCACGGGCCAACTCCTCGACCACGAACGGGTTGCCGCCGCTGCGCTGCCAGACCTGGTCGGCGGCTTCCGGGGCGAGGGGTGTGCCGACGATCTCGCCCGCCAACCGGTCGGTGTCGGCCCGGTCGAGCGGGGCCAGGTCGAGCACCCGTACCGACCGCAGCCGGCGTAGCTCGGTGAGCACCCGGCGCAGTGGATGGGCCCCCTGCAACGACTCGGCCCGCACCGCCGCCAGCACCGACAGTTGCAGGTCACCCAGGCCGGCGAGCAGGTAGAGCAGCAGTTGCCGGGTGGTCCGGTCCACCCACTGGAGGTCGTCGAGGACGAGCACCAGCGGCCGGCCCTCGGCGATCAGGCTCAACCCCCGGGAGACCCGTTCCAGCAGCGCCCCGGCGCTGTCCGCGCCGCTGCTGTCCTCGGCGAAGGTCCGCAGCAGTCCGCGTACCGCCGAGGAGGTGCGGGCCTGCGCGGCGGTGAGGTCGGCGTCGAAGCGGCGCAACGCCTGGAGCACCGGATGCAGCGGGGAGGCGTCGCCGATGTCCAGGCAGGAGCCGGTGAGCACCACCGCTCCCGCGTCCCGCAGCCGTGCCGCAGCCTCGGTCAGGAGCCGGGTCTTACCCACCCCGCTCTCCCCGGTGACGAAGACGGCGGCGGTCTGCCCGGGGCCGATGTCGTCGTGGAGCGCGGCGCGCAGCGTCGCCAGCTGGTCGGCACGGCCGACGAGCGGCGCGCTGTCCACTTCGCTGGCCATGTCCGCAGCCTAGTCACAGGTCCCCGCACCGTTCTACGGGCTTGATTCGTCTCTGGTACCTCTCGCGTCGAGTTTGCGACTAAAGGTGGTCGCCCGCCGACATACGTCGTTCGGCAGATCCCCCGTCCTACCGGTGGTGACACTCTCCGGAAGTCATCAGACCACTGCGGAGGAAGGGTGGGTGGGATGCCACTGTCCACGGTCGGTACCGGTCGGGAAGACGTCACCACGACGCCCTGGCCGGTCCCGCAGGAACGCCGAACGCTGACCGTGCTCTTCGCCGACATCGTCGGCTCGACCGCGCTGACCGAACGGCTCGACCCGGAGGACGTCCGGGCGGTGCAGTCCGCCTACTTCGACACCGTCGCCGGGGTGCTGCGCCGCTGGCAGGGCACGGTGGAGAAGTACGTCGGCGACGCGGTGATGGCGTTGTTCGGGGCGCGTACCTCCGATGGTCTCGACGGTTACCGGGCGGTGCGGGCCGCCCTGGAGATCCAGGCCGCGCTGGAGCGCCGGGAGCTGCCCGGTGGGGTGACGCTGCGGGTCCGGGTGGGTGTCGCCACCGGCGAGGCGGTGGTCGACCTGGCCGCCGCCCGCGACGGTGGCCACGGCATGGCCTCCGGCGCGGTCCTCACCACCGCCGCCCGCATCCAGGAGTACGCCCCGCCGGGCGGCGTGGTCGTCTGCGCGGCGACCCACCGGGCCACCGCCGGCCTGGTCGAGCAGCACGCCCTCGCCCCCGCAGCGCTCACCGGCAAGGCCCGGCCGGTCGACGTCTGGCAGGTCACCCGCACGGCGAACCCGCGCCCGCCCCGCCACCACGGTCCGCTGGTCGGCCGACGCCGTGAACTCGCGACCGCCGTCGAACAGCTCACCCGGGTCGCCCGGGAACACCGTCCACGGTGGGTGGCCCTGGTCGGCCCGGACGGCATCGGCCGCAGCCGGCTGCTGGCCGAGCTGCGCCACCGGCTGCCGGCGGTCGACGGCACGCCGGTGCGCTGGGCGGTGGGGCACTGCCCGCCGTACCCGGAGCAGGTGTTCGGGCCGGTCGCGGAGCTGCTGCGGGACCTGCTGGGGCGGCCGGCCGACGACGCGGCGGGGACCGTCGCGGCACGGCTGGCCGCCCTGGTCGACGGACTGGTCCCGGCGGGTCAGGTCCCGGCGACGGTGGCGGCGCTCACCGCGCTGCTGGACGCGCCGGACCGGTCGGCGGTCGCCGGGGCGGCGGCGGTGCGCCGGGTGCTGCTCGCCCTGGCTGCCCGCCGGCCGGTGGTGGTCGGCGTGGACGACCTGGACCGGGCGGCCCCCGAACTGGGCCACTTCCTGCACTCGCTGTTCGCCGCCGCGACCGCCCGGGGACTGCCGCTGGCGGTGCTGGCCACCCACCGACCCGACCGGGCGGACCACGTCCCCGCGCCGGCGGGCGGACACCACCGGGTGGAGTTGGCGCCGCTGGGCACCCTCCACAGCGGCCGGTTGCTGCGCCTGCTGCTCGCCCACGCCGGTCAGCCGGTCACGTCGGCCGCCCGGATGGTGCCGCTGGTCGCCGGCCGTCCCGGTTACGCAACCGCCTACGTCCACGCGTCGGCGCTCCCGACCGGTGACCCGTCGGTGCGCCCGACCGAGCCGCCCCTGCCCGAACCGCTGCGACGTCGCGCCGCCGCCCGGTTGGACCGGTGTGACGGCCCGCACCGGGCGGTCCTGATGGCCGCGGCGACCCTCGACGGGGAGTTCGCCGCATCGGCGGTCGACGTGCTGCTCGGCTGGGCGGCGGGCCGGGCGGCGCAGGCGTTGCGTCGACTCACCGACGCCGGGCTGGTCCGGTCCGGTTCCCACGGCGGGCACGTCATCGTCGACCCCGCCCTGCGCCGCTGTGCGTACGACCGGCTGCCCCGGATGCTGCGCGCCGAGTTCGCCCGGCGGACCGAGGCCACCCGGTCCGCCGGGGCCGTCCGGCGGACCGGGACGGCCCGGCGCGCGCAGAGCATCCGACGGGCCGGGGTCGACCGGCGGACCGGCGTCGCCCGGCCGGCCGGGACCCGGCACCGCACCGGTACCGGCTGGTCGGTCGGGCCGACCGGCCGGTCGGCCACCCCGGGCCGGTCCCGGCCACGGTCAGCTCGCCGCACGGTCGGGAAGCCCGATGGCAGGCGGCCGCCCCCCACCACGCTCCGCTCCCCGCCGGCACCGCCGCATCCGCCACCGGGAGCAGGACCGGCGGGCCCCGACCGGCAGTCGCGGGCCCCGCCACCGCCGGTCCGGGGCCGGTGGCCGTCCTTTCCGACGGCGGCGGGCCGCGACCGGGGGTCGTCCTTCCCGGGGGCGGCGGGCCCCGACCGGGGGTCGTGGGCTGCCCGGAACCAGGGTTCATGCTGATCGCAGCCGGCCCGACGGGTCTGCCGCCGGCCGGTCTGATGCCGGGCACCGCCATCGGGCGACCGCGCGCCGGCTCGACGCGGGACGACCGGTGGGCGGGGGTGCCCGGCGGGTCCGCCGCCCGACCCGTCGACCCCGGGTTGCCGGGCCCGGGTGGCGTCGTCGTGCCGCTGCCCTCGCGCGGGACCGGCGTACCGACCGGCCGCCGGCCGACGACCGGCGGGCGGCGACGGGGGGAAGGGGTGCCCCGCACCGCCGTACCGTTACCGGCGCGGGCCGCCTGACCGTCGGCGGGCGTCCGCGCCTGACCGTCGGCCGTGCCGGATCCGTCCGGTCCGAGCACCCACCGCCTCGTCAGCGGGGCGCCCCGGTGACCGGGGGCGGATCGGCACCCATGGCCCGGACCGCCTCCCCGGCGTAGAGGCAGGCGACACGGTGGCCGGGGGCCACCTCGACCATGGGCGGGTCGGTCCCGGCGCAGGCGGCACGCGCCTGCGGGCAGCGGGTCCGGAACCGGCAGCCGCTCGGCGGGTCGGTCGGGCTGGGCAGTTCACCACTGAGGATGATCCGCCGCCGGTCGCGCTCCACCCGGGGATCGGCCACCGGGACCGCCGACAGCAACGCCGCCGTGTACGGGTGCGCCGGCTCCCGCCAGAGCTGCGCGGGGGTGCCCGTCTCCACGATCCGCCCCAGGTACATCACCGCGATCCGGTCACTGAGGTGTTCCACCGCGGCCAGGTCGTGCGCGATGAACAGGTAGGTCAACCCGAGGTCCCGTTGCAGCCGGCGTAGCAGGTTCATGATCTGTGCCTGCACGCTCAGGTCGAGCGACGCGATCGGTTCGTCGAGGACGATCAGGTCGGGTTCACCGGCCAGCGCGCGGGCGATCCCGACCCGCTGACGCTGGCCACCGGAGAGTTCGTGCGGGTGCCGACCGGCCGTCTCCGGTCGCAGCCCCACCAGGTCGAGCAGTTCGGTGACCCGACGTCGGCGGGCGTGGGCGGAGCCGGCCAACCGGTGCACGACCAGCGGTTCGGCGATGCTCGCACCGACGGTCAGGCGCGGGTCCAGCGACGCCTGCGGGTCCTGGAACACCATCGCCACCCGGCGGCGCAGCCCGCGCAGGCGGCGCCGCGACCACCCGGTGACGTCCTGCCCACCGACCCTGATCCGCCCGGTCGTCGGGTCGACCAGCCGCAGCAGCGCCAGGCCCGTGGTCGACTTGCCGCTGCCCGACTCCCCCACCAGGCCGAGGGTCTCGCCGGCCCGTACGGTCAGCGACACCCCGTCCACCGCGCGCACCGGTGGGCCACCGGGGCTGGGAAACCAGACCGTCAGATCGTCGATCTCGGCGACGGTTGCGGTGCTCATCGGTCCTCCCGGTGGAGCTGCTCGCGGTCACCGGAGACGCGACGGGCGTCCCCCGTGGGCGGGCCGCCGCCGGTGGGCGGGCCGCCGGGGAGGGGATAGAAGGTGCGGACCCGGTGCCCGGGGGTGATCGGCGTCAGCGGGGGCAGTTCGTGTGCGCAACGCGCGTCACCCCGGACCGGGCAGCGGGGCCAGAACGCGCAACCGTCCGGCAGGGCGAGCGGACTGGGCGGCGCGCCGGGGATCGCGGCCAGCTCCTCCCCCGCCGCGCCGGGCCGTGGCCGGGCGGCCAGCAGGGCCCGGGTGTACGGGTGCCCCGGTGCGGCGAACACCGCGTCGACCGGTCCCTGCTCGACGATCCGGCCCCCGTACATCACCGCGACGGTGTCGGCGATCCCGGCCACCACCCCGAGGTCGTGGGTGATCCAGACGACGGCGGTGCCGAGCCGGCGTCGCAGGTCGGCGACCAGCTCGACGATCTGCGCCTGGGTGGTGACGTCCAACGCGGTGGTCGGCTCGTCGGCGATGAGCAGCTCCGGTTCGCAGGCCAGGGCCATCGCGATGACGACCCGCTGCCGCATCCCCCCGGAGAACTGGTGCGGGTGCGCGTCCACCCTGCGGTCGGGGGCCGGGATGCCGACCAGGTCGAGCAGCTCGACGGCGCGGGCCCGGGCCTGCCGCCGACTCATCCCGAGGTGCTCCTCGCACGCCTCGGTGACCTGGCGGCCGACGGTCAACACCGGGTTGAGGGTGGTCATCGGGTCCTGGAAGACGAAACCGACGTGCCGGCCACGCCACCGGCGGCGCTCCGGCTCGGACATGGTGGTCAACTCCCGGCCGAGCAGCCGGACCCGGCCGGTGACGGTGGCGGAGCGCGGGGCCAGGCCGGTGGCGGCGAGCACGGTCATGCTCTTGCCGCTGCCGGACTCGCCGACCAGGGCGAGGGTCCGGCCGGGGGCCACCGACCAGTCGACGCCGGCGACCGCGCGGGCGGGACCGTTGCGGGTGCCGAGGGTGACCGTCAGGTCGTCGATGGCCAGCACCGGCGCGTCCCCGGCGGCCCGGGGCGACGGTACGACGGGCGCGTTCATCGGCTGCTCCTGCGGGCCTCGCTGACGGTGAGCTGACGCGGGTCGAGCACGTCCCGCAGCGCGTCACCGACCAGGTTGAAGGCGAGAACGGTGAGGAAGATCGCCGCGCCGGGGAAGAATCCCAACCACCAGGCGTCGGTGACGAACCCGCGCCCGTCGTAGAGCATCCGGCCCCAGGCCGGCGCGGGTGGCTGGACGCCGAGCCCGAGGAAGGACAGCGCCGCCTCGGACAGGATCGCGAAGGCCAGCGACAGCGAGGTCTGCACGATCAGCGGGGCGGCGATGTTGGGCAGCACGTGCCGGCGCAGGATGCGCAGGTCGGAGGTGCCGATGGAGACGGCGGCCCGGACGAACACCTGCTCCCGTACGGCGAGCACGCTGGCCCGGGTCACCCGGGCGAAGATCGGGGTGTAGACCACCCCGACGGCGACCATCGCGGTGACCAGCCCGGGGCCGAGCACCGCGACGATCGCCACCGCGAGCAGCAGGACCGGAAACGCGAAGAGCACGTCCATGCCCCGCATCGCGATGTTGTCCGCCCAGCCGCCGTACCAGCCGGCGAGCAGGCCGACGCTCACCCCGACGGCCAGGGCGATGCCGACGCTGACCAGGCCCACCTGCAACGACACCCGGGCCGCCACCAGCACCCGGCTGAGCACGTCGCGGCCCAGTTCGTCGGTGCCGAACGGGTGTGCGCCGCTGGGTGGGCGCAGCATCTGGTCGACGTCCACGTCGTTGGTCCCGGCCGGCGCGAGCCACTGCCCGGCCAGTCCGACGACCAGCAGGACCAGCAGGACGACCGTGCCGGCGACGGCCGGCGGGTCGTGCCGCAGCGCGGTCACCGTGCGCCGCAGGGTGCCCGGCTCGGTGGCCGTCGCCGCCGGGTGGTCGGCGCTCATCGCAGCCTGATCCTCGGGTCGAGGCGGGCGTAGAGGACGTCCACCAGCAGGTTCGTCAGCAGGAACAGGGTGGCCACGAAGAGCACCGCACCCTGCAGCACCGGATAGTCCCGGGCCTGCACGGCGTCGTAGGTGAGCCGACCGATGCCGGGCCAGGCGAACAGCACCTCGATCACGATCACCCCGCCGACCAGGCTGGCCAGCTGCACCCCGACCACCGTGACCACCGGGATCAGCGCGTTGCGCAGCACGTGCCGGACGACCACCACCCGGCGGCGCAGCCCCTTGGCCTCGGCGGTACGCACGTAGTCCTCGGCGAGCACCTCCAGCACCGAGGAACGGATGAACCGGGTGAGGATGGAGGCGGTGACCAGGCCGACGGCGGCGGCCGGCAGGGCCACGTGCGACGCCCAGCCGGCCGGGTCGTCGGTGAGCGCGACGTAGCCCGACGGGGGCAGCCAGCCGAGGACCCCGGCGAAGAGCAGGATGCCCATGATGCCCGTCCAGAAGTCGGGGACGGACACCCCGAACTGGCTGAACACCCGGGCGGCGTGGTCGACGAACGAGCCGCTGCGCACCGCGGAGAGCACGCCGAGCGGGAAGGCGACCAGCAGGGCGAGGAGCACGGCGGTCACCGCCAGGGACAGGGTGGCGGGGAGTCGCTCCAGCACGATCGTGGTGACCGGCTGGCCGCTGCGGAAGCTGACCCCGAGGTCACCGGTGAGCGCGTGGCCGACGTAGCTGAGGTACTGCACCACCAGCGGACGGTCCAACCCGGAGCGTTCCCGCAACGCGTCGTAGGTCTGCTGGTCGAAGCGGGTGCCCAGGGCGACCCGGACCGGGTCGCCGGGGACCAGTTGCAGCAGCAGGAAGACCACCAGGGTCACCCCGAGCAGGACGACGACCGACTGGAGCAGCCGCCGCAGGACGAAGCGTCCCACCTCGCCCCCTCAGCGGTTCAGGGCGACGTCGCGGAACCGGATCGCCCGGTCGGTGCGGACCTGGTAGCCGGTGACCTTCGCCGACCAGCCCTGCACCACGTCCGGGTTGTAGAGGTAGATGTAGCTGGCGTCGTCGACGATCTGCTTCGCCGCCCGCTCGTACGTCTGTCTGCGTACGCCCTCGTCGGTCTGGGTGCGGGCCTGGTCGAGCAGGGTGTCGACGGCGGGGTTGCTGTACCCGTGGAAGTTGAACGTGCCGCCGGTGCGGTGCTGGGCGTAGTAGAACTCGTCCGGGTCGATGTTGCCCAGCCAGCCGAGCAGGAACGCGTCGAAGTTGCCCTTGCCCTGCTCGTCGAGCCACTGGGCGAAGTCCAGGGTACGGATCTTCACGGTGATCCCGACGTCCTTCAACTGGGCGGCGATCACCTGGGCGGCGGTGACCGTCTCCGGGTACTCGCTGGTGACCATCAGGTCCATGGTGCGGCCGGTGACGCCGGCCTGGCCGAGCAGTTGCCGGGCCTGGTCCGGATCGTGCCGGTACGGAGCGTAGTCGTAGTACCAGGAGCTGCCCTTGGGGATGGCGGTCTGGTTGGCGGTGGCCTGCCCGAACTTGGCGGCCTTGGTGATCGCCTCCCGGTCCAGGGCGAACGCGACGGCCCGGCGCACGTTCACGTCGTCGTACGGTTTGCGTGCCTCGTTGAGGGCGAGGTACCAGTAGTCGGTCGAGGGGGTGGTGGCGACGGTCACCGCGTCGTCCTCCTTGAGGGCCGGCACCTGCTGCGGTGGCAGGTTGTCGGTCCACTGCACCTCACCGCCGCGCAGGTTCTGCCACGCCACCGTCGGGTCCTTGACGAAGGTGAAGGTGACCCCGTCGAGCTTCGGTTTCGGCCCCCAGTAGGCGTCGTTACGGGTCAGTTTGATGGTGTCGCCGGAGGTGTAGGAGGCCACCGTGAACGGGCCGCTGCCCACCGGCCGGGTCTTGATCGCACCGGACTCCACGTTGGACCGCTGGACGATCGCGACGCCCTTGAAGCCGCCGAGGTTGGCCAGCAGGTTGGGGGTGGGCGCGGTCAGCGTGATCACCACGGTGGCCGGGTCGGGCGCGGTCACGGTCTTGACGGTGGCGAACTTGTACGCCGCGTTCAGCTTCTCGTTGATGATCCGCTGGTACGAGTAGACGACGTCCTGCGCGGTCAGCGGCGACCCGTCGGAGAACCGCACGCCCTCGCGGAGGGTGAACGTCCAGGTGAGCTGGTCGCTGCTGGTCGTCCACTTCGCGGCCAGCGCGGGCCCCATCTTGAGGTCGGCGTCCGGCTCGACGAGGGTGTCGTAGACGTTCTCCAGGACCTGGAAGCTGTAGTAGGCCGACGTCCGGTGCGGGTCGAGCTGGTCCGGTTCGCCGCCGATCGCGGCGGTGAGCGTGCCACCGGCCGACCCGGTGGCGGTGGACCCGCCGTCGACGTCGACGCTCTCTCCGGCGCTGCACCCGGCCAGCCCGGTCAGGGCGACGGCGAGCGCCGCCGCGATGATCCTCGATCTGGTCATGGACTCGGTCACCCTTCGTCGCCTGGCAGATCAGAGAGCGAGTCTTCTCCGCCAGGTAGAGCGATGTCAATAAATCCCGGCAAAGTAGGGTGATTTTGGAGGAATCAGCGCGGTGCCGTGACCGTCCGGAGAGGACTGCGGCACCCTCGGCCACGAACCGGTCGCACCGCGCCGAGAGGCCGGGCCGTCACCCGTGGAGGGTGCACCACGGACCACCCTGTTACCCACTGTGGACCTGTCAAACCCTGGGCTGCCGGTCAGTCGTCGGCGGGTCGGGCGAGGGTGCGGCTGCGCCCCCGGAACTCGGCCACCACCTCGTCGCCCCGGGTCACGGTGACGTCGTAGATGCCGCTGCGGCCGTACCTGACGCGTTCGGTGGCGTACGCGGTCAGCAGGTCGCCCTCGCGGACCGGGCGCAGGAAACTGATCTCGCCGCCGGCCGCGACGGTGGCCGGGCCGTGGGTGTTGCAGGCCAGCGCGAAGGCGGTGTCGGCGAGCAGGAAGACGAAACCGCCGTGGCCGATCCGGTGCCCGTTGAGCATCCCGGCGGTCACCCGCATCCGGGCCACCGCCACGCCGTCCCCGGCCGAGACCAGCTCGATGCCGAGCCCCCGGGAGGCCACGTCGGCGTCGAACATGTCGTGGGCGGCCGTCCGCCCGGCACCATCGCCACGCGGTACCCGCCCGGGCACCCGACCGGTGCTGTCGCCGCGCGGCACCCCCTCGGCACCATCGCCACGCGACACCCGGCCAGTGCTGTCGCCGTCGGTCCCCCCGGTCGGGGCGGGTGCGCTGGGGGGTGGACTGTGGTCCGGCACGGGTTCCTCCTGGGGTCACGGCAGCGGCGGCCGGCACGGGCTACCGGCTGCCGCTGCCGACCGTACGCGGACGGGTCGGTCGCCACGCAGACGTGGCGGCGGGGGGTGGCCCCCGGCCTCCGCCTGCTTTCGCGGTGGGGGCCGGCCGGTCGGGCTATGCTCACGGACGTGTCGGCGGTGGGGCCCGCCGTCCCGGTCGGACCGGGAGAACCGCGTCGGAGACGCCAACGGTCCCTGCCAGTGGTCCGGGTGCTGGTGGGGAGGTCCTGATGACGCAGGGGGTACCGCGTCGCGTCGATCCCGACGTCGACCTGCGCGTGCCGGCCGACCGGAGCGAGCTGACCGCGCGGCCGGCGACCGTGCTGGGTGCGATCGCCGTCGGCGGGGTCCTCGGGGCGCTGGCCCGCGCCGGGGTGCAGGCCGCCCTGCCGCACACCCCGACCGGATTCCCCTGGTCCACCTTCGCCGTGAACGTCACCGGTTGCCTGCTGATCGGCACGCTGATGGCGGTGCTCGGCCGGCGTCGGGTCGGCCCGCTGGTCCGGCCGTTCCTGGGGGTCGGCGTGCTCGGCGGTTTCACCACCTTCTCCGCCTACGTGGTCGACGTGCACCGGGCGCTGGACGCCGGGGCCGCCCCGACGGCGTTGGCCTACCTGGCCGCCACCCTGGTCGGCGGGCTGCTGGCGGTCGCCGCCGGTGACGCCCTGGCCACCCGCCTGCTGGCGCGGGGGCCGGGCCGGGCCGGACCGCCGGGAGCGGGTCGGGTGGACGGGGAGGTTCCCCGGTGACCGTGTTGCTGATCGCGCTCGGCGCGGCGCTGGGTGCGCCGCTGCGCTACCTCACCGACCGGGCCGTGCAGGCCCGGCACGACTCCCGCTTCCCGTGGGGGACGCTGACCGTCAACGTCGCCGGTTCGCTGCTGCTCGGCGCGGTGGTCGGGATGCCCGCCGGGCCCGCCGTGACCGCGCTGGTCGGCACCGGCTTCTGCGGCGCACTGACCACCTGGTCGACGTTCGGCTACGAGACCGTCCGGCTGGCCCGAGCCGGCGACCGGTGGCACGCGGTGGCCAACGCCCTGGTCAGCGTGGTCGCCGGGTTGGGCGCGGCGACCCTCGGTTTCGCCCTGGCCCGAGCGCTCGCCGGCTGACCGCGGGCACCCTCAGCGGACCGGGGTCGCGTCCGGCGCGGCCTGCCGCTGACCGTGGTCGTGGGCGTCGTCGTGGGTGTGGGCGTCGTCGTGGGCGTGGTGGCCGTGGGCGTGCCCATGGTGGTGATGATGGTGGCCGTGGCCGTCGACCGGGTCGTCGGGGTGGTCGTGGGGGGTCTGCGGGCGGCCCACCTTGTCGGCGAACCCCGGCATCAGCACCCGGTAGGCACAGGTGTCGCAGTTCATCCGGATGTCCCCGCGCAGCGCCTCGGCGTACCGCTCCAGCACCAGGTCGGCCAAGGCGTCGCAGTCACCGATCAGGTCCGCGACCCGGATGTCGAGCTCGGGATGGTCGGCGGCGTACGCCTGCGACTGCGCCACGATCCGGTCCGGCAGCACCCCGGCGAACAGGAAGTACGGCGCGACCACGATCCGGCGGGCACCGAGGCGGCGTAACCGGTCGAGCACCGCCGGCACGGACGGCTCGGCCAGCGAGATGAACCCCGGTTCGACCCCGGCGTAGCCGCGCCCCTCCCACAGCAGCCGGGCCACCTTCGCCACCTCGGCGTTGGCGTCCGGGTCGGTGGCGCCCCGCCCGATCAACGCCACCCAGGTGCCGGCCCGGTCGGCCCCGGCCAGTGCCGCGTCGATCCGCTGCTCCAGCACGGTGTGCAGCAGCGGGTGCGGGCCGAGCGGTCGCCCGTACCGGTAGGTCAGGCCGGCGTGGCGTTCCTGCTCGCGGGCCATCGCGGCCGGGATGTCGCCCTTGCCGTGGCCGGCGGCGGTGAGCACCAGCGGCAACGCGACCAGCGCCCGGTGACCCTTCGCGACCAGCGCGGTCACCGCGTCGGTCAGCGGCGGCCGGGACAGCTCGATGAAGCCGCCCTCGACGTCGCCGACGACGGCCCCCGCCCGGTCCCGGACCCGGTCGACGAGCGCGGCGAACTGGTCGACCCCGGCCGCGCTGCGCGTGCCGTGTCCGACGATGACCAGAGCGGTCATGTTTCCTCCAGGTAGAGCAGGGCGTTGAGGGCGGCGGCGGCGACCGCCGAGCCACCCTTCTCGCCGATGTTGGACACGGCGGGCAGGCCACTGGCCCGCAACGCCGCCTTGGACTCGGCGGCCCCCACGAAGCCGACCGGCAACCCGACCACCAGCGCCGGGTCGGCGGCCACGCCGATCAGTTCGACCAGGGCCGTCGGCGCGCAGCCGACCACCCAGACCGCCCCCGGTCCGACCCGGTCCAGGGCGATCCGCACGGCCGCCGCCGACCGGGTCAGGCCGGTCTCCCGGGCCAGCGCGGCGGCGGCCGGGTCGGCGACCGGGCAGACGATCTCCCGCCCGGCCCCGGTGATCCCGGCGGCCACCATCGCCACGTCGGTGACGATCGGCGCCCCGGCCCGCAGTGCGGCCAGCCCATCGGCCAGCGCCACCTCGTCGCAGACCAGGTCGGTGACGTAGTCGAGGTCGGCGCTGGCGTGCACCACCCGCTCGACGACCGCCCGGGTCAGCGGCGGCAGGCCGCCCAGGTCGACCCGCTCGCGCAGGATCCGGTACGACTCCTGCTCGATGGGGTGGACGACCCGGCTCACCGGCCACCTCCCGGGGCGGGCCGGCAGCGGGCCGGGTGGGTACTGGTCATGGTGCTCCTCGTCGGTCGGTGACGGTCCGGATGGCGTCCACCGGGCAGACCTCCACGCACTCCAGGCAGCCGGTGCAACGGTCGGCCCGGACGGTCAGGCCGCCGGGCACCGGACGGATCGCGTGGGTGGGGCAGGTGAGCAGGCAGGCCCCGCAGCCCTGGCAGGCGTCGATGGACACCGGTGCCGTGGCCGGGCCGTCCGCTGCGGTGAACGGCGGATCCACCGCGGGCGGGACGACGGCGACCAGGTCGGGCGGGGCACCTCGGGGGTCATCCGCGCCACCGGTAACCCCGGGGGGTGACCATCCGGCCACCGACCAGCCGGGTCTGCGAACTACCCACGACCACCAGGCCGTACATGTCGACCACGCTCGGGTCGAAGGTGGCGAGGGTGGCCAGGTGCACCCGCTCGTCGGGTCGGCTGGCGTTGCGTACCACCCCGACCGGGGTCTGTGGCGGGCGGTGCGCGGCGAACGTCGCCAGCACCGCGCCGAGCTGCCAGTCCCGGGCCCGGCTACGCGGGTTGTAGAGCAGCGCCACCAGGTCCGCCTCGGCGGCTGCGGCGACCCGTCGTTCGATCACCGCCCACGGGGTGTGCAGGTCGGACAGGCTCAGGTAGACGTGGTCGTGGCCGATCGGCGCACCGAGCAGGGCGGCGGCGGCCAGCGCGGCGGTCACCCCGGGCACCCCGACCACGTCGATCCGCTCGTCGGCGTACTCCAGGGCGGGGCTGGCCATGGCGTACACCCCGGCGTCGCCGGAACCGACCAGCGCCACGGCCTGCCCGGCGGTGGCCTCGACGACGGCGCTGCGGGCCCGTTCCTCCTCCGCGCCGAGCCCGCTGGCCAGCACCCGGGTGCCCGGCCGCAGCAGGTCACGGACCTGGTCGACGTACTGGTCTAGGCCGACGACCACGGCGGCCCGGCGCAGCTCGGCGACGGCGCGCGGGGTACGCAGGTCGGCCGCGCCGGGGCCCAGGCCGACGATCGCCAACCGGCCGCGCGGGGCGTGCCGGGCGACCGCGACGGTGGCCATCGCCGAGGCGGTCTTGGGCACCAGCAGGGTGCCACCGCCGCGCAACGCCGCCGCCTCGGCGACGCTGGGCGTGCCGACGGCGGCCCGGACCACCTCGCTGGGGTGCGGCACGTCGACCGTCGCCAGCTCCGCCGCCGGCCAGGTCCGCAGCGGTACGCCCAGCGCGTCGGCGGTGGCCCGGATGCCCTCCTCGTCGGCCTTCACGTCCACGCTGGCCAGGCAGCTCAGGCTGGCCGGGCTCAAGCCGGCGTCGGCGAGCGCCCGGCGCAGCAGCGCCTCGACCTCGGCGGCGGGCACCCCCCGGCTCGATCCCACCCCGGCGACCAGGGACGGCGGCCGCAGCACGACGGTACGGTCGTCGACCGGCACGACCCGGTCGGTGACCAGCACCCGGTACCCGCCCTCCAGATCGGGCCCGACGGCCCGGTGTTCCCCGGTGGGCGGTTCACGGTGGACGTTCGGCGGCAGGGCGGGTAGTGGCCACACCGCGTCGGTGACCAGCCGGACCGGTTCGCCGTCGAGGATCGCCCGGGACACCGCAGCGACCGCCCCCTCGACCGGCCAGCCGAGGGTGTCCAGGCCGGGCAGGTCGACCGCGTCGGTGGCGGTGGTGACCACCGGCCGGGCGTCGAGCACCGCAGCCACCTCGACGGCGAGCGCGTTCGCGCCCCCCGCGTGGCCGCCGAGCAGGGCGACGGCGTGCCGGGCGGCCTCGTCGACCACCACCACCGCCGGGTCGGTGCGCTTGTCCCCGAGCAGTGGCGCCAGCACCCGCACCACCGCGCCGGTGGCCAGGAACGCCACCACCGCGTCGTACTCCGTCCAGGCCGTCCGCAGCGCGTCGGCGACCCCGTCGGCCTCGACGAGCCGGGCATGCGGCCAGGCGGCGGCCAGGGTGCGGGCGTGCCGGCGACCGGCGGCGGTGGCCGCGACGAGTCCGATCCGGTGCGGGCCGGTGCCGGGCGTGTCCTGCTGCCGGTGTGCTGCGATGCCGGTCACTGACGCTCCCCGGTGAGGACGACCACCGGGTTGGTGGCCGCGAGTCGGATGGATCCGCCGGGCAGGTCGGCGAGGCGGGCGGCGGTGAGCTGGCTGCCCGTCACCGTGTAGCCGGCGCGGCGCAGCAGGTGCACGGCCGGGGCGATTCGGTCCAGGGCGGCGAGGGTGACCACCACCCGGTCGGGGCGGCGGTCGGCGACGGCGCTCAGCACGTCGGTCCCCCCGCCGCCGACGAAGACGGCATCCGGATCGGGCAACCCGGCGAGGACGGCCGGCGCGTCACCGGTCACCACCCGGACGTCGACGCCGTGCCGGGCGGCGTTGCCGGCGACCGGTGCCGTCGGGTCCCGTTCCACGGCGATCACCGCCGCACCGAGCAACGCGCACTCGATGCCCACCGATCCGCTGCCCGCGCCGACGTCCCAGACCAGTCGACCGAGCCGGGGCCGCAACCGGGCGACGGCCAGGGCCCGCACCTCGGCCTTCGTGATCATCGAGTCCCGGTGCCGGTACGCGGACTCGGGCAGCGCCCAGCCCTCGGCGGGTGCGGCAGCCAGCTGGTTGTCCGCCCGCACCCGCCCGACCCGGACCGGAGCGTCATCGCCGGCCGGGTCGGTGTCACCCGACCGGCCGGCGACCTCGCCCCGCTCGGCGGTGCCGGGACGCCGGGCGGGCCGCGCCCCGGGGTCACCGTCGGTCGCGGCCAGGCTGAGCAGGACGTGCGGGTCGGCCCAGGCCCGGGTGGCGGCCTCCTGCGGGGTGGTCCAGGTGACCCGCTCGGCGGGGGTACCGAGGTACTCGGCGACCACCAGGCGGCGGGACCAGCCGACCAGACCGGCCCCGATCTCGGCGGCCCCGGCGTCCGGCGCGGTGAGCACGGCGACGGCGGGCAATGCCCGGCAGGCGTTGAGCGCGGGACCCAACTCCCGGCCGTGGGCGGTGACCACCACGGCACCGTCCCAGTCGAGCCCGGCGCGGGCGAAGGCGGCGGCCACACTGGACACCGCCGGGAGCACCCGGACCGGCAGTCCGGCGGCGCGCAGCCGGCGTACCACGCCGAAGAACCCGGGGTCGCCGCTGGCCAGCACGACGGCCGGCTGCCCGGCGGCGTGCGCGGCGGCGAGCCGGTCCAGCGCCGGGGCGAGCGGGCCGAGGGTGACGGTGTCGACGCCGGGCGGCACCGGCACGGCCGCCAGGTGCCGGGCCGCCCCGACGACCAACCCGGCCCCGGCCAGGGCGGCCACCGCCGACGGGGGCAACGGCCGGCCGGCCGCGTCCATCCCCACCACCACGACCGGCTCCGGCACCCCGACGAGCGACTCCGGCCCGGTCCCGCCAGGCACCGGCTCCTGGCGCGTCACGCCGGCCACCGGCCGGACGAGGCGACCAGGCGGTCGCCGGTGAAGTCGACCATCGCCACGTCGACGGTGAGCGCCGGCCCGGCGAAGCGGCGCAGCACCTGACGGACCCGGTCGCAGAGCAGGTCACCGGCGGGACGCAGCAGCCCGGCGGCCTCCCACAGCTCGTAGGCGTGCCGGCCGGTGTTGGCCGCCACCACCGCCGCCACCAGGTCGGCGTCGCCGCCGGCCTCGGCGGTGACCGCGCCGAGCAGGGACAGGTCCACCTTCGACCGGGTGTAGTGGGTCATCAGGATCCCGGCGGCGAGTTTGGCCAGCTTGCCGGCCATCCCGACGAAGACCACCCCGGTCATCGCGTCACCGACGGCGGCGGTGACGGCCGCGCCGGTGAAGTCGCCGACCTCGACGAAACACACCTCCGGCAGCTCCGGCAGCAGCGCGCGGGCGGCCCGTTCGGTGCGCCCACCGGTGCACAGCACCACGGTCCGCTGCCCCTGGGCGGCCATCACGTGCACCGCCTGCACCACGCTGGCCCGCCAGGAGGCGGTGGAGAACGGCCGGACGACGCCGGTGGTGCCGAGGATCGAGATGCCGCCGACGATGCCGAGCCGCCGGTTGGTGGTCTTGCGGGCCATCACCTCACCGCCCGGCACGCTGATCACCACCCGTACGCCCATCTCGGTCAGGTCGACCACCTCGGCGACGGCCTGGCCGATCATCCGGCGGGGGGTGTCGTTGATGGCCGGACCGCCGACGGCGAGGCCGAGCCCGGGGCGGGTGACGGTGCCGACGCCGTCCCCACCGGCGAGTTCCAGGCCGGGTCGGGGTCGCCAGCCGACGGTGGCGGTGAGGTGCGCGCCGTGGGTGACGTCCGGGTCGTCCCCGGCGTCCTTGACCACCACCGCCTCCGCTGTCGGTTCGGGCCGGGCGGTCAGGTCGCAGCGGGCCACCGCGAAGGTCACCCGCCGGCCGGCGGGCAGCCCGATCTCCACCTCCCCCGGCGGTACGCCGGTGACCAGGGCGGTCACCGCCGCCTTCGCCGCCGCCGTCGCGCACGCGCCGGTGGTCCAGCCGGTCCGCAACGCCACCGGCCGGACCTTCGCGGTACGCGGTAGGTCCGGCTCGCGCAGCGGCGGCTCGGGGTAGGTCACGGTGTCGCGTCCTCCGCTGCGGTGGCCCGGGAGCGGCGCAGCTCGGCGCGGGCGGCCGGCTCGGCCCGGCGGAAGGTGTGGAAGTGCCCGGGGTGGTAGAGGTGCGACCGGGTGCCGGTGGCGGCGAGTGCCGGCCCGACCAGGAACAGGGTGTGCTTCCACAACCGGTGTTCCTTGACGGTGGCCGCCAGGTCGCCGAGGGCGCACCGCACCACCAGTTCGTCCGGCCAGGTCGCCTGGTAGGCCACCACGACCGGGGTGTCGGCCGGGTAGCCGCCGGCGAGCAGTTCGGTCTGGGCCTGCCCGGCGCGGGCGGCGGACAGGAACAGCGCCATGGTGGTGCCGTGCCGGGCGAAGTCGCGGACCCGCTCCCCCGCCGGCATCGGCGTCTTGCCGCCCTCCAGCCGGGTGAGGATCACCGACTGGGCCACCTCGGGGATGGTCAACTCCCGGCCGACGATCGCGGCGACGGCGGTGAACGAGGAGACCCCGGGGACGATCTCCACGGCCAGGTCGAGGGCCCGGCACAGGTCGAGCTGCTCCTGCACGGCACCCCACAGCGCCGGGTCGCCCGAGTGGATCCGGGCCACGGTGAGCCCGTCGGCGGCGGCCCGCCGGTACAGCGGCAGCACCCCCTCGATGGGCAGCTGCGACGAGTCGACGATCTCGGCGTCGGGGCGGGCGTGGGCCAGCACGTCGGCGTGTACCAGGCTGGCCGCCCAGATCACCACGTCGGCGTCGGCGATCACCCGGGCGGCGCGCAGGGTGAGCAGGTCGGCGGCGCCGGGCCCGGCCCCCACGAACCACACCTTTCCGGTGGACGTCACAGTTTTCCTCCCCGCCCGTCCCGGCGGGCCGGGACCAGCAGCGTCGACAGGTAGGGCAGCTCGTCGTCCGGGCCGACCGGCCCGATCCGTTCGTCGGGCAGGCCGAGGCCGCAGCCGAGCACCGCATCGGCGAGCCGGTCGTGCCGGCGCAGCTCGTCGACGAGTTCCCGGTGCCGCCGCCAGCCCTTGTAGACCACGACGGTGCCGGGCCCGGCGAGGGCGTCGGCGACCAGCGCCGGGCCAGCGGTGGCCGGCAGCAGGGTCAGCGGCTCCCGCCCCTGGCACAGCGGGACGCCACTGCGCGCGGCCAACTCCTGCATGGCGGTGACGCCGGGCACGGTCCGCACCTCGACCGCCGGCCGCAGCGCGCGGACCCCGTCGGCCAGGTAGGTGAAGGTGGAGTAGACGTTGGGGTCGCCGATGGTGGCGAAGGCGACCGACCGGGCCCCGGCGGCGAACGCGTCGACCACGGCACGGGCCGCGGCGTCCCAGGCGGCCTCCCGACGGGCGGTCACCCCGCCCCGGTCGTCGAGGGCGAACGGCAGCCGGCGCAGCCGGTGCGCCGGCACGTGCGCGCGGACCGTCGTCTCGGCCCGGCCGGGGGCGTCGCCGGGTCCGCCGCCAGCCGGTCCAGCACCGGTACGACCACCAGGTCGGCCTCGGCCAGCACCCGGACCGCCTTGAGGGTGAGCAGTTCCGGGTCCCCCGGCCCGACCCCCACCCCGGTCAGCGTGACCGGCCCGGTCGGCGCGGCCCGGCCCGTGCCCCCCTCGACGACGGACGGGCGGTCCGGCCCGGTCGGCGCGGCCCGGTCAGTGGCGGCGACGGGCGGGTGGTCCGCCCCGGCGTCGGTCACCGGGCCGCCGCCTCGACCAGTCGGCGGGCGGCCCGGGGGTGACCCGCCCAGTGGGTGTGCAGGTACGAGGCGTGCACCTGCCCGGTGACGAACCCGTGGGCGGTGTCGTCCCAGCGCCAGGCGGGCCGGTCGCCGTGCCCGGGGTCGGTGACGGTGCGGTGGAACTCGTGGCCGCGTACCCGCTCACCGGCGGGGTGGACCGGGGATTCGGTGGCGGCGACCGCGTCGCGGTAGCCGAGGGTGAGCCGGCCGGACATCCGGGCGTGGTGGTCGAGCCGCCCGCACATCGGCACCCCGTCCAGGGAGCGGCCGAGGTAGAGCAGCCCGGCGCACTCGGCGACCACCGGCCCGGCGAAGCCGGCCAGCTCGGCACGGAGCCCGGTGTTGTCGCTCAGCGCCTCGACGTGCACCTCGGGGAAGCCGCCGCCGATGACCACGGCCCGGGTGCCGGCGGGCAGGGCCGGGTCGGCCAGCGGGTCGAACGGGGCCACGGTCGCCCCGGCGGCGGTGAGCAGTTCGGCGGTCTCGGCGTACGAGAAGGTGAAGGCGGCACCGGCGGCGACCGCGACGACCGGACGGTCCACGCCGGCCGGGCCACCGACGGCGGTGCCCGGGTCCCAGGCGTCCACGGTCAACGGTGGGGCGCTGCGGGCCAGGTCGAGCACCGCGTCGAGGTCGACGGTGGACGCGACGAGCCCGGCGAGCGCGTCGACGACGGCCAGCGACTCCGGTGCCCGTTCGGCGACCGGCACCAGCCCCAGGTGTCGGGCCGGCGCGGCCACCTCGACGGCCCGGGTGACCGCCCCCAGCACCGGTACGCCCACCTCGGCGAGCGCGTCGCGCAGCAGGGTCTCGTGCCGGGGCGAACCGACCCGGTTGAGGACCACCCCGCCGATCCGTACGGCCGGGTCGAAGGCGCGCATGCCGAGGACCAGCGCGGCGGCCGAGCGGCCCTGCGCGGTGGTGTCCAGGACCAGCAGCACCGGCGCGTCGATCAACGTGGCGACGTGGGCGGTGGAGGCGTACCCGGCCCGGCCGACCGCGCCGTCGTGCAGCCCCATCACCCCCTCGACCACGGCGACGTCGGCGGGGGTGGGGACGCTCGCGCCGTGCCGCAGCAGCGGGGCGATCAGCTCCTCCCCGACCAGCCACGGGTCGAGGTTGCGACCGGGGCGGCCGGCGGCGAGCGCGTGGTAGCCGGGGTCGATGTAGTCGGGGCCGACCTTGTGCGGGCTGACCGTGAGGCCCCGGCGGCGCAGCGCGGCGAGCAGCCCGGTGGCGACGGTGGTCTTGCCGTGCCCGCTGGCCGGGGCGGCGACCACCAGCCGGGGCAGCGCCCACGGGCCGACCGGCGCGGCGGGCCCGGCCGACGGTGGCCCGCCCGGCGCGGGCCGCCCGGGTGACCGGTCGGCGCGTTGCCCGGCGGGCGGCGCTGGTCGGTGCGGCGGGTCGGTCCGGTCACCACTCGATGCCCTTCTGGCCCTTCTGACCGGCGTCCATCGGGTGCTTGACCTTGGTCAGCTCGGCGACCAGGTCGGCCGCCTCGACCAGGCGCGGGTCGGCGTCCCGGCCGGTGATCACCACGTGTTGGAAGCCGGGCCGGTGGGTGAGGGTGTCGACCACCTCGTCGACGTCCACCCAACCCCACTTCATCGGGTAGGTGAACTCGTCCAGGACGTACAGGCCGTAGCGCTGCGCGGCCAGGTCACGCTGGATCTGCCGCCAGCCCTCCAGGGCGTCGGCGGCGTGGTCGGCCTCGCCGCCGCGCTGGATCCACGACCAGCCCTCGCCCATCTTGTGCCAGGCCACCGGGGCGCCCTGCCCGGTGTCGGCGTGCACCTGGCCGAGGGCCCGGAAGGCGTTCTCCTCACCCACCCGCCACTTGGCGCTCTTGACGAACTGGAACACCCCGATCGGCAGCCCGGCGGTCCAGGCCCGCAGTGCCAGGCCGAACGCGGCGGTGGACTTCCCCTTCATCTGCCCGGTGTGCACGATGGTCAGCGGACGGTGCCGCCGCTGCCGGGTGGTCAACCCGTCGGCGGGGACGTGTTCCGGCTTTCCCTGCGGCATCAGCGCACGCTCCGATTCGCTCCGACGGTGGCGAGCCCGGCCAGCGGGTCGGCGGTGACCGTGTCCAGGCGGTGGTGGGCCGCGCCGAGCTGGTCGGCCAGCCGGCGGGCCAGGTGCAACCGGACCGGGCCGGACTCACAGTCCACCACGACGCAGGGTGCGCCGGTGGCGGCGAGCACCGCCGCCGCGCGCGCCGACCGGTCCAGCGGCCGGTGCCCGGCGGTGGCCCGGCCGTCGGTGACGACCAGCACCAGCGGACGCCGGCGCGGGTCCCGCAGCCGCTGCACCCGCAGCAGGTCGACGGCGGCGAGCAATCCCTCCGCCAACGGGGTACGCCCCCCGGTGGGCAGCTCGGCCAGCCGCGCCGACGCGGCCAGCACCGACGAGGTGGCCGGGAGCAGCACCTGCGCCCCGGAACCCCGGAAGGCGACCACCGCCACCGTGTCCCGACGCTGGTAGGCGTCGGTGAGCAGGGCCAGCACCGCACCCTTGACCGCCGACATCCGCTGCCGCGCGCCCATCGACCCGCTGGCGTCGACCACGAACAGCACCAGGTTGCCCTCGCGGCCCTCCCGGACCGCCTCCCGCAGGTCGTCGGGGCGCAGCAGCAACCGCCCGCCGCACCGGCCCCGCCGGGCCTGGTGCGGGGCGGCGGCACGCAGGGTCGCCGGCAGGTGCACCGTGGCCGGCCGGCCGGCGGGCACCCGCGCGCCGGTGGTCCGCCCGCGCCCGGTCCGGGCCCGCGACCGCCGGCCGGGCACCCCGTCACCCACCCCCGGTGCGGTGAACAACCGGGCCGTCAACCCCCGCTGCGGTACGGCCACCGAGCCGGCGCCCGCCGGGTCACCCGGGTTCGCGGTGCCGCCCTGGCCTGGTCGCCCCGGACGGGCACCGGTGTGCTCGGCGGACCCGTCGTCGGGGCGTCCCGACCGGCCGTCGGCGCGGTGTCCGGTGTCCGGCCCGTCGTCGCCGTCCGGTCCGCCGTCGTCGATGCGGTCCGGCCACCGGTCGTCCCCGGACTGTGGGGAGGCCGGACCGGTCCGGGCGCGCGGGTGGTCGTCGTGGCCCAGCGGACCACCAGCGTCCTGCGGCCCACCGGTGGCATCCTGCGGCCCACCGGCGTCGTCGGGTGGCTGTGGACCGGACCCGCCGCCGGGGCCACCCGTCGAAGGGCCGCCCGGCCCACCGCCGTCCGGGCCGCCGGGGTCACCCGGACCGGCCGGGCCGGTATCCGGCGGATCGTCGTCGGGGTGCTCGTCGCGGGCCCGCTGCAACGCCTCGTCGAGGCGTTTCTCGTCCAGGCCGGGGGTGTCGAACGGGTCACGACGACGCCGGTGCGGCAGGGCCAACCGGGCGGCGACCCGCACGTCGTCGGCGGTCACCCGGTCCCGCCCCTGCCAGGCGGCGTGTGCCACGGCGGTCCGGGCGGTGACGATGTCGGCGCGCATCCCGTCCACGTCGAACGCGGCGCAGACCTCGGCGATCTGCCGCAACGCGGCGTCAGGCAGCAGCACCGCGTCGAGCCGCCCCCGGGCGGCAGCCACCCGGGCGGCCACCTCGGCGTCGGCGGCGGCCCAGCGGGCGGCGAACCCGGCCGGGTCGGCGTCGGCGGCGAGCCGGCGGCGCACCACCTCCACCCGGACGACCGGGTCCCGGCTGGCCGCCACCTCGACGGTCAGCCCGAACCGGTCGAGCAACTGCGGACGCAGCTCACCCTCCTCCGGGTTCATCGTGCCCACCAGCAGGAACCGGGCGGCGTGGCTGACCGAGACACCCTCCCGCTCGACGTGGCAACGGCCCATCGCGGCGGCGTCCAGCAGCAGGTCGACCAGGTGATCGTGGAGCAGGTTCACCTCGTCGACATAGAGCACCCCCCGGTGGGCGGCGGCGAGCAGGCCCGGCTCGAAGGCGCGTACCCCCTCGGCGAGGGCCTTCTCCAGGTCCAACGAGCCGACCACCCGGTCCTCGGCGGCACCGACCGGCAACTCCACCAGCCGGGCCGGACGGCTCTCGACCGACGCGGCGGCCGGGTCCTCGTGCCCGGCGACGCCCGGGTGCGGACCGTCCGGGCAGGTCGGATCCGGGGCAGCCGGGTCGCAGCCGAACCGGCACCCGGCGACCCGGTCCACCGGCGGGAGCAGCGCGGCCAGGGCCCGCACGGCGGTCGACTTGGCGGTGCCCTTCTCGCCCCGCACCAGCACCCCGCCGATCGCCGGGCTGACCGCGTTGAGCAGCAACGCCAACCGCATGTCGTCCATCCCGAGCACGGCCGAGAAGGGAAACCCGCTCACTGTGCTGCTCCGGCTCGCGACTGCGGGGCTCGCAAACCCGGCTCACTCCTCGCGCTCACAGAGCTGACCTCCGATCGCGACTGCGGGGCTCGCAAACCCGGCTCACTCCTCGCGCTCACTGCTTTTCCTCCAGGTCGCCCTCGGTGGCCAGGTACGTCTCCCGCAGCCGGTCCAGGGTGGCGGGCTCCGGCGCGGCCCACAGGCCCCGGTCGGCGGCCTCCAGCAACCGCTCGGTGATGCCGCGCAGCGCCCACGGGTTGGACCGTTCCAGGAACTCCCGGGTCTCCCCGTCGAACAGGTACGCCTCGGCGAGGCGCTCGTACATCCAGTCGTCGACGACACCGGCGGTGGCGTCGTAGCCGAACAGGTAGTCCACGGTGGCGGCCAGCTCGAACGCGCCCTTGTAGCCGTGCCGGCGCATCGCGGCGATCCACTTCGGGTTGACCACCCGGGCCCGGAACACCCGCCGGGTCTCCTCGCCGAGGGTGCGGGTGCGCACGTCGTGCGGCATCGCCGAGTCGCCCACATAGGCGGCCGGGGCGGCCCCGGTCAGGTGCCGCACCATCGCCACCATCCCACCGTGGTACTGGAAATAGTCGTCGGAGTCGACGATGTCGTGCTCGCGGGTGTCCTGGTTCTTGGCCGCCACCGCGATCCGGGCGAAGGACCGTTCCATGTCGGCCCGCGCCTCCCGCCCGTCCAGGCCCCGGCCGTAGGCGTAGCCACCCCAGACGGCGTACACCTCGGCCAGGTCGGCGTCGGTGCGCCAGTTCCGGGCGTCGATCAGCGGCAGCAGCCCCGCCCCGTACGCCCCGGGCTTGGAGCCGAAGATCCGGGCGGTGGCCCGCCGCTCGTCGCCGTGGGTGGCGAGGTCGGCGGCCACGTGCGCGCGCAGGTAGTTGTCCCCGGCCGGCTCGTCGAGGGCGGCGACCAGCCGTACCGCGTCGTCGAGGAGGGCGACGACGTGCGGGAACGCGTCCCGGAAGAAGCCCGAGATGCGGACCGTGACGTCGACCCGGGGCCGGCCCAGTTCCGCCACCGGCACCACCTCGACGCCGGTGACCCGCCGCGACCGGTCGTCCCACACCGGCCGGCAGCCGAGCAGGGCCAGCACCTCGGCGATGTCGTCACCCTGGGTACGCATGGCGCTGGTGCCCCACACGGTCAGCCCGACCGACCGCGGGTACTCGCCGGTGTCGGCGAGGTAGCGGGCGAGTAGCGAGTCGGCCAGCGCGACCCCGACGTCCCAGGCGTTGCGGCTGGGGATCGCCTTCGGGTCGACGGAGTAGAAGTTGCGGCCCGTGGGCAGCACGTTGACCAGCCCCCGGGTGGGCGACCCGGACGGACCGGGGGGCACGAACCGGCCGTCGAGCGCGCCGAGGGTGTGGGTGATCTCGTCGGTGGTGCGGTCCAGCCGGGGCACCACCTCGCGGGCGGCGAACCGCAGCACCTCGGCGGCGTCGGGGCAGGACCCACCGGTCACCTCGGTGACCACCTCGTCGACCCGGGCGGGGTCCCAACCGAGGGTCTCCATGCCGAGGACGAGCCGCCGGGCCAGCCCTTCGATCAGGTCCACCGCGTCGGCGGCGGTGACCGACGGCCCGTCGACGACGTCGGTCAGCGCCGCCGGCACCGCCACCCGCGCCCCGGGCTCGGCGAGCAGCGCCTGCTCGTCGAGGTCATAGCTGGCGGCGAGGGCCTGACGCAGGCCGGGCAGGGCCTGGGCGCCGCCCCACACCTGGGGGGCGCGCAGCACGGCGAGGACGAGGTTCACCCGGGGCTCACCGGTGGGCACCTCGGCCAGGATGTGCAGCCCGTCGCGGATCTGCACGTCCTTGACCTCGCACAGGTAACCGTCGAGGTGCAGCACGAAGTCGTCGAAGTCGTCGGCGTCGGGCATCGCCTCGGTGTGCAGGTCGTGGTGCAGTTCGGCGACGCGCACCAGCTCCCAGATCTGCCCCCGGACCACCGGCACCTTCGCCGGGTCGAGGGCCTGCACGGTGGCGTACTCGTCCAGCAGTTGTTCGAGTTTCGCCAGGTCGCCGTAGGCCTCGGCGCGGGCCATCGGGGGCACCAGGTGGTCGACGACGACGGCGTGCGCCCGCCGCTTGGCCTGGGTGCCCTCGCCGGGGTCGTTGACGATGAACGGGTAGACCAGCGGCAGGTCGCCGAGGACGGCGTCGGGGGCGCAGTCGGCGGCCAGGCCGAGGCCCTTGCCGGGCAGCCATTCCAGGGTGCCGTGTTTGCCGAGGTGCACCACCGCGTCGGCACCGAAGCCGCCGTCGGCGACCGGCGCGGCCAGCCACCGGTACGCGGCGAGGTAGTGGTGGCTGGGTGGCAGGTCGGGGTCGTGGTAGATGGCGATCGGGTTCTCACCGAAGCCGCGCGGCGGCTGGATCAGCAGGGTGACGTTGCCGAACCGCAGCCCGGCCAGGACGATGTCACCGTCGTCGGTGTAGAGCTGGCCGGGTGGCTCACCCCAGTGTTCCCGCATCCGGTCCCGCAGGTCGGCCGGCACCTGGTCGAACCAGCGCCGGTAGGTCTCCCCCGGCACCCGGGCCTCGGCGGCGGACAACTGTTGCGGGGTGAGCCACTCGACGTCGTGACCACCGGCGGCGATCAGTGCGTGGATCAGGGCGTCCCCGTCGGTGGGCGGGGGCGCGTCACCGAGGTGGTATCCGGCGGCGGCGAGGGCGGCGAGCAGGCGTACCGCCGAGGCGGGGGTGTCCAGGCCGACGGCGTTGCCGACCCGGGAGTGCTTCGTCGGGTAGGAGCTGAGCACGATCGCCAGCCGCCTGTCGGCGGGGGGCAGGTGCCGCAGCCGGGCCTGTCGGACGGCGATCCCGGCGACCCGGGCGGCCCGCTCGGCGTCGGCGGCGTAGACCGACAGCCCGTCGGCGTCGATGCGTTTGAACGAGAACGGCACGGTGACGATCCGGCCGTCGAACTCGGGGATCGCCACCTGCATCGCCGCGTCCAACGGGGACAGTCCGGCGTCGCTGCCGGCCCACTGGTCCCGGGTGCTGGTGAGGCAGAGCGCCTGGATCACCGGCACGTCGAGGGCGGCGAGCGCGCCGACGTCCCAGGCGTCCTCGTCGCCGCCACCGGAGGCGTCGGCGGCGACCGTCCCCCCGGCGGCGAGGACGGTGACGACGAGCGCGTCGCAGCGGGCGAAGAGGTCCAGCGGCCCGGCACCGGGGGTGAGCCCGCGCAGCGATCCGCAGTAGATCGGCAGCGGGTTCCCCCCGGCCGCGTCGACCGCGTCGGCCAGGGTGTGCACGAAGTCGGTGTTGCCGGCCAGCGCGTGCGCCCGGTAGAACACGATGCCCACCGTGGGCCGCCCGTCGCCGTCCGCCCGCCGCCCGTCCGGCCCGGCCGCCGGTTCCGCCGGGTCGATCGGGTCGACCGGGGCGGTCGGGTCGACCGGGGCGGTCGGGTCGACCGGGGCGGTCGGGGGTCGACGGTCGAGAATGCCGTACGGCGGGGTGGGGGTGGGCGGGTCGAAGCCCTCACCGGTGAGCAGGACCGTGTCGGACAGGAACCGGGCCAGCTGGGCGAGGTTTGCCGCACCCCCCTCGACCAGGTAGGACAGGGCTTCGGTGGCCACCCCGGAGGTCACCGTGGAGGCCGCCATCAGCTCCGCGTCGGGCACCGCCTCGCCGCCGAGCACGATCGTGGGGACGCCGGAGCCGAGCACCGCCGCGAGGCCGTCCGGCCACGCCTGCCGACCACCGAGCAGCCGTACGACGGCCAGGTCGACCCCGTCGAGCAGGGCCGGCACGGCGTCCACGTCGACCCGGGTGGGGTTGGCGAGCCGGTAGTCGGCGGCGCTGGCCCGGGCGGCGAGCAGATCGGTGTCGGCGGTGGACAGCAGCAGGATGCGCACGTTCGGCTCCGGAGAGTGACGTCCGGCTCGACCACAGGGCCGGGCCGAGCGGGGCGGGAGGGACGCCGGTCAGCGGCGGCGGAGGTACGACGCACCCGCCTGCGGCGGGGTACCCGGACCGGCCGTCAGCGGTACGTGGCAGGCCGACCGCCCCGGCGGCGGCCGGCGACGGTGGGAGAGGTGGGAGCACGCGGCGGCGCGGGCTCGACGGTGATGCAGAAATCACCGACCGTGATGGGGTCGGCAGTGACGCTGTGCGTCATCGGGTCCTCCTCGGGTGTCCACGCCCTGGGGTTCTCCGACGGCCGAAGTATCCTGGCTCCCGGATCGACGCTCACCCCCGGCCTTCCAACCGTGCACGCACGGTCGTGACTCACGAGGGGGGATCGCTCCCCGGTGACAGTGGCGGGACCGCGTCGGAATCGCACCGACTTCCTTCACTGCCGTCAGGCCGCGAATGCTGCCATACTCCTCACCCCGAGGTCAACGGTGGCCACCGGCCCCGCGACGGCACCGATCGACCCCTGTGGCGAGGCCGGCAGCCGCCCGCCCCGCGCATCCCACGGGTGGGTCCGGCCCCGCCCGACGGCCGACCCGCAGCCGCCCCGTGCGGCGCACCCGCAGATCCTCCGAGGCGACCCGCAACCCGCCTGAGGGAGGTCCGCCGGCCGCCACCAGCCGGTGCGGAGCCGATCGAGGCACCCATCCCGGGACCGACCGTCCCGGGACCGACCGTCCCGGGACCGACCGTCCCTGGCGGTCGGAACACCTCTCTCGCACCCTGTCGAGCTGATGACGTCAACGACTCGGGGTCGGCACGGTCCGACCCGACCGGACGGGCGTCGGGCCGGGCCGTCCCACCCGGGGGGACCGATCCGTCACCGTCATCAGCTCGAAAGGGCCCGCGACGACATACCCACACACCCCTGGCCCGCAGCCGCCGGCGCGGCCAACGGCCGCGCCCACCACCACGGCCGCACCCCACGGCCCGCCCCCACAGACACCCACCCCGCAGACCCCTGGCCACCCTCTACGCAGCGGCTGAGGGGTCAACGGAGGCGACGCTCGGGGTGGGTCCGGTTCCAGGCCCGCATCCGCTCCGGGTATCCGGTCTTCGCCGCCTCGTAGAGGGGCACCGCGTGCCGGTGGGCCAGCTTCGCCGCCGTACGTGGGGAGCCGGTGCGGCGGCGGATCCACTCCCCGTCGTGCGCGATCGCCACCACTGTGGTGTCGGTGGCGGTCGTCTCGGGTTCGAGATAGAACTCCACCCCCCGGTGGGCGGCCACGAAGTCCGCCAACGCGGTCAGGTCGTCCCGGGTGGCCTCCCGATCGAGCTTGGTCGGGATGCCCTCGTCAGCCCGGGTCCGTCGGCTGAACCAGCCCATCTGCCCGTCCTCTCCTCGGCGTCCCTCCAGTGGAACACCCCTGCCTGGCAGGGCGCTGCGAGCCCGGTGACAACCGGCTGGACGGGGCAGACCTCGACGCCCCAGGGCGTACGCGCCACGCCCGGGACCGTTCAGCCCAGGGCGGCCAGCTCGTCGGGGGTGAGTCGCAGCGCGGCGGCTGCGACGTTCTCGGCGAGGTGGGCCGGGTCACCGGTACCGGGGATGGCCAGCACGTGCGGGCCCTGGTGCAGCGTCCAGGCGAGGCGTACCTGCTGCGGGGTGGCGTCGTGGGCGCGGGCGACGGCGCGTACGGCCGCGTCGTGGTCGGTACGTGCCCCGCCTTCGCGGTTGACGCCGGTCAGGGAGAAGAACGGCACGTAGGCGATCCCCCGGGCACCGCACTCGCGGACCATGGCGTCCTGGTCGCCGCGGTTGTCCAGGGCGTAGTTGTTCTGCACGCAGACCACCGGGGCGATGGTCTGCGCCTCGTCGAGGTGGTCGACGCGGACGTTGGACAGGCCCAGGTGCCGGATCAGACCGGCGTCGCGCAGCTCGGCCAGCGCACCGAAGCGTTCGGCCACGGAGTCCGGCGCGGGCCGCTTGACGATCCGCAGGTTGACCAGGTCGAGGTGGTCGCGGCCGAGCCGACGCAGGTTCTCCTCAACCTGGGCGCGCAGCTGCGCCGGGCTGGCCTCCTCGCGCGTGCCGGTCGTCGGGTCGGCCCGGAAGCCGACCTTGGTGACGATGACCAGCCCTTCCGGGTACGGGGCGAGGGCGGCACGGATCAGTTCGGTGGCGTACCGGGCGGGGCCGGTGCCGACCTTCAGGGTGCCGCCCGGCGAGACGTAGAACGCGGCGGTGTCGATGTGGTCGACGCCCAGTTCGACGGCCCGGCGCAGGACGCGCAGCGCCCGGTCCCGGTCGGGGTGGGCGGTGAGCCGCATCGAGCCGAAGCCCATCCGGTGCACGGTGCGGTCGCCCAGGGTCCAGCGGCCCGCCGCTGCGGCGGTGATCTCAGTTGGCATCCGGCGACCCTAGCCAGCGGCGACGACCCGGCGTAACGGCCGCGCACCCGATACCGGTGCGGGCCGGGAACTGTTAGTTTTTCTGTACTGGGGCGGTGTGTTCCGACGGCCCGACGCCGGCCGGTGGACGAGTCGCCGGCACCAGGGCCAGCGTCGGGATCAGCAGCACCGGCACCACCAGCAGGGCATGCAGGATGCCGACGTGGTCACCGAGCAGGCCCAGCAGCGGCGGGCTGGCCAGGAACGACGTGTAACCGATCACCGCGACGACGCTGACCCGGGCGGGGGCGTGCTCCTCGTCGTCGGCGGCGGCGCTCATCCCGACCGGGAAGCCGAGCGACGCGCCGAGCCCCCAGAGGACCACCCCGACGACGGCCAGCGGGCCGGAGCCGGCCAGCACCGCCAGCAGCGAGCCGGCGGCGGCCAGCAGGATCGTGCCGATCAGCACCGGCACCCGGCCCCAGCGGTCGATGGCCACGGTGCCGACGGTCCGGCCGATGGTCATGCCGGCGACGAAGACCCCGAAGACGGCTGCCCCGGCGGCCTCGCTGACCCCGTAGCCGTCGACGAAGGCGACCGCCAGCCAGTCGTTGGCGCTGCCCTCGGTGAACGCCATCACCAGCACCAGTGCGCCGATGAGCAGGGTGCGCGGCTCCCGCCAGGCCGCGAGCAGGCCACCCCGGCGGGCCGACGCGGCACCGTCCGCGGTGGAGGCGGGCAGGGCGGGCAGGAAGTTCCGCGCCCCGAGCAGGGTGCCGCCGAGCACCACCGCCGCCAGCACCGCCAGGTGGACGGTGATCGGCACACCGAGCCGGGCCGCACCCGCGCCCAGCCCGGCACCGGCCACCGAGCCGAGGCTCCAGGCGGCGTGGAAGCGGGGCAGGATGGTGCGGCCCAGCCGTTTCTCCACCGCCGCGCCCTCGACGTTCATGCCCACGTCGCAGGTGCCGGAGCCGTAGCCGAGGGCGAACAGGCCGACCGCGACGCCGGGCAGCGAGCCGAGCGGGGTGGCGACGCCCACCCCGGCCAGCCCGACCGCGACCAGCACGGTGGAGGCGACGACGGTGCGGGCCGGGCCGAGCCGCTGGGTCACCAGGCCGGCGCTGGTCAGCGCCAGCACCGCGCCGCCGGACATGGCCAGCAGCAGCAGGCCGAGCCGGCCGGCGCTGAGGCCGAGCGCGTCGCGGACCGCCGGGACCCGGGAGAACCAGCTGGCCACGGCGAGGCCGTTGAGGGCGAAGACCACCGCGACTCCGGTACGGGCGGCCCGCACCACCCGGGGCGCGACGGTACGGGGCTCGGTGGCGGCGTTCACGGCAGTGCGGTCCCTTCGGCCGGGGGCCGTCCCCGGGGTGGGCACGACGGTCCTCACCGGAGATCTCACACCGGTTTCGTCACGGCCACAAGCACGATGTGCCCCTTACCGCAGCCCACTGCCCCGACGCCCCCACCCCCACCCCACCCCCCACCCCTCCCACTCAACGCCCCCGCCCCCGGCTTTCCCCGGTGATCAAGAGGTTTGCGTCACCTGCCGAGGATTTTCTGACGCAAACCTCTTGATCACCAAGCGGGGTACGGACCCAAGGGGGCGGGGACGGGGGTAGGGGGTGGGAGTGGGAGTGGGAGTGGGAGGGTCGGTTGTTTCGGGTTGGTGCCGTCGGGGTTCGATGCGGATCCGGTGCGCGCGGAAACGGAGCGGATAGTGTCGACAATGGTGGTCAACCGTCCAGGATATCTGCCTTTCACCATTTCCGTACTGTCCGAACAGTTGGGCGTTCCGGTAAGATCGGAGACAGGCGGATGACCGATCTAGGACTGCCGACTGTGAAGTGGATCACACACAATGTGACCATGACAACCGGACTCTGGCGCGGCCGGGCGGTACGGGCGGTGGCGTGCCTCGCCCTGGTGGCGTCGCTCGCCGGCTGCATGCAACTCAACCTCGGCCTGACCGTCAACGCCGACGACACCATCGACGGGCAACTCCTGTTGACCGCGGACAGGTCCGTGCTCAGCAACCGCAACAAGAACATCGCGGTGGCCTACGCCGAACTGCGGGAGAACATTCCCAGCCTCCCCGTCGGCGAGGAGACCGTCTACCAGGACGAGCGTTACTACGGCGCGCAGATCACCTATCGGCACACCCCGTTGAAGGATTTCACCAGCGAGAGTGTGAATCTTGTCCGCGACGGTGATCTCTATCGTTTCAGCCTGCCGCTCGATCCCAAGAAATACGGCGGAAAAGTGGCCGAGCAGAATCCACAGAACCAGCAGGCGTTCATGCAGCTGATGTCGTTCGAGATATCCGTGACCTTTCCCGGGCGGGTGATCGACACCAACGGCACCCTCAGCGGGCGCTCGGTCAGCTGGAAGGTCGTGGCCAACCAGCCCAAGCCGGCCGAGCTACGGGCGATCGCCGAGGCCCCGCCCCGGCCGACCCCGTCGGCCACCCCGGTCGCCGCCGCCGGCGACGACGACCCGGGTTCCTTCCCCTGGCTGCTGGTGGCCGGTGCGGTCCTGCTCCTGCTGCTGGCCGGTGGGGTGGTCACCGTGCTGCTGCGCCGCCGCGCCCGTGCCACCACCGTCCCGTCCACCCCGCCGGGCCCGACCGGCACCACGGGCGGGGCCGCACCGACCGATCGTCCGGGGCCGGTCTGACCCCGGCGCACCACCACGGCACCCGGGCGGCCCGCCCCACCGGCCGTCGCACCTCACCACCCGCACCTACCCTCCCCGCACCACTCGAAGGGAGATCGCCGTGAACGATCTCTTCACCTGGGCCGCTCTCGGCAGTGTGGCCGGCGCCAGCGCCGCCACCCTGCTCACCGCCAACGTCGTCGGCGGACTGATCGGCCCGAACAGCGACAAGGCCCGCAAGTGGATCGCCCTGGGCGTCGCGCTGACCCTGTCGTACGCCACCGCGGCGTTCGCCACCGGGGCCGGCGGCGAGAAGTGGCTGATCGCGTTCTTCAACGGCCTGGTCATCTTCTCCGCCGCGCTGGGCGTCAACCAGCTGCCGCCCGGCAACCGGCAGCCGACCCAGGCGTCGGCCGGCCAGCTCGCCCAGGGGCGCGAGCCCCGCTTCGTCCGTTCCTGGGTCTGAGCGGAGGCGCGTCATGATCTTCGGAATCGTCAGCGCCGCCGTCCACGTCCTGTGCGGGGCGACGCTCGGGGTCCTCACCGGCGGACCGGTCGGCCTGCTCGTCGGGGCGGTCGTCGGCCTGCTCGTCGGCGTCCCGTTCGGCTGGTCGGTCGCCGCCGCCCGGGTGTACGGCCCGGACGCCCGGGGCGTGCTGCTCTTCGTCGTCGACCACACCTGGAGCTTGCCGAACACCGCCGTCGGGGCGCTCTACCTCGCCCTGCACCTGGTCTTCGGCCACTCGCTGGACCGGCCCACCTCGCAGCACAGCTGCCGGGTCAACCTGGTCGAGGGGGTGTCCCCGCGCTACGCCACCACCATCGGCACCGTCTGCGCCGGGTCCGGCCCCGGCATCCAACGCCACGAGGACGTGCACATCTTCCAGGCCCGGCTGCTCGGGCCGCTCTACCTGCCGCTGGTCGTCGGAAACTACGTCCTGTTCACCGTCGCCCCGGTGTGGCTGCTCTGGCACGACCACACCAACGCCCCGATCAACCGGTTCACCCGGTACTTCGAGATCGGCGTCTACCCGCACGTGTGGAACGAGGCCATCGCGTACCGCATCCAGGGGACGCCGCCGCGATGACCGGCGACGGGCGGGGACCGGTCGAGGCGGCCACCGCCGCGCTGGCGGCCTGGCTGGCCGGGGTGGCCGGCGAGGACGTCCCGATCGGCCCGCCCACCGACGGCGGCACCGGGTTGACCCTGTGGCCGCTGGCCCTGCGGCCGGCCCGGCAGACCCGGGGCACCGGCACCCGGGAACCGTACCGGTTCACGATCCGCTACCTGGTCAGCGCCGCCGGTCCGACGGCGCTGGCCGGGTTGGACCGGGTCCTGACCGCCGCCGCCGAGGCGGGCGAACCGGAACTGGTCCTGGAGGCCGGCGACCCGGCGCTGTGGGTGACCCTGGGCGTCACCCCCCGCCCGGCGCTGCTGGTCGACGTGCCGGCCCAGGTGACAGCCGCGTCGCCGGTCGCACCACCGGTGCTGCACCCGCTGCGGTTGCACCGGCTGGCCCTGCGGGACCTGGCCGGCCGGGTGGTCGGCCCGCAGCAGCAGCCGTTGGCGGCGCTGCGGGTGGAACTGGTCGGCACCCCGTACGCCACCCACACCGACGCGGGCGGTCGGTTCCGGATCGCCGGGGTCCCGCACGACCCGGAGCACCCCGGACGACCGGTCCGGCTGCGCCTGGTCGGCCGGGGCCGCACCCTCACCGCCGAGGTCGACCCGGCCGACGCGGACCTCGTCATCGTCTGCGAACCCCCGGCCCGCTGACCCGGACCGCCCGCGTACAGGAGGACCGATGCCCCAATACTTCTCCCCCGGCATCTATGTCGAGGAGGTACCCAGCGGCGCCCGGCCGATCGGGCCGGTCGGCATGGCCACCGCCGCGTTCGTCGGGGTCGCGCCGAACCGCACGGCCCACGTCGACCGGGCGCTGGCGGTCAACAGCTGGTCGGAGTTCCTGCGCCTGTACGCCGACGGCGACGACCTGGAGAGCACCCCGCTGGCCCGCGCGGTCTTCGGCTTCCTCGACAACGGCGGCAGCCGCTGCTGGGTGGTCAACGTCGGCGCGGGCGGCCAGCTCACCGGCTCCGGACAGCGTCGCACCGGGCTGCAACTGGTGGAGGCGATCGACGAGGTGGCCATCCTCGCCGCGCCCGGCTTCCACGACCCGGTGTCGCACGACGCGCTGCTGAGCATGGCCGAGCGGCTGCGCACCATGGTGGCGATCTGCGACCCGCCGCCCGGCATCGAGGACATCTCGACGCTGACCCGGGTGGCCACCCCCGGCCCTCGCCCCACCACCGGCAAACCCACCGACGGCAAACCCGCCGACGGCAAACCCGCCGACGGCAGGAGTGGTGACGCGGCGACGTCGGGCGACGGGCCGGCCGGAACCGCCCACCGGGCCCGGCAGTCCGACTACGGCGCGTTCTACTTCCCCTGGCTGCGGGTGCGTGACCCGCTCACCGGCGAGCTGGTGCTCACCCCGCCGAGCGGGCACATGGCGGGCATCTGGGCCCGCACCGACGGGTTGCGCGGCGTCCACAAGGCCCCGCCAACGAGCCGGTACGCGGCGCCGTCGACCTGGAGTACCTGGTCACCCGCTCGGAACACGACGTGCTCAACCCCAAGGGGGTCAACGTCATCAGGTACTTCGCCGGGGAGGGCATCCGGGTGTGGGGGGCCCGGACCCTGGCCGCCGAGGCCAGCGAGTGGCGTTACCTCAACGTCCGCCGGCTGTCGATCTCCATCGAGCAGGCCATCGCCAACGGCACCCGGTGGATGGTGTTCGAGCCCAACGACTACTCGCTGTGGCGGTCCATCCGCCGCGACATCGGCGCGTTCCTGACCCGGGTGTGGCGTGACGGGGCGCTGCTGGGGCGTACCCCGGAGGAGGCGTTCTTCGTCAAGTGCGACGAGGAGACCAACCCGGTCGACGTCCGCGACGCCGGGATGGTGGTCGCGCACATCGGCATCGCGGTGGTCAAACCGGCGGAGTTCGTGGTGTTCAAGCTGAGCCAGTGGGCCGGCGGCACCGAGACCGAGACGATCGGAGGCTGACATGCCGACCACGGCCACGCCACAGCCGGGCGCCCCGGTCGACCCGTACCGGGCGTACAACTTCAAACTGCTCATCAACGGCGTCACCAACGGGCACTTCACCGAGGTCAGCGGCCTGGAGCTGACCATCGGCCGGCTGGCCTACCGGGAGGCCGGCAACGACCGGATCCGGTCGGTACCGGGGCAGGTCGACTATGCGCCGGTGACCCTGCACTTCGGACTGACCCCGTCCCGCGAGCTGTGGGACTGGGTGCACAGCGCGGCGACCGGGACGGTGAGCCGCCGCAACGTGTCGGTGGTGCTGCTGGACGCCGCCGGCACCGCCGAGGTGCTGCGCTGGAACCTGATCAACGCGTGGCCGATGCGGTGGCGCGGCGCACACCTGCACACCCTGTCCCAGGAGATCGCCATCGTGGCGCTGACCCTCGCGTACGAGGGGCTGGAACTGGAGGCCGGCGGTGCCACCGCGCCCACGACCGCGTAACTGGCTGGCCGCCCGGCTGCGGGCCGCCGCCGACGCGGTGGACCCGGCCGCCGGCCCGACCGCGCCGGTCCCGGACCCAGCCGGACACTTAGCGGCACCGGCCACGCCGTTCGCCGGTCCGGTGCTCGCCCCGCCCGCACGGCGGTCCGAACCGGTCGATCCGGCAGCGTCCCCACTGCGGCGGCCGGGGCAGCCGCCGGAGCACTGGCTGCGGGTGGTCGCCGCGCACGCCCCCGGCCTGCTGCACGACCTGGTCGGGCCGGGCGACGACCTCCCGCCGGGTCCGCCGCCGACCGCCGGTCCCGGGCAGGCAGCCCTCCCGGGGGTACCCGGGCGGTCCGCCCCGGCAGCCGCCGGGCACCCTGCGCACCCCTCCCGGCCCGGCTCCCCGCCGGTCGACCGGCCACCCGCGCCGACCGGAACCACCGGGCCCGACGACCGCTACGGAACCACCGACCCCTACGGAACCACCGGGCCCGACGCCCCACCGGTCGCAGCCGGCCCGACCGCCCCGCCCGGACGGGGGTCGACCAGCCGGCCACCGGCCGGCCGGGGTGGCGGACCGCGCAGCCGACGCCACGGTCGTACCCGACGGCTCCGGACCGCCGTGAACCTACGGCGACGGCCCGCTCCGGCCGCGCGGGTTCGCTCTGGTCCCGACTGCGCGGGGCGGCCGGGTCCGGCTGGCCCCACCGGTCGGCCAGACCCGGCGTGTCAGGACCGACCGGTCCGGCCGGGGCCGGGCAGCGCCCTGGACCGGGGCCGGCCGGGCGGCCGGCCGCAGCGGGCCCGCCGGTCGTCCCGGCGGGTCCGGGCTTCGCACCGCCGCCCGACGGCCCACCGCAGCCGGGCCCCGGCGGAACCCGGGAAACGGTCCCCAACCGGGCCGACGGGACCCGGTGGGGCGGCCCCGGCGGAGCACCGGGGGCGGGTGCCGCCGCCGCGCCGGAGACGGGTGCCGCCGGGCCGGAGACGGGTACCGCCGAGCCGGTGCCGCCGGGACGCCCCGGGCCGTCAGGTGGCCGACCACCATGGATGGTGGACCCGGGCGGCCCGACGGACACCGGCCCGGGCCGGCGGACGCCCGGCGGCCCGGCCGGTTCCCCGGCGACCGGACCCGGCGCGCGGATCGACGGGCCCGGCGGAAGTACCGGCCCCGTCGGCGGTGACGCCGCCGGTCCCCACCCGGCCGGGCCGTCGGACGGCCGCGCCGCCGCTGCGGCGACCCGGCGCTCGGGCGCGACACCCCCGGTGCTGCGGATCGCCCCCGACCCGACGACCCACCCCGGCGGCGCCCCGCCGGGACGGACGTCCGGACGGGAACCGACCGACCCCACATCCCCCGGCGCGGACGACAGATGGCGGGCCGACGCGGACGACAGATGGCGGGCCGACGCGGACGACAGATGGCGGGCCGGTGGGCGCGGCGGGTGGCGTGCCCGCGCGGATGACGGGTGGCGGCTCGGCGGGACGCCACCGCCGGGGCGGGACGCCGGCAGCGGCCGTCCGCCCCGGTACGCCGACGATCTCCGGCCGGACGACGGGAGCCGCTGGCCGACCGGCGAGCCGACCCCGCCCGACGACCCGTGGCCGGCCCTGCCCGACGAGCCCACCGTCCCGGCCGGCACGGTCTCGGCGACCGGTGCGCGGGACACCTGTCGCAGCGACGGGACGGCGTGGGCGGGCGTACCGGCGGGGGCGGTGGCCGGTCCGTGGCCGGCGCTGCCCGACGACGGCGGATGGCGTACGCCGCTGGTGGCCGGGCTCGACGACGTCCGGTGCGGCCGGCTCGACGCCGAACAGCGGGGGTGGTGATGGAACGGGTGGCGTTCCTGGTCGACGAGTCCGGGGTCCGGATCGACTGCCTGCTCAACCCGCAGACCGTGCAGGTCACCCGGGTCGCCGGGGTACGCCCCCGGGGCAGCGCGGACGGGCAGCTCACCGGCGTCGGGCTGGCCGACGACCCGCTGGTCTTCACCGGCGGCGGGCGCACCGAACTCGTGCTGGACCTGCTCTTCGACACCGACCTGGTGGAGGGACCGACCCCGCCCGAGGACGTCCGGATGCTGACCCGGCCGCTGTGGATGCTGGCCGAGAACTCGGCCGTGGCGCACGGCTGGCAGCGTCCACCGCTGGTCCGGCTGGTCTGGGGCAAGACGTGGAACGTGCCCGGGGTGGTGGTGGCCGTCGCCGAACGGTTCGACGTGTTCACCCGCACCGGCTCACCGCGCCGCTCCTGGCTGCGGTTGAAGCTGCTGCGGGTGGCCGAGTCGGCCGACGAGGCGCAGCAGGGCTTCGCCGAGGAGCTGGCCGCCGCGTCGACCCCCGCCGTCGGGGTGGGACAGGCGGTGGTGGCCACCGGGGACGGCTCGGCCGCCCCCGGCTACTCCGGCGTCCGCTTCGACCTGCTCGCCCACGACGCGCTCGGCTCGCCGCTGCGCTGGCGGCTGCTCGCCGAACACAACCGGATCACCGACCCGTTCGCCGTGCCGGCCGGCACCGCCCTCGCCGTACCCCCGCCGACCGGCACCGGCACCACCACCGGTACCGACCCCACCACCGGCACCGGCGCGGTGGCCGCCCTGGGCCTGCTGACCGGCGCGGGCCTGCTGGCCGGCACGGGACCGTGGCGCGGCGGGGACCTGTTCGCCGGCCCGGGTCCGGCCGGCATCGACGGAGGTGTCCGGTGAGCGCCCGGCCGTCGATCCTCCTCGACGGGGTGCCGCTGGACGGGACACCGGCCCACCGCATCCGGTCGGTACGGGTCGCCGCCCGGCTCGACCAGCCCACCCAGTGCGAGGTGGTGTACGCGGCCGACCCCGGCCCGGTCGCGCGGGGTCCCGGCCCCGGCCCGGTGGTGCCGACCGGCGCCACCCTCGACGTCCGGCTCGCCGGGGAACGGCTGTTCACCGGCGAGGTCACCTGCGTCGAGGTGGAGTACGCCGCCGACGGCACCGCCCTGTTCCGGTTGCGCGGCTACGACCTGCTGCACCGGCTGCGCAAGCGGCAGCAGCTGCGGGTCTTCGAGGCGGTCACCGCCGCCGACCTGGCCCGTGAGCTGTGCGCCGAGGTCGGGCTCGACGTCGACGCCGACGCCGACGGGCCGCGCCTGGAGCGGCTGCTCCAACACCGGCACAGCGACCTGGAGCTGCTGCTGGAGGTGGCCGGCCGGGCCGGCCTGCACCTGGCCGCCGACGGCGACCGGGTCCGCCTGGTCACCCTGGACGGGCACGGTGAGCCGCTGCCGTTGGCGCTGGGCCGGTCGCTGCACTCGGTGCGGTTGGCCACCAACCTGGACCGGGCCGCCGGGGGCAGCGCCGCCCTGGGCTGGCACCCGCAGCGGGCCGAGCCGCTCGGTCAGCAGGTCGACACCGCGCGGACCGGTCGACGGGTGCCGCTGCGGCCCGACCCGGCGGTGGTCGGCGCGGACGGCGTACGGACCCTGGTGGACCAGCCCGGTCGCAGCGACGACGAGTTGGCCGCGCTCGCCCAGGCCGGGCTGGACGCCCGGGTCGCCGCACTGGTCACCGCCGAGGGGGTGGCCGAGGGGGACCCGGCGTTGCGACCCGGTCGGCGGATCACGCTGACCGGGGTGGCCGAGGAGTTGTCCGGGGCGTACGTGCTCACCGAGGTGGTGCACACCATCGACGGCGCCGGCCACCGCACCTGGTTCTCCACCGCCCCGCCGCCCTCCCCGACGCGCGTCCCGGCCGGCGGGGCGGTGGTCACCCTCGGTGTCGTCACCTCCGTCGACGACCCGGACCAGCGCGGCCGGGTACGGGTGCGGCTGCCCGGCTACGGCGACCTGGACGCGGGCTGGCTGGCGGTGCTGTGTCCGGGGGCCGGACGGGACAAGGGCATCGTGGCGCTGCCCGACCCGGACGACACCGTGCTGCTGGCGTTGCCCGGCGGTGAACCGGTCTCCGGGGTGGTGCTGGGCTCGCTGTTCGGCGTCGTCGCGCCGTACGACACGGGGGTCGCCGACGGGCGCGCGGGCCGCTGGTCGGTGCGGACCGGCAGCGGTCAGACCATCGTGGTCGACGACGCGGCGCGGACGGTGCGGCTGGCCACCGACGCCGGCAGCTTCCTGGAGCTGACCCCCGAGCTGACCACCCTGCACGCCGCGACCGACCTGGTGCTCTCCGCGCCGGGCCGGGCGATGGTGGTACGGGCCCGCAGCGTCGACTTCCTGCACGCCGACACGACCGAGGACGCGGCGACCGCCCGGCAACAGGCCGGCGCGCTGGCCCGCGCCCACTCCGGAGGTGGCTGATGCGGTGGATCCACCTGAACTCGCTGGTCGCCTGCGACCACGACGGCCGGGTCACCAACCGGGCGTCACAGCACTGGTTGGCCGTCGCCGGGGTCCCGGTGCTGGTCGACGCCGACCCCGAGGGGCGCGACATCGTGGCCTGCCCCAACTACGGGCCGACGGTCAAACCCTGCGCGAAGACCCTCGCGGTGCGGGTCGGCTACAGCGACTGGCTGCGGGTCGACGGGCACCGGATCGTGCTGTCGCACCTGGACGGCTTCACCGACGGCACCCCGCCGGGCCTGGTCCACCACACGGTCCACGACCCCCGGCAGCGTCTGGTGGAGGCCGACCGGTGAGGGCGTTGCGGTTCGTCGGGGCCGGCTTCGACGCCGGCCGCACCGGTGGTCTGGCGACGACCGCGACCGGCGGGCTCGCCGTGACCGACGGCGACGAGACGGTACGCCAGGCGTTGTACCTGCTGCTGTCCACCACGCCGGGCGAGCGGCTGATGCGCCCCGGGTACGGCTCACGGCTGCACCGGCTGGTCTTCGCCCCCAACGACGACACCACCGCGGGACTGGCCATCCACTACGTCCGGCAGGCGATCCGCCGGTGGGAACCCCGGGTCGAGGTGATCGACGTGGACGCCGGCCCCGACCCGGACGACCCGTGGCGGCTGGTGATCCGACTGGACTACCGGGTCCGGGCCAGCCTCTCCCCCGGCCAGCTGATCCTCTCCGTCGACCTGCTCCCCGACGACACCGACCCGGCCGGTGGCCCGACCGCCGCCGGGGACCGGGCCGCCCGGCGTCCGGCGTCCGGCACCGACCGCCCTGCCGCCGAGGGGGACCCGTCATGACGCTGCCCGTGCCGCACCTCGACGACCGCACCTTCCTCGATCTGGTCACCGAGGCCCGGGAGCGGATCCGGCAGTCCTGCCCCGGCTGGACCGACCTGTCCGCGCACGATCCGGGCATCGCGCTGGTGGAGGCGTTCGCGCACCTCACCGAAGTGATGATCTTCCGGCTGAACCAGTTGCCGGACAAGGCGTACGTGCAGTTCCTCAACCTGCTCGGGGTGACCCGGCACGCGCCCACGGCGGCCTGGGCCGACGTGCGTCTCGTGCGTACCGGCGGCGACCGGGCGGCGGTGCGGATCCCGGCGGGCACCCGGATCGCGGCGGCCCGGGGCGCGGACCCGAAACCGGTCGTCTTCGTCACCACCGAGCCGGCGCTGCTGCCCGAGGGGGCCGCCGAGGTGACCGTGCGCACCCACCACTGCGACATCGTCGACGCGGAACTGCTCGGCGTCGGCACCGGCCAGCCGGGGCAGGTGCTGCGGGCCGCCCGGGCGCCGTTGGCGCGCACCGCCGAGGCGTGGGACCTGCTGCTCGGGGTGGAGGTGGCGGCCGGCGCGGTGGAGTTGGGTGCGGCGGCCCGGGAGCACGAGGGCACCCCGTACGAGCTGTGGCGGCCGGTGGACAGCTTCGCCGGGGTCGGCCCGCAGGCCCGGGTCTACCTGGTGGACCGCTGCTCCGGGGTGGTCACCTTCGCCCCGGCGCTGGACCTGCGCCCGGCCGGTGACGGGCCGGCCGGCGGGCCGGTGACGGTCGCGGCGGTGCCGCCGGCCGGCGCCCGGATCCGACTCTGGTACCGGGCCGGCGGTGGCCGGGCCGGCAACGTCGCCGCCGGCACCCTGACCAACCTGCGGGACCCCCTGCCCGGGGTACGCGCGGAGAACCCCGGGCCGGCCAGCGGCGGGCGGGACCTGGAGACGCTCGACTCGGCGCTGGTCCGGGGCCCGTACGAGTTCTTCGCCCAGCAACGCGCGGTCACCGCCCGGGACTTCGAGATCCTCGCCGCCGGTTCCGGCGGGGTGTCCCGGGCCCGGGCGTTCACCCGGTCGGCGGTGTACAGCTTCGCCCGCCCCGGCGAGGTCGAGGTGGTGCTGGTGCCGTACGTGCCGGACGAGGCCCGACCGGGTGGCCGGCTGCCGGTGTCGGTGCTGCGCGCGCACGAGGTGGAGGAGTCCCGCCGCCGGGTGGAGGCGGACCTGGACCGGCGGCGGGCGTTGGGCACCAGTTGCCGGGCCGGCTGGGCCCGCTACAAGGCGGTGTCGATCCGGGCCCGGGTGGTGGTCCGCCGGGAGGAGGACGCGGAGGCGGTCCGCCGGCGTATCCACGACCGGCTGCACCAGACGCTCAGCCCACTGCCCACCGGGCTCAATCCGACCGGTTGGGCGTTCGGCGAACCGCTGCGCGCCTCCAACGTGTACCGGATGCTGGAGCACGCCGAGCCGGGGGTGCGCTACGTCGAGTCGGTCCGGTTCGTGGTGGACGAGGCCCCCGACGCGCAGGTCCGTGCCCTCGCCGTCGACCAGTACCAGGCCCGCACCTGGTACGCCGGCCGGGGACCGGTGCTGTTCCGCTCGTCCAACGCCGGGGTCGGCTGGGAGCCGGCCGGCCGGTTCGACGACGACGAGACGGTCGTGCGGGTCGGCCCCGCCCCGGCCCCGGTACGTCCCGGCGTGGTGGCCCGTCCCGGCTCAGTGGCGGTGGTCACCACCCGGGCGGCGGGTGGGTCCCGGGTGCACCTGAGCACCGACCTCGGCGAGACCTGGTCGCCGCTGACCGGTCTGGACTCGCGGATAACCGACCTGGCCTGGATCGACCGGGACGGTGCGGGCGCGCTGCTGCTGGCCACCGACACCGGCCTGTACGAGGTGTCGCTGCTGCCCGGGGCGGTGCCGTTGCAGATCCTGGTCGACCCGGCCGACGCCGACCGGGGCTTCTACGCCGTCCGATCCTTCGTCTCCGAGCGGGGTGCGCCGGGGGTGGCGGTCGCCGCACAGGCCAGCTTCGGGGTCTACCTGTCCACCGCCGGTGGCCGCCCCGGCAGCTTCACCCACGTCGGGCTGGCCAACGTGGACAACCGCGTCCTCGCCGTGCAGTACGACGGCCCGGCCACCCTGCTGTGGGCCGGCGCGGGCGAGCCGGACCCGAAGAAGCCGGGCCAGGGCTGCCACCGCACCCGGCTGTTCGAATCCGACGTGAAGTGGCAGCAGGTGCAGGCCGGTTGGGTCGGCGGCACCTGCCGGGACCTCGCCTTCGTCGGCACCCTGGCGGTCGCCGCCACGCAGAGCGGCGGGGTGGTCCGGCTGGACACCCTGGCCGCGCAGGCGCAGTGGCAACCGGTGACGGTCAACTGCGGCCTGCCGCTGCGGGACCGCACCCGGTTCGTGCCGGTGGACGCGATCGCGGGCAGCGCCGCCGGGCCGGGCGGCACCGGACGGCTGATCCTCGCCGGTGGCGAACGCGGGGTGCACCGCAGCACCGACGCCGTCGACTGGACGGCCAGCGCCAACCAGGCCACCGCCGACGTGGTGACCGTCCCCGACACCTGGCTGCTCTGCTCCGGCGAGCACGACATCGAGGTGGTGGGCCACGATGCGCCGGGCGGCGATTGAGCGGCTGCTGCCGGCGGCCTACCAGCGGGCCGCCGGACCGGGCAGTGTGCTGGGCGCCCTGCTGGACGTGATGGAGGCGCTGCACGCCCCGGACGAGGCGCTGCTCGCCGAGGTGGACGCGCTGTTCGCCCCGTACCGCACGCCGGACGGGTTCGCCGGTTACCTGACCCGCTGGGTGGCGATGGACCACGTGCTCGGTCCACCCCGACCGGACGCCCCACCGGCGTTGCCCGTCGGGCGGCTGCGGGACCTGGTCGCGCACGGTGCGCTGCTGGCCCGCTGGCGGGGCACCCCGTACGGGATGCGGACCGCGTTGGAGCTGGCCACCGGGGTCACCGGTTTCGTCCTCGACGAACCGGTCGACCGGCCGTTCCACCTGGTGGTCCGGGTGCCGCCGGAGGCAGCCGGACTGCTGACCGTGGTCACCCGGATCGTCGAGGCGGAGAAGCCGGCGGCGGTGACCGCCGAGGTCGTCCTCGCCGACGATCCGCCTGCCGACGCCGAGATCGGGCCCGGTCCGTCCGGTGGCGTGTCCGGGCCTGGTCCGTCCGGTGGTGCGTCCGGCGTCGGCGGCGGGCCGGTGCCGTACGGGCCGGCGGTCGGTCGCGCCACTGTCCCCGCCCCGGGTTCCGTTCCCCCGCCCGGACCGTCGTCTGAGGAGCCGTCATGACCACCGAATGGGCCGTAGTCGCCGCCGCCGGACAGTTCACCCTCGACCCGGCCAACCGGGGCGAGCTGACCTTCACCGTCTCCAACCCGGGAGTCGCGCCGGACACCGTGGTCTTCGACGTCGCACCGGGCGACGGCAGTCAGCGGACCTGGTTCACGGTGGCCGAGCCGCAACGGGTGGTGCCGGGGCAGAACTCGGTGTCGTTCCTGGTCCGCCTGACGGTGCCGGCCGGCACCGCACCCCGGCGGTACGACATGACCGGCTTCGCGTACTCGGCGAACACCGCGCCGGAGGAGAGTTCCCGCTCCAGCGGCCGGGTGACGTACGAGGTCAGGGCGGTCGCCCCGCCGAAGCGGACACCGTGGCCGTGGATCGCGGCGGCGGTGGCGCTGGTGGTGCTGGTCGGCGCGGTGGTCGGTTACCTGCTGACCCGCCCGGACGACGCGCCGGCACCGACCGCACCGCAGGTGGTCGCGGTGGAGGCCGAGGCCCTGCTCCCCGGGGCGAAGACGGAGTCACCGGCGGGGGCCGCGGTGAAGGTGGTCACCCAGCCCGACTGTTGCGGGATCGCCTGGTCCGGTGGCGGGCAGCTGTTCTTCCAGGGGTTGGCGGTGGGTGACCGGGTGAGTCTCACCGTCACCCTGCCGACCGATGCCACCTGGTCGTTCGCCGCTTCCCGGACCACCTCCGCCGACTATGCCAACACCATCTGGCAGCTCGACGGCGTGCAGTTGGGCGGCACCTTCCTCGGCTTCTCGAAGCTGCCGGCGCTGCGGGCCGTCGAGGACGTCGGCACGGTCCGGCTGGGCCGGGGCCCGCACACCCTCACCCTGATCGCCGTCGGCAGGACGCAGGGCACCGAACGGTACTTCGCCGGGGTGGACCTGATCCGGTTCACCGAGCTGCCCGGGGCGGGCACGCCGTGACCGGTCGGCAGAAGCTGCTGCTGGTGACGGTGGCGGTGCTGCTGGTGGCCGCCTTCGTCACCGCGGTCGGGGTGGGCCGCGCCGACCGGGGCGACCCGGCCGACGCCGGTGCACTGGGCTGGCTGGGCCGGCTCGGCGGGGGCGGCAGCGCACTCGACCCGGCGACGGTCCGGGCCGACTGTGACCGTACCGGCGACGTACTGACCTTCGTCGGTGGGTGCGTGCTGCGGGTGGCCGACCCGGGCGCGCTGCGCACCCTGGTCCTGCGCAGCGCGGCGGCCTTCACGGTCGCCGCCCCCGCGCCCGGCGATGCCGACCTGACCGTACGCGACGACGTCACGCCCACCGACGGAGGCGGGGCCGTCGCGAAGATCGCCGTCGACCGGGCCACCGAGGTCGACCTGGGCTGCCCGGGAGGTGCCTCGTGCACGGTCACCATCGCCACCTCGTGACCCGGCACCCGTCCGGGCCCGGAATGGGCCGCAACGAGCTGGACCGGACCGGGACAGCCCACCGGGGTAGGCCGGACCGGCCAGGACTGGACCGGGGCGGTGTCGGAGCGGAGGGAGGCCGGGTGTGGGCGAGTTGCGCAAGCCGTTCCTGCTGTTGGCGCTGCTGGCGGTGGCGCTGGTGGTGGGATTGGAACTGGGGTCGTCGCTGCTCACCGGCGGCGGCGAGGCGGGTGGGGCGCTGCTGACCAGCGCCCGGGACCTGGGCGTGGATGTCGGCGACGTGGGCGGGATCAGTGAGCCCTCCGGGCGGGGCACCGGCTACCTGGCGCTGATCGACATGGTGGCGTTGTGGACGACCGGGCTGTTCTGCCTCAGCCTGGTGCTCTCCGACCGGGTGCAGGGCCGGGTGCAGGGGGTGGCCACCCTGGTCTTCTCGATCCTGCTGCTCCTGGCCTCGCTGGTGCTGCTGGTGATCGCCTTCGTCGAGTTGACGGTGATGGTGTCGCTCTTCCTGGCCGTGCCCTTCGGCACCCTGGCCTACCTGGCGCTGTGGGGGTTCTTCCCGGTCGGCGAGGCCAGCCTGCTGCTCGGTCTGGTGCTGCTGTTGAAACTGGTCTGGGGTGGGCTGCTGCTGCTCGCCCAGCCCCGGTTCCTCCAGAACAAGGGTTTGGTCCTGCTGGTGCTGACCACCCTGGTGTGCACGGTCGTGCTGGAGTTCCTGCACCGGCTGGTGCCGGTGATCCTGGTCAGCATTCTCGACGACGTCGGGGCCCTGGTCTTCGCGGTCGTGGCCATCGTCTGGGGCCTGGTGCTGTTGATCGGCTCCATCCCCGCCATCGTCAAGGCCGTCCGCGTCACCGCCACCGTCCGATGACCCGACCGGTCGGCAGGGGATCGGTCGGCCATCGCCGGTCCGGCGGGGATCGGTCGGCGCGCTGCGGGTCAGTGGGAAAGCCGCCCATCGTGGTGAGCCGGCGGCGGGGCATGGCAAGGCACGGACCGGTATGCCTGTCCGTCATATTCATGCCGCAGAGGCATACCGCTCCCTGAGGGAAACCACCTGCCTTCCACTACTCTGCGTGAAGCCGATTCCCCCCGGCCGAAGCCCAGGCACCTGCACGTCCCAGGCGACCCCGACCGACCACGACCGACCGGCCGGCCGGCGGACCCGGCAGCCAGCATCGTCCGCCACCGTGGCAGGGCGGACGTGCCCACCAGGCACGGCTCCGATCGGGTCAGGACACGTGGGCACGGTAGGCGTCGATGGTCGCGGCGAGGATCTCCGGGCCGGGCCGGGACCAGAGCGCCGCCTGGAACACCTCGACCTCGACCGGCCCGGTGTACCCGGCGGCGTCGACCGCCGCACGCAGCCGGCGCAGCTCCACACAGCCTTCCCCGGGCAGCGCCCGACCGAGCAGTACGCCCTCCGGCAGCGGGGTGACCCAGTCCGCCGCCTGGAACGCGGCGATCCGGGCGCCGGCCCGGGCGATCTGCGCGTACACCGTGTCGTCCCACCACACGTGGTAGGTGTCGACCACCACCCCGACCACCGCCGGGTCGAACCGTTCGGCGATGTCGAGCGCCTGGCCGAGGGTGGCGATCACACACCGGTCGGCGCTGAACATCGGGTGCAGCGGTTCGATGGCCAGCCGTACCCCGGCCGCCGCCGCCTCGTCGGCCAGGGCGGCGACGGCGTCGGCGACCTGCCGGCGGGCCCCGTCGACGTCCCGGCTGCCGGGCGGCAGCCCACCGGAGACCAGCACCAGTTCCCGGCTGCCGAGGGTGGCCGCCTCCTCGATGGCCCGCCGGTTCTCGTCCCACCAGTCCGGGGCGGTGAAGAACCCGCCCCGGCACAGCGAGGTGACGGTCAGCCCGGCGTCCCGGACCAGCCGGGCCGCCCGTTCGACGCCGAATTCCTGGACGGGTTCGCGCCACAGGCCGATGCCGGGCACCCCGGCCGCCGCGCAGCCGGCGACCGCCGCGGCCAGCGGCCAGTGCTGGGCGGTGGCCTGGTTGAACGAGAACCGTTCCAACCCGGCCGCCACGCCACCGCCAGGCACCGCACCACCCCCGGCCGCCGCCCCGGTCACTGGGTCACCCCGGCCACGGTGAAGTACGCCCGCGCCCGCGCGGCGGCCAGCTCCGCGTCGGGCAGCAGGCCGGCGTCGTCGGCGAGGACGAGCAGCCGGGCCAGGTGCGCCGGGGACCGGCCGGACTGCTGCCCGGCCAGCATGGTGAAGTGCTCCTGGTGCCCGGCCAGCCAGGCGAGGAACACGATGCCGGTCTTGTAGAACCAGGTCGGCGCGGCGAACAGGTGCCGGGCCAGCGGCAGGGTCGGGGCGAACACCGCCTCGTACCGGCCCAGGTCACCGGCGTCGAGGGCGGCGAGCGCGGCGGCGGCGGCCGGCGCGATGGCGGCGAAGACGCCGAGCAGCGCGTCGGAGTGCCCCTGCGCGTCGCCCCGGATCAGCTCCGGGTAGTGGAAGTCGTCGCCGGTGTAGAGGCGTATCCCGGCGGGCAGGCGACGGCGCAGTGCGACCTCCCGGTCGGCGTCGAGCAGGGACACCTTGATCCCGTCGACCTTCCCCTGGTGTTGCTTGATCAGGTGCAGCACCGTCTCGGTGGCCTCGTCGAGGTCGGTCGAGCCCCAGTAGCCGGCCAGCGCCGGGTCGAACATGTCGCCCAGCCAGTGCAGCACCACCGGCTGGTCGGCGGCGGTGAGCAGCTCGTCGTACACCCGTAGGTAGTCGTCGGGGCCGGTGGCGGCGGCGGCCAGGTGACGGCTGCACATCAGCACCGGGCGGGCGTCGGCGGCGGTGACGTCGGCGAGTTGCTCGGCGTACGCCCGGATCACCTGGGGCACCGTGGCCGGGCCGGGTGGGAGCTGGTCGGTGGCGACCCCGGCGACGATCCGGCCGCCGACCGCGCGGGCCTCGGCGGCGCTGCGCCGGATCAGCTCCCGGGTGGCCGGGTGGTCCAGGCCCGCGCCGCGCTGTGCGGTGTCCATCGCCTCGGCCACCCCCAGCCCGTACGACCAGAGGTGGTGCCGGAAGGCGAGGGTGCGGTCCCAGTCGACGGCGGCCGGGGCGCCCGGCACGTTCTCCGCGCGCGGGTCGGCGACGACGTGCGCCGCGGCGTACGCCACCCGGCTGGTGGACGGGCCGGTGGGCCGGGCGTGGCCCGTGCCCCCGCGCAGCCGGTGGGTGCCGCCGTCGGGCAGCCGGACGGTGGCGGTCACCGGGACAGCTCCGGCACCTCGACGCGGCGGCCCTCCCGCGCGGAGCGCAGCCCCAGCTCGGCCAGTTGCACCCCGCGCGCCCCGGCCAGGAAGTCCCAGGCGAACGGGGATCCGGTGACGACGTGCCGCAGGAACGCCTCCCACTGCACCTTGAACCCGTTGTCGAACTCCTCGTTGTCGGGCACCTCGGTCCACTGGGCGCGGAAGTCCTCGGTGGCGGGCAGGTCGGGGTTCCACACCGGTTTGGGGGTGACCGCCCGGTGCTGGACCCGGCAGCGGCGCAGCCCGGCGACGGCGCTGCCCTCGGTGCCGTCGACGTGGAACTCGACCAGTTCGTCGCGGTGCACCCGGGTGGCCCAGGACGAGTTGAGCGCGGCGACGATCCCGCCGTCGAGTTCGAAGATCCCGTAGGCCGCGTCGTCGGCGGTGGCGGGGTAGGGGCGGCCGGCCTCGTCGACGCGCTCGGGGATGTGGGTGGCGGCGAGGCAGGTGACCGCGCGGACCGGGGCGAACAGCTCCTCCAGCACGTACTGCCAGTGCGGGAACATGTCCATCACGATGCCGCCGCCGTCCTCGGTGCGGTAGTTCCACGAGGGCCGCTGGGCGGGTTGCCAGTCACCCTCGAACACCCAGTAGCCGAACTCGCCGCGGATGGACAGGATGCGGCCGAAGAAACCGCCGTCGATCAGCCGGCGGAGCTTGCGCAGCCCGGGGAGGAAGAGTTTGTCCTGCACGACGCCGGTGCGGATGCCCGCGGCGTCGGCGGCCCGGACCAGTTCGAGCGCGGCGGCGCTGGACTCGGCGAGGGGCTTCTCGGTGTAGATGTGCTTGCCGGCCTCGATGGCCTGTCGGATCGCCTTCTCCCGTTGCTGGGTCACCTGGGCGTCGAAGTAGATCTCCGCGTCGTCGCGGGCGAGGGCGGCGGCGAGGTCGGTGGTCCAGTCGGTGAGGCCGTGCCGTTGCGCGACCGCCTGCAGGCGGGTCTCGTCCCGGCCGACCAGGATCGGCTCGGGCCAGATCCGGGTGCCGTCGCCCAGCGGCAGTCCACCCTGCTCACGGATCGCGAGCAGGGAACGGACGAGGTGCTGGCGGTAGCCCATCCGACCGGTGACGCCGTTGACGATGATGCCGATCGACCTTCGGGTCATGGGTCGTCCTTCCCCTGTGCACGGTACATAGGTAAGCGCTTTCCTAGCAGCCTAGGTGGCGGCCCGACCACGGGCAAGGGCCCGCCCCGACCGTTGCGGTAACCTGTCCGCTACCGCGCGGCCCGGATCGGGTCCGGACACTTTCGGGGGTGCCCATGGCGACGCTGGCCGATGTCGCCCGTCGCGCCGGGGTCTCCCCCGCCACCGCCTCCCGGGTGATCAACGGCAGCAGCAAGCCCGTCGCCGACAACCTGCGCGAACGGGTGCTGCGGGCCGTCGCCGACCTGCGCTACGTGCCGAACGCGCACGCCCAGCTGCTGGCCCGCCCGCAGCGCAGCGTGGTCGGCGTGGTGGTGCACGACGTATCCGACCCGTACTTCGCCGAGCTGACCCGGGGGCTGCAACGGGTCGCCACCGACCACGGCCGGCTGGTCATCATCTGCAACAGCTACCGCGACCCGGAACGCGAGCTGGAGTACGTGGAGATGCTGCGCGCCCAGCAGGTCGCCGCGATCGTGCTGGCCGGTTCCGGCTACCACGACGCCACCTTCACCGCCCGGCTCGCCGAGAAGCTGGCCGCCTACGAGACGACCGGTGGCCGGGTGGCGGTGGTGGGCCGGCACGAACACCCGGGCGACGCGGTGATGCCGGCCAACACCGACGGCGGCCGGCTGCTCGGCACGGAACTGCTGCGCCGGGGGCACACCCGGATCGGGGTGGTCGCCGGCCCGCAGGTGCTGACCACGATCACCGACCGGCTCGACGGGCTGCGGGCCGCGCTCGCCGAGGGCGGCCACCCGCTGCCCGCCGAGCGCATCCGCTACGCCGACTTCGACCGCGACGGTGGCGCCCGCGCCGCCGGTGAACTGCTCGACGCCGTCCCCGGGTTGACCGCCCTGGTGGCGTTGAACGACTCGATGGCCGTCGGTGCGCTGACCCTGCTGCGCGCCCGCAACGTCGCGGTGCCCGGGCAGGTCTCGGTGGTGGGCTTCGACGACATGCCGGTCGCCGCCGACGTCACCCCGGCGCTGACCACCGTCCGGCTGCCGCTGGTGGAGCTGGGCGCGCGGGCGATGACCCTGGCCCTGGGCCCGGCGGCGGACCGGCCCCGGGTCGAGGTGCTGCCGGCCACCCTGGTCGTCCGGGACAGCCTCGGCCCCGCCCCGGACTGATCCGCCCGCACCGGGCAGGCACCACGGCGGGTGGGTGGGCGGGGTCGGCACCGGCTCAGGCCGGGGTCGTCGCCAGCTCGGCGAGCCGGTCGATCTGCCGAGGGTCGGACAGCGCCGAACCCACCGCCACCACCCGCACCCCGGCGGCGAGGAAGTCGGCGGCGTTACCGGCGTCGATCCCACCGGTCGCCACGAACCGCAGCTCCGGCAGCGGGCCGGCGACCGCCTTGAACCACTGTGGGCCGAGGCTGACCGCCGGGAACGCCTTGAGCCAGATCAGCCCGTGGTCGAGCGCGAGCTGCGCCTCGGTGGGGGTGGCCACCCCGGGCAGGTGCGGGATGCCGTAGCTGACCGCCGCGTCGGCCACCGCCAGGTCCAGCCCGGGGGCGACGGTGAACGCCGCCCCGGCGCTGGCGGCCTGCCGGACCTGGGCGGGGGTGCGCACCGTGCCGGCGCCGACCCGCCGGCCCCGGTCCTTGCCGGCCTCCACCGCCGCCCGCAGGGACAGCGTGGCGTCCGGGGTGCGGATCGGCACCTCGACCACGTCGATGCCGAGGTTCCAGGCCCGTTGGGCGAGCCGGACGGTCTCCGCCGGCGGCAGGTCCCGCAGGATCACCATCACCCGCGCGGTGCCGAACAGGGGTGCGAAGTCGTGCGCGGTCATCGACCGTTCCTTCCGGTGGCGGGGGTGGGGAGCAGTCCGGCGTCGACCAGGTCCAGGCTCGCCCAGTCCCCCGCCGGCAGGGCCAGGAGCCGGTCGGCCAGCGCCCGGCGCGGTGGCGGGGCGGTGTCCCCGGCCACGGTCAGGGCGGGGGCCGCGCAGAGGTGCCCGAGCCGCAGGCAGTGCTCCAGGTCGAGGCCGCGCAGCAGCCCCGACAGGCAGCCGGCGGCGAACGCGTCGCCGGCCCCGACCGGCTCGTGCACCGGCACCCGCAGCGCGGGGACGAAGACGTCCGGTCCGCCGCGGGGCAGCGCGGTGACACCGACGTCGGCGTCCTTGACCACCACCAGTTCCGGACCGGGCAGCAGGTCGCGTACGGCGTCCGGAGCGGTGACGCCCCACAGGGCGCGGGCCTCGTCGAGTCCGACGAGGACCACGTCGGCGGCGTCGGCGAGCCCGCGTAGCACCGGCGCGGCGGTCTCCGCCGACCACAGCCGGGCCCGGTGGTTGACATCGAAGGTGACCCGGGCGGCGGGCAGTGGCCGGTCGGTGAGCGCCCGGCGCACCAGGGCCGCACAGGACGGCGAGAGGGCCGCGGTGATCCCGGACAGGTGCAGCAGCCGGGTCCCGGCCAGCGCCGGGTCGTCCAGCACCTGCGGGTCGAGGTGGGACGCCGCCGAGCCGGACCGGTAGTAGTGCACGGCGGTGCCGCCGGGCATCGGGTCCTTGAGGTAGACGCCGGTCGGGGCGGTCGGGTCGACGGTGACCAGGCGGGTGTCCACGCCGGTGGCGGCGACGTGCCGCAGCACCCGCCGACCGAACGGGTCGTCGCCGACCCGGCTCACCCACGCCGTCCGGTGGCCGAGCCCGGCGAGCGCGGAGGCCACGTTGGACTCGGCACCGCCGACGGAGACGCCCAACCGGTCGGCCCGGTCCAGCGGACCCGTCGGATCGGGGCTGAGCACCACCATCGACTCGCCGACGGTGACCACCTCCGGCCCGACCGACGCCTGCTCAGCCGACCGGTCGGCGGACAGTCCCGCGGCCGACCGGTCGGCGGACACTCCCGTGGCCGGCCGGTCGGCGGATGGTGCCGTGGCCGGCCGGTCGGCGGTCACACCGGCTCCGCGGCGGCGAGCAGGGCGACCACGCCGGCCCGGTCGCGTACCCCGTCGGCGACCAGCACCCGGTGCCGGCCGGCGCGGCGGCCACCGGCGGGCACCACGGCCGGCCGGTCGAAGGCGAAGGCGACGCAGACCCCCGGGTACATCGCGGTCCGCACGAACCACCTGTCGCCCAACCCGAGGCCGGTGAAGACCAGGGTGTACGCCCCACCGTCCGGCGCGACGCCGGTCAGCGCGACCCAGCGGGCGGCGCTGCCGTTGGCCGCCTGCTCCCCGTCGGCGTCGGCGGTGAACGTGACCGGCTCCCCGTCGGCGACGGCCCGCCAGAAGAACCCGCCGTAGCCGGCCCCGTCGGGTCGCCCGTTGGTGGCCGGGCTGCCCAGATGGACGTCCCGATCGGTGGGGGCGGTGAGGGTGTAGTCGACGTCGAGGGCCCAGGCGTCGGGGGCCACCGGGGTCGCGGCGAGCCGGCGGTGCTCGGTGAGCAGCACCCCGCCGTCGCGGTCACGCCACTGCAACACGTGCGCCAACCGGTCCGGGGTGCGTTCGCGCCACCGCGTGTGGGCAATCACCCCGTGGTCGTCGCGCCAGGTGTAACCGGTGTCCCGGACGTACGTCCGGCCACCCCACAGGTTGGTGCCGGCGACGTCCTGCACCGCCAGCGACGCCCCGAGGTGCCAGACGTGGTCGGCGGGCAGGGCGTCGGTGACCGGGGTGCCGGCCAGCGTCCGCACCGGGTGCAGGTAGGGCCGGGGCCCGTGCTTCGGGTCCAGGTCGGGGCGCACCACGTACCGGGCCACCTCGACGTCACCGACGTGCAACCGGGGCTCGTCGTCGCCCGGGCCGTCCGGGTCGAACCGGACCTGCGGCCGGGCGGATCCGGTCGAGTCCGCGCCGGGGCGGGCCGGTTCCGGGCCGAGCTGGGCCGGGGTGGGGTGGGGGTGACCGGTCACGGTGCCTCCGTCCGGGTGGTGGACCGGCGGGCGGCGACGGCGTGCAGGGCGGCCAACGCGTAGCCGGCCAGGATCGGCACCGCCACCGGGGTGACCAGTATCCCCAACAGAGCGGCCACCGCGCAGACCCCGCCGGCCGCCGCCCAGGTCCCCGGCCGGGCCAGGCCGGTCCGGGCGGCGACCCGGGCCGCGGCCCGAAAGCCCCGGCCGCCGGTACGACCGATCGCCACCACGGTCAGCCCGGCGTACCCGGCCAGCGCGGCGGTGACCACGGCGGTGCCGGCCAGCGCGACGCCGCCACCGGGCACCCGGCCGGTGGCCAGCGCCACCAGGTCGACGCCGAGCGCGACGGCGACGGCCACCCCGACGGCGCTGGCCACCAGGCCGGCGGGCAGGGCCCGGCCGAACCGGGACAGCGTGGTGCGCAGGTCCGGCCAGCCGCCGAGGGTCAGCCGGTCGTGCACGGCGGCGCTGGCGGTGGCCAGGGCCGGTGCGAGGGTGAGCACCGGCAGCGCGGCCAGCGTCACGGCGAACCCGAGCAGCGCCAGGTCGGTGGCGTCGCGCAGGGTGTCGCGCCAGTCCCGGCGCAGGGGCGCCTCGGCCGGCTCCGTCACCGGTACGGCGGTCATCCCTTCAACCCGCTGGTGTTGATGCCCTCGACCAGCATCCGTTGGAAGGCCAGGAAGAACAGGAAGACCGGCAGCAGCGACAGCACCGACATGGCGAACATCGGGCCGACCGCGCTCTGGCTGGTGGAGTCGATGAACAGGGTCAGCGCCACCGGCACGGTGTAGTCGTCCAGGCTGGACAGGAAGACCAGTTGCCGGAAGAAGTCGTTCCAGGTCCAGATGAACGAGAAGATCGCCGTGGTGACCAGCGCCGGGCGGCTCAGCGGCAGGATGACGTGCCGGAAGATGCCGTACGGGCTGGCACCGTCGATCTTGGCGGCCTCGTCGAGTTCGCGCGGGATGCCCCGCATGAACTGCACCATGAGGAACACGAAGAACGCCTCGGTGGCCAGGAACTGCGGGATGAGCAGCGGCAGGTAGGGCCACTCCCCGCCGACCAGGCCCAGGCTGCGGAACAGGATGTACTGCGGCACGATCAGCACGTGGCCGGGCAGCAGCAGGGTGCCGATCATGACGGCGAACCAGACCCCCCGCAGCCGGAACCGCAACCGGGCCAGGGCGTACGCGGCGAGCAGGCAGGAGGCCGCGTTGCCGACCACGGTCAACAGGCTGACCATGGCGCTGTTGAGGAAGAACGTGCCGAAGCTGAGGTCGAAGTTGCCCCAGCCGGCGGTGTAGTTGCCCGGGGTGAACCGCTCGGGCAGCAGACCGATGTTGTTGACGATCTCTTCCTGCGACTTGACCGAGGTGCCCACCATCCACAGCAGCGGATAGAGCACCACCGCCACGATCACGATCAGGATCAGCAGGCGTACGGCCTGCCGGCCGCCCTGCCGGCGACGGCCGGGCCGCCGCGCCGTCGAGGTCACCGCCACCATCACTTCTCCCCGTCGGAGTAGTGCACCCAGAACCGCCCGGTGCTGAAGAAGACCACGGTGATCAGGCCGATCGCGATCAGGAACACCCAGGCCATCGCGGAGGCGTAGCCCATCTCCAGGTCGGTGAAGCCTGCGATGTAGAGCTTCAGGGTGTACATCAGGGTGGAGTCGACCGGGCCGCCGGTGCCGTTGCTGAGCACGAAGGCGGCGGTGAAACCCTGGAACCCGTTGATGGTCTCCAGCACCAGGTTGAAGAAGATGACCGGGGAGAGCATCGGCAGGGTGACGTGCCAGAACTGCGACCACCGGCTGGCGCCGTCGACGGAGGCGGCCTCGTACAGCTCGGTGGGCACCTGCTTCAACCCGGCCAGGAAGATCACCATCGGGGCCCCGAACTGCCAGATCGCCAGCACCATCAGGGTTTGCAGCGCCCAGTCCGGGTCGCTGACCCAGGGCAGTCCCTCGATGCCGAACAGCGCGAGGAACGAGTTGAACGCGCCGTCCCGATTGAACATGTTGACCCAGACGATGGCCAGCGCGACGCTGCCACCGAGCAGGGACGGCAGGTAGAACAGCGCCCGGAACAGGCCCACCCCCCGCCAGGCCTTGTTGAGCAGCAGCGCCACCCCGAGCGCTGCGGCCAGCTTCAACGGTACGGCCACCAGGGCGAAGGTCAACGTGACCCGGACCGCGTGCCAGTACGACGGGTCGGCGGTGAACATCCGCTCGTAGTTGGCCAGCCCCACCCACTGCACCTCGGACAGCGGGGTGAGGATGTCGTAGTTGGTGAAGCTCAGCCAGAGCGAGAGCAGCATGGGGATCGCCGTGACGCCCATCAGTCCGATGAGCCAGGGCGAGAGGAATACGTAACCCGCCAGTCCTTCGGCGTGCCGGTCCCGCCCACCCCGACGCCGGTTGGCGCGGGGGCGGGCGGAACCGGTGCGTCCGGTCCGGCCGGGGGCCGTGGTGAGGGCCACGGGGCCGGCTCCTTTCGTCGACCGCGATCCGTCGATCAGGCGATCGCGGACTTGCAGGCGGCGATGAACTGCTCCGCCGCCTGGGCCGGGGTGGCCCGCTTGTACTGGACGTTCTCGGCGGCCTTGACCAGCTCGGACTTGACCTTGCTGTGCCCCTTGATCGGCACCTGCGGCGACTGGCCGAACTTCTGCGCCAGCTCGGTCTCGACCTGGATGGACTGCTTCATCGCCGGGTCGGTCACCGTCTCGCTGACCTTGGCCCGCAGGTCCATGTTCGACGGCAGCCCCCGGTCGGTGCCGAGCAGCGCCGCCGCCTCCGGGTCGTTGGCCAGGAAGTTGATCACGTCGACGGCGGTGTCGCGGTGCTTGCTGCTCTTGAACACCGACCAGTACATCGAGGCGCGGGCCCACTGGGCGCTCGGGTCACCCGGGTAGGCGACGACGCCCAGCTCGTCCTTGGTGTTCTTCTTCAGGTCCGGCATCTGGTTGACCCACACCCAGGAGGTCGCGGCCTTGCCGGTGACCACCAGCTGCTTGGTCACGTCGCTGGCGTTGCCCTCGTGGATCACGTCGGGGGTGGGGGTGGCGCCCCGGTCCCGGGCGCCCTTCCACAGCTCGAACCACTTCGTCACGTCCTCGGCGGTGAAGCCGAGGTCCTTGCCGTTGTAGAGGTCCTTGCCCTGCTGGCGCAGCCACACCCAGAACGCCTTGTAGTCGGCGCTCGGGTCCTGGGTGCCCGGGACCTTGGTCTTCTTGGCCACCTGCTCGGCCCAGGCGATGTGCTCCTCCCAGCTCTGGCCGGTGGTCGGCTCCGGGAGGCCGTTGCTGGTCAGCAGGGTCTTGTTGTAGACCAGGCCCTGGGTGTTCTCGCCGGAGGCCACCCCGGCCAGCTTGCCGTCGACGACGCCGTACTCCAACAGGCTCTTGGGGAACTTGGACACGTCGAGCTTGCCGGAGTCCTGGTAGCTCTTGAGGTCGAGCACGGTGCTGCGGCCGGCGTACTCGGACAGGTAGTTGTCGTCGATCTGGAACAGGTCCGGCGGGTTGCCGCCGGCGGTGAGGGTGGCCAGCTTGTCGAAGTAGCCCTGGTTGGCCTGCCAGGTCTTCTCGAAGGTCACGTTCGGGTGCTTCTTGGTGTAGAGGGCGAGGGCGTCCTCGGTGAGCTTGGCCCGCGCCTCACCGCCCCACCAGAAGATGGAGAGCTTGATCTGGCCGTCGGCACCGGCGTCGTCGTCGCCGCAGGCCGCCGCGCCGAACATCAGCGGTACGGCGACGGCGGCGGCGACCAGGCCGCGCAGGAATCGACGACGGGGTGCGGGGGTACGGTGGTGCGGCTCGGCCGGCGTGCCGGCGGTGGGGGACGTTGCGGGGTGCATGCGCTCACTCCTCGGGCTAGGAGGCGACGACGCCACCGGTGGTCACGGTCGGGCTGCCCGGGTCCGCAAGGCGATGCGGGCCCGGGCCATCCGGAACGGATCCGGGACGGGATCGACCGGGTAGGGGTCCGGTCGAGTCGCGAATGACCAGTTCGGTCTGGAGCATTACCTGTGCGGTGGTGCGTCGGTCGCCGACGGCCGCTGCCCGTCCCCCGCCGCGGGGGCGGAGTTCGGAGTCGTGTTGCAGCAGCATGTCGACGGCCGTCCGGCCGGCGGCCGCGGTTGGCGTGGCCACCGTCGTCAACTTGGGGCGGGTGAGTCGGCTCAGCGCGATGTCGTCGACGCCGACCACGCTGACGTCCTGCGGCACCCGGATGCCGAGGTGGTCGAGCCCCTCGATCAGCCCGATCGCCATCAGGTCGTTGTAGGCGAGCACGGCGGTGACGCCGCTGTCGCGTACCTGGGTGGCCAGTGCGCTGCCGCCGGTCTCGGTGGGCGGGTTCGGCCCGAGCACGGTCAGCTCGGCCCCGCCGGAGCGGGCGGCGGCCCCGGCCGCCCGGCGTATCTGCTGGTTGGTCCAGGAGCCGCGCGGGCCGCCGAGCAGGGCGAGCTGCCGGTGGCCGAGGCCGAGCAGGTGCTCGATCGCGGCGCGGGCCCCCTGGCCGACGTCCATCATCACGCAGGGCAGGCCGGTGACCTGCCGGTTTATCACCACCACCGGGACTTCCCGGCTGACCTGCTCGATCAGCGCGTTGCTCATCCGGGGGCTGCACAGCAGCACCCCGTCGACCTGCTTGGCCAGCGCGTGGACCAGCTCCTCCTCGGCGGCCGGGTCCTCGTTGGTGTCGGCCACGAAGACGTGGTAGTCGCGGTGCCGGGCCTGCCCCTCGGCCGCCTTGATCAGCGGTGGGAAGAACGGGTTGGCGATGTCGGCGATGATCAGGCCGATGTTGTGGGTCCGGCCGGTGATCAGGGCGCGGGCGGCCCGGTTGGGGCGGTAGCCGAGTTCCTCGGCGCAGGCCAGCACCCGGACCCGGGTCTCCGGGTTGACCAGGTGGGGTGCGGAGAAGGTGCGGGACACCGTGGAGATGTGCACGCCCGAGGCCCGCGCGACGTCGCGGATGGTGGCTGGCACGGGCGGCCCTCTCGTCGATGGTGTGGTCGGGGTCACGTGGGTGCCGCCAATTAATGCAAACGGTTGCTCCACTGTCAACGGGAGTTTGTTACAGGTCGATTGCGGAGGCGCTCCCGCCATGCCCCTTTAAGCCCACGAAACGGGATCTATGACACGGGATTGGCATCGATCGTTGACGTGCTCTTCATCGCCGTGGTTTCTTCACTGCAAACCTTTGCAGCAACCGGGGAGGTCCACCCGATGTCACCACCAGCCGCGTCCCGCCGCCGGCACGCCCTGGTCGGCACCGGGGCGCGAGCCGAGATGTTCGTCCGCGCCCTGGTCACCGAGCACGCCGACACCGCCGAGCTGGTCGCCTTCGCCGACGTCAACCAGACCCGGATGGACGCGCACAACCGGTGGCTGACCGAGCTGGGCCACCCGCCCGTGCCGACCTACCGGGCCGACGACTTCACCGCCATGCTCGCCAAGGAACGGGTCGACGTGGTCCTGGTGACCAGCGTCGACGTCACCCACGACGAGTACATCGTGGCGGCCCTGCGGGCCGGCTGCGACGTGGTCACCGAGAAACCCATGACCACCGACGCCCCCCGCTGCCGACGCATCCTCGACGCGGTCGCCGAGACCGGCCGGCAGGTCACCGTCGCCTTCAACTACCGCTACAACCCGTTGCACGAGCAGGTCAGAAGGCTGCTCGCCGACGGCGCGGTCGGCGAGATCGGCTCGGTGCACTTCGAGTGGCTGCTCGACGTACGGCACGGCGCGGACTACTTCCGCCGCTGGCACCGGGACAAGGCCAGCTCCGGCGGGCTGATGGTGCACAAGGCCAGCCACCACTTCGACCTGGTCAACTGGTGGCTCGACGCCACCCCCGTCGAGGTGTACGCGGCCGGGCGGCTGTTCTTCTACGGCGACGACGGCCGCCGGCACGGCTACGCCCGCGACTACGACCGGGCGCACGACTCCCCCGCCGCCACCGACGACCCGTTCGCCCTGCGGCTGGCCGAGCACCCCCGACTGCGGGAGCTCTACCTCGACGCCGAGGGTGAGGACGGCTACCACCGCGACCAGAACGTCTTCGCCCCCGGCGTCACCATCGAGGACGACATGGCGGTGCTGGCCCGCTACTCCACCGGCGCGACGATGACCTACCACCTCACCGCGTACGCCCCCTGGGAGGGCTACCGGGTGATGGTCAACGGCAGCCGGGGCCGGCTGGAACTGGAGGTCACCGAGAGCGACTTCGTCAGCCCGGCCGCCGCCGGTGCGCTCAAGGGGGCGGCCCTGCACGGCGACGAGGCCGCCGCCGAGCACGGCGAGGCCACCCTGACCCTGCGCCCGTTCTGGGCCCCGCCCACCCGGATCCCCGTCGAGGGCTACACCCGGCAGGGCCACGGCGGCGCGGACACCCGGATGACCCGGGTGATCTTCGGTGGCGAACCGGACCCGCTGGACCGGGCCGCCACCGCCCACGACGGGGCACTGGCCCTGCTCACCGGCCTGGCCGCCAACCGGTCCTTCGCCACCGGCGACCCGGTGCGCGTCGCCGACCTGCTCACCCTGCCCTGACCGCTGCCGGCCGACCCTGCACCCACCCTGACCCGTTGCGGCCCAGCCACCTGCCTAGCCCGGCCGTTCGGGGCCCACCCCACCACCGTCCCCGCCCTGATCCGCCGACCCGCCGCCCGTACCCGAGGAGTCCCCCGACGTGCCGACCTCTCCTGACCTGCTCCTGCCGACCGACCCGGGCGTCCGGGCCATCGCCCGCGAGCTGTACGCCCTGGCCGGGCCGCAGCCGATCATCTCGCCGCACGGACACGTCGACCCGGCGCTGCTGGCCGAGGACCAGCCCTTCCCGGACCCGGCCCGGCTGCTCATCGTGCCCGACCACTACCTCACCCGGATGCTGCTCAGCCAGGGCGTCCCCCCGGCCGAACTGGGCGTGCCCAGCGTCGACGGCAGCCCGGTGGAGACCGACGGCCGGACGATCTGGCGGCGCTTCGCCGCGCACTGGCACCTGTTCCGGGGCACCCCGTCCCGACTGTGGCTGGAACGCACCTTCAGCGAGGTGTTCGGGGTGGACACGGCGCTGACCCCGGACACCGCCGACGCCGTCTACGACGAGGTGGCCGCCCGGCTGGCCGAGCCGGCGTACCGGCCCCGGGCGCTGTTCGAACGGTTCCGGATCGAGGTCCTCGCCACCACCGAGTCGCCCCTGGACGACCTCGCCGCGCACGCCAAGCTCGCCGCCGACGGCTGGGGCGGCCCGGGCGGCCGGGTGGTCACCACCTTCCGCCCGGACAACGTGGTCGACATGGAGTTCGACGGTTGGGCCGACAACGTGGCCCGGCTCGGCGAGGTGGCCGGCGTCGACACCGGCACGTACGCCGGTTACCTGGACGCGCTGCGGGCCCGCCGGGCGGCGTTCGTCGCGGCCGGCGCGACCTCCTCCGACCACGGCCACCCCACCGCGCGCACCCTGGCGCTGAGCGCCGACGAGGCGGCCCGGCTCTACGACAAGGGCCGGCGCGGGCTCGCCGACGCCGCCGACGCCGAGACGTTCCGGGCGCACATGCTGGTGGAGTTCGCCCGGATGTCCCTCGACGACGGGCTGGTGCTGCAACTGCACCCCGGGGCGGTGCGCAACCACAACCGCCGGCTGTACGCCACCCACGGCCGCGACGTCGGCGGCGACGTCCCGCACGCCACCGAGTACGTGCACGCGCTCGCCCCGCTGCTCGACGCGTACGGCAACGACCCGCGGCTGCGGGTGGTGCTCTACACCCTCGACGAGTACACGTTCACCCGGGAGCTGGCCCGCTGGCCGGGGGCTACGCCGCGCTCTACCTCGGGGCGCCCTGGTGGTTCCTGGACTCCCCGGAGGTGCTGCGCCGGTTCCGGGAGGCGGTCACCGAGTCCGCCGGGTTCTACAACACCGCCGGGTTCGTCGACGACACCCGCGCGTTCTGTTCCATCCCGGTCCGCCACGACGTGGCCCGCCGGATCGACGCCGGTTTCCTGGCCCGCCTCGTCGCCGAGCACCGGTTGACCGAGGACGAGGCCGCCGAGACGGTCGTCGACCTGGCGTACCGGCTGCCCAAGAAGGTCTTCAGGTTCGGAGGGTCCGCATGAGCACCAGGATCACCGACGTCGACGTGCACGACGTCCGGTTCCCCACCGCGGCGGCCGGCGACGGCTCCGACGCGATCAACCGGGGTGACTACTCGGCCAGCTACGTCGAGCTGCGCACCGACGGCGGCCCGACGGGTGCCGGGTTCACCTTCACCAACGGCCGGGGCAACGAGATCACCTGCGCGGCGATCGAGGCCCTCGCCCACCACGTGCGGGGGCGCACCGTCGAGGAGATCGCGGCCGAGCCGGTGGCGTTCTGGCGCTCGCTCACCGCCGACGTGCAGCTGCGCTGGCTGGGACCGGAGAAGGGGGTCATCCACATGGCCGCCGGCGCGCTGGTCAACGCCGTCTGGGACCTGCGGGCCAAGCTGGCCGGCAAGCCGATGTGGCGCTACCTCGCCGAGCTGTCCACCGACGAGCTGGTGGCCAACATCGACTTCCACCACATCACCGACGCGCTCACCCCCGACGAGGCGGCCACCCTGCTCGACAAGGGACTGGTCGGAGGGTCGGAACGGCTCGCGGAACTTGAGCAGAACGGTTTTCCGTCGTACACCACGTCGGTGGGGTGGTTGGGGTATCCGGACGAGAAGGTGCGGGCGCTGACCCGCGAGGCGTACGCCCAGGGGTGGCGGGCGATGAAGATGAAGGTCGGCGGCCCGCCGGCCGACGACCTGCGCCGGGCGCGGATCATCCGGGCCGAGATCGGCCCGGACGCGCTGCTGATGATGGACGCCAACCAGGTCTGGGACGTCGACGAGGCGATCACCAACATGACCGCGCTGGCCGAGGTCGACCCGTACTGGATCGAGGAGCCGACGCACGCCGACGACATCCTCGGCCACGCCCGGATCGCCCGCGCGGTGACCGCGTCGACCGACGGCCGGTGCCGGGTCGCCACCGGCGAGGTAGCCGCCAACCGGGTGATCTTCAAGCAGCTGCTCCAGGCCGAGGCGATCGGGGTGATGCAGATCGACGCCTGCCGGGTCGCCGGGGTCAACGAGGTGCTGGCGGAGATCCTGCTGGCGGCGAAGTTCGGGGTGCCGATCTGCCCGCACGCCGGTGGCGTCGGCCTCTGCGAGTACGTGCAGCACCTGGCGATCTTCGACTATCTGCGGGTCGGTGCCAGCCTGGACGGGCGGATGGTCGAGTACGTCGACCACCTGCACGAACACTTCGTCGACCCGGTCCGCACCCGGGGCGGCCGGTACCTGCTGCCCACCGCCCCCGGCTACAGCGCCACCATGCGCCCCGAGTCGATCGCCCGGTTCCGCTTCCCGGACGGCCCGGCATGGCGGTGAACGTCGGCACCGACCGGTTGGGGCTGGCCACCCTGCGCCGGGTGCCCGAGCAGAGCCGACCGCTGATCCGACCGGGCAGCGTGCCGGCCGGCATCGTCCACCTGGGACTGGGCGCGTTCCACCGGGCCCACCAGGCGGTCTACACCGAGGCCGCGGTCGACGCGGCCGGCGGCGACTGGGGCATCATCGGCGTCGCGCCGCGCAGCACCACGCTGGTCGAGGCCCTCGCGGCGCAGGACGCGCTGTTCAGCGTCACCGCGCTGGCCGTCGACCGGGCCGAGACCCGGGTCGTCGGCGCGCTGGCCGGGGTACGGCACGCCGCCAGCGACCCGGCGGCGGTGCTCGCGCTGCTGGCCGACCCGGCGATCCGGGTGGTGACGCTGACGGTGACCGAGAAGGCGTACCACCTGGACCCGGTCTCCGGGGTGCTGCGGGCCGACCCGGAGCTGACCCGCGACCTGACCACCGACCGGCTACCGGTCACCGTGCCCGGCCTGCTGGTGCGCGGGCTGCTCGCCCGTGCCGCCGCACAGGCGGGGCCGATCGCGCTGGTCAGCTGCGACAACCTGCCGTCCAACGGGCGTCGGCTGCGCGGCCTGGTGCAGCAGTCGCTGGCCCTGGCCGGGGTGCCGGACGCCGTGCTGGACGCCCTCGCCGGGCAGGTGAGCTTCCCCGGCACGATGGTGGACCGGATCGTCCCGGCCAGCACCGACGCGACGCTGGCGGACGCCCGCGCCGCGCTCGGGGTGACCGACCTGGCGGCGGTGGCCGCCGAGCCGTACACCCAGTGGGTGGTGGAGGACGACTTCCCCGGCGGCCGGCCCCGGTGGGAGCGGGCCGGTGCGGTGCTCACCACCGACGCCGGCCCGTGGGAACGGCTGAAGCTGCGCGGCCTCAACGGCGTGCACTCGGCGGTGGCCTACCTGGGTGCGGTGGCCGGCCGCGAGACGATCGCCGAGGCGCTGGCCCTGCCCGGCCTGACCGACGTGCTGCGCCGGTTCGTCGCCGACGACGTGGCCGAGAGCTTCACCCCACCCGACGGGGTACGGGTCACCGGGTACGGCGACGAGGTGCTGGCCCGCTTCGCCAACCCGGCGATCCGGCACCGCACCCTCCAGGTGGCGATGGACGGGTCGCAGAAGCTGCCGCAGCGGGTCCTGCACACCGCCGTCGACCTGCGCGCACAGGGCCGGCCGGCGTACTGGTCGGCGCTGGTCGTGGCGGCCTGGCTGCGGTTCCTCGACGGGCGGGCCGACGACGGCACGGTGCTGCCGCTGGACGACCCGCTGGCCGACCGGATCACCGCCGCGCTCGCCACCGCCGGGGGCACCCCCGCCGGCACGGTCGAGGCGCTGTTCGCCCTGCCGGAGGTCTTCCCGGCCGCGCTCGCCGACGACGACGGGTTCCGCACCGACGTCACCGGCTGGCTGGGCGCGTTGCGTACCCACCCGGTGGCGGCGGTCCTGGCCGGTGCGGCGTGACCGCCCCGGTGCCGCCGGCCGCCGTCGGCGGGCTCGCCGCCCAGGGCGCACCGGCGGCGACCACCGGGATACCGTCGGGCTCCCCCACCGGGACACCGCCGGGTGGCCCGGCTGGGGCCGCCCACCCCGACCACCCCGCCGGGACCGGGGTCGCGGTGCCCCGGGTGGCGATCGTCGGCGCGAACGGGCACGGCCGCTGGCACCGGCGGGCGGTGGCCCCGCTGCACGCGGCGGGACGGCTGCGGCTGGTGGCGCTGGTGGACGTACGGCCGATCGAGGACGAGCCGGCCGCGCCGGTGCCCACCGGGACCACCGTGCACACCGACCACCGGGAGATGCTCACCGCCGCCCGCCCCGACGTGGTGATCGTGTGCACCCCGCCGCACACCCACCTGCCGATCGCCCTGGACGTCCTCGCCGCCGGTGCCGACCTGCTGCTGGAGAAGCCTCCGGTGCTGTCCACCGCCGAACACCGGACGCTGGCCGGGGCGCTGGCCGCGACCGGCCGGGCCTGCCAGGTCGGCTTCCAGGCGCTCGGGTCGGTGGCGCTGGCGCAGTTGTCGGCCGCCGTCGGGCAGGGCCGGCTGGGCACCGTCACCGGCATCGGCACGGTCGCCTGCTGGCAACGCCCCGACAGCTACTACGCCCGTTCCCCGTGGGCCGGCCGGCGCACCCTGCACGGCCGACCGGTGCTCGACGGGACGTTGGCCAACCCGCTGGCGCACGCGGTGATGCAGTGCCTGGCGGTGGCCGAGACGGTGACCAGCGCCCCGGTCCGGCCGGCCCGCATCGAGCTGGAGCGCTACCGGGTCCGGCCGATCGAGGTGGACGACACCGCCACCCTGCGGATCGTCACCCCCGGCGGGCCGCCGATCGTGGCGGCGGTGACGCTGGCCGGGGAGGACTTCGTCGCCGGTGAGGTGATCGTCACCGGCACCACCGGGCGGGCGGTGCTGGAGTACCCGACCGACCGGCTACTGCTGCCCGGTGACCCGCACCCCCGGGAGGTGCCGGGCCGGCAGGGGCTGCTGGCGAACCTGCTCGCCCACCGCGCCGACCCGGACGGCACCCCGCTGATCGCCCCGCTGGCCCGCACCGCACCGTTCACCGCCGTGCTGGAACAGGTGCGGCAGGCCCCCGAGCCGACCCTGCTCGACGGCGACCTGGTCACGGCCGCCGGCAGCGGGCCGGAGCGGGTGGTGACGGTACGCGGGATCAACGCGGTGCTGCGCCGGGCCGCCGAGCAGGGCGCGCTGCTGTCGGAGCTGGCGGTGCCGTGGGCGGTGCCGCCGGCGCGTATCCCCCTGGCGGCATAGGACGACTGACGCACCACCCACCACCACCCTTCGGGAGAGTCCCATGCGTCCACGCACCACCGGGGCGGCCCTGGTCGCCCTCACCCTCCTGCTGACCTCGGGCACCGCCGCGTACGCCGCGCCACCCGACGGGCCGCCCCGGGGCGTCGAGCGGTTCGCCCGGCAGACCCTGCCGGCCGGTGACGGCTGGGCGGCCGACGGCCCCGGCACCACCGGCGGCGCGGCGGCCGCCCCGGACCAGGTCCACCTGGTGCGCAGCCGGGCCGACCTGGTCCGCGCGCTGGGCGGCGACAACGCCACCAACAAGAGCAACGCCACCCCGAAGGTGATCGTCGTGGACGGCACCGTCGACGGGTTCGCCGCCGACGACGGCCACCTGCTCGGCTGTGCCGACCTGGCCGACCCGGAGTACAGCCTGCCGGCGTACCTGGCCGCGTACGACCCTGCGGTATGGGGCATGGTGCCGCCGACCGGGGCGCTGGAGGCGGCCCGGGTGCGCTCGGTGGCCAACCAGACCCGCCAGACGCAGATCAACGTCGGGCCCAACACCACCATCGTCGGCCGGCACGGGGCCACCCTCACCGGGCTGACCCTGATGATCGACGGGGCCAGCAACGTCATCGTGCGCAACCTGACCTTCGACGACGCCCGGGACTGCTTCCCGGCCTGGTCGCCCACCGACGGCGCGACCGGCAACTGGAACTCCCAGTACGACCAGGTCTCGGTACGCCGCAGCGAGCACGTCTGGGTCGACCACAACACCTTCACCGACGGCGACAACCCGGACAGCGGGCAGCCGGTGTACTTCGGCCGGCCGTACCAGGTGCACGACGGCTCGCTGGACGTCACCCACACGGCGAGCCTGGTGACCGCCTCGTACAACCGGTTCACCGGACGGGACAAGCTGATGCTGATCGGCTCGTCCAACACGGTCGGGCCGGACGTCGGCCGGTTGAAGGTGACGCTGCACCACAACCTGTTCGACCGGGTGCTCCAGCGGCTGCCCCGGGTGCGGTTCGGCCAGGTCGACGTCTACAACAACTGGTACCGGCTGGCCGGCGACGACTTCGCGTACGCGATCGGGGTGGGCGTGCAGTCCGCCGCGTACGTGGAGAACAACTTCTTCACCCTGGGTGCCGGCATCGCCCCCGACGGCCTGCTCTACGACTGGGGTGGCACCGCCGTCACCACCCGGGGCAACTGGGTCGACGCCGACCGGGCGTTGCCCCGCCCGGTCGACCTGGTGGCCGCCTACAACGCGACCCACGACCCGGATCTGGGCGGCGACGCCGGCTGGACGCCGACCCTGCGCGCGGCGCAGCCGGTGCCCGCGCCGCTGGTGCCGCTCGTGGTGGGGCCGTTCGCCGGGGCCGGTCGACTGCCCTGGTGACCCGCGTCCGGGGCCGACTGTCACGGTGACCCGTTCCGGTCGGGCCGCGCCGTCGCCGGTGCGGTCCGACCGGTCGGTCGTCCCGGCCGGCGTGACATCGGCCGGGGCGGCGCTGACCGGGCCGGGGGCTACTTCGGCAGGGTCATCACCTCGGCGCCGTCGTCGGTGATGGCGATGGTGTGTTCGCTGTGTGCCGTCCGGCAGCCGGTCACGCTGCGCAGTGTCCAGCCGTCACGGTCGGTGACGAGTTCGGCGGTGTCCGCCATGATCCAGGGTTCCAGGGCCAGCAGCAGCCCGGGGCGCAGCCGGTAACCGCGACCGGGCCGGCCCGTGTTGGACACGTGCGGGTCCTGGTGCATGGTGGAGCCGACGCCGTGCCCCCCGAACTCGGTGTTGATCGGGTATCCCGCCGCGCCGAGGACGCTGCCGATGGCGTACGAGATGTCGCCGACGCGGGCTCCGGGGCCGGCGGCGGCGATCCCGGCGGCCAGCGCGCGTTCGGTCGCGTCGATCAGCGCGACGCTCTCCGGGGACGGTGTGTCGCCCACGACGAAGCTGATGGCCGAGTCGGCCACCACGCCGCCGAGGGAGACCGCGAGGTCGAGCGAGAGCAGGTCACCGTCGGCGAGCGGATAGTCGTGGGGCAGGCCGTGCAGCACCGCGTCGTTGACGGAGGTGCAGATGTAGTGGCCGAACGGCCCGCGTCCGAAGGACGGCTCGTAGTCGACGTAGCAGGACTGCGCACCGGCCTCGACGATCATCTGGTGCGCCCACCTGTCGATCTCCAGCAGGTTGGTGCCGACCACGCTGCGGCTCTTGAGCGTCCGCAGGATGTCGGCGACCAGCGCGCCGGTGTCCCGCGCGCGCAGGAGGTCGGCGGGGTTCAGGATCTCGATCATGCAGCGCCTTCCTCGGACCACCAATAAGTATCCCGGTCATGTTATCCCGGTACTAGAATCGCAGCCATGGTCAGGTTGCCGCTCACTCCCGCCGAGGTCGAACGCGGACAACGCCTCGGCGCCCTGCTGCGCCGCGCCCGGGGCCAACGGTCGATGCTCGGCACCGCGCTGGCCGCCGGGCTCTCCCCGGAGACCCTCCGCAAGATCGAATCCGGCCGGGTCGCCACCCCCGCCTTCCCGACCATCGCGGTACTCGCCGACGTCCTCGGCCTCTCCCTCGACGCGGTCTGGTCGGAGATCAACCAGTCCGACGGCGGCCTCGATCTCGCCGGCCCGGTGCACGACCCCGCCGGACGGCTGGCCTCCTAGCCCCCACCGCCGACCGACCCGGCCGGGCCCGGTGGCACCGAGCACCCGCCCGCCGGACCCGTGTGCGGCGTCACCGTCACGGGAAGACCCTGGTCCGGGTACGGCCGGCCGGGACAGGAAGAATGGCGGGAACGACGGTCGGGCCCGGCCCCGGCGGCGAGGATCAGCGGAGGTGGGCGCGGGTGACGGGTGGACGCGACGTCGGCGCGAGCTGCCCCGACCTGGTGGCCGCACGCCACCCCGCGCACGACCCGCCCGGCACGCCACCACCTGCCGGTCCGGCGGCCCGGGACGCGCCGGTGGTGTTCCGCGCCGCACTGGCCGCCGACCCGGCCCAGCTCTCCCCCACCCGGGAGGCGCTGCGGTCGTGGCTGACCGGGGCCGGGGTGGACGAGGCCGACGTGGAGGTGGTGCTGATCGCCGTCGGCGAGGCGTGCGCCAATGCCATCGAACACGGCTGCCGCTTCGCGTCCGGGGCCACCGTCACGGTACGGGCCGGACTGCACGCCGGCCGGCTGGAGATCGAGGTGTCCGACACCGGCGGCTGGCGCGACGGACCCTCCGACGGGCGCGACCGGGGCCGAGGGCGACTGATCATGGCCCGGCTGATGGACGAGGCACAGCTCGACGGCACCTCCGACGGGACGACGGTACGCCTGGTCAAGCACCTTTCCGGCAGGAGGTGACCCGGTCACATGCCCGACGACGGGGTCCGCTGGACAGTGAAGATCGGCTATAAGTAGGCGATGGAGTTCCCGCCGTACCTCGCCACCATGCCGATGCACGCGATCACCGAGCTGCACGGTGAGCCGGGCCTGCTGGCCCGGTTCCGGCTGGAGCTGCCGGCCTTCGCGGCGGCCGACCGGGACCGGCTGACCGCCGCCCTGGACCTCGCCGCCGAGCTGCACCGCGACGACCGCCGGTCCCGGGAGCCCTACCTCAACCACCTGCTGCGGGTGGCGATCCGGATGATGCACCACTACCAGGTGCGCGACGTCGACGTGATCGTCGCCGGTCTGCTGCACGACGCGGTGGAGGACCACCCCCGGGAGCTGGCCGGCACGCAGGCGTCCGACCCGACGGCGGCGGCGCTGGCCACGCTGGCCGACCGGTTCGGGACGCGGGTGGCCCGGCTCGTCGGCGCGGTCACCAACCCGGTGTACGACCCGGACCGGGACCCGCACGTGCAGTACCGCGAGCACGTCGCGGCCAGCCTGGACCGGGAGCCGTGGGCCCGGGTCATCAAGATCTCCGACTTCACCGACAACGGCGTGGGGGTGGTCTACGCCGTCGGGCCCAAGGTGGCCCGCTCGGCGGCGAAGTACCGCCCACTGGTGCCGGTGTTCCGGGATCTGATCGCCCGGCCGGACACCCCGCTGTCGGCACCGGTGAAGCGGCACATCTTCGCCCAGCTCGACCTGGCCGAGGAGCGGTTCAGCGCGATCCTCGACCACCCCAACTGACCTCGCCCCGCCGACACCTTCGCTGCGCCTCTCCCGCCGGCAGGTCGGGCGGGGCCGGCTCAGCGCCCCGGGCCTGCCGGTGGCCGGAAACGACCCGACCCGGCACGGCACCGCACGGCTCAGCGCGCCACGCCGCCGGGTGGGACGGCCACGCCACAGCCGCCGAGGACGGCGGAGAGCCGCAGTCGCAGGGCGGGCAACGCCTGCGGGGTGTCCCGCAGCACCAACCGGACCGGCTCCCGGGCACCCGCCGACACCCCGCCCACCACGTCGAGCAGTGTGCCGAGCTGGCCGGACGGCTCGTCGGCGAGCAGCAGGCCGGCGTCGATCACCTCCAGGGTGAGCGGGCCGGCGTCGAGCCGTTCGGCCAGCACGTCGGCGAGCGCGTCCCAGTTGCGGCCGAAGTGTCCGGGCAGGTCGAGGGCGACGGCGAGGGCGTCGAACAGCGCGGGACGGGTGCGGGCCGCCGCGCCGGCCACGGTGAGCGACGGCGTGGGATGCCCCGACGGCGACGGCTCGTCGGTCACCCGCAGCCAGCCCGGCTGGCGCTGTCCGGTCATCGTGCATCCTCCTGCTCACCCGGGGTGGGCCGGCCGACCGGCCCACCCCGATGGTTCCTGGCTCAGATCCGGTAGAAGTTCGCGTAGTGGTCGGGCGAGAACCAGGTCACCCCGGTGCTCCTGTTCACCACGATGCGGTACGCGTCCCGCGCCGCGCCGGAGACCCGCGGGTAGACGTCGTACTCGTAGTAGGTGGCGCCGCCGGGGAGCTGCCCCTCGTAGTTGTGGAACTGGCCGCCGGCGAAGTTCGACAGGCCGCCGCTCCAGGCGTACCAGCCCCGGCTGGTGGGGAAGCTCTTGGCCGACCAGCCGGATCGGGCGGTACGGGCGTCCGCGCAGCGGGACATCGTGCAGGAGCCGTAGACCGCCGCCGACGCGGAGTCGGCCAGCCTCGGGGTCACCACGGACGGCCCGACCAGCACCGCCGCGATCATGGCGGTCAGCAGCGCGAGGGTGCCCAGCAGCCGGTGCGGTCGGGTGACGGGGTGCGGGGTGGCGGGGTGCGGGGCGGCGGCGGTCGGGGCGGTGACGGGGTGACGGGGTTCGCGGGAGTGCGCAACGGGTCCTCCGGGTCGCGGGGGCCGACAGGAACGTATCGATCGGGATGGTTATCCCGGTCAGCCACATTCTGGCGGGAGGCGAACCCCGCCGACCAGAGGTCAGCCTGGCAACCGTGGATGAACGCACCATGATCGGCACGTCACCGCCGGCTGAAATGCTCGGGCGACACGGCCGGGACCGGGCAGCCCCGTCGGCCACCCGGTCCCGGCGGGGGTCAGCAGCCGATCCGGCTGCTGCCCAGGGCCACGTCGTCGTACCAGATGGTGTCCGCGCCCTCGCCGTAGCTCTCCCAGCCCAGCTTCAGGTCGGTCAGCCGGGGCCGCCAGGTGCGGTTGAGCCACTGGCCGTCGACGTCGTGGGTGGGCACCCCGTCGGCGGTCAGCCCGGTGATGGCGGTGCCGTCGAGCCAGGTACGCAGCTGACCCTGGTTGCCGTCGACCATGAACTCCAGGCACGTCCAGCGCCCGGTGGGCAGCGGCACGCTCAACGCCACCCCGGCCGGGCTCTGCTCGGGCAGGGTCGCGTCGTCGGAGGCCCGGTTCCACTGCAACGCGCCGTTCTGGCCGCCCATCCGCAGGTCCTTGTTGCCGTCGGCGGCGTCGGTCATCGCCGTCATGGTGACGTGCTGGGTCGGCAGGGCGGTGGTGTGGCGCAGCCAGATCCGGCCGTACCGGACGGTGCCCACGGCGCTGAGGTCCTTGTTGGACCGGACGAAGACGTGGTTGCAGTAACCGGCCGCGCCGTCGATGCGCAGCGAGCGGCTACCGCTGTGCGTGGTGGTCGTGTCCACCGCCGCCCGGCCCGCCCCGGAGCAGTCCGGGTTGACCACGCTCCAGTCGCCGGCCGGCGTCGAGCCGGTCTGGTTCTCGAATCCGTCGCAGAGCACCGCACCGGCGCACCCGGCCGGCGGCGGGGTGGTCGGCGGCGGGGTCGTGGGCGGGGGCGTCGTCGGCGGCGGCGTCGTGGGCGGCGGGGTCGTCGGCGGAGGCGTGGTCGGCGGCGGGGTCGTCGGGGCGGCGTGGTGGGCGGCGGCGTCGTCGGGGCGGGGTCGTGGGCGGCGGCGTGGTGGTCGGCGGCGGAGCGCCGTTGCACGGTACGCCGTTGAGCGCGAACCCGGTCGGCGCGGCGGAACCCGAGGTGCTGGTGCCCTGGACGCCGAACTCGGTCGAGCCGCCGGCCGGGACACTGCCGTTCCAGGCGGCGTTGCGGGCGGTGACCGTGCTGCCGACCTGGCTGACCTGGGCGTTCCAGCCACCGGTGATCCGCTGGCCGCCCGGGTAGGACCAGGTGACGGTCCAACTGCTCAGGGCGGTGTCGCCCGGGGAGACCCGGACGTTGGCGGTGAAGCCGCCGGTCCACTCGTTGGGCTGGTAGTCGACCCGGCAGCCCTGGGCCGCCGAGGCGGTGCCGGCGAGCACGGTGGTGACGGCCGCCGCCGCTGTGACGGTGGCAGCCACGGCGGCGGTGATACGGGTACGGGAAATCCTCACAGGGGTCCTTCCGGCTGGCCGTCGGGGAAACACCGACGGCGCGGGAGCATCGACATCGCTCGCGCGTCGACATGCCTCTCGGCACGTGGACAACAGCCCGGCTCAGGCCACACCGCCGCCCGGCAACAGGGCGGCACCCGGACCCCAATGTAGTGATGGTTGCCTATGGAAACAAGTGCCCCACCGCGTACGGCGATGGTCGCCGGCGCAAACCCCGGCGTCGAGCCCCACCCCGGTCGGCGTCACACTGCCGGCGTGCGGTCGACCCGCCACCGGGTCGACCGCACGCTGCCGCCTCAGCGGTCGGTGGACAGGCTGGCGCAGTCGGTCTCGTCGGGCAGCAGCGGCCGGAGGGTGATCGACCAGCGTTTCCCGCCGGAGGTCCACGGGGTCACCGCGTTGGCCTTGTCGGCGGCGGCGATCACCTGCTGCACGGCGGCCCCGGTGACCGTCACGCAACCCAGTTGGAGCCCCTCACCGAGACTGGTGCCGGGCAGCGCCGGGCCGGGCCACTCCACCCTGGGCTGCTTCGCGGTCTCCGGTGTGGCGACCCACGGCCCGGCCACCGCCGCGATGGCGGTCGGCTGGTACGGCTGCGTCGCGGCACCCGCCGGATCGGTCACCTTGTCGGCGAAGGTCCGCAGTTTCTCCCGGGCGGCCTGCTGGGCGGCGGTCAGGCCGGCCTCCGGGCCGGTCGCCTCACCCAGGGCGTAGACCTCCAACCGCTCGGTGCCGACCGGCCCCCGGATGGTGAACCGGGTGGTGGCCACGTCGGTGATCGACGGGGTGCCCACGTCGACGGAGCTGCCCACCCCGGCGGCGCGGGCCTGCTCGACCAGCTTCGCCACCTCGGCCTTGCTGATCGTGCGAACCTGGATGTTGGGCAGCGCCGGCCCGGGATAACTCAGGATCGTCGGCCCCTCGGTGATCACCCGACCGTCGCCGTAGACGCTGACGGCCGGCAGCCGGGTCACATTGGTCTCGGGCCGCACGAAGCCACCCGTGTAGTCGATCAGCAGCACCGGCACATCAGCGGGAAGAGCGGATGGGACCGCGTCGGGGGCCACACCCGCCCCGTCCTGCCCCGCACACGCCGCCGTGAGCAGGAGCACCGGAACAACCACCACCCACATGCCTCGAAAACTCGTCATACCCCTTGGACGCACCCAGACCCCCCACGGCTCCCACCACTTTCCCCACCCCCGCCCCGCTCCCACCCCACCCCCACCACGCCCCGCCCCACCCCGCCCCGCCCCGGTGATCAAGAGGTTTACGTCAACTTTGATCTTCTGAATGACCTAAACCTCTTGATCACCGGGGCATAACGCTCGACGTGGGGAGCGAACGAGGCGGAGCGGAGACAGAGGGACGCGGAGCCTGCCACGCGCCTGGTGATCAAGGAGTTTGCGTCATCGGGGAGATCAAAGTTGACGTAAACCTCTTGATCACCGGGTAGATCGCCGTGTGGGGGTGGGGTGGGTGGGGTGGGGTGGGGTGGGTGGACGGGTCAGGCACCCGGCGCGGGTTCGGAAACCTGCCGATCCGGCTGGGGTTGGCGGGCGCGCAGGAACGGGCCGAGGCCCATCCCGTCCTCGGTGGCCAGGAACGCGCCGCGTGCGGTCAGCAGGGTCTCGTCGGCGTGCGCCATGCACCCCCACGCCGTGTCGCCCCACGAGTCGGCGAGCTTGACCTCCGCCGGTTCGGGGCAGGGCTCACCGCGCGGGCCGCCGATCTGGCACCGGGCGGGTGCGCCGCCGCGCCGACCGGCCGCCTCGGCGGCCTCCCGGATCAGCGAGAACCGCACCTCACCGCCCGCCTGCGGGTCACGCTCCTGCGGCGGTACGGCCTGCCGCTGCCCGAAGGCGACCACGTTGCCGTCGGGGTCGGTGACCCGGCACTCGCCCCCGGGGGCGTGCTCCGGGTAACCGCTCTTCTCGACCGGGTGCCCGGCGGCGGTGAGCCGCTCGGCGGTCGCGGTCAGGTCGTCGACGTACAGGTAGACGAGCAGGGGCAGCTCGACGGTGACCAGGCGGGGGGTGACCGCCGCCAGGAGCAGCGTCAACTCCCCGCACCGCAGGTACGACCAGTGTGAGCCACCGTCGCCGCCGGCCCGGATCTCGGTGTAGCCGAAGTTCTCGTAGAACCGTCGGGCCGCGTCGGCGTCCGCCACGTACAGCACCGGCACCTGGGACCGCACACCACCACTTTGCACGGCGTCACTCTAGTCACCGATGATCGGGGATTCACGTTGTGCAGATCGGGGGTTCTCCGCCCGCCCGGTCGGCCCGGGTCAGCCGGCCAGGGTGGCGTACCGGCCGGCGCGGGCCAGCAGCGTCTCGTGGGTGCCGGACTCGACGATCCGGCCGTGGTCGAGCACCGCGATCTGGTCGGCGTGGCGCACCGTGGACAGCCGGTGCGCGATGGTGATCACCGTGCGTCCCTCGGCGAGGGTGTCGAAGGCCCGTTGGACGGCGCGTTCGGTCTCGGTGTCCAGCGCGCTGGTCGCCTCGTCGAGCACCAACACCCGGGGGTCGCGCAGCAGCGTACGGGCGATGGCCAGGCGCTGCTTCTCGCCACCGGAGAAGCGGTGGCCCCGGGAACCGACGACCGTGTCGTACCCGTCGGGCAGGGCGGCGATCAGGTCGTGGATCTGCGCGGCGCGGGCGGCGTCGGCCAACTGGGCGTCGGTGGCGTCGGGGCGCGCGTACCGCAGATTTTCCCGGATGGTGGTGTGCAGCAGGTAGGTCTCCTGGCTGACCACGCCCACGACGGCGGCCAGGTCGGTCAGCCGCAGGTCGCGCAGGTCGACACCGTCGATGGTGATCCGGCCGGCGTCCGGGTCGTGCAGCCGGCTGACCAGGGCCGCGAGGGTGCTCTTGCCGGAGCCGGTCTCGCCGACCAGGGCGAGGCTGGTGCCCGCCGGGACGTCCAGGCTGATGCCGGCGACGGCGGCGGTGTCGCTGCCCGGGTAGCTGAAGGTGACGTCCTCGACGCGCAGGTGCCCGCGCACCCGGGTCGGGTCGATGGTCACCGGCCGGGCCGGGTCGTCCACCTCCACCGGCAGGTCGAGGTACTCGAAGATCCGGGCGAACAGCGCCAGCGAGGCGGTCAGCGTGACACCCACGTTGAGCAGCCCCATCAGCGGCCGGAACAGCCCGCCCTGCAGGGCGGTGAAGGCGACCAGGGTGCCGATGCTGAGCGTGCCGGCGGTACCGGGCAGCCCCGCGCCGAGGTAGATCACCGCCGGGATGGCGGCGAAGATGATCGTCATGGTGGCCATCCGCCAGCGGCCGGCCAGCTCCGAGCGCAGCTCCAGATCGACCAGGCGGGCCGAGCTGCTGGTGAACCGGTCGATCAGTGCGTCACCCGCGCCGAGGGTCTTGCTGAGCTGCACGCCGCTGATCGACAGCCCCTCCTCGATGGTGACGTTGAGGTCGGCCAGCTCCTGCTGACGCTGGGCGGTGATCTCACGGCGCATCGCGGCGACCCGGCGGGTGAGCCAGATGGCCGGCGGCAGCACCACCAATGAGACCAGGGTGAGCCGCCAGGACAGCGCCACCATGGCGACCAGGGTGGCGACCACCGTGGTCAGGTTGGACGCGATCGAGGTGGCGGTGGAGGTGACCACCGTCTGCATGCCGCCGATGTCGTTGGTGATCCGCGACTGCACCTCGCCGGTGCGGGTGCGGGTGAAGAACGCGATCGACTGCCGGTGCAGGTGGGCGAAGACGTCGGTGCGCAGCCGGTGCATCACCAGCTGCCCGACCCGGGTGGAGATCCAGGTCTGCGCCACGCCGAGCACGGCGGTCACCGCCGCGACGGCGATCATGCCGACGACCAGCCAGACCAGCAGGGTCAGGTCGCGCTCGGGCAGCGCCCGGTCGATCACCGCCCGCAGCAGGAACGGCGAGGCCATCGCGACCATCGACGACACCACGATGATCGCGGTGACCACAGCCAGTTGACCACGGTACGCGGTGAACAGCCGGCCGATGCGGCGCAGCGAGACGGCACGGGCCTGGGTCTTCTCGGCGGCACTGGCGGTCCGGGGGGCGCCGCCGCGGCCCTCCCGGTGGGTCTGGGTGGTGTCCAAGGGGGTCCTTCTTCCGTTCGGGGTTGTCCGCGGGGGTGGAGGTTCACGCTCTGCGGCGCGGTGCGCTCGGCACAGCGGGCGAACCGGTGTTCCGTTCAGGTCCAGTTACTGAGGTTACCTCATCATGAGGTAGCAACAGTGAACACTGCTACCGTATTCCGGTGACCGGTGCGACATCCGACCCGCCAGCCGACCCCCTGGCCGACCCGCCCGCAGGCGCCCCGGCCGACCCGTCCGCAGGCGTTCCGGTGGAGCCGTCGGCCGAGCCGGTCGGGGAGAGCCTCGCCGAGTTGTTCTGGGCGGTGGCCCGTCGGCTGCGCCACCAGTCCCGACGTACCCTCGAACCCTGGGACGTCAACCCCGGACACGCCCGCGCCCTCGCGGTGCTCACCCGGCACGGGGCGATGCGGCTCAGCGCCCTCGCCGAGCACCTGCACATCGCCCCCCGCTCCACCACCGAGGTCGTCGACGGCCTGGAGGAACGCGGGCTCGTCGCGCGCCGCACCGACCCAGCCGACCGGCGGGCGACCCTGGTCGCGCCGACCGACGAGGGTACGCGGGTAGGCGCGGCCATCCGGACGGCCCGCGCGGCCGAAGCGGAGCGCTTCTTCGGCCACCTCTCCCCCACCGACCACGCCGACCTCACCCGCATCCTGCGCACCCTGCGCGACTGAGCCCACCCCGGCCCGGCGGCACCTCGACAGCCACACCGGCCCGACATGCCCGGACGCGGGAGCGGGTGGGTGGGCGTAGCGGCGGGTGGTTGGGGTATGCGCGGGCGGTGCGGGTGGTGGTGGTCGGTGGGGGTTTCTCGGGGCTCGCCGCTGCGGCGGTGTTGTGCCGGGGTGGGGCACGGGTGCTGGTGCTGGAGGCGCGGGAACGGGTCGGGGGGCGGGTGGCGACCCGGCGGCTGGACGACGGCACGGCGCTGGACCTGGGCGCGCAGTGGATCGGCCCGACCCAGGAACGGATGGCCGCCCTGGTGGCCGAGCACGGGCTGACCACGTTCCCGTCGGCCGCGTACGGGAGGCCGGTGGTGCGCTGGGACGGTCGGCTGCAGGAGACACCGCCGGAGTCGGTCCGGCAGACGGTCAACCTGCTCGACGACTTCGCCGCCGAGGTGGACCCGGCAGCCCCGTGGCGGGCGGCGCGGGCGGACGAGTGGGACCGGCTCACCCTCGGCGGCTGGTTGGCCACGGTCACGCCCGATCCGGTGACGGCCCGGTACGTGGGTCGGCTGATCGCCGGTGGGTTGCTGGCGGCGGACCCGGACGAGGTGTCGCTGTTGCAGGTGCTCTTCTACCTGCGCAGCGGCGGTGGGAGCGGGTTGCTGCTGGGGATGGCCGGGGGCGCCCAGCAGGATCGGATCGTGGGCGGGCCGGCCCTGCTGGCGCAGCGGATGGCGGCGGCGCTGCCCCCGGGGACGGTACGGTCCGGGGCACCGGTGCGGACGATCCACCAGGACGGGCACCCGGTGGTGGCGTACACCGATGACGGGGCGTACCCGGCGGAGGCGGTGGTGGTGGCGGTGGCCCCGACGCTGGCGGGCCGGATCGCGTACTCGCCGGCGCTGCCGGCCCTGCGCGACGCGTTGACCCAGCGGATGCCGATGGGGTCGGCGTTGAAGCTGCACGCGGTCTACCCGACGCCGTTCTGGCGGGCCGACGGGTGTTCCGGGGTGACCACGTCGACCGACGGGCCGCTGACCGAGACGGTGGACAACTCGACGCCGGGTTCGACGCGTGGGGTGCTGACCGCGTTCAGCTACGGCCGGCAGGCCCGGGAGCTGCGCCGGCTGTCGCCGGGCCGGCGACGGGCGGCGGTGCTGGCCGCGCTGGTGGGGCTGGTCGGCCCGGCCGCCGCCGAGCCTGACGACCTCGTCGAGTACGACTGGTCGGCCGACGAGTGGACCCGGGGCTGCTTCTGCGGGGCGTTGACCCCCGGCTCGTGGCGGGACCACGGTCCCGAGCTGCGCCGGCCGGTGGGGCGGGTGTACTGGGCGGGCACCGAGACGGCGACCCGGTGGGCCGGCTACCTGGAGGGCGCGGTGCTGGCCGGCGAGCGGGCGGCGGCCGAGGTCCTCGCCCACTACGCCGCCTGACCCGGGACCAGTCGACCCGCCCACCTCTCGACCGTCGGGCAGACCGCGCGACCCGGGCCCGGTGGATCCGCTCGCACCGCGATTGTCGGGCGGGTGGACGGTAGCGCCACGTGCAGAAATAGATAATCTTGATTCAGTCTATTGAAACCTATCTCCGGCCGTGACCTAATACCTGACAGTTCCTTTCGTCGCTCCCGCCGTAACCACGCGGCATCCCCCAGGGAGGAAAGATGAACCGTCTCCGTGCGGTCACGGGCGCGCTGCTGGCGGCCGTCACCATGGTCGCCGCCACCACCCTCGGCATCGTCACCCCGGCCACCGCCGCCCCGGCCGGCCTGCCCGGCATGGACGTCTCCAGCTACCAGGGCAACGTCAACTGGTCCGCCGCCTGGAACAACGGCGCCCGGTTCGCCTACGTGAAGGCCACCGAGGGCACGTACTACACCAACCCGTACTTCGCCCAGCAGTACAACGGGTCGTACACCGTCGGGATGATCCGGTGTTCGTACCATTTCGCCCGGCCGGACACCACGACCGGCGCGACCCAGGCCAACTACTTCGTCGACCACGGTGGCGGCTGGTCGAAGGACGGCCGGACGCTGCCCGGCGCGCTCGACATCGAGTACAACCCCTACGGCGCGACCTGTTACGGGCTGAGCCAGAGCGCGATGCGCAACTGGATCGCGTCCTTCGTCAACCAGTACTACGCCCGCACCGGGCGCTGGGCGACGATCTACACCACCACCGACTGGTGGACCACCTGCACCGGCAACTACAGCGGCTTCGCCGCCACCAACCCACTCTGGCTCGCCCGGTACGCCGGCACGGTGGGCACCCTGCCGGCCGGCTGGGCCACGTACTCCTTCTGGCAGTGGGCGTCGTCGGGCACCTTCCCGGGCGACCAGAACGTCTGGAACGGCACCCTCGACCGGCTCCGGGTGCTGGCCTGCAACGGCCCCTGCTGACCCGACCGGAGCGCCGCAGCCGCCCGGTCGGCCCGGCAACGACCCCCGGCCACCCCGGAGTCGTCGCAATGGTCGACCGGCCGGCACCTCCCCCACCCCCTGAGGAGCCCGCCATGTCCGTACCCGTGTCCCGGCGCAGCGTGCTGCGCGGCGCGGTCCTGCTCGGCACCGCCGGGGCGCTCGCGCCGAACCCGTTCGGCGGATCCGCCGCGAGCGCCGCCGCCGTGGGCCACTCCGCCGTCGACCCGGCCCTGACCACCGCCAGCGCCCTGACCCACGGCAGCGCCCTGACCACCGGCAGCACGTCGGCCGACGGCCGGGTCGTCCTCGGTCGGGTCGACCAGCCGGTGATCGCCAACTGCGCCACCTGGGGGGCCCGGCCGCCGTCCTCGCCGGTGAGCGTGGTCGGCAGCCGGCCCAACAAGATCATCGTGCATCACACGGCGTTCCCGAACTCGACCGACTACAGCCTGGCCCACGCGTACGCCAACTCGCGGGAGATCCAGGACCTGCACATGGACGGCAACGGCTGGCTGGACTCCGGGCAGCACTTCACCAACAGCCGGGGCGGCCAGCTCACCGAGGGCCGGCACGGCAGCCTGTACGCGCTGCTGCACGGGCAGACGATGGTGCAGGGCGCGCACTGCGTGGGGCAGAACAGCCAGGCCATCGGCATCGAGAACGACGGGATCTACGTCGACGTGCAGCCGCCGCAGGCACTCTGGGACAGCCTGGTGGTGTTCTGCGCGTTCACCTGCCAGCAGTACGCCATCCCGGCGAGCCAGATCTACGGCCACAAGGACTTCGCCAGCACCCAGTGCCCGGGTCTGCTGCACGACCGGTTGCCCGAACTGCGCTCCGCCGTCGCCGCTCGACTGGGTTGATTGCTTATATAAGCCATGCCTGATACAAAGGGGACCGTGCACGCCTTCGACGTCCTCGGCGACCCGGTACGCCGGCGCATCCTCGAACTGCTCGCGCAGGGCGAACGGAGCGCCGGTGGGGTCTGCGCGGTCATCCAGGAGGAGTTCGGGATCACCCAGCCCGCCGTCTCGCAGCACCTCAAGGTGCTGCGGGACAACGGGTTCGCCACGGTCCGCCCGCAGGGCGCCCGTCGGCTCTACGCGGTCGACCCCGCTCCGCTGCGGGAGGTCGACAGGTGGCTGGAGGGATTCCGCCGGTTCTGGACGCCGGCCCTGGACGCCCTGGCCACCGAGATCGCCCGGGGTCGGCGCGAACGGCGGGCGCACACCACGACGGACGACCCGACCGAGCACCGGAGCACCTCATGATCGAGACCAGCCACCAGATCAGCGCCGTACGACGCACCGTGGGCAGCCGCACCCTGGAGGCGGGTGAGGCACGGGTGCTGACCATCAGCCAGACGTACCCGACGACGCTGGACGACCTCTGGGACGCCTGCACCAGCGCCGAACGCATCCCGCGCTGGTTCCTGCCGATCTCAGGCGACCTGCGGCTGCACGGCCGCTACCAGTTCGAGGGCAACGCCGGGGGCGTGGTGCAGCGCTGCGACCCGCCGAAGAGCTTCGCCGCCACCTGGGAGATGGGCGACGAGACCAGCTGGATCGAGGTCCACCTGACCCCGGAGGGCGACGAGCGGACCCGGTTCACCCTGGAACACGTCGCCCACGTCGACGACGTCCGGTGGACCGAGTACGGCCCCGGCACGGTCGGCGTCGGCTGGGACTCCGGCCTGCTCGGCCTCGCCAGCCACCTCGACGCCGACGGTGGAGGCGTCACCCCCGACCAGGCCGCCGAATGGATCGGCTCGGCGGACGGGCGACGCTTCATGACGCTCAGCGGCGAGGCGTGGGCCGAGGCCGACATCGCCGGCGGCACCGACCCGCAGGCCGCCCGGGCCGCCGCCGCCCGGACCATCGCCGCGTACACCGGCACGCCGCCGGCCTGACCCCGGGGGCCCGCACCGGGTCCGGGCGAAACCCGGGCGCGGGTTGTCGGTGCCGGCAGGGACACTGTGCGGCATGTCGATGCGCCGCGCCGAAGACGTCCTCGCCCTGCACCGCGCCGGGCACCGGGTGCGCTACCTCTGCTTCTGGGGACACCAGCCGCAGCGGGACGGCACCGTCGGCCGCGGCTGCCTGAGCCAGTGGTGGCCGGCGGCGTTCACCGTCGACGGGCGGCGCTTCGCCACCGCCGAGCACTGGATGATGTGGCGCAAGGCGCTGCTGTTCGACGACGCCGACGCCGGGGAGCGGGTGCTCGCCGCCGGCCACCCGCAGCAGGCCAAGGGGGTCGGCCGCCAGGTCCGCGGGTTCGACCAGGCGGTGTGGGAGGCCGAGCGGTACGCCGTCGTGCTGGCCGGCAGCCTGGCCAAGTTCGGCCAGCACGCCGACCTGCGGGCGTACCTGCTGGGCACCGGGGACCGGGTGCTGGTGGAGGCCAGCCCGGTCGACCGGGTGTGGGGGGTCGGGCTGGCCCCCGACGACCCGCGCGCCGAGGACCCGGCCCGCTGGCGTGGGCTCAACCTGCTCGGGTTCGCCCTGATGGAGGCCCGGGAGATCCTGCGCGACGACCGGCCGACCGACCTCGGGCCGACGGCGGACCTGCCCTGAGCGGGGTGGCCCGGGGGCGGTAACGTGCGGCGGCATGACCGTCCTGCCGTACGCGCACTGCCACTACTGCGGGGCGGCCTACCCGCCGGACGCCGACTGGCCCCGGCTCTGCCCGGCCTGCGGCCAGACGGTGTGGCGCAACCCCACCCCGGTCGCGGTCGCGCTGCTGCCGGTACGGACCGACGCCGGGCTCGGCCTGGTGGTGGTGCGCCGGGACATCGAACCGGCCCGGGGCCAGCTCGCCCTGCCCGGCGGGTTCGTCGAGTACGGCGAGGAGTGGTCCGAGGCGCTGGTCCGGGAGCTGCGGGAGGAGACGGGGCTGGTCGACGAGGCGCAGCGGGCCCGGTTGTTCGCGGTGCACGGCGCCCCGCACGGCGGCACCATGATGATCTTCGGGGTGCTGCCGGAGCGGCCGGCCGCACAGCTCCCCCCGTCGACGCCGACCGAGGAGGCCACCGAGTGGCTGGTCCTCACCGAGCCGGTCGAGCTGGCCTTCTCGACCCACACCCGGGTGCTGGCCGACTTCCTGGCCAGCCGGCACTGACCCCGCCGCGCCCGGCCGGCGCGGACCCGCCGCAGGTGCCGGACCCGCCGGACGCGCCGTGGTCAGACCCGGGCGGGCTGCGGGGCGAACGGGACGCTCGGCGTCGGGTCGGGGGCCGGCTCACCGGCGGGATGCCGCCACAGGCCCCGGGCCCGCAGGATCGGCAGCACCCCCTCACCGAACCAGTACGCCTCCTCCAGGTGCGGGTGGCCGGAGAGGATGAACTCGTCGATGCCGAGCGCGTGGTACTCGGCGATCCGGTCGGCGACCTCGGTGTGGCTGCCCACCAGGGCGGTGCCGGCCCCGCCCCGGACCAGCCCCACTCCGGCCCAGAGGTTCGGGGCGACCTCCAGCCCGTCGCGGCTACCGCCGTGCAGGGCCAGCATCCGGCGCTGCCCCTCGGACTCGCTGCGCCGCAGCCCCTCCTGGGCGGCCCGGATGTCGGCCTCGTCGATGCCGTCGAGCAGCCGGCCGGCCTGCGCCCAGGCCGCCTCGGCGGTGTCCCGGGCGATGACGTGCAGCCGGATACCGAAGCGCGGCGACCGGCCGGCGGCGACCGCCAGGGCGCGGATGTGGTCGAGCTTGCCGGCCACCTGGGCGGGCGGCTCACCCCAGGTCAGGTAGACGTCGCTGTGCCGGGCGGCGACCGGGCCGGCGGCGGTGGACGAGCCACCGAAGTAGACGGGGGGCACCGGGTCGGGCAGCCGGGCCAGCCGGGCGCCCTCGACGCGCAGGTGTTCCCCGACGTGGTCGACGGTCTCCCCCCGCCACAGTGACCGCACGACGTGCAGGAACTCGTCGGTGCGGGCGTACCGGGCGTCCTTGTCGAGGAAGTCGCCGTAGGCGCGTTGCTCGGCGGACTCCCCGCCGGTGACCACGTTGAGCAGCAGCCGGCCGCCGGACAGGCGCTGGAAGGTGGCGGCCATCTGGGCGGCGAGGGTGGGTGAGAGCAGGCCGGGGCGGAACGCCACCAGGAACTTCAGTCGTTCGGTGACCTCGGCGAGCATCGCGGTGGCCAGCCAGGCGTCCTCGCACCAGGCCCCGGTTGGGGTGAGCGCGCCGACGAAGCCGAGTTGCTCGGCGCTGCGGGCGATCTGCCCGAGATAGGCGACGGTGGCGGGGCGGGCCCCACCGGCGGTGCCGACCGCGACGCCGTGACCACCGCCGACGATGTCGCGGCTGTCGCCGTAGGTGGGCAGGAACCAGTGGAAGGTCAGCGGCATCGGGGGTCCTCCTGAGGGATGGGACGACAACCAGGACAGGCTACCCATAAAACCTATCGGTTTGGTAGGTTACTGCCCGCCGCCGACCTGCGGCGTCGCGAGCACATCGTCCACTCCCGAGGAGCCGACATGTCCACCCCGCCGAGGAACCTGCGCCGGCTGGCCACCACCCTGTTCACCGCCCTGTCCCTGGTCGCCGTCGGCGGGGTCAGCGGCTGCACCGACGACGCCGACGCCCAGGCCGGCAGCGGCCCGCTGCGCATCGGCTACCAGCGCTTCGGCGGGCTGAGCCTGGTCAAGGCCCGCAACGCCGCCCCGGACGCGCAGTGGTCGCTGTTCGAGAGCGGCCCCGCCCTGACCGAGGCGCTCAAGGCCGGCGCGATCGACATCGGACAGGTCGGCGAGGCACCCCCGATCTTCGCCGCCGCCGCGAAGATCCCCTTCTCGGTGGTCGGCACCTCCGCCCCGATCCCCCAGGGCGAGGCGGTGCTGGTCAAGGAGAGCAGCGGCCTGAAGACCTTCGCCGACCTGCGCGGCCGGACGGTGGCGCTGAACAAGGGCAGCAACGTGCACTGGCTGCTGGTCCGGCTGCTGGCGGCCAACAACATGACGCTGAAGGACATCACCGTCAAGTACCTCAAGCCGGCCGAGGGACGGCCTGCGTTCGACAACGGCCAGATCGACGCCTGGATCATCTGGGACCCGTACTTCGCCCTCGCCGAGCAGCCCGGGGTGAAGGTCCTCGCCGACGCCACCGGCCTGGCCAGCAACCGGGAGTACGTGCTGGCCTCACCCGAGGTGGTCCGGGACCGCACCGACGACGTCCGCGCCTTCCTCACCACGTACCGGAAGGTCACCGACTGGGGGATCGCCAACCCGGCCGAACGCGCCACGGTGCTCGCCCCCGAGCTGAAGATCCCGCTGGACGTCACCACCCGGGCCCTGGCCCGCAGCGCCCGCCCGCTGGCCCCGGTCACCCCTGCCGTCGGCACCGAACTCCAGGCCATCGCGGACGGCTTCACCACCCTCGAGCTCGTCCCCGGCCCGGTCGACATCGCCGGTCGGGTGGACGACCGGTTCAGCGCGGTGTTCCAGTGAGCAGCACCGTGCTGGTCAGCGCGCCACCGGCCGCCGTCGCGGCACCACCCGACGCCGGCCCGCGACGACGTGCCGGCCTGCGCTGGCGGCGACTGGTCAGCCCGGTCGTGCTCGTCGCCGGGTGGGAGGCCGCCGCCCACGCCGGACTGCTCGCCCCGGAGAAACTGCCCGCGCCGAGCCGGGTGCTCGCCACCGGCGTACGACTGGCCGGCGACGGCACCCTCGGCGTCCACCTGCTCGACTCCCTCACCCGGGCCGGCGTCGGGTTGCTCCTCGGCGGGCTGCTGGCGCTGGTCCTCGGCGTCGCCGCCGGGCTGCTCCGCCTCGGCGACGACCTGGTCGACCCGCCGGTGCAGATGGCCCGGATGCTGCCCCACCTGGGACTCGTCCCGCTGCTGATCATCTGGGTGGGGATCGGCGAGTCGCTGAAGGTAACCCTGGTCGCACTCGGGGTGTTCTTTCCGATCTACTTCAACACCTACGCTGGCATCCGGGACATCGACGAACGGCTCGTCGAGGCAGCCCGCACCTGCGGCCTCGGGCCCGCCGCCCGGCTGCGGCACGTGGTGCTGCCCGGGGCGCTGCCGTCGCTGTTCCTCGGGCTGCGACTGGCGATCGGGGCGGCCTGGCTCAGCCTCGTCGTCGGCGAACAGATCAACGCCCAGACCGGCATCGGCTTTCTGATGATGGAGGCCCGGGAGTTCAGCCAGACCGACGTGGTGGTGCTCGGCCTGGTCGTCTACGCGCTGCTCGGCCTGCTGTCCGACCTCGCCCTACGGATCCTGGAGAGGAGGACCCTGACGTGGCGACGCGGCCTGCGCGCGACCTGACCGGCCCGGCCGGCGACGCGGACGGGGCACCCGCCCGGGCGGACGGGGTGACCGGTGGGGCCACGGTGCTGACCGCCCATGCGGTGCGGCGGGCCTTCGACGGCCGGCCGGTGCTCGCCGGGGTCGACCTGACCATCGCCGCCGGTGAGGTGGTGGCGCTACTCGGCGGCAGCGGGTCCGGCAAGAGCACCCTGCTGCGGGTCCTCGCCGGCCTGGACGCCGAGGCCACCGGCCGGACCCGGGTGCGCGGCACCGCCGCCGTGGTCTTCCAGGAACACCGGTTGCTGCCCTGGAAGCGGGTCGGCGACAACGTTGCGCTGGGGTTGACCGGTCCCCACGTGCGCTCCCGGGTGGACCGGGCGCTGACCGAGGTGGGGCTGGCCGACCGACACCGGGCCTGGCCGGCGGAACTCTCCGGCGGTCAGGCGCAACGGGTCGCGGTGGCCCGGGCCCTGGTCCGGGAGCCGGACCTGCTGCTGCTCGACGAGCCGTTCGGGGCACTCGACGCGCTGACCCGACTGCGGATGCAGTCCCTGCTGCGCCGGCTACGCGCCGAGCACGGCTTCGCCGCCCTGCTGGTCACCCACGACGTCGAGGAGGCGCTGCTGCTCGCCGACCGCATCCTGCTGCTCGACGGGGGCGTCATCGCCGAGGAGATCCCCGTCGACCTCGGCCCCGCCGGCCGGTCCGCCGACCGACCGGCCCGCTCCCCCGACCAGCCCGCCTTCGGCGCGTTGCGTCGCCGGCTACTCGACCGCCTCGGCGTACCCGCCGCCTGACCCCGGAGCCGACCATGACCCGCTGGACACCCGACCCGAGTTTCTACCCCTCCCCCCGCGAGGCGGCCACCGCGCCCGCCGAGAAGCTGGCCTACGTCGCCGCGTTCGACCGTGCGGCGCAGCGGCCGGACGCGATCGTCGTGCTCGACACCGACCCGGACTCCGCCGACTACGGCCGGGTGGTCGGCTGGACCGACCTGCCGCACACCGGCGACGAGCTGCACCACTTCGGGTGGAACGCGTGCAGCAGCGCGCTCTGCCCCACCGCACCGCACCCGCACGTCGAGCGGCGCTACCTGATCGTGCCGGGGCTGCGGTCGTCGCGCATCCACGTGTTCGACACCCGGCCGGACCCGCGCGCCCCGCAGCTGGTGAAGGTGATCGGCGCGCAGGAACTGGCCGAGAAGTCCGGCTACTCCCGCCCGCACACCGTGCACTGCGGCCCCGACGGCATCTACCTGTCGGCGCTCGGCGGCGTCGACGGTGCCGAGGGTCCCGGCGGCATCGCCGTGCTCGACCACACCACGTTCGCCGTCCGGGGCGCCTGGGAGGCCGACCGGGGCCCGCAGTTCCTGGCGTACGACGTGTGGTGGCACCTCACCCAGGACGTCCTGGTCACCAGCGAGTGGGGCACCCCGTCGATGATCGAGGACGGCATCGTCGGCGAGCTGCTGCTGGGGCGCAAATACGGGCACGCGATCCACTTCTGGGACCTCGCCAAGCGCCGGCACGTGCAGCGGGTCGACCTCGGCGACCAGTACCAGATGGCGCTCGAACTGCGCCCCGCGCACGACCCGACCCGGTCGTACGGCTTCGTGGGGGTGGTGATCAGCGTCGAGGACCTGTCCGCGTCGGTCTGGTTGTGGCACCGCGACGGCGCGGGTGCGGACGCCCCGTGGACGGTGACCCGGGTGATCGACATCCCGGCGGAACCCGCCGACCCGGCCGACCTGCCGGACCTGCTCAAGCCGTTCGGGGCGGTGCCACCGCTGGTCACCGACATCGACCTGTCGGTGGACGACAGGTTCCTCTACGTCTCCTGCTGGGGCACCGGGGAGCTGCGCCAGTACGACGTCAGCGACCCGTTCCACCCGGTGCTGGTCGGCTCGGTGCGGCTCGGCGGCATCGTGGCCCGCACCGCCCACCCGGCCGCGCCGGACGAGCCCCTGGCCGGTGGCCCGCAGATGGTGGAGATCAGCCGGGACGGCCGGCGGGTCTACGTCAGCAACTCGCTCTACGGTTCCTGGGACGACCAGTTCTATCCCGACGGGGTGGGCGCCTGGCTGGCCAAGCTGGACGTCGACCCGGAACGCGGCGGGCTCACCCCGGACGTGCGGTTCTTCCCGCGCGGCGAGGAGTTCCGGGGGCTGCGGGTGCACCAGACCCGGTTGCAGGGCGGCGACGCCAGCTCCGACTCGTACTGCTTCCCGTGACCGGGCGGACCCTGCTGGCGTTGGTGGCGCTCGGCGCGTTCCACGGGTTGAACCCGGCGATGGGGTGGCTCCTCGCGGTCGCCCGGGGGTTGCAGGAGCGTCGCCGGGCGGCGCTGCTGGCCGCGCTGCCCCCGGTCGCGGCGGGTCACCTGGCCTCGGTGGCGGTGGTCGCCGCGCTGGTCACCGCCACCCGCTCGGTCACGGCCAGCACCGCGCTGACGGTGACCGGCGGGGCGGTGCTGGTCGGTTTCGGGCTGTGGCGGCTGTTGTCGCAGCGGCACTTCCGCTGGGCCGGGATGCGGCTGTCGGCGGCGCAGGTGGCCGGTTGGTCGTTCCTGATGTCGTCGGCGCACGGCGCCGGGCTGATGCTGCTGCCGGTGCTGCTGGCCGACCCGCAGCCGGCCGGCGGGCACGCCGGGCACCTGGCGGCGGCGCCGGCCGGCGCGCTGCCGGGGCTGGTCGCGGCCGGGGTGCACACCCTGGTCATGCTGGGCGTCGCGTCGACCGTCGCGCTGGTGGTGTACGAGGTGCTGGGGGTCGGGGTGCTGCGCCGGGCCTGGTTCAACGTGGACCGGCTCTGGGCCGGGGTGCTGGTCGCGGCGGGGGTGGTGACGCTGGCCGCCGCGATCTGACCGAATGGCCCCGGCCGTGGTCGGCCAGTGGCCCTGCCCGGCGGGTAACTCCTACTGATTCAATAGGAGTTACCGTCGCCGAGCCGAAGGAGCCCCGGTGTCCACCGTTGTGTCGTACGACGAGGCAGACCACGACGCCCGCCGGGCCCGGCAGTGGCTGGCCGGTCAGGCCCGGGACCCCGGGGTGTCCCGCGCCGAGCTGATCGCGGTGGGCACGGCGATGAGCGCCCTCGCCACCGACACCCGGGAGCCGGTCACGCCCGCCACCGGGCCGGTCGGGGTGCCCCCGGGCATCGTCAAACCGCTCGACCCCGCGCAGCTCACGCCCCGCGAGGGCAACGCCGAGATGCGGTGGGAGGCGATGGCCGGCCAGGGATACGTGGTGCCGAACGACCGGTTCTTCGTCCGCAACCACACCCACACACCCCGCATCGACGCCGACACCTGGCGACTGCGGCTGCACGGCGACGGCCTGCGCGACGCCCCGACCCGGGACGCCCCGGTCGAGTTCGGCTACGCCGACCTGCGGGCGCTACCCGCCGTCGAGCTACCCGCCCTGGTCGAGTGCGCCGGCAACGGGCGGCACTTCTTCGCCAGCCAGCAGGACACCCCCGCCGCCGGGGTGCAGTGGCGGCTCGGCGGTGTCGGGGTGGCCCGCTGGCGCGGGGTGCCGCTGGCCACCGTGCTACGGCACGCCGGGCTGACCCCCGACGCGGTCGACGTGATGCCGGAGGGCCTGGACCCGCCGTACGTCACCGGGGGTGTCGACCTCGGCCGGGTACGCCGTCCGCTGCCGATCGGCAAGGCCCTCGACGACGTGCTGCTGGCGTACGAGATGAACGGTGCGCCGCTGCCACCCGACCACGGCTTCCCGGTCCGGGTGGTGGTGCCCGGCTGGATCGGGATCTCCTCGATCAAGTGGGTCGGTGCGATCGAGGTCTCCACCGTCGCGCTGTTCTCCCCGTGGAACACCAGCCTCTACCGGATGTTCGGACCCGGCCGGCCGGTCGACGGTGGGCCGGCCGACACGCAGTCGGTCAAGAGCGCGTTCGAGCTGCCCTGGGACGCCCGGCTGGCGGCCGGTGTCGAGACCACGCTGACCGGCCGGTCGTGGTCCGGGGCCGGTCCGATCGACCGGGTCGAGGTCGACACGGGCGACGGGTGGCAGCCCGCCACGCTGGTCGGGGCGGACCGGGCGGGCCCTGGCAGCGGTGGTCGACGCGGTGGTGTCCGCCGACCGCCGGCCGGTGGACGCTGCGGGCCCGCGCGGTGGACGTGACCGGCCGGGGTCAGCCCGACCGGGCCCCGGGCAACGACCTCGGGTACCTCTTCGACGGGGTGGTCCGGCATCCGGTGACGGCGGTCTGACCGCGACGGTCGCCGCCGCGCCGGGGTGGGGTCGGTGTCCGGTCAGGCGCGGGCGCAGGTCGCCGTGCCGGTGGGACCGTTGCCGGTGCCCTGGAAACCGAACTCGGTGCCGGCTCCCGCACCGACGGTGCCGTTGTAGCTGACGTTGCGGAAGCTGACCGCACCGGAGGTGCCGGTGTGCTGCGCGTTCCACGCGTTGGTGACGGTGGCGTCCGACGGCAGGGGCAGGTTGACCACCCAACCGTCGAGCCCGGCCGGGCCGGCGGTGACCTTGACGGTGGTCACGAAGCCGCCGGGCCAGGAGTTCACCGACACCGCCGCGGTGCAGGCACCGTCACCGGGCGGCGGCGGCGTGGTCGGCGGGACGGTGGTGCCGCCCGCGTTGAGCGCGTCCAACGTGGAGGCGTACGCGGCCTTCTTGGCGCCGTTGCCGTCGAAGAGCAGCGGGGTGGCGCTGGCCCGCCACGAGTCGGTGTCCCGGATGCCGGAGACGGTGATGCCGGTGCAGCGGGAGACCGCCAGGCAGGCGCTGACCACGCGGGAGTAGCTGTCGGCCTGGGAACTGCCGGAGCCCTCGATGTCCAGCTCGGTGATCTGCACCTCGACGCCGAGGTCGACGAATCGCTGGAGGTTGGCCTGGTAGTCCGACGGCACCGGCGACTGGGCGGTGAAGTGGGACTGGAAGCCGACGCAGTCGATCGGCACGCCCCGGGCCTTGAAGTCCTGGACCATGGCGTACACGCCGTTGCTCTTCGGGTTCTGCCCGTCGGTGTAGTAGTCGTTGTAGCAGAGCTTCGCGCCCGGGTCGGCGGCGCGGGCGGCCCGGAACGCCGCCTCGATCCAGTCGTCACCGGTGCGCTGCAGGTTGGAGTCCCGACGCGCACCGCTGCCACCGTCGGCGAACGCCTCGTTCACCACGTTCCACGCGTGGATCTTGCCCCGGTAGTGGGTGGCGACCTGGGTGACGTGGTTGAGCATGGCGTTGCGCAGGGCGGTGCCGGACAGGACCGCCGTCCAGCGCGGTTGCTGCTGGTGCCAGGCCAGCGTGTGACCGCGGACCCGCATCCCGTTGGCCTGGGCGTGGCTGACCAGCTTGTCGCCACTGGCGTAGGTGAACTGGTTCGGGCTGGGCTCGGTGGCGTCCCACTTCATCTCGTTCTCGGCGGTCACCGAGGTGAACTCACGGTTCAGGATGCCGACGTAGACGGAGTCGGCGAGCCTGTTCACCGCCACCGCGGTGCCGAAGTAGCGGCCCGTCTCGGCGGCGGCGGCACCGAGGGTGGTGCCGGCGCTGGCACTGGAGGCGAGGGCGACGGTGGTGCCGACGGCGACCACGCCGGTAACGATCGAGACCAGTGCGGCACGCAGCCGCGGTGGTGTGGTCCGACGCCCGCTGCTGCGGGCGGACACATGGTTCATGGCAGAGACCTTTCAAGACGGTGAGGGGTGCACCGTCCCGACCTTTCGCCCGAGTGCGGTGGCCGGCCCGGGGAGGCGGGGTGGTCGCCCGGAGGCCACACCCGCCTGTGCCGTCGCTCAGCCGCCACCGCCGAGGTCGAGGGGTTACCAGGTGACGCTATCGAAACATCCCCAAGAGTTCAACGAACGTCGATGCCTGAGCCGCCGTCACTCGGTGGCGGCGAGGTAGCCGCTCGCCTGCAACTCGAACAGCTCCCGGTAGGGCCCGTCGGCGGCCATCAGCGTGTCGTGGTCGCCCTGCTGCACCAGCCGACCGTGGTCCATCACGAAGATCTGGTCGGCGTGCCGGACGTTGGCCAACCGGTGGGTGATCAACACGACCGTCCGGTCGGGCCGCCGCCGCAGGTGCTCGAAGAGCGCGTGCTCGGCGCGGGCGTCGAGGGCGGCCGACGGCTCGTCGCAGATCAGCAACCGGGCGTCGCGGTAGAGGCCCCGGGCGGCCACCAGCCGCTGCCACTGCCCGCCGGAGAGGTCGTGGCCGTTCTTGAACTCCCGGGCCAGCAGGGTGTCGTAGCCGAACGGCAGCCCGGCGATCATGTCGTGCGCGGCGGCCGACCGGGCGGCGTCCTCGACGGTCGGGCCGGCCGCGTCCGGGGGCCGGTCGTGCCGGCCGATGCGGATGTTCTGCGCGGCGGTGAACGGGAACTTCCACCACTCCTGGGTCATCACCGCCACCTGGGCGGCCGTCGCCGCCGGGTCCAACTCGGCGACGTCGACGTCGTCCCACCGGATCACCCCGCCGGTGGGCCGGTAGAGGCCGGCGATCAGCTTGGCCAGGGTGGTCTTGCCGGAGCCGTTCTCACCGACCAGGGCGATCACCTCGCCCCGCCGGATGGTCAGGCTGACCTCGTCCACCGCCGGGGCGTCGGTGTCCGGGTAACGCAGGCTGACCCGGTCCAGCTCGATGTGCTCGAAGCCGGCGGTGGGCCGCCCCTGCCCGGCGGCGGTGCGGCTGTCGGCCCGGTCGAGGAAGTCCCGGTAGTCCTGGTAGTAGAGGGCGTCCTCGTAGAGGTTGTTGGTGGCGTAGACGGCGAGCGCGAGGCTGCTGCGCGCCGACTGGAGGGCGAGCAGGGCGGTCGCCGCCGCGGCGAGCGCGACCACGCCGGTGAGCAGCAGCCCGCCGAGCACGGCGTAGACCGCGAAGGCCGCGATCCCGCCGACGGACATCCCGACGGCCCTGGTCCGGCTCTGCGCCCGGGCCAGCCGCAGCAGCGCGGCCGTCTCGACGGTCATCATCCGGCGGAACTCGGCGAGCAGGAAGTCCCGCATCTGGTAGGCGCGTACCTCGGCGGCGGTGTGCCGGTTGGCCATCAGGTGGGCGAGCATCCACATCCGGCGGCGGCGGTTGATCCGGGCCAGCATGTCCAGGTACTGCCGGCGGGCCATCCGCACCGCGGTGACCGCCTCCGGCACGGCAGCCAGCAGCAGGCAGGGCAGCAGCACCGGTTGGATCACGGTCACCGCGGCGGCGGTGGCCAGCACGCCCACCACCCCGGTGATCAGGTTGACGGTGTGGTCGACGATCGACGCCGCCTCGGCCATCCCCCGGTCGCGGACCCGGTCCATCTCCTCGGCGAAACCGGCGTCGTCGAAGGCGGCCAGCTCGACCGCCGTGGTGGTCTCGAACAGCCGCAGCTCCACCGCGTAGTTGATCTGTGGGATCAGCCGGGCCTGCGCCCAGCCGGCGGTGACGGTCAACGTGCCCTTCACGGCCACCGCCGCGGCGGCCAGGACCAGCGCGGGCAGCGCGGCCCGGACCCGGTCGGGCGTCGGACCGGCGGCGAACAACTCGCGCAGCACCCCGGTGGTGGCGAGCAGGCCGAGGGTGGTCATCACCCCGGCGGCGAGGTTCAGACCGATCGCGGCGAGGGTGTCGCGACGGTTGGTCGCCCAGGCCAACGCGATGGCCTCGCGCACCAGCCGGGGCAGCCGGCGGGCCACCGACCGGAAACTGGTGTGCGCGAACTCGGTGGCATGGTGCATCCATCCGCCGTCCGCCAACTCCGGCAGATCCAGCCCGGCCTCCGCCGAACCGGCCTCCGCCGCAGGCTCGTCCGTGGGGGTCGAACGGCGGGGGCCGATCACCGTCGCCATGGGTCCTCCCGGGCCGAAGGGGGCAGGGCACGGCGAGCCTACTGTCGGCGACGAGGCGATGTCGCCCCGTGGTCGGCGTGTCGTACACCTGTCGCATTGGCGTGTCGCCGGCCACCCCGGGGCGGCGGCTGCGCCGGGTCGCGTCGCGTGGCCGCGCCCCGGGTGGCAGGCTGGGACGCGAACCGTCGGCGGCACCACGCGCCGACGACCGTCGTGAAGGAGAAGATCGACCCGATGGCTGCGAGTGTGACCACCACCGACGAATGGCAGGCGCTGCGCAAGCACGCCGAGACGATGCGCGGCACCCACCTGCGGGAGCTGTTCGCGGCCGACCGGCAACGGGGTGAGCGGCTCACCGGCGAGGTCGCCGACCTGCACGTCGACTACAGCAAGCACCTCGTCACCGACGAGACCATCGGGCTGCTCACCGCGCTGGCCGGGCGGGTCGGGCTGACCGACCGGATCGCCGCGATGTTCGCCGGGGAGCACATCAACTCCACCGAGGACCGGGCCGTGCTGCACACCGCGCTGCGGCTGCCGCGCGACGCCGCACTGACGGTGGACGGGCAGGACGTGGTCGCCGACGTGCACCGGGTGCTGGACCGGATGGCCGCGTTCAGCGAGCGGGTCCGCTCCGGGCAGTGGCGCGGGCACACCGGCGAGCGGATCAGCACGGTGGTCAACATCGGCATCGGCGGCTCCGACCTCGGCCCGGTGATGGCGTACGAGGCGCTCAAGGCGTACCGGGACGGCGGGATCGCCTGCCGGTTCGTCTCCAACATCGACCCGACCGACATCCACGACAAGACCCACGACCTCGACCCGGCGAGCACCCTGTTCGTGGTGGTGTCGAAGACCTTCTCCACGCAGGAGACGCTGGCCAACGCCGAGCAGGCCAAGACGTGGCTGCTGTCGGGCCTGGACGCCGACGACGACGCGGCGATCGCGAAGCACTTCGTGGCGGTGAGCACCAACGCGGGCCGGGTGGCCGACTTCGGCATCGACCCGGAGAACATGTTCGGCTTCTGGGACTGGGTGGGTGGCCGCTACTCGCTGCCGTCGGCGGTCGGGCTGTCGGTGATGCTGGCGGTCGGGCCGGACCGGTTCCGCGAGCTGCTGGCCGGCTACCACGCCGTCGACGAGCACTTCCGTACCGCGCCGGTGGAGCGGAACCTGCCGGCGCTGCTGGGCCTGCTCAACGTCTGGTACGTCGACTTCCTCGGCGCGCAGACCCACGCCGTGCTGCCGTACTCGCAGTACCTGCACCGGTTCCCGGCGTACCTGCAACAGCTGACCATGGAGAGCAACGGCAAGTCGGTGACCCTGGACGGCACGCCGGTCGACCACCCGACCGGGGAGATCTTCTGGGGCGAGCCGGGCACCAACGGCCAGCACGCCTTCTATCAGCTCATCCACCAGGGCACCGTGCTGATCCCGGCGGACTTCATCGCGTTCAGCCAGCCCAACCACGACCTGGGCGAGATGCACGACCTGTTCATGTCGAACTTCTTCGCGCAGACCGCCGCACTGGCCTTCGGCCGGACGGCGGAGCAGGTCGAGGCGGAGGGCACGCCCGCCGAGGTGGTGCCGCACCGGGTGATGCCGGGCAACCACCCGACCACCTCGATCATCGCGCCGAAGCTCACCCCGTCGACGCTGGGCCAGCTCATCGCGCTCTACGAGCACATCGTGTTCACCTGCGGCGCGGTGTGGAACATCAACCCGTTCGACCAGTGGGGGGTGGAGCTGGGGAAGGTGATGGCCAACCAGCTCGCGCCGAAGCTGACCGGGGACGCGCCGGACCTGTCCGACGTGGACTCCTCCACGGCGGCGCTGATCAGCCGCTACCGCCGGGAGCGCGGTCGGGCCTGAGGTCCGCGCGGCCGTTGCGGGCACCCGGCAACGGTCACCGGTGAGGTCCGTCGGGACGGCGGCCGGGTCACCCGACCCGGCCGCCGTTTCTTTCGGTACGACTGGTCCAACCAGTTGACGGGTTGATGGGTACGCCGGCACACTGCTGCCGTGGCCTTCGTCCCCGTGCCCCGCAGCTCCGTCTCCGACCACGTCTTCGCCCAGCTCCGCGACGCCATCGTCAGCGGGCGGCACGCCCCGGGCGACCCGCTGCCCGGTGAACGCGAACTCGCCGCCGCGTTCGCCGTCAACCGGCACGCCGTGCGGGAGGCGCTGCGCCGGCTCCAACAGCTCGGGCTGCTGCGGGTCAGCCAGGGCGGCGTCACCCGGGTGCTGGACTGGCGGGTGCACGCCGGCCTCGACCTGGCCCTGTCCCTCGTCCAGTCCGGCGACGTGCTGCCGGTGGAGCACCTGGTCCGGGACATGCTGGAAATGCGCGCCTGCGTCGGGGTCGACGCGGCCCGGCGCTGCGCCGTCCGGGCCACCGGGGCGGTGGGGCGGGTCGTGGTCGACACCGTGGAACGGTTCGCCGCGCTCGCACCCGACCTGGCCGCCATGGCCGAGGCGAACATCGCGCTGTGGCGGCACATCGTCACCGGCAGCGGCAACACCGCCTACCTGCTCTCCTTCAACAGCCTGGTGGCCGGGGCGCTGGCCGTCGGGGAGGTGCCGCCGCAGCGACGCGCAGCCGAGTTGCTGGACGTCGCCGGGCACCGCCGGCTGGCCGCCGCGATCGCCGACGGCCGGGGCGACGACGCCGCCACCGAGGCCCACACCCTGCTCACCGCGTCCCTCACCGCCCCCACCGGCTGACCGCCACCCACCCGCCGACCGCTACCCACCCCGACCCGCCGACCGCTACCCACCCCGACCCGCCGACCCGTCCCGGGCGTCCACCCCCGCCGCCCGTCCCCCGGAAGGGAACGTCGCGCATGATCCCCGCCGTGCTCTACGCCGTACCGGCGTTCCTGCTGCTCATCGCCGTCGAGGCGTGGTCGTACCGGTTCGCGCCGGACGACGACGAACGCGGCTACGAGCGGCGGGACACGACCACCAGCCTCACCATGGGCGCCGGCAGCCAACTGATCGGCTTCCCGTGGAAACTGCTCACCGTCGGTCTCTACGTCGCGCTGTGGACCGTCGCCCCGGTGCAGCTCTCCCCCACCAGCGTCGGGACCTGGGTGCTGCTGTTCCTCGCCGACGACCTGGCCTACTATTGGTTCCACCGCACCCACCACGAGGTACGCCTGTTCTGGGCCAGCCACGTGGTGCACCACTCCAGCACGCACTTCAACCTGTCCACCGCGCTGCGGCAGAGCTGGACGCCGATGACCTCGCTGCCGTTCTGGCTGCCGCTGGCGCTGCTCGGCATCCCGCCCTGGATGATCTTCCTCCAGCAGTCGGTCAGCCTGCTCTACCAGTTCTTCCTGCACACCGAGCGGATCGACCGGCTGCCCCGACCGGTCGAGTGGGTCTTCAACACCCCGTCGCACCACCGGGTGCACCACGGGGCGAACCGCGAGTACCTGGACCGCAACTACGGCGGCATCCTGATCGTCTGGGACCGGCTCTTCGGCAGCTTCGCCCCGGAACACACCCCCGTCCGGTACGGGCTGACCACGAACATCGGCACCTACAACCCGCTGCGGGTGGCCACCCACGAGTACGCGGCGATCTGGGCCGACGTCCGGCGGGCCGGCTCGTGGCGGCACCGGCTCGGGCATGTCCTCGGCCGCCCCGGTTGGCAGCCCGCCCGATGAGCCACTTTCGACCCGACCGCCCACCCGGGCGTCCCGGGCCGCACCAGGCGGGGGCCGGCGCGTCTCCGGCGGGAGTGCCGGTGCCGCCACCGCCGACCGGGGTGCCAGAGCCGGCGGGGGTGCCACAGCCCGCAGGGACGACCGGGGTGGCGGGACGGTGGCTTCTCGGGTCGTTCGGGCTGGTCACCGCCGTGGAGCTGACCGGGGTCGCGCTCGACTCGACAGCGGTGCAGTGGGCGGCCAAGCCGCTGCTCGCCCCGCTGCTGCTCGGCTGGCTGCTCGCCGTACGGCGGCGGTGGGACCCGGTGGCGACCGGGCTGGTCTGCGCGACGGCGGGTGACGTGGCGCTGCTGGTCCCCGGCACCACCGCGTTCCTGATCGGGATGGGGTGTTTCCTCGGCACCCAGGCTGCGTTCCTGGTGGCGTTCCTGCGCCACCGGCGGCCACCGGCGGGGGCAGTCGCCGGATACCTCACCCTGTGGGCGGCGGGGAACGCGCTGCTCTGGGGCCGGCTGGGCGACCTGCGGCTGCCGGTGCTCGGCTACAGCCTGGCGCTGAGCCTGATGGCCGCCGCCGGCTGGGGGGTGTCCCGGCGGGTGGCCGCCGGAGGTGCGCTGTTCCTCCTGTCCGACCTGCTGATCGGGGTCGAGGCGACGGGTGTCCGACTGCCCGGCCACGGGCTGTGGGTGATGACCACCTACCTGGCCGCGCTGCTGCTGATCACCACCGGCTGGGCGGGTCGCCCGGCACCGACCGCCGTCAGGTGAGGGCGGCGACCAGGGCTTGCGGGGCCATGGTGGACGGGCGGTCGCTGACCTGGCCGTCGCCGATCTCCACCAGCCGCCACCGACCGTCGGCATGCCGGGCCAGGTCGGCGGTGACGAACGGCAGACCGAGCGCGGACAGCACAGGGGCCAGCGGCCCGGTGTCCACCGGGGCGTCGGGAAGCTCCCCCGGGGTGTCCGGGTGCGGGCCGGTGAGCACGCACCGGCCGGCGACCCACCAGGTGCGCACCTCGACACCGGACAGCGGCTCGAACCGGCGCAGCACGAAACCACCGGTGAAGTCGTCGTCGCGCAGTTCGCGCAGCCGGGTCGCGATCCGCCAGGCGGCCTCCGCGTCGGCCAGCTCGGGGACGAAGCACGCCTCGTGCCAGTGGTGCTTGGCAGACTTCGTCCAGTCGCGCAGCACGGCCGGGCCGGCGCCCAGCCCGGCTCGCGCCCGGTCGAAGTCGGCCCGGTCGACGCCGACCGTCCAGCGGGACTCGGGGGTGAGCGTCGCCGCGGTGGCGTACCACCCGGGCAGCTCGTGGGCACGGCGGTACTGGTCGGGGTCGGTGCGTAGGGTCACCTGCCGGGCGCGGAGCGCCTCGGCGAATCCGGCGTACCCGGTGGCGGACAGCATCCAGCCCCGGTAGACCGCGTCGTCGTCGGCGGGGACCCCGGCGACCGCCCGCCCCGGGTCGCGGCCCGCCGCGAGCGCGTCGTGGTCGACGACGGCCACCCGGTGGCCGGCCTCGCGGGCGGCCTGTGCCTCCGGCGCGAAGTGCGGGTCCGCTCGACGGGGGCGCAGCGGGTCGGCGGGGACGATCAACAGCATGCCCGCATCCTCCCCCAGCCGCGCCACCCCGGGCCGCACGCCCCGGGCGGTGCGGCTCCCCGCGTCGGGGGTGGCTGAGCCGGCAGGTCGGCTCCGGGCGGTGCGGCTCTCCGGGCCGGGGGTGGCTGAGCCGCCGGGTCGGCGAGTCGGCCTGGGCGCGGGCCGTCGCGGGCCCCGACCGGTGCGGCGCGCGGCTGCGGCGTCAACCCGCTGCCGGCCGGTCGCCGTCGGGCGGGCGGATGCCGGTCAGCCGGCACAGCGCGGCGAAGCCGTCCTCGGTGCCCGGCCAGTGCCGGCGTACCGCGTCGACACCCGCCCGGCGGACCACCGCGCGCAGCACCGCGGCCACGATGATCGCGTCGTCGGCGTACCCGATGACCGGAACGAAGTCCGGGATCAGGTCGATCGGGACCGCCAGGTAGGCCATCAGCAGGCCGAGACGCACCCGTACCCCGCGCGGCAGGGTGGCGTCACCGGCCAGCCGGCGCAGCAGCCGCAGCAGGTCCGGCAGCAGCCGCAGCGCCTCCCTGAGCAGCGCACCCCGGGGCCGCACGATCAGCAGGCCGACCAGCAACGCCGCCCAGGTGGCCAGCGCCGCGACGGCGACACCGAGCAGGACGTCCCGGAGCATCTGCTGACTCCCTCCCCGCCGGACGACCTCCCGGAACGGGCCCGCCGCCCCGGCCCGGACCAGCGGCGCGACACCCGGGTCCGTTCCCCGCCGACGGGCCGACACCCGCACGGCATCCCACCACGGGACACCACGGGCGGGATCAGGGGGTCATCTCGTATCGGCCGGCCAGGGCCTGGACCCGGGACCAGACCCGGCCGGCGCGGGCCGCGTCGGCGACCGGGCGACGGACCTGGGTCAGCGCCCAGGCGGCCTGGGCGTCGGTGGTGGTCGGCTTGCCGTGCAGTTCGGTGGCGTGGCCGGCGAAGTCGCGGACCAGGACGTCGAAGATCTGGTCGAGCAGGTCGACGTCGAGCCCGGTCGCCCCGGCCTGCTCCAGGATGAGCTGACCGTAGACGACCAGCGCGAAGAGCTGCCCGAGGGCGAGCAGGAAGTCGAGGTCACCCTGCTGCTCCTCGCCCGGCGGGTGGGCGGCGAGCAACTCGCGCAACCCGTCGGCCTGGGCGGTGAACCGGGCCACGTTCGGCACCTCGGCCCGGGCGGCGTACGCGGCCCGCCAGTCGTGGAACCGGATCGCGCCCAGACCACGCGCCGGGCCCTGCCGGAACAGGAACCCGTCGTCGGCCGGGTCGTGCCGGGTGGGCACCGGGGGAAACTCGGCCGGGGCGAAGAAGTAGTTCGCCATGAACTTCAGGATCAGCGCCAGGTTGACGTGCACGGTGCCTTCGAGCTTGGGCAGCCCCCGGATGTCCCGGGCGGCCTTGTCGAAGTAGGTGTCCGCCTCGAACCCCTTGGCGGCGATGACGTCCCAGAGCAGATCGATCACCCGCTCGCCCTCGGTGGTCACCTTCATCTTGGTCATCGGGTTGAACAGCAGGTAACGCCGGTCGTCGGGGCCGGCCGAGCGGAAGTAGTCCACCGCCCGGTCGCTGAACAGCTTCATCGCGACCAACCGGGCGTACGCGTCGGTCAACTCCCGGCGCACGTGCGGGAAGTCGGTGACCCGCCGGCCGTAGAGCACCCGGCGGTGGGCGTGGGTGACCGCCTCGTACATGGCGTGTTCGCAGATGCCGATGCTGGCGGTGCAGAGGTTGAACTTGCCGACGTTGACGGTGTTCAACGCGGCGTCGAACGCAGCACGGCCGGTGTGCAGCACGTCCTCGGCGCGCACCGGGTAGTCCTCCAGCCGGAACTCACTGACGTACATCTGCGCGTTGACCACGTTGCGGACCAGCCGGTACGCCGGGTGCCGGCTGTCGGCGGCGAAGAAGACGTAGCCGTCGGGCCCCTCGACGTCGGCGCGGCGACCGAAGACCGAGACCAGCCCGGCGACGTTGCCGTTGCCGATGTAGTACTTGCCGCCGGTGGCCCGGAAGCCGTCCGCGCCGTCGGGGGTGAGCAGCATGTCGGTGGAGTAGATGTCGGCGCCGTGGGCCCGTTCGGAGAGGCCGAACGCCATCACGTGCCCGTCGTCGAGCAGCCCCGCCGCGCGGGCGCGGACGGCGGCGTTGTCGCTCTGCCAGACCGGGCCGAGACCGAGGACGGTGACCTGCCAGGTGTACCAGTAGCCGAGCCCGTAGAAGCCGAGCACCTCGCTGAGCGCGGCGTTGCGCGCGGTGTCCCAGCGTTTGGCCGGGTCACCGCCACCGTCGGCGGCCGGGGTGCAGAAGGCCGCGAACAGCCCCTGCGCGGCGACGAAGTCGAGGAAGTCGGCGTACCAGGTGTGGTCGTTGTAGCTGTCGACGAGCGCCTTCTTGCCCCGGCGCTCGAAGAAGTCGACCGTGGCCCGCAGCAGCCGGCGGGACTCCTCGTCCAGGTGGTCGGGGTCGTAACGGTGCGGGTCGAGCAGCAGGTTGTCGTCGGTCATCGCGAGGTGGTCCCTTCTCCGAAGGTGGTCAGCGGTCGGCGCGTGCGGGTGGTCAGTGGTCCAGGCCGCGCAGGATGGCCAGGACGTCGTCGAGCCAGGCCAGCACCATCCGCTCGTACGCGATGCCGCCGCGCAGCACGACGTGCTGGAGGGCGGCACGGTCGTCGCCGGAGACGCCCCCGGGGAAGTCGCGGCGCTCGCCGGCCAGGTAGCGGGCCAGCACCGCCTCGTGGTCGGCGCGGTACCGGGCGACCTCGACGAGCAGGGCGACCCGGCCGGCCCGGTCGGTGAAGGCGGCCCCCCGGACCTTGACGGCGAGTTCGTGGCGCACCGCCTCCGGTTGGACCTCCTCGCGGAGCCAGTCGGTGAGCACGGCGTGGCCGGTGCCGGTGACCGACCAGCGCCGCTTGTCGGGCCGGCCGTGCTGGCCCACCTGTTCGGCGGTGATCCAGCCGTCGGTCCCCATCCGGGCGAGCACCCGGTAGATCTGCTGGTGGGTGGCGGTCCAGAACCGACCGATGGAGCGGTCGAACCGGTGGGCCAACTCGTAGCCGGAGCCCGGCTGCTCCAGCAGCGAGACCAGGATCGCGTGTTCGAGGGCCATCCCGGCATCCTGCTATGCAACGAGTTGCACAACAAGGGTGGAGTGGTGATCCCCACCAAGGTCGGTTGGTTTTGCCACCCGACCCGGTGGAGACTCTTCTCCGGTACCGACAAAGGGGGAGACCATGCCCGACACCGACCGCCCGCAGCGACATACCCGCGCCGCCGTGCCCGCCGGGGTGACCGATCCGCTCCTGTGGCGGATGGCCCTCGACGTGATCGACGCACACCATCCGGACCAGGCGGGGCGTTGCGACAACCTGCTCTGCGAGCACCAGGAGTGGCCCTGCGACGCCGCGCGCAACGCGCAGCGGGCGCTGACCATGGCCGGTGACACGACGACCGGCGGCGCCGACGACCAGCGCACCGGCTGGGAGCAGCCCGGTCGGGCCGCGCGTCGCACCCGGTCCGTCGAAGCGGCCTGAACCGGCTTCCGTCGTCCTGTCCGCACCTGCGGCGGCTGGCGCACCGCAGCGGCGGACGGAGACGACCGCACCGGCACACCACCGGTGCAGCGGTCGGCACGGTGACGCCCGGTGGCGGGGTGTCCGCACGCGGGCACCCCGCCCACCACCGGTCGCGCCGGGCGACGGTCCGCCCGCTCTCGACGGGCCGACCCGGCCGGGCGGCTGCGGCGATCCGGTGGCAGCCTCAGCCGAGACGCTTGGCGGAACGGATCGCGGTGGCCAGGCTCTCCAGCAGCGGGGCCGCGCCCGCGTACGAGAAGCGGGGCACCGCGTCCCACGGGGTGACCTGGTTGGCCCGGACCGCCGGCAGCTGCGCCCAGGTCGGCTTGGCCGCGAGGTCCTTGGGCTGCAACGCGGTGGAACGGTTGTCCAGCAGGATCAGGTCGGCCGGGAACTTGCCGGCGTTCTCCCAGCTCAGCGCCTCGAAGTAGTCGCCGGACTCAAGTTTGGTCGGCACCACGATCTCCACGCCCAGCTCGGCGAAGTACATCAGGTCCGTGCTGACCTTCGGGTTGGAGACGTAGAACAGGTCGGGGCTGCCCGAGGAGGCCATCACCCGGATGCCCGGGTTGGCCTTGACCGCCGCCCGCACCTGCTCGGCGGCGGCCTCGAAGCGGGCCTTGGCCTCGGTGACCTTCGTGGCCGACAGGTCCGCGCCGAGCGAGCGGGCCAGCTCGGCATAGCGCTCGATCGGGCGGGTCATCGGAGTCCGGGCGGTGGTGATCGCCACGCTCGGCGCGAGCTGGAGGATCTTGTCGCGGCTCTCGTCCGGGACGTACCAGAGGGCGTCCGGGTCGTACATGTGGGTGACCAGCAGCTCGGGGCGCAGCGCGGCGTACTTCTCCACGTTGAACTCACCCCAGACGTTGCCGAGCACGGTGACCCGGTCGACGTCGAGGTCCCCGGCCTGCGGGTCGCGGGAACCGTCGGTCCGGGTGGTCTCCCCGAACACGCCCACGAGCTGGGAGTCGAGTCCGAAGTCGACGAGCGCGGCGGCCACCCCGGTGAAGGCGACCACCCGGGTCGGCGCGGCGGGCGCGTCGACCTTGCGCTGCCGGTCGTCGGTGAAGCTCCACGGGCCGGCGGAACCACCGGCGGCGGGCTTCGCCGGGTCGTCGCTCCCGCCGCAGGCGGCGAGGAGGGCGGTCAGGGCCACGCCACCACCGGCGGCGAGCAGGCCGCGGCGGGAGAGTCGGGGTGAGGACGAGGAAGGCAGCATGTGGCGTCTTTCGGTCAGGCCGGAGCCGCGCCGGTCCGCGACGGCATGGTTAGGGTAACCTAACCTAAATCGCTGTCAACAATCGGCGCGCGCCACTCTCGCCCCCTGGAGCCGACACTGTCCGCCACCCTGTCCCCACCCACCGTCCTGCCGGGAGCGACGACGAACCGTCGGCGCACCGGCGTCCGGACCGCCGGGCTCGGCGCGGGCCTGCTGCTGCTCGTCGCGGTGGCGGTGCTGAGCATCGCCGTCGGCGCGAAACAGCTCACCCTGGTCGAGGTGTGGCACGGTCTGACCTCCCCCACCTCCCCCGAGCATGCGGTGGTGCAGCAGATGCGGCTGCCCCGTACCCTGCTCGGGCTGCTCGCCGGGGCCGCCCTCGGGGTGGCCGGCGCGCTGATGCAGGCCCTCACCCGCAACCCCCTCGCCGACCCCGGTCTGCTCGGCATCAACGCCGGAGCGTCGGCCGCCGTGGCCACCAGCACCGCGCTGCTCGGCGTCGCGACGGTGCGGGGTTGGATCTGGTTCGCCCTGCTCGGCGCGGTCGTCGTCACCGTGGCGGTGCACGCGGTCGGCGGCGGCCGGCAGGCCACCCCGCAGCGGCTGGCGCTGGCCGGGGCCGCCCTCAACGCGGTGCTCTACTCGTACGTCAGCGCGGTGATGCTGCTCGACGCGGCAGCGCTGGACCGGCTGCGGTTCTGGACCGTCGGCTCGCTGGTCAACGCCGACTTCACCACCGTCGCCACGGTGGCCCCGTTCATCCTGGCCGGCCTGCTGGTCGGGCTGGCCGGGGCCCGCCCACTCAACGCCCTGGCCCTCGGCGACGACGCGGCCCGCGCGCTCGGCGCCCGCCCCGCCCTGGTCCGGGCCGGCACCGTCACCGCGGTCACCCTGCTCTGCGGCGCGGCCACCGCCGCCTGCGGCCCGATCGTCTTCGTCGGCCTGCTCGTCCCCCACCTGGTCCGCGCCCTGACCGGCCCCGACCTGCGCTGGCTGCTGCCCTACGCGGCGGTGCTCGCCCCGGTGCTGCTGCTCGGCGCCGACGTGCTCGGCCGGGTCCTCGGTCGACCCGGTGAACTCCAGGTCGGCCTGGTCACCGCCGTGCTCGGCGGGCCGCTGTTCCTGCGTCTGGTGGCCCGCCGATGAGCCGCGCCCGCGCCACCGCCGCACCGACCCGCCCACCGTCCCGGGTGGTCCGCATCGGCACCCGCTCGGTGCGCTGGCGCGGCCGGTCCCTGGTGGTCGGACTGGGGGCCACCGCCCTGGCCGTCGTCCTCGGGGTGCTCGCCATCGGTGGCGGCGACTACCCGATGAGCCCCACCGACGTGCTGCGCACCCTCACCGGCGGCGGTAGCGCCGCCGAGGACTTCATCGTCGGTGAGCTGCGGTTGCCCCGACTGGTGACCGCGCTCGCCGTCGGCGCCGCCCTGGCGCTGTCCGGCGCGGTCCTCCAGTCGCTGGTCCGCAACCCGCTGGGCAGCCCCGACGTGCTCGGGGTCACCCAGGGCGCGGCCACCGGTGCGCTGATCGTGGTGGTTGCCGGGGGCGGCACCCTGCTGCTGTCCGGCGCGGCGCTGCTCGGCGGCCTCGCCACCGGCCTGCTGCTGTGGGCGGTGGCCGGCCGGCACGGCCTGCACGGCTACCGGCTGGTGCTGGTCGGCATCGGCACCACGGCGATCCTCACCGGCGTCAACGGCTGGCTGCTCACCCGGGCCCCGCTGATGGACGCGGCCCGCGCGGTGCTCTGGCTCACCGGCAGCCTCGACGGGCGGGGCTGGGCGCAGGCCGTCCCGCTGCTCGGCCTGCTGGCGCTGCTGACGCCGGTGGTGGTCGGCACCGCCCGGGCGCTGTCGGTGATCGAACTGGGTGACGACACCGCCACCGCGCTCGGGGTGCCGGTGTCGCTGGTGCGGCAACTGCTGCTCGGGGCGGCGGTGCTGCTCGCCGCCGGGGCGGCCGCCGCCGCCGGGCCGGTCTCGTTCGTCGCCCTGGTCGCGCCGCACCTGGCCCGCCGGCTCACCCGGGCGCCCGGCCCCAACCTGGCCGCCGCCGCCGCGACCGGGGCGGTGCTGCTGCTCGCCGCCGACCTGGCCGCGCAGCGGGCGATCGACGGCCACCAACTGCCCGTCGGGGTGGTCACCGGCCTGGTCGGCGGGGCCTACCTGGTGTGGTTGCTCGCCGCGCAGGGACGCGCGGCCCGGATCTGAGGAGGACACGGTGACCGAGGACAGTCGACTCGGTGGGGTCGGGCTGACCCTGGCCTACGAGCGGCGGGTGGTGGCCCGGGACCTGTCGGTCGCCGTGCCCGACCGGTCGTTCACGGTGGTGATCGGCCCCAACGCCTGCGGCAAGTCCACCCTGCTGCGGGCCCTGGCCCGCACGCTGCGACCGACCGCCGGCACGGTGCTGCTCGACGGCCGCGACATCCACTCGCTGCGCTCCCGGGAGGTGGCCCGCACCCTCGGCCTGCTCCCGCAGTCGTCGGTCGCCCCGGAGGGCATCACCGTGGCCGACCTGGTCGCCCGGGGCCGCTACCCCCACCAGGGCCTGCTGCGCCAGTGGTCCACGCAGGACGAACAGGTGGTGACCGCGTCGATGGCCGCCACCGGCGTCGGTGAGCTGGCCGACCGACCCGTCGACGAACTCTCCGGCGGGCAGCGGCAGCGGGTCTGGATCGCGATGGCGCTGGCCCAGCAGACCTCCCTGCTGCTGCTCGACGAACCCACCACCTACCTGGACGTCGCGCACCAGATCGAGGTGCTCGACCTGTGCGCCCGACTGCACGAGGAGCAGGGCCGCACCCTGGTCGCGGTGCTGCACGACCTGCACCACGCCGCCCGCTACGCCACCCACCTGATCGCCATGCGCGACGGTCGGGTGGTGGCCCAGGGGGACCCGCGCGAGGTGGTCACCGCCGCGCTCGTCGAGGAGGTGTTCGGGCTGCCCTGCCGGATCGTCGAGGACCCGGAGACCGGCACCCCGCTGGTCGTACCCCGGGCCCGGCGCGGTCGTCAGTCCGGACCGGTGGCGGCGGGGTAGTCGGCGGCGGTAAACGGGCCCGACGACAGCGAACCGTCGGCCCGGGGCACCTCCAGCGGCCGGCCCCGCCGCAGGAACGACACCCCGGCGACGTCCGGTCGGCTGTCCAGGGTGCAGACGATCTGACCGTAGGCCAGCACCTCGTCGCTGCGACCGGACTCCTCCCCCAGTGGCTCCACCTCCACCTGGGCCCGCCCGTCGACCAGCCGGGCGCCCAGCACGTGCACCGCACCGGGCAGGGCGGTGCCGAGGCCGGCCACCCGCTCCGCGTCGTCGGGGCCGGCCAGCAGCCGCCGCAGGTGCCCGTCCACCCCGCCGGACGCGTCGACCTGCCGGACCACCCGGACCAGTCGACCGGCGCGGACCAGGCAGAACGCCTGTTCCACCCGACCCGGCACACTGCTCGCCGCCGGTGCGGCCGGCGGCCCGAACGGCGGCTCGACGGCCCGGGGCCGATCGTCGGCCGGCACCCCGCACCCGGCGAGCAGCAGGGCCGCCACCGCCGGCAGCAGCCACCGCCACGACCACGGCAACCGCCGGGTCACCGCCGGGGAACGCAGCGGGCGGGTCACGGCCGGGCCCCCGGCAGCTCCACCCGGAACCGGGCGCCGCCGCCGGGCCGGTCACCGACACCGGCCCGGCCACCATGCGCGGCGGCGTGCTGGGCGACCAGCGCCAACCCCAGGCCGGTGCCGTCCCCGCCGGCCCGGTCGTGCGCGGCCCGACCCCGGACGAACCGGTCGAAGACCACTTCCCGGTCGGCCACCGGCACCCCCGGCCCCTCGTCGTCGACCTCCACCACCCCGACCCCGTCGGACACCCACAGCCGCACCGCGACCGGGCCACCGCCGTAGCGGACCGCGTTGTCCAGCAGGTTGACCAGCACCTGCTCCACCCGCCGAGGGTCCACCGACCATCGCCCCGGCGCGGGTGGGCCGGGCTGGACCAGTGACTCGGGCAGCCCCCGCCCCCGGCACACCCCCCGGGCCAACGCCAGCACGTCGACCTCCTCCCGCTGCACCGGCCGGTCACTGCGGGCCAACTCGATCAGGTCGTTGACCAGCCGTTGGAACCGGGTGATCTCCTCGCTGACCAGGCCGGCGGCGGTGGCCGTCCGGTCGTCCAACCCGTCGCGACGCCGGGACAGCACGCTGGCCGCCGCCGACAGCGTCTGCAGGGGTGAGCGCAGCTCGTGGGCGACGTCGGCGGCGAACCGGCGGTCCCGTTCGATGCGGACCGCCACCTCGTCGGCCATCCGGTTGAACGAGGTGGAGAGCCGGGCCAGGTCCGGGTCGGTGCCCGGGGCGAGCCGGGCGGTCACGTCCCCCGCCGCGATCTTCTCCGCCGCGTCGGCCACCGCCGTCAACGGGCGCAGCCCGTGCCGGGTGGCGTACCAGCCCAGTGCCGCACCGGAGCCGGCCACGGTGACCGCCACCACGGTCAGCGCCAGCGCCAGCACCTGGAAGGTCTGCTCCAGCTCCCGCAGCGAGGTGATCTCGTAGTAACCGGTCGAGTCGGCCAGCGGCACCCCCACCAGCAGCGCCGGTTGCCCGTCGACCCGGATCCGCTGCACCGCCGGCTCACCGTCGGCGACCATCGCCATCAGCCCCGCCGGCACCGCCCCGGACGGGCCCTCGTCGGCGGTGCGGGCGTACCAGCGGCCGTCTCGGTGCACCAGCGCCCGGCGGGTGCCACCGGTGTCCAGGGTGCGCAGCACCTCGTAGACGTCCGGGGTGTCGGTGTCCAGGCCGGCCCGCACCACCGCTGCGTCGAAGTACGCCGCCCGTAGCGCCGTGCGCTCCCGCTCGTCGAGCAGCGAACGGCGCACCAGCTCGTACGAGATCAACGCCATCAGCGCCGACAGCAGCAGCGCCCCGATCGCGAACGCGGCGGTGACCCGGGCCCGCAGGCCGAGCCGCCTCATCGTTGCAGCTTGTAGCCGAGGCCCCGCAGGGTCACCAGGTGCCGGGGGTTGGCCGGGTCGGCCTCGATCTTCTGCCGCAGCCGCCCCACGTGCACGTCGACCAGTCGCTCGTCACCGGTCTCGTAGCCCCACACCCGGCTGAGCAGCTGCTGGCGGGACAGCACCCGGCCGGCATGCTCGGCCAGCTCGCAGAGCAACCGGAACTCGGTGCGGGTCACCGGCACCGGCTGTCCCGCCCGGCGCACCTCACCGGCCTCCGGGCTGATCTCCAACCGGCCGAAGACCAGCACCGGCACCGCCGCCGACGGCGCGACGGCGGTACGCCCCCGGCGGCGCAGCGCCCGCAACCGGGCCGAGAGTTCCTTGATGGCGACCGGCTTGACCAGGTAGTCGTCCGCGCCCGCCTCCAACGCGGCGACGATGTCGTGGGTGTCGTCGCGGGCGCTGACCACCACGATCGGCACGTCGTCGTCGCGGCGCAACTGCCGGATGCACTCGAAACCGTCGAGGCCGGGCAGCATCAGGTCCACCAGCACGTAGTCGGCCGCCTCCTGCCGCTGCGCCCGCAACCCCTCCTCCGCCGTGGCCGCCCCGCGCGCCAGATAGCCCTCGTCCTCCAGGGCCAGCAGCAGCGCCAGACGGATCCGGTCGTCGTCCTCGATCACCAGTACGCCCGCCATCGGGAAATCGTGCCCGGTGCGCGCCGACGATGACGAACCGGCTTCGGCGTACGCGGAATTTGTCACGCAACTGACATACGTCCGCGCGGCCCCCGCCAACCTCGCCCACCAGGCTGGGTCCGGACAGCGAGCCGGAAGGAGGCCGATCGTGGGAGCATCCCGCCCGGAGTGCACCGTACCGCTGGTGGAGGTGTGCGTCACCGACGACCTGGACCTGGCCGCGCTGGCCCGGTCCCGGGAGGTCTTCGACCGGCTCGTCGCGTTGCGCCCGGCCCACGTGGTGGTGGACCTCTCCGAATGCCGGCACCTCGACGCCGCCGCCGTCGGGCTGCTGCTCGACGTGCACCGGGAGCTGACCCGCCACGGCGGCGTGCTGACGCTGCGCGACCCCAGTCCTCGGGCGTTGCGCGTGCTGAGTGCCGCCCGGGTGTCCCGGGTGCTGCCCATGGTCACCACCCCGAGGGCACTGCCGGTGGGCGACGGGCTGGTCCCGTCCGCCGTCCACCGGCGACCCGCGCCGCGGCGGGTCCGGGAGCACAGCCGATGAGCGTGCCCGGCATCGTCGCCGCCGTCGTCGTGGGGCTCGTGGTCGGCACGCTGGGCCGGCTCGTCATCCCCGGCCGCAAGCAGGTCCCGGTCTGGCTCACGCTCGCCGTCGGCCTGGTCGCCGCGCTGCTCGGCACCATCCTGAGTCGGCTGGTCGGCATCGACGGTGACGGCTACACGCTGCGGCAGCTGATCGTGCAGGTCGGCCTGGCCGGGGTCGCCGTGGCGCTGGTCGTCGGCACCGCAGGCGGCCGCACCGAGCCCTGACCCACCGGAACCGGTCGTGGTCCGGCGCATGCGGGGTCTCCGGTCGACCACCGCGCGCCGGGCCACGACCACCGGGCCGCCGCGACCACCGGGCCGCCACGGCCATCCTCAAGGAGGAGATCCGATGACCGTCGTACCGGACGACCCGATGATGACCCTGATCTGTGACAGCTGCGGGACGGTCGCCACCGGCCCGGCCTGTGTCCTGCCCGACGCCGAGGTGGTCTGGACGTTCGTCGCCGAGCAGGGCTGGACCGGTTCGCCGTTCGCCACCGGCCCGCACCGCTGCCCCCGCTGCGAGCTGGTCCCCGAACCGGCCCCGGTGCCGGCCCGCGCGCCCCGCCGCACCGACCCCCCCGGGGTGCTCGGCGTCGAGCACACCGACCAGGTGGCGATCGTCACCGCCGCCGGGGACCTGGACATCGCCACCGGCGACGACCTGCACGGCGCGTTGTCGGAGGCGGTCGACGCCGACCGGCACGTGGTGGTCGACCTGGTCCGGGTGCACCTGATCGACTCCACCGCCCTCGGGGTGCTGGTCCGGGCCCGGCAGGACGCCCGGCAACGCGGCCGGCGGCTCAGCCTCGCCGGACCGTCCCGGTTCGTCCGCACCGCTCTGCACACCATGCGGCTCGACCGGGTCTTCCCGGTCTTCGACACCCGTCAGGAGGCGGTGGACTGGTCCCGGGCCGGCACGGCCGACCGGCCCCGGGAGAGGAGCGCGGCGTGGTGATGCCGTGGCCGCTGCCCGACGACAGCTGGTTGCGTCCCGAGCCCGACCCGCCCGGCCCACCGGGTGATGACGTCCGGCTGGCCGCCGAGGTGGCGTACCGGATCGTGGGCGGGGTGGGTGTGCGGGCCCGACGGATCACCGTCACCGTGCAGAACCGGATGGTGATCCTCGGTGGCGTGGTGCCCGACGTCGAGGCCCGGCAGCTCGCCGGTGAGGTCGCCTGGCAGGTGCCCGGCGTGGCCGACGTCTGCAACGCGCTGCGGCTGTCCACGAAGCGCTGATCCCCGGCGTCGGTGCCGCCGGGGATCAGCCGGGTGCCGGGCCGGCGGCGCAGCGCAGTGCCACCGACCAGCGCAGTGCAGGGCCGCCGACCGGCGTCGCGCTCGGCCGCCGCCGGGGTCAGCGTGGCGCGGCGACGTGGGCCGGCGGTTGCGGCCCGAACGTGGTGAGGAACCGGTCCCGGAAGGTGTCCATCGGCCACACCGGCGCGTCCGGGCCGGGACGCAGCCCCTCCTGCCAGCCCCAGCCACCCACCCGGGCCAGCACCGCCGGGTCGCGGGTGACCACCGTGATCGGCACGTCCCGGCTGGCGTTCGGGCCGGTGACCAGCGGGGACGGTTGGTGGTCACCGAGGAAGACCAGCACCAGGTCGTCGTCGCCGTACGTCTGGACGTAGGAGATCAGGCTGTTCAGCGAATATTCGATCGCCCGGCGGTAACCGGTACGCACCTCGGTGGTGCTCCGCCCCACCACGTTCTTCGGGTTGAACGCCACCGACGTCGGCCGGCGGTAGATCGAACCGTCCCCGACGTGGTCCCAGTCCAGCATGCGGGGGATCGCCACCCACGGGGAGTGGCTGGAGACCAGCGGAATCTGCGCCATGATCGGCGCGTGGTCAGGGTTGGCCCGCTCCCGGCGTTGGAAGGCGGACAGGGTGTACTGGTCGGGCATCGGCGCGTAGCTGAACTGCGGTCCCCGGTAGTCCAGCCCCGCCGCGTCGTGGTAGCGGTCGTAGCCGAAGAACGCCCCCTCCGGCCAGGGCGAGGTGGCCGCCGGCATCACCCCGACCGTCTGCCAGCCGGCCCGCCGGAACGCCCCGTTGAGGGTCAACCGGTCACTGGCCAGCAGGCTGTCGTGCCGTTGCTGGTTGTTGATCCACAGCCCGGACAGCAGGGTGTCGTGGGCCAGCCAGCTCCCGCCACCGGCGGTGGGTGAGGTCAGGAAGCCGCTGCGGGCGGTGAACCCGGCGGCGGCCAGTCGCCGGGTGCCACCGTCGAGCACCGCACCGACCTGCCCGGCGAACTCGGGGTCCTCGACCGCGTCCCGGCCGTAGCTCTCGACGAACGCCAGCACCACGTCCTTGCCGCGCAGCGCGGTGAGCAGCTGGTCGCCGGGCGTGTCACGGAACGCGTCCCGGGTGACCTGGTCGGTGAACTCCCGACGGTCCCGCAGGCCCGCGCCGACCTGACCGACGTGCTGCCCGACCAGGGTCGCCGTGCCGGAGTCGGCGACCGGCACACCGAGCGTCGCGGCGGCCACCCACAGCGCGGTGAGGCCGGCGACGACCCGGGTGGCGACCCGGTGGTGCCCGGCCGCCACCCGGGTCAACCGCAGCACCGACCAGCTGGTGAGCACCAGCAACGCGACCACCAGGGCGACCAGCCCGACGGCGGCGGCGACCGCGCCGCCGGTACCCACCGAGTCGGTGAGGAAGGCGTACCCGTCGTCGAGCAGCACCCAGTCGAGGACCAGGTCGAACGGGCGGGCCAGGCTGGCCGACATGCCCAGGTCGAGCACCTTGACGATGGCGACCAGCCCCAGCACCACCCCGATCGACACGGCGACCGGCCGTCGGGCCCGACCGGGCAGCGCCAGCAGCAGGGCGGCAGCCAGCAGCCCCTCGACCGGCACCCGCAGGAACGCGACCGGGGTGACCTGGTCGAGCCGGTCCGGTGCGGTCAGCACCGCCAGGACCAGCATCCCGGCCAGCACGGTGGTCACCCGGACCGCGACGGTCCGCCACCGGGCCCGCCCGGCCGCCGCCGGGGCCTGCGGCGTCGTCGGGTCCGCCTCCGGCGGGGTCGGGGTCGGCGCGTCGCCGGCGGGCCCGCCGGTCGGGGTGGACCGGTCGGCCCGGGCGGGGCCCGCCCGGTTGCCGTGCTCGGGCGACGCAGGCGTGACAACAACGACACTCCGGAAGGTCCTTCCTGGCAGGGAGCCCGGCGGCAGGGCCGGGCCGGATCGACGGTCCGGATCAGACCGGCTGGTGGGCGACGAACGGCGGCCGGTCGGCGACGGCTTCCACCCGGGCCGCACCGATGGTACGGACGGCAGCATCCCGACCGGCGACACCCGCGGGACGGAGATCGACGTGCCGGCGGTCGGCGCGACGGGCCTGACTGGCAGGACGGGCCTGACGGGCCGGATCGACCGGTGCCACCAGAGCCAGCCCACGTCGTGACCGAACGACTCGACCAGCAACGCCAGCGCCACCGCCGCCAGCACGGCGGTCAACGGTCGGGCCAGCACGTCCGCGGCGACCACGAGCAGCAGCACGCCCTGCGCGGCGGCGACCACCTTGCGCCAGAAGCGCGGCGGCAGCGCCCCACGCATCCAGGGCAGCAACCAGCCGGCGGCGACGAAGGCGTACCGCAGGCCGCCGATGGCAAGCACCCACGGCCCCACCGCCGGCGCCACCTGGATGCTGAGCACCAGGATGAGGAACGCGTCGACCTCCATGTCGAAACGTGCGCCGAGGGCGCTGACCGTGCCGGTGCGCCGGGCCACCCAGCCGTCCACCGCGTCCAGCGCCAACGCCACCGCGGTCATCGGCACCAGCACCGCCAGCGGGGCCGGTTCGGAAAAACCGGTGACGACCAGGGCGGTCACCCCGCCGACCAGCACCCCCCGGGTCAGCGTCACCCGGTCGGCCGGCCCGAGCCGGTCGACCCCCCGGCGGCGCAGACCGCGCTGCAACGCGACGCAGGTGACCACGCCGTACCCGAGGCCGGCCAGCCAACCGGCGACGTCGAGCCCGACGGTCGCGGCCAGCCCTGCCAGCAGGACGGTCTGTACGGTCAGGCCGAGCACCGGACCGGTTCGAACCCTGGACACCCTGCCTCCGTGTTTATGATCGACGACCTCGGCAGTGGGTACGCAGGACGCGGCCGTTTCGTTCGGTTCCGCCGGCAGAAGAGGAGAAAACCCGCGTGATCCGCGATGCCCGGGCCTTCTGGCTCCGCTCCCCCGGCGTCGGTGAGCTGCGGCCGGTGACCCTGCCCACGCCCGGCCCCGACGACGTGCTGGTCCGCAGCCGCTACTCCGGGGTGAGCCGCGGCACCGAGACGCTGGTCTTCACCGGCGGCGTGCCGGAGAGCCAGTACACGGCGATGCGTGCCCCGTTCCAGGAGGGCGACTTCCCCGCCCCGGTCAAGTATGGCTACCTCAGCGTCGGCGTGGTCGAGGTCGGCCCGGCGGCGCTGCGCGGGCGGACGGTGTTCTGCCTGCACCCGCACCAGAGCGCGTACGTGGTGCCGGCGTCGGCGGTGACCCCGGTGCCGGACGACGTGCCGGCGGCCCGCGCGGTGCTGGCCGGCACGGTGGAGACGGCGGTCAACGCCCTGTGGGACGCCGCGCCGCTGGTCGGCGACCGGGTCAGCGTGGTCGGCGGCGGGATGGTGGGGTGCAGTGTGGCGGCCCTGCTGGCCCGTTTCCCCGGGGTGCGGGTGGAGCTGGTCGACGCCGATCCGGCGCGGGCGGCGGTCGCCTCGGCGCTGGGCGTCGACTTCGCCCTGCCGGCGGCGGCGACCGGTGGACGGGACCTGGTGGTGCACGCCAGCGCCACCGCCGCCGGGTTGCAGCGCAGCCTGGACCTGCTCGCCCCGGAGGGCACCGTGGTCGAGCTGAGCTGGTACGGCGACCGGCCGGTCGAGCTGTCGCTGGGTGGGGCGTTCCACGCCGGGCGGTTGACCGTCCGCAGCAGTCAGGTCGGCACGGTCTCCCCGGCGCGGGCGTCCCGGCGCGGTTTCGCCGACCGGCTGGCGCTCGCCCTGGAGCTGCTCGCCGACCCGGTGTTCGACGCGCTGCTGACCGGGCGGTCCCGCTTCGCGGAGCTGCCCGAGGTGCTCGGCCGCCTGGCCTCGGGGGAGCTGCCCGCGCTGTGCCATCTGATCAGCTACGACGAGGAGACACCGTGTTCAGCGTGACCGTACGGGACCACATCATGATCGCCCACAGCTTCCGGGGCGAGGTGTTCGGGCCGGCCCAGAAGCTGCACGGGGCGACCTTCGTCGTCGACGCCACCTTCCGCCGCCCGGAGCTGGACGCCGACGGCATCGTGGTGGACATCGGCCGGGCGATCGACGAGCTGAAGGCGGTGCTGGCCGACCTGACGTACCGCAACCTGGACGAGGAGCCGGCCTTCGCCGGGCAGAACACCACCACCGAGGTGCTGTGCCGGGCCGTCGCCGACCGGCTCGCCGACCGGGTGCACGCCGGTGGGCTGGGCGAGGGCGCCCGGGAGCTGGCCGGGATCACCGTCACCCTGCACGAGTCGCACATCGCCTGGGCCAGCTACGAGCGGTCGCTGTAACCCGTGCCGGCGGTGCACGTCGTCCTGCCCGGCGACATCGACGATCCAGCCACCCCCAGCGGCGGCAACGCCTACGACCGGCGGGTCTGCGCCGGGCTCGCGGCGACCGGGTGGACGGTGCGCGAGCACGGGGTGCCCGGGGCGTGGCCGCACCCCGACGAGGCGGCGCGGGCCCGGCTGGCCGGGGTGCTCGCGGCCCTGCCGGAGGGCACGACGGTGCTCTACGACGGGTTGGTCGCCTCGGCCGTGCCGGAGCTGCTGGCGGCGCAGGCCGGCCGGCTGCGTCAGGTGGTGCTGGTGCACATGCCGCTCGGTGACGACGCCGAGGCGCGCGGGCTGCCGCACGCCGACGCGCTCGTCACCACCAGTGGCTGGACCCGGGAGCTGCTGCTGGCCCGGCACCGGATCGACCCGGACCGGGTGACGGTGGCCGTTCCCGGTGTCGACCCGGCGGACGTCGCCGCCGGCACGGCCACCGGCACGGCGCTGCTCTGCGTCGCGGCGGTCACCCCGGTCAAGGGGCACGACGTGCTGGTCGACGCCGTGACCGGGCTAGCCGGCCGGCCATGGACCCTGGACTGCGTCGGCGCGCTGGACCGCGATCCGGCCTTCGTGGCGGCGCTGCGGCAGCGGGTCGACCGGGGCGGGCTGGCCGGGCGGGTGCGCTGGCACGGTCCGCTGACCGGGCCGGCGTTGGCGGCGGCGTACGCGGGGGCGGATCTGCTGGTCCTGCCGTCGCGGGCCGAGACGTACGGGATGGTGGTGGTCGAGGCCCTGGCCCGGGGGCTGCCGGTGCTGGGCACCACCGCCGGTGGGGTTCCCGAGGCGCTGGGCCGGGCCGGCGACGGCACCCCGCCCGGGATGCTGGTGCCCCCGGACGACCCGGTGGCCCTGGCCGGCGCCCTGCGGCGCTGGCTGCACTCGGCCGACCTGCGGGACCGCCTCCGCCGGGCGGCCCGGGACCGGCGGGTCGACCTGCCCGGCTGGCCGGCCACCACGACCGTGATCTCCCAGGTGCTGGACGGAGTGAGGACATGACCGCGTACGCCACCGAACCGTTCGCCGACTGGCTGCGGCTGCGGGAGCCCGCCGACGCCGAGGCCCGCAGCGGGGAGCTGGTCGACCTGCTCCGCGCCCGGCTCACCGGCACCGGCACGGCGGGTGCCGGTGGTTCCGGCATGCCGACGACCGCCACCGGTGGCCCGGGTGCGGCAACCGGCGGTGCGGCGGGCCTGTCGCCGGCCGGTGAGGGGGGACCCGGGATGCAGGTGACCGGGGTCGGTTCCGTCACGTCGCTGCGCGGGGACCGCCCGTGGGTGGTGCACGACCTGGGCAGCGGGACCGGTTCGATGCTGCGCTGGCTGGCCCCGTTGCTGCCCGGCCCGCAGCGCTGGGTGCTGCACGACCGGGACCCGGGGTTGCTGGAGCGGGCCGGCGCGGCGGTGCCGGTCGCCGCCGACGGCAGCCCGGTCGAGGTGACCACCCGGCAGGGCGACCTCACCCGGTTGACCGCCGCCGACCTCGCCGACGCCGACCTGGTCACCGCGTCGGCGCTGCTGGACATGTTCAGCGCCGACGAGATCGGCCGGGTGGTGGGCGCCTGCGCGGGCGTCGGCTGCCCGAGCCTGTTCGTGCTCTCCGTGGTCGGTCGGGTGGCGTTCGACCCGGCCGACCCGCTGGACGCCGAGATCGCCGCCGCCTTCGACGCCCACCAGCGGCGTACCGTCGACGGCCGGGACCTGCTCGGGCCGGACGCCGCGGCGGCGACCGTCGCGGAGTTCGGCCGGCACGGGCTACCGGTGACCGTGCGGCCGAGCCCGTGGCGGCTCGGGCCGGACCGGGCGGAGCTGCTCGTCGAGTGGTTCGACGGCTGGCTCGACGCGGCGCTCGCGCAGCAGCCCGAGCTGGCCGACCGGACCGCCGACTACGTCCGGTGGCGACGGGCCGAGGCGCTGGCCGGTCGACTCACCGTCACCGTCGGCCACGACGACCTGCTCGCCGGGGTGGAATGAACCGGTTCGCCGGCCGGTACGTGAGAAAGGACAAGATCCCCGAGGAGGAACCGCGTGTCACCGGACCCCACCGGCACAGCTGTCGCCCGTACCCCGTCCTCCCCCGCGGCCCGGGGCTCCTCGGCCTGGGCCTGGCTGAGCAACCTCGCCGGGGTGGGCCTGGTGGGGGCGCTACTGTGGTGGTTGGGCACCGGCCCGGCGCTGGCCGGGCTGCGGCGGATCGACACCCCGGCGGTGCTGACCGCGCTGGCGTTGGGCGCGCTGGCCACGGTCGGCTGCGCGTGGCGGTGGCGGCTGGTCGCCGAGGCGCTCGGCATCCGGCTGCCGCTGGGCACGGCGGTGGCCGACTGCTACCGGGCGGTCTTCCTCAACGCGACACTGCCCGGCGGGGTGCTCGGCGACGTGCACCGGGCGGTCCGCCACGGCCGGGAGGCCGGTGACCTGGGTCGGGCCGTGCGGGCGGTGGTCTGGGAGCGGACCGCCGGGCAGGTGGTCCAGGTGGTGCTCGCGGTGGTGCTGCTGCTGGCCCTGCCGTCGCCGGTGCGGCCGTACCTGCCGATGGTGACGGGGGTGGCGGTCGCGGTGGGCCTGGTGCTGGTGGTGCTGGTCCGGGCGCTGCCCCGGTCGGGGCCGTCACGGCGGGCCCGCGCGGTGCGCGCCGTCGTCGCCGACGTGCGGGCCGGGCTGCTGGGTCGGCGCACCGGGCCGGGGGTGCTGCTGGCCTCGACCGTGGTGGTCGGCTGCCACCTGGCGACGTTCGTGCTGGCGGGCCGGGTGGCCGGGGTCACCGCGCCGCTGTCGGTGCTGGTGCCGCTGACGCTGCTCGCGCTGCTGGCGATGGGGCTGCCCGCCAACATGGCGGGCTTCGGGCCGCGCGAGGGCATGGCCGCCTGGGCGTTCGGGGCAGCCGGCCTCGGTGCCGCCGAGGGGGTGGCGACCGCCCTGGTGTACGGGGCGCTGGTGCTGGTGGCAGCCCTGCCGGGCGCCGCCGTGCTGGTGCTGCGGGGTCGCCCGTCCGCGCTGCGGGAACGACGGGGTGACCGTACGGTGGGAACTCAGGGTGGTTCCTCACCGGTACCCGCTGCCGGGCTGGCCGGCAGCGCCTGACAGAGGAGACACATGTACGACGCACTGCCGGCCGCGACGGTCCGGACACAGGTCACGGTCCCCCTGCGGTTCTCCGACGGGTTCGCCACCACCGCCCGGGTCTTCTCGTTCGACGGGCTGGTGGACGGCCGGGAGCACCTGGCGTTCGGGCTGGGCGACTGGTCGGGCGCGCTGCGCAGGCACGCGGCGGGCGGGGCGGCGCCGCTGGTCCGCCCGCACAGTGAGTGCCTGACCGGGGACGTCTTCGGCAGCCAGCGCTGCGACTGCGGTCCGCAGCTGCGCGAGGCGGTGCAGCGGATCACCGAGGCGGGCGGTTTCCTGCTCTACCTGCGTCAGGAGGGACGCGGCATCGGCCTCTACCCGAAGCTGGACGCGTACGCCCTGCAGGACGCCGGGTTGGACACCTACGAGGCGAACGTGGCGCTCGGGCACGATGAAGACGAACGGGACTACCGGGCCGCCGCGCAGATGCTGGCGGTGCTCGGTGTGCCGGAGCTGGTGCTGCTGAGCAGCAACCCGGACAAGGCCGAACAGCTGGCCCGGCTGGGCGTGGCGGTGGCCGATGTGGTGCCGACCGGGGTGTTCCTGTCCCCCGCCAACGCCGACTACCTGGCGGCCAAGGCGAGCCGGGCCGCGGCCCGGGCCGTCGACCTGCCGTCGTTGAACTGATGGGTGTCGTACCGGCGGGGACGGCGACCACCGCCGTGCCGGCGTCGACCGGGCGGCCGTACGTGCTGCTCAGCTGCGCCACGTCGATCGACGGTTACATCGACGACGCCACCGAGCAGCGGCTGCTGCTGTCCAACGCGGAGGACATGGACCGCATCGACGCCGTCCGGGCCGGTTGCGACGCCATCCTGGTCGGCGCGGGCACGATCCGGGCGGACGACCCCCGGCTGGTGGTCCGCTCGGCGCGGCTGCGGGCCGCCCGGCAGGCCGCCGGCCTGTCGCCGTCACCGGTGAAGGTGACCATGACCGCCCGGGGGTTACTGGACCCGGCGGCCCGGTTCTTCACCGTCGGTGACGCCGAGAAGATCGTCTACTGCGCGGGGCCGGCGGTGGACAAGACCACCGAGCTGCTCGCCGGGGCGGCCACCGTGGTCGACGCGGGTGACCCGCTGGACCCGGCCCGTGCCCTGGCGGACCTGGCCGGCCGGGGGGTGCAGCGGCTGATGGTGGAGGGCGGCGCGACGGTGCACGCCCAGTTCCTCACCGCCGGGCTCGCCGACGAGCTGCACCTGGTGGTCGCCCCGTTCTTCGTCGGCGACCGACGGGCCCCCCGGTTCGTCGGCGACGGTGCGTTCCCGTGGCACCCGGGTCGCCGGGCCCGGGTCGCCGAGGTACGCCAGATCGGCGACGTGGTGCTGGTCCGCTACGCCCTCTCGGAGCGCTGCGCCGACGGGTGAACCGGCGGACGGGTCCGGTCCGTACCATGCGGACGAGGGGACCGTCCGGTTCACTACGCTGCGTGGTAGCGGCCGACGGTACGGACGAGGAGTGGCGGGATGAGCGACCGGTGCGCGTCCTGGCGGGAGATCCTGTCGGCCCAGCTCGACGGGGAGGAGACCGCCGAGGAGCGGGGCGCGGTCCAGGCGCACCTCGACGGTTGCCCGGACTGCCGCGCCTGGCACGAGGTCGCCGCCATGGTGACCCGGCGGGCGCGTACCCGGGTGGTGGCGGCGGTGCCCGACCTGACCGAGTCGATCCTCGCCGCCGTGCCGCCACCGGGGCGACGACGGTTCGAGCGGTGGCGTGGCGGGTCGACCGCCGGCCTGCGGGTCGCCCTGGGGCTGCTCGGCGCGGTCCAGCTCGCCCTCGGGCTGGCCCAGGTGGGCCAGGGCGTCAACGCCGAGCACCTGCACCCGACCGGGCAGCACCTGTGGCACGAGTCGGCGGCGTGGAACGTCGCGGTGGGCGCCGGTTTCCTGTTCGTCGCGCTGCGCCGTACCCCGCCGGCCGGGTTGCTGCCGATGCTGAGCGCCTTCGTCGCGACCCTGGTCCTGCTGTCGGTCAACGACGTGGTCACCGCGCAGGTGGCGGTGCCCCGGCTGGTCAGCCACGGGTTCCTGGTCGGCGGTTACCTGATCACGGTGCTGTTGTTCCGGCTCGGTCCGCGTCCGAGCGGCCCACCGCAGGGACGACGGGCCGGCCGGTCCCGATGGCGGCTGCGTCTCGACGAGCTGGACGAGCCCGGCCGGGCCGTGGTGCAGCCCTACGGCGCGCAGGCCCGGGACCGCCGGGCGGCCTGAGCGGCGCACCGTAATCAGCTGGCAAGGTTCGGCGGCCCGTCGCGCCGTTACGCTGGCCGGCACGAGAGGGAGGTGCCGGTGGCGCAACGGGTGCTGGTGGTCGACGACGACCGGACGGTCAGCGACGTGGTGTGCCGCTATCTGGAGCACGCCGGCTACCAGGTGGACCACGTGGGGGACGGGGCCGCCGCGCTCGCCGCGGTGGCTGCCTCGCCTCCGCAGCTGGTCGTCCTGGACGTGATGCTGCCGGTGCTGGACGGGTTGGAGGTGTGCCGTCGGTTGCGGCAGCGCCCGGACGGCGTACCCATCGTGATGTTGACGGCCCGGGGTGACGAGGCGGACCGGATCCTCGGCCTGCAACTGGGTGCGGACGACTACCTGAGCAAGCCGTTCTCCCCCCGGGAGCTGGTGCTGCGGGTCCGTTCGGTGCTGCGCCGGGCCGGCGGTGAGCCGGTCACGGCGACGGCGCAGGTGCTCACCGACGGCGGGTTGAGCGTGCTGACCGGTCCCCGGGTGGCCCGGTTGCACGGTCGCGACCTGGCGTTGACCCTGCGCGAGTTCGACCTGCTCGCCCACCTGATGGGGCATCCCGCCCGGGCGCTGTCGCGCGCTGAGCTGCTGGAACGGGTCTGGGGGTGGCGGTTCGGCGACCAGTCCACGGTGACCGTGCACGTCCGCCGGCTGCGGGAGAAGATCGAGGACGACCCGGCCAACCCGCGCCGCATCGTCACGGTCTGGGGTGTGGGTTACCGGTACGAGCCGGCCGATGACTGACCTGGCGTTGATCTTCGGGGCGGCGCTGGCCGCGGCCGGCGGGGTGGGGCTGCTCGGCGCGGGGATGCTGCGGCTGCTGCGCGGCCGGTCCATCACCGTGCACGTCACGGTGCTGCTGGCGATGACGGTGAGCGCCGTGGTGGCCGGGGTCGCGGTGATCGCCGAGGCGATGTTCCTCTCCCCGCACGACCTGGAGGTGGTGCTGATCACCGTCTCGGCGGCGGCGCTGGTCAGCCTCGCGGTGGGTTGGCTGTTCGCCCGCCGGCTCGCCACCGCGGCGGTCTGGGCCGACCAGGCGCGGGCCCGGGAGCGGCGGATCGAGAAGGGCCGCCGGGACCTGGTCGCCTGGGTGTCGCACGACCTGCGGACCCCGCTGGCCGGGTTACGGGCGATGGCGGAGGCGCTGGAGGACCGGGTGGTCGCCGACCCGGTGACGGTCGACGAGTACCACCGCCGGATCCGGGTGGAGACCGACCGGATGACCCGGCTGGTCGACGACCTGTTCGAGCTGTCCCGGATCAACGCCGGGGCATTGCGGCTGTCACTGTCGGCGGTGCCGCTGGGTGACGTGGTCTCCGACGCCCTGGCCGGGACCGCGCCGCTGGCCGCCGCGCGCCGCATCCGGCTGCTGTCCGCCGAGTCGGGCTGGCCCACGGTGACCGCCAGCGAGCGCGAGCTGAGCCGGGTGGTGGGCAACCTGCTGCTCAACGCGGTGCGCTACACGCCGGCCGACGGCACCGTCCGGGTCGACGCCGGGCGCGACGGCGACGTCGCCTGGCTGGCCGTCGCCGACACCTGCGGCGGCATTCCCGAGGCCGACCTGCCCCGGTTGTTCGACGTGGCGTTCCGGGGCGAGCCGGCCCGCACCCCGCACGCGGGCAACGGCCCGATGGCGGGTTCCGGCGGGTTGGGGCTGGCCATCGTGCGCGGCCTGGTCGAGGCGCACGGCGGCCGGGTGGACGTGCACAACGTCGCCGAGGGCTGCCGGTTCGTCGTCCGGCTGCCGTTGGCCACCGGCTGACGGCGGCGGGCGGGGGGCCTGCGGCGCGACGCCGGACCGCACGGGCGGCACCGCACGGGTCAGGCGCCGAACTCCTCGGCGATGTCCATCACGTAGCGGCCGTAGTCGGAGCCGGCCATGGCGGCGCCGAGCCGGTGGCAGGCCGCCGCGTCGATGTAGCCCATCCGCAGCGCCGTCTCCTCCAGGCAGGCGATCCGGACGCCCTGGCGTTCCTGCATGGTCTGCACGTAGACGCTGGCCTGTAGCAGTGACTCCGGGGTGCCGGTGTCCAGCCAGGCGAAGCCGCGCCCGAGGTCGACCAGGCGGGCCCGACCCCGGTCGACGTACACCCGGTTGACGTCGGTGATCTCCAGTTCTCCCCGGCGGGACGGCCTGATGTTCTTGGCGATGTCGACGACCTCGTGGTCGTAGAGGTACAGGCCGGTGATGGCGCGGTTGGAGTGCGGTTGGGACGGTTTCTCCTGGATGTCGCGCAGGGTGCCGTCGGGGCCGGTGACGCCGACGCCGTAGCGCTGCGGGTCGTGGACCGGGTAGCCGAACAGGGTGCAGCCGCTGACCGCGGCGGTCTCCTCGCGCAGCAGCCGGGAGAACGCGGTGCCGTGGAAGATGTTGTCGCCCAGGATCAGCGCGCTGGGGTGGCCTGCGACGTGGTCCGCCCCGATCAGGAACGCCTCGGCGATGCCGCGTGGCTCGGGTTGCGCGGCGTAGGAGATGGCCAGGCCGAGCCGGGAGCCGTCGCCGAGCAGCAGGCGGAACTGCGGCAGGTCGGCCGGCTTGGCGATGACCAGGATGTCCCGGACGCCGGCCAGCATGAGCACCGACAGCGGGTAGTAGATCATGGGCTTGTCACCGACGGGCAGGAGCTGCTTGGACACCGGCACGGTCATCGGGTAGAGCCGGGTGCCCGACCCTCCGGCCAGGACGATTCCCTTCACGGTCCTTCTCCCTCCAGCGGCCGGCGCGGACGTGGTGGTCCGGTTCAGTCGAGACCGCGGATCAGGTGCGGCTCGGTCTCCGGGTCGGCCCAGTCGCACTGCCCACGCCGGTTCGCCCGCGCCCAGGCGTCCAGGGCGGAGGGCGTCCGGTGCGCCCCGTCCGCTGCGGCGGTACGGGGTCGGCCGGGCCGGGGGCGGGCCTCGTCGTCGTCGGCGTTGTCGGTCCTCACGTTGCCCATTTGCGGACGCCTCTCATCGTGACGCCGGCACCGGGTCCGGCGCACCTTCCTCGTTGCCCAGGTCAACGGTCGAATCGCCGGATGGCGACGGGCGATCCGCCCGCAGCGCTTTTCCGACATCAATCATTGAGCCGGGCGCATCGGGCCATGACGGCAATCATCACCGGATAGACAGGGGGTACGCATCCGGAAAAGACACCTGTTAGTGCCATTCGGATTTCGCGCCGTTGACCATGCTCAGAGGGTGCCCTAGCATTGAGGTCAGCTGATTCGACAAAACCGACAAAACCCTTTTGTCGGCGTCAACCGCCATTTGCCGATTCCGCCCCGGGGGACGTCGCGGAACCGGAACGACGCTGCATCGTCGCAGCTCAGCCAGACGATCCACGTCGTACAGACCAGCACCCACCATTACGCTCGCCGGGGGCACGATGGAAGACCACAGCAGCAGGGCGGTCCGGCGGGTCATCGCCGAAATGCACCAGAATCTGGGGAAGCAATTCAGCGTGGACGAGATGGCGCGAACCGCCCTGCTGAGCAAGTACCACTTCTGCCGGGTGTTCCACAGGGTAACCGGAGTGTCACCCGGGCGCTTTCTGTCGGCGATCCGATTCCAGCGGGCCAAACACCTGCTGCTGGCCACCTCGTGGAGTGTCACCGACATCAGCCACCAGGTCGGTTACACCAGTGTCGGCACGTTCAGCGCGCGGTTCAGCAGCAGCGTCGGTCTGCCCCCCTCCAGCTTCCGCCGGCTCGGCCGCGCCCTCGGCCGGGAGTTGCCCTACCGGCCGCCGTGCCCGATCCGCCCCGACCCGGCCGACGCCACCGGCCCGACCGTGCGGGGACAGATCAGGACGCTTCCCGGCGAGGCGCCCGACTGGATCTTCGTGGGGCTGTTCCCGGAGCGGATCCAGCAGGGAAAGCCGGTCAGCTCCACGGTCCTGCCCGGCCCCGGCGCGTACCTGCTGGGCCCGGTGCCGCCGGGCACCTGGTTCGTCCTGGCCCACGCGGTGCACCGCCGCCGGTCGACCACCGGGGTGCGACCGCTGCTGGTCGGCCACCACGGGCCGGTGACGGTCGGCTGCCCGTCCCGGTCGATCCGGGCCGACCTCACCCTGCGCCCCATGCGCACCTTCGATCCGCCCGTGGTGCACGCGGCCGGCCTGCCGCCGCTGCTGCGCACCGGCTGACCGGGCGGCACACCGGGCTCCCCCGCCCCGGCCGGCAGCCGGTCGCGGCGATCCGTCCCGCCGGGACGGACGTGGGGCCGCCCCGGCGGGACGGCCCCACGTCGTCACGGACCGGATCAGCGAACCAGCGCCGGCGCCGCCGGACTGACCGGCACCGACCCCCGAGCGCGCTCGCGACTGCGGTCACGCCACCAGATGCCCCACCACATCAGGCCACGGACGGCACAGACGATGGTGACGGCGAAGAAGAGGGTGTAGACCACGTTGAACGCGACCAGCACCCCGTAGACCCCGGCCACCGCGGAGCCGAACATGAACTGGTTGCGGCCCCGCGACGGCGTCGTACCCGGGTCGGTGATCATGTAGTTGGTGAACAGGACGAAGGCCACCCCGGTCATCGGCACCAGCGCGGCCCAGATCGCCACGTCCAGCACCAACGCCCGGACCACCGCCTGGATGACGAAACCGCCGAGCCAACCGACGATCAGCAGCACCTTGCGGGTGAGCATGGCGTTGAGCACCGTACCGGCGGTGATGATGACCAGCGGGACCATGATGCTGATCGCGTCCGGCACGTTCTCGGTGAACTGGTAGGGCGGCGCGATGTTGACCCAGGAGAAGGCCAGCAGCGTCACCGTGATCCCGAAGTTCGACGGGTTCATGAAGTGCCGCATCCGCCCGTTGACCGGCGCCCGCAGGGCGGTCTTCGCCCCGATCGCGACGACCACGGCGAACGCCACCGGCCAGAACCGGTCGTTGGCGTAGAGCAGCATGTTCGCCGCCAGCGCGGTGATGTGGGTGGGCAGCAGGAAGGTGTACATCCCCCACACCCCGTTGCCGCTGAAGGCGGGTCGCCGCTTGCCGGCCCACGCCGACACCATCTCGATCCCGATCTCGGCGGTGTAACCCACCAGCAGGGCGAAGAACGGCCAGGTCCACGGCTGCTCGAAACCGAGCAGGGTGTAGCCGATGATGTTGAAGATCGACATCGACATGGCGAAGTTGCGCAGCGCCAGATAGCGCGGGTCCTTGCCGTCCACCCGGGGCACCGCCGGTCGGGCCGTGGGCGGGGTCGCCGCATCGACGGGCCGGACCCCGCCCGGGACCGTACGCACCGCGGCGTCGGTCACGCCTTCCTGTCTGACGTCAGTCATCGGGTGATCTCCTGGGCGTCGGCGGTCAGCATCAGGTCGTGCCAACCGGAGGTGAGCGAGAGGGTCTGCTTGTGGGTCGCGCCGGTCAGGTCACGCCAGCACACCTCGGCCGACACCGGGCGGTCCCCGGCGGAGCCCAGCCCGAAGAAGACGTCGAAGCTGCGCTTGCCCGAGTGCCCGCCGCCGCCGTCGAGCTGGGCGACCTGGGTGAGCCCGTCGGCGGTACGGATCTTGACCTGGGCGCCGTAGGCCGGCGTCCGGGCGTCGGCCGGGCCACCCACCGTCGGCCGGTGCAGGCGCAGACCGAGGAAGCCACCCGGGGACGCGGCGGTGTTGCGGTAGAACGCCGGCGGACCCCACTGGCGGGCCACGGCGAAGTCCTGCACCCCGTCGGCGTTGGTGTCGGCCACCGCCACGCCCCGGGTCGGGATGGGCACGTCGAGGCCAAGCTCGGCGTTGAGGTTGACGAACGTCTTGCCCTGCCGCACCCAGAACGCCAGCTTGTCGTTACCGGCGATGTCGTCGCCCGGCTCCGCCTTCGGCCACATCGCCGGGTTGCGCAGCATCAGGTCGTTGGACATCGCCAACTCCTGGAGCCAGGCCCACCGGCTGGTGGTGCCCTTGATGAACCCGTCGGCCTGCACCACCTCCAGCGAACCGTTGTTGTCGAAGTCGGCCATCTTGGCGTCCCAGCCCCAGCCGGTCCAGGCCATGTTCAGTTTGGACGCCTTGTTGTCGTACGGCGCCACCCCGCGGGTGAGCTTGGCCCGCGCGTCCTGCGGACTGCCGGCGTTGTTCATCCAGACGAAGTTGCTCTCCTCCAGCCCCCAGGAGCTGGTGATGTTGCTGACGAACATGTCGAACCTGCCCCGGTTGTCGAGGTCACCGAAGTCGATCGACATGCCCTTGAAGGAGTCCTGACCGAGCACCATCGACTTCGGGGTGAACGCGCCCCGCCGGCCCTGCGTCTGGGCGAACCTGATCCGGCCCGGGGTCGAGACGTTGTGCAGCAGGTGGTCGTGGCCGAAGTCGTTGGCCAGGTACAGCTCGGGCAGCAGGTCACCGTCGATGTCGGCCGACGCCGCGCCGAGGGTCCAGCCGGTGGAGACCGGGCCGGGGACCGCCTTCTGCTCGACGTACCGCACCGAGGGCTGGTCACCACCGGTGGCCGCGTCCCAGCGCAGCACGTGCGCCCCGCCGGAGTTGCGGGCGTGCGACATGGAGGCGTTCATCTGGACGTTGGGCTGCCCGTCCGGATCGAGCACCTGGGTGTCGGGGAAGTAGTTGAACACGCCGATGTCCGGCCGACCGTCGCCGTCGAAGTCGGCGACCGCCACCGCGTTGGTGTTCCACAGTGCACCCTGGTAGCGGTTGGCCGGACCGGGCTGGGTGGGAATCAGCTCGGTCGGCGCGTAGCTGCCCAGGCGCAGGTCGGTGGCGGCGGCCCGGTGCAGGAAGAGCACCGGCGTCCGACCCCAGTAGTAGACCAGCAGGTCGGTGCGGCCGTCGAGGTTGTAGTCGCCGGGCACACAGCCCATCGGAGCCATGGTGGTGTCGGTGGGCAGGGGCCGGGGATCGAGGACGAAGGGCTGGTAGCGGGCCCCGCTGTCCGGTGCCGGAGTCACCACGGCCGTGTCGCTACGGGTGTCGACCAGGCAGAGGTCGTCGGCCACCCCGTTACCGTCCAGGTCGTTGAGGGCGATCGCGGCCCCGACCGAGGACACCCAGGACTTGATGTGCTCGTACTCCGGATTGACCTCGCGGACCTGGCGGGCGGCGGGTGCGGGTGGCAGCGCGATCGGCAGCTCGGCGAACTGGAACCGTGCGGCCAGCTCCGACCGCTCGGCAGCGGACGCCGCAGGGCGCTGTGCCACGACGAAGAGAATGCTCAGCAGAACGAGCACAAAGGCTGCGGGAGTTGCGCGGCGAAGGAAGCCGGCAGATTGAGACGGCAACAGTCCCCCTACGTTTTAGTGGGCGCGTCGTTCGCCCGTTGACTGGTCACTCGGAAGTGCCACCGACCGGGGCGGGGATACTGATGATTACCACCCTCCGCGGCGGGGTGAATAACCAACGGATTAACCGCCCATCAGATGACTGGAGCCCTTTCGGGGGCCACGAACATCGTCAGCCAGAAGACCAATGGAGTCTTCTCAGAGCGTGCTCTCCCGCCGGCACGGACCGGACGAGCGGGGCCCGGTCGTGCCATCACAGCGAGTCTCTCGCCGATCGCGATGCGTCAAAGTTCTCTGACTTTGCTCTCCTGAACGCCCGCTTGACCGCGATGCGGCTGCCTCGATACACCCCGAAATATGGCTATTGCCGGTTTAATGCCTGCCGATTGGGAGCGCCTCCAGCCCACCCAGCAGATCGGACGAATCATCTCGCACCGCCCCCGGCCCGCCCGGTACACCCAACCCAACAATGGCCGTACGCTGCGCGGACGACATCGGGGGCGGTCGGACGGATAGCGAGGATCTCCGCTGGCAAATACGGCCGGGATCGATAGCATGGCTATCCATACCGCCGGCATCGGCGCTCATTGCCGCCTATCTTTGGTCGCGCTAGCATCAACACGGCCCCGACGGCCAAGGCAATTTCGACGGCCGCATCCGCGTTTATGCATTGATCGAGATTTAACGCTCCGTCAATCAGCCGGCATAGACACCGTAGGCACGCAGTCGCCACAACTGTGCCCGGGGATGCCACCGACCGACGAATCGAACACCTGGGGGAGACCGTGGAAGACGTCATTGAACGGGCGGTGGAGCGGGCCATCGTCACGATGCGGGACAACATCGCCGAGCCGCTCACCATCGACGACATGGCCCGTGCCGCAATGTTCAGCAAGTTCCACTTCTCAAGGATCTTCCGCCGGGTCACCGGCGTCTCGCCCGGACGCTTCCTCTCCGCCATCCGCCTCCAGGAGGCGAAGCACCTGCTCGTCTCCACCACCCTGAACGTCGCCGACATCAGCCTGCGGGTCGGCTACAACAGTGTCGGCACCTTCAGCTCACGTTTCACCCGCAGCGTCGGCATGTCCCCCACCGCCTACCGGCGCTACCGGGGCTTCAGCACGCGCATTCCGCAGGACGAGACCAGGGGCGGCTCGGCCGGACGCACCTCGACGGTACGGGGGACCGTCACCGGACCGGACGACGAGGACCTCGGTTTCGTCTTCGTCGGGCTCTTCCCCGACCCGCTGCCCGAGGGCCGACCCGTCCGCTGTGCGGTGCTCAACGGCGCGGGCGCGTTCGAGCTGGAGACGGTCCCCGAGGGACACTGGTACCTGCTCGTCCAGTCGGTACGCACCGACGGCTCCCCCACAGACGCCCACGACCTGGACCCCGAGGACATCTTCGTCGGCTCGCACGGACCGATCATCGTCCGGCGTGACCAGGCCGTACCCCCGATCGAGATGGGCCTCAAGCCGGCCCGGTCCATCGACCCGCCGGTGCTGCTCGCCCTGCTCGACATCCGCCGGATGGCGCTGGACCAGGTCGGCTACCGGGTCGAAGCGGCCTGACGGCGGGTCGGACCGCGAACCGACCGGAGCCAGCGGCGCATCCCACGAAAGGTGGGATGCGCCGCATCGCCGTGTCAGCCGGTCGAACCGGGCCGAGTCGGGCCAGACCGGGCGCCGCCGCACAGGCCGGGCCCCGCCGCACAGGCCGGGCCCGCCGCACAGGCCGGGCCCCGCCGCACAGGCCGGGCCCCGCCGGACGGGTCACGGTCGGCCGGGCACGGCCCGGCGGTTCGACCCCGGTCGCGCCGGGCCGGGACCACGGGCGGTCGAGGTGACCACCGGCCGGCCGGACCACACGCGCCGGACCACAGGGGTTCGAGGGGCCCGCACGGTGGACCACCCGACGCCCGGGACCACCAGCGGGCCCGGACGCCAGGCGGCGGATCAGCGGTCCTGGGGCTCCTCCGGGTCGGACGCGACCCGGGGCCGGCGCAGCAGGAGCACCGACAGCGCGATCAGCAGCACCAGGTCCAGCACCAGCAGCAGACCGTCCAGGGGGTCGGTGCCGACGTGCTGGTGTCCGGTCTCGGGCACGACGGCGGCCGGCGGCAGCAGCGTTGCGGCGCCGACGGCGAACACGCTGCGCCCGGTGCTCTGCCGGCCGTCGGTGAGCCACACGTGGTAGGCGACGGTGTAGCTGCCCTGCGGCAGGGCCGGCACCGACACCACCAGGTCGCTGCCGTCGCGGCGGGAGGCACCGGTGGGCACCTGCGGGCCGTCCGCCGGCGTCAACGACACGTGCGCCTCGTTCGGATCCGGAGTTCCCGCCAGGCGCAGCCGCACCTCGGTCGGCCCGGTGGGCAACCGGCTGCCGTCCGCAGGCACCACGACGGCGGCGACCGTCTCGGCCGGTCCCGGCGGGTTCGGCGAACGCAGCCACAGCGCGGTCACCACGGTCACCAGCACCACGGCGACGGCCGCCGCGCGCGGCCCGAAGCCACGGCGGCGGCCGTCCTGTCCGGCGGCGGTCATGCCGGCGTGAGCGCCCTGACCGAGCGGGGGGCGCAGGTGCAGGCCATCGTCGCCTGCTCGGCGGGGGTGGGTCGCAGGTGCAGGTACATCGCCACCACCATCGGCAGGAAGACGATCGTGTTGTAGAACAGGTGCAGCTCCACCCGGGCAAAGACCAGCTGCAGCACGCTGGTCGGCACGGGACGGTCGAACAGGAAGTGCCCCGTCTGCGCCTGGAGCAGCAGCAACAGGTGCTCGATGTGGTGCCAGAACTGGATGGCCAGCGCCACCGTCCACCAGGTACGCGCACGACCGACGAAACCGGGGCGCAGCAGGGCCAGCCCGATGAGCATCACGATGGCGTACCCGTAGTGCAGCCACTCCGAGGTGACCAGCCACGGCACGGCCAGCCCGAGGACGCCCCGGGACTGCGGCACCGGCCAGCCCAGCACCCAGATCTGGAACGCCTGGACGAGGTGCTCGGCCCAGTGCGCCAACACCACGACCATGTACAGGTTCAGCGCCGTGCGGTGGTAGGGGCCGTTGAGCCGGCCGAGCGGGCCCGATCGGGAAGGGCGGGGTACGGCTTGGTTGGACATGTCGGGTGATCTCCCCCTCGGTCGACGGACACCGGCACCGCAGCGGGCCGGGGGACGGCAGCACGCCGCCTCTTCAGGCTGGGGCCCGGATGACCCACTGTCGTCTTCCAGCGTGCCGACATTCCATGGTGGTGGCCGCTCAGGCACCCGCCACCCGGTCGGCGGAGGTCGCGCAGCAGTGGGCCAGGTGGCTCTCCTGCGCCATCCGGCGCATCGCCTCGAAGGCCACCTCGGACAGCACGTTCCAGACCGCCATGGCGGTGGCGGAGTGCGCCGACTCGTGCCCGAACTCGTGCGTCACGATCCGCGCCGCGCTCTCGGCGTGCTCACTGAACACGTCGATGTCGCAGTTGGCGTCGAGCCGCTGCAACGCGGTCAGCACGTGGGCGAGGGTGTCCCGACCGGGTGAGGCGGCGTCGACCTCCCAGCCGAGGCGGTCGATGAAGTCGTCGACCTGGACCCGGGCCGGGCCGACGTCCGGGGCGTCCTCCTCGGGCTGGTCCGGGAAGAGCGCCCAGATCGTGGCCCGGCACTGGGCGCCCAGCGAGAGCCCCTTGTCGTCGAGGGCGGCCAGCACCCGACGGACCGAGGACAGACTCAGCCGCCCGATGCCGGCCAGCACCCGGATCAGCTGGAGCCGGGCGAGGTGCTCCTCGCCGTACTCCGCCTGGTTACGCGCGGTGGGTCGGCCCGGTGGGAGCAGCCGCTCCCGGATGTAGAACTTGATCGTCGGAAGTGGAACACCACTGATCCTGGCCAGATCTGAGATGCGCATCCGTCCCCCCAGGGTCCCGGTGACCACCGCCGGACGCCGCCAGCGGCGGGACTGCGCCGCCCGGCAGCGGCCGGTCCGAACGTATCGGCGGTGACGCCGCCGCGGACAGCGGGCGCCGGACAGCACGGCGGGTGACGGCCGTCGGCGCGTTCGCGATGACGGCGGTGCAGCCGCCCGTCGGTGCGACGGCGGCTCCTGGGACAGGGCGGGCACCTCGGGCCTCACCGGCCGGGGTGGTCGCCGCGCATCCGGGACTCATCGCACCTCCCCCAGCACGATGAGCAACCTGAGAGTTGCTCAGCGCAATAGTAACCAGTGTGGCCTGCGTGTCGGTTATTCGATGTTGCTGAACCGCACTTCGTGGCTGTGCCCCGAGGGTCACGTCAGGGCCTGCACCGTCATCGGCAGACCGCCCCGGATGCGCAGCGACAGCATGGGTTCGGGCACCACCCGGTGCCCGGCCGGGGTGTGCAGCCGCAACCGGCGGCTCACCATGGCCACCACGAAGACCGCCTCCATCAGACCGAGGTGGTTGCCGACGCAGAACCGGGGGCCGGCGCCGAACGGCACGTAGGCGTAGCGGGGCCGGCCGGCCGACACCGACGGCGAGAACCGCTCCGGGTCGAACCGGTCCGGCTCGTCCCAGTAGGCCCGGTGCCGGTGCAGGGTGTACGGGCAGATCAGCACGTCGGTACCGGCGGGCACCGCGTAGCCGCCGACCTCGTCGGCCTCCTGCGCCCGGCGGGACAGCATCCACACCGGCGGGTAGAGACGCATCGCCTCGCTGAGCACCATCGAGGTGTACGTCAACCGGGGCAGGTCCTCATAGGTCGGCGCCCGGTCGCCGAGCACCTCGAGCGCCTCGGCCCGTACCCGCTCCCACACCTGCGGGTGCCGGTCGAGCAGGTGGAAGGTCCAGCCGAGGGTGCTGGCGGTGGTCTCGTGCCCGGCCAGCAGCAGGGTGGTCAGCTCGTCGCGCAGCCGCCGCCGGCCGACCGCGGGGTCCGGCTCCCGGCGGGTCGAGGCCAGCAACCGCGACAGCGCGTCGTCGTGGTCCTCGTGGCCGGGCCGGGCACGCCGCCGCTCCGCCAACTCGTCGACGATCTCCGCCAGCTCGCGGCGGGCCCGGCGGAAGCGCATCTGCTGCGGCAGCGGCACCCACATCGGCACCATGTTCATCGACGCCATCTCGAACATGGCCTGGTCCTGCATCGACTCGAAGGCCGCCCCGAGCGACCGGAAGCCACTGAGGTCGGCGTCGAGCAGGGTACGCCCGAGCACCCCGAGGGTGAGCCCGGTCATCTCCCGCATCATGTCGACCGGCTCGCCACCGGCGTACGTCTCCAGCCGGTCGACCAGGCGGCCGGCCTCCTCGGCGACGATTCCGGCCTGCTGGGCGATGCGGCGGGCCTGGAACACCGGTTGGATCACCCGACGCTGCTCCCGCCACAACTCGCCCTCGCTGGTCAGCAGCCCGTCACCCAGGGCCCGCCGGGCGTGCATCAACCCGATGCCCTTGTGGTAGTTCTGACTGTTGTCGGCCAGCACGTGCTTGGCGTGGTCGGGGTGGTTGAAGAAGTGCAGCCCCCGCCCCGGGCCGAGGCGCACCGCGTCGCCGTAGGTCTCGGCGGCGGAGCGCATCAGGCCGAGCCGGTCGCGGCCCAGCTTCCACAGTGTGCCGAGCATCGCCACCCCGGTCGGGCCCCGGGGGACCACCCGGGGCGCGACCGTGGTCACCGGACCACCCCGCTCGGCATGGGGGTGATCTGCCGGAACCGTCCGTGCAGGAACAGCACCGCGTCCTCCTCGTGGAGTTTCTCGGCCGACAACAACCGGCCGACGAAGATGGTGTGGTCGCCGCCCTCGTAGTCGCGCCACAGTGCGCACTCGAAGGAGGCCAGCGCGCCGGTGATCAGCGGCGCTCCGGTGAGCCGGCCCGGCCGCCAGTCGACGACGTCGAACTGGGCGGCGCCGAGCGGCCGGCGGCGGTCGGCGAAGTGCCGCGCCACGTGTTCCTGGTCGGCGGCGAGCACCGACACCGCGAAGCTGCCGGCGGCCACCAGGTGACGGTGCATGACCGCCTCCCGGTCCACGCAGACCAGCAGCAACGGTGGGTCCAGCGACACCGAGGTGAAGGCGTTCGCGGTCATCCCGTGCGGGGTGCGTCCCCCGACGGTGACCACCGTGACGCCGGTGGCGAAGGCGGCGAAGGCCCGCCGCAGCGCGGCCGGGTCGACCACCGCGTCGTCAGCGCCCGCAGAGATGTCCATCGTGGTCCCCTCGCCGTCACTGGGCCCGGACGGTGGCCGTGTAGGGCGCCAGCGCCCGGGTCAGCGCCTCCGGCACCCGGGTGGGCGCGGTCCGGTTGTTGGGCCCGCGCATGCAGGCCACCCGCTGCCGACCCCGGGCGACCAGTGTCTCGCCGCCGCCCGGGTCGAGGCGTACGTAGTCGAAGCTGAACTCCAGCTGGGTCTGCACCAGGTCGACCAGGCGCATCCGGATCGACAGCTCGTCGAAGGCCGTGATCTCGGCGAAGAACTCGCAGTCGACCTTCAGGGTGAACAGCTTCAGGTCGTCCTGGAGGTCGGCCAGCACGTCCGGGGCGTGCTGCTTGAGGAACATCTCCCGGCACCGTCCCTGCCAGCGCAGGTAGTTGACGTAGTAGACGTTGCCGACGATGTTGGTCTCCTCGAAACCGACCGTGTGCGGATACTCGAAGAACTTGTCCATGATCAACTCCACCCGTCGGTGAGCACGGTGAACACCACCGGTTCCGGGATGTCCACCAGGCTCGTGGCGAACGTGGCGACACGCAGCGCACCCGAGGCCAGGACCACCCAGCCGTCGGGGCCGCCAGGCGTCAGGGTCAGCGGCGAATCCGCCGGCAGGCCGACCTTGCGCAGGCACTCCACCGCGCCCCACACCCGGGTCGACGCGGTGTGCGCGCTCTCCTCGCGGTCCCCGGCGACCAACGCGGCGAGACCGGCGTGGACGCCCAGCAGGCCCGCCCAGTCCGCCGCCGACCGCTCGGCCACCGGCTCGACGTCACAGCCGACCGTCCCGGTCGCCGCGACCGCGAGGGTGACCCCGGCACCGTGCGCCGCCGAGACACCGCGGTCACCGTCGACCTCCGGCCGGCCGTCCGGGCGGTAACGCACCTCGTGCCGGGCGCCGAGGGCCCGGCCGACGGCGACGGCGGTCCGGACCCGGCGGGGAGTGTCCGCCGCGCCGTCGGGTTCCACGGCGACCGCGACCCGGGCACCGAGCACGTCGCCCAGCCCCCGTTCCAGGTGCGAGCCGAGCAGCACCGGCAGCCACGGTCCCCGGCCACCCCGGTGCCGGACCGCCTGCAACCGCAGGCCCTCCCAGCGTTCGACGACCGCCCCGGACTCGTCGCGCACCGCGATGTCGTAGACGTAGGTGTCGCCGTCGCGGCTGCGTTCGGTGGCGCAGCAGCGCACCGTGCCGGTGCCCGACATCCGTGCCCCGGCCGGCCAGATCCGCTCCACGCCCACCGGCAGCAGGGTGGCGTCGGGTACGCAGACCTGGTTGCCGTGCATGAACGCGTCCCGGGTGCCGGGGTCGCCGAGCAGCAGCTCGTCGGGGAGGAAGCCGGCGAACCAGGCGTCACCCCCACCGACGGCCACCTCGGCGTCCACGTCGCGGGCGGCGGCCCGGTGGAACCCGCGCAGCCGTTGGAACCGGCCACCCTGGAACAGCCACTCGCCGTAGAGGTCCCGCTCGGGTGCCAGCGGCACCTGCGGCAGGCCCGGGTCGGTGCGTCCGGGCGGGCCGTCGGGGACGGCGGTGTCGGTGAACCGCAGCCGGGCCCGGAAGTGGTCGGTGGCGTACCCGGTCTCGGCGCTGCGGATCGCCACCTGGACGACGGCGTCGTCGGTGACGGTGGCCGCCACCCGGATGACGGTGCTGCCGTCGGGCGGCACCACGATCGGCCGGGGGAACTCCACCTGCTCGACGACCGGCACCGTGGACCGGCCGGTGACCGCGACCGCCACCTGCGTCATCGCCTCCATCCCGAAGACCGCCGGGAAGAGCAGGTTGCCGTCGAGCAGGTGGTCGGCGAGGTAGCGGTCGGTGCCGGCGGTCAGCTCGACCTCACTGACCAGTTCGACACCCGGGTAGTACGCCAGCGGTTTGTCCACGAACCGCAGCAACGGCAGCGGCGGACGGTCGTAGCGCAGGGTGTCCATCCCCTCGGCCCGGCCGCTGACCACCACCACGGGCGGCACGTCCGGGTCGGCGAGCAGCCGCAGCAGCACCTCGACGCCCTGGTCGGGGCTGATCGGGACGACCCCCTCCCGGCTGAGCGACTCCACCACCGACAGCCGTTCACCCATCCCCACCCCGGACCAGACCGACCACTCCAGGCACAGCGCCCGGCATCGGGGGAACTGTCGGCCGGTCTCCTCGGTGAGGCCGGCCAGCCAGTCGTTGGCGGTGGCGTAGTGCGCCTCACCACGCAGGCCGGCCCGGCCGATGATGCTGCCGAAGGTGACCAGCAGGCGCAGCTGCCCGGGGTCGACCGCGGCGAGCACCGCCCGTAGGCCGTCCAGCTTGGGGGCGAAGGTCCGCCGGACCGCCGCCTGGTCCAGCGCGGTCAGCGCGGCCGGCTCGTTGCGTCCCGCGCCGTGCAGCACCGCGGTCACCGGACCCAACGCCGCCCGCACCTCGGCCACCGCGGCGGCGACCTGCCCGGCGTCGGTGACGTCGGCCCGGGTGTAGTGCAGGGTCACCCCACGGGCGGCCATCCGCCGCAGGTTGTCCGCCAGCTCGGTGTCCTCGGCCGGATCGGAGCGGCCGACCAGCCCCAGCCGGGCCCCGGTCTGCTCCGCCACCGCCAGGGCGCACTCGGCGGTGATGCCCTTGCCCCCACCGGTGACCAGCAGCACGTCGGAGTCGTCGAGGGCGGGCCGGGTCTGCGCGGCGCGTACCGGCAGGGCCCGCAGCACGGGCAGCTGGCGCGTACCCGCGTCGTCGTAGTGGCTCTCCTGGTAGCCGGTGGTGGCACCGACCTCGGCGACCACCCGCTCGACGGCCCCGGGTCCCGCCGGGGTGTCCACCACTGTCACCCGCAGCTGCGGCGCCTCCAGGCGCAACGTCTTGGCCACCCCGGTCGCGCCCCGACCCCGCTGCACCAGCACGAACCGGGTGCCGGCCGGCCCGGCCAGGGCCTGCTTCGCCCCGTCCAGGGCCAGCGCGAGGTGCTCCTCGGTGCACTCGGCCGGCAGGCACACCAGCACACCGGAGTCGACGGCGGCCCGTTCCAGGGCGTGCCGCAGCGGCGCGGCCAGCGGGTGACCGTCGGGGGCGAAGACCTGCCACCGACCGGGTGCGCCACCGCCCACCGGGGTCGGTGGTGCGGCCGGCTCCCGGTCGACGGTGAAGGCCCGGGTCCAGGTCGCCGCGCCGGTCACGGCAGGCGACCGGTCGTGGTCGCCGGCCTGGCCGGTCGCGGACAGTTCGTCGAGCGCCACGGCCAGTTCCGCGACGGTGGCGGTGGCGAAGTTGGTGGGGGCCTGGGCCGGCGGCACGTTCACCAACCGGGACGCCTCGTTGATGATCTGCCCGACGGTGATCGAGCTGAGGTGCAGGTCGTCCAGGAGTCGGCTCTCGCCGTGCACCATGGTCAGTGGCAACTCGGCCCGCTCGGCGGCCAGCCGGCGCAGCATCTGCACCGTGGACTCACCGTCGACCGGCCCGTCGGCGTCGGTCGGGGCGGGGCGGTCCGCCCGGGTCGCCTCCGGCAGATCGACCAGCGGTGCCTGCTCGCAGGGGCTGGCGAAGAAGTGCTGCTCGGCCCCGATGCGCAGCGGCCGGCGCAGCCGGTCGTCGAACAGCGCCGGGTAGTCGTGCGCGGCACCCACCACGAACGCGGCGGCGGCCACCCGCAGCAGCCCGCGCAGCGACTCGTCGTCGGTGTCCAGGGCCACCGCCGGCACGTCGGTGATCGCCCCGGCCAGGCCGCTGAGGATGCGCCCCGGACCGACCTCCACGAACAGGTCGATGTCCTTGGCGGCCAACGCCACCGCCTGCGCGAACAGCACCGGGTCGGTGATCTGGCGGTGCAGCAGCCCCCGCAGGTCGGTCTCGGCGGCCAGGGTCTCGCCGGTCACGGTGGAGACCACCCGGCGGCGGACCGGGCCGAAGGACTCCCGGGTCAGGTGCCCCGCGAACGCGTCCGCCGCCGGTGCCACCAGCGGTGAGTGGAAGGCGTGCGAGACCCGCAGCAGGGACGCCCCGATCCCGGCGTCGGCGGCCAGGTCGAGGGCGGCCCGGACCGCGTCCTCGGTGCCGGCCACCACCGTCTGCTCCGGCCCGTTGTACCCGGCGATCACCACGGGCACGCCGGCCACCAGCGCGGAGACCCGCTCCGGCCCGGCGTTGACGCTGGCCATCACCCCGGAGGAGCTGTGCTCGGTCATCGTCGCGCCCCGGGCGCGGGTCACCCGCAGCAGGGTCTCGTCGTCCATCGCGCCGGCCCAGTGCAGGGCGGACAACTCACCGAGGCTGTGCCCGACCGCGACGGTCGCGTCCAGACCCAGCAGGTCCAGGGCGGCCAGGCCGGCCCGGGACCCGGTGACGATGCGCGGCTGGGCCAGCGCGGTGGCCACCATGTCCCCGGTGACCGGCAGGTCGGCCCGGCGGAACACCTGGTCCACCTCGGTCAGCCGGCGGCGCAGCGCCCCGCCGCTGGTCCCGCGGCCGGCACCCTGACCGGGGAAGAGGTAACCGATGCGGCCGGCGCCGCCGACGTGGCCGAGGAAGCTGCGCCCGTCGCCGTCGACCAGCCGGGTCTCGCCGGAGTCGAGCAACTCACACAGCCGCCGCAGCCGCTGCTGCGCGTCGGTGGGCGAGGAAACCACCACCGCCGCCCGGTACGGTCGGTCGGCCAACTGGTCGTGCAGGGTGGCCGCCACGTCGGCGAGCTGCCCCTGGGCCAGGGTCGGCACGTGCTCGAGCAGTTCCCCCAGCCGGTCGCGCAGCTCGTCCCGCGAGGACCCGTCGACCAGGAACAGCTCCACGTCCTGCACGGAGGTGGCGAGGCGGGCCGTCCGGGTGTCGAAGGCGACCCGACGGGCCGTCCCGGCCCGCTCCAGCACCACATGGGTGTTGATGCCGCCGAACCCCATCGCGGTGATGCCGGCACGCACCGGCTGACCCTCCGGCCACGGTTCGGCCGCCCGCAGCACCCGCAGCGTCGCGTCGTCGCGGGTGAGCAACTCGTGCGGGTCGACGCAGCCGAGCGCGGGCGGCAGCACCTGGTGGTGCACGGCCAGCGCCGCCTTGATCAGGCCGGCCACCCCGGCAGCCGCCTTGGTGTGCCCGATCATGCCCTTGATCGAGGTGATCACGGCGGGCGGGGCGGTCGGGTCGGCCTGCCGGCGGGCCTCCGACAGGGCGGTCAACTCGGTGGCGTCCCCGACCGCCGTACCGGTGCCGTGCCCCTCGAACAGCGGCACCGACTCGATGCCGAACCCGGCCCGCTCGTACGCCCGGCGCAGGGCGAGCTGGTAGCCGTTGACCTCGGGACGGGTGATGCCGCCCTTACCGTCGGAGGAGATGCCCCAGCCGGCGATGGTGGCGTAGCTGCGGTGGCCGGCGGCGAGCGCGTCGGCCTCCCGCATCAGCACCACCATCCCGCACCCCTCCCCCGGCCAGAAGCCGTTGGAGTGCCGGTCGTAGACCCGCATCTCGTCGCGGGCCAACGCGCCGGTCTTGGCGAAGCCGACGATCTCGAACGGGTCGATCGACAGGTCCACCCCACCGGCCACCGCGACGTCGAGGTCACCGTCGAGCAGGGCCCGGCAGGCGGTGGCGACCGACAGCAACGACGAGGAACAGGCGCCGTCGACGGTGTACCCGCCGCCGTTGAGGTCGAAGTAGTTGCAGATCCGGCCGGCGATGGTGTTGGACAGGCCACCGGCGAGGGTGTCCTCGTCGATCTCCGGGAAGGGCGCCTTGTAGCGCTGCTCCAACCCGTCGAGGAAGGTCGCCAACCGGTCGTCGTCCCAGCCCTGCTGTTGCAGCGCGGTGGCGACCGTACGACGGACGAACGGCCAGCGCAGCCGCATGACGTTGGCGCGGGCGAACTCACCGGTGAGGGTGTTGCCCACGACCACACCGGTGCGGTCGCGGGGCAGCCCCTCCCCCAGCGGGAAGCCCGCGTCGCCCAACGCCTTGGTGGCCATGTCCAGGGCGAGCCAGTGGGTCAGGTCGGTGGAGCGGTAGGTGCTACCGGCGATCTTGTAGGCGAGCCGGTCGAACTCGTACCCCTCGATGACGGCGGCGGTGCGGGCGTAGAACCGGTCCGGGGCGCTCGGGTCCGCGTCCCAGTAGTCCGCCAACCGCATACGGACGTCGGGCAGCGCGCGGAAGGCCCGGCGACCGGCGAGGGCGTTCTCCCACAGTTCTCGGGGCGAGGTGGCGTCCGGGTATCGGCACGCCATGCCAACGATGGCGATCCTGGTCATGCGGGCACGATCTCCTTACCGTTCGGGTCGCCACGGGCGTGGCGAGGCGCCTGCCGAGTCGTGGGCAGGTGTGGGGAGGCTGCGCCGGGACCACCCGGCGGCCGGCGGGACGGGAACAGGGACGGGGACGGAGTCCCGGTCAGTGCCTTCCGCGTACCCGCAGCTCGTCGGCGATGGCACGACGCCAGACCTCGTAGGCGGGCTCCAGCGGGCTGTCGGCGCCGGTCGGCCGCTGCGCGGCGCAGATCCGGTCCGCCTCCGCCGGGGTGGTACCGGCCAGCACCGCCGTGGCCCGGGCCGTGTGCGGGGTCTGGAGGCCGGCCGTCAGCCGGGCGGTCGCCGCGAACGCGCTGCCCTGGGCGACCTGGGCACGGTGCGAACCGGCCCGGTCGAGGAACACGCGCAGTTCGTCGGCGTCGACGCCACCGGCGTACGTGGCGGCCAGGCCGGCACCGCCGTAGAGGTCGGCCCGGCGCTCGGCCGGGAACCTGTCGATCAGATCGGCGACCACCGCCGCGTCGGTGCCGCCGACGAACCACATCGCCCGACCGATGCCCTGGTCGATGGCGCGTTGGGCGTACCAGCGGGGGCCGTCGGCAGGCCACGGGAAGTCCGACTCCTGGTAGTGCTCGTGCACGTACCGACGGGTGTGGAAGTACGCCTGGTGGAAGCCGTACCCGTCGAGCACCAGCCAGCGCAGCAGCGGGTCCGGGGCGGACAGCTTCGACCAGCGGAACCGGGGCACCCGGGCCATCGCCCAGCCGACACCGACGTAGGCCATGTAGACGTGGTCGGCACCCCGGCCGGACAGGAACGTCGCCACCCGGTCCGACCGGCCGCCGGGCAGGGCGTCCAGCACGGCGAAGCCCATCGCGGCACCCTCGTAGGCGAAGCCGCGGAACTGCGCGCGCACCGCCTCCAGCGCCGGCTCCGCGTCGGCGGGCTCCCGGGCCTCGGCCGCTGCGGCGTACCCGGTCAGAAATGACTCACCGACGGTTTCCAACAGTTCGACGGCGGCCGGGTCCTTACGGTGGAAACCGCGCACATCCAGTTTGGTCTCCGACAACGAGGGCGTGAGAATGCGTCGCCGCAATCTCCGGAATGTATTCGACACCTGGCGTCCCCCTATCTTCTCGCACGTCAGGAGGGATGCCTCCTGAAGTTATGTTTTCAGCGGCGAAACAGATCGTCTACTTCAAAGGTGCGCCACCGGCGCATTACCCGATGGCCCCGGAATTGATCGGCGACGTCATCGGGTGGCGGGGCCGGCACAGCGTCGGCCGACCTCCCGCGCCGCCGCGTACGCCGCCCAGGCCACCGCCTGCACCAGCGCCCGGTCGGTCGGCTCGACCCGGCGGAACCCCGCGACCACCTCGTCGTCGACCAGGTAGGAGGCGAACGCGGTCAGCAGCGCCAGTCGACCGGCCGCCCGGTCCCGCTCCGGCAGCCCGCCGACGGCCTCGTCGCACCAGCGTCGACCGGGTCCCGGCGGCTGCCCGTCCCAACCGTCGAGCCGGTCGCGCACCAGCGCCCGTACCGACGCCGGCACCGCCTCCGCACCGGCCAGGTCGAACGCCCGGTAGGCGCGGGCCGCCGCACCGGCGACCACCGGATCGGCGGCGGCCCACCCGGCGTCGAGCGGCAGCGCCGCCACCGGCAGCAACGCCAGCGACCGACCCGGCCGGGGCGCGGCCCGCAGGGTGGGTCGCAGCAACCGACCGACGGCCCGCTTGAACCGGCGGCGGGCGGCACCGGACAGGCCGGCGGGCAGCAGATGGTCGGGCAGGAAGACGTTGACCACCCGGGCCAGGTAGTGGAAGGCCACCACCACGCCCACCAGCTCCGGGCCGTGGGCGGCCGGGAACGGGGGGACCGTCGCACCGGTGTGGGCCTGCCGGGCCCAACCGGCCACCGCCCGCACCACCGGATCACCCAGGTCGGCCATCCGGTCGTCGGCGACGGCCTCCGCGTCGTCCTCGGTGGCCAGGTCGTACAGGCTGATGCTGTGCATGTCCACGCAGTACGGGCAGGTGTTGGCCACGGACACCCCGGCGGCCACCGCCTCCTTGGTGCGCCGGTCCACCACCCGGCCCGCGATCAGCGGCTCCCGCATCAACATCCAGTACGCGGCGAGCACCGGCGGCGCCGGGGAGTGCAGCAGCACCGGCGGAACCACCAGCTTCTGCTCGTCCTGCGCCTGGGCGTACACCTCGGCCACCAGGCCCCGGGCGGTGCCGGCCGGCACCGGCGCGACGTACCTGACCTGGCGGCGTACCACCGATGACGCGACCCGTGCGGCGACCATGGTCCCTCCCCCTGGCGGGCCCGCCGGCGTGCCGGGGTTGGCCGGACGTCGACGGCCGGGCCCATCGTGGTCAGCATGCGCCGCGCGGCCCGGCCGGCGGTTCTTCCACGGTGCGCAACCCGGCGCACGGGCCCGGATGCGTCCCCGTCGACGCGGGTCCACCATCGACCGCGGGCGCGGCCCGCGACCGCGGTGACACCGGGGTACGGCCCGGCCGCAGCGCATGACGAGAGAAGACAGCGCCCACGCCCGGCCCGCATGCTGCTGGTGCTGACGTGACGCCGTCGGCGCGGGCCCGGCCACCGGCCGCCCGACGCGGCGGCGACGGGATCGGCGTCGTGCGTGGCAACCGGCGCCCTCGGACGCGCCGGGCCACGCTCGCCACTGCTGACGAGCGAGAGGACAGCCGCGTGAGCGCACAAAACGACGTCTTCGTCGACCTGGGCCTGGAGGGTGACGCCGTCGACCGGATGGTCGCCGACCTCGACGAGGCGCAGTGGGCGCTGGACACCCCCGCGCCGGAGTGGACCGTCGCCCACCAGATCGCCCACCTGGCGGCGACCTTCCGGCTGGCGGGACTGGCCGCGGCGGACCCGGCGGGGTTCGTCGCGCTCGCCCAGCAGTTCGGGCCCGACTTCAACCGCAACGTACGGACCGCCCTGTCGCCGTACCTGTCCGCGCCGCCACCGGCGCTGCTGGCCAAGTGGCGCGAGGAACGGGCCACCGCCGAGCAGGCCCTGGCCGCGGTGCCGGCCGGGCAGACGGTGCCCTGGCTGGTCCGGCCGCTGCCCGCGCCGGTGCTGGCCGCCGCCGGCATGATGGAACTGTTCGGCCACGGGCAGGACATCGCCGACGCGCTCGGGCTGCGCCCCGAACGCACCGACCGGCTCCGGCACCTGGTCGACTTCGCCGTCCGCACCTGGGACTTCGGCTACCAGGCGCGCGGGCTGGACACCCCGGACGTCGCATTCCGCTTCGAGATCACCGCCCCCTCCGGCGACGCGGTCTGGGAGTTCGGGCCGGCGGACGCCACCGAGCGGATCAGCGGGCCGGCGGCCGACCTGTGCCTGCTCGTCACCCGCCGCCGGCACCGCGCCGACCTGGCGCTCACCGCCGTCGGGGCGGAAGCCGACCGCTGGCTGGACCTGGCGCAGGCCTACCGGGGCCCGGCCGGTCCCGGCCGCACCCCGGGCCAGTTCGACAGCGTCCGGGCCTGACCGGCCGGCGGCCCCCGTCCCGAGCCGGGACGGGGGCCGCCGACTGCGCACCGACCGGATCAGGCCGGGGTCGCCGGGTCGGCGACCGGCACCCGGTCGCGCACCCGGGCCCGCCACAGCTCGTACGCCGGCAGGGCCGGCCCGGCGGCGGAGTCCACCGCGACCTCGTCGGCCAACACGGAGGCGTGCTCCACCGTCATCCCGGCGAGGGCGTGCAGCGCCACCCCGGTGTGCCCGGGGATGTGACCCGAGTAGTCGCGGGCCTTCGCGGCGAACACCGCGCCCTGGCCGAGGTGCGGGCGGTCGACGCCGCTGAGCCGGGCCAGCAGGGCCAACCCCTCCGCGTCGCAGCCACCGGCGAAGGTGGCCGCCAGTCCGACGCCGCTCCACAGGTCGGCCTGCCGGGACCGGTCGAACCGCTGCACCGCCGCCGCCACCTGGGTCGGCTGCGCACCGTGGATGAACCACAGCGCCCGGCCGACGCCCTGGTCGCAGGCGCGCGCGAAGTAGTCGGGGTGCCCCTGCCAGGGGTACGGCGACGGACGGTACTGCCCACCCACCCAACGGTCGGTGTCGAAGTAGGCCCGGTCGAAGCCGTACCCGTCGACGGCCAGCCAGCTCATCGTCGGGTAGTACCGCATGCCGGTCAGGTCGGGCAGGACCCGCCGCCACAGCGGGCGGGGCAACCGGGCCATCGCGAAGCCGATCCCGATGTAGGTGAGGAAGGTGTGCCGCTCGGCCCGGCCCCGCAGCAGGTCCCGGGCCCGGTGGCTACGTCCGCCGGCCATCGCGTCACGCACCGTGCAGGCCATCGTCGCCCCCTCGTAGGCGAACCCGCGCAACTCGACGTCGACCAGTTCCAGGCGACGCTCCACCTCCCACTGGTCGCGGGCGTCGATCGCCCACTCGAACCCGCAGATCACCGTCTGCGGGATGGCCTCCAACCGCCGGGTGACCGCCGACTCCTCGACGGGGAAGCCGCGTCGGGCGAAGCTCACCTCGGCCAACGACGGGGTGAGCAGCAGCCTGCGGATCGAACCAAGGGTGGTCGGCATGGGCATCTCCCTGGGCAACGCCGGAGTCGGCAACGGTCGGGACCCGCCGGGGCACCTCGGGGCGCACGCCGGTCACGGGTGCACTCATCGTCCGGGCCGCACCCGTTTCCCCGCTTCTCCCGACGTGCGCAGGTGTCCACCCGGACGGTGCACGGCGGGGTGGACCGGACCGTCGGTGGCGGGTCACCGGGGGGTGCCGGCCGTACCGGCGTCGGGTCACGGCACCCACCGCACTTCGGAAGGTGTTTCGGTGCGCCCGATGCGTGCACGATGTGCGGCAGCGGAATCGCGCGGGGCGGTGCCCGGATTCCACCGCCGACCGGCCGGCACCGACATTCGCGCGACCCGTCGTGTACGCGGAGAAAGAGTTTCCCCGGAACCGCCCGGAACAATTTCGCACCGGACAGGAGGCGTCGCCGTGCAGTCCAGTACCACCGACGCAGACAACTCGCGGACTATGACCATCGAGGCCTTTGCCGACACCATTGTTCCGGGCGAGAAGAGAAGCCCGGACGACCAGGCCGTGGCCGGCGCCGCCCCCGGTGGCGGTGCGGTCGCCGCCGGGGCGGTGGAGCTGCTGGAGTTGCCGGCCGGCGGCCTGGCCGACTCGCTCGACGGGCTGGCCCTCACCCTCGACATGCACGCCGGCGAGTACGCCGCCGAGCAGGGGATCGCCCTGGACCCGGCGCTGCCGGCGTTCGTGGCCCTGCCGTTCGCACACCGCACCGAGCTGGTCCGCCGGCTGACCGACCCGGAGCACCCGGAGAAGCAGATGTGGGTGGGCCTGGCGCTGTTCAGCAACATGGCCTTCGACAGCGCGGCGCACCTACCGACCGTGGCGGCGCTCGCCGACGGGCACCCCGGCCTGCTGCACATCGGCTACCACCGGCCGGACGCCGACGGGTTGTGGCGCTACCCGAACTACTCCTACGGCCGTCCCCTGGCCCCCCTGCACCCCGACACCACCCCCACCGGGAGCCCGGCATGAGCAGCACCGAGAAGACCGACGTCCTGATCATCGGCAGTGGTTTCGGTGGCGCGATCACCGCCTACCACCTGGCCGCCGGGGGCGCGAAGGTGGTGATCCTGGAGCGCGGGCCGTGGCTGTCCGGTCAGGACTTCGACCACGACTTCGAGCTGGGTTCGTCGTACACCCGGGCGTTCGACTTCGTCGTCGGGGACGGGATGAGCGTGCTCAGCGGCAACTGCGTGGGCGGCGGCAGCGTCGTCTACTTCGCCACCATGCCCCGGGCGCCCCGGTTCGTCTTCGAACGCCAGGGCTCGATCGGCCGGCGGATGTGGCCGGCCGCGATCAACCGGGACACCCTGGACCCGTGGTACGACCGGGTGGTCGAGGCCCTGCCGGTCACCGGCCAGAGCTGGGACCAGGTGCCGTACCCCGGCGGGCTGTGGGCGGCGGCCTGCGCCCACGCGGGTCGCACCGCCAACCCGGTGCCGTCGGCGATCGACCTGGACAAGTGCACCAACTGCAACTGGATGATGGCCGGCTGCCGGTTCGACGCCAAACGGTCGCTGCTGCTGAACTACCTACCGGCGGCGCTGGCCCACGGGGCGACGATCCGGCCGCTGCACGAGGTGCAGCACCTGTCGCGCACCGACGACGGCGGCTACCGGGTGCACTACCGGGTCGTCGACGACGAGGACTACCGCGTCCTGCACGACGCCGGCACCATCGACGCGAAGATCGTCATCGTCGCGGCCGGCGCCGGGGCGACCCCGGTCATCCTGCAACGCTCCGAGCCGACGCTGGGCAAGATGCCGTCGGCGGTCGGCCGCTACTTCTCCGGCAACGGGGAACGGCTCAACACCGCCGTGTTCGACGAGGACCGGGTCCGTGAGGTACTGGGCCTGGACCGGGGCGACGGGGTCGCCTACGAGGCGTACCAGATCGGCCGGGGGCCGACGGTGGCCAGCTGGGACAAGCTCGACGCCAGCCTGCCCGAGTACGAGCGGTACTCGTTGGAGCAGCTCTACTTCCCGCCCGGCCTGGGCACCATCCTCGCCCAGGTGCCCGACGCGACCGGCCCGAGCTGGTTCGGGGTGGAGAAGAAGGAGCTGATGCGGCACTTCAAGTCGTGGCTGACCGTCTTCACCATGTCCGAGGACGACAACGAGGGCGTGTTCGGGCCGCCGCCGGAGACCGGCAACGCGCACCGCTTCTCCCAGCAGATGCTGGGGCACGGCCCGCTGCGCTACCAGCCCACCGCCAACACGTGGCGGGGCTGGAACCTGTCCGACGCCGACGTCAAGGACATCGTCGAACGCGACGGCCTGGCGAAGGTGATGCCGTGGACCAACGACCTGGTGGGCGCGTACACCGTGCACCCGCTGGCGTCGTGCCGCATCGGTGACGACCCGGCGACGTCGGCCCTGGACGACCGGCACGAACTGCGCGGGCACCCGGGCATCTTCGTCACCGACGGGTCTGCGGTGCCCGGCGCCCTCACCGTCAACCCGGCCCTGACGATCAGCGCGCTGGCCGAACGGGCCGTCCCCGGCATCGTCCGGGCCGCCCGGGAACGTGGGGTCGCGGTCACCTACGGCGCTCCCGCGCCGGACGGCGCGACCGCCGGCCGCCGCGCCGTGCTCCAGGCCCGCTGACCCGACCACGGTCCCCCGGCATCCGGCCGGGGGACCGCCCCGACCTGGAAGGGGATGACCGTGGCGACCCTGTTGGCCCGCGCCACCCGGCGCACCGTGCTCGCCCACGTCCGGCACGTCCGCCCGGTCGCCCCCCATCGGGCGGACGGCCTCGTCGCCCAGGTGTACGGGCAGGTCGAGCGGGACTTCGGCATGTTGGCGCCACCGGTGGCGCTGCACTCCCCCGCCCCGGAGGTGCTGGCGGCGAGCTGGACGATGCTGCGGGAGACCCTGGTGGCCACCGGTCCGGCCGGCCGGCCGGCGAAGGAGGCGGTGGCGGCGGCGGTCTCCGCGGCGAACCGCTGCCCGTACTGCGTCGACGTGCACGGGGCGGCCCTGGTCGGGCTGCTGCCCGGTGGCGGCGGGGCCGGCCCGGCGGTGGCGGGGCTCGACGACGGGCCGTGGGGGCCGTTGGCCCGTTGGGCCCGGCGGCCGTCCCCGCACGGCCCGGCCGGGCCGCCGCCGGCACCCCCGGACCAGCTGCCGGAGCTGGTCGGCGTGGCGGTGGTCTTCCACTACCTGAACCGGATGGTCAACGTGTTCCTGCGGGACTCCCCGCTGCCCGAGACCCCGTCGGTGGCCCGGGGTGTCGTGCAGCGGACGGCGGCCCGGGTGATGGGGGCGCTGGCCCGCCGGCCCTGCCCGCCGGGGGCGGCGGTGGCGTTGCTCCCGGCCGCCCCACGCCCGGCCGACCTGGTCTGGGCCGGTCCGACGGTGCTCGCCGAGGCGCTGGCCCGTGGTTACGCCGCGATCGAGGACGGCGGCCGGCAGGTCGTCCCCGCCGGGGTACGGGAGCTGGTCGCCGCCCGCTGCGCCGACCCGAAGGACGGTCCGACCGGCATCAGCGCCCGCCCCTGGGTGGAGGACGTCGTCGCCGGTCTGTCCCCGGTGGAGCGCCCGGCGGGACGACTCGCCCTGCTCACCGCGTTCGCCTCCTATCAGGTCACCGACGCCGTGGTGGCGGACTTCCGGGCGCACCACCCCGGCGACGACGCCCTGGTGACGCTCACCGCCTGGGCGGCCCTGACCGCGGCCCGCCGCTACGGCCCGGCACTGGCCGGTGTCCCGGACGTGCCGGACCCGACCAGCTGACCCCAGCCCTCGCCCAAGCCCTCGGTGCCCCGGCTTCGACCCGCACATCTGCCCCGGCTCCGACCCCCGGCACCTGATCCTCCGGCCCTGGCTCCGGCCCGGCCCCGGCTTTGGCCCTGGCTCCGGCCCGGCCCTGGCCCTGGCTCCGGCCCCGGCTCAGGACAGCTGTCGACCAAGACTCGAAGCCCCGACCGGGGGTCTCGCCATGCTGGCCTACCCCGCCGCGATTCCGTTGTCCAGCCGCGCCCTGAACTACCTGGCCGAACGGATCCGCGGCCACCGTAGACAGCGCCGATCCCGGCGGCGGCGCCTTGAGCCGGGCCGGCAGGCGCTGCTGGCTCTGGCCCATCTGCGTAACGGTGACACCTCCACCGACTCGCGGCCGGCTTCGAGGCCCTACTACAGCGGCAAGCACAAACGCCACGGCGTGAACGTGCAGGTCATCGCGGACGCCGCCGGCCGACTCGTGTGGGCAAGCCGTCCTCGTCCTGCACCACGTCGAAACCAACCGCTACGCAGGATGAAATGGCTCGATACGCGCGACGCACGCGCCGTGGTCGACTTCGCGCACCGGCGAGTCCCGCCTACTTGTGAGTACTTAACTCGTTCAGGAAGCCTATTCGCTGATCATGCTGCCTTGACTTATATTTCCATCAAACCCGGGCAGCGCCCCCGGGTCGACAAGCTGAATCTCGGTCGCGTTCCCTCGACTCGCACCGTTGTCGCTCCCGGCCTCTTTCGGACCTCGGGAAGAGCGTAGACCTTCTCTGTCGCACGGCTGACCGGCTCTTGCGATCGGACTGCATCGAATCCAAAAGCTGCCTCGGGAAGGAGAGCAGATGGGCACAGGAAATGATTTTCATCCTACGCCAGCCGCAACGTCCGCCCATCGCCGGCGGTCGGAATTCCTCGCCACGGTGGTGGCGCTGGCCGTGGTCCTGATGATCGGTGATGCTCTCGGCGCAACGGCCGGCCGTGCAGTCGCCTTCGCGATGCCACCCAACCCCGGGACGCAACAGGTTCCAGCGAAACTCGGCGGCGTGAGAGCCATCGCCGCCGGCGACGCGCACAGCATCGCCCTGCTCTCGGACGGCACCGTCGTCACCTGGGGCGAGAACTTTTTCGGGCAGCTTGGCGACGGCACCAACGCCCGCCGCACCACTGCGGTACGAGTGTGCGCCGTCGGCCAGAGCGCCCCCTGCGCCAGGTTCCTCACCGGCGTGATCGCTATCGCCGCCAACCGGAACGACAACCTCGCCTTGCTCAGGGACCGCACGGTCGTCGCCTGGGGCCACAACAGTTCTGGGCAGCTTGGCGACGGCACCTGGACCAACCGCACCACTCCGGTACGGGTATGTGCGGTGGGGCAGGTCGCACCCTGTGGCAAGTTCCTGAGCGGAGTCAGATCCATCGCGGCCGGCTGGACCCACACTCTGGCCGTGGTGGAGAACGGGTCGGCCGTCGCCTGGGGCTGGAACGGACAAGGCCAGCTCGGTGACGGCACCACCGCCACCCGCCTCACTCCGGTACGAGTGTGCGCGGTGGGGCAGGTCGCACCCTGTGGCAAGTTCCTGAGCGGAGTCAGATCCATCGCGGCCGGCTGGGGTCACAGCCTGGCGGTGGTGGGTAACGCCCTGGCCGTGGCCTGGGGTCGGAACTACGAAGGTCAGCTTGGTGACGGCACCACCGTCGGCCGCACCACCCCGGTACGGGTATGCGCGGTGGGACAGGTCGCGCCCTGCGATCAATTTCTGTACGCGGTGAAAGCCATAGCAGGTGGCGAACTTCATAGCATGTCGCTGCGGGGTGACGGTGGCCCTGTCGGTTGGGGCGCGAACTATGTCAATCAGCTTGGTGACGGCACCGTCGTCAACCGGGCCATTCCCGTGCGGGTGTGTGCGATGGGAGAGATCGCCCCCTGCCACCGCTTCCTGTACGGAATCCGGCACATCACGGTCGGCGCGTCGCACAGCATGGCGCAGCTGAGTAGCGGTGGCGTCCTGGGCTGGGGGTTCAACGGTTATGGCCAACTCGGCAACGGCACATGGGACACCCGTTTGCAGGCCACCCGGGTCTGCGCTGTGGGGGAGGCTGCTCCCTGCGACCGGTTCCTGAGCGGGATCAGATCCATCGCGGCTGGCACAGCCCATAGTCTGGCTCTACAGCCTGACTATACGGTGGCCGCCTGGGGTTACAACGCCCAACGCCAACTCGGTGACGGCACCACAACATGGCGTCCCACCCCTGTGCAGGTCCTCGCACCCCAAACCTAGTGCCGCATCGATGACGCCCAGGCATGACACCTTCCCGGCACACCACGCCCTCCCGGCACACCGGCTGGCCGGCTCGCCTGGCCCGCCTTGCGGCACTCGTCGTCGTCCTGGGTCTCGGCGGGCAGCTCAAGCGGCGATCCGGTCCTACGCAGCTCGGCGGCGGTCGGGGTGGGCGGGCAGGGCGCAGCCGGAGCCGGTTCCCGCGCCGGCTCCGGCTGCTGTCCCTGGGCCGGTCAGGACCCCGACCGTTGCCCGGCGTCCACCGGGCCGTCCTCCACCCCGGTCGCCGACGGGGCCGACGGCGGCGTCGACGCGGCACCCGTCGAGGGCACCGGGGCAGCCGCAGGTGACGGGACCGGCATGGACGGGCCACCCGACGGAGGCGACAGCACCGGCTTGGGTGAGGAATCCGGCGCGGCCGACAGGACCGGCGCGGGCGAGAGACCCGGTGCGGGCGCCGGTGCGGGTGGCGGGACAGGGGAGGTGGCCGGCATGTCCCGGGCCAGGCGGAGCACCCGCACCAGCAGCGGCAGCCGCCACAGTGTGCGCGGCGGGTCGACCAGCCCGGCGACCCGCATGTACGCCCGGGTGACCTCCGGGTCCTTGGTCATCGCGTACTGGAGGCGGACCAGATAGGCGTTGTGCAGCCGGATCGGCAGCGACCGCGGCCCCACCCCGGGGAAGTCCAGGTCGGTGCGGGTGGACAGCTGCCACGGGTGGCGCATCAGCCGTGCCACGTCCCGCAGGTAGGAACGGCCGTCGGCGGCCGGTTGCCGGTCGAGGAACCGGCGCAGCGCGGTCACCTGCATCGCTGCCGCGGTCATCCCCTGGCCGTAGACCGGGTTGAAGCTGCACACCGCGTCGCCGAGCACGGCCAGCCCGGCGGGGAACCGGGACAGCCGCTCGTAGTGCCGCCAGACGCTGGCCGGGAAGGTGAACGACACCGCGTCGCCGGTCGGGTCGGCGTCGCGGACCGCCTGGTGGATGTCGGCCACCGGCAGGGTCCGGACGTACTCCTCGAAGCCCGTCGGGTCGGTCGGCGGGTGGTCGCCGAGGATGCCGGTGAGGCTGAGCCGGAAGTCGCCGGTGGCGGTCTGCCCGAAGAACGCCCCCCGGGGGTGCTCGGGAGAGGCCACCGGGTTGATCGCCACCGGCCCGTCGAAGGTGCCGGGCCGTCTGCGGTAGGTGCGGGTGGTGTACGCCAGCCCGATCGTCATCCGCTCCTCGACCGGCCGTTCGTAGCCCAGCTCGGTCAGCCAGACGGGCAGCCGGGACCCCCGGCCCGTGGCGTCGACCACCAGGTCGGCGTCGAGGCGTTCCTCGGGGCTGCCCGGGGTGCGTTCCTGGATGCGGATTCCGGTGACCCGGCCCCGGTCCCCGGTGGCCACCAGCCCCAGCACGTCGGTGTGCTGCCGGTAGGTCACGTTGGGCAGCCCGGCCACCCGGGAGCGCAGGTAGTTCTCCAGCACCGGCCGGTTACCGGCGACGGAGAGCAGCCCGGTCTCGGTACGGGCGATCGGGCGGGCGTTGAAGTACCAGCGCATCAGCCCGAAGTCGCGTACCGGCAGGCCCAACTCCTTGGCGTCGTCGAGCAGGCCGGGGAAGAGGTCGGACAGGATCAGGTAGCCCCGGGCGTGCAGCCCGTGCGCGTGCACGGCGTGCGACGCGCCCTTGCGCATGCCGGTGACCCCGAGCACCTCGTCGCGGTCCACGACGACGACCTCGCGGTACCAGTCGGACAGCACCCGGGCGGCCAGCGTGCCGGCGATGCTGCCGCCGGCCACCACCGCCCGGTCGCCCAGGATGCGTGGCGTCACCGGGGCCGACGGCCGACCGCCGAAGACGGCGCGTAGCCGGTCGGTCACCCCACCGCTTCGCGCGGTACTGCTCGCTGCGACGTGGTCGCCCATCTGCGGTGCCTCCCTGAACTCGGTCGGCGGCCCACGCGGGGCGGGGACGGGAAGCGCCCCGCCGCGCACACCGCCGGGCGTGCGGCTCGCCAGGTGTGCTGCCCATGGAAGCAGAGGACGCGGGTGCCGCACGTCCTCGAACGTGCCCAATGCGGACGGTCACCGGTGCTGCGGCGGCCCCGCCGGTCGGCACGGCGCGGGCCGGCCGGCGGGGTCGACCCGCCGGGGCTGAGCACGCTCGGAGATGACCCCCCACCTCGGCGGTTCCATCCTCGAACCGGGTACGACGGGTGCCGCCGACAGTCGCGGCCCCGGCGGCGCGGTACCGGCACCGGCACCGCGCGGACGGCCGAGACGAGGAGGCGGACACGTGCCGCAGGTGACCGAGAACGAGGACGGGACCACGACCTTCAGCATCAACTCCGCCGAGCTGCGCCGGCTGCGGGACCTGGTCCTCGACCGGGTGCCCGAGCTGAAGCGGGCGGTGGAGCTGGCGGAGAGCCCCGAGGTGCGCACGACGCTGCGGTTCGTGCGGTCCGTCATCCGCTGACCTCCGGCCCGCAGGACGCCGGCGACGACCATCCCGCGTGCCGTGGGTCCCGGCCGGCTTCCGGTCGGCGCACCGCCGGCCGGACCGAAAGGACGAGTAGATGAGCGTGACGACCAGGGACGGCGGGGCCTCGGCCACCGCGGGCAGGGCGGGCGGTGACCGGGACCCGTCGATCTTCGGCATCCGCGGGTTGGCGGCGTTGGCACTGCTGACGGTGCACGTGGCGATGTTCTCCGGGCTGTTGGGCACCAAGGCGCTGGGTACGCCCCGACCACCGAGCAACTTCCTCGGCGCGTTCTTCGTCAGCGGGCTGCCCTCGTTCATCGGGGTGTTCTTCGTCCTGCCCGCGCTCTACCTCTACCTGCCGCTGGCGCGGGCGATCATCGCGGGCCGGCCGCGTCCGCCGCAGGGCGCGACGATGGTCCGCCGGCTGATGCGGCTGCTGCCGGCGTACTACCTGATGTACCTGGTGGTGCTGGTGGCGTTGAACCGGGACGCCATCGACGGCCCCTGGTACGTGCTGCGCCCGCTGCTGCTGTTGCAGATCTACTCGCCGAGCCCGTTCGCGCCGCACTTCATCAACGGGATGGAGGTCAGCTGGACGGTGCCGAGCATGGTGCAGTGGTACCTGGCGCTGCCGCTGATCGCCTGGGCGAGCCACCGCTTCGCCGCCCGGGGGGCGACCCCGGTGGCGCGGGCGCGACGGCTGCTGCTGCCGGTGCCGGTGCTGATCGCCATCGGTGTCGGTTGGCTCTTCTTCGTCAAGGGCAACGGCTGGGACAACCGGATGGTGTTCTGGTGGCCGCAGGGGTTCGCGCCGACCATCGGCATCGGCCTCGGCTTGGCCGTGCTGCTGGCGTTGTCGCAGGTGTCGCCCGGGGACACCCCCCGGCTGCTGCGGTTCGCCGCGCTGCGCCCGGGGCTGTTCTGGGTCGCCGCGATCGCGGTCTACCTGGTCAACTGCGCCCGCCCGTTCAGTGTGATCGGGATGGACGCGATCTACTCGACCAGTGGCCTGTTCATGACGTACCTGATGGTGGCCCTGTTCGGGTTGTTCGCGTCGCTGCCGCTGGTGTCGCCGGGCGCGGCCCGGACCCGGATGGTGGACGCGGTGCTGACCGCCCGCCCGGTGGTCCATCTCGGCAAGGTCTCCTACGGCGTCTACCTGTGGCACTTCGCGGTGATGCACTTCTACCTCCAGCCGGGGGCGGTGTTCAGCGGCGCCGTCCGCCCGATCCGCGAGCTGTACGGCACGGCCGGGTTCTGGGAGTTGGAGACGGTGACCCTGCTCGGTGCGGTGCTGCTGGCCACGCTCAGCCACCGGCTGTTCGAGCAGCCGCTGGCCGCCCTGGTGGACGCCGCGCTGGCCCGGCGACGGCGGTCGACGCCGCGACCACCGGCGCTGCTGCGGGCTCCGCTGCTGGCGGCCGCCACCGTCGACGTGCTGTCCCCGCCACAGGCCGGGGCGGCGGTGGCGGCGGCGGTCACCGACCGGGACGCCATCCAGGCCAATCTGGTGGACCTGGAACGGCACCTGGACCGGCATCTGCTGGCCGCCGCCGAGCTGACCGGGGAGTCGGCCCGCCGGTGGGCCGCCGCGCGGGCGGATCTGGCGCAGTTGTGGACCGTCTACCACGCCTACTCGGCGGTGGTCGACGAGGTGGTCGGGCCGTTCGCCGGCCCCGGCCAGCCTTCGGGGGCGGAGCTGGCCCGGGTCAGTGCCCTGCTCGACCAGGCGTCGGTGGTGGTCACCGGCCCGCCTCCGCCGCTGGCGCGGCGGCGGATCACCGACGACGGCCGGGTGGAGTTGACGGTCGCGGCGGCGGTGGCCCGGATGGACGAGCTGTTCCGGGGTATCGCCGAGGTGGTGACGGCGGCGGAGGCGGTGTGGGAGACGGCCGGGGCGCGGTTGGACCGGATCGACGCGGCCCTGGCCCACCGGGCCACCGGGGACGGGACGGACCCGGAGCCGACGGTGCAGCGGGCCGGGCGGCTGCGGGCGGCGGTACGGACGGACCCGTTGGCCCGCTGGCGGGACGGGACCGTGGTCACCGACGACCTCGACGAGTTGCTCCGCTCGTTGGAACATCTCGTGGCATAGCCGGCGTTTTACGCGGTTTGCTCAGGCGGCGGGGCGGATAATCATCCCGCACGGTGACCGGCGGTGGTCGCGGAATTCCCGCGCGTGGTCCGAGGCATGAGGAGACCGTCTTGAGTACACATCGGACCGTTGGCGACGAGGACCTGTTGGCGGGGACGGAACGACACGTCCCCGCCAACGGCGTGCGGCTCTGCGTGGGCACCTTCGGCTCGCCGGAGCACCCGGCCCTGCTGCTGGTCAGCGGGGCGTCCAACTCGATGGACTGGTGGGCCGACGGGCTGTGCCGGCGCCTCGCCGACGGCGGCCGGTACGTGGTGCGCTACGACCACCGCGACACCGGCCGGTCCACCGGCTGGCCGGCCGGCTCCCCCGACTACCACTTCGACGACCTGGTCGCCGACGCCGCCGCCCTGGTGGAGCAGCTCGACCTGGGGGCCGCCCACGTGTGGGGCATCTCGATGGGCGGCGCGATCGCGCAGCGGCTGGCCGTGGAGCATCCACAGCGGGTCGCCTCGCTGACGTTGAGTTCGACCAGTCCCGCCCTGCGGATCGGCGAGCGCCCCTACAACGACCTGCCGCCGATGTCGAAGTCGCTGATGGCCAGCTTCGGCGAGTCCCGCCCCGACCCGGACTGGGCCGACCCGGACTCCGTCGTGGAGCACATCGCCACCGGTCAGCGACCGTTGACCGGCAGCGTCGCGCTGGCCGGGGCGGAGCTTCGGGAACTCGTGGCGCGGGCGGTGGCGCGGACCGTCGACATCCGGGCCAGCCTGGCCAACCACTGGTCGATCGACGGCGGGGCGGAGTACCGCGACGCGCTGGGCGGGATCACCGTACCGGCCCTGGTGGTGCACGGCACCGAGGACCCGCTCTTCCCGTACGGGCACGGGCAGGCGCTGGCCGACGAACTCCCGGTCGCCCGGCTGCTGCCGCTGCCCGGGGTGGGGCACCAGATGCCGCCCCGGGCGACGTGGGACACGCTCGTGCCGGCAGTCCTGGCGCACACCGGTGGCGGCCCCGGGAAACCCACCGGGTGAGCACGTCTGCGGAAGACAACCGCGCCTCCGCTCTGCCAGCGTGGACACGGCCCCTGACGCGCCGCTGATCACGGACGTCGGTGGGTCGACCCTGACCACCGACGGCTGGAGCGTGACGCCATCAGATTCGACCACGTCGGCGACCCGGCCGGCCGTACGTCCACAGGGGGGATCGACACCCGGCGGGGTGCCGGTGCGGACGGCCACCGGTGGCCATGGTCCGGCTAGTCCTGCGCCGGCTGGCCTGGACCGGGCCGTTGCTGTTCGTCGTGTCGGTCCTGTGCTTCCTGCTGATCTCCCTGGTGCCCGGTGACCCGGCCCGCACGGTGCTCGGCCCGCTGGCCCCGCCCGAACAGGTCGAGGCCCTGCACCGGCAGATGGGGCTGGACCGCCCGCTGACCGTGCAGTACCTCAGCTGGCTGGTCGACGCCGTGCACGGTGACCTGGGCCGGTCGGTGAGCACCGGCACTGCGGTCGGCCCGCTGATCGCCAGCCGGTTGGCCCCGACGCTGTCGCTGATCCTGCTGGCCACGTTGACCGTCGGCGTGGTCGGCACCGCCCTCGGCGTGCTCAGCGCCGTCCGGGGTGGACCGTTCGGGCGGCTGGTCGACGTGGCCTCCGTGGTGGGTCTCGCCGTACCCGGATTCTGGCTGGCCCTGGTGCTGATCACCTGGTTGGCGGTGCGGTGGCGGCTGTTCCCGGCCACCGGCTACGTCCCCTTCGGGGAGTCCCCGGTGGGGTGGCTGCGGTCGCTGGCGTTGCCGGTGGCCGCGACGTCGCTGGCGGCGGTCACCGCGGTGGCCAAACAGACCCGCGACTCCATGTTGGACGTGTTGAGCCGCGACTTCGTGCGGGTGATGCAGGCCAACGGCCTGTCCATCCGCTCGATCGTCTACCGGCACGCGTTGCGCACCGCCGCGGTGCCGGTGGTCGCCCTGCTGGGAGTGATCTCCGCCAGCCTGCTCGGCGCGACCGTGCTGATCGAGAACATCTTCGGCCTGCCCGGCCTGGGCTCCGGGGCCGCGCTCGCCGCCGCCCAGCACGACATTCCGGTCCTCCAGGGGGCGGTGGTCTGCTACACCCTGATCGTCGTGGTGATCGGCCTGCTCGCCGACCTCGCCCAGGCGTGGTTGGACCCCCGGGTGGGGGCCCGGTGAGCCGGCCGGCGGCGGTGGCGGTGCGGGTGTCGCGCCGCCCGCTGGTGCTGCTCGCCGTGCTGTGGCTGCTGCTGGTGCTGGCCTGCGCCCTGCACCCTGAGCTGGTCACCGGCCGGGACCCGGTCGACCAGGACCTGCCGGCCGCCCTGGGGGGGCCGTCGGCCGCCCACCCGCTGGGCACCGACCGCCTCGGCCAGGACCTGCTCAGCCGGCTCGCGTACGGCGCGGCGGGCACGCTGTGGGGGGTGCTGGTGGCGGTGCTGACGGCCACCGTGGTCGGGGTGGGTCTGGGCCTGCTCGCCGGCTACCTCGGCGGGGTCGTCGACGCGCTGGTCGGCCGGCTGGCCGACCTGCTGTTCTCGTTGCCGGCCATCGTGATCCTGCTGGTGGTGGTGGCCGTCTTCCCGGGCGACGTCACGACCGCCATGCTGACCTTCGGGTTGCTGCTCTCCTCCGGCCTGATCCGGGTGGTCCGGGCCGCCACCCGGTCGACCCGGGAGGAGCTGTTCATCGCGGCGGCCCGGCTGGCCGGGCTCTCCACGCCGCAGATCCTGCGCCGCCACGTGCTGCCCCGGCTGCGCGGCCTGGTCATCGTCCAGGCGTCCCTGGTCGCGGCGATCGCCCTGGTGATGCAGGCGAGCCTGGCCTTCCTCGGGTTCGGGCCCCCACCGCCGGAGCCGAGCTGGGGCGGCATGATCGACGAGGCCCGGATGGTCATCGTCCGCCACCCGTGGGCCCTGGTTCCGCCGGGGCTGGCGGTCGCGTTGACCGTGCTCTCCTTCGTGCTGCTCGGCGACGCCGCCCGCGACGGCGCGACCGCCGCCTGGGCGACGACGAAACTGGCCCGCCGACGCCGGCGGTCCGGCCGGCGCGGAACCCACCCCACGGGGTCCGCACCGCCCCACCCCGTGGGGTCCGCGCCCGCCCACCCCGTCGAACCGCCGCCGGCCGGCCGGCCGGGCCACGCCGACACGTTGCTGTCGGTACGCCGCCTGTCGGTCCAGCTCCCGGGTGGTCCCGGCCGGGGGGCGCGGACCGGCACCACCGTGGTCAGCGACGTCGACCTCGACGTCGGTCCGGGGGAGATCGTCGGACTGGTCGGCGAGTCGGGCTGCGGCAAGACGGTCACCGCGTTGAGCATCCTCGGGCTGCCCCCGGGTGACGGGCAGCTCACCGGCAGCTGCCACTTCGCCGGCCTCGACCTGGTCAGGGCCGGCGACCGGCAGTGGCGCACGGTGCGGGGCCGCCGGATCGGCTACGTCGCGCAGGACCCGATGGTGAGCCTGGACCCGACCCTGCGCGTCGGCGTGCAACTCGCCGAGGCGGTCCGCCGGCACACCGGGCTGGGTCGACGACCGGCCCGGGCCCGGGTGCTGGCGCTGCTGCGCGACGTCGGCCTACCCGAACCGGATACCGCCGCGCGACGGTATCCGCACCAGTTGTCCGGCGGGATGGCCCAGCGGGTGGCGATCGCGTTCGCGTTGGCCGGGGACCCGGAGCTGCTGATCGCCGACGAGCCGACCACCGCCCTGGACGTGACCCGGCAGGCCGAGATCCTGGCCCTGCTCGCCCGGACCAGCCGGGAACGGCGGTTGGCCGTGCTGCTGGTGACCCACGACCTGGGGGTGGTGGCGGCGCTCTGTGACCGGGCGGTGGTGATGTACGCCGGTCAGGTCGTCGAGTCCTGCCCGGTGACCGAGCTGTTCGCCCGCCCCCGGCACCCGTACACCCGGGGGTTGCTGGCGGCCGATCCGCACCGGGCGTCCCGGGCGGGCCGGCTGCCCACGATCACCGGCACGGTGCCCGCCCCCGGGCAGTGGCCGACGGGGTGCCGGTTCGCGCCGCGCTGCCCGCTGGCCACCGAGTCCTGCCGGCACGCCCCGGTGCCGCTGGACCGGCTCGGCCCGGCCCACGCCGTGCGCTGCGTACGGCCGGACGAGGACCGGGCGGCGGCGTGAGCGGGCGGCCGTTGCTCGCGGTGCACGACCTGGTGGTCGACCTCGGACACCGACGGTCGGCGACGCGGGTGGTGGACGGGGTGAGTCTGACCGTGGCCGCCGGTGAGACGGTCGGGCTGGTCGGTGAGTCCGGTTCGGGCAAGTCGACGATCGCCCGCGCGGTCCTGGGCCTGACGCCGGTGACCGACGGCCGGATCCTCATCGACGGGGTGGACGTCACCCGTGCCGGCCGGCGGCAGCGCCGGGCGCTCAGCGGCGACGTGCAGCTGGTGTTCCAGGACCCGTTCAGCTCGCTCAACCCGGCCCGCCGGATCGGCGACAGCCTGGTCGAGCCGCTGCTCAACCGGCGGGGCGTCGACCCGGCGCGGCGGCGGGTGCTGGTCGCCGAGGCGCTGCACCGGGTGGGCCTGCCGGCCGAGTCGGCGCACCGCTATCCGGGGCAGTTCTCCGGTGGGCAGCGGCAGCGCATCGCCCTGGCACGGGCCCTGGTCGGCAGCCCCCGCCTGCTGGTCACCGACGAGCCGGTGTCCGCGCTGGACCTGTCCGTCCGCGCCCAGATCATCAACCTGCTCGCCGATCTGCAGGCCGAGCTCGGTTTCGGTCACCTGTTCATCGCCCACGACCTGGCGGTGGTGCGGCACCTGTCGCACCGGATGGTGGTGCTGCACCGGGGACGGGTGGTCGAGGCCGGTGACGCCGAGACCGTGTACCGGCGGCCCACGCACCCGTACACCCGTGCGCTGCTGGCCGCCGTGCCGGTGCCGGACCCCGTCCGGGCCCGCGCCGCGCTGGCCGCCTTCGCCCGGCAGCCGCCCCGGCCGGTCCGGCCCCCGACCTCGGGGTCGACCCGGCAGCCGACCGGCACCCGACCTCCTGACCACACACCCTGCTCCCCCTCGACACCGGCGTCCGCCGGGAAAGGATGGCCATGTTCGCGCATCGTCCGCGCCGAAGCGTCCACCAGGTACGAGTCCTGGTCGCCGCCGCGCTGCTCACGGTCGGCTCGCTGACCGCCTGTTCCGGCACCGCCGAGCCGGGGGGCGGCGCCGACGACGCCGTCCTGACCATGGCGGTGGCGGCCCCGCCGACGCTGGACCCCTACAAGGCCAACATCGACCTGAACAACATTCCGACGGTGGCGCTGGCGTACGCCCCACTGATCCGGATGAACGCCGACCGGACGTTCACCGGGGAGCTGGCCGAGTCGTTCGGCTACGTCGACCGGCAGAACAAGGTCTTCCAGCTCAAGCTGCGCCCGGGGCTGACCTTCGCCGACGGCACCCCGCTGGACGCCCCGGCGGTGGTCAAGTCGCTGGAGTACATGCGGACGGTCAGCCCGAAGGCGAAGACCTGGGCGGCCACCATCACCAGCGTCACCGCACCCGACGCCGCCACGGTGGTGGTCACCAACAGCGCCCCGAACCCGGTGATGCGGCAGCTGTTCAGCCAGGCGATCCTGTCCGGCTCGGTGGTCTCCCCCGCCGGGCTGACCGATCCGGGCCAGCTCGCCCAGCGCACCTTCGGGGCCGGCCCGTACCAGCTCGACCCGGCCGGCACGGTGGCCGGCGACCACTACACCTACCTGCCCAACCCCCGGTACTGGAACAAGGAGGGGCAGCACTGGAAGAAGGTCGTGGTCCGGGTGCTGCCGGACGCGAACGCCACCGTGCAGGCCATCCAGGCGGGGCAGATCGACTACGCCGCGCTCAACGCCGACGCCGGTCCGGCGGTCGTCGCCGCCGGGCTCAAGCACATCACGGCGAGCGTGGCGGTGCTCGGCATGGTGCTCGCCGACCGCGACGGCACCGTCGCCGCGCCGCTGCGCGACGTGCGGGTACGCCAGGCGTTGAACCACGCCATCGACCGGGCCACGATCGCCAAGACCATCTTCGGCGAGTTCGCGCACCCGACCAGCCAGATCGCCGCCCCCGGCTTCGACGGCTACCAGGCGGCCCTGGACGACCGCTACCCGTACGACCCGGACCGGGCCAAGGCGCTGCTCACCGAGGCGGGTTACCCGAACGGCTTCACCGTGAAGGCCGAGGCGCACACCCCCGGCATCGCCGCCGTCGCGCAGGTGGTGGCCGGGCAGTGGAAGAAGATCGGGGTGACCGTCGAGCTGACCACCGACACCCAGGTGCCGCAGTGGCTGGAGCACGTGATGTCGCGCAAGTTCCCGGTCACCGCGTTCGGCTACGGCAACCTGCCGACCTACCTGTCCTCACTGGACTTCATGCGGCCGGTGGCCAACCCGTTCAACCCGTACGCCACCGACGACGCGCAGTTGAAGCAGTTGCTGCAGCGGGCGGTCGCCGAGCCGGAGCCGACCACCCAGGCTGGGTTGTTCCAGCAGGCGGTGGCCCGGCTCACCGAACTGGCCTGGTTCGCCCCGGTGGTGCGGATGGACGGTATCGCGGTGACCGGCACCCGGGTCGCCCCGCTGGAGGCGGCGGCCGACAACGGGCTACCGAGCGTGGTGACGGTCCGCCCGGCCGGCTGACCACCGTCGGTCCACAGTGGTCGTACGGGCGGCGGGTACGACGGCACGCTGGGAGGTGTCCGGCCTCCCGGCCTCTGCCACGATCTACTGGTAATGGTCACTACCGGTATCCGTCGCCGCGCAGTTCCGGCGGCGCCCTGAGCCGTCGGAGCCGCAGATGCGCGTGCTGATCACCAGCGCACCGATGCACGGCCACCTATTCCCGTTGGTGCCGCTCGCCTGGGCGCTGCGGGCGGCGGGGCACGAGGTGCTGGTCGCCTGCACCGAGCACTTCGTGCCGACCGTGACCCAGGCGGGTCTGCCGGCGGTCTCCGCCGGGCCGGGGATGGACATCCGCGAGCTGGTGCGGCCGGATTCGCCGCACGGCATCGAGGACGACCCCTACGGACACGGCGAGGTCTTCGCGACAATGGCGTCGCGGAACCTCGCCGGCACCCTGGCGACCGTCCGGTCCTGGCGACCGGACCTGGTGCTCGCCGAGCGCTCCGAGTACGCCGGCCCGGTGGCCGCCCGCGCCGCCGGTGTCCCGTACGTCGAGCTGCACTGGGGTGTCGCGGAACTCGTCGAGTACCGGGCCGCCGCCGAGACGGTGCTCCGGGGTGACCTGCACCGGCTCGGGTTGACCCGGCTGCCCCGGGCCGATCTGGTGCTCGACCCGTGGCCGCCGAGCCTGCGGCTGCCGCACGCCCGGGCCCACCTGGGGTTGCGGCCGGTGCCGTACAACGGTGCCGCCCGGGTGCCGGAGTGGCTGCTCGACCCGCCGCCGCGGCCCCGGATCGGGCTGACCATGGGGACCGTCCTGCCGCACCTGACCGACGCCGGGATGGGTGGTCTGCTCACCGGGCTGGTCGAGGAGCTGGCGACCCTCGACGCCGAACTGGTCCTGGCCATCGACGACGAGGCCGCCCGTCAGCTGCCACCGCTGCCGTCGGCGGTCCGGTACGCGGGCCGGATTCCGCTGTCGGAGCTGGTGGCGACCTGCCGGTTGCTGATCCACCACGGCGGACAGGGTTCCGCCCTGACCGCGCTGGCCGCGGGTTGTCCGCAGCTCGTGCTGCCCAAGTTCGACGACGCGTTGGACAACGCGGAGGCGATCGCCGCCGCCGGGGTGGGGTTGGCCGTCCGGTTGGACGTGGCGACCCCGCGCGGGGTGGCCGACGCGGCGGGGCTGGTGCTGGGCCAGTCCCGGTTCGCGGTCGCGGCCGGTGCGGTGGCCGACGAGGTCGCGGCACAGCCGTCCCCGGCCGAGACCGTCCGGGCGCTCACGCGGTTGGCCCGGCGGGAGACCGCCGATGCCGCGCCGGCCGGCGGGTCGGCCGTCCGGTGGCCGCGGTGAGCGCCGACGGCCGCCGGGTCCCGCCGGCATCCGGCCCGACCGGCGACCGGCGCGGCCCCACCGCCGGTACGCACACCTGTCGCGATCACGAGAAGGAGTCCGGGCATGAGTGACCGTAGAGCGCTGCTGCTCGACGAGGTCCGTAAGTTCCACCAGGACGCACAGCCCAACCAGCCCTTCATCCCGGGGGTGACCGAGATCTGGCCCTCCGGGGCGCTGCTCGACGCCGAGGACCGGGTGGCGCTGGTGGAGGCCGCGCTGGACATGCGGATCGCGGCCGGCCCGCTGGCCCGCAGGTTCGAGTCGGAGTTCGCCCGCAAGATGCACCGCCGCAAGGCGCACCTGACCAACTCCGGCTCGTCGGCGAACCTGCTGGCGGTGAGCGCGCTCACCTCCGACCTGCTGGAGGACCGGCAGCTGCGCCCCGGCGACGAGGTGGTCACGGTGGCCGCCGGGTTCCCCACCACGGTCAACCCGATCCTGCAGAACGGGTTGGTGCCGGTCTTCGTCGACATCGATCTGGGCACCTACAACACCAGCGTGGAGCGGGTGGCCGCGGCGATCGGCCCGAAGACCCGGGCGATCATCCTGGCCCACACGCTGGGCAACCCGTATCCGGCCCGGGAGATGGCGGAGCTGGCGGACGCGCACGACCTGTTCTTCGTCGAGGACAACTGTGACGCGGTGGGCTCCACCTACGACGGTGCGCTGACCGGCACGTTCGGCGACCTGTCCACGGTGAGTTTCTATCCGGCCCACCACCTGACCATGGGTGAGGGTGGCTGCGTGCTCACCTCGAACCTGGCGTTGGCCCGGATCGTCGAGTCGCTGCGCGACTGGGGTCGGGACTGCTGGTGTCCGCCGGGCGAGTCGAACACCTGCCTGAAGCGGTTCAAGTACCAGCTCGGCACGCTCCCCCAGGGCTACGACCACAAGTACATCTACTCGCACGTCGGCTACAACCTGAAGGCGACCGACCTGCAGGCCGCGTTGGGGTTGACCCAGTTGGCCAAGCTGGACGAGTTCACCGCGCTGCGGCGGCGCAACTGGCGTCGGCTGCGCGAGCGCCTCGACGGGGTGCCGCACCTGCTGCTGCCCGAGGCCACCCCGAACAGCGAGCCGAGTTGGTTCGGGTTCGTCATCACCGTCGACCCGGCGGCGCCGTTCACCCGCTCCGAGCTGGTGGCGTTCCTGGAGGACCGGCGGATCGGCACCCGGCAGCTGTTCGCCGGCAACCTGACCCGGCACCCGGCCTACCTGAACCAGCATTACCGGGTGGTCGGCGAGCTGACCAACAGCGACATCGTCACCGAGCAGACCCTCTGGGTGGGGATCTATCCGGCACTCACCGACGAGATGATCGACTATGTCGGAGCGTCGATCCTGGATTTCGTCGCCGCCCGGGGATGACCGACGGGGAAACGCCTGAAGTCGAGAGGACGAATTCCTTTTCGGCTGCCCTCGCCGACCAGCCGACCCGATGTCGCCGACCCCACCGACGAAAACGACGCGGCACCCTGTGGCCGCGTCGACCTACCCACGCTGAGCTGCACGTCTGTATTGTGTCGTAGCGACGGTGCTGGTTGTGACCTACCGGTGGGACAATCATCTCCGACCTTGGAGGTGCGGTGAAATATCTGATCCTGATCAGCCACAACGAGCAGGCTCGTGACGCGTGGCAGGACATGTCCGACACCGAACGGCAACTGGGCGTCAAGGCCCACGCCGCCCTCGTCGAAGACCTCGCCGCCGCCGGTGAACTGATCGTCTCCGAAGCGCTGGCCGATCCGGCGACGGCCCGTCGGGTCCGGGTCGACCGGGGCCGCACCATCGCCACCGACGGCCCGTTTCCCGAGGTGAAGGAGTATCTCGCCGGCTTCTACCTGGTGGAGTGCGACACCATCGAGCAGGCGGTGGCGCACGCGGCCCGGGTGCCGGAGGCGCAACTCGGCCTGGTCGAGGTGCGCCCGGTCCTCGACGCCGCCCGGCCGGACGCGTGACCGTCACCACCGACGTCGAGGACCTGCTGCGCGAGCACGCGCCGCAGGTGCTCTCCACCCTGGTACGCCTGCACGGCGGCTTCGACACCTGTGAGGACGCCGTGCAGGAGGCCCTGCTCGCGGCGGCCGTGCAGTGGCCGGAGGAAGGGTTACCGGCCAACCCCCGGGGCTGGCTGACCACGGTCGCCTCCCGCCGCTGGACGGAGTTGTGGCGCAACGACGCCGCCCGCCGCCGCCGGGAACGTGCGGTGGCCGCCCTGACCGCCCCGGAGCCCGGTCGGGTCTCCGCCGTGGACGACACGCTGACCCTGCTGATGCTCTGCTGCCATCCGGCGCTCACCCGGGTTTCCCAGGTGGCGCTCACCCTGCGGGCGGTCGGCGGGCTCAGCACCGCCGAGATCGCCCGGGCGTTCCTGGTGCCGGAGTCCACCGTCGCCCAACGGATCAGCCGGGCCAAGCAGCGCATCCGGGCCAGTGGCGCCGAGTTCCGGATGCCGGCGCCCGAGGATCGGCCGGCCCGGGTGGCCGCCGTGATGGAGGTCCTCTACCTGATCTTCAACGAGGGTTACACGGCCAGTTCGGGGCCGGCGCTCAACCGGATCGAGCTGACCGCCGAGGCGATCCGGCTGACCCGGCAACTGCACGAGCGCCTGCCCGACGAACCGGAGGTCACCGGGCTGCTGGCGCTGATGCTGCTCACCGACGCCCGACGGCCGGCCCGCACCGGCCCGGACGGGGCGCTCATTCCGCTGGCCGAGCAGGACCGGTCCCGGTGGGACGGGCGGGCTATCGCGGAGGGCGTCGCGTTGATCACCCGCACCCTGGCGACTGCGCCGGTCGGGCCGTACCAGGTGCAGGCGGCGATCGCGGCGGTGCACGACGAGGCGGCCCGTGCCGAGGACACCGACTGGCCCCAGATCCTCGGGCTCTACAACCTGTTGCGGCGCATCGCGCCCGGTCCGATGGTCGCCCTGAACCGGATCGTGGCGGTCGCCATGGTGGACGGGCCGGAGGCCGCGCTCGCGGAGCTGACCGCCGCCCAGACCGATCCGGTGCTGGCCGGTAACCACCGGGTGCACGTCGTGCGGGCCCATCTGCTCGACCTGCTCGGTGACCGGGCGGAGGCCCGGCGGCACTACCTGCTGGCCGCCCAGGCGACGCTCAGCGTCCCGGAGCAGCGGTTCCTGCGGCTACGCGCGACCCAACGGGCCTGACCGGTCGGTGAGTCCGGCGGCCCACGGGCTCCCGAATTCGCTCCCGACCGAGACGCAGAAACGACGAATTAGCCGGAAAGGCCGAAAGGCCGATGCCGGCAACCGAAAGATGAAACAATTTTGACGCAAGCGCGGATGACCATGATTGTCTATGTTTTATAGCCTCCCCGTAGCGGTCGACAGCAACTCCCTCAGTGCTGTCCGGCCGGTCGGCCCGGAGCACGCACCACCTCTTCCGGGGCTACCGGCGCCGCCTATTCCCGACGCCCGACGAACGCGCGGAATCGGGACGGACCCGAGACCGCGGGTAGTGGAGAGCAGAACATGGCCATCCCCTCGACCCCTGTCCCCGGCGCCGCCACGAGCGCCTCCGAACGACTGCACGCCCTCGACGCGGTACGCGCGGGAGCCCTGCTCCTCGGCGTCGTGCTGCACACGACACTGTCCTTCCTGGAGCCCCGCACCTGGGTGGTGGGGGACGTGTCGACGAGCCCGGTGATGAACGGCACCTACTTCGTCATCCACGTGTTCCGGATGACGCTGTTCTTCCTGATCGCCGGCTTCTTCGCCCGGCTGCTGCTGCACCGGCGCGGCACCGCCGGGTTCGTCCGCAACCGGGCCGTGCGCATCCTCGCCCCACTGGCGATCTTCTGGCCGGTGGTGATGGTCTCCACCGTGGTGGCGATCATCATCGCGGCGAACCTGGCCGGTGAGGAGGTGCCCGGGGCCACCCCGATGACCCTGCGCACCTTCCCGCTGACCCACCTGTGGTTCCTCTACTGGCTGCTGGTCCTCTACGTGCTGGCACTGGTCGTCCGCGCGGTGGTCAACCTGCTCGACCCCGACGGCAGCCGGCGCAGCGGACTGGTCGACCCGATCGTCCGGAACGTCGTCGCCCGTGACCTCACCCCGCTGGTCGTCGGCGCCCCGCTCTGCGTCGCCTTCCTGCTCAAGCAGGACTGGCTGCTCTGGTACGGGGTGCCGCCGGCCGAGAACGGGCTGATCCCCAACCCGGTGGGCCTGGTCGCCTACGGGTGCGCGTTCGGCTTCGGCTGGCTGCTCAACCGCCAGGTGGACGTGATCCGGGTGTGGGAGCGGCGGTACCCCCGTAACCTGGTGGCGGCGGTCGTGCTCACCGCGATCGCGCTGGCCATGGTGGGGCTCACCCCGGACACCGAACCCGAGTCGCTGGGCTGGCACAAGATCGGCTACGCGGTCGTCTACACGCTGGCCGTGTGGGCGTGGACGATGGGCCTGATCGGGGCGGCCATGCGGCACCTGTCCCGGCCGAACCCGTCGATCCGGTACGTGGCCGACGCGTCGTACTGGGTCTATGTCGTCCACCTCCCGCTGGTGATGGCGCTACAGGCGGCGGTGTCGCAGGTGGCGGTGCCGTGGTTCGTCAAGTTCCCGGCCATCCTGCTGGTCACCTATCCCCTCACCCTGCTCAGCTACCGCTACCTGGTCCGTTACACGTTCATCGGGGCGCTGCTCAACGGGCGGCGTCGCCGGAGCACGGAGCCGGCCGAGGTGGCCGTGCCACAGACCGCCGCACACTGACCGCCGCACACCGACCGCCGCGCCGCGCGGGCGCCGGTGGTCGCGTGGGCCGAGTCAGCCCCGCCGGAAGGGGGATCCGGCGGGGCTGACGCCTGCCGGGGGGACGGCAGGTTCTCCGGCCCGGACCGGGGGGACGGTCCGGGTGGCACACCGGGACCGGTGCGGCCGGTCCCGGGCTGCCGGCCGGCCCGGGGGAAGGGCCGGCCGGCCCGTCCCGCACCGACCCGGGGGGGTGGGTCAGTGCGGGGCGGGAACGGCGTCCCGGCGGCGGCAACCACCCGGACGCCGACCGGTCAACGTGCGGGTGGAGCACCGGTCCGGTCGTCGGCGGCGGCCGGGGCACCCGACGGGGTGTCGGCGTCGCCGGTACCGGCCAACGGGGCGTCGGCGGTGGTCTTGTCGGACGGCGTCTTGTCGTCGGGGGTGGCCCAGTCGCCCTGGATGCCGATCTTCTCCAGCAGCAGGAGCACGACGAGGGCGACGACCAGGAGCAGCACCGCGGAGACCCGGTAGGACAGCACGTACCCCTCGGTGGCCGCGACCCTCGCGTTCACCCCCTCGGCGAGCCGGTCCCCGCCCAGCCGCAGGGCCAGCGCCACCAGGACCGACAGGCCGAGCGCGCCACCGACCTGCTGCATCACGTTCTGCATGGCGGAGGCGAGCCCGGTGTCCTGGGTGCCCACCTTGTAGAGCGCGGTGTTGGCGGTGCCGGGCATCGCCAGGCCGAAGAAGACGCCCAGCACCAGCATGCCGGGCAGGATGCCGCTGGCGTAGTGGGTGTCGACGGAGATCCCGCTGAGCAGCAACAGGCCGCCGGTGACCCCGAGCAGACCCACGATGATCACCGGCTTGACGCCGAACTTCGGGATCATGCCGGTGGACAGCCCGACGCCGAAGGCGATGCCCAGACCCACCGGGATGAAGGAGAGGCCGCCCTTGAGCGGCGAGTAGCCGAGCACCTGCTGCTCGAAGAGGGTGGTCAGGAAGGTGAACCCGAAGAAGGCGCAGGAGAGGGTCAGACCGACCAGGTAACCCACCGCGCGGGTGCGGTTGGTGAAGAACCGCAGCGGGATCAGCGGTGCGGCGGCCCGCGACTCGATCAGCAGCATCAGCCCGATCAGCGCCAGACCGCCGAAGAGCGGCAGCAGCACCTGCGTCGACAGCCAGGACCGCTCGGCGGCCTGGAGCAGGCCGTAGACGATGGCCACCAGACCCGCCGTGGCCGTCAGCACGCCGGCGAAGTTGAACTTCTGCCCGGTGCGCTCCATCCGGGTCTCGCCGACCAGCCGGCCCACCAGGGCCAGCGCGATCACCGCGACCGGGACGTTGACGTAGAAGATCCAGCGCCAGCTGGCGTCGGCGACGATGAGCCCACCGACGACCGGGCCGAGCGTGCCGGCCAGGCCCGACAGGCCACCCCAGATGCCGACCGCCTTGACCCGGTCGGCCGGGGCCGAGAAGAGCAGGAAGACGATGCCCAGCGCGGCCGGGGCGGCCAGCGCCTCACCGACGCCCTGGAGGAAGCGGCTGTAGATGAGCATCTCGGGGTTCATCGCGGCCCCGGAGATGACCGAGGCGATGGCGAAGATGACCACGCCGGTGACGAAGATCCGCCGCCGGCCGAACAGGTCGGCGAGCCGGCCGCCGAACAGCAGCAGACCGCCGGCCATCAGCACGTAGCCGTTGACGACCCAGGCCAGCCCGGTCCGGGACATGTCGAGTTCGCCCTGGATGCGCGGCAGCGCGACGCTGACCACGGTCATGTCGATGACGAACATGAACTGGACGAAGCCGAGCAGCGCCAGCGCCTTCCACCGACGGGGATCCGGCCGGTCCGCGGACGCGTCAAGCGCCTCGTCCGAACTCGGTGTGGTACCGGTGCTCATGTGCCCTCCTCGACATCGGCGCACGTCACGTGCGCTTCTGCCTGGATGTCGAAGCTGGCTCGTTGGTTTCGACATACGGGTAAGCAAATAGTTCGAGCCTTCAGGAGGCACCCATGAAGTACCTGATCATGATCAGCCACAACCAGCAGACCCGGGACGCCTGGCAGAACATGTCCGACACCGAGCGGGAGCTGGGTTTCAAGGCGCACATGTCGCTGGTGGAGGATCTGGCCGAGTCGGGCGAGCTGATCGTCTCCGAGGCCCTCGCCGACCAGGGTCAGGCCAAGAAGGTCCTGGTCAGCGACGGCAAGGTCACCACCACCGACGGCCCGTTCCCCGAGGTCAAGGAGTACGTCGCCGGGATCTACCTGATCGAGTGCGACACCATCGAGCAGGCGGTCGGGCACGCCGCCCGGATCCCGGAGGCCAACTTCGGCCTCGTCGAGGTCCGTCCGGTGCTCGGCGCAGGTGGCCCCGACATGTGACGACCCGCACATGCGGGCGGACCCGCGGCACCGACCGGTGCCGCGGGTCCGTTTCTTCGTCCCACCGTCCGCCGTGCCCGGCGGGCGGCACTCAGATGTACGGCGAGTTGGGCTCCAGCCCGCACAGCACCCGACCGTAGAGTTCGAGGTTCGTCGACGGGACCATCAGCGCGTGCAGGTTGACCGCGTACATGTCCCGGACCACCCGCTGCATCGGGGCCTGGCGCAGGATCGACGAGCCACCGCTGGCCATCCCGAGCAGGTCGACGGCGGCCCGCCCGAGCTGGCAGATCGCCCCGATGTCGGCCCGGGTCCGGGCCCGCTCCTCCAGCGTCCACGGCTCACCGCTGACACCCTTGGTGTCGACCAGGTCGGTGATCCGCTGGGCGTGGAACTCGGCCTCGTCGATCTTCATGGTCGCCTCGGCCAGCTGCAGGTGGGTGACCGGGGCCTCCCGCTGCGTCGCGTAGTCGGTGTAGGTGATCTTGCGGTCGAGCCGCTCCAGGAAGAACTCCCGGGCCGCCCGGGCCAGCCCGATCACCGTACCGGCCGAGGAGGCGTTCGCCACCCCGAGCAGCGGGTTGCGGTACATCGGCAGGTCCCGGTTGAGCGCCGAGGCGCTCTGCCCCTGGAGCACGGCGGGCATCGGCACGATCCGCTCCTGCGGCACGAAGACGTCCCGGGCCACCGTGGTGATGCTGCCCGAACCCTGCAGGCCGGCGGTGTACCAGTCGTCCACGATCTCCAGGTCGGACAGCGGCACCAGGGCCATCACCGGCCACTGGTTCACCCCGTCCGGGGCGGGGGCCATCGCGATGACCTCCTGCCAGTGGCTGTGCAGGGCGCCGCTGATGAAACTCCAGCTGCCGTTGAGCACCATCCCGCCGCCGGGCTTCGGGGTGCCGCTGGCCGACGGGCTCAACGTCCCGCAGATCCGCACGTCGGGGGTGGAGTAGACCTCGTCCTGCACCGCGTCGGGGAACATCCCGACCATCCAGCCGGGGATCGCCCACACCGACGCCGTCCAGGCCACCGAGCCGTCGCCCCGGCCCAGCTCCACCATCACCTCGTGCAGGGTGCGGGTGTCCGACTCGTAGCCGCCGTAGCGGCGCGGCACCCGCATCCGGAACAGGCCGGCGTCGGCCAGCGCCTCGACCGTCTCGTCGTGCAGCCGCCGGTTCTCCTCCTGCCAGCTGGCGTGCCGGCGCAGCAGCGGCACCAGCTCGCTGGCGCGGCGTACCAGTTCTTCCCTCGGGGGGCCTCGGTCGCGCTGGTCATCTCACTCCTCCTGTGCGGGTACGGTCGGCGGACAGGACGCCGCCCACCGGAACGGACGGGTCGGTGGGCGGGAGGCAGGTCACCGGGCGACCGCCTCGGCCTGCCGGGGCAGCGGCGCGACCCCGGCGATCAGGTCCGCCGCCTTTTCCGCGATGGCGATCACGGCGGCGTTCGGGTTGCCCCGGACCAGGGTGGGCATGACGCTGGCGTCGACCACCCGCAGCCCTTCCAGCCCGTTGACCCGCAACTGCTCGTCGACCACGGCGCCCATCGCGCAGGTGCCCGCCGGGTGGAAGATCGAGTGGGCGTACTGCCGGACGTAGTGCCGCAGGTCCTCGTCGGAGTCCGAGGCCGGCGGCGCGAACTGTCCCTCGGTGTACGGGGCCAGCGCCTTCTGCTGGGCGATCCGGATGCCGATCCGGGTCGCCGCGACCGCGTCGTCGAGGTCGCGCTCGTCCTGGAAGTAGTTGTGCACGATCTTCGGCTTGGCCGTCGGGTCGGCCGAGGCCAGCAGCACGTACCCCCGGCTGCGCGGGGCGATCATCGACGGGCCGTACGAGATCGAGTGGTGGGTGGGGGTGCCGAGCCCGCTGTCGGCGAACATCACCGGCGCGGCCAGGAACTCCGCGTCCGGGGCGGTCAGGTCGTCGCGGGTACGCACGAAGCCGCCGGCCTCCGGCCCGTTGGCCGTCATCGGGCCACGCCCCTCGGCCATGAAGCGTTGCAGGTGCTCGGGCTGGTTGGCGGCGAGCAGGCTGATCGGCTGCGAGTGGGTGTAGACCAGCGGGATCAGCGCGTGGTCCTGGAGGTTCTGCCCCACCTGCGGCTGGTCCAGCAGCACCGGCACGCCGAGCGCGCCCAGCAGCGGGGCCGGGCCGACCCCGGAGAGCATCAGCAGCTGCGGCGAGTTGTACGCCCCGGCGGCGAGGATGACCTCCCGGGACGCGGTGACGGTCAGCGTGTCGTCCAGCCGGGTCCCGGTCACCCCGACCGCCCGACCGTTCTCGATCAGCACCCGGTGCACGTGGACGTTGGTCTCCACGGTCAGGTTGGGCCGGTCGAGGGCGGGGTGCAGGAACGCGGTCGCGGTGCTCTCCCGGCGGCCGTCGCGCTGGGTGAGCTGGAAGAAGCCGAAACCCTCCTGCCCCGCGCCGTTGAAGTCGTCGTTGACCCCGTAGCCGGCGTCGGTGGCCGCCTCGACGAACGCCGACGACATCGGGTTGTTGGCCCGCCCCTCGGAGACCGCCATCGGCCCGCCGACCCCGTGGTAGGTCGACGCCCCCCGCTCGTTGTCCTCGGACCGCTTGAAGTACGGCAGCAGGTCGTCGAAGCCCCAGCCGGGCTGCGCCCAGCCGTCGAAGTCGCCGCGCGCGCCCCGGATGTAGACCATCGTGTTGATCGAGCTGGTGCCGCCCAGCACCCGCCCCCGGGGCAGGTAGACCCGCCGCCGACCCAGCGCCGGCTCCTCGTGGGTGTCGTAGTCCCAGTCCAGGGCGGTGCGGAACAGGGTGCCGAAGGCCACCGGGACGTGGATGTTGTCGGCGGTGTCCCGGGGACCCGCCTCGATCAGGCACACCGTGACGTCGGGGTCCTCGGTGAGCCGGGCGGCCAGGACACACCCCGCTGATCCCGCGCCGACGATGACGTAGTCGTACACCACTGCACCCTCCAAGGTCAGGTTCTCGGTTGTCGGTCGCGGGTCTCCGCGCCACCGGCGGGGACCGGGCGGTCCCCGCCGGGCGTGCCCCGGGGCCGTGGTGATCCGTGATCGGGATCCCGTCGTCACCACGACCGCGGCGGTCGGGCGGTCGTCGTCGACCGCGTCGGCGTCAGCCCCTGATCGGGCTGCTCTGGTGCGAGACCAGCCGGAGCTGGCCGTCGGGTTGGCGCAGCATCACCCAGGTGGCCCGGATGAAGTTCTCCGGCGCGATGTCGTCCTGGCCGGCCATGATGATGCCGCCCTCGGTCACCACCAGAGCGACGTCGTCGGTGAGGAAGCTGACCTCGACCGGCCAACCCTTCACCCGGGCGCCTCGCAGCGGCCCGGCGAAACCCCGGGACATGTACGCCCGGATCTCCTCCCGGCTGGTGAGCTGCTCGTCGCGCATCAGCAGGCTGCCGTTGTCGGTGAACACGTCGGCGAACATGTCGGCGTCGTTGGCCGCCCAGGCCGCCTGGATGCGCATGGCCACCGTCAACGCCGCCCGCTCGTCGGCGTCGGTGTACCCCCGGTAGTAGGACGGGTCCTCGGGGACACCCGCGGCGGCCAGCAGCGCCGAGGCGTCTCCCCAGGGTGCCATGGTCGTGGTCATCGGTTCCTCTTCTCCTCTCGTCGTCCAGGGCCGGGCCGACCCCTCGTCGTCCCGGCCCTGGACGGCCCGCTGGTCACCCGGCGCGCACCGGGGCGCTCGTCGCCCCCGGCGCTGGCCGGGACCGGTTCAGCCGGTGATCGGGCTGCTCTGGTAGGAGGCGATCCGCCAGTCGCCGTCCTGCTTGACGACGACCCACATGATGCGGACGTTGTCGCCCGGGGCGAGGGCGGCGGCGTCGGCGTAGACGACCCCGCCGACGCTGACCGCCAGCGCCATCGACTCCGAGACGACCTGGATCTCGCTGAACTCCAGGGTCAACCGGGAGCCCTTGTACGGGCCGGCGAACAGCTCGCCGAGGTAGGACCGGATCTCGTCGCGGCTCATCAGCTGGTTGTCGCCGACCAGCATGCTGCCGTTGTCGATGAAGAGGGAGGCGAAGCCCTCGGCGTCGTTGGCGTCCCACGCCGCCCGGCAGCGCAGCGGCGCGGTCAGCACCGCCCCTTCCACCCCGTTGGGGAAGTCGCCGTAGTACGAGGCCCACTGCTTGGCGCCGGCCACGAGCGATGCGCCCTCGGTGCTCATGCTGTCTCCTCCTGTCCGAGTGGGTGACCGGTCACCAGCGCAGCGTCGCGCCGGCGCCGCGCGGGCTGTTCTGGTAGCCGGCGAGCTGCCACTGGCCGTCGCGCTTGACGACGACCCAGGTGGAACGCACGGCCAGCTCCTCCGCGATGTCCGTCTGGCCGGCGGCGAGGATGCCACCGTGGGTACGGATCAGGGCGGCGTCGTCGGCGATGATCCGCACGTCGACCGGGCGGCCGGTGACCCCGGTGCCCTTGAACGGCCCGGCGTACGCGGCGGCCATGAACGAGCGGATCTCGTCGCGGCCCTTCTTGAACACGTCACCCGGCAGGATCATCACGCCGTCCTCGGTGAACGCATTCGCCACCCCGGCGGCGTCGTTGCGGGACCAGGCCTGCACCAGGCGCAACGGAACGGTGAGGACCTCCTTTTCCTGGTCGCTGGTGAACGACCCGTAATACGCGTCGAGTGCCTTTTCTCCGTCAATGGCCGGAGCCACCTGGGTACCAGTGGACATCGTGGTCGCTTCCTCTCCTGGGACTACTGCGGACAGTGGACACATTCACCCCCGAACGGTCCGTCCGTCCCCCCTATCCTCCGGCGGTCCGACACCGCTGACATCTCCGCGATTGCGATGTCGGAGACCGTTTCCGAGAAATCGTTTCCGGGGGCGGACGAGAAATAGCCGTACCCCGGCCGGTGGGTGCACCGGCCGGGGTACGGCGGGATCGCCGCAGGTGGGGGTCAGCCCACCCGCAACGCGGCCGGGTCGTCGGCCGGGTCGTCGTCGGTGGGCTCCGCGGGGCGCAGACTGTCGACGATGTGGTCGGCCAGGGCGGCGATGGTCGGCTTGTTCCACAGGATGTTCGGCGGCAGCTCCAGGCCGTACCGGCCCTGCAGCCGCACCCGCAGCGCCACCGTCATCACCGAGTCCACGCCCAGCTCGACCAGCGGCCGGCGCAGCTCCAGGTCCTCGGCGGCCAGGCTCAGCTCGGCGGCGGCCTGCTCCCGCACGTCGGCGGTGACCAGTTCCCGCAGCTCCTGCTCCGGGGTGTCGACCCAGTCGACGCTGAACGCCTGACCGGTGCCGCCCTCGGTGGTCGACCTGGTCGCGGTCAGCTCCCGCAGCATCGGCAGCCGGGGGCGTTGGTGGTGGGCGCCAGCACCCGCAGGATCGCGTGGTACGGGCTGTGGAAACGGTCGGCGAAGGCCCAGGCCCGGAACGCCTCGGTCACCGAGATCGCGTCCAGGCCACGGGAGTTGGCCTCCAGCATGGTCGACGAGATCGACTCGGACATGCCGACCCCGCGCCAGGACGTCCAGCCGAGGCTGGTCGTCTCGGTGTGACCGTCGGCGTGCCGGTGCGCCGCTAGGGCGTCCAGGAACGAGTTGGCCGCCGCGTAGGTGGTCTGCCCGGTCAGCCGGGTGAACTGCCCGCAGGACGAGAACATTACGAAGAAGTCCAGCGTGCCCGGGGGGAAGAGCCGGTGCAGCACCATCGCCCCGTTCACCTTGGGCCCGAGGACGTCGTGCAGCCCCTCCCGGTCGACCTTGTCCACCATCGCGTCGCGTACCACGCCGGCGGCGTGCACGATGCCGCGTACCGCCGGCATGCCGTGCGAGGCCGGGTCGAGCGCCGCCGCGACCTCCACCGGGTCGGTGATGTCCAACGCCAGGGTCCGGACGGTCACCCCGAGCGCCTCCAGTTCGAGCACCCCGTCGATCTGCCGACGGGTCCGCACGTCGTGGTCGCCGTCCCAGTCGGCGCGCGGCGGCAGGCCACGGCGGCCGGCGAGCAGGATCCGCCGGGCCCCCGGTCGGCCAGCCACCGGGCCACCATCAGGCCGAGTGCCCCGAGGCCACCGGTGATCAGGTAGGTGTCGGTCGGCCGGCACTGCAACGCGGTGCCGTCGGCGGGCCGCTCGACCTGCCCGAGCCGCTGCACCGCCACCTCACCACCGGTGACCGAGACGACGTCCTCGTCGCCGGTGAGCCGGCGCAGCACCGTCGCGAGGGTCTCGGCGGGGACGTCGGCGTCGTCGGCGAGGTCGACGACCCCACCCCACAGGTCCGGGTGTTCCCCGGCGATGATCCGGGCGATGCCCCACAGCGGGGCGTGGGCCAGCGACCGCTCCGCCACCGCCTGCCGCACGCCCCGGGTCAGGCACCAGAGCCGGGGCTGGGCGGCGGCCGGGTCGCCCCCGGCCGCCTGGGCCTCGATCAGTGCCTGCGCGCTGTGGATCAGCTCCCAGCCGCACCGTTCGGCGGCCTGCTCGGCCGACTCGCCGGCGTCGCCGGCACCCGGTGCGACCAGGACCGCGTCACGCGGGGTGAGACCGACCGTGGCCAGCTCGTCCGGGCCGTCCACCCGCACGGTACGCAGCCCGGTGCCGGCCAGCGCCCCGGCCAGGTCACCGGCGGCGGCGTCACCGCCGACCACGACCACCCGGGACAGCTCGGTGCTGCTGCCGTCGACGGTGAGGTCCAGCGACCGCCAGACCACCTCGTGCACCAGCTCTCGGGGGGCGGCCACCGCGCTGTCGGTGTCCGAGATGGCGGAGAACCGCAGGCCGCGCACCTGGCAGACCACTTCGCCGTGCTCGTTCGCCACCTGCACGTCCACCGTGTCCTGCGGCGACCTGGGCGACCGCACCGAGTGGACGGTGATGTGCGCCGGTGGTTCCCCCGTGAAGACGACCGACTCGATGTGCGAGGACATCCACTGGTGCCTGGCGTACTCCGGGGTGACCAGCACCGCGCTGATGGTCAGCGCGCCGTCGATGACGTGCGCCCAACTGGTGGCCGTCTGCGCCGGGGGCGGCACGATGACGATGTCGGCGAGTTGCTCCTCGTCGTTGCGGCGCAGCTCCACGACGTCCCAGGGGAACGCGTAGCCGCCGACGCCCATCCGGCGGAACATCTCGTCGACCCGCTGCCAGGACCACTCCTGCGGGCACCGGGCCCGCACCTCGTCGACGTCGACCCGGCCGTCGACCAGTTCGGTGCTCCAGTCGATGGTCGCCGTCGAGTGGGTGATCCACTCGTATTCCTCGTCGTCGACGACGGGGGCGCCGTCCTGCGGGGCGACCCGGGTGGCCAGCCGGGCGGTGTTCTCCGACAGGACGATCTGCACCACCCGGGGCGGCGCGACGGCCAGCGGGGTACGCAGCACGATGTCGGCCAGCGCGGGCAGCCGGCCGTCCTCCGCGGCGGCCAGGGCGAAGCTGTTGATCAGGACGGCGGCCGGGGTGATCTCGACGTCGACCACCTCGTGGTCGAGCGGGTAGGGCCGCGACGACATGTCCAGGTAGGTCTGCCACACCTGCCGGGGCGGGGCGCCGGAGACCGTCATCCGGCCGCCGAGCAGGCTGTGCCGCTCCGGGTCGTGCCCCCCGCCGGGACCGGACTCGGCCCGGGCCTCCGGGAAGATCCAGTACGGCCGGTGCTGCCAGGCCACCGAGGGCATCGGCAGCAACGAACCGGTCGGGTGCAGCCGCTCCCAGTCCACCGCCGCGCCCGCGCAGTGCAGCCGGGCCAGGCCGGCCAGCAGGGCACGTTCCTCGTCGGTGTCGCGGCGCAGGCTGTGCACGACGGTGGCGTCCTCGACGCCGAGGTGGGCGAGGGTCTCCCCGATGGAGTGGGTGACCACCGGGTGGGTGGAGACCTCCAGGAAGACCCGGTGCCCGTCGGCGACCGCCGCCGTCACCGCGTCGGTGAAGCGCACCGGCTCACGCAGGTTCGCCACCCAGTACGCGCCGTCACGCGGCGCGGTCGACCGGGGGTCGGTCAACGCGGTGCTGTAGAGGGGGGTGCGGGGCGTTCCGGGCCGCAGCGCACCGGCCGCCGCGGCGACCTCGGCCACCGCGGCGTCGACGTGCGGGCTGTGGAAGGCGATGTCGGTGTCGACCCGCCACACCGCCACCCCCTCCTCGCGCCAACGCGTCACGATCTGCTCGACGGTCTCCCGGTCCCCGGACAGCACGGTGGAGGTGGGGCTGGCCGAGATGGCGGCGACCACGCCGACCGAACCGGCGAGCCGCTGCCGGGCCTCGTCGAAGCCGAGCCCGACCATGGCCATCCCGCCCTGGCCCTGGAGGCGTTCCAGGGCGCGCGCCCGCTGGCAGGCGAACCGGGCGGCAGCCAGCACGTCCAGGCTGCCGGCGACGGCGGCGGCGGCGATCTCCCCCACCGAGTGCCCGATCACGGCGGCCGGGGTGAGCCCCCGGGACCGCCAGGTCTGCGCCAGGGCGACCTGGGTGGCGAAGGTCAACGCCTGCACCTCGACGCCGTTCCACGGGCCGCCGGCGGTGAGCGCCTCGCGGGGCGTCCAGCCGAGTTCCTCGCGGAACACCTCGGCCAGCGCGTCGACGGCGGCGGCGAAGACCGGCTCGTCGCGCAGCAACTGCCGGCCCATGCCCGCCCACTGCGCGCCGTGGCCGGAGAAGACCCAGACCACCGGGGCCGGATCGGCCACCGTCCGACCCCGGGCGACCTGCGGGGTCGTGCGGCCGTCGGCCACCTCCCGCAGCCGCTCGACGAGTTCCCCGGGTGAGGCGGCCAGCACGGCGGCCCGCTGCGGCAGGTGCGAGCGGCGCTGCGCCAGGGTGTGCCCCACCGACGGCAGGGACGCCCCCGGGTGCTCCACCAGCCAGTCGGCGGTGCGGCTGGCCAGCGCCGCCACCCCGGCCTCGGACATCGCCGAGAGCGGGTACACCGACGGCCGGGCCCCGGCGACGACCTCGGTCGAGGCGGTACCGGCCTGCGCCGGGTCGGCCGTGGCCCCGGTCGAGGCGGCCACGGCGGGCGGCGCCTCCTGGAGGATGACGTGCGAGATGGACCCGCCGACGCCGTAGCTGGACACGCCGGCCCGGCGCGGGCTGTCGCCGGCCGGCCACGGGGACCGCTCGCCGATCAGCCGCAGCCCGGAGGCGGCCCAGTCGAAGTCCGGGTTCGGCTCGCGGTGCAGGCTCGGCGGGATCTCGGCGTGCCGCAACGCCAGCACCGCCTTGATCACACCGGCGATGCCCGAGCCCGCCTCGACGTGACCGATGTTGGGTTTCACCGAACCGATCAGGCAGGGCTCGTCGGCGGGCCGTCCGGCGCCGAAGACGGCGGCCAACGCTTTGGCCTCCTCCCGGTCGCCGACCGGGGTGCCGGTGCCGTGCGCCTCGACGTAGTGCACCGTCTCCGGGGCGATGCCGGCACGCTCGTAGGCCACCCGGAGCATGTGCTCCTGGGCGGAGCCGTTGGGCGCCATCATCCCGTCGGAGCGGCCGTCCTGGAACACCCCGCTGCCGGGGATCAGCGCGAGCACCTCGTCGCCGTCACGGCGGGCGTCGGACAGCCGCTTGAGCACCACCACGCCGGCGCCCTCGCCCCGGCCGTAGCCGTCGGCGTCGGCGGCGAACGCCTTGCTGCGCCCGTCCGGGGCGGTCGCCCCGGCCGCGTCCAGGGCGACGAACAGGGTCGGGCTGGCCATGATGTTGACCCCGCCGACGACGGCCAGCGGGATCTCCCCCTCGCGCAGGCTCTGGCAGGCCAGGTGCAGCGCGGTGAGGGAACCGGCACAGGCGGTGTCGACCGCCATGCTGGGGCCCCGCAGGTCGAGGAAGTACGAGATGCGGTTGGCGATGCCGTAGTAGGTGGTGCCGTTGACCGCCCATGCCCCGGTCCGCGGAATGTCCTCCAGCAGGCGGCGGCCGTAGTCGTTGGAATTGGCCGCCACGAAGACACCGGCGTCCGAACCGCGCAGCGACAACGGCGGCACACCCGCGTTGCCCAGCGCCTCCCAGGCCAACTCCAACACGATCCGCTGCTGCGGGTCGAGGAAGTCCGCCTCCCGGGGAGAGATGCCGAAGAAGTCCGCGTCGAATCCCTCGATGTCGTCGAGGAATGAGCCCAGTCGGGTCGTCTTCCGCAGGATCGCGGTGGCCTGGGGGCTGGTCGAGGCGTACGGTTCCCACCGCTTGTCGGGCATGGCGCTCACGGCATGTCGACCACCGATGAGAAATGCCCAGAACTTCTCCAACGAGTCAAGGTCAGGGGCGAACCGGCAGCTCATACCGACAATGGCCACTGCCTCAGAAAATTCCCCATCCTGGCTCACGTCCAGGCTCCTCTCCACATCGCCGACCGCACCCGGAACACAGCCGGATGCGGTGGTCGCTGTCCTTCGGAAATGTCGCGGTGACGGTCAGGTCCGGACGCTGACCTCAACTGCGGAACATCCTGTTCCCCCACCGATCACAGGGGCACCTTCCTGAGTGCGATCGTCGGCGGCCGACGGCGGCCACCGGCACCCGCCGTGACCTCCGTTAATGCCCGGCGGCGCAATAGCGCAATGCGGGAGAAGGAACTCGGCGGTGCGCCTCCGTACGGTTTCCCCGCGAGTTCGACACGCGAATTCCTCGGTCGCGCCGCGCGGGCCCCGACGCCGGTGCGCCGCGTCGACCCACCGGATCGGGAGGACCCACATGTCCGCAGAAGCGACCCGACCTACCCTCGACGGGACCGTGCCGTGGCCACCGGAGCTGGTGGCGCGGTACACCGAGCGGGGGTACTGGACTCACCGTTCGCTGGGGGCGCAGCTGTACGCCGCCGCCGACGCCGACCCCACCGCGACGTGCCTGGTCGACGGCCCGGTACGGCTCACCTTCGCCGAGCTGACCGCCCGCGCGGACGGGGCCGCCACCCGCCTGCGGGAGCTGGGGATACGCCCCGACGACCGGGTGGTGGTGCAGCTGCCCAACTGCTGGGAGTTCGTCGTGCTGACGGTGGCCTGCTTCCGGCTGGGCGCGGTCCCGGTGATGGCGCTGCCGGCGCACCGTCGGCAGGAGATCGCCGCGATCGTGGCGTTGACGGGGGCGCGGGCGCTGGTCGTACCGGACTTGTTGAAGGACTTCGACCACCAGGCGTTGGCGCACGAGGTGGCCGCCGACGCCCCGACCCTGCGGCACGTGCTGGTGGCCGGGGCGGAGGTCCGCGCGGACAGTGTCGACCTGCGGCGGCTGTGCCGGCCGGCGGACGACCCGGCGGCGGCCCGGTCGGCGCTCGACGCCGCCGCTCCCGCCGGCTCGGCGGTCGCCCTGTTCCTGCTCTCCGGCGGCACCACCGGGGTGCCGAAGCTGATCGCCCGGACCCACGACGACTACGGGTACATGATGCGCCGGGCGGCCGAGCTGTCCGACGTGGACGCGTCGACGGTCTACCTGGCGGTGCTGCCGCTGGCGCACGGTTACCCGATGGCCGGGCCGGGTCTGCTGGGCACGTTGCTGGCCGGTGGCCGGGTGGTGATCCTGCCGTCGCCCGCACCGGAGCGCGCGTTCGAGACGGTGCAGCGGGAGCAGGTCACCTTCACCTCGCTGGTGCCGGCCGCCGTGCAACGCTGGCTGGAGTACCGGGAGAAGGACCCCGACCGGGACCTCGGTTCGCTGCGCCGGGTGCAGGTCGCCGGCTCCCGGCTGGCCGACCAGGTGGCCCAGCGGGTCACCCCGGTCCTGGGCTGCGCGTTGCAGCAGGTGTACGGGATGGCGGAGGGGCTGCTCTGCCTGACCCGCCCGGCCGACCCGCCGGACGTGGTGTGCCACACCCAGGGCCGCCCGATCTGCCCGGACGACGAGTTGCGGCTGGTCGACGAGGACGGTCGGCCGGTGCCGCCGGGCGAGGCGGGGGTGCTGTTGACCCGGGGGCCGTACACGCCGCGCGGCTACTACCGGTCGCCGGAGCTGACCGCGCGGGCCTTCGTCGACGGCTGGTACAACACCGGCGACATCGTGCGGCTGCGGCCGGACGGGAACCTGGTCATCGAGGGGCGGGACAAGGACCTGATCAACCGGGGTGGGGAGAAGATCTCCGCCGAGGAGGTGGAGAACTTCGCCTACCAGCTCGACGCGGTGAGCCTGGCCGCCGCGGTCGCCATGCCGGACGCCGAGCTGGGTGAGCGGGTCTGCCTCTACGTGGTGCCGCAGCCGGGCCGGGCGGTGGCCCTGGAGGACGTAAGGGCGGTGATGCAGCGGGCCGGGGTGGCCGCGTTCAAGCTGCCGGAGCGGCTGGTGACCGTCGACGAGCTGCCGTTCACGGCGGTGGGCAAGGTGAACAAGAAGCAGCTGCGGGCGGACATCAGCCGCCGGTTGGCCGGCTGATCCGGGCCGGCGACGGGGACGCGGCGGCGGGGCGCACCGGGTGCGCCCCCGCCGCCGCGTCCGGGTCAGGGTTTCGGGATGTCGAACAGGGTGGGGATGCGCATGGCCAGTCCCCGGTCGCCCTTGGCCTTCATCCGGCCCAGCACGAACATGGTGACCGGGTTGGCGCTGCTGCTGACCAGCTTGAGGAAGTCGATGTCGCTGAGGGTCAGGGTGAGCCGGGGCTCCCGGTCCGGCCGCTCCGACAGCACACACTCGCCGCCGGCGATCACCATCTCGTAGGTGTCCACCGTGCCCTCGCGCCGGTCGCCGACGCTCCAGTGCAGGACGGCCTCGGTGTTGCCGGCCCGGTCGGCCCGGAACAGGGTGGGCATCCGGACGAAGATGCCGTCGAGGATGGTGCGGCGGTGCGGGCCGCCCATCACCCGGCGCAGTTCGTCGACGGGGGTGGCGGTGACCAGTCGGGCGAAGTCTCGGGGTTCCATCAGGGCAGGGTCGGCGTCGGCGAACATGGGGGTCCCTTTCGTCGTACGGGCAGGGAAGGCCGTGCCGGCAGCTGGCCGGGCGGTCGCGCGCGGCGCGAGCACGACGGCGGCCGGCGGTGCCGCCGTGCGGGGCACCCGACCGGTGGGCGGCCGGTAGCTGGGGTGGGGCCGCCTGTCCGTCGAGTATGGAGAGGTCGGCGGCGGGTTCCTACTTCGACGATGCCCGGTGGCCGACGGGGAAAGGGCATGTATGGAGATGTCCGGGGGCGACCGGGCCGAGATCATGGTGGGGAGGAGGTCGACGGGGGGCGCAGCAGCATGTCCGCGTGCCGGTCGTGTCCCGGCCGCCGCGCCTGCCGAGCCAGGCCACACCGAGCTGAGGGAGACCGGATGAGAGTGCTCTTCGTGCCGCACGCCAACAAGGCGCACCTGCACATCATGACGCCGTTGGCGTGGGCGCTGCGCACGGCCGGACACGACGTCCGCGTCGCCAGTCAGCCCGAGATCGCCGACGCCATCATCGCGGCCGGGTTCGTCCCGGTCGAGGTGGGTCGGACGCGCACGGAGATGCCGGCGTTCTACCCCGGGGTACGCCCCGGCGAGGCGCCTGCGGTGGTGATGGCGCCCGGTGAACGCCAGGAGATGCCGTTGCAGCAGGACTTCCCCCGGGACAACCCGTTGGAGAAGCTGTCCCGCGCGTCCTGGGGTTTCGCGTTGTTCTCCACCGACGAGATGATCGCCGACCTGGTCGCGCTGATCGGCTCGTGGCGGCCCGACCTGGTGGTCTGGGACTCCATGGTGTACGCCGCGCCGGCCGCGGCCACCGTGTGCGGGGTGCCGCACGCCCGGATGATGATGGGCCCGGACGGGATCACCCAGCTGCGCCGGGCCGCCCGGGACGAGGGCGATCCGCTGCGTGACTGGCTGGACCGGGTGTTGACCGGCTACGGCACCCGGTTCGACGAGGACGTCGCCGTCGGGCACTTCACCATCGACCCGATGCCGCCGTGGCAGTACCAGCCCGACGGGCTGCACCTGGTGCCGGTGCGGCACATCGCGGTGAACCCGCCGGCCCGGATCCCCGACTGGTTGCGGGAGCCGCAGCAGCGGCCCCGGATCTGCCTCACCCTCGGCGAGTCGCACCGCAACGGGCGCGGCACCGAGGCTCCCGCCGCCGATCTGCTGGACGCGGTGAGCGGGTTGGACGCCGAGGTGATCGCCACCTTCAACGCCAAGCAGCTCGCCACCATCCCGAAGCTGCCGGACAACGTCCGGGTGGTCGACTTCGTGCCGCTGGCCATGCTGCTGCCGAGCTGCGCGGCGATCGTGCACCACGGCGGGGCGGGCACCTTCGCCACCGCCATCGAGCAGGCCGTCCCGCAGTTGATCATTCCGGGGACGCACTGGGGCTTCCAGTGGTGGGGGCCGCTGGCCCACGCCAACGGCCTGCAACAGCAGGGGGCCGGCCGGTTCGTCGCCGACGCCGACCACCTCACCTCCGAGGCGCTCGCCGAGGATCTGGCCCGGGTGCTCAAGGACCCGTCGTTCAAGGCGAACGCCGAACGGCTGCGGACCCAGGTGGCCGGCCTGCCCACCCCGAACGACCTGGTCCCGGCGCTGCACCGGCTGGTCGACCAGTACCGCGACGTGGCCGCCGCACGGGCCGGGCGGCCGGCATGACCACACCGCTGCGGTTGACCACCGACGCCGGCACCTTCGACGCGCTGACCGCCGGCCCCGCCGACGGCCGGGGCGTGCTGCTGCTGCACGGCTTCCCCGAGGGGGCCGTCGAGTGGGAGCACCAACTCGCCGCGCTGGGCGCCGCCGGTCACCACGCCGTCGCACCGGACCAGCGCGGCTACTCCCCCGGGGTACGCCCCGACGACGTCGACGCGTACCGGATGGACGCCCTGGTCACCGACGTCGTCGCGGTCGCCGGGCAGCTCGGCTGGGACCGGTTCGACCTGGTCGGGCACGACTGGGGGGCGGCGATCGGTTGGGCGGTGGCCGATCGGCACCCGGAGCTGCTGCGCACCTTCACCGCGGTGTCGGTGCCGCATCCCCGGCCGTTCGCCGACGCGCTGGCCGCCGATCCCGACCAGCAGAGCCGCTCGGCGTACCTGGCGATGTTCCGGCAGCCGGGGCAGGCCGAGGGGATGCTGCTGGCCGACGACGCGGCGTTGCTGCGCCGGATGCTGGGCGCGGCGGTGGGGCCGGCGAAGCTGGCGACCTACCTGGACCGGTTGACCGCGCCGGGCGCGCTGACCGCCGCGCTGAACTGGTACCGGGCGACCCGGCCGGAGGACGTCGAGGCCGGACCGGTCGACGTGCCGACGCTCTATGTCTGGGGCAGTGCCGACATCGGTGTCGGGCCGGTCGCCGCGCACGGCACCGCCGCCTGGGTGAAGGGCCCGTACGAGTTCCTCGCCCTGGACGGGGTGTCGCACTGGGTGCCCGAGGAGGCCCCCGACCGGCTCTCCGCGGCCCTGCTCGCCCATCTCGCCCGGCATCCGGGATGAGCCGGCCCGCGCCGCCGCGGCGCGTCCCGGGTCGCCACCGGGTACGCCGTCGGCTCCGCGTGCCGGGTCGCCACCGTCCGGGCCCACCGACGCACACCGCGAAAGGACCGTGATGACCGTCAACAGCACATACGCCGCCGATGCGGCGTCCACCGGGGAGGCACCCGACTTCCCGATGCCCCGGACCTGCCCGTTCGCCCCTGCCCCCGAGTACGTCGGGCTGCGCGCCGAGGCGCCGGTCAGCCGGGTCCGGGTGCCGGACGGGCAACTCGCCTGGCTGGTCACCCGCTACGCCGACGTCCGCCGGCTGCTGACCGACCCCCGGGTGAGCGCCAACCGGTTCCACCCCAACCTGCCGCTGACCGAGCCGGTGACCCCGCAGACCCGGCGCAACATCGCCGCGGTCGGCCGCTCGCTGATCGGGCTCGACCAGCCGGAGCACGGTCCGCAGCGGCGGATGCTGATCGGTGACTTCACGCTGCGCCGGGCGCAGGAGATGCGTCCGCACATCCAACGCACCGTCGACGAGTGCATCGACGCGATCCTGGCCGGGCCGAAACCGGTGGACCTGGTCGCCGCGTTGGCGCTGCCGGTCCCCGCCTCGATGATCACCAAACTGCTCGGCATGCCGTACGAGGACCGCGACCTGATCGTGCGCAGCGCCGACGCGCAGCTGCGCCGGACGGTCTCCGCCGAGCAGCGCCAGCAGACCAGCAGCGAGCTGCGGGCCTACGTCGACCGCCTGGTGACCGCCAAGGAGGCGGAACCGACCGACGACCTGCTCGGTCGGCTGGTGGTGCAGAACCGGCAGACCCCGCTGTTCGACCACGACATGCTCGTCGGGTTGGCGATGTTGCTGCTGGTCGCCGGCTTCGAGACCACCGCCAGCATGATCTCCCTGGGGGTGGCCGGGTTGTTGGAGAACCCCGACCAGCTCGCCGTGGTCACCGGTGATCCGGCGGCGATGGGCCTGGCGGTGGAGGAGCTGCTGCGCTACTTCACCGTCGTGGACGCGCTGCCCCGGGTGGCCACCGCCGACATCGAGGTCGGCGGGGTGACCGTCCGGGCCGGCGACGGGCTGCTGCTGTCGTTCGCCTCCGCGAACTGGGACACCGACGTCTTCCCCGACGCGGAGGTGTTGGACGTCCACCGGGGCGCCCGGCACCACATGGCCTTCGGCTACGGCATCCACCAGTGCATCGGGCAGAACCTGGCCCGCGCCGAGCTGGAGATCGTCTTCCGTTCCCTGTTCACCCGGATCCCCGGGTTGCGGTTGGCCGAGGAGCTCGACGGCCTGCCGTTCCGCAAGGAGTCGAACATCTACGGCCTCGACCGGCTGCCGGTGACCTGGTGAGGGGGACCGCGGTGGAGGGGGGTGACCCGGTGGGCGCGGAGGAACCGACGACGACGCTGGTGGTGAGCCGTGGCCTGTGCATCGGCGCCGGGCAGTGCGTGCTGTCCACGCCGGACCTGTTCGACCAGAGCGAGGACGGCCGGGTGCTGCTGCGTCGGCAACCGGTCGACACCGAGGAGGCCCGGGTCGCGGTCGACCTCTGCCCGTCGGGCGCGCTGCGGCTGGCCGCCGGGCGGTCCGGGCCGGTCGTCGACGACCAGGACGCCACGGCGAAGGGGTGGGGCTGATGACGGGCACGGGTAACCGGATCGCCGTGGTGACCGGCGGCGGGCGGGGCATCGGGCAGGCGATCTGTCAGGGCCTGGCCCGCCGGGGCATGGACGTGGTGGCGGTGGACCTGGTCGACCCGATCGAGACGGTGGCGCTGGTGGAGGGCGAGGGGCGCAAGGCCCTCGGTGTCACCGGGGACGTCTCGGACCCCGACGAGGTGGCCCGGATCGGCGCGGAGATCACCGCCGGGATGGGCGGCTGCCACGTCCTGGTCAACAACGCCGGCATCTATCCGGCCAAGAACATCTTCAAGCTGGAGTACGAGGCCTGGCGCAAGGTGCTGTCGGTCAACCTCGACTCGCAGTTCCTGATGACCAAGGCGGTGCTGCACCACATGTGCGAGGCGCGGTGGGGGCGGATCGTCAACCTCACCTCCAACTCGGTCGGCCTGGCCCTGCCCGGGTTCACCCACTACATGGCCAGCAAGATGGGGGTGATCGGGTTCACCCGGGCGCTCGCCAGCGACGTCGCCTCGTACGGCATCACGGTCAACGCGGTCGGGCCGACGCTGTCGCGTACCCCCGGGCTCGCGGAGAGCCCGATGGCGGGGGCGGCGCAGGAGCACGTGGCGGCGATGCAGGCCATCAAGCGGCCGGGCGAGGCGCAGGACGTGGTCGGCACGGTGGCCTTCCTGGCCAGCGACGACGCCGCCTTCGTCACCGGGCAGACCATCATGGCCGACGGTGGTCTGGTCCGGCTGTGAGCCGCACCGGGCCACAGAGTCACTTTTAAGACATCAACTACCAATTCGTGAGGATTGTCCGACCGGACCGGCGTGCGGGTTTCCCGATCCCGCCCGCCGGTCCGGCTGGCGTGCTGAGCTGGTCACGAACCCCGCCGACCTCCCCCGACAGCAAAAGCTATTGCGATTAGCTTTTGAGCTAGCTAAGCTAGCCTCATGACCGGTTCCCGGAACGCTGACCCGCCCCCGACCCGCTACCTGCACCGCGCCGAGGGCCGCATCGCCTACGACGTCCAGGGCAGCGGCCCGCTCGTGCTCCTCGTGCCCGGCATGGCGGAACTGCGCTCGTCGTACCGTTTCCTCACCCCGACCCTGGTCGACGCCGGCTACACGGTGGTCACCACCGACCTGCGCGGCCACGGCGACAGCGACACCACCTTCACCTCCTACGGCGACCCCGAGACGGCCGCCGACATCAGCGCCCTGATCGACGAACTCGGCCGACCGGCCGTCGTCGTCGGCAACTCACTGGCCGCCGGTGCCGGCGTCATCGTCGCCGCCGAGCACCCCGCGCAGGTCTGCGGGCTCGTGCTCGTCGGGCCGTTCGTCCGCAACCCCCGACAGCCGCCGGGCATGCGCAGCCTCTTCCACCTGCTCATGTCGCCGCTGTGGGTGGCCCACGTCTGGAAGGCCTACCTGCCCACCCTCTACGCCGGCGCCAAGCCGGCCGACTTCGCCGACTACCGGGCGGCCGTCGTGGCCAAGCTCCGGCAGCCCGGCTACGGCGCGGCGTTCTCCCGCACCGCCCGGCAGACCGACCACCGCTTCGCCGAGGCGCGGCTCGCCGAGGTGGACACCGCCGTGCTGGTCGTCATGGGCGAGCGCGACCCCGACTTCAAGGACCCGGCGGCCGAGGCGGCCTGGATCGGCGAGACCCTGCGCGGTGAGGTCGTCATGGTGCCCGACGCCGGCCACTACCCGCAGTCCCAGCAGCCCGAGCTGACCGCCCGGGCCGTGCTCGACTTCCTCAGCAGGGTGCACGCCCGTGCCTAGGGCCGGCCTCACGACCGACGTCGTCGTCGCGCGCGGCGCACAACTGCTCGAAGCCCACCCCACCGACGAACTGACCCTCGCCGCGCTCGCCGACAGCCTCGGCGTCCGCGTCCCGTCGCTCTACAAGCACATCGACGGCCTTCCCGGGCTCCGCCGGGGCATCATGCTCCGCGCCAAGGCGAACCTGTCGGCGGCCGTCGCCCAGGCGTGCATCGGCCGCGCCCGCGACGACGCGGTCCGCAGCCTGGCCGCCACCTACCGCACCTGGGCCCGGCAACACCCGATGCAGTACCCGATGACCATCCGGGCACCCGAACCCGACGACGTCGAGGACCAGCAGGCGAGCGCCGCAGCCCTCCAGGTGATCTACAGCGTGCTCGCCGGCTACCAGCTCCTCGGCGACGACGCGATCGACGCCACCCGGTTCCTACGCTCGGTCATCCACGGCTTCGTCAGCCTGGAGACGGCCGGCGCGTTCAAGCTCGCCGCCGACCTCGAACGCAGCTACGACAGGGCCGTCAACAGCATGCTGACCGCCCTGGAGAACTGGAAGCACCCGTGAGCGCCGTGCCCGCCCGGGGCACCCCGCCGGCCACCCCGGTGCCGGTCCTGCACCGCGTCGAGGGCGCAGCCGTCGCCGGGGCCGCCGTCGTCCTGCTCGTCCTGACGGGCTTCGCCTGGTGGTGGCTGTTCGCCCTGTTCCTCGTCTTCGACCTGTCGATGCTCGGCTACGCGGTCGACCACCGAGTCGGCGCGATCGTCTACAACCTGGGACACACCTACGTCGCCCCCTTCGTCCTGCTCGCCGGGTACGGCCTCGCGCACGCCCTCGACGCGACCGGATGGTCGGTGCTCGCGCTCGTGGCCGCCTGCTGGTTCTTCCACATCGGCGTGGACCGGGCACTCGGCTTCGGCCCGCGTCCCCTGCACTGAACCCGGTCGACGGCACCGGGTCGGCGACGCCCCCGCAGCCCCGCACGGAACCCGCCGACGGCACCGGGTCCGCGACGCCCGCCGCACGCCCCGGCGCGTCCCGGCCGCCGCGTGGCGGCCACCACCAGGCTCACGCAGGGTCACCCGGTGCCCGACACGCTGCACCGGCCTGCCGGATGGTGACCGGGTCGTCCGGAAGGATGGCCGACGGGTGGCGGGCGTCCCGCCGGCTCCCGCCGCCCGGCAGACCCGCACACACGGGCGTCGCCCCGCGCGGCGTCCCCCGAGGGGAGCAACGGTGACACTGTCGGACAGGCTCGCACCGGAGGCCGGCCGGCTCCGGCTGGGCGACGGGTCGAGCGTCAACCGGTTGGGCTTCGGCACCATGCAACTGCCCGGTCCCGGTTCCTTCGGCCCCCCGGACGACCACGCGGCGGCGCTGACCGTGCTGCGCAGGGCGGTCGAGCTGGGGGTGAACTACCTCGACACCAGTGACTTCTACGGCCCGCACGTGGCCAACGACCTGATCCGCGAGGCCCTCCACCCGTACCCCGACGACCTGGTGATCGGCACGAAGATCGGGGTGGTACGCGACAACTGGGGCGACTTCGTGCCCGCCGGGGCCCCTGACCAGCTGCGGCGGCAGGTGCAGGAGAACCTGCGCCGGCTGGGCCGGGACCGGTTGGAGCTGGTCTACCTGCGGGTCGGCGGGGACGGGCTGCTCCGCCCGGGCGGGGCCCGGTTCTCCGAGTCGTTCGCGATGCTGGTGCGGCTGCGGGAGGAGGGCCTGGTCGGCGACGTCGGGCTCAGCGGGGTCACCCTGAAACAACTGGACCAGGCCCGGGCGACGATCCCGATCGCCGCGGTACAGAACCGGTTCCACCTGCTCGACCGGGACTGCCTGGACGTGCTGCACCGGTGCACCGAGGAGCAGATCGCCTTCGTGCCGTACTTCCCGCTGGGTGCGGGGCTGCTCAGCGGGCGTACCGGGCGACCGCAGCTGCCGTTCGGGCCGGACTTCAGCGCCACGCAGCGGCGTACCGTCGACCGGATCGCCGACGGGCACGACGCCACCCGCGCGCAGATCGCGATCGCGTGGTTGCTGGCGTGCTCACCCGCGATCCTGGTCATTCCCGGCACCAGCTCGGTGCGGCACCTCGAGGAGAACATGGCCGCGGCCCGGCTGCGCCTGACCCCGGCGGACCGCGCCGCGCTCGACGCGCTGGCCTGACCGGCTCCACCCGGGCACCCACGTCCCGGCCGGCTGGCGGCACCCGTGCCGGGCCCCGATCCGCCGGTGCCCCGCACGTACGACGTGCGGGGCACCGGGCCGTGGATCAGGCGGCGCAGCCGGCCAGCGCCGGAGTCGGAGTCGGCGCCCCGGGCAGGCCGAGGAACAACCTGGTGCAGTCGATGAGGAACTGCGGGTTCTCCTCCGGGACCCAGTGGCCCGAGTCCGGTACGACGACCTGCCGCACGTCGGTGGCGACCTGCCGGTAGGAGGCGGCGACCCCGGGGCCGAAGGAGAACGCCGCGCCCATCGCCACCACCGGCACGGTCACCGGCTTGGCGGCGGCCTGTGCCCGGTTGTCGGCGATGTCGGTGTTGAACGCGCGGTAGTACTCGTAGCCGGCCGTCCGGTCGGCCGGGTCGCGGTAGGCGCGGTAGTAGACCGGCCGGTCGATGGTGTCGTGCTGGGACGAGAAGTCGAAGATCCGGTCCAGGTAGACCTCGACGTCCGAGTTGTCGATGAGCAGCTCGGGCGTCGGCGCCGGGGTGGCGTTGAACAGGAAGTGCCAGCTGCGGCTGTAGAGGTCCTCCAGGCCGAAGCCGGAGAGCGCGGTCTCGATGACGATCATCCGGGACACGTCGGCCGGGTAGTCCCGCGCCCACGGGTAGGCCACCAACGCGCCGACGTCGTGGCCGAGCAACTCCACCCGGCCGAGGCCGAGCTGCTGGGTCGCGGCGTGCAACCGGCGGGCGGTGGTGGCCTTGTCGTACCCGCCGGCCGGCGCGGCGGAGTCCCCCAGACCGGGCAGGTCGAACGCGACGACCGTCCGGCCGGCGCGCAGCGCGGGCAGCACCGGCCGCCATGCCTGCCAGGTCTGCGGCCAACCGTGCAGCAGCACCAACGCCGGTCCGTTCCCCCCACGCACGTAGTGCAGCCGGGTCCCCTCGACCTCGACGAAGCCGTGCCGGAACCCGGGGGGCAGCGCCCGGTCGGCCGTCCCGGCCGGACCGGGCGGACCGGCGACCGCGTTGGGGGCGGCGACCAGCAGGAGCACGAGCCCGGCCACGGCGGCGACGACCCGACGCCACGGGTGGCGGCGCGGCACCGGGTCACCGGCAAAGACGGACGTTCGCGGGAAGCGGCGCACGAGGAGTCCTTTCGTCCGGATCAGCACTGTCAGGTGACGCGGAGGCCGCGGCCGGGGCAGGCCCCGACCCGCCCGTGCCGGACCGGGCGACGGCGCCCCGGCGGGTCGGTACGGTCGCCCCGCAACACGTCGTACGACGACGGATGGGATTCGCGCCGTCGCATCATGTCACCCTTCCCCGGTACGGTGACCACGTCAATGGTCGATGAAGCGCACGTTGCGAGACGACAGGACGACAGCCGTACGCCTAGCGTCGGAGTATGGCGACCGACAGCGCGGTGGTGGTCGGCGCGAGTATCGGCGGGCTGCTGGCCGCCCGCGTGCTCAGCGAAACCCACGGCCGGGTCACCCTGGTCGACCGCGATCCCCTGCCCGAGCAGGCCGCCAGTCGACGCGGGGTGCCGCAGGGCCGACAGCTGCACGTGCTGCTGGACCGGGGACGGCAGGTACTGGAGGAACTGCTGCCCGGGGTGACCGACGAGCTGGTCGCGCTCGGTGCGCCCCTGATCGACCTGCACGGCGACGTGCGCTGGTACAACGACGGTTACCTGATGCAGCCGGCGGCGTCCGGACTGCGGGCGATCGGGGTGGGCCGCCCCCTGCTGGAGCAGGTCATCCGCAACCGGGTGGCCGCGTTGCCCGGGGTGACCATCCTGCCCGGCCACGAGGTCACCGCCCTGACCACCACACCGGACCGGCGACGGGTGACCGGCGTACGCGTGCACCGCCGGGCCGACGGCCCCTCGACCACCCGGGAACTCTCCGCCGAACTGGTGGTCGACGCCGGTGGGCGGGGCACCCGCAGCCCGGTGTGGCTGGCGGAACTCGGCTACCGCCCCGCCCCGGAGGAACAGGTGCCGGTCGGGCTGACCTACGTCACCCGGCTCTACCACCGTCAACCACAGCAGCTCGACGGGCTGCTCGGGGTCCTCACCAACGCGGTGCCCGGTCGTACCCGCGGTGGGATCGTGGCGGTGCAGGAGCAGGACCGGTTCGCGGTGGCCCTCAGCGGCATGTTCGGCGAGGAACCGCCGCTCGACGACGCCGGCCTGCTCGCCTTCGCCGACAGCCTGCCGGCGCCGGAGATCGGCGCGTTGCTGCGGCAGGCCCGCCCGCTCGGTGCGCCGGCCCGGATGCGGTTCCCGGCCAGCGTCCGCCGCCGCTACGAGCGGCTGCGCCGCTTCCCCGCCGGTTACCTGGTCTTCGGCGACGCGCTGTGCAGCTTCAACCCGATCTACGGGCAGGGCATCACGGCGGCCGCGTTGCAGGCGGTGGAGCTGGCCCGACTGCTGCCCGCCGGGCCGCACGGGCTGGCCCGGCGGTTCTTCCGGCGGGCGGCCCGGGTGATCGACATGCCGTGGTCCATCGCGGTCGGCACCGACCTGCGCTTCCCCGAGGTCCCCGGCCCCCGGTCGGCGCGGGTCCGGCTGACCAACGCCTACGTGCACCGGCTGCACGCCGCCGCCACCGCGAACCCGACGCTCGGTGCGGCGTTCCTGCGGGTGCTCAACCTGGTCGACCCACCGCGCCGGCTGCTCGCGCCGACGGTGGCGGCGCGGGTGCTGCGCGGGTCGGACGGTTCGGCCCGGCGGTTCGACAGGCCGAGAAAAGTCGGCACGCTCGAATAAGACCGCACCGGTACGCGTCGGCATGCTGTGAGCGGGCAGCGGTCGCTGCCCGGCGGGTGCGACGGCACACGGCGTCACCCGTCAGGCCCGGGGCCCGGTGGGCCGGGCGCCTGCCGGGTCGGGTCGCTGTCGGTCGGCCGTGGGCCCGCCCGGATCGGCAGAGACGAGGCACCATGGCCCTGCGAGAAAGCCCCGATTCCCCGGCACCCCGCCGGCCGGTGTCGCCGACGCCGGTGCGACCGGTCTCACCGGCACCCGCCCGGCACGGCACCGCCGCCCTGGTCAGCGCTGCCGCCGGGGTGCTGTTGGCGGTGCTCTGGTCGTTCGAGTTCGTCGACTCGGTCATCGGTGACACGGTGGCCAACAACCTGCTCGGCCACGACGCGAAGGCGACCGCTATCGGCGGCACCGGCGCGGGGCTGCTGTTCGCCTTCGTGTCCGGGTTCGCCGGCACCTTCACCGCCTGCAACATCGCGATGGTCGCGTCGGTCGGGCCGCTGAGCCAGGCCGGATCGCCCACCCGGCTGCGCCACCAACTGCGTACGCTGGTCCGCCCGGTGGGCTGGCTGGCACTGGGGATGATCGCGGTCTCCGCGACGTACGGCGCGGTGGGGGTGCTGATCGGCGACAGCCTGCCGCAGCTGTCCACCGAGACGGTAGGTGGCATGCCGGTCCGGCTGATCCAGTCGTCGGTGGTCTTCGGGGTGATCGGGTTGGTGCTCGCCCTGCTCGGGCTGGGTGCTCTCGGGCTGGTGCCCGACGTGTTCGCCCGGCGGCCGGTGGCCCGGGTGGTGCTCATCGGGGCGCTGATCGGCGGTTTCCTCATCGGACGGCCGTACCCGCTGTTCAACAAGCTCTTCCACTGGGCGGTGGAGACCGGCAACCCGCTGTACGGCGCGGCGGCGTTCACCCTCCAGTCGCTGGGCAACATCGTCATCGTGACGCTGCTCTTCGTCGTCGTCGTGCTGGTCACCCGGGGAGGCTTCCTGCGCTGGATGACCGACCCGACCCGCTCGGCGCTGGTCACCGGCGCCCTGCTGGTCGCCCTCGGCGTCTTCACCGTCGTCTACTGGGACCTCCGGGTCCCGGCGATCTTCGGCATCGGCTGGTTCCCCACCATGCCCTACAACTGACCCACCCCAACCCCGCCGCCAACCCCGTTGATCAAGAGGTTTGCGTCACCGTTGATCTCCAACCTGACGCAAACCTCTTGATCACCGCCGCCAGGTGGGGGTGGGGGTGGGGGTTAGGTAGGGGTTAGGTGGGGGGTGCGGTGACGCTGGAGCGGTGGACCAGGGTGGGGGCGATGGTGTGCCGTTCGACCGCTCCCGGGCCGGCCTCGATCTGGCGTAGCAGCATCGCCAGGCCGGCGCGGGCCACCGCGTCGAAGTCGGGGCGCACGGTGGTCAACGGCGGGATGAAGTACGCCGCCTCCGGCACGTCGTCGAAGCCGACCACGCTGATCTCCTCCGGCACCCGACGCCCCCGCTCGCTCAGCGCCCGCAGCACCCCCAGCGCGAGGTGGTCGTTGGCCGCGAAGATCGCCGTCACCTCCGGCATCCGGGCCAGCATCTGCCCGCAGCGGTAGCCGGACGCCGCGCTCCAGTCGGCCGACAGCACCGGCGGCACCTCCGCGCCGGCCGCCCGCAGCGCCGCCCGCCAGCCCTCGACCCGCCCGGCGCTGTCGAACCAGTCCGCCGGGCCGGAGACGTGCCACACCGTGCGGTGCCCGGCGTCCAACAGGTGCCGGGTGGCCAGCCCGGCCCCGCCGCCTGGTCGACGGTGACCAGCGCCGCCTCCCGGGCCGGATCGCCGTCGACGGTGACCAGCGGCACCCCGTGCGGCAGGTGGTCGAGCGCCTCGTCGGCCGAGGCCACCGGGGCGATCACCACGATGCCGGCGACCCGGTGGTCGAGGTGCCGCTCCACGGCGGCGGAGATGGACCGCCGGTCGAGGGTGCTGACGCTGCCGACGCTGACCGCGAAGCCGGCCGACGCGGCGGCCTGCTCCAGGGCCGCCAGCAGCGACGCCGGACCGTACAGGGTGCTGTTCTGGGCGACCACCCCGATCAGCTGGGAGCGGCCGGTGACCAGTGCCCGCGCCGCCCGGTTCGGTCGGTAGCCCAGCTCGGCGATGGCCGCGCGGACCCGTACCCGGGTCTGTTCCCGGACGTTCGGGTGGTCGTTGAGCACCCGGGAGACCGTCTGGTGGGAGACTCCCGCGAGGCGGGCGACGTCCGTCATCGCAGGACCACGCATGGGGTCATTATCCACTGGCGTGGTCCCGCCGTTCGCCGGTGTCCACGCCCGGCGGCGACCGGAAGTTCCGGTGGTACGGGTCGCCTTGCGAGCCGACGACAGGCTAACGATACTCATGGATGTTCCTGAGCCGGACATGATCGAGCGCCGGGCAGCCTCGATCGGTAGATCCGTATGTCCGCGATCCTCCGGAGGAACCCGCCCATGAGATCCAGGATCAAACTGTTCGGCACCGCCCTGGTCGCCGCCGCGCTCACCGCGCTGGCCGCGGTCGCCGCCCCCACCCCGGCCTCGGCGGCGGCGCTGACCCAGGTGACCAACTTCGGGGCCAACCCGAGCAACCTCCAGATGTACCTGTACGTGCCGAACACCGTGGCTCCCCGACCGGGCCTGCTGGTGGCGGTGCACTACTGCACCGGCAGCGGTCCGGCGTTCTACTCCGGCACCCAGTACGCGGCCCTGGCCGACCGGTACGGCTACATCGTCATCTACCCGTCGGTGACCCGCAGCAGCAAGTGCTTCGACGTCTCCTCCCCGCAGGCGCTGCGCCGCGACGGGGGCAGCGATCCGGTGGGCATCAAGTCGATGGTCGACTACGTCCGGGCCCGGTACCCCGTCGACCCGAACCGGATCTTCGCCACCGGCACCTCGTCCGGGGCGATGATGACCAACGTGCTGCTCGGTGACTACCCGGACGTGTTCGCGGCGGGTGCGGCCTTCGCCGGGGTGCCGTTCGGCTGCTTCGCCACCACCGACGGTTCGGAGTGGAACAGCCAGTGCGCCAACGGGCAGGTGACGAAGACCGCGCAGCAGTGGGGTGACCTGGTCCGCAACGCCTACCCGGGGTACACCGGCAAGCGGCCCCGGATGCAGTTGTGGCACGGCACCAACGACGAGACCCTGCGCTATCCGAACTTCGGCGAGGAGGTCAAGCAGTGGACCAACGTGCAGGGGTTGAGCCAGACGCCGACGTTCACCGACACCCCGCAGGCCGGCTACACCCGTACCCGGTACGGCGGTAGCGGCGGCACCGCGCCGGTCGAGGCGATCAGCATGCAGGGAGTGACGCACAACCTGCCGGTCGACGCGGCGCAGGCGATCCGGTTCTTCGGCCTGGACGCCCCGCCGACCACCACCCCGCCCCGACCACGGCACCGCCGACCACCCCGCCCCCGACCACTCCGCCGCCCACCACCACGCCGCCTCCGACGACGCCGCCGGTGCCGACCACCACGCCGCCGACGCCGTTCCCGCCCACGCCCACCACCCCGGGCCCGGGGGCCGAGTGCCGGATCGCCTACACCGTGAACGCCTGGAACACGGGCCTGACCACCGCGATCACGATCACCACCCTCAGGGACACCGGGATCAACGGCTGGAACCTGGCGTTCACCCTGCCCGCCGGGCAGACCATCACCAGCGGCTGGAACGCGACCTACTCGCCGACCAGCGGGGCGGTCACCGCCACCAACGTCTCCTACAACGGCTCGATCCCCCCGGGTGGCTCGGTCAGCATCGGCTTCCAGGCCAACCACACCGGCAACACCGCGAAACCGCCCTTCTTCACCCTCAACGGCTCCCCCTGCGCGGTCGTCTGACCGCACCCACTGGCGGTGATCAAGAGCTTTGCGTCAGGAGAACCGGTCCGGGTGACGTAAACCTCTTGATCACCGCCGCCACCGGGACCGCCGGCGGCGGCGGTCCGCACTAGCGGGTGGGGGTGGTTTGGTGGGGGTGGTTTGGTGGATGTGGGGACGGGGGTGGGTGGATAGGGTGGCGGCGACGGGGGGTCGCCCGGGGATGCGGGGCGGCGGCCGGCGCGGGAACGGCGGGTTCGCAGCCCGGTGGGCCAGCCGCAAGCGACCGAGCCGTCGTCACCACCGGTCGTCCACAAGGGAGCATGCATGCGTCTGAATCGATCGATGAAACTGGTGCGGTACCGGTTGCCCGCGTTCGCTCTCGGTCTGGGCGTGGTCACCCTCGTCGCCACCCCCGCCGCCGCCGTGCCGGCGGGCGTCCACCCGGCGGGCCCCGCCACGGGCGTCGCCTCCGCAGCCGCCCGTCCGGGCGACGCGGCGGCGCAGGCCCGCACCGTGGGCACCGCCACCCGCCCCTCGGCTGCGCGGGCGGCGGGCTGGACGCCGGTGCCGGGTACGGCGCAGGCCCGGTCCGCGCCGGCCACCGCCACCTACGGGGGCGACCTGCACGTCTTCGTGCAGGGCCCCGACGGGCAGGTACGGGTCGACCGGTACGACACGAACACCGACGCCTGGTCCGGCTGGTCCACCGTCCCCGGTGACGCCATGGCGACCTCGGCACCGGCGGCGGCCGTCTACGGCGGGGAACTGCACCTGTTCGTGCAGTCCGACCAGAAGATCCGCACCAACCGGTACGCCCTGGACACCGGCGCCTGGTCCGGCTGGAGCACGGTCGGTGGCACCACGTCGGCGTCGTCGGCCCCGTCCGCCACCGTCTACGGCGGCCAACTGCACCTGTTCGTCCGGGGCGCGAACGGCAAGGTCCGCACCAACCAGTACACGCTGGACACCGCCGCCTGGTCCGGCTGGGCGACCCTGGCCGGCCCGACCGGTGCCAACTCGGCCCCGTCCGCCGCCATCTACGGCGGTGACCTGCACGTCTTCGTCCGGGGCACGAACGGCAACGTGCGCACCAACAGGTACTCGCTGTCCACCGGGGCCTGGTCGGGGTGGGGCGACGTGCCGGGGACCGCACGGGCGGCGTCCGCGCCGGCCGCCCTGGTCTACGGTGGCGGGCTGCACGTCTTCGTCCGTACCGGCGGCGACGACCTGCGCACCGCCTGGTATCTCCAGGATTCCGGCGCGTGGACGGGCTGGAGCACGGTCGACGGCCCGGGCCAGACGATCTCCGCTCCGGCGGGAAGCGTCTACGGCGGTCTGGTGCGGCTCTTCGTCCGGGGTGCCGACGACGAGATCTACCAGGGCCAGCCCTGACGGTTGCCGCTGCGCCGCCGCCCCGTCCACCGACCCGGTGGGCGGGGTGGCGTCGTGTCGCGGGCCGGGCGGTGGTCTGCGGAGTCCGGGCCGGACGGTGGTGGCTAGAGTCCGGGCATGGATGCGCAGGGGCGACGGGCGGTCGTGGTGGGCAACAGCGACGGCGTCGGGCTGGCCCTGACCCGGCAACTGGTGGCGGCCGGCTGGACGGTCGCCGGGGTGTCCCGCAGCGGCAGCGACCTGACCGCCCCCGGGTACACCCACCACGTCGCCGACGTCACCGGCGACACCTACCGCACGGTGCTGGCCGGGGCGGTCGACCGGCTCGGCGGGGTGGACGTGTGCGTCTACGCGGCGGGGGTCGGTGAGTTCTTCGACCTCGGTGACCTGGCGGCGCAGACCCGGGCGCTGGAGGTCAACCTGATCGGTGCGGCGCGCACCGTGGAGGTGGTCGTGCCGGCGATGGTGGCCGGGGGCGGCGGGCACCTCGTGGGCCTGTCCAGCCTCGCCGACGCCGCCCCGTCGGCCCAGGCACCCGGGTACGCCGCCGCCAAGGCCGGGTTGACGTCGTACCTGGTGGGGTTGCGGGGCGCGCTGCGCCCGCACGGGGTGCGGGTGACCGTCGTGCGGTTCGGGTTCGTCGACACCAAGATGGCGAAGTCACCGGTCAAGCCGATGCTGCTCAGCGTGGAGCGGGCCGCCGACGTGGTGCGCGACTGCCTGCGTACCCGGCCGGCGGTCGTCTCCCGGCCCCGGCGGATGGCCGTGGTGGTGCGGGTGGCCGGGGTCGCGGCGAGGGTGGCTGCCCGGCGTTGAGCCGTCCCGGCCGTGCGACCGGGCCGACCGGCGGCACGGCACGGCATCACCCGGGCCCACCGCCTTGAATTCGCGACGATCGTCGTGGGATTCTGGTGCGTCGATGGCTGCCGCGCGCGGGGCTGACAGTCGTCCAGGGCAACCGGGAGCCGTTGGGTTTCCGGGGGACGGCGACAAGCACGACGGAACGACGCCAGCACTCCCGTCCATCAGTCCCGCCCGCCGTCTCGACGCCCTCGTGGGCGACGCAACCCCGACCGGCCGGGCGGTGTGCTGTGGTGACCCACGAAGGAACCCGTATGAACAGAGATTCCGCCCCGTCGTCGCGCCCGTCGCGTCGCCGGGAGCGCTGGACGGCGCTCGCCGCGAGCCTGCTGCTCGCCACCGGTGGGCTCGCCGTGACCGCCCCGTCGCCCGCCGACGCGGCGGCCGACCCGGTGGCCGTGACCGTCAACGCCAACGCCGGGCTGGCCACCGTGCCGGCCACCGCGTTGGGCGTCAACCACGCCATCTGGGACTCCCAGCTCGGCACGGCCGAGACGTCGGACCTGCTCAAGGCCGCCGGGGTGCGGATGATGCGCTACCCGGGCGGCTCGTACGCCGACATCTACCACTGGCGTGACCACACCGCGCCCGGCGGGTACGTCGCCCCGAACACCGACTTCGACACGTTCATGGCCGCCGCCCGGCGGGTCGGCGCGCAGCCGATGATCATCGCGAACTACGGCACCGGCTCCCCCGCCGAGGCCGCCGACTGGGTGCGCTACGCCAACGTCACCAAGGGGTACGGCGCGAAGTGGTGGACGGTCGGCAACGAGAACTACGGCAACGGGCACTACGGGTCGGCCTGGGAGGCAGACGACCACCCCGACAAGAGCGCCAGCCAGTACGCCCGGCTGGTGGTCGACTACGCCGACGCGATGAAGGCGGTCGACCCCACGGTCAAGGTCGGCGCGGTGCTGACCATGCCGGGCAACTGGCCGGACGGGATCACCGCCGGCAGTGACCCGGGCCCGTGGAACCGGACCGTGCTCTCCATCGCCGGCCCCAAGATCGACTTCGTGGACGTGCACTGGTACCCGGGTGGCACCGCCGCCGAGTCGCTGGCCCGCACGGCCCACATCGACGAGGCCGCCCACCTGCTGCGCGACCAGCTCGCCCGGTACGCCGGCCCGAACGCCACCCGGATCGGCATCAGCTTCACCGAGCTGAACGTCGGCACCGGGCAGAACACCCAGCCGGGCGCGCTGTTCCTCGCCGACGCCTACAGCGACCTGCTGGAGAACGGCGTCTTCACCGTGCAGTGGTGGAACGTGCACAACGGCATCGGCACCGTGTCGCAGGTGGGCGGGCAGACCGACTACGGCGACTTCGGGCTGCTGTCCAGCGGCGGGTGCACCGCCGACAACTCGGTCTGCGAACCGCCGCTGAACACCCCGTTCGCGCCGTACCACGGGCTGTCGATGATGAACCTCTTCGCCCGGCCGGGTGACCAGTTCGTCCGCGCCGCCACCGACGAGCCGCTGGTCACCGCGCACGCCGTGCGGCGGGCCGACGGGGATCTCGCGGTGCTGCTGGTCAACAAGGACCCGGCCAACGCCCGACCGGTCACCATCGACTACGCCGGCTTCACCCCGTCGGACGCCGCGCCGACGACGTACTCGCTGACCAACGGGGCGTCCGGCGTGGTCACCGGGCAGTCGGGCAGCGCCGCCAGCCGGACGCTGCCGGCGTACTCGCTGACCACGCTGGTGCTGCGGCCCTCGTCCCCGGTCACCGCGCACCCGGCCCCGCCGGGGCAGCCGACGGCGAGCGGGGTGACCGACAGGTCGGCGACGATCTCCTGGTCGCCGGCCCCGCCGAAGGGCGCCCCGATCGCCAAGTACGAGGTGTACCGGCAGAACGGCACGGTCAGCGAGCAGCTCGGTGAGACGGCCGGCACCTCGTTCACCGTGGACAACCTCGTCCCGGGCACCCGGTACACGCTCAACGTGCTGACCCGGGACACCGCCGGGAAGGTGTCCTGGTCGTCGTCGCCGGTCACGTTCACCACCGCCGGCCCGGCCGACAGCGCCTGCACCGTCCGGCTCACCACCGCCAGCGACTGGGGCAACGGCTGGGTCGGCAACGTCGAGATCGTCAACAACGGGGCGAACCCCGTCGACGGTTGGACGTTGACCTGGAGCTGGCCGACCGGCTGGCAGCAGGTGAGCAGCGGCTGGAGCGCCACCTGGACGCAGACCGGGCGTACCGTGACGGTCGCCAGCACCGACGACAACCGGCGGATCGCCGCCGGGGGCAGCACCACCGCCGGTTTCGTCGGGTCCTACGGCGGCCCGAACGTCCCGCCCACCGGTTTCGTGCTCAACGGCACCCCCTGCACGGTGGGGTGACCGGGCGGGGTGGCCGCCGCAGCGGTGCTGCGGCGGCCACCCCGGGGAGCGGTCAGAAACCTGCCGCGTGGGCGGCGGTGGTGCCGCCGACCACCGGAAGAACGATCTTGCTGCTCTTCAGGGCGACCTGGATGTTCGCGGCGGTGGTGTCCGCCTGGCTGGAGTACTGCGGGTAGCTGGCCACGATGATCACGCCGATCCGGTGGCCCGGCTTGAACACGTAGTCCTCCGGCAGCAGCGGGAAGGTGAAGTTGTACGACTCCCCCACCACCAGTGGCACGGCGGTCCGGATCGACTGCCGGTTCTGGGCGTCCATGATGCCCTTGGTGACCAGCTCGTAGTCGGCGGTGGCGACCCGCTTGGCGGTCTGCTTGTAGCAGCCGTCGTCGGTCGGGCTGTTCAGCCCCCAGCAGTCCTCGGTGGCCAGGGTGACGATGCCCTCACCGGAGGCCCGGTGCGCCACCCGCTCGTCGGTGCCGTAGTCGACCAGGATCGCCCCGAAGTTGGTGTCGGTCTGGTCGGCCGAGGCCCGCAGCTGCACCTTCGGCGTGCCCGAGATGTGCAGGGGCGCGGTCAGCGGCGCGGACAGGAACGCCAGCCGGTTCGGCTGCACGGTGTCCGGGTTGAGGATCATGGTGTTCTGGCTCTGGGTCCGGCTGTCCTGGAACGCGCCGGTCGCCGGCTTGGCCGTCGGCACCAGCTTCAGGCCCCCCGCCCCGGTGGTGCCGGGCTGGAGGAACACCTCGGTGTCGGCCTTGCCGGGGATCGGCCAGTCGGCGTGGGTCTCCCACACGTCGGCGGCCCGCTCCAGGTCGACCCGGGGCTCGTCCATGATGCCGTTGGCGATCCCGTGCAGCCAGAAGTCGAACCACCGGTGCAGGGTGGACACCCACACCGCGCGCCGCGAGTCGAACGGGTCGACGTGCCCCTCCTGGGAGAGCCACAGCTTGCGCTGGACGTTGTTCTCCGCCAGGGCGTACCAGAATTTGCTGAAGTGGTCCGCGCGGACGTTGTCGTCGTTGAGACCGTGGTAGAGCAGCACGCTGGCGGTCATGTTGGGGACCTTCTTGACGTAGCTGCGCTCGTTCCAGAAGGCGGTGTAGTCACCGGTCTCGTCGCCGTCGGCGGCGGCCATCGCGTCGCGTACCGGCTTGCAGTAGTCCCGCCGCTCCGGGTTGGTGACCGTGTTGGCCAGCGACGCCACGTAGCTGTTACCCCGGGTGACCACGCCGTTACTGCGTACGTAGTCGTAGTACTCGGTCGGGCCGCTGATCGGCACCACCGTGGTCAGGCCCTTGACGCCGGTCACCGCCGTCGCCATGGCCAGCGAGCCGTCGTACGACTTGCCGATCATGCCCGACTTGCCGTTGTGCCAGTCGGCGGTGACCACCTGACCGGCGGCGTTGCGCGCGGTGGCCCGGCCGTTGAGCCAGTTGATCGCCTGCTTGGCGCTGAGATTGTCCTGGTTGGCGTTGGTGGTGGGGCAGCCGGTGGAGTTGTTGGTGCCCACCATGTCCAGCAGGATCACCGCGTAGCCGCGCGGCACGAAGTAGTTGTCGTAGAACAGCGGCCACTTGTCGAGCAGTCCGTCGCCGTCCAGGTCGGCCTTGCACTCGGACTCGTTGCCCCGGCAGACCGTCGAGTAGTACGGGCTGGCGTCCATGATGACCGGCACCTTGAGCCCGTTCGCGGTGGCCGCCGGTCGCATCAGGTCGAACGCGATGATGTCGCGCAGACCGTCGTTGTCGCTGTCGAAGGTGGAGTCGATGAACAGGCGTTCCCGGATGGCGTCGCCATAGCCGAACACCGGCTGGGTGACCCCGTCCTGGACCACGATCGTCGGTACGTCCTGCGCCGCCAGCGCCTGTGGTGCCGCGCCCAGGGCGGCGAGCACCATCGCGGACAGTGCGGCCACCCCGGCGCGGAGGGGTGTTCCCGATCCAGCCATGCGGTCTCCTTGAATCTCGGCGAGACCGCGCACGTTATGGGCCGACCGACCGGCACCACCACCTGCACCTGTAGGAACTTTGCCCCGGCCGCCCCGACGACACCGGGCGGGGCGGTGGACGTGCCGGTCAGTCCCGGTAGCCCCACTGCCGCAGCGGCTTGTCCAGCACCCGTTCCACGGCGGCGAGCTGCGCGTCGCCCAACTCCTCGTGGTACGCGGCCCGCCGCCCGGCGTGGAACCGGTACCGCCCGAACCCCTTCTCGAAGGCCGGTGACCAGTCCAGGTCGAGGAAGTCGAGCATCCGGGCCACCTCGCCGCGCGGGTCGGCGAGCAGGTCCTCGTAGCGCACGTCGAGCCACTGCCCCTCGGGGTGCGCGGCCCGCGCCTCGGCGAAGGAGTCCATCAGCATCTTCCAGCCCAGCGCGGCGAGCACCGGGAACGACCTGTCGTATTCTTCCCACTCCTGGCGCAGGTCGGTCGGCAGCGGCCCGAGGAACCAGTTGTCCGGCCCGCGCCAGCCGTCCCACCAGCCCATCTGGAGCCAGGAGTTGGTCACCGCCCGACCGTCGCGGACCACGTTGACCACCCGCAGCTGCGGGTAGCCGGCCCGCAGGAACCCGGCGCGCGGCCAACCCGTCACGTGGTGCAGCAGCAGCCGGCAACCCTGCCGTTCGATCCGGGCGTCGAAGAAGGCCCGCAGCCGCCGCCGCAGGTACGGGGTGAGATCGTCGGCGGTCAGGTCCCGGCACGGGCGGGAGAAACCGGCCACCACGTGCCGGTCCAGCAGGTCGTACGCCTCCGACGGGGCGACCCGCAACCGGCCCTTCTCCAGCAGCCGGCGGCTGTGCCGCAGCGACGTCATACCCGCCGGGCGGGGCGCGGAACGCCGGTACAGCGGCCCGTTGAACCGGCCGGCCAGGTTGAGCCGGGACAGCTTGTCGTCGACCCCGGAGACGAACCCGACCCCTGGGTGCCGGGACAACAACTCCTGCACCAGCGTCGAGCCGCACCGCCCGGTGCCCACCACCACCGCCAACATCGCTCAGCCCTCCTCGTGCCCGGTCGACCCCGCCCGCCCGACGCCCACCGACCGTCCACCGGTCGCAGCCGGCCCACCCCGCGCGGGCCGCCCCGCCCCGGCCGGTGCCGGGACGCCGCGCCGCCACGGGTAGCCGAACCGGCGCAGCCCCGGCGCGGTGAGCCCGGTGACCAGCGCGTACGACCAGCGGGACAGGTCGCGCCGCCACTGCACGTCGGCGGTGATCGGCACCGGGCCGGTCCGGTGCCGCGACGGGTTGCCGGCCACCGAGTGCGTCGGCGTCAGCCGTACCGTCGCCGGGCCGGTGAACGGGCCGCCGTCGGGGTCGACCCCGGCGAAGGCGACGATCCGGCGCAGCGTCGCCTCCGGGTCGGCGGTCAGATCCTCGTAGCGCACCCGCAGGTAACCCGCCGGTGCACGGTCACCCCACAGCCGGACGGTCACCGTGTTCCAGACCAGCCAGAGCAGGGCCGCCTTCCACACCGGCGGTCGGCTCATCAGCTCCGGGTCGGTGTCGCCGTCGAGACCCCGGCGACGACGCCAGGAGAAGGCGGTGGCCCGGGGGTCACGGACCAGGTGCAGCACCCGCAGCTCGATGCCGGGCAGCGCGCCGAGCAACGCACCGTACGGGGGCAGCTTCGACGAGTCGACCACCACCCGTGCCCCGGTGTGCCGGGCCACGGCCGCGTACAGGTCGGCCAGGACCGCGTCGTCGGGGTGCGCGGGCACCGGCCGGAGACCGCGGCGGTGCCGGCGCAGCAGCGCAGGCAGCCCGCGCATCCGCAGCCGGCCGCGCAGCCCGGCGGCGATCGCGGCGGCCCGGTCGGTCGGCAGTTCCCGGCGCACCCGGTCCCACAGGGGGCAGTCCCGCAGCGGCCGGCCACAGCCGCAGGGCCGGTTCTCCAGCTCCCCGCGCTGCCACAGGTACCGCAGCTCCCCGGCGGCGAAGACCCCGTCGTACTGGCCCAGCACGGTGGTGACCAGGGTGCTGCCGCTGCGTCCGCTGCCGGCCAGGTAGAGCACCCGCACCGGCGGGTTCACACCGGCTCCCGCACGGCCTGCGCGGCGCTCGCGTAGACCTCCCGCAGCCGGGTCAGGTGCGCCTGTGGGGAGAAGTCCCGCTCCACCCGCGCCCGACCGGCCCGCCCCATCCGGTACGCCCGCTGCGGGTCGGCCAGCACCCGGTGCAACCCGGCGGCCAGCGCGACCGGTTCGTCGGCGGGCACCACCTCACCGTCCACCCCCGGGGTCACCAGCTCCGGCAGGCCACCCAGGTCGGAGGCGACCACCGGAACCCCGCAGCCGTACGCCTCCAGCACCGCCATCGGCTGGTTCTCGTTCCACCGCGACGGCACCGCCACCACCGTGGCCGAGCGGACCAGCTCGTGCAGCCGGGCCTTGTCCAACCGGCCGTGGAACCGGACCCGGCCGGGGGCCCGCCGCCGGGCCAGCTCGGTCAGCCCGTCGCGGGCCGGGCCGTCCCCGGCCACCTCCAGCACCACGTCGTCGGGCAGCCGGGTGAGCGCCTCGATCAGCACGTCGACGCCCTTCTCGGCGGCCAGTCTGCCGGCGAAGACCACCGGCCCGCCGGGTGCCGTCTTGACCGCCGTCGCGGCGACGTCGACGAAGTGCGACACCACGTGCATCCGGTCGGGGAAGACCCCGGCCCGGCGCATCACGTCGGCCAGGAACCGGCTCGGGCTGACGAACGCCTGCACCGGCCCGTACGCCCGGGTGGTGCGGTGCAGCCACGACTCGACGGCGAGCAGCGAGCTGGCCCCCAACGAGCCGTCCTTGCAGCGGCGGCGGGCCGCGCGCAGCGGACCGCCGGTCACGCAGGCGTCGCAGACCGCGCCCCGGTCGAGCATCTGGTAGCTGGGGCAGGCCAGCTTGTAGTCGTGCAGGGTCATCACCGCCGGCACCCGGGCGGCGCGCACCGCGGCCAGCACCGACGGGGAGAGCTGGTGGTAGATGTTGTGCAGGTGGACCACGTCGGGCCGGAACTCGTCGAGCACCCGGGCCAGGCCCCGCCGGCTGGCCGGCGACCAGATCATCCGGGCCGCGACCGCCGCCCGGGCGCCCGCGCCGCGCGGCGTCGGGTCCAGCTCCACGTGGGACGGGAAGTGCCTGGCGTACGGGGTGGGCGCGTCGTTGTCCGGGTGGGTCATGCCGAAGAAGGCCACCTCGTCGCCGTCGCCCCGTTGCAGCTCGGCGACGTCGAGCAGGTAGCCCTCGGCGCCGCCGCGCCGGTAGAGGAACTTGTTGACGTGGAGGACACGCATCGGCCTGCTCCGGAGGTGGCTGCTGGGGTCCGTCGGGGGTCGGGAGGTGGGGTGGTCGCCCCGGACAGCAGCGGTGACCAGGGGCCCCACCGTATGCAACACCGGTGTCGTGAGTCCAGCTCATGATCCCCAAGTAGCCACACGGCCCATCGCCGGCTGACCACACGGCCACGTGGTCAGCCGCGATGATCTGCCGGTACCGTGTGCCCCACCCCGCCCGACGTGCCCGAGGAGGACCCGGTGCCCCACCCCGACGAACCTTCGGCGCTGGCGTACACCGCCCGTCGGGTCCGCCGGCACCTGCGCTGGGCGCGTACCGAGGGCATCCGGCGACTGGTCGAGGAGGACCGGCTCGACCCGGTCGACCGGGCCCGCACCGCCCTGGCCAAGTGGCGCTGGCGACGGACCCATCCCGGGCCGCCCGGCCGGGCCGTCCCGGTCTACCTGGTGGGCCTGCAACGCTCCGGCACCAACATGCTGACCCGGGGGTTGGACGCCGACCCGTCGGTGGAGGTCCGCAACGAGAACGACCGGGTGGTGTTCCACCGTTTCCGGCTGCGCCCCGACCCGGTGCTGACCGCCGTCATCCGGCGCAGCCGGCACCGGTACGTGCTGGTCAAGCCGCTGTGCGACACGCACCGGGTGGACGAGCTGCTCGACCTGTCCGGGGTCGCGCCGGGGCGGGCGCTGTGGGCGTACCGGGACGTCGACGACCGGGCCCGCTCCGAGGTGGCGAAGTTCGGTGACGCCAACCTGCGGGCGTTGCGGGCGATCGCCGACGGCACGATCGGGGACCGCTGGCAGGGGCAACGCCTGGACCCGTCGACGCGGGAGCTGGTCGCCGGCTTCGACCACGACCGGATGACCCCGCACACCGCCGCCGCCCTGTTCTGGTACGTCCGCAACTCGCTGTACTTCTCCCTGGGCCTGGCCGACCGCCCGGACACCCTGCTCTGCTCGTACGACGCGCTGGTCGCCGACCCGGCCGGGTACACCCGGCGGTTGTGCGCCTTCCTCGACCTGCCGTACGACCCGGTGTTGCACGCGCACGTCGGCGTCCGCAGCCCGGCGCGGCCCCGGCTGGACATCGACCCCCGAGTACGGGCGCTGTGCACCGAGCTGACGGGCCGGTTGGACGCGTCGGCCGGCCGACCCGAGGCGGTGGAGCATGGCTGACCCCACCGACCCGGCCCCGCACACCGCACCGGACCTGCAGGCCCGGCCCGCACGGACGGCCGACCCCGCACCGGACCCGCAGGCCCGGCCCGCGCCGGACGCGGCAGCCGGGGCGGGTCGGCCGCAGGGGCCGATCTTCCTGGTCGGGTGCCAGCGGTCCGGCACCACGATGCTGCGGCTGGTGCTCGACTCGCACTCCCGGGTCAGCTGCGGCCCGGAGACCCGGTTCCTGGCCGACATGCAACGCATCGTCGGGCGGGACTGGGAGCGGTTGTCCCGCTTCGGATTCCCCCGCGATTACTGGCTGGGCCGCATCGCCGACTTCTTCGGCGGCATCCAGGCCGACTACGCCCGCTCCCGGGGCAAGACCCGCTGGGCCGACAAGACCCCGCTGTACGCGCTCTCCATCGACTTCCTGGCCGAGGTCTTCCCCGACGCGCAGTTCGTGCACGTCGTGCGGGACGGCCGGGACGTGGTGGTGTCGCACCGCAAACGGTTCGGCTACTGGTCGGCGGTCAAGTGCGTGGTGAAGTGGCCGCGCTACATCCGGATCGCCCGCGCCGCCGGGGCCCGGCTGCCGGCCGACCGCTACCACGAACTGCGCTACGAGGAGACGGTCACCGACCCGGAGAAGGCCATGCGTGGCCTGTTCGAGTTCCTCGGCGAACCCTGGGAGGCTGGCGTGCTCGACTACGACGGCAAGCAGCACGACGTGGCGGGCAAGTACACCGCCGAGGCGGAGCGACGGCGGGCCGCCGCCGGCACCGACGCCCCGATCTACGGCTCCCGGGTCGGCACCTACCGCCGGGAGCTGGACCCCTTCCTGCGGGTGCTGGTCCGGGTCTTCTCCGGTGCCACCCTGCGCGAACTGGGCTACCGGTGAACCGCCGGGACGGGTCGCCGGGGCGGCGGGCGGCCGGACCACCGGCGACCGGCCGGGCCGGGTCGTCGGCACACCGTCGGGCCGGGGCGGCGGTGGCCCGCCGGGCCGGGCGGCGGACGCTGATCGCCGGTGCGCTGCTGTTCGCCCTGGTCGCCGGGGCGGCCTGTTCGGACGATCCCGCTCCTGCTCCCCGGCCCGCCCCGTCGGCGACCGGGCCGTCGGCCGGTGCCAGCGGTACGCCGCTGCCGGCCGGTGCGCCGGTCCGCAACCCGTTCGGTGCGCACTGGGACTTCTCCCGGCACGACCAGTTCGTGCCCTACCTGGAGAAGCTCACCGGCTCGACGACGTACCACGAGTTGAGCTGGTGTGACATCGAGAAGACCCAGGGCAGCCCGGACTTCGCGGCGGTGGACCAGATCGCCGAACGCAGCCGCAAGCTCGGCATCACCCTGCACCTGAAGATCCGCACCGGGGTGTGCTGGGCGACCGGCGGGACGGCGAAGTTCACCCGGGGCCAGGCCAACAAGACCGAGTCGGCGATGCCGACGGACCTGGCCGCCTACCAGAACTTCGTCCGCACACTGGTGCAGCGGTACGCGCCGTACGGCGTCGGCGAGTACGCCATCGAGAACGAGGTCAACGCGCAGCAGTACTGGGCGGGCAGCCCGGAGGACTACCGCCGGCTGGTCACCGCCGCCGCCGAGGCGATCCGGTCGGCCGACCCGAAGGCCAAGGTGGTCGACTCGGGCATGAGCAGCGTCGCGTACGGGATGGGGGTCGCCGACCGTTTGCTGCGCGCCGGGCAACCCGACCAGGCCGTCGCCGCGTACCAGGCGTACTTCCAGCGGCGGATCGGCACCCGGGGGCGGCTGATCCCGGCGGTGAACGACCCGACGGCGTTGCGCACGGCGTTGGACAACGCGCAGAACTCCCGCAACCTGGCCTACCTCGCGGTCACCGAGAAACTGCTCGACGACCGGGTGGTCGACGTCCGGCAACTGCACTTCTACGAGCACTTCTCCGGGGTGCCGGCGCTGCTGGACTACCTGCGGGCCGAGACGCCGTCCGGGGTGCCGGTGCAGGCGTGGGAGGTCGGGCAGTTCTGGAAGGACGGCGGCGACGCCGCCGCGGCCCGGGGTGACGAGATGGTCAAGGTGGTCAGCATGCTGGTCGCCGGGGGCATCCACGAGGTGCTCTGGTTGCCGCTGGCGTACAACCCGAACAACCGGGCCGGTGCGGAGGTCCGCTACGGGCTGCTCGACCCGGACGGCACCCAACGGCAGGCCGGCGCGATGATGGCCGCCCTGGCGGCGGCGGCCCGGGACGCGACCGTCGAGCCGGTGAACGGCAAGGGCCTGACCGGGGTGGCGTTCCGGCGGGGTGCGGAGAGCACCCTGGTGGTCTGGTCGACCTCCACCGGCACTGTGTCGTTGCCGGCCACGGGCGGGGTGACCGGGGGGCCGGTCGGTGCCGACCCGACCGCCCGCACCGGTGCGCTGCCGATCGGCCCGAGCCCGGTGCTGGTGCGGGCGCAGGGTGACCCGGCCAGCGTCCTCGCCCCGATCCGCTGACCGGCTCCCCACCGCACGCGGTCCGATGGTAGGTGCGGTGGGGCCCCGGGCCGGTGCTCTCGGGGCAGGCGGTGTGCGGCGGGCGCGGGTGAGCCCGGTGGGCTCCCATGATCACATTGCGATTTTGCGCACTGTCCTCGGCGTGCCGTCTACATAATCGCCAGCTGTTCATGGTCCCGCACGTTGGCGCAGCGGCGTTCAGCCCGGCGACGGGGCGTGGCCCGCTCGCTCACCAGGTACGGGGCCAGCCGAGCAGCTCGGCGAGGCGGGCGTTGTGCGGGGCGAACCCGGCGGCCAGCTCGGCCCGTAACGCCGGGGTGAGCTGGGACGGGCCGGTGTCCGCCCGGCGGGTGTGCCGGGCGAACTCCGCCGGGGTGAACGGGGCCAGCCCGAGGAACCGCAGCACGCCCGCATAGGTGGCCGCCGGGTCGGCGTACAGGTCCTCGCTGCGGATCACGTGCAGCCGGTCGGCGGGCAGGTGGGCGTACCAGCGGTCGAGCTGTTCGGCGTAGCGGCCCCGGGCGGCGTAGGAGAAGTTGCGCAGCGCGTGGTGGGCCGCCGGGGTGTCCGGCCCGTCGGCCAGCGCCCCGGCCAGCCGCCCCGACTCGGCGGCGAGCGCCTCGGCGAAGCCCAACGGCTCCAGCCCGTACGAGCGGGTGTGCAGGTAGTGCGAGTAGGCCCGCTCGACCGGGTCGCGCAGCAGCGCCACGAACCGGGCCTCGGGCAGCGTCGCCGCCACCCGGGCCGGCACGCTGGGGTGGAACAGGTAGTAGGGGCTGGCCTCGAAGCTGCGCCGGCCCGGGGCGGCCGGCGGGAAGTGCGCCCGGTACCAGCGGGTCCCCCGCCCGAAGTGCAGGCTGAAGAACTGGAGTTCCTTGCCGGTGGCGGCCCGCACGTCGGGATGCGCGGCGAGGTAGTGGTGCAGCGAGGTGGTGCCGCACCGCTGCCCGCCGATGATCAGGAAGTCGGGCAGTACGCCGACCCGGCCGGGCCGCGCCGCCCGCGCCCAGGCGCGGGTGCCGCGTACCACCCGACGGAGCCGGTCCACGGCGACCCGGCGCGGCCCCGCGCTCACCGCGACACCGCCCGGTCGGAGGTGTCCCGGCCACCCTCGCCCACCCCGGAGGGGGGCGGACCGTCGTCGGACGGGACGCCGCCCGGGACGTCCCCGGCGGCGGTGTCGGGCGGGTCGCCGCGACGGCGGCGGGCCAGGGTGCGCAGCACCATCAGATCCTCCCGGCTGAGCCCCAGCGCCAGCACGGTCCCCAGGTAGACGGCGACGATCGTGGTCAGGCCGACGAACGGCCGCCACGGCCAGCCCGGCACCAGCCAGCGCACCAGCAGCCCGGCGGCCAGCGCGACCACCCCGGCGGCGAGCCCCTTGGCCATCCCGACGGTGAACGGCAACGCGCCGGTCAGGTGGCGGACCTGCACCACCCGGGCGATGTTGACCACGATCAGCGAGGCGCTCCACGCCGCCGCCGCGCCGACGATCCCGTACGCGGGGATGAGCCACAGGTTGAGCAGCACGTTGAGCACCAGGGCGACCAGGTTGTCGGCCATGTTCAGCGCCACCCGGCCGGACATGTTCAACACCGTGCCGCACGGCCCGGTGGCCGCGTTGACGAGCTGGCCGAGGGCGAGGATCACGGTCACCGCCGCACCGGTGGCGACCTCGCCGCCGAAGACGCGCAGCAGGTCACCGGGGAGGACCAGCAGCGCCACGAACGCCGGCAGCGACAACCGGACCACCCAGCCGGTGGCCACCGCGTAGACCCGGCGGACGTCGTCGAGGTCCCCCCGGTGGTAGAGGTGCGCGAGGTACGGGCCGAACGCCGCGTTGACCGGCGCGAGGACGAAGATGGCCACGGTGACCAGCCGGGTCGCGACGTTGTAGACGCCGATCTCCGGGTTGGCGAAGAAGCCGAGCAGCAGGGTGTCGACCCAGATCAGCCCGGTCGACGACAGCGACGACACCCAACTGACCGTGGAGAAGCGGAACAGCTCCCCCGGCCGGTGCACCGGGCGGGCCGGCGGCACCCGGCGCACCAGCCGGGCCAGCGACAGCAGGGCGAGCAGGGCGGCCGACCAGCCGGCCACCACCAGCGCCCAGAACGCCCCGGTCAACCCGGCCCCGGTGACCAGGGCGAGCACGGTGAGCAGCAGCCGGGTGCCCGGCTCGTAGAGCTGGCCGATGAAGGTGTACGGCCGCTGGGTGCGCCAGCCCCGGGTCGCCGCCAGCGCCGCCTCACAGATCGTCGACGCGGGCAGGGTCAGCGCGACCAGTCGTAGGCCGGTGACCAGTCCCGGGTCGTGGAGCCGGTCGGCGAGCCACGGTGCCCCCCAGGCCAGGGCCCCGGCGAGGACGACCGACGAGCCGGCGGAGACGGCCAGCCCCAACCGGACGGTGCCGCGCAGTGCCGGGGCGTCGTCGTCGGCCAGGTGCACCGCCACGAACCGGGTCAGCCCGGCCCGGAACCCGGACAGCGACAGCAGCCCGGCCAGCGACAGCACCGCGTAGCACTGGGCGTACCGGCCGACCTCCCGGATGCCCAGCACCCGGGCCAGCAGCAGCATGACCAGGAAGACCGCCGCCTGGCTGAGCAGGGCACCGAGCAGGTTGAGACCGCCGCCCCGGGCCATCCCCCGCACGTGCTGGTCGCCCCGGGTGGACGCTTCGGTCACCCCGGCCTACCGGCGGCGGGAGTGCTGCTCGGGCACGGTCGCCGTCACCGCCGGCAGCACCACCGTGTCGTCACTGCTGCGCCGCCCACCGGTCGGGGCCGGGGTGGCCCGGCCGACGGCCGCCGGCTGTCCGGCCCGACGGCTGCGCGCCAGCCACTCCAGCACCGCCACCAGCAGCACGGCCAGCAGCAGGCCGGCACCGGACACCGGGAGCACCAGCGCGACCAGCGCCTTCATCCGGGACACCGGCTGCGCCTCGCCGACGCTGGTCACCTTGTCGGGGTCGGCCGCCTGAGACTGGGCGCGGGCCTGTTGCAGGCCCTGCCGGGCCGAGGCCAGCGCACTGGTGGCGCTGTCCCGCTGGGCGATCAACGCCTGGTAGTCGGGCAGCTTGGGGCCGAGTTCGTCGAGCCGCTTCTGCCCGGCGCTGATCGAGTCGGCGGCGGCGTCGGCGCCCCGGCTGTTGCCGACCGCCTGCATCTGCAACTGCTGCTGCCGCAGGCTGGCGATCTCCTGCAGCGTCGACTGGTAGAGCTTGTCCGGCTGGCTGACCTTGTTGGTCTTCTCCCAGTCGTTGATCGCCCGGGTGGCGCCGGTCAGCTCGTCGGTGGCCGCCTTCACCTCGTCGGTGGCGATGTTGACCTGGCTGGTGAACAGGAACGCCAGCGCGCGCTTGCCGGTGGCGGTGAGCACCGGGGCGACCGTGGACCGGTCGTCGGCGGTGTAGGTCACGGTGAGCTGGCTGCTCGCGCCGACCTGCTTGACCGCCAGGCCGTCGCGCAGCGCGTCGGCGGGGACCCCGGTGTCGGCGGCCACCTGGTCGACCACCTGCGGGGAGGTGACCGCCGCGGCGAAGGCCGCCGCGAACTGGTTGGCGGCCTGGGTGCCGGTGTACTGCTGGGCGGCGCTACCGCCGACCAGGGCGGGCGCGGCGACGTAGGAGGTGGCGGCGTACTGCTGCGGGCCGAGCAGGACGATCGACGCGGCTGCCGCCCCGGCGACCAGCGGAATGCCCACCAGCAGCCAGAGTCGACGCCGCGCGACCCGCAGATAGTCGACGATCTCCACCCTGGTGCTCCCCACTGCTTGATCCTTCATCGGTTGGTCCGGCCGGTCGTCACCGGTCGGGGCGTCGCCGGCCGGGACAGGTCGTCCGGTAGCCCGCGGGCGACCGCGCCGGCTGCCGCGGCGAACGCCGCGAAATACCACAGGGTGACCACGTTCGAGATCACGTTGGACGCGGCGCTGACCGCGACGAAGGCGACCGCGCAGCCCAGGAAGCCGATCGCGATGCCCCGGCCGAGCGTGCCCGGTGGGGCCCGGCGCAGCGCGTTGAGCCCGGTGTGCAGGCACAGCGCCATCATCGCCAGGTACGCCAGCAGCCCGGCCAGCCCGGTCTCCACGTACGCGCGCAGGAAGTCGTTGTGCGGCTTCTTCGCCTCGTCGGCCTCGAACTTCGTCATGTTGGGGCCGATCCCGGTGACCGGGTTGCGGTTGGCCAGCGACACGATCTCCGACCAGTAGCCGACCCGCCAGGCGAGGGTGTTGCCGGTCGGGCCGCCGCCCACGGCGCTGCTGTCGGCGAGTTGCCCGAAGCGGTGCGCCACGCTCGGCAGCAGGGCCACCCCGGCCACCGTGACCAGGCAGAGCGCCACCAGCATCCGCCGGCTGCGGTGCAGCACCGCGACCACCAGCAGGCCCAGCCCCGCACCCAGGATGGCGCTACGGGTGTTGGTGAGCAGCAGGAACAGCAGCGACGCGGCGAGCAGCACGCCGAGGCCGAGGCGCAGTCGGCGGCTCAGGTAGCGGTGGATGCCGAACCCGAAGATCACCATGAACATGAGGTAGCGGCCGAACGTGGTGGACTGGCTGAACGGGCCGCTGATCCGGGTGAAGTCTCCCTTGACCTCTGCCGGTGGGTGGCCGAGCAGGGACAGCACGACGGTGTAGCCGACCGCCAGCGCCAGCGAGACGTAGGCGGCGAGCAGCACCCGGCGGACCGCCGGCAGGTCCGGCATGAGCTGTTCCAGGACGACGAACATCACCACCACGGTGCCGATCCGCAGCGCCTCCAGGGCGCTGGGCACCGGCTGGGCGGCACCGACGGCGCTGACCAGGCAGGTTGCCCCGACCAGCAGCATCGCCACGCCGAGCGGGGAGCCGCGCAGCCGGCCGTGCTGCCGCAGTTGGGCGGCGAGCCAGAGGCCGGCGGCGAGCAGGAACAGCACCGCGAGGATCGTCGAGGGGTCCATCGTGCGGGTCGCCCCGGCACCGTCGGCCCGGCCGGCCGTCGGGCCGCTGAGCTTGAACAGGTCGACGCAGGACCGGACCGCCAGCATCAGCAGCACGTACGCCGAGAAGCGGGTCAGCGCGAGCGCGCCGACGGCCAGCCCGGCGAGGATCACCAGGGGCAGCACGGCGGCGATCCGGCCGCCCCCGGTCGCGGCCAGCCCGGCGCCGACCGCCACCACGGCGCAGAGCAGCGCCGCGCCGCCGGTCAGCAGGCGGGTGGTCCGGTCACCGGCGGACCACCGGCGGGGTCGCCCCCCGGGCAGGCCGAGGTCGCCCTCCGTGCCGTGTCGCTGTCCGTCCACCGCTCGCCGACCACTCGTTTCCAGGGAACTGTTGCCGGTCGCCGCCGACGGCCGGGAGAACGGCCTAATCTAACGGGCGACGCGATCGGGGGACATGGGCCGTTACGTCGGCCGTGGGCGACCCAACGTCCGGTTCCTCGGGACGGGGGGCGCGCAGGGCCAGCGAGAAGTAGAGTTTTTCCAGCTCGCGGGCTGCCGCGTCCCAGCTGTACTCGGCCAGGACCCGGTCACGCAGCAGCGCGGCACCGGCCCGTTCGGCCGGTACGTCGGCGGTCACCGTGGCCAACGCCCGCAGCAGGTCGTCGGCGTCGCCGTCACGGAACAGCCGGTGCCCGGGGCCGTCGTGGGCCAACACCTCACGGTGGGGTTCGATGTCGCTGGCCACCACCGGCAACCCGTACGAGGCTGCCTCCAGCAGGGTCAGCGGCAGCCCCTCCAGGCGGGACGGCTGCACGAAGGCCGCCGCGTGCGAGTACAGCTCGGCGAGCACGTCGCCGTAGACGAAGTCGGTGAACACGATGCGCGGGTCGTCACCGGCGGCCTGCCGCAGCCCGGCGACGTACTCGTCGGTGAAGGACGAACCGCCGACGATGGCCAGCCGCAGGTCGGTCGGCAGCCGCCGGAACGCCCGGACGAGCAGGTCGGCGGCCTTCTCCGGGACGAGCCGACCGACCAGCAGCAGGTAGCCACCGGGGCGCAGGCCGAACCGGGACAGCTCCCGGGGCGGCCGGTGGGTGGGGGTGGCCACCCCGTTGGGGATGTAGCGGGCCGGCCGGCCGAACCTGCTGGTGTAGTGCGCCGCCAGCCCCTGCGACACGGTCACCCGGGCGTCCGGCAGGTGTCCGCTGAGCCGGTACGCGGTGCCGAGCACCGCCCGCGCCGCCCGGCCCCACTTGTCGCGCTGGTTGTCCAGCCCGTGCACGGTGAGCACCACCCGGGCCCGGGAGGCATAGCGGGCCAGCGGCGCGGTCAGCACCGGGCCGAGACCGTGGTAGTGCACGATGTCGGGGCGCTCGGTCAGCGCCGCCAGGGTCGAGGTGGCCGAGTGCACGATGGCGTCGAGGTGCTTGCTGGGCACGGTGCGGGCCCGCCGCAACCGGATGCCCCGGTGCCGGGTCGTCTCCACCGCGCCGTAGCTGTCCCGGCAGTAGACGGTGATCTCGTGGCCGAGCCCGGCCAGCCGGCTGGCCATCTCCTCCACGTGCCGTTCGATCCCCCCGTAGGTGGCCGGCACGCCCTTCTGGCCGATCATCGCCACCCGCAGCGGACGCCAGCCCGGCGGGCAGGTCACGGTCGGCCCCGAACGGTCGGGGCGGAGTTGCTCTCCCCGATCGGCGGCTTCGTCACGCAACGGCACTGTCCCCCCTCGTTTCTGCTCCTCACCGGGTTGGTGGCGCTGTCCCCGGCGCACGGGACGCTAGATCATCGACGATCGGCCGGCCACTGGCCGGTCAGTCAGACCTGGCCGGACACCGGTGGTGTCCGGCCAGGTCGGACACCACCGGTGTCCGGCCGGTCGACCGCCGGTGACCGCCCGGTGCCGATACGACGCCGGGAGGACGGAGTCTCCGTCCTCCCGGCGACCGGAGGGTGACGTCAGGAGGTCGGGCCGCCGAACTCCACCCAGTTGAGGTTGAACAGGCTGGTCGTGGGTCCGCCGGAGACGGGCTTGAAGACCAGGTAGAGCGCGTGGGTGCCGGCGGCCTGGCTGACCGGGAAGGTCTGGCTGGCCCAGGCGCTGGTGCCGGTGGTCGCGTTGAGCGTCGCGCTGGTCACCAGCGCACCGGTCGGCGAGTCGAGCCGCAGCTCGACGATGCCGCGCGGGGTTCCGACGGTGGCCGTGGAGCCACCGGCGTACCGGAAGGTGATCTTGTCGATCCCGCCCAGGTTGATCGGGTCGAGCGCGATGTGGTCACCGCTGTCGATGCCGGCCACGTGCTGGCCGCCACCGGCGTCGGTGGTGTTGGCCAGGGTGACGCCCTGCTGGACCTGGGCGAACTCGGCCTGCTGCCGGAAGGTCTGCAGGACGATCTGGTCGAGCGAGGACAGCGCCGGCTGGCCGTTGGCGCCCTTGTCGGTGTAGGTGGCGCTGATCGCGCCGTACAGGTAGCCACCGGCGTGGTCGGCGCCGTCGGCCGGGGTCTCGAACGAGCCGGAGCAGCCGTTGGCGTCGCTCATGCCGTGGCCGTGGGTGTCGTGGCCGAGCACGAACGAGACCGTGACCCGGCTGCAGTCGATCGGGCCGTCCTCGGGGTCGGTCACGGTGACCGTCCACGGCACGGTGTCACCCCAGTTGAAGAACGTGCCGGACAGCGGCGAGGTGACCTTCACGGTGGGCGCGGTGTTGCCCACGGTGATCTCGCGGGTGAGCACCGCCGTCTTGCCGCTGGTGTCGGTGACCGTCAGCTTGGCGGTGAACACCCCGACGGTGGTGTAGGTGTGCGACGCGTCCCGCTGGGTCGAGTCGGTGCTGCCGTTGCCGTCGAAGTCCCAGGCGTAGGTGATGGTCTCGCCCGGGTCCGCGTCGTAGGAGCCCTCGGCGGAGAACTGCACGGTCAGCGGTGCCGCACCCGAGGTGGGGCTGGCCTTCAGTTCGGCCACCGGCGCCCGGGTGCCCTTGGCGTAGCGGATCACCGACAGCGCGGCGTCCGGGTTGGCCCGGAAGAAGCCGTCGCCGTACTCCAGCAGGTAGAGGCTGCCGTCCGGGCCGAACTCCATGTCCATCGGGTTGTCGAAGACGAAGCCCGGCAGGAACTGCTCCACCCCGACCAGCTTGCCGCTGCCGTTGGTGCGCATCATGTAGATCTTGTCCCGGGTGAACTCCCCGAAGACCACCGCGTCGTTGTAGTACTCCGGGAACTTGGTCTCGGAGGCCAGCGCCGCGTCGTACTTGTAGACCGGGCCGCCCATCGGGCCGACGCCCCCGGTGCCGAGCACCGGCCACTGGAACTCACAGGTGCCGGGCGGGGTGCTCAGGTACGCCTCGGCGCAGGTGGTGGTGGCCCGGAAGGTGTAGTTGAGCTGCGGGTCCTGCACCGGCGGGAGGACCCGACGGCCGGTGTTGCGCGGCGAGTCGTTCACCGGTGCGGCGCAGTTGAACGCACCCTTGGACTGCTTGGTGACGAAGTCGTAGTCGATGTACGGCAGGGTCGGCGAGTAGCAGTACGGCCAGCCGTAGTTGCCTGCCTTGTTGGCGGCGATCCACCGCCCGGTGCCCTCCGGCCCCCGGGCCGCGTTCGGCACCTGCGAGTCCGGCGAGTAGTCACCGATGTAGACGAAGCCCCGCGAGTCCACGTCGAAGCGGAACGGGTTGCGCAGGCCCATCAGGAAGATCTCCGGGCGGGTCTTGTCGTCGCGGTCCTCGGCCTCGGGGAAGAGGTTGCCGGCCGGGACGCTGTACGACCCGTCCGCCTTCACCTTGATCCGCAGCACCTTGCCCCGCAGGTCGTTGGTGTTGCCGGCGGAACGCTGCGCGTCGTAGCCCGGCCCCTGGGTAGGCGACTCGTTGATCGGGGTGAAGCCGTCCGAGCCGCCGGCGTTGGTGTCGTCGCCGGTGACCAGGTAGAGCAGCCCCTTGCCGTCGAACTTGATCTCACCGGCGACGTGGCAGCAGACGCCCCGGTCGGTGTCGACCTTCATGATCTTCTGCTCGCTGGCCAGGTCCAGGTGCGGGGTCGGCTCCTCCACCCACTTGAACCGGGAGAGCTGGTTGTGTCCCTTGTAGGCGTCCCACGCGCTCGGGTCGGTGCTGGTCACCGGCGCGTCGGTGATGGGGGTGTCGAGCTTCGGCGCGTAGTAGACGTAGACCCACTTGTCGGTGGCGAAGTCCGGGCCGACGGTGACCGACTGGAGGCCGTCCTCGTCGTGCTGGTACACCGGGAGGGTGGTGATGACCGGGCTCGCGCCGGTCTTCGGGTCGTAGAGCCGGATCTCGCCGGCCCGGGTGTTGTGCAGCACCCGGCCGTCGGGCAGCACCGACAGGGTCATCGGCTCGCCCGGCTCGTCGTTGAGGATGACCTTCTCGTAGTTGGCCTTGACCGTCGCACCGCAGTCGCCCTGGACCATGCCGGCCGACCACTGGATCGCGCCGAGCAGGTGCTTGCGGAACGCCCCGTTGGCGTACGTGTCGGCGGAGTCGCCGAGTCCGGTGTAGAACGACCGGCCGCCCTGGAAGTCCTTGCACCAGGAGATCGGGTGGTCGAAGCCCATGGTGCCGCCGGTGAAGGACTTCTCGTCCACCGTGGCCAACACGTGCGCGGTGCCCCGGACGTTGGTGGTGAAGTTGTACCACTGGTCGTTGAGGGTGAGCTGCCGGGCGAGCGGCTTGCTCGCCGGGTGCGCCCGGTCGGCCACGTCGATGGTCGCCGACCCGCTCGACGCCGTACCGGCCACGGTGGTGCCGACGATGTCGCGGTAGAACGTCCACGATGGTTCGGCCTCGACCGCGGCATGCACGCCGAGGTAGCCACCACCGTTGCGGATGTAGCGCTCGAAGGCCGCCTCCTGGCCGCCGTTGAGCACGTCGCCCGTGGTGTTGAGGAAGACGACCGCGCCGTAGCTGGCCAGGTTGTCGTCGGAGAAGGCGGTCGCGTTCTGGGTGACGTCGACGGTGAAGCCGTTGCCGTTGCCCAGGGTGCGGATCGCGTTGACGCCCTTGTCGATCGACGGGTGACGCTCACCGTCGGTCTTGGTGAACACCAGGACGCTTGTCTGGTCCTGGGCCGGCTGGGCCAACGCCGGGGCGGTCGCGGCGAGCGGGACGACGATCCCGACCCCTGCGATCGCGGCGAGCCATCGGTGTACCGATCTTGCCATCTGGTTCCTCCGGTGGGGGACGATGTGCTACCTGCTCCGGGCGGGTGCCGGGGCCACCCGGGGTGTCGTGGTGCTGCGCCTGGCTCTCCGGTGGGGCGGGACGACGCCGTCCCTGCCCCGGGGTGGTTCGCCGACCGGTGAGCTGCCGCACGGTCCGGGGGCGCGGCCCGTGCTGCGGGCACGGGGCATCGCGGCCCGGGGTACGGGTCGGAAGAGGTGACGTGGTGGCGGGCGGGGCCTGCGGGGGCGTACCGCCCGGGGACCGTGCCGACATCCTGCCCGGGTCTGCCGGGGCGGGGTCGGGGCGTGGCGGTCGGAAAGCGACGGCGTCCGGGCGGTGGCGGTCGCGTCAGGGGACGCGACCGCCACCCGGGAGCCGCCGACGGTGGTGCGAACCGCCGGTCGGTGCCCAGCTGCGGCCGGTAACCGGCCGTCGGGGGCGGTCAGTCGTTGCGGTAGATGGTCAGGTCGGCCATGTTGGCGTAGCTGAGCCGGGCGAAGTCCAGCGACTGGCCCGGGTTGGCGGCACCGCCGGGGGCGGTGTCCATCTCCCAGTTGGCGTGGTGGAACTCGGACTCGCCGATGGTCTCGAAGAACTGCTGGAAGTTGATGTCGCCCTCACCGAGCGGGATCATCTCGTAGCCGTTGGCCAGCGTGCTGTTGCGGTTGCCGTCCTTGGCGTGGAACAGCGGGAACCGCTTGGTACGCCGGGCCACGTTGAGGATCGGGTCGAACAGCGAGGTCTTCTGCTGGCCGGCGGAGTTGGTGTACTTGGTGTGCTTGAACCGGGCCACGTACGCCCAGTAGATGTCGCACTCGAAGTAGACGTACTTCGGGTCGGTCTTGGCGAAGAAGTACTCCAGCCGGCGCACGCCGGAGGAGCGGGTCGGCTTGCCGTTGGCGTCCAGCGGGCCGCTGTCGAGCAGGAACGAGTAGGCCACGTCGTGGTTGTGGGTGTAGAGACGCATCTTGCGTTCCTTGGCCTGCCGGCCCAGCTCGTTCCACAGGTCGGCGGCGGCGTCCCAGTCGGCCTGGTAGGCGCTGTTGGTCGGGTCGCTGCCGGTGCCGATGTTCTTCATGCCGAGTTCCTCGGCGATGTCGAGCTGCTGCTGGAAGGTGGCCGCGTTGATCGACGTGTGGGTGCCGTTGGCGACGAGGCCGTTGTCGTCCAGGATCTTGCGGATCTCGGTCGGGGTGATCTGCCGGCCCAGGATCGAGGTGTGCTGGTTGTAGCCGGCGAACTCGATCTCCTTGTAGCCCATCTCGGCCAGGCTGGCGAGCACCCGCTCGAAGCCGTAGGGCACGCCGCTGTCGTCGGGGGCGGCGGAGATCCGGTCCCGGACGCTGTAGAGGATGATGCCGCGGTTCTGCGTCGGGATGAGCGGGTCGACCCGCCACTTGCCGTCCGCGCGGGCCGGGCCCTTGGTCTGGAGCACCGGCAGTCCGGCCGCGCCGAGGACGGCGGCGGCGCCGGCCGACGCGGCGAGCAGCCGACGACGGGTGACCTGGGCACGGTACTGCGGGTCGGCGGCCAAACGGCGTTGTTCCTCGTTCACAATTTCCACCTTTCGAGGGTGGCCCTGCGGCCACGGAGACGTGCGAGTCCTGCTGGGAGGGTCGGTAAGGACCTGCGCCGCCGAATACGCGTGGCCCGGTGGATGACTGGTCGATCAAGGGGGGATGTCAGCCGTGTTACGTCCGTGAACCGGACACTAACGGTGGCTGACGGCTAAAGATAGACCTCGAACGGAGAAACTTTTGCACGTCTAAACAAAAGTTCTCGACGGTCGGAGACCCTGCCCGAACGGCCGCCCAGACCCGGCTCCCCGGTCGATTCCCCGACCCCCACCAGCGCGAACAGCGACGGCGCCCCGGGAGGCGGGCAGGCGGACACGGCGCGGGGCACGGTGTCGACCCCACCATCGAATCGACACCGTGCCCGACGCGCCTCGACACCGTGCCCGACGCGTCGCCGTGGACCGCTGCGGCACCGGCCGGCGTGCCACTCCCCCGAGCGGGTGACCCGGCCCGTTATCCGGAACCGGCCAGCACCAGCTCCTCCAACCGCTGCTCCAGCGCCGCCGCGTCCAACCCGCCCGGCCAGCCCCGCAGCAACGCACCGCCCTTGGCGACCAGCACGACGGCCGGTGGCTCCCGCACCGCGTACGACCGCCAGACGGTCTGCTGCTCGTCGACCACGACCGGGTACTCCACCCGGTGCGTACGCAGGTAGTCCTGCAACTCGTCGGCCTGGTCCGCGCCGGCCACCCCGACGAAGACCACCCGGTCCCGGTGGCGGCGGGCCAGCTCGCTCAGCGCGTCCTGCCGGGCGACGCAGGTGGTGCACCAGGAACTGAAGAAGGTGAACACCACCGGCCGGTCCGCCCACAGCCCGGCGGCGGTGAGCGGGGTGCCGTCGGTGAGCGCACCGGTGAACGCGGGGCGGCCGGGGCGGTGCCGGGGGGCGGGCGCAACGCCAGGTCGGCGGGGACCGGACCGGGCAACGTGGACGCGCCCCCGGCGAGCACCGGCGCGGTCTCCCCGGTCGGCCCGGCGGAGCAGCCGGCCAGCACCAGCACCGCCAGCAGCGCCGCGAGCAGCCGCCTCATGCCGGCACCACCGCCACCAGCGCCGGCCCCTCGCTGCTGTCCGGGGTCAGCTCCAGCGCGGGCCGGCCGGCCACCTCCAGCCGGTACCCGGCCCGCTGCGGCACCTGCACCGGTACCGCGAACTCGCAGTAGGTCGGCACCCGTTCCACCTCGAGGTCCTCGGCGAACGCGGCCACCGCCGTGCCCGCCGGCAGGGTCCCGGTGACCAGGGCCGCCCCGTCGGGGTCGAGCACCCGGAACGGCGCCCGGTGGTGGAAGTAGAGGTACGGCCCGGTGCCGGCGCAGTCCACACCCTCGGCCCGGATGTTGATGTCACGGACCAGGACCCGGACGGTGGTCGGGGTGACCGCCTCCGGTCCGCCGTCGGTGCCGGCACAGCCGGTCGCCCCGGCCAGCAGCGTCGCCCCGGCCGACAGCAGGGTCAGCAGCGCGCCGGTGCCGCGCCGGGCACCCGTGGACAGCCGCACGTCGTCTCCTCCCACCCGTGCGTCGGGCCCGGGGCGGCGTGTGCCGTCCCGGACCCGACGCGACGATCGATCCCGGTCAGGACTTCTCCACCCGGCACTGCTTCGTCACGGTCTTCGACGGGTCGCTCTCCGAGGTCGCGGTGAGCTTGACGAAACCGGTGTCCGCGGCGGCGGCGGTGGCCCCCACCGACACCCGGACGGTGGTGGACTTGCCGAACTGGGCGGTGGCCAGCGGGTTGGGCAGCCAGGTCCGCCAGCCCTTGCCGGCCACCTCGGTCGAGAGCCGGTAGACGTCCGACTTGAGGTACGCGGTCACGTCCTCCGGGTGCTGCTGCCCACCGGCGGAGTACGCGCCGGTGTTGGTCAGCTCGAACGAGCAGGTCACACCCCGGTTCGTCGGCTTGCCGGTGCTGGTCACCTCGCCCTTGCCCAGCGTCACGCCGTGGCTGCTCGGCCCCCCGGTGCCGTCCAGCGACCGCACCGCCACCGTGTACGACAGCGAGCCGGCGGCGTCCCGCTTGAGGTCGATGACGTAGAAGTGCAGCCGGTTGGCCTCGTCGACGTACTCGTACTGGCTGCCGGTGTCCGCCCCGGCGTGGAACAGCGCGTCGGAGAGCTGCCGGTAGTCACCCATGGTGATCTTCTGCGGGGTGCCGTCCGGCCGGTAGAAGTCGATCATGTCGATGTCCTGCGGGTTGGCGTCCACCACCCACTGGAACGGCGCGCTGTCGGCGTTCTTGGTCTTGCTCAGCAGCACACCCCGGTCCGGGGTGAACGAGTCGGCCCCCATCCGGTCGACGACCTCGACGGTGTAGTTGTTGAAGCTGCCGCCGTCGCACAGCGGGTTCGTGGCGACCGTGCAGGCCGGCGCGAGGTCCTTGTTCAGCGCGATGTTCACGCCGGTCAGCCCCTTCGGGCCGGCATCGACCGCGCGGGCGGTCACCTGGGCGGTGACCAGGCCCGAGGAGGCCAACGCCTCCCGGGACAGCCGCAGCACGTGCTCCTCACCGAGCAGGCCGATCTTGAGCTTGTCCCGCACCGTGTGCAACGACCCCATCGAGCCACCGTTGGTCGGCGGGATCTGCCAGCGGGTGTGCGGGCCACCGGGGCCGTTGAACGAGCCCCGCGACATCATGCTCCAGATGCCGGTGTACGCCCGGCGTAACGGCTCGCCGTACGGGTTGTTGTAGTTGTCGCCGATGCCGAGCAGGTGGGTCAGCTCGTGGGCGTACACCCCCATGCCGGAGCTCTCCCCCTGGGTGGACGAGCCGGAACCGGCGTTGGGCCACAGGGTCGCCGCCGCCTTCCAGGACGTCCACTCGACGTAGCGGGTCTTGGCCCAGTTCGGCAGGTTGGGGTCCGGCGGGCCCCAGGAGTCCGGCACGTCCTCCTTGTTCTGGAAGATCATCTGCCCGAACTCCTGCCAGGTGGACGACTCGTCCTGCCCGGCGCTGAGGATGAAGACCAGCTCGTACTGGTTGGCGACCTCGTCACCGACCGCCGCCCGCCACGCGCCCAGCCCGTCGGTGCGGATGTTCTTGTTGCAGGCCTCCCCGCCCGGGCAGGCGCCGGGGTTGAAGCTGTTGTCCAGCCCGTACTGGTAGGACTTCGCCGGCAGCTGGTACGGCCCGAACCCGGCCAGGTCCACGCCGTAGCGCCCGTTGGAGTCCTGCATCCAGTACTCGTGCAGGGTGTGCCCCTTGTTCAGGGTGTTCGGGGTGTTGAGGAAGTCCTGGTAGAACTTCGGCACGTCGGCGCGGGGGATGTTGGCCGCGACCGACTGGGGGTTGCCGAAGACCGTCGAGCGGGCCCGTTGGGACACCGCGAACGTCTGGTCCGGATAGTCGAGCGCGACCAGGGCGATCTTGAAGTTGCGGATCGCGCCCCGCACGCTCGGGTCGGCCCAGTTCTTACCCGGCACCGCCTGGTAGTCGTCCCAGGTCATGGTGTCGGGGTTCTGCCAGGCCTGCGGGTCGAGGACCTGGAACGGCGCGGTGCCGCCGGCCGGATTGGCCGGGGCCGCGGCGGCCTGCGCCGCGCCGGTCACCACCAGCGTGCCGGCCAGCACCGCGGCCAGCACGGAACGCCTCAGTCGGGGTTTGTTGCGGGTAACACGGTGCACAGGTTCACCTCTCGTCGGGAGGGACACGGCGTCCGGTCCGGTGTCGGCGGGGGGTGGCTGCCGGGGCACCTGTCACTGGGCCGCGCAGCGAATCTAGGAGGACGGGCCGGGGCCGGTCACCGTGCAGATGTCGGCAGGTGGGCCGGCCGCTTCCGACACCTGAAGGACCCGCGTCGGGTCACGGCGGGCCACCAGCGTCCGCCGGGACCTCCCCGACCCGCCCGGTCCACCCGCCCGACCCGCCCGTCGACCGGCCCCGCCGGCCGGGGTGGTTCACCGGGGACGACCGTCGACGACCGGATCGACGGTGACCGACAGGGCCCGGACCAGGTCCCGGCGCAACCGGGCGACGGCCGGCGGCGGCAGCGGACCGCGCGGCGGGCGACACCGGCCGCCGAACCGTCCGGCGCAGTCCATCGCCAGCTTGATGGCCTGCACCGCCTCCGGCCGGGAGCCCCAACCGAACGCCGGGTGCAGCTCGGCGTAGAGCGGCAACGCCCGGGCCAGATCCCCGGCGACACAGAGGTCGTAGAGCCGCAGGGCCTGCCGGGGCAGCGCGTTGGACAGGCCGGAGACCCAGCCCCGGGCCCCGCACAGCACCAGTTCGAGCAGCACGTCGTCCGCGCCGGCCAGCACGTCCACGTGCGGGCAGAGGTCCCTGATCCGGTGCACCCGCCGCACGTCACCGGAGAACTCCTCGACCGCGACGATCCCGTCGGTCTCGGCGACCCGGGCGAGCAGCTCCGGCGTCAGGTCCACCCGGGTGTCGTACGGGTCGTTGTGGGCCACCACCGGCAGGCCGACGGCGGCCACCTCCCGGTAGTGGGCGACCACGTCGGCGTCGCCTGCGGGGTAGCCGTCCGGGGGTGGGGCGAGCACCCCGGCGGCCCCGGCGGCGGCGGCCTGCTCCGCCCAACGACGGGACTGCCGGCTGCCGTACCCGCCGACGCCGGGCAGCACCGCGCAGCCGGGTGGCGCGGCCTGCACCGTCGCCCGTACCACGTCGGCCCGCTCGTCGTCGGACAGCGCCCGGTACTCCCCCACCGACGCACACGGCGTCACCCCGTGGCAGCCCGCCTCGGCGAGCCACCGCACGTGCTCCTGGAGCCGGTCGAAGTCGACGCCGAGGTCGTCACGCAACGGCGTGGTGATGGCGACCAGCACCCCCCGCCAGGGCCTACCAGCTGTCACTCGGGCGTTCCCTCCTACGCGCCGGCGGCCCGCTGCCCACCGCAGGTGGAACCCTACGATCGTCGATCGCCGTGGCTCTTCGGACAATTGCCGGAACAGTCGCCGTGGGGGCCGTCCTTTTGTCGGTATATCCGCGGTGGACCTTGCGCACAGGCCCACCGGCCGCACAGGGTAGGGCACCGGCTGTCGCACCCCCTGCCGCGCAGCCAACCAGGGGAGATCCATGCACGGTGAGCTTCAGCGCATAGTCGACGCCGTCGCCGCCCGGGTGGGGCGTCCCGCCCTCATCGAGGACCGGCGGCAGCGGGTGGTCGTCTACAGCGAACACGACGGGCCGATGGACGAGGTACGCCGGATGTCGATCCTGCGCCGGCAGACCACCCCGGAGGTGATCGCCTGGTTCCGCCGGATGGGTGTGCTCACCGCCCGCGAGCCGGTGCGTACCCCCGCCGACGTGGCCCTCGACCTGCTCCCCCGGGTCTGCGTGCCGATCTGGCACGACGACCTGCTGCTCGGTTTCGTCTGGTTCATCGACGACGACGGGTCGATGACCGACGCGGACATCGCCACCGCGACCGGTGCCTTCACCGACCTGTCGCTGGCCCTCTACCGGGAGAACCTGCTCGGTGAGCTGGCCTCGCAGCGGGAGTCCGAGGCCACCCGGACCCTGCTGGTGGAGAGCGCGCAGGCCCGTGCGCACGCCGTGCGTGCCCTGCTGGAGGAGGGCACGGTCGCCGGTGACGGCACGACCACTGCGGTGGTGGCCCAACTCGCCCCCGTCACCGGGCGGCACCCCGACGAGATGGCCCGGATCGCGCTGGAACAGGCACTGGTGGCGACCCGCCGGTGGCTCGGCGTACGCGAGTCGCTGCACATGGTCTGGCCCGACCACGGGGTGCTGCTGATCTGCGGTGGTCGGATCGCCGGCCGGCCCACCCCGGAAATCGCCGCCGGGCACCTCGACGAGGCGCTGGGGCAGGCGACCCGGGGGCTGTCCTCGGTGGAGCGCACGGTGACCGGGATCGGTCAGTCCCGCCCGGGGCTGGCCGACGCGGTGCAGTCGTACCGGGAGGCGGTGCAGGCGGCCCGGGTCGGTGTCCAACTGCCGGCGCTCGGCCGGGTGGTCTCCTGGGCCGGCCTGGGCATCTACCGGGTGTTGTCGCAGCTGGACGCGCGGCACCTCGACGTCGCCGGGGTGCACCCCGGGTTGGAGCGGCTGCTGCGCGACGACGCCCACCAGGTGCTGCTGGAGACCCTGGAGGCCTACCTCGACCTGGCCGGCAACGCCCACGCCACGGCCGAGAAGCTGCGGCTGCACCGGACCACCCTCTACTACCGGCTGCAACGCGTCGAGCAGCTCGCCGACACCGACCTCAAGGACGGCAACGAACGGTTGTGCCTGCACCTGGCGATGAAGCTGGGCCGACTCACCGGCCACTACCGCACCCCGTCCTGACCGTGCCGGCCGCCCGGCGACCGTCGGGACAGGACACCCGCACCGCCGCACTGTGACAGCCCGTGTCCGGCCGGACAGATCATTGACAGATCCGAGCGGGTACGGCCAGGATGGGCGCACCGATCGGCAATGCCCCCAGGACCGACCGTAACCAGGTACGCCCCCCGCCCGTCACGCAGACCGGATCGGCGCCGGTCCGTCGCCGCCGCGCGTCCGGGAGACACCCCGTGTCCCCCGTCCTGCGGCGGGTCGACGTCATGACCGGCCGCCCACCGTCGCCCGACTGTCGGCGTCCGACCTCCCCGTCTCGTACCCCGCCCGACGGCGGGCGCTGCCGCGCGCCGTCGGCCCGTCGTGCACCCCCAGGAAAGGTGGCCCGAGATGTCTCGTTCCGCACTGCCCCGCCGCTGGCGGCGGCTACCCGCCGCCACGGCTGCCGGCGTGGCGTTACTGCTGCTCGCCGGCCCGGCGACCGCCGGCACCGCCGCCCCGCCCGACCGGGAGGCCGACGCCCCGATCGGGCTCGAACGCTCCGCCGACGAGCAGGCCGACGTGGTGGAGGTGGTGGTCGACGGCACCGCTGCGCTGGACGAGCTGGTCGCCACCGGGGTCGACCTCGACCACCATGTCACCCAGACCGCGCAGGGCATCGTGGTGCACGCCGTGGTCACCCCGACCGAGGTCGCCGCGCTCAAGCGGAGGGGCTACCGGGTCGGTGCCGTGCTGCACGACGCGGCCGACTCCGCGCAGCGGGTCAGCGAGCGGGACGCGACGATCGCCGCCCACCAGGCCGAGAACCGGGCGTACACGGCGACCCTGCAGCGCAGCGCCGCCGCCTCCGACGTGAAGATCATCCGGGCCGACTACTACACCTCCGGCACCAACCAGGTGCTCTCGGTGGAGGCGAAGTGGGCCCAGGGTCAGACCTCCACCAGCACGCTGACCGTGGCCCGCGACAGCGGCCCCGGCACCGAGATCGGCTCCGGCGGCACCCAGAACATCTCCCGGTTCGTCGACGCCGGGGTCTACCTCTATCACCGGGGCGCCGCCGCCGTCACCGCCCGGCCGCAGCGCATCCAGATCACCAGCCCCACCGGGGACGTGGCGGTCGCCGAGGTGAAGGAGTGGCTGCCCATCCCGGCCGACAGCCCGGAGGGCCCCGGATACCAGAAGGACTTCGTCACCAGCTACCTCACCCCGACCGAGCTGTACGACCGGATCAAGCGGCTGGCCGACGCCTACCCGCAGCTCGCCGAGGTGGTGAAGCTGCCTTACCAGACCAACGGGTACCGGCGTAAGGCCCAGGTCGTGCTCGGCGGGACCAACGCCACCCGGGTCGCGGTCGATTCGCTCGCCTGGGGGCACGAGGGCGGCAACGACCTCACCGTCGAACTGGCCGACCCGGGCGCCGCCGACCGGCCGCTCACGGTCACGGTGACCGGCAAGGCTATCCGGGTCAGCCTGGCCACCGACGCCACCGGGGTGGTGACCAGCACCGCCGCCCAGGTCGCCGCGGCGCTGACGGCCGAGGCGGGTGCGCTGGTCACGGCGTACACCTATCGGGGGGACGCCGGCGCCGGGGTGGTCACGCCGGTCGCGCCGACGCCGCTGTCGGACAACCTGAAGGCACCGGCGGGGGTCTCCCGCGACCCGCACCCGGTGTACGCCATCCGGATCGGCAAGTACCGCGACGGCTCCCGCACCGGGGTGCTCGCCTACGCCCAGGAGCACGCCCGCGAGTGGGTCCCGCCGCTGGTGACCATCGAGACCGCCGAGCGGCTGCTGCGCAACCACGCCACCGACGAGAACACCAAGCAGCTGCTGCGCACCCTGGACATCTGGATCGTGCCGTCGATCAACCCGGACGGCGGGCACTACTCGTTCTACGACTACGCCTCGCAGCGACGCAACATGACCAACCACTGTGCCCCGGGCGGCGCCACCGACGCGCTGGCCCGCAACTCGTGGGGGGTGGACAACAACCGCAACTACACCGAGTACAGCCTCTTCGACGGCTACTCGGGGGCGTCGGCGAGCTGCACCGGTGACACCTACGCGGGGCCGAGTGAGCTGTCCGAGCCGGAGAACCGCAACGTCGACTGGCTGGCCCAGCGGCCCAACATGAAGTTCTCGATGAACCTGCACTCCTCCGGCAACTACTTCATGTGGTCGCCGGGCGCGTACGCCACCCCGGGCCGGATCTCCGCGCCCGGCCGACGCTGGCCGACGAGTCGTTCTTCTGGGGCGCGTCGTCGCGCATCCTCACCGCGATCAAGCGGCACCGCAACATGGCGGTCACCCCGGCCCGGACCGGCCCGATCTCCGACGTGCTGTACTCGGCGGCGGGCAACTCCGGCGACATGCTGTGGTACAAGTACGGCATCTACGCCTGGAACTTCGAGGTGGGCACCAGCTTCCAGCCCACCTGGGACGAGGCGCACCAGGAGACCATGGAGTTCAGCAACGGCCTGGTCGAGCTGCTGCGGGTGGCCCGGGACTTCGACAAGGACAAGAAACGCCCGACCAGCACCCTGGCGGTCACGCCGAGCGCCACCGAGGGCACCGTCAGCGTCCGGTTCGACACCAGCGAGCCGGCGGCGGTGTTCTACACCCTCGACGGCTCCCGGCCGACGTTCGACTCCACCCTGTACGCCTCGGCGGGCATCCGGGAGGGGGGCGAGACGCTGACCGTCCCGGCCGGCACCAAGGTGCACTGGTTCTCGGTGGACGCCGCCGGCAACATCGAGCGCAACTACCGGCCGGACGACGACAGCTTGACCTTCAACCGGGGCTGGGCGACCCTGCCCACCGGCTGAGGCCGACACCAGCGGGGGTCCGCGCGGTCGGACCCCCGCTGGTCGGCCCGGGTCAGTCCTGCGCCCGCCACCGGTAGAACTCGGTGGCCACGGCATCGAGCGGGCTGCCCCAGGTGTCCGGGTCGAACGGGCTGATGTACGGGCTGAGATCGTCCATGATCTTGGCGAAGACCGGTTGGTCGTGGCGTTGCTCCACGGCGCCGTCGAACGGCTCGCCGACGCGCTCCAGCACGTGCAGGTAGACGTCGTCGATCGAGTACAGCCACCGCCCGGTGACCCCCATCATGGCGGGCAGCGGGCCGGCGTCGGACTCGGCGAAGATCTGCGCGACGGTGGGTTCCGCACCGGGCTTGATCCGGGCCACGATGACCGTCCGGCTCGGCTCGCCCGCGTCGGCCGGCGGCTCGGCCGGCGCCCAGGAGTAGAACTCCTTCGCCACCGAGTCCGACGGGTTCTTCCAGTCCCTCGGGTAGGGCGTCACGTACGGGGCGATCTGCTCGGCGATCTGCTGGAAGGCGGGCAGGCCCCGGGTCTGCCCGGTCACCTTCGGGTCCGCGTCGCGCTCGATCAGGTGGATGTAGAGGCCGTGAAACGACAGCAGGGTCCGCCCGACCACGCCCAGGTCCTGCGGCCGGGTGGTCCGGTCGTAGTACCCGAACACGTCGGCGACGGTCTGCTCGCTGCCCGGCACCATGGAACAGACGATCACGTTGCGGAAGGTCATCGGAACTCCTCGGGGATCAGACGGTACGGGTCGGCTCGGTGGGACGGGGGCGACTGGCCGGCGGGTACGACACCGGCGGGGCGGAGGCGGTGAACCGGACCGGCAGCTCCAGCAGCCCCCGGAACGGGGACGCCGCCGGCAACCGGCGCAGCTCGGTGGGCGGCACCCCGAGGCGCAGCCCGGGCAACCGGCGCAGCAGTGCCGCCAGGGCGATCTGGGCCTCCATCCGGGCCAGGGAGACCCCGAGGCAGTAGTGCACGCCGTGGCCGAAACCGAGGTGCGGGCCACGGACCCGGCGCAGGTCCAGCCGGTCCGGGTCGACGAAGTGCGCCGGATCGTGGTTGGCGGCGTTGAGCACCACCCCGACGATCGACCCGGCCGGGATGCGTACCCCCTGGTATTCGACGTCCTCGGTGGCGACCCGAGGGCTGGCCACCGGCAGCGGGCCGTCGAAGCGCAGCAGTTCCTCGATCGCCGAGGGCAGCAGGTCCGGGGTGTCGCGCAGCAGGTCGAGCTGGTCGGGGTGGGTCAGCAGGGCCACCGTCGCGTTGCCCAGGAAGTCGGCGGTGGTCTGGTGCCCGGCGAACAGCAGCAGGAAGGTGGTGGTGACCAGCTCCGCCTCGGACAGCCGGCCGTCCTGGTCGCAGGCGTCGATCAGCGCACTGATCATGTCGTCGGCCGGGACCACCCGTTTGGCGGCCACCAGCTCCACCAGGTAGTGGTGCAGCCGTACCTGCGCCTCGCCGACCGCCGCCCGCTCCTGCGCCGGGGGTCGCCGCGCCGACCCCGAGGTCCGGATCACCTGGGTCCAGTCCAGCACCCGCTCCTGGTCGGCCCGGGGCACCCCGAGCAGCTCACAGATCACCACCATCGGCAGCGGGATCGCGAAGTCGTGCATCAGCTCGGCCCGACCCTGCGCGACGAACCCGTCGATCAGGTCGTCGACGATCTGCCGTACCCGGGGGCGCAACGCCTCGATCCGACGCGGCGCGAACGCCTGCGACACCATCCGGCGCAACCGGGTGTGCTCCGGCGGGTCCGCGTTGAGCATGTTGCGGTTCAACGCCTCGGAGTTCGGGCCGAAGAGCTGCAGGTAGTGCTGGCCGGGTCCGTAGAGGTCCTTGGACAGCCGGGGGTCGGTCAGCGCCGCCCGCGCGTCGTCGAACCGGGTGAGCAGGTACGAGTCGAACCGGGGCGAGCTGACCGGGCAGACCGGGGCGTCGGCCCGCAGCCGGGCGAAGGACGGGTAGGGGTCGACGGCGAACTGGTCGGTGTAGAGCTGCGCGGCGGGTACCGGCTCGGTCATCTGGTCTCCTCGGGTGCGCTGGGCATGCTGTGCAGCACCTGGTAGGTGTGCCGTTCGGCGGATTCCCGCAGGTCCCGCACCACCCGCAGCAGCCGGTCACGGTGTTCGCTGCGGCCGAAGGCGTCCAACCGTTCCCGGTCCACCCAGTCACTGATGATCAGATAGCTGCGCGGGTCGTCGGCGTCGCGGACGAGGTCCTGGCGCAGGCACCCGTCGAGCAGCCGGATCTGTGCCGCCGCCGAGAGCCACTCCGCCTCGAACCGCTCCGCGCAACCCTCCCGGGTCCGCATCGCGAGCACCGTGCGCACCGCCGTCATCGCGCACCCCCGAACACCAGGTGCAGGTTCTTGCGCAGCGCGTCGGCGTCGACCGGTTGGCTGCGGAAGCCGACGTGCCCGTCCGGGCGGATCAGGTACAGGGCGGTGCCGGTCACCCCGTACCGGGCGCGGAACTCACCCCCGGCGTCGCGCAGCACCGGCGGCGCGAGCAGCCCCGGGTCGTCGGCGTCCGGGCTGATCAGCAGGTACGCGTCGACCTCACCCCGGGTCAGGGCACGGACGTCGGCGCAGAGCCCCGACACGGCCGCCACCGCCGCCGGTTCGGCCGAGGCGTCGGCGTAGACCAGCAGGGTGTGCCGGGTGCCGCCGGTCAGCTCGCGCAGCCGCAACGGGTGCCCCACCCCCCGCCGGGTCAACCCGCCCAGGTCGGGGGCGCACTCACCGGGGCGCGGGCCGGCGCGCAGCCCCTCCGGGTCGGTCACGCACTCCCCGACCAGCGGGCTGTCGGCATAGCTGAGCAGCAGCGACATCTCCTGGCGGAACTGCCGTTCCAGGTCGGCACGGTCCAGTTCGTCGGTGAACGCCATCCGAACCGCCCGGCCGACGATCTCCTCGCCCTCCGGGCGACGTTCGGCCTCGTAACTGTCGAGCAGGCCGGGGGCGGCCAGCCCCCGCGCCGCCAGCGCCACCTTCCAGGCCAGGTTCCAGGCGTCCTGGATGCCGGTGTTCATCCCCTGTCCCCCGGCCGGCGGGTGCAGGTGGGCCGCGTCACCGGCGACGAAGACCCGGCCGTGGCCGTACCGGTCGACGATGCCGTGGCTGATCCGGAACACCGACGACCAGCGCAGGTTCGCCGCCCGGGTGCCCGGTGGGGCCAGCCGGGTAAGCGCCGCCTGCACGTCGTCGAGGGTCGGCTCGGCCAACTCCTCGCTGAACCCGGGCGGGGCGTCCCGACCGCCGGTCTGGGCGAAGAACCGGGGTGGCGCGAGGGTCGCGATCCGGTACCGGCCCGCACCGCGCAGCGGTACGCAGACCAGCATGCCGTCCATCTGACCGTCGGTCTCGTGCAGGAACCGCAGCAGGTGCCCCGGCGGCATGTCCCAGTTCACCTCGACGTCGGCGAGCATGAACAGCTGCGGGAACCGGCCCAGCCCGCCCGAGAACGTCAACCCGAGCAGGTCACGGACCCGGCTGTGCGCGCCGTCGGCGCCGATCAGGTACTGCGCCCGGACCGTCTGGGTGCCGCCCCCGGCGAGCGCCAGGGTGGCCAGTACGCCGTCCGCGCCCTGGGTGAACCCGGTCAGCTCCGCCCCGCGCTGCGGCCGTACGCCGAGGGTGGCCAGCCGCTCGGTGAGGATCCGCTCGGTCTCGTACTGGGGCAGGCCGAGGTGCGCGTACGGCAGGTCGGGCAGCTCCCAGCTCATCCGGTGGGTCTGGGTGCCGTTGACGAACACCACGTTGCCGGTGAGCCAGATCCCGGCGTCCATCGCCTCCCGCGCGATGCCCTGCTGCGCCCAGATCTCCATCGTGCGGCAGTGCACCCCGATGGCCTTGTCCGCCTGACCGGGCGGGGCGGCCCGCTTCTCCACCACCTGGCAGTCGATGCCGCGCCGGGCCAGCTCGACGGCGGCGGTCAGCCCGGTCGGCCCCGCCCCGACGATGAGTACGTCCGTTGTCGTGTGCACGTCGGTCTCCCTACCGGTACTGGCTGCCCGGTCGGTGCCGGGGTGAGCCGCGAGGTGGAACAGTCGGCGGCGGAAGTCGAGCAGGAACGGCGCGATCGGCCCGGCCTCCTCCCGCGCGTGCGCCGGGTTGGCCACCCAGCGGTGGAACTCCGCCTCGGTGCGCCACTCGGCGAAGATGTGGTGGACGTCGGTGTCGGGCTCGCGCAGCAGCTCCTCGCGCAGGTAGCCGGGGACCCCGGCCATCCGGGCGGTCACCTCGGCGTGGCCGCGGTGGAACTCGGCGAGCCGGGCGGCCGGGACGGTGACCTCGACGTCCACCAGGAGCGTCGGGTGCCCGCCGGGCCGGTCGCGCATCACCCGCCGGTCGGCGGCGGTGGGCGGCGCGCACCCGGCACGCAGGGCGTCGGCGAGGCCGGCGGCCACCGGGCCGCGCTCGTAGTCGAGCAGGGCGTCGTCGTCGACCCACTCGGTGGCGATGACGAACGTACGCGGGTCGTGCGCGTCCACGAACAGGTCCCGACGCAGGTTGCCGGGCAGCGCGTCGAGCTGTGCCGCAGCCGTGCGCCAGGCCGACCGGACGGCCTGTTCGGCACCGGGGCGCGCGCGGATCCGGAGCATTGTCCTGATCATGGAGTCTCCTTGACGGCCTGCCCGTGACGAGGGTCCCGACCGCCGGGACCTGCACCGGCGCGTCGTCGCTCGACCCTGTCGCAGCGCGCGTCACCCCGGCGTCACCGGCCGGGCGGCCCGGGTCGACCCCCGTTGACGCCGCCGGGACGGCCCACCCACCCGGACCGTTCCCGCCGCCGGACGCACACCGACGGCCGGTACCGCACGCTCACGGCGGGACCGGTCGGGGTGGCTCAGGGGCGGCGGTTGCCGCTGCTCGCACGGACGACGAGGACCGGTTCGACCTGGGGGCGGGGCGCGTCCGCGCCCGCACCGTCGAAGAGTTCCAGCAGCGCCGCCACGCACCGCCGGCCGACCTCGTCGAAGTCCTGCCGCACCGTGGTCAGTGGCGGGGAGAGGTATTCGGCCTCGGGGATGTCGTCGAAACCGACCACGCTGACGTCTTCGGGAATCCGGGCGCCCCGCTGGTGCAGGGCGCGCAGCAGACCCAGCGCCTGGTGGTCGTTGGCGCAGAAGACCGCCGTCACGTCGGGGCGCTCCACCAGGGACTGGCCCAGCTCGTAGCCGGCCCGGGGGCTCCAGTCGCCGACGATGACCGGCGGGACGCAGCGGCCCGCCTGCTCCAGGGTCTGCCGCCACCCGTCGACCCGGTCGCGGGCCTCCAGCCAGTCCCGGGGCCCGGCGATGTGCCACACCGTCTCGTGGCCGAGGTCGAGCAGGTGCCGCACCGCCAGCCGGGCACCGGCCACCTGGTCGACGGAGATGCTGGGCAGTTCGCCGCGTTCCCCGCTGGCCTCGACCACCACCGCGGGCACCCCGGTGGGCAGGCCGTGCACGGCGACCGACGCCGTCATCATCGGGGTGATGACGACGACGCCGGCCACCGACTGCTCGGTCAGCGCGTCGATGGCCGAGCGCATCCCGCTACGGTCCAGCCGCTCCAGGGTGACGATGCTGATGCCGTACCCGGCGGCGCGGGCGGCCCGCTCGATGCCCAGCAGGGTGGCCGCCGGGCCGAACAGGATGGTGTCGAAGCTGACCACGCCGATGACCCGGGAGCGGCGGCCGGCCAGCCCCCGGGCCAACGCGTTGGGCCGGTAGTTGAGCTGGTGCACGGCACGCAGCACCCGCTCCCGGGTCTCCGGCCGAACGCTCGGGTGGTTGTTGAGCACCCGGGACACGGTCTGGTGCGACACCCCGGCGAGTTGCGCGACGTCGCTCATCACCGCGGCGCGTTCGGGCCGCTGCTGGCCCATGGCGGGTCAGAAACCCCGGGCCAGGCGGTAGTAGGCCTGGTTCCAGCGCAGCTCGTCGGCGAACCGGCGGGGGGTCGTGTCGGCGTCGATGACGACCAGTTCGGTGCCGACCATCTCGGCGAGGTCGTGCAGCTCCTCGACCCCGACGGCCTGGGACAGCACAGTGTGGTGCGGGGCGCCGGCGGTGAGCCAGGCCTCCGCCGACGCGGCCAGGTCCGGCCGGGGCCGCCACACCGCCCGCGCCACCGGCAACTTCGGCAGCGGGTACGGCGGCGCGACCACGTCGATCTCGTTGGCGACCAGCCGGAACCGCTCCCCCATGTCGGCCAGGCCGAGCACCACGGCCGGGCCGGGCTGGGCGTCGAAGACCATCCGGACCGGGTCCTCCCGGCCACCGATGCCCAGCGGGTGGATCTCGACGTTCGGGGTGGCCGCCGCGATGGTCGGGCAGACCTCCAGCATGTGCGCCCCGAGCACCAGTTCCCGACCCGGGGTGAGGTCGTAGGTGTAGTCCTCCATGAACGAGGTGCCACCGGTGGTGCCGACGGACATCGACTTGAGCGTGCGCACCAGCACCGAGGTCTTCCAGTCGCCCTCGCCGCCGAAGCCGTACCCGTCGGCCATCAACCGCTGCACGGCCAGGCCGGGCAGCTGGCGCAGCCCGCCCAGGTCCTCGAAGTTGGTGGTGAAGGCGCGGAACCCACCGGCGTCGAGGAAGTCGCGCAGCCCCGCCTCGATCCGGGCGGCGTAGCGCAGCGAGTCGTGCCGGTCGCCGCCGGAGCGCAGCGCGGCGACCAGGCGGTAGCTGTCGTCGTACTCCTTGACCAGGTCGTCGATGCGCGCGTCGGCGACCGCGTCGACGGCCTCGACCAGGTCGTTGACCCCGTAGGTGTTGACCGAGACGCCAAAGCGCAGCTCGGCCTCGACCTTGTCCCCCTCGGTCACCGCGACGTCGCGCATGTTGTCGCCGAAGCGGGCCAGCCGCAGCGACCGCATCTCGGCGTGCCCGATCGCGGCCCGGGTCCACGCGCCGATCCGGGCGGCGACCCGGGGGTCGCTGACGTGCCCGGCGACGGTCTTGCGGGCGACACCGAGCCGGGTCTGGACGTACCCGAACTCCCGGTCGCCGTGGGCGGCCTGGTTGAGGTTCATGAAGTCCATGTCGATCTCGGACCAGGGCAGTTCCACGTTGGCCTGGGTGTGCAGGTGCAGCAGCGGGGTACGCAGCGCGTCCAGCCCCGAGATCCACATCTTGGCCGGCGAGAAGGTGTGCATCCACGCGATCACCCCGACCGCACCCTGCACGGCGGCGTCGCGGCAGACGGCCAGGATCTCGGCGCTGGAGGTCAGCACCGGCTTCCAGACCACCCGGGCCGGGACGGCCGGGTCGGCGTCGAGCCGTTCGGCGATCCGTCGGGACTGCTCGGCCACCTGGCGCAGGGTCTCCGGGCCGTACAGGCCCTGGCTGCCGGTGAGGAACCAGACCTCGGCGACCGGGGATGGGTTGGTCATGGGCGTTGCCTTCCGGTGGGACTGGCGAGGGTCACTTGGTACGGATACCAACGAGGCGTTGGAGCAGGATGAACACGAACAGCAGGCCACCAATGACGATCTTGGTCCACCACGAGTTGAGCGTGCCGTCAAAGGTGATCAACGTCTGGATGATGCTGAGCACCAGCACCCCGAGCAGGGTGCCGAAGACGTACCCGGAGCCGCCGGTGAGCAGGGTGCCGCCGATGACGACCGCCGCGATCACGTCCAACTCCATGCCCACCGCGATCAGCGGGGCACCCGACAGGGTGTAGAACGACAGCAGGATGCCGCCGATCGCCGAGCAGAGGCCGCTGATCGTGTAGACCGCGATCTTCGTACGGCCCACCGGCAGGCCCATCAGCAGCGCGGACTGCTGGTTGCCGCCGATGGCGTACACGTTGCGCCCGAGCCGGGTGTACGCCAGCACGGCCGCCGCCACGGCCACCACCGCGACGGCGATCAGCGCGCCGACCGAGACGAAGTTCTCGCCGAGGTGGATGCGGTGCTGGGCGGCGCTGGTCCAGAACCCGTCGGTGATCGGGATCGAGGTGGTGCTGATCCAGGTGCACACCCCCCGGGCGAAGAACATCCCGGCCAGCGTGACGATGAAGGGTTGGATGTCGAAGAAGTGGATCACGCAGCCCATCGCGAACCCGAGGATCGGGCCGAGCAGCAACGCGATCACCAGCACCAGGGCGGGGTGCAGGCCGTTGCCCAGCAGGGAGGCCGACACCATCGCGGTCATCGCCACCACCGACCCGACCGACAGGTCGATGCCCCCGGTGAGGATGACGAAGGTCATCCCCACCGCGACGACCAGCAGGAAGCCGTTGTCGATGAAGACGTTGAAGACGACCTGGATGTTGGAGAACGCCTGGTACTGCGAAACACCGATGGAGTACATAACCAGCAGCAGCGCTGCGGTGGCGAGCACCGGCACGTGCCGGGGTGGCACCCGCCACCAGGCACGGCCCGGGCGGGCGGCCAACGGGGTCGTGGTCATGCCGGAACCTGCTCCTTCTCTGTGCCGACCGGCTCCACCGGAGTCACCGGGACGCTGCGCCGACGGCGGAACCGCGCCCGGAAGGCCGGGGCCTGGATGAGACAGACCACGATCACCACGACCGCCTTGAACAGCAGGGACGTCTGCGGGTCGATGTTCATGGCGTACACCGAGGTGGTGAGGGTCTGGATGAGCAACGCGCCGACCACCGTGCCGCCGAGGTAGAACCGGCCGCCGGCCAACGCGGTGCCGCCGATGACCACGGCCAGGATGGCGTCCAGCTCGACCCAGAGCCCGACCGCGTTGCCGTCGGCGCTGGAGACGTTCGCCGTCATCATGAACCCGGCGATGGCCGCGCAGGCGGCGCTCACCACGTACACCAGGAAGGTGATCCGCCGGGAACGGATGCCGGCCAACCGGCTGGCCTCGGCGTTGCCGCCGACCGACTCGATGATCATGCCGAGCGCGGTACGCCGGGTCAGCACCGCCACCAGCAGGGTCACCGCGAGGGCGATGACGATCGCGAACGGCAGGGTCAGCAGGTGCCCCACCCCGATCACCTTGTAGGGCCCGCTGTTGATGGTGATGATCTGCCCTTCGGCGATCAACTGGGCCAGGCCCCGGCCGGCCACCATCAGGATCAGCGTGGCGATGATCGGTTGGATGCCGATGCCGGCGACCAGGATGCCGTTCCAGGCACCGAGCAGCAGGGCCACCCCGAAGCCGAGCGCCACCGCGGTGAGCACCACGCCCAGACTGTTCTGGTCGGGCTGCTCGCTGATGTAGAGGCAGGCCACCGCACCGGCGACCGCCGCCACCGCACCCACCGAGAGGTCGATGCCGCCGGTGGCGATCACCAGGGACATGCCCAGGGCGACCAGGATCAGCGGGGCGCTGAGCCGGACGATGTCGATCAGACTGCCGTAGAGGTGGCCGTTCTTCAGCTCGATCGACAGGAAGCTCGGCCGGTAGACGGCGTTCGCGACCAGCAGCAGCACCAGCACCACGAGCGGCCAGAACAGCCGGTGGCTGGTGACGCCCGCAGCGCGGGCCCGTACGGTGCTCATGCCGGCACCGACCCTTCCTGGGAGCTGCCGCTGGCGATGACCTGCATGACGCGGGCGGCATCGAGGCTGTCGTCGTTGGTGAGTTCGGTGACCAGCTGCCGGTCGCGCATCACGGCGACCTTGTGGCTGAGCCGCAGCACCTCCTCCAGCTCGGCGGAGATGAACAGCACCGCCATTCCGCCGTCGGACAGCTGCGCCACCAGACGCTGGATCTCGGTCTTGGCGCCGATGTCGATGCCCCGGGTCGGCTCGTCGAGGATCAGCAGCCGGGGTTCGGTGATCAGCCACCGGGCCAGCAGCACCTTCTGCTGGTTGCCGCCGGACAGGTTGCGCACCGGCATCTCCGGATCGGCCGGCCGGATGCTCAGCGCCTTGATCCAGTGCTGGACCAGTTCGTCCTGCCGGCGGCGCGGCACCGGCCGCAGCCAGCCCCGGGCCGCCTGCATGGCCAGGATGATGTTCTCCCGCACCGACAGCTCGCCGACCAGTCCCTCGGTGCGGCGGTTCTCGGAGCAGAACGCGATGTCCCGGTCGATGGCGGCCACCGGGTTGCGGATCGCCACCGGGGCACCGTCCACGGCGAGCCGGCCGGCATCGGCGCGGTCCGCGCCGAAGAACAACCGGGCCACCTCGGTACGCCCCGAGCCGAGCAGGCCGGCCAGGCCGACCACCTCGCCCTGGTGGATGGTGAGGCTGAACGGCGCGACGGAACCGGACCGGCCGAGCCCGTCGGCCGCCACCAGGGGGGTGCCCTGTTCGAGGGCCGCCCGGTCGCCGCCGCTGGTCGCCTCGTCGAGGCGCTCCAGGGCGTCCAGCTCCTTACCGATCATCTTCTCCACCAACGCGATCTGCGGCAGTTCGCTGGTGAGGTACTCGCCGACGAGCCGGCCGTTGCGCAGCACGGTGATCCGGTCGGCGATGGCGTACACCTGGTCGAGGAAGTGGGTGACGAAGATGATCGCGATGCCGTCGTCGCGCAGCTGCCGCATGATCCGCATCAGCTGGGCCACCTCGTCGGCGTCCAGGCTGGAGGTGGGCTCGTCGAGGATCAGCACCCGGGCCCGGATGTCGACGGCGCGGGCGATCGCGACCATCTGCTGCACGGCCAGTGAGTAGTTGCCGAGCAGTTCGCTGACGTCGATGTGCAGGTCGATGCGGGCCAACAGCTCCTGCGCCCGGCGGCGCATCTCGCGCCAGTTGACCGCGCCGAGCCGGCGCGGCTCCCGGCCGATGTAGATGTTCTCCGCCACCGACAGGTTGGGTAGGAGGTTGACCTCCTGGTAGACGGTGCTCACCCCGGCGGCGGTGGCCTGCATCGGGCCGGAGAAGGAGACCTCGTCGCCGTCGAGTGTGATGGTGCCGGAATCGGTGCCGTAGACGCCGGTCAGCACTTTGATGAGGGTGGACTTCCCGGCGCCGTTCTCGCCCATCAGGGCGTGCACCTCACCGGGGAAGAGCCGGAGGTCGACGCCGTCGAGGGCGCGGACCCCGGGGAAGAGCTTGCTGATCGCGGTCATCGTCAGGACCGGATGCCTATCCGACATCCCACCGAACCTTTCCTCGGAAGCGGAGGCCGCCGCGCCGAACGCGGCGGCCTCCGGTCAGATCAGTACTTCCGGTTGGGCAGAGCAGTCTTGGCCTGCTCCTGGGTGAAGGTGGTCTCCTCGGTCTCGACCCGGGCGGGGACCTCCTCGCCGGCCTTGACCTTCTTGGCCAGGTCCATCAGCTGCGGGCCGAGCAGCGGGCTGCACTCCGCGATGAAGTTGAACTTGCCGTCGGCCAGCGCCTGCATGCCGTCCTTGACCGCGTCGATGGTGATGATGGTGATGTCCTTGCCGGGCGTCTTGCCCGCCGCGGTGATCGCCTCCAGCGCACCCAGGCCCATGTCGTCGTTGTGCGCGAAGAGCACGTCGATCTTCGGGTTGGCCTTGAGGAACTGCTCCATGACCTGCTTGCCGCCGGCCCGGGTGAAGTCACCGCTCTGCGAGGCGACGACCTTCAGGTTGGGGTTGGCGGCGATCGCCTCGGCGAAGCCCTTCTTGCGGTCGTTGGCCGGGGCCGAACCGGTGGTGCCCTGCAGCTCCACGATGTTCACCGGGCCGGTCGCGGCCGACTTCTCCTTGACCAGCCACTCGCCGGCGAGCTTGCCCTCCTTGACGAAGTCCGAGCCGATGAAGGTCTTGTAGAGGCTCTTGTCGGCCGAGTCGACGGCCCGGTCGGTCAGGATCACCGGGATCTTGGCGTCCTTGGCCTCCTTGAGCACGGTGTCCCAGCCCGACTCCACCACCGGCGAGAAGGCGATCACGTCGACCTTCTGCTGGATGAAGTTGCGGATCGCCTTGATCTGGTTCTCCTGCTTGCCCTGGGCGTCGTCGAACTTCAGCTCGTAGCCGGCCTCGGTGGCCGACTCCTTGATCGAGTTGGTGTTCGCCGTGCGCCAGCCGCTCTCCGCGCCGACCTGCGAGAAGCCGATGACCAGCTTGCCGCTGCCGCTGCCGCCGCTCTTGTCGTCACCGCCGGTGTCGCTGTTGCCGCAGCCGGCGAGTCCGCCGGCCAGCAGGCCGACGGCGAGCATCGCGCCGAGGCCACGTCGGGTGAGGGTAATACCGGTCTTCGCCATGTGAAGACTCCTTGTACGGGGATGAGGTGGGGGATGGTGCTACTTCGGGAAGGACCGGCCGGACGGCACGCCGGACGGACCGGACCTTCCAGGGGTGGTGCATCGGGTTGCGGTGGATCGACCGGACCGCACGGGGCGGCCGGTGGCGAGGACGGGCGGGGCCGCGGTTACGGCCCCGGTTGCCCGTAGACGTTCTGGTAGCGGTGGTAGAGGGAGTCGATGTCGGCCTGGGCCATCGGCACGGGGGTGCCGAGCGACCGGGCCAGGTGCGCGGTCCGGGCCACGTCCTCGCACATGACGGCGGCCTTCACCGCCGAGCGGGCGTCCCGGCCGATGGTGAACACGCCGTGGTTGCGCATCAGCACCGCCGGTGAGCGGTGCCCGGACAGGGTCGCCACGATGCCCTTGCCGATGTCGTCGCCGCCGATGAGCGCGAACGGACCGACCGGGATCTCGCCGCCGAACTCGTCGGCCTGGGCGGTGAGGTGGCACGGGATCGCCTCGCCGCAGGCGGCCCAGGCGGTGGCGTACCCGCTGTGGGTGTGCACCACGCCGCCGACCTCGGGCATCGCCCGGTAGACGTAGGCGTGGGCGGCGGTGTCGCTCGACGGTGACAGGTCACCGTCGACCACGACCCCGTCGAGGTCGCAGACGATCATGTTGTCGGGCCGCAGGTCGTCGTAGGACACCCCGCTCGGCTTGATCACCATCAGCTCCCGGCCGGGCACCCGGGCCGAGACGTTGCCGGCCGTCCAGGCCACCAGGTTGTAGCGCACCAGCTCGCCGTGCAGGGTGGCCACCTGCTCGCGCAGCCGGGCCACCTCGGCGTCGAGGTCGAGGGTCATGCCGGCACCTCCAGGGGGTGGGTGGTCGGGTCGGCCGTGGGGTTGACGGCGGGGCGGCGGGCCGCGTTGCGGATCGCCCGCAGCCGCAGCAGCACGTCGTCGCCGCCCCGACCGAAGTGGTCGTGCAGCCGGCGGTACTCGGCGTAGAGCGCGTCGTAGGCGCGGGCCCGCTCCGGGTCGGGCCGGTAGACCTCGCGGTCGACCCGGCCCATCGCCGCCGAGGCGGTCGGCACGTCGGGGTACGCCCCGGCCGCGACCGCCGCGTGGATCGCCGACCCGAGGGCCGGACCCTGCGCCGAACCGATGATGCCCAGCGGACGCCGGGTCACGTCGGCGTAGATCTGCATCAGCAGGCTGTTGTTGGTGAGCCCGCCGGCCACGATCAGCTCGTCGACCGGGACGCCCGCCTCGGCGAACGCCTCGATGATCATGCGGGTGCCGTACGCGGTGGACTCCAGCAGCGCGCGGTAGACGTCCGGCGGCCGGGTGGCCAGGGTCAGCCCGACGAGCACCCCGCTGAGGTCGTGGTTGACCAGCAGGGAGCGGTTGCCGTTCCACCAGTCCAGGGCCACCAGGCCGTGTGCGCCGACGGGCTGGGCCGCGGCGGCGGCGGTCAGCTCCTCGTGGGAGGCGAACCCGGCGGGGGCGGCGTGCTTGACGAACCAGCCGAAGATGTCACCGACGCCGCTCTGGCCGGCCTCGTAGCCCCAGGAGCCGGCGCTGATCCCGCCGTCGACCACCCCGCACATGCCGGCGACCTCGGCCCGCTCGGTACCGTTGACCACGTGGCAGGTGGAGGTGCCCATGATGGCGACCAACCGACCGGGGGTCAGCGCCTGCGCGGCGGCGGCGGTGACGTGGGCGTCGACGTTGCCGACGGCCACCGCGATCCCCTCCGGCAGCCCGGTCCAGGCGGCGGCCTGCGCGGTGAGCCCGCCGGCCCGCGTGCCGAGCTGCGCCAGCGGCCCGTCGATCTTGGCGACGAAGTCGGCGAAGCCGGGGTTCAGCGCGGACAGGTAGGCCGGGGACGGGTAGTGGCCGTCCTGGAGCAGCCCCTTGTAGCCCGCGGTACAGACGTTACGGGTCTCGATGCCGCACAGCTGCCAGACGATCCAGTCGGCTGCCTCGATCCAGCGCTCGGCGCGGGCGTAGACCTCCGGGTCCTCCTCCAGCAGCTGCAGCCCCTTGGCGTACTGCCACTCGGCGGAGATCTTGCCGCCGTAGCGGCCGATCCAGGACTCGCCCCGGGAGTGGGCCAGCGCGTTGATCCGGTCGGCCTGCGGCTGGGCGGCGTGGTGCTTCCACAGCTTCACCCAGGCGTGCGGGCGGGTACGCAGGTCCGGCAGCTCGCACAGCGGCGTGCCGTCGGCCAGGGTGGGCAGCACGGTGCAGGCGGTGAAGTCGATGCCGATGGCGACCACCTGGGCCGGGTCGACGCCGCTCGCGGCGAGCGCGGCGGGTACCGCCTCGCGCAGCACCTCGCGGTAGTCGTCCGGGTCCTGCAGCGCCCAGTCGGCCGGCAGGGGCTGGCCGTCGGCGGCGAGCGTCGTCTCCATCACCGCGTGGCGGTACTCGTGCACCGCCGTGCCCAGCTCGGCGCCGTCGCCGACCCGCACCACCAGCGCCCGACCCGACAGCGTGCCGTAGTCGACGCCGACGACGTACCGGTTCTGCGGGTTCGCGCCTGCATCCATGCCGTTCTCCGTTCAATCGTTGGGGGCAAGTGTTAGCGCTCACATGGAATCCGTCAAGGCGCATCCATGTAACACTGCCGTAACCATCCTGAGCGGCCCCGGCACGGCATCCACCATCACCGCTGCGACCAGCCATCGAGCAGCCGGCATGCGACGACCAGGTGAGCGGTCACATCCCTTCGTCCGGGCCGGCCCTTGACACGCCCGCGCGGGCGGTTCCAGACTTCGGGGCGACCACGTGGCGGGCCGACAGCCGGGCCGGACGGGCGACGACGGATGCCATCCGGCGTCGTCGCCGCCCACCGGCCACCCACGCGGAACGGACCACGGCCTTCGTCCGCGCGGCGGACCACACGGCCTTCGTCGCCACCCGAAGGAGGCCGTGTGCGGATCGTCGACGCCCGGGTCATCGTCACCTGCCCGGGCCGCAACTTCGTCACCCTCAAGATCGTCACCGACGAGGGGGTCACCGGCGTCGGGGACGCCACCCTCAACGGCCGCGAGCTGGCCGTCGCGTCCTACCTGCGCGACCACGTGGTGCCGCTGCTGATCGGGCGGGACCCGGCCCGGATCGAGGACACCTGGCAGTACCTCTACCAGGGCGCCTACTGGCGACGGGGGCCGGTGACGATGAGCGCCATCGCCGCCGTGGACACCGCGCTGTGGGACATCAAGGGCAAGGTCGCCGGCCTGCCGGTCTACCAGCTGCTCGGCGGCCGGTCCCGCGACGGGGTCACCGTCTACGGGCACGCCAACGGCGAGACCGTCGAGGACGTGCTGGTCGAGGTCGCCCGCTACGTCGACCTCGGCTACCGGGCCGTCCGGGTGCAGTGCGGCGTGCCCGGCCTACCCAAGACCTACGGGGTCAGCACCGACAAGCTGTTCTACGAGCCGGCCGACGCGGCCCTGCCCAGCGAGGCCACCTGGTCCACCGCGCGTTACCTCGCGCACGTCCCGACGGTCTTCGCCCGGGTACGCGACGAGTTCGGCCCCACCCTGCGGCTGCTGCACGACGTGCACCACCGGCTCAGCCCGATCGAGGCCGCCCGGCTCGGCAAGAGCCTGGAACCGTACGCGCTGACCTGGATGGAGGACCCGGTCCCCGCCGAGTTGCCGGAGGGCTTCCGGCTGATCCGGCAGCACACCACCACCCCGGTCGCCGTCGGCGAGGTGTTCAACACCATCTGGGACGCCGCCCAGCTCATCCGGGAACAGCTCATCGACTACATCCGCACCACGGTGGTGCACGCCGGTGGGATCACCCACCTGCGACGCATCTTCGACCTGGCGGCGCTGCACCACGTGCGCAGCGGCTCGCACGGGGCCACCGACCTCTCCCCCGTCTGCATGGCCGCCGCCCTCCACGTCGACCTGGCCATCCCCAACTTCGGGCTGCAGGAGTACATGCGGCACACCGACGCCACCGACGAGGTCTTCCCGCACGGCTACCACTACGCCGACGGCTACCTGCACCCGGCGGAAACCCCCGGCCTCGGGGTGGACATCGACGAACAGGCGGCGGCCCGCTACCCGTACGCCCCGGCGTACCTGCCGGTCAACCGGCTGGAGGACGGCACCGTCCACCCCTGGTGAGCGCGGGACCGCCGGGGACGTCTGGGCATCCACCCCGCCGGGGTCTACCGTACGTACACAGGCGGCCACAGTAGGGTGAGGATGGTGTCATGACGACAGCACGGACCGGCGCGGGCCGGGCCCGGACGGGCCGGCTCCTCGCCACGACAGTCGCGGTGGCGGTGGGTGTGGCCGGCGGCCTGTCCGCCGGGACGCCGGCCCGGGCCGGCTCGAACGGGCAACAGGTCTACTTCGACTGGGGTCCCGCCTGGGGCCGCGCCACCCTCGAGGGCTCCAACAACAACGGGCAGTACGTGACCTCCCCGTCGATCTACCTCGGCGCCACCGGCTACGGGGCGTTGAGCGACTGGTGGTGGAAGGGGTGGGTCACCGTGCACTTCTACTACGCCGACGGGACCAGCCGGGACAGCCGTACCTGCTGGGTACCGACCGAGCAGAGCGGTTCGGACTGGACCTCCTGCTTCTGACGGTCACCGCCGGTCCCGCCGGCGGCAGGAGACCCGGCCCGCGCGCCTGCGGCCACCGCCAGCCACGTCGACGCCACGGTCAGAAGAGGTGAACATGCGGATACCGACGAGAATCGGCAGGATCGCTGTCGGTGCGGCCGTCACGATGGCGGCCGTGACCGCCGCCGCCCCGCCTGCGGTGGCCGGCTCCAACGGTCAGCAGATCGCGTTCAACTACAGCGGCCCGGCCTACGGGTTCGTCTACCTGGAGGGATACAACCAGTCAGGCGACTGGGTCTACTCCCCCTCGATCCCGCTCGACTCGTCCGGCTACGGTCAGCTCTACGGCTGGTGGTGGCGCGGGTTCGTGACCGTCAACTTCTACTATTCCAACGGGACCTGGGCCCGGGGCAGCACCTGCAACGTACCGACCGACCAGTGGGGCGACTGGACCTACTGCTGACCGTGCACCCCACCGGACGGGCGGGGTCAGCGCAGCTGCTTGACGCGGATCAGGTTGCCGGCCGGGTCGCGGAAGGCGCAGTCGCGCACCCCGTACGGCTGGTCGATCGGCTCCTGGACGACCTCGGCGGCACTGGCCTGTACCGTCTCGAAGGTGCCGTCGAGGTCGGGGGTGGCCAGCATGAGCCAGCCGTAGGTGCCCTTGGCCATCATCTCGGCGATGGTCCGGCGTTCCTCGTCGGTGACCCCGGGGTCGACCGCCGGTGGGGCCAGCAGGATCGACGTGCCGGGCTGGCCGGGTGGCCCGACGGTGATCCAGCGCATCTTGCCCGAGCCGACGTCGTTGCGGACCTCGAAGCCGAGGATGTCGCGGTAGAAGACCAGCGAGGCGTCCGGGTCGTCGTGCGGCAGGACGCAGGTGTCGATGGTGAGATCCATGCCGCTCACGCTAGGTGATGATCGTGGCGGGTGCTTCTCGATTCCTGACCGGTCGGGTCACCTGTTTGGTCAGGCACGGCGGCAACTGGGCCGACCCCTGCTCCGCCAGCGTCCGGTAGCTGCTCGGCGGCATGCCGACCAGCTCGGCGAAGCGGGTGCTGAAGGTGCCCAGCGACGAGCAGCCGACCGCGAAGCAGACCTCGGTGACGCTGAGGTCGCCCCGACGCAGCAGCGCCATCGCCCGCTCGATGCGCCGGGTCATCAGATAGGAGTACGGTGACTCGCCGTAGGCGCGGCGGAACTGCCGGCTCAGGTGACCGGCCGACATGTGCACGCCCCGGGCGAGCGCCTCGACGTCCAGCGGTCGGGCGTACTCCCGGTCGATGCGGTCCCGCACCCGGCGCAGCCGGGCCAGGTCGCGGAGCTGCTGGTCGGGGGCGGATCTGCTGCTCACCCCCGTGATCGTGCCACGTCCCGGCGTCCGGCGGGTCGGCCCACGCCGGCCGGATACGCGGTGCTGGTCAGTGGATGCGGCGGCCCCGGGCGTCGGGCACCCCGGACTTGCGGAAGAAGTACGTGTTGACCTGGTCCCGCCACTCGGTCGCACAGCGCAACTGCTCGTCGAGACGCTCGACGACCCGGTCGTACACCGCCTGGTCGATCACCCCGGCGAGCCGGGTCCACCGGTCCCGCATCGCCACCACCTCCGCCACCCCGGAGAAGTGCGTGTCGTAGATGTGCTGGATGACGGTGACGCCGCTGTGCAGGACGTGCGAGTAGGGCACGTGGTGGAAGAACAGCAGCAGCTCGTCCGGGCACCGCTCCAGCGACTCGTACACCTGGGACCAGGGCGGCGGGTACTGCCCGGCGAAACCGGTGCCGGTCGCGCAGGTCCGGTCCACGCCGACGCCGTCACGGTCGGCGAAGTGGTAGGTGCCCCACCGGCTGTACTCGTAGCCGTCCACCCCCGGCCCGTAGTGACCGGCCGGATTGACCATGAAGCCGACCCCCAACGGGGCGGTGTAGCGCTCGTAGGTGCGCCAGGAGTCGTCGAGCACCGCGTGCAGCGTCTCACGGACCAACGCCGGGTCACCCACCGTCGACGCCGGGAAGGTCAGGTCGATCCACTCGTCGAGGATCACGTCGGCCGCCAGGCCCGGATCCCAGGCCAGCCGCCCGAAGGCGTACAGGTTGGCCTGGGCGAGCGGGTGCCCGCACCAGAACGGGTCGTCACCGACGTTGGCGACGGCGACCAGGTCACCACCCCGGTGCGGCCCGGGACCGGGCACGTCCGCCAGCACGTCGGTGACGCTGCGCTCCGCCGGCCCCCACGGCCGGAAGGCCAGCACCTCGTGCCACCAGGGGGCGAGGTAGCACGCGTGCCACTGCTGGCCGGTGTACTCCTGGGTCACCTGCAACTCCACCGCCACCCGGGTGGCCGGCATCGCCGCGATCACCGGCGACACCGGCTCCCGGGGCTGGAAGTCGACCGGGCCGAACTTCACCTGGAGGACGACGTTGTCGGCGAACCGCCCGTCCAGTGGGGCGAAGTGGTCGTACGCGGCGCGGGCCCGGTCGGTCGTCCGGTCCCGCCAGTCCTGCCGGTGGTCGTAGACGAACGCCCGCCAGTGCACCACTGCCCCGTGCGGGGCGAGCGCGGCGGCCAGCAGGTTCGCCCCGTCGGCGTGGTCGCGCCCGTAGCTGAACGGGCCGGGCTGCCCCTCCGAGTCGGCCTTCACCACGTACCCGCCGAAGTCGGGGATGCGCGCGTAGACCCGGCGGGTGGTGCTCTCCCACCAGTCCCGCACGCCGTCGTCGAGGGGGTCGGCGGTGGGCAGGCCACCGAGGACCACGGGAGCGGCGAAGGTCACCGACAGGTGCACCCGGATGCCGTACGGGCGCAGCAGGTCGGCGAGGTCGACCACGTCGTCGAGCCGGTCGGTCAACAGCCGCGCCTCGGTCAGGCCCACGTTGACGTTGTTGACCGAGATCGCGTTGACGCCCATGGCGGCGAGCAGCCGGCCGTACGCCCGCAGCCGGTCCCGGTCGCCGCGCGGGCCGCCGTCGCGCCAGAAGATCGAGCCGCCGGCGTAGCCGCGCTCCACCTGCCCCATCACCGGGTGCACGGCCACGTTGTCCCAGTGGTCGAGCATCCGGCGGCGCAGCGCGGGTCGGTGCGCCCGCGCCGGATGGTCCCCGGTGTGGGCGGCCTCGCCGAGCCGGACCAGGTGGAACAGCCCGTACAGCAGCCCGGCCGGGGCGTCGGCCAGCACCACCGTCACGTCGTCGACCCGGGTCAGCAGGAACCCCTCGTCGCCGAGCGGCCCGTCGGGGGCCGGGACCGCCGTGACGGCGGCCGGCACCGCCGACGGCAGCGGTCCCGGGTCACGCAGGGCGAGCACCAGGTCGACGGGGTCGACCGCCGACGCGCCGTCGGTGCCGGTGCCGGTGCGGTCCACCCGTCCGCCGTGTGCGGCGCAGGCCTGCGCCACCTCGGCGAAGACCGTGTCGACCAGCAGACCGTCGCCGTGCACCAGCACCCGGCGTACGCCGAGGGGCCGCCACGCCTCCGGCGGCAGCCAGGCGGGATGCGGCCGGGGTTCCCCGGCGCCGCTCACTCCGGCCGGGACGGTGACGGGCCTGGTCATCCGGTGAAGTCCTTCCGCACGATGTCGGTCATCGCCGTGGCGACCCGCAGGTACGCCACGACGAACAGCACGGCCAGCAACGCCAGCAGCGCCTCGGAGAAGAGCACGGTGAGCGCCGCGGCGGCGGCCAGCAACAGCAGGTTGCCGACGGTGACGCCCGGGGTGCGGATCAGGAAGTGCACCGCCAGCCGCAGCACGTCGCGGGTGCGGAAGGTGAACAGCGAGGCGATCACCAGGGCGTTGCCGCCGATCAGCACGAGCAGCACGCCGAGCCCGACCAGCGGCACCGCCCAGCCGGCCGGGACGCCCGCGGCGGACAGGTGGGTGAGGTTGACCCCGAGGACGGTCAGCCACAGCAGCAGCGGCACCCAGAGCCGCAGCACCTGCGGCAGGTTGGCCCGGTAGCCCTGCCAGAACCGGGCCGCGGGATGCAGGTCGGTCAGGTCGGGGCGTTGGTGGTACAGGGCGTACAGGGCGGCGGAGACCGCCGGGCCGACGGGGAGCAGGCAGACCGCGACCAGCGGCAGGTTGCTGGCGTCCCGGCCGAGCAGGAGCAGCGGGACCAGTCCGGGCAGGGTGACCAGTGCCAGCAGCAGCCCGACGACGAGCACCGTGTAGATCGACGCGGCGGCCCGCGACAGTGGACCGTCGCCGAACTCCCGCCAGGGCTGCGCGCTCACGACCGCTCGTCCCGGTTCGTCGGCGGGGTGCGCTCGGTGGGGCCGCCGAGCAGCCGGGCCTCGTCCCACCACGGCGGGGTCTCGTCGCGCACCGCCGCCAACTCGACCAGGGTGACCTCGTGCCGGGCCAGGGTGAGGTCGAGGTCGACCCGGCCGGCGGTGACCGGCAGGGCCCGGTGGGAGCGGGCCGGCTCGGCGGCCTCCCGCAGGCTGTCCAACTGCCCTGGGCGGGGAGACCGGGGACGGCCCATCTCGCTCCAGGCGGTCCAGGCGTTACCGGCCTCCTCGCTGACCGACGAGCGGAGCAGGAACACCGACGAGGCACCGGGCGGGCCCACCGGCACCGACAGGGCCAGCGGGTGCCGGTCGGGCACCGGCGTGTGGCCCGTCACGTCCACCGGCGCCCAGGCCAGCACGGCGACCCGGCCGTCGGGATGCCGGGTGACCAGGTGGTCCGCACCGCGCGCCAGCACCTCGTCGCCGAGGCGGGCCATGAAGGCGTACAGGTGGTAGGTGGGTTTCTTGATCTGCCGGTGGGTGAGCAGGCCGAACCCGCCGTGGAACAGCGCGGTCGGCACCCCCGTCTCCTCGAACATGTCGCTGAACGTCCAGTACGAGAAGGAGTCGACCAGGTCACCGCCGGCCGCCAGCACCGGGGCCAGGTACGCGGCGTGGAAGGCCGTGTCGTGGATCGGGTTGTCCGGCCGGTAGGAGGAGTTGAACTCGGTGATGTGCACCGGCAGCTCCGCCAGGGCGGTGCCGTACAGATGCCGCCGGGGCGCGGCGAACTGCTCCAGCAGCGACGACGCCGGGGCCAGCGTCTGGTGGGTGCCGAAGGGTACGTGCTGGGCGGGACCGGAGGTGTAGGCGTGCCGGCTGACGAAGTCGACAGGCACGCCGCGTGCGGCGACGAAGTCGGCGAAGGGTTCCAGCCAGTCGTCCGCGCCGGGTGAGATGGCCGGGCCGCCGACCTGCAACCCGGCGTCGACCTCCTTGACCGCGTGCGCGGTGACCTCGTAGAGGCGGTGGTAGGCGTCCCGGTCCGCACCCTGCCAGAAGTCGGGCAGGTTGGGCTCGTTCCACACCTCGATCGGCCAGCCCCGCACCTCGTCGAGGCCGTACCGGTCGACCAGGTGGGCCACCGTGGCGCGGACCAGGTCGGCCCACTCCGACCAGCAGCGGGGTGGGGTGACGTTGCCCTGCCACCAGAACACCGTCTGCTCGCCGGAGGCCAGCGCCTCGGGCATGAAGCCCAACTCCACGAAGGGTCGGACGCCCAGCCCGAGGTAGGCGTCGACGACCTGGTCGACGTACGTGAAGGAGTGGTGCACCCGCCGTTCGCCGCCGTGCTGGTAGGGACGGTGGACACCGACGCCGTCGCTGAGCAGGCCGTGCCCGCGGATGTGCCGGAAGCCGATGTCCTGCTGGATCAGGGCCAGCGAGTCCTGGTAGTCGCGGCGCAGGGCCAGCTCGAAGCGCCCGGTGCCGACACAGTGCCGCCAGGCGTCGGTGAGCCGCCCCACGGGCTGGGCGGGAACGGTGATCCGCATCGTGGTCGTCCTCCGGTGGTCGCCGCGTCGGTGACCGGTCCGGCCGGGCCCGTGGCAGGGCCCGGCCGGACCGGGTCGGACCGGGTCGGTCAGCCGTTGTCCTTCTCGAACCGCTCGTGCGCCTTGTTGACCAGGCCGATGTACTGGTCGGCGTTCTTGGCCTTCAGCTCACCGACGTAGGCGTCCCACTCGGTGAGGGGACGCTGGCCGAGGATGAACTTCAGCGTGTTCTGCACGACGTGGTCCTTCAGCGGGGTCTCCCACAGCGACGCCTGCTCCCGCTCCTCGTCGGTGAGCGGGGCCGGCGGGTCCACCGGCAGCGGCGTCCGGGCGTTCATCACCTTCTGGAACTCCATCTCCTCCGGCGAGAAGAACGACTGCACCAGGTCGAGCTTGCCGCCGTAGGAGAACACCCCGTTGCCGAAGCCGAAGTCCTTCTGCAGGTGCTTGCTGCCCTTGGGGTTGAGCCCGATCATGTCGACGTCGGGGTTCAGGGTGTACTTGCCAGCGGCGTCCCTGGTGAAGGTGGTGCCCTCGACGCCCCACTTGGCGAACTCCTCGCCGGCCTCGGAGTAGTACAGCCAGTCGATGAACTGCATCATCGCCACGAAGTTCTTGCTGTCCCGGGCCTTCTTGGAGATCATGATGCCGTTCTCCAGCCGGCTGGCCGGGTTGATCTCGCCGGCCGGGCCGACCAGCAGCGGGATCTTCGTCAGCTTGGCGTTCGGCAGGGTCTTGGCCAGGTCGGGGCGGTAGTCGTTGACCAGGGTCTGGGCGTTGCTGCCGATGACGAAGGACTTGCCGTTGGCGAGCTTCTGCCTGGCCTGCTCATCGGTCTGGGTGAAGCTCTCCGGGTCGAGCAGCTTCTCGGCGACCAGCTTGTTGAGGTAGACGATCACCTGCTTGTACTGCTCGGTGGCGCCGGTGTAGACGAACTTCTTCGCCGCCGGGTCCCAGGTGGCGGGGTTCCAGCTCCAGCCGGTCCGGATGCCGTGCGCGGCGCCGACGATGCTCAGCAGCTCACCGCCCGGGTTCGGCTTGCTCCACCGGTCCGAGTACGGGTACGAGTCGGGGTAGCGCGCCTTCATCGCCTTGAGCACGGTGTACAGCTCGTCCCAGGTCTTGGGGATCTGGAGGTTGAGCTGCTGGAGGATGTCGGTACGCACCGCGATCGAGTACTCCGCCCACGGCTTCTCGTGCAGGCCGGGCAGCAGGTAGAACTTGCCGTCGGACTGTCGCAGCGTGTCGAACTCCGGTTGGAGGTTCCACTTGGCGATCTTGTCCTTGAGGTTGGGCATCAGGTCCAGGTAGTCGCTCACCGGCAGGATCGCGCCGGAGGAGACGAAGGCGTTCTCCTGCGGGTGATAGGTCTTCGGCATGATCAGTGGGGCGTCGCCGGCACCGATCAGCAGGCTGCGCTTCTGCTCGTAGTCGCTCAGCGGCACGGCAACCGGGGCGAGCTTGACGTTGGTCCGCTTGGTCAGCTCCGACCAGAACAACCAGTCGTCCTTGAGCGGATAGTTCGGATGGTTGTTGTAGAGGATGGAGAAGGACAGCGGTTCGGTGGCCTTGAACTGCTTGTCGATCCCGTAGTCGGCCATCGCGCCGGCCCGGTTGCCGTCGAGGTTCTTGGCCTCCGGGGCGTCGTCGGAGCAGGCCCCGACGAGGGTGAGGGTGAGCAGCCCGGCAGTGGCTATCGCCACGCGGCGCCACGTCCTGTGGAACATGGCTCGTCCTTTCGATCGGGTGGTGTGGGGTGCGGTGGAGTGGAACGGTCGGGCTACCCCTTGACCGCGCCGAGCATCACGCCGGACACGAAGAACCGTTGGATGAAGGGGTAGACCGCGAGGATCGGCAGGGTGGTGAGCACGATGGTCACGGCCTGGATGGTGGCCGCCGCCTGCACCGCGTCGGACTCGGCGACACCGCCTGCCGACTGCGCCCCGGTCGCCCCGGCGATGAGGTTGCGCAGGTAGACCGTGACCGGGAGCAGGTCCTGCTGGTCCAGGTAGAGGAACGCGGTGAACCAGGAGTTCCAGAAGGACACCGCGTAGAACAGCAGCATCGTGGCGATGATCGCCTTGGACAGCGGCAACACGATCCGCAGCAGGGTGCCGTACGTACTGAGCCCGTCGACGGCGGCGGCCTCCTCCAACTCGACCGGCAGGCTCTCGAAGAACGCCTTCATCACCAGCAGGTTGAACACGTTGATCGCGTTGGGCAGCACCACCGCCCAGATGCTGTTCTTCATCCCCAGGCTGGTGATGAGCACATAGTTGGGGATCAGCCCGCCGGAGAAGAACATGGTGAACACGGCGATCCCGACGAGCACCCCACGCCCTCGGAGCTGGTGCTTGGACAACACGTACGCGTAGCAGGTGGTCAGCACGATCGAGATGGCGGTGGCCACGACGGTGTAGACCACGGTGTTGCGGTAGTTGGTCCAGAACATCGGGTCGGACATCACCAACCGGTAGGCGGTGAGGTTGAAGCCCTGCGGGACGAGGTTGACCCGGCCCGCGATGATCGGCGCCTCGTCGCTGAGCGACCGGGCCACGATGTTGACGAACGGGTAGAGCGTCACGATCACCACGAGGGTCAGCACGACCCCGTTGACCGCCTGGAACACCCGGTAACCCCGGGTGGGCCGGATGCCCCGCGACCGGCGGGCCCGCGCGGGTGGTGTCGTCTTCGGGCCGGCCGTGCCGGGGGCCACGGTCACCACAGGCTCGTCCCGACCGTACGCCGGGAGATGGTGTTCGCCCCGAGGACCAGGATCAGCCCGATCACCGCCTCGAACAGGCCGATGGCGGCGGCGTAGCTGAAGTTGCTCGACTCGAAGCCCAACCGGAACAGGTACGTGGAGATCACGTCGGCGGTCGGGTACGTCAACGGGTTGTACAGCAGCAGGATCTTCTCGAACCCGACGGCCATGAAGGTGCCGATGTTGAGGATCAGCAGGGTCACCATCGTCGGCCGGATCCCGGGCAGCGTGACGTGCCAGGTCTGCCGCCACCGGTTGGCCCCGTCGATGCGGGCCGCCTCGTAGAGGTTCTCGTCGATGGTGGTGAGTGCCGCCAGGTAGAGGATCGTCCCCCAGCCGACGGTCTGCCAGACCTCCGAGGAGACGTAGATGGCCCGGAACCAGCCCGGCTGCTGCAGGAACGGCACGCCCTCCCCGCCGAGACCCCGGACCAGCTGGTTGACCGAGCCGTCCATCGACAGCAACTGCATCACCATCGCCGCGACGATCACGATGGACAGGAAGTGCGGCAGGTAGGACACCGACTGGACGAACCGCTTGAGCCGGCGGGCCCGGACCTCGTTGAGCAGCAGCGCCAGCACGATCGGCAGTGGGAAGCAGAACAGCAGGGTCAGCGTGCCCAGGACCAGGGTGTTGGTGAACACCTGCCAGAAGGTGGGGTCGGCGAGGAACAGCCGGAAGTACCGCAGGCCCACCCAGTATTCGCCGAAGACGCTGCCGCCGGGGCTGAACCGGCGGAACGCGATCACGTTGCCGATCATCGGCAGGTAGCGGAACACCAGGAAGAACAGCAGCGGCACGACGGCCAGCGAGTAGAGCTGCCAGTCCCGACGCAGGGACCGCCGCCAGGAGCGTCGGCGACGGCGTCGCGGGGCCGGGTTCGCCGCTGCCTGTCCCGGGGTCGCCGGGGGCGGCCGTAACGTCTCGGATGTCATCCTCGGCCTCCTATCCGGCGTGCGGGCCGGTCGCGACGGGCTCGACCCGTACCGACGTGAGCAGGTGCCGCTGGACGCCGACCTGACGTTCGTCGCCGGTCAGGCGCAGCGGCAGGGCCGCCGCGGTGTCGCCGCTGGAGCGGCCGAACCGCAGCTCGACGTCGCCGGGTTCGACGATGCGCCGGCCGTCGCGCCCGGTGAACGAGGTGAGGTCGGCCGGCACGGTGAAGCTGACGTGCGCCGCCGCGCCGGGGTCCAGCGGCACCCGGGCGAAGCCGACCAGCCGGACCACGGGCCGGGTGGTCTGCGCCACCGGGTCGTGCAGGTAGAGCTGGACCACCTCGGTGCCGGCCCGGTGCCCGGTGTTGCGCACGGTGATCCGTACCGTCGTCTCGCCGTCGACCGGCCAGGCCGGCGGCCCGTCGGCCGGCCCGACGCCCGGCACCACCGGGTCGGTCCACGCGAAGGTGGTGTAGCTCAACCCGTGGCCGAACGGGTACGCCGGGGTGGGGTCGATCGAGGAGACCTCGGAGCGTCGGCCCAGCGGCGGCGTCAGGTAGGTGCCCGGCAGGCCACCCGCGTCGCGGGGGACGCTGACCGGTAGCCGCCCGGACGGGTTCACCGCGCCGGTGAGCACCTCGGCGAGCGCCTGCCCGCCGCGCTGGCCGAGGAAGAACGCCTGGACGACGGCGGCGGCCCGGTCGTGGTCGGGGCCGAGCGCGTAGGGCCGGCCGGTCATCAGCACCAGGACCACCGGCGTGCCGGTGTCGAGCACGGCCCGGACCAGGTCGGCCTGGACGCCGGGCAGCCGCAGGTCGTCGGCGTCGCAGCCCTCGCCGGAGGTGCCCCGGCCGAACATGCCGGCGCGGTCGCCGACGGCGAGCACGCACACGTCGGCCGCCGCCGCCGCGGCGACCGCCGCCGGGATGCCGGAGGTGTCCCCGTCGGTGATGGCGCAGCCCGGCTCGTGCACGAGGCCGGGAACCAACCGGGTGAGTTCGTCGCGCAGCGAGGGGATCTCCAGGCCCAACCCGTGCTCCGGGTGCCGGACGCCGACGTGGTTGGGGAAGGAGTAGCAGCCGAGCAGGGCCATCGGGTCGTCGGCGACCGGGCCGACCAGGGCGACCCGCAGGTCGGGGGCGAGCGGCAGCGCGCCGTCGTTGCGCAGCAGCACCACCGACTCGCGGGCCAGCCGGACGGCGACGTCCCGGCTGGTCTCGTCGTCGAGGCGTAGGTTTTCCACGTCCTCGGGCAGTTCCTGCCAGTCCGCGTCGAGCAGCCCCAGCTCGATCTTCTGGATCAGCACCCGGCGCAGCGCGCGGTCGATCAGCGCCTCGTCGACCTCGCCGGCCCGCACCGCCGCCACCAGCGGTTCGCCGAAGGCGTCCACGGTGGGCAGTTCCACGTCGATGCCGGCGCGCAGGGCGAGTCGGGCGGCGTCGGCGGCGTCGGCGGCCACCCCGTGCAGGGTCTCCAGGAACCGCACCGCGAAGTAGTCGGCGACGAGGGTGCCGGTGAACCCCCACTCGTCACGCAGCAGCCGGGTGAGCAGCCCTTCGTCGGCGGCGACGGGCAGGCCGTCGATCTCGGCGTACGAGTGCATCACCGAGCGGGCCCCACCGAGGCGCAGCGCCATCTCGAACGGCGGCAGGATGACGTCGGCCAGCTCCCGGTGGCCCATCGACACCGGGGCGAGGTTCCGGCCGCCCCGGGAGGCGGAGTAGCCGGCGAAGTGCTTGAGGGTGGCGACGACACCGGCCCGTTCCAGGCCCCGCACGTACGCCGCACCGGTCGTCCCGACCAGGTAGGGATCCTCGCCGATGGTCTCCTCGGTGCGTCCCCACCGGTAGTCCCGGGTGACGTCGAGTACCGGGGCGAGTCCCTGGTGGACGCCGGCGGCCCGCATCGACCGGCCGATTCGACCGGCCATCTCCTCGACCAGCGCGGGGTCGAAGGACGCGCCCCAGCCCAGCGGGGTCGGATAGACCGTGGCCCGCCAGGCGGCGAACCCGGTGAGGCACTCCTCGTGCACCTGGGCCGGGATGCCGAACCGGCTCGCCGCGGCGATCTGCGCCTGGGAGGCGGCCAGCGAGCGGGCGCCCACGACGGGGTCGACCGGCGCGGTGCCGAACGGTCGGGTCAGTTGCCCGAGCCCGTACCGGATGATGTCACTCCACGGCGGGGCCCCGTCGATCATGTCGGCCTGGTGCGGGGCGACCCCCTCGCCGGAGGCCTCCGCGCCGACCCAGACCCCGACGAGCTGGGCGATCTTCTCCTCCAGCGACATGACCGGGACCAGCGCGTCGGCCCGTTGCGCGGGTGAGCGTCGCGGATCCCGCCACGGCTGGGTGTCCTGGGGCGTCGGGCCGTCGTCGACGGGCACCTGACTTCTCATGCCACACCTCTCACCATCGACCGCTCCCCCGCCCGCGCCGAACTGACCGACGCGGTGTGCCGGCGGAGGGTTCGAAAATTTCGTAAACAGCGCGTTACCTTTTTCGGGCAACTTAGGAGGCATCCCGGAGACTGTCAAGGGTCTCAAATGCGACATCCGGGAGCGCTCCTCCCGCAAAGGGCATTCACCCCCGTCAAAATCTTCCATCGACGCCGATCCCGCTTTCGCAGCCGACGTGTTAGAGTCCTCCGAAACTTTCGGAAGTGCCTGGTGAGGCTTCGATGACCGCGTCCCGCCCGCCCACCCCACAGTCCTCGGCCACCATCGCCACCATCGCCGAGGAGGTCGGCGTCTCCGTGGCGACCGTCTCGAAGGTGCTCAACGGGCGTGCGGACGTCGCCGCAGAGACCCGGGCGCGGGTCGAGGAGAGCCTGGAGCGCCACCGGTACCGCCGTCGCATCCGCCGGCAGTCGCCCGGCATCGACCAGATCGACCTCGTCTTCCACGAGTTCAACTCCGGCTGGGCGATGGAGATCATGAGCGGGGTGGAGGCGGTGGCCAGCGCCGCCGGGCTCGGCATCGCCATCTCCCAGCTCGACGGGGAGCACCGGCCCGCGCCCCGCCGGTTGGACGCCCTGATCGCCCGCCGGCCGCTGGGCCTGCTCTTCGTGCTCTGCCACCCGACCCCGTCCCAACAACTCCTGCTGGCCGAGCACCGCATCCCGTTCGTGGTGGTCGACACCGACAGCGCGACCTCGGCGTCGGTGCCGACCGTCGGGTCGAACAACTGGAACGGCGGCCTGTTGGCCACCCGGCACCTGATGGAGCTGGGACACCGGCGGATCGCCGTCATCTCCGGCCCCCGGGACGTGCTGTGCAGCCAGGCCCGCGCCGCCGGCTTCCGCTCCGCGCACGACCAGTTGGGGCTGGCCGTGGACGTCGACCTGGTGCGCTACGGCAGCTTCTACGTCGACGGCGGGCACGCCCACGGGTTGGAGCTGCTGGCCGGGCCCGACCGGCCCACCGCGATCTTCGCCGGCTCCGACCTGCAGGCCATCGGCGTGCTCCGGGCCGCCCGCCAGCTCGGCCTGCGGGTGCCCGACGACCTCTCGGTGATCGGGTACGACGACCTGCCGGTGGCCGGTTGGACCGACCCGCCGCTGACCACCGTGCACCAACCGCTGCGGGACATGGCCGGCACCGCCACCCAGATGCTGCTGGAGCTGGCCCGGGGTGGCTCCGTCGCGACCAGCCGGATCGACCTGGTGACCGAGCTGGTCGTCCGGGAGAGCACCGCACCACCCGCCACCACCCGCCCCTGACCACCCGAGGAACCCATGTCTGCCACCGAAGACCTGCGGCGGTACACGCCGGCTGTCGTCGAGCCCGCCGACTTCGACGCGTTCTGGCGTACCACGCTCGCCGAGGCGACCGTCCGGCCGGTGCTCGTCGACGTCCGCCCACACCGGACCGACCTGCGCCTGGTCGACACCTGGGACGTCACCTTCGCCGGTTTCGCCGGTGACCCGGTGCGGGCCTGGTACACCCGCCCGGCCGGAATCGACGCCGCGCTGCCCGCCGTGGTCGAGTACGCCGGTTACGGGCGCGGCCGGGGCCTGCCGCACGAGCGGCTGACCTGGCCGGTGGCCGGGTACGCGCACCTGCTGATGGACAACCGGGGCCAGTCCGGGCTGCACGGCGCGGGCGACACCCCGGACCCGCACGGGGCGTCCGGTGGCCCGTGGCCCGCCACCTGGGGCATCCTCGACCCGTACGACTACCACTACCGTCGGCTGATCACCGACGCGGTCCGGGCGGTCGATGCCCTGCGCGCGCTGCCCGGGGTGGACCCGGCCCGGGTCGCCGCCGTCGGCAACAGCCAGGGCGGCGGGCTGGCCCTGGCGGTCGCCGGCCTGCGCGACGACCTCGCGGCGCTGCTGACCACCGCGCCGTTCCTCTGCGACGTCCAGCGCGGGATCGAACTGACCGACGCCGCCCCGTACGGTGAGATCGCCAGGTACCTGGCGGTGCACCGGCAGGTCGAGGAGGCTGTCCGGCACACGCTGTCCTACGTCGACGGGGTGACCTTCGCCCGACGGGCCACCGCGCCCGCGCACTTCGGCATCGGCCTGCGCGACAACGTCTGCCCACCGAGCACCGGCTTCGCCGCCTACAACCAGTACGGCGCGGCGAACGGTCGGGAGGGGACACCGGCGCGGCAGCTGCACACCTACCCGTTCAACGGCCACGAGGGTGGCGAGGCGTGGCAGGTCGAACGGCAACTGCGCTGGCTCGACGCGCTGCTGGTGGGGGGCACGGAGCACGCGGCGCGGTGACCGGCGGTCGGCCCGCCCGAGCCAGGTCGCCGCGTCCCGCCCCCGGCCCCCGGAGGGTGGTTCGTCCGGTCGGCAGCCCACCCGGGCATCGTCACTCACCGATGTTGCTGATGTTAGCGATAACACGATATGGTGCATCCCGGCGGGAGCGCAGGGCACGCTCCGGCTGTGGGTCACCGGTTCGTCCACGTCGCGACCGGCGGCCAGCGGCACCTCACGGCGTCCACGACCAGTGACGAGTCCGGGATCCTGGCCGTTGCGCGCGGCGCACCGTCCGCCCATCACCCCATGCAGATCCGCCGGGAAGCGGTGGTCGGTCCGCCCCGCGAGCCGGCGTCCGGGTGGTGCCGACGCACTCCTTCGTCCACCAGCCGGACGAGACGGCGACCCCCGGGACGGTCGCCGTGCTGCACCGTCCGCACCGCCACCCCAGGGAGTTTTCATGAGCGGCACGAGCTGCCCGAACGTCGGGCCACCCCCGTCCGACCGATCCCACCTCGTCGACGCCGCCCCCGCCGGCCGACGCCTGCCCACCATGCGTCGGGGCCTGCGCCTGCTCGGCCTGGCCACCGCGGCCCTGGTGGCCGCGGTCGCCACCGGGTCCGTGGTGACCGCACCCGCCGCCGCCGAGTCCAACGGCGGGGTACGGGTGATGCCCCTCGGCGACTCGATCACCGACGGGTTCAACGTCCCCGGCGGCTACCGCATCGAGCTGTGGCAGCGGCTGGTCGCCGACGGCTACCGGGTCGACTTCGTCGGGTCGATGTTCAACGGTCCGTCCAACCTGGGCGACCACGACCACGAGGGCCACTCCGGCTGGACCATCGCCCAGATCGACGCCAACGTGGTGAACTGGCTGCGTAACACCACCCCGCGCACGGTGCTGCTGCACATCGGCACCAACGACATGTACAACGCCTCCGGCGCCCCGGCCCGGCTCTCCACCCTGATCGACAAGATCACCAACACCGCGCCGAACGCGGACGTCTTCGTCGCCACCATCATCCCGCGCAACGGCACCGAGTCGGCGGTGCGCACCTTCAACGCGGCGATCCCCGGGATCGTGCAGAGCAAGGTCACCGCCGGCAAGCGGGTGCACCTGGTGGACATGTTCAGCGCGGTGGGCACGGCCGACCTGGCCGACGGCATCCACCCCAACGCCACCGGCTACCGCAAGATGGCCACCACCTGGTACAACGCCCTGCGCGCCGTGCCCGGCAGCCTCGGCGGTAACACGCCGACCACCCCGCCGCCGACCACGCCCCGCCGACCACTCCGCCGCCCACCACGCCCCCGCCGACGACGCCCCCGCCCACCACGCCCCCGCCGTCGGCAGGTTGCCGGGTCGGGTACACGGTCAACGCCTGGAACTCCGGTCTCACCGCCTCCATCAGCGTCACCAACACCAGCAGTACGGCGGTCAACGGCTGGGCGCTGGAGTTCACCCTGCCCGGTGGGCAGACCATCACCAGCGGCTGGAACGCCACCTACACGCCCACTAGCGGGGCGGTGACCGCCCGCAACGTGTCCTACAACGGCACCATCGCGCCGAACACCTCGGTCGACGTCGGCTTCCAGGCCACCCACACCGGCAGCACGGCCCGACCGTCCTCGTTCACGCTCAACGGCACCGCCTGCACGGTCGCCTGACCGCCGTCCGGCACCGGGGTGACCGCACCCCGGTGCCGGACTGCTCCCGACCCTCCGACTCCCACCACCCCAGTAGGAGTACCGCATGCCATTGAACAGAAAGTTGCCGGCCCGGCTGGCTCTGGCCATCGGCCTGATCGCCGCCGGGACAGCCGTCGCCCTACCAGCCGAGGCCGCCGCGGCCGGCTGCACGGTCGACTACACCGTCTCGTCCGAGTGGGGTGGTGGCTTCGGCGCGAACGTGGCCATCACCAACCTGGGTGACCCGATCAACGGCTGGACCCTGACCTGGTCGTACGCGGCCGGGCAGCAGGTCACCCAGGCGTGGAACGCCACCGTCACGCAGTCGGGGGCGGAGGTGACCGCCCGCAACGTCAGCTACAACGGCACCATCGCCACCGGTGCCAACGTGTCGTTCGGGTTCAACGGCTCGTGGAACGGCAGCAACCCGAAGCCGACGAGCTTCACCCTCAACGGCACCGTGTGCAACGGCGGCCCGAACCCCACCACCCCGCCGCCGACCACACCCCGCCGACCACCCCGCCGCCGACCACACCCCCGCCCACCACGCCACCACCGACCACCCCGCCGCCGACCACGCCGCCCCCCACCACCCCGCCGCCGGGGCAGTGGCCGCCCTCGTCGACCTTCGCCAACCCGGTGCTCTGGCAGGACTTCGCGGACATCGACATCCTGCGGGTGGACGACACCTACTACTACTCCGCGTCGACCATGCACTACTCCCCCGGCGCTCCGGTGCTGCGCTCCTACGACCTGGTCAACTGGGAGTTCGCCGGGCACTCGGTGCCCAAGCTGGACTTCGGCCAGAAGTACGACATGACCGCCGGGCGCGGATACGTCCGGGGCATCTGGGCGTCGTTCCTGGGCTACCGCAAGAGCAACAAGACGTTCTACTGGGGCGGCTGCATCGACTTCAACAAGACCTACATCTACACCGCGCCGTCGGCCGAGGGACCCTGGACCAGGCACACCACCCTCGACCAGTGCTACTACGACGCCGGCCTGCTGGTCGACGACAACGACACCATGTACGTGGCGTACGGCAACACGAACATCAGTGTCGCCCAGCTCTCCGCCGACGGGAAGACCCAGGTCCGCTCGCAGCAGGTGTTCACCACCCCGTCGAACGTGGGCACCCTGGAGGGGGCCCGGTTCTACAAGCGCAACGGCAGCTACTACATCTTCCTCACCCGACCGGCCAACGGGCAGTACATCCTCAAGGCGTCCAGCCCGTTCGGGCCGTACACCATGCAACAGGTGCTGCTGAACCTGCCCGGACCCATCGCCGGCGGTGGCGTGCCGCACCAGGGTGGCATGGTGCAGACGCAGAACGGTGACTGGTACTACATGGGGTTCGTGGACGCCTACCCCGGCGGCCGGGTGCCCGTGCTCGCCCCGGTCACCTGGAACGCCAGCGGCTGGCCCGTCCTCCAGCTGGTCAACAACACCTGGGGTGCCTCCTACCCGTACCCGAACGTGCCCCGACCACCACGCCAGGTCAAACCCATGATCGGGACCGACACGTTCGCCGGCACCACCCTCGGCCCGCAGTACGAGTGGAACCACAACCCGGACAACACCAAGTGGTCGGTCAACGACGGCCTGCGGTTGCAGACCGCCACGGTGACCAACGACCTCTACAATGCCCGCAACACGCTGACCCACCGGATCCAGGGTCCCCGGTCCACCGCGACCATCGAACTCGACTACTCCACCATGCGCGACGGTGACCGCAGCGGCCTGGCGATGCTGCGCGACCAGTCGGCCTGGATCGGCGTACGCCGGGACAACGGCGCGACCCGGGTGGCCGTGGTCAACAACCTGACCATGGACAGCAACTGGAACACCACCAACACCGGCACCGAGGTCGCCGGGGCCGGTATCTCCGGCGGTAAGATCTGGCTGCGGGTCAACGCCGACATCAGTCCCGGCTCGGGTCGGCAGGCCCGCTTCTCGTACAGCACCGACGGGGTGAACTTCACCTCGCTCGGTCCCGCCTTCACCCTCAACAACGCCTGGCAGTTCTTCATGGGCTACCGGTTCGCCATGTTCAACTACGCCACCAGTTCCCTCGGTGGCGCGGTGACCGTCCGGAAGTTCGACCTGGCCAAGTCGTAGGACCCGTCCCTCCTCGCCGGCCGCCCACCCCCGTGGTCGGCCGGCGAGGCGTATCCCCCACCTCCGACAGGAGCACCCCCATGTCCGCCTCACACCACCCCCGCTCGGCCGTCCCGCCGTACCCGCACCCGCCCGCCACCGCACCCCGCACCGACCTGCCGCCCGCCCGCCACCCCGGCCGGGCCCGGACGGCGGCGCTGATCGTGCTGACCCTGCTGGCCACCCTGCTGACCGCCGCCGCCCCGGCCGGGGCGGCCCCGCCGTCCGGGTCACCAACCCGCTGGTCGCGCAGCGCGCCGACCCGCACATCGTGCGGCACACCGACGGCTACTACTACATGACCGCCACCGCCCCCGAGTACGACCGGATCGTGCTGCGCCGGGCCACCACCCTCCAAGGCCTGTCCACCGCACCGGAGACCGTCATCTGGCGGCGGCACACCAGCGGGATCATGGGCGCGCACATCTGGGCCCCGGAGATCCACTTCATCGACGGCCGGTGGTACGTCTACTTCGCCGCCGGCGCCACCGACAACGTCTGGGCGATCCGGATGTACGTCCTGGAGGGCACCGGGGCGAACCCGCTGACCGCCAGTTGGGCGGAGAAGGGGCAGATCCGTACCCCCTGGGAGACCTTCGCCCTGGACGCGTCGACGTTCGTCACCAACGGTGTGCGCTACCTGATCTGGGCGCAGGCCGAACCGGGCATCGCCACCAACTCCAACCTCTACATCGCCCGGATGGCGAACCCGTGGACGCTCAGCGGCACCCCCACCCGGATCGCCGTGCCGACCCTGGAATGGGAGATGCGCGGCGGGGTGAAGGTCAACGAGGGGCCGACCGTGCTGCAACGCAACGGCCGGATCTTCCTCACCTACTCGGCCAGCGCCACCGACGCCAACTACTGCCTCGGGCTGCTGACCGCGTCGGCCGGCAGTGACCTGCTCCGGGCGTCGTCCTGGGTGAAGTCGCCGCAACCGGTCTTCACCAGCAACGCCGCGACCGGCCAGTGGGGGCCGGGGCACAACTCGTTCACCGTCTCCGAGGACGGGCAGAGCGACATCCTCGTCTACCACGACCGCAACTACCGGGACATCAGCGGTGACCCGCTGCGCGACCCCAACCGGCGCACCCGCGTCCAGAAGGTCTACTGGAACGCCGACGGCACCCCGAACTTCGGCATCCCGGTGCCCGACGGGGTCACCCCGGTCCGGCTGCGGTCGGACAACCAGCCCGACCGGTTCGTCCGCCACTGGGAGTACCGGGCCCGGTTGGAGGCGAACGTGACCAACCTCGCCGACTCGCAGTTCCGCCTGGTGCCCGGCCTGGCCGGCGGCAACACGGTCTCCCTGGAGTCCACCAACTTCCCCGGCTACCACCTGCGGCACCGCAACTGGGAGGTGTGGGTCGAGCGGGACGACGCGTCGTCGACGTACCGCGCCGACGCCAGCTTCGTGCAGCGGCCCGGCCTGTCCAACGCCGCCGGGGTGTCGTTCGAGGCGGTCAACTACCCCGGCCAGTACCTGCGGCACAGCAACGGCCTGCTCTATCTGCGGACCGTCACCGACGCCACCGGCAACGCCGACGCCACGTTCGTGCTGGAGTGACCGCCGCCCGCCGGGCCGCCCTGACACAGGGGGTGGCCCGGCGGGTGTCGTCCGAGGTGGCCGGCCTGCCGGGCCGGTGGACCGTCGGGCCGGGCGGACGGGGCCGTCCGGGTGGGCAACCCGCCACGTCGGGGTGACCGTTCGGGGACGGAGCGCTACCCGGTCATCGCCTATAGTGGCGTCCATGGCTAGTCCAGCGGTGATGTCGGTCGATGAAGCGCGGGCCTGGCTCGCCGAGGTCATCTCCGGGGCCGAGCGCCTGCACCTGGAGTCGGTCGACGACGGGCGGGTCGTCTCGGTGACCGGCCCCGACTGCCTCGAACTCCGCCTCGACGGCACCATCTCCGGGCCGGCCACGTTCTGGGCGATGGACCTGACCGGCTTCGTCGCGGTCACCGTGCTGATCGGCCCGACACCCGCGATGGTCCTGGCGCACAGCAGCATCAGCTTCCTCGAACCCGCCGAGCCCGGCCAGCTGCGGGTCACCGCCGAGGTGATCAAACTGGCCAGCCGGTCGGCGGTGGTCGACGCCCGCGCCAACGACCGCCGGGGCGTCCTGGTCGCCGCCTCCACCCTGCACTTCGCCCTGCCGTCCCGGGCCACCCGGGCGGCCCTGCGCGCCGAGCACGCCGTCCGGGCCGGCGGCTGACCCGTCCGCCCCTGCCCCGGCCGGGACACCGGCGCGTGCACCGTCCGGCCGGGCCGCCGGTCGATCCAGCCCACGGCGGGGGCACCGGTGCGCCCACACGTCGACAGCCCACGGCCGGGTCACCGGGTGACTCAGTCCGGGCGGTCCACGACATGGGTGCGCCGCTGCCAGGGGTAGGTCGGCAGCGCGGTCACCGCCCGGCCCTTCGGCATGGGCACCGGATCGTCCGCGCCGAGCACCCGCACATCCGGATGGGCGGTGCCGGCCGCCACCGCCGTCAGCGCCGCCACCGCCTCCACCGGCCCGGACGCCCGCACCCACACGGCGTGCGCCAGCCGGGTCCGCCCCCCGGCGGCGGTGCCGGCGAACGCCGGATAGTCCACCGCCGGCAGTGCGGCCAACCGGTCGGCGTAGCGGCGGGCCAACTCACTCAGCGCCGGCCCGGTGGCCGCCGACACCGGGAACCCGTCCACCGACGACGGCGCGGTCGACGGCACCGGCGGGGCCGGCGACAGCACCGCGAAGGCGTTCGTGCCGCTCATCCCGTACGAGCTGGTCGACGCGCAGGCCCCGAACCCGTCGTCCCAGGCGACCGGGGCGACCGGGATCTCGATGCCGGTGCCGGTGAGGTCGATGCGGGGGTTGAGGGTGCGGAAGTTCGCCTGCGGGGCGATCGTCCGACGCCGCAGACAGAGCACCGCCTTCACCAGCCCGAGCACCCCGGCGGCGGACTCGGTGTGCCCGATGTTGCCCTTCACCGAACCCACATACAGCGGCGGGCCGTCGGCACGACCGAGCGCCGCCGTGATCGCCGACATCTCTGCCGGGTCACCCAGCGGGGTCCCGGTGCCGTGCGCCTCGTGGTAACCGACCTCCGACGGGGTGATCCCGGCGGCGGCCAGCACCGTGTCGATCAGCCCCGACTGGGCGGACACGTTCGGCGTGGTGAACGTCGCCGTCCGGCCGTCGTGGTTGATGCCGGTGCCGCGCAGCACCGCGAGCACCCGGTCGCCGTCGCGCTGCGCGTCGGCCAGCCGCTTCAACACCAGCATCGCGCAGCCCTCGCCCCGGACGAACCCGTTGGCGTCGGCGTCGAACGGGCGCGACCGGCCGTCCGGCGACAACGCGCCGGTCTGCGCCACCGACCGGGTGGTGCTCGGCGCGAGGATCAGGTTGACCCCGCCCGCGACCGCCGCGTCACAGTCACCCGCCGCCAGCGCCCGCGCCGCCGTGTGCACCGCCACCAGCGACGACGAACAGGCCGTGTCCAGCGCGAACACCGGACCCCGCAACCCCAGGGTGTACGCGACCCGCCCGGCGGTGAAGCTGTGCCCGTTGCCGATCGTCCAGTACGAGTTGGGGTCCCCGGTCAGCCACTGCCGGTAGTCCCGGCCGGTCACCCCGACGAAGACCCCGGTGCCCCCGGCGACGGTGGCGACCGGGATCGCGGCGTCCTCGAACGCCTCCCACACCACTTCCAGCAGCAGCCGGTGCTGCGGGTCGAGGACCCGCGCCTCCCGGGGCGAGATGCCGAAGAACTTCGCGTCGAAGTCGAACACGGCGTCGCAGTAGCCGCCCCGGGTGACCATCCCGTCCCACTGCGTGCCGAACCCGGCCCGGCGGTCGTCGGGCAGCTCGCCGGTGAGGTCCCGGCCGGCCAGGATCGCCGACCAGTACGCGTCGAGGCTCGACACCCCGCCGGGCGCGCGGACCGCCATCCCGACGACCGCGATCGGGGTGGGCACTACAGCACCCGACGCATCCAGCCGTGGGTGTCGGCAGCCCGGCCGGACTGGATGTCGAGCAGCCGCTCCCGGAACTGCTGGGTGTACTTGCCCGGTGCCCCGTCGCCGATGGTGAGGGCGAAGTCGTCGCTCTTGAGCCCGATGATCGGGGTGATCACCGCTGCCGTACCGGCGGCGAACGCCTCCGTCATCGACCCGTCGGCGAACCCGGCCCGCATCTCGTCCAGGTCGATGGTGCGCTGCACCGGCTCCAACCCGTGCTCGGCGGCGAGGGTCAGCACGCTGTCGCGGGTCACCCCGTCGAGGATGGTGCCCAGCCCGGGGGTGAGCAGCTGGTGGTCGCGGGTGACGAAGAAGACGTTCATGGTGCCCGACTCGTCGATGCTGCGCCGCCCCTCACCGCCCAGGTAGAGCACCTGCTCGCAGCCGTGACCGAGGGCCTCCCGCTGCGGGGCGAGGCTGGCCGCGTAGTTGCCGCCGCACTTCGCCGCGCCGGTGCCACCGATCGACGCCCGGCTGTAGGTGGTGCTGACCCAGAGCGTGACGCCGGTGACCCCGTTGGGGAAGTACGACCCGGCCGGGCAGGCCAGCACGCAGTAGGTGACCTGCTGGGCGGGACGCACCCCGAGGAACGCCTCCGAGGCGAACATGAACGGACGCAGGTAGAGGCTCTGCTCACCGCCGTACGGCGGGACCCACGCCTCGTCGGCGCGGACCAGCGCGGCCACGCTCTCGACGAAGGTCTCCTCGTCCAGCTCCGGCAGGACCATCCGGCGGGCGGACGCGGCGAACCGGCGGGCGTTGAGCTCCGGGCGGAACAGCCAGACGCTGCCGTCGGCGTGCCGGAACGCCTTGAGCCCTTCGAGGATCTCCTGCGCGTAGTGCAGGACCGCCGCGCCGGGATGCATGGTGAACGGCTCCAGCGCACCCACCCGGTGGTCGTGCCAGCCGGCGTCCGGCGACCACACGGCGGTCGCCATGTGGTCGGTGAAGTACCGGCCGAACCCCGGGTCGGCGAGGATCTCCTCCCGGGTCTGCGGCGGAGTGGGGTGGTCGGTGGGGACCAACGGGAACTGCGCGGTCATCCGGGCTCTCCTCGCGACGGGGTTTCGGTGAACACGACGACGCAGTTCTGCCCACCGAAGCCGAACGCGTTGGTGAGGGCCGCCCGCACCGGCGTCTCCCGGGCCTGGTGGGGCACGTAGTCCAGGTCGCAGGCCGGATCGGGCTGGTGCAGGTTGACCGTCGGCGGGACGATGCCCTCGCGGATCGCCAGCGCACACACCATCGCGCCGAGGGCACCCGCCGCGCCGATCAGGTGACCGAGCATCGACTTCGGGGCGCTGACCGCGACCCGGTCGGCCGCCGCGCCGAGGGCCGCCCGGATCGCCACCGTCTCGGTCAGGTCGTTGGCCTTCGTCGAGGTGCCGTGGGCGCAGACGTAGTCGACCTGGTCGGGGCGCACCCCGGACCGGTCGAGCGCCTGCCGGATCGCCTCGGCGGCGTACACCCCGCCGGGGCGGGGAGCGCTGACGTGGAACGCGTCGCTGGTCAGCGCTCCACCGGCGACCGTCGCATACGGGGTGGCACCCCGGCGGCGGGCGTGCGCGGCGGACTCCAGCACCAGGATCACCGCGCCCTCACCGAAGACGAAGCCGTCCCGGTCGGCGGAGAAGGGCCGGCTCGCGCCGGTCGGGTCGTCGTTGCGCTGGGACATCGCCCCCATGCTGACCAGACCGGCGAACATGGCCGGGGTGATCGCCGCGTCGGTGCCACCGCAGATGACCACGTCGGCCTCCCCGGCCAGGATCAGCCGGCGGGCGTCGAGCAGCGCGTACGCGCCACTGGCACAGGCCAGCGCGCTGGCGTTGACCGGCCCGTGCGCGCCCACCTCGATGGCCACCTCACAGGCCGGCATGTTGGTCAACGAGGACGGCACGAAGTGCGACAGGGGCGCGGTCGGATCGGGGGCGAGCAGCCCGCGTACCGTCGCCTCGACGGTGTCGAAGCCGGCGACGGCGGCGTTGACGACCACACCGACCCGGGCGGCGTTGTCGGCGTCGACGGTGAGCCCGGCGTCAGCGACCGCCTCGCGGGTGGCGACCACCGCGAACTGGCTGAACCGGGCCATCCGTCGCAGCTGTTTGCCGGAGAAGTGCTCGGCCGGCTCGAAGCCGCGCACCTCGGCGGCGATCCGGGTGGGCAACGCGGCGGCGTCGAACGCGGTGACCGGGCCGACGCCGGACTTGCCGGCCAACAGGCCCTGCCAGGTGCTGTCCCGGTCGAGACCCAGTGGCGTGACGGCACCGATGCCGGTGATGACGACGTCGTCGGTCACCATCTCGCCGTCGCCCCCCAGCATCCCGCTCCGGCTCCGCTCTCCCGCCACCGAACGACCGATAGAACACTATCAGTCACCATCGACGTCCGGCAGCCGTCCACCGCACCGCCCGGCGCACCCGGACGGCCACCCCGGTCGGGCCGACCCCCGGGCCGCCACGCCCTACCCATCACGCCCGAGCCCCGGGCGAGCACGGGCAGGGCACGCCACGCGTCGGGCCCGCACCGGGGGCGGCGTCGACCCGCAGATCACGTACCCGGTCGGCGCGACGAGCCCCGGGCGGCCCGCCAGCGCGTCGAGGACGCGCCGGTGCAGTTCCTCGGGCGAACCCGGACCGGACACGTAGGCGGTGATTGCGCCGTCGGCCGCCGGTTCGGCGAAGGCCGCCGTCCCGGCCACCTCGCCGACCAGCTCCGCCACCGCCTGCGGGCGGACCCAGCCGGCCGGGGTGGACACCCAGTCGGGACCCCGCCGGGCCGGGGTCAGGCCGATCCGGTCGGCGATCTCGGCGACCCGGACCACACCGGTGACCGCCGCGCAGAGCAGGGTCTCGATGCCCCGGATGACGGTCTCGCCGAGCCCTCCGGGGAAGAAGGCCGTGTCGACCAGCAGCCCGAGCCGGCACCGGCCGCCCCCCTGGTTGCTGGCCGCGACGTAGAACCGCATGTCGCTCTTGGACAGCGGCTCCAGCCGCGAGTAACGGGAGTCCCGGCGCAGCTCGGCGAGGCGGTCCGGCCCCGGGTCCGGGTCGGCCGTCGCCCAGTCGCTGCCCCGGTGCCCGTTGTTGAAATAGGCCGACAGGTCGAACGTCAGGCCACGCCGCCGGCCCACCTCGTCGACCACCGTCCGCACCCCCGCCGGGTCGCACGGGGCCCGCCGGTACGCCTCGAACGCCGGCCGGTGCAGTTGCCGGATCGCGGTGAGCAGGTCGACGTCCCCGTCGACCGGGTGCACCAGCAGGGCGTCCAACGTGTTCAGGGCGATCAGGTCGCGGCTGTCGCGGTCCAGGCGGTTGCCGGCGATCAACTTGAACACGGCGGTGCGGTGCCCGTTGTAGGCGGTCAGGACCAGCGTGGTCAGGCACAGCAGCACGGTCGAGAACGAGGTACGGGTCCGGGCGGCCAACGCCGTCGCCGCCGCGGTGACCGCGGTGGAATCCAGCAGGTGCCGTTCGATGGGCTGGTCGCCGGTCGCCGCGCGGGGCAGGTCGAACATCGAGGCCGGTGCGGTCGACAGGCCCTGCTCCCAGTGTCGCAGCCCCAGCCGGCTCTGCTGCCGGCCGGCCGCCGACTGCTGGTGGGCGGCCTGCGCCAGCGGCTGCGCCCCGCTGCCGGTCGCCGGTGCCGGCGGTGCTGGCGGGTCGGCGAGTCGGGCGAGCAGCAGCGCGGTGAGGGTGTTGAAGGCCCAGCCGTCGAACGCCAGGTGGGAGCCGACGAGCGCGACCGCGCTGATCCGGTCGGTCCGGTCCCGGGCACAGCCGACCCGCAGCGGCCATTCGGCCTCGTGGTCGAACGCCGTCGCGGTCAGGTCGGCGACGAGTTCGTCGCCGACCCGGGCCGGGTCACCGTGGTCGTCGACCACCACGACGTCGTACGCCCCGGCCGCGGCGACCTGCTGCTGCGGCTGGTCACCCCGCTCGACGTACCGGGTGCGCAGGGTCTGGTGCGCCTCGACCAGGGCCCGCAGGGTGGCGTGCAGCCGGGCCGGCGCGACCGGCGCGGGCAGCACCAGGGACCGGCCGATGTTGAACTGGTTCGCCTCCTTGCCGAACCACTGCATCGGCCCCCACATCACGCTCTGCGCCCAGGTCAGCGGCGCGGTCGCGTTCTCGCCCGTGGCGAACGGCACGCTGATCGTGGCGACGCCGGTGGTCGTGTCACGCACCCGGTCCCCCTGCGCACGGTCGTCGGTGCCCACTACGCCCGCCCCACCGACGCGTACGGACCGGACGAGCGCGGGGTCAACCGCAGCGGCAGGTGGTCGAGCCCCCGGAACGCCGGACTCTTGACCTTGACCAGCTCACCGATGAGTGCGATGTCGTCGGTGCGTTCGATGAGCATCCGCAGGAACGTGGTGGCCTGCAGGCGGGCGAGATGCGCGCCGACGCAGGTGTGGATGCCCGCACCGAAACCGAGGTGACCGTCGGTCACCCGGTCGATCCGGTAGTCGTCGGGGTCGGGGAACTTGCGCGGGTCCCGGTTGCCGGCGGCGAACGACAGCTCCACCCGGGCCCCCTGCGGGATGGTGGTGTTGCCGACCACCACGTCGGTGGTGGCGGTACGGAAGACGTTCTGCACCGGCGGGTAGAACCGGGCCGTCTCCTCGATCGTCGGCCCGATCAGCTCCGGCCGCTCGCGCACCAGCCGGAACTGGTCGGGGTGGTTGAGCAGCGCGTCGAGCATGTTGCCCAGGAAGTGGGTCATCGTCTCCTGCCCGCCCACCAGCAGGGTGAGGCACAGCCAGAGGATCTCGTTCTCTGTCACCCCGCCGGAGGCCGCGGCGGCGAACAGCTTCGACACCACGTCGTCGCGGGCCGGCTCGTCGCGCCGCCGGGTGAGCAGGTTGCCCAGGTACCCGGAGAGGCCGGCGACCGACGACAGGGCGGCCTTGGCCGCCTGCAACCGCAACGCGTTCTCGGTCGGGTCGTCGGGTGCGTCCTCGCCGACCTTGGCGTTGGCGATGAAGCTCTCCAATACGCCGGCGGTGAGCTTGAGCTTGGCGAGGTTGTCGTCGGGCACCCCGACGATGGTGGTGATGACCTTCACCGGTTGCAGGATGATCGCCTGCTGGACGAGGTCGATGTCGCCGGTGGCCACGGCCTCGTCGAGCAGCTCGCCGCAGACCTGCTCGATGAACGGCCGCCAGAACTGCACCCCGCGCGGGGAGAAGTCGTGCCGGATCAGGGCCCGCAGCCGGGTGTGGTCCGGCTGGTCGAGCCCGAAGAGCACCGGCAACGTCGAACGGTGGTAGGCGATCCCGTCGGCCGAGGACAGTGCGGCGTGGTTCTTCGCCGCCAACCGGACGTGCTCGTAACGGATCACCAACCACATGTCGCGCTGTGCCAGGTAGAGCGGCTCCTCGGCGCGCAGCAGCTCGGCGTACGCGGGGTACGGGTCGTCCATGGACTCGGGCGAGAAGGGGTCGAACTCGTCGGTACGCGTCGCGCTGGTCACTGCCTTGTCCTCCGGAATCGATGGGGGCCGGTCACCGGTACGCCCTGGCCTGGAGTTCGAACATCTCGGCGTAGTGGCCGCCGGCGGCGAGCAGGTCGGCGTGGCTGCCGACCTCGGCGACGCCACCGTCGGCGAGCACCACGATCACGTCGGCCAGTTGCACAGTGGAGAACCGGTGGGACACGAACACGCTGACCGCGCCGGTGCGGCCGGCCACCTCCCGCGCCTGGTCGCGGTAGCGGGCGAACAACGCGTGCTCGGCCTCCGCGTCGAGCGCGGCGGTCGGCTCGTCCAGCACCACCAGCAGTGGATCGTCGCGCATGAACGCCCGGCCGAGGGCGAGTTTCTGCCACTGCCCGCCGGACAGCTCGGCGCCATCGGTGTGGCTACGGCCGAGCGGGGTGTCCAGGCCGGCGTCGAGCTGCCCGATCAGATCCTCGGCGCCGGCCCGGCCCAGCGCCGCCCGTACCGCCGGGTCGTCGTCGCGGCGCGGCAGGTCACCGACGCCGACGGTGTGCCGGGCCGGCAGCTCGAACCGGACGAAGTCCTGGAAACCGGCGGCGATCCGCTCACGCCAGCGCGGCACCGACAGCTCCCCCAGCTCGACACCGTCGACGAGAATCCGGCCGGACGTCGGTGACAGCAGGCCGCAGAGCAGTTTGACCACTGTGGTCTTGCCGGCGCCGTTCTCGCCGACGACGGCGACGGTGGCGCCCGCCGGCAGGTGCAGGTCGATGCCCGTGACCACCGGCTGCGACCCACCGGGGTAGCGCAGCGTCACCCCGGCCAGCCGGATGCCCTCCCGCAGCCGGGCCGGCGGCAGACCCGCACCCCCGGTGTCCCGGGCGGTGTCGCCGCCGGACGTCGGGTCGCCGCCCACCGACCACGCGTCGACCGACCCGGGGTGGTCGACCGGAGACGGTTCGTCGACCGGGGTGGGCAGGTCGACCGACGCGGGGTGGTCGACCGACGCGGGATGACCGGGCGCGGCGGCATGACCGGGCGGCGCGGGGCGGTCGGCGGTACGCACCAGGTCGTGCACCTCGTCGAGCCGACGGTAGACGCTGCGCAGCCGCTGGAGGTCCTGCAACACCCCGACCGCCGCCGCGACCTGCTGATTGACCTGCGCCGCGATGGTGACGACCAGGATTACGTCACCCACCCCGCGCCGGCCGGCGACGGCGTCGCGCAGGATCACCAGGACCGCCCCGATGTAACCGGCCGTGAACGCCAACTGCCCGGTCATCCGCACCAGGCTCGCCACCAGCTGGGCCCGCCACAACCGTCGGGTGGCGTCCTGCCAGTGCCCGCGGTGCCGCCGCCGCACCTCGCCGGTCAGGCCGAAGATCCGCAACTCCTTGCCGGCGGCGGCATCGGTGCTGAGCCGGAACAGCCCGAGGGCGCGGCGGGTGGATTCGGCACCCCCCTCCCGGGCCCGGTTCACCATCCGCTCGGCCCGCCGCCCGGCCAGCAGCGGCGGCACGGCGGCCAACGGCAGCAGCAACAGCAACGGATGCAGTACGGCCAGCACCACCGTCGTCAGCGTCATCGCCACGGCCAGCCCGACACCGGTGAGTACGGCCTGGAGACCGACCCGGAGCTGTTGGACGTCCTGCTCCAACACGGTGATCTTGTCGGCGAAGTCGGGCCGCTCGACGTGCGCCATCCCGGACGACCCGTTGGTGACGTCCATCAGCTGCTGGTGCACGTGCAGGACGTCGAGTTCGGCGAGTTCGAAGTAGGCGATGTGGGCGAAGTGGCCGAGGGTCAGGCCGGCGATCAGCAGGACCGCCACGCCGACGCCGGCGACGCTCGCGGTGACCGGCCGGCCGGCGGTGACCGCATCGAAGAGCACCCGCAGCAACACCGCCACCAGGGGCCACGCCACCGCCCCGGCGACGACCAGGGCCAGCGCGGTGAGCGCCTTACGCCGGTCCTGGTGCAGCGACGTCCGCCACAGCGACCACCCGGCGGAGAGTAGCCCGCGGCTCATCGGGTGCTCCCCGGCGACCCGACGTCCGCCGCCGCGCCACCGGCATCCAGCGGGCCGCCGTCGAGATCGCCGTCCACCGCGCCGCCGTCCACCGGGCCGGCCGTTGGCGGGCCGGCCGTTGGCGGGCCGGCGTCGGTGGCGTCGGACGTCACGGGGTCGGGGTGGGCGGCGAAGCGCTGCGCCTGGAGGCTGAACAGCCGGGCGTACCGGCCGCCCCGGCTGAGCAGTTCCTCGTGCGAACCCTGCTCCACCACCCGCCCCTGCTCCAGCACGACGATGTGGTCCGCCCGGCGTACGGTGGCGAACCGGTGCGAGATCAGCACCGTGGTGACCCCCGTGGTGGCGGCGATGATCTCGTCGAAGAACCGTGCCTCGGCCCGGACGTCCAGGCTCGCCGTCGGCTCGTCGAGGACCAGCACCGATGCGCCGTGCCGGACGGCGAACAACGCCCGCGCGATGGCCACCCGCTGCCACTGACCGCCGGACAGGTCCACCCCGTCGCGGAGCTGACCGGTCAGCGGGGTGTCCAGCCCCAGCGGCAACGCGTCGAGGGTGTCGAGGATGCCGGCGGCGTCGGCGGCGGCACGGATGCCCTCCCGGTCGTCGGCGTGGGCGATCGCACCCAACGCGATGTTGTCGGCGGCGCTGGTCTCGTAGCGCAGAAAGTCCTGGAAGATGACCGCCAGGTGGCGTCGCCAGTGTGCCGGCGGGAGGTCGTCGACCGGTGTCGCGCCGACGGTGATCCGGCCCGCGTCGGGCAGCGCCAGCCGGGACAGCAGCTTGACCAGGGTGGTCTTGCCGGCACCGTTGAGCCCGACGATCGCGGTGCACGCCCCGGCCGGCAGGGTGAGGTCCAGGTCGGTGAAGACCGGTGTGCTGCGGTGCGGGTAACGGAACGACACCGCCTCGAAGCGGATGTCCACCGGGCCGGCCGGCCGGTCGCCGGCCCGACCCGACGCAGGCTCGACGGCGGGGCCGGCGGCCACGTCCCCGGTGGCCGTCCGGTCGCGCATCCCGGCCCGGAACTCGCCCACCGCCCGGTAGGCGTTCATGCCGAACTGGGTCTGCACGTCGGCCTCGGGATAGAACTCCCCGAGCTGGACCGCCGCCAGCACGGCCTGGATCACCAGCGCCAGCCGGGTCAGCCCGAGCTGCCCGTCGCCACCGGCCAGGCCCAGCGCGGCGAGCACGGCGACGAGCACCGTCAGGCCGACCGCCGTGTAGAGGAAGTAGGGCTTGAGGTAGACCCGTCGCCGCTGCGCCCACACCGGGCGCATCCAGTCCAGGTACGCCTCCCGGTACTGCTCACGCAACCATGGCAGCAGGCCGAAGATACGGATCTCCTTGGCCGCCGGCCGGCCCATCGCCACACCCCGGAAGTAGGTCAGCCGGCGGATCCGGGCCACCACCGACCCGTAGATCGCCGCGTACCGGCGCAGGCCACCGCGTTGCCCGTGCCGGAACGCCAGCACGGCCACCAGCAGGCCCAGCCCCGCCGACCAGGCGAAGGCCGCTCCGACGATCACCGCGTACCCGAGGAGTTGTCCGTAGCGGGCGAGCAGGGCCAGCATCCCGGCACCCGCCGCCCCCGGACTCTGAATGCCGTGCTCGACCTCACGGGACGCCTCGGTGAGCTGTTCGAGCAGCGCCTGGTCTTCCAGCGGGGTCGTGCTGACGCTGCTCAACGCCGCCGTCATCAGCTCGTCGGCCACCCACCCGTCGATCCGCCGCTGCACCAGCAGACCCGTGGCGACCTGCAGCTGGGCCAGCAACTGCTGGGCGCTGAGCGCGCCCGCCGCCACCACGAACGCGGTCACCAGGTGACCGAAGGCCGGCGCGTCGACGCCGTCGCGGACCGCCTGCGGCAGCCACCCGATCATCCGGCTCGTCGCGACGACGAACAGCACGGGCGCGGCGGCGAGCAGCAGGTTGACCACCACGGCGGCATACACCGCCGGGCCACCCGCCCGGGGCAGCAACCTGACGATGCGCCACCGGTCCTCGGCGGTCCGCCGCAGCACCCCGGCCACGGTGTCGGGGTGCGTCGCGTCGGCGGTCATGCCGGCTCCCCGACCCGCAGGGCCCGGCCGGTGCCACGGGCGGCCCGCTGGAACGCCAACGCCGCAGCGTGCCCCTCGGCGATCGCCCGGACCGCGTCCAAGCCGACGGTGTCGCGGGCTCCGCCCACCACCCGGTGCCAGACCCCGACCCGGCGTACGGTCCGCACCAGGGCGTCGGCGGGCAGCTGGCCGGCGGCGACCACCACCGTGTCGGCGGGTACGGACCGGGCCGCGCCGGTGCCGTCGACCAGGTGCACGGCGTCGGGGTCGACACGCAGGCCCCGGACGCCCGTCACCACCGTCACCTGCCGGCGGCGCAACTCGGCGAGCACCGCCCACCGGGTGGATCGTCCCATCCGGGGGGCGAGCCGGTCACCGCGCAGCAGGATGGTGACCTGCCGGGGCGGGCCGGCACCCGGCTCGCTGGCCAGGTGGGCCAGGTCCACGGCGATGCCACCGCCGCCGATCACGGCGACCCGCCGGCCGAGCGCGTCGTCGGTGAAGGCCGTGCCGTAGTCGCGCACGTGCGGCAGGGCCCCGCCGGGCAGGTCCGGCCGCCTCGGCACCACCCCGGTGGCGACGATCACCCCGTCGTAGCGGCGCAGCAGGTCCTCGTCGGCCCCGGCGACCGGCCGGCCGGTGTGCAGCACCACGCCCAGCCGGGTCAGCTCGGCGGTGAGGAACCGGATCGTCTCGGCGTAGTCGGCCTTGCCGGGCACCCGGCAGGCCAGCCGGAACTGCCCGCCGGGTTCGCGGTCCGCCTCGTAGACGGTGACCCGGTGCCCGGCCAGGGCCAGGTCGTGGGCGGCGCGCAGCCCGGCGGGACCCGCACCGACCACCGCCACCGCCCGGGACCCGGCCACCGCCCCGACCCGCACCACCGGCCCGGCGCGGGTCACCGGCTCGACGTGGATCGCCGGCTCGGGCGGCATCGGCTCGACGTGGATCGCCGGCTCGGCCGGCATCGGCAGGCCGGCCGAGCCGGTCGGGTCGGCCGGCATCGGCGGGTCGACCGAGGCCGGCAGTTCGGCCGAGGCCGTCGGGTCGGTCCCGGCCGGCGCGGCACCGGACCCGGGGTCGGCCTCCCTGCCGACGAGCGGGTTGACCATGCAGGACACCACCGCACCGACCAGCGAACGGTCTATGCAGGCCTGGTTGCAGGCCACACAGATGTTCACCGGGCGGCCCGCACGGCTGCGCTCGACCAGCGCCGGGTCCGCCAGGAACGGCCGGGCCATCGACACCAGGTCCAGCGTGGTGCCGGCCAGGATCGCCTCGGCCTGCGTCAGCCGGTTGATCCGGTTGCTGGCCAGTACGGGCAGCCCACCCACGGCGGCCTTGACCACCGACGCCACCGGCACCCAGTGCCCCGGCGGCACCACCGCCTGCACCGTCGGGACGGGTGACTCGTGCCAGCCGACGCCGACGTTCAACGCGTCGGCACCGGCGGCGGCGAGCGCCCGCGCGTACTGCGCCACCGTGTCCCGGTCGGTGCCGCCGGGCAGCAGGTCGTCGCCGGTCATCCGCATCACCACCGGGAAGTCGGCGCCCACCGCGGCGCGGACCGCCCGCACCACGGCCACCCCGAACCGCATCCGGCGCTGCGGATCGCCGCCCCACTCGTCGTCGCGCCGGTTGGTCAACGGGGAGAGGAACTGGTCGATCAGATAGCCCTCCGAGCCCATGATCTCCACGGCGCTGAAGCCGAGGTCCCGGGCATGGTGTGCGCCCCGGGCGAAGTCCTCGACGATCCGGGCGACCCCGGCGGCGGGCAGCGCGTCCGGGGTGAGCCGGGAGATCGGGCTGGGCACCGCCGACGGGGCGACCGGGCGGGGACCGCCGGCCGCCGGCCGGGCGTACCGTCCGGCGTGGAACAGCTGGAGGGCGAGCAGGCCACCGGCCGCGCCGACCTCACCGGCGACCCGACGCAGCCGGTCCCGGAAGGCGGCGTCGTCGAGCACCCCGAAGCCGGGCACGTCGGCACCGGCGGCGCTGACCGCAGCACCCCCGGTGACCATCAGCCCGGCACCCCCGGCGACCCGGGCCAGATAGAACGCCGCCAACGCCCGACCGTCGTCGTCCCGGTTCTCCCAACCCAGGTGCATCGCCCCCATCACGATCCGGTGCGGCAGCGCCAGCCGACCGATGCGGCCGGGACGCAACACCCGCTCCAGCCCGGTCGTCATGCCAGCGGACCGCTCAGGTCCCGGGTGAACGGCGGCGCGACGATCGACAGCCCGCCGTCCACCACCAGGGTCTGCCCGGTGACGTACTCGGCGGCCGGGGAGAGCAGGAAGGCGATCACGTCGGCGACCTCCTGGGCGGTGCCCATCCGCTGCTTGGGGATCAGCGGCAGCACCCCCGACAGCGGGGCCATGCCGGGCACGTCATAGAAGTAGCCCGACGACTCGGTCTCGATGATGCCGCCGTTGACCGCGTTGACGTTGATGCCCCGGCCGGCGAACTCCACGGCCATGTACCGCACCCACGCCTCGATCGCGGCCTTGGCCGCACCCAGGTTCGCGTACGTCGGGTAGGCGCGGATGCTGCCGTAGCTGGACAGCGCGACGATCCGGCCGCCGTCGGGCATCAGCCGCACCGCCTGCTGCGCGCCCAGCACGAACGAGCGCATGTTCATCGCGTACGACCGGTCCAGGTGGTGCGGCTTGAGGTCCATGATGTTCTTGAAGGAGCTGGCCGCCGCGTTGCACACGAAGTAGTCGAGGGTGCCGAACTCCCGCTCGACCACCGCGAAGAGCCGTTCGATCTCCTCGGGTTGCTCCACGTCGGCGGCGACCGCGACGGCCCGCCCCCGAGCTGCTCGATCTCCTTGCGGACCTGCTCGGCGAGTTCGGCGTTCTTCTTGTAGTTGACCACCACCGAGGCGCCGCCCCGGGCCAGGGTGAGCGCCAGCGCCCGGCCGATGCCCCGGGAGCTGCCGGTGATCAGGGCGGTACGCCCCTGGTAGCCGGTCATCGTCCGGCCGCCAGGATCTCCCGGGCGATCACGGTCTTCTGGATCTCGTTGGTGCCCTCCTCGAAGCGCTGCGCGCGGGCGTCGCGGTAGACCCGTTCGATGGTGCTGCCCTCCCAGTAGCCGATGCCGCCGTGCGCCTGCAACGCCTTGTCGGTGACCCGGGTCAGCATGTCCACCGCGACCAGCTTGGCCATCGAGGACAGCGCCCCGGCGTCGCTCTGACCCGCTTCCCAGCGGCGGGCGGCGTGCAGGGTGAGCTGCCGGGCGGCCTCGATGTCGGCGGCGTTCTCGGCGAGCGCGAACGCGACCGCCTGCCGGGCCGCCAGCGGTTTGCCGAAGGTGACCCGGTTGCCGGCGTGCTCGACGGCCAGCTCCTGCGCCCGACGGGCCAGCCCCACGCAGGTCATCGCCACGCCGATCCGGCTCGGGGTGAGGAAGCCGCCGAGCGCGACGGCCAACCCGTCGCCCTCCTCGCCGAGCCGGTTGGCGACCGGCACGGGCGCCCGGTCGAAGGTCAGGTGCGCGTGGTCGGTGCCGCGTACGCCCATGGTGTCGGGCATCGGTTGGACCCGGACGCCCTCGACGTTCCGGTCCACCATCAGCGCCACCGTGCCGTCCTTGCCGGTGCTGCCCGCGCACCGGGCGAACAGCAGCCAGTAGTCGCAGCTCACCCCGAAGGTGATCAGGTGCTTCTCCCCGCTGAGCAGGTAGCTGTCGCCGTCGCGGGTCACGCTGGCGCGCAGGTCGGCCCCGGTGCCGGCGGTCGGTTCGGTGAGCGTGAACGCGACCCGCAGGTCCCCGGCGACCTGCGGCAGCACGAACTTCTTGCGTTGCTCGTCGGAGGCGAACTGGTCGATGGAGCGCCACACCCCGTTGGACACGTGCACGATCATCCGCAGCGAGGCGTGCGACATCGAGAACAGTTCGAGCAGGTGCAGGTACTGGGTGAAGGACAGGCCGGCCCCGCCGTAGTCGACCGGCGCGGCGAGGCGCAGGTAGCCCCGGTCGCGCAGGTCGGTCCAGAGCTGCGCGGGGACACTGCGGTCGCGTTCGATCACCGTCGCGTACGCCTCGCCGGGGCCCCGGACGAACGCCTCGACCTCACGGGCCAACGTCTCGAACGACGTGCCATCGGCCTGGGTCACTCTGCCTCCTCGCCGATCGTTGCGCTGATCTGGTCACGCAACACGAACTTCTGCACCTTGCCGACCACGTTGCGGGGCAGCGCGGTGACGGTCTCCAGCCGCTCGGGCCAGTACTGTTTGGCGACCTTGTGGGCGTCGAGGAACCGCTGCATCTCGGCGAAGCCGAATGCCCCGCGGGTCACCACGAACGCGCAGGCCCGCTCGCCGAGGCGCGGGTCGGGCATCGCCACGATCGCCACCTCGCGCACGGCGGGGTGGGTGTGCAGCAGTTGCTCCACCTCCGCCACCGGGATCTTCTCGCCACCCCGGTTGACCACGTCGGTCACCCGACCGGTGATCCGCAGGTAGCCGGCGTCGTCGATGGTGGCCAGGTCGCCGCTGCGGTACCAGCCGTCCGGGGTGAGCGCCGCCGCGGTCAGGTCGGGGCGGTCGAGGTAGCCGGCGAACAGGCAGTCCCCGGCGACCTCGAAGTTGCCCTCCACGCCGGGGCCGAGCACGGTGCCGGCGTCGTCGGTCACCCTGATCCGGATCCCCTCCAGCGCCCGCCCGTCCGTGCCCCAGGCGTGTGCCGGCGCGTCGGTCGGCGCGCTGAGCGTGCCGAGGCACGATTCGGTGGAGCCCCAGGCCCCGCAGACCGCCGCGCCGAGGGTCCGGGTGGCGTGCTCGGCGAGGTTGCGGGGCACCGCCGCGCCGGTGGCGACGAAGACCCGCAGCGCCGGTGGTGGCTGCCCGCCCGTCTCCACGGCCTCGACGAGGTCGGCGAGGAAGGGGGTGGCCGCCTGGACGAAGGTGGATCGGGTGTGGTGCAGCGTCTCCAGCGCGGTCCGGCCGTCCCAGATCGGTTGCAGCACCACGGGTGCGCCGATGGTGAACCCCAGCCACATGCCGTAGAGGAAGCCGGTCTGGTGGGCCAACGGCGACGGGATGAACAACCGGTCGGCGGCGGTCAGGCCGAGGTGCCGGGCCTGCATCGCGGCGGCCCGGGTCAGCGTGTCGACGCGGTGCAGCACGCCCTTCGGCTCCCCGGACGTGCCGGAGGTGAACATCAACTGGGCCAGCGCCGCCGGGTGGGGCCGGTGGGCGGCCGGTGCCGCGCCGTCGGGACGTTGCCGGGCCAGCGCCGGGCCGAACCACTGCCAGCGCAGGTCCGTGGTGTCCGCCGGCAGTCCGGCGGCGTCGGCCGGTGCGGCGGTGCCGGCCGGGATGACGGTGCCGTCGGCGGTGGGGTGGCCGTCCGGGGTGGTGTGGCCGGCGACGACGAGGACGTGTGCCACGCCCGGGGCGTCCGGGCCGGCCAGCATCGCCGCGGTCTCGGCGAGGTGCGCGCGACCCCGGAACCGGTCGGGGACCACCAGCACCCGGGCCCGGGAGCGGCGCAGCAGCCGGCCCATCTCGCGTTCCCGGAAGAACGGCATCAGCGGGCAGCAGACCGCGCCGATCCGGGTGGTGGCCAGCGTGAGCACCACGAACTCGGTCCAGTTCGGCAGCTGCCAGGCGACCACCTCGCCGGGGCCCACCCCCAGCTCCCGCAGCAACGACGCGGCCTGGTCGGCCCGGCGGTCCAACTCGCCCCAGCTCAGCGTGGTGCCGGGCCGCCCCGGCGAGGCCGCCTCGATCACGGCCTCGGCGTCGGGGCGCGCACCGGCGTGCCGACGGACCAGCTCGGCGACGGGTGTCTCGGCCAACCGCGCCGGTGACGGCAGCGCCACGGACCGCCCCCGTGCCGACACCCCGCCCGACGGCGTCGGCGTCACCACCGGCGGGGTCGGTGCCGGCAACCCGACCGACGACGTCGGCGTCGGTGCCGGCGTCACACCCGGTGGTGTCCCGGCCGGCGACACCGGGGACGGGCGGGCCGGCGGCGGGTTGTCGGGGCGTAACCGACCGGCCGGCTCGCCGGCGGCGGGTCGGGGCAGGCGGCGGGCGCGGGCCCGGTCGACCGACATGTTGAGGCCGACGGCGTTCATCTGTTCGAGGAACTGCGGGAAGGAGATCCGGTGGGCGTTCGGGTAGGTCAGCCGGGTCTCGCCGGTGGCCCGGGAAGCGGCCACCGCCAGCGCCATCAACACCCGGTGGTCGTTGAACGAGGACAGGTCGGCCTCCCGCAACTGGCCGACCCCCTCGCAGACGAGCCGGTCGCCGTCGAGCCGCAGCCGGCCGCCCATCCGGTTGAGTTGCAACATCGCCGTCACCCGGTCGGACTCCTTGAGCCGTACGTGGGCCACGTTGTCCAGCACGGTGGTGCCGTGCGCGTGGGAGCCGAGGACGCTGAGCACCGGCAGCATGTCGGGCACCGCACGGCAGTCCACCCGCACCGGGGCCAGCCGCAGCCCGTCGTGGCGCACCCTGATCCAGCCGGTCGCCGGGTCACGGGTCAACGGCACGCCCATGGTGGTGAGGCTGTCCAGCAGGTGCGCCTCCGGATGGTCCAGCTCCCCGGCGGGGACCGCCGGCAGGCCCCGGAACAGCACGTCGGACGGGTGCAGGGCGGTCGCGGCCAGGCCGAACGCGGCGGCGCCGACGTCCGGGGGCAGCCGTACCACCGCCGGGGTAGGCCGCTGGCCGGGCTCGACGTCGTACCGGCGGCCGTCGCCACTGACCTGCACGTGCAGGCCGAACTGGCGCATCATCGCGACCGTCAGGTCGACGTAGGACCGCTCGTTGAACTCACCGACCACCTCGATCGTGGTGGGCCCGGTGGCGAACGGGCTGACCAGCAGCAGGCTGGAGATCCACTGGGAGAGGGTGCCGGGGATCCGCACCCGGCCCCCGGTCGGCGGGCGGGCGGCGACCCGGATCGGCAGCAGTCCGCCGGTCGAGCTGATCTCCACGCCGATGCCGGCGAGGGCGTCGAGCAGCGGGCGGATCGGCCGCCGTCGGAAGTACTTCTGCCCGGTGATGCCGACCGGGGTGTCGGCCAGGGCGGCCAGCCCGGTGAGGAAGTAGAGCGTGGTGCCGGAGCTGCCGACCGAGATCTCCGGCCGCACCGGACGGTACCGGCCGCCGTGCACCACGAAGGCGTCGTCCTCGACGGTGACGGCCGTGCCGAGGTCACGCAGCGCCCGGATGGTGTGCTGCACGTGGCCGGCGTGGCAGGCGCCGTGGATGCGACTGGTCCCGTCGGCCAGCGACGCGAGCATCAGCGCCCGGTGCGCGTGGTACTTCGACGCCGGGACGTCGAACTCCCCCACAAGTGGCTCGGCCGTGCCTTTGATGACGAGACGCACAGTCCCTCCCCGCAGTGTGTGTCAGCCGGCGGTGTCTGGTGGCGACGGTGCCGCCGGAACCGGGGCTGGCCCCGGGGCCGCAGCCGGTCCGGGGCCGCAGCCGGTCCGGGGGCCGGGACGCCGCCGAAGACGGCGTGCATGCCGCCGTCGGCGTGCACCACCTGCCCGGTGGTGTACCGGGACAGGTCCGACAGCAGGAACAGCACCGCCCCGACCACCCGGGCCGGGTCGGCGCGGTCCCAGCCCAGCGGCGCCCACCGCTCGTACTGGTCGGCCAGGGCGGAGAAGGTGCGCACCCCGCGCGCCGACACGGTCTCGACCGGCCCGGCGGCGACGAGGTTGACCCTGATCCCGGTCGGGCCGAGGTGCATCGCCAGGTAGCGGCAGACCGCCTCCAGCGCCGACTTGTAGACCCCCATCCACCCGTATCCGGGCAGCGCCCGGGTCGAGTCGACGGTCAGCCCGACCACCGCGCCGCCGCCGGGGGCCTGACTCAGCAGCGGCGACAGCGCGGTGGTGAGCTGCTGGAACGAGTACGCCGACGCGCGGAACCCGTCGAGCACCCCACCGGCTGCGGCGGTGACGAACCCGGCCCCCAACGCGTCGGGCGGGGCGGCGGCGATGCTGTGCAGCACCCCGTCGAGCTGCCCCCAGCGGCTGCCGATCGCCTCGGCCAGCTCGTCGACGCTCGCGTCGGACATCACGTCCAGTTCGAGCACCTCGGGGCGGGACGGCAGCAGCTCGGCCACCCGTCGGGTGATCCGGCCGACCCGCCCGTACGAGGTCAGGATGACCTCGCAGCCCTCCCGTTGCAGGGCCGCCGCCACGTGCCAGGCGATGGACTCGTTGTTGAGGACCCCGGTGACCAGGTAGGTGCGCTTGTCCAGGCTCAGCAACGAGCTCAACGCGACGCGCCCGCCACGATCCGCTCGACGAGTTGACCGACGGTGACGTCCGCGAGTTCGCTGCGCGGGATCTCCACCCCGTACTCCTTGACGACCATGGCCATCAGGTCGGCCACGTCGAGCGAGTCGATGTCGAGCGCGTCGAACTTGGCGTCGGCGCTGATCGCGTCCTCCTCGACGCCGAGGTCGATCAGTTCGGCGCGCAGGCGCTCCTCGACGGCGGGGGCGGTGATCTCGGTCGATGGGGAAGACATCCGGATGCTCCTTTTCTCGGTGCGGGTCGCCTAGGCTTTTCTCGGTGCGGGTCGCCTAGGCGGCGAGCGGGGCCTGGCGGGCGAGGTTGGTGTGGTGCCGTTGCGCCCAGTACCACTGCCGCCAGTAGCTCTCGGCCAGCTCCAGCCAGGTCTCCAGCCGGCCGGTGTCGTCGAGGAAGCGGTTCATGCTGACCAGCAGCCAGCTGTAGACGCCCTGGCTGTCCCGGCAGTCCGCGCAGTTGCCGGAGGTGCAGCAGAACTGGAGGGTCTGGTAGTCGGCGCCGTAGACGGCGAAGCCGTCCAGGACCGGGTTGCCGTTGCGGATCCGCTCGGCGTGGTCCGGGTGGTCCACGCTGATGCTGGGGCAGACGTCGTAGCCGAACTGGCCGTCCCAGTGGGTGCGACCGGTGATCAGCGCCTCGATGAAGTACGGGTGGCAGACCACCGTCTCGGGGTACGCCTGCTTGACCCGGAGCGCCTCGGCGAGGGTGCGCTGCTCGTTCTCGATGCGCAGGGCGTGGTCGCTGCCGTGGGCGGAGTAGAAGTTGAAGGTGACCTGGTTGCCGTTGTCCTGGATGGCCCGGACGGTCGGCTCGACGTACTGCAGACCCTCCTCCGACAGCGCGTACACGAAGATCACCCGGGGGTCGTTGCGGTAGTGCCCGAGGGCGGTCTCGAACAGCCCGGAGAACGACGAGCCGTTGACCCGGTAGCCGCGCAGCGCGTCGTCGAGCGGGCCGCCACCGAACAGGCTGATGGCGACCGCGACCTGCTCGAAGCCGACCATGGGCAGCGGCCGGATGCCGTTGGTGGAGATGGTCACGTACGGCAGCCGCTCGACGAACGGCACCACCCGGGGCAGGACCAGGGTCGGCTCGCCGCCGATCAGGGTCGCCTGGGTGACGCCCTTGGCCACGAGCGAGTCCACGAACCGGGAGATCAGCTCCGGGTCGGAGGTCTCGGGGACGGCCGCGTCGAAGCCGCCCTCGAAGTACCAGCACCCCTTGCACCGGATGTTGCAGGTGGTGGTGAGGTGCACCTCGGTCGCGCTGACCCGGCGGCCCATGTCCCGCACGACCTGCAACCGCGCGGCCAGGTCGGGGCGGTCGGCCAGCAGGGACGCCAGACGGGTCTTGGCCTCCCGCCGGGACAGCGGACGGGGATTGATCGCGATGGGAGTGGGCATGACCGTCCTCTCAGGTGCCTGCGGACGGGACGACGAGCCCCAGTGCGTGGATCCGGGGAACGACGGTGTCCTCCCACTGCTGCAACGCCTCGCCGTTGGTGGTGCGGCGCAGGCCGTACCGGACCGCCCGCTTGGAGCGCTCGGATTCGGGCGTGCCGAACAGGTCGCGGAACACCGGCCAGAGCCGGTCCAGCGCGGCCTGCAACTGCTCGCGCCCCTCGTCGGTGGTGGCGAGGTTGCGGCAGACCCGGGCACCGTGTGCGATGTGGATCTTCTCGTCCAGGATGATCGTCCGGACCGCGTCCGCCCACGGTTTGTAGCTGCCCTGGGCGAACTCCTTGATCATGATCAGGGCGCTCTCCTCGCCGATGTAGGAGTAGATGCCCCGCTCGGCCCAGGTGGTGCACTGGTGCAGCCGCTTGTCGGCGAAGAGCCGACGCTCCTCGATGGTCTGGCTCTCCATGTGGGAGGTGTCGATGCCGATCTCGGCCAGCACCCGCTTGCCGATCTTGTAGTGGTCGTACTCCTCGGCGGCCCGCTCGGCGCAGACCTGACGCTCCTCGGCGTTGGGCGCCAGCGGCAGGAACATCATCGTGTAGTCGTCGCCACCGGAGAGCTCACCCTCCGTATTGATCATGATTTGACTGATCAGTGCCTTCTGGTAGGCCCGAGGCATCCGCTTCAGCTCTTCGGGGGTACGGACCACCACTTCTTCGTCGTCAAGGATCTCCACCGACATAACGCAGACCGCCTCCTGTCGCCATTCACACCCGCAAATTACGGAAAAGGGGACACCGGCGCTGCCGCGCCGCCACGACGGACCCGGGACGACTCCCGGTGACCCGATCCCCTGCGAAAATCCCCCCGTTCCTCCTCGCCCGCCACCGACGGTGACGTCAGGTCAGGTTCTCGATCGCCAGCCTGCGCACGTCCGACCGTTGGATCTTGCCGAGCGGAGTACGCGGAAAACTGTCGACCCCGATCTCCTTGAGCGGCACGAACCGACGCGGCACCTTGAAGGCGCTGAGCTGTTTCAGCAACAGCCCACGCCATTCGTCGTCCCGGGCCTCCGCGCCGGGCAGCAGGGTGTACACCAGCACCAGCTCCACCCCCGTCACCGGGTGCGGCAGCGCGGCGACCACCGCATCTTCGATCCCGTCGAGCTGCGGCACGACGTTCTCGATCTCGGCGGGATAGACGTTCTCCCCGCTGACGATGACCATGCTGTCCATCCGGTCGACGATGGTCAGCTCACCGCGTTCGTCGAGGTGGCCGAGATCGCCGCTGCGGACCCAGCCGTCGACCAGCCGCCCGGCGGTGAGTTCCGGCGCCTGCTCGTACCGGGTGAAGATGCTCGGCCCGCGCATCAGCACCTCGCCGCTCTCCCCCGACGGGACGTCCCGGCCGGCCTCGTCGACGACCCGCACCTGGGCGAACGGCACCGGCAGCCCGGCCGTACGGCGGTCGGCCGGCCGGCGGTCCCGGGGCTCCACCACCGTCAGGGAGGTCATCTCGGTCATGCCGTAGACCTGGAACACCGGGATGTCGAAGGTGGCCTCGAACCGGTGGATCAGCTCTGGGCTGAGCGCCGAGCCACCGGCGAGGACCCCCTTGAGCCGGCTGGCGGCCGGTCGTTGCGGTCGTTCGACCAGGTGCGCGAGGTAGGCGTTGACCACCAGGGTCCAGGTGGGCCGGAACCGGTCCACGTAGGTCCAGAACCGGGCCAGCGCCACCTCCGAGCGGACGCAGACCGAGCGCCCCCCGGACCACAACGGCGTCAGCGTGGGCAGGCCCTGCCCACCGACGTGCAGCATGGGGATGACGTTGAGGAAGACGTCGTCGCGGCCCGCGTCGGCCCACTTCACCATCGCCAGCGAGTTGGCCAGCAGGGCGCGGTGCGACAGCACCACCCCCTTGGCCGCGCCGGTCGAACCGGAGGTGTAGACGATCTCGGCGTCCCCCGCCGCGCCGCCCGGAGGTGCGGGCAGGTCCCCCGGGCGCGCGACGCCCCGGTCGAGGACCTCGGTGAGGAACACCTCCGCGTCGTCGACAGGCAGCCAGCGCCGGCCGGGCGACGCCTTCGCGGCGGTCGCTGACGGACCGAGCACCAGCCTGACGTCGGCGTGGGCGAGCAGGGTGTCCAGCTCGGCCGGGCCGGACTTCGGGTTCAGCGGCACCAGCATCCGCCCGGCGGCGATGATCCCGAGGAAGAGCAGCGCGGCCAGCGAGGAGTTGTGCAGGACCACGGCCACCCGGCCGCCCGGTGGCACCCGGTGCTCGTCGAGCAGCGCCGCACAGCCCCGGGTGAAGGTCAGCACGTCGGTGAAGCTGACCACCCGCCCGCCGGGCTCCGCCGGGAGCAGGTACGGGTCGTCGCCGTAGGCCGCGGCGGCCTGGGAGACGAGGTCCAGCAGGTTCGCCGTGACGGTGAGATCCGGCTCGACCAGCGGACTAGGCATGCGACTCGTCGCGGACGGCGGACTCCTCGACGACGGCGCAGAGCCGGTTGACCGTGGGTGTGTCGAAGATGACGTCGACCACGTCCACCCCGTACGCCGCCTCGACCCGGGTCACGATCTCCACCGCGCCCACCGAGTCCATGCCGAGCTCGACGAGATCGTCGTCGGGGCCGACGGTGACTCGGTTGAGCACGTCGGCGCAGATCGAGGTCATGTTCTCGTGCAGATCGGTCGCGGTCACTGAAGCGGTCCCCCCATGTCAGATCACCACACGGGCCACGGCAACGTTGCGGCAGCGGTCCCTTCCCCCAACTCTCGGGACTCGTCGGGACCATACTCAGTCGCGTCGTGAACCGTCCAGGGCAACCGTCGGGGCAATCGTCGGCACCCGCCCCCTACATCGTCATGCGTCATTAGTCCGTGCCATATCCGGATAGGATCCGGGCATGGGGAAGGGGCGACCGAAGGCCAGGCTGGTGCTCACCGACGAGGAACGGGAACAACTGGCGAGGGGGGCCCGCGCGGCCCACTCGACGCAGGCGTTCGCCATTCGCTGCCGCATCGTTTTGGCATGCGCCGACGGGGCCACGAATATCGAGGTCGCGACCCGGTTGAACGTTTCACCCGCGACGGTCGGGAAATGGCGTTCCCGGTTCGCCGCCGCCCGGCTGTCGGGGCTCGCCGACGACCTGCGTACCGGCCGGCCCACCTCGGTGCGTCCCGAGCAGGTGGACCGGGTGGTGGCGGCCACCCTCGGCGGCACGCCCGCGCCGGCCCGGCGGTGGTCCCGGGCGTCGATGGCCGCCCACACCGGGCTGTCGGCGTCCACGGTCGGCCGGATCTGGCGACAGTTCGACCTGCGCCCGCACCTGCAGGACGGCCCGACCCTGGCGGCCGACCCGGGGTTCGTCGCCTCGGTGGTGGCCCTGGTCGGGCTCTACCGTCATCCGCCGGAGCAGGTTCTGGTGCTCTGCGCCACGCCCCGGGGCGACCGCTCCCCGACCAGCGGCAGCCCGCCCCCGACCGGGTCCGATCCGTACCGGCCGGGGTCGCCCGCACCCGTCGGGGAGGACGGCCCGCAGCGGCGGCGACGCGCGGCCGCGTACCGGCGGTTCCTGGTGGCGGTGGACCGGGCGGTGCCCGCCGGGCTGCTGGTGCACGTGATCGCCGACGACCCGGCGTCACACGGGGCTGCGGCGGTCCGGGGTTGGCTGGCCCGGCACCCCCGCTTCCACCTGCACCTGACCCCGACCGGCGGGGCCTGGGCCGACCAGGTCCGACGCTGGTCGGCCCTGCTCGCCGCCAGACACCCGGACGACGCCGGCCCGGTCCGCCCCGACACGGTCGGGCCGGCCCCGGACGGGGCGGTCGGGACCACCGGCGTCGGGGAGGGGCCGACCCGCTGGATCAGCACCGCGGACGGGGTACGGCAGGCGCTCGCCCGACATCGTCAACGGACTTCGGACGCATCGACGTCCGCCGACCGACGGCATGCGCCGGGCCCGCCCGCTGCGGCTACCGGCATGTGAGATGTCGGAGTCGCATCGTGCTCCGGCTCGGACCAGGCGTCGGCCGGACCCGGCACCGCGTCGTACGCCCGAACCGGTCGGGGCCGACCCCGCACCCACGCTCCCGGGGCCGCGACACCCCTCGGGGACCGGCCTGCCCCGGGCAGCGGCCCGCGCCGCCCGACCGTGCTCCGGTCGGGCGGCGCGGGGCGGCTGACGCGTCGGGGCGACGCGGGAGGGCGGCGGTTACCTGACTGCGGGGACCCGCAGGACACCCACCTCACCGACGTTGCCGGCCACGTCGACCGCGCGGTAACGGACCCCGTGCGCCAGGTCGTCCAGCGGCACTGGCCCGGTCCAGGTGGTCCACTCCCCACCGTCGAGGCGGTACTCCACCCGGGCCACCCCGGAGTCGCCGTCGCGACCGGTGACGACCAGCGTGCGGCCCACCAGCGTCGCCTCGGCGGTCGGTGCCACCCGGTCCACCTGCACCGACACCGACCAGGGCTCGCTCCAGAACAGGTTGACCCCCTGCGCCCGGTACTGCACCGTGTGCCGGCCCGCCGGCAGGGCCACCGGCTCCCGGTACGGGAACCAGCCTCCCCCGTCGATCTGGTACTCCACCAACCGGATCAGCTCGCCGTGGGCCAGGGTGAGGGCGGCGTTCGCGCCGTACCAGCCGTCGGCGCCCGGGTCGGTGATCCGCAGCCGGGGCTGCCCGCCCCGGTAGCGCAGCGGCTCGACGCCGCTGAGCGTGGGCACCACCGGTTCGATGGTGCCGTCGTCGGCGAAGTACAACCGGTCGATGGTGGTCTCCCGGTGGGTGCCGTCACCGCCCGGGATGGCGAACCGGTGGTACGCCACGTACCAGTCGTCGGTACCGGGCACCTGGATGATCGAGTGGTGCCCGGTGCCCAGGATGCCCTGGCTCGGGTCCTTGGTGAGGATCTCCCCCTTGCTGGTGAACGGCCCGAGCGGGCTGCTGCCGATGCCGTAACCGACCCGGTAGTTCTCGCTGCCGGTGTCGTCGATCGACCAGGACAGGTAGTAGACGCCGTTGCGCTTGTGCATGAACAGGCCCTCGCGGAAGCCGGTGAGCCCGGTCAGCCGGACCCGCCTGCCGACGTCGTAGGAGACCATGTCGTCGTTCAGCGGCACCACGTACGGGGTGCCGTTGCCCCAGTACAGGTAGCTCTTCCCGTCGTCGTCGGTGAACACCGCCGGGTCGATCTGCTGGGCGTTGCCGTAGTCGGCCTTGCTCACCAGGGGCCGGCCGAGCGGGTCCACGAACGGCCCGAGGGGCGAGTCGGCCACCGCGACGCCGATGTTCTGCTGCGCCGAGAAGTACAGGTAGTACTTCCCGTTCTTCTCGATCGCGGCCGGCGCCCAGGCGTTGGTGTCCGCCCAGCTGATGTCCGGCCCGAGGTCGAGGATGGTGTCGTGGGCGGTCCAGTCGACCAGGTTGCGGCTGGACCACACGGTGAACGTCGAGCTGCCCCAGCCGGGGAACCCGTCGGTGGTGGCGTAGATGTAGTAGGTGTCGCCGAACCGGACGATGTTCGGGTCGGCGTTGAAGCCGGGCAGCACCGGGGTGTTCATCGGCACCGCCCGCACCGTCCAGGCCCGGCTGGCCCCGGCGGCGCTGGTGACGGTGACCGTCACCGGTCGGGTGTAGTTACGCGGACCGGCGGGCTTGACCGTGGAGGTCGGCGCGACCAGGTAGCGCGGGGCGAGGCTGGTCAGGTCGGTGCCCGGCCGGACCGGCAGGGTGATGGTGCCGGTGGCGGCGTCCACGATGGCCGGCACCTTCAGGCTGTCGAGTTCGACGGAGACCACGCTGGTGCCGTTGCTGCCGAGCGCGGCGACCTCGGCGTCGGTGAGCGCCCGGTTGTAGAGCGAGAAGTCGCGGATCCGGCCCTTGAGGTAGCGGTCGCTGGCGTACTGGGAGCGGCCCAGGTAGTTCGCGGTGGTCCGACCGCCGCCGATGTCACCGGGGGCGACGGTCAGCCCGGTCTTCTCGGCCACCCGCACCCCGTCCAGGTAGATCCGCGCGGTGCCGGCCCGGTTCAGGGTGTACGTCAGCGTCTTCCACGCTCCCCGGGGGAGCGCCCGGCCACCGGTGACGGTCTGTTCGCCGGTCCAGTTGCCGAGGCTGATCGAGGTGCGGTAGTCGTTGCCGGTGGTGAACAGGTAGCCGTTGCCGACGCCTGCGGAGTCGGTGTTGCCGAGCCCCCAGAGAAAGTACGGGGTGGCCTGGTCGGCGGCGATGTTCACGTCCATCGACACGGTGATCTCGTCCAACCCGGCCATGATGTTGTCGGGCAGGTCGACGTGGCCGTTGGTGCCGCCGAGGGTGAGGCTGCCGTCGTCCCACCGGGCGTCACCGGCCAGCGTGGCGTGGTGGCCGTTGCCGGAGTCGTCGGTGACCGTGCCGCCGCCTGCCTGGTCGAGCCGGTAGTGGGCCACCACCCCGTCGGCGTTGGCGCTGACCGGCGGCGGCGCGTCGTTGAGCGCGTCGAGTTCGGCACGGGTGACCGGGATGACGGTGCCGTGGCGGGGGCTGGCCGGCAGCCGGTAGGAGGCCGGCACCTTCCAGTTCGGCTTCGCCAGGTCGTCGGTGCCCAGCGGGATGTAGCCCCGGCCGCCGTACTCGTCGACGAAGAGGTAGTAGCGCGAGCCGGAGGTGTCGCCGGGGTTGGCCTTGAAGACGGTGGGGCCCTCGACGGCGGAGGTGCCGGCGTCGCGGCCGATGCACGAGTCGAGCATCGTCCACGCGGGCCGGCCGGGCAGGTCGACGGCGGTCAGCGAGGTCGACTTCTCCTGGATGATGTCGGAGCAGCCGGTGCCACCGCCGCCCTCGTCCTTGGTGAACCGGTAGTAGGTGTCGCCCTCACGGATCATCGTGGAGTCGATCCGCGACTCGCCCCGGTCCTGCCAGATGGTCGCCGGGCTGAACGTGACGAAGTCGCGGGTGGTGGCGGCCAGCATCCGGTTGTAGGTGTTGCCGGTGTGGTTCGGGTCGTTCTCGGCGAACAGCTTCGAGGCCCAGAAGACCAGGTACTCGCCGCGCTCGGCGTCCCAGTACGCCTCGGGCGCCCAGGTGTTGCCGGCGGTCGGCGGGGAGACCTCGACGTGCCGCTGCGCCGACCAGTTGACCAGGTCGGTGGACTCCCACACCTCCAGGTAACGGCTGCCCCGGCGCTGGGCGGCGTCCCAGTCGCCGTTGCGGCCGATCGACAGGTCGGTGGCGATCAGGAAGAACCGGTCCCCCTCCGGGCTGCGGATCAGGAACGGGTCGCGCAGGCCCCGGGTGCCGTACGTCGACTCCAGTTTCGGCTGGCCGCCGTTGACCTCGGTCCACTGCAGGGCGTTGTTGCCCCGGCTGGCGGCGAAGTAGATCTTCTCCCCGGCGATCGAGTTGCCGGTGAAGTAGCTGAACGCGTAGCCGGCGTACGGCGCGGGGGCCGGCAGCTCCCGAACGGTCAGCGGGATGGTCCGTTCGGCGGTGGCGCTGCCGACGGTGACGGTGGCGGTCACCGGGACCGTGACGTCGCCCGCGCCGTGCGCCGGGCGACGGACCACGCCGTCGGGGGTGACCACCTCGGGCCGGGCCGAGCGCCAGGCGACCGTCGCGCCGTGCCGGCCGGTGCCGGGCAGGGTCAGGTTGCCGCGGACGTCGTCGGCGTGCACCAGGGACAGCGCGGCGGCGGCCGACTCGGCCCGGGTCTGGTCGGACTCCTCGGGTCGTACGATCGCGGCGACCTCGGCGGGGGTGAGCGCCCGGTCGTAGATCCGGAAGTTCGCCACCCGTCCCTTGAGGAACCGGTCGGTGGCGTAGGTGGACCGGCCGAGGTGGTTGCTGGTGGTGACGCCGTTGCCGACGGCGCTGGGCGGCACGGTGACGGCGGTGTTGCGGGCCACCTGCACACCGTCGGCGTAGAGGGTGCCGGTGGTGCCGGTCTGGGTGTAGGTGACCGACTTCCAGACCCCCCGGGTCAGGTTGCCGCCGGCGCCGGTGACCTGCTCGCCGGCCCAGTTGGTGGTGGTGATGCCGGCGCGGAACGCGTCGCCGCTGGCGAACAGGTAGCCGGTGCCGGCGGCAGAGGTGGCCGGGTTGCCCAGACCCCAGAGGAAGTACGGGGTCTGCTGGGTCGGGTCGACGAGGACGTCGACCGCGACGGTGAGCGACGACCGGCCGGCCAGGATGTCGTTCGGCAGCTTGACGTGGTCGTCGACGCCGTCGAGCAGCAGCCCGTCCGGGCCGGTCCAGGTGCCGCCGCCGACCAGGGTGCCGTCGTTGCCGTGGCCGGAGGTGTCGGTGATGGTGGTGCCGGTGCGCTGGTCGAGGTCGTAGCGCAGCAGCAGCCCGTCGGTGACGTCGGCGGCAGCCGCGTCGGCCGGGGTCGCCACGGCGGGGGTCAGCGCGGCGACCAGGGTGAGCAGCGTGGCGGCGGCGAGGGTACGGGTGCGGCGGGGGGTGGCGGCGTGGTGGTCCCGGGGAACTGCTGAGCGCATGGGGGATTCCTCGGTGTCATGTGAGCGTTAACAGGCTGGAATTGTCAACGCAACAATCAGACTCCGTCAAGGAGGTGGACCCCGCCGATGCGCTGCGCTCACGCCCGCTCACCGCAGGGCGACCCGGGGGGCCCTTGACGCCGTCGAGCGACCCGAAACCACCCCGCCGACCTACTTGATCTTGCGAGTGGACCGGACCACGATGTCCGCGTACTCCGGGTGCCGGCCCAGCCAGTCACCGAGGAACGGGCAGATCGGCACCACCGTCCGGCCCCGGGAGCGGGCGTCGTCCATGACCGCGCGGGCCAGCGTCGAGCCGGCCCCCCGACCCTCGAAGGCCGGCTCGACCTCGGTGTGCGTGTAGGCGATGATGGTGCCGGTCAACTGGTAGGTGACCATCCCGGCCAGCGTTCCGGTCTCGTCGCGCGCCTCGAACCGCTCCCGGTCCGGCGCGTCTGTCACGGTGAACTCCACCGGACCATCCAAACACGCGACGGCCGGGTCAGGATCGCAGCGTGCGGCTCGGCGGCTGGCCGTAGGCGGCCCGGTAGTCGGTGGCGAAGCGCTTCGCGTCCGTGAACCCCCAGCGGGCGGCGATCGCGGCCACCGTGTCGCCCGCCGCCGGGCCCCCCGGAGCAGGTCCTCGTGGGCGCGGCCCAGCCGAACCCGGCGGGCGTACCGGGCGGGGGTGGTGTCCTGGTAACGGCGGAACGCGTACTGCAACCCTCGGGCGGAGACGCCGGAGGCCTCGGCCAGCTCCGCCAGCGACACGTACCGGTCGCTGTGCGCCTCCACGTGGTCCATCGCCCGGCGTACCACCGAGGGCGCGATGTCACCCGGGCCGCGCGGCTGGGGTACGACGGCGGCGCTCGGGAAGACCGCCAGCGCCGCCGCCGCCAGCATGTGCCGGACCTGCTCGATGACCAGCGGGTTGGTGGCCAGGGCGAGGTCGGCCAGCACCACCTGCCGCACGTACGCCAGCGTCCCCAACCAGTGCCGCTCCAGCCCGACCGAGACCGGACGGGTTCCCACGAAACGCACCCGCCCACCGCCACCTCCGGACCAGGTGTGGGCGACCTCGTCGACCAGCGACGTCGGCAGCCCGACGGCGAACGACTCAACGGCCTCGCCCTCCAACTCCAGCGCCTGCTCGGCCGGCAGGAGGGCCACCTGGCCGGGTGTGACTCGGTGGACGTCCCGGCGGTCGCTGACCGACAACCGTCCGTCGCGCACGTGCAAGATGTTGACCAGTCCGTGCGCGACGGCCTCCACCCGGAGGCATGCCGAGCACCGCAGTCCGTACAGCGTCACATCGCCGAGCATCGCTCTCATGCCCCGCAGTTGCGCCCCCTCGGCCCCGAACTCGGACACCGCGACGGTGACGTCGGCGAACGTGGCCCGCAGGAACGCGCGCACCTCGTCGGCGTCGGTCATGGTGTACCGCTGCCAGGGCAATGGCTGCACCCCGGCCTCGGGATCGGCTTCCACGGCTGGTCGCGCCGTCGATCGCCGGGAAAGGGGCGGCCGGTAGCCAGCCATCCGGTGCCCTCCCGCGGCCACGCCGCCTGGCAACGCACCGGGCAGCAGAAATCCAATAATGCCGCACTATAGGCGACATCACCGATCTGCTACCTGCCCTACCCCGGATCGGACACTCTAATCACGCTACATATTCGCGATTCGCGCACCAAGGTGGTGAAAGACGAAGGTAGAACAGATCCAAGCAGCGCGAAAGCAAATTTCTCGCTCGCGAGAAAAGGTTGCGGCACACGAAGAAGTCAGGTCGAAATCACCCCGGCACACACCAGCCATCGCCCCCCGCCCGCCGGATACCGCTCTGGCCAGCGCAGATGACCCCCTCGACAGAGCACCGTGGACAGTAACCACAGCCGGGAACCGCTCCGACGCAGGCCGCCGCCGGCAGTCACCAGACGGTCGACGCGCGTCGGCCGACTTGCGCGGGATCCCCGGATAGGCAGCCACGACGCGCACAAGGCGCAATTCGCGGAACGAGACCGCCGAGCAGCGTGACCACCACGGTCTCCAAGCGTTAATTCCGACAACGGCAACGCCGCAGGAGTCCGATACCGGAAACACTCCATAGCAGCTACTATCGCCCCAAACGCCTTTCATGACCCGCAATGGGGTTTTCTGGGCGTCCATCTACCGAAGCAGGGAACTGACATGGATTCACTCCGCGACCTCGACGGCACTCCCACCGCACCCGACGCCTCGGGCTACCGGCCCCCGACCGTCACCCGGCTCGGCACCCTCGCCGAACTCACCCAGGGCGGCACCGTCGGGCCCGACGACGGGCTGGGCGGCAACGGCGACGCCTCGCTGCTCTGAACCAACGGTGAGGGCCGGACGCCGATGCTGCGTCTCGTGCGGGCCACCCGACGGTTCGGTCACCGCAGTGTCTTCACCGACCTCGACTTCGAGGCGGCGGCCGGCGAACGGGTGCTCCTGGCGGGGCCCAACGGATCCGGCAAGACCACCCTGCTGCGGTGCCTGTCCGGCACGCTGGCCCTGAGTGCCGGGCAGGCCACCGTGGCCGGCCATCCGGTCGGCTCGCCGGGTGCCCGGCGCGCGACCGGCGTGTGCCTGGCGCCGGAACAGGGCCTCTACGAGCAGCTCACGGCACACCAGAACATCACGCTCGTCGCCCGGCTCCGGCTCCCCCGGCGGGCCGTCCGCGCCGCCGTCGACGCAATCGAGGAGGAGTTGGGCATCGCCCGCTACGCCAGCATGCCGGCCGCCCGCTGCTCGGCCGGCATGCGCGCCCGGATCAGCATCGCCCGGTCGCTCGTCGCCGCACCCGCGCTCCTGCTGCTCGACGAGCCGGGGCGCTCCCTCGACGAGGAGGGCCGGCGGTTGCTCTGGCAGACCATCGACCGGCGGACGGAGCTGACCTGTGTGGTCGCCTCCCACCACGCCGACGACGGCAACCGTTGCCAGCAGCGGCTCACCCTGGCGGCGGTCGGATGACGCCACGGGCCGGCACGCGTCTGCACCCCCGGCCGGCTCCGCCCGCCCCCGGCCCGGCTCCCCGGCCCGGGTCGGCGGCGGGCGGTCGGGCCGTGCTCGCCCTGGCCCGGCGGGACCTGGGCGAGCGACAGCTGATCCGGCTGCCACTGCTGCTGGACCTCGTGTTCGGGGTGGTGAACCTGCTGGTCTTCCTGTTCATCTCCCGGGTGTTGACGCCACCGGGGGCGCACCGCCTGCTGGGCGCGACGACCTACTTCGACTTCGTCGCGGTCGGCATCACCTTCATGCTCGTCCTCCAGGCCGCGAGCACCCAGCTGACCTCGCGGGTGGCCCGGGAGCAACGCAGCGGCACGCTGGAGCTGCTGGCCGCGCAGCCGGTGCCGGCGTCCGCCCTCGCGGTGGGCACGGCCGCGTACCCTTTCCTGCTGGCGTTGCTGCGCGCCGGGTTCTACCTGGTCCTGCTGCACGCGCTGTTCGGCCTGCACACCGCGCGGGCCGACTGGTGGGGCGTCGCCGCGGTCCTGGTGGCCGGCAGCGCGGCGATGATGGGTATCGGCATCGGGTTGACCGCGTTCGCCGTTGCCGTCGGGTACGGCGAGAGCGCCGCCCGCCTGATGATCGTCGGATTGTCCTTCCTGTCCGGGACGTACTTCCCGGTGGCCGCGCTTCCCGGTGGCCTACCCACCCTGACCGCCGTGCTGCCCAGCCGGATCGCGCTGGACGGCCTGCGCGCCGCGTTGTCCGGCGACGCCTGGGCCGGCTCCGCACTCACCCTGTTGGCCGCCACCGTGTTGCTGTTACCCCTGTCGACCTGGTTCTTCGGGCGCGCGCTACGGATCGCCACCGCCCGGGGAACCCTGACCCGTGATTGAGGTGCCCATGCTCCGTCCGACTCCGCTCGACATCGCGTCCGGCACCGTGCTGGGCGTGGGGCCGCCGACCCTGCGGGTCGTCCCCCCGGTCGCCCCGGACCCGCTCGCCGCGCTGGGCCAGGCGGTGCTGCCCGCGCTGCGCCGACCGCCGTGCGTGGTGAGCTTCTCCGGCGGGTTGGACTCGTCGCTGGTGCTCGCCGTGGCCGTCCGGATGGCCCGGTGGGAGGGCCTGCCCGACCCGGTCCCGATCACCTGGCGGTTCACCGGCGCACCCCGGGCCGACGAGTCGCCCTGGCAGGACCGGGTCGTCGCGGCGCTTGGCCTCGGGTCCGCATGGGAGATCCTGCGGGCCGACCACGACCTGGACCTGGTCGGCCCGGTCGCCAGCCGTTTCCTGCACCGTTACGGGGTACGGCATCCGGTGAACCTGCACCTGCACCTGCCGCTGCTGGAGCTGGCCACTGGCGGAAGCGTGCTCACCGGCCTCGGCGGGGACCAGGTGTTGTCGGGATGGCGTCGTCCGCCACCCCGGTCGACCCGGGCCCGCTTGGGACGGGTCCGGGTCCTCGCCCGTGAGCTGTCGCGCCGGCACCGGCCGAAGCGGCTGTTCCCGTGGCTGCCGGCCGAGACAGCCCGGCAGGTCGGCCGCGCGCTGCGGGCGGAGCAGCGGGCCGAGCCGCGCCGGCTCGGCCCCCGCGTCGCGTGGCACACCCGCCGCCGTGACCTGGTGATCACCCGGTCAGCCTTCACCGCCGTCGCCGAGGACCACGACGTCACCCCGGTCCATCCGCTGCTCGACGACGGCTTCCTGGACGCGCTGACCGCACTGGCCGGGCGGCGGCACCGCACCTCCCGGGACGGTCTGCTCGCCGAGATCGTCGGCGACGCCCTGCCGCCCGAGGTCATCGCGCCCCGCCGCAAGGCCCACTTCCGCGACGTCTTTCTGCGTACCCCGACCCGGGAGTTCGTCCGCTCCTGGGACGGCACCGGCGCGGACCCGGAGCTGGTCGACGTGGCCGCCCTGCGCGACACCTGGTCCCGCTGGCCGATCCCCGGCGGCACCGCCGCCCTGGTCCAGCAGCTCTGGCTGGCGACCACACCATCCCCGGCCCCTCGGTTCCCGACGCGGGCCACGCCGATCCGAGCGCTGCCACCGGCCGGAGGGCGACGCGCCGGAGCCGACGCGGAGGTGAGCGGATGAGCCGGCCGGAGACCGTACACCGGGTGGACCCGACCCGGGTGGCCTGGCGGCAGGCCGGCGACGAGGTGGTCGTGCTGGACACCGACCGCTCGGTCTACTTCGGACTGGACCGCTGCGGGGCGATGCTGTGGCAGCACCTGGTCGGCGGCGCGACACAGCAGGAACTGGTGACCGTGCTGGTCGCCGACATCGCCGTGGATCCGGACCGGGCGAGCGCCGATGTCGCGGCCTTCCTCGACGACCTGCGCCGACACGGCCTGCTACCGGGGCCGTGACCCGCTGTCGGCCCGCCAGCCCGACCGGCCCGGATGACCCGACGTCAGGGCCGACCGCCAGGCCCGGGTGGCCGGCGTCAGGGCCGTTCGCCCAGCCAGGCCGGCGGGGTGGGCCGGCGGAGGATCTCCACCATGGCCTCCCGCTCGGCGTCGGTGTCGCCGTCGAGCCAGGCGTGGGCGTGGAAACCGGTGCTCGGGGCGGTCACCCCGATCACGACCGTCCGGGCGACCAGCTGAGCGCCGTACCAGCGTTGCCGCACCAGGGAGCGTTCCAGGCAGTTGGCCCCGGTGCGGCGCAGCACGCCGAGCACCACCGCGCGGTGGGCGGCCGCGCCGGGCGGCGGGGCCGGCAGCCGCAGGTCGGTCATGCCCTGCCGGGCGAGCTGCCGACGCGCCTGATGCACCGCCCGGCCCGTCCAGAGGGCCGTCCGGGCCGCCGGCAGGCCACCCCGGCGCAGCGCCCGCGCCATGGCACGCAGGGTCGACCGGTGCCGGTCAGCCATGGCGGGAGCGCCGCGCCAGCCGGGTGGCGGTCCGCAGCTCCCGCACCGCCGTCGGCAGGCTGACGACGTGCCGGGCGAAACGCAGCAGGTAGGCGGCCGACAGGCCCACCGGACCGCGCCGGGCCAGCCGGCTGCCGTGCCGCATCGCGGTGGGTGGTGGCAGGAGGTACGGCACCAGGTGCCGCCACCGGTCCCGACCGGTGGGCAGCTCGGCGAGCCGGGCCAGCACGTACGCGGGGCCGGAGACCCGACGCACGGCGGCCCACTGCGTCCGGCTCGTCTGCCGGGGCAGGCCGAGGCGGTCCGCCAGCTCCGCGCCGCCCGGAGCCAGGCGCAGCCCGAAGCCGAACGCCGGCACCGCGCCGGTCTGTCTGGCGAGCACGGTGGCCGCCCGCCACACCTCGACCGGGAAGACCACCAACGCACGCCGCAGATCGGCGTACGGCCGGTCGGAGCGACCGGGCATCGCGGCGTGCACGGCGACCAGCAGGGCGGTGGCGGCCACGTCGGGTACGGCGACCGTGCCGCCGGCCAACGGCAGCCGCTGCGCCGACGCCGACAGCAGGGTCCAGAACGCCTGCGGGTCGGCCACCCCGTGAAAGCCCCGGTGCAGGTCGACGACGAGCGGTGCCGGGCCGGGCGCGTACCAGGGGCGCTCATACCAGAGCAGCCGGGGATCGGGGCGGCCCGGCGGCAACGCGCTGCGGAAGCCCGACCCGGCGAGAAGCGCTTCGGCGCGGTCGAAGTCGTCCGGCGCGACCAGCAGGTCGACGTCGGAATAGACCCGGCGTCCCTCGGTGCCGAGACGGCGGGCCAGCCCGGCCCCCTTGAGTAGGATGGCCGGTATCCCCCGGTCGGCCAGCCGGGCGCAGGTCGCCACGGCGGTCGCGTCGAGAGCGAGGTGCCGGACGGCCGCGCCGGTGGCCTGCGATGCGGTCATCGGGACGCCGCCACGGCCCGCGCGGCGGTCAGGGTCCGCTCGACCAGCCGCAGGGTCGGCCCGAACGCGGCCCAGTCACGCGGCCGGGTGAGGTCCCACGCCGGCAGGGCGGCGAGGCCCAGCAGGGCGGCCGGGTCGGTGGGCAACCGGTGCCAGGACCGGCAGCCGGCGAGCCGGGCCAGCAGCTCGACCGGGGGCACCGGGGTCGTCGTCGTCGGGCCCCAGCCGAGGAAGAGCCAGCCACCCAGCGGGGTCCGGTCGGCGATCGGCGGCAGGGCCACCCGCAGCCGCTCACCGGCCCGGACCGCCCGGGTGGACAGCGCCGGCCCCGGCACGGGTTCCCGCAGGTCGATGCAGCGCGGGCCGGCGTAGACCTCGGTCCGGTCGACCACCAGGATGTCGTCGGCGACCACCGGGACGTCCCGGGCGGCCAGGGCGGCGAGCAGGCTGCTCTTGCCGGCGGTACGCGGCCCGACCACCGCCCAGGCCCGCCCGGCGTGGACGAACGCGCCACTGTGGAACGTCTCCCGGCCGGCCCACCGGTTGAAGACCGTCGCCACCGGGGCGAGGTAGGGGTGGGCGAGCACGTCGGGGGCGAGCGGCGGGCCGTGGAAGGTGGCGGTGCCCCGCCGCCGGTCCACCGCGAGGGTCCGCCCGTCGACGAGGACCCGTACCCCGCCGTCGAGGTCGATGGGGACCGGGGGTGGCGGCACGACGGTGGTCTGCCGGACGCGTACCGCCGGACGATCCGGGTGGGCCTCGGCCGGGGGAAGCTCCTCGACCTCGTCCAACCCGTGCACGCACAGCCCGTAGACGGACCGCCCGGTCGCCCCCATCGCTCCCCCGTTCATGTCCTGGTCAACGACCGTCGTCGGCGCAGCGGTGCGGGTGGCGGTCATGGTGACCCGCCACCCGCACCCCTGCTGCGACAGTGCCTCAGCGCACGGTGCCGGTGATCAGGCTCAGCTTCTTCGACTCGGCCAACCGGCGGGCATCGAGCGCCCGCTGCCTGGCCGAGGTGGCCGCCTTGGCCTTCTTCGCCGCCTTGCCGGCGCCCGCGATGGTCGGGGTGTCACCGGTGCCGAGCGCGTCGATGTCGTACGCGATCCAGAACGTGCCCGGCGTGTCGACGGCGAAGGTGAGGGCGATGTGCACCTGCCCACCCGGCCGCAGCCCGCCCAGGTCGAACGGGACGGTCAGGGTGGTGGCCAGCCCGCCGCCGGGCGGGCTGGTGGCCGGCGCGTCCATCGACAGGTTCCGCACCAGCAGGGTCTGACCGGTGCTGATGGTGATCGAGCTGGTCGGGTTGACCGGGTTGACCAGCCGCATGTTGGAGTGGATGGCCGGGGACGACCCGCCGGGCAGCGGTGCCCCGTTCTCCTGGCTCAGGGCGGTGATCCGGACCCGGGCCTGGGTGATCGGCGCGCTGGACCGGTTGGTGAGGGTCCGCCGGATGATCAGCGTTCCCGGGCTGCCGTTGACCCGGACCCGGTTGGGCGCGACGCCCTGGGCGACGCCCGGGTCGAGCAGCGTCGACTGCATGGCGGTGTTCTGCTGGTAGGTGCCCAGGCTGTTCTGCGGCGACGGGGTGCCCAACGCCGACGGCACCCCGTTGATCGGGCCGAGCACGGTCGCCACCAGCCGGAAGTCCGCCGCGTTGTCGTTGGTGTCCTGTGGCTTGCCGCCGAGGCTCAGCCGGACCCACGCGTGGTTCACGAACGGTGGGCTGCCGAAGGTCGGCAGCGGGGTGCCCTCGACGAAGCCCGGCGTGGAGCCGGCCGCATCGGTGACGGTGTGTGCCGTGTCCGGCGCCACCAGCCGCAGGCCGCCCTGGCCAAGGCCCGACACGACCAGGTCGGGCTGAATGTTGGGCAGCGAGTAGGTGGGGCCCACCACCAGGAAGCCGCGGCGCGGTGGGAGCGGTCGGGCGCTGCCCGGAACGACCACGACCACCCCGCCGGGGGCCTCGATCCGGAACCCGGCGATCGGCAGGTCGAGCGCGGTGGTGTTGGTGACCGTGACGTACTGGTCGGCGAGGCCGGTCAGACCCGACTGGGCGAACTGGTTGATCTCCAGTTGCTCCCGCAGGGCGGAGACCTCGACCGTGACCGAGTTCGACACCACCTCGGCGTTCGGATCGACCCCGTCGTACTGCACCCGGAACTGGTTGAGGCCGAAGGCCGGCATCTGCAGGTCGAACGAGGCGCGGTTGAGCGCCACCGGGAACGTCCCGAGCCGGGTCTCGATCCCGTTGGGCAGTGCGTCGATCAACGTCACCGCCCCGTCGGCCTGACCGGGCCCGATGACCACCTCGAAGTGCACCGGGGTGCCGAAGGTGGTGGCGTTGGTGGAGGCGGTCAGGGTGACCACGCTCTGGGGCTGCACCACCAGCCGGATCGGCTTGGTGGCGCTGAAGCCGTTGGCGTCGGTGACCCGGATGGTCGCCGGGTAGGTCCCGGCGAAGGTCGGCCGGCCGGAGATCAGGCCGGTGGCCGGGTCGAGGGTCAACCCGGGGGGCATCGACCCGTCGGCCAGTCCCCAGACGAACGGCGCGGTGCCGCCGACGACGGTGAGCAGGTCGGCGTAGATCGCATCGACCTCGGCCAGCGGCGGCGGCGGGAAGACCAGGGTGGGTGCCTGGTTGACGGTCAGCACGATCAGCCGGGTGCCGGAGCGGGCCGCCGCGTCGACCACCCGGATCACCACCGGGTACTGACCGGCGGTGGTCGGCACCCCGGAGATGCCGTTGGTGACCGGGTTGAGGATCAACCCGGGGGGCAGCGCACCGGAGGCCACCGACCAGGTGAACGGGGGCACGCCGTGGGTGACGTTCAGGGTGGCGACGTAGGCGATCCCGACGGTGGCGTCCGTGGGGGCGTCGAACAGCAGCGTCGGCGACACGTTCGCGGTCACCACCGCCGACTGCGCGGACTCCGGGCCGGTGCCGGCGGCGGTCCGGGCCGCCACGGTGAAGGTGTACGTGGTGGTCGGGAGCAGGCCGGTCACCGTGTTGGTGGTGGCCGGACCGAACGACTGCGCGGCCTGGCGCACCCCGCCGACGTACGGGTGGACCTCGTAGCCGGTGATCGGCGAGCCGCCGTCCGGGCCGGGGGTCCAGCTCAGCACCGCCGAGGCGGTGTCCGCGGTGACCGCGATGATGGTCGGGGCGCCCGGCAGGGCGAGCAGCTTGGCCGCCTTCGAGCGTGGGCTGGCCGGGCTGGTCCCGGCGACGTTCTTCGCGGCCACGGTGAAGGTGTAGCTGCCCCTCGCCGTCAGCCCGGAGACCTTCCGGCTGGTCGTCGAGGCGTCGAAGGAGACCGAGCGGGTCTTCTTTCCGTCCCGGTAGGCGGTCACCGCGTACCCGGTGATGGCGGTGTCCGGCGAGGCCGGTGCCTTCCAGGTGACCGTGGCCGTGGTGCGGAAGCGGGTGGCGGTGGGTGCGGCCGGGGCCGCCGGGGGTTTCGGCCGGGCCGCCACGGTGGTGGCCGGCGCGGCAGGAAGCGGGCGGTGGAGTGTGGACGCCGGGGGCGGGACGGACCGGCCGGGGTCACGCGCCGAGGCGGAGGTGGGTGCGGTGAGCAGGCCGACGAGCAGCAGCAGGGCGGCGACGAAGGCCGCCCGTGGGTGGAGACGGTGCACCAGGGACATGAAGTGTTCTCCCTCTTCGGGGGGGCGGTGGGCCACCCACGGAGGAAGGGACGAGACAGCGGTTCGGCTCTGGACCGCGTGCCCGATGCCCCCGTACCGCGACGGTGACCGGCGGAAATCGACCCGCTCCCCGCCGTCGGCGGGTAGTGGAATCTCGCTCCGTTCCTACCAGTTTTCGCAGCTCAGAGGTGTTCTGCCAGGGCACGGTTCGGGCCCTGCACAGTGGTCGCGCGGGCAGCGTCGCCTACCTGACACTTCGCTGCTGCGCGTACCGGAACTGCGGTTTCCGCCGCCGGAACCGGTGCCCGACCCGGCCGGCCAGGGCGTCGAGGCGGTCCGCCCGATCCGCGACGAGATCCGGGCCCGGGTGGAGCAGCTCCTCGCCGACCTGCGACCGGCCGGCTGAGCCCGACCACTGTGGGTTAGAGTCCGGCCGCATGGAAGGCACCACGCTGCGCACCGCCCGCCTGGAACTCCGCCCGGTACGGGACGAGGACGTCGACCGGATCCTCGAATACCGCAACCTGCCCGAGGTCACCTACTGGCTGCTGCGTACCCAGGTGGAGCCGGCGGCGTTCCGGGCGGCGTGGCGGCGCGCGGCGGCGGACCCCGACGACCACAGCATGGCGGTGACCCTGGCCGGCCTGGTGATCGGCACGGTCTCGCTCGACGTGGTGGACGGGATGGGCCAGCCGGGCATGCCGGCACGCACGGAGGCGCAGCTCGGCTACATCTTCGACCCGGCCCACGGCGGCCACGGCTACGCCACCGAGGCGGTCGCGGCGATGGTGACGCACGCGTTCGCCGGGCTGGGCGTCCGCCGGATCACCGCCGGCTGCTTCGCCGACAACCTCGCCTCGGTACGGGTGCTGGAGAAGGTCGGGATGCGTCGGGAGCAGCACGGCGTCGGCGATTCCTGGCACGCCGAACGGGGCTGGGTGGACGGCTACACCTACGCGCTGTGCATCGACGCCTGGCCCGGGACGCCCCGCTAGAAAGGGATCACGGCGACTGCGGTGGCCTGGCCTTCTGCGGGTGGATCGTCTCGTGGCGGGCCAGCATGGCGACGAACTCGACGATCTTCCGCTCGCGGGTCTGCGCCCGCTTCACCGCGTTGAGGCGGTGGCTGAGCGCGAACCGGTTGGCGCTGGTGAGCACGTCGAACATGGCCTGGGCGGCCGGTACGGCGGCGATGGCGGCGAGCAGGTCGGCCGGCACCTCGACCTCCGACGGCGGGGCGTAGGCCGCCGCCCACCGCCCGTCGGCCTTCGCGGCCTCCACCGCGGCCCGCCCCGAGGGCTGCATCCGCCCCTGCTCCTCCAGCCGCGCCACATGGGCGACGTTGCGTTGCGACCAGATGCTGCGCGGCCGGCGGGGGGTGAACCTGATCCACGAGGTCTCCAGGTCCCGTTTCCGGGCCTGGCCGTCGATCCAGCCGAAGCACAGGCCCTCGTCGACCGCCTGCTGCCAGGTCAGCGTGGTGACCGTGCCGCCCTTGCGGGTCAGGGCGAGCCAGACGCCCGGCGAGGTGGCGTGGTGAGCCGACAACCAGGCACGCAGCGCGTCCGCGTCGGCGACGATCAACTCATCCAGTTCGGCGCTCACCATGACGGCAGGTTAGCCGCCACGGGTGACAGACCCGCCCGGGTCGGTCCCGGCCCGGGCATCCGTCGGCACCACCCCGGCGACCGGCGGACAGGTTTCCCGGCCGGCGTGCTCAGGACACCAGCAGGCGTAGGCCGAGCTCGGCGGTGTCGCGGCTGATGAGGTCGCGGTTGCGCTGCGTCCACCGGCCGGAGGCGAGGTCCGCCCGCAGCATCCGCACGGCCCTGCGCTCGGCCTGCGGCCCGACCCTGGTCCAGACCGACGTCGCCCGCCGCACCGGCTCGTCCAGGTAGGCTTCGGGCCGCCGCCAGTACGCCTCGAAGAGACCGTCGGCGCAGTCCCACGGGACACCCACCGGCTCGGCGCGGCCACCGGTCGCGCGGGTCAGGTCGGCCAGCGCGGGCCAGCCGACGAGCAGTCCCGCAAACTCCGGCAGGTAGTCGCGGGTCAGCCAGAACCGCTCCCGCCAGCCGGTGTCGTCGGCGTCGTAGGTGAACACCACCACCCGACGGGCCACCCGTCGCATCTCCCGCAGCCCGGCGACCGGGTCCGGCCAGTGATGGACGGTGCTGACCGCCATCGCGGCGTCGAAGGACCGGTCCGCGAAGGGCAGGTTCTCGGCGGCGGCGGCCACGCACCGCGCCGCACCCGGGGGGCGCTGCGCCCGCATCACCGCCGACGGTTCCACCGCCGTGACCTCGCGGTCGGGTGGCTCGTAGGAACCGGTGCCGGCCCCGACGTTGAGCACCGTGCGGGCGTCACCCAGCGCCGCCCAGATCCGGGCGGCGATCCGGGGCTCGGTACGCCGGGTCGCCGGGTAGGCCGCGCCGATGGTGTCGTACAATCGCGCGCCGAACACCCGCAGTTGCTCCTCCGGCGGCGTCGCAATCCCCATCGCCCGCGCCTCCAGTTCCCGGTCGATGGCCGTCACCATGGCGGCGGCCCGGTCGCGCTGGTCCGCCAGCAGACCGCGCAGCCGGCACAGGTGCGCGACCGGGTCGGTCGTCGGGTCGTCCACCAGTGCCGCGATCTCCCGCAGCCCGAAGCCGAGCCGCCGGTAGCCGAGCACCTCCCGCAGCCGTCGCACGTCGCCCGCCGAGTACGCCCGGTGCCCCGCCGGAGTGCGGGCGGACGGCGTCAGCAGGCCGATCCCGTCGTAGTGGTGCAGGGTGCGGACGGTGACCCCGGCCAGCTCCGCCACCCGTCCCACGGTCAGGTGTTCCTCCACGGCTCCGACTATCCGCCATGACGCCACGTGAGGAGCAAGCGTCGCGTGCACAAGGTGCGGGCCCGCCTGCTCCGGTGCCGGAGGAGGCGGGCCCGCACGGTCGTCGAGGTCGCGCCGTCGGCCGTCAGGCCACGGTGCAGGGGATGCCGTTGAGGGTGAACGCGGTCGGTTTGGCGGTGTTGCCGGTGTGGTTGGCCTGGAAGCCGATCTCGACGGTGGCGCCGGGGGCGATCGTGCCGTTGTAGCTGACGTTGCGGGCGCTCACCTGACCGCTGGTGGGCGAGATGGTGGCGCTCCAGGCCGACGTGATGGACTGGCCCGACGGCAGGGTGAACACCAACGTCCAGCCGTCGATCGTCGACGTGCCGGTGTTGGTGATGCTGATGCTGGCGGTGAAGCCGGAGTCCCAGCTGTTCATCGTGTAGCCGACCCGGGGTCCGCTGCCGCCCGCCGTGGGGGTGGGGGTCGGGGTGGGCGTCGGGGTCGGCGTCGGGGTGCCCGTGGGCGTCACGGTCGGGGTGGGGGTCGGCGTGGTGCCGTTGACGCTGGTCACGAACGTCATCACGCTGCGCGCGGGCAGGTTGACGGTCAACGAGCCGTTGGACATGGTCAGCGCGCTCTGCGGGGCGACGTTGCGGCTGCCGTCGGTCAGCCAGTTCTGCACGCTGCCCGACGCGGTGGCGCCGGAGAGGGTGAACTGCTGGCTAACCGCCGAGGTGTTCTTGTTGACCGCGACGATGACCACGGTGTTGCCGCCCCGGTAGGCCGAGACGTAGACGTTCGACGCCGGGTTGGCCGTGGCGTCGACGCGGACGTATCCGGGCCGCACGAACCGGGCGAACTGGGCCATCATCGCGCCCCGCTTGCTGATCTGACCGTCCTCGCGCATGGGGCCGTAGCTGCGCCGCAGGTACCACCAGACGTACGTCTGGAACTCGGCGTCGACCATGGACCGGTGGATGTGCTCGCCGACGTCGAGCGCCTCCGGCCAGGCGTCACCCGAGTTCGCGTTGCTGTTCGGGTAGTAGACCTCGGTCATCCACAGTTCCTTGCCCGCCCCCTTCTGCTTGAACAGCGGGTACGGGAAGTTCGAGTACGAGGTGCCGTAGAGGTGGGCCCCGATGATGTCGACGTTGGCCAGTGCGGTGGCGTCGTTGAGGATCGGGTCCGACATCGACTTGACGTACTGGAACGACTCCGGCGCCATCACCCGGGTGCTGATCACCCCGGAGTTCTCCTTGAGGAACTTGATGATCTCGCCGGAGGTCCACCACGTCCAGTCGTGGGCGTAGTCGGGCTCGTTCTGCACGGAGATGGCGTAGAGGTTCACCCCGTTGTTGCGCATGTACACGGTGAAGTCGTTCAGGTACTGCGCATATGCGGCGTAGGAGCTGGCCCGCAGGCGCTTGGCGTTGGTCTGGCTGCCCCGGGTGAACGTCTCGATCATGCTGGCCGGGGGGTTCCACGGCGAGGCGAAGACGGTCACCCCGAGTTCGGCCGCGCGCTTGGCGGTGGCCAGGTCACGGCTCCAGTCCGCCTGGCTCTCGCCGACCGGGATGCGCAGCACGGAGAAGCCGAGCCGGCCCTCACCGGTGCCGAACGCCGTCTCCCGCTGGGCGGCGGTCAGGTCGCCGATCCAGCCGGCGTGGGCCATCGCGCCGTAGCCCTTGATCGTCTGCCGGGTCGCCGACAGGTTGATGCTCGCCGGGGCGGCGGAGGCCTCCGTGGCTCCCAGGGCCGCCGTGGCCGCCGCGACGGGCAGCGTGCCCAGCGTCGTCAGGACTACGCGACGGCTCAGTGTTTTCCGCTCGCTGGCCGCCGGCCCATTCTGATCCTGCGTCATTTCTTTCGTCCTCCTGGTGGTGGTGGTGGTGATACGCGCCCTGCCGGTTCCATCGAGCCGGTCGGCACCGATCTGCTGCGCCGCCACGGGGATGACCTGGACGTCACCGTCGGCGTTTCGACAGCACATATCGACTGTGATAATTGTGAACGTTAACGGCCGGAGTTTAGTTTCCCCTTCCATAGGGGTCAAGCACGCCGGCCGCATCCGGGTCCGCACCGATCCCGCGCGTCCGATGGTCGTCGCACGCCGCCACGACGCGGGCGGCGACAGGGGGCGACCGGCGCGCACGGCCCGCCATCCGACGGTTGCTAACGTGACCGCCGTGACGGAGTTGGCGGACCTGGTCCTCACCCCCGACGAGCGGGCCCGGGGCATCGGGGTCGACAGCGTGCTGTTCGTGATGGACTGGACCGGCGAGGAGGAGCCCGGCGCCCTGGCGGCGTTCGTGGCCGGGCGGATCCGGGCCTTCGGGGCCCAGCCGGACGGCGTCGACACCGACGTCGTCCAGCGGGCCGCCGAGGCCGACCCGACGCTGGGCCGGGGCGACCTGCCGATCCGCCAACTCCACCACCTGTCCGGCGTGCTGGCACCGCTCGGCTTCACTCTCGCGGTGCACGACGACGGCACCGACAGCTACCCGGTGCTGGTCCTGCGGACCGGCGGGCAGCCGCCGACCGGGCTGACCCACCAGGGCCAGCCGGTACGGGACTGGGCCTCGCCACCCACCGAGACCCTGGTCAGCCTCGACTGCCCGGGCTGCGGGGAGATGCTGGTCTGGCAACTGCCGGCGACCGGGAGCCTCGCCGACGAGCACTGCGACTGCGGAACCGCGCTGTTCGACGCCACCGGCCGCCCACTGCCCGACGTCACGCTCCACGACTGAGTCGTTCCCGGCGGCGGACGACCACCGGGTAATGGGGTACGGCCACCCGGCGTGGTCCGAAATACCCGGCATAACGCATGGCACCCAGGGCCGGCCGGGACCGGTTCGATTGTGGCGGGATTCGCGACGACGGCGGGCAATTGATCTGACGTTCCCCCCTTTCCCCATAGTCGAACGGGAATGCCCTGCGGTAACTGTCGGGCCGGCGCGACTCGGTCCACCGCATGGTGGTGCGCGGGTCCGGCGTACCCCGACCGGCGCCGGCCCGACCGCTGCCGGCAGCCGTCCGGCTGCCGCCGCCCCGCCGGTCGTCCGACGGGGGCAGGCGGCACCCCACCGGGGAGCGGGCCGGCCGGGCACCGGCTCCGCGAAACGTCCGACCACGCGCCGGTCCACCGGCCGGTTCCCGCACGGGCCCGACGTCAACGCCGGCCGTGCCGCCGCACGCTCAGGCCCCGGCGTCGACGCCGCCAGCCGGCGGACCGCCCGGCTGGGCACCATCCCGAGCACGGAGAGCACCACCAGCGCAGCGAGGATCAGCACGGTGTCGCGGGTACCGACCACCGCAGCGACCGGCCCGACCGCCACCTGCCCCAGCGCAATGGCCACGAACGGGCCCAACATGTCGTACGAGTAGACCCGTCGGCCGGGACGTGCTGGGCGATCGCGGGGCCCCGATGCGCCGGCCCGGCCGTCCACTGTCGCGCCCACGTACAGGGGCATTGACCTGCGTGGCTTCACGACGCCGAGATCAACATGTCACGTCCGCGACACGATCCGGCTCAACAGTGGGTCAACGTCGCCCACCCCTCAAGGAGCGTCATGGCCCCCACCCCACCGACCGACGCCGAGCTGGACGTCCTCATCCGCGCCCGGCTCGCGTCACTCGGCATCGACCTCGACCAACTCCCACCCGGCACCACCGCCGACCCACAGACCGGCTCCCCCGGCCAGGCCACCGTGCTGGCCTCGCTGCGTTCGTTCGTCCGCAGCACGGTCGGTACCCTCGCCGCCTACCAGCCGCCCGCCCCGGCCGGCACCGACCCGGCCGTGGCCAAGGCGCTGTCCCAGCAGCCCGCGCCGATGCTCTACCCCTCGATCAGCACGGAATGGCGGAAGTGATGAGCACAGCCCCTGCCGACCACGGCGTCGACCGTCGCGCCTTCCTCGCCCGGACCGCCGCACTGGCCACCGCCTCGGCGGTCGGCGGCGTCGTCGGGCTGCCCGCCGTCGCCTCGGCGGCCGGCGTCACCCGCGCGGCGGTCGCCCCGCCCGGCCGCTACAACCCGGCGCTGGCCGTGCCGAACGCCTACGTCAAGCCGCGCCCGGAGGCGGTGGCCGACCCGACCGAGCTGACCATCGCCGAGGCCGCCTGGCTGATCCGGGCCGGCAAGCTCACCCCGGAGAAGCTGGTCGAGGCGTACCTGGCCCGGATCTCCCGCTACGAGCCGACCTACCAGGCGTTCAACCTGGTGCTCGCCGAGCAGGCGGTCAAGGCGGCCCGCGCGATGGCCCGCAAGCCGCACCGGGGCGCGCTGCACGGCATCCCGCTGGCCATCAAGGACAACTACTACACCGCCGGGGTGCCGACCACCGCCAGCTCCTACCTGTTCGCCGACTTCCGACCACCGTACGACGCCACGGCGGTGACCCGGCTGGTCACCGGCGGCGGGGCGATCGTGCTGGGCAAGACCCAGATGGGTCCGCTGGCCACCACCCGGGCCACCACCCCCGCCGGGGTGGTCACCACGGTCAACGCATGGACCCCCACCAACCCGGCCACCGACCCCGGCGGATCGTCCACCGGCACCGCCACCGCCGTGGCGGGCCGGCTCGCCGCGTCCGGCACCGGCACCCAGACCGGCGGCTCGATCACCGCGCCGTCCAACGCGCAGAACCTCACCGGGCTCAAGCCGACGATGGGTCGGGTGTCGCTGCACGGGATCATCCCGCTCAGCTACACCCGCGACCATCCCGGCCCGCTGGCCCGCGACGCCAAGGACGCCGCCATCATGCTCACCGCGATGGCCGGTGAGGACCCGGCCGACCCGCGCAGCCAGGGCCTGCCCGAGGTGCCCAAGCTGATCGACGCGGCCACCCCGACCCACCAGGGCGGCAAGCTCAAGCTGCGGTGGAAGACCCGGATCGGGGTGCTACCCGGCTTCACCGCCGGCACCTCGGAGACCGCGCTGGCCCGGCAGGCGTACCTGGCGAAGCTCGCCGCGATCACCGGCGCGACGATCGTCGACGTGCCGCTGCCCGACGAGTGGGAGCTGCTCACCGGCACCGCGTTCAACAACGTACGGCTGCCGGAGCGCACCGAGCCGTTCCTGCCCTACCTGCGTACCGACCTGCGCGGCTTCGGGGTGTCGGTGACCGGCTGGTTGCAGGGGGCGCTGCTGGGTGGCGGCGAGTTCATCACCGGCCAGCGGGCCAAGCTGCTGCTGATGGAACGGGTGCTCGACCAACTCTTCGCCGGGTGCGACGTGGTGGTGCAGACCGGTCCGGTGCCGTTCGACATCCTCGGCCTGCCGGAGATCGGCTTCCCGATCGGGTTCACCGGCGCGGGCCTGCCGATCGGCACCATCCTCGGTGGCCTGCCGTACGGCGAGGACCGGCTGCTGTCGGTGGTCGCCGCCTACCAGGCGGTGACCGACTGGCACCTGCGCCGACCGGCCGACCCGCCGGCCGTCGCGGCGGCGGCGCGCAGCGCCGCCCCGGCCGGGCTGCGGCTCACCGCCGACGAGGTCGCCCACCTGTCCCAGTGACCGCCACGTCGTCCGCCCCGCCGGACAGCGGCGGGGCGGACGACGGACGGACAGCGGCGGGGTGAACAGTGGCGGGGTGGGCACGGTGGGGTGGACGACCCGGTCCCGCGAAACGGGCGGCGGGGCACGGTGGGGTGGACGGCCGGTCCCGCGAAACGGGCGGCGGGGCAGGGTGGGCGACGCGGTCCCGGAAGACGGACGGCGGCCCGACCGGCTCAGCCGATGGTGGTCAGCCTGGGCAACACCTCGTCGGCGACCCGTCGGGTGAACTCCACCGGGTGCCGGTCCGGGGTGACCTGCACCTCGGTCACGCCGAGCGCCGCGTACTCGGCCACCTCGGCGAGGAACGCGTCCACGTCGGCCAGCGGCGGTCGCATCACGATGACCGTCTTGTCGATGGTGTCGTAGTCGCGGCCCTCGGCGGCGCAGTGCCCGCGCAGCACGTCCAGCTTGTGCGCCACCTCGGCAGGGCTGCTGCCGAACAGGTTGCAGGCGTCGGCGTACCGGGCCACCAGCAGCAGGGTCCTCTTCTCGCCGCTGCCGCCGATCATGACCGGCGGGTGGGGCCGTCGCAGCGGCTGCGGCGAGTTGAGCGTCTCGGCCAACCGGTAGTGCCGGCCCTCGAACGGCCCGTTGTCGTCGCTCCACATCTGCCGGCAGATCCGCAGCGTCTCCTCCAGCCGTTCGAACCGCTCGGCCACCGGCACCACCGGCACCCCGAGGCCGTGCTGCTCGCGCTCGTACCAGGACGCGCCGATGCCGAGCCGGGCCCGGCCGCCGGAGAGCACGTCCAGGGTGGTCACGATCTTGGCGAGCAGCCCCGGGTAGCGGTACATCACGCCGGTGACCAGCACGCCGAGCGTCATCCGCGAGGTCCGCGCCGCGACGAAACCCAGCGTCGTGTACGCCTCCAGCATCGGCTCCTCGGCCGGGGCCATCGCCTCCATCTGGAAGTAGTGGTCCATCACGGTGAACGATGCGACCCCGGCCTCCTCCGCGATCGTCGCGGTCTCGATCAGCGTCGGTGCGATCGCCGCCGGATCGGTCGGGGTCGAGTAGTTCCAGTAGTGCAGTCCGAGTCTCATGCCTCGCCCACCTCCACACCGATCCTAGTGGCGTACGGGGTCACCCGCCCCGGCTGCCGCCGGCGACGCGTCGACGTCCAGCACCGCGCGGGTCAGGGCGGCCAACCCCGTCTCCCAGCGCTCGTCGGGCCAGTCCCGCAGGTGTTCCACCAGGTCGCTGCGCACTGCCGCCAACAGGGCGTGGGCCAGGTAGTCCGCCGACGCGGGGCCGCGCGCCTCGGTGACGAGCGCGACCAGCAGGACGTGCCACTCCTCGTACGACCCGGTGCGGTAGGGGCTGCCGTCGCCCGCGTTCTCCAGGGCCAACGTCAGCACCCGGCTGTCCCGTTTGAACCGCACCACCTCGCGGAGCAGGTGCAGGGCACGCTCCGCCGGCGGCCCCGTCGGGGGCGTCGCCGTCAGTACCGCCCGCAACTGGTCTCCGCGCTGCGCGTACAGGGCCCGGAGCAGCCCCATCCGGTCGCCGAAGCGGCGAAACAGCGTGCCCTTGCCCACTCCGGCGGCGGCGGCGATGTCGTCCATCGAGACCTGGTCGGGGTCGGTCGCGGCATCGAACAACCGATCAGCGGCGGCCAGTACGGCCGTCCGGTTTCGTGCCGCGTCGGCGCGCACCCGCTCTCCCCTCGCAAAACGGACCGCCAGTCCGCTACAGTGAAACGGACCGGCCGTCCGCTATGGTAACCACCCAGCGGGACGGCACCGACGACCAGGGGACAACCGTGTCGAACCCTTCCACCGCCCTGTTCCACCGGGCCATGCACCTGTTGCTCGCCAAGGACATGCCGGGATTCATCGCCCTGTTCGCCGACGACGGCGTCATGGAGTTCCCGTTCGCGCCGGCCGGGCAACCGAGCCGGGTCACCGGCCGGGCCGCCGTGCACGACTACCTCATCGACTATCCGGAGATCCTCGACGTTCGCGAGATCACCGAGGTCACCGTGCACGAGACCACCGATCCGGCGGTGCTCGTCGCCGAGTTCACCGCCGGTGGCGTCGTCGTCGCCAGCGACCGGCCCTACCGCCTGCGGTACATCGCCGTGCTGACCATCCGGGACGGCCACATCGTGCACTACCGCGACTACTGGAACCCGCAGGCCGCACAGGACCTGCTCGACGGCGGGCTGGTGCGCTCGTGATCCTGGTCATCGGCGGCACCGGGACGACCGGCCGGCTCGTCGCCGCCACCCTCGCCGACGCCGGCCGCCCGGTCCGCGTCGCCAGCCGCCGGGCCTGCGCCGGGGACGTCCGCTTCGACTGGTACGACCCCGGCACCCACCACGCCGCACTGGAGGGCGTGACGGGCGTGTACCTGGTCCCACCCGTCGGCGAGGTCGATCCCGCACCGGTCATGCTGCCGTTGCTGGAACTGGCCCGCACCCGGGGAGTGCGGCGGGCCGTCCTGCTCAGCTCCTCGGCGATCGAGGCGGGCACGCCCGGCCTGGGCGAGGTGCAGGCCCGGCTGGGTGGGCTCTTCCCGGAGTGGGCGGTGCTGCGGCCCTCCTGGTTCATGGAGAACTTCGTCGGTGACCGTCCGCACGGGGTGAGCGCCCGGGAACGCGGCGAGATCATCAGCGCCACCGGCGACGCCCGGGTCGGCATCGTCGATCCGGCCGACATCGCCGGGGTGGCGGTCCGCGCCCTCACCGATCCGACGTCGCACGACACCGAGCACCTCATCACCGGCCCCGAACGCCTGAGCTATGCCGACATCGCCGCCGTCCTCACCGACACCGGCGGCCGACCGGTCCGGCACCGTGCCGTCAGCGAGGCCGAGCTCTCGGCGTACCACGAGGCCAACGGCCTGCCAGCCGACTTCGCCCGGTTCCTCGCGAGCCTGGACACGGCGATCGCGGCCGGCGCGGAGGACCGGACCACCAGCACCGTCGCGGACGTGACCGGCCGCCCACCCCGCTCGTTCCGGGACTTCTGCCGCGACCGGCTGCCCGGTGACCCCCGATCCACCCCGGACCGCGCCCCGACACCGACCTGACGGGTCGGCCGGACGACGACCGAGGGTGCCGCCGTCGGGTGCACCCGCACGCGCTGCGGCGATGCTGACCGGTGGCGCGACGGCGCGCGGGGCGGGCAACCCGGTCGTCGCCTGCCCCGCGCCCGGGTCGCTCAGCCGCGCCGCCACTTCTGGTTGGCCCCGCCGGTGCACTCCCAGATGACCAGCCGGGCACCGTCCGCGCTGTTCGCGCCCTGCACGTCGACGCACTTGTCGGCCTGCGGGTTGACCAGGTCACCGGCACCACTGAGGACGAACTGCTGGGCCGGGTTGCCGCTGCACCTGGCCAACTGGACGACCGCTCCGTTGGCGGTCGAGCCCCAGGCCACGTCCATGCACAGCCCGAGCGCCCGCACGGTGCCGTCCCCGGCGAAGGTCCACCGCTGGGCGTTGGTGCCGTTGCAGGTCCACAGTTGCAGGTACTGGCCGTCCACGCCGTTGGAGTTGGGCACGTCGATGCACTTGCCGGCGTACCCGACGAGCTGGCCGGCACCGCCACCGCCGGTGGTGGTCAGCGACAGCCCGTACGCGCCGAGGATCTCGTTGACCGGCTGGTAGACGGTGGTGCCACCGGAGGTGCAGTCGCCACCGGCACCGGAGGTGACGCCCTGCGCCTGGTTGCCGGAGACGAACGCGCCACCCGAGTCGCCGGGCTGGGCGCACGCGCTGCTCGCCACCAGGCCGTACACCAGGGAACCGGAGTAGTTGACCGTGACGTCCCGGGCGGTGATGGTGCCGCACCGCCAGCCAGTGGTCCGGCCGGACCGGCAGACCGCGCTGCCGACGGCGGCCTCCGCCGAGCCGGCCACCGCGGTCGTGCCGCCGTTGTAGGTGTTCACCGTGGGCGTGGCCACCCACGAGGAGTTGGTCTGCACCCAGGCGTAGTCGTTGCCCGGGAAGGACGAGCCCCGGAAGGTGCCCTGCGCGACGCCGCTGCCGCTGGTGGTGCTGCCCGCCCCACCGCAGTGACCGGCGGTGACGAAGCCACCGGCGACGGCGAAGCCGACCGAGCAGAGGGTGTTGTTGTTGATGACGTACTGGTCGCCGCCCCGGATGTCGTAGACCGGGCGGTAGGACTGCGCGGCGACGACCGGTCGGGTCGCGTCGGCGGTGCCGGTGGCCTCGGCGAACGCCCGGGCCGCAGCGGTGTCGGCGGCCTGGATCACCACGCTGTTGCTCGCCGGGTCGACATACCAGGAGTGCACGGCCGGGCCGGCCCGGCCGGCCGCCCGGTCGAGGGTGGCCCGGGCCCGGTCCAGCTCGGCCAGGCTCCGCCGGACCACCTGCGGCTGGGCGCCGGCACGGCGGACCCGGGCGGCGTCGGCGGCCGTGGTCACCCCGACCACCAGGCTGCTCCCGTCCCCCGCGACCCAGGACCCGCCGTACGCGACGCCCAGCTCGGCCCGGAGCCGACGCTCGGTCGACGGCGCAGCGGCCTCGACGACCGTGCGGAGGCGGAGCTGCTCGTCGGTCAGACCGAGATCCCGGCGCAGCGCCGCCCGTTGCCCGGCGGGAAGGCCGGCGGACGGGTCGACGGCGGCCGGCGCGGACGGGTCGGCCGGCGCAGTGACCGGTGCGGCCCCGGCGGGCGCGGCGGCCAGCGCACCGACCAGCGTCGCGGCCCCGAGAACGGCACCCAGGTGACGGATCATTCTGCACCCTCCAGAGCTGTCGACGGATGTGAGAGCGCTCTCAGACAAGAATATTTACTAATTGAGGGACATCTGTCAATGCAACGTCGCCGGACCGGTCGGCGGTCAGGCCACCAGGCCCGCCGGTTTCCCGAGCGCCCTTCGCATTTCCCTTGATCGGGATTAGGCTCTGCGCAGTCCGGAGTGGACGACCACGGAGGTGCCCATGAAGAAGATGACCGTCCGTCGTACGAGTGCACTGCGTCTGGTGTCCGGCGCCCGCCGGCTCTGGATCGAGTGGTGCTGGTAACTGCCGGCCCGGCGGGCGCCCCCGGGCGCCCGCCCTCGGCGACGCCGGCCCGACCGTGACCGACGAGCCACCGCCCTACGACTGCCACCGCGACCACGGGCCGTACGCCGGGGTCGCCGACCTGCTCCAGCGGATCGCCGCGGACCGCCCCCGGCTGGCCGCCCGGCACCGCACCGAGCTACGGGCCATCGCGCCCCGGCTCGACCCGGCCGCCCGCGCCGCCGCCGACGAGGCGCCGATCCGGTTCCACCCCGCCCGGCGCACCGCCGCCCTGGCCTACGGCGCGACCGAGTTCGTGGCGGCCTGGGCGGGCACCCTGCGCCGACCGGTCACGCTCCGGTTCGTCCACGTCGGCGCGGCCGACGAGACCACCCACGAGCTGCTCGACGCGCTGGCCGGCCGACTCGGGGCGTACCCGGTGCGGCTGGAACTGTGTGACGACGGCCCGGCCCTGCCGGCCGTCGACCTGAGCCCGGCGGCGCTGCGCACCGCCCTCGGCGAGAGCCTGGCCGGCGGCTTCTACCACCACGCGGCCCGCACCGCCCGACAGGGGCGTGCCCTGGTCACCCCGGCCGACGACCTGCCGCACTGGTGGTCGTTCACCACCGGCCTGGCCACCGCCCTGGCGGCACTGGACCAGGCCACCGAGGCGCTCGACCTCTACCACGAGACCCGGACCGTCACCGACGATCCGAAGATCACCATGTCGGCCGCGTACGCCACCGCGATGTTGTACGCCCGGCACCTGCCGGCCGCCGCCCAGGCCCCGGCACGGGCGCGGCACTGGCTGGCGGAGGCGCTCCGGCTCGCCCACACGGTGCCCGACCCCCGGCAGCGGCTCCTCTCGACGGTCTTCTACGAGCAGGGCGTCGCCCTGCTGGACAGCCGGGCGGGCGAGCCGGAGCGGGCGCTGCGGCTGATCGACGACGGGCTGGCCCGGCTGACGGCGGTGCTCGCCCCCGGTGAACGCCCCCAGGACGTGGCCCGGCTGCGCCACAACCGGGCCCAGGTCCACCTGGCGCTGGGCGACCCGCAACGGGCCCTGGCCGAACTCGACACCGTGATCGGCCACGACCCCGACAACTGCGAGTACTACGTGGACCGGGCCGCCCTGCACCGGGCCGCCGGGCGACACCGGGCCGCGATCCGGGATTACGGCAGCGCGATCCGCCTCGGGCCGCACCTGCCGGAGGCGTACTACAACCGGGCGGTGCTCCAGCAGGAGCGGGGCCGCACCGGGCGGGCCCGCGACGACCTGGACCGGGTGCTGGCCATCGAGCCCGGACACCTCGATGCCCGGATCGCCCTGGTCAACCTGCACCTCGGCCGGGGAGCCCTCGACGTCGCCGAGACGGGGGCGCGGGCCGGGCTGGTGCTGGCCCCGCACGAACCCGCCCTGCTGTGCACCCTCGGGCTGATCCGCTCGGAGCGCGGTGCGGCGGCCGAGGCCGAGGCGCTGTTCAGCCGGGCGTTGGCCGGCGATCCGGAGCTGGTCGAGGCGTGGACGAACCGGGCCGCCGTCCGGTTCGACCGGGGTGCGGTGGCCGACGCCGTGGCCGACCTGGACCGGGCGGTCGCGCTGTCGGCGGCACCGGTGCCCCGCTACAACCGGGGCACCGCGCTGGCCCGGCTGGGCCGGTGGGACGAGGCGGCCCGGGACTTCGCCGCCGCGCTCGCCGCACCCGAGGTGGACCGGTCACTGCGTCGCGAGCTGCGCACCGCACTCGCCCGCTGCCGCCGCACCTCCTGACCGGCCGCACGTGGCGGTGGCGACACCGGGTGGGCAACGACGTCGGGTGCGCGGGGCCGGGCCGTCCGCCCGACCCCGCGCACCCCGTGGTCGACCGGTCAGCTGCGCAGGCTCCACTGCTGGTTGGTGCCGCCGTTGCAGGCCCAGAGGATCAACTTGGTGCCGTTGGCCGTACCGGCGGCGTTCGCGTCCAGGCAGAGCCCGGACTGCACGCCGGTGACCGTGCCGTTGGCGTTGACGTTCCACTGCTGGTTGGTGCCGCCGTTGCAGTCCCAGATCACCACCTTGGTGCCGTTGCTGGTGCCCTGCCCGGAGGCGTCCAGGCACTTGTTGCCATAGACCATCAACTGCCGGCTGGCGGTTTGGGTCCACCGCTGGTTGGCCGCGCCGGTGCAGTCCCAGAGCTGGGCCTGGGTGCCGTTGGTGGTGCTGGAACCGGTGACCTCGGCGCACCGGCCGGACTGCACCCCGACGAGCTGCGCGCCCTGCGTCGGCGGGTTGGTGGTGCCCTGCACCCCGGCGTTGGCCATCACGGTCTGCGCTGCCGAGGGCCAGCTGTTGTTGCTGACCACGGTGTTGTTGTTGACGACGTTGCCCCGGTCACCGTTGGTCACGTTGGTGCTGTTGTTGGTCGACCAGTTGTTGGTCACGGTGAAGTTGCCCATGTTCTCGGCGTACCAGTAGTTGGCGGTGGCCCAGGTGCCGGTGGAGGAGAAGACGTTGTTGCGGGCGGTGTAGTAACGGGAGCCCTCGTCGAAGTAGAGCCCGAACCAGCCGTTGGTCCGCAGGCAGTAGTTCTCGTTGATGGTCCCGCCCGGGTTCGCCGACAGCGTGTAGAGGCAGCCACCGTCGGTCATCTGCTGCATCACGTCGTGGATGTAGTTGCCGACGACCTGGTTGTTGGCCGCCGTGGTCGCCGTCGAGTAGCGCGGCTGGTAGTTGTACAGCCCACGGTTGGCGTAGTGCTGGCTGCCGCCCGCGTCGTTGGCGCCCCAGCCGTAGCCCACCGACAGCCCGGTGTACGGCATGTTGTAGACCTCGTTGTGCGACACCAGCGAGGTGTTGACGTACGTGGTCAGGATCGACACCACACCCCGGTACTCCAGTCCGAGGTCGTGCACCCGGTTGTTGCTGATGGTGATGTTCCGGTTGGTCATCCGCTGGTCGCCCGGGTGGTGGGCGTCGGCGCGCACCCCGCCGACGACGATGCCGCCGGCCGAGTTGCGGGCGATCTCGGAGCGGGTGACGGTGATGTTGCTGGCCCCCAGGCCGACCCCGCTGGCGTGCGCGTTGGCGTCGTTGCCGATGCCGATGGCGGTCTGCCCGAGGTTGACGAACTGGGAGTCGCCGAAGGTGATGGTGTTGGCGGCGGAGACCTGCACGGCGGCCGGCATCTGGTTCCAGTTCGGCCGGGTCGCCTCGAACAGCGGGCAGCCCTCCTGGCAGGAGGTGAGCGCGTCGGCCGGGCGGGCCCAGGTGCCGGTGATGTGCGCGCCGGTCTGCTGGTCGGCGAAGCCGTTGCTGCTGCTCGGGCCGAGCCAGCTGGTGCCGGTGAAGGTGATCCCGCTGAACGCGATGTGGTGCGCCGGGGCGTCGTAGCTGCCACCGACGTTCACCAGCGACGACAGCTGCGGCAGCTCCACGCTGACGCTGTTCATGTTCTGCCCGGCCAGCGGGATGTAGTTGAGCTGCCCACTGCCCGGATTGAGGTACCACTCCCCCGGGCTGTCCAGGAACTCGTACGCGTTGGCCAGGTAGAACGGGCCGGCACGGTGCGGCTTGGACAGGGTGTCGAAGCCGAAGGTGTTGTTGTTCCAGGCCGGCTGCTGCATGGTCAGGAAGTTGCCGCTGATGCTCTGCACCGGCGAGTACCGGTCGGTGAACGAGCCGACGCTCTCCACCTCGACCCGGTTCTGGTTGCCCAGGTTGTTGAGGTAGCTCAACGCGCCGTTGCTGAACCGCATGCCGCTGGTGGTGAAGGTGAAGTCGGCCCGGTTGACGGCGGTCCGCGCCCGGGTGGCGACCGCGCCGTTGACGTAGAGCTGCCGGCTGTCCAGCCCGGCGGGCACGCTCGCCCGCCAGATGTTCTTCCCGGCGTCGACCTGCGACCAGCCGGTGACCGCGCGCGCCCCGCTGAGCTGCGGGCGGGCGGAGGCGGCGGCCCGCCAGGTCACGGTGTAGCCGTTGGTGCCGGAGTCGGCGGCGGTGAACCGCAGCGGCGCGGCCAGCCGGTAGACGCCGTCGGCCAGCTCGACGACGATGTCGCCGGACATCCCGGCGGTACGGGACCGGACGGCGTTCTGCGCCTCGGTCAGCGAGCAGGGCTGGCTGCTGGAGCAGGCGGTGCCGCTGCCGGCGGGGGACGCGTAGAGGGTGGTGGTGGCGGCGAGGGCGGGACCGGCCGGGGCGAGCACGGCGACCGTGGCGGCGAGCGCCGTGGCGGCCAGGCCGGCCAGCACCGGCCCGCGCCGGGCGGGTGATGTCGGGACGGACACGGGTGGGACTCCAATCCTGGTGGGGTGGTGGGGTGCCCCCGGTCGCGGTGGAATCACGCCGCGGCCGGGTCGAGCAGCCCGGCGGCCCGCAGCGCCGGCCACAGCGCCGCCGGGACGTCGGCGTCCGCGCGGGTCAGCGCCTGCGTGACCTGCGCGCGGTTGCGCAGGCCGACGACCGTCGAGACGACTGCGGGAGGGGAGCGGACGAAGGCGAGCGCCGCCTGCGGCAGGGTGACGCCGTACGCCTGGCAGACGTCGGCGATCCGGTGGGCCCGGTCGATCAGCTCCGGTGGGGCCTGTTGGTAGTTGTAGGTGGCGTCGGCCGGGGGCCGGTCCTGCGACAGCAGGCCGGAGTTGTAGACCCCGGCGATGACCACGCCGACGCCCCGGCGTTCGGCGGCGGGCAGCAGGTCGGCCAGCGCCCCCTGTTCCAGCAGGGTGTACCGGCCGGCGCACATCACCACGTCGACGTCGGTCTCCTCGACGAACCGGGTGAGCAGGTGGGACTGGTTCATGCCGGCCCCGATGGCCCCCACCACGCCCTGGTCGCGCAGCTCCACCAGGGCGGGCACCGCCTCGGTGGCGGCCTGCTCCCAGTGGTCGTCGGGGTCGTGCAGGTAGACGACGTCGATCCGGTCCAGGCCGGTGCGGGCCAGGCTGGACTCCAGCGAACGGAGCACGCCGTCGCGGCTGAAGTCCCAGACCCGCCGGTGGTCGGCGGGCACGTCGAAGCCTTCCGGGTCGCGCCGGTGGGCGTCCTGCGGCGACGGTACGAGCAACCGCCCGACCTTCGTCGACACCACGTACTCGTCGCGCGGCCGGGTACGCAGCGCCGCGCCGAGCCGCCGTTCGGACAGGCCGAGCCCGTAGTGCGGTGCGGTGTCGTAGTAGCGCAGGCCACCCGCCCAGGCGGTGTCGACGGCGGCGGTGAACTCCTCGTCGGTGGTGGCCCGGTAGAGGTTGCCGGCCTGCGCCGCGCCGAAGCCCAGCGCGGTGAGGCGTACCGCCGGTCGGCGCGGCAGCGGGCGGGCGTTCACGACGGCTCCAGTCGGTAGACCCGCCGGGCGGTGTGCCGCCAGATCGCCGCCCGCTCATCGTCGCCGAGCGGGTCCAGCAGTCCCGCCAGCGTGTCGACCCAGCGTGGGTAGGAGCTGGCGAGCAGGCAGACCGGCCAGTCGGAGCCGAACATCAACCGGTCCGGGCCGAACGCGTCGAGGGCGTGTTCGACGGCGGGGCGCAGGTCCTGCGGTGTCCACGGTGCCCGGTGCACCTCGGTGACCAGGCCGGACAGTTTCGCCGTGGCGTTGGCCGCGCCCGCCAGGGCGTGCAGGTCGCGGGCCCACCCGTCGAGGTCCGTCCCGCCCAGCGCCGGTTTGCCGAGGTGGTCCAGGACGAACCGCACCTCGGGCAGGTCGCGGGCGAGCCGACCGGCCGCGCCCAGTTGGTGCTGCCGCACCAACAGGTCGAAGGCGAGACCGGCGGCGCCCACCGCGGTTATCCCCCGCCGCACGTCGACCCGGTCGAGGAACGCCGGGTCGGGCTCGTCCTGCACGGAGTAGCGGACGCCGACCAGCAGGTGGCCGCCGCGCGCCGCCCGCAGCCGGCCCAGTCGTTCGGTGACGTCCGGGGCCGTGACGTCCAGCCAGCCGACGACCCCCCGGATGAGCGGATCGTCGGCGGCGACGCCCAGCAGGTCCACCGTCTCCGCCTCGGTGGAGTTGGCCTGCACCAGGACGGTCCCGGTGACCCCGACGGGACGGGTGACCCGGGCCAGGTCGGCCGGGGTGAAGTCGGCGTCGATGGCGGCCATGGTGGCCGGGTCGATCCAGGGTTGCGGGTGCCGGGCCCGGACCCAGAGGTGGTGGTGGGCGTCGACGGTGCCGGGCGGTGCGCTCATCGGCCCAACCATCCGCCGTCGACGGGCAGGACGATGCCGTTGACGTAGTCCGACGCCGGGGAGGCCAGGAACACCGTGGCGCCGGCGAGGTCGTCGGCGTTTCCCCACCGGCCGGTCGGGATGCGGGCCAGGATGGCCCGGTCGCGTTCCGGGTCCTCGCGTAGCGCCCGGGTGTTGTCGGTGGCGATGTAGCCGGGGGCGATGGCGTTGACGTTGACCCCGTGCGCCGCCCACTCGTTGGCCAGCGCCCTGGTCAGCCCGGCGATGCCGGACTTGGAGGCGGCGTATCCGGGGACGGTGATGCCGCCCTGGAAGCTGAGCAGCGACGCGGTGAAGATGATCTTTCCGTGGCCCCGGGCCACCATCGCCCGGCCGATCTCCCGACTCAGCACGAACTGGCTGGTCAGGTTCACCTCGATGACGTGGTCCCACATCTCGTCGGGGTGCTCGGCCGCCGGGGCACGGGCGATGGTGCCGCCGTTGTTGACCAGGATGTCGACCGGGCCGAGGTCGTGCAGGTCACCGACGAGCCGGCGGACCGCGGCCCGGTCGGCCAGGTCGGCGCGCAACGCGGTGAACGAGCGGCCCGCCGCGCGTACCCGGCGCTCCACCTCACTGCCGGTGGCCTCCAGCTGCGCCGAGACCCCGATCACGTCGGCGCCCGCGACGGCCAGCGCCTCGGCCATGGCCAGCCCGATGCCCCGGCGTGCGCCGGTCACCACGGCGGTCCGGCCGGACAGGTCGAACAGGGCGCTCACCGGTGTGCCTCCACCAGCTCGTCGGGCCGGTGGTGCCGGGCGCGGTGGCAGACCACTGCCTGCATGCGTACTCCCTCGTGGGTCGGGGTCAGTTCCTGACGGCGGACGGCAGGCCGTCGTGGTGGTGCGCCGGGGTGCCGGGCAGCGGCGTGACGTACCGCTGCGGCCCGGCGACGATCTGGTCGTTCTCCGCCAGCAGCCGGCGTCCGGCCCGTTCCGGCCGCACGTTGGGTCCGTCGGGTGTGGGCACGTCCGAACGGCGGGGATGGGTACGGATCTCCTCCTCGGCGACCGTGACGCCCAGGCCCGGTGTGTCGCCGAGGACGAACGCCCCGTCCTCGACGTACAGGTCACGGGTGATCCCGACCGGGGGCCGGAGGTCCTGTAGCTCGCTGACCAGGTGGTTGGGCACCGACGTGGCGGCGTGCAGCAGCCCCACGGGGCTGTTGCCGATCGGGCTGACCGGCAGGTCGTAGGCGTGCGCCAGGGCGGCCACCCGCAGGAAGTGGGTGACCCCCCAGACCGCGGCCATCTGCACGATGTCCACCGCCGCCGCGGCGATCAGCGGCCGGTACTGTTCGAGGCCGGTGAGGTTCTCCCCGGTCGCGACCGACGCCCGGATACCGCGACCGACGACGGCCAGGCCCTCGGCGTCCCACCGTCGGACGGGTTCCTCGATCCAGACGAGGTCCAGGGTACGTTCGAGTTCGCCGACGTGCCGGACGGCCTGCTTGCGGGTCCACGCCTCGTTGACGTCGAGCATCAGGCCGGGGCGCTGCCCCCGACCGGCCTCGGTGAGCACGTCCCGGACCACGTGCAGCCGGTGCCGGTCCCGCTCGATGTCCAGGCCGCCCTTGAGCTTGGCGGCCCGCAGCCCGTGTCGGGCGTAGACCGTGTAGGCCGCCACCAGCTCGTCGTCGTCCAGGCCGATGTCGAGGCCGGACGCGTACGCGGGCACCCGCCGGTCGCGTCCGCCCAGCAGCCGCCAGAGCGGTTGCCCCGCCGACTGGGCCTTGATGTCCCACAGCGCGGTGTCCAACGCCCCGATCGTGCCGAACACCGTGCCGGCGTGGCCCGCCTTGAAGGTCTGCCGCAGCATCCGGTCGTAAAGGGTGGTCACCGCGCGGGGGTCCTCGCCGTCGATCGCGGCGAAGATCCGTTCGAGGTCGGTGTGCGGTCCGAGGCCGACCCCGGTGATGCCCTCGTCGGTCTCGACCACGATGATCGGCACCGTGGTCACCCCGTCGGTGAAGACGCCGTTCGCGTCGCCGACGGGCCGACCCCACTCCTGCACGGTGGTCAGGGTCCGGTATCCGGTGATCCGCATGTCAGCCCTTCGTAGCACCGGCGGCGACACCGTCGGCGATCTGACGCTGGAGAAAGAGGTAGATCACCAGCACGGGTACGGCGGCGATCAGCACCCCCGCGGCGAAGGTGGGGATGTCGGCGGAGTACTGCCCCCGCAGCGAGGTCACCCCGACCATCAGGGTCCGGTGCTCGGCCGAGGGCATCAGCAGCAACGAGATCAGTACGTCGTTCCAGCAGAACAGCGCGTTGAGGATGCCGACCGACAGCAGGGCCGGGGCGCCCAGCGGCAGCATGATCCGCCGGTAGACACCGTAGACGTCGTTGCCGTCGATCCGGGCCGCGTCGATGATCTCCGGGGGTATGGTCCGGTAGTAGCTGGTCATCAGGAAGATGGTGAAGGGCAGGAACTGCGCCACGTAGGCGAGCACCAGCCCCGGGTAGGTGTCGACGAGACCGGCGTCGGACATGATCCGCGCCAGCGGCACCATGATCACCTGGAACGGCACGAAGAGCGCCGCGAGGCAGCACAGGAAGAGCACCGACGAACCCCGGAAACGCAGCTGGCTCAACGCGAAGCCGGCCATCGACCCGAACAACAGCAGCAGGAGCACCGAGACCGTCACCACGACCACCGAGTTGGTCAGGTAGCGGGCCATCCCGACGCTGTTCCACGCCGCCGCGACGTTGTCCCACCGCAGGGAGTCCACCAGCGAGAAGCGGTCGAGGACGTAGTCGCGGCGGGTCTTCATCGCCACGTTGGCGGTGAAGACCAGGGGGTAGACGGTCGCCAGGGCCAGCACGGCCATCGGCAGGGCCAGCAGCCACCGACCCCACCGGACACGGGACATCACGCCTCCCTCACCGCCCGCCGGAGCAGGCTGATCTGCAGCAGCCCCACCACGAGCATGATGAGGAAGAGCACCGTCGAGGCGGCCGAGGCGAGCGCCGGCCGGTTCATCTGGCCCTGCTGGATCCAGATGTAGTACTCCGGCAGGTAGGTCGACCCCTCCGGGCCGCCGCTGGTCATCACGTAGAGCAGGCCGAACATGGAGGTCAGCATCCCGATCATCGTGGTGACGAAGACGAACTGGATGGTGCGGGCGAGGCTGGGCACGATCACGTGCCGGACGGTCTGGGGCAGCGACGCGCCGTCGACCCGGGCGGCGTCCAGCAGCGAGGCGTCCAGGGTGGCGAAGCCGGCGAGGAACACCACCAGCGCCATCCCGAAGGTCGCCCAGACGTGCACCCCGACCACGACGAACATCGCCACGTCCGGGTCGCCGAGCCAGTCCACCGGCCCGATGCCGACCCCGCCGAGCAGGGCGTTGAGCGGGCCGTCGAAGGCGAGCAGCAGGTTGAAGATGGCCCCGACGATGACCGGGGACAGCACGGCCGGAAAGAAGTAGACGCTGCGGTACAGCCGGTGCCCGGGGACCCGCAGGTAGATGAGGGTCGCGAGCAGGCCGGGGATCGCCACCGCCACCGGCAGCAGCAGCACGAGCAGCCCGACGTTGCCCAGCGCGTCCCGGAACAGCGGGTCTCCGAGCAGCTCCCGGTAGTTGTCCAGGCCGACCATCAGCCCGTCACGGTCGCCGTCACCGGTGAAGGAGAAGTTGACCCCGAGCAGCAGCGGCCAGAACCGCAGCAGCGCGAGGATCAGCAGGGCCGGGGCCAGCAGCACGAAGGGGGCGAGCCGTTCCGCCCGGCGGCCACCCCGGCCGCGCCGCGAGACGGCGGGGGCGGGGGTACGGATCTCGGCGGCGTCCCGCCGGCCCGGCCGGTCGGGGCCGGACGGACCGACGGTACCGCCTCGGGAACCGGCACGGGGTCAGCCGGCCTGATCGGAGGCGGCCAGCTGCTTCACCGCCTCGTCGACGCTGATCGAGCCGCTCAGCAGTTGCTGGGAGAGCCGGCCCATCAGCTCCAGGGTCTTGGAGGAGAGCGCCACGTGCAGGGCGGGCTTGCCGGCCTTGAGGTCGGCGACGATGGTGGCCACGGCCGGGCCGCCCTGGGACACGTCGATGGTGGTGTCGGCGGCGATCGCCCCGGCGTCGGCGTAGAAGGACTTCAGCGCGTCGGTCGAGGTCAGCGAACGCACCAGGTCGGCGGCGACCCTGGGGTCCTTGGTCCATCTGGCGACCCCGTAGCCGATGCCGCCGTCGTAGGGCAGGCTCGGGGTGGCCCCGGGTACGACGACGGGGGCGCGCATCACGCCGAGCTTCTCGGCGGTGAGGAACTCGCTGAAGTCCTTCCAGTGTCCGACGTCCGACATCAGCCCGATGACGTGGGCGGCCTTCGCGGACTGGAAGATCGCGAAGGAGTCGTTGAACATCGCCGTCGAGTTCGCCCCGTCGCTGTTCAGCTTCGCGTCCTGGGCCTCCTTCCAGAGCGCGAAGATCCGCTTGACGTGCGGCGAGGTCCAGTCCCGCTTGCCGGCGATCCAGTCGTCGTACTCCTGCGCGCTGAACACGCCGGAGCCGAAGGCGGAGAGGAAGAACTGGATGCCGTAGCCCTCCTTGTTGCCGAGGGCGAGGCACTTCGCGCCGGTCTGCCGGGTGATGGTGGCGCAGTCGGCGAGGAACTTCGACCAGGTGGTGGCGGGGCTGGCGGGGTCGAGGCCGGCCTTGTCGTAAAGAGCCCGGTTGTAGTAGATCGGGTGGCCCTGCAGCGTCACCGGGGCGGCGTAGGTCTTGCCGTCCTTGGTGAACGCGTCCCAGCCGGCGAGCCGCTGCCGGTCGTCGGTGAGGTACTCGTCCAGGGGCAGCAGCGCGTCCGCCCGGTCCCGGATCTGGCCGCCCCCGTTGAACAGCATCACGTCCGGCCCCTTACCGGCCTGGATCGCCGTGCCGAGCAGGGTGTAGTACTGCTCGAAGGGCTGGGCGACGAACTCGACGGTGACGTCGGGGTGCTTCCTGGCGAAGTCGGCCTTCGCCTTCTCCAGGTACGCCCGGGCGGACGCCTCGCCGGACTTCCAGTCCCAGACGACCAGCTTCCCGTCCGCCCCGCCGGACGGGGAACGCGTCCCGCCGGCGCTCCCGCAGCCGGCCAGCGCCAATGCCGCGACGAGAACGGCTGACCACACTGCTCGGTGCTTCATCGCTGCTCACTTTCGACGTCGGCCGACCCCGCTGAATCGAGACACTTGGATTGACGAGAAAGTAACTCGTATGACGTATGACGTCAACACTGGGACGTAGAATTCGCCGCAGGCAGGTCGTGGCGCGGTCCGCGGAATCCACTGGAGGGGACATGACGGCACGGGAGATCACCCTGAACACGGCAACGCCCCCGAGCTGGGCACGACGACCCGCCAACCTCGCGACCGCCGTCACCGCCGAACTGGTGGGACGCATCGTACGCGGAGTTCACCCGCCCGGCGCCCCACTGCCTCCCGAGCCGGCGCTGTGCGAGGCGTTCTCGGTGAGCCGCACGGTCGTCCGGGAGGCCGTGAAGATCCTCCAGGAGAAGGGCCTGGTGCAGGTCCGCCAGGGCAGCGGCACCATCGTCACCCCACCGTCGATGTGGGACATGCTCGACGAACTCGTGCTCTCCGCGACGATCGCCGAGGACGACAGCCTGACCATTCTCGACGACCTGGTGGCCACCCGGCGGGTGCTGGAGTCCGACATGGCCAACGTCGCCGCCCGGCTGGCCGACCAGGAGACCGTCGACCGGCTGCGTGCCCTGGTCGACCGGATGGACGAGCTGGTCGACGACCAGGTCGCCTACCACGAGCACGACCGGGCGTTCCACGACGTGATCATGCAGGCGTCCGGCAACCGGATCGCCAGGGGCGTGGTGCGGTCACTGGAGAGCCAGGTGGTCAACACCGCCCGCTACATGGGCCGCTCCGAACGGGCGCTGTGCGTGGCCTCCAACCGGGGACACCGGCGCATCTACGAGCGCATCGCGGCCCACGACCCGGACGGCGCCGCCGCGGCCATGGTCACCCACATCACCGAGGCCTGGCTGGTCCGGCGCGGCGGACCGGACACCGGGCGATTGGTGCGCTGACCCCCGGCGGCGGGTGGATCACCCGTCGCTCCCGCCCGGCGGACCGGGCCCGCAGGGGGACCCCGATGACGCCCGCGTAACCAACGAACGTCAATGGCTTGCGGGTGTTAACGATAACAAGATACCGTCGGCCGCGGGAGCGAAGGGCACGCCTCCCCCGCTCCACCCCCGGGATCCGGGCGGCGGAGCGGAGTGCGGGCACGGGCGACGTCGGTGGGACACCTCCGGGCACCTCCGTGGACGCTGCGCGCCGCCGGGTCGCATCGACACCTCGACACACCCGGATCCCCCGGCGCACGTCGTCCACCGCCACCGTGGGGTCCTGACACGACCGCGCGCCGACTGCGGTGCCGTCCCTGGCAGGCCGGGAGCGCGATCGCCGACCGTGACGCCACACCCGCGTACCCGCACGGCGGGCAGTCCGGACGAGTCCCGACAGCACCGGCTCACCGGCCGGGGTGTCGGCGGAGTCCGGGCAGGCCACCGAGGCGTGACGCCCCACGACACGCATCGCCCATACTGGGAGGTACTGGTGAAACCCGCACTGCCACCCCTGACCCGACTGCGGCGCTCCTTCGCCTGGTTGACGGCCCTGCTCCTGGTCTCGACCCTGCTCCCGGCCGGCACCGCGAAGGCCGACAACCCCATCGTCCAGCACATCTACACCGCCGACCCGGCCCCGCTGGTGCACAACGGCCGGGTGTACCTCTACACCGGCCACGACGAGGACGGCTCGACCTGGTTCACCATGAAGGAGTGGCGGGTCTGGTCCTCCGCCGACATGGTCAACTGGACCGACCACGGCTCGCCGCTCAACGTCGGCACCTTCAGCTGGGCGAAGGCGGACGCCTGGGCGGGCCAGGTCATCGCCCGCAACGGCAAGTTCTACTGGTACGTGCCGGTGACCGCGAAGTCGACCAACTCGATGGCCATCGGGGTGGCGGTGAGCGACAGCCCCACCGGCCCGTTCCGGGATGCCATCGGCCGCCCGCTGGCGGCCAACGGCGAGATCGACCCGACCGTCTTCATCGACGACGACGGGCAAGCGTACCTCTACTGGGGCAACCCCAACCTGTGGTACGTCAAGCTGAACGCCGACATGATCTCGTACTCCGGCAGTGTCACCAAGATTCCGCTGACCACCGCCGGATACGGCACCCGCAACGGCAACGCCACCCGACCCACCCTCTACGAGGAGGGCCCCTGGGTCTTCAAGCGCAACGGGACCTACTACAACGTCTTCGCCGCCGAGTGCTGCAGCGAGTTCATCGGCTACTCCACGGCGCCCGGCCCCACCGGGCCGTGGACCTACCGGGGCACGGTCATGCCCCGCCAGGGCGGCAGCTTCACCAACCATGCCGGAATCGTCGACTTCAACGGCGGGTCGTACTTCTTTTACCACAACGGCGCGCTGCCCGGCGGTGGCGGCTACACCCGGTCGGTCGCGGTGGAGAAGTTCACCTACGGCACCAACGGCACCATCCCGACGATCAACATGACCAGCACCGGCGCACCGCAGATCGGCACGCTCAACCCGTACGTGCGGCAGGAGGCCGAGACGATCGCCTGGGGCTCCGGCATCGAGACCGAGGCGTCCAGCGAGGGCGGGATGAACGTCGGCTTCATCGAGAACGGCGACTACATCAAGGTCAAGGGGGTCGGCTTCGGTACCGGTGCGACGTCCTTCAACGCCCGGGTGGCCTCGGCCGGCAGCGGCGGCACCATCGAGGTCCGGCTGGACAGCACCACCGGCACCCGGGTGGCGAGCTGCTCCGTGCCGGTCACCGGCGGCTGGCAGAACTGGCAGACCGTCTCCTGCCCGGTGTCCGGCGCGACCGGCACCCACGACATGTACCTGCGGTTCACCGGCGGCAGCGGCACCCTGTTCAACGTCAACTGGTGGCAGTTCAACGGCAGCGGCACCACCCCGACGCCCACCCCGACCGCGACGCCCACCACGACGCCCACCGCGACCCCCACCCCCACCCCGACGACCCCGGCCCCGACGACGCCGGCTCCGACGACCCCCTCCGGAACGACCTGCGCGGCCACCAACACCGTGGTCAACACCTGGCAGGGCGGCTTCGAGGGCAAGCTGACCATCACCAACGGGTCCGCCCCGATCACCGGCTGGCGGGTGAGCTTCACCCTGCCCAGCGGGCAGACGGTGGCCCAGGCGTGGAACGGCACCCTGACCCAGCAGGGCAACCAGGTGACCGTCACCAACGCCGCCTACAACGGGCAGCTCGGAGCCGGCGGCTCCACCACCGTCGGCTATATCAGCTCGACCACCGGCAGCAACCAGCCACCGACCGACCTGACCTGCACCCCCGCGTGACCCCGTCGCGCGGCTGACAGTCGCGCCGGCCCGCTCCGCCCCACCGGGGCGGGCCGGCACCCCACCACCGACACCCACTACTCACCCGGACGGGCGCCAGCCCGTGATCCGGTCCACTGGAGGTTCCCATGTCCCCGTCCCTCAACCGACGCCAACTTCTCCAGGCCGCCGGCGCCACCGCGCTCGTCTCCGCCGCGGGTGGCACCCTACTCGGATCCGGGCCGGCCGCCGCGGCGCTGGTGGTCCCCCCGGCCCGATCGGACCTCGGTGTCTCCGCGTACCCGTTCGAGCTGGGGCAGGTCCGGCTGACCGCCGGCCGGCTGCTGGACAACCAGAACCGGACACTGAGCTACCTGCGGTTCGTCGACGTCGACCGGATGCTCCGCAACTTCCGGGCCAACCACCGCCTCGGCACCAACAACGCCGCCTCCAACGGTGGCTGGGACGCGCCGTCGTTCCCGTTCCGCACCCACATGCAGGGGCACTTCCTGACCGCCTGGGCGCAGGCGTACGCGGTGCTGGGCGACACCACCTGCCGGGACAAGGCGAACTACATGGTGGCCGAGCTGGCGAAGTGCCAGGCCAACAACGGCGCGGCCGGATTCACCGCCGGCTACCTGTCCGGCTTCCCGGAGTCCGACTTCGCGGCCCTGGAGGCCCGGACGCTGTCCAACGGCAACGTGCCCTACTACTGCATCCACAAGACCCTCATGGGGCTGCTCGACGTGTGGCGCTACATCGGCAACACGCAGGCCCGCTCGGTGCTGCTGGCGCTGGCCGGCTGGGTCGACACCCGCACGTCGCGGCTGAGCTACAACCAGATGCAGTCGATGCTGGAGACCGAGTTCGGCGGCATGAACGAGGCGTTGACCGACATCTACCAGCACACCGGCGACGGGCGTTGGCTGACCGTCGCCCAGCGGTTCGACCACGCAGGCGTGTTCAACCCGCTCGCCAGCAACTCCGACCAGCTCAACGGCAAGCACGCCAACACCCAGGTGCCCAAGTGGATCGGCGCGGCGCGGGAGTTCAAGGCGACCGGCACCACGCGCTACCGGGACATCGCCAGCAACGCGTGGAACATGACCGTCAACGCGCACACCTACGTCATCGGCGGCAACAGCCAGGCCGAGCACTTCCGGCCGCCGAACGCGATCGCCGGGTACCTGACCAACGACACCTGCGAGCACTGCAACACCCACAACATGCTCAAGCTGACCCGGGAGCTGTGGCTGCTCGACCCGAACCGGGTCGCGTACTTCGACTTCTACGAGCGTGCCCTGCTCAACCATGTCGTCGGCGCGCAGAACCCGGCCGACGGGCACGGCCACGTCACCTACTTCACCCCGCTCAAGCCGGGTGGCCGACGGGGCGTCGGGCCGGCCTGGGGCGGCGGCACCTTCAGCACCGACTACAACTCGTTCTGGTGCTGCCAGGGCACCGGCATCGAGGCCAACACCAAGCTGATGGACTCGATCTACTTCTACAACGACACCACGCTGACGGTGAACCTGTTCGTTCCGTCGGTGCTGACCTGGTCGCAGCGCGGGATCACGGTCACCCAGAGCACCAGCTACCCGGCGAGCGACACCAGCACGCTCACCCTCTCCGGGTCGATGAGCGGCTCGTGGGGCATCCGGGTGCGGATCCCGGCCTGGGCCACCGGCGCGACGATCGCCGTCAACGGCGAGACGCAGAACGTCGCCACCAACCCCGGCAGCTACGCCACGGTCACCCGCACCTGGGCGGCCGGCGACACCGTCACCGTACGGCTGCCGATGAAGGTCGTCGTGCAGCCGAGCAACGACAACGCCAACGTCGCGGCCCTCATGTACGGCCCGGCGGTGCTGGCGGGCAACTACGGCAACACCGGCCTGAGCGCCCTGCCGTCGTTGAACGCCTCGTCGGTGACCCGGACGAGCACCAGCACCCTGGCGTTCACCGCCACCGCGAACGGCTCCACGGTCAACCTCGGACCGTTCTACGACGCCCACGGCTTCAACTACACGGTCTACTGGAACACCAGCGGTGGCAGCAACCCCGGTGGTGCCAGCTCGCGACTCGTCAACGTCGGCAGCGGCCTGGTCCTCGGCATCCAGAACATGTCCACCGCCGACGGCGGGCTCGCCCTCCAGTGGGGTGACACCGGCACCGCCGACCACAACTGGGTGGTGGTGACCGACGGCGACGCCGTCCGGTTCCGCAACGTCAACAGCGGCAAGGTCCTCGGCGTGGAGAACATGTCCACCGCCGACAACGCCCGCGTCCTGCAGTGGGCGGACAACGGCACCGCCGACCACCGCTGGGTCCTGCTGAACCAGGGTGACGGCACCTACAAGATCCGCAACGTCAACAGCGGGAAGCTGCTCGGCATCCTCAACGGCTCGACCGCCCAGGGCGCCCAGGCCGTACAGGACTCCGACAACGGCAGCGCGGACAACCGGTGGCGGATCGTCGCCAACCAGTAGCGGTTGGCCTGGACCGGCCGCAGGTCCGCCACCGCCGGCGAGACGGCGGCGGACCTGCGGCCTGACGAATGGGGCTGCCCCGATCGGGGCAGCCCCATTCCGTTTGCCCCTGAACCCGGCACGGACCGGAGCCCGGCACGAACCGGAGCCGGCACGAACCCGGAGCCGGCACGAACCGGAGCCTGGCCGCCGGGGCCGCCCGTGCCGACCGGGTCCGCTGGGCGGTCCGACGGTACGGGCGGCCCCGGCGTCTGCCGGCCGCGACCGGGTGGGTCAGGGGGTGGTCAGCTGGAACTGGCGGATCGTGCTGGTGCCACCGAGGGCCTGGGTGGCGTGGTTGAAGATGGCGAAGCGGTAGCCCATGAAGAACTGCCAGTTGCTGTCGAGGGTGAGCGCGTTACCCAGGGCGGTGAAGTTGGTGCCGTCGGTGCTGTAGGAGAACCGGGCCTGCCGGCCGGAGCCGGGCCGGATGTCGGCGGTGGCCCGTAGCCAGATGCGTCCCCCGCTGACCGGGGCGGAGGCGATCTCCGAACCGGTGTTGGTGGTCCGCCAGCTGCCGTCCATGGTGAGGTTGTTGGTCATCGACACCCGGGTCGCGCCGTTGTCCCGGCGGACGCCGATCCAGGCCGACGAGTTGCGCAGCACCGCCAGCCCGGTCCGGTCGCCGTCGCGCAGCGCCGAGTAGTCGAGTTCGACGGTGGCGGTGGAGGTCGGCCCCTGGATCCGGTGGGTCACCGTGTTCCGGGCGCTGTAGAGGTCGTTGGTGACGGTGGCGGTCTGCAGGCGCAGGCCGTTGTTCACCGACCACTTGGTGTTGTCCGGGTTGTGGTTCCACTCCCACTGCGGGCCGAGGGTGCTGCCGCTGAAGGTGTCGGTGCCGGTCAACGGCTTGACCGGTCGGGTCGGCAGCGGGTTCGGGTACGACGTGCCCCAGCCGCCGTTGACCGTCTGGATCTGCGGCCAGCCGTCGGCGGTCCAGGTGATCGGGGCCAGTGCCGGCACCCGCCCACCGGGGTAGGCGTCCACGAAGGACATGTAGTACCACTGGCCGGCCGGGGTCTGCACCAGACCGCCCTGGTGCGGCACGCCGCCGCCGGAGATCGGGCCGGGCATGTTGAGCAGCACCTGCCGCATCTCGTACGGGCCGAACGGGCTCGACGACTTCAGCACGTACTGGCCGTTGGCCGGCCGGGTGAGCCAGATGTAGTAGCTGCCGTTGCGCTTGTAGAACCGGGCCCCCTCCAGGGTGCCCACGCTCGACGGGGTGGAGAAGACCTGCTGGCTGCGGACCTCGCTCTTGCCGTCGGCGGACAGCTGCGCGACGCTGATCTGGCTGTTGCCGTAGGCGACGTACATGGTGTCGTTGTCGTCGACCAGCATGCCGGCGTCGTAGTAGCACTTGTTGATGGTGGAGTGCTGGTTCCAGGCCCCGTCGACGGCGGCGGCGGTGTAGATGTAGGTCTTGGCGAAGTCGATGCAGCCGGCCCAGTAGTAGGTGCGGTTGCTCGGGCGGTAGTTCAGCGTCGACGCCCAGATCCCGTTGACGTACGCCCGCCCGCCGGACATGTCATACTTCGCGCCGAAGTCGAGCTTGGGCACCGAGTGCCCGGCGAACTCCCAGTTGACCAGGTCGTAGGAGCGCAGGATCGGGGCGCCCGGCGAGTAGTGCATGGTCGAGGCGGACAGGTAGAACGCGTCGCCGACCCGGATGATGTCGACGTCGGCGAAGTCCTGCCACACCACCGGGTTGGTGAACGAGCCGCTCGCCGGTGGCGTGGTCGGTGGCGGCGTGGTCGGGGTGCTGCCGCCGTCGACGCGGACGAGCTGCCACTGCTGGTTGGTGCCACCCCAGTCGGAGTACTGGACGATGTTGCCGCCGTCGGCGGTGGAGGCGTTCTGCACCTCGACCGCCTTGCCGCTGTTGCGGTTGAGCAGCCGGACGTAGCCGTCGGCCGAGTCGGCGAGCCGGAACTGCTGGTTGGTGCCGTTGCCGTCGGTCCACTGCACGATCGCCGCGCCGTCGGCGGTGGAGAGGTTGTAGACGTCGAGGACCTTGCCCGAGAGCCGCGACTTCAACCGGTAGTAGCCGCCGCCGGAGTCGACGAACTGCCACTGCTGGTTGGTGCCGTCGCCGCGGGTCCACTGGGTGATCCGCGCGCCGTCGTTGGTGGCGAAGTTGTACACGTCCAGCGCCTTGCCGCTGTTGCGGTTGACCAGCACGTACCAGGCGGTGGTGTCCACCGTCGCCGCCGCCGCGCCGGTCGACTGGACCACGACGAGACCACCGCCGACCAGCAGCGTCAGCAGGGCGGCGACGACCCGTGACCACCAGCCGCGCCGTCGCCGGACCGCGATCGGCACCTCTCCCATGGCTACCATGACCCTCCCTCACCAACGGTCGATCGACGGGGGCCCTGGGTCCGGCCCGGGGCCACCGTCGTCGCATTGTTCGAAGCCTGCCGATGTCAACGTTCACCTCGGCGGCGCGTCCGCGATGGCGCACGACGCGGTACAGCGACAGGTCGGGGGTGCCGACCAGCCGCTGCGGGAACGGCTTCAGCTATCCATAGACTGTGAGCGATAACATGATGCTCGTCAAGCTGAAACAGCGTTGACACGATCGACGGGCGCAAATGCCAACGCCCCGGGCCGCGTCGGACCGTTCCGACGCGGCCCGGGGCGTCCGGGCGAAGGGGTACGACGCGGGCGGGTGCCGCGTCACCGGTCAGCGGGAGGCGCCGGCACGCCGCTTGTTGTAGACGTCGAAGGCCACGGCGACGAGCAGCACCAGGCCCTTGACCACCGACTGGATGGACTGGTCGACGCCCATGAGCTGCATCCCGTTGCTCATCACCGCCATGATCAGACCACCGACCACGGCACCCATCACGGTGCCGACCCCACCGGTGACCGCCGCGCCACCGATGAACGCGGCGGCGATCGCGTCGAGCTCGAACATGTTGCCCGCGGCGGGCTGCGCGCCGTTGGAGCGCGAGGAGTAGATCACCCCGGCAACCGCCGCCAGGAAGCCCATGTTGACGAACATCCAGAAGTTGACCGTCCGCACCTTGACCCCGGAGAGGGTCGCCGCCGAGAGGTTGCCGCCGATCGCGTAGACCTGTCGACCGAAGACGGTACGCCGGGTGAGCAGGCCGTAGACCAGCACCAGCGCGGCCAGGATGATCAGCACGATCGGCAGGCCCCGGGCGTGCGCCAACTGCCAGGCGAAGTACATGATGACCGCGCCCACCAGCACCACCCGGGCGACGAACAGCGGGAACGACTCCACCGGCTGCTGGTAGCGGACCCGGGCCACCCGGGTCCGGAAGCCGCTCACCGCGTACCCGGCCACCGCGACGGCGCCGATCAGCAGGGTGAAGGCGTCGAAGCCGTCCCCGCCGAGCAGCCCGTTGAGGAAGCCGGCCGCGACCTGCTGGTAGTCGGCAGGGAACGGGGAGAGCGAGATGTTGTCCAGCACCCGCAGGGTCAGGCCGCGGAACAGCAGCATGCCGGCGAGCGTCACGATGAAGGCCGGGATACCGGCGTACGCCACCCAGAAGCCGTGCCACGCGCCGACCGCGACGCCCACCGCCACCGCGGCCAGGATGCCGACCCACCACGGGAAGCCCTCCCGGATGACCAGCACGGCGGAGACCGCCCCGGTGAGGGCGACCACCGAGCCCACCGACAGGTCGATGTGACCGCCGATGATGATGATCACCATGCCGATCGCCAGCACCAGGATGTACGAGTACTGCAGGACGATGTTGGTGATGTTGCCGGGGCTCAGCGACACCCCGTCGGTGAGCACGGCGAAGAACCCGACGATGACGACGAGTGCGACGTAGATGCCACTCTGCCGCAGGTTGTTCATGATCAGCGCACGCAGGTCGCTGGTGCCGGCGTGCAGGGCGACGCCCGGACTCTTGTCGGCCGGCGGCGGGGACGGCGGCGATGAGGTCTTGACGCTGGTCATCCCACGCGCTCCTTGTCCTTCGTCATCAGATCCATGAGGTTCTCCTGGGTCGCCTCGGCCACCGGCACCTGGCCGGTGATCCGGCCGGCGGCGAGGGTGTAGATGCGGTCGCACATGCCGAGCAGCTCCGGCAGCTCCGAGGAGATCAGGATCACCGCCTTACCCTCGGCGACGAGCCGGTTGACGATCGTGTAGATCTCGAACTTCGCCCCGACGTCGATTCCCCGGGTCGGCTCGTCGAGGATCAGCACGTCCGGATTGGTGAACAGCCACTTCGACAGCACGACCTTCTGCTGGTTGCCACCGGAGAGCTTGCCCACCACGGCCATCACGCTTGTCGTCTTGATGTTCATGTCCCGCCGGCTCTGCTCGGCGACCTTGATCTCCTCGTTGCCGTTGACCCAACCGAGGCGGGCGAGCCGGCCCAGGGCGGCGGCGGAGACGTTGTGCCGCACGTCGTCGATGAGGTTGAGGCCGAAGCGCTTGCGGTCCTCGGTGACATAGGCGATGCCGTGCTCGATGGCCTCCGCGACGGTGCGCGCCCGGACCTCCCGGCCGCGCACGAACAGCCGACCCCGGATGTCCCGGCCGTACGTCCGGCCGAAGAGGCTCATCGCCAACTCGGTACGACCGGCGCCCATCAGACCGGCGATGCCGACCACCTCGCCGGCACGGACGTCCAGGCTGGCGTCGTCGACGACGAGCCGGTCCTGGGTGGGGTGCCGCACGCTCCAGTTCTCGATGCGCAGCACCTCCTCCCCCGGCGACGAGACCCGGTCGGGATAGAAGCTGTCCAGGTCCCGGCCGACCATGCCGCGGATGATCCGCTCCTGGGTGACCTCCCCGGAGGCCAGGGAGAGGGTCTCCACGGTGCGTCCGTCCCGGATGACCGTGGTCGCGTCGGCGATCGCGGTGACCTCGTTGAGCTTGTGCGAGATCAGGATGCTGGTGATGCCCTGGTCGCGCAGCCGGCGCAGCAGGTCGAGCAGGTGCGCCGAGTCGATGTCGTTGAGCGCGGCGGTCGGCTCGTCCAGGATGAGCAGCCGGACCTTCTTGGACAGCGCCTTGGCGATCTCGACCAGCTGCTGCTTGCCGACGCCGAGCTGGATGACCGGGGTGACCGGGTTCTCGTACAGGCCCACCGAGGCGAGCAGTTCGGCGGCCTCGGCGTTGGCCCGGTTCCAGTCGATCAGGCCGCCCGGACCGCGCCGCTCGTTGCCGAGGAAGATGTTCTCGGCGATCGAGAGGTAGGGCACCAGGGCGAGTTCCTGGTGGATGATGACGACGCCGTGGGACTCGCTGTCGCGGATGCCGCGGAAGTTCATCGGCTTGCCGTCCAGCACGATCTCGCCGTCGTACGAGCCGGTCGGGTGCACCCCGGAGAGCACCTTCATCAGGGTGGACTTGCCGGCGCCGTTCTCGCCGCAGATGGCGTGGATCTCCCCCCGGCGCACCGCGAGGGAGACGTCCGCCAGCGCGGTCACCCCGGGGAAGGTCTTCGTGATGCGTCGCATCTCGAGGATGGTGTCGTCCATGGTCAGCGTCCTGATCGTCGAAGCCTGAGGCGGGCTTGCGATGCGTCGGGCGCGGCGGTCGGTCACCGCCGCGCCCGACGACCGGCTTACTTCTTGGCCTGACCGGCGGCGACCTCTTCGGCCGACCAGTAACCGGAGTCGACGAGCACCTTCTTGATGTCGTCCTTGTAGACGGTCTCGATCGGCAGCAGGTACGCCGGGACGACCTTGATCTTGTTGTTGTAGGTCGTGGTGTCGTTGGCCTGCGGCTGCTTGTCCTGCAGGAACGCCTCCGCCGCGATGACGGCCTGCTCGGCGAGCAGCCGGGTGTCCTTGAAGACGGTGGAGCTCTGCACCCCGTCGTTGATCAGCTTGATCGAGGCGATCTCGGCGTCCTGGCCGGTCACCACGGGGAGCTTCTTGGCGCCCTTGCCGTAGCCGGCGTTCTGCAGGGCGGTGATGATGCCCCGGGAGATCCCGTCGTACGGCGACAACACCCCGTTGACCACGGTGCCGTCGTTGTAGCCGGAGGTGAGCAGGTCCTCCATCCGCTTCTGCGCGGTCTCCTGCTGCCAGCGCAGGATCGCCGCCTGCTCGATGCGGGTCTGGCCGGACTTGACCTTCAGCGTGCCGTTGTCCATGAACGGCTTGAGGGTGTCCATCGCCCCGCCCCAGAAGTACTGGGTGTTGTTGTCGTCCAGCGAGCCGGCGAACAGCTCGACGTTGAACGGGCCGGTGGCGGTGCCCTTGCCACCGTCCTTGGTCTGCAGGCCGAGGCCGACCAGCAGAGCGGTCGCCTGGGCGACGCCGACCTTGTAGTTGTCGAAGCTGACGTAGAAGTCGACGTTCTTGTTGCCCAGCAGCAGCCGGTCGTAGGAGATGACCGGGATCTTCGCCGCTGCGGCGGCGTCCAGCTGGCCGCTGAGCGCGGTGCCGTCGATCGCCGCGATGATCAGGACGTCCGCGCCCTGCGTGATCATCTGGTCGACCTGCTGGGACTGGGTGGGGATGTCGTCACCGGCGTACTGGAGGTCGACCTTGTAGCCCTTGGCCTCCAGCTTCTCCTTCACCGCCTTGCCGTCGGCGATCCACCGCTCCGAGGTCTGGGTCGGCATGGAGACGCCGATGGTCAGATCGGCGGGCTTCTTGTCGCTGCTGTCGCCCCCGCTACCCGCTCCCCCGCCGCTGCATGCGGCAAGGCTGAACGCCAGTGCCGCGCCGCCGAGCGCGACCAGGAATTTCCTGCGCACAGGTTTCTCCTCTCCGGAACTCCCGCCGACTGCGGGGACCACCTGTCACCTTTCGGGGTAGTGTTAGCGCTCACATCGCCCCCGTCAACACCCCCTCGGAAATCCGGACGTCACGGTCTCGTAACGGGCGTCTCCGACTTGTCCACCCACCGGCGTCCCGCCCGCCGGGCCGGCGCGGGGTCGATTCCGTGGTGAACACGGCGACGGCGGCCCGCCCACCACCCCCGGGCTGCGACCGGACGGCGGACCCGCCGACGCCGACGTCCCGCCGGGTTTCCAACCTGTTACGCGGTCGTCATCGACAGCAGGCGATCAATGCCAGGCGCTCCGCTGAATGCACTCAGCGCCCACCCTCCCCACCACGACCGACGCATCCCCCGGAGGACCGGTGGTCGGAGGGTGGATGGCCGGAGGGGGACGGGCGACGGGTGGTGGCGCGGGGGTGGGCGACGGGTGGTGGGCGCGGGGCGGGCGACGGGCGCAGTGTGGTGGGCGGTGGGCGGGCCGTCGCGACTGGGACAGCCGTGCGCCCCGGGTGCCCCGATCGTCGGGGTGCCCGGGGCGCAAAGGAGTCCGGGGTCCGGGGGTCCCGGGGGTCCCGGGGGTCCCGGGGGTCCGCGGGTCGGGGGTGCGAGTTGTGTGGGGGTGTCCTACCTGGCTTGGTCAGTCGTCCAGGCAGGACCGCAGCGCGGCGGTCAGCAGGTTGGCGCGTTCGTCGCCCATGCCCTGCATCTGGTTGACCACGTAACCGAAGCCGACCTGGTGGGCGTCGTCGCCGAAGCCGAGGTTGCCGCCCGCACCGTCGTGGCCGAAGCTGCGCTCGGACAGCAACGGCCGGGCCGGCGGCGAGTGCAGCAGGAAGCCACTGCCCCAGCGTTGGCCGGTGTCCGGCGGGCCGTGCCGCTGCTGGCCCCGGGACCGCACGACCGTCGCGTCGTCGATCGACGCCGGGTCGAGCACGGGCGGTCCCGCCACCGGAGACACGCACGCGGCGTAGAGGCGGGCCAGTCCGTCGGCTGTGCTCACCGCGCCGGCGCCCGGGATGCCGGCGGCCTGGATGGCCGGGTCGTTGAAGCTGACCAGGCCGGCGTCGTCGGCGGGGAACGCGAACGCGCCACCCATGGTGATCCCCCGGTCGGCCACCGGGTCGACGAACGGTTCCGGGTCGGGCGGCGGGGCGAGGTTCCAGGCGACCGTGTCGCGTTCGGTCGCCGGCAACCCGAGCCAGGTCCGCAGGCCCAGCGGTGCCGCCAGGGCGTCGCGGAAGTACGCCCCGGGCAGCTGACCGGTGATCCGGTGGATCACCTCGCCGATCAGCCAGCCGTAGGTCATCGGGTGGTAGCTGTGCGCCGTGCCCGGCTGCCACAGTGGGGCCTGGGCCTCGATCGCCGCGATCACCGGGTCCCACGCGAGCACCTCGTCGAGGGTCAACGGGCGGTCGAGCGCGGGCAGGCCGGACTGGTGGGTGAGCAGCCAGCGCACCGGGATGTCGGCCTTGCCGTGCTGGCCGAACTCGGGCCAGTAGCGGGTGACCGGCGCGTCAAGGTCGAGTCGGCCCTGCTGCACCAGCAGGTAGGCGCAGACCGCCAGGATGCCCTTGGTGCAGGAGTAGACGACGACCGGGGTGTGCGCCGTCCAGGGCCGGCCGGTACGGGGGTCGGCGGTCCCGCCGTACAGGTCGACGACCTGGCGACCGCCGACGTAGACGGTGACCGCCGCGCCGACCTCCCCCCGGTCGGTGAAGTTGGTGCGGAAGACGTCTGCCACCCGCCCGTAGCGTTCGTCGGCGTGGCCGTGGATCTGCGGCTGCGTGGCCACTGCTATCCCTTCAGTGAGCCCTGGATCAGGGCCTTGATGAACTGACGCTGGAAGATCAGGAAGACGATCAGGGTCGGGGTGAGGATCAGCAGCGAGCCGGCGCACAGCAGCACCAGGTCGGTGCCCCACTGCCCCTGGAACGCCCCGAGCGCACCCGCCATCGTCCGCTTGGCCGGATCGTCGACCAGGACGATGGCCAGCAGGAACTGGTTCCACGTCCAGAGGAACATCAGGATGGTCAGCGACGCGATGGCCGGCCGGGCGAGCGGCACCTGGACCCGCCAGAACAGCTGCCAGGTGCTGCTGCCGTCGACCCGGGCCGCCTCGGACAACTCGACCGGCACGTTGCTGAAGTGCGCCCGCATCCAGAAGACCGCGAACGGCATGTAGAGCCCGATCAACGGCAGGATGATCGCCCACCGGGTGTTGAGCAGGCCGAGGTCCTGCATCTGGTAGTAGAGCGGGGTGACCACCGCCTCGAACGGCAGGGTCAGCCCGAGTAGCAGCAGACCGAACACGATCCGGCCACCGGGGACCCGCAGCTGGCCCAGCCCGAAACCGGCCATGGTGGCGATCAGCACCGAGACCGGCACGACGCCGGCCACGATGAGCAGGCTGGAGCGCAGCAGCGCACCCATGTTCGCCACCGTGAACGCGTCGGCGAAGTTGCCCCACTGCGGGTCCGACGGCCAGGCCAGGCCGCTGGGCACGGTGCCCCGGGGCTGCAACGCCGCGGAGAGCATGCTGACGAACGGCAGCAGGGTAACCACGACCAGGACGAGCAGGAAGATCCGGCCGGTCAGGTTCTCGCGCCGGCTCAGGTTCATGACTTGTCCCCCCGGGTCAGTCGCTGGATCGGCAGCACGCAGAGCAGCACCAGCAGCATCAGCACGACGGCCAACGCGGAGGCGAGACCGACCTGGCGCTGCGAGAAGGCCAGCCGGTAGATCTCCAGGCCCGGCACGGTGGTCTGCAGGCCGGGACCGCCACTGGTCGAGATGTAGACGATGTCGAAGCTGGCCAGGGCGGCGATGATGGTCACCGTCAGGCAGACCCCGATCTCCTGGCGCAGGCTGGGCAAAGTGACGGCGAAGAACTCCCGGATCGGGCCGGCGCCGTCGAGGCGGGCCGCCTCGTACAACGCGGGATCGATCTTGCTCATCCCGGTCACCAGCAGGATCGTGCAGAGGCCGAGCAGCACCCAGGCGCCGATGACGCCGACGGCGGGCAGCGCGGTGTCGAAGTCACCGAGCCAGGCGCGGGCCACCCCGCCCAGGCCGACCGCGCGCAGCAGCTGGTTGATCAGGCCGTTGGACGACAGCAGCCAGCTCCACGCGATACCCGCCGCCACCAGGGGGATGACCTGGGGCAGGAACAGCACCGTACGCACCACGGTGCCGAACGCGCCGGTGGTGATGCGGCGGACCAGGCTGGCCACCAGCAGGCCGAGCGCGACCGGGACGAAGCTGAAGAAGACGATCAGGACGAGCGCGTTGCCGATGATCTTCAGCAGGTCGCTGTCGGTGAACACGGTCAGGTAGTTGTCCAGTCCCGCCCAGCGGGCCACCCCGATGCCGTTCCAGTTGTAGAACGAGTACTGGATGGTCAGCACGAGTGGACGAAGGACGAAGGCGGCGTACATCACGACTGCGGGCAGGACGAAGAGCCAGCCCGTCCCGCCCGCGCGGGCCCACCGTTTCCGGGGGCCCGCGCGGCGGAGGGACGGGTGGGACGAGCCGGTGTGGACACCGGGTCACCCCGCCCGACCGGTGCGCTGCCGAAGGCAGACGTCATCGGGAGAGTTCCTTCGCGTACTCGGCCTGGACCGCCTTGACGTACCCCTCGGGGGTCTGCTGACCGGCGATCAGCTTCTGCATCTCCGGGGTGATCGCGGCGGCGAAGATGCCACCGGTGGCGTTCGCGGTGAAGTCCACCGCGCCGTTCTCCTCACCGAGCTGCTGCGACGCCTTGAGCGTCTCGGCCAGCACGGTGTTCGGCGCGGCGGCCGGCACGGCCAGGTCGCTCGGGCCACCCGGGCTGGAGCCGCCGATCTTGACGGCGATCTCCCGGGCGGTGGGGTTGGTGTGCGCCCAGTTCAGGAAGAACGCGGCGGCGTCGGGGTTCTTGGCCTTGGCGCTGATGCCGAAGGTGTTCGGGGCGGACATCGCCACGTGTTTGCCGCCGGCCGACTCGCTCGGGAACAGGAAGAAGCCCACGTTGCCGGGCATCGTCTTGTCGAGGTTGGCCGACTCCCAGTCGCCGTTGAACATGAACAGGCCGTTGTTCTTCTGGAACTCGCCCACCATGCTCGCGTAGTCCAGGGCGTTGGCGTCCTTGGGGAAGTAGCCGGCCTGGGCCCACTTCTGGATGGTCTGGGTGGCCTTCAGCGCGGCCGGAGTGTCGAACGTCGCGCCCGGCTTCTGGAAGATCCAGTCGGCCACCTGGGCCGGGTCACCGAACTGGTTCTGCAACGCCTGGTGCGGGAAGTTGATGCCCGCGGTGTTCTTGTTGAACTGCATGATCGGCTGCACGCCGGCGGTCTTGGCCTTGGCCAGCAGCTGCTCGAACTCGGCGATGGTGGCCGGCGGCTGGGTCATCCCGACCTGCTCGGCGAGCTTCTTGTTGTAGAACACCCCGGTGACGCTGTAGCCGAGGCCCATCCCCCACAGCGAGCCGGTGCCCCGGGTGGTGCCGCCCTCGCCGACCCGCAGCTGCACCAACTGGGAGGCGGGGAACTTGTCCCAGCCGTACGCGGTGAAGTAGGGGTCGAGGTTCTTGAGCAGGTCGTCCTTGACCAGGTCGACCATGGTGGGGAGCCGGATGATGTCCGGCGAGTTGTCCGAGGCCATCACCCGGGGCGCGTTCTCCACGATGACCGTGAACTGGTCCTCGCGGATGTTGAACTTGACGTTCGGGTGCTGCTTGGTGAACTCGTCGGCCAGCGCCTTGGCCAGCGGGAAGCCGGTCTCGGCGTACATCTCCAGGGTGATCGGGTCGCTGCCCAGCTCGGTGCTGACGGCGGCGTCGGACCCGGCGCGCGGCGACTCGTCCGCACCGGGTGCGCTGCACGCCGTGGCGGCCAGCCCCAACGCCAGCACGGGGGCCAGGAGCGCCGTCCGGCGGGAGAACCTTGCCAGTGGTGTAGCCAATTGAGGACTCCTCGACTCTTCCGTGCGTGCCCCGGCCGCGGTACGGGCCGGGTCGGCGGGTCGTCACGGTGGGTGACCAGCCGCAACAGTACGTCGCCGTCGGCATGCCGCCGCAGCACGCGATGTCGTTACCGATGACCACGCCGGGGGTCACCGAGGGTGCCGCCCGACCTGTCAAAAGTAGCCGCTAAACTGATTTAGCAGAGCATGCGCGCGGCGACCTGAGCTGTCAAGGACCAATTGGCAACGGTCCGGAAACATCCGGTTCACGCTCAGCCACCCGCCCCACCGGCCGTCGCGGGTGGTCACCGACACACACCCGGGGTGACCGCCGGCACCGGGCCCGGCCGGACCACGCATCATGATGGGCGGGAGCGACGGCCGCGACGCCGCCGCCGATTCGGAGGACTGATGGGCCGCAACAGAGCAACCCTGGCCGATGTCGCGCGACGGGCCGGGCTGTCCAAGACCGCCGCGTCGATGGTCCTCAACGGCCGGGAGGGCACCCGGCTGTCGGCCGAGGCGCACCAGCGCGTCTTCGCCGCCGCCGAGGAGCTGGGCTACCGGCCCAACCTGGCGGCCCGGAGCCTGCGTACCCGCAAGACCGCCACCATCGCGTTCGTCTCCGACATCGTCGCCACCACCCGGTTCGCCGGCGGCCTCATCCGCGGCGCGCTCGACGCGGCCCGGGAGCGCGACCACGTGCTGCTCATCACCGAGACGCAGGGCGACGCCACCTTCGAGCAGTACGCCATCGAGGCGATGCTCGACCGGCAGGTCGACGGGGTGATCTACGCCGCGATGGCGACCCGGCGGCTGACCGTCCCGGCGGCCATCCTCGGCGGCCCGGTGGTGCTGCTCAACGCCACCAGCCCGGACGACCTGCCCTGCGTGCTCCCCGACGACGAGCGGGCCGGCCGTACCGTCGCCACCACCCTGCTCGACCAGGGCCACCGCGACCGGATCGCGCTGATCGGCCGCAACCGTCTCAAGGAGGACGACGAGGAGGTCTCCCTGGCGGCCCGGGCCCGGCTGCGCGGCGTGCACCAGGCGCTCGGTGCCGCCGGGGTCGAGCTGCTGACCGAGTGCTTCTGCGCCGAGTGGCTGCCCGAACACGGCTACGCCGCCATGCGCACGCTGCTGGGCCGGCCCACCCGGCCGACCGCGATCATCTGCATGAACGACCGGCTCGCGTTCGGCGCCTACCAGGCGCTCGCCGAGGCCGGGCTGACCGTCCCGGACGACCTCTCGGTGGTCTCGTTCGACGACGACCCGATCGCCGCCTGGTTGCGCCCCGGCCTGTCCACCACCGCTCTGCCGCACGAGCAGATGGGGCGGCGGGCCGTCGAGATCCTCCTCGACGGCGGCGACGCCGAACCGTCCCTCGTCCCCATGCCGCTGCGTCGCCGCCGGTCCGTGGCCACCCCGGTCCGATAGCCGGGACCCCCCGGCGCGACCGCCGGGCAGGTGCCCGCCGCAGCGCTCCCACCACCGGCCGCTGGCCACCCGAACTGGTCGCTAAACCGATTTAGTGCTAGCTTCCCCGCCATGCTACGTCTACCCGACCACTGGGTGTGGGACAGCTGGTACGCCCGGGACGACAACGACCGGTGGCACGCGTTCTTCCTGCGCGCCTCCCGTGCCCTGCACGACCCGCACCGCCGGCACCGCCGCGCCACGATCGGCCACGCCGTCTCGACCGACCTGCACACCTGGCACCTGGTCGCCGACGCGCTCGTCCCGGCCGACGCGCCGAGCTGGGACGACCTCGCGACCTGGACGGGCTGCACCGTGCGCGGCCCGGACGGGCGGTGGTACCTGTTCTACACCGGGGTCGGCCGCGCCGAGGACGGGCTGGTCCAGCGGATCGGCCTGGCCGTCTCCGACGACCTGACCACCTGGCGCCGGCACGGCGACGGGCCGCTCGTCGAAGCCGACCCCACCTGGTACGAACTGCTCGACCGGACGCTGTGGTACGAGCAGGCCTGGCGCGACCCGTGGGTGTTCCCCGATCCGGACGGCGCCGGCTGGCACATGCTCGTCACCGCCCGGATCAACACCGGGCCGACCGAGGCACGCGGGGTCGTCGGTCACGCCACCTCACCGGACCTGGTGAACTGGACCGTCCAACCGCCGCTGTCGATCCCGGCCGGCTTCGGGCACCTGGAGGTCCCCCAGGTCGCCGTCGTCGACGGGCAGCCCCTGCTGCTGTTCTCCACCGACGCCGCCGGCACCCGCCACGACGGCCACCGGATCTGGGTGGCGGAGGGTCACGACGTACGCGGCCCGTGGGACATCGCCTCGGCCCGCCCGTTCCCGCACCCGCACCTCTACGCGCCCCGGCTGGTCCCCGGACCGGCCGGGGACTGGTCCCTCATCGGATTCCACGACCACGTCGACGGGGAGTTCGTCGGTGCGCTGAGTGATCCGATCGCGGTCCGTTACCGCGCCGGGGACGGGCTGACCGCCACCGGCACGGCCGGCTGAGCGTTCCTGCGGCCACCACCCGGCCGCAGCGGTACGGGCGGGGGCGGCCACCGCCGTGCCGGACGGGCTCGGAGGCGGCCACCACCGTGCCGGGTTGGACGCGGGGGCGGCCACCGCCGTGCCGGACGGACGGACAGACGCGCAAGCGGACCGGACCCGGACGGCGTCCGCACCACGCCGTCCGGGTCCGGGGCCGCTCACCGGCGTCCGCCCGCCCGGTGCCCGGACCGGCAGCGGGCGGACGGCGGCGGCCGGTCGGTCAGCGGCGGGTCCAGCGCTGGTTGGCCGCCCCGGTGCACGACCAGAGCAGCACCGTGGTGCCGTTGGCGGTGCCGTTGTTGTTCACGTCGAGGCAGAGGCCGGACTGCACGCTGCTGATCGTGCCGTTGGCGTTGAACGTCCACTGCTGGTTGGTCCCACCGTTGCAGTCCCAGATCTGGGCCTTGGTGCCGGCGGTGGCGTTGGTCGGCGCGTCCAGGCACTTACCGAGGGACTGGAGGGTCTGGCCGTTGGCCGTCCAGCGCTGGTTGGCAGCCCCGTTGCAGTCCCAGATCACCGGTTGGGTGCCGTTGGCGGTGCTGCTCTGCGGGACGTCGAGGCACCGACCGGAGGCGACGCTGGCCAGCGCGCCCGCGGTGGACGGCGGCGTCGTCGGCGGCGGGGCGGTGCCACCGCCGCTGACCCGGTACACCACCGTGCCGTGCGACGGCACACTCGCGGAGATGGTGCCGGTGCTGGTGGTGCTCGCGTTGGTCCAGGCGTCGACCAGGGTGAAGGAGGAGCCGGACTTGCCGATGGCGGCGGCGGTGGTGGAGATCGTCGTCGTCGAGCCACCCTGGTTGAACAGGGCGACCGCGACGTCGCCGTTGGCAAGCCGCTTGGCCAGCACCCGGCGGGTGCCGTCGAAGGAGACCTGGGCGCCCTGCAACGCCAGCGCGTCCTGGTTGATGGCGATCAGGTTCGCGTTCTTGAGGATGGTCTGCGTGGCGGAGTTCATCGACCGGACGTCGTTGCCGGCGATCAGGGGCGAGGCCATGATCGCCCACATCGCGAAGTGGCTGCGCATCTCGGTGTCGGTCATGCCGCCCCGGCCCACCTCCATCATGTCGGGGTCGGTGAAGGCGCCGGGCTTCGCGTACGGGGCCAGCGGCACGTTGACGTCGATGATGTTCTGGATGCCCATCGGGTAGCCGTTGGTCTGGCCGCTGTTCCAGGTGTTGGTGATGTCCTCGGTGGTGCGCCACATGTTCGCCACGTCGCCCCAGTTGCGCTGCGGGCCGGTCTTGGCGTGGATGCTGTTGGGGTTGATGCTGTAGACGATCGGCCGGCCGGTGGCGGCCAGGGCGTCGCGCATCTTGGCGAACGTGGTGACCTGCTGGTCGATGGAGCCGTTCGGCGAGCACCAGTCGTACTTGAGATAGTCGACGCCCCAGTTGGCGAACTGCCGGGCGTCCTGCACCTCGTGGCCCTGGCTGCCGGTGGCGCCGGGGTAGGAGTTGAAGTACTGGGCGCAGGTCTTGTCGACCGGCACCTGGTAGATGCCGAACTTCAGCCCCCGGGCGTGGATGTAGTCGCCGAGCGCCTTCATCCCGGAGGGGAACCGGGTCGGGTCACCCTGGAGGTTGCCCGCCGAGTCCCGGTTGGGGTTGAACCAGCAGTCGTCGACCACGACGTACTGGTAGCCCAGATCCCGCATACCGCTGCTGACCAGCGCGTCGGCCGTCTGCCGGATCAGCGCCTCGTTGATGTTGCAGCCGAAGGAGTTCCAACTGTTCCAGCCCATCGGCGGGGTCCGGGCCGTCCCGTTGTCCAGTGCCTGCGCCACCGGCATCCGGATGCCCACCAGGACGCCGGCCAGGAGCAGACCGGCCGCCAGCGCCCGCCCCCAGCTCCGGGCTCGCACGAATCGCTTCACGAAGTCTCCAATCAGTGGTGCCGCGTCGGGCGGGACGTCCGGGAGTCGGCTCGAACCACCCCGGGTGTGAGCGCTCGAACGGCTCGGTGTGAGCGCTAACAACGGCCCCTCATGTTACGTAAGCGTTTCAGCGTATTCAACTGCTTCCATATTTTTACCGCTCTATCACCGGGCGTCGGCAGGTCGGCCCACCGGCGGCCCCCCGAGGGCTGCGGACCACGCCGGGACGCGGGACGCAGCAGTGCGACATGGAGCCATCGTGGAGCTATCTGCACCGCCTGACATCGAATACGCTGGCTCCATGTCAGATAGCTCCAGACGCGGACGGCGCGCTCGCGGCGAGATCGAGCAGCTTCCCAGCGGCTCGCTCCGGGTGCGGGTGTACGCCGGGATCGACCCCGTGTCGAAGCGTCGGCGCTACCTCACCGAGACCGTGCCCGCCGGCCCGGTCGCGGCCCGCCACGCCGAAGCCGTCCGCAGCCGGCTGCTCGACCGGGTACGACGACAGCCCACGCCTGCCGCCCCGACCGGCGACCCGGTGGCCGGCAGGTCGGGTGGCACCCCCGGGCCCCCGCCGCCGTCCCCCCGGCAACCGCCGCGGCGGACCCCGCGCGTACCACCACCCCGACGGTCGGCAGGCCGGCCGGGGCGCCACGACGCAGCCGACGCCGGGGCGAACCGACGCTGACCACGATCGCCCAACTGGCGGACGTCTCGGCGCCCACCGTGTCCAAGGTCCTCAACGGCCGCACCGGGGTCGCGGCGGAGACCCGGGCCCGGGTGGAGTCGCTGCTACGCGAGCACGGCTACCGCCGCCCCGAACTGGGCACCCCGAACGCCAGCGTGGAGGTGGTCTTCTACGGCATGCAGAGCAACCTGGCGGTGCTGATCATGCAGGGGGTGCAGCAGGTCGCCGGGGCGCACCGGCTCGCCGTCGGCTTCATCGACGCCCGCCGCCAGGTCTCGGAGGGGCGGTTCTGGGCCCGCGACCTGCTGGCCCGTCGCCCGACCGGAGTGATCGCGGTGAATCTCGGCTTCACCTCCGAACAGCACGCCCTGCTGGCGGCGAGCGCGATCCCCCTGGTCGTCATCGATCCCACGGGCGAGCCGCCACTGCACGCCGTCCCGTCGGTGACGACGACCAACTGGAGCGGTGGCTTCGAGGCCGCCCGGCACGTACTCGACCTGGGGCATCGGCAGGTCGGGGTGATCTCCGGGCCGACCGAACGGCTGTGCGCCAAGGCCCGCCTGGACGGTGCCCGGGCGGCGTTGGAGGCGGCGGGAGCCGGGCTGCCCGCGCGCCGGCTGCGCTTCGGCCACTGGTTCTCCTTCGAGGACGGTCTCAGCCTCGGCCAGGAACTGCTCCGGCAGAACCCCACGCCCACGGCGATAGTGTGCGGCAACGACCTGCAGGCGCTCGGCGTCTACGAGGCGGCCCGGTTGGCCGGCCGACGGATCCCCCAGGACCTCAGCGTGGTGGGCTTCGACGACATCCCGTACACCATGTTCTGCGGACCGCCGATGACCTCGGTGCGGCAGCCGCTGACCGAGATGGCCGCCGCCGCGACGCGGATGGTGCTGACCCTGGCCGCCAACGAGAACCTCACGCAGACCCGGGTCGAACTGGCCACCACGCTGGTGGTGCGGGGCAGCACCGCGGCGGCACCGGCGCACTGACCCGCTCGGCGCGGCCGGTCCGGGGCGGCGCGGCCGGTCCGGGGCGGTTGCCGGGGCGGGTCCTCGAAACCTGTCCTTGTCGTTGCCGAACGGTTTCGAGTAGCATCCGGTTCGATCGATACGGCAGGTCGTCGTGGTGCGGTCGCCCTGGTCACGGTGTCCTCCGGTTCCACCGGTGGCGCACCGCCCGACGTCTGGTACGGCGTGCGGGTCCAGGTCAGGTCCGTCGTCCGGCACGGCTGGCCGGCCCGACACGGCGTAGGACAGTGACCTTCGAGGAGCGAGGGAGGGCCAGAGGGACCCGTCACCGCCAGTTCGCCTACCGCCTGCGATCCGTGATGACGAATATCACGGCACGCCGGCGACACTCGGCCGCGTCGCCGACCCAATCAGGGCGACACGCCGCGTAGACTCTCGCTGATCCAGCGTTGTCCACGGCGTGCACGCCCATGCCTCGTGTCCGACGTCCCTAATCGGACGCCGGGCCGGGCCGCTTCGCCGTCAGCGGGCTGCGGGGCGGACCGAGAGGTGTGGGATTACTGTGCGCGCTCCTGCGATGAGAGACGTGGCCCGCCTCGCCGGAGTTTCCCACCAGACCGTGTCGCGGGTCCTCAACGGACATCCCCACGTGCGGGAACAGACCCGCCTACGGGTCCAGGCCGCGATCACCGAGCTCGGCTACCGCCCGAACCGGGCCGCCCGCACCCTGGTCACCGGGCGATCGCAGGTGCTCGGTGTGGTGGCGCTCAACACCACCCTCTACGGCCCGGCGTCCCTGCTGTCCGCTTTCGAACTCGCCGCGGCCGAGGCCGGCTTCGCCGTCAGCGTCGGTAGCGTCCGCAACCTGGACCGTACCTCCATCACCGCCGTCGTCGAGCGGCACCTGGCCCACCGGGTCGCCGGGATCGTGGTGATCGCACCGGTGGAGTCCGCCGGCGAGGCGCTGGAGTGCCTTCCCACCGACATCCCGCTGGTCACCGTGGACGGCGACCCCCGCCGTCCGGTGCCGCTGGTCACCATCGACCAGGTGGAGGGGGGCCGGTTGGCCACCCGGCACCTGCTCGACGCGGGTCACCGGACGGTCTGGCACGTGTCGGGCCCGGCCGACTGGTTCGACAGCGCGGGGCGTCTCGCCGGCTGGCGGGAGACGTTGCAGGCCGCCGGCGCGGAGGTTCCCCCGGTGTTGCAGGCGGACTGGTCCGCCGCCTCGGGATACCGGTGCGGCCAGATGCTGGCCCGGACCCCTGAGGTCACCGCGATCTTCACGGCCAACGACGATCTCGCGCTGGGCGTGCTGCACGCGCTGCACGAACACGGCCGGCGGGTGCCGGAGGAGGTCAGCGTCGTCGGTTTCGACGACGTCCCGGACGCCGCGTACTTCATCCCGCCGTTGACCACCGTCCGGCCGGACTTCGACACCGTAGCCGAGGCCAGCCTCGGCCTGCTGCTGACGCAGATCGACGCAGGCGTCGACCACACGCTGCGGCAGACCATCTCCCCCACCCTGATCACCCGGGACAGCGTCGCCGCGCCCCGGTGACGGGCGGACCGTCACCGGTCGCCGCGGTGGCGTGTCCACCCGCCGTGCCGCGCTGACCAGACTGGCGGCGACCCGCCCCGCACAGTGCTGTCCGGCTCTGGACAGCACTTCTTGTTAACGTTAACGTAATGGACGATCGTCGATTTATCGGGTACGGACTCCGGCCGACCGGGTGGCCGCTCGTCCGACCGTAGGCGGAGCCGACGCCGACGCCACGAAGGGCCGGACGGCTACGACCGGCGCACAGCGGTCCGCGCCACCGGATCGCGCCACCGCCGTCCGCGCCCAAGGGTCGACGACCGGACGCGACGCCCGCACCGCCTCCCGGCGCGGCGATCTCCACCCCCTGAAAGAAAGGCCACCGATGAAGGGCAGTCTGCGCGCCGCGCTGGCAGCCGTCGTCCTCGCAATCGCGGCATCCACCGTCCTGATGACGGCGCAGCCCGCGACGGCGGCGACCCTGACCAGAGTGACCGGATTCGGCAACAACCCCACCAACCTCAACATGTACCTGTACGCCCCGAGCACCCTCGCGCCCCGCCCGGCGCTGCTGCTCCTGGTGCACTACTGCAGCGGTTCGGCCAGCGGGATCTTCAACGGCAACGGGCACGACTACGTGACCGCCGCCGACCGCTACGGCTACCTCATCGTGGTGCCCGAGGCCACCCGCAGCGGAAGCTGCTTCGACGTCTCCACCCCGGCCGCCCTCACCCGCAACGGTGGCGGCGACTCGACCGGGATCATGTCGATGGTCGCGTACGCCCGGCAGCGCTACAACGTCGACCCGGCGCGGATCGTGGTCTCCGGGTTCTCCTCCGGGGCGATGATGACCAATGTGCTCGCCGCGCAGTACCCCGACGTCTTCTCCGCCGCGTCGGCGTTCTCCGGGGTGCCGGCCGGCTGCTTCGCCACCACCGACGGATCGCTGTGGAACAGCCGCTGCTCCGGCGGCACGGTGATCAAGACGGCGCAACAGTGGGGCGACCAGGCCCGCGCGATGTACCCCGGGTACACGGGCCGTTATCCCCGGATGCAGTTGTGGCACGGCGTCACCGACACCACCCTCGCCTACCCCAACTACGGCGAGGAGATCAAGCAGTGGACCAACCTGCACGGGTTGAGCACCACGCCCACCGCCACCGACCGTCCCCAGTCGTCCTGGACGCGCACCCGCTACGGCGGGACGGGCCCGCAGGCTCCCGTCGAGGGGATCAGCATCGCCGGGGTGGGTCACCAGCTGCCGATGGCCGGACAGCTCGCGTACGCCATCACCTTCCTCGGCCTGGACGGTAGCGCGCCCACCCCCACCCCCACCCCCACCGCCAGCCCCACGCCCACCCCCACGCCGACGCCGACGCCGACGCCGACGGTCACCCCGACCCCCACGCCGACGGTCACCCCGACCTCGACCCCGACGCCCACGCCGACGTCGCAGTCGGGTGCCTGCCGGGTCACCGACACGATCAGCGCGTGGAACAGCGGGCTGACCGCCAGCATCACCATCGTCAACACCGCCAGCACGACGCTCAACGGCTGGTCCCTCGGGTTCACCCTGCCCGCCGGGCAGGTCATCACCGGCGGCTGGAACGCCAGCTACGCACCGGCCAGCGGCCAGGTCACCGCCACGAACGTCAGTTACAACGGCACGCTGGCCCCCGGAGCGTCGACCACTATCGGATTCCAGGCCACCCACACCGGCAACGCCGCCGCCCCCACGGCATTCACCCTGAACGGGGCGACCTGCGTGGTCGCCTGAACCGCCGCGACCGCAGCCCCCCCGCACCGCGTCGAGGGGTGATCCGTCCCCGCCCTGCCAGGGCGTACCGCACCGTCCAGTCATCATCAGGAGCTCCCGTGCCAGAAACCCGATTCCTCCGTCGGCGGCCGGCGCTGGTCGCCGCCACCACCACCCTCCTGCTCGTCGGTGCCGTCGCCGCCCAGACCGAAGCCTCGGCGGCTGCCGCCGGATGCCAGGTCAGCTATGCGGTCAGCTCGTCCTGGCAGGGCGGCTTCGGCGCCAACGTCACCATCACCAACCTCGGTGACGCGGTGAACGGGTGGCGACTGACCTGGAACTACGCCGCCGGACAGACCATCACCCAGCTGTGGAACGGCAGCTACACCCAGGCCGGCGCCCAGGTCACCGTCACCAACGCCAGCTACAACGCCACGATCCCCACCAACGGCACCGCCAGCTTCGGCTTCAACGGCGCGTGGACCGGCAGCAACCCCGCCCCCACCTCGTTCAGCCTCAACGGCACCACCTGCACCGGCGGGGTGAACCCGACCACCGGACCACCGCCGACCACGCCCCCGCCGACCACACCGCCGCCCACCACCCCGCCACCGACCACCCCACCGCCGGGCACCAGCCAGCCGTGTGACATCTACGCCGCCGGGGGCACCGCCTGCATCGCGGCGCACAGCACCACCCGGGCGCTCTACGCCGCCTACAACGGCTCGCTCTACCAGGTGCGCCGGTCCTCGGACAACACCACCCGCAACATCGGCGTGCTGTCGCCGGGCGGGCGGGCCAACGCCGCCAGCCAGGACAGCTTCTGCGCGAACACCACCTGCGTCATCACGATCATCTTCGACCAGTCCGGACGCGGCAACAACCTCGGCTACCAGGGTGCCGGCGGGGTCGGTGGCGCCGTCCAGCCGGCGGTGGCGAACAAGGAGTCGCTGACGGTCGGCGGCGACAAGGTGTACTCGCTCTACATCCCCGGTAAGAGCAGCTACTGGCGTGACGGTCACCTGACCGGGGTGCCGACCGGCGCCGCGCCGGAGGGCATGTACATGGTCACCAGCGGCACCCACGTCAACAGCGGCTGCTGCTTCGACTACGGCAACAGCGAGACCACCCGGCGGGCCGACGGCGCGGGCGCGATGGACGCGATCTACTTCGGCACCAGCTGCTGGTTCGGTGGCTGCTCCGGCTCCGGCCCCTGGGTGCAGGCCGACCTGGAGTACGGCCTCTACCCCGGCGGCAGCAGCTCCTGGAACTCCAACCAGCGGGCGTTCACCAGCAAGTTCGTCACCGCCACCCTGAAGAACAACGGCACCTCCCGGTTCGCCATCAAGGGCAGCAACGCCCAGTCCGGCAGCCTCTACACCCTCTATGACGGGTCGCTGCCGCGCGGGTACAGCCCGATGAAGAAGCAGGGCGCGATCATCCTGGGCAGCGGCGGGGACTGCTGCATCGACAACACCAACCAGAGCGTCGGCACCTTCTACGAGGGGGCGATGGTCGCCGGCTACCCGTCGGACGCCACCGAGAACGCGGTACAGGCCAACATCACCGCCGCCGGCTACCGCTGACCCGGTGATCGAGGAGGTCCGATGCAGCACCGTGTCATCCATTCAGCGACCCGACGGGCGGCGGTCCTGCTGGCCGCCACCGTCCTGCTCGTGACGAACCTGGTCGGCGTCGGCAGCCCACAGCCGGCGCAGGCGTGGGACAACGGCGTCGCCGACACCCCACCGATGGGCTGGAACAGCTACGACTCGTTCAACTGGAGCGTCACCGAGGCCGACGTCCGGGCCAACGCCGACTACATGGGCGCCAACCTGCGCCAGTACGGCTGGCAGTACATCGTCGTCGACTGGGCGTGGTACTTCCCCGGGCAGCACAACGGCAGCCCCAACCAGGATGCCAACCTGCAACCCCGGCTCCGGATGGACGCCAACGGGCGGCTGCTGCCCGACACCACCCGGTTCCCGTCGGCGGCCGGCGACAACGGGTTCAAACCGCTGGCCGACCACGTGCACGCCCAGGGGCTGAAGTTCGGCGTCCACCTGATGCGGGGCATCCCCCGGCAGGCGGTCGCGGACAACGTGCCGATCCTCGGCACCTCGTGCCGCGCCAACCAGATCGACGCCGGCAACAGCGCGGCCTGGCTCAACCTGATGTGGGGGCTGGACATGTCCAACCCCTGCGCGCAGGCGTACCTCGACTCGGTGTTCCAGCTGCTGGCCGGGTGGGGCGTCGACTTCGTCAAGGTCGACGACATCGCCGCGCCTACCTACCGGCAGGCGGAGGTCGAGGGTTACCGGACGGCGATCGGGCGCAGCGGCCGGCCGATGGTGCTGAGCCTGTCGCCGGGGGCCACGCCGCTGTCCGCCGGCCCGCACGTGCAGAACAACGCGCACATGTGGCGGATCGTCAACGACCTGTGGGACAACTGGTCGTCGGTGGACGCCCTGTTCGACCAGTTGCGCAACTGGACGCCGTACCGCAGGGCGGGGGCCTGGCCCGACCCGGACATGATCCCGATCGGTCGGCTGTCGAAGCACGGCCCGGTCGGCTCGCCGCGCTACTCCAACCTCAGCGCGGACGAGCAGCGCACCCTCATGTCGCTCTGGGTGATCAACCGGGCGCCGCTGATGTGGGGCGGCAACCTGGTGGAGAACCGGCCGGCGGAGCTGGCGTTGATGACCAACAGCGCGGTGCTGGCGGTCGACCAGCGCAGCGCCAACAACCGCCAGCTCACCGGCGGCACCCGGCAGGTGTGGGTCGCCGACGTGCCGGACAGCACGGACCGGTACGTCGCGCTGTTCAACCGGGAGGGCGCGGCGGCCACCGTGTCGGTGAACCTGGCCGACCTGGGCATCGGCTCGGCCACCGCCACCGACCTCTGGTCCGGCGCGGCCCTGGGCACCTCGACCGGGACGTTCAGCCGTTCGCTGCCCGCCCACGGTGCCGGGCTCTACCGGCTGACGCCGCAGACCACCACCCCGACCCCGACGACGTACACGCTGACCGCCCGGCACAGCGCGAAGCTGCTCGACGTCAACAACGCCGCCACGACCGACGGCGCGAACGTCGTGCAGTGGGCCGCGAACGGTCAGGCCAACCAGCGGTGGCGGTTCTCGGACGTCGGCGGCGGCTGGTCCACGGTGGTGAGCGTCAACAGCGGCAAGTGCCTCGACGTCTACGGCGGCGCCGGCACGACCGCCGACGGAGCCCGGGTGGTGCAGTGGACCTGCAACGGGGGCACCAACCAGCAGTGGCGGATCCAGGACGTCGGTGACGGCCAGGTGCAGCTGGTGGCCCGGCACAGCAACAAGTGTCTCGACGTGCTCAACGCCGGGCTGACCGACGGGGTGCAGGTCGTGCAGTGGACCTGCGGCGCCGGCACGAACCAGCAGTGGCGGCGTACGCCGGTGTGACACGGCGCAGGGGTCTGCGTCGGTGAGGCAGGGCGCAGGGCCGGGGAGTGAACCCGGCCCTGCGCCCGGTCGGAGGTCGCCCGGGGTGTCCGGGCGCGACGGGGCTCCGGGCGGAGCACCTCTGCGGGGGTGCGCCGCCCGGAGCCGCCGGTCGTGTCGGTCAGGCGGCGGTGCAGGTCGGGGTCACACCCGCCGCGCTGCCCGTGCCCTGGAAACCGAACTCGGTCGACTGACCGGCACCGAGCGCACCGTTGTAGTCCACGTTCGTGAACCGCACCGTCCCGGAGTTACCACTGGCCGTCGCCGACCACGTCCCGGTCACACTCGTCCCACCCGGCAGGGTCACGCTCACCGTCCACCCACGGGTACCCGACGAACCCGCGGTCACCTTCACCGTGGCCACGAAACCACCCGTCCACGAGTTCAACGACACCGACGCCGAACACCCGCCCGTGGCCGGCGGAGTCGTCGGCGGCGGCGTGGTGGGGTTCGGCGGCGGGGTGGTGGGGTTCGGCGGGGTGGTCGTCGGGTTCGGCGGCGGCGTGGTGGGGCTGGCGCTGTCGAAGCCGAGGAAGCGGACGGCCTGGGCGGCGTCGAACGGGATGGAGTGCCCGTAGCCCTGGAAGCTGATCGCCTCCACCGGCGCGGTGCCACCGGTGCCGCCGTAGCGGGTACGGGTGGCGCTGGTCTGCGGGTAGTCGGTGGAGCTGGGGGTCTGCGCGACACCGAGCACGTTGGTCCACTGCTTGACCTGCTCGCCGAAGTTGACGTAGCTCAGCGTGGTGTCCGTGGTGCCGTGCCAGATCTGCATCCGGGGCCGCTTGCCGGTGTAGCCGGGGTAGGCGTTGCGGACCAGGTCACCCCACTGCTGGGGGGTCTTCACGATCCGCCCGCCGGAGCAGTCGCTGTTCCACTCCGAGCCGTTGGTGGTGGCGAAGCAGCCGAACGGGACACCGGAGGAGCTGACCCCGGCGTTGAACACGTCCGGATAGACCCCCGCCATCACGTTGGTCATCATCGCGCCGGAGGAGAACCCGGCGACGCCGATCCGGTTCGCGTCGACCGGGTAGCGGTTCCGCACGTAGTCGATCATCGACTTGAGGCCCACGGGGTCGCTGCCGCCGTTGCGCCGCAGCGCCTGCGGGGAGGAGACGTCCCAGCACTTGCTGCTGCGGGTCACCGACGGGTAGATCACGATGTAGCCGTAGCGGTCGGCCAGCGAACTGAGCCCGTAACCGGTGTGCAGCGCCGGGCCGCTGCCGGTGCAGTAGTGCAGGGCCAGCAGCAGCGCCGGCCGGGCGGCCACCCGGTCGGGCACGTACAGGTGCATCTGCAGGTTGGTCGGGTTGGTGCCGAAGTTGGTCACCTGGGTCAACGTCGCGGCCGACGCCGGGTTGGGGGCCGCGACCACGGCCGTGACGGTCGCCAGGGCGGTCGCCAGCGCGGCGGCCAGCAGTGCGAGTCGGGGTTTCATCGGCGGTTCCTCTGTCGGAGTCGGTGGTCAGCGACGGACGACGGGCCCTCCCGGCGTGCGGGACGACGGTCCGGACTGGCCCGGTCCGGGGCTGGCCGACGATGGTCCGGCCGGGGCGCGTCGCACCGGCCGGCGGGTCGGGGGTGATGCACCGCCGGCCCGACCCGGGTGCGCCCGGGTCGGGCCGGCGGCGGTGGTGGTAGTCAACTGACGCTGGTACTCAATCTGACGGTGGTGCTCAGCTGGCGGTGCAGGTCGGGGTCACACCCGCCGCGCTGCCCGTGCCCTGGAAACCGAACTCGGTCGACTGACCGGCACCGAGCGCACCGTTGTAGTCCACGTTCGTGAACCGCACCGTCCCGGAGTTACCACTGGCCGTCGCCGACCACGTCCCGGTCACACTCGTCCCACCCGGCAGGGTCACGCTCACCGTCCACCCACGGGTACCCGACGAACCCGCGGTCACCTTCACCGTGGCCACGAAACCACCCGTCCACGAGTTCAACGACACCGACGCCGAGCAGCCCGCCCCGCCCGGAGGCGGCGTGGTCGGGTTCGGCGGGGTCGTCGTCGGGTTCGGCGGCGTGGTGGTCGGGTTCGGCGGGGTGGTCGTCGGGTTGCCCGGGCCGGCGTTGAGCGCGTTCAGCACCGAGTCGTACGCCGGCTTCTTGTTGCCGTTGCAGTCGAACAGCAGCGCGTTGTCGGAGCCGCGCCACGAGTCGCAGTCGCGCACCCCCCACACGGTGATGCCGGCGCACTGCGGGATGGCCATGCAGGACCGGGTGACCGTGCCGAAGATGTTGGCCTGGTTGCCACCGGTCATCACGTCCAGCTCGGTGATCTGGACTTCCACGCCGAGGTCGGCGAAGCGCTTGAGGTTGGCCTGGTAGTCGCCCGGGATCGTGGTGCCCAGGTGGGACTGGAAGCCGACGCAGTCGATCGGCACACCCCGGGACTTGAAGTCCCGCACCATGTTGTAGACGCCAGTCGACTTCGCGTTGACGCCGTCGGTGTTGTAGTCGTTGTAGCAGAGCTTCGCGCCCGGGTCGGCGGCGCGGGCGGCCCGGAACGCCGCCTCGATCCAGTCGTTGCCGGTGCGCTGCAGGTTGGAGTCACGACGCCCACCGCTGCCACCGTCGGCGAACGCCTCGTTCACCACGTCCCAGGCATAGATCTTGCCGCGGAAGTGGGTGGCGACCTGGGTGACGTGGTTGATCATCGCGCTGCGCAGTGCGCTACCCGACATGCCCTGCGCCCAGCCCGGCTCCTGCTGGTGCCAGAGCAGCGCGTGGCCACGCACGCTCATCCCGTTGGCCTGGGCGTGGCTGACGATCCGGTCGCCGCCGGTGTAGCTGAACCGGCCCTGCTGCGGCTCGGTGGCGTCCCACTTCATCTCGTTCTCGGCCACGATCGAGTTGAACTCGCGGTTGAGAATGGTGGTGTAGGTGCTGGTGGACAGCTTGCCCGTCGCGACCGCCGCGCCGAAGTAGCGGCCCTTCTCGGCCGCCGCCGCCCGCAGGGTCGTCCCGGCGCTGGCGGAGGGGGCCATCGCCAGCGTCATTCCGACGGTGAGTGCGCCGGCGACGGCGAGGGTCGCCGTCGCTAGCAGGGCTCTCTTGGGTCTCATGTCGCATCCTTCTCGGTGTGGGTGCAGCGGTGGTGGTGTTGGGATGCCCGACTCCCCGTGCGGCGGACCGCACCGGCCGGCGTGGTACGCCGCCCGGTCAGCCACGGCGCGGACGGGCGGAGACCCCGCCGTGGTCCACGCACGCGATCGACACCGGTGACCTCGACGCCGAGGGCGCAGCCCGGGCCGGCGGGAGGATCGCCCGTACGGTGGAACGGCGTGGCGCCGCCCGAAAAGGGAGCCATGATCCTCCTTGTCAGAGGAGACCGGGCCGGCCGGGCGGAACCGTCCGACCCCATGCGTACGGGGCCGGTCGCGCCGCCACCGGCAGTTGCTGACGGGAATCCTGATCCGACGTCCCGCATGCCCTGGGGGGACGTCGCGATCCAAGGTGCGACCAGCACGGCTCGCCCGGTGAGCCATCAGGCGCTGTCGTCCTCGCATCGACTGTGAGCGATAACATGTCATTCGTCAAGTCGTAGCGATCTGTCCGGGTCGATCCGACCGTCCACCGTCGCCGCCGGGGGCCAGCGGGCCGGGAGTTTCTCGCGGCGATCGAGATCGGCACGCGGATCGGCACACCACGCCCGCCCGACCGGGTCCGGCGGGCGGTCCGGGTGCGGACCGGGCAGCACGCGGGCGGTCGCGGGGCGGCCGTCCCCTCAGGTCGCCGGGGGCGCGGTGCTCTGCCGGACGGTGAGGGTGGTCGCCAGCTCCAGGCGGACCTGGCCGGTCGGCTCCCCCGGCCGAGCGCGAGCGCCAGCTCGGTGGCGGTGGCCGCCATCTCGATCAACGGCTGGTGCACGGTGGTCAGCGCCGGGTCGACCAGGGCGGCCATCGGCAGGTCGTCGAAGCCGACGACGCTGAGGTCGGCGGGAATCCGCAGCCCCAGCGACCGGGCCGCCTGGTAGACGCCCAGGGCCTGCAGGTCGTTGCACGCGAAGATGGCGGTCGGCCGGTCGGGCCGGCGGAGCAGGTCGAGCGCCGCGGCCTGGCCGTCGGCGGGGTTCAGGCCGGTGTGCACGACCAGGTCGGCGGTCACCGGCAGGCCGGCCGCCTCCAGGGCGGACCGGTGGCCGTCCAGTCGGGCCCGGCAGCACAGGACGTGTTCCGGGCCACCGATCATCGCGATCCGTCGGTGACCGAGCCCGATCAGGTGGCGGGTGGCCGACCGGCCGCCGGCCCAGTTCGTCGCACCGACGAACGGCACGTCCTCGGGCAGCTCGGTGGTGGGGTCGAAGACCACGAACGGGATGCCCCGGGCCCGTAGCCGCTGGTGGTCCTCCGCGCCCAGTTGGGCCACCATCACCAGGCAGTCCGGTCGGCGGGCGAGGGTGTCGTCGATCCAGTACCGGATCGCGTTGCGTTGCGGCCCGAACTCCGTCAGCACGACGCCGACGCGCTGCTGCCGGGCCGCCCGCTCGACGCCCCGGATGATCTCCAGGCCCCACATGTCCTCGATCTCGTCGAAGACCAGCTCCATGATGTTGCTGCGGGTCGCCGGGGCGGTCCTGCGGTAGCCGTGGTGGCTGATCGCCGCCTCGACGCGGGCCCGGGTGTCCGCCGCGACACCGGACCTACCGTTGATCACCTTCGACACGGTCGGAATCGACACGCCGGCTGACTCCGCGATCGCCGCGATCGTCACCGGTCTGGTCGGATCGACGAACGACGCCAGGTCGCCGCCCGGCCTGCCCGACTCGACGTGCCTCAACCCGGCCTCCTCCTCTGCGGCGGCTGCCGGTCGGGCCGGCATCGCCACGCGACCGGGCCGCCGGCACCGTTCAGGGAAACCAGGATAACCCGGCGGTCGGCGTCCGGCCCCGACGCACATTCGGGGGTACGACCAAAAGTTTCCGTCATCTGTCGATCTGAACGAAGCACCTTCCGGTGTTCCCGTGTCGCCAGCGGGGCCAGACCAGCGAGTCCGGTCCCGGACAACCCGGGAACTTCCCCTCCATTGACGTGCGTCAACCGACACTTGTATGGTCTGCGACGGAAACTTTCCGAGTCCATCCTCCGATTGTTTCCAGGCGGGAGCCTCGCCATTCCGTACGGACGCACTGGGCAGCGTCCGTATCCGCCACGCCCGGCCGTGCCGTCGGACAGTCACGCCCGCCCGGCGCAACCCCGTTCTCCCGGTTGCGGTGGCCCGGTGCGGTGGCCCCACCCGATCCGGTTCACCCCGGACCCGTCAGGGCGGCCCGGTCGGCGAGACGTCCGACGACCCCAACCACCGTGCCACCATGGCGAGGAGTTCCCAGATGAGTTCACACCACCTCCGAAGAATGCGGCGGCGGGCCGGCCTGCTCGCCGGCGCACTTGCCGCACTGCTGTTCGCGGGCCTGATGATCACCGGCAGCGCCCAGGCCGCCGCCGGCTGCCGGGTGGCGTACACCGTGCCGTCGCAGTGGCAGGGCGGATTCACCGCCGACGTAAAGGTCACCAACCTCGGTGACGCGATCAACGGCTGGACGCTGACCTGGGCCTTCCCGGCCGGCCAGCGCGTCACCCAGGCGTGGAACTCGACGGTCACCGCCGCCGGCAGCCAGGTCACCGCGAAGAACCTGAGCTACAACGCGGCGATCGCCACCAACGGCACGGTCTCCTTCGGCTTCAACGGGTCGTGGACGGGCAGCAACCCCGTACCGACCTCGTTCACCCTCAACGGCGTCGCGTGCACCGGGAACCCGAGCGGCACCCCGACCGCCAGCCCCACCCAGACCCCGACGCCGACGCCGACCCCCACCCCGACGCCGACGACCTCCCCGTCGCCGTCGCCGGGTGGGGACCCGATGGCGACGGTGGCGGCGATGCAGCCCGGCTGGAACCTGGGCAACACCCTCGACGCCATTCCCGACGAGACCGCGTGGGGCAACCCGCTGACCACCCAGGCCCTGCTGCACCAGGTGCGCTCACAGGGCTACAACAGCATCCGCATCCCGGTGACCTGGACCGACCACACCGGTCCGGCGCCGACCTACACCATCGATCCGGTCTGGTTGGCGCGGGTCCGGCAGGTGGTCGACTGGTCGCTGGCCGAGGGCTTCTACGTGATGATCAACCTGCATCACGACTCCTGGCAGTGGATCAACACGTACCCGGGCGACCGCACCACCGTCCTGAACCGGTACAACGCGTTGTGGACCCAGATCGCAGCCACCTTCCGCGACCACTCGGCCAAGCTGGTCTTCGAGAACATCAACGAGCCGCAGTTCACCGGCACCTCCGACGACGCCCAGGGCGACGAGGTGCTGCGGGAGCTGCACCTGGCCTTCGTCCGCCTGATCCGCCAGTCCGGCGGCGGCAACGCCACCCGGCTGCTGGTACTGCCCACCCTGCACACCAGTGGCGAGCAGGCCCGGATGGACGCGCTGAACACCACGCTCAGCCAGCTGCGCGACCCCAACATCGCCGCGACCATCCACTTCTACGGGTACTGGCCGTTCAGCGTCAACATCGCCGGCGGCACCCGCTACGACAGCAACGTCGAGCAGGACCTCGTCGGCACCTTCGAGCGGGCCCGCGCCTCCTTCGTCGCCCGCGGCATCCCCGTGATCATCGGTGAGTGGGCGCTGCTCAGCTACGACTACACCCGCCCCGGCATCATCGAACGCGGCGAACTGCTGAAGTTCTTCGAGGCCGTCGGCTACCACGCCCGCACCCGCAACCTCACCACCATGCTCTGGGACGCGGGATCCTTCCTCAACCGCCCCACGTTGCAGTGGCGGGACCAGGGCATCTACGACCTGATGAAGGCGAACCTGACCACCCGCTCGGCCACCGCGTCCTCCGACCAGGTCTACCTGCCGCGCAGCGGCACCATCACCAGCAGGTCGCTCACCCTCAACCTCAACGGCACGTCGTTCCAGGGCCTGCGGCAGGGCAGCACCAACCTGGTCAACGGTACCGACTACACGGTCTCCGGCAGCACCCTCACGCTGACCGCGTCGGCGCTGAGCCGGCTGGCCGGCAACCGCGCCGCCGGGGTCAACGCCACCATCGAGGCCCGCTTCTCCCAGGGCGTGCCGTGGCAGATCAGCATCATCTCCTACGACCCGCCGACCCAGTCGGCGGCCAGCGGCACGACCAGCTCGTTCGCCATCCCCACCCAGTTCCGGGGTGACCAGCTCGCCACCATGGAGGCCAAGTACGCCGACGGCAGCGGCGCGGGACCGGCCAACTGGACCTCCTACAAGGAGTTCTGGACGCACTTCCAACCGGACTACAGCGCCAACACCATCCTGCTGAAGCCGGAGTTCTTCGCCGAGGTCAACGACGGCCCGGTCACCCTGACCTTCCACTTCTGGAGCGGTACGCAGAAGACGTACCGGATCACGAAGTCCGGGAGCACGGTCACCGGCAGCCCGGCCTGAGCCGGCCGGGGCGTCGCGGACGATGGACCGCGACGCCCCGGCCAATGGGGTGAGGGTGTCCCTCCGGGCCTCTGGGGCACCCTCACCCCGCCGGGGACCACGGCCACGGCACCCCGTGGAAGGCCGCCTCGACCAGCAACGCCTCGATGCCGGACAGCAGCCCCTCGGCCCGCTCGACGGACAGGTAGCGGGTGTCGGCGGTGACGACCAGTTCCACCGCGCCCGGGGCGTCGAGCACCTGCACCCGGCACCGCCACGCGAACCGGTCCAGCTCCCCCACCCAGCGGAACGCGCCGGGCGTCACCATCGCCCGCAGGCCGGCCTCGTCCGGACCGGCCGCGCCGGGCCCGACCTCGGGGGCGAGCCGGGTGTCGTTGAGGTAGCACAGCGGGGCCAGCACGCTACGGTGGTCGTGCCCCAGCTCGGTGAAGGCACGCTCGAACTCGGCCGGGTCGTAGTAGGCGTGCCGGTAGGCGTCCAGGGCCGCCCGCCCGGCCCGGGACAGCAACTCGGCGAAGTCCGGTCGATCGACCAGGTCGAGCCGGCAGAGCCCGATCTGGTTCAGGGTGGCGACCGCCTGGTCGTACCCCGGCGGGAAGCGGTTGTTCGCCATCACCACCATCCCGCAGGCATCCTGCCCACCCCCGCTCAGCACCGCGGCGGTCGCGGCCAGCAGGACGGTCGAGGTGCTGACGCCGTGCCGGGCGGCGACCAGCCGCACCGCGTGGTGGACGGCCGGGGAGACCAGCGAACCCCGCCGGTAGCGGGGCGTCGACCCCGCTCCGGTCGGATCGGCCAGGTCCATCGGCAGGCCCGCGAACTGCCTGGTCCAGTACGCCACCGCCCGCTGCGAACGCCGCCGCTGCACCGTGCGCTCCTGCGCGGCGAGATCCAGCGACTGGAGCCCGGGCGGGCTGTCCAACACCCCCCGTAGCAGCAGCAACCGCAGGTCCCGCAGGACGATGCCGGCGGCGTGGAAGTCGACGGCGCAGTGGCTGAACACCAGCACGACCTGCCGTACCCGATCGTCCACGGTGACCAGCGCGACCCGCAGCGGATACGCCACGGCGTGGTCGAAGGGCACCCCGGCCAGCCGCGCGGCCAGCTCCGCCGCGGTGCGCGCGCCGTCCGGGTCGTCGGCCGGCCGGGGTACGGCGTGCACTCCGACCGGCAGCCGCCCGGCCGCCGACGCCACCTGGCACAGCTGCCCGTCGTGCGGGCGGACCCGGGTGCGCAACGACTCGTGCCGGGCGAGGAGCGCCCCCACCGCCCGCACCGCCCGGGGCACGTCCACCCCGGCCCGTGCCGACACCGCCAGCGTGCGCGGCAGGGTCAGCACCCGGTAGGCGGCGGGCGCCACGAACTCCGCCACCGTCCGCCACATCGCCCGCTGTCCCCACGTCAACGGCGCGGTCGCGTCCCGACCTCCGTCGAACTCGGCGTACGCCACCCGGTCGCCGCCGGGCCAGGCGTCGCCGCCCGTCCCCCCGGTGGGCACCGGCCCGGCAGCCGGGGACGGCCCGGCGGTGAGCGCCGACTCAGCGGCCGGGGACGGCCCGGCGGTGAGCGCCGACTCAGCGGCCGGGGACGGCCCGGCGGCCGGGGACCAGGGCCAGGGCACCTCGTGGAAAGCGGCCTCCACCAGCAACTCCTCCAGCCCGCGCAGGAACGGTTCGACGGCGTCCAGCGTCCGGTGCCGGGTGTCGACCGTGAGTGTGACACCCACCCCCGACGGCTCGTCGACCACGTGGGTCAGCAACTGCCAGGACGCCTGGTCGAGCCCCGTCGTCCAGGAGAAGGTGCTCCGGCCCGTGGCGGCCCGCAGCGCGTCCCGGGTCACCACCGGCACCCGGTCGACCCCGCCGAGGGGCAACCTGATGTCATTGAAGTAGTAGTGCGGCTGGAACGCCGACGCCGGGTCGACCCCCCGTTCGACGAATGCGTGCCGCAGCGCGACCGGGTCGTAATACGCGTGCCGCAGGCCGTCCAGGGAGGCGCTCCACACCCGGGACAACAACTCCCCGAAATGGGGGCGACCGGACAGATCCAGCACACCGAAACCGATCTGGCCGAGATTGGCGACGGCATTCGCGTACCCGGCGCGAAATCGATTGTGGGCCATCGGGAATAAGCCGCGACGGTCCTGCCCGTCACCACCGGCGGCCATCGCCACCACCCCGGCCAGCAACACCGCGGAGCCGCTGACCCGGTGCCGGGCGGCGATCAGCCGGGTGGCCGTGTCGACGGCGGAGGAGACCAGCACCCCGCGCCGCCACGGCGGGGCCAGGCCCGGCCCCGGCTGCGCGGGCGGCGACGTCGGCAGCCGGTCGAACTCCCGCAGCCAGTGCCCGACCGCCCGCGCCGAGCGGTCCCGGTCGGCCCCGTGCTGCCCCCGCGCCACGTCCGCCGACTGCGGTCCGGCGGGGGTGGACACGTCACCACGCAGCATGATCAGCCGCAGGTCCCGCAGAACCGTCTCGGCGGCGTACGCGTCCACCGTGGAGTGGCTGAACACCACCACGACCTGTCGTACCCGGTCGTCGACCGTCACCAGCGCGACCCGCAGCGGCCACTCGGCGGCGTGGTCGAAAGCGACGTCGCCGAGCCGGCCGGCGGCCTCCCGGGCGGCCTCTGCGCCGTCGTGCGCCCCGGCGCAGACCAGCAGCGGCAGCGCCCCGGCCGCCGCCGTCTCCTGGCGTGGCTCCCCGTCGACCTCCCGGACCCGGGTGCGCAACGCGCCGTGCCGACCGACCAACGCGCCCACCGCGCGGGCGACGCCGGGCACCGCCGCCCCCGCCCGCCGGGACACCGGGACGGTACGGCGCAGGTTGAGAAAGACGTGGTTCGAGCCGTTGCGGGCGATCGAGCGCCACATCACCCGCTGGGCCCAGGTCAACGGAGCCACCCCGGCACCGTCGCCGGCGAACTCGGCGTGGACCAGGGTCTCGGACGCCCATTGCGCAGGCACCACCGCGTCGGCGAATCGCATTCCCGACCGTACGACGTGACGACCGTCGCCGAATCGCTCGAAGGTGCTTTCCATAGTGGACCGATCAGCCGATCCGACGGTTCGCACCCGACGTGCACACTACTGGCCACTGCCCGCACCGTTTCGAGTAAGGCACCGCGTGACGAACGTTGACGTACCGACGCGGGCCGCCCCGCCACATTCCGCCATCCCCCGGTCCACCGGAACTCCGCGTCTGTCATTCGGTCAGGAACGGATCTGGTTCACCGAACAGCTCTCCCCCGGCACCGCCGCGTACGTCGTGCACGCGACGGTGCGGCTGCGCGGGCCGTTCGACGTCGACCTGCTGCGCGCCGCCCTCGACGCCACCGCCACCCGGCACGACAGCCTGCGGATGCGGTTCACCGAGAGCGTCGACGGGGAGCCCGTGGTGACGGTGCTGCCCGAGGTGCGGGTGCCGGTGACCGTCACCGCCGCAGTGACGGGGGACGCCGCCCACGCGCTGGTCGCCGAGTCGGTCCACACCCCGTTCGACCTCACCGTCGCGCCGCTGCTGCGGGTGCTCGTCGTCCGGCTGGCCGACACCGAGCACCTGCTGCACCTGGCCATGCACCACATCGTCAGCGACGGATGGTCGTTGGACCTGCTGCTCGGCGAGATCGCCGCCGGTTACGCCGCGCTGCGCGACGGTGGCGAACCACCCGCCCCGCCGGTCACCCGCTACGTCGACTACGCCCGCTGGCAGCGGGACCGGCTCGACGGCCCGGCGACCGGGGACGGATTCGCCCACTGGACCCGCGCGCTGGCCGGCGTGCCGCCGCTGGAGCTGCCCACCGACCGGCCCCGCCCGACCGTGCAGTCCTACCCGGGCGCGACCCACCGGTTCACCGTCGACGCCGACCTCACCGACGGGCTGCGCCGGCTGGGCCGGACCCACCGGGCCACCCTCTACATGACCCTGCTCACCGGCTTGCAGGCCGTGCTGTTCCGACACAGCGGGCAGCGGGACTTCGCCGTCGGCTCGCCGGTGGCCGGCCGGGTGGTCCCCGAGCTGGAACACCTGATCGGTCTCTTCGTCAACACCCTGGCCCTGCGCGCCGACCTCTCCCCCGACCCGACGACCGCCGCCGAGCCGAGCTTCGCGAGCCTGCTGCGCCGCAACCGGGGCACCGTCGTGCGCGCCCTGGCGCACCAGGAGATCCCGTTCGAACGCCTCGTCAAGGAACTCAACGTCACCCGGGACGTCACCCGCGCCCCGGTGTTCCAGGTGCTGTTCACCCTGCAGAACTACGCCCGGGGCGGCGACCGGTGGCCGGCCGGACTGCACGTCGAGGGCGTCGGCACCGACGCCGCCAGCGCCCGCTTCGACCTGTCGCTGTACGTCGGGGAGAGCGCCGACGGACTGCGCGGCACGTTCGTCTACCACACCGACCTGTTCGACGCCGCCACCGTGGCCCGGCTCGCCGGGTCCTTCCAGACCCTGCTGCGGGCCGCCGTCGCCGACCCGGACCGGCCGGTCGTCGACCTGGACCTGCTCGACCCGGCCGAACGGGACCGGATGCTGGCCCTCGCCGGCGCTCCGGCAACGCCGCCCGCCCCGGGGACACCGCCGGCTCCGGACCGGTGGGTCGGGGAGCAGGCGCGCGGGTTGCCGTCGGACGACCGCACCGGGGTCACCGGGGCGGCGGTCACCCTGGCCGACCTGATCGCCCCGCACGTCGCCGCCACCCCCGACGCACCGGCCGTGGTCTGCGGGTCGGACCGGATCAGCTACCGGGAGCTGGACCGGCGGGCCAACCGGCTCGCCCACTGGTTGCGGGCCCGGGGGGTGGGCCCGGACCGGCTGGTCGGGGTGCTGCTGGAGCAGTCGGTCGAGCTGGCCGTGACGCTGCTCGGGGTGCTGCGGGCCGGCGGCGCGTACCTGCCGCTGGACCCGGAGCAGCCCGCCGCCCGGCTCGGCCTGATGCTCGCCGACGCCCGGCCGACCGTGCTGCTGACCAGCGCGGACCTGCTCGACCGGCTGCCCGCCGGGACGGTGGCGACCCGCCTGGACGAGATCGCCACCGAGGTCACCGCCGCACCGGACGACCGACCCACGGCCGGCGTCGGCGGCGAGCACCTGGCCTACGTCATCTACACCTCCGGCTCGACCGGCACCCCGAAGGGGGTGGCCGTGCCGCACCGGCCGGTGCTGCGCTACCTCGACGGGGTGGCGGACCGGTTCGCCGTGGTCCCGGCCGCCCGGTACGGGCTGTTGCAGTCGATGTCGTTCGACTTCGCCGTCACCGTCTTCTACCTGGCGCTGGCCACCGGCGGCACGGTGCACCTGCTCCCCCGCCGGGGCACCGGGGCCGAGCTGGCCGCCCGGCTGCGCGACGAACGGATCGACTACCTCAAGATCACCCCGTCGCACCTGGCGGCGCTGACCGCCGACTGCGCAGCGGAGGACCTGCTGCCGGCCCGGGCGCTGATCCTCGGCGGCGAGGCGTCCGACCTGGAGCGGATCGCCCCGCTCGCCGCCGGGCCGACCCGGGTGTTCAACCACTACGGGCCCACCGAGGCCACCGTCGGCGTGGCCACCTACCAGGTGCCCGTGGACGGGCCGGACGTCGGCCCGGTACCGACCGGCCGGCCGCTGCCGTACGCCTCGGTGCACGTGCTCGACGAGCGGATGCGTCCGGTGCCGGTCGGGGTGCCCGGTGAGCTGTACCTCGGTGGGGACCGGCTCGCCCGGGGCTACCTGCACCGGCCCGGCCCGACCGCCGAACGGTTCGTGCCCGACCCGTACGGGCCGCCCGGGTCCCGGCTGTACCGCACCGGTGACCTGGGCCGGTGGCGGGCCGACGGGGAGCTGGTCTTCCTCGGTCGCCGCGACCACCAGGTGAAGATCCGTGGCTACCGGGTCGAGTTGGGTGAGGTGGAGGCCGCCCTGCGGGACTGCCCGGGGGTACGCCAAGCGGCGGTGCTGCTGCGCGACGAGCGGCTGGTGGCCTACCTGGAGCCGGAACCGGGGCCGGACGCGGATGCCGAACCGGGGCCGGACGCGAACGCCCCGGACCCGGCGCGCTGGCGTCGCCTGCTCGCCGGGCGGCTGCCCGAGCACATGGTGCCCACCCGCTGGGTGGTGCTGGACCGGCTGCCGTTGCAGGAACACGGGAAGGTGGACCGGCGGGCCCTGCCCGAGCCCACCGACGACGGCCCGACCGGCGAGCGGGTGCCCCCGGTGGGGCCGGTGGAGACGCTGGTGGCCGACGTGTGGCGGGCGGTGCTCGGGGTGCCCGAGGTGGGCGTCACCGACGACTTCTTCGACCTGGGCGGGCACTCGCTGCTGGCCACCCGGGTGGTGGCCCGGCTGCGCCGGGAGCTGCCCACCGTCACCGACGGCACCCCGACGGTCAGCGTGATGGACCTGTTCCGGTACCGCACCGTACGCGAGTTGGCCGGCTTCGTCGGCGGGCCGGACCCGGGTCGGGCCGGGCTGCTGCACGAGCTGACGCCGCCGGTGCCCGCCGTCGACCGGGTCGCCACCCTGGTGTGCGTGCCGTACGGCGGGGGCAGCGCGGTGGTGTACCAGCCGCTGGCCGACGCGCTGCCGGCCGGGTACCGGCTGCTGGCGGTGGCCGTACCCGGACACGACATCGGCCTCGCCGACGAGCCCGCACCGATCGCCGACGTCGCCGCCGGGGTGGTCGCGGAACTTCTGGGCCGGGTCACCGGCCCACTGATCGTGTACGGGCACTGCGGCCCCGGCGGGGCGCTGGCCGTGGAGGTCGCCCGCCGGCTGGAGGCTGCCGGACGGGACCTGCTCGCGGTCTACCTCGGTGCGGTGTTCCCGTTCGCCCGCCCCGCCGACGGGCCGCTCGGGCCGCTGCTGCGGCTGCGGTTGGCCGAACGGCTGCGCAGCGACCGGATCTACCGCACCTGGTTGCAGGCGCAGGGCACCGCCGTCGGCTCGCTCGCCCCCGACGAGGTGCGGTTCCTGGTCCGGGCGATGCGGCACGACGCCCGGGTGGCCGAGGACTACTTCACCGACCTGATGCGCCGGCGGGTCACCCCGCTGCGGGCACCGGTCGTCTCGGTGGTCGGTGAGCGGGACCGCAGCACCGACTACCACGAGGAACGGTTCCGGGAATGGCACTTCCTCAGTGACCGCACCGCGCTCGTCGTGGTCGACGAGGGCGGGCACTACTTCCTCAAGTACCGGTCGGATGAACTGGCCGAGATCGTCACCGACGTGCACCGACGGCTCGACACGCCACCCCGGCCCGCCCCGACCGGGTCGGACGCCACGCCACCGGCCTGGCAGCTCGCCGCCGTCTCCCGCCGCAGCGCCGACGCACCCACCACGTCCGACCCGCCCCCGGCAGGCGTGGGTGGCGGGGACCGGGGCCGGACCGCGCCACCGCCGAGCCTGCGCCGCTTCGGCCTGGTCGCGGCCGGTCAGGTCGTCTCCGGGCTGGGCACCGCGCTGACCACCTTCGCGATTCCACTGTGGATCTACACGCAGACCGGGTCACTCGCCCGGTTCGCCCTGTTCGCCGTGCTCGGCCTGCTGCCCGGCCTGCTGGTCGCACCGCTGGCCGGCGCGCTGATCGACCGCACCAGCAGGCGGCGCGTGCTGCTACTCGCCGGCCTCGCCGCCGGCAGCGCCAACGCGGTGCTCGCCGGGCTGGTGCTCACCGACCGGGCGCAGGTGTGGCACTTCTATCCGCTGGTCGGCTGGCTGTCGGTGGCACTGGCCTTCCAACGGCTCGCGTTCGTCTCGGCGGTGCCGCAACTGGTGCCCAAACGCTTCCTCGGGCACGCCAACGGCCTCACCCAGACCGCCGTCGGCCTCACCCAGTTCACCGTGCCGCTGCTCGCCGTGGCCCTGCTGGAGACCGTCGGGCTGCGCGGCATCCTGCTCGTCGACGTGGCGTCGTACCTGTTCGCGGTCGGGGTGCTGGCGGTCGTCCGGTTCCCCCGCACCCTGGCCCTGCAACGCCGCGAGGGCATCGGCACCGAGATCGTCGCCGGGCTGCGCTACGCGCTGCGGCGTCGGGAGTTCCGCGCCATGCTGGCGTTCTTCGCCGCGCTCAACTTCTTCCTGTTCCCGGTGCTGTTCCTGCTCTCCCCGCTGGTGCTCGGCTTCGCCGACCTCACCGACGTGTCCCGCGTCGCGCTGACCGGCGGGGTCGGTGCGGCCACCGGGGGCCTGGTGATGCTGCTCTGGGGCGGACCCCGCCGACGCCGGATGCGGGCGGTGCTGCTGGGCACCCTCGGCATCGCGGTGGCCGCCGTGCTGACCGGGTTGCGACCCAACCTGCTGCTCATCGGGGCCGGCGCCTTCGGCATGTACCTGGCGCTGGGCATCGTCAACGGCGTCTACCAGACGATCATCCAGACCAAGGTGCCGGCCCGGGTGCACGGCCGGGTGTTCGCGGTCAACCAGATGGTCGCCCAGTCCACCCTGCCGCTGGGCTGGGGCGTCGTCGCCCCGTTCGCCGCCCGGGTGGTGGAGCCCACGCTGCTGCCCGACGGGGCGCTGGCCGGCACCGTCGGGGTGGTGCTCGGGGTCGGGCCGGGTCGCGGGCACGGGCTGCTCTACGTGCTGTTCGGGGTGTGCATCGCGCTGACCGCGCTGGTGTCGCTGGCCACCCCCACCCTGGCCCGGTTCGACGACGAGGTGCCCGACGCGCCCCCGGACGACCTGGTCGGCCTCGAGGAACGCCGGGCCCGTACGACCGCCCCCGCCGACCGGACCCCGGTGGGTGTCGGGACGGGAGGGTCGCGGTGAGCACGACACCCACCGGGACGCCACCGCCGCGTACCCTGCCGGAACTGCTCGACTGGCGCACCGGGCTGCACCCGGACCAGGTGGCGGTCGAGGTGCACCAGGTGGCCACGTTGACCTTCGCCCAGTGGTCCGCCGGGGCACGGGCCGTCGCCGCCGCGCTGCGACGTCGGGGGCTGCGCCCCGGCGACCGGGTCGGCCTGGTCTTCGGCCCCCGCGACTGGGTCCGCTACGCGGTGGCGTACTGCGGGGTCCTGTGGGCCGGCGGGGTGGCGGTGCCGCTGTCCGACCGGCTCGCCGCCGGGCAGCTCGGGTACGCGCTGACCCACTGCACGGCCACCGCCGTCGTGTACGGCGACGACACCCCCGCCCCACCCGCCCCACCCGGCGTGGCGGTGTTCGGCGACGCCGAGCTGCGCGCCGACGGGCACCCCGACGACGGCGACCCGGTCACCGTCCGCCCCGGTGACCTCGCGCAGATCCTCTACACCTCGGGGACGACGGGCCGCCCCAAGGGGGTGTCGGCGCGGCACGCCAACCTCACCGCCGGTGCGCCGCACCACCCTCGCCGGTTGGCCCTGGCCCACTCGCAGCGGTTCCTGCACGCCTTCGCCATCGGCACCAACGCCGGGCAGACGATGCTGCTCAACGCGTTGACCGCGAAGGCCGCCGCGCTCACCCTGCCCCGGTTCACCCCGGTCCGGTTCGCCCGGCTGGTCGCCGCCGCCGGCACCGGGACGGTGTTCGTGGTGCCGTCGATCGCCATCGAGCTGCTCGACTCCGGGGCGCTGCGGGACCGCGACACCAGCGGCGTACAACTGATCGGGTCCACCGCCGCGCCGCTGCCACCGGCGGTCGCGGCCCGGCTGGCCACGGCCTTCCCGCAGGCCACGATCGTCAACTACTACACCTCCACCGAGGCAGCCCCGGCGCAGACCACGATGATCTACGACCCGGCCCGGCCGGACGCGGTCGGCCGGCCGGTCGGCGGGCAGCTGATGGTCGCCGACCCCGGGGGCCGCCCGCTGCCGGCCGGGACGACCGGCGACGTGTGGCTACGCTCACCGCACCCGCGCGCCTACTACCGCGACGACTCGGCGAACCGGACCACCTTCCGCGACGGGTGGGTACGGATGGGTGACGTGGGCCGGATCGACGCCGACGGCTACCTCTACCTCACCGACCGGCACCAGGACGTGATCAAGACCGGTGCGTTCAAGGTCTCCACCGTCGAGGTCGAGGCGGCGCTGCACGAGCATCCGCTGGTCGCCGAGGTAGCCGTGGTGGGGGTGCCGCATCCGGTGCTCGGTTCTGCGGTGGCCGCCGCCGTGGTGACCCGGCCGCAGGCCGGCACGGACGGGCTGACGCTGCCGGTGCTGCGCGGCTTCCTCGCCGACCGGCTGGCCGACCACCAGCTGCCCGCCCGGCTGCTGCTGCTGGACCGGCTGCCCCGCAACGAGGGCGGCAAGGTGCTCAAACGGCAGCTGACCGTCCTGTTCGACAACTGACCACCCGCACCGACAGCACGACCATGGGAGAGCATGTGGGCACCGCCGAGGCGACCTTCGCGCAGCACGCCGTCTGGTTCACCGAACAGGCCGGGGTCGCCGGCACGGCGTACCACATGGCGCTGGGCATCCGGTTCGGCGCGGAGCTGGACCGGGCGGCCCTCGTCGCGGCGTGCGCGGCGACGGTCGCCCGGCATCCGGTCCTGGCCGCCCGGGTCGGCACCGACGACGACGGCACCCCCCGGTTGACGCCGGCCGACACCCGCCCGGCGGTCACCTTCGGGGAGCTGACCGACGCCCGGGTCGCCGAGGAGATCGCCCGGCCGTACGACCTGCGGACCGGCCCGCTGGCCCGGTTCACCCTGCTGACCGGGACGACGGGTGCCCACCTGCTGCTGGTCACCGCGCACCACCTGGTCTTCGACGGCACCTCCAAGGACGTGCTGGTCCACGACCTGGCCGCCGGATACGCCGCCGCCCGGTCCGCCGGCCCGGTGCGGCCCGCCGACACCGGCCCGGAACAGCCCGGCGACGACCACGCCGGCCGCGCGGCGGTCGAGCAGCAGCGGATCGCCGTCGACCTGCCCGCCGCCCGCGACTTCTGGGCGCGGCACTGGTCCGGCCCCGGCGACGTGGTGCTGCCCGGCCTGCGCCGGCTACCCACCGGCGCCGAACCCGGCGTCGCCGTCGAGGTGACGCTGCCCGCCGACGTGGTCGACGGCCTCGACCCGGCGGCCCGGTCGCTCGGCGTGACCCGCTTCGAGCTGCTGTTCGCCGCGCTGCACACCCTGCTCGGGCGGTACGGCAACCAGGGCACGCCGGTCGGGGTGGCGCTGTCCACCCGCACCCCCGAGCAGGCCGACCGGATCGGATTGTTCGTCAACGAACTGCCGGTCACCGTCGACCCGGCCGACGGCACGTTCCGCGCGTACGCCCGCGCCGTGCGGGTCCGGCTGCGCGAGGTGTACCGGCACCGGGCCGTGCCGCTGGCCCACGCGGTGCCCGGTCTGCGGCCCGCCCCGGCGGTGACCCCGGTCAGCGTCGGCTACCGGCGGCGCGGCGCGGAACCGGTCTTCCCCGGGGTGACCGCAGCGGTCGACTGGACGCTGTTCGGTGGCGCCGCCCGCAACGCCCTGCACGTGCAGATCGTGGACGCCCCCACCGGCCCCACGGTCAGCCTCCAGCACAGCCCGGCGGCGATCCCGACCGGCGCGGTACGCCGCGTCGGGGCGCACCTGCGTACCCTGCTCGCCGCCGTGGTCGCCGACCCGGACCGGCCGGTGGCGCAGCTGCCGGTGCTGCCCGCCGAGGAACTCGACCGGGTCACCCGGGAGTGGAACGACACCGGCCGGGCGTACCCCGCCGGGGCGAGCGTGCCCACCCTGTTCGCCGCCCGGGTCGCCGCCGACCCGGACGCGCCGGCCGTGGTCGACGACGACCTGATCCTCAGCTACGCGCAGCTCGACGCCGCCGCCGACCGGTTGGCCGGGCTGCTGCGCCAACGTGGGATCGGGCCCGGGTCACTCGTCGCGGTCGCCCTGGACCGGTCCTGGCGGGCGGTGGTCACCCTACTGGCGGTGCTGCGCTGCCGGGCCGCGTACCTGCCGGTGGATCCGCAGCACCCGCCGGCCCGCCGGGAACTCGTCCTCGCCGACGCCACCCCCACGCTGGTGGTGACGCCGACGGTGACCGCGCTGACCTGGCCGACCCTCGCCCTCGACGGGATCGACCTGCTCACCGGGCCGACGCCGGTCACCCCCGCCGTGCCGCCGGACGCCGACGACCTGGCCTACGTGCTCTACACCTCGGGCTCGACCGGCCGACCCAAGGGTGTGTCGGTGCGGCACGGGGCGCTGACCAACCTGCTGTTGGGCGTCCGGGACCTGCTGGGCAGTGGCCCGGCGCACCGGTGGCTGCACCTGACCTCGCTGTCGTTCGACATCTCCACCGTGGAGGTCTTCCTGCCGCTGGTCACCGGCGGCCGGGTGGTCGTCGCCTCGACGGTCGGCCCCCTCGACGGCGCGGGTGTGCTGCGGCTGGTCCACACCGCCGGGGTGACCCACGCCCAGGCCACCCCGTCGGGTTGGCGGGTGCTGCTGGAGGCCGGCCTCGGCACGCCCGCACCGGACGCCGCCGGGCCCACCCCGCCGCTGGTCGCGGTCACCGGCGGGGAGGCCCTGCCGGTCGCCCTCGCCCGGGACCTGCGGGCCCGCACCAGCCGCCTGATCAACGGGTACGGCCCGACGGAGGCGACGGTGTACGCCACGATGGCCGACGTCCCCGCCGATCCCGACGAGGTCACCATCGGACGGCCGCTGCCGAACGTGCGGGCGTACCTGCTGGACACCTCGGGACGACCGGTGCCGATCGGGGTGCCGGGTGAGTTGCACCTGGCCGGCGTCGGGTTGGCCGCCGGCTACCTCGGCCGCGACGACCGGACCGCCGAGGTGTTCGTGCCGGACCCGTTCGGGCGGCCCGGGGAGCGGCTCTACCGCACCGGCGACCGCTGCCGGTGGCTGCCCGACGGGCGGCTGGACTTCCTCGGCCGCACCGACGACCAGGTGAAGATCCGGGGACACCGGATCGAGTTGGGTGAGATCGACGCCCGGCTGCTCGACCATCCGGCCGTGGCCGGCGCGGCGACGGTGCTGCGTCCGGACGCCGACGGGCCCCGGCTCGTCGCCTACCTGGTGGCCCGCACCGGCACCGACCCGGCACCGGCCGAGCTGCGCCGGCACCTGGCGGCGAGCCTGCCGCAGGCCGTGCTGCCGACCGACTTCGTGCCGCTCGACCGGCTGCCGTCGAGCCCGAACGGCAAGGTCGACCGGGCCGCCCTGGCCGCCCGGGACCTCACCGTGGACCTCCCCCGGCCACCGGTCACCGACCCCACCCGCCCGGCCGGCACCGCGACGCCCCCGGCCGGCACCGCGACGCCCCCCGGCACCATCCTCGCGCCCGGCACCGGAGCACCCGGCACCACCGGCACGCCCGGCACCACCGGAACCGACGGGTCGCCCGGCGACCCGGCACCGGGCGCAGCCGTCATGCCGGTCGGGGACGACGATCCGGTGGTGACCCAGCTGCGGCTGATCTGGCAGGAGGTGCTGCGGATCCCCGACATCGGCGTGCACGAGGACCTGTTCGACCTGGGCGGCCACTCGCTGACGATCACCCGGATCAGTGGCCGCATCCGGCAACGACTCGGCGTCGAGGTGCCCCTGGACGCCTTCTTCGACACCCCCACCATCGCCGAGATCGCCGAGATCGTCCGGCCGTCCGTGAAGGAGCGCTGATGGACACCAACGACACCACCGACCTGCGGGGGCGGCTCGCCGACCTGGTCAGCGAGGCCACCGGCGGCGACGTCGCGGCCACCGACCTGCTCACCGGCGGCTCGATGGTCGCTCTCGGCGTCGACTCGCTCGGCCTGCTCCGCATGGTCGACGCGATCGAGCTGGAGTACGACGTCGAGGTCGAGCTGAACGGTCCCGGCCGGCCCCTGGACACCCTCGACGACCTGGTCACGCTGCTGTCCACCGCCGTATCCGACGACGCCCGCTGACCGGCCCGACCCGGGCGGGGCCGGGCCGACAGACGGATGACCCGGCCGGGCGTGAACGGTCACGGCAGCCAGGACGCCTCCGCCGACGCCCGGGCCGCCGCCTCCTCGTAGACCGCCAACGCCAGCCAGGACGCGGCGAACGCCTGCCCGTCGTCGTCGGTGAGCCGCCCGAAGGCATCCCGGGGTCGGGCCCGGGCCGCCGATCCCATCGCGGCGAGCAGGTGCGCGCCGAGGTCCAGGCGGGCCAGCCGCAGCTTCCGTTCCGTCGGGTCGGCCAACGCCTGGATCGCCCGGCCACCCGAGACGACCCGCTCCACCTGCCGGCGCAACGACTCCAGGGCGGGATCGCCGAGCCGGGGACGCGGCACGGCCGGGTCCGGGGCCGCGAGCCGGTCGGGCGGTGGCACCGCCGCAGCGTCCCCCGTCCTGAGCTGGCTCGTGTGCAGCCGGTCGTAGCCGAGATCGGCGTGACCCGCCCAGCTCGCCGGCAGGGTGAGCCCCGGCCCGTCGTCGTCGACCGGTCCCACGGCGAGCGCCTGGACGGTCGCCCGGCGGGTCGGATCGAGCCGACCCACCAGGCGCAGCCGCGCCCCCACCGCCTGCCCCAGCAGGCGCAGGTTGGCCCGGTGCGGCAGGGCGGCGTGCTCGTCGGCGACGGTCAGCGTCAGGACCGCCCCGTCGGCGGTGTCGACCAGGACGGTGTGGTCGTGCCCACCCAGCACCCGTACGGTCAGGAAGAGCAGGTCGGCACCGGCCGGGCGCTCCGGCAACGGCAGGGTCACCGCGCCGAAGGCCCGCCGGACCTGGTCGGGCAGGGGCTGCGCCCAGAGCCCGGCGAGGGGTTCCTCGGCCCAGCCCACCCCGGCGGCCCGCGCCGCCCGGACCGCCCGCCCGGCACCCAACTGCCCCGACTCCGAGGCGGTGCCGCCGGACACCACCAGCCCGGCCCGGGTGAGCTGCCGGTGGCTGAGCCCCGACTCGCCCACCGCCACGGTCGCGTCACCCGCGCCGGCGGCCCGGCCCGCGTCACCCGGGGCGAGATCGGCGACCGTCCAGAGTCGACCGTCGCGGTCCGCCAGGTAGGTGACCACCCCGGCGTACCCGGAATCGGCCACCACCGGGACCGTGCAGAGCCCGTACAGTCGCAGGCCGGCCTGTGGGTCGTAGGTCCGCCGGGCGGTGCCCAGCAACGCGCCGAGGTCACCGGCCGGCGTCTCCCCGCGCAGCCGGCGGGACACCGCCAGCAGCTCCCGCAGGTCGTCGGTCAGGTCGGCCAGCCGGTGCTGGGGTTCGCCCTCCCGGGCGGCCCGCAGCCCGGCCGCGACCCGGGTGCCGGCCGCGGCAGCCCGGTGCAGGCCGTTGGCCCGGGCCTCGTGCACCGCCCGCAGCAGGGCGGTCCGCAGCACCACCCCGCAGCCGACGATCCCCGCCCCGAGCACCGCCACGCCCACCTGCCACAGCCCGTCGGCGGCGGCCCGCTGCCGCTCGGTGGGCGCGGGCGGCGACCCGGCACCCTCCGCCACCGCGTCACCGGTCACCCCGGCGGGCGGTTCGGTCGCGCAAGCCGGATCGACGGGCCGGCCGGCGGCCGCGTCGTCCACCCGGGCCGCGTCGTTCATGGCAGCCGCGTCGTCCACCGGGGCCGCGTCGTCCACCGGGGCCAGGGCGAGCACCGCCATCCGGTGCAGGCAGTTCGGCGCGAGCAGGCAACTGCACCGGGCGTCGGCGGCGCGGCGCACCACCCCGTCGGCCGTCACCAGGGTCACCGTGGTCGCCTCGTCGACCCGGACCGTCGCCCCGCCGTCCGTGCCGGTGACCGGCCAGCCAGCGGCCCGGGCGACCGCGTCGTCGACCTTGCGGCGCAGCCGGGCGGGCAGCGCCTCCAGGGCCTCGGCCAGCACCGGCGCGGTCACCGGCGGCAGGCCGGTCACCGCCGCACCTGCTCGCCGACCCACCGGGCCAGCTCCAGCGGGCTCAACGCGGCAACCGGCATCCCCGCCGCGACCAGCTGACCCGCCGCCGCGACCGAGTAGCGGGGACGGCCGGTGTCGTCCAGGCTGGCACAGCCCAGCACCTGACAGCCCGCCTCCACCAACGCCCGGGTCTCGGCCAGCAGACCACCCATCGGGTACCCCTCCTCGAAGTCGCTGATCACCACCACCATCGTCCGCTGCGGCACGGTGACCAGGGACCGGGCGTAGCGCAGCCCGGCCGCGATGTGCGTACCCCCGCCGACGCTGACCTCCAACAGCAGGGCCAGCGGGTCGTCCACCCGCTCGGTCAGGTCCACCACCTCGGTGGAGAAGGCGACGAAGTGCGTGCTCAGCGCCGGGACACCGGCCAGCACCGCGGCGGTGAGCGCCGACCAGATCACCGACTCCTCCATCGAGCCGGAGACGTCGACGACGAGCACCAGCCGCCAGTCCACCCCCCGGCGGGCCCGGGTCCGGAACACCGGCCGCTCCGGCACCAGCGTCACCCGGCCCTGCCCGTCGCGGCGGGCGGTGGTCAGGTTGGCGCGCAGCGTCCGGGGCAGGTCCAGCGGGCCACCCGGCCGGTAGGTGGGGCGGGGGGTCGTCAACCCGGTCAACGCCGGGCGCAGCCGGGCGGCCAACTGCCGGGTCAGCTCCGCCACGATCCGGGCCACCAGCGGGCGCAGCCGCGCCACCGTGGACTCCGGCAGCCCACCGGCGAGGGTGAGCACGTCACGGAGCAGCTCGACCGACGGGCGCACCGCCGCCGGGTCCAGTTCGGTGACCGCGTCCAGCCGGCCCGCCTCCACCGCCCGGGCCAGCACCTCCTCGCGCACCCCGGGGCCGAACAGGGCGGACAGTTCCTGCGCCCACTCCCGTACGCCGGGGAAGGACGCCTCCCGGCCGGCGCGACCGGCCGCCTCGGCACCGGCCCCCTCACCCCGGCCGGCCCCGTACAGCTCGTCGAGCGCGGTGGCGTAGCGGCGGGCGCGCGGCCCGACCCGGGTCGACTCCCGGCCGAGCACCAGCCGCCACCGGTCCACTGTCGACAACCCACCGGCCGGGGTACGCCGGACGGCCGGCCGCGTCGCGTCGGTGACCGTCGGCGGCTGCGGCGACGGGTCCGCCGGCTCGGCGGCGAGCAGACCCTGCGCCAGGAGCGCCCGGCGGCCCGCCGCGTCGGCGTGCAGCCGGACCAGCAGGGCGTCCGGGTCGTCGAGCACCGCGACGTCGGCGGTCGGACCGGTGTCGTCCAGTCGTTCCCGGACCACGTCCAGCAGCCGGTCCCGCCCGGCCGGGCTGACCACGTGGAAGCCGGCGCGCAGCGCCGGCAGCCGGATGAGGAACTCCTCGTCGGGCAGGGTCTCGACCCGTTCCAGGAGCCCGTCGAGCACCTCGTCGCTGGCCCGTAGCAGCGGTTCGGCGGCGACCAGCAACCCGGTCAGGTGGCCCTGCAACTGCTGGCGTCCGGTGGGCGTCGTCGCGGTGTCCAGCCAGGACGTGACGAGCCGTCCGTAGGCGGCCGGCTCCCGCAGGCCCAGCAGGACCTGGACCGCCCCGGCGGCGGCGGCCATCAGCGGCGAACCCCCGGTGGCGAGCCGGGCCAGGCAGTCGGCCAGGCGCAGCCCCGCCCCGGCGACGTCGGCCCGCTGGGCGAGCGTTGCCAACGCCTCCGCGTCGGATACGTCCTCGGCGCCGAGCAGCCCGTCGACCTGCCGGACCGCCGCGCTCTCCAACGCCTCGACGACCCGGCCCAGTTCGTCCGCCGGCAGCTCCGATGTGCCTGGCAGGTGGCCGAGGCGCAACCGGTCGAGCAGCGCCAACGCGGCGACCAGTTCACCGAGGGTGCCTTCGGCCGGTACGGTGACCGCCACCTCGGCGAGCCGGCGGGCGGCCAACCCGGCCAGGTCGCACCGGGCGGCGTCCTCCAGCCCGGCGATCAGGGCGGTCACCGTCGGTCCGTCCTCGGCCCGCTCCCGCCGTCGCCGCTGCACCAACGCGCCCTCGGCGGCCTGGCCGAGGGTCACCCCGTGCAGCCCGGCCACCTCGATGGTCGCCTCGGTCCGGGGCGACCACTCCACCCGCCAGCGGGTGGTGACCGGGTCGACCCCGCCGACCCCCGTGCCGGCGACCGGCGTGGCGTAGCCGACGCCACAGACCGTCAGCCGGTGCAGGGTGATCTCCCGCCGCCGGTCCAGCGGCGAACGCAGCGGGTCCAACCGCAGCTCCCTGGCTGGGTCGCCGGCCCCGGGCAGGCGCAACCGGGCCAGCAGTTCCCGCACCGCCGGGGCCAGCCCGGAGCGGGGGGCACCGGGGGCCAGCGCGCCGCGCCGGTCCCCGACGAGTACCTCCTCCATCGCGCGGGCCACCGCCCGACCCCGACCGAGCACCTCGCCGTGGGCCAACACGCTCTGGATCGCCTCGACCAGTTCACCCCGGCCCGGTGCGGGCAGGCCGCGCAGTCGGGCCAGGTCGAGGGCGAGCCGGACCGTCTCCCGGGCCTCGCCGGGACCGGCCGGGTGGCCGGCCCGCCGGATCGCCGCGCAGACGGCCACCACGGCGGCGGTCGTGGCCGACTCGACCGCGGCGGGGTCGCCGGCGGCGGTGAGGACCGACTGCTGCCACTGCGGATCGCGGATGCCCGCCGGATAGCCCGACCGGGCGTCGAGCAACCCGAACGTGTACGGCACCAGCGACGTCACCACCGACGACGCACCGGCCGGCCCGGCCCGGGACGGGGCCGGCGCACCGGTCAGCAGCGCCGGGGCGTGGAACGCGCCGACCAGGGCGGCGACCCGACGCTGCCCCGCCTCCGCCAGGCACTGCCGCATCCATGCCTCCCGCCGCAGGTCGAGGGGGGACACCCCGGTCCCCCGTTCGGCGTCGGCCCGCATCGCCCAGCCGACCGCGAGCGCCGCCCGGCGTACCGCCTCCGGGTCGGCGCCCGGGGCGCGGGCCTCGACCGACCGGTCCCACAGGTCCTCGTCGGCCCGCCCGCTGCCCGCCGCGCGCAGCGCGTCGGCGAACGACAAGCCCGGCGTCGGGGCGGCACCCGGCTCGCGCTCCCCCCAGGCCGCGTCCGCCAACGGCAGGTCACACGGTACGACCGGAACCCCGTTACGGGCGGCCCAGCGCACCGCCACCAGTTCCGGGGAGAAGTCGGCGAACGGGTAGAACGCCGGTCCCCCGCCCTCGCCGACCACCCCGGCCAGCGCCACCGGGGCGGTGGTGGCCGGGTCGGCGAGCCACGGCAGCCACTCGCCGAGTTCCGGTGGGAGTTCCAGGAGCAGCACCTCGGGCCGGTACCCGGCCAGCAGCCGGGGCAGGGCCACCGCCAGCGCGGGCGAGTGGTGGCGTACCCCGATCAGGTAGGGCCGCCGGTGCCCGGCCAGCGCGGTGACCGCGACCGTGGGGTCGACCGGTTCCGCCGGTGGCCCGGCGGGCACCTGCGCGGCGCGCGGCGACGGCGGCCCGGCCGGGGACGGCGGTTCAGTCGGCGAGGACATCGCGCAGTTCCCAGAGTTGCCGCCACAGCCGCGCACCGTCCTCGGCCCGCCGCCGCACCGCGCCGTCCCAGTAGCCGAGCAACTTGGCCCCGTCGGCCGGGTCGTCCTTGCGGACCACGCCGAGCAGGTGACCCGGCAGCAGCGACAACACGTCCCGGTCGCCGGGGAAGTAGGCCGCCGCCAGCGCCAGCGACGATGCGACCGCCACCGCCTCGGCGGTGCTCATCACGGTGGAGGGCCGTTCCACCTCCCAGCCCTCGACCGACCGACCCGCGCGCAGGTCCCGGAACGCGGTGACCAGGGCCTCCAGCACGGCCTCGTCGACCGCGAAGGGGGCCTGCACCCGCTCCAGCGTGGCGCGGGCCTGCCGCTGCACCAGGGCGATCTCCTGGGCCAGGTCACCGATGGGGCCGACGGTCTCGAAGTTGAACCGGCGCTTGAGCGCCGCCGACATCTCCGACACCCCCCGGTCACGCAGGTTGGCGGTGGCGATCAGCGTGAACCCGGGCGCGGCGGGGACGGTGGCGTCGGCGGTGCCGGACAGCTCGGGCACCGCGATCCGCCGGTCGGACAGGATGGACACCAGCGCGTCCTGGACCTCCGGCAGGCAGCGGGTGATCTCCTCCACCCGGGCCACCGCGCCGGTACGCATCGCGGACAGGATCGGCGACGGCACCAGCGCGGCGGCGCTCGGCCCGTGCGCGAGCAGCAGCGCGTAGTTCCAGCCGTAGCGGAGCTGGTCCTCGGTGGTGCCCGCGGTGCCCTGCACGACCAGTTCGCTGCTGCCGCAGATCGCGGCGGACAGCAGCTCCGACAGCATCGACTTGGCGGTGCCCGGTTCGCCGACGAGCAGCAGGCCCCGCTCCCCGGCGAGGGTGACGACGCAGCGTTCGACCAGTGCCCGTTCCCCGACGAACTTGGCGGCCACGGTCAGGGTGCGGGGCAGGTCGTCACGGCGGGCCTGTCGGGGCAGTTCCAGCGGGACACCGGCGCTGCCGACGATGAACGTGACGACGGCACGGGGGGTCAACCGCCAGCCCGGCGGCCGGGCCCCGTCGTCGTACGCGGCGAGGAACGCCAGCTCGGTGGCGTGGGCGTGTTCGGCCGGCTCGACCTGACGCGCCGTCGGGGTGGTCGTGGTGGTCATCGGCGGCCTTCCGTAACGAGATCGTCGAAGCGGGGTACGTCGCCGTCGCGCAGCCGGGCCCAGGCGAGCGCGAACAGGCGGGGCGGTGGGGCCACCGGGGAGACGATGCCGAGGGCGGTCACGCCACCCTCGCCCCCGATCAGCAGCGGGAGTTTCCACCGTTCCAGCGGCAGCAGCGGCGCCTTGAGCGCCAACCAGCCGCCGGGCAGGAACAGCGACCGCCCGGCCCGGGGCCGTTTCGCCACCACGACGTGACCGGTCGCGGCCAGCTCGGCGCGGGCCGCCTTGAGTCGGGCCGGCTTCCAGCCGGTCCACCGGGCGACGTTGCGGTCGGTCGGGTCGGGCAGGGCGAGCAGTTGCAGGTAGAGCGCCGCGGCGTCGGCACCCAGCCCGAGCGTCGTGGCGACCGTGGCGACCAGTTCAGGGTCGGACCGGGTCGGGTCCTGCGCGAAGCCGTCGTCCATCGCCGGGACGACGTGCGACACCACCTCGGTGAGCTGGCCGCCGACCAGCGCCCGCAGCGCCGCGAGCAGCTGCTCGTTGACGTGGTCGAGGCGGGCCCGCAGCACGGCCACCGCCGGATCGTCCGTTGCGGACAGCCGGGACGGGTACAACCGGACCCGGTGCCAGCGGTCGGTCGGCGGGATCAGCACCGGGCCGACCTCGGTGCCGGCCGGGCCGGTCGTCACCGGCAGGCCGAACGCGGCGGTGAACGCCGGCAGCTTCGTGCCGTCGACGTGCCCGACGAAGACGGTGAAGCCGGGGTCGGCCAACCGCTGCCGGGCCAGGTCGGCGGCGACCGGCAGCGCCGCCCGGATCGGGTCGTCGACGGCCAGGTGGTACGCCAGCCACGGCAGCGTCCTGGTCAGCGCGATCAGCGCGTCGTCGTCGTCGACACCGGTGCCGGACCCGGCCAGCCAGCGGCCGGTGGCCGCGTTGGCGACCCAGTGGAGCACCGTCGAGGCCGGCAGCGGGCTGGTCACCCCGGCCCGGTCCACCTGAACGATCAACTCGTCGGACACGGGTCGCCGTGGCCCGTGCCGCCGCACCCACTCCTCGACGATCAGATCCTGCCGGGGCCCGTCGACCCACAGCCGCGCCGCGTCCTCGGGGATCAGCCGCCCGAGCAGGTTGGCGAAGACCTGCCGGCCGCGACCGCCGGTGCCCCAGAACCGGGCCGCCGCGGCGGGGGCGGCCGGGTCGGGCAGTTCCAGGATGGTCAGCAGTTCGGCGGGGGCCCTCTCCCACACGAGCCGGGGCAGGCCCGCCAGCAGCAGCACCGCCTCGGAGTAGCTCATGCCCGCCGCGTCGGACAGGGTGCGGGCCCACTCCGGCTGCCACTCCATCGGCTCGTTGGCCCGGGCGAGCCGGACGAACTCGTCGATCCGCTGCGGCGTGACGTCACCGGTCGGCAGGATCCGCTCCTCGGTGATCCGGAAGCCGGACACCGCCGAGAACCGTCCGGTCGGCGTCCAGTCGAGCACGTCGAGTTCACGGTCGTCGGTGTCGACGGCGAGCACCAGCAACCGCCGGCCGGCCTCGGTCAGCACCTGTCCCCGGACGTGGTCGAGCGGCTGGTTGCCGTCGGCGACCAGGGTGACCCGCCGCAGTCGGCTGCCCGGGGCGAGGAGCCCGGAACGGGCGCACACCTCCAGCAGCGTCAGCAGCGCCTCACGGACCTCGGACAGGCAGATCGGGGCCACCGCCCGGTACATCGCGGCCGGCAGTACCCCCAGCAGGTCGAACCAGTCGAGGTCACCGTCCAGCTGGACCCGGGCGGCAGGCGTCGGGTCGGTGCCGGTGAGCGCGGCGCCCGCGCGGGAGATCAGCCGCAGGGAGCTGTCCTCCGCGGCGTAGCAGTACTGGATCAGCCCGGCGAGCCCTTCGGAGAGCAGCCGGTCGACCGCCGGTGACCCGGTCGGGGCCGCCTGCGCCGGCAGCGCGTTGTCCTGCTCGCCGTCGAGCACGGCGGCCAGCGTCCGCAGCCGCGTCACCTGCTCGGCGGCCCGGGTGACGAGCCCGGCGACCCCGGCGACGAGGGCGGGCGCGGTGAGCTGCGGCAGGTGCCGGCCGACCAGGGCCCGCACCTGGGCGGCGTCCAGCCCGGCCGCGTCGGCCAGCAGGGCGCCGGCCTGCGCGTCGGTGACGTCGCGCAGCGCCGCCGAGCCGACCTCGTCGCGGGGGCGCAGGAAGTGCCAGTATTCCGGCGGCGGCACCAGCCGGCTGCCGGCGGCGAAGGCGGACCGCTCACCGCCGGACGGGTAGCGCCCGAGCAGGAAGCCGTCCTCGGCGCAGAGCAGCAGCTCGCCGTTGGCGCCCCGGCCACCGTGCAGCAGTCCGAAGGTGGTGTCCGCGCCGGGGAACCGCACCGCCGCCGCGAGCCTGCCGTCGGCGGCACCCGCCGGCAGGGCGAAGGACCGCCCGTTCACGGCTTCGCCGGACCAGCCGCCGTCCGCCCCGCGCCGCACCCGCCAGCCGGCCAGCCCGTCGGCGCGGCCCAGCGGGCTGTCGGACGACTCGGTGGGGCGCAGCCAGGACGCACCGGCATCGAGGGGTCGACCGTCGACGGTGCCGTCCTCGAAGAACGTCGGCCGGGAGAACCGTCCACGCTCGCCCGTCGTGGGGTCGTACTCCTGCCAGCCCAGCGGGTGGTCGGCGGCGCGTAGCCAGTAGGTGGTGCCGTCGCTGATGACCCGGCCACCGGTTCGCTCGGCCCGGTCGCCGACCCGCAACGGACGCCGCCCCATGGTGCGCCCGCCGCCGGGCAGCGGCAGCGACAGCTGGGGGTAGGTGGTGAAGGCGTCGTCGGCGAGGGTGAAGACGTCGTCCGGGGTGCCGCTCCAGTAGGCGGCCCGGTCCCGGCCCCGGTCCCAGCAGACCAGCAGTTGCCCGTCGACGTGGCGCAGCACCAGCCGCCAGCGGTACCGGTTCTCCCCGGCCGGGATCCGCATCAGGTGTTCCTGCTCCACGGCGTCCGGCCCGATGACCGTCACCAGGTCGCCGGTGAGCAGCAACAGGTTCGGCCACTGCCCGGTGAGCTGCACGTCCGTGGTCGACTCGGTGAGCCGTTCGGCGGCGGTGTCCAGGGCGGGCCAGCCGTACTCGTCGAGCAGGCCGGAGCGCAGCGTACGGCCGAGGACCGGGCCGAGGTCGTGGTCGACGAGTCGGCGTACCGCGTCGGGGTTGACGGCGAAGCCGGTCGGGCAGGCGACGGTACCGACCCGGTCGAGGTGCTGGTCGAGTGTCGGCAACCCCTGCCGCCCGACGGCGTCGGCGAGGGTGTCCAGCCAGCTGCGCAGGGCGGTCCGCAGGCCGGGCACCGCGACGATCTCCCGTACCCGGGGCGTCGGGTCGCGCTGGTCGCGCGCGCCGGTGCGCAGTCGCCGTTCGACGCCCTCGAGCAGCATCGGCAGGAACCGGGGGTCGGCGGCGACGGCGACCAGGTCACGCCGGCCGTCGGTGTCGTCGGAGAACCAGTTGTCCAGCCGGTGCCGGACGTCGCCGGCCGGATCCGCGACGGGCACCCCCAGCGCCAGGCAGGTGTCGAGCAGGTCGAGGTCCACGGCGTCGTGGGCGCGGCAGAGAACGACCGGCACCCCGTCGGCCTTGAGCCGTCCCGCCATCCGGTCCACCAGGGCGAGCAGCCCGGGGTGCCGCTTGCGGACCCGCCACGAGCGGCGTTCCCGGTGCTCGTCGAAGCGGCGCAGCCAGCCGGCGGGTCCGTCCGGCGACTCGGCCTCGGCGGGGACGCCGCCCGCCGGCCCGGTCAGCGCCTGGGTGGCGCCGGCCGACTCCAGCACCTCCAGCCAGACGTCGTCGCCGCAGTGCTGGGGGGTCAGGCCGAGCAGCCGGCCGCGCAGGGCGGGATCGTTCGCGGCGAGCCGGGCCAACGACGCCCGGTAGGCGTTCCAGAACGCCTCCGGCGCCCGGTTGAGCGCGGGCGCGGCCAACAGTTCGCCGAGTACCCGCTCGTCCTCGGCGGCCGGGTCGAGCCCGGCGGCGCGGGCCAGCCGGCGCAGGTCGGTGTGCATCGCCGCGTACGGGGGCAGGCCACCCAGGGTGCGCTCCACGCACAGCCGCAGGAACATCGCGTACGCGTCGGCGGCGGAACGCCGGGTCGCGAGGTCCCGGGCGTGACCGGAGAGCGCCTTCGCGGTCAGCGCCCCGGCCAGCGCGAACTCCAGGAACACGGCGTGCTGGCGGTCCTCGTCGATGGTCAGCCCGTAGGCGCGTTCGGCGTCGCGGGCCTTGCCGAACATGCTCGCGGCGTGGGTGACGCTGTCGGCGGCGAGGAACGCCCGACCGGCCTCCTCGTAGAACGTGGGCAGGAAGTGCGGCACCGACCGGGCCAGCCGCTCCCCGAGGGCGTTGAAGCCGTCCTTGGCCGGGCCGACCCGGGAGCGCGCCGTACGGGCCAGCCGCTCGATCTCCTTGACCAGGGCCAGGGCGTGGTGCCCGTTGGCCGGGTCGTGGACCAGCGCCCAGGCCGGGAAGCCGAGCGCCTGCTGGCGGACCACGCCGACCGGGGTCACCCGCTGCGGCCGGTCGAAGCCGAGGAACTCCATGGACAGGTCCTCGGCCTCGCCCAGCGCCTCGCTGACCAGCCGGACCACGGTCCGTCCGGCGAGGACGGGGTGGGTGTACCGGCGGGCGGTCAGGGTGTCGGTGGTGTCGTCCTTGGCCACCACCGTGCCGACGGGCAGCACCGCGCCCGCCTCCAACAGGTCCATCGCGTCGATGCTCACCGGTCCTCCTCCTGCTCTGCTGCCACGACCCGGCCGGCGTACAGCGCGGCGGCCATCCGGGTTCCCTCCGACCAGGCCACCGGGCCGACCGCGCCCAGCGGCAGGGCGGTGCCGTGCCGGTCGGTGAAGACGAGGTCACCGGTCTCGGTCTCGAAGTACGGGTCCTCCGCGCCGACCCACGACCGGGCCTCGACGGTGCGCCCGTCCTCGACGATCCGGCACACCGCGTTGCCGCCGCGCACCGGGTAGCCGAGCTTCGTCGCGCGGGCCGTCAGGTGGCGCAGCTGGTCGTACCGGCCGCCGGCGTAGTCGCCGAACCGGGTCGCCGTCGCGTCGACCTGCGGCCCCCGGACCCAGGTCTGCCGGAAGAGCTGGTCGACGGACTGGCGGACCTGGAGTTCGGCGGCGAACTCCCGGAGGTCGTCGAGGTCGTCGAGGGTGACCGGGTGGGGGATGACGATCCGTCGGGCGGCCCGGCGGACGGAGTCACCGTCGAGGTCGACCAGCCCGACCTGACCGTCGCCGACCTCGCGGAGCAGACCCACGCCGTCCGGGTCCCGGTGGCCGTCGTCGTCGAGCACCACGACGACGAGGTCGGTCAGCGCGGTGCGCCACGCCTCGTCCGGCCACACCTCGGTCAGGACCGCGACCGGCACCGGCAGCGAACGCACCATCCAGCGTTCGATGTCCGTGCGGCACTGGCCCTCGTGCCGGGTCAGCCACTCGGTGAGCTGACGCAGCCCCACCACGGTCGGATCGTCGCGCAGGGACGCCGGCACGGAACGGAGTTCCCGTCCCTTGGCGTTCCGGGCGACGACATCACCATCGCGGAGAGTGACCTGGTAGCCACCCGACACCTCTGACCATCCCATGTGGACACCCCATGGCTCGGTGGGTTAAGACACCGGAGGCTAGCCCACCCGGGCGACAAAGCCGGGCCGTCGTCCCGTCACGCGGCGGCACCCAGCAGCCGGCACCGCTGCGTCACCGTGGGTGACCATCGACGGGGGTGCCCGGGGTACCCGTCGGAGCAGCCGGGCGACACCACGCCCGCCCGTCGCCCCAGGCGGCGGCAGAGACGGTGAACCACACGGATCGCCGGATCGCACCCGTCCCGCCCGGGCGCTCCCGGGGCGACACGCGGGGCCGTGGAGCCGGGGAACGGCCGACCGGTCGGACCGCCGGCCCCGGCGGGTTGCGCACGATCGACGGCTCACCGCCAGTGATGATTCTTACTCCGCACCGACCGGTGACAGCGGTGGGACGGGCGGGACCCATGATGCGCCGGAGACCACCGCCGGTCAGGACTTCCAGGTGGCAACACCGCTTCCGGGCAGGTAACACGCCGAAAACTGACCGAAAGGACAGTCACCGACCGTAGCCTTTTCGCTTCGTGACGACTGTTCGTCGGACAGCCGACGGGGGTGGGCTAGTCGCACTCTTGGGTCATCCCCGTTCACCGTCCGTGAGGGTCACCGACCATGTCGCAGCTTCTGCCCGCCGCCCGGTCCGACGTCCCGACCAGCGCCCCGACGGCCCCGGCCGCGCCACCGGAGCCGGCCACCGCCACCGCCGCCCCCGGGGCGCGTACCGCCGTGGTGGGCCTCGGTTACGTGGGCCTGCCGACCAGCCTGGCCCTGGTCGCCAGCGGCTCCCGGGTGATCGGGGTGGACATCTCACCGGACCGGCTCGACGACATCCGGGCCGGTCGCGCCGACCTGCTCGACGACGACCACGACCGACTCCGGGAGACGTTGCGGGCCACCGATCCCGCGCTGCGCCTCACCACCGCGGTCGGTGAGATCGCCGACGCCGACACGGTGCTGATCTGCGTACCCACGCCGGTCGACCGGCACCTCGCCCCCGACCTCGCCGCGTTGCGGGCGGCCTGCGCGGCGGTGGTCGCCCACGCCCGCCCCGGCCAGACCATCGTGCTCACCTCCACCAGCTACGTCGGCACCACCCGGGAGCTGCTGGTCGCGCCGCTGGCCGCCCGGGGCCTGCGGGTCGGGCAGGAGGTCTTCGTGGCCTTCGCCCCGGAACGGGTCGACCCCGGCAACGACCGGCACCGCCAGGAACTCACCCCCCGGGTCGTCGGCGGCACCACCCCGGACTGCACCGCACGGGCCGCCGCCGCGCTGTCCCGGATCACCCCCCTGGTGCACCGGCTCGGCTCCCCCGAGGCCGCCGAGATGACCAAGCTGCTGGAGAACACCTTCCGGGCGGTCAACATCGCCCTCGCCAACGAGTTCGCCGACCTCTGCCGGGACCTGCACCTGGACGTCACCGAGGTGATCGACGGGGCGGACACCAAGCCGTACGGGTTCATGGCCTTCCAGCCCGGCCCCGGGGTGGGCGGGCACTGCATCCCCTGCGACCCGCACTATCTGCTGTGGCAGGTACGCGGCCAACGCCGCGAGGCGCCCCTGATCGAGACCGCGATGCGGGGCATCGCCGCCCGCCCCCGCCGGGTCGTCGACCGGATCCGGGAACTGCTCGCCGGGGCCGGCCGCCCCCTGCTCGGCGCCCGGGTGCTGCTCGCCGGGGTGACCTACAAGCCCGGGGTGGCCGACGTACGGGAGTCCCCGGCGTTGGAGATCATCGGTGAGCTGGTCCGGGCCGGCGCGGACGTCGGCTTCGTCGACGAGCTCGTCGACACGGTCCGCACCCCCGACGGCCAGACCCTGCACCGGGTCGCCGACCCGGCCGACCGGGAGTGGGACCTGGTGGTCGTGCACACCCGCCAGTCCGGCCTGGACGAGGCGTGGCTGCGCGGGCAGCCGATGGTGCTCGACGCCACCTACCGGCTGGCCGGGCTGCCCCGGCGGGAGGTCGTCTGAGATGCCGGTGACCGCCCCCGTCCGGCGTGGCCTGCGCCGGCTGCTCACCGTGCTCGCGTTGCTGCCGCTGATCGTGCTGCTGGCCCGGCAACTGCCCCAGTTGCCGTACGCCCCGCTGCTGGCGTTCTACGGCTTCGCCGTGCTCACCGCCACCGTCGCCGTGTTCTACCTGGCCTACGCCCGCTACGTCGACCCCGCCGAGGCCCCGGCGCAGCCCCGGCACACCGCCTCCTTCCCGCCGCTGCCGCCGGCCCCGACGGTGAGCCTGCTGGTGGCGGTGAAGGACGAGGCGGACGGCATCGAGGCGTGCGTGCGGTCGATGACCGGCAGCGACATCCGCCCGTTGCAGGTGATCGTGGTCGACGACGGCTCCACCGACGGCACCGCCGAGGTGCTCGACCGGCTGGCCGCCGAACTCCCGGCCACCGTGCTGCACCTGCCGCGCAACGTCGGAAAGAAGCGGGCCCTGGTGCACGCCGCCCGGTACGCCACCGGCGACGTGCTCGCCTTCACCGACTCCGACTGCGTGCTCGCCCCGGACGCGTTGGGCCGCTGCGTCGAGGCCCTGCTGCGGCAACCCGACCTCGGCGCGGTCAGCGGCCACGCCCGCGCGCTGAACCCCGACGAGTCGCTGCTCACCCGGGTCCAGGACGTCTGGTACGAGGGCCAGTTCCGGGTTTCCAAGGCTGCCGAGGCGTCGTTCGGGGCGGTCACCTGCGTCTCCGGCCCGCTGGCGGTGTTCCGGCGGGAGGCGGTGCTCAACTACCTGCCCGCCTGGGCGGCCGACCGGTTCCTCGGCGGCGAGTTCCGGTTCGCCACCGACCGGCAGCTCACCGGCTACGTGCTGGGGCAACGCTGGATCGGCGACCGGCTCAAGGCGCGCTTCGCCGACTCGCCGTTCATCCGCGACGAGGACCACCCGCCCCGCGCCTGGCGGGTCGGCTACGTGCGTTCGGCGAAGGTGTGGACCACCGTGCCGGCCCGGCTGCGGCCGTTCCTGCGTCAGCAGACCCGCTGGAAGAAAAGCTACGTGCGCAACCTGTTCTTCACCGGCACGTTCATGTGGCGGCGGGGGCCCGGCCCGGCCGCGCTCTACTACGGACACGCGCTGTGGGTGGCGCTGGCCCCGGCGATGGCCTTCTCCCACCTGGTCTGGGCGCCACTGCGCGGCTGGTGGGCGGTGCCGCTGCTCTACCTGTGCGGGGTGCTGCTCAAGGGCACCGCGTGGGGGCTGGCCTACCGGCTGGACAACCCGGGTGACCCGCGCTGGGCGTACCGGCCGTTGATGAGCGTGCTCTCCGCCACCATGTTGTCCTGGTTGCTGCCCTGGTCGGTGGGGACGATCCGGCGTGGCGTGTGGTCGCGGAGCACGGTGTGAACGCCGGGCGGCGGTCGCTGAGCCGGCTGGCCCGGGTGGCGCTCACCCTCGCCGGGGCGGCGGTGCTGGTGCTGCTCTACGCGGTGGTCTTCTCCCGGGGCGAGGTGCTCCGGTGAGCCGGCTGTGGCCCCGCACGCTCGGCGGACTGCTGTCGCTGGTGACCCTGCTGGTGGTGGCGGCGCCCTTCGGGGTGTCCTGGTACCTGGCCGACCTGCGCCGTCACGTCAGCGGGCAGCACGACACCCCGGTCACCCGGGTCGACCCCGCCGACCTGCGCCGCTTCGCCGAGACGGCCGGGCGGCTGCCGGAGCGGGCCGCGCCGGTGGTGGTGGCCTACCACGACATCCGACCGCACGGCGACGACCCGGCGGCGACCACGCCGGGCGGCCGGGAACACTACGTGGTCACCCCGGAGGCGTTCGACGCCCAGCTCACCGCACTGCGCACCGCCGGCTACCGGACGATCTCCTCGGCCCAGTACGTCGACTACCTGCGCGGCGGCGAGGTGCCGGCCCGTTCGGTCTACCTCACCTTCGACGACGGCACCCGGGGCCTGTGGTCGTACGCCGACCCGATCCTGCGCCGGCACCGGATGGTGGCCGCCTCCTACCTGATCACCGGGCAGGTGGGCACCCACCGGCCGTACTACCTGAGCTGGGCGGAGATCGACCGGATGCGCCGCTCCGGCCGGTGGGACTTCCAGGCGCACACCCACGACCTGCACACCCGGGTGCAGACCGCGCCAGGGCGGCTCGGCTCCCCGCTGACCCACCGGCGGTGGGAGCCGACCACCGGCACCCAGGAGAGCCTGGCCGCCTACCGGCAGCGGCTGACCGCCGACTTCGATGCGATGTTCGCCGCGTTCACCACCCACGGGTTGCCCCGGCCGCGCCTGTTCGCGTACCCGTTCTCCGAGATCGGGGACGCGACGACCGACCCGCAGGCCGCCGCGTTCAGCCGCGACCTGATCGCCGCCCGGTTCGTCGGCGCGCTGACCAACAAGTCGCTCGCCCCGCAACCGGGCAGCCGCCGGTCGGCGGCCGACGGGCAGGTCGAGCGGGCCGAGGTGTACGCCACGACCGACGCCGCCGAACTGGTCAGCGCGGTCGTCGAACGCACGGGTGTGCCGGCCGGGGTGACCGACCCGTTCGCCCGCGCCTGGGACTGGCGCGACCAGCACGGCGAGCCGATGACCGACCTGTCCCCGCTGACCGGCGGCCGGTTCCCCGCCGACAGCCCCCGCCGCGCCTACGGCACCCTGCTCGCGTACGCCAGCGCGGACTGGACCGGCTACACGGCCGACGCCACGGTGCGTGGCCTGCGTGCCGACGGCGGCACGGTGACCGTGCTGGTCGGGGTGAACGGTGACGCCACGGTGTCGGTGCGGGTGGCCCACGGCCGGGTGGCGTTGCTGCGCGCCGGCCGGGTGGTCGCCGAGGCCGCGCTGGATCCGGCGGCCACCCACCGGCTCGCGGTCACCGTGCGCGACGGGGAGACGGTGGCCCGGGTCGACGGCGGCCCGGCCCTGCGGGTGGTCACGCCCACCGGGCCGGGGGCCACCGGCGGGCTGGCCGTGGCGATCGACGACGCGCAGGGGCGGCCCCACCCGTCGGTCGCCGCGCTCACCGTGACGGCCGTCGGGTGACCGCCGTGACCCGCCCGGCCGGCCGGGCGGGTCACGGCGGGAGCGGCGGTCACTCCCGCCAGCCGGCCAGGTCGACCCCCTTGCCGAGTTCGACCCGGAAACCGAGGGTGATCTCGCCGCTCTCGCCCGGGCCGAGCCGCAACCGCCAGGTCAGCTCGCCCAGCTCGGTACGCTCGTCCGGCGGCGGGGTCAGGGCGGCCTCCCGGACCGCCACCGCCTCGTCGCGGGAGACCGGCAGCTGGTCGTGGACCTCGACGGTCGCCGGCCGGGGGGTGTGGTTGGCCACGCTGATCCGGTACTCCACGTCCCGCCGCCGGGTGGAGCCGAGGGTGGCCCGGGTGTCGGCCCGCCGGGTCAGCTCCCGTTCCACCCGGACCCGGTCGTCCACCCCGAGCGCCAGCTCGGTCTCCTCGTCGGGCGCCCACGTCGGCAGCCGGGTGGCGGCGACGAAGTCGGCACCGTGGAAGACCGCCGCCGGGCCGGCGCGCAGGGTGTGCGCCGAGGTGTTGCGGACCGTCGCCCGCAGGTGCGCCTCGGCGGCCCGGACCGGCACGGTCACGTGGTCGAGGCGGACCGGCAGGTCCAGCACGGCGATGACGGCCCGGTAGGCGCTGCCGTCGGCGGGCACCGCCACCGGGCGGGCCGGCCGGTAGGTGGCCGCGGTGACCCCCTGCTCGACCTCGGCCACGCTTTCCCGCACCACGGGGCGCGGGGCGCCCGCGCGGGCCACCCCACCACCACCGGCCGGGGCGGCGGCGGGCGCGGGGGGCGGTGGTGCGCCGAAGCTCGCCGCCGTCCGGGGCACCGGCACCGGCCGGACCCGGTCGAGATACCAGGGCGACAACTCGGGTACGCCGGCAGCCACCGCCGGCCGGGCGGTCGAGAGTTGCAGCGCGCACTGCGGCCAGTCTTCGCCGGTGTCCTGGGTGACCAGACCGAACCAGGTGACCGTCATGGTCTCCTCGACCAGCCGCAGGTCGTAGGAGGATTCCCAGCGTGCCCCGTCGACCAGGTAGCTCAGCTCCAGGTCCACGTCGGTGTCGTCGGCGTCCACCGCCACCGTCACCTCGGCGGCCAGCCGGTCCGGTTCCCGTTTGCCGTTCGCGGCCAGCTCCCGTTCGACGGCCGCCAACTCCTCGGTCAGCTCGGTGCGCTGCCGGGCCAGCCCACGTCGACGGCGGTGGGACTCGGCGAGTTGGGCGGCCACCGCGTCGGCGAAGGTGGCCACGTCGGTCGGGGCGGTGTCACCGGCGGCCAGCGTGCGGGCGTACGTGCCGCCGGCCCGGTCGGCCAGCCGGGTGAGGAACTGTCGTCGCTGCGTCTCGACCTCGGCGTCGTCGTCGACCTCGGCCAGGGCGTCGGCCAGTTCCCGGGCCCGCCGGGTGAGCGCGTCGACCTGACCGTCGGTGCTGCGGGGCTGCCGCCAGGTGCTCACCTCCACCCCGAGGACGGTGACCGCGCCCCCGCCCCCGGTGCGCAGGGAGTCCCGGCGCAGCCGCAGCGGCAGGGGGGCGATCCGGATCCGGTGTTCCCCGGCGGTCAACCGGGTGCTCCCCCGGCGGGTGACCCGGGCCCGGTCCGGATAGACGGTGACCGCGACGACGGGTGCTTCGATCTCCACAGCGTCCACGGCGGCGAGGGTAGCCGGGGTGCGCTCGTGGCCCGCGCTGCCGGTCCGTGGCGGGAACCGCTTGATCGCGCTCGATCCCGGAGGTGGTCCCCTCCGTCGCGCGGCCGGATGCCACTACGACACGGATCGAGCGCGATCATGGCGGGGTCCGGTGGGCCCGGCCCGGCTACCCCGGGGGGAGGCAGACGATATCGAGGCGGCGGGGGCCGTGCACGCCCTCCACCCGGTTCAGCTCGATGTCGCTGGTCGCGGAGGGGCCGGAGATCATCGTCAGGGGGCGGGTGGGGTCGGGCAGCGCGATCACCAGGTCGGGCACGTCGGCCACGATCTGCGCGGCGCGGACCACGCAGACGTGGTGGTCGGGGACCAGGGTCAGCAACCGGCGGCCCTGGGCCGCGCCCCCGTCGAGGACCAGGGTGCCGGTCTCGGCGACGGCGAGTGCGCAGCCGGTGAGCACGGACAGGCCGGGGGCGTCCAGCTCGGTGGCGGTGAGCGTGTCGCCGGCCAGGGTGGGCGGGCCGAGCCGGGTGGTCCACTGCGGTGGTGTCCCGGGCGGCAGCACCACGGCGGTCGCCCCGGCGAGCAGGGTGGCGAGCAGCCCGGGCAGTTCCGCCGGGGTGCAGGGGTGCACCCCGGCGTGGTGGTCCCCGGCCCGGGCGACGAAGAGCGCGGTCAGCTCAGGAGTCATGGGTGCGGTGCCACCAGTCGCGGAAGGACTCCTCGGCGGGCAGTGGGGCGTCGCGGTGCGTCGTCCACGCCGACAGGGGCCACGGGGCGCGGCGCAGCCGCCCGTCGTGCCGCCGGCCCAGCACCCGCAGGGGCCGGCCGCCGGAGCGGGCCGCCCGCAGCGCCGCCCGCCACCGCCGACGGTCACGCATCGTCCAGGCGAGCCACGCCATCGCCACGCGTTCGGCGGCCGGCTTCGGCCCCGTCTGGCGCAGGTGGACCAGGATGGCCGGGATGTCGATCTTGACGGGGCAGACGTCGTAGCAGGCCCCGCAGAGCGTCGAGGCGTACGGCAGGGTCGCGTTGTGGCCGGCGTCCTGCCCGGTGAGCTGGGGCGACAGGATCGCCCCGATCGGCCCGGGATAGACCGAGCCGTAGGCGTGGCCGCCGACCCGCTCGTAGACCGGGCACACGTTCAGGCAGGCCGAGCAGCGGATGCAGCGCAACGCCGCCCGGCCCACCGGGTCGGCCGCCACCCGGCGTCGGCCGTTGTCCAGCAGCACGACGTGCAGCCGACGCGGCCCGTCGCCGGGGGTCACCCCGGTGAAGATCGAGGTGTACGGGTTCATCCGTTCGCCGGTCGACGAGCGCGGCAGCAGCCGCAGGAAGTCACCGAGATCGGCGAAGCGGGGCAGCAGCTTCTCCACCCCGACCACGGCGATCAGGGTGTCCGGCAGGGTCAGGCACATCCGGCCGTTGCCCTCGGACTCGACGACCACCAACGAGCCGGTCTCGGCCACCGCGAAGTTGGCCCCGCAGATCGCCACCCGGGCCGCCAGGAAGGTACGCCGCAGATAGTCCCGGGCGGCACCGGCCAGCACCGCCGGATCGTCCGAGTCGGCGTGGAAGCCGGGCATCCGCCGGGCGAACAACTCCCGGATCTGCCCCCGGTTGTAGTGGATCGCCGGCACCAGGATGTGCGACGGGGTGTCGTCGGCGAGTTGGACGATCAGCTCGGCCAGGTCGGTCTCCACCGCCGTCACCCCGGCCGCCGCCAACGCCTCGTTGAGGCCGATCTCCTGGGTCGCCATCGACTTGACCTTCACCACCTGGTCGACGCCCTGCGCCCGGACCAGGTCGGTGACCACCGCGTTGGCGGCGGCGGCGTCCGTGGCGTGGTGCACGGTCGCCCCGGCGGCGGTGGCCGCCCGCGTGAACCGGTCCACCAGCTCGGGCAGCCGGTCGAGCACGTCGTCCTTGACCCGGGCCGCCCGGTCGCGCAGCTGCTCCCAGTCGGGCACCTCGGCCACCACCGCGGCCCGCTTCTCCCGGATGGTGCGGGTGGCCCGGCCCAGGTTGGCCCGTAGTTGGGCGTCGCGCAGCGCACCGGCCGCCGCCCGGGGGAACGGGGTGACGGCCACGATGGGCAACTGCCGGCCCGGCGGGGGGTGTCGGGTGCTCATCCCACCGCTCCGGCCCCGGTCGCGGCGAGGATCTCGGCGTAGTGGACGGGTCGCGGGGCGCCGGGCCGGCGGGCCAGACCACCACCGATGTGCGCCAGGCAGGAGCTGTCGGCGGCGGCCAGGTAGTCGGCCCCGGTGGCCACCGCGTGGGCGCACTTGTCGGCGAGCATGGCACCGGAGACGGCGGCGTTCTTGAGCGCGAAGGTGCCCCCGAAGCCGCAGCACTGCTCCGGCTCGGGCAGGCCCAGCAGTTCCAGGTCACGCACCGCGCCGAGCAGCCGCAGCGGCCGGTCGCCCAGCCGCAGCATCCGCAGCCCGTGGCAGGTCGGGTGATAGGTGACCCGGTAGGGGAAGCGGGCCCCCACGTCGGTGACCGCGAGCACGTCCACCAGCAGCTCCGACAGCTCGTACACCGGCAGTCGGGTGTGCGCCCGCAGGTGGGCCACGCAGGAACCGGACGGGGAGACGACGACGTCGTGGCCGGCGAACGCCGCCTCGGTGCTCTGCTCCAGCGCGCGGGCCGGGCCCGGATAGCCGGTGTTGGCGTGCAACTGGCCGCAGCAGCTCTGCCCGGCGGGAAAGGTCACGGTGTGGCCGAGCCGCTCCAGCACCGTCACGGTGGCGATGCCGACGCGCGGGAAGAGCGCGTCGTTGAGGCAGGTGACGAACAACGCGATGCGCACCGTGCCCCCTCACCGCTCCCGGCCGCGATCGAAGAAATCGTATATGATCTATGGCGTCCGGTGCGAGGTGCGATGTGCTGCGGTCCCGGCGGCCGGGCGGGCGGCTGGCCCGCCGATCGCCACGGCACACCGGCCCCGGTGGACGTCCGGTGCGGGTGGGGCGTCCGCCGGTCCCTGTCGCCCGTGCTACGAGGTGCCGAGATGACGGATTTCCACGGTCTGGTGGCGGCGGTCACCGGCGGCGGTTCGGGCATCGGCGCGGCGGTCGCCGACCTGCTGGCCGCGCGTGGGGCCCGGGTCGCCGTCCTCGACCGCGACCCCGGTGCGGGCGGCGGGCACCTGCGGCTCACCGCCGACGTCACCGGCCCGCTGGACGGGGTCATGGACCGGGTCGCCGCGACCCTGGGCGGTCTCGACGTGCTGGTGAACTGCGCGGCGGTCAGTGCGGTGGGGGCGGTGGAGGCCGCTGACGACGCCGAGTGGCACCGCTGCCTCGACGTCAATGTCGTCGGGGTCGCCCGGGCCTGCCGGGCCGCCCTGCCCCACCTGCGGCGTTCGACCAGCGCCGCCATCGTCAGCATCACCTCGATCGCGGCGACGGCGGGGCTGGTCGACCGGGCCGTCTACTCCGCCACCAAGGGTGCGGTGCACGCACTCAGCCTGGCCATGGCCGCGGACCTGGTGGGCGACGGCATCCGGGTGTGCACGGTGGCGCCGGGCACGGTGGACACCCCGTGGGTGACCCGGCTGCTCGCCGGGGCCGGGGACCCGGCCGCGGAGAAGCGCCGGCTCGCCGCCCGGCAGCCCACCGGCCGGCTGGTCACCGCCGACGAGGTCGCCCAGGCGGTGGCCTTTCTCGCCTCCCCGCTGTCGGGGGCGACCACCGGCACCGCGCTGGCCGTCGACGGCGGCATGTCGGGCCTGCGGCTGGTCCGCTGATCCGGGCGGACGGCAGGGCCACCCGGGCAGCGGTCGCCGGCTCCCGTCGGGCCGGTGCCCGCTCCCGTGGGGCTGGCGCCCGGCTCCCGTCGGACCGGTGCCCACTCCCGTCGGGCCGGTGCCGGCCCGTCAGAATCGCCGGCAGCGGCTCCCCGCCGCCGGTCAGGCCGCCGCCATGGTGACCCGTTGCCGGCCCAGCCCGTCCACCTCGACCTCCACCACGTCACCGGGCCGCAGGTAGGGGAACCGGCCGGACAGGGCCACCCCCTCCGGCGTACCGGTGTTGATCACGTCACCGGGGTCGAGCACCGTGTACTGCGACAGGTGCCAGATCAGGTACGCCACATCGAAGACCATGTCCGAGGTGCGGGAGTCCTGCCGGGGCTCGCCGTTGACCCAGGAACGCAACCCGAGATCCTGCACGTCGGCGATCTCGTCCGGGGTGACCAGCCACGGGCCGAGCGGCTGGAAGGTCTCACAGGACTTCCCCTTGGACCACTGGCCACCGGAGTCACGCAGCTGGAAGTCGCGCTCGGACACGTCGTTGGAGACCAGGTAGCCGGCGACGTGGGCGAGGCTCTGCGCGGGCGACTCCAGGTAGCGGGCCCGCCCGCCGATGACCACGGCCAGCTCGACCTCCCAGTCGGTGGCGGTCGCGCCCCGGGGCACCAGCACGTCGTCGTACGGGCCGACCACCGTGTTGGGTGCCTTGTAGAAGATGATCGGGGTCTCGGGCGGGGCGGCACCGGACTCGGCGGCGTGCGCGGCGTAGTTCTGCCCCACGCAGAGCACCGCGCCGGGCCGGGCCACCGGCGGACCGACCCGCAGGCCGGTGACGTCCACCTCCGGCAGGTCGCGGGCCGCCCGGACCCGGGCCGGGCCGTCGGAGGCGAGGAAGGCGGCGTCGATGTCCGTGGTGAGCGGGGACAGGTCGTAGTGCCGGCCGTCGGCGTGCAGCACCGGCCGCTCCGCGCCGGCCGGGCCCACCCGCATCAGTTTCATCCGGTCCCCCTCCACTGACGACAGTGCACGCTATCCTGCCCGATGCCACTGCGACCGGGGACGAGGCACACATGGATCCGCAACCCAGCACGGGGTTACGGCAGGCGGTACGCACGGGTGCGCTGGTCCTCGCGGGCCTGCTGACGGCGACCGGTTGTTCGGGCACCGCCGAGCCCGTCGCCGCGAGGTCGGCCGGGGCGTCGCCGCCACCCCCCGACCCCGCCGTGCCGCGGTTGGACAAGCCGACGACGGTGCTGGGCACCTGGAACGAGTCGCTCGACCGGCGACTGACCATGGTCGCCCAGAGCACCATGTCAGGGCTCAAGCCGCTGCTCGACGGTGAGCCGGGCAGCGCGGTGGGCACCGCCTACATCCCGGTCAAGGAGGAACACTCGGCCGAACTCGGGCTGTACCGACCCGGCGACCGTCGGGTCGTCCTGCTCAGTGGGGTCTCCGGCACGGTCCCCGACCCCGAGCGGGCCCTGGACCAGATCTTCGCCCGGCTCACCGCCATCACGGATGTGACGCCGGTGCCCCCGGGGCCGGTCGGTGGGTCCGCCCGCTGCGGGCACGGCCGCAGCGGGGGTGTCTGGTTCGACGTCTGCGCCTGGGCCGACCGGCACACGCTCGGTGTGGTCCACCTCGCCGACTTTCCGCAGACCGCCCAGCCGCAGGAGATCTTCCGGCAGATCCGGGCCCAGACCGAGCACGCCGCGCCCTGAACCACGCCCACCGGCGGCACCACGGTCGGCGGCGCCACGGTCGGCGGCGCCACGGTCGGCGGCGCCACGGTCGGCGGCCCGACCCCAGCAGCAGTCGCCGGCCGGACTGCGACGCCCGGGGTTGCCGGCCGGACTGCGACGCCCGGGGTTGCCGGCGGCTCCCCGACCTGCCCGGGGCCGGGGGGTCGGGGAGCCGCCGGCCGCCCGGTCAGCTGGACGTGGTGGCGGGTTCCCCGGCACCGGCCTCCGGTCCGACGGCGACCGGGGTGGCCTGCCGGTCGGCCAGGTGCCGACGCAGTGACCAGGTCACCGCGGCCACCCAGAGCACCACGACGATCAGGTAGCTGGCGTAGCGGACGGCGTCCGGCGCACCGATCCAGTCGCTGCGCAGCAGGGTCCGGATGTTGGTCAGGACGATGACCCCCCCGACGGCGGAACCGAGCACGCGGGGCGGGACCAACCGGACGAGCCAGGCGGCGATCGGCGCGGCGATCATGCCGCCGAGCAGCAGCGCCCCCACCCAGCCGAAGTTGATGTTCTCCGAGCCGATGCCGACCAGGAAGCCCAGGCTCGCGGCGACCGCCACCAGGAACTCGCTGGTGTCGATCGAGCCGATCACCCGGCGGGGCTCCAGTCGGCCGCTGGCCAGGATCGCGGGCGTGCCGACCGGGCCCCAGCCCCCGCCACCGGTGGCGTCGACGAAGCCGGCGACGAGCCCCAGCGGCCCGAGGAAACGCTTGCGCAGGGGCAGCCCGACCCGGTCGCGGGGCAGCCCGGCGACGGTGAACCGGATCAGCACGTAGAGGCCGAGGGTGAGCAGGATCAGCGACATGATCGGGGCCGCGGTCGCGGTGGAGAGGCTGGACAGGAAGGTCGCGCCGGCGAACGCCCCCACGGCGCCCGGCACACCGACCCGGCGGACCACCGTCCAGTCGACGTTGCCGAACCGCCAGTGCGCGGCACCCGAGACCAGGGTGGTGCCGATCTCGGCCAGGTGAACGGTCGCCGAGGCGCTGGCCGCGCCTGTGTTGAGGGCCAACAACAATGTGGTGGATGTCACGCCGTACGCCATCCCGAGGCTGCCGTCGACCAGTTGCGCACCGAGGCCGACGAGGGCAAGAAGAAGCAGGCTACGCACAATTACCGCCGATCCGGAAGGTGAATGGGGAAAGTCGGCCCGGCTAGGGCGGATCACCGTGGCGGTGACGGACGTCCCGGCTGGTCGGGGCCTGTACGGGGGTGGGCACCGCTGGCGGAATCCCCCGCAGATCGCTTGCGCCGACCCGCAGGAGGGGGATCGGCAGACAGCGCGTGAAACGTTCGTTAAGTGAGTACGTCGACTGTCGTCAAAGCTTGGCGTTTGACCAGCCCAGAGCCGTTATCGGCGACACCGGCGGGGCATCTTCGCGCGGCCGATGGTCACCGCCGAGGTCAGCGGCGATGGGCGAGGCGGGAGCCCGGGTGACCGACACCCCGCCCCCGACCAGGGATTCTAATGATCGAAGCCAATCTCACCTCGCCTCACGAATGCCATATCAAATCGATGGGTAATGACGGCAAGAATGCCGATACGGATCTTTAATGTTCACCGCAATCCATGGCAAGGCCCGTTCCACATCGTGGGATGCGCGGCGAGTTGATCTCTGCTACCAGGAGGTTCTCGATCAGCAGAAAACAGTTTGGAAATAAACCCGCAAATGAACTGGCAACTCACCGTGGCACGATCTGGCGACAGCGTCGGCTCACCGGCCGACATTTTGCCTGGTGACCCCGAGGGCATATCCGGTAGCCTTGGTAGGAAATCTTCACTGCGGCGGCTCCGACGGTTGGATTTAACCGGGATGTAACTGAGCCACACTAGATTGTGACTCAGCGCGACATTGACTGCCGCAAATCAGAACCGCGCTCGCTGGCGTTCGGCCGGCAGATCCCCCCGTCACCACGCGATCCTTCGCGACCGAAGTGGGAGCCCGATGAGTAGCGCACCGTACACGCGTGACCTGATCCTGGTCGTCAATCCTGTCGGCGTCCTGGAACCCGGCCCACGGATCACGGCCGCCACCACCGCCGGTGGTGGGCGCGGCATCATCGACCTGGCCGCCGGCGACGACTGGTCGTTACGGGCACTTACCCGGGCGGCGAACTGGTCGGCCGACCCGATCGGCATCCGGGTGCCCGCCGGCTGCCGGGCCACCCCCGCCGACGTGGCACGCGCCGCGGCCGGCCGGGTGGATCTGGTCGTGGTCGAGCCGGCGAGCCCGTGGCCGCTTGCCGAGATCACCGGGCACCACCGGGTGCTCGTGGAGGTCACCAGCCGGGCCGAGGCGCACGCCGCAGCGGCGGCCGGGGCACACGGGCTGATCGCCCGGGGAATGGAGGCCGGCGGCCGGGTCGGCGAGCTCAGCTCGTTCGTCCTGCTCCAGCAGCTCGTCGCCGACGACACCCTCGACCTGCCGGTCTGGGTGGCCGGCGGGATCGGCCCGCGGACCGCCGGCGCCTGCCTGGTCGGCGGCGCGGCCGGCGTCGTCCTGGACACCCAGCTCGCCCTGATGCCCGAGTCGGAACTCCCGGCCGACGTCCAGGCCGTGATCCGGCGGATGGACGGCTCGGAAACCGTGCTGCGCGACGGGGTCCGGGGCATCCGCCGGGGCGGGCCGCACCAGGCCGACGCCGAACTGCTCCCCGTCGGCCAGGACGGCTGGCTGGCCGCCGCCTTCGCCGACCGCTGGCCGGACACCGCCGCCGCCGTACGCGGCATGCGCGCGGCGATGCTCGACGCCGTCGACGGCCCGGACGCCGCCGACCTGCTCCAACCCGGTGCGCCCCTGGCCGAGGCCCTCGGGGTGCGGGTGCCCGTCGCCCAGGGCCCGATGACCCGGGTCAGCGACGAGGCCGCCTTCGCCGCCGCCGTCGCCGACGGCGGCGCGCTGCCGTTCATCGCGCTCGCCCTCAACTCCGCCGACCAGTGCCGCCGGATGCTCACCGAGACCGCCGCCCAGCTCGGTGACCGCCCGTGGGGCGTCGGGGTGCTCGGTTTCGCCCCCGAGGAGCTGCGCGCCGCCCAACTGGCGGTCATCCAGGAGATCCGGCCCGCCTGCGCGATCATCGCCGGTGGCCGCCCACCGCAGGCCCGCGCCCTGGAGGAGCAGGGGATCAGCACCTTCCTGCACGTGCCCTCCCCCGGCCTGCTGCGCCAGTTCCTGCGCTCCGGCGCCCGTAAGTTCATCTTCGAGGGCGCCGAGTGCGGCGGGCACGTCGGACCCCGGGCGAGCTTCCCGCTGTGGGAGGCCCAGCTCGCGGTGCTCGACGAGCACCTCGACACCGACCCGGCCGCCGGCGCCCAGCTCCAGGTCTTCTTCGCCGGTGGGGTGCACGACGCCCGGTCGGCCGCGATGGTCGCCACGATGGCCGCGCCGCTGGCCCGCCGGGGCGCCCGGGTCGGCGTCCTGATGGGCACCGCCTACCTGTTCACCGCCGAGGCCGTGACCCACGGCGCGGTCCAGCCGTTGTTCCAGCGTGAGGCGCTCACCGCCGAGCACACCGCGCTGCTGGAGACCGCCCCCGGGCACGCCACCCGCTGCCTGCACACCCCGTTCGTCGACGACTTCCACCAGTTGCGCAACCAACTGGAGGGCGCCGGGGCGGAGAACCGCGAAGTGTGGGAACAGTTGGAGCTGCTCAACGTCGGCCGGCTGCGGATCGCCAGCAAGGGCCTGCGCCGCTCCGGCGACGTCGTCGAGTCCGTCGACGAGAGCGTCCAGGCCAGCGACGGCCTGTTCATGGCCGGCCAGGTCGCCGTACTGCGCAACACCGCCACCACCGTCGCCGCGCTGCACGACGAGGTGACCACCGAGGTACGCGGCTTCCACGCCTACCGGCTCGACGCGCTGCGGGCCCGGCTCACGCCGCCGACCGCCGACCTCGACGAGTCGCCCGCCCCGCTGGACATCGCCATCGTCGGGATGGCCTGCATGCTGCCCGGCTCCCCCGACCTGGACAGCTTCTGGCGTACCGTGCTCAGCGGTGTCGACACCGTCACCGAGGTGCCGGCCGACCGCTGGGACACCGACCACTACTACGCCCCCGAGGTCGGTCCGGGGCAGACCGGCCGGATCAGCGTCTCCAAGTGGGGCGGGTTCATCGACCCGGTGCCCTTCGACGCCATCGGCTACGGCATTCCGCCGGCCGCGCTGAGCAGCATCGACCCGACCCAACTGCTCGCCCTGGAGGTCTCCCACCGGGCGCTGGTCGACGCCGGTTACGCCTACGACGCCCCCGGCGCGGACCACGCCCGCACCGGCGTGGTCTTCGGCGCGGAGGCCGGCAGCGACATGGGACACGCGCAGACCCTGCGCACCATGCTCCCGGCGTACCTCGGTGAGGTGCCCGAGCAGATGCAGGAGCTGCTGCCCACGGTCACCGAGGACAGCTTCCCCGGCGTGCTGGCCAACGTGATCGCCGGCCGGGTCGCCAACCGGCTCGACCTGGGCGGGCCCAACTACACCATCGACGCGGCCTGCGCCTCGTCCCTGGCCGCGATGGACGCCGCGTGCAAGGAACTGGTCGCCGGGGACAGCGACCTGATGATCTGCGGCGGAGCCGACCTGCACAACGGGGTCAACGACTACCTGATGTTCACCTCGGCGCACGCGCTGTCCCCCACCGGCCGGTCGCGCCCCTTCGACAGCACCGGTGACGGGATCGCCCTCGGCGAGGGCGTCGCCTGCGTCGTACTCAAACGGCTGGCCGACGCCGAACGCGACGGCGACCGGATCTACGGCGTGATCAAGGGGCTCGGCGGGGCCAGCGACGGGCGGGCCCTCGGCCTGACCGCGCCGCGCCCCGACGGGCAGCGCCGGGCCCTGGACCGGGCCTACCACCGCACCGGCATCTCCCCCCGGGAGGTCGGGCTGGTCGAGGCGCACGGCACCGGCACGGTGGTCGGCGACCGCACCGAACTGGAGACGCTGACCCGGATGTTCGTCGAGTCCGGCGCCGAACCGGGCAGCTGCGCGCTCGGCTCGGTGAAGTCCCAGATCGGGCACACCAAGTGCGCCGCCGGCCTGGCTGGGCTGATCAAGGCGACGCTCGCCCTCTACCACGGCGTCCGGCCCCCCACCATCCATCTGGAACGACCCAACCCGGCCTGGCACCCGCAGCAGAGCCCGTTCGCGTTCTTCACCGAGGCCCGCCCGTGGCCGGTGCCGGCCGCCGAGCGGATCGCCGGGGTCAGCGCCTTCGGCTTCGGCGGCACCAACTTCCACGTCGTGCTCAGCGCCTACCCCAACGCGGCGGAACCCCGGCACGCGCAACGGATCTGGCCGGCGGAGCTGTTCTGCTTCCGGGGCACCGACCGGGCCGCCGCCCACCAGGGCGTCCGGCAGCTGCTGGAGAGCCTGGCCGCCGACGGGACCGGCAACCGGTCGGGTCGGCTGGCCGAGCTGGCCGCGTCGGTCGCCGCCAAGGCCGCCAACCGGCCCGGGACGACCCAGGTCGCGGTGGTCGCCCGCGACCTGGCCGAACTGGAGACCCTGCTGCACCGGGCGCTGGCCGGCGAACACGACCCGGTCCGGGGCCTGGTCCAGCCGACCGGGGTCGACCCGGTCGGGCCCGGTCAGCTGGCGTTCCTCTTCCCCGGCCAGGGCAGCCAGCGCCCCGGCGCGCTGGCCGAACTCTTCGTCGCCTTCCCCGAGCTGCGGCACTACCTCGAACTCGACCCGGCCGCCGCGGAGCTGCTCTTCCCGCCGGCCGCCTTCGACCAGGACTCCCGCCGCGCCCAGGACGACCGGGTACGCGACACCCGGACCGCCCAACCGGTGCTCGGCATCGGCGGTCTGGCCATGGACCACCTGCTGCGCAGGCTCGGGGTCCGCCCCGACATGACCGCCGGCCACAGCTACGGCGAACTCGTCGGCCTCTGCGTCGCCGGGGCGTTCGACGCGGCCACCCTGCTCGACCTGAGCCGGGAACGGGCGGCGGCCATCCTCGGCGCGTGCGGTGAGGACCCGGGCACCATGGCGGCCGTCACCGCCACCGCCGACCAGGTCGCCCAGGTGCTCGCCGGGGCCGGCCTGACCAGCGAGGTGGTGCTGGCCAACCGGAACGCGCCGCAGCAGGTGGTGGTCTCCGGCCCGACGGCGAAGGTACGGGCGGCGGTGGTCGCGCTCAAGGAGGCCGGCCTGTCGGCCCGGACCATCCCGGTGGCCTGTGCCTTCCACAGCCCGGTGGTCGCCGGGGCGGTGGAGACCTTCGCCGAGGTGCTCGCCGCCCGGCCGATCGCCGAGCCCCGGATCCCGGTCTGGTCGAACCTGACCGCCGCCCCGTACTCCGGTGACGCCGGCCAGGTCCGGCACCACCTCGCCGAGCAGATCGGCGCACCGGTGCGCTTCGTCGAGCAGGTCGAGGCGATGTACGCCGCCGGCGCCCGCCTCTTCGTCGAGGTCGGCCCCGGTCAGGTGCTCAGCCGGCTGGTGCAGGCGGTCCTCGGCGACCGGCCGCACCGGACCGTCGCCTGTGAACGCGGTCCGTCCGACGGGCTACGCGGATTCCTGATCTCGGTGGCCGAACTCGCCTGCGCCGGCGCACCGGTCCGCCCCGACTGGCTCTTCCACGGGCGGGTCGCGGACGACACCACCACCACCGCTCCGAGTCGTCGTCCGCTGTGGACGGTCGACGGTCAACTCGTCCGGGACCAGCACGGCAACTGTCTTCCCGGTGGCATGACCCCACCCCGACGGATCAAGGAGTTGTCGATGACCCCCGCCAACGGCACCGCCACCACCCCCGGCACCGCCACCGGCACCGTCCGCGCCCCCGAACCGGTGACCGTCCGCGAAGTCCGGACCGTCACCGTCCCCGAGCCGGCGGCCGTCCGGGACATCCGGGGCGAGCTGCTCAGCGAATACCTGCGCACCACCCGGGAAATGATCGCCACCCAACGCGACGTGATGCTCGCCTTCCTCGGCGACTCCGGTGACGGCGGCGGTCGGGTGGGCGGGCAGCCCACCGAGACGTACCGGGTCGAGCAGTACCCGGCGCTGCCGGCCGGCCCGGCCCCGACGCCCACCCCGGCCCCGGTGCCCGCCCCGGCGGCGACGCCCGTGGCGACGCCCCGACCCTCGGTGACGCCGGCGGTGGCTCCGCCTCCCACCCCGACCCCCCGGGCCGTGGCGGCTCCGGCAGCGATGCCCGCCGTGGCGGCGTCGAACGGCGGCACGGCGCTGGCCACCGCGCCGGTGATCGAAAGGCCCGCGCCGGTCACCCCGGACCTCGTGCCCTCCTTCCCCACGGTCGGTGGTGTCGTCCCGGCTGCCGCCCCGGCGGGCGTGGTCGTGGCTCCGGCCGGGCCGGGCATCGCCGAGTTCCAGCAGGCGATCCTGGCGGTGATCAGCGAGCGCACCGGCTACCCCGTCGACCTCATCGAACTCGACCTCGACCTCGAAGCCGACCTCTCCATCGACTCCATCAAACGCGCCGAAGTCGCCGGCGAGGTCGCCCAACGCCTCTCCCTCAGCGTCGAAGGCGACGAGAGCGAACTCGAAGACCTCGTCAAGGCCCGCACCGTCCGCGCCATGGTCACCTGGCTCGACGAGAAGATGAGCGGCACGGTCACCGCCACCGCCACCCTGACCGCCGCGCTGCCCTCCGGCGACCAGGTCGGCGTGACCGCAGCGGACTTCCAGCAGGCGATCCTGGCGGTGATCAGCGAGCGCACCGGCTACCCCGTCGACCTCATCGAGCCCGACCTCGACCTCGAAGCCGACCTCTCCATCGACTCCATCAAACGCGCCGAAGTCGCCGGCGAGGTCGCCCAACGCCTCTCCCTCAGCGTCGAAGGCGACGAGAGCGAACTCGAAGACCTCGTCAAGGCCCGCACCGTCCGGGCCATGGTCACCTGGCTCGACCAGAAGATGAGCGGCACCATCCACGTCTCGTCCACCACGACCGGCCCGCTGGCGGCCACCCCCGCCGGGGCGCTCCCCGCCGCCCCGGTGGCGCTGCCCGCCGCCGCCCCGGCCGGGCCGGTCACGCCCGCCGGTGCCAGCCTCGCGGACTTCCAGCAGGCGATCCTCACCGTCATCAGCGAGCGCACCGGCTACCCCGTCGACCTCATCGAACTCGACCTCGACCTCGAAGCCGACCTCTCCATCGACTCCATCAAACGCGCCGAAGTCGCCGGCGAGGTCGCCCAACGCCTCTCCCTCGCCGTCGAAGGCGACGAGAGCGAACTCGAAGACCTCGTCAAGGCCCGCACCGTCCGCGCCATGGTCACCTGGCTCGACCACAAGATGAGCGCCACCGTCACCGTCACCCCGACGGTCGCCGTCGCCGCCGCACCGCCCGCCCCGGCGACCGTCGCCGCACCGGCCGCCGTCGCCGCCCCGCCCGCCGCACCGCCCGCGCCGACCGAGGTCGGGGTGGGGATCGCACCGAAGCGACTGGTCGCCCGGGAGAGCACCCAGGCCGGCCAGCAGCTCGACCCCGCCACCACGCTCACCGGAATGCGCTTCCTGATCACCGGGGGCGGCCCGGTCGGGGCGTACCTGGCCGAACTGCTCGGGGCCCACGGTGCCGGCGGCCAGCTGGGAGTGCTCGACAGCGAGCAGGCCGACCAGGGGTTCGACGGGGTGCTGGTGCTCGACGGGTTGACCAACCTCGACGAGCCGCTGCTGCCCGACGTGTTCCCGCTGTTGCAGCGGGCCCTGGCCGCCGGGCCGCGCTGGCTGCTCGCCGCCGGGGCACAGGACGTCACCGGCGCGGCCGACGGCATGCCCGGCCTGTTCCGCACGATCGCCCGGGAGTACCCGGGGCTGACCGCCCGCTTCGTGGCGGTCGACCCGGCCGCGTCGCCGGAGGTCCTCGCCCGGCAACTCCTCGACGAACTGCTCACCGCCTCCGACGCCCCGGTGGTCGCCCGACGCGGCACCGACCGGTACGTCGCCGACCTGGTCCCGGTCGAACTGGGCGCGCTGGCCGCCGGGGGTGCCGGACCGGCCGGTGACGGGGTCTCCGAGGCGGCCGCGATCGGCCTGGAACGCGACTCGGTGGTGGTGCTGATCGGTGGGGCGCGGGGCATCACCCCGTGGTTCGCCCGGGCGCTCGCCTCCGCCACCGGCTGCCGCATCGAACTGGTCGGCCGTACCCCGTTGCCGACCGGCCCCCAGGACCCGGAGCTGGCCGCCGCCACCGACCGCGCCGCGCTCGTCGGTGTGCTGGCCCGGCGCGGGTCGTCCTCGCCGGCCGAGATCTCCCGCACCGCGCAGGCGATCCTGGCGGCCCGGGAGGTGACCGCGACCATCGCCGAGCTGACCGAGCTGGGCGGTGAGGTCCGCTACCACGCCCTGGACGTCCGGGACGCGGCGGCGACCAGCGCGCTGCTGGCCGGCATCCACGCCGAGTACGGCCGCCTCGACGGCGTGGTCTACGCCGCCGGGATCATCGAGGACAAGCTGATCGCCGAGAAGGACCCGGCGTCGTTCACCCGGGTCTTCGACACCAAGGTCGACGGGGCGCGGGGCCTGCTGGCCGGCCTCGACGCGCTGCCCACCGCGCCACGGTTCCTGGTCTTCTTCGGCAGCATCGCCGCCGCCTACGGCAACCGGGGCCAGGCCGACTACGCGGCGGCCAACGACGCGCTGGACGCCATCGGCACCCGGTACGCCGCCCGGACCGGGGTGCGCTGCGTGACCGTCCACTGGGGTCCGTGGGCCCCGGGCGTCGGCCACGGCGGCATGGTCACCGCCGAACTGAGCCGGGAGTACGCCCGGCGCGGCATCGGCCTGATCGACCCGGAGGAGGGCGCGCTGGCCCTGCTGCGCGAGCTGGCCTGGGCCGACCCGTCGGTCACCTCGGTCGTCTACACCGCCTCCGGGTGGTGAGGGTGTCGATGCCTCGTCCCGCCCCCACCCGCCCCATCCGTCGGAGGAACCGATGAACAACGGCGCCGCTGCGCCCGGCCAGATCGCGATCGTCGGGATGGCCGCCCTGATGCCCTCCGCCGGTGACCTGGAAAGCTACTGGCGCAACCTGATCGGCGGGGTCGACGCGATCACCGACGTCCCCGCGCACCGTTGGGACGAGGAGTTCTACGACCCGGAGCAGTCCCACCGGGCCGACCGGATGTACTGCCGGCGCGGCGGGTTCGTCGACGAGTACGCCACCTTCGAGCCGCTGCGGTTCGGAGTGATGCCGGCCTCCGTCGGCGACATCGAGCCGGACCAGCTGATCACGCTGGAGGTGGCCGCCGCGGCGATCGACGACGCGGGCGGCGGCGACCGGCTCCCGGCCCGCGACCGGATCGGCGTGATCCTCGGCCGGGGTGGCATCCTCAGCCCCGCCCAGGCCCGCTACGCCCAACGGGTGCGGATGTCCAGCCAGGTCGTCAGCATCCTGCGGGAGCTGATCCCCGATGTCGACCCGGCCCGGTTGGAGCTGCTGCGCAAGAAGTTCGACGAGCGGCTCGGGCCGTACCAGCCGGAGGGGACGATCGGTCTGGTGCCCAACCTGGCCGCCTCCCGGGTGGCCAACCGGCTCGACCTGCGCGGCCCGGCGTACACCATCGACGCCGCCTGCGCCTCGTCGCTGATCGCCGTCGACCAGGGCATCACCGAGCTGGTCAACGGTCGGCTCGACGCGGTGCTCGCCGGTGGCGTGCACCACGTCCACGACATCAGCTTCTGGTCGGTGTTCAACCAGCTCCGGGCGTTGTCCCGGCAGGGGGAGATCCGGCCGTTCGACGCCGCCGCCGACGGCCTGCTGATCGGCGAGGGCACCGGTGTGGTGGTGCTCAAGCGGTACGCCGACGCGGTGCGCGACGGCGACCGGGTCTACGCGGTGATCCGGGGCAGCGGGGTGTCCAGCGACGGCAAGTCGGCGAGCATGTTCAACCCGGCGGTCTCCGGTCAGGTGCTGGCGATCCGCCGGGCCTGGGAGGCCGCCGGGCTCGACCCGACCGCCCCCGACGCGTTGGGGCTGCTGGAGGCGCACGGCACCGGCACCCCGACCGGGGACGCCGCCGAGCTGACCACGGTGGCGGAGGTGTTCGGCCCGTACACCGGTGGGCCGCGTCCGGTGATCGGCTCGGTGAAGTCGATGATCGGGCACACCATGCCGGCCGCCGGGGTGGCCGGCCTGATCAAGGCCGCGCTCGCCGTGCACCGGGGGGTGCTGCCGCCCACCCTGCACTGCGAGACGCCGCGCAAGGAGATGGCGGCGACCCGGTTCGCGCCGATCGACACCGCCCGGCCGTGGGAGAGCGACGGGCCGCGCCGGGCCGGCGTCAACGCGTTCGGGTTCGGTGGGATCAACGCCCACCTGATCATCGAGCAGGCCCCGGTGTCGGTGGGCGAGCCGGTGGTGGGGCTGACCGCCCCGGCCGCCGGCCGGGCCGTCGTCGACGAGCCGGACCAGGTGCTCTGGCTGGCCGCGTCGGACCCGGCCGGGCTCGCCGACCTGCTGGACCGCGACGACCAGGAGGTACGCCGGATCGGCGTCGAGCTGGCCGCCCGCTCCGGCGGGGAGGCCCCGCCGCAGACCCGGCTGGGCATCGTCAACCCGACGGACAAGCTGCTCGCGGTGGCCCGCAAGACGGTTGCCCGGGGGCAGGCGTGGCGGGGCGGGCGGGACATCTGGTTCAGTCCCCGGCCGCTGCTCGGCCCGGGGGCGGGCAAGCTCGCCTTCGTCTTCCCCGGCCTGGAGGCGGAGTTCGCCCCCCGCACCGCCGACCTGGCCGCCCACTTCGGCCTGCCGGACCGCGAGTGGTCCGCCGCCGACCTGGGCCGGCACGGCGCCGGCCTGATCGAGGTGGGCAAGCTGCTCGACGACGCCCTGGCCCGGATGAGCGTACGACCCGACGCGGTCGCCGGGCACAGCATCGGCGAGTGGACCGCCGCCGCGGTCAGCGGCCAGATCAGCACCGCCGCGATGGACGAGTTCCTCGACCTGTTCAACGCCGACTCGGTGGAGGTCTCCGGCTACGTCTTCGCCGCCGTCGGGGCCGGCGCGGACCGGGTCGCCCCGCTGCTCGGCGACTACCCGGGGGTGGTCCTGTCGCACGACAACGCTCCGGCGCAGTCGGTGGTCAACGGGCCGGAGCCGCAGGTCGACCGGCTCGTCGAGGCGCTGCGTACCCGCAACATCCTGTGCCAGAAGCTGCCGTTCCGGTCGGCGTTCCACACCCCCGCCTTCGCCGACGGGCTCACCTCGATCGGTGCCGCCCTGGGCCGCTGGGAGGTGCACCCGACCCGGATGCCGGTCTGGTCGGCGACCCTGCACGCGCCGTTCCCCGCCGACGAGGAGGAGGTCAACCGGATCTTCGTCCGGCACATGATGGAGCCGGTCTGGTTCCGGCAGACCGTGGAGGCGATGTACGCCGCCGGGTTCCGGGTGTTCCTCCAGGTCGGCGCGGGGCAGCTCGCCTCGCTGATCGGGGACAACCTGCGCGGGCGCGACCATCTGGCGATGCCGGTGAACACCGCGCACCGCAGCGGGTTGAACCAGCTGCGCCGGGTCGCCACCGCCCTGTGGGTGGAGGGGGCCTCCCCGGATCTGGGCGCGCTGACCCCGGCCGATCGGACGGCGGCCACGACGCAGCGCCGTACCCCGGATGCGGCCGGCACCGACGGCCCGGCGAAGCCCGGGGTGGGCACCGGCCGACGCGGTCCCCGGATGAAGCTCGACCTCGGCGGGCCGCTGGTCCGCCTCGGCGCGGACGCCGCCGGCCTGCTCGGCGTGACCGCGTCGCAGGACGCTCCGCTGTCCACCCCGGGCAACGGAAACGGCGCGGCCCGGCCGGCCGTGGTGCCCGCCACGGTCACCCGGCCGACCGCCGTGCCCGCTGCGGTCACCCGGCCGACCACAATCACCCCGCCGGCTGCCGTGCCCGCTGCGGTCGCCCGACCCGCCGCCGCACCGCCGCCGGTCACCGCACCGCCGCCGGCCGTGGCACCGACGGCCGCACCGGTCCCGGTCGCCCGGGTGGCCGGACAGCCGGCCGCCGCCACGCCGGCCGGTGCTCCGGCCGCCGCGCTGGACGCGCTGCACCGGCTCTCCGGCGGTTCCAGCGCCGCCGCCGAACTCGCCGCCCTGCTGCGGGAGAACACCCGGGGCACGGCCGACGCCCCGACGGCCACCGGTGGCAACGGCACCGCGACGTCGGCCCGACCCGCGACCGCCCCCACCGGGCGGCCACCCACCACGCCGACCGGGATGCCGCCCACCACGCCGATGGCGAAGACGCCCACCGTGCCGACGGCGCAGACCGCCACCGTGCCGACCGGCAACCGGCCGGTGACGCCGGCCGCCCCGGTCCGCCCGGCGACCGTCGCAGCGGTCGGCGCGGAGATCGGTCGGATCACCCGGCGGATCTCCCTGGAAACCATGCCCTACCTGCTGGACCACTGCTTCTTCGTGCAGCCCGACGACTGGCCGGACCCGGAGGACCGGTGGCCGGTGGTGCCGGCGACCGCCCTGGTCGCGCACATGATGGAGGCCGTGGAGCAGCTGGTGCCCGGCGTCCCGGTGGTGGCGGTGCACGACGCCAAGTTCAACCGGTGGCTGATCGCCGAACCGGCCACCGACGTGGAGATCGTGGTCCGCGCGGCCGGCCCGAACCGGTACGCGGTCGCCTTCGCCGGGTACGCCCGGGCGACCATCGAGGTCGGCACGGCGTACCCGACGCCGCCGCCGGTCTGGACCCACGACCCGGCCACCGAACGCCCGCCCACCCTCGGCGCCGCCGAGATGTACGCGGAGCGGCTCATGTTCCACGGCCCGCAGTTCCAGGGCGTGACCGAGGTGCACGCGCTCGGCGACATGCACGTACGCGGCATCGTCACCGCACCGGTGCCCCCGGGTGCGCTGCTGGACAACGCCCTGCAGCTCATCGGCAACTGGCTGATCACCACCCAGCCGTTCCGGACCGTCGCGCTGCCGGTCGGTCTCGGCCAGGTGCGGTTCTACGGTCCGCCACCGCCGGCCGGCCGGGCGTTCGAGTGCGTCGCCCGGGTCCGCGTCATCGACGACGGCAAGCTCGTCGCCGACACCCAGCTCAGTTACCAGGGCCGGGTGTGGTCGGAGATCGAGGGGGCGGTGGACCGGCGGTTCGACAGCCACCCGCAGGCCCGGGTCGCGGAACGGTTCCCCGAGCGGCACCCGATGTCGCTGTTGCAGCCCGAGGGCTGGACGATGGCCTTCGACTGCTGGACCGACCTGGTCACCCGGGGCATGGCCGCCCGGGGCATCCTCGGCGGGGCCGCCTACGCCGAGTACGAGCGGCACCCGGCCAAGACCCGCAAGCAGTGGATGCTGGGTCGGATCGCGGCCAAGGACGCGGTGCGGGCCCGGCTCTGGGAGGACGGCCACACCGACATCTACCCGATCGAGCTGACCGTCGGCAACGACCCCGACGGCCGGCCGTGGGTGCGTGGGCGGCCCGGCCGGGGCCTCGGCGACTGTGACGTCTCGCTGGCGCACTGCGCGGAGATCGGGGTGGCGATCGCCCGCCGCCGGGCACCCGACGCGGTGCCCGGGTCCCCCGGCGTCGGCATCGACGTCGCGGAGGTCACCGAGCACCCGGAGAGCACCTTCACCTTCGCCCTCACCCCGGCCGAGCTGACCCTGCTGACCTCCCTCGCCGGCACGGACGTCGAGGCCCGGCGGTTGTGGTTCACCCGGTTCTGGGCGGCCAAGGAGGCGGTCGCCAAGGCCGAGGGCACCGGGCTGGACGGCTCGCCGCGCCGGTTCCGGGTCTACTCGGCCACCGACGTCGGGATGACCGTCCAGATCGGCGGACGGGCCTACCGGGTCGGTCACCGGGACGTGGCCAACCCCGAGGACCTCCCGCCGCGCCGTTACGTCGTGGCCTGGACCTGGGGGCCGGAGCCGGCACCCGCCACCCCGCCCGGGGTGTCCCGGCCGTGACCCGGCACCCGGTGCGCAGCACCGCCCAACCCATCCGATCAGCAGAAGGAGCAACGATCATGCCCGCGGCCCAGGACACCATCCTCGCCGAGCTCACCGAGATGATCGACGCCGTACTGGGCGACTTCGCCGACGACCAGGTGGTCACCATGGACACCACGTTCTCCGGTGACCTGGGGATGGAGAGCATCGACGTGGTCGCGCTCGCCGGTCGGCTCCAGTCCCGCTACGGCGACACGGTGAACTTCGCCCACTTCGTCGCCAAGCTGGACCTGGAGACCGTCCGGGAGTTGAAGGTCGGCCAGCTCGTCACGCACATCGCCGAGTCGCTGGGGCAGGCCGACGAGGTCGGGGCGGGCAGCCGGTGACCATGGTCCGGGCGAACGGGATCACCCTGCACACGCAGCGGCTCGATCCCCCCGGTCCGGCCGTCGACGGCCGGACCGGGCCGACGCCGACCGCCGTGCTGATCCACGGGATGGCCTCGGACACCATGGCGAGCTGGTACTTCACCCTGGCCGAGCCGCTGTCCCGGGCCGGCTTCCCGACCGTCCTGTACGACCTGCGCGGCCACGGGCGCAGCGAGCGCCCCGCCACCGGGTACGCCCTGGACGACTTCGTCGACGACCTGGCGGAGCTGCTGGCCGCCCTGGACGTCACCGGGCCGCTGCTGTTGCTGGGCAACTCGTTCGGCGGGACCATCGCGTTCGGGTACGCCGCCCGGCACCCCGAACGGGTGGCCGGCATCGTGACCGTGGAGTCCGCGCCACCGGTCCCGGAGTGGATGCGCCGGGTCCGTGAGCGGCTGGCCCGGGTCGCCGACCGGCTGCCCCGGGCCGGGGCGGTCACCGAGATCGGAGCCCGGCGGGGCCGGGTCGCCGCCCAACGGGCCGCCGAGACGCACCGGATGCTCACCGACACCAGTCTGGCGCAGGAGTTGCCGGCGAGCCCGCTGCCGACGGCCGGGGCGCTGGCCGCGATCGACTGCCCGGTGCTCTGCCTCTACGGCGGCGACTCGGCGGTGGTGGAGCTGGCCCCGACGGTACGCGGGCTGCTGCCGCAGACCCGGGTCGTGGTGCTGCCCGACCAGCGGCACACGGTGCTGATCGACCGGCCGGAGGAGGTGCGCCGGCAGGTCTTCGCCTGGCTCGCCGAGGACTGCTCACTCGACGTGGCCCAACCCACCACAGCATGACGACGCGACACGCAGGAGGAGTACCGATGGACACCCCGATCACCGGCCGGTCGATCATCATCAGCAACGGTCGGTGCGGCTCCACGCTGCTGTCCGACCTGATCCACGAGGAGCCGGACACCCTGTCGGCCCAGGAGTTCTTCATGTCGGTCGCGCCGTGGGCGCGCAGTGCCGAGGTGCTCACCGGCGCCGAATACTGGGCGGTGCTGGCCAGCCCCAAGGCGGAGCTGTCCACGCTGTTCCGGATCGGCCTGCCGCCGAAGGAGGTCCGTTACCCGGCCACGGGCCGGTGGGCCGACCGGCTCACCGAGCTGCCCCGCATCCTGGCGATCACGCTGTCGAAGCTGACCCCCGACCCCGATGCGCTGTTCGACCAGCTCGCCGAGCGGGTGCCGCAGTTCCGCACCCAGACGGTGGCCCAGCACCACCACGACTTCCTGGATCTGCTCGCCGTGCTGACCGGCAAGACCCGGTGGGTGGAACGCTCCGGCGGCTCCAGCCACGTGGCGCCGTACCTGCTGCGGGGGTTCCCGGACTGCAAGGTCGTCTACCTGACCCGCAGCTGGGAGGACACCGCCCGGTCGATGAGCCGGCACTCGTCGTTCCAGCTCATCCAGTTGCGGGTGGAGTTCCTCGGCCGGTGCGGTCTGGACCCGTTCCGGGTCGGCGCGGACCAGGCGGTGCCGGAGGACCTCCAGCCGTACCTGCCGGACCGGTTGACCGCCGACGCGCTGCGCGAGCGGGGCCAGGACCTGCGCCGTTACCTCGGGTTGTGCGCCTTCATGAGCAGCCAGGCCGACCAGGCGCTGCGGGACGTGCCCCCGGCGCACCTGCTGCGGATGTCCTACGAGGACCTGGTCGCCGACCCGGTGGCCGAGCTGACCGGTCTCGGCCGGTTCCTGGACTTCCCCGACCCGTCCGGGTGGGCCGAGCGGATGGCGTCGCGGGTCGTCGCCCCGGCGCCCCGGAAGCTGCCCGCCGCCGTCTAGGCGGTCCCTGTGTGTCCCTGCCCGCTACCGGGTCCGGTCCGCCGGGCCCGGGAACGGGTGTCCACCTTCCTTCGAAAGAGAGATTGTTGGTGAATCCACTCCGGTTCTCCGCACGGCGGTTGTCGACCGCCGTCGCCGTACTCGGACTCGGGTCGGTGTTGGCGGTTCCCTCGGCGGCGCTCGGTGCGCCACTCGACGCCGCCGACCCCGGCAGCGCGGCCAGCGCGGCCGGCGCGCAGCAGAGCAGCCCGCAACTGCTCGCCAAGGCTCAGCCGGACGAGTGCTTCGCCGGGATCGGGCTGCCGTACCCGGCCGGGCCGCCGTGCGCCGAGGGCAAGACCAAGGTCAACCAGGCGTACCTGTGGGGGATGACCCGGGTCGGCAAGATGCTGTGGTTCGGCACCGGAGCGAACGTCAACTGCCTGACCAGCGGACGGGCCCTGCGCAACACCACCCCGACGGTCAACGACGACTGGGTCTGCGAGTACGGCGAGAGCCAGGTCGCCAAGCGCAACCCGCAGTTGCCGCCGATCCTCGGTGACCACCGTCAGCCGCGCCTGTACACCTATGACACCCGCGCCAACAAGCTGACCGAGAAGACCGACCTGGTGAAGGCGGCCTCCACCGAGGACTCGAACCGGTTGCAGACCACTGCGGGCATCCGGGCGGCCGGCAGCTTCAACGGGGTGGCCCTGCTGGGCGGCCCGGCGCTGGGCACCAGCGTCAACCTGTTCGCGTTCGACACCGACACCGGCGCGTTCCTCGGCTCCCGCAACTTCCCCATGTACGGCAACATCCGGCACTTCACGGTGGCCGGTGACGCCCTGTACGCCGGGGTGGGTGTCGGGGCCAACGGGGGTGAGCGCGGCAACGTGCTGCGCTGGACGGGCAGCAAGTCCGACCCGTTCGCGTTCACGGTGGTGGCGAACCTGCCGGCGCAGGCCGCCGACCTCACCGTCCACCAGGGGCGGCTGTTCGTCACCACCTGGCCGGGCTCCGACGCCGAGCTGGCCGGCCCGACGGCTGGTTCGGCCGCCCCGCCGCCGAGCATCGCCGCGGTCTGGATGAGCCCGCTGCTGGCCTCGGGCGCCCCGGGGCTCAACCCGGAGGACGCCGACGGCTGGCAGCAGGTGTGGAACGTGTCGGAGTACGAGCCGGACCCGGTGGTGGCCCGCGCGTACGCCCTGGGTGGCCTGGCCTCCTACGGCGGTTTCCTGTACTGGGGCACGATGCACGTGCCGATGAAGGCGACCACGGTGCACATGTCGACCTACCCGCCGGTGGACGAGGCGGCGGCGCAGGCCACCATCCAGAACACCCAGCGGTCGATCAGCATCTACCGGGGCCGCAACTTCGGCTCCCACTTCGAGAAGGTCGAGCTGCTGTACGGCGCGACCGAGCTGCCCGCGTTCGACCCGGCGGCCAACAACGGGGTCGGGGCGTGGGCGTTGCAGTCGACGCACCAGACGCCGAAGTTCGGCCCGCCCGGTTTCGGTAACCCGTACAACAACTACACCTGGAAGATGGTGGTGGCCGGCGGGAAGCTGTACGTCGGCACGATGGACTGGAGCTACCTGGCCAAGGAGCTGGGCAAGGAGACCGCCGCCGAGTTGGGCCTGTCACCGGCGTTGGCCGACGACCTGGCCCGGGCGCCGATGGACGCGGCCGGGATGCGCTCCAGTGCCCTGCCGGAGGCGGTCTACGGCGGTGACCTGTACGCCTTCTCGTCGCCGACGAAGCCGGCGACGACGGTGGACAACACCGGGTTGGGCAACTACCTGAACTACGGCATCCGCAACATGGTCGCCGACGGTCCCACCCTCTATCTGGGGATGGCGAACCCGATGAACCTGCGGGCGGACCCGACCGACGACGTCCCCGAGGGTGGTTGGGAACTGCTCCGGCTCCGGGGCTACTGAGCTGAGGCGTCGGCCCGGTGACCGCGTCGTCGCCGGGCCGGCGGCCTCCGCCGTCCCTTGCCCAATCCTGGCGCGTCCCTGACGTTGCTCGAACATTCCCGGGCGAAAGTATTGATATGATGCCTTTTACCGTTTTTCGCCCTGAAGTCGGGCAGCACTCCGCCCGGCCGGGCCGGTCGGCTCGTCGGCTCGTGGGGGCGCTCGCCCTGCTCGTCGCGCTGACCGCCCCCGCCGGATGCAGCCCCCGCCGCGAGGACGCCACGCCCACCGGCGGCACCACCCCGCCCGCCAGCGCCGCACCCTCCGCCGACGCCCGGCCGGACGTCGCCGTCGGCAGCTCCACGCACACCATCACCGTGGACGGGCGGGAACGCAGCTACCGGCTCTACCGGCCCGCCTCGGCCGACCTCAGCGGGCCGGTCCCGCTGGTGGTGATGCTGCACGGCGCGGCCGGCACCGGCGAGCAGGCCGAGCAGGCGTACGGCTGGACGGCCCAGGCCGACCGGGACGGCTTCCTGGTGCTGTTCCCGGACGGGCTGAACCGGGCCTGGGCCGTCGGTCCACAGTGCTGCGGCGCACCCGCCCGGGAGGGCGTCGACGACGTCGGCTTCATCACCGAACTGGTCACCACCGTCGGCCGGGAGCTGCCGGTCGACCCGGCCCGCCGCTACGTCACCGGGATCTCCAACGGCGGGCTGCTGGCGTACAAGCTGGTCTGCGACACCACGACGTTCGCCGCGATCGGCGCGGTGGCCAGCACCCTCACCGGGCAGTGCGCCGATCCGAAACCGGTCTCGGTGCTGCACATCCACGGCCGCCAGGACCAGACCATGCCGTACGCCGGTGGCCCCGGCCGCCGGGACAACGGCGGCACCGGCCGCAACCCGGTCAAGATCGACGGTCCGCCCACCACCGAACTGGCCGCCCGCTGGCGCTCCGTCGACTCCTGTGGCGCACCGAAGGTGACCACCGACGGGCCGGTCACCCGCACGACGGCGAACTGCGCCCAGGGCCGCGCCGTCGAGCTGATCACCGTCGCCGACGCGGGACACCAGTGGCCCGGCGGACGGCCCAACCCGCCCCGGGCGGAGAAACTGCTCGACCTCGATCCCCCCTCCACCGCGCTGAACGCCACCGACACCATCTGGCGGTTCTTCGCCGCGCACCCCCAGCCCTCCGGCGGCTGACGGCACCACCACCGGCCCCGGCTGCTGACGGCACCACCCGCCGGCCGGGGTCGGTACCCGCACCCCACAGGACAGGAGTTGAGATGCCCAGCAGAGACGGGCCGGCAGTGGTCGAGGTCGACGACCTCGTCAAGCGTTATCCCCGCGCGGACACCAACGCGGTGGACGGGCTGTCGTTCACCGTCGCGCCGGGCGAGATCTTCGGGCTGTTCGGGCCGAACGGGGCCGGCAAGTCCACCACCGTCGGCATCCTGACCACCCGGCTGCGGGCCACCGGCGGCCGGGTGGTGGTCGGTGGGGTCGACGTGGGCCGGGACCCGGCCGCCGCCCGCGCCCAGCTGGCCGTGGTGCCGCAGCACAACAACCTGGACCGGGCCCTGACCCCCCGGCAGAACCTGGTCTACCACGCCACCTACCACGGGGTACGACGTCGGGAGGCGCAGGCCCGCGCCGCGGAGTTGCTGGAGCGGTTCGGTCTCACCGAACGGGCCGACCGGCGGATCGAGGCGTACTCGGGCGGGATGGCGCAGCGGTTGATGATCGCCCGGGCGCTGACCCACGAGCCGACGGTGCTCTTCCTCGACGAGCCGACCAACGCCCTCGACCCGCAGACCCGCCTGTTGATCTGGGGGCAGCTGCGCGAGCTGCGGGCCCGCGGGGTGGCGATCGTGCTGACCACCCACGCGATGAACGAGGCGGCCCGGGTGGTCGACCGGGTCGGCATCGTCGACCACGGCCGGCTGCTCACCCTCGACACCCCCACCAACCTGGTCCGGGGCCTGGCCGGGGACGCGCTGCTCGACCTCACGGTCACCCCGGCCGGCGGGGACGACCCGGACGCGCTCTGCGCCGCCCTGGGCGAGCTGACCGGCGTACGCAAGGCGGAACGGTTGGCGACGCCGACCGGCCCGCCCGGCGGGCGACCGGGCGGGCTGGCCGGTGTCGGTGCGGGTGGTGCCGCGATGTTGGCCGCGCTCGCCGCCGGTGGTGGTGGGCGGCCCGGTGGCGGCCGGTTGGCCGCCCTGGCCGGGGCGGGTCTGCTGGGGCGCGGCGGCGGCGCTGCGGGCAACGGCGGCCGGGGCCGGCTGCGCATCCGCCTGCACCTGGCCGGCGATGCCGCCACCCTGCTCGGCCCGGCGGTGGCCGCGCTGGCCGCCCGGTCGGCGGCGGTCAACGCGGTCGACATCAGCGAACCCAGCCTGGAGGACGTCTTCATCGAACTCACCGGAAGGCAACCGAGGTGACCGCTCTCGACACCCCGACCCCACTGCGCCCGGCCACCGAGCCGCGCTCCCGCCCCGGCACCGGGCGGGTGTTCGCCGCGGTGCTGCGCCGCGACCTGATGGTCACCGGCCGGGAACTGTGGGTCATCCTGGTGCAGGTCGGGTTGACGCCGCTGTTCATGCTCTTCGTCTTCGACACCGTCCTGGGCAGCCAGGGCCTCGTCGGGCGCGGCTTCGCCGACGTCTTCCTGCCCGGCATCATCGCGCTGGCCGCTCTCACCACCGCGTTGCAGAGCGTGGCCCTGCCGCTGGTGAAGGAGTTCGGCTTCACCATGGAGATCGAGGACCGGTTGATGGCGCCGCTGCCGACCGGGTACGTCGCGATCGGCAAGCTGGTGATCGCCACCATCCGGGGGCTGCTCGCGGCCGTGCTGATCTATCCGCTCGGGGCGCTGATGGTCGGTTCCGCGCCGTGGCGGCCGGCGGGGCTGCCGCTGGCGTTCGTGGTGGCGCTGCTCGGGGCGTGGATCGGCGGGGCGATCGGGATGAGCCTGGCCACCACCCTGCCGGTGCAGCGGATCAACGTGACCTTCTCGGTGATCCTCACCCCGATCATCTGGACCGGCTGCATCCACTACCCGTGGCCCCGGCTGTCGTCGGTGCCCTGGTACCAGGTGGTCACCGCGCTCAACCCGATGACGTACGTCTCGGAGGGGGTGCGCGGGGCGTTGCTGCCCGGCGTGCCGCACCTGCCGGGGTGGGTGTGCCTGACCGTGCTGACCGGGGTGGCCGTCGTGCTGACCTGGGTCAGTGTCCGCTGCTTCAACCGTCGGGCGATCCAGTGACCAGCCGCGCCCGGCACCGCACCCGCACCACGCCCGTTCCCGACAGGTCGAGGAGTTGCCATGGTTGACCCCACCATCGCCGAATCCGACGCGGCGCTCGCCCGCCGGCTCGCCGTCCTCGCCGGTGAACTGCTGCTCCGGGTACGTGCCACCCACGGTCACGCCGATCCCGCCGCGTTGAAGGCCGCCGGTGACCGGGCGTCGCACGACTTCCTCCGGGCCGAGCTGGCCCGGTGGCGGCCCGCCGACGCGGTGTTGTCCGAGGAGGACGAGGGCTCGCGGCTGGTCGACGGCGGGGACCCGGTGTCCCGCCGGACCGCCGACCGGGTGTGGATCGTCGACCCGTTGGACGGCACCCGGGAGTTCTCCGAGCCGGGGCGTGCCGACTGGGCGGTGCACGTGGCGCTCTGGGCCCGCGACGCGGCCACCCCGCACGGGTTGGTCGCCGGGGCGGTCGGGTTGCCGGCGCAGAGTCGGGTGCTGGCCACCGACGATCCCACCGCACCGCCGCCCCCGCCTGGCGGGGTGATCCGGCTCGCGGCCAGCCGCAGCCGTCCCCCCGCGTTCCTGGCCGCGCTGGCCGAGGAGGTCGGCGCGGAACTGGTGCCGATGGGTTCGGCGGGGGCGAAGATCGCGGCGGTGGTGACCGGTGAGGTGGACGCCTACATCCACGCCGGCGGCCAGTACGAGTGGGACTCCGCCGCACCGGTGGCGGTGGCCACGGCCGCCGGGTTGCACGCGTCCCGCATCGACGGTTCCCCGCTGACCTACAACGAGGCGGACCCCCGGCTGCCCGACCTGCTGGTCTGTCGCGACGAGCTGGCCGGGCCGCTGCTGGCCGCGCTGCGACGGCAGCTGGCCGGCACGGCGGTCCCGTCCGGTTCCCCCGTCCCCCACCCCGGAAAGGACCCGAGATGAGCAGCGGATCGGCTGCGTACCAGGTCTCCCAGCTCGACGAACTGGAGGCGGAGAGCATCTTCGTGATGCGTGAGGTGGTCGCCGAGATGGAGCGGCCGGTGCTGCTCTTCTCCGGTGGCAAGGACTCGATCGTGATGCTGCGCCTGGCGCAGAAGGCGTTCGCCCCGGCCGGCATCCCGTTTCCGGTGATGCACGTCGACACCGGGCACAACTTCCCCGAGGTGCTCGACTACCGCGACCAGCGGGTGACCGAGTTGGGTCTGCACCTCATCGTGGCGAGTGTCCCGGAGGCGCTCACCCGGGGCCTGGTCCGCGAGTCCGGTGACGGGATGCGGAACCGGATCCAGACGCCGGTGTTGTTGGACGCGGTGGAGAAGCACCGGTTCGACGCGTTGTTCGGTGGGGCGCGGCGGGACGAGGAGAAGGCGCGGGCGAAGGAGCGGGTGTTCTCGTTCCGGGACGAGTTCGGGCAGTGGGATCCGAAGAATCAGCGGCCGGAGTTGTGGTCGTTGTACAACGGTCGGCATCATCCGGGTGAGTCGATCCGGGTGTTCCCGTTGTCGAACTGGACCGAGTTGGACATCTGGCACTACATCGCGCGGGAGCGGGTGCCGTTGCCGTCGATCTACTACGCGCACGACCGTGAGGTGATCGAACGCGACGGCATGTTCTACGCCGTCAACGAGTTCTTCACCCCCCGGGCCGGCGAGGAACCCTTCACCGCCCGGGTGCGGTACCGCACGGTCGGCGACGCGTCGTGCACCGCCGCCGTCCGCTCCGACGCGGACACGGTGGAGAAGGTGATCGACGAGGTCGCGTCGACCCGGATCACCGAGCGGGGCGCCACCCGGGGCGACGACCGGGTCAGCGAGGCCGCCATGGAGGACCGCAAGCGGGAGGGCTACTTCTGATGAGCACCGAGATGCTGGCACCGGCCGGTTCCCCGGCCGAGGCCCGACCGATGGACCTGCTGCGGTTCGCCACGGCGGGCAGTGTGGACGACGGCAAGTCGACCCTGATCGGTCGGTTGCTGTATGACACGAAGTCGTTGTTCACCGACCAGTTGGCGGCGGTGGAGGCGGTCAGCGCGGCCCGGGGTGACGAGTACACCAACCTGGCGTTGCTCACCGACGGTCTGCGGGCCGAGCGGGAGCAGGGCATCACCATCGACGTGGCGTACCGCTACTTCGCCACCCCCCGGCGCAAGTTCATCATCGCCGACACCCCCGGGCACACCCAGTACACCCGCAACATGGTCACCGGCGCGTCCACCGCGGACCTCACCCTGGTGCTGGTGGACGCCCGTAAGGGCCTGGTGGAGCAGTCGCGGCGGCACGCGTTCCTGTGTTCGCTGCTGCGGGTGCCGCACCTGGTGTTGTGCGTCAACAAGATGGACCTGGTCGACTACTCCCAGGACGTCTTCGAGCAGATCGCCGACGAGTTCACCGCCTTCGCGACCAAACTCGACGTGCCCGACCTGGCGGTGATTCCGGTGTCGGCGTTGCAGGGTGACAACATCGCCACCCGCGCCGACACCATGCCGTGGTACGAGGGTCCGTCGCTGCTGCACCACCTGGAGCACGTGCACATCGCCTCGGACCGCAACCTGGTCGACGTCCGGTTCCCGGTGCAGTACGTGATCCGCCCCCAGTCGACCACGGTCACCGACTACCGGGGCTACGCCGGGCAGGTCGCCTCCGGGGTCCTCAAGCCCGGCGACGAGGTGATGGTGCTGCCGTCCGGCTTCACCAGCCGGATCGCCTCGATCGACACCGCCGACGGCCCGGTCGACGAGGCGTTCCCCCCGATGTCGGTCACCGTCCGCCTCGACGACGAGATCGACGTGTCCCGGGGCGACATGATCTGCCGGCCGAACAACACCCCGACCGTCTCGCAGGACATCGAGGCGATGGTCTGCTGGATGGACGAGACCCGCCCGTTGGAGGTCGGCGGCCGGTACGTCGTCAAGCACACCACCCGGACGGCGCGCGCCATCGTCCGCGAGCTGCACTACCGGCTCGACATCAACACCCTGCACCGGGACGAGAGCAGCACGTCGCTCGCGCTCAACGAGATCGGGCGGATCCGGTTGCGGACCACCGTGCCGTTGCTGGCCGACGACTACCACCGCAACCGCACCACAGGCGGTTTCGTCATCATCGACGAGACCACCAACCGCACCGTCGCCGCCGGCATGGTCATCCAGCGGGACTGACGCCGCACCACGCACCGGCCGGCCCGGCACCTCCCCGCCGGGCCGGCCGACCCCGGCCTTCAGGACCGGTCGGCGCGCGGCGGGCCGAACCAGCGGGTGAGCGCGGCCCGCAACCCGTCGCGGTCCGCGTCGTCCCGGGTGGACTGCCAGGCCACGTAGCAGTCCGGACGCAGCAGCAGCGCGGTCGACGTGCCGTCGCCGGGCGCGTCGGCCGCTGCGGTGTCCAGGGCGAACCGCCCGGTGACCACGTCGACCCGGTCCCGCCACGGCCCGGCCACCTCGGCCAGCTCGCCGGTGGGGTCGAGCAGCAGCGCACGGGCGGTCCGGGTCAGCCCGGCCAGCCGTACCGGGCCGGCGTCGGTGTGCCACACCAGGTCGGGTGCCCAGCGCCCGACCAGCGGCCCGCCCGGCGTCCCCGTCTCGTAGCGGATGTCCGCGCCGGCCAGGAGGGCGGCGACGTGGGCGGCGTTCTCCGGCCGGCTGAGCAGCTCGCCGAGGAGCACCCGCAGCGCGGTGACGTCACTGCCCGGGGCGATCAGCGCCGACTGGGCCTGCGTCGACATGGTCACCCGACGCGCCACCGGGCGACGCTCCGCCTCGTACGAGTCCAGCAGCCCGTCCGGGGCCCAGCCGTGCAGCTGCCCGGCCAGCTTCCAGCCCAGGTTCACCGCGTCCTGGAGGCCGAGGTTGAGTCCGGGCCCGCCGATCGCGGAGTGGACGTGGGCGGCGTCGCCGAGCAGCAGCACCCGCCCGGCGCGGTACCGTTCGGCGAGCCGGGTGTTGCCCCCCACCAGGCGGCGCAGCAGGTGCGGCCCCGGGCCGGCCGGCGGATCGATCGGCACGTCGACCCCGAGCACCCGGGCGACACTGGCCCGCATCTCGGCGAGGGTGAGTGGCCCGTCGAACTGCCTCGCGTCGGGCCACTCGATCGTGCTGAGGCCCGCCGGACGCCCGGTGAAGGGGGCCCAGGCGATCAGTCCCCGCTCGGTACGGGTGTGCCGGAACGGTGCGACGGTGCCGTACCCGGGAATCGCGAGGCCGCCGGTCGACGCGTCGATCAGCTCCGCCGGCAGGCTGACCTGGGCGGTGCGGGAGACGGTGCGATCCGTCGACACGCCGGGGAAGTCGATCCCGGCCAGCCGGCGGACGACGCTGTGCCCGCCGTCCGCGCCGACCAGGTAGCGGCAGCGCAGGGTCGTGCCGTCGGAGAACGCGACGCGTACGTCGTCGGCCCCCTGGGTCAGCCCGGTCACCTCGTGCCCCCGGCGGACCTGCACGCCCAGTTCGGCGGCCCGTTCGGCGAGCACCCGCTCCAGGTGGGCCTGCGGAACCTCGATCAGGTGCAGTGGGTTGTCCGGCACCGCCCGCAGGTCCAGCGGCAGCGCCCCGAAGACGAACCCGGGCGCGGGCTGTGGCGGTGCCGGATCGTCGACCAGACGGTGGTGCAGGCCGCGCCGGTCGAGCATCCGAACCACCTGTCCGACCAGTCCGTTGGCACGCTGCTCGGTGGTGGGTGCCGACAGCCGCTCACACACGACGGGCCGAACGCCGGCCAGGGCCAGTTCGATGGCGAGCAGGAGGCCGTTCGGGCCGGCACCGACGATTACGACATCGATCATCGCAAGATCCTTTCGGGGGCAGGGTGGCCCCGCTCGCCGGGACGGCGGCGGACCATGGGCAGGACAGGACACCCCGACGGCCTCGGGGTGGACGCGGTGAGCTGCGGTTCAGAGCGGGCGGTCGTCGCGGTGCGCGGATGATGCCGGCGTACGGTCGGGCCGGCGCGCGTGGGTCAGGCCGGCGTGCGCATGGTCAGGGATGCACGGTCAGCGGTGACGCGGAGAGCGGGCCGGGGCAGGGACATGGCCGAGGCAGGGCAGGGGATGCGGTCATCGTGGTGTGGGCGCCGGCAGGCCGGCGGCGAGTTGGGCCAGCGCGTCGGGGAGCAACCGCTCCATCGGAACGGGCGGATCGGCACGCAGGTAGTGCCGGATCGCCGCGTTCACGGCGGCGGTCACACTGGCCGCGACGAGATGGGGATAGAGGTCGCGTCCCAGGTCGGTGCCGGTGCGTTCGGCGACGGCTGCGGCCAGGTCGGCCTCGGCGATCGCGCTGGCGCGCAGCATCTCCGCCTGCAACGCCGGCTCGGCGAGCATCACCGCGAGCCCGTCGACCCACTCGGCGTGCGCGCCCGGTGGCGACTGGGCGACCTCCGGGCCGGGGGTGAACCGGGTCAGCGTCGCCTCGACCAGCGCCGCCCAGAGTGGTTCGCCGGCCGGCCGCTGGCGCAGCGCCTCGGCCACCCGGCGACTGCGGTCGAGATGCCGGAAGGCGATCGCCTCGGCCTTGCTGGAGAAGTAGTTGTTGAACGTTCGCGGGGAGACGCCCACGGCCTGGGCGATGTCCTCCACCAGCACGTTGTCGAAGCCCCGGGCCACGGTCAGCCGGATGGCCGCCCAACTCAGCGCCGCCCTGGTCTCGATCTTCTTGCGCTCACGGAGGCCGCTCATGTGACCACCGTACAGGAAAGTGCGCACCACGCAATATTACGTGGCGCGCACTTTCACTGTCGATCCGCTCAGGCGGGTAGCGCCTGCCGCGACCGGCCTCGACGGCGGAACACGTAGCCGGTGAACAGGAGCAGGACCACGGCCGACGCGACGAAGCCGCCGGTGAGCACCAGTCCGGAGCGGTCCGTGCTGGTCGCGGCGGCGGCCGTCGGCCCACCGAAGGAGACCGTGCCGGTCGCGGTGCGCTTGGTCCACCCGCTGGCGAGGTCGAGCCGGGCGGCCCACGGGCCGTCCGGCAGTCGGGGGTCCAGCACCACGCGTACGGTGGTGGTGGCGCCGAGGGCAAGCGTGTCCGCCTCGGCGCGCACCGGCCCGACCGACAGCCCACCCGGGCCGTCGGTGAGGCGTAGCTGGCCGGCGAGATCCAGCGCCCGCTGCCCGGTGTTGCGCACCTCGGCGGTCACCACCGGTGCGCCGTCGCCGTCGCGGTCGCCGGTGAGCCCCGACACCTCGAAGCCCGACGGCGGCTCGCCGCCCGGCCCGACCGACAGGTACACCCGGATTCCGGCCCGACCGATGTTGCGGACGTTCGCGCCGTCGGTGGTGGACACCTCGGCCCAGATGACCGCGTACCGTTCCCCGGCGGATGCCTTCTTCGGCACCGTGATGGTCACCGTGAGCACCGCCTCGTCGTCGGGCTCCAGCTCCACCTCGTCGCGGTCGACGGTGATCCAGCTGCTCAGCTCGTTGGGCGTCCGGTCGGGTGCGAAGACGAAGCCGGTGCGGTCGATCTCGGCGGCGGCGGCGTAGACGGCGATCTTCCGCTCGACCTCCGAGACGTTCTCCACCACGATCCGCCGCCTGATGGTCGTCCCGGGGTGGACGTGGTCGACGATGTACTTGTGCGCGCGGCTGTCGTCGCGCCGGTTCACCGGGGCGTCGAGCAGCCGGATGCCGACCGCCGCGGCCGGCCCGCTGAAGCTCGGGCTCGGCTGCGGCGACGGCGACGCGGCAATCGCCGGTGTCCCGGCCGCCACCAGGACGGTGACGGCCAGGATCACGACACGGAGTCGGTCAGGCCACCGAATGGGTGATCACCCCCGAGTAGAGTCCGCCGACGGCTGCGGGCGGAATGGTGATCCGGAGGCTGGGGTCCCAGGTGGCCGAGTTGTTGCCGCTGCCGGAGGTCTTGGAGAAGGCCGTCCGGGGCAGGTTGAGCGTCACCGCGTCGGCCACGGTGGGTTGACCGGGCACGAAGGTGCCGGTGCCCGTGGTGGACAGCGCCGGCCCGGACCAGTACTCCACCAGGTTGGGCAGGATGGTCTCCTCACCCGAGCCCGCACCGGTGGTGAACGAGGTGCTGGTGACCGACGCGGTCCAGGTCGCCGAGAGCGCCGCCCGGCTGTCCGTGACCGTGACGTTGCCGAGCGAGCCGGTGATGGTGGAGCCGGCGAAGGCCGCGCCCAGGTTCACCGAGGCGGGCACGGCGATGTCCAGGTTGGCGGTCGACACGGTGAAGGTGACGATGGTGTCGCCCGACGGGGCGGCGGCGGCGGGCGACGCTACGGCGAGCACCGCCGCCCCGGCGGCCAGGGCGAGCAATGACTTCTTCATGCCTCCACGCTAAACACTCAAAAAGCCCATAGGTTGCATTAGCGTCAAATCACCCATTAGGCGACAGAGTGTGTGATGGTGCCGGAGTAGACGCCCGTCACCGCTCCGGCGGGGATCGCCACGCGGAGGGTGGGCGCCCAGCTCACGCTGTTTCGCTGGTTGCCCGTGGTCTTGCTGAACGCGATCCGTGGCACGGTAAGCGTCACCGCCTGGGCTGCGGTGGCCTGACCAGGCACCTTGGTACCCCCACCGTTCTGCTTGGTCACCGGGCCCGACCAGTAGGAGACCTGGGTGGTGGCGATGGTCTGGGCCGGGCCACCCCCGCCGGTGATGAACGCCGTGGCGGACACGGTGGCCGTCCAGGTGTTGGGGTTGGTCGTCCGGGTGTCCGCCACGGTGACGGTGCCCAACGAGCGACTGAGGGTGGTCCCCGCCAGGCCCGCACCGAGGCTGGCCGTAGGGGGCACGGTGATGTCCAGCCCGACCACCAGCGCCATCGCCTGCACACGGGCGACGGGTGCCACGCCGGGCGGCGCGACGCCACCGACGAGCAGCAACGGGCTGACCAGGGCTGCCAGGAAATACACGGAAGAGACTATATGGCGCTTTGGCAGCTTTTGTCCAATATGAAGTGGGTTCACCCGCCCCCGAACCGGAACGGGCCCCGGCCGATCGTCGATCGGCCGGGGCCCTTCAGGGAACCTGGGGTCAGGACAGGTCGAACCGGTCCAGCTCCATGACCTTGGTCCAGGCCGCCACGAAGTCGGTCACGAACTTGGTGCCCGCGTCCTGGCTGGCGTAGACCTCGGCGAGGGCCCGCAGCTGGGAGTTGGACCCGAAGATGAGGTCGACCGCGGTGGCGGTCCACTTCACCTCGTCGGTGGCCAGGTCCCGGATCTCGTAGACGTGCTCGTCGGACTCCGACGCCCGCCACCGGGTGCCCGGCGAGAGCAGGTTGGCGAAGAAGTCGTTGGTGAGCACGCCCGGCCGGTCGGTGAGCACGCCGTGCGCCGTGCCGCCGACGTTGTTGCCGAGGGCCCGCAGACCGCCGACGAGGACGGTCATCTCCGGCGCGGTCAGGTTGAGCATGTACGCCCGGTCGACGAGCAGCACCTCCGGCTGGGTCTTCTCACCCGGACGCAGGTAGTTGCGGAACCCGTCGGCACGCGGCTCCATCACGGCGAAGGACTCGACGTCCGTCTCCTCCTGGCTGGCGTCGGTGCGGCCGGCCCGGAACGGCACGGTCACCTCGACACCCGCCTCGCGGGCCGCCCGCTCCACGGCCGCCGAGCCGGCCAGCACGATCAGGTCCGCGAGGGAGATCTTGGCCGCACCGGCGGCGTTGAACTCCCGCTGGATCCCCTCCAGCGTGCCCAGCACCGTCGCGAGCTGCTCGGGCTGGTTGACCTCCCAGCTGCGCTGCGGCTCGAGGCGGATCCGCGCGCCGTTGGCGCCACCGCGCTTGTCGGTGTGCCGGAAGGTCGCCGCAGAGGCCCACGCGGTGGCGACCAGCTGCGCGGTGGTCAGGCCGGAGTCGAGGACCTTCGCCTTGAGGGCGGCGACGTCGGCGTCGGACACCAGCTCGTGGTCGACGGCCGGCACCGGGTCCTGCCAGAGCTGCGGCTCGGCGACCCACGGGCCGAGGAAGCGGCTGACCGGGCCCATGTCCCGGTGCAGCAGCTTGTACCAGGCCTTGGCGAACGCCAGGGCGAACTCGTCCGGGTGCTCCAGGAAGCGCCGCGAGATCTTCTCGTACGCCGGGTCGACGCGCAGCGACAGGTCGGTGGTGAGCATCGTCGGCTTGTGCTTCTTGGCCGGGTCGTGCGCGTCCGGGATGATCGCCTCGGCGTCCTTGGCGACCCACTGCTTCGCCCCGCCGGGGCTGGTGGTCAGCTCCCACTCGTAGCCGAAGAGGATCTCGAAGAAGCGGTTGCTCCACTGCGTCGGCCGGTCGGTCCAGGTGACCTCCAGACCACTGGTGATGGTGTCGCCACCCTTGCCGCTGCCGTGGGTGCTCAGCCAGCCCAGGCCCTGCGCCTCCAGCGGGGCGCCCTCGGGCTCGGGGCCGACGTGGTCGTCGGCGATGCCGGCGCCGTGGGTCTTGCCGAAGGTGTGGCCGCCGGCGATGAGGGCGACGGTCTCCTCGTCGTTCATCGCCATCCGGCGGAAGGTCTCCCGGATGAAGTGCGACGCCGCGAGCGGGTCGGCGTTGCCCCGGGGACCCTCCGGGTTGACGTAGATGAGGCCCATCTCGGTCGCCCCGACGCCGGCCGCCATCTCACTCTCGGAGGCGTAGCGCTCGTCGCCGAGCCAGGTGTCCTCCGGGCCCCAGAAGATCTCCTCCGGCTCCCAGACGTCCTGCCGGCCGAAGCCGAAACCGAAGGTCGTGAAGCCCATCGACTCCAGGGCCACGTTGCCGGCAAGCACGAGCAGGTCGGCCCAGGAGATCTGCTGGCCGTACTTCTGCTTGACCGGCCAGAGCAGCCGGCGGGCCTTGTCCAGGTTGGCGTTGTCCGGCCAGCTGTTCAGCGGCGCGAACCGCTGCCCGCCGTCACCGGCGCCCCCACGGCCGTCCTCGATCCGGTACGTGCCGGCGGCGTGCCAGCTCATCCGGATCATCAGGCCGCCGTAGTGGCCGAAGTCGGCCGGCCACCAGTCCTGCGAGGTGGTGAGCACCTCGGTGATGTCCCGCTTGAGCGCCTCGACGTCGAGCTTGGCGAACTCCCTGGCGTAGCTGAAGTCCTCCCCCAGCGGGTTGCCCTTGGCCGAGTGGGCGTGCAGGACCGAGAGGTCGAGCTGGTTGGGCCACCAGTCCCGGTTGGTACGCGGACGCCCACCGGTCTTCGGCGTCGGCGAGTCGATCGCCGGGTTCTCGCTCTCGCTGCCGTGCGCGGTCACCGAGTCGTGCGCGACCGGGCAACCGGCCGCCGCCTTCTGGTCCACGCCCTGCGCGCTGGCGGGAGCGTTGTCCTGGGTGTCGCTCATGTGCTTCCTTCCGAACTGGTGGATCACTGGGAGGTGCGGTCGGCCGCGCAGTCGGGGCAGGTGCCCCAGTAGACGACCTCCGCCTCGTCGACCACGAAACCGTGATCGTCGGAGGCGGTGAGGCAAGGAACGTGACCGACGGCGCAGTCGACGTCGGCGATCGCACCGCAGGAGCGGCACACGACGTGGTGGTGGTTGTCCCCCACCCGTGACTCGTAGCGGGCGGTCGCCCGCCCCGGCTGGATGCGGCGCACCAGGCCGGCGTCGGTGAGCGCCCGCAGCACGTCGTAGACCGCCTGGTGGGAGACCGTGGGCAGGTCGGCCCGGACCAGCGCGATCACCGTGTCGGTGTCGACGTGCGGGTGGTCGCGCAGCGCGGCGAGCACGGCCAGTCGGGGCCGGGTCACGCGCAGCGATGCCGCCCGCAACTGTGCCTCGAGGTCGGCCGTCATGGCACGACCCTAGCCCGCTGTTCTGGAACAAATCAAGTTTAGCTGCGGCGCGTCGACCCATGTCCCCCCACCGGATGACACCGGCGGGCGAATCGGGCAAACCGGCAACCCCCGGCGGCACGGGCACCGGCCGACCCCCGGCAGCACAGGAACAGGGCGACCCCCGACCGCACAGGCACTGGGCGGACCGGCAGCACAGGCACAGGGCGGACCGGCAGCACAGGAGCTGGGCGGACCGGCGGGGCCGCCACCGCCCGGGACCGACGGCACCTGTTGCCGACGGCACGGCGCACGGGTCCGCGACCCGCCCGGGGTCAGCGGGACCGTGGTACGGCGGTGCTGCCCCGCACCACGAGCGAGGTGCCGAGTTCGTAGCGGTCCTGGGTGAGCGGGTGGCCGTCGGCCAGGGTCAACGCGAGCCGGGCGGCGGTGGCCCCGATCTCCCCGAACGGCTGCCGCACCGTGGTCAGCGGCGGCGCCAGCCAGGCCGCCTCGTCGACGTCGTCGAAGCCCACGACGCTGAGCTCGTCGGGAATCCGCAGTCCGACCTCCCGGGCCGCCGCATAGACGCCCAACGCCTGCAGGTCGTTGCCGCAGACGACGGCGGTGGGCGGCTCCGGCCGGCCGAGCAGCTCGGCGGCGAGGCGTCGGCCCTCCTCGAAGGTGAACACCCCGCCGCGTTCGAGGCGCTCGTCGAATGGGACACCCGCGTAGTCCAACGCGGCGCGGAAGCCGTCCCGGCGGGCCCGCGCCGACAGGTCCCCGACCGGACCGTTGAGCACCCCGATCCGCCGGTGGCCGAGATCCAGGAGATGCCGGGTGGCGGACAGCGCCCCGCTCCAGTTGCTCGACCCGACGGCGGGGACGGGAAACAGGTCGCCGATCGGATCGACCGCCACCAACGGAATGCCGGCGGCGCTGAACCGCGCCCCGTCCTCGGCTGTGAGAAGCGAGAACACCGTGATCACGGCGGCCGGTTGGCGCAGCAGCAGCGACTCCACCCAGGGCTGCCCGGCCCGCAGGCGGTGGTGCACGTCGGTGAAGCCGACCGTGTGGTCGCGGGGGCCGGCGACCTCCTGGACCCCGCGCAGGATCGGCATGGCGATCGAGGAGAGCATCTGGTGGAAGACCACCTCGATGCAGGGTGCCACGCCACCGGCCGGTCGGCGGCGGTAGCCGTGGTCGCGTAGCAACGCCTCCACCCGCTGCCGGGTCTGCTCGCCCACCCCCCGGCGGCCGTTGAGCACCTTGGACACCGTCGGCGGGGACACCCCGGCGAGTTCGGCGATGGTGGCGATGGGCAGGTCGCCCCGCCGGGGCTTGCGCGAGCCACGGCGTCGACCTTCCTCGATCACGGGACGAAGTCTACGGTGCGGGCTCCACCGACGGCCCGGTAGCGCCCACGGGCCCGGCACCGGCGCGCTCCGCCACCGGCCGGTACGCGAACCAGTCGAACGCGGCGCTGCCCTGCGTGACGTACATGCCGATGACCCGGCCGGTGAAGCCGGCGGCGACCTCGGTGGACAGGTAGCGCCCGTCCAGTTCGGCCAGCACGGTCGGGCCGGTCGGGCCGGCCACCTCGAAGGTGACCATGTCGCAGCCGGCGGCGCGTACCCCCCGGGGTGCGGTTCCGGCCGCCAGTTCGGCGGCGGACGTCACGGTCGGCGGGAAGACGTCGTCGGTGCGGGTGGCGATCGTCAGCACGAGCGGGCCCGGCGGCACGGCACGGGTGGCGAACACCTGCCGGAACGGCCCGACCCGGCCGACGACCCGGACCGTGCCGGCCCCTACCTCCAGGTCGTAGTGGTGCGCCTCGTCGATCCGGATGGTGAGCCCGGCGGTGCCGTCGCCCGGGTCCACCCGGACGCTGGCCCGGCAGTCGTGGTGCCGTTGCCGCAGCGCCACGATCGTCGCGCCGGCCAGGTCTAGCGTCGCGCCCTCGGCATGCAGGGTGAGCCAGCCCGGCCGGGCGGTCAGCGACCAGGAGTCGGCGGGTCGGCGGCGGGGCGAGATCCACTCCGGTGCCAGGGTGGTCGCGTCGAAGTCGTCGTGGTGGTCGCCCGGGTCGGGCGGGGCGGCACCGGCCGGGGCGCTGCCGGCGGGTGCCACGGTGAGCTCCTCGACCGGGTCGACGACCGGCCAGCCGTCGACCCAGCGCACCGGGGCGAGGAAGGTCTCGCGGCCGAGGACGTGGTAGGGCGGCCAGTGGCCCTTGGCCCGGATGCCCAGCAGGACCAGCCACCAGCTGCCGTCGACGGCCTGGACCAGGTCGGCGTGCCCGGTGGCCTGCACCGGGCGGTCACTGCTGCGGTGGGTCAGGATCGGGTTGGTGGGCGCGGGGGTGAACGGGCCGCGCGGGCTGCGCGAGCGGGCGACGGAGACGGCGTGGCCGGTGTGCGTGCCACCCTCGGAGAGCAGCAGGTACCACCAGCCGTCGATCCGGTAGAGGTGCGGCGCCTCGGGGTACTGGCCGCCGGTGCCCGACCACAGCGCGATCGGGCCCTCCAGCACCTCCCCCGTCTCCGGGTCGATCCGGTAGGCGTCCACCCCGGAGGTGGTCAGCCAGCAGTTGCCGTCGTCGTCCCAGGCCAGCGAGGGGTCGACGTGCGGCAGGTCGAGATAGACCGGGTCGGACCAGGGGCCGTCGGGGTGCGGCGCGGTGACGATGAGGTGCCGCCCCAGGCTGACGTTGGTGGTGATCAGCCAGAACCGTCCGTCGTGGTGGCGCAGGGTCGGCGCGAAGATGCCCCGGGACGCCTCGGCGTCCGGGGGCAGTTCGCACTGGCCCGGCCGGTCCAGGATGTTGCCGATCTGCCGCCAGTTGACCAGGTCACGGCTGTGCAGCAGGGGTACGCCGGGGAAGTACTCGAAGCTGGAGCAGACCAGGTAGTAGTCCTCGCCCACCCGACAGACACTCGGGTCGGGGTGGAAACCGGGGACGACCGGATTGCGGTAGGACGGTCCGGCGGACACCGGGCATCACCTCCCTGAGGGGAATTTCACCACAGTGGACGGTGCCTGTGGGCCCGCGACGCTGCCACGGTCCAGAAATGTTTGCGATAACATTTCGCGACCCGAATGCTACGGAAGACCCGCCCGGGGTTCAAGGTCCCCGGCTGCCGGCACACCCCCACCCCCGGCGGCGCACCCACCGGCACCCCGCCAGGACAGCGCCCTGAGCTGGCAAGAAACCCCGCACCCCGGGCCCGAGTCGGTAGCTCCCCCGACGGCACCGGGCGTCCACCCACCCGGCGCGACGGGACACGGCCGGCCGGCCGGACCGCCGGTACCCGGCAGGAACATTCGCGCAACATGGCCGTCATATCTTGACGGGACCCCGCGAATCCACGAGAGTCCATATAAGGCGAGATGGTGCGCCGCCGGGAGCTCGACGCGCCGTCACGGCATTCGCGGATGTCGACGTCAGGGTGCGAGGGGCCGCACCTGTTAACGCTCACAGCGGCGTATCCCGTTGCCGGCTGATCGAAACACCGACTCGGGCCGGTTGGCGATCGGCCGTGTCCCCGTCCCGGGACCACGACGACGGCCGTCCCACCCTGCCCTGCGGTCGGACCACCACTGCGTAGCACCGACAGGAGTCATGCCATGGCACGACGTCCGGCCAGCACCGATGCGCCGGCCACGGCGGGCCGGGCGTGACGGTTGAGCACCCGGCCCGGCGGCGACGCCCGTCCCCCCACCCGCACCCGTCCCTGATCCGCACTGCTGGGAGTGATCATGTCTGAAGTGACCCGAAGGAACGTCCTCAAGGCAGGAGCGGCAGGGGCCGGTGCCGCGCTGGTCCCGGTCGCCTGGACCGCCACCGCCCGCGCCGACTCGGTCGCACCGCCCCAGGTGTTGGCCGCCAACGACCTGGCCCTGTGGTACGACGAGGGAGCCGGCACCGACTGGCTCCGCGCGCTGCCGATCGGCAACGGACGGCTCGGCGCGATGGTGTTCGGCAACGTCGACACCGAGCGGCTCCAGCTCAACGAGGACACCGTCTGGGCCGGCGGCCCGTACGACTCGGCCAACACCCGGGGGGCGGCCAACCTGGCCGAGATCCGGCGGCGGGTCTTCGCCGACCAGTGGACCTCGGCGCAGGACCTGATCAACCAGACCATGATGGGCAACCCGGGCGGCCAGCTCGCCTACCAGACCGTGGGCAACCTGCGGCTGGCCTTCGGCTCGGCCAGCGGGACGAGCCAGTACGTCCGGACCCTCGACCTGACCACCGCCACGGTCACCACGACCTACCTGCTCAACGGGGTACGGCACCAGCGGGAGGTGTTCGCCAGCGCAGCCGACCAGGTGATCGTGGTGCGGTTGACCGCCGACCGGGCCAACGCGATCACGTTCTCCGCCACCTTCGACAGCCCGCAGCGCACCACCGTGTCGAGCCCGGATTCCGCCACCATCGGGCTGGACGGCATCTCCGGCAGCCAGGAGGGGGTCACCGGCTCGGTGCGGTTCCTGGCCCTGGCCAACGCCGCCGCGACCGGTGGCACGGTCAGCAGCTCCGGGGGCACCCTGCGGGTGTCCGGGGCCACCAGCGTGACCATCCTGATCTCGATCGGCTCCAGCTACGTCAACTACCGCACCGTCAACGGCGACTACCAGGGCATCGCCCGCACCCGGCTCAACGCCGCCAAGGGCGTCGCCATCGAGCAGCTGCGCAGCCGGCACCTCGCCGACTACCAGGCGCTGTTCAACCGGGTGAGCATCAACCTGGGTCGGACGGCCGCGGCCGACCAGACGACCGACGTACGGATCGCCCAGCACGCGAGCAGCAACGACCCGCAGTTCGCCGCGCTGCTGTTCCAGTTCGGGCGGTACCTGCTCATCTCGTCGTCGCGGCCGGGCACCCAGCCGGCGAACCTGCAGGGCATCTGGAACGACTCGCTGACGCCGTCCTGGGACTCGAAGTACACGATCAACGCGAACCTGCCGATGAACTACTGGCCGGCCGACACCACCAACCTCGCCGAGTGTTTCCTGCCGGTCTTCGACATGGTCAAGGACCTGACGGTGACCGGTGCCCGGGTCGCCCAGGCGCAGTACGGCGCGGGTGGCTGGGTCACCCACCACAACACCGACGCCTGGCGGGGCGCGTCGGTGGTGGACGGGGCGCTGTGGGGCATGTGGCAGACCGGTGGCGCGTGGCTGGGCACCCTGATCTGGGACCACTACCTGTTCACCGGTGACCTGGGCTTCCTCCAGGCCAACTACCCGGCGCTCAAGGGCGCCGCGCAGTTCTTCCTCGACACCCTGGTCGCCCACCCGACGCTGGGTTACCTGGTGACGAACCCGTCGAACTCACCGGAGCTGCCGCACCACTCGAACGCCAGCGTCTGCGCCGGGCCGACGATGGACAACCAGATCCTGCGGGACCTCTTCGACGCCGCCGCCCGCGCCAGCGAGACCCTCGGCGTGGACACCACCTTCCGGTCGCAGGTACGCACCGCCAAGGACCGGCTGCCCCCGAACCGGGTGGGTTCGCGGGGCAACGTGCAGGAGTGGCTGGCCGACTGGGTGGAGACCGAGCGGAACCACCGGCACGTCTCGCACCTGTACGGACTGCACCCCAGCAACCAGATCACCAAGCGGGGCACCCCGTCCCTGTACGAGGCCGCCCGCAAGACCCTGGAGTTGCGGGGCGACGACGGGACCGGCTGGTCCCTCGCCTGGAAGATCAATTTCTGGGCCCGGCTGGAGGACGGCGCCCGCGCCCACAAGCTGCTGAAGGACCTGGTGCGCACCGACCGGCTCGCCCCGAACATGTTCGACCTGCACCCGCCGTTCCAGATCGACGGCAACTTCGGCGCCACGTCCGGCATCGCCGAGATGCTGCTGCACAGCCACACCGGTGAGCTGAACGTGCTGCCCGCGCTGCCCAGCGCCTGGCCCACCGGCCAGGTCGCCGGCCTGCGGGGGCGCGGCGGCTACACCGTCGGGGTGGCGTGGAGCAGCGGGCAGCCCGACGAGATCGGTATCCGCGCCGACCGCGACGGCACGCTGCGGGTGCGGTCGCGGCTGTTCACCGGCAGCTTCACCCTCGTCGATGTCGCCGACGGCAGCGCACCGGCCACCACCCGCCCGGAGACCGACGTCGTCCAGTTCACCGTCCGCGCCGGGCACACCTACCGGGCGGCCCGGCCGGGCGTGACGCCGACCCCGACGCTGACTCCGACCCCCACGCCGACCACCCCCGTCCCGACCACCCCGCCGCCGACGACCCCACCGCCGACGACCCCGGTCCCGACCACCAGCTCGCCCGCACCCTCGGGAGCACGGGCGACGTACGCGGTGACGGGCTCGTGGTCGGGTGGCTTCCAGGCCGAGGTCACCGTGACCGCCGGCGCGACCGCGATCCGGGGCTGGACGGTGTCCTGGACGTTCCCCAACGGACAGACCGTCAGCCAGATCTGGGGCGGGTCGCACACCCAGAGCGGCGCGAACGTGACCGTGAAGAACGTCGACTACAACGGGGCGCTGGCCGCCGGTGCCTCCACCACGTTCGGCTTCATCGGCACGGTGAGCGGCACCAACAACGCGCCGACGAACCTCACCTGCACCACGAGCTGACCGGCACCGGACGTGTCGTCGCCGCCTCGGTCCGCCCCCGGGCCGGCCGAGGTGGCGACGACGCGTCCCGCCCCCTGCCGGCACACATGATCCCCGAGTGGAACGGACGGAAGAACATGAGAAGACCATCTACCCGCAGGCGTCGCCTGCTGACCGCCCTGGCGGCCGGGCTGCTGCTGGTGGCGGGCCCGGCGGTGGTGCTGCGGACCTCCCCGGCGCTGGCCCTGGACAACGGGGTGGCCCGCACCCCGCCGCTGGGGTGGAACAGCTGGAACACCTTCGGCTGCAACATCAGCGAGGCGCTGATCCGGCAGATGACCGACGCGATGGTCAGTTCCGGCATGAAGGACGCCGGCTACCAGTACGTCGTGGTCGACGACTGCTGGATGAACCCGAACCGGGACTCGGCCGGCAACCTCCAGGGTGACCCGACCCGGTTCCCCTCCGGCATGAAGGCGCTCGGCGACTACATCCACGCCCGGGGGCTGAAGTTCGGCATCTACCAGGCGCCGCTGGACAAGACCTGCGCCCAGTACTTCAACTCCTACCCCGGCGCCACCGGCTCCCAGGGCCGCGAGGCCCAGGACGCCCGGCAGTTCGCCGCCTGGGGCGTCGACTACCTGAAGTACGACTGGTGCTCGCCCAGCGGCAGCATCGACGACCAGGTGCGGGCCTTCGCCAAGATGCGCGACGGGCTGGCCGCGGCCGGTCGACCCATCGTGCTGAGCATCAACTCGAACAGCATCCACTCCAAGACCGGGCCGCAGCGCAACTGGGGCGACGTGTCGAACATGTGGCGCACCACCGAGGACATCACCAACACCTGGAACAGCGGCCAGACCAACGGCTACCCGATGGGCATCCAGAACATCGTCGACGTCACCGTGCCGCTCGCGGCGCGGGCCAAGCCCGGCGCGTTCAACGACATGGACATGATGGAGGTCGGCCGCGGTGGCATGACCGACACCGAGATGCGCAGCCACTTCGCGCTCTGGGCCATCCTGGCCTCACCGATGATCGCCGGGAACGACCTGCGCAACATGAACGCGGCGACCCAGACGATCCTGAAGAACGCCAATCTCCTCGGCATCAGCCAGGACCCGCTCGCGCTCCAGGCCAGCCAGGTCTCCTTCGACGGCACCCGCCGGGTGCTGGCCAAGCGGCTCGCCAACGGCGACGTCGCCGTCGCCCTGTTCAACCAGGGGACGGCCGCCACCACGATCAGCACCACCGCCGCCGCGATCGGGCTGTCGGGCGGCTCGTTCACCCTGCGTGACGCGTGGGCCAACACGACCAGCACCACCTCCGGGGCCATCTCGGCCAGCGTGCCGGGTCACGGGACGGTCGTCTACCGGGTCAGCGGCGCGACCAGCACCCCCACCCCGACCACCCCGCCCCGACGCCCACCACGCCGGCCCCGACCACCCCGGCCCCGACCACGCCGCCGCCGTCGACCGCGTCCTGCCAGGTCACGTACGCGATCAGCAGCCAGTGGCCGGACGGGTTCCAGGCCGAGGTGATCGTCCGCAACACCGGCACCACGGCGGTCGACGGCTGGAGCCTGCGCTGGTCGTTCGCCAACGGCCAGCAGCTCAACCAGGCGTGGGGTGCCACCTACACGCAGAGCGGGGCCCAGGTCACCGCCACGAACGTGGGCTGGAACGGCACCATCAGCCCCGGTGGCAGCGCCAACTTCGGCTTCATCTCCAGTTGGTCCGGCGGCAACGCCAAGCCGACCGGGTTCACCCTCAACGGCCAGGAATGCGCCGTGGCCTGACGGGTGTCCCCCGCAACGGCGGGCCCCCCGGTCATGACGTCGGCCCCGACTCCGGGATCCGACAGCTCAGGACCGGGGGGTCCCCGCCGGGCGGACGCACCGCCGTACCGGCGTGAGCAGGGTGCGGTCAGTTCAGTCGTCCAAGGTGGCCAGCAGTGCGGTGGCCATGCCCTGCTCGCCCCGGGCGTTCGGGTGGAAGGGCGCGGCGGCGTTCTCCGGCAGCAGCCCCTCCACCCACCGGGTGCCGCTGCTCTTGCAGGTGTCGCGTCCGATCGACGGGGTGTAGACGTCGGCGTAGACGGCGTCGTTGGCGGCGGCGGCACCGGCCAGCATCGCGTTGAGCGACTTGGCCACCCCCCGCAGGTACGGCACGTCCTGGTAGGCGATCGGGACCAGTGGCCAGCAGCCGTACCCGGAGTCCGGCACGATCGCCGGGTATCCGAGCACCACGATCCGCGCGCCGGGCGCCGCCTGGCGGACCGCCTGGAGCACGGCGGTCACCTTCGGCGCGGTGGCGGTGATCCGGGCCTGCAACTGGTCGGTGCCGCCGGCGGTGTAGAGGTTCTTGCACGGCGAGCCGAGCGGACTGCTGAAGCTCGCCTGCGCGCAGTCGCCGATGATGCTGGAGAAGCCGATGTCGTTGCCGCCGATCTGCACCGTCACCAGGGCGGTGTCCGGGGTGACCGCGGTGAGCTGCGGGGGCAGCGTGCCGCTGCCGTAGCGGATGTCGTCCGTGGTGGCCCCGGAGCAGCTCACGTCCGTGAACGACGAGGAGCCGGCGGACGCGGCGACCAGGGACGGGTAGTTGCGGTTGGAGCGCAGGCAGTTCCGGTCGACCTGGGTGGGGATCAGCGGACCGGACGTGTACGAGTCGCCGAGCGCGACGTAGCGGCCGGTGGGGACGGCGGCGGTGGCGGGCGCGGCGGCGACGGACAGCACACCGGCGGTGGCCGCGGCGAGCGCGACCGTCCGGGTGGCGGCCCGCAGCAGCGGCAGACGGGGACGGGGCATGACGCCTCCAGGGCAGATCACGGGGGTGGTGCCGCGATCCTGCCGCTGCCGACGCCCGACGTCAATATAGATGGATCTCGCTAAATTTCCGGTCCGGGTACGGCCGGGACGCCACCGGCCGACGCCCCGCACGACGACCGTCTCGATTGACGGACGTGAAAGCCGGGCGGGATAATGCCTGCGGAGCCGGGCTGGCTGCGGACGAGACACCGCACGACACCAACAGACGCGAGTCGACCGACGGCGGATCAGGGCCGTTGGCGGCACGCCACCACCCGGCGCATCCCCTCGACGCCTGCGCGGCCACCGCCCCGAACGGGAGATCCGGTGCAGCCGCCCCGAACCACGGCCGACAACAGTCGCCGCCACCCTCGCGGAAGGACCATCGATGCGACTCACCCGTTCCCGGTTCCGGTTGGCGGTGTCGCTGTTCGCCACCGCCACCGTCGCCGCCACTGCCGCGCTCGTCGGCACCGTACCCGCCCAGGCAGCTGCCGGCTGTCGGGTCACCTACACGGTCACGAACCAGTGGCCGGGCGGGTTCGGCGCGAGCGTCGACCTCACCAACCTCGGCGATCCGCTCACCGGTTGGCGGCTGACCTGGTCCTTTTCCGCAGGGCAGGTGATCGACCAGCTGTGGAACGGCACGGTGACCCAGTCCGCCGGTCGGGTCACGGTCACCAATGCCGGTTGGAACGGCACCCTCGGCTCCGGGGCGAGCACCCAGTTCGGCTTCGGCGCCTCATGGAACAACGCGGCGAACCCGGTGCCTGTCGACTTCGCCCTCAACGGGGTGCCGTGCACCGGGCGTACCACCAGCCCGACCGCGCCGCCCACCACCGCGCCGCCGACGACCACGCCGCCCACCACCGCACCACCGACCACCGCGCCGCCCACGACGGTGCCGCCGACCACCGCGCCGCCGGCATCCGGGGCGCTGGACCAGACGTCGACGGTCGGGCGGGTCAAGGCGGTCGGCAGCAGCGCGCAGTACACCTGGCCCGGCGTCTACTTCGAGGGCCGGTTCCGCGGCACCGGGGTCGGGATCGTCCTCAACGACGCGCAGAACGACTACGTCGTGCAGATCGACGGGGCGACCGTCGCCACCCTGGTCACCCCGGGTCGGACCACCTACTGGGTGCGCAACCTCGCCAACACCGAGCACACCGTACGACTGGCCAAGCGCACCGAGAGCCCGTGGGCCGCCGGCGAGTTCGGTGGTCTGGTCGCCGCCTCCGGCGGTGCGATCCTGGCCAGACCCGCCCCGCGCAGTCGGCAGATCGAGTTCATCGGCGACTCCTGGACCGCCGGGTACGGCAACATGTCGACCACCCGGGACTGCAACAGCAACGGCGGGGTCACCCGCAACTCCAACGCCGACGTCACCTTCGGCGCGCTGACCGCGCAGAGCCTGAACGCCGACTACCAGCTCATCGCCTGGTCCGGCCTCGGCATGGTGCGCAACTACAACGGTGGCGGCACGGACAACTTCCGCACCTACTACGAGACCGATCTCCAGGCCCTGTGGAACAGCACGACGTGGCAGAACCCGGGCACCTGGAAGCCGCAGCTGGTCGTGGTCGGGCTGGGCATCAACGACTTCTCCACCGCCCTCAACCCCGGTGAGCGCTGGTCCACCGTCGACCAGCTCGCCGCCGACTACCGGACCGCCTACCTGGCGTTCATCGACAAGCTGCGCAGCCGGTACGGCCCCGACACGTTCATCGTGCTCACCTACCCCGACCTGTCCCCCACCACGGCGCTCGCCAGCTCAGTCCAGCAGATCGTGCAGACCCGCACCAGCCGGGGCGACACCCGGATCCGCTCGCTCTACTACGACGACAACGCGCTGGGGCTGGACAAGCTCGGTTGCGACTGGCACCCCTCCCGCCGCGACGACCAGCTCCTCGCCGGCGCGCTCACCCGGTTCGTCAACACCCTGCCCCTGACCTGGTGAACCACCCTCCCGGCTGACGCCGGCACGGGCCCACGACGACGGGGCCGGCGATGCGGACCGGTCCGCGTCGCCGGCCCCGTCGTCGCGCACCCGGTGCCCGCCTGGCCGGGCTCCGGACCGGCACGCCTCGGACCCGCTCCGTGGCCACCACCGACCGCCCGCTCGTTGACATCATACGTCATACGGATTACGTTCGTAATCATCGATGAATGTGAACGCCTGTCCCGATCCGGTGACCCACCACCGGCGCGACCGGGTCACCCCACGACCGCCGCCGTCCGCGCCGGGCAGGCGGGCAAGTCACACCCCCCACCACCACGCTGACGTCGAAGGAGTTCCCCTGATGTCGAGACACCGACTCGCGGCCGGCATCGTCGCGGCAGCGGCGACGCTCGCCCTCACGCTGGGCGGTGCCGCGATCACCGCCGGAGCCAGCCCGCCCGCGTACGCCAACGACGTCACCCCGCTCGCGGCGACCGCCGGCTGCGGCAAGGCACCCACGCTGACCAGCGGCAACCGCACCATCTCCAGCGGCGGCCAGAACCGCTCGTACATCCTGCGGATCCCCGACAACTACGACCGCAACCACCCCTACAAGCTGATCTTCGGCTTCCACTGGAACGGTGGCACCGCCAACGACGTCGACTCGGGCGGCACCAGCGGCTATCCCTGGTCGTACTACGGCATCCGGGCGCTGTCGAACAACAGCGCGATCTTCGTCGCACCGCAGGGCATCGGCAACGGCTGGGCCAACAGCGGCGACCGGGACCTGACATTCGTCGACGACATGATGCGCCAGATCGAGTCCGCCCTGTGCGTCGAGACCACCCAGCGGTTCGCCATGGGCTTCAGCTACGGCGGCGGCATGAGCTACGCCATCGCCTGCGCCCGCGCCACCGTCTTCCGCGCCGTCGCCGTCTACTCCGGCGGCCAGCTCAGCGGCTGCAACGGCGGCACCCAGCCGATCGCGTACATCGGCATCCACGGGCTGCGGGACAGCGTGCTCCCCATCGCGACCGGGCGGTCGCTGCGCGACCGGTTCGTCCGCAACAACGGCTGCACCCCGCAGAACCCGCCGGAGCCGGCGCAGGGCAGCCTGACGCACACCATCACCTACTACTCGGGCTGCCGGGCCGGATACCCGGTCGCCTGGGCGCCGTTCGACGGCGGGCACGCCCCCAACGCCGTGGACGGCACCGCCGACCCCTACGCGCCCGGCGAGAAGTCCTGGACCCGACCGGTGGTGTGGAGCTTCTTCACCCAGTTCGACGGCACGACGCCGCCCACCACGCCGCCGCCGACCACTCCCCCGGCCACCCCCACCACTCCCCCGCGACCCCGACCACGCCACCGCCCGGCGGTAGCGGCTGCTCCGCCACCGTCACGGTGAACCAGTGGACCGGGGGCTTCACCGCCTCCGTACGGGTCACCGCCGGCTCCTCCGGCACCACCGGCTGGACCGTCAGCACGACCCTGCCCGGTGGCGCGAGCGTCACCAACACCTGGAACGCCACCGCCAGCGGCAGCACCGGCACGGTGCGCTTCACCAACGTCAGCTACAACGGCCAGCTCGGTGCCGGCCAGGTGGCGGAATTCGGCTTCCAGGGCAACGGCAGCGGGTCCGGGCTGACACCCACCTGCACCGCCCGCTGACCCGGGCCGCCCGCCGGCCGCACCGCCCGCTGACCCGGGCCGCCCGCCGGCCGCACCGCCCGCTGACCCGGGCCGCCCGCCGGCCGCACCGCCCGCTGACCCGGGCCGCCCGCTGAACGGACCGGCCGCTGAACGGCTGCGCCACCGGGAAGCGGCAGGCAGGCGACCCGGGGGCGGGGGCACGGGAGTGACGTCCTGTGCCCCCGCCCCCGGGTGTCGTCCACTCCCACCACGGCGGGTCGGCCGACTCGCCGGCAGGAGTCACCCGATCCGCGAATTCGTGCCGGCCGATTGTCGATCCAGCGGTCGGACGGGGCACTTGCTGCCATGATGGCGGACGTGGGAGCTGCGAAAATCAATACACCTGTGGTCTCGCCGCTGGCCGGCGAGCCGATCAAACGTGCCGACGCGGAACGGCTCGCGGGAGTGCTGAAGGCATTCGCCGACCCGGCCCGCCTGCGACTGCTCAGCCTCATCCAGTCCGCCCCGGAGGGCGAGGCGTCCGTCACCGACCTCACCGCGCCGCTCGGCCTGTCCCAGCCGACGGTCAGTCACCACCTGCGCATCCTCACCGAGGCCGGGTTGATCGAACGCGAGAAGCGCGGGGTCTGGGCGTACTACCGCACGGTGCCCACCGCGATCAGCGCGATCGCCGACCTGTTGACCCCGCCCCGCAAACGGGCGACCAGGAAGACCCGCTGACGGCGGGCACCGCAGCGAGCACGATCCCGGTCCGCAGCTCGACGGACCACCCGACCCAGGCCGACCCCGACCGATCCCCGTTCGGTGACGGACCCCCGGTCACACTTGGTCCGCCGCGGCCGGCACCGCAGCCGCGCCCGGGTCCCACCCGTCCGACGACAGGGTCGCGCCGGGATGCGAGCAGGTCGGACACCGGTGATCAAGCCACCGGCGGACGCCACAGGTCGCCCGGCCCCCCGGGAACGGTCCCCCGGACCAGGTGCTCCGGCTCGGTGAGGTGGGCGTAGAGCAGATCCAACACGGCCCGGCTCGCCGCCGGGGAGACACTGAAGACGTGTGACGTCGAGCCCGGGTTGACGAAGATGCCGCCTTGTGCGCCACCAGGGCCGCACGCACGGCGGCGAGTTCCGCGTCGGTGCCCCGGTCGAGGTCGAGCCCGACCAGCCGGGCGGCGCAGTGCGGCCCGGGCCGAGTGAGGGCCAACCAGGTCTCAGACAAACAGTGGCCCACGCCGTGGAACGAGTGATCGTCCGACCGGGGCCGCCGGGGCGGCGTCCGGCCGGTGAGATGGGGGGTCGCGTCGCAGCGCTCGATCCCCGGAAACGGAGCATCCGTCCCCTGCCGCCACATTCATCATATGCGCCGGTCAAGCCGCCCAGATCGTCCCGGATAACGATTTTTGCCCCCGGGGACCCGCCTACGCTCGACCGGTCCACGCCGGACCGGCCGGCGGGAGAACGGGGAGCACGTGTCCGAGACAGCCCGGCAGATCGCCATCGAACAACAGGTGGTCGACGCGGTGTACGCCCGCCTGGAGGTCATGCGAGCGCAGGCCAGACAGCTGAACGAGGAGGGGCACCGGCGGGCCGGCGGCGGACCGGTCGCCGGCCTGGTCGAGCGGGACGCCATGGTGCTGGGTGCCGCCACCCGGCTGTCCGATCTCGACGACCAGGAAGAGGGCATCGTCTTCGGCCGGCTCGACTTCGACGACGACGAGACGTACCGGATCGGTCGGTTGGGTGTCCGCGACGCCGACCGGGAGCCGCTGGTGGTGGACTGGCGGGCCCCCGCCGCCGCACCGTTCTACCGGGCCACCCCCGGCGAACCGCTCGGGGTCACCCGTCGCCGTGTGATCACCTGCGCCGGGCGTACCGTGGTCGGCCTCGACGACGAGGTGCTGTCGACCACGCCCGTCGACGGGGTGGTCGGCGAGGGTGCCCTGCTCGCGTCGCTGACCCGGGAACGTGGCGCACACATGCGCGACATCGTCTCGACCATCCAACGCGAGCAGGACGAGGCGATCCGGGCACCGACCCACGGGGTCACCCTGATCACCGGCGGTCCGGGGACCGGCAAGACGCAGGTGGCCCTGCACCGGGCCGCCTACCTGCTCTACCGCGACCGGGGCCGGTTCGCCGACGGCCGGGTGCTGGTGGTCGGCCCGTCCACGGTGTTCACCGCCTACATCGGCCGGGTGCTGCCCGGTCTCGGCGAGGACAGCGTCCACCTGCGCGCGATCGGTGAGCTGTTCGACGGTGTCGTGGCGACCCGACGGGACAGCGCCGAGGTGGCCCGCACCAAGGGTGACCTGCGGATGGTGCGGGTGCTGACCGACCTGGCCTGGGACACCCCGCCGAACGTGCCGGACCGGCTGTGGGGTCTCGACGCCGACGACCTGGCGCGCGCCCGCCGGGAAATCCGCCGCCGGTGCGAGGCCGCCGGGATCACCCCCAACGCCGCCCGGCCGCAGGCCGCGACGGTGCTGGCGGAACTGCTGGACGGCCGGGAGGTCCCCGACGCCTTCCTGACCGCCTGGTGGCCGGCACTGACCCCGCAGGACGTCCTCCCCGCCCAGCGGGGCGGATGGTCGGTGGACGACGTCCCGCTGCTCGACGAGCTGGCCGAGATCCTGGGCCGGCCGCCACGGGTCGCCGAGGTCCGGCCCGAGTGGCAGCGCCGGGAACTGGGCAGCGGCACCCGGCTGGCCGAGACCTTCGTGCTCAGCCCGAGCCTCGCCGACGGGTGGCAGCTCTTCGCCCCCGGCCTGGCCACCCCCATGGCGCAGTCCGGGCAGTCGCTGGACAGCGGCCACTGGGGTGCCCAGCGCTGGGCGGCGGCGATCATCCTGCGGGAGGGTCACCAGGTGGTGGGCTGGGTCGACGGCTTCGACCCGTACGGCGAGGAGGGCTACGTTCCGGTGCTGGCCGAGCCGCTGCCGGTGGCCGAGGCCGAGGATCCCGTCGAGGACGCCTACCAGCACGTCATCCTCGACGAGGCGCAGGACCTGTCGCCGATGGAGTGCCGGATGATCGCCCGCCGGGCCGAGTACGCCTCGATGACCATCGTGGGCGACCTCGGTCAGGCGACCCATCCGCTGGCCTGCGGCTCGTGGCCGGAGCTGGTGCAACGGCTCGGCAAGCGGACCGCCCGAACGCTGGACCTGCCCACCGGCTACCGGGTGCCCGAGGTCATCGCCGACTTCGCGGCCCGGGCCCTGCCGCCCGGCATCGCCCCGACCCGGTCGTTCCGGCCCGGCGGCAGCCTGGAGATCCGCCGGGTCGACGACCTGGCCGCGGCCGTGGCCGGGGAGACCGGGACCGTCATCGCCCCCGACCACCTGGCCGACGCCCTACACGCGGTCCCGGTCAGCCAGGTCAAGGGCCTGGAGTACGACCGGGTGGTGCTGGTCGAACCCGCCGACATCGTCGCCGCCGAACCCCGGGGCATGAACCGGCTCTACGTCGCCCTGACCCGGGCCGTCGGAGAACTGGTGATCCTGCACAGCAAGCCGCTGCCGGAGCAGCTGAGCCGTCCGGCGGCGCCCACCCCGCCCCACCCGGGCACGACCTGACCGGGTCGGCCCCGCCCGTGGGGCCGGCCCGCGCCGGGCCGGCCCTGCGACGCCCCACCGCCGGGTGCTCAGCCGGCCCGGCGCGGTGGCACGCCGCCGGGTGCTCAGCCGGCCCGGCGCGGTGGCACGCCGAGCGCGGCGCACGCCTGCTCGTACATCCGGACCACCTCCCGGCGGATCTCGGCCCGCTCGGTGAGCCGGTGGGCGAACGGAACCCGCACCGGCACCTCGATGTCGTCGAGGGTGACGGCGAAGTCCATCCCGTCGGCGTCCAGCCCGGTCACCCGCGCCCGGCTGGCGTCCGGGCAGCCACCGAGGGTGCGGCAGATCAGCAGCGCGTCCCCGGCGTGGTCGTCGTTCATGTGCCGGCTGACCGCGCGGACGACGTCGGCGTCGAACGGCTGCCCGGTCACGCCACCGCCTCCGTGGCGTCCGGGCCGTCCGGCACGTGCCGGGCCAGGGCCGAGAAGACCGCCATGTTGTGCCGGTACGCCACCAGCACCTCGTCCAGCAGCGCCGCCTCGTCGGCCGCGCTCATCGGCAGGGCGTCCAACCGCGCCCGGTACGCGTCCTTGTACGCCTTCGGCCGGGTGATCTGGTCGAAGGCGTAGAACGCCACTCCGGACCCGTCGGTCAACCCGTACCGCCGGGACACCGCCCGTCCGATGTACAGGCCGCCGGAGAGATCACCGAGGTAGCGGGTGTAGTGGTGGGCGATGAACCGCACCGGGGAGGTGCCGCAGACGGCCCGGATCCGGTCGGCGTAGGCCACCGTCGCCGGGTTCGGCGCGGTGCGCGACGCCCAGTCCGGGCCGACCAGCCGGCTAAGGTCCGCCTCCAGCGCGGGCAGCCGGGTCAGCGCGTCGTCGACGAACCCACCGGCGAGCGGGTCGTCGCGCATCACCCCGGCGGCCGACTCCAACGCCTGGTAGAGGGCGTGGTGCTGGACCACCAGGTCGACGTAGCCGGCGAGGTCCAGCTCACCGGCGACCAGCGCGGAGACGTAGCGCTGGCTCTCGGCGGCGGCGTGGGCGCCCTGGGTGGCGGCCCGCAGCCGGGCCGAGAACGGCATGGGCGGGGTGTCCATCTATTCCTCCGTGAGGGGGGTGTTCCGGGCGGGGCCCCGACGGCGGGGCACGACCAGCGGCAGGCGGGTGTCGGGGTGCGGCACGACCTCGATGTCGTGCCGGTAGACCTCACTGAGCAGGGGCGCGGTCAGCACCGTGTCGGGGGGGCCGGCGGCGCGTACCCGCCCGTCGGCGAGCAGGGTGATCCGGTCCGCGTACGCCCCGGCCAGGGCGAGGTCGTGCAGCACGACCACCACCGCGTCGCCGGCGTCGGCGCGGTCCCGGGCGATCCGCATGACGAGCTCCTGGTGGTGCAGGTCGAGGGCGGCGGTCGGTTCGTCGAGCAGGAGCACCCCGGCCTGCTGGGCCAGCACCCGGGCCAGGGCGGCACGGGCCTGCTCGCCCCCGGACAACGACGGGAAGGGGCGGGCGGAGAACCGGATCACGTCACAGCGTCGCATGGTCTCGGCGACGACCGCATCGTCGTGGGCCTCTTCCGGACGGCCGGCCCAGGGCGCCCGGCCCATCCGGACCACCTCGACCACCGCGAACGGAAAGCTCAGGGTGCTGCGCTGCGTCAGCACCGCCCGGCGCATCGCCAACTCCACGGCCGACCATTCGGCCAGCGGACGACCGTCCACCTCGACGGTCCCGGCAGCGAGCGGCAGGTCACCGCTGACGGCGGCCAGCAGGGTGGACTTGCCGGCGCCGTTCGGGCCGACCAGGGCGTGCAGTTCACCGGCGCGGATGGACAGGTCGACCTGGTCGAGCACCGGTCGGCCGGCGCGCTCGACCCGGACCCCGGTGACCTGGACCCGGGTGCCGCCCGGTGTCGCCGGCGCCGGTGTCCGGGGGTCGACCGGCGGCCGGTCAGCCGCAGCCGGACCCGTCGGCGGCGGTCCCGTACCCGGGGGCCGTCCCCGCTCATGCCCAGCCTCCCGCGCGGTCGCGGGTGCGGCGCAGCAGCCAGAAGAAGGCGGGGCCGCCGACGATCGCGGACAGCACCCCCAACGGCAGTTCCTGGTAGTCGACGAGGGTCCGGGCGGCGAGGTCGGCGACGATGACGACGATCGCGCCGCCGAGGGCGCTGGCCGGCAGCAGCAGCCGGTGCCCGGGGCCGGCGACCATCCGGACCAGGTGCGGCACGACCAGGCCGACGAAGCTGATGATGCCGGTGAAGGCGACCGCCGCCGCGCCGAGCAGTGCGGTGACCACGATCATCCGGACCCGTAGCCGTTCCACGTCGACCCCGAGGTGGCGGGCGGACCGTTCACCCAGGGCGAGCAGGTCGAGCCGGCGGGCGTCGGCGAGGGTGGCGAGCAGCCCGACCGCGAGGCAGGGCGCGGCCAGGGCGACCGCCGACCAGTTCGCCTGGGCCAGGCTGCCGAGGTTCCAGAAGGCGATGGCCTGCACGCCCGACTCGTCGGCGACGAACATCAGCAGCCCGATGGCGGCACCGGCGACGGCGTTGACCGCTACCCCGGTGAGCACCAGGGTGACCACCTCGGTCCGGCCGCCGGAGCGGGCCAGCAGGTAGACCAGCCAGGTGGTGGCGAGGCCACCTGCGAACGCGGCGGCGGGCACCGTCCAGCCACCGAGGACGGTGACACCGGTGACGATGGCCAGCGCCGCGCCGACCGCCGCGCCCGCCGAGACGCCGATGACGCCCGGCTCGGCCAGCGGATTGCCGAACACCCCCTGCATCACCGCACCGGCACAGCCGAGCGCGGCGCCGACCACTGCGGCGAGGGCGACCCGGGGGAAGCGGACCAGCCACAGCGCGCTCTCGCCGTGCGGGGCGGCGGGCCGGGGGCCGAGGTCCAGGCCGAGGCGGTGCAGCACCGAGCCGAGCACCTCGGCCGGGGAGACGGCCACCTGCCCCCGGCCGGCGGCGATCAGGGCGACCAGCAGCAGCCCGGCGGTGAGCCCGGCGAGCAGGACCGGTCCGTGACGGCCCCGACGGCGGCGGTCGCGGCCGGCTGCGGTCTCCCCGGTGGCCGGTCGGATGTCGGTGGCGGTCACCGGGGAGTCCGGCAGTGCAGCGCGTCGGCCAGGGCCCGCACCACCCGCCCGGATCGGGTGCCGAAGGTAAGCAGGACGCCGTCGTCCATGTCGACGACCCGACGGGCGGCCCCGGCCGGGGTCTGCCCCACCCCGGGGAGCTTGAGCAGGCCGTCGACGCCGCCGACGGACTTCAGCCCACCGCTCATCACCAGCAGCACGTCCGGGGCCGCGTTGATCAGGCCCTCGCTGGTCAGCGGGCGGAACTTCGCCAGACCGATCGCGGTGCCGGCGTCCACTCCCCCGGCCGCCTCGATCATCGCGTCGGAGCCGGCGCCCCGCCCGCCGATCAGGTAGACCCCGGCGGTGCCGCGCAGATAGAGGAAGGCGACGCGGGGGGCCTGGCCGTCGGGCACTGCGGCGCGGGCGGCGGCGATCTCGGCCTCGATCCGGGTGACCAGCCGGTCGCCGGCCGCGCCGACGCCGAGCGCCGCCGCGATGGCCCGCACGTGCGCGGGGACGGCGTCGAGGCTCTGCTCGGCGGCGACCAGGACCACCGGGATACCGGCGGCGCGCAGCTGCCGCAGCGTCTCGGGTGGACCGATGCTGTCGTCGGCGAGGATCACCGTGGGGGCGAGGGCGAGCACCGCCTCGGCGGACAGGTCGTGTCCGGCCGGGGTGACCACCGGCAGGTGCGCGGCGGCGGGGAAGGTGGTGGAGGTGTCCCGGCCGACGACGTTGCCGCCGAGCCCGAGGCTGAACACGATCTCGGCGATCGACCCGTAGAGGTTGACCGGCAGGATGCGGGTGGCATCGGTGACCGTGCTGGCGACGCCGTCGGTGGAGGTGACGGTCACCGGCAGGACCGGGGTCGGCGGCGGGACCAGCGGGGTGACGTCGGTGTCGGGCAGCGTGGCGGTGACCGGGCCGCAGGACGTCGGTGCGGTCGGCTGCGCCTGCGCCGTCGGGTCGGTGCAGGCGGTCAGGCCACCGACGAGCAGCAGCAGGACGAGCGGCAGCGCGCGTCGGGTCACGACGTGGCCCGGCGACGACGACGGCGCAGGCCGGCGAGCAGCGCCACCCCGAGCACGGGTACGACCAGCACGGCGAGCCACCAGCGTCCGGTGTCGGAGGCGGCGCTGACCCGGGTCACCTGCGCCTGGTCGGTCTGCCCGACCCGGCCCGCCTGGTCGGTCCCGCCACCGGCCCCGGCGGGGACGCTCCCGTCGGCGGTCGCCGCCGGGCCCGCGCCGGTGGGCGCGGCGGCCCGCCGGTCGGTGCCGCCGCCGGTGGGGTGGTCCGACCGGTGCCGCCGCCGACGCCGGTGGTCGCCGGGGCGGCGGCGGTGGTACGCGCCGGAGTGGGCGCGGCGGCGAAGGTGATCGGCACCCGGACGTCCTGGGAACGGTCGGCGGTGCGGGTGTGGTCGGTCCGGGAGGCGACCACGCACCGGCGGACGGTGCAGTCCACGTCGCCGATGCGGGTGGCCACGGTGAGGCTGACCCGGAACGAGCCTCCGGTGCCGTACGGCACGGCCAGGCCCTCCCCGTAGGAGGGTGGGTTGGAGGAGATCCAGTGCGAGGCGCCGGTGCTGCCGGTGGTGTCGGCTCCGCCGCCGCACGGGCTGGGGGCGACGCCGGCTCCGTTGTCCACGCAGAACGCGACGTAGATGCCCTTGGTGACGTCGTATCCGCTGCCGGTGACGGTCACCGTGGCCCCGTTGCGGCCCACCCCGGCGCTCGGGGTGACGGTGAGGGTCTGCCCGGTGGCGCCCCGACCGGTGCCGGCGTGGGCCGACATCGGCAGCAGGCCGACACCGACAGTGATCAGGACGGCGGTCAGGACGGCGCGACGCAGTGCTCGCATCAGGCTCCCCACATGACTGATCGGGCCGGCTGACACACCGACCGTAGCTAAGGTTTGCCTAACCTAAGCGAGAGATCCGCAGTTCACAAGGGGTTCTTCGGGTCAAGATCTTCAACCCACCGCCCACTGTGCTGCGGTAGTTAGGTTTGCCTAACCTCAACCACTGTCCGTATTGGGGACAACAGAGGGAGCAGCATGGTCAGATCCAGCACCGGCACCGGTCGGTGGCGGTCGGCGCGGTGGGCGGCGGTCGCCCTGCTCGGCGCGTCGGCCGCACTCGTCGGGGTCAGCCCCGCCCAGGCCGCCGGGGCGGACATCCGCTCCGGCAGCCTGACCTGGGGATTCAAGGCATCGTTCCGCGCCTACCTGAACACCGGCAACGGCAACCCGCCGATCGCGGCCAGCGAGGGCGCCAGCATCAACAGCGACGGCACCTTCACCTTCCCGGCGAAGGGCGGGACGCACGACGCCGGCACCGGGGCCATCGACGCCCGGTACGGCGGGAAGATCGTCTTCTCGTACCCGGCGCACTTCTTCACCATCTCGTTGGCCAACCCGACGGTCGTCGTGACCGGTGGCACCGCCGCCGTCACCGCGGACGTCGACCTCACCACCACGGCGGCCGAGCCGGTCTCGGTCCGCCAGGCCACCATCGCCACCATCGCCGTCACCGACGGCAACCCCGGTGGCAGCGGCGGCACGGTGACCGCGACCGACCTGGCGGCGACGCTGACCGCCGAGGGCGCCTCGGCGTTCAACGGCTTCTACTCCGCCGGCTCCGCACTCGACCCGCTGTCGTTCACCTTCTCCACCGGTGGCGGCGGCGAACCGGCCGGCCCGGCGGTCGGCGTCACCCCGGCCACCGGGCTCGATCCGGCCGGGGCGACGATCACGGTCACCGGCAGCGGTTTCGACCCGGAGGCCAACGGGGCGGCGGGGATCTACGTCTCCTTCGGCCGCAAGGTCGACGAGCACTGGACGAACGCCGGCGTCCTCCAGGTCACCAAGTGGGTCAACAAGTCCAACGAGCCGACCGAGGCCCGCGACCGGCTCAACGCCGACGGCACGTTCCGCACCACCCTGCCGATCAGCGCGGTCTACACCGACCGCACCGGCACGTCCGTCGACTGCACGAAGGTCCAGTGCTATGTGATCACCTTCGCCGCCCGGGGCGCAGCCGACCGGAGCCAGGACACCTTCACCCCGGTGACGTTCAGCCGTACCCCGGCCGGTGGCGGCGACGCCAGCCAGCAGATCACCACCACCGTCACCGGTGGTGCGCTGACCCTCGGCGTGACCGGTTCCTCGGTCACCCTGCCGGCGGTCAGCAACGGGCAGGTCACCACCGGGGCGCTGAACGCCGCCACCGTGGCCGACCTGCGCGGCACCAACGCCGGCTGGAGCCTGGTCGGGCAGGTCGCCGACTTCGCCTCGGCCAGCGGCGGCACCATCGCCGCGGACAACCTCGGCTGGACGCCGAGCGCCACCGTCGGCGTCGACGGCCTCGCCGGGACCCCCGGCGTGGTCACCCCGGGCGCACCCGCCGCGCCCGGTGCCGGCCTGGGCACGGCACGTGCGCTGTGCACCTCGGCCACCGGCGCGAGCAACGGCACCTTCACCTGTGGCGCCGAACTCCAGCTCGGGGTTCCGGCGTCCGCTGCGGCGGGCGACTACAGCGCGGTGCTGACCCTCACCCTCTCCTGATTCGGCAACACCCCGGTGGGACGGGCTCGCCACCCGCCCCACCGGGCCCGATCACCCTTGCGGAGCCCGGCATGTCCCTGCGTACCACCCTGATCCGGGCGAGCGCCGTGCTCGCCGCCGCGCTGTTCGTGGCGACGGCCCGCCCGCGCCGGCCCCGCCGCGCCCGCCCCGTCGCCCGGCCCGGCAGCCGGGCCGGGGAGACCGGCGCGGCGCGCTGGGCCGTCCAGCCGTCCAGCGCCAAGGGCCCGACCGGGCGCAACTACTTCATCTACGACCTGGCCCCGGGCAGCACCCTGACCGACCACGTCGGCATCACCAACCTCGGCGACCGCCCGGTCACCTTCGACGTGTACGGCACCGACGCCTACACCTCCACCGACGGCGCGTTCGCCCTGCTGCCGGCGGACCGGCCGGCCACCGACGTCGGCTCCTGGATCAGGGTCGACCGGCGCGAATGGACGATTCCGGCGGGCAAGCGGGTCGACATCCCGTTCCGGCTCACCGTGCCGGCCAACGCCACCCCGGGCGACCACACCGGCGGGGTGATCGGTGCCGTCGCCCGGGTCCGGACCACCGCCGACGGGCAGCGGGTGCTGGTCGACCAGCGCCTGGCCGCCCGGGTCTACCTGCGGGTCAACGGCCCGGTCCGGCCGGCCGTCACCGTCGAGGCGGTCGACGTCTCCTACGCCAACCCGGTCAACCCGTTCGCCGGTGGCGACCTGGTGGTCCGCTACCGGCTGCGCAACGACGGCAACGTCCGGCTCGGCGGCAGCGCCACGGTGACCGTACGCGCGCCGTTCGGCAGGGAACAGGCCCGCACCTCCCCCACCGACCTGCCGGAGCTGCTGCCCGGGGCCACCTTCACCGTCACCGAGCGGATCACCGGCGTACCCCCGCTGCTGCGGCTGACCGCCGAGGTCGACATCGCGGCCACCAGCACGGACACCGCCCTGCCGCCGGTGGTCCGTACCGCCGGGGTGTGGGCTGCGCCGTGGCTGCTGCTGGCCCTGCTCGCCGGGGCGGCCGGCTGGGCCGGGCTACGGTGGTGGCGGCGGAAGGCCGCTGCCGCCGGTCGACTGTCCACCCCGGACCCCGCCCCCGGTCAGCAGGACCCTGCCGACACCCCGCGACCGGCCGCGACCGCCTCCGCCGCGTCCGGCGCTGCCGCCGGGCCGACCCCGGGTGTCGACGCACGTCCCGACGCCCCGCCCGCCCGATGACCGGGCCGCTGCGTGCCGTCGCCCTGCTGGCCGTGGCCGCCGCGCTGGCTCCGGCCCCTGGGACACCCGCCCCGGCCGGCACCCCGGCGGGCGGCGGTCCCGGCGTCACCGTGCCGGCAGGGATGCTGCGGGTCGGGCAGCGGATGCTGGTCGGCCTCGACGGCTGGCCGGCCGGCACAGTGCAGGCCGAGGTGTGCGGCAACGCGGCCCGGCGCGGCGCGCTCGACTGCGCGACCGGGGCCGCCACCCACGGGCAGGTGCCGCCGTCCGGCCGGGCCACCCTGCCGGTGCTGTTGGTCGCCCCGCCGGTGGCCTGCCCGTGCGTGCTGCGGGTCCGGACGCCGACGGGCACGGCCACCGCCGTCGCCGACCTGACGTTGGCCGGGGTGACCGCCCCGGCCGCCGCGCCCATCGCCCCGCCCGAGCTGACCCTGGTGGCGTTGCGTGCCGTCGACCGGTCCGGGCCGCGCGGCTGGTTCGGCCTGCCGGGCGAACTCGCGGTCCGGATCACCGTGCACAACACCGGCCCGCAGGAGATCACCGACCCGGCGTTCGCACTGACCGTCGGGCCACCCGGCCGGGCCCGGACCATCGTGGCCGCCCCGGCGCTGGGCACCATCGCCGCCGGGCAGACCCGGGAGTACCACGTCCCGGTGCCCACCGACGCGGCCCCGTTCGGCCGGTACGAGGTGGACGGCCGGATCGCGGTGCCCGGTCGGCCGCTCGCGTTCACCGTGGCGGCTACCCGGCGGCCCTGGGGTCTCCCGGTCGCCGCCGCCGTCCTCACGGTCGTGCTGCTGCTCACCCGGCCGGCACGACGCCCGACGCCCGACGCGACACCGGCGGATCCAGTCGACGAATAGCCGTTCGCGCACAGGGTGCCCTGCCTGGGGTGGGGCCGTGCCCGCCGCCCCCGTACCCGTCGTACCCGGACCGGATCTCGATTCGACCTTCGCCGCGCTCGGTCGACTGTCGTCCCACCGCCCTGAGGCGACGGGCCCCGCCCCGCCAGAGCCGGCACGCCGGGCGGGACCGACTCCGGTCGCCCGCCGAGCGGCGGCTAGCGCGGGCCCGACCCGCTCCTGCGTCGCACCCGGGGCAGAATCTCGCCGGCGAGCCACTCCAACGCCGCATCCAGCAGGCGACCGTCGATCGGCATCCACAGCGAGCACATCGACACCCCCGCATCGCCGAGCCGGACCAGGTCCTCGACGATCGCCTCGGTGCTGGCGTCGGTGCCGCCGAGCAGCCGGCCCGGCGCGGGCCGGACCGCCGGCATTCCCGGCGGTACCAGGAACCCGACCGTGCTGATCTCGATCGTCGCCGGGTCACGTCCCGTGCCGTCGGCCAGTTCCTCGATCCGACGCCGGAAGTAGCGGGCCTCCTCGTGGTCGAGGCCGGAACCGTGCCAGCCCTCCCCGAACCGCAGTGCCCGCCGGATCGCCGCGTCGCTGTGCCCACCCACCCAGACCGGTGGCCCGCCGGACCGGTACGGGAGAACACCGATGCGGGTGTCACGCAGGCCGGCGAACCTGTCGTCCAGGTCTGCGGTGGTGCCGGCCCACAGGGCCTTCATGACCTCCAGGCTCTCGTCGGTCCGCCGGCCACGTAGCCGCAGCGGCACCCCCAGCGCGGTGAACTCCTGCGGGTTCCATCCGGTGCCGACGGCGACCGCCAGCCGCCCCGCCGACACGACGTCCAGCGTCGCGAGCTGGTTGGCCAGCACCACAGGTTGGTAGTAGGGCAGGACCAGAACGCTCGTCGCGATCCCCAGACGGGTCGTCGCCCCGGCGACCGCCGCCAGCAGGACCACCGGGTCGAAGCCGACGCCGTGCGGGTTCTCCAGCACGTGGTTGGCCATCAGGACGTAGTCCAGGCCGATCCGCTCGGCGTCCTGCGCCGCCCGGAGCACGGCGGCACCCGCGTCGCCCGGCCACGCCTGCGGTTCGAGGGAGAGTCCGAATCTCATCGTGACCACTCGTCGGTCACGGTTTCCCCGCCGCAGGCCATCGCCGACCTGGTCGCCAGGAGCTGCCGGGCGAGCCGCCCGCGCAGGTCCTGGAGAGCGGCGATCCGCCGGTCCAGGGCACCGAGCCGGTCGGTGGCGACCCGGAGCGCGTCGGGGCACCGGGGCAGGGTGCTCAACGGCTCGTCGAGGCACCCCTCATCGATCGAGAGCCGGATGTCCTCGATGGTGAGGCCGGAGTCGAGCAGCTCGTGGATGTTCCGGACCCGGACCACCGCCGACTCGTCGTACTCCCGATAACCGTTGGCGGCACGGCCCGGGGCGATCAGGCGCTGCTGCTCGTAGTACCGCACCGAACGGGCGCTGACGCCGCAGCGGCGCGCGAATTCTCCGATCCGCATGTCACTGGTCCCCTTACGCACCCGGCGATGCTAAAACCCTGACATTGATGTCACGGTCAAGTCATCACGTGCGGGCGTCACGGGGCCGACGCCACGCGCGCCGGCCCCGCCGTGGTCGACCTGCTCAGTTACTGAAGAAGGTGCACTGGAACGCCATGTCGTCCACCCGTACGGGGCCGCTGCCACCCAGCAGGGAGACCCGGACGAACACCTGGCTCGGGCCGTTCGCGTAGCTGGCCACGTCGTGCCGCCGCCAGACGGTGTCGGTGATCCGGACGGTGCGCAGCGCGAGGTAGGTCCAGCTCGCCGGATCGATCACCTCGACGTTGAGCACCGCCGGCCCGCTGACCGCCTGGACGAAGAACCCGCCGCCGCAGGTGGTGTTGTGCCCGGCGGTACGCGGCCGTACGGTGAGCAGCTTGCCCACCCCGGACCAGCCGCCGGCCGACGTGGTGAGAATGGCGTTGTTGGCACCGGAGCGGGCCTTCCCCGCGCCCAGCTCGAAGGCTCCGCTCCCGGCGCCGGAGCGGTGGAACTCCCACACCGCTGCCGGGCTGCTCTCGAACCCGTCGGTGTGCTGCCAGAGGTCCGCCTGGGCGGGGCCGACGGCCACGGTGAGGGCCACCGTCGTCGCCATGACGGCCGCGGCGGTGACGCGTGCGGCGCGGGTGAATGCGTTTCTCATCGCGGTCTCCTTGTGCTCGTCGCCGCTCGTCACGGCGCGCCGTAGATGACGACCTGGTACGTGGTGATCGCCTCTCCCACCGGCTGGTGCCAGGTACGGGGCGAGGAGTTGCACTGGCTGCCGTTGCGGTTGGCGTGCGAGTTCAGCCCGTACCCGGTGTTGGTGGCGAAGAGCGGCCCTCCGCTGTCGCCGCCGAGGGTGCAGATGTTGGTCTCGATCATCTGGCGTACGGTGCCGCCCGCGCCGTTGACCGTCACGTTGGTCTTGAGCACGGAGCCGCACCGGAAGCCGGTGGTCCGGCCCGAGTTGCAGACCGACAGCCCGCTCACGGCCGTCGCCCAACCGTGGATGCTGCGGCTGGTGTTGTTCCACAGGTTGATGGTGCCGGTGGCCCAGACCGACGGACCGTTCATCCAGATGAGACCGAAGTCGTTCTCCGGATAGTGGCTCTCCAGCGTCGGCCCGACGTCCTGCCCGTTGGGCAGCGTCCAGTGTGGGAAGCCCTGGGTGCAGTGGCCGGCCGTGATGATGTAGTTGAAGGTGTAGTCGGTGGCGGTGAAGCCGACCGAACAGCCGCCCATCGCGTCCCCGCTGGAGATCCCGACGTTCGGCTGGATCCGGCCGGTGCTGGTCTCGAACCGGACCGCCGAGCCGAACCTGCGCGCCGCCGAGCGTTGCACGGCGTTCTTCGCCCCCGACGCCGGCAGGCTCACCACCACCTGGTTGGTCTGCGGGTCCACCCCCCACGTCGTGTCGGGTTCACTCGCCGCGGCCTCCAGCGCGCGCTGGATGCTCTGGAGTTGCCGTTCGCCGCGGGCGACGAGGCGTGCCTTGGCGCCGGCGGCGGTCACCTTCGCGGCAGCCGCCGCGTCGGTGACCGTGACGACGAGGTTGCCGTCGGACAGGTACGCGCCGCCGGAGCTGGCACCCAGCTCGGTGGTCAACCGGTTGGCGAGTCGCACGTTGGCGTTCTCGACGCTGATCAGCTTCTCGGCGGCCGCACGGCTGATGCCGCGCTGCTCGGCGATCGCCTCGGCCATGTCCGGGGCCCCGCCCGCCCGGCCCCGGTCGGCGACGCCGCCGATGGAAGCCGGGGTTGCCCGGCCGTCGGTGCGGGACAGATCCACCCCGCCCCCGGGCCGGGCCGGACGGTCACCGGCCGGTCCGGCCGCTGCGGCTGTCGGGACGAAGGCCACCGACGTCACGGCGGCGAGTGCCACGGCGAGCAGGGCCCTGCGGCCTGGTCTTCTCAATTCCGGGTAACTGACGGCACGTTCTGACATTCACCGCTCCCATCGCAAGGGGACTGGTCGGCCGGGTCAGGAGCCGAACGCCCCGGACCGGGACGGCAAGCCTCGCAACAGGCAGCAGACTGGGGGCGGGATGCTGGACGCGACTGGACACACCCGGACACCGGGCATGAGCCCGAAAAGGCCCCGACCCGGGTGTGTCCCCGGGTCGGGGCCTTTCGTGTTCATGTCCACCGCGGCTCGAACCCCGAACCCGCAGATCAGGAGTCCGAGGTTCCCTCGCCCGCTGCACCGCGCCGACCGGTCGGGTGTGCGGCCCCGCCCGCCGGTCACGGGCGAGGGGTCAGAAGCGCGCCCAGTCGTCGGCGGCCGGCCGCCACACGTCGATGTTGCGCGGGTCGACCGCCATCCGGCGGGCCCGGTGGGTCTCGTGCTCCTCGGGGGTGAACACCCGGTGCCTGTCGCACAGCTCGTAGCGCGGCCCGTGCCGGGTGTCGTGCATGTAGAAGGCAATCGACGTCGAGGCCGAGTGGTTGACCAGGTCCGAGGCGATCGGGACCTGCTTGTACTGGGCCCGCGCCCGGCCGCGCATCACGTGGTCGAAGCTCTTCATCATGAAGCACAGGTGCGCGACGTAGAACTCGTTGTTGCGCTGGATCGCCAGGCTGTGGTGGTAGCGGTCCTCGCTGCGCAGGAAGACCGTGACGTCGCCGACGTGGTCGGACTCCTGGAAGCCGAGCACCTTGGTGTAGAACGCCAGCGTCTCGTCGTACTTGTCGGTGGCGAGGAAGGGGTGCACCAGGTCCAGCGGGCGCAGCTCGATCAGCGGCGGCTCGGCGTACTCCTGGAACTCGGTGAACAGCTCGACGATCAGCCCGTTGGGGTCGCGGACGGCGAAGCCCCGCTGGACCAGGCCCTTGACCCGGTCGGCCAGCTCGAAGACCTCGTGCCCGGCGGCGGTGACCCGCTCGCGCAGGTCGTCGAGGACGGCGTCGTTCTCGACGCTGAACCCGACCGCGGTGGTCCAGGACTCGGTGCGCTGCGGCGCGGCGACCAGCTCGATGCTGTGGTGTTCGAGGTCGGCGCGCAGGAACGCGTACTCGTCGTCGTGCTGCTCCAGTTGCAGCCCGACGTGGTACTGGAGGAACTCGATGGAGGCGGCCAGGTCCGGCACCTCGATCCGGGCGTACTCCATGCCGTAGGGCCCACGGCGGCGGGCGGTGGCCTCGGTGGTCATCTGTGACCCCTCTCGATGGGCTGGGCGTCCCCGGCGGTGGGGAGACTGACGATGGCCTGACGCTCGATGACCGGCCGCCAGCGTTCCCGGACGAACCGCTCGTGCGAGTCGCTGTGCAGGTAGTCGAGCAGGTCCTGCTCGGTGGGGAACTCCACGACGAAGCCGTGGGTCATGCTGGTGTCGCGGGTGCTGACGTTGACCCCGCTGCGCCAGTTACGCATCGCGGGATACCGGCTCGGAAAGGTCTCCAGCTCGGCCAGGACGGACTCGGCCGCGCCGGGCGGCAGGTCGTCGCGGAACCGGAAGACCAGCATGTGGGTGATCATGGCGGGCCGGCTCAGAGGATGAAGCTGAGTCGGGCGCCGGGATCCATCGACTCCATCACCGGCACGGCCCGGCGCAGCCGGAACCGCAGCCCGTCCGGGTCGACCTTGAGCACGTGCTCGTACCGGCCGACGTAGGTGTAGGCGCCGTTGTCGCGGTAGCGGTGGATGAGGAAGTTGGCGCTGATCCAGACGGTCTCCGCGCCGGCCTCCAGCAGCAGCACGTTGGAGATCATCCGGTGGGTCCGCGAGTGCGGGTTCTCGGCGTGCGCCTTGCGGCTCTTGAGCCGCTTGACCCGGGCCTGGATCAGCTCGTAGTCGTCGGCGACGAAGTACCCGGCGGTGGTGGCGTCCCAACCGGCCCAGTCGGTGGTCGGCACCTCCAGCCGGCCACCCGGCTCGATCAGGGTGAGCCACTCGTCGAGTCGCCACTCGTCGAGCAGTTGCGCCTCCCGGTAGAGGAAGTCCTCCACCTCGGCCCGGGTCACCTCGCGCGACTCCACCTTGACCACTCCCCCACGGCTCCCGGCCGTCGTTGACAACGCGCTCACTTGCCCGCACCCCCCGCGGCGGGTCCGGCGGCGGGCGTACCGGCCGGCGGGTCGCCGGCCACGCTGGTGCCCGCCCCGACGACCTCGGCCCAGCGCCGCCAGAAGCTGCGCATCGCGCCCTCGTCGATGGAGCGGCCCTGGTTGCCCTGCTTCTCGTTGGCCATGCCCCGGGACATGTCGCTCCAGTCGTGCGCGGGGTCGACCGAGTCGGCGGTCGCGGTGATGCCGCGCTGCACCGCCTCGTACGCCTCGATGTCGTCGGGGGTGGCCAGACCGCCCGGTCCGACGAAGCTGACCATCGTCTTGATCCGCAGCGCGCGGACCGACTCCGGCTCGCCGACCTCGACGAACTGCCAGGCCCGCACGTCGGTGCGGTCGGCGGCGACGGGTTCGAGCTGCCGGATGGTCAGCGCCTCCAGATCGAACAGCAGCAGGTTGGGGAAGACGAACAGGATGCGGCTGGCGTCGGCCACCTCGGCGGCGAGTTCGGGGCCGAGGCGGGCCTCCAGCTCGCGGCGCTTGGTGACGGTGCGGGTCTTCTCCTCGTCGCCGAAGCGGGGCTCCCACACCATGCCGATCCGGCCGTTGTGCCCGGTGAGCACGAGCAGCCCGTGGCCGCCGCCGAGGTCGTAGGCGTACTGGTCGTCGTCGGTGACGGCGAAGCCGGTCTCGCGCAGGTAGCCGACGAAGGTGTTGTGGGTGGGGGCGAAGTGGTAGCCGTCCATCGCGTTCTCGACGGCCAGCTTCCAGTTGCCCTTCACGCTGTAGAGCTGCACGCCCGGCAGGGTGGTCATGCCATGCTCGCCGATCTTGGCGGTCAGCGACATGTAGTGCGCGGCCGGCCCGAGGTGGGTCAGCAGGTCCGGCACGTCCGGGTCGAAGGCGACGAAGACGAAGCCCTCGTGGATCTGGAGCCGGGGCACCTGCCGCAGGGCCATCGAGGCCCGGAAGGCGGGGTCGTCGGGGTACGCGTCGTCACCGGGCAGCGCGGCCAGCTCGCCCGAGTTGCTGAACGCCCAGGCGTGGTAGAAGCACTGGAAGAACTTCGTGTTGCCCTCGCTGTGCCGGCACAGCACGGTGCCCCGGTGGGTGCAGGCGTTGAAGAAGGCCCGCACCTGGCCGTCGGCGTCCCGGCAGAAGATCAGCGGTCGACCGCCGAGGGTACGGGTCTTGAAGTCGCCCGCCTTCGGGATCTCGGTCTCGTGACCGAGATAGAGCCAGGTGTGATTCCAGATCCGGTCGACCTCGGTCCGGAAGACCTCCGGATCGCGGTACGCCGAGCGGTGCACCCGGAACCGCAGCGCCTCCCAGTCCTCGTCGATCATCGCGCCGGTTGCACCGAGCGGACGTACCGGCGTCTGCTGCGCCATCACCTCACCGCCTTCTACGTCATGCGAGACAGCATCTCGCTACACGATGCTGCTACTCCGCCATGGCAACTGTCAAGAGCAGGGAAGACTCCGGCACCGGGTTACTCGCTGTTAATACGAACGCAACACGTACCTGCTGATTCGCCGGCCACGATGCCCCACATCCGACTCGGCCCGGCCGATCCGCCCCACGGCGATCACCGGCCCCGGATGCGGCCCGCGCACCCCGTCGCCGGCCGCCGGCCACCCGCACCGGGCAGCGCCGTCCCGTCGCACCGCCAGCCGGTGTCACCCCTCCCGGAGGATGTCATGCTCCAGCCGCACGATGGCCCGATCGGTGGAACCCACTACCTGCCCAGCACCCCGGACACCTGCCTGTGGGGCCGGCTGCCCAACCGGCGGCACGACCCCGTGCTGCGGGTCGGCTCCGGGGAGACCGTGACCATCGACACGCTCAGCCACGAGGGGATCCTGGAGGACCAGGGGCGTGACCCCGTCGGCTACCTCAAGCAGTTCGACGTACCCACCGACCGGGTGCTCACCGACGCCCGCGACCTGGCCGCCTCCGACGTCGCCCACGACTACGACGCCGACGGCCCGCACGTGGTCACCGGCCCGATCGCGGTGGCCGGGGCCGAACCCGGCGACCTGCTCCGGATCGAGGTGCTCGACCTGCTCGTCCGCGCCCCGTACGGCTTCATCAGCAGCCGGCACGGCTACGGCGCGCTGCCCGGGGAGTACCCGCTCACCCCGACCGACACCGGCCCGGACGGCGACGGCCCCCGGGAGTACGGCACCGTCAGCCACTTCACCGAGGTGATCCACCACGGCGGCCGGCTGTTCGGCACCCTGCCGTACGGCGACGGCCGCGCGGCCCGCTTCCCGCTCGCACCGTTCCTCGGCCTGATGGGCGTCGCCGTCGACACCGACGAGCCGGTCCACTCGGTGCCACCCGGCGCGTTCGGCGGCAACCTCGACATCAACGAGTTGCAGGTCGGCTCGGCCCTCTACCTGCCGGTGCAGCTGCCCGGGGCGGGTTTCTACGCCGGTGACCCGCACTACGCCCAGGGCGACGGCGAGGTGGCGCTGACCGCACTGGAGGCACCGCTGCGGGCCACCCTGCGGCTGTCGGTGATCCCCCGTGCGCAGGCCGGCCTGCTGCTCGGTGGGGTCGACGGGCCGTTCGGCGAGACCGCCACCCACTGGCTGCCGGTCGGCCTGCACGCCGACCTCGACGAGGCGATGCGGCGGGCCGTCCGGGCCGCCGTCGACTTCCTCGTCCGCACCCAGGGCATGCCCCGCAGACCGCCCTGGCCTACCTCAGCGCCGCCGCCGACTTCGAGGTCAGCCAGGTCGTCGACGGGGTGAAGGGCATCCACTGCCTGATCCGCAAGGCCGACTTCCCGGCCCACTTCTGACCGACGGCCCCTGCTGACCGACAGCACGGGTCCCGGCCGGTGGCACCGCGCCACCGGCCGGGACGACCGGGAGGGGGCACCAGCGGACCCGGGTCACCGCACGGTGCACCGGCGAGGCCCACAGCGGCACCGCCGCCACGCCGTCGCCCCCGACCGGGACAGACCGGGGGCGACGCGCAGCCGGCCGGAGCCGGGCCGCTCCGTCGCCGGAAACAGCACGACGGGCGGCAGGATCAGGGAGAACAGGTCAGGCGGCCGTGGGCACCTCGGCTCGGCGGGGCGCGGCGGCCATCGCCCCCGCCCGGGTGACGGTGACCGCCGCCGCCCGGCTCGCCCACCGGGCCGCCTCGTCGATCGCCGCGCCGTCGAGCAGCGCGTCGGCCAGGGCGGCACAGAAGGTGTCCCCGGCACCGGTGGCGTCCACCGCGTCGACCTGCTCCGCCGGCACCAGCCACTGCCGGTCGGTGGTCACCACCAGCGCGCCGTCGCCGCCGAGGGTCACCACCACCGGCCCCCGGGTGCCCAGCGAGCGGGCCATCGCGGCCAACCCGTCGACCCCGACGTCCGGCGTCGGCGCACCGGCCAGGGCGGCCAGCTCACCCCGGTTGGGCACCAGCACGTCGACCCGGGCCAGGGTCGCCGGGTCGACCGGGCGGGCCGGGGCCGGGTTGAGCACCACCAGGCCCTCCGCCAGGCGTACCGCCTCGGCCACCACCGCGGCGTCGACCTCCTGTTGCAGCAACACCGCCCGCGCCGACCCGAGCAGGTCACGCAGGGGCGCGAGGTGCTCGGGCGCGAGCCACATGTTCGCCCCCGAACTCACCGCGATGGTGCTGTCGCCGTCGGCGGTGACCAGGACGATCGCCTGCCCGGTCGGCCGGGGAGCGCGCAGCACCGACTCGGTGGTCACCCCCTCGGCGGCGATCAGCCCGAGCAGCCAGTCCCCGTCGGCGTCGATGCCGACCGCGCCGACCATCGCCACCCGGCGACCCAGCCGGGCGGCGGCGACCGCCTGGTTGGCGCCCTTGCCGCCGCCGGTACGCCGGTGGTCGGCCGCGCCGAGCACGGTCTGACCGGGGGCAGGCAGCTCGTGCAGCGGCACCACCACGTCCACGTTGAGGCTGCCCACCACGACGATGTCGGTCATCGCGGTCAGCCCTGCCCCGGACGCCAGGCGTGCGGCAGGAAGTCCGCCCGGGGCGGGGCGAAGACGTCCACGTTGATGCACGGGCCCTCGGTCGGTTCGATGTAGTGCTCCGCGCCCCGCGGCACGAGCAGCAGCGAGCCCGGCCCCATCGGGTGCGGCACGCCGTCGACGTAGTAGTTGCACCGGCCGCCGAGGATCAGCACCAACTGGTCGAAGTCGTCGTGGTGGTGCGGGTTGAGGTCCATCCCGACGGCCAGCTCGTGCCAGGCGAAGAGGACCTCGTCGGTGGCGTACACCTTGCGGCGTACCCCGGGCCGGACCTCGGTGGCCGGGATGTCGTCCCAGTTGACCGAGATGCCGTACAGCTGCGGATTGAGCATGTGAACGCGTCCCCTTCTCAGGCGGGTCGGGCAGGTGCGGCGAGCCGACGCAGGCCGGCCCCGAGCAGTTGCAGGTCCGAGCCGACGACGAGGTACCGCGCGTCGGTCAGGCCGCAGCCATCCAGCGTTTCGGCGGAGCGCTCGGCGACCCAACCGCCGAGGGCGACCCCGGTCGCGCGGGCCGCGTCGGCGATGTCCCCGGTGCGCCGCAGCAGCGGCCCCCGGTCGTCGGTGGTCGACAGGCCCAGGCTCACCGCCAGGTCGGTGGTCCCGACGAAGCCGACGTCCACCCCGGTCAGCAGGGCGGGCAGCGGGTCGTCGGTGGTCGCCGTCTCGATCTGCGCCACCAGTACGGGCGGGTGCTCGGCCTCCGCCGCCAGGTACCGGTCGAGGCCGTCACCGCCGTACCCCGCCGACGGGTGCGCCAGGCTGATGCTGCGCCGCCCGTGCGGGGCGTACCGGCTGGCCGCGCGCAGCGCCTCGACGTCGGCCCGGCGACGCACGGTCGACAGCTGCACCCCGACGGCCCCGGCCTCCAGCAGCCGGTTGACCTGGCCGGGGTCGACGGCCGGGACCCGGACCAGCGCCGGCAGGCCGGCCAGGGCGGCGAGCCGGAGCTGGTCGGTGGCGGTGCGCTCGTCCAGCCCGGAGTGCTCCAGGTCGACCACGACGAAGTCGAGGCCGGCGCGGGCGGCCAGGGCGATCACGTCGGCACCGGGCAGCTTGACGAAGGTGCCGACGAGCTGCCCGCCGTCGCGCAGCGTGCCCCGCAGCCGGGCCCGGGCGGCGTGCACGCCGGTGGGCGGCGTCGTCCCGGCGGACGCCGCCCCCGCTGCTGGCGGCCCGGCGGACGCCGGTGGCGTCGACCCGGCGGACGCCGGTGGCATCGACCCGGCGGACGCCGGTGGCATCGACCCGGCGGACGCCGAACCCGGTGGCGTCGACCCGGCGAACACCTGCGCACGCCCCGGCGGGGTCGGCTCGACGGCGGACATCAGCGGGTCACGCCCCGGTGGCGGGCAGGCCGCGCCACGGCACGGTCGGCACCTGCTCACCGGCGAGCAGTACCACGGCCGGGTCCAGCCGGGGCGCGGTGATCTTGTTGCCGGCGGCGTCGGGCAGCACCGCCTCCTCGGCCTCGGCCAGCACGGTGACGTGGGCCGGGCCGCCCTCGACCAGGCTGCCGTAGCCCTCGGCCTCCAGGCCGGTCAGCCGGGCCGGTGCGGAGGTCACCCGGGGCACCAGCTGCTCCAGGGTCATCCCCATCGCGCGCAACTTGGCCATGCTGGTGACCAGGTCGAACACCGGGCCGCGCCAGTTGCGGGCGCTGGTGTCGGAGGTGACCACGTCGGGCAGGAAGCCCTGCTCGATCGCCGGGCGGGCGACGGCGAAGCTGAGATTGCTCTTGCCGTGGGCGGACTCGAACAGCACCCCGCGCTCCCGGGCGGCGTACACCTCGGGCAGCACGGTGCCGTCGTTGAGGATGCCGTACGGCTTGCCGGTGTAGCAGTGCGCCACGACGTCGCCGGGGCGCAGCAGGGGCAGGATCACCGGCAGCGGCTCCGGCGTCTCCCCGATGTGGATCATGAGCGGCAGGCCGGCCTCGGCGGCGAGCGCCAGGGACCGCTTGAGCAGCGGACGCCAGTCCATCCCGACGACGTCCTCGGAGAGCCGGATCTTGAAACCGCGCACCCGGTGCGGGTTCGCCTCGGCCACCGCCAGCGCGTCCTCCGGGACCAGCGTGCCCGGGTTGATCAGCTCACCGAACCGGAAGTCGATCAGGCCGAGGACCGAGACGTTGAGGAAGTTGACCAGCCGCATCCGGGCCGGGACGGCGACGTACTTCTCGAACGCGGCGAAGGTGGACGCGCCGACCGTGCCGGCGTCGCAGGCGGCGACGACGCCCCGGTGCAGGTGCGCCTCGTCCGGCGGGGCACCGACCTTGGAGACCTCGGCGAAGATGTGGGTGTGCGCCTCGACCAGGCCGGGCAGCACGTACTGCCCGGTGCAGTCGATCACCCGGTCGGCGTCGGCGGCGAGGCCGGGCGCGATCCGGGCCACCCGGTCGCCGGTGACCGCGACGTCGGCTACCCGACTGGCCCCGGTCTCGCCGTCGAACACCTGGCCGCCGGCCAGCACCAGGTCGTATCGGTCGGAATTCTCACTCATGACATCGGGCTCTCTGTGCGAAGCGAGTAGGTCGACGCGCTGACGGCGGCCGGCGCGGGATGGTCCGGGCCCTCGGCACGGAACCGGGTACGCAGGGGCAGCACCCCGGCGACGGTGACCTCGACCTGGTCGCCGGGGCTCAGGAAGCAGCCCCGGTCCTGGCCGGTGCCGGTCGGGGTGCCGGTGAGCACCACGTCACCGGGCTCCAGCACCACGTAACTGGTGATCCAGGCGAGCAGGTCGGGCACCGGGAAGATCAGGTCGGCGGTGCTGGCCTGCTGGCGCAGCTCCCCGTTGACGGTGGTGCGTACCCCGATGGCCTCCCGGTCGGCGACCGCGCCGAGGCCGAGCACCGAGGCGCCCAGGGCGCCGAAGCCGGGGAAGCTCTTGGCCAGGGTGGGGTTGCCGGTGGCGGCCATCACGTCCCGGGCGGTCAGGTCGTTGGCGGCGGTGATCGCGGCGAGGTGCGCCCAGACCTGCCCGGCCGGGGTGTGGTGCATCCGCGTACCGACGACCAGGGCGACCTCACCCTCGTAGTCGGACTGTTCGCTGACCGAGCCGGGCAGCGGCACGGTGTCCCCCGGGCCGGAGCCGGCGCTTGGCGACTTGAGATAGAGCACCGGTCGGGTGGGCAGCGCCCGTCCGGTGGTCCGGGCCTTGCAGTGGTAGTTCAGCCCGACCCCCCACACCGCCCGGGTGCCGGACAGCGGGGCGCGCAGGTCGCCGACGAGGGTCTCCAGCGGCAGCCGCCGCCGGACCCGGGCCTCGACGGCCGGGGTGAAGCCGAGTCCGGCGCGCAGCATGGCCGCCACGTCCGGGTACGGCAGGTCGAGCAGCTCGACGTCGTCACCGACGATCCGGCCCAGCCCGTACCGGGTGACCACCAGGTGCGCGTCGGCGGGCCCCGGGGCGGTCATGCCGCGTCCGAGGAGTGGCCGGGAACGGTGCCGAGCGCCGGGTTGACCAGCGGAGCCAGGTTGTTGACGGCGGCGGCGGCCTCACCGAAGCCGACCGAGATGAGGCGTACCTTGCCGTCGTAGTCGGTGATGTCGCCGGCGGCGAAGACCCGGGGCAGGTTGGTGCGCATCGACCGGTCCACCGCGATGTGCCGGCGACGCATCTCCAGCCCCCACTGCTCCATCGCGCTGAGGTCGGCGATGAAGCCGAGCGCGGCCACCACCGCCTGGGCGGGCAGCGTCTGGCGGCCCTCGCCGCGCACCTCGGCGATCTGCACCGCCTCGATGTGCTGCTCCCCGTCGATCCCGCAGACCTCGTACGGGGTGAGCACCCGCACGGTCGAGTCGTGCAGCTGGGTGACGCTGTGCTCGTGGGCACGGAACTGCGGTCGCCGGTGCACCAGGGTGACGCTGCTGGCGTACGGCTCCAGGGCCAGCGCCCAGTCGACGGCGGAGTCGCCGCCGCCGACCACCACGACCTCCTGCCCGGCGAGTTCCTCGAGCCGGGGTACGAAGTAGCGCAGCCCCCGGCCGAGGTGACCGCTGCCGACCGGCAGCTCGCGGGGGGTGAAGGTGCCGATGCCGGCGGTCAGCAGCACGGCGGCCGCCCGGACCTCGGTGCCGGTGTCGGTGCCGATCAGCACGTGGTCCTCGGCGCAGGTCAGCTCGATGGCGCTCTGCCCGAGCAGGAAGGTCGGCTTGGCGGTAGCGGCCTGGGTGAGCAGGGCGTCGACGAGTTCCTGGCCCCGAACGGCGGGCAGTCCGGCGATGTCGTAGATCGCCTTCTCGGGGTAGAGGGCGGCGATCTGCCCGCCGGCCTCGGGCAGCGAGTCGATCACCGCCACGCTCATCCCGCGGAAGCCGGCGTAGTAGGTGGCGTAGAGCCCGGCCGGGCCGGCGCCGACGATCGCGAGGTCGACCTCGTGCCGCTCGGCCATCAGCTGGCGCTTTCCGCGACGGCCGGGTGGTCGTGGCCGACCCGGCCGATCTTGCGGGCGCCGCCCGGGGTGCCGATCTCGGAGAAGAACTCGGCGTTGATCGGGCCGAACCGGGCCCGGTCGGCGGGCAGGTCGTCGAAGTGGAAGATCGAGGTGACCGGGCAGACCGGCTCGCAGCGCCCGCAGTCGACGCACTCGTCCGGGTTGATGTACATCATCCGGTCGCCCTCGTAGATGCAGTCCACCGGGCATTCCTCGACGCAGGACCGATCCTGTACGTCCACACATTCGTCGGTGACCACGTAGGCCATCGGTCCTCCTGCGGTTGGGTCGGCCGGCCACATCCGAGCCGACGCGGCAGGTCGGGGCGCGCAGCCGATCCGGCGTGCCGGGCCCGTTCCGCGACGTCGCCGGATGCGGGGGCGATGTCGTTTGGTGTCAGGCCACGCTAGAGACCTGGCCCAGAGTATGTCAACATACGAGACGTCATCTTGAATGAAGTCACGCAGGCGGGAGGAACCGGATGGACGACGAGGTGCCGGCGACCCTGCGCCACGCCGCCGAACGGGCGGTCGACGAGGCCACCCTGCTCGACGCCCTGGCGGCGCTCACCGCGCAGCCGACCCCGTACGGCCGGGAACGGGCCACCGCGCACCGCGTCGCCGACTGGGCCGCCACCCGCTGGCCCGAGCTGTCCTGGCGGGTCGACCCGGTGCCGCGCACGGCGACCACGCCGGACAGCGCCAACCTGGTCGGCGGCTCCGACCTCGGCGACCGCCCCGAGTTGTTGATCTACTCGCACCTGGACACCTCGCTGACCGGTGCCACCGACTTCGACGCCCCGATCACCGGCCGACGGACCCCCGCCCCCGCGCTGGAGCTGTCCGGCCCGGCCCGCGAGGTGGTCAGCGGCTTCGGTCTCGGGGTGGCCCGGGCGGCCGCCGCCGCCGCCCTGGTCGGTTACGCCGCCGCCGCCGAGGCCTGCCGGGCCGCCGGCCGGCCGCACCGGCTGACCCTGCTGCTCGCCGCCACCGGCACCCACCGCGACGATCCCACCGCCGGGCCGGACGACGGGGTCGCGCCGGCCCCCACCGTCGGTGGGGTGCTCCACCACCTGGACGACCGGCCACTGCCGGCCGCCGCGATCGTGGCCAAGACCAGCCCGGGCATCCTCACCGCCGAGCCCGGGGCGATGTTCCTGCGGGTACGGCTGACCAGCGGGTTCCATCCCGCCCTGTTCCGGGACACCGCCACGCCCCCGGCGGGCTGCTCGTCCACCTGGGCGTGCTCGTCGAGGCGCTGGAGGAATTCCGGCAAGCACACCTGGCCCGTCGGGCCGACCCGGACGCACCGGTCGGCGCGGAGTTGGGCATCGGGGCGGTCCGGGCCGGCCAACCGGGCAAACCCGACCTGCTGCCCGGGGTGGTCGACATCCACCTCTACCTGACCACGGTGCCCGGCGACGACCCGCGGCAGATCACCGACGCGCTGCGGGCGACCCTGACCCGGCGGCTGCGCGACACTCCCCTCGCCGGCTGCGGGGTGACGGTGACCGGCCACCCGGCCCACCCGTCCGCCGCCACCGCAGCGGACGCACCGATCTGCCGGCACGCCGGGAAAGCCTGGCTCGCCGCGTTCGGCCGGCCGGCCCCACCGGTGCGCGGCTGGACCGGCTCGACCGACGGGGTGGTGCTGCGGCGACGGGGGGTGCCTACGGTACGGCTGGGGCCACCGGCGCTCCCGCCCGATCCGACCGATCCGCGACGGGAAAGGTACGCGGTGCCGGAACTGATGCGCTTCGCCCGGTTGTACGCCGACATCGCGCTACGCCACCAGCAGGCATCGACAGGCTGACGTGTCATATGCCATGATACTGTCTCACTCTGCGCACAAAGGAATCCAGATGGCGGACGATGCCCCTTCGCCGGTCAAGAGCGCTGATCCCAGCTCACCGGCGATCCAGACCGTGCAGCGCGCGGCGGTCATCCTCAACGCGTTCACGGCGGCACGTCCGCGCCTGAGCCTCAACGAACTCACCGCCAGCCTCGGCACCAGCAAGGCCACCGCGCACCGCTACACCAAGGCGCTGCGGGAGAGCAACCTGCTGCGCTACGACGAGCGGGAGGGACTCTACTCCCTCGGGCCGCAGATCCTGACCCTCTCCGCCGCCGCCCGCGCGGCGATGCCGGTCATCAGCATCGCCGGCCCGCGCATGCAGCAACTGGTCCGCGAGATCGACGAGACCGTCGTGCTCAGCGTCTGGGACGGCGACACCGCCGTGGTGGTCCGCGCCGACGACAACACCGACCGGGTCATCCGGGTCAGCGTGCGCACCGGCTCCCGGCTGTCGCGCACCGAGTCCGCCCAGGGCCGGGTGTTCTGCGCCTTCCTCCCCGAGGCCGACGTCCCGGGGCTGGCCGCCGAGATCGCCGCCTCCGCCGAGCTGCGCCGGGAGGTCGACAAGATCCGACGCACCGGCATCTCGGCCAACACGCCCTCGGCCAACGGGGTCCGCAGCATCGCCGCGCCGATCTTCCGGGGCAGCACCCTGATCGCCGCCATGGCCATCGTCGGCACCACCACCTCGGTGCCCGAGGGCACCGACAGCGCGCTCGCCATCGCCCTGCAACGCGTCGCCGCCCTGGTCACCGCCGAGCTGGGCAGTGGCGGCAACGGCCACCACCCCCCGGTCGGCAGCAACGGTCACCGCTGACGGGCGGGCAGACCCCGGGCGTCAGCTCGCGCCGAGAGCCTCGGACAACTCCCGCGCCACCAGCCGAACGCTGTCCGCCGCAGCCGCCTCCACCGCGCCGGACAGCGTCGTGCTGGTCCCCAGCACGGCCAGGGCAGCCACCACCTGGGTACGCTCGAACACCGGCGCGGCCAGCACGCGTACCCCGAAATCCTCCGGGGAGTTGGCGGCGAAACCGTCCCGGCGGACCTGCTCGACGACCGCCCGCAGCCCCGCCGACAGCCGCAACTGGCGGGCCACCGCAGGCGCCTCGGCGGCCGACAGGTAGGCACAGAACACCCGACCCTGCGCCGAGCGCAGCAGATCCAACGGCGAGCCGGTACGCACACTCAACCGCACGTCACCGCTGGTGTTGTCCATGCAGCGGACCACCGTCGGCACCTCGCCGTTCCACACGCTCAGCACCGAGGTCTGGTTGGTCAGCCGGGTGAGCCGGTCCAGGTACGGCTCGGCGGCGGTGACGATGGGCAGCGCCGCACGGGCGGCGGCCTCCATCGCCAGCACCTGCGGCCCGAGCGTGTAGGTGGCGGTGGCCACGTCGAAGCGCAGCAGGTTGGCCGCCCGCAGCGCGCGGGCGTACCGGTGCGCGGTGGCCCGGCTGATCGCCAGGTCGGCGGTCAACTCAGCCAGGCTGAGCCGGGGCCGCTCGACGGAGAACGCCTGGAGGATCGTGGCGGCCCGCTGCACCGTCTGGATCGCCGGCGCGTCACCGGCCGGCTCGTCGACTCCGCCCGTCACCACGTCACCCCGCACTCGCCGCCGTCCACCGAAAGGCGAACTCTACCGAGCACGGACCGCATCCGGCGACACGGACACCACACCACGCCGCCGACTTCTCCCCCGCAACCGGCGTCCCGCCCGACAACGGACAGGCCCGGCACGCGGCCGGTCCCGCACGGCGACGCGCGGTGTCCCGACAGATCTTGGAGGATCGTGGCCCCCGGAGGGGCCATCTGCCACCAAGATCGCCGCCCGGGGACGCGGCGCGGGGGCGGGTTACGCCGGGCCGCCCGCCCCCGAACCGGGGGCGGGCGGCGGTTCGGTGGCACCAGCGAGCTGACGGTGCACCTCGCCGCTGTCCCAGTAGTCGACCCGGTGGGCGATCAACCCGTCCGGGTCGACCCGGAACCGGAACACGCCGCGGATGCGCACCGGTGCCCGGCCGGCCGACGCCAGCCGGAACGACATCCGGTAGGCCACCGCCGCCCGGTCACCGTCGACGAGCAGCTCCTCCACCTCGTAGCGCAGGTCGACGAACTCAGCCAGGAAACCGTCGAGCCGGGCCCGGTAACGGACCCGGCCGACCACCGTCCGGCCGAGGGCGGCGGTGTGCTCGTTGACGAAGTCGGCGCTGACGCAGCCGGCGACGGCATCGGCGTCGTGGGCGTTCAACGCCGCCAGGTATCGCAGTACGGCGGCGCGGGTCGACGCTGCGGTCAGCTCCCCCACCGACGCCGCACGGTGTCGAAGACCTGCTGGTCGTGGGAGATCTCGATGACGTTGCCGTCGGGGTCCTTCAGCGCGCAGATGTAACCGACCGGCGGCGGCATCTGGCGGGGCTCCCAGTGCAGGCAGCCCAGCTCCCGGGCCCGCGCGGCGATCTCGTCGACGTCCGAGCGCTGCGGCACCTCGATGCCGATGTGCGCGAACGGGTGCAGCAGACCGAGCTGGCCGCCCTTGTCCTTGTTGAACGAGACGAGCACCAGCACGAACGGGGTGTCGGCCTGCTTGTCGTTGGAAAGCCAGACGCTCTCCCCGTCGGCGTCGGCGAACCGCTCCACGACCACCAGCGGGGTGAGCGCGGTGTAGAAGGAGATCGCCTTGTCGAGGTCGCCGGTGGGCAACGCCACGTGCGTCCATCGGGCTTGGGTCAGACCGGTCGCCACTGTTACCTCCACCGTACCGAAATGTCCATCACTATCGCGTCCACCAGCCTATTCACTGTTCGGCGGCAGGGTCGATGTGCCGGGGACACAAACCCGGCGCGCCGGGTTCGACGCGCCGGGACGGTGCCGCCTGCCGGCCGGCGTGCCAGCGTGGGGGCACACCGCGTACGGGAGGACGATCGGATCATGCAGTACCGCAGACTGGGTGGGACCGGGGTCGAGGTGAGCACCCTCTGCCTCGGCACGATGATGTTCGGTGCCTGGGGCAACCCCGACGAGCAGGAGTGCCACCGGATCGTCGCCGAGGCGCTCGACGCCGGGATCAACCTGGTCGACACCGCCGACGTCTACGCCCACGGTGAGTCCGAGGAGATCCTCGGCCGGGCGCTGCGTGGCCGGCGCGACGACGTGGTGCTGGCCACCAAGTTCCACGAGCCGATGGGGGACGACCGCAACCGGCGCGGCAACTCCCGCCGCTGGATCCGGCAGGCGGTGGAGGGCAGCCTGCGCCGGCTCGGCACCGACTGGATCGACCTCTACCAGGTGCACCGGCCCGATCCGCTCACCGACGTCGACGAGACCCTCGGCGCGCTGTCCGACCTGGTCCGGGAGGGCAAGGTCCGGATGATCGGCACCTCGGCGTTCCCGGCCGAGCAGATCGTCGAGGCGCAGTGGGTGGCCGAACGCCGGCAGCGGGAACGCTTCACCACCGAACAGCTCGGCTACTCGATCCTGACCCGGGGCGTCGAGGCCGCCGCCCTGCCCACCAGCGCCCGGTACCGGCTGGGCGTGCTGGTGTTCAGCCCGCTCAACGGCGGCTGGCTGACCGGCAAGTACCGGTCCACAGCCGTACCGGCGGACTCCCGCGCCGGGCGCAACGGCGACCACTTCGACTTCCGCGACGCCGCCGCCCGCGACCGCAAGCTCGCCCTGGTCGAGGAGCTGGCCACGCTCGCCGAGGAGAGCGGCCTGACGCTGATCGAGCTGGCGCTCGGCTTCGTGCTGAGCCACCCGGCGGTCACCAGCGCCATCATCGGGCCGCGCACCCTGGCCCAGCTGCGCAGCCAACTGCCCGCCGGGGAGCCGGCCGGGCTGCCGGCCGACGTGCTGGACCGGATCGACGCCCTGGTCCGGCCGGGCCACGACGTCAACCCGGCCGACGCCGGCTACCAGGTGCCGGCGTTGACCGACCCGAGCCTGCGCCGTCGTCCCTGACGTCGTCAGCGGCGGTCACCCCGACGCACGCCGGGAACCGTGCCACAAGGTCACGCTCGAACATGGTTGTAGTGGCTTCGCTACGCCCGGAGGCCACTACAACCAGGAAATAGCACGATCTTGCTTGGCCGGCGACGGCGCCGCAGAGCGGGCAGCGGTCGTCGGAGGCGGGGCGTGGGTCGTCGCGGGTAGCGGAGGCCGGGCGTGGGTCGCGGGTAGCGGGGGCCGGGTGCGGGTTGCGGAGGGCGTGGCGGGCCTGGAGAGTCAGGCGGTTGCGGATTTGGGCCAGGGACAGGAACGGGGCGGTCATGCTCAGGCCACCTCGAGGGCGGCGGCTAGCTGGATGATCGCGGCGGGGGCGTGCGGGTCGTGGACGAGTCGGGCGATCACCGCGCGGGCGGTGGGCCGGTGGCGTACCTCGCCGGGGGCGGTGCGCTCGGCGGCGAGCAGGGCGCGGCCGGCGTTGCCCGGGTCACCGGCGTGCAGGTAGGCGCGGGCGGCGTCGAGCAGGTGGGCGGCGCGGTGTTCGGCCGGTAGCCACCGCCAGGCATCGCGGGCGGTGGTCTTCTCGTGCCAGGCCACCGCCTCACCGGCATGACCGAGGTCGAGGGCGGTGGCGACCCGGGCCAGGTCCACCGCGACCGGCCCGAACGCGGTCCGGTGGTGGTCGTGGCCGTCGCCGACGAGGGCGGCCATCCCGGCGGCCTCGTCGAGCAGGTCGACCGTGGCGCGGTCGTCGCCGTCGCGGGCGGCGGCCAGCGCGGCCTGCACGACCAGGGTCCCGCACAGCGACAGCCCGGGGGCGGGCGCGCCGTCGAGGTCGGGCGGGGCGATCCGGTACGCGGCTGCCAGCGCCGTCGACCTGGCCGTGCGCGCCCGCCCCGACGCGCGTAACACCTGCGCCAGGGGCACGGTCGCGGCGGCCACCAGCACCACGTCACCGGTCGCGGTGGTCATGGCCCGGTCGGCAGCCAACCACGCCAGCTCCGTCTCACCCAGCTTGACCAGCAACGACGCGGTGAGCCGGTACGCCTGCACCAGCACCGACCGCCCCGCCACCGGATCATCCGCGTGGACACGCTGCGCGGCGGCCAACACGCCCGGGATCAACCCGACCACCTGCGGATACCGGGCGTGCTGGAACGTGACCCAGGCGTGGGTGACGTCCCGCGCCAGCCGATCCGCCGACAACACGCCGCCCCGTCCCGCCGGCCGGCCCACCGCGATGTCGTACGCCGACAACGCCTCCCGGACCCGCCCCACCCCCTCGACCTGACCGACTCCCCCGGCCGGCGGAACATCGCGACCAAGGAGAACGCTCGTGTCGATCCGCAACACGGTGGCGATCTCCTGAAGCGTCGACACCTTGTCCAGGGTCCGGACACCCCGCTCGACCTTGTCCACCCAACTCTTCGACTTGCCCAACCGGTCGGCGAACACTTGCTGCGACAGCCTGCGCCGCCCTCGCCAGTACGCCACCCGCCGACCGACCGGCAGCACCTCACTACCGTCCACGACGCCACCGCCGATCCGGCACCGCCCGGGTCGTCTCCTCCACCGGTATCCGCTCCGCCTCGGCCTGCACGAGCAGCCGCTGTCTTGCCGCCGCCCGCTCCGCCGCCTGGATCTGCTCACCCCGGCTTACGCCCCGATCACTGTCCACGCCACCCATCCGCGTCGTCCCCTTCGGAAGGGGCGCGGCGATGTGCTCGGGAGAACGTCACCACCGCGCCGGATCACGGGGGCATCGTTCGCCCCGTGCTGAGGGGGACGCGGCGACCAGGCGAAGTCGCACCGCCCGCCGCATCCCGTGCGGAAGACGCTACGTATGGTGACCATGGGGAACGGGTAGGGTCTCTACCCCCGGTTCACGGGACGAGGCCGACCTTCACCGCGAGGTCGCGGGCCTCGTCACGGGTGGACCGTGGACCGTCGAGCAGGTCCAGGGTGATCTGTCGGGCGTACCCGTTGAAGCGGATCGTCTCCGGAGCCGACTCGTACGCCTGCCGGAGCGTCGCCACGGCCGCCTCCTTGTCGCCCTTCCCGTGGTGCGCCCTTGCGACCTCGATCAGGTGCCGCGCCCGGCGCGGCCTCGACGGAATCGTCGCCGCCTCGTGGCGACGCGCCTGTCGGACCGCCTCGCCGAACTTCTGCAACTCCACGGCCACGGTCACCGCATGAGCGCCCATGACAACCCGGGAGAACGACGTCTGTGGCTGGTAGAAGCCCTGCGGCAGGCGTTGCGCGACCCGGTCCGCGCGATCCCAGTACCGCCACGCCCGGCCCTCCTCCCCCGCCCGGGCAGCGGTGTACGCGGCCTCGAAGTTCAGCGCTCCCCACAGGGCCAGCAGACCAGCGTCTCCCTCGGCCGCCCGGGATTCCAGAGCCGACAGCACGTCCAGTGTCACCGCCATCGCGGTGTCCCAATCGCCGGTGTCCCGGTGCACCTGCCCCAGGAACCACCCCGCTCGGGCGATCGCCTCGGGGTCGCCCGACTCCTGCGCCGCCACCATCGCCCGATCCGCAACCCGCCAGATCAACTCCGCGGCGGGCTGGTAGGCGAGGAACATCTGCACCACCCCGAGCGTCTCGGCCAACAGCGCCTGCGCCTGTCGCCGCTGCGCACCCTCGTAAACCAGGGCGGCGTGCCGCACATCCCGCAGCAGCGCGGGCAACAACGCACCCAGCACCGTCCGGTGATCCGACGCCTGATGACGCGCCCGCCACGCCGCCGCAAGCCGCTCACGCAGGCTGGACAAGGACTCGGCCGGAACGTCCGGGAAGACCGTGAAGCGGTTCACCGCGTCCCGCACCGATGCCAGCGCCGGATGCTCGGGGCCGTTGACCACCGCCGACCGGTTACCCAGCTCGCCTGCGAGGACGGCGACGTCGACCTTGAGGGCGCGCGCGATCCGGTCCAACATGTGGATGCGCGGCGGCAGGATGCGATCGGTCTCCACCGCCTTGACCCACTCGGCGCTCCGGCCGACCAGCCCACCGAGCACCGCGCGGGTCTTGCCGGAACGCTCCCGGTAGACCTTCAGCCGCTGCCCGAACGTCAACTCCGGCAAGAAATCCACCCCGACCTCCTCGTCAGTGCGGGATGCATCGCCGACCGACCGGCCGCCGTCACACCAACGCTACCGACCATCCCGCGACCGCATAACCCCTCGTCTCACTGCCCCGCATCAGCACCTGCTCGACGGCTATCCCGGGGGGGATCGCCAGCCCGAGGGTGCGGCTGCGTCCCTCCTTGAGCGCGCGGGCGCTGGCGTTCGGTCGGTAGTCCAGCTCGTCGATGACCGCCTGGATCCGCTGCCGGGTCCCCTCCGAGACGGTCCGCTTCCTGCTCAGGACGCAGAAGACGGTGCTGCAGGACACCCCCGCCCGGCGGGCGATCTCCCCGATGTTCATGCCGCGCCCTCGAATCGATTCTTGCCCCGAAACGGGCACGCACCCTCTTCCCTGTCGGCATATCCGTCCGGAACCCAAGCCCCGAGTCGGCATGTTCCCCGGCCAGCGGGGCGTCGACCGGGTCGGATGCGACGGCCCGCGCCCGGTAGCGCAACGCATGGACGGGCATTAATGTAATAGGTATGACGTGTGACGTCAGTCTGGGCCGGTAGCGAGGCTCGAACCACCGCCGCCCACGGCACCAACCGTGTCGAACTGGATCGGTCCGGCAACACAGGCTCAACCCGCCACCACCACGCTCCACCTCACCGCCGAGAGGATCCGATGAATGTGAAGGGACGACTGAGTCGTCTGCTCGCCGCGACGGGAACCCTGCTGGTTCTCGCTGTCGGCGCCAGCATCTACGTGGTCTCGGACGCGCCGGGTGTCGCCCGCGCCGCCGGCACGGGGCCGTGCGACATCTACGCCTCGGGTGGCACCCCGTGCGTGGCCGCGCACAGCACCACCCGGGCGCTGTACGGCGCGTACAACGGCCCGCTTTACCAGGTTCGCCGCTCGTCGGACAACACCACCCGCGACGTCGGCGTGCTGAGCGCGGGCGGCTACGCCGACGCCGCCGCGCAGGACACGTTCTGCACCAACACCAACTGCGTCATCACGATCATCTACGACCAGACCGGCCGCAACAACCGTCTCACCCAGGCCTTGGGTGGCGGCGTGCCGGGCCCCGGGCCTGGCGGGTCGGACAACCTTGCCGACGCGAAGGCGGCGCCGATCACGATCGGCGGCCAGAAGGCGTACGGCGTCTACATCCCTCCGGGCACCGGCTACCGCAACAACAACACCAACGGCATCGCGACCGGCGACCAGCCCGAGGGCATGTACGCCGTCCTCGACGGCACGCACTACAACAACGGGTGCTGCTTCGACTACGGCAACGCGCAGACGAACGCCATGGCCGACGACATCGGCATCATGGAGACCATCTACTTCGGCAACAACAAGGTGTGGGGCTACGGGGACGGCAACGGCCCCTGGATCATGATGGACATGGAGTGGGGACTCTTCTCCGGAGTGAACCCGCGATACAACCCCATGCCGCCCATCAACCACCGCTTCGTGACGGCCATCGTCAAGGGCGAACCGAACCACTGGGCGATCCGCGGCGGCAGCGCGCAGTCCGGCGGCCTGACGACCTACTTCGACGGACGCCGCCCCAACGGCTACCACCCGATGAAGAAGGAAGGCGCCATCCTGCTCGGCATCGGCGGCGACAACAGCAACACCGCCCGCGGCACCTTCTACGAGGGCGTGATGACCTCCGGCTACCCGACCGCGACGACCGAGGACGCGGTACAGGCCAACATCGCCGCCGCCGCGTACGCGCCGGCCGTTGGTAACCCGCCGCAGGGCGTCCAACTCGTCGGTGGCCAGTCCAACCGCTGCGTCGACGTGCCGAACGGCACCACCACCAACGGCACCCAGGTCCAACTCTGGGACTGCACCGGCAACACCGCCCAACGCTGGACCCACACCGCCGGCAAACAACTGCAGGTGCTGGGCAACAAGTGCCTCGACGCCAGCGGCCAGGGCACCACCAACGGCACCCAGGCCATCATCTGGGACTGCCACAGCGGCACCAACCAGCAATGGAACATCAACTCCAACGGCACCATCACCGGCGTCCAGTCCGGGCTCTGCCTCGACGCCAGCGGCGCCGGGACCGCCAACGGCACCAAGCTCCTCCTCTGGGCCTGCAACGGGCAACAGAACCAGCGCTGGTCCACCCGCAGCTGATCCGTACCACCACCCGACCGGCGGTGCCGGCACCGCGAGACTCGCGGTGCCGGCAGCGCCGGCGGTGCCGGCACCGGTCAGCGCGCGCTGCATTCCGGGCAGGGCGGCCTCGTTGATGGTGGCGATGGCCGTGACGTCGGGATGTGTCACGAGCAACTGTTCCACGCACGCCTCGCCGGAGGCCGTGTCGTCGCCGCGGCAGACCTCCACGCCGGTCAGCCCCCGTTCCACCGCCGCCGCCCGGAAACCGGCGAGCGCTCGATGGCTGGGCCCGTAACCCGCGGCGACCAACTCGGCGGAGCGGTTGACCAGGGCCACGTGCCGGTGCCCCAGATCGGCCAGGTGGTGCACGCAGCGGGCGATCAGCCCGGAATAGTCGATGTCGATCCAGCTCATGTCGTGCGGCTCGGCGATCCGCCCGATCGTGACGAACGGCAGACCGGTCTTGGTCAGGCGGGTCACCCGGTCGTCCTCCAAGCGGATCTCCATCAGGACCACACCGTCCACCCGGCGCCCGGTGACGATCCGCGGGAGTGTGGATCTAACATGACGCCCCCTCACCCCCCACGGGGAGAAGCGGCGGCGACCAGACTCGAATCCCGGGATCGACTCAATGTCGCCGATGTTGCGGTATCGACGGCTCGTCGATACCGCTATATCAACGAAATTGCGAGAACCGAAAACGGAGCGCTCAGATCCAGCCGTGTTCCCAGGCGATCGTGGCGGCGGCGGTGCGCGAATCGACGTTCAGTTTCGCCATCGCGGAGGAGAGGTGGTTGCGGACGGTGCCGTGGGCGAGGCCGAGTTGCCGCGCGATGTTCTTGGTGGGCAGGCCGTCCCGGGTCAGTCTCAGCACGTCGATCTCCCGGGGCGTCAGCGGGCTCTCCTGCTCGGTGAGTGCCGACGCGGCGAGACGCGCATCGATGTAGCGTTCACCGGCGGCGACCGACCGGATGATCCTGGCCAGCTCCGACGCGGGGGTGGACTTCGGCACGAAGCCGTGCACCCGGGCGCTCAGCGCACGCTTCAACGTCCCCGGTCGGGCGTGGCGGGTGACGATGACGACCTGCGTCGCGACGAGACGCAGCAGTCGTCGGGCGGCGTCGACCCCGTCGAGTCCGGGCATTTCGAGATCGAGCAGGGTCAGGTCGGGTCGGTGCGCGACGGCAGCCGCGACCGCAGCTTCGCCGTCGGCGACATCCGCGACGACCTCGATGTCGGGTTCGAGGGATAGCAACGCCACGAGCGCGCCCCGGATGAGTTCCTCGTCGTCGGCGATCACGATCCGGATCACCGGCGGGTCCCCCGTCGTCTCGTCGGCCGGGTCGGCTCCTGCGGAGCGGGCCCCGGCGCGCCGGCGGCGGGCGCCGGAATGCGGACGGTCAACGTGAAGGTGTCGTCCTCGCGGGTGGTCTCGACCGTCCCGCGGTGGGCCGCGACGCGTTGGGCGAGGCCGGCCAGGCCCGTTCCGTCCGGACGCGGTACGCCTGCGGCGTTGTTGGTGACGGTCAGTCGGTACTCCGCCGCGACGCGGACGAGTGCGATGGTGGCTTCGGTCGCCCTGCTGTGCCGGAGCACGTTCGTCACCGCCTCCCTGATCGCGACGGCGAACACCGCGCCGAGGGCCACCGGCAGGTCCGGCGTCCCGATGTGGGCCGCACACCGGATGCCGGCAGAGCGCAGCACCGCCGCCGCGTTGCGCGCCTCCACCGCCACGGTGACGGTGCGGTAGTCGTTCACCACGGCACGGGTGTCGTCGAGGGCCACCTGCGCGATCCGGCGGATCTCGGCGATCTCCCCGCCGGCCCGCTCGGGCCGATCGGGCAGCAGCCGCTCCGCCAGTTCACTCTTCAACGCGATCACCTGGAGGTTGTGGCCCTGGATGTCGTGCAGGTCGGTCGCGAACCGGAGCCGCTCCTGCGCCACCGCCAGGTCGGAGGCGAGCCGGCGGGCGTGTTCCAGTCGCAGCACCACCTGCTGCACCCAGACCGCGCTCAGGGGCAGCAGCGTGACCAGCGCGAGGGTGCTGATCACGACGGCCTCGGCACCCGCTTCGGCGTGCCACGCCACGACGGCGGCACGCGGCGAGGCCAGCACGCCGATGAGGCCGCCGAGACCGATCGCGGCCCAGCAGCAGAGGATCACCGTCGCGCGCCACCAGCCCCGCACGAGGCAACTGAGCACGCCGCCCGCCACCGCGAGCGTGAACGCCCACCCCCAGCCCGCGAACGGTGGCAGCACGGCCAGCACCCACACCGCGCCGGACAGCGCCAGCAGCACGAGGACGAGTGGATGACCGGGCGTCGCCTCGTCGGGGGCCCGGAGCAACAGGGGGATCGTGGCCAGCCCGACCAGGACGGCGGCGACCGTCGCGACCATGAGGGTGACCACCCGCACGCCGGTGGCCGTGCCCACGCCGAGCACCACCTGCACGACGCCACCGACGAGCATCCCCAGCCCCAGGGAGAACACCGTGAACAGCCGCATCGCCCGGAGGTCGGCGGTCACCCGCGGTGCACCCGGCCAGGTGTCCGTCACCGGCTCAGCGTAGCGACCGTGCCGCCAGGAAAGCCCTGCTCTCCTGCGCGATCTCCGCCGACAGGGTGTGGTGCAGGTAGTGGTCGCCCGCCAGGAGGACGACCCGACCGGTGTCGACGCTCGCCGCCTGCTGCTCGTGGAGCGCGACCCAACCCGCCACGTCGGGGTCGTCCGACCGTACGAACAACAGGACGGGCAGCCCCTTCGGGAAGGTCTTCCCGCTGACCGCGGCGAAGTTCGCCGAGACGTGCTCCATCTCGTTCACCATCGTCGGGGCCGCCGTGTTCTTCGCGCTGAGCAACCGCAGCTGCTTCCTGGTCCGCTCGTCGTAGGGCAGGCCCGCGTACGGGTCGTCGGCGATCGCCGCCAGCGCCCGGGTGACGCCGAGCTTGCTCAGGCCGACGATCACCCCGGTCGGGATCGGCTCGTCCCCGCCGGGCTGGTCGGGGACGCTGCTGTCGATACCGACGAAGGCGACGAGTTCGTCGGCGTAGCTGGCGCTGTAGGTCAGCGCGTAGATCCCGGCGATCGAGTGGCCCATCAGCACGTAGCGGTCGATGCCGAGGTGCCGCAGCGCCTCGTGCACCTCCCGGGTGATGTTCGCGGCGGTGCGGTCGGTGTCGGTGGGGTCGCTCAGGCCGGTGCCGAACGGTTCGACCGCGACGACCCGGTAGGTGCTCCGGAGTTCCGTGATCAGCGGCTGGAAGTCGAGCCCGGGGGCGGCGGTGCCGAGGCCGGGCAGGAGCACGACCGTCTCGGCACCGCTGCCCGCGACCACCACGTTCATCTGCTTGCCGTCCACGGGCACGAGTTGCCCGTAACGGGTGATCGAGGAGGCTTCCGACTTCGTCGCCACCACGTTCACCACGGCGGTGGTCGCGAGCAGGAGCACCGGCACGGCGACCAGGACACCGAGGGTGGTGAGCACGACTCGCACGGGCTTACGCATGGGTTCTCATTTCGGATCGGCGGCGCATCCGGATCACCCCCGTGATGCCTGACCAGCCAATCAAGCGCGCGAGGCGCTGCGGAAGTGTCCTGCTGTCACGACCGGTCGTGACAAAAAGTCATGGTATGCCCCCGGGACCCCGGGTCCTCGTGATCAACGAGATACGACCACCACGGCGGGCGGGTGCCGACCCGGAAACCCACACGGCGCAGCGACCGCCACCGGAGGAGGGTGGCCGCTGCGCCGTGTGGGCGGACCTGGAGTCGGGGAGTCCCCCGTCAGGTGGTGCCGCGTTGGAACGGTTGGGCCAGCGCCCGGGGTTCGCGGTGGGTGGTGGCGAACACCAGCATCGCCAGCAGGGCCAGCAGGTAGGGCGCGGCGATCAGCAGCTGCGAGTTCATGGTGACCCCCAGCGCCGGCAGCGCCAGCCGCATCGCGTCGGCCAGGCCGAAGACGACACAGCCGATCAGGGTACGGCCCAACCGCCACGCCCCGAAGATGACCGCCGCGATGACCAGGTAACCCCGGCCGGCGGTCATGTTCTGGTTGAACGAGCCGACCTCGCCGACCGCCAGGTAGGCCCCGCCCAGCCCGGCGAGCAGCCCGCACCAGAGCAGCGCCTGTCGCCGTCGCTTGTTGACCTCGATCCCGCTGACGTCGGCGGCCTGCGGGTTCTCCCCCACCGCCCGCAGCTCCAGCCCCCACCGGCTGCGCTCGACCAGCCACCAGGTCAGCGGGATCACCGCGAGCAGCAGATAGACCGGCCAGCGTTGCACGAACAGCATCGGGCCGACGATCGGGATGTCGCGCAGCACGGGGATGTCCACCTGCCAGACCTGGTGGCCGGTGAAGGTACTCACCGTGATCAGGTAGCTGGTGAGGCCCAGCACCAGCGCGTTGAGCACCAGGCCGACGACGAACGTGTTGATCTGCACCCGGTGCGACAGGATGCCGTGCACGAACGCCACCGCCACCCCGACCAGCGCGCCGGCCACCAGGCCGATGGTGGCGCTGCCGGTGGCGCTGGCGACCGCGATCGAGCCGAACGCCGCGCCGAGCATCATCGCCTCGACGGAGATGTTCAGGGTGCCGGCGCGCTGGGCGACGTACTCCCCGCAGGCGGCGAAGGCCAGGGGCACGGTGAGCCGGGCCCCGCTGGAGAGGATGGTGGCGATGTTGTCGGCGGCGCTCATGCCAACCTGCCTTCCATGGCGTCCTTGGTGCCGGCGGTCCCGGCGTCGCCGGGGTCCGCCGGTGGCGACGCGGCGGCCCGGGGTCCGGGCACCGACGCCACCGATCCGGCCGGGTCCGACCCGGCAACCGGGTCTACCGGGGACGACCCGGAGGCCGGGTCGGTCGACGCGGCAGCGGCCACCGGAGCCGTCGGGGTGGTGGCGACCGGAGTCGCCGGGGTGGCAGCGGCGGCGGTCGGTGCCGTCGGGGTGGAGGTGGGGGTCGCCGGCTCGTCGGCCAGGCGACGTCGGCGCAGCATGCCGATCACCACCGGGGGTGCGACGAAGGCCAGCACCAGCAGCGCCTTGACCACGTCGACCAGGAACGACGGCACGCCGGTGGCGGCGAGGAAGCTGCCGCCGGCCCGCAGCACGCCGAACAGCACCGCCACCGGGATGGCCAGCAGCGGGTTGTTCCGGGCCACCAGGGCGACCAGCAGGCCGTCCCAGCCGATGTTGAGCGACATCCCCGGCTGCAACCGGTTGGTGCCGACCGGGCTGGTCAGCAGCAGCGCACCGGCCAGACCGGCCAGCGCCCCGGAGATCGCCAGCGCGATGCCGCCGAGGGCACCGACCCGCACACCCGCGTGCCGGGCCGTCGCCGGGTTGAGGCCGACCATCTTCAACCGGAAACCCCAGCGGGTACGCGCCATCACCAGCGCCAGCACGACCGCCACCACGACGGCCAGCACCAGACCCCCGTTGAGCTGGAGGTTCGGGTATTCGCCGAGAGAGGTGAGCCGGGCGTTCTCGGGCACCGGGTTGGACTGCGGGGACAGCGTGCCCCGGCCGAGCCGGGACTCCTGGAGCAGCCACGGGGTGTTCACCGCGAACGAGATGAGCTGCTGGGCGAGGAACGTCATCAGCATCGTGCTCACCACGATGTTGACGCCCCGGAACCGGTACATCAGGGCGCTGAGCCCGGCCCAGATCCCGGCACCGACCACCGAGGCGAGCAGCACCAGAACCAGCAGCAGCGGTCCGGGTACGGCCAGCCGCAGGCCGACCCACGCGCCGGCGAGCGCGCCGATCAGCACCTGCCCCTCCTGGCCGATGTTGAAGAAGCCGGAGCGGGCGCTGACGCAGGCCCCGACCGCGACCAGCAGCAGCGGCGCGACATAGAGCAGGGAGGTGGACCAGGCCGCCGGGGAGGCCATGCTGCCCTGGTAGAGGGCCTTGGTCGAGGCGGTCGGCGAGCCGCCGGTGACCGCGATCAGCAGGGCGGACAGGCCGAGCGCGACGCCGATCGTGGCGACGGTGGCGAGGCCGACCTGCCAGCCGCCGGGGCCGGGGTTGAGCCGGCGCAGCAGCCGCTGGCCGGTGCCGTCGATACCGAGGGTGGCCATCAGTGACTCACCCCGCCGACCAGCATGCCGAGCCGCTCGGCGGTGGCCTCGGCGGTGGGGAGCACCCCGACGATCCGGCCGGAGGAGATCACCGCGATCCGGTTGGCCAGGGCCATCACCTCCTCCAACTCTGTGGAGATCAGCAACACCGCCACCCCTTCCGCGGCGGCCTGCCGCAGCCGCACGTACATGTCTTCGATCGCGCCGACGTCCAGCCCGTGGGTGGGTTGGGCGGCGACCAGCGCCTTCGGGCCGGCGGACAGCTCCCGGGCCAGCACCACCCGCTGCTGGTTGCCGCCGGAGAGGCTGCGCAGCGGGGTGTCCGGGGAGGGCGCCACGATGTTGAACTCGGTCATCTGCTGCTGGGCGATCTTGTGCATCCGCCGCCGGCTGAGCACCCCCCGGGTGGTCACTCCGGCGAGGGACTTCATCACCAGGTTCTCGGCGACGCTCATGTCCAGCACCACACCGGAGTGGTGCCGGTCCTCGGGCACGATGCCGAGGCCGGCGTGGTGCAGCGCGCCGGGGCGGACCAGGTCGACCGGCCGGCCGTCGATCTCGACGGTGCCGGAGTCGGGGACGAGCAGCCCGGACAGCAGCTCACCGACGGTGGCCTGGCCGTTGCCCTCGACCCCGTACAGGCCGACGATCTCGCCGGGGGCCACGTCGAGGCTGAGCCGGTCCAGCACCGGCAGGCCGCCGATGAGCAGGGTGACCTCGCGCAGCCGCAACGCCGCGGGCTCGTCCTGCGCGGCCGGGCCGGGGGCCGTCGGGGGCACCACCGCCCCGTCGGCCTCGCCGACCGGCGCGGGGCGCTCGACCGGCAGCAGGCCCAGCGCGGCGCTCTCGGACTGCAACGACACCTCCCGGCCGACCATCTGCCGGGCGAGTTGCTGGGCGGTGGTGTCCTTCGTCGCGCCGTGGAACGCCACCGCGCCGCGCCGCAGCACGGTCACCCGGTCGGTGGCCGCCATGATCTCGGCGAGCTTGTGGCTGATCAGGATGACCGCCCGCCGTTCCGCCTGCACCACCCGGCGCAGCACGGTGAACAGCTCCGCCGACTCGGCCTGGGTGAGCACCGAGGTCGGCTCGTCCAGGATCAGGATGGACGGGTCACGGCGCAGGCACTTGATCAGCTCGACGCGTTGCCGTTCCCCGGCGGAGAGCCGGTCGACCCGCACGTTCGGGTCGATGGGCAGCCCGTAGCGGCGGGACACCTCCTCGACCTGGGCGCAGGCCGCCGCCCGGTCGATCCGCCCGGTGTCGCCGAGGATGACGTTCTCCCAGACGGTGAGCGGTTCGATCAGGCTGAAGTGCTGGTGCACCATGCCCAGCCCGAGGTCGGCAGCGACCTGCGGACTGTCGATCTCGACCGGTTCGGTGCCGCGCGTGATGGTGCCGGCGTCGCGGTGCACCAACCCGAGCAGGATCTTCATCAGGGTCGACTTTCCGGCCCCGTTCTCGCCGAGCAGGCCGTGGATCTCGCCGGGTCGTACGGCGAGATCCACGGCGTCGCAGGCGACGACCGGACCGTAACGCTTGCTGACTCCGCGCAGGGTGAGAGCCGGCGTCAGCTGGTCGTCAACGTCCACAGTCCGTTTCACCTCGTTGGTCGTCGGGCAGCGGGAATCAGGAGCCGAGCTTGGCGACCGTCGCGGCGGTGTCGGTCTTGCCGCTGGCCACGTCGGCGACGAAGGCGTCCATCTTCTGGGTCTGCTCCGGGGTCGCCTTGCAGATCTTGACGGCCGGGTACGGGTCCTTGCCCAGCTCCCACTTCTTGGTGGTGCCGAGGGTCATCTCACCCTTGGCGAACAGCTCCAGCGCGGCGGCGAAGTACGCGCCCGGGTCGAAGATGACCGAGATGTCGAAGCGCGGGTCGGTCGAGTCACACCGGTCTGTGCCGGGGGTCAGGGTGAGCGCACCGCCGGTGTTGGCCAGCTTGGCGGCGGCGTCGGTGGCCCCACCCAGGTACGGGTAGACGACCTTGACGCCCTGGCTGATCTGCGCCTGGACGGCCTCCCGGGCCTTCGCCGAGTCGTTGAAGTCACCGGTGTAGGTGGTCACCAGGGTCGCGTTCGGCACCACCATCCGGATGCCCGCCTTGTACGCCTTGGCGGCGTTGACCGAGAAGTCGGCCTCCATACCGGTGACGAACCCGGCCTTGGTGGCGTTCTTCTGCTGCATGACCAGGCCGGTGGCGTACCCGGCGGCGAGCATGCTCTGGTTGGGGTCGTCGCTGGACAGCGTCACCCGGGGACTCTGCGGGATGTTCTCCGACGACGGCACGTACCAGGAGGTCTTGGCGCAGACCGGCTCCTCGGAGGCCGGGATGGCGTCCTTGAGCTCGGACGCCCCGAGCGCCACCATGTCCACGCCCTGCTGGCACAGCGCGCGGGCGGCGCTGAGCGCCTCGGTCGGCGGCACGTTGCCGCGCTTGATGACCTGCCAGCCCTTTTCGGTGGCGAACTTCTCGGCACCGATCACGAAGCTCTCGTAGTAGCCGTTGTCGTTGATGTCACCGGGGCTGAGCACCCCGATGACGACCTTGCCGTCGCCGTTGGCATCCGGCTGCCCGGCGGGGGCCGTACCGCTGCTGGCCGAACCGGCCGCCGACGGTGCGGTCGCGTCGTTGCTCGCGCAACCGACCAGGGCGAATCCCAGCGCCCCGGCGAGCAGCGCCGCCGGACCCCGACCAATCCTCATTGTCATGGTGCTTTCCCTTCACGTGGGGTCGGCGCACGGCCCGGCACGGACCGGCGCGCGGAGAACTCGGTCGCTGGCACGGTGGGCCAGCGAGGGGGGATGTCGATGCCGACCCGGCGCAGCAGGGCGGCCCGACGCTGGGCGGCCTCCTCGCGCAGGGCGTCGACGTCGACGGTGGTGATCCGCCGGTCGCGGACCACCAGCCGGCCGTCGACCAGAACGTCCCGGACGGTGTGCCCGGCCGCACCCCAGACGAGCTGGGTGGGCAGGTCACCGCGCGGGGTCCAGGGGATGGTCCGGGTGTCGAGCAGCACCAGGTCGGCGGCCTTGCCGACCTCGATGGAGCCGGTCTGCGCCGCCAGCCCGACGGCTGCGGCGCCGTCGACGGTGGCCAGGGCGAAGACCTCGTCGGCGCGCAGCGGGTCGGGAACGCCCCGGTCCCGCTCCAGGCCGGCGAAGAGTCGGGCGGCCCGCCACAGGTCCGGGGTGTCCCCGGCGTTGTGCGAGTCGCAGCCCAGCGCGAGCCGGCCGCCGGCCCGGTGCAGCGCGGTGTGCCGGCCGGCCCGGGTGAAACCCTGGCCGAGCCGCAGGTAGGCCCCCGGGCAGGAGGCGACCGCGGTGCCGGTCTCGACGAGCGCGTCGACCTCGGCGTCGTCGAGCCACACCGCGTGGCCGAGCAGCAGCCGGGGGCCCAGCACGCCGAGGTCGGCCAGGTGCCGCACCGGCCGGGCCCGACCGGCGGCGGCGTAGGCGGCGGCGTCCTCGGGGCCGGGCGACAGGTGCCAGGTCATGCCCACGTCGAGCCGGTCGGCCAGCTCCGCCGCGCCGGTGAACAGCGCGTCGCTGACCAGGTCGTGCCCGACCAGGGTGATCCAGCCGGTGACCAGCGGGTCGCCGGCCAGGGCGGCGACGGTGTCGGCCTGCACGGCGAGGGTGTCGGCTGCCGGCCGGGCGTAGGGCACGTCGGGGGCGTCCCAGCCCCAGCCGCCGACCCGGGCCCGGATGCCGGCGGTACGCAGCCCGGCGGCGACCCGCAGCGGGTGCGCCACCGTGCCGGGCTCCAGCAGGGTGGTGACCCCGTAGCTGAGCGACTCGACGGCGGTGAGGGTGGCCGACAGCTCGTCGTCGTCGCCGGTGACCGCGCTGTGCAGCGGCACGATCCAGTCGAAGATCGCCTGCTGGGCCGGGACGTCGTCGGGGATGCTGCTGCGCACCAGCGGGTCGGCGGTGGTGTGCTGGTGGGCGTTGACCAGGCCGGGGACGACCACACAGCCGGTGGCGTCGAGTTCGGGACTGCCCGGGTACGCCGCCCGTAGCGTCGCCGCCGGGCCGATCGCGGCGATCCGGCCGTCGACCACGGCGATCGTGCCACCGGGCACGACCGCCCGGTCGGCCGCCATGGTGACGATCTCGGCGTCGACGATCAGCAGGTCGGCCGGGCGGAGGTCGGCGGTGCCCGCCGTCGGGGTGGTGGTCATGGCCGGACGAGGATCTTGCCGATGAGGTCGCCGGACTCCTGCCGGGCGTACGCCTCGGTCAGGTCGGCCAGCCGGTATTCCGCGCCCCGGACCACCCGCAGGCCACCGGTGAAGTAGGCGTCGAGCATGTCGGCGAAGTCCGCCGGGCTGTACGCCCCGGCCCCGAGCAGCCGCAGCCCGCGCCGGTAGACGTCGGAGAGGGAGAAGCTGACCTGGTCGCCTGTGGTGTTGCCGAGCAGCACGATCCGACCGCCGGTGCGCAGGCTGGCCAGCGAGGTGGCCCAGGTGGCGGTGCCGACGTGGTCGACGGCCAGGTCGACGCCGTGACCGTCGGTGTGCTCGAGCACCCGCTCCACGGTGTGGTCGTCGAGGTCGAGCACGTCCGCGCCGAGGTCCGCGGCGACGGCCCGCTTGGCTTCGGTACGCGCCACGGCGAGCACCCGGGCGCCGGCCCGGCGGGCGAGTTGGATGGCGGCGATGCTGACCGCGCTCGTGGCGGCCTGCACCAGCACCCACTCCCCGGCGCGGACCTCACCGACGCGGTGCACGGCGTGCCAGCCGAGGCTCCACGCGGTGGGCAGCGCGGCGGCGTCGGCGAGGTCGACGTGGGCGGGCACCCGGTGCACGACGGTGGCCGGGACGGTGACGTACTCGGCGAACCCGCCGGGGCGGTTGCCACCGACCACGGCCAGTGTCGGGCAGTAGCCCGGTTGGCCGTTCTTGCAGGTGGCGCAGGCTCCGCAGCCGATGGTCGGGTCGATCAGCACCCGGTCGCCGGGGCGTACCGTGGTGACCTGCGGCCCGACGGCGTCGACCTGCCCGGCGACGTCCATGCCGCCGACGTGGGGCAGGGCGAAGCCGGGGAGCAGGGCGGTGCGCCGCTGGAGCAGGTCGAGGCGGTTGAGGGCGGCGGTGTGCACCCGGACGACCACGTCGCCGGCGCCCGGCTCGGGGTCGGGCAGGTGCCGCAGGCTCAGCACCTCGGGCCCCCCGAAACCGGTCTGGACCATCGCCCGCATCGCAACCTCCCCCATGGTCTACCAGTCAATATGGCGTCTTGCATTGTGATTCTCGTTGCTTGGAGACGTACTCTGCCTGCGGCGCGGCGGCGTGTCAACGGCTTGCCGCAAAAGAGGCGGAACGGTTAACGAAGCAGGTCGTCCAGGCCGTTCACAGGCCACCCACCAGGGGATCAACCGGCCTCGGACGCGGCCAGCAACTCCCGCGCGGCCAACGCCGTACGCAGCACCGCGACCGTCTGCGGATCGAGCGGGTCGACCCCCAACAGCCGCTTGATCAGACCGACCCGGTAGCCCACCGAGTTGCGGTGCAGGTGCAACCGTTCGCTGACCGCCTGCCGGCTGCCCCCGGTCGCCAACCAGCAGTCCAGGGTGCGCAGCAGGTCGTCGCGGTGCGCGATCGGCCCCAGGTGCCGGTGCACGAACCAGCGCAACCGCTCGTCCGGCACGGCCAACAGCACCTGCGCCAGCCCCGCCTGCCCGAACGGCAGCTCGACGCGCTCGTCCGGGGCGCGCAGCAGCAGCCGCAGCAGCCGGTCCGCGTCCCGGAACGATTCCGCCGTCCGGGCCGGCCCGGTCACCAGCGCACCGGCGACCACCCGCACCTGCCCGGCCCCCACGATCTGGTCCAACCGGACCCGCAGCCGGGTCACCTCGCGCTCCACGTCACCGTGCAGCAGGGTCCAGGCCCGCCGCCCCTCGGCCAGCACCGGCCGGTCCAGCCAGCTCAGCGCCGACGCCCAGCGGCGCTGCTGCGCCCCGGTGTAGGCGATCCCGGCGACGGCGTGCGGCTGGTCCAACCGCCAGCCGTGCGCCGCACCCGCCCGCAGCAGCTCGGCCTCCCCGGGTCGCAGTGGCCCGGCCCCGCCGGCAGCGGACGGCCCGGTCTCGCCCGCCTGCGGCAGGCCGGCCTCGCCCGCCCGGAGCAGCCCGGCCCCGCCCCCGGCGGGTCCGGCTGGCGACCCGGTGGGGTCGCCGAGGCCGTCACGCAGGGCCCGCAGCACCGTCGCGGCGTCCCGGACGGCGGGCGGCGGCGACTCGTGCCGGACCGCCTCGATCAACAGTGCGGTGGTCGCGGCCCCCGCCAGCGCCAGTTGCCCGGCCGCGACCGGCTCGGCCAGCAGCAGCGCGCCGAGCCGGCGGGACCCCGCACCCACCGCCACCGCCCGACCGGTCCACCCGTCGACGCAGCGGACCAGGGTCGGCACCCCCGTTCCGGCCCGGCCGGTGACCAGGGCGCGGCGCACGTCGTCCGGCGTGGCGGCGCAACGGGGGCCGTCCGCGCCGTCGCTGGCGGCGAGCAGCTCCCCCGATTCGGCCACCAGCCGGCAGGCCGCGCCGGTCCGCTCCGCCACCGCGGCCAGCAGCTCCGGCCAGCCGGCGCCACCGAACGCGAGTTCGGCGAGCCACTGGGCGAACGCGGCCGGCGACGGCGCGGCGGCGACGGCTAGCCGGGGGCGGGCCGCCGCCAGCTCACCCGATCGGCTCACGCCGACGGTCGGTCGAGCAGCCGGACCGCGACGGCCTTCTCCTGGGTGTACTCGCGCAGCGCCGCGTAGCCGCCGCCCCGGCTGAAGCCGCTCTCCTTCTGCATGTTGAACGGGAAGCCGATCACCCCGGCGTCGTGGAACTGGTTCACCGCGACCTGCCCGGAGCGAACCAGCCCGGCCACCCGCAGCGCCCGGGACACGTCACTGGTCCAGATGCAGGCCAGCAGGCCGAAGTCGGTGCCGTTCATCAGCGCCACCGCCTCGTCGACGCCCCGGAAGCCCTGCACCGCCAGCACCGGGCCGAAGACCTCCTCGCGGACCAGCCGCATGTCCGAGTCGACCTGGTCGAAGACGGTGGGGGCGACGTACCAGCCGTCGTCGAACGCGGCGGTGGCCGGCTCGCCGCCGACGACCAGCCGGGCCCCGGCGGCCGGGGCCTCGGTCAGGAAGCCCCGGACCCGCTCGTACTGGGCCTGGCTGACCAGCGGGCCCATGTCGAGGTCCTGGTCCCAGGGGCCGGTCCGGACGGCCGCCATGCCGGCGGCGACCCGCTCCACCACCTGCGCCCGGATCGACTCCTCGACCAGCAGCCGGGAACCGGCGTAGCAGTTCTGCCCGGCGTTCTCGGTGATCGACGCGATGATCGCCGGGATCGCCACGTCCAGGTCGGCGTCGGCGAAGACCACGTTCGGGGACTTGCCGCCCAGCTCCAGCTTGACCGGCACCAGGTGCTGCGCGGCGGCCCGCATGACGGCCCGGCCGGTCACCGTCGAGCCGACGAAGCTGATGTGGTCGATGTCGGGGTGCCCGGTGAGCGCGACCCCGGCCTCGGGGCCGAGCCCGGTGACCACGTTGAGCACGCCCGGCGGCAGCCCAGCCCGGCGGCCCAGCTCGGCCAGCGCGAACGGCGACAGCGGCGCGACCTCGGACGGCTTCAGCACCACCGTGTTGCCGGCGGCCAGGGCGGGGGCCACGTTGGCCGCGGTGAGCACGGCCGGCACGTTCCACGGGATGATCACCGCGCAGACGCCGTACGGCTCGGGCCGGGTGTAGCCGAAGTAGTCAGGCGTACGGGTGGGCAGGGTGACGCCGGTGAGCTTGTCCGCGGCCCCGGCGAAGTAGTCGACGATGCCCTGGGTGATGTACATGTTGAGCCGCCCGCCGGAGCGGGGTTTGCCCACGTCACGCGACTCGTACGCGGCGAGTTCCTCGACGTGCTCGCCGATCAGCGCGGCCCAGCGCGAGAGGATCGCGCCGCGCTCGCTGGGCGAGGTGGCCGCCCAGCCGGGGGCGGCCCGCCGGGCGGCGGCGACGGCGTGGTCGACGTCGACCGCGCGGGCGCGGGCCACCGACTGGATGGTCTCCCGGGTGGCGGGATCGAGCACCGGTAGCTCACCGCCGTCGGCGGCGGCGGTCCAGTCGCCGTCGATGAGCTGGCGGGCGGTGGGAATGTCCAGGTCAGCCATGTGCGAATCCTTGACCCTCTACGTTTCGCATGTCAAGATGCAATCTCGCTTTGTGAGTCACTAGGGAGGGCGCGTGCGGATCACAGCGGCGGTGCTGGAGAACGCTGGAGGGCCGTTCACCCTCCAGCAGATCGACCTCGCCGACCCCGGGCCGGACGAGGTGCTGGTCCGGGTGCACAGCGTGGGGATCTGCGCCACCGACCTGGAGTTCGCCAACTTCTTCCCCACCCCGGCGGTGCTCGGCCACGAGGGCAGCGGAGTGGTCGAGCAGGTCGGCGCGCGGGTCACCGGCGTCTCGCCGGGTGACCACGTCGCGATGAGCTTCACCTCCTGCGGCGACTGCCCGCTGTGCCGGGGCGGAAACCCCGCCTACTGCCGCCAGTTCGACGCGGTCAACTTCACCGGCCGGCGACCCGACGGCAGCTCGGCGCTCTCCCGCGACGGGCAGCAGGTCAACGGCCACTTCCTGGGCCAGTCGTCGTTCGCCACCCACGTGGTCGCCCCGGCCCGCGCGGTGGTGCCGATCAGCAAGGAGATCGACCTGGGCGTGGTCGGCCCGTTCGGCTGCGGTTTCGGCACCGGGGCCGGCGCGGTGCTCAACGTGCTGCGCCCGGAGGTCGGCTCCTCGCTCGTCGTCTTCGGCGCGGGCGCCGTCGGCGTCGCGGCGATCCTGGCCGCCCGGGTGGCCGGTTGCGCCGTCGTCGCGGCGGTCGACGTCAACGCCGGCAAGCTCGACACGGCCCGACTGCTCGGCGCGACCCACGGGGTGAACTCCACCGACGGCGACCCCCGCGAGCTGCTGACCGCGATCGCCCCGCACGGCTTCGACGTCGCGATCGACACCACCGGTCGGGAGGACGTGCTGCGCCTGGCCGTCGAGTCGCTCGGCCCGCTCGGCCGCTGCGGCGTGGTCGGGATCGGCCCGAGCGAGCAGATGAGCTTCGAGTGGCGCAGCGTGCTCAACGGCCGCAGCATCACCGGCATCATCGGCGGCAGCAGCCTCCCGCAGGTGTTCCTGCCCAAGCTGCTGGACCTGCACGCCGCCGGCAACTTCCCGGTGGACCGCCTGATCACCCGGTTCCCCTTCACGCAGATCAACGAGGCGGTGGCGGCGCTGCGGTCCGGCGAGGTCGGCAAGGCCGTACTGACCCTCTGACCGGCCGACATCGACGTTTCTGCATCTTATCGTGAAACGTTGTCTCGCTATGTGAGCGACATTACCCTTGGCGTCAGACCCACACCCAGTGGCGCGGCTGGGCAACACCGCGCAGCGTCCCGCACCTGTGGAGCACGTCCCGATGACCGAACAGCAGCGCACCGCCCCGGCCGCCGCGCAGACCGCGACCGCAGACCGGCCCGTCGCGCCCTTCGACCACCACTCGGCCGAGTGCAACACCGACCCGGTGGGCTACTACCGGGAGTTCCGGCAGACCTGCCCGGTGGGCCGGACCGACGCGCACGGCGGCTTCGTCTACACCACCCGGTACGCCGACGTGGTCCGGATCGCCCGCGACGACGACACCTTCTCCTCCGCCCGCGCCACCGCCGGGGGTGACGGCACCGCCATCGTCATCCCCCGGGGCCCCGGCCTGGAGCAGTACCCGATCGAGCTGGACCCGCCCGCCGCGACCGGCTACCGCGACCTGATCAACCCGCTGCTCACCCAGGACGCGGTCGCCGAGCTGGCCCCGATGGTCGCCCGGCACACCACCCGCGTGGTGGACGCCTTCATCGCCGAGGGGTCGGTGGACTTCGTCCGCGACCTGACCAACCCGCTGCCGGCCGCCGTCACCCTCGACTGGCTGGGCTTCCCCGAATCCGACTGGGCCAAGCTCGCCGGCCCGATCCACGACATCTTCGCCGCGCTGCCCGGCAGCGAACGCGCCGTACGCGGGGCCGCCGGCCTGGCCTACCTCGACCAGCGCATCCGCGAGCTGATCGTCGAGCGGCGGGCCGTGCCGACCGGCGACGCGGTGAGCTACCTGGCCGCCCAGCGCCGCCCCGACGGGGAGCTGTTCGCCGCCGACGAGCTGGTCTCGGTGATCGGGCTGCTGATCGCGGGTGGGGTGGACACCACCACCTCGCTGACCGGCTCCACCCTGGTGCACCTGAGCCGGCATCCCGACGACCGGCAACGCCTGATCGAGTCCCCCGACCTGCTGCTCACCGCCACCGACGAGTTCCTGCGGGTGTTCGCCCCGTCGCAGTCGATGGCCCGTACCGTCCGCACCGACACCGAGGTCGGCGGCTGCCCGGTCGCCGCCGGTGAGCGGGTGCTGATCCCCTGGGTCGCGGCGAACCACGACCCCGTCGTCTTCCCCGAGCCCGAGCAGCTCCGGTTGGACCGCGACGCCGCCCGGCACCTGAGCTTCGGCATCGGCAGCCACCGCTGCGCCGGTGCCCACCTGGCCCGGCTGATGTTCCGCGAGATGATCACGCAGGTGCTCACCCGGCTGCCCGACTTCCGGGTGGTGGAGGAGGGCCTCGTCGCCTACCCCACCCGGGGCAACCAGAGCGGTTGGGATGCGATCCCGGCCGTCTTCACCCCGGGTCCCCGCCGCGACGCCGACGCGGCGGGGACCCGGCCCACCGCCAGCCTGACCGGCGACCGGGAACTGGTCATGGCGGCCACCGCCACCGCCACCGACGAGGTGCTGGAGGTATGCCTGGCCGACCCGACCGGCGCGGAACTGCCACCCTGGGCGCCGGGTGCGCACCTGGAGGTGCGGCTGCCGTCCGGGCGGGTCCGGCAGTACTCGCTGTGCGGCGACCCGGCCGACACCCGGCACTACCGGATCGCGGCGCTGCGCGAGCCCGCCGGCCGGGGCGGTTCGGTGGAGCTGCACACGCTGGCCCGAGCGGGCGTCGCCCTCTCGGTACGCGGCCCACGCAACCACTTCCCGCTCGTCGACGCCCCCGCTTACCTCTTCCTCGCCGGGGGCATCGGGATCACCCCGATCCTGGCGATGGCCCGCGAGGCCGACCGCCGGGGCGTGCCGTTCCACCTGGTGTACGGCGGGCGTACCCGCGCCTCGATGGCCTTCGTCGACGAGGTGACGGCGCTGGCCGCAGACCGGGTGACCCTGCTGCCACAGGACGAGGCCGGCCTGCCCGACCTGCGGGCGCTGCTCGACGCCACCGGGCCGGGCACCGCCGTCTACTGCTGCGGACCGACCGGCATGATCGACGCGGTGGAGCGGGTCTGCGCCGAGACGGACCGGTCGGGGCAGTTGCACGTCGAGCGGTTCACCGCCGGTGACGACCTCGAGGTCGCCTTCGACCCGGCGGCGAACACCGAGTTCGAGGTGCACCTGGCGCGGACCGGGGCGACCCTGCGGGTGCCGAGGGACCGCCGGATGATCGACGTGCTGCGCGAGGTCGTGCCGGGCCTGACCTACGACTGCGAGAAGGGCTACTGCGGCGCGTGCGAGACCCGGGTGCTCGCCGGCACACCGGAGCACCGCGACTCGCTGCTCACCGATGAGGAGCGCGCGGCCGGCCGGAGCATGATGATCTGCGTCGGGCGGTGCCACTCGGAGCGGTTGGTGCTGGACCTGTAGGTCCTGCCTGGACGGCCGGCCCGGTCCCGGGGTCGGCCGTCCAGGCGTCCGCCTCCGGGCTGGAGGTCCCGGCCGCACCACGTGGCGCGGCCGGGGCCTCTGATGCGTGCGGCCCGACCGGAGCCGGTGGTCGTCAGGCCGCGTTCGCCAGGGCGTCGAGGATCAGGTCGAGGCCGAAGGTGAACTGTCCGCCGAAGTCGTAGCCGGGCTGCCGGACGTGTTGGGTGGCGAACTCGACCAGGTGCGGGTAGTCGCCCGCCGCGAAACCCGCCATGATCGCATCGGCGACCTCGGTGGCGGAGTCGCCGCCGTCGAACGGCAGTGACGCCTCCTGCAACACGAAACCGAAGACGTACGCGTCGATGACCGCGTAGGCGTGGGCCGTCATCGGCAGTGAGAAGCCCCCGCCCCGCAGCACGCCCAGCATCCTGTCGTGGTGGCGCAGGGTGGCCGGGCCGGGGCTGGTCCGGGTCTCGATCAGGGTCAGCGCCCAGGGGTGCCGGGCGAGGACCGTCCGGGCCGACAGGCAACGCCGGCGCACCTCGGCCCGCCAGTCGCCGCCCGGCGCGGGCAGGTCGATCTCGGCGAAGACCCCGTCGACGAGCGCGTCGAGCAGCTCGTCCTTGTTGCGGATGTAGTGGTAGAGCGACATCGGTTTGGCGTGCAGCGCGGCGGCGAGCGAGCGCATGGTCAGCGCGCCGAGACCGTCTGCGTCGGCGATGGCGACGGCGGCCCGCAGCACCCGCTCCCGGCTGAGCTGCCGCACCGGTTCGCCCACCTGTCGCTCCCCTGACACCCGGTTGACCGCCTGCACCGCCCACCGTACCGTACTAAGTAAGTCGTACTTAGTACGAAGAGCCCTGGAGGCGACGATGTCCCTGCGTGTGGCCGGTCGGTGGGCCGGCGCGTTCTTCCTGGCGGCGTTCGTCGCCTACGGCGCCGGCAGCGCGCTCGCCGGGCACCCGGCCGGGGTGGTGCTGGTGCTGGCCAACTCCGTGCTGGTGGCGGCGATCGGTGCGCTGGCCTTCCGGGCGCTGCGCCGGGTGCACCCGGGCGCCGCCTGGGTCTACCTGGTGGCCCGGGGCGCGGAGGCGTTCCTGCTCGCCGCCGGCATCGTGCTGCGGGACCGGTTCGGCGACGGGGCCGGCGACCTCGCCTACCAGCTGGCCATGCTGGCGCTGGGGCTGGGCAGCGTGCCGTTCTGCCTGACCCTGGCCCGGCGGCACTGGCTGCCCCGCTGGCTCGCACTCTGGGGAACCGTCGGCTACGCGCTGCTGGCGGTCGGCGCGGCAGCCGAGCTGGCGGGCGTGGCGGTCGGGGTCGCGCTGGCCGTCCCGGGCGGGTTGTTCGAGATCCTCTTCGGCCTGCGGCTGCTCACCCGGGGCTTCACGCCGCCCGGCCCCGCCACTGCCGCCGCCACCGGAGCAGGCACGTTGACCAGCGCCAGCGGTGCAGACGCCCCGGCCACCACCGGCGGTGCAGCCGTGCCGAACAACACCGGCGGAGCAGACGGGGCGGGAGCGGACGGGTCCACGTGCTGGTCGGCTGGGCGCTACGGGCGCCGCTCAGCCGCACCCGGCCCACCGTCGCACTGCTGTCGGCCTGGTGCCGCACCGGGTACGCGGTCGTCCTCGCCGTGGCGCTCACCCACCTGATCGCCGTCGCCGGCCTGCTGCGCGACGGCGCGGGAGCCGACCGGCCCGCCGCCGACGGGCCTCCACGACTCACCGACTTCCAGCAGGTCTGGGACCTGGGCCTGCTGCTGTTCGGCGTCCACCTGCTGCTGGTCGGATGGCTGGCCTGGCGGTCGGACACCGTGCCGACCTGGGTGGCGGCGCTGGTGGCGGTCGCCGGTGCGGGCTACCTCGCCGACTCGGTCGGGTCGCTGCTGTCGGCCGACCAGCCGGTGCAGGTCTCCGGGGTCACCTTCGTCGGCGAGGTCGTCCTGATGGGCTGGCTACTCACCTACGCCGCCCGCCACCGCTCCCCCGGTGCCACCCCACCCGACGATGCAGCGGGTGCCGACCGCACGGGGACGGCCCGCCGCGCCACGACACTGGGGCGCTGCGGGCCGTCCTGACGAGGGGCCGGTGGGTCAGTTGCCCCACTCGAAGTTGGGCTCGACCGCCTCGGCGATGTGGAACCGGCCGCCCGGCGCGATCTCGCTGCCGCGCTCGGTCACCACGTGCTTGCCGAAGCCGCCCACCAGCGGCCGGCCGACGTCGCGCTTGAGCCACAGCCGCAGCAGGTGCCGGCGGCGCTCCGGCTCCGGGAAGTCGACGTAACCGGTACGCGAGTGCAGGGCGGCGTAGTTCAGCAGCCACTGCACGTCACCGGGCTGGAAGTCCATGTCCAGGGCCAGGCCGGGAGCCTGGGAGACCTCGTCGTAGAGGTGCAGCAGCTCGATCTGCGCCTCGGTGAGGCGGGGCACCTCCGGGTAGTCCTGCGCCGAGAAGATCATCGAGGTGCCGGCGTAGGTGCTGAAGATGCCGTCGACGTAGCTGCAGATCGGCGAGGTGTAGGTGTGGGCCGGGGCGTCCGGGTCCTGCCGGTGCCAGTCCCAGTGCCACGGCTCGAACAGCAGCGGCGCGAGGTCGGGCCGGCGGCGCAGGATCTCGTTGTAGATGGTGGTGCCGCTGACCAGGCTGCTCGCCCCGCCGGCCTTGGCCGCCCGCAGGCACATCAGCGCGACCACGTCGGAGCTGTCGGAGTGGAACGGCAGCCGGTCGCGGACCCGCGACGGCAGGGCCGACGGGTCGTCGAGGGTCTTGTTGGAGGTGGCGATGACGTGGTCGAGCACGTCGCCCATCTGGTTCTGCCCCATCGGCACGCCGAGGTGCAGCCCCATCAGGTAGAAGATCGCCCCGGCGAGGGTGTCGCCGTACTCCTCCGTGCGCAGGCCCCGGACCAGGATGAAGCCACGTCCGCTGTCGAGCTGGCGGGCGCACTCCTCGTTGAGCCCGGCACAGGCCGCCAGCGGGTAGTCGGCGGCGGTCACCGTACGCAGGTCGGGGTTGTCGGCGACGAACTGACGGCCGACGGTCTCCAGCTCGGCGCGCTCGGCGTCACTGAGCTGGTAGACCCATTCGGTCGAGGTACGCAGCTCGTCACCGCGCCAGGCGGACGGGCCGGAGATGGGGGCGAGATCGATTGCGGTGGTCATGATGGTGCGCTCCGAGGGTCGGTTCTGCGGAAAACGGGTCAATGTCCCGGGGCGGCGGTGCCGCCTACCGGGCTGATCAACGACGTGGGCGATCGCCGTGTCCCGGTCGGGAGACGGCGTGCCTGTCCATCAGAACGGGGTCTGCGGGTCCCCGGCGGCGGTCCCGGGGCGCATGCCCTCCCGCGGCGGGTGCACCCGCAACGGCTCCTCGTAGCCGCGCACCAGCAATCCAGAGCCTTGCGGAACTCGGATCATGGCGTTCTCCTGCGGCTGGCGATGATCGGTCCAGGCTAACCAACGCCCACCGCAACGTCAACAGAGACACCATCTCGCAATACGATCTATTCTCGTCCTCGGACGGCCCGTCGCGCCGTACCGCCCCGGGCGACCACCAGCACGCCCAGCAGGACACCCGGCAGCCGGCGACGCGGCACCCGCCGGGTGACGTGGGTCAGCGGCACCGAGACGACCGCGACCGTGACCGCGTAGCCGGTGACGAGCAGCCCCGCGTGCGACACGGACACGTCCAGGTCGGTGGCGACCAGGGGCAGGATGCCCACCGGCAACGTCTCCAGGGCGACGTCGAATGCGGCCACCCCGAGAGCAGTCAAGGGTATCAATGAAAGGGTCCCGTCCCGGGTCGACGGCACCGCCGTCAGCCCCGGGTGCCGGGCGGGCGCACCGGAACTCAGCCGGGCGGACGGGCGTTGAGGCGGGCGGCCTGGCGGATCAGGTGGTCGCGTTCGGCGAGGTGGGCGGCCCGGTCGGCGGCCTCGGCGTACCACCGGGCCGCCGTCGCCCGGTCACCGGCCCGTTCGTGCAGGTACGCCGTCACCGCCGCGTGGCGGGGCACCGACGGGTCCACCGCCGCCAGGGCCGCCAGCCCGGCCCACGCCCCGTCGGCCTCCCCGACGGCCACCGCCCGGTTGAGCCGCACCACCGGGCTGTCGGTCAGCCGCACGAGTTCGTCGTACCACTCGACGATCTGCACCCAGTCGGTCTCCCCGGCGGTGCGCGCGTCGGCGTGCAACGCGGCGACGGCGGCCTGGGCCTGGAACTCACCCAACCGGTCCCGGGCCAGCGCCGCCTGCAGGATGCGTACCCCCTCGGCGATCAGGGCGGTGTCCCACCGGCTGCGGTCCTGCGCCGCGAGCGGGACCAGGCTGCCGTCCGGCGTGGTCCGGGCCGCGCGGCGGGCGTGGTGCAGCAGCATCAGGGCGAGCAGCCCGGCCACCTCGGGGTGGTCGACCATCGCCGCGAGCTGCCGGGTGAGCCGGACCGCCTCGGCGGCGAGGTCGACGTCGCCGGAGTAGCCCTCGTTGAACACCAGGTAGAGCACCCGGAGCACGGTGGCGACGTCGCCCGCCCGGTCGAGGCGTACGCCGGACACGGTGCGCTTGGCCCGGCTGATCCGCTGCGCCATGGTCGCCTCCGGCACCAGGTACGCCCGGGCGATCTGCCGGGTGGTCAGCCCGCCGACGGCACGCAGGGTCAACGCGACCGCCGAGGACGGGGTCAGCGACGGGTGGGCGCACAGGAAGTAGAGCTGGAGCGTGTCGTCCACCCCCGACGCGGGGCCGGGGGCCGGTTCCTCGACGACGAGGCCCTCACGCCGACGCCGGGCGGCGTCCGCCCGGCCCGCGTCGAGGAACCGGTGCCAGGCCACGGTGACCAGCCAGCCCAACGGGTCCCGGGGCGGGTCGGCCGGCCAGCCGTGGACCGCCTGGACCAGGGCGTCCTGCACGGCGTCCTCGGCCGCCGCGAAGTCGGCCCCGCGCCGGACGAGCACCCCGAGCACCTGCGGGGTGAGCCGGCGCAGCAGGTCACCGTCCACCGGTCAGTCGGTGATGGTCGGCGGCTCGGTCAGGAACGGGCGCAGCTCCAGCCACTCGTGGATCGGTCGCCCGCCCGCCCCCGGGGCGGCCGACAACTCCCCGGCCAGCTCGACGGCACGCTCGTAGCTGTCCACGTCGATCACCATCCAGCCGGCGATGAGATCCTTGGTCTCGGCGAAGGGCCCGTCGGTGACCGGCGGACGGCCCGGCCCGTCGTACCGGACGAACGTCCCCTCGGGGGCGAGCGCCTGCCCGTCGACGAACTCCCCGCTGCCCTCCAGCCGGGCCGCGAAGTCGTTCATGTACTGAATGTGGGCCGTGATCTCCTCGGGCGTCCACTGGTCCATCGGGACGTCGTTGACCGCGGCGGGGCCGCCTCGGTAGTGCTTGAGCAGCAGGTACTTCGCCATCGGGTGTCTCCTCGGTGCCGGTGCGACCACCATTCTGGCCGCATTCACCCCGGGGACGACGCCGGTCCCCCGTTCTCGACATCCCGGCCGGGATTTTTTTCCCGGCGCTGGGCCGGCGCGGCGACGGCCGTACCGCCCCGCTCACCGCTCCACGAGCTGCCGTACCCGCAGACGTCGGATTCCCGAGACCCGCTCCGTGGGGGCGGACGGTCGGGTGGCGGGCAGACGGACGGTGAAGACCGCCCCCCGGTGCGGCCGGCCCTCGGCCTCGATCGTGCCCCGGTGGCTCGTGACCACCTCCTGGAGCAGGGCCAACCCCAGCCCGAACCGGTGCTCCCCGGCACCCCCGCCACGGTGGAACCGGTCGAAGATGCGCCGCGCGTCGGCCTGGTCGAAGCCGTCCCCGCTGTCCGCGACCACGAACTCGGCGTAGTCGCCGCCACTGCGCAGCGACACGTCGATCCGGCCACCGGGAGGTGTGTGGGCGAGCGCGTTCGCGAGCAGCTCCCCGGCCACCCGGCGCAGCGCCGACTCGACCCCCGGCACCGGCAACGCCTCGCCGGGCAGGTCCGCCGCGACAGTGACCTGGCGTTCGGCGGCCCGGTCCGCCTCGGCGGCGACGGCCGCCCCGACCAGCGCGGTCAGATCCACCGGCGGGTACGCCCGGCGGTCGGCGGGAGCGGCGGCGAGCTGGGCCGAGAGCAGCAGGTCGTCCACGATCTCGCCGAGCCGGCGGGTGCCGCCGATCAGCCGGTCGAGATCCTCCAGGCTCGCCGCGCTGCCACCGGTATGGGCCCGCCGCGCCATCAGCTGGGCGCGGATGTGCACCTGGGCGATCGGGGTACGCAGCTCGTGGCTGGCGTCGGCGATGAACCGCCGTTGCCGGGTCAACGCCTCCGCCAGTGGCGCGACGGCCCGTCGACCGACGAGCGCACCGGTCAGCACGGCGACGAGCAGCCCGACCGCCGCGGCGAGGCTGAACGCCAGCAGCAGGTGCCGACGGTCGGACAGCTGGAACCGCGCGTCGAACACCGCCTGGACGACCAGCCCGTCGTTGCGGGACTCGGTGCGGACGTGGTAAGTCGTGCCGTTGCGGGTGACGGTGGTGACCTCGGTGACACCGGTCGCGGCCACCGAGGTCAGCGCACCGGTCAGCGGAAAGCCCGGCGGCGGCGGGTTGAGACCGGTGTCGGTGATCAGGCCGTTGTAGCGGAAGATCCAGCTGCACGCGGGCGGACCCGGAATGGTGGCGTGGCTGGTGCCCCACGCCAGCTCCCGGTGGATCTGGGCCTCCTGGCTGCGCACCAGCACGGCGTACGAGATGCCGCCGACCAACAGCAGCAGGGCACCGATGGCCAGCCCGACCAGCAGGCCGATGCGCAACCGGGCGCGGCGCACCATCGCCTGCTCCACCAGCTCCATCAGAGCGCTCCGAGCCGGTAGCCCAGCCCGTGCACGGTGCGGACCACCGTCCGGCCGAGCTTGCGGCGCAGGTAGTAGACGTAGGTGTCCACCATGGACGCCGCCGCGGTCTCGTCGAAGACCCGGCGGCGCAGCTCCGCCCGGGAGTGCACGAGGTTGGGCCGGGCCGCCAGCACCCGCAGCAGCTCGAACTCCCGGGCGGACAGCGCCACCCGGGTGCCGTCGGCCAGCACGGCGTCGCGGGACGTCAGATCGAGCAACCCGGCCCCGATGCGCAGCACGGTGGTGGCCTCGGACGCCCGCCGGCACAACGCCCGGATCCGTGCGCTCAGCTCGTCCAGGTCGAAGGGTTTCATCAGGTAGTCGTCGGCACCCGCGTCCAGCCCGGCGATCCGGTCGCCCACCGTGCCCAGCGCGGTGAGCATCAGCGCGCGGGCCGGGACCTTCCGCGAACGCAGCCGGACGACCAGGTCGAGTCCGTCGAGCGCCGGCAGCATCCGGTCGATCACCATCACGTCGTAGGTGCGGGTCAGTCCGAGATGCAGACCCCGTTGGCCGTCCGAGGCGTGGTCGACGAGGAACCCGTCACCGACCAGTGACTCGGTGAGCAGGCCGGCCAGTTCCTCGTCGTCCTCGACCAACAGCAGACGGTTCGATCCTCCCCCGGGCATGCGTCCACAATCGCACAGAGTAAGGCTAAATAGTGACAGCTATCTTTTTATCATTTCACCACCGCGAGGGTCTGGGGTCGGACAGGGGTTTGCCTACGGGCCTCCCGGTGCTCGATCCAACTCAGCAACGGAGTCGTCATCATCGTGGTGACCAGCGCCACCACCACCAGCACGGTGAACAGCGAGGCGTTCACGATGCCCGCCTCCAGGCCGACGTTGAGCGCGATGAGCTGCATCAGACCCCGGGCGTTCATCAACGCGCCCACCCGCAACGCGACACCCTGCGACTCGCCCCGCACCCGGGCCGCCGCCCAGCAGGCACCGAACTTGCCGACGATCGCCGCCGTCACGCAGGCCGCCGCGAAGAGCAGCACCGGCGCGCTGCCCAGCAACCCGAACTCCGTACGCAGCCCCGAATAGGTGAAGAACAGCGGCAGGAAGACCGTCGCGGCGACCGGGGTGAGGGTGTCCACCACCCGGTCGGTGTTGGCGGTGTGCGGCATCACCACCCCCACCGCGAACGCGCCGAAGACCGCGTACAGCCCGATCTCGTCGGTGTACCAGGCGACCAGGAAGAGCAGGGCCACCGTGCCGAGCACCCGGGCACCGTCGTTGAGGCGGGGGCTGGTCATCAACGCGGCGGTCACCCGACGCCCGGCCAACCACAGCACCAGCCCGAACAGCACCGCGCCTGCGGCGGTGACGACCGCCGGCCCGGCCCGGCCGGAGGCGAACGCCAGCACCACGGCCAGCATGATCCAGGCGACCATGTCGTCGAGCGCACCACTGGCCAGCGACAACGTGCCGTGCCGGGTCCCGGCCTGCCCGCGTTCGGTGATGATCCGGGCCAACATGGGGAAGGCGGTGATGGCCAGCGCCACCCCGACGAACGCGGCCGACACCCCGATCGACGTCCCGTCGGCCCGCATCGGCACGGCGTCCGCGGTGGCCAGGACCAGCCCCACCCCCAGGACGAGCGGCGCGGTCACCCCCGCCAGCGACACCAGCCCGGCGGTGCCGGCCAGACCGGTGACCCGGTGGGCGCCGAACGCGTACCCGGCCTGGAACATGAACAGCACCAGACCGACCTGGCCCACCACGTAGAGGACCGGCAGCAGCGCCGTCGGGAACAGGGCGTCCTTCACCTCCGGTAGGACGAACCCGAGCAGCGACGGGCCGAGCAGCACCCCGGCGAGCATCTCGCTGACCACGGCGGGTTGGCCCACCCGGCCGAGCAGCCAGGCCACCGCCTTACAGAAGATGAGGATCACCGCGACCGCGATGAAGAACCGTGGAGCCAACTGGGTGGGGGTCACCGGACCGCCTCCTCGAAGTAGTTGGTGCACAACCGTTGTCGTCGGGCGTCGACGACCATCCAGGCGCCGAACACCAGTTGCCGGACGCTGCGTCCCACGTCGGCCCAGCGGTCCCGCCACCGCATCGCGGCCAACCGCAGCCGCCCCGGGCCGGGGACACCGGCCGGGGTCAGGTACGCCGGGCCCCGGCTGGGCAGCGACCGGCTGTGCGCGGCCGACGACGCCAGGGCGTAGCGGCGCAGCACCTCACGGGTCGCGGCCCGCATCATCACCGGCGCGACCCCGCGCGCCGGGCAGGCCCGGTTGGCGGTGACGCCGTAGGGGATGAAGCGGGCATCCCGGCGGGTCAGCGTCCGCCACCGGTCCGGGTCGAACCGCTCGTCGCCGGCCGGCCCGCTGCGCTGGAACGCCAGGTAGTTGAAGAGCAGCACCGACCCGGCGGGCAGGGTCACCCCGGCGGGCAGCGCGATCGGCGCGGAGGTGATCCGGTGGGCGACCCCGAAGAGCGGATGCAGCCGCAGGGTCTCGTCGATCACCCGGTCCAGGGCGTCGTCGTCGTCGAGGCCCCGCTGGAGATCCGGATGGTTGGCCAGCGCCAGCAGCACGTGCGACATCGCCTCGGACATCTGCACCACCGCCGTGGTGCCGAACGCGCCGTGCAGGTACCAGGCCGTCTCCTCAGCGGTGAACGGCGGCGGCAACGTCACCGGGCAGGTGCCCGCCTCGACCCGCCCGCGCAGGTACCGGGTCAACGGGGCACGCCGGTCCAGGTGCCGCAGGCCGGTGCACTTCAGCGCGGCGGCCACGTCGGCGGCGTTGGCGACGAACAGCGCCCGGACCTCCCTCGGGCACACCTCGCCGAAGATCAGCTCGTGGTAGACCTCCGCCCACACCGGCATCATCAGGTCCCGCAGCCGCACGTGGACCCGCCCCGCCGGCAACTCGTCGAGCACCCGCCGGGTGGCGGCGGTCGCGAGGGCGTCGGCACGCTGCGGGCGCAGGGCGAGCACCCGCCGGGTCACCCCGGCCACCGCCCGGTAACGCTCCCCCGGCTCCAGGTGCTCCTGGTGCATGTGCGGGCCGGGTGACAGCCAGTACCAGAACAGGTCGGACAGGCCGGCGCCCCGGCTGCGCCCGTCCGCCGCCGGATCGGCGTACAGCCGCTCGAAGTCCTCCACGCCGACCAGCGGACCCGGCACCGGGATGCCCTCCCCGCCGTTGACGCGGGCGAAGACCCACTGCCGCAGCCGCACCACCGCCGAGGGCAGCCACCGGGGCAGCGTCCAACCCACCCCGAGCACGACCACCGCGCCCCACACCACCGGCCCGCTCACGCCGACGCTCCCGTGGTGACGAGATCGGCGCTGAGGTCGCCGGGTCGGGCGACGCCGACCAGGGCCAACGCCCGGTCCAGGTCGGCGCGCAGCAGGTCGAGCACGTGCCGTACCCCGGCCGCGCCGGCCACCGCCAGCCCCCACAACACCGGACGGCCGACCAGCACCGCCGTCGCCCCGAGCGCCAACGCGACAAGCACGTCCGTGCCGCGTCGCAGGCCCCCGTCGACCAGGACCGGCAACCGGCCGTCGACCGCCGCCACGACGGCCGGCAACGCGTCCAGGGTGGCCGTCACCCCGTCGAGTTGCCGGCCGCCGTGGTTGGAGACCAACACCCCGTCCACCCCGTGCTCGACGGCCAGCCGGGCGTCCTCGGGGTGCAGCACCCCCTTGAGCAGGATCGGCACGGTGGTGAGCCGGCGCAGCACGGCGACCAGCTCCCAGCCCACCCGGGCGTTCATCTCGATGTCCCGGACCCGGCCGTTCGCGTCACGCATGTTCTCGCAGACCATGCCGGCGGGCAGGTCCACGAAACCGTGCCGCAGGTCGCGCTCGCGCCGACCGAACACGGGCGAGTCGACCGTGACGACCAGGGCCCGGCAGCCGGCGGCCACCGCCCGCCGTACCACGGTGGTGGTGAACTCCAGGTCGGTGTGCGGGTAGAGCTGGAACCACAGCGGCCCGCCGGCCGCCGCGATCTGCTCGACCGGCCGGGTGGCCGCCATGCTGACCACCATGACCGTGCCGGCCTCGGCGGCGGCGCGGGCGGTCGCCACCTCCCCCTCGGGGTGGGCCAGCCGGTGGAACGCGGTCGGTGCGACCAGCACCGGCATCGACAGCGCACTACCGAACAGCGAGATCCGCAGGTCGCGCTCACCGGCACCGCGCAGCACCCGGGGCCGCAGCCAACGCCGGCCGAAGGCCGCCTCGTTGGCCCGCAGGGTCCGTTCGTCGTCGGCCCCGCCCGCGAAGAAATCCCAGTGCACCGGGTCGAGCCGACGCCGGGCGGCGTCGGCCACGTCGGCCAGGTTCAACCCCACCTCGTCGGCGGCCGGCACGTCAGTCCCCGGCCCTGCGCAGGCAACGGTCGACGAACGCGGCCAACGGTGTCACGTGCACCTGCGGCCGGTCCCACCGGTTCTCCAGGTTCTCCGCCAGGTGGTGGGTCGCGACGACCTGCCCCGCCCGGTGGTGGCGCACCACCGGATGCAGGTATGCCGCGTCGTGGGCCTGACCGACGACATCCTGGGCCACCCGTTTCACCGTCACGTCGAACGGGTCCACCTGGTCGTGCTCCGGGCCGTACTCCAGGGTGACCACGAAAGCGTCGGAGTAGTCGTGGTCGACGGTACGCAGACCGGCCTCGGCGAAGTACGCCACCGGCACCTCCTCGTGGTAACGCGCGTCGGCGTCGGCGACGGTGACCACGTCGGCGAGGACGTCGAACTGCTGCCACAGCGCGGAGGTGCGGTTGACCCGGGCGATGATCGCGTCGGTGATCGCCGCACCGGTGGCGTCCAGCTTCTCCGCCGGCCACGGCGCATCCGCGTACCGCCGTTCGAGGATCTTGTGCAGGGCCCGTACGGCGTAGCGGAAACCGTGGATGAAACCGTTGGTGGAACGCTTGAAGTCCCGTTCCTGGGTGATGGTGCCGGCGAAGTACAGGCCGGGGACGTTGACCGACTCCCACGCCGGGGTCTGCGCCGGGAAACGGTCCCGGATCGCCAGCTCCGGCCGGCAGGACTCGTCGAAGATCGACGCGTCGAACGCGAACCCGGTGCAGGCGAGCACCCGGTCGTAGCGCAGTTCCTTGGTGACCTCGTCGGCCCGGGAGAACGCGAACGTCACCAGGTAGCCGTCGGCGTCGCGGGTGATCTGCCGGACGGTGCCGTCCAGGATCGCGTTGGCCGACTTGAGCTGGTAGGTGTCGAGGAAGTTGTTGTTCACCGCGCGCAGGTGCCCGACGTAGTGGGTGCGCCAGGCCAACCGCACCGAACTCGGGCCGGCCAGGTGGATCAGCGTGGTGGTCTCCATCAGGCTGTCCGCGGTCTCGAAGGCGGAGTTGCCCTTGCCGATGATCAGCACCTTCTGGTCGAGGTAGTCACGCGGGTCGACGGGCATGTCCGCGTACTGTTCGGCCAGCTCCAGCCCCGGGATGTCCGGCAGGTACGGCCGGGACACCCCGGTGGCGACGACCACCCGCCGGGCCCGAAAGGTCTCCCCGGCGTGCACCTCGAAGACGCCGTCCACCTTGGACACCGAAGTCACCCGGCTGCCGTAACGCACCTTGACCCCGGTCTTCGCGGCGAAGTCCGCCAGGTAACGGACCATCACGTCGGCGTCCGGGAAGTACCGCTCGGTGTACGTGGTGAACCGCAGCGCCGGATCGTCGGTGAGCAGCGAGTTCCAGTCCAGCCGCAGGTTGAACTCCGGGTCGTCGGAGCCGGTGTGCGGCTTGTTGATGGAGATCAGTTGCCGGTGCCGGGGATAGGTGGCGAAGAACGCGCCCGGGATGTCCGCGCCCTCCAGCACCAGGTAGTCGCGCCGGCCGTCGGCCTCCAGCAGGGCCGCCAGTTGCAGGCCGGCCGGCCCGGCCCCGATGATCAGATAGTCAAGCGTCACGACGGCCATCCAGGGTGAGAGGGGTCAACGGAAGTTCGAGCGTGTCCATGACGTCGGCGGCCCGCCGCACGTCACCGTCGAGCGGCCGGTCCGGATCCACCGGGGGGATCGCCTCCACCAACGCCGCCAGCGCTTCGCCGCAGCCCGGCGCGGTGGGCGTCCGGGCACCCACGTACGCGGCCTGTCGCAGCCCCAACGCGAGCGACCCGACGATCAGCCGGAGCAGCCCGGCCTGGTCCCAGACCCGCAGGGCGGCCTGGGTGCCGAGCGGGATGACGTCCTGGTTGTGCAGGTTGGTCGGCAGGCTCTGCATGCTCGCCGGCATGGCGTCCCGGCGGATCTCGGCGATCAGCGCGGTCGAGGCCAACTGCACCCCCTGGAGCCCGTGCTGCTGCCCCGGGCCGGCGGCCAGCATCGGCGGCAGGCCACCGTTGCGGTGCGGGTCGACGAGCAGGTCGAGTTGCCGCTCGGCGAGGTTGCCGACCTGCGCCACCACCATCGACAGCAGGTCGGCGGCGAACGCGGCCGGCTGGCCGAAGAAGTTGCCGCCGTGCACCACGAGATCGTCGTCGGGAAAGAACAGCGGGTTGTCGCTGACGCTGCCCAGGTCGGCGGTGACCACGGCATCGACGTGGCGCAGCGCGTCCTCGGCCGCGCCGAGCAGCTGCGGCGCACACCGGATGCTGTACGGCTCCTGCAACGGGCGCTTGCCCGACGGGACCAGCCCGTCGCTGACCCGCCGCATCCGCACGCCCACGTCGATCGCGCCCGGATGGCCGTACGCGCGCAGCAGCCGGGCGTCGAGGAACTGCGGATCGGCGCCGAGCAGGTCGGCCAGCAAGCAGGTGAGCACCTGCACCGCCCGGTGCGCTGCCCGCACGGCGGACAACGCCAAGGCCGTCGCCGCAGTGGTCAGCGAGGTGCCGTTGACCAGGGCGAGCGCGTCCCGACCGTCCAGCGGCAACGGCTCCAGACCCGCCCGTTGCAACGCCTCGGCCGCCGGCAGGCGTACCCCGTCGAGGTAGGCGTGGCCGCGACCGCGCAGCGCCTGGGCCACCGCCCCCAACGGGATCAGGTCGCCACTCGCGCCGACCGAACCCCACCGCGGCACCGCCGGCACGAAGCTGGTGCCGAGCATCGCCGCCAACGCGTCGACCACGTGCGGGGACACCCCCGACGCGCCCTGGGCCAGCGACCAGGCTCGCACCAGCACCGTCGCCCGGACGATCCCGGGGGCGAGGTCGGGGCCGTGGCCCGCGCCGAGGTGGGCGAGGGTGTTGTCGGCCTGGTCGCGCAGGTCGGCCCGGCCGGCGTACCCGACGAGGGCACCGAAACCGGTGGTGCTGCCGTACACCGCGCGATCCTCACCGAGCACCTCGGACAGGAAGATGCGGGTGTGCGTGACCCGGTCGCGGACCTGCGGCCCGACCACGACCCGGACCGGGTCCCGGGCGGCGCTCAGGTCGGCGATCCGCAGCGGGGCCGCGAGATCTACCTCTGTCGTCATGCGACGGGACCCTAGAGACGAAATCTCAGAACGCTTTGAAATCGGGCCGATACGGTGCGCCGCATGACGCTCGACTACCTGATCATCGGAGCCGGGCCGGCCGGGCTCCAGCTCGCCGCCCTGCTGGAGCGCGACGGCCGTGACCACCTGGTGCTGGAGGCCGGGCCGACGCCGGGGGCGTTCTTCGCCCGTTATCCCCGGCACCGGCAGCTGATCTCGATCAACAAGGTCTGGACCGGTTCCGACGATCCGGAGTTCAACCTGCGCTCCGACTGGAACTCGCTGCTCACCGACGACCCGGCGCTGCTGTTCCGCAACTTCAGCCGGCGCTACTTCCCCGACGCCGACGACATGGTGCGCTACCTGGCCGCCTTCGCGCAGGGGCTGCGGGTCCGGTACGACACCCGGGTCACCCGGATCGCCCGCGACGGCGACCTGTTCACCGTTCAGACCGACGCCGACACCCTGACCGCCCGCCGGGTCGTCGTCGCCACCGGCGTCTCCCAGCTGTACGTGCCGCCGATCGAGGGCGTCGACCTCGCCGAACGCTACGACACCGTCAGCGTCGACCCGGACGACTTCACCAACCAGCGGGTCCTGATCATCGGCAAGGGCAACTCGGCCTTCGAGACCGCCGACGCCCTGGTCGAGACCGCCGCCGTCATCCACGTCGCCGGCCCGCACTCGATCCGGCTGGCCTGGCAGACGCACTACGTCGGGCACCTGCGTGCGGTCAACAACAACTTCCTCGACACCTACCAGCTCAAGTCGCAGAACGCGGTGCTCGACGGCACCGTCGAGCGGATCGCCCGCCGCGACGACGGCGGCTACCGCATCGACTTCCGGTACGCCCGCACCCGCGAGTCGATCCGGCAACTCGACTACGACCGGGTCATCCTGTGCACCGGCTTCCGCTTCGACGCCAGCATCTTCGACCCGTCGGCGCGACCCCGGCTGGCCGTCAACGACCGCTTCCCCGAGCAGACCTCCAGCTTCGAGTCGGTGAACGTGCCCGGTCTGTACTTCGCCGGCACCCTCACCCAGCAGCGCGACTTCAAGCGCTCCACCAACGGCTTCATCCACGGCTTCCGGTACGGCGTACGCGCCCTGCACCGGATGCTCGCCGCCCGGCACCACGGCACGCCGTGGCCGGCCACCACCCTGGACGCCACCCCGGAAGCGATCACCGACGCGATCATCGCCCGGATCAACCGCACCTCCGCGCTGTGGCAGCAGTTCACCGTCCTCGGCGACGTCGTCGTCATCGCCGACGGCGTCGCGCGCTACCACGAGGAGGTGCCGGTGGCCCACCTGCACGACGGTGGCCTGGGGGCCGAGCCGTTCGCCGTGGTGACCACCCTGGAGTACGGCCCGGACCACGACCAGGTCGACCCGTTCGACATCACCGTCCCCCGGATCGCCGAGAACGACGCCGAACGCGCCCACGACGCCAGCTACCTGCACCCCGTCGTCCGGGTGCACCGGGGCGGGCAGCTCGTCGCCACCCACCACCTCGCCGAGAACCTGGAGAACAACTGGGACCTGCCCGGCGTGCACCAGCAGCCCCTGGCGCTGTTCCTCAAGGGCGTCCTGTCCGATGCCGGCTGAGCACCACAACGACGGCCGTCGCGCGGCGGAGCACCAGCACGCCGACCGCCGCGCGGCTGAGCACCACAACGACGGCCGTCGCGCGGCGGAGCACCAGCACGCCGACCACCGCGCGACGGAGCCCGGCCACCACGGCGGGCACGACCGGGCCGGTCGCGGGTCGGCGGACCGCGACCGGGCCGGTTCCGGCACGGTCGCCGCCGGTGACGAGCGGTGGCCGCAGCCCGTGCTGCGGTTGCTCACCACCGGTGGCGACCGGCCGGTCTTCGAAGACGGCGACCGGATCGTCGGCGCGGCCGAGCTGGCGGACCTGGTCCGGCGGACCGCCAGCGGACTGCGCGCCGCCGGCATCGGGCCGGGTCGGGCGGTGGCGTTGCGGATCGGGGTCACCCCGGAGGCGCTCGCCGGTGTCCTCGCCGCGTTCACCGTCGGCGCCCGGGTCTCCGGCATCCGGCCCGAGCTGACGCCGGCACAACTCGACCGGCTGCTCGCCAGCGACGACGCGCTGCTCGTCGACGACACCCGGCTCGCCGCGCTGGCGCGGACCCCCGACGACGGCAGCCCGCTGGTCGCCGCCGGCCGGCCCGCCGACATCGCCCGGATCACCTGGACCAGCGGCAGCACCGGCAACCCCAAGGGCTGCGCCCAGACGTACGCGGCGATGGGCGCGGCCTGGGCGGCGTACCCCGAACGGTGGCCGGCGGCGATCGCCGACCTCGCGCCCCGGCTGGGCCGCTACCTGGTCTTCGGTTCACTGAGCAGCCAGGTGATGCTGGAGTACGGCATCCTCACCCTCGCTGCCGGGGGCACCCTGGTCGCCGCCCGCCCGCCGGGCTTCCCCGGCATGATCACCCGGCACCGGGCCACCGCGAGCGTGATCACCGTCGGCAAGCTGCACCAGCTCGTCCGCGACCAGCGCACCGACCCGGTCGACCTGAGCAGCCTGCGGGCGCTCGTGGTGTCCGGTTCGCCGCTCACCGCGTCCCGGCTCGCCGAGGCGCTCGACGTGCTCGGGCCGGTGGTCTTCCACGGCTACGGGCAGACCGAGACCGGCATGATCGCGATGGTCACCCCGACCGAGCTGCTGGCCGACCCGGGCCGGCTCGCCTCGGTCGGGCGCGCGCCCGACGTGGTCGACCTGTCCATCCGCGACGCCACCGGCCGACCTGCCGCCGAGGGTGAACTCTTCGTCCGGACCCCGGCGCAGGCCAGCGCCTACTGGGCGGACCCGGCCGAGACCGCCGAGGTGTTCACCGACGGGTGGGTGCGCACCCGCGACCTGGCCCGGTTGGACGCCGACGGCTACCTGCACCTGTCCGGCCGGGTCCGGGACGTCATCATCGTCAACGCCAACCTGGTGTACGCCGGCCCGATCGAACGGGTGCTCGCCGCCGACCCCGCCGTCGCCGAGGCGTACGTCGTCAGCCGTCCCGACGACGTCACCGGCGAGGCGGTGCACGCGTACGTGGTGCCGGCCACCGGGTGCCCGTTGGACGTCGGCCGGCTACGCGACCGGGTCGCGGCGACCCTGGGCGCAGCCGCCGTCCCGACGACGGTCGAGGTGATCGACCGGGTCCCGGTGGGGCCGAGTGGCAAGCCGGACAAGCGCGCCCTGGGCGTGGGCACCGGCTGAGCCGTCGACTACCGCTTCTGCGCGACGAGCAGATATTCGTGGGCCCGGTTGTTGACCAGCGGGTCTCCCCCGGTGACCGGGCGCGGATACAGGTGGATGCGTTCGTCGCCGAGGGTGAGGTGACCCCCGAGCACCCGGCCGACGTCCCACGCCAACGGCACGAACCGGTCGGCGACCCGCCGGTTCTGCACCGCGACCACCGCGTACGCGCCCCGCTTGAGGACCCGGGCCAGCGCGTGGAAGGCATGGTCGAGAGCGGTCAGGTAGGCGGAGTAGTCGCGCAGCGCATAGAACTGACCGTCGACCGGGGAGTCGGTGTCGAGCGCGGTGCCGAAGTAGGGCAGGTCGGTGACGACGAAGTCGACGCTGCGGTCGGGCACCGGGGGCCGGCGGGCGTCACCGCAGATCATCACCTGCTGCGGGTACGCCCCCAGCCGGCGCGACGCCTGCGCGGCCCGGTCCGGGGATATCTCCAGGCCGATGCCCCGCCGACCGGTGACCGAGGCCGCCACCAGGCTGGTCCCCCACCCGGCGAACGGGTCGAACACCAGGTCCCCGGGGTGGGTGAACTCGGTGATCAGCGGCGCGATCTGACTCACCCAGCCGCACTGCCCGGCGGCCTGCGGTGGCGCGTGCCGGGGATCGTCGCCGGTGAGCACCACCCAGCTGGCAACTCCCATCAGTTCTTCTCCCTGACTCGTACGAGCCCGGCGGCAGCACGGCCATCCCCGGGGTCGGTTTCGGTGGAGCCCCCGTCGGGGTCGGTGGTGGTGGGCGGTGGGGCCTCCTGCGCCGGTGCCGGCTGCGGTCGGAGCGCCTCCGGCGGCAGGTGGGGTTCGAGGCGCAACACGCCGACGGCGGCGACCACCACACCCACCGCCAGCACCAGCCACATGCCGGTCGGCGACAGCGACAGCAAACCGGTCAGCACCGCCGGCGCCAACGCGCCCGGCACCGCCCAGGACAGCTGGTAGACGGCCAGGTGCCGACCCCGGGTCTGCGCGGGGGCGGCGTTGACCACCAACGCCGACGCGGTCGCCCCGTGCAGGAGTTCCCCGACGGTGAACAGCCCGGTCGCGGCGAAGACGCCCGCCAGCAGGACCGCACCTCCGGCCGTCGCCCCGAGCACCGCGAACGACACGAACGACAACCCGAAGATGCCGGCGCCGGCCGCCACGGCCCGGGACCGGCGGAACCGGGTCAGCGCCCGGGTGACGGGGATCTGCGCCACCGCGATGCCGATGGTGTTCACCGCGTAGAGCGCGCCGACGAGCGAGGCCGGCTGCCCCAGGTGCAGGGTCACGTAGACGGGCAGGCTCACCGACAACACCATGTAACCGAACGCGGTCGGCACGTTGAGCAGGGTGAGGGCGAGGAACGGCCGGTTGCGGGCCACCAGCCGGTAACCCCGGCGGGCCGCCGCGGCCGGGGCGGTGGCATCGGGTCGACCGCCCTGGACGGGGATCGCGCGGATCAGCCCGGCCGCGACGGTGAAGGCCACCGCGGCGGTCAGCACGATCACGGTGAACGCCCGGTCGGCCCGGACGGTGAGGGCGGCCCCCGCGAGCAGGCCACCCGCGCCGAGGCCGGCGTTGCGCAGGCTGCGTTGCGCGGCGATGAGTTTGTCCCGGGCGCTGCCCGTGGCGATCTCGGCGACCAGCGAATGCACTGACGGGGAGAACGACACGTCGCCGAACGCCACCACCAGCACGGCCAGGAACAGCGGCCCCGCCGAGTCGACCAGTGGGTAACAGGCGAAGGCGGCGGCCCGCAGCAGGTAACCGCCCACCACGACGGCCCGCGCGCCGAACCGGTCGACGAGCACCCCGGTCAGCGGATTGGCGATCAGGCCGAGCACCGCCGCCGCGCTGACGATCGCGCCGACCCGCCCCACGGACAGGCCGGTGCTGTGCTGGAAGTAGATCAGCGACAGCGGCAGGTACATGCCGCTGCCGGTGGCGTCGATCACCATCGCGGCCATGTACCGGCCCTGGACACCCCGGGTCGTCACGACGGCTCCCCGATCTGGATCTGCGCGGCGACCCGGTCGCCGAGCCGGCGCAGCCGCGCCTCACACTCGACCCGGGTCGGGGCGACGGCGATGGCGGCGGTCAGGAAGTCGGCCGACCCGGCGGCCGGTGGGATCACCTGCCCGGGTCGCGCCCAGCACCAGAACCGGCGCACCCAGGGCTCCGTCGGCGGGGTGGGCACCGTGCGGACCAGCCCGGGACGCTTCATCATCAGCACCTGACCGGACATGCTGCGCGGACGCGGCCGGACGCCGCCGGCGAGCCGGTCGACGGCGGGGACGGGCAACCCGAGGTGGGTACGCAGCTCCGCCTCCGCCAGGTTGACGCCGAACATCACCTCGAACACCTCGCGGATCTTCGCCCCGCCGCTGCGGCAGGCGATCTCGCAGAGCACCAACCGGTCGTCGGGGGTGTGGAACACCTCGGCGTGGAAGGCATGGTCGGTGAGCCCACCGGGGCGGCGGGTGAGGGCGGCCAGCACCCGGTCGACCAGATCGAGCAGCCGCCCGGTGAGCGGGTCGTCCGGGTCGAGCGTCACGTCGACGCGCGGGCCCGGGTCGCTGCCGAACGAGGCGAGGTCGTACTGGTACTGCGAGGGCCAGGCCACGGCGGTCCGACCGGCCCGGACGAACCCGTCGACGTGGCACATCCTCCCGGGCACGAACCGCTCGACGATGATGTCGTCGCGGCTGCCGCCCCGGTACAGCTCGTCCAGGTGGGTCCGCAGCTGCCCGGGTGACCGGACGATACGCAACCCGATGGAGTTGTAGCCGGCCCGGTGCTTCAACACGACCGGGTACCCGTGCTCGGCGGCGAAGTCCGACACCTGCGCCGCCGTGGCCGCCAGGGCGTACGGGGCCACCTCGATGCCGGCCGCCGCCGCCTGCTGCTTCATCAGCAGCTTGTCGCGGAACGGCCGGATGTCCGCCGGTCGGGGACCGGGCAGCCCCCAGCGCCCCCGCAGGTCGGCGGCGAGTTCCAGGTCCGCCTCGTGCAGGGCGACGACGTGCCGGGGCCGGTAGCGCTCGGCCAGCGCGATGGCCCGGTCCGCCACGTCCCGGTCGTAGTGGTCGAGCACCTCGAGGTGGGCCAGGCCCAGGGTGTCGGTGGGGACCTGCTCACCGAAGGACTCGATCTTGTCGCGGGCGGCGAGCACCACCACCGGCTGGTCGTGGTCGGCGAGCCAGTCCCGGTACGGGAACGGCTCCAACGGATTGCGGTGCAGGATCAGCACGCTCATGTCAGGCCACCGCCCCGGACACCTGAGCCACCTCGGCGACCCGGGCGAGGTGTTCCCCGCCCCGGTCGTCGACGATCCGGATCCGGATGAACTCGTCGATGACCTGGGCACCCCGGGCGGCGGCGGCGGTCGCGGTGGGCCCGGTGACGGCGACCAGCCCGAGCCGGTCCCAGTTGTCCCGCAGGGGACGTACCTCGTCGCCGGGGCGGGCGCTGATCCGTACCGCCAGGACGTCGGGTTGGCGCAGCGCCTCCTCGACCCCCTCGACGGACAGCACCCGGCCGGGTGGACCGACGATGGCCCGTACGCAGCCGCCACCCCGGGGTGCGGGGCTGTCCGGCAGCGCGTCGACCAGGCGGAACGGCCACCCGACGGCGAGCCGGTCCAGGTCGATGCCGTAGACCGCCCGCACCAGCTCGGGGATCGCGTCCCCGCCGTAGCGGTGGTGGCCCTCGATGATGCGGGCCCGGGTGCCACTGAGGCGGACCTCGGTGTGGCAGGGCCCGTCGGTGAACCCCAGGTGGTCGAGGAACGTGCCGACGCACTCGCCGACCCGGTCCCAGGCGTCCTCGGTGAGCCGGGCCGGCACGGCGTGGCCGAGTTCGGCGAAGTGAGCCGGGTCGGTCATCTTCTCGGTGACGGTGACGACCACGTGCCGGCCGGCGAAGCTGAACGTCTCGACGCTGAACTCCCGACCGTGGACGTACTCCTCCATCAGGAAGTCGTCGAGCACCAGCAGGGTCGACACCCGGTCGGTGCGGGTCCCCCGCAGCCGGCACACCTGCTCCCAGACGGCCTCGTGCCCGGACGGGTCGTCGACCCGGAACACCCCGATGCTTGCGGTGGCGGCGGTCGGTTTCACCACGAACGGGTATCCGTGGCGTGCGCCGAAGGCGCCCAGGTCGTCGAAGTCGTGCAGCGGTGTCGCCGCGACCGCGTCGGCGTCGCGGCGGACCAGGTGGCGGCGCATGGCCAGTTTGTCGCGGAACCGGCGGGACACCGGGTAGGTGGTGCCGTCCAGGCCGAGCAGGTCACGGGCGCGGGCCGCGACGTCCAGGCCCGGCTCGGTCAGCGAGACCACCTGGTCGATGCGCCACTGCTGGTGCAGCCGGGTCACCACCGGCGCGGTCAGGGTCCAGTCGGTGTAGTCGAGCACCTCGGCGACGTCGGCCAGCCGCCGCTGCCGATCGGTGATCTTGGTGGGGTGCTGGAGCAGGAGCACCCGCAGACCGAGTTCCTTCGCCGCGACGAGGGTGTCGTCGACGCCACCGACGAGAAGCAGTGTCCTCACGGGAGTTCCTCTCCAATCCTCGGGCGTCTCACGGACGCTCCGACCACATGCTCAGGTAGCGCTCCCCGGTGTCGGGGAGGATGACCACGATCCGTCTGTCGACGCTGTCGCGTCGCCGGGCCACCCGCAGCGCGACGTGCGTCGCCGCCCCGAGGACACCCCGGCGAGCACCCCCACCCGCCGGGCCAGCCAGCTGCTCGTCTCGGCCGCCTCGTCGTCGGTGACGGTCACCACCTCGTCGATCAGGCTCAGATCGGTGGTGGGGGCGACGAACCCACCGTTGAAACCGGGAATGGCGTGGGTGCCCGGCGTACCCCCGGACAACAGCGGCGAGCCCGCCGGCTCGACCGCGACCGCCCGCAGCGCGGGGTTGCGCTCCTTGAGATAGCCGGCGGTGCCGCTGAGCGTGCCGCCGGTGCCGACCCCGCAGACCAGGACGTCGACCCGGCCGCCGGTGTCGGCCCAGATCTCCGGGCCGGTGGTCTCCCGGTGGGCCCGGGGGTTGTCGTCGTTGTCGTGCTGCCGGACGAACCACGCGCCCGGCGTCATCGCGCAGATCTCCTCGGCCTTGTCCACGGCCCCCTGGTAGCGCGCCTCGCGCGGGGTCAGCACCACGTCGGCACCGAAGCGCCGCAGCAGGCCGATCCGCTCCGGGGTGGCGTTGTCCGGCAACACGATGATGCAGTGGTGCCCGCGCGCCGCACACAGGGCGGCCAACGCGATGCCGGTGTTGCCCGACGTCGCCTCCACGACGACACCGCCGGGGCGCAGCCGGCCGTCGGCCTCCGCCGCGCGGAGCATGTAGAGCGCCGCGCGGTCCTTCACGCTCGCGGCCGGGTTGGCGCACTCCAGCTTGGCCAGCACTTCGACGCCGGGTGCCCCGTGCGCGACGGGCAACCGCAGCAGCGGTGTGTTGCCGACGAGGTCGTCGATGCCGTCGGCGATGCTGGGTAGCGGTCTCGGTGCGAGGGTACGGTTCGGCTGCGCCATGGCGGTCTCCACCTCCTCCAGGGGCCGGGGCGTCAGTAGTTCGGCACCTTGCGCAGCAGGTGCTGCCGTTCGACGATCTCCGGTTGGTAGACCTGCGCCTGCCAGCGCTGCTCCTCCACCGGCTCCAGGGCGATGGACACCACGTTCGGGCTGCACCCGAACGCGGTGGTGACCGCCTCGGTCAACTCGTCGACCAGTTGCTGCTCGGTGTCCCGGTGCAGGTCGACCGGAAAGAACTTGATGTTGATGTGCGGCATCGGATCCTCCTGGGATCGCGGACGTCGGTGGGGTACGGACGTCGGTGGGTGCGGATGTCAGTGGGGTGCAGTTGTCAGTGGGATGCGGGGCGCAGCGGGGTCGCGGCGGCCACCGCGGTGGCGAGGCGGGTGACGACCTGTCCGGCGGGTTCCGGCCGGGCCAGGCGGTAGCCCACCCCGGCCCAGAGCGCCATCTCCTCGACGTCACCGCGTGCCGCCGCCGCTGCCCGCAGCGGCCTGGTCAGGTGGTGCACCTGCGGGTACCCGGCCGGTGCCGACGCGTCGAAGGCGTCGACGAACCGGTTGCGCAGGCCCCGGGCCGGGCGGCCGGAGAACGCCCGGGTGACGACCGTGCCGGGTCGCCCGGGATCGGTGAGCGCCGCCCGGTGCACCGGGTGGGTGCCGGCCTGCGGGGTCAGCAGCAGCGCGGTGCCGACCTGCACCGCCGACGCGCCGGCCGCGACCACCGCGTCGACCTCCGCCGGTCCGGTGATGCCGCCGGCAGCGATCAGCGGCACCGCGACGACCCGTCGTACCGCCCTGACCAGCTCGGCCGTGCCCGGCTGCGGGTCGGTGCGGACGTCGGGGGTGAAGCCCGCCCGGTGACCGCCGGCCCCGGCGCCCTGCACGCAGAGGGCGTCGGCGCCCACCGCGACGGCCGACTGCGCCTCCGCCACGTCGGTGACGGTGACCACCACCTGCGACCCGGTGGCGTGCAGCCGGTCCACGACCGCCCGGGACGGGCAGCCGAAGGTGAAGCTGACCACCGGTGCCCGCGCGGCGAGCAGCACCTCGATCTTCTCCGCGAAGTGGTCGGTGTCCCGCTCGGGCGGGTCGGGCAGGGTCACCCCCCGGCGGGCGGCCAGCGGCAGCAGCGCCTGCCGGTAGCGGGCGACGGCGGCCCGGTCCACCGGCCGGGACTCCGGCACGAACACGTTGACGCCGAACGGGCCGGCCGTGGCCCGACGGACCCGGTCGATGTCGGCGGCCAGGTCCGCCGGGCGCTGGTAGCCGGCGGCCAGGAAACCGAGGCCCCCGGCGTCACTGACCGCCGCGACGAGGGCGGGCGTGCTGACGCCTCCCGCCATCGGCGCACCGACCACCGGACGCGCCAGCGGACCCGGCCGGCTCACGGCCGCCGACCCTCGGCCGGTGCCGCCGCCCGCATCCCGAACGTGCGGTGCCGGTGCAGGGCCCGGTCCACCAGCAGGTCGGCGGCGCCGACGTAGCGGGCCGGGTCGAGCAGGGTGGCGACCTCACCCGGATCCAGGACGGCGGTGACCCGGGGGTCGGCCGTGACCAGGTCACGCAACGGCTGCCCGGTCTCGATGGCCCGGCCGGTCAGCGCGGTCAGCAGCTCCTTCGCCTCGACCCGGCCCAGCAGCGGGGCCAGCCGGACGGCCAACCGTTCCGAGGCCATGAACTCCCCGGCGAGGTCGAGGTTGGCGCGCATCCGGTCGGGGAACACCGTCAGCCCGGCGGCCAGTTCGGCCGCCGCGTCGGCGGCACCCCCGGTCAGCCGCAACGCCTCCCGCAACGGTTGCCACTCCGCGTGCCAGGCGCCACCGGGGCGTTCGTCCTCGGCGACGAGGCAGTGCGCGACGGTGGCGGCGAGCTGCGGCAACTGTGCCGCCGCCGCCCGGATCCGGGTCGCCAGCACCGGGTTGCGCTTGTGCGGCATCGCGGAGGACACCCCGCGCCCCGGGCGGGTCGGCTCCGCCACCTCTCCGATCTCGGTACGCGTCATGACCTGCACGTCCGCCGCCATCGCACCGAGCACGCCGGTGGTGAGACCCAACGCGCCCACGACGGCGTGCAGGGGCGTCCGCACGGTGTGCCAGGGTGCGTGCGGCTCGGCCAGGGACAGTTCCGCGGCGAAGGCGTGGATCAGTTTCTCGGCGTAGGCGTCGTCGGTGTCCCCGGCCAGTCGGGCGAACTCCAGGTAACCGCCGAGGGTGCCGGCGGCCCCGCCGAGCTGCACCGGCAACCCCTCGGCCAGCAGGGCGTGGATCGCCTGCCGGGCGTCGAGGACACCGGAGAGCCAGGTCGCCGCCTTCAGGCCGAACGTGGTCGGCACGGCGTGCTGGGTCAGGGTCCGACCCGCCATCGCGGTGCCCCGGTGCCGGTCCGCGAGGCCGGCCAGGGCATCGGCGGTGGCCGCCAGGTCCGCGTCGACGACCCGCAGCGCCCGTTCCGCCACCAGGATCAGGGCGGTGTCCAGGATGTCCTGGCTGGTGGAGCCGCGGTGCACGTACTCCGCGGCGGCCGGGTCCAGCGCCGTGACCAGGTCGGTGAGCGCGGCGACCACCGCGACCACCGGGTTCGCCGTCTCGGTCGCCCGACGGGCGACGGTGTCCAGGTCGATCCGCCGTGCGTCGGCGACGGCGGTGATGGTGTCCGCGTGTTCCGTCGGCACCACCCCCAGCCGGGCCTGGGCCCGCACCAACGCGGCCTCGGCGTCGAGCATCGCCTGGAGCACCGCCCGGTCCCGCACGGCGTGCTCGATGGCCCGGTCGGCGCTGCTGGGACTGAGCAGCCCGTGGTCGAAGCCTTCGGTCATGTCGTCACCGCTCCCGTCGTGGTGGTCGCCCGCACGGTGAGGGCGAGCACCGACAGGCTGATCGCGTCCGCGTCGCCGAGCATCACCGAGTTGACGCCCGGCCGTGCCCCCGCCGCGGTCGCCCAGTGTGCGCCCTCGGTGGGCACCCCGAAGACGAACCGGCGGGCGTGTCGTTCGCCGGCCGCCGTCACCGGGTGGAACGGCCGGCCGGTGACGGCCAGCCCACCGGTGACGTGCGGCTGCGCCTCCTGGTCGGACACCACGTGCGGGGTGCAGGAGCGGTGCGCGAGCATCCACCCCAGCAACGGATCGGCGGTACGACGCAGGTCGACCTCCGGCAGCCGCGCCTCGATCATCGCGGTCACCACGTCCCGGGTCCCCGGCGTGCGGGGGGACTCGACGAGGAACCCGCCCTGCTCGGGGCAGGGTGACACCCGCATCCCGGCCCCGACGACCCGCAGCACCCCGGCGCGGATGAGCGCGGCCAACTGCTCGACCCGGTGGGCCGGCGGTCCGATGCTGAGGAAGGCGTTCATCGGGGTGTACCAGTCGTCCAGGTGGTGGCGGTGCGAGCTGCCCCGCAGGCCACCGTGGTCGACGGCGAGGCGTACCTCGTTACGCAGGTCGCGCAGGACGTCCATGGCGGCCTTCAGCGGGCCGCTGACGTTGCCCTCCTGTGCCGTGTCGGCGTCCTCCTGCAGGTAACGCAGCATCCATTCCTGCAACGCCGCCGGGTCGGCGAAGGTCTCGTCGCGGGCCGGGTCCAGCACCGCGTCCCAGTCCCACCGTTCGGTGATCCCGTAACGCTCGCGGATCTGCTCCTCCTGCCCGTCGCCCCGGGGCACGGCGAGGTATTCGGCCTCGAACCGTCGGGCCTTGCCCCGGCAGCCGCGGCGGCGCAGCACGGCCACGTAGAAGACCGTCTCCACCTCCTTGGCGATCAGCGGCCACAGGTCGGTCATGAAGTCCAACGGCGTCGCGTCCGGGGCGGTACGCAGCCGCTCCACCAGCTCCACGGTGAGCACACGCGGTTCGTGCCGCCCGTGCGCGCCCTTCTCGTTGCGCCCCCGCGCCCGGTACGGGATGCCCCGCCGGGACCCGGCCAGCAACTGCGGTTCCAACCCGGACGGCAGGTAGGTCAACTGGCCGTCGTCGCCCCGGACGTAGCGGCCGGCGCGGCCCTCGGTGAGCAGGGCCAGGTAGTCGAAGAAGCAGAGTCCCAGCCCCCGCAGGAGGGTGGGTTCGCCGGGCCGCACCATCGACAGGTCCACGTCGGCCGGGTTGGCCGGCAGGATGTAGGTGAGTCCCCGCTCGACGGCGAACTCGGCCAGCTTCTGCTCCTGCACCGTCGGGGTGACCGGGAAGTGGCCCTGCGCCAGCACCACCGCGTCCAGGCCGGGGAGCCGGTCGCCGGTCTGCAACTGCACGCACTGCCGGCCGTCGGACTCGTCCCACACCGCGACGGCGACCGTGGCGTGGGCGTGGACGCTGACGTTCGCCGGTGCCGTGGCGACCACCCGGTGGTAGACCCAGGTGAGGTAGTGGCCGAACAACCGGCGGGTGGAGTAGGTGTCGGGTCCCACCCCGCGCAGCTCCTCGGCGACGTCGGACGGGAACTGGGCGAGGTCACCCATCAGCACCTGGAAGCGGGCCCACTCGTAGAGGCTGGGGCCCTCCCGCAGCTGGCCGGCCAGCTCCACGGTCGGGTCGGTGAACACGGTCACCTGGGAGGCCACGGTGTTCATCAGCAGCCGGTCGGACTGGTCGGCCCGCCACACCCGGCCCGCCCCCGGCGGGTACGGGTCGACGACGTCGATGCGTACCGGGCGGTCGGGGTCGGCCGCGGCGTTGGTGACCAGGCGCTCCAGCACGCACAGGCCACGCGGCCCCATGCCGACGACGCACACCGACAGCGGATCACTGGTAGACATCGACGTCCTCCTGGTAGCCGCCGCTGAGCAGCGCGCGCAACGGGGCGGCGGCCTTCAGCAGCATCTCGTCGAACTCCCCCTCCGGATCGGAGTCGAGGATGATGGCCCCGCCCGCACCGACCCGCATCCCGTCGCCGGACAGCACCGCGGTGCGGATCACGATGTTGAGGTCGGCCGTGCCGTTGCAGCTGAGGAAGCCCAGCGAGCCGGAGTAGATGCCCCGGGCGGTGGTCTCCAGCCCGTCGATGATCTCCAGCGTCCGCAGCTTGGGCGCCCCGGTCATCGAGCCGCCGGGGAAGCACGCCTCGACGCAGTCGACGGCGGTGGCCTCGGCCCGCAGGCGGCCCCGGATGGTCGAGACCAGCTGGTGCACGCTCGCGTACGACTCGGTCTGCATCAGCTTGGGGACGGTGACGCTGCCGACCTCGCACACCCGGCCGAGGTCGTTGCGGAGCAGGTCGACGATCATCAGGTTCTCGGCGCGGGTCTTGTCGCTGGTGGTCAGCTCGTCGCGCAGTGCCGCGTCGACCGTCGGGTCCGGGTCCCGGGGCGCGGTCCCCTTGATCGGCTTGGTCTCGACCACCCGGTCGGCGGTCAGCCGCAGGAAGCGTTCCGGGGAGGAGCAGGCCACCTCGATGTCGCCCAGCCGCAGGTAGGCCGAGTAGGGCGCGGGGTTGTAGCGGCGCATGGCCCGGTAGAAGGCGAACCCGTCGCGGGGACGCGGCAGGCGCAGCCCGTTGGTCAGGCAGATCTCGTAGCTCTCCCCGGCGACCAGTTCCCGCTTGCAGGCGGCGATGTCGGCCAGGTACTGCTCCCGGTCCCGCTCCAGCGACGCGACCAGCGAGGTGGTGTCGACCGGCGGCGGGGTGAGCGGGGTGACCGGTCCCGCCTCGGGGATCGCGGTGAGCTGCTCGGCGACGGTCTCGACCCAGTCCTGCGCCGCGTCGTCGCTGCCCTCGCTGCCGTCGGAGAGGGCCACCAGGTAGGTCTGCCGGTCCCGGTGGTCGACCGCGACGAACCGGTCGGCGAAGATCCAGTACGCGTCCGGGGTGTCGGCGCGGTGCGGCCCGGCAGCGCCGAGGTCACCCTTCAGCTCGTAGCCGAAGTAGCCGACGTAGCCGCAGGTCAGGTCGGTGGGCAGGGCCGACGAGTCGAGGTGGATGCCGGCCAGCCGCTGCTGGAGGTAGGACAGGATGGTGCCGGGCACCCGGGTCGGGGCGCCGGCCGCCGAGGTGACCTCGACCGCGTCGGTGCCGACGTCGTAGCGGACCACCTCGGACAGCGGCCCGGAGGCGTCACCGAGGTAGGAGAAGCGGGACAGCCCCTCCTCGACCCGGGCGCTGTCCAGCCAGAAGGCGTGGGTGGCGTCCCGGAACAGCCGGGTGAACGCCTGCTCGGCGTCGGTCTCCCAGCCGAGGGTGCGCACGTGCAGCCGGTGCGTCGGCGCGGCGATGGGCGGCGGGGCGGCCACCTGAATGCTCTCCCGGGCCTGGTGGGCCCGGGTCAGGTCACGGAAGTTGCCGAGCAGGGTCTGCCCGTACTCCGTGCAGATCGACTCGGGGTGGAACTGGAGCCCCCACATGGGCCGGCTGACGTGCCGCAGGCCCATGATCACGCCGTCCTCGGCCCAGGCGGTCGCCACCAGCTCCGGGGGCAGGTCCGACACGCACAGCGAGTGGTACCGCACGGCGGTGAACTGCTGCGGGATGCCGGCGAACAGGCCGTCGGAGTCGTGGGTGATCGACGCCAGGTGGCCGTGCCGCGGCACGGGCGCGGAGTGGACGGCCGCGCCGTGGCCGGAGGCGATGCCCTGGTGGCCGAGGCAGACCCCGAGCACCGGCACCGGGGAGTCCGCGATGACCTGGGCGGAGAAGCCGAAGTCCTTCTCCCGGTCGGGTCGACCGGGGCCGGGCGAGATCACCACGTTGTCGAAACGACGCAGGTCCAGGGTGGCCACGGCCGGATCGTCGTGGCGGATCACGGTGGGCTCGACGCCGTTGACGACGGCGATGAGCTGGAACAGGTTGTAGGTGTAGGAGTCGTAGTTGTCGACCAGCAGGGTGCGCACTGATGCCTCCTCCGCTCGGGTCACGAAGTTGTCGGGGACGGGTGTTCAGCGGTGCATCGCGGCGACGAGCGCGTCGACGACCGCGTCGGCCTGCTCGTTGTTGAGCCGCGGGTCGCACAGCGACCGGTAGTTGCGGCCGAGCTGGCTCTCGTCGGTCACGCTCGCGCCCACGCACTCGGTGACGTCGTCCGCGGCGATCTCCAGGTGCAGGCCCGCCGGCTCCAGACCGTGACCGCGCAGCACCTCGACGAAGGTGGTCAGCTCGCCCACGATGGCGTCCAGGTGGCGGGTCTTCACCCCACCGGCGCCGCGGACGGTGTTGCCGTGCATGGCGTCGCTCATCCAGGCGACCGGGTGGCCGGCGTCGACCACCGCCCGCACCAGGGGCGGCAGGTGATCGGCGATCCGCTGCTGACCCATCCGGCTGATCAGGGTGAGCCGGCCGGGCCGGCGGTGCGGGTCGAGCAACGCGCAGATCCGCAGCACGTCGTCGACGGTGGCGCTGGGGCCGACCTTGACCGCGACCGGGTTGCCCAACCCGGCCAGGAAGTTCAGGTGCGCATCGTCCACCCCACGGGTGCGGTCACCCACCCAGGGCAGGTGCGTCGAGCGCAGGAACCACTCGCCGGTGACCTCGTCGAGGCGGGTCAGCGCCTGCTCGTACTCGAGGATGAGCACCTCGTGGCTGGTCCATACGCCGCCGCCGGCCCGCGCCAGCTCCGCCACCACCTGACGGGCGGTGTAGTAGCAGGACAGCAGCCGGTACGGGTCGGGCTGGCGGGCCAGCGCGGTGCCCTCCGGTTCGTTGACCATCAGCCCGCGGAACACGGGCAGCAGCTGCCCGTCGACCGCTTCGAACGGCTCGGAGCGGGGCTTGGCGAACTGGCCGCCGAGCCGTCCCAGACCGATGGTCGGGCGGTGCAGCTCACGGGCCAGGCGCTCGCCGAGCGCCGTGATGGCCCGGTGTTTGGCCCGTGCCGAGGCGGTGGCGGCCATGCCGAGTGGCTCGGCGCAGTCGCCGGCCTGGAGCACGAACGCCTTCCCGGCGCTGGCGAGGGCCAGTTCCTCGCGCAGCCGCCTGATCTCCTCGACGCCGGTCAGCGCGGGCAGGCCGGACAGGTAGTCGGCGACAGCGTCGAGTTCGTCCCGGTCCGGCCAGGTCGGCTGCTGCGTGATGGGCAGCTTGCGCCAGCCGGCGGGGCTCCAACTGTCGGTGGTGGGCGCCTCGGGGCGCCGTACGAGAAGCTGTGGTGATGCCATGGAAGTCTCCCCCTGTATTCTTCGGGGCGGCCCGGTCACCGAAGAGGGTGCCGCGATCCGGTACGGACCGTATCGGCGGGGAAGACGATTGGCACAGGGCCATGTTTGCCATCTCGCTAGTACCACTGGGATTGGCACCTGACTATTTGGCTACATGGCCCTTTGGCACCGACGAAACGACTTATACGCTCTTCCTCAATGCGGTACGACTACCCGGATGGGCACGGCCGGTGAATTGCTCGACAACTGTCGTCAGGCGGTTGACGCCGGCCAGGATCTTCTCGGGTGGCGTGGCCGCGTAACCGAGGACCAGCCCCCGGCCGATCCCTTCCAGCTCGTCGCCGAACGACGACAGCGGATAGACCCGCAGGCGTGCCTCCCGGCCGAGCCGGGCCAGGCGCTGCTCGTCGGCGGTCTCCGGCAGGCTGGCGACCAGGTGGGTGCCCCGCGGCGGGTTGTCGATCGTGACGAACCCGCCGAGCCTGCCGCGCAGCGCGCCGACGAGGATGTCGCCGCGTTCCCGATAGACGTCACGCATCCGCCTGACGTGCCGGGCGAGATGATTCGCCTCGATGAACTCGGCGAGCGCGGACTGGGTGAGGATGTTGAGCGAGTTGACGGTCGCCCGTTGCACCTCGGTGACGATGTCGACGAGATCCGGTGGCACCACCAGATAGGCCAGGCACAGGCCGGGAAACAGAACCTTGCTGAAGGTCCCGACGTAGATGACCCGTCCACGCTCGTCGGCCTGGTGCAGCGGTGGACCGGGATTCTCCGCCCAGAACTCACCGTCGTAGTCGTCCTCGATGATCCAGCCGTCGTTGTCACTGGCCCACGCCAACACCTCGGCCCGGCGGGCCGCGGACATCCGGACCGACAGGGGGAACTGGTTGTTGGGGGTCACCACCGCCATCCGGGCGTCCGGATGGCGGGCCTGGCCCACCCCGATGCACATGCCCTCGGCGTCGACCGGCACCGGGCAGGTCTCGACGCCGGCGGAGTGCAGGGCACCCCGGATGGCCTGCAGGCCCGGGTCCTCGACCAGGGCCTTCTCCCCCGGTTCGAGCAGGGTCACGGCCATGACGTGCACGGCGATCTGGGCGCTCGGCTGGATGATCACCTGTTCCGGGGTGCACCGGACGCCGCGCATGAGCCCGAGCATGGCCGCGATGCCCTTGCGCAGCGGCCAGTAGCCGGCCGGGTCGCGGTGGGTGTAGAGGGCACTGGTCAGCTGATGCGACTTGCTGAACATGATCTGGCCCCAGACCTTCGACGGGAAGAGGTCCAGGGCGGGCATGCCGAGGGTGAACGGACGGTCCGGGTAGCGCAGCTGGTCGTGCGCCGGGGTGAAGTAGGCCGACGCCTCGGCCATCCGGCGGGCGGCCCGGGTGATGCGCAGTGGCGTCCGGGTGGTCGGCCGGGGGGGCTTGGCCTCCATCTCCCGGACGCTCTGCCGGGTGGCCACCCGGGTGCCGGAGCCCACCCGGCCGTCGAGGTAGCCCTCGGCGAGCAGCCGGTCGTACGCCACGAGCACGGTGTTGCGCGAGACGCCCAACTCCTTGGCCAGGGTACGGGTGGCCGGCAGCCGGGTGCCCGGGGTGAGTTGTCCCGCCTCGATGCTCCACCGCAACTGTTCGTACAACTGTTGGTAAAGCGGTGCCGATGAATGACGGTCGATGAGGAAACCGCTTCCCGGCAGCGCGGGCGACTCACGTGGCATGCATTTGTCCCTTGCCCGATCGGGCGGGGCGGCATGGCACGTTCCGGCCCGCGCTGACGATCCATCTCCCGACCGGACCGGCTCAAGAAACGGAAATTACCATACCTACAACTTAGCTACTGGCGAGAGCGCGGCGGACCCCGCCGGCAGGACGATTCCTGACACCAGTCTGTCCAAATGGGCCGCGCTGTCCACGATGTACGGAAAGACGGTGCTCGTGTCGGCGAGTCGGCCCTCCGTGCGGGTGGGCAGGGTCACCGGCATCGCCACGTCCAGGAGGGACCGCCCGGCCGGACGGGGGGTGGTGAGATCGACGACGCCCCCCGCCGCCAGCCGGCGGTAGCTGGCGAGTTGACCGGTGAGACTGCCGAGCCCACCCGCCCCGGTCGACGGCCGACGGTCCGGCTGCCGGACGGCGGAGTCCAGGGCGAAGCCGGTCAGCGCCACCACCAGAGTGGACCGCTCCGGATCCAGGTAGGCGATCTTGCAGACGTCGTCCTGGTCGGTGCAGATGTCCGGCCGGACACTGGCCTTGGCCGGCTCGGTCAGGTCGACGGTGAGCACCCGGTAGCGTGGCCGGGCGCCGGTCAACCGCTCGTGGCACTGCAACACCGCCGCACCCGTCGCGTCGGTCAGCACCACGTCCGGATCACCCAACAGGTCCGCCGACCACGGGGTCGTCGTCTGGATCGGGGTGGAGATGACCACCGCGCCGACGATCAGCCCGGCGATCAGGGCGACGAGCCCCTCCGCGCTGCCCATCGTCAGGATGGCCAGCCGGGTCTGCGTGCCGTCGCCGGACTCACCGATCCGCCCGGCCAGCGTCGCCGACTGGCGCAGCAGGTCACCGTAGGTGAGCGACGACTCGGTCTGGTTGGGCAGCTGGAACCGTACCGCCTGACCGGTCGCCCACCACCCGTCGGAGAGCAGTTCCTCAAGCCAGCGCATGATCCCTCGTTCCGGTCGACACGACGCCCTTGGACTGCAACAGGAACAGCGACAGGTTGCCCTCGTGCGGGATGCCGGGCGTGCTGTCCCAGGGCAGGGTCAGCCCGCACGTCACCTTGCGGACACTCGGGTCGGCCACCGCCGCTGCCCGCAGGTCGACGTCGTCGGTCACCAGGTTGAGCACCAGCGCGTCACCCAGGGCGGCGACGCCGTCCGCGCGCCGCCACGGGGCCACCACGACGAACGGGAACGGCAGCTCGACACCCACCGCCGGATGCCGCGGGTCGTCCGTGGACAGCACGGTGGGCAGCGGCCGGTGCGACCCGTCCGGCAGTCGCACCAGCGGGTCCGCGCCCGCCGCCGTGTGCACGGTCGCCCCGGTCGTGAGCCCGGCGAGCTGCCGGCGCAGGCCCTCGGCGCGGGTGGCGTCGACGACGGGCAGGGTGGCGTCGGACGCCGTCACCTCCGGGCTGGCCAGTGCGTCGAAACGGGCGGCGAGGGCATCGGCGACCTGCCGGGGATCACCGGTGGTCAACACCAGGGAGATGTTGTTGCACCGGGTCCCCCCGTCGTAGGCCGCGCTGACGGTGAGATGGTCGAGGACCTCGGCGGTCACCGGCCGGTCCAGCAGCACCCGGCTGCGGCCGGGCCCTCGGGTGGTGACCGTCGCGCTGTCGGCCCACCGCCGGACGGCGTCGCTACCGCCGTAGACGATGCCCCGGTCGGCGGCTTCGAGGAGGTACTCCCCCACCGCCCGCTCGCCCGGCAGGAAGGAGATCCGGTGTTCCGCCAGGCCGGCGGCGAGCAGGGCGAGGGTCAACCGCCGGGCGGTGAAGGGTTCCCGGGTGCCGGGGCGCACCAGCACGCTGTAGCCCAGCGCCAGCGCGTGCAGCCACGAGTCGTTGGGCGCCGGGTGGTTGCTGGCCATCACGGCCGCGAAGAGCCGCCCGGCGGGCACCCAGGCCGTCTCGTAACCGTCGCCCAACCGGGACGCCGGCAGCTCCGCCCGGGTGGTGGCGGGCAGGTGGGTGAGGCTGCGCACGATGTCGGCCACGGCATGCCGGACGGTGACCCGGGGCAGGCCGGCGGCGAGCGCGACCCGCCGCTCGTACTCCTCGGGGGTCTCCCCGTCGAGGTCGGCCGTGGCGAACAGCTCGGCGGCCCGCAGCAGCAGGTCGTGCCCGACCGGGGTGCCGTCGGCCGCCCGCCGGGCCCGGGTCACCGCGCCGACGGCCATCAGCCTCGGCACCATGCCCACCTCGCCCAGCAGGTCGCCCCGGACGTCGGCGAGCGGGGCCCGGTCGAGGCTGCGCACCGGCCGACCGCAGACGATCGGCTCCACCACGATGCCGGCCACTCAGTACACCCCCTCGATCACCCGGACGTCGCCGACCTCGGCCACGGTGCCGACCTCGGCCAGGCCGTCGACCGTGGCGTCACCGACCGGCTCCACCCGCACGGCGGTGTCCCGCTCGATGACGTTGGGCAGGAACATCTCCTCGCTGACCAGACTCAGCCGGACCCGGCCCCGCTGACCGTAGTCCACCACCGCGCCGTGCTCGTCGACCACGTCGATCCACACCGCCTCGGCGTACGGCTCGAACACGCACAGGTGCCGGTCGTCGGGGCGCCGGGGCCGTTGCGGCGCCACCCCCATCAGGGTGTTGCCGTAGATCCCCACGATCGTGGTGTCGGGGAAGAAGACCTCCTCGACCTGGCGCAGGCTCTCCGGGCTGAACGAGGTGCCGGCCCAGATGATCGTCTCGACACTCCGCTCGACGGCGGCGTGCAGCTCCGGGTCCGCGCAGATCGCCTCGATCAGCGGGGGCGTGGTGCTGAGCACCTTGACCGGTTGCGACCGCAGCACCTCGGCGGCCTGGTCCAGCAGGTGCCGCACGTACCGCTTGACCATGTCGGTCTCGCCCGCAGCCACCAGCTTCTTGACCCAGCGCGGGTCGAAGTCGACGGTGTGGAACATGCCGTTGCCGAGGGCGGCGTAGCGGGCGCAGTCGTAGGCGAAGACGTGCGGCCCGCTCGGGCCCAGGTGCAGCCAGTGCGCCGGATCGGCGATGTGGTGCGCCCGCAGCCGTTGCATCGCCCAGGACAGCAGCCGACGCCGGTAGTCCCGGTCGACGATGCGCTTGGGCGCCCCGCTGGTGCCGCCCGACTCGTACACCCGGAAGCCGGTGCCGGTCAGGCCGCGGGGGATCAGATCACCGACCGGCACGTGCCGCAGCTGTTCGGTGAGGTCCGGAAACCGCACCAGGTCGGCCGCGCCGTCGATGTCGCGCAGCGGATCGAAGTCGAGCAGTCCGCGTTGACGCAGCCAGAACGCCGACCCGGTCTGCGGGTCGAAGTGCCAGTGCAGCAGCCGTCGGACCCGTTCGTCGAAGGTCTCGGCGCGGCCCTGCGCCAGCGCCGTGGTCATCGTGTCCATCTTCGCTCCTCGCCGATCGTCTGGGGAATCGCCCGGCACCGCCTCAGCGCGCGGCGGCGGCCGGCTCCGGGTAGGACATCGACAACCCGATCTCGCGGGTGGCCTCCAGTTCCTGCGTCACCTCGGCCAGCTTCTCGCCGATCCGCTGCACGGAGTCCACGCCCAGCGGGAGCCGGAACGGCGGGTGCGGGTTGCGGCCGAGGTCGATGATGGCCGCCGCCGCCCGCTGCGGGTCCCCGGCCTGCGCGTGGTTGTGCCCGACCGACCAGCTGCGGATCCGCCCGGCGGTCTCGGCGTACTCCGGGAACTCCCGGCCGGCGAAGCGCAGCGACGAGGGGTCGAGGAAGTCGGTGCGGAACAGGCCGGGCTCGACCAGGCACACCTGGACCCCGACCGGCTCCAGCTCCACCCGTAGCGCCTCGCTGAGCCCCTCCACCGCGAACTTCGTCGCGGCGTAGACGCCCCAGCCCATCTTGGCGCTGAAGCCGAGGACCGAGCTGATGTTGACGATCCGGCCCCGGCGCTGACGGCGCAGCACGGGCAGCACGCTGCGGGTGACGTTGAGCAGGCCGAAGACGTTGGCGTCGAACACCGCCCGGACCTCGGCGTCGGTGGCTTCCTCCACGGCCCCGAGCAGGCCCCGGCCGGCATTGTTGACCAGCACGTCGATGCCGCCGAAACTCTCCACCGCGGCGAGCACGGCCCGGTCGGCCTGGGACTGGTCGGTGACGTCGAGCGGGACCACGAGCAGCCGGTCGGGGTAGGGCAGGTCGGCCAGGCTGCTGGTGTTGCGTGCCGTGGCGACGACCTGCTCGCCCTGCTCCAGCAGCTGGCGGACGATCTCCAGGCCGAAGCCCCGGGAGGCGCCGGTGACGAACCAGACGGACATGCTGCTTCCCTCCTGTGGTACGGGCCGACGCGTCGTCGGCCGGGGTGCGGTCAGATGGTGTGGGCGGCCTTGCGCGCGTCCTCCCGGGCCTGCTCGAGATCGGCGGCCAGGGACCGGCTGAAGTCGGTCGGGCGCAGCGCGATCTCGGTCACGGGGTCGACGCCGATGACCTGGAGCCAGTAGTTGAGGTACGAGGACTGGAAGTCGACGCCGAACTCCGGTGGACACCCGGGGGTGTAGACGCCACTGGTGTAGACGACACACGCCCGACGGCCGGTGAGGAGACCCTGGTAGCCGTGGCGCGGGTCGAGGCGGAACGTCAGTCCCGGCTGGGTGACGACATCAATGAAGTGCTTGAGCAGGTACGGGATTCCGAAGTTCCACATCGGCACGGAAAACAGATAGTGGTCAGCGTCGGTAAAGCGTCGTACGAGGTCGCGGGTCTGTTGCCACAACGCCGCCTCGTCGCCGGATCCGGCGGCACCGGAGATGGCGTTCTTCTTCGCGGCCACCGCGACGGCACCCACCGGGGGCAACGTGATCGAGGAAAGGTCGAGCACGTCGAGCTCCGCCCGGGGGTAACGCTCGCGGAATGCGTCGACAAACGCCTGGGCGACGGCCGTCGAACGGCTGGCCGGGCCGGTCGGTGAGGCGCTGACATGCAGAAGTCTGGTCACCGCCCCGACCTCCGCGGCTCGGCACCGGACAGCGCCGCCCCGGGTCGGTCGCAATGACTGCCGAGGGCTGACAAACGCGCCATGACTCCACTCTCTGTGTCGAGGGAAGAACGGAACGTCAGGAAGGCTAACCCAGCGTTAGCAGGGCAACCAGAGCCATTCTTTGATCCGAGAGGGTGCCACTGGACGACCCCCTGCCCAGCACTCATTTCGGCGCGTGACGTTAAGGTGACGCAGGGTAGCGAGTATTGGCCCCGAAAATCGGGCCATAGACGACAATCACCGAACGACTCTTCTGGAATGCACGATTTCAGGTTAACGAAGCGGTGTCGGTAAGCCGACCTGCCAGTTACCCGGTCGACTCGCCGCATTCTTCCGGCGACGGGACGCCCGGCGGCGACTAACCGGCACACACCTGGGGGGCGATCGCGTTTCCCACCGGCCGCCATCCCCACCACGATCAATCGGCAAATGGCACCCCCAACCCGCCGGACATGGCCGTGTCCGGCCGGGAAATCCGCTGCTACGGTCGGTGATCCGCGCCGCCGTGAACACACCGGCGCCGACCCCGGACCAGCCTTCTCCCGCCCAGATCCGGAGATCTCATGAAGTCCGTAGCCACGCCGGCCGAACTCACCGCTGCAATCGTGATGGCCGACATCGCCCTCGTCCTCCTGGTAGCCCACCTGTTCGGCGGGATCGCCCGCCGGCTGCGGCAGCCCGTGGTGATCGGCGAGATCGTCGCCGGCATCGCGCTGGGCCCCAGCCTGCTCGGTCTGCTCCCCGGCGACCTGACCACCCTGCTCTTCCCCGCCGCCGCCCGGCCCTACCTGTCGGCCATCTCGCAGGTCGGCCTCCTGCTGTTCATGTTCCTCATCGGGTGGGAGTTCGACCGGCGCATCGTCTCCCGACGCAAGAGCCTCACCGTGTCGGTGTCGGTGTGCTCCATCGCCCTGGCCTTCACCCTCGGCGTCGGCCTGGCCAACCTCATCTATCCCCGGCACGCGACGATCGCCGGCAAGCACGTGCCGTTCCTCGCGTTCGCCCTCTTCCTCGGCGCCGCCATGGCCATCACCGCGTTCCCCGTCCTGGCCCGCATCCTGCGCGACCGCGGCCTGTCCCACACCCAGGTCGGCGTGCTGGCACTGGCCAGCGCCGCCATCGACGACGTGCTGGCCTGGTGCATCCTCGCCGTGGTCGCGGCGGTCGCCACCGCCCGCGACGCCACCGACCTCGTCCAGGTGGTCCTCATGTCCGCCGGCTACGTCGCGGTCATGGCCCTCGCGGTCCGCCCCGGCCTGGCCGCCCTGATCCGCCGCATCGGACCGAACACCTACCAGCTCGCGGCCATCACCGCCGCCGGCGTCTTCCTGTCCTCCTACGCCACCACCTGGATCGGCATCCACGCCATCTTCGGGGCCTTCGCCTTCGGATTCGTCATGCCCCGGCACCCCGCGGAGCCGCTGACCAGACACATCCGGGTGCCGTTCGAGAACATCGGCCTGGTGCTGCTGCCGGTCTTCTTCATCGTCACCGGGCTGAGCGTCGACATCGCCGCGCTGACCCTGACCAACCTGCTCGAACTCGCCGCGATCATCCTGGTCGCCTGCGTCGGCAAGATGGCCGGCGCCGCCCTCCCCGCGCGGGCCTTCGGCCTGCCCTGGCCGCAGGCACGACGACTGGGTGTCCTGATGAACACCCGGGGGCTGACCGAGTTGATCGTGCTCAACATCGGCGTCTCCCTCGGCGTCCTCGACGGACAACTGTTCACCATGATGGTCGTCATGGCACTGGTGACCACCGCGATGGCCGGCCCGCTGCTGGCGACCCGCGCACCGGCGCCCGACGAGGTACCCGCGATGGCCGCCGAACCCGTACCGGCGATCCGCTGACCCTCGGCCGCAGGGCCGGTCCGGTTGGGTGCGACGGGTCGCACCCAACCGGACCGGCCCTGCGGCTCAGTCCAGCGCGGCTCAGTCCAGCGCGTAGCGCTGCCAGACCTGGTGGACCTGCTCCTCGGCGGCGGCGGGCACACCGGTGCCCGAGCTGAACACGTAGCCCCAGGCGACCCCGGACGCCTCCGTCGTCAGCACCTCCGGAACGATCCGCCGCGCCACCGGCAGCAGCCCGTCCCACGCGACGTCCACGTAGTTCGTCGTCACCGTCGGGTCCCGGTCGTGCGGGCCGGGATAGGGGGCGCGGGTCACCACGGCATGCCCGACCAGACCCCGGTGGCGACCCTGCATCAACAGCCAGGCGTCCGCCCCCACCGGAATGTTCACCCGCCGCCCCACCGTCCACGAACCGGCCAACGTGCGCTGCGGGGAGACCGTCGGCGACAGCTCCTCGTAGCTCGGCGTCCACCCGTTCCACCGCTGGGGATTCCAACCCAGGATGATCGCGGCCACCGCCGTCACCGCCCCGAAGTCCGGGCGGACGTGCCGTCGTACTGCGCCACCAGCCGTTTCGGTGCCGCCCGCCGCCACCCCTCCACCACCAGCTCCCGGATCTCGTCCGGGTCCGCCGTGGCGAGCTGCGCCCGGACCCAGCCGTACCGGCCGAAGTAGTCCGCCGGGTCGTAGGTTTCCGGGTCCGCCGCCATCAGCTCGGCCTGGTCCTCCTTCGACGCCCGGACGATCGCCACCACCCCGTCGGCGGAGGTGCTGGCGAAGATGCGTTCGCGCACCCGGAACGTGGGATGCCCCCACGTCTCCTGCTCGACCGCCTCCGGCATCGCGAGGGCGAAGTCCCTTACCTGGTCGGGTGTCAGCATTGTCGGTTCCCTCCGGTCGGCGGGCGGTCACGCCCGCGGCGGGGCGCACCGCCCATTAGACGGTCGACGCCGGTTGCCGTCCGAGCGGACGCGCCGACCCCACCCGGGAACGGACAGCACGACACCGCAGGCGCGACGCCCGCGGTGTCAGGTGCGACCACCCCAGGGGTACGCGTACCCCGGGGGCGTGGACCGTCGGCGGAACCGTCCCGCCGGCCGTACGCGCGCACGGGAACTCCTCACCTGGTCGGACCGGACGGCGACCAGCAGCGTGCCACGGGTCGCCGGGGCGGGAAACGGCCACTTGCCGCCGGTCGACGGGGCCAATCACCGCCGCCCGGGACCGGGTGGCGCACCCCGTCCACCCATCGACGACACCGGCACCGCCCGCCACCGGAGTGGACCCGGACCGCTCGACGATGTGGCACTGGCCGCCCCCGACGGCCGGCCATACCTTCAGGCCACTAATCCTGCTCGATACGTTCGGGAGTTGGGTCATGACCGGAATCAACCGCAGGACATTCCTCGGCCTCACCGCCGGCCTCGGCGTCGCCGGCCTCACCGGCTGCGGCAGCAGCCTCGGCGCCACCACGGTCAGCAGCGGCACCGACACCGTCAAGGTGGGCCTCGTCATCCCCCAGGCCGGGGTCTACACCCCGCTGGGCGTCGACATCCAGCGCGGCTGGGACCTCTGGCTGCGCCAGCACGACGGGCGGCTGGGCGGTCGCCGGGTCACCACCGTCGTCGCCGACGAGGGCGAGGGACCGCAGACCGGGGTGCCGGCCGTACAGAAGCTGCTCCAGAACGACCGGGTCGACGTGCTGGTCGGCGTCGTCAGCTCCGCCACCGCCCTCGGCGTACGGGACCTGGTCACCAGCGCCCGCCGGCTGCTCGTGATCGCCAACGCGGGCGCCGGTGCCATCACCAGCACCAACCGCAGCCCCTACATCTGGCGTACCTCGTTCACCAACGCCCAGGTCGCCGCCGCGATGGGACGTCACCTGGCCACCAGCGGCGTCCGCCGGATCTACGCCATCGCCCCCGACTACGTCGCCGGCACCGAGGCGATCAAGGGGTTCAGCAACGCCTACCGGGCCGGTGGGGGCACCATCGTCGGCCAGAGCCAGCCGCCGTTCGGCAAGACCCAGGACTACCAGCCCTTCCTCAGCCGCATCCAGTCCTCCGGCGCGCAGGGCACCTTCTGCTTCTTCGGCGGCGCCGAGTCGGTGGCCTTCGTCAAGCAGTACGCCCAGTTCGGCCTCTCCCGCACCATCCCGCTGTACGCGTCGGGCTTCCTCGTCGAGGGCGGCGTGCTCGGCGCACAGGGGCAGGCGGCCGACGGGGTGCTGTCGACCCTGCACTACACCTCCGAACTGGACAACCCCGCCAACGTCGCGTTCGGTAAGGCGTACCGCGCCGCCTACGACGCCGCCCCCACCGCCTACGCCGTGCAGGCGTGGGACGCCGCCGAGGTGCTCTCCCGCGCCATCGCGCAGGCCGACGCCGTCGACGGGGACAGCCTCGCCGGGGCCCTCGACTCGATCGGCGTCATCACCGACAGCCCCCGTGGCCCGTGGTCCTTCACGCAGCAGTCGCCCCGACAGAACTTCTACCTGCGCCGGGTGCAGACCCGGGCCGGCGCACCCGTCAACGGCGTCGTCGCGGACCTCGGCCCGCTCGACCCCCAGTCGTAGCCGTACCACCGGACGGAGCCTCCGCGATGCCCACCACGCAGATCGCCGTGACGGCGATGGTGAACGGCCTGGCCATCGGGCTGCTGCTATTCATCACCGCCGCCGGCCTGTCCCTGATATTCGGCATGATGGACGTGCTGAACCTCGCCCACGGCGCACTGTTCCTCACCGGGGCGTACCTCGCCTGGTGGATCGGCGGTGAGCAGCAGACCTGGCCGTCGCTCGCCCGGGCGGTCGTCGCCGTCGTCGTGCTCGGTGCCGCCGCCGGTGGCCTGCTGTCACTGCTGACCGCGCCGCTGTCGCGGCGTTCCCACCTGGAACAGGCGCTACTCACCCTCGGCATCGCCCTGGTCGCCGCCGACGTCCTGTCCGCGCTGTTCGGCGACGACGTCCGGGCCACCGAGCCACCCGCCGGGCTGGACGGCACCGTGACCATCGCCGGCTGGAGCTACCCGAGCTACCGGCTCGCCCTCGTCGGGGTAGCCGCCCTGCTCGCCGCCGCCGTGTACTGGACCGTCGAACGGACCTCGCTGGGCGCGCTGTTCCGCGCGACGGTCAGCGACCGGGACATGGTCGCCACCGTCGGGGTGGACCCGCGCCTGGTCCGTGGCGGCGTGTTCGTCCTGGGCTCGGTGCTGGCCACCCTCGCCGGGCTGCTCGGCGCACCCATCTACCACGCCCGCCCCGGGCTGGACACCACGATCCTGGTGCTCGCCCTGGTCGTCGTGGTGGTCGGTGGGCTCGGCTCGATCCGCGGGCCGCTCATCGCCGCCCTGCTGTTCGGCCAGGTCGAGTCCGTCGGCCGGGCGGTGCTGCCCGGCCTGGCCTCCTTCCTGCTCTTCGGCACGCTCGCGGCGGTGCTGGTCGTCCGCCCGCGCGGCCTGTTCACCCTCGCCCCCGGAGGACGACGATGACATCCCTGGTCCAGACCCGGGCCCCCGCCCGCCCCCGGCTGGGCACCGGGTTCCGCACGGTGGCCGCGACCACCGCCGGCACCCTGGTGCTGGCCGCCGCCCCGCTCTACCTCGCTCCCTACGCGACGACGACGCTGACCCGCATCCTCGTCTTCGGACTGCTCGCCGCGAGCCTCAACCTGCTGGTGGGCGTCGTCGGACTGCCGTCGTTGGGGCACGCCGCGTTCTTCGGCGTCGGCGCGTACGCCGCCGCCTGGACCGCCACCCACCAGACGACCGGTGCGGGGGCGCTCCTGGTCGGGGTGGTCGTCGCGGCCCTGGTCGCGCTGGTCGCCGGGGCGGTCGCCGTCCGCACCCACGGGGTGTTCTTCCTCATGCTGACCCTGGCGATCGGGGAGCTGACCCAGCAGGCCGCCGACAGCTGGGAGGCGGTGACCGGCGGCTCCAACGGCTTGTACGGGGTGCCGGCGCCGTCGATGTTCGGCACGGTCCTCGACCAACCCGCCACGACCTACTGGTACGTGCTGGGCTTCTTCGTGGTGGGCATGCTCGCCCTGCGCCTGGTGTCCACGTCGACCCCCGGTGTGGTGCTGCGGGGCATCCGCGACAGCGAGGACCGGATGCGCGCGTTGGGCTACCGGACCACCGCGATCAAGCTCGGCGCGCTGGTCTTCGCCGGTGCGGTCGCCGGACTGGCCGGCGGGTTGCTCGCCGCCCAGCAGCGACTGGTGACCCCGGCCGACGCCGGCTTCGAGACCTCCGCGCTCGCCCTGCTCGCCGTGGTGATCGGGGGCACCGGCTCCTGGTGGGGGCCCTGCCTCGGCGCGGCCCTGGTCATCGTCGTACGGGACTCGCTGGGCGCGACCCTCGACGGGCACGGCCCGCTCGCCCTGGGGCTGCTGTTCGTCCTCGTCGTCTATCTGCTGCCCACGGGGATCGCCCGCATCCGGCTGAGGAGGACCACGTCATGATCGATCTGCTCCGCTGCCAGGACGTCCACCACCGCTACGGCGCGCTGAACGTCCTGCGTGGCGTACGGCTGACGGTGGCCGCCGGGGAGCGGCACGCACTCATCGGACCCAACGGCGCCGGCAAGAGCACCCTGCTCAAGCTGATCGCCGGGCAGGAACGCCCGTCCGCCGGGACCCTCCACTACCGGGGCCGGGACGTCACCCGCGAGCCGGTCCACCGACGGGCCCGCGCCGGCATCGGCCGCAGCTTCCAGCACTCGACCCTGCTGGGTTCGCTCACCGCCGCACAGAACGTGACCCTGGCGCTGACCGGTGGTCGGCTGCTGGCCCGGCACACCGACCGGCAGCGCCGCGCCGAGGTCGCCGCCGCGCTCGCCTCGGTGGACCTGGGCGACCTGGCGGACCGGCCGGTGACGGCGCTGTCCTACAGCCAGTGCCGACGCCTGGAGATCGCGGTGGCGCTCGCCGCGAAACCGCAGCTGCTGCTCCTGGACGAGCCGGCGGCCGGCATGTCCGGGGAGGAACGGGGTGGGCTGGTGGAGCTGCTGCGCGGCGTACCGCCCACCGTGACGATCGTGTTCGTCGAGCACGACCTGGACGTCGTCTTCGACGTCGCGACCAGGGTCAGCGTCCTGCACCTCGGCACCGTGCTGCACAGCGGCACCCCCGAGCAGGTACGGCGCAGCCCCGAGGTGCAGCAGGCGTACCTCGGCGGCCGGATGGAGGAGGTGCACGGTGTTCCTGGAGGTGCGTGAGCTGACCGCCGGCTACGGGCAGGGGCAGGTGCTGCACGGGCTGGACCTCGACCTGCCGGCGGGGCAGGCACTGGCCCTGCTCGGCCGCAACGGGGTCGGCAAGTCCACTTTCGTCTCCACCCTCGCGGGGCTGCTGCGGCCCACCGGCGGGCAGGTGCTGCTGGACGGTCGGGACGTCACCGGCTGGCGGGCCGACCGGCTCGCCCGCGCCGGGGTGGCGCTGGTGCCGCAGGGGCGGCGGGTGTGGCCGACGCTGACGGTGCACGAGCACCTCGCCCTGGCCACCCGGCACGGCGGCCGGACCTGGCCGACCGAGCGGGTGTACGAGTTGTTCCCCCGGCTGGCGCAGCGGCGGCGGCACCTCGCCGGGCAGTTGTCCGGCGGCGAACAGCAGATGCTCGTCATCGGCCGGGCCCTGGCCACCGACCCGCGGCTGGTGCTCATGGACGAGCCGTCCGAGGGGCTGGCGCCCATCGTCGTCGACCAGGTGGCCGAGGCGCTGCGGGTGGTGGTCCGGGAGGGGCTGACGCTGCTGCTGGTGGAACACGACCTGCACCTGGCCCTCGGGGTGACCCAGGAGGCGGCGGTGCTGGTCCGGGGGCGCATCGCACACCGGTGCCCCACCAGCGAACTGCGCGGGGACCTGCCGACGGTGCAGCGTCTGCTGGGCGTCGCGGGCTGAGCACGAGACCGGGTGCGGCCCCGTCAGGCGACGGGGCCGCACCCGGACCGGGTTCAACCGTCGACGGCGCGGTGGCAGCCCACCAGGTGGTCGTCGACCATCCCGGTCGACTGCATCAGGGCGTACGCGCCGACCGGGCCGATGAACCGGAACCCGCGCCGCTTCAACTCCCGGGCCATCGCGGTCGACTCGGGTGTCCGGGCCGGCACCTGCGACGTCGAGTGGGGACGGGGCCGCGCACCGGTCGGCGCGTACGACCACAGCAGGGCGTCGAGGTCCCCGGCCAACGCCACGACGAGCCGGGCGTTGCCGATGGTCGCCTCGATCTTCGCCCGGTTGCGCACGATGCCCTCGGTGCCGAGCAGCCGGGCCACGTCGGTGTCGTCGTAGCCGGCGACGGTCTCCGGGTCGAAGTCGTCGAAGGCCGACCGGAAGGCGTCCCGCTTGTGCAGGATCGTCGACCACGACAACCCCGCCTGGAAGGTCTCCAACGCCAGGTGCTCGAAGAGCGGGGCCTCGCCGTGCACGGGCCGGCCCCACTCGTCGTCGTGGTACGCGACGTACACGGGGGTGGCGGTGCACCAGCCACAACGCGGCACACCGTCAGCGCCGGTGCTGATCTGCATGTCGTCTCCTGTCGGGGCAGCGGGTCAGCCGGCGGCGCTGCCGGGGTGCCGTGGCAACCGCTGCCACAGCCCCCGCAGCCCGGCGGCGTGCCGGTCGTCGAGCCGCAGGAGGAACGTCTCCTCCAGCTCCCGACGCCACTCGTCGAAGGTGGTCAGCGCCCGCCGGTGCACACCGTCGCCGTCGATGCGGGTCAGCAGGCGGTCGACCAGCGACCACACCACCTCACCCGGGCCCCGGTTGGTCACGATGAACCGGCGGACGAAGGTGGAACCCGGTGCGGTCGAGAGCAGCCGGTGGGCCGCGGCGAACTCCTGCGGCTGCGCCGGCCGGTCCTCCCAGTCCATCACCGTGAACGACCCCCGGGGATCGTGGGTGAACCGCCAACCCCACGTCGCGCGCGCGAAACCGAAGGTCAGCGGCGGCTGCCGGACCACGCCGGGACGTAACGGCACCGGACCCAGCAGTCCGTCGCCGAGCCCGACGTCGACGAACCAGCGCCGACCCTCCACGGTGACGGTCATGGTCAGGTGGTTGGCGAACTCCACCCCGTCGGGCAACGCCGGCGCCTTCTTCACCTGTCCCCGGTGCAGGGTGACGTCGAAGCCCAACGCGGCCAGCAGCGCGGCGAACGCCCCGTTGAGGTGGAAGCAGTAGCCGGCGTCGCCGTCGGCCAGCCGCGCGGCGTTGCCGGCCGGGTCGACGTCGGTGGGTAACCCCAACCGGATGTCGAGGTTGTGGTAAGGAACCCGCCGGACGTGACGCTCGTGCAGTCGGACCAGCGTGGCCAGGTTCACCCCCGGCCGGCCGGGCTCGTCCAGACGGGCGAGGTAGCGCCGCACCACCTCGTCGCCGATCCTGGGCACAGACGGCTCCTGCATGTCGGGACGGTCACCTTCCTGGGAAAAACGCCGGGGCGGCGCCATCGGTGAGATGGCGTCGCCCCGGCCGGTCGTCAGCGGGTCTGCGGGCCACTCGTGCGGCTGCGCTTGAGCTCGTAGAAGCCGGGGGTCTGGGCGACCAGGAGGAAGCCGTCCCACAGCCGGGCGGCGTCCTCACCGCGCGGGGCGGGCGTGACCACCGGGCCGAACAGCGCCACCGGATCACTGCCGGGCACGTGCACGTGGATCGTCGGCGTGCCGACGTCCAGCCCGACCGGCTGCATCCCCGCCAGGTGGCTCTTGCGCACCGCGTCGTCGAGCCCCGCGTCGTCCGCCGCGTCGGCCAACTCCCCGGGCAGCCCGCACTCGGTGAGCGCCGCCTTGTACAGGGCCGGCCCGTACGACTGGCCCTTGACGTGCCGGCGGGTGCCCATGGCGTCGTAGAGCGACCGGACGGCGTCCGGCCCGTGCTGCTGTTCGGCCGCCATCAGCACCCGCACCGGCCGCCGCCACGGCCCGATGTTGCGCTGGTAGAACGCGTCGATGTCGGCACGTCCCTCATTGAGGGCGGACAGGCTCATGATCCGGAACCGCACGTCGATCGGGCGTTGCCGTTCGGCGTCGAGCAGCCAACGCGACGTCAGCCACGCCCACGGGCACACCGGGTCGACGAACATGTCCACCAGGATTCGGTTCACTTCGGGCACCGTCGTACATCCTTCGGTTGAATCATCGGAACGCCGGACCGACCAGTCCGGCACTGAGGGTCGCCCCGTCGCGCGGGTCGATGAGCAGCAGCGACCCCGTGCCCCGGATGAGGCGGTAGGGGTCCGCGGCGATCGGCTCGTCGAGGTCCAGCACCACGCCCGCGATGTCGTTGACGGCCAGCGGATCGGAGTTGGGGGTGTGCTCCAGCGTGGCGAGGTCGAGCCGGTCGACGATCGACGTGACCGTCCCCCCCACGACCCGGGTCTGGTGCTGCACCAGCACCCGGGCGCCCTCGCCGAGCCGGCGCTCCGCGACGTGGCAGAGCGTCGCGGTGACCTGCCGGGTCGTCGTCGGGATCCGGTCCGCCGCGACGATCATGTCGCCGCGTCCCACCTCGCCCTCCCCGTCGAGCTGCACGCTGACCGACATGCCGGCGCGGGCGTTCTCGATGGGCGTGCCGAGCCGGTGGATGGCGGTGACCACCGCCGGCCGTCCGGCGGGCACGACCAGCACCTGCTGCCCGAGACGGAGCTGACCGGCGACGATCTGGCCGGCGAGCGATCCGTCGGGCAGGACGTACTGCACGGGCAGCCGGGCCGGCAGGGCGGTCAGGTCCTCGTCGAGGTCCACCCGCTCCAGGTGTTGCAGGAACGTCGGCCCGGTGTACCACGGCATCTCGGTCGAGGCGTCGACGACGTTGTCGCCGCGCAGCGCCGACAACGGGATGGACCGCACGTCGGGAACCCCGAGGGAACCCGCCAGCCGGCGGAACTCGTCGTCGATCTCGGCGAACCGGTCCTCGGCGAAACCCACCAGGTCCATCTTGTTGACCGCCAGCACCACGTGCGGGGTGCGCAGCAGCGCGGCCACCGCGGTGTGCCGCCGGGTCTGGGTCACCACGCCGTGCCGGGCGTCGACCAGGATCACGGCCAGGTGGGCGGTCGACGCGCCGGTGACCATGTTGCGGGTGTACTGCACGTGCCCGGGGGTGTCGGCCAGGATGAACCGGCGGTTGCCGGTGGCGAAGTAACGGTAGGCGACGTCGATGGTGATGCCCTGTTCACGTTCGGCCCGCAGACCGTCGGTCAGCAGGGCGAGGTCGGCCTGGCCGTAGCCGCGGGCGCGGCTGGCGGACTCGACCGCCTCCAACTGGTCGGCCAGCACCGACTTGGAGTCATAGAGCAGGCGTCCCACCAGGGTGGACTTTCCGTCGTCGACGCTGCCGGCGGTGGCGAGCCGCAGCAGCTCACCGTCGCGGGCAGTCTCGAGGCTGAGCGTGGTCACTAGAAGTACCCCTCCCGCTTGCGGTCCTCCATGGCGGTGTCGGACAACTTGTCGTCGGCCCGGCTCGACCCGCGTTCGGTGATCCGGGACAGGCTGATCTCGGCGATCACCTGGTCGATGGTGGCGGCGTCGGACACCAGCGCGCCCGTGCACGACATGTCCCCGACGGTGCGGTACCGCACGGTGCGTTCCTGCAGCTGCTCGTCGCGGCGCGGACCGCCCCACTCCCCCGGCGTCAGCCACATCCCGTCGCGCAGGAAGACCTGACGCTGGTGGGCGAAGTAGATGGCCGGCAGCGGGATCTCCTCCCGGGCGATGTAGTTCCACACGTCGAGTTCGGTCCAGTTGGACAGCGGGAACACCCGCACGTGCCCACCCGGGTCGTGTCGACCGTTGTAGAGGTTCCACAGCTCCGGGCGCTGCTGGCGGGGGTCCCACTGCCCGAACTCGTCGCGCAGCGAGAACACCCGCTCCTTGGCCCGCGCCTTCTCCTCGTCGCGCCGCCCGCCGCCGAACACGGCGTCGAAGCGGTGCTGGGTGATGGCGTCGAGCAGCGGTACGGTCTGCAACGGGTTGCGGCTGCCGTCGGGCCGCTCGGTGAGCCGGCCGTCGTCGAGGTAGTCCTGCACGTGCGCCACCCGCAGCGTGAGCTGGTGCTCCGCCACCACCTTGTCGCGGTACTCGATCACCTCGGGAAAGTTGTGCCCGGTGTCGACGTGCAGCACGGGGAAGGGCAGCTGGCCCGGCAGGAACGCCTTGCGGGCCAGGTGGAGCATTACGGCGGAGTCCTTGCCGCCGCTGAACAGCAGGACGGGTCGCTCCAGCGTGCCCGCCACCTCACGGATGATGTGCACCGCCTCGGCCTCGAGCACGTCGAGGTAGGACATCCGCAGGTCGGATGCGGTTTCGGATGCGGTCGAAGTGAACGCCATGGCGTTGTCTCCCCACAGGTGTCGGCCGGTCGGGCCGGTCAGTTCGAGGTGCCCGGCCGCACGTACCCGGCGGTACGCAGCTCGGGCGGGTAGACGATCGGCACGGTGGAGATGTCCTGGTCGATCTCCTGGTACTGCTGCAGCACCACCGGGGGTGGGCTGTGGTGCCAGTGGGTCTCGCCGCGGGCGAAGCTGACCGGGCCACGCCAGGTGTCGAAGGTGCCCTTCTCCAAGGCGTCGATCAGTTCCGCCCGGCCGACCCCGTCCGCCTGGCGCAGGGCCTGGGCGATGATGGTGATGTCGGTGAAGGCGTTGAGGGCGGTGTCCGGCGGCGGCGTGCCGTACGTGTCGCGGTAGCGGTCCACGAACCACCGGCCGATCGGGGTCAACCCCGACCAGTTCGGGCTGAACTGGGTGGCCGGCCAGACCATGTGCAGGCCGTGCACGCCGAGCGCCTTCCAGTAGTCCGGCGCCCGCAGCGGCCACTGGAAGGGTGCCAGCATGGGCACCTGCGGCAGCAGCCCGATCTCGGCGGCCTGCTGCACGATCAGGTGGTTGGTGCGGACCACCCCCACGTTGATCACCACGTCCGGCTGCCACTGCTGGATCTCGCGCAGCTGGGGGCGCAGGTCCGTGGTCGACTCCTGGGCGAACTCCACGGAGTACAGCTCCATCGGCTCCTCGGCCGCCTGCAACTCGGCGGTGAGCAGCGCGGCGGCGCTGCGGCCGAACACCGTGTCGGCGTGGATCAGGCCGACCCGCCGGAAACCCTGGTCGGCGGCGAACCGGATCAGCACCGGGGCGCGCTCGGCCATCGAGGTGAACGTGCGGAAGACCGCCCGCCGCTGCCGCGCGGTGACCCCGGGGTGGGCGTTCTCGATGAACAGCGGCACCCCGATCCGGTCGGCGAGTTCCGCGACCTCCTCGGTGTAGCGCAGGTGCCAGGGGCCCAGGACGGCCAGCGCCCCGTCGACGATCGCGACCTTCGCCAGCGCGCCCACCGCCGAGCGGGGCATCGTGCCACCGTCGAGGGTGACGGTCTCCTGGTCGTCGCGGACGACGAAGTCGAACTGGAGTCCGTCGCGGATGCCACCGTGGTCCCGCACGTACTCGGCACCGATCAGGGCGCCGCGGGCGGTCAACGTGCCGGCCGTGGGGTCACCGGGCAGGGACAGTGGGGTCACGATGCCCACGGTGACCGTGGGGGCGCCCGCCACCGTACGGGCGAAGGCGCGGAACTGCTCGTTGAGCGTCTCCAGCACCGTGGGCTCCGACGTCGTGCTCACACCCGTCCTCCGATCTGGTACTTCGTCAGGTATGCGGAGAAGCGCTCGTCCAGCTCGTCGGCGTCCAGGCCGTAGTCCTCGGCCCGGTAGACGTGCTTGCCGAGCTTGTCCTTGCGGTTCGCCGCGAGGTAACCGCGGAACGCCTGCTCGACCTCGCCGTCCCAGCGGGCACCGAGGAAGTCGCAGATCTCGGCCATCACCGCGATCGGGTCGGCCATCAGGCGCTGGTAGTCGACGTCGAGCACCGGCGTGTCGGCGAGCTTGTCCCGCTCGGCGCGCGCGAACAGGTCGAGCATCTCCGCGAAGCGTTCGGTCCAGAGCCTACCGAGCGCGAGGCGGTCCACCTGGTCGGCGCGCGCGAGTCGGATGATCTCGGTGAGGCTGCACGTCGAGGGGATGGTGACGCTCGGGGCGCGGTGCATGTAGATCAGCCGCGCGTCCGGGTAGGTACGCGCCAGCGCGTCGGCCCGCCACAGGTGGAACGGGTCCTTGAGCACCAGCGTGTCGGTGGGCACCCGCCAGACGATGTGCTGCATCAGGTAGCGGTGGTAGTCGTAGGCGTCGTACTGGTCCTGGGTGCGCAGCCACTCGCCGTAGCTGGGCACGGTGTAACGCAGCTCGTACGCCATCGTCTTGAACGTCGGCGCGGTCAGCCGGTGGTCCTCGTCGGGGCGGTGCGGCTCCCACAGGTGCACCGGCTTGAGCGCCGGCGCGACGGTGTAGTAGTCGGTGCAGAAGTTCTCCGCCGCCTGGACGAGCGCCTGCCGGGTCGCCTCGTCGCGGCCGTCGGTCGCCGGCGCCATCAGCTCCCACAGGTCGGGGGAGCGCAGGTCCGGGTGCTGGCCGAGCAGGTTGTGCATCAGCGTGGTGCCACTGCGGGTCATGCCCGTGATGAACACCGGCTGGTTGATCTCGACCGAGGCGATCTCGGGGTTCTTCACCCGGGCCCGGTACGCGGCGGCCTGGGTGGCGAGCGCGGCGACCAGGGCGCCCCGGACAGACCGCCGACCGGCCTCGTTCAGGCCGCCCTCGGTGTCCAACGACCGCAGCAGCCGGTCGAGGGCGTCGAGGTGCGCGAACTCGAAGTCCGGGACTCCCACCCTCTCCCGGGCTGCCTCGACGAACTCCTCCACCCGGTAGGTGTCCTGACTGGGTTCGATGACGGCGGTCACGGCGTACTCCCCTCTATCTGGCGGCAAACGCGGCGGATCGGGCTGTCGGTCGGTGTGCCCGCCCCGAGGGGCCGGATCGACCGGGGACCGCGACGAATGTGAACAACGGTCACGGTAGGTAGCGACGATAGGCACCCGGCCACGGTCGGTACAGGGCCACATCAGTGGTTTCCACGGGACCAAAGCCGGAGCCGACAAGTGGCCCGGAAGCCGGTGCCAACGTGGCTCTGGAGCGGCGGCGGACGGCCGCCCTATGGTCGGCCCAGCCAATCGGCGATGCACCGCGGATCGGAGGAACAGATGCCGCCGGCGACTCGGGCCGCCCCCCTGCTGCTGTGGGAGACGGGGGTCCGCGAAGGAATCGAGGACAGTCGGTACCGACCCGTCGTCGCCGACTCCTGGCTCCTCACCGAGGGCCGGGCACGGGCCTATCCACTGCACTGGCAGCGTTTCGACGCCGCCGTACGGGGGTTCGGGGTCTCGGCGCACCGGGTGGCGTCCTTCGGGACGTCGGTCACCACGGCACTGCCCCGCTCCGGGGTGTGGTTCCCCCGCATCGAACTGCACCTGGTCCCCACGCAGCGGCTGGCCCTGCGGCTGCGTCCCGCCCCACCGCTGGTCAGCCAGGCACGCGGCTGGCTGTGGCCCCATCCGGACCCCCGCCGGCTGCCCCACCTCAAGGGGCCCGACTTCGAGGAACTGGAGAAGATCCGGGCCGCCGCCCAGGACGCGCAGGCCGACGAGGCCCTGCTCTGCGACGAGCAGGGGCTGGTCCGTGAGGGGGCGTTCAGCACGATCTACTGGTGGTCCTCCGGCGTCCTGCACACCCCGCCGGACGACGGGCGCATCCTGCCCGGCGTCACCCGTCGGCTGCTGCTGGCCCGCTGTGCCGAGCTGGGGCTGCCGGTGCGGCACCGGCTGCCCAGCGTGGCGGAGCTGCTCGCCAGCGAGGTGTGGATCACCAGCGCCCTGCACGGCATCCGAGTCCTGACCCAGATCAACGGACAGCCGACCGCTCCCGTCCACGAGCGGCGGTTGCACGAATGGCGCGCCCATCTCGACGCGCTGGCCGAACCCCTGCCCGACCCCGAGGCCATCTGGCCGCACCGAAGCACCGAGGAGGCACCATGAAGCTCAGGTCACTACAGCGTTATCTGGCATCGGTCCCGCGCATGCACTTCGGGCGGTCGCACCGGGGCCTGCGGGCCCGGCTGGAGCTGCTGGCCACCCGTCAGCTCGGCGCCGGCGACTTCCTGTGGCACGCCCTGGAACGGGGGCAGGACCACGACGCCCCGCTGTTCCACCACCTGCCGCCCGGCGGCGGCCCGGACGACCTGGTCGTCTACAGCCTGGCGACGCTGCGCGACCAGACCGAGCGGTACGCCCGGTGGTACCACAACGCCGGGGTCACCCACGGCGACCGGGTCGGGGTCTTCACCCGCAACGGCATGGCGAGCTTCGTGCACTTCCTGGCGCTCAACAGCCTCGGCGCGATCCCCGCGGTGATCAACCCGAACATGGTGCCCGACACCGCCGCCAAGTACCTGTCCCGGCTCGACGCGGTCGGCGTGGTGGTCGACGCGGACAAGCTCGGCCCGCTGCTCAACGGGATGGCCGACGCCCGGCCGTTCCGGTTCACCGCCTCGCAGGAGGCGATGCACGCCGCGCCGCCGGCCGGCCCGCTGCCCGGGGTCTACCCGTACCGGCACGGCGACCGCGACCCGGTGCTCATCTCGCACTCCTCGGGCACCACCGGCATGCCGAAGGCCGCCACGTTCGGCCACCGTCAGTTCTTCGCCGGCAAGCGCCCCGGATCATGACGCTGCCGTCGGGCCCGGACGACAAGATGCTGCTGGCCTTCCCCGCGTCGCACTCGTCGGGCTACAGCTACATGATGATGGCCACCCTCATCGGCCTGCCCACCCTGGTCATGGAGTCCCAGGACGGGGCGACGGTGGCCGAGGCGATGCGGTGGTGGAAGCCCAGCGTGGTGACCGGCTTCCCGATCACCTTCACCGAGATGCTCGCGCTCGGCTTGGAGCCGTCCGCCGCGGCGAACGTGACGACCTGGATCAGCACGGCGGACGCCTCGCACGAGGCCCACGTCCGGGAGCTGGTCCGGCTCGGCCGGCACCGGGAGAACGGCAGCTGGCGGCCGGGGTCGCACTACCTCGACGGGCTGGGCGCCTCGGAGATGGGCATGGCCCTGTTCCTCAACATCCACGGCCCCAAGACCAACGCCTACAACCGTTGTGTCGGCTACCCGGAGCCGATCGTCGAGGACGCGGTCGTCTTCGACGAGGACGGTCGGGAGCTGGGCCCCAACGAGGTCGGCTACCTGGCGGTGCACACCCCGACGGTGACCCTTGGCTACTGGGGCAACCACGAGCTGACGCACAAGTCGATCCGCAACGGCTACTGGCTCACCGGTGACATCGGCTACAAGGACGACAAGGGCCGGTTCTACCACTACGACCGGACCACGGACGTGATCACGACGCGGCGCGGCCCGGTCTACAGCCTCACCATCGAGGAGGAGATCTTCAAGGCATGCCGGGCGGTGGTGGACTGCGCCGTCGTCGGGGTGGTCGACCCGGTCGAGCCGACCTCGTTCGCCCCGATCGCCGCGCTGCGCCTGATCGACGGGGCGGACCTCAGCGCCGAGGAGCTGCTGACCCGGGTCAACCGGGCGCTGCGGGCGGCGGGCCGGCACGAGCTGGCCGCGGCGGTCATCTCCAAGGGGGATACCAAGATCCCGCTGGGCGTCACCGGCAAGGTGCTCAAGCGTGAGGTGCGCGCGCAGTTCGCCCAGCTGCTGCTGACCGACGACGACGGTGGGCTGGACGTGGCGCGGACCCGCACCGAGCAGTCGGTCCTGCGGGAGCTGAGCGCCTCGTCGACGCCGGCCGGGACGCCGCAGGAGCAGCGGGCCACCTCGGCCGCCTGACCGGTCTCCGTGGGGCGGGCGGTTCCACCGCCCGCCCCACGGCTGTCCTCAGAGGGCGGTGACGAAGTCCCGCAGGGCGGCCCCGATCTCGTCCGGTGAGTCCTCCTGCACGTAGTGGCTGCCGGTGACGGTGACCTCGCGCTGGTTGGGGAAGGTCCGGGCGAACGCCAGGGCCCGGCCGGTGAGCAACGCCCCCGGCTCGGCGACCACCAGCAGTTTCGGCACCGGGGAGGCGGCCAGCCAGCGGCCGTACTCCTCGACGATGGCGGTCACGTCGGCCGGTTCGCCCTCGATGGGCAGCTCCCGGGGGAACATCAGGGTCGGTCGGCGCGAGTCGGGGTCGCCGAAGGGCCGACGGTAGTGGTCCAGTTCCGCCTCCGACAGGGGGCGCACCACGCTGCGCGGCAGCACCACCTCGACGAAGAAGTTCTCCTGGAGCACCAGGCGTTCCCCGTCGGGCGAGCGCATGGCGCGGAAGAGCTGGTCCCGGCCGGCCTCGAAGTCGCTCCACCGGCGGGGTTGGACGATCGCCTCCAGGTAGGCGACGGCCCGGACCCGTTCGGGGTGGCGGGCCGCCCAGTGGAAGCCCAGCGCCGAACCCCAGTCGTGCAGCACCAGGGTGACCGGTCGGTCGCCCACCACGGCGTCGAACCAGGCGTCGAGATAGCGCGCCTGGTCGGTGAAGCGGTAGCCGCCGTCGGGCGCCGGCCCGGAGTCGCCCATCCCGACCAGGTCGGGGGCGAGGCAGCGGCCCAGGTCGCGGACCGCCGGGATGACGTTGCGCCACAGGTACGAGGACGTGGGGTTGCCGTGCAGGAACACGATCGGTTCCCCGTCGCCCACGTCGACGTACGAGAGGTGGGTCCCGCACAGGTCGATCCGACGGCGGGGGTGTGGGTCGGCCACGGTCACGGGCACCGCGGCGGGCATGGAACTCTGTGTCACTTGTAGACCTCCTCGGCCCCAGTGATAGCAAGCCGGCCCGGCAATTCCCGGGAATCCCCGTGACGGCGTGTCCGTCGACGGGTGACAGTTCGCGCTCAATGCGGCGGTGCCATTCACGAACTGTTCGCGAGAAATCAACGAATGACTTGGTGAATCTGATTCGGCTCCGCCGCGATCAGGCGGTACGGGGTGCCGTGGTGCCATGGCCGGACCACTCGCCGGCAAAGTGGCACCGACGCTTTCCCGCACATGGGCCTGTCCACCGGCACCGCGGTTTCGTACGTTTCTCCTGTCGATACGAGGGCCCGGACGAGTCCTTCTCGGATCTCCGGACGCCACCGACGTGTCAATGCGCCACGCGGGATTTCCGCCGGCTTTCCAGAAAGGGAGAACCAGATGCAGGGACTGATCCAGGTCGCCGGGGTCATCGACCAGGAGGAGGCCGACCTGATCTGTGCGGAGGGCGCCGACTGGCTGGGGTTCGCCCTGCGGTTGCCGGCGAAGAACGAGGACCTGTCCGAGGCCGACGCGGCCGCCATCGTCGCGGCGATCCAGCCCCGGCACCGGGGCGTCCTGATCACCTACCTCACCGAGGCCGAGGAGATCAGGCAGTTCTGCGCCGAACTCGGCGTCACCGCCGTGCAGCTGCACGGCGACGTGGACCCCGCCCAGTTGGAGAAGCTGCGCCGGATCGACCCCGACCTCTACGTGCTCAAGAGCCTCGTGGTCAAGTCCGACAACCTCGACGAGCTGGTCAAGATCGTCGATGAGAGCGCCGAGTGGGTCGACATGTACATCACCGACAGCTTCAACCCCGCCACCGGGGCCAAGGGCGCGACCGGTCTGGTCCACGACTGGTCGGTCAGCGCCGAGCTGGTCCGCGTCGCGCCCCGGCCGCTGATGCTCGCCGGTGGCCTGAACCCCGACAACGTGGCGGCGGCCATCGCGGCGGTACGCCCCGCCGCCGTCGACGCGCACACCGGGCTGGAGGGCCCCGACCGCCGCAAGGACCGCGCCAAGGTGCGCCAGTTCGTCACCGCCGCCCGCCAGGCGTTCGCCGACCTCGCCGGACAGGACTGAGAGCCATGACCGACACCGCCACCCACCCCACCGTGGCCGGACCCGCCGTGGCCGGACCCGCCGTGGCCGGACCCGCCGTGACCAGCCGGCTGCACCTGTTGCCGCAGACCAACCGGCTGCGCTCGCTGCACACCGTCATCCGGGACCGCGACGCCTCCCGGGCCGACTTCGTGCAGACCTCCGCCCAGATCTTCCGGCAGCTCCTCGACACCGCCCTCGACCTGCTCCCGGTCGTCCCCCAGCAGGTGCGCACCCCGGTCGGGCAGACCTACCACGGGCTGCGTCCGGCCGCACCGGTCTGCGGGGTGTCCATCGCCCGCGCCGGCGAGAGCATGGAGGGCGAACTGCGGGCCATGCTGCCGCAGACCCGGATCGGCAAGATCCTCATCCAGCGGGACAAGACGACGAAACTGCCGCACTTCCACTACGCGGCCCTGCCCCCGGACATCGCCATGTCCCAGGTGCTGCTGCTGGACCCGATGCTCGCCACCGGCGGCACCGCGCTGGCCGCCCTCGCGCTGCTGCGTGAGTACGGGGTCTTCGAGGAGGACGTCGTCTTCGTCACCCTGCTCTCCTCGCCGGAGGGCATCAGCGCCGTGCACGCCCAGCACCCCCGGGTCCGGATCGTCACCTCCGCCATCGAGGAGCGCCTCAACGCCGACGCCTACATGGTGCCCGGCATCGGCGACTTCGGTGACCGCTACTTCGGCACGGACCAGCCCCGATGAGGCGCGGCGGAATCGGCGACGTCGGGATCACCGCGCTGGCTCCCGCGATCTGGGGCAGCACGTACCTCGTCACCACCGAGTTGCTGCCCCCGGGCCGGCCCTACCTGGCCGCCCTGGCCCGTGCCCTGCCCGCCGGGCTCGCCCTGATGGCGCTCGGGCGGGTGGTGCCGCGCGGCGCGTGGATCTGGCGGGCGCTGGTGCTCGGCACCCTCAACATCGGTCTGTTCTTCGTGCTGCTCTTCATCGCGGCCTACCGGCTGCCCGGTGGCGTCGCGGCCCTGATCATGTCGTTCCAGCCGATGCTGGTGCTGATCCTCGCGGCGCTGCTGCTGCGCGACCGCATCCGGCCGCTGCACGTCGTGGCGTGCCTGCTCGGGGCGACCGGGGTCGCGCTGCTCGTGCTGCGCCCGACCGCCGCGCTCGACCCGCTCGGCGTGATCGCGGCCCTGGCCGGCGCGGCCAGCATGGCCAGCGGGATCGTGCTGACCAAACGCTGGGCGCGACCGCCCGGGGTGGGGGTGTTGCAGTTCACCGGTTGGCAGCTGACCGCCGGCGGGCTGGTCCTGCTCCCCACCACCCTGCTGCTGGAGGGACTGCCGGACCACCTCACCGGTCCCAACCTGGCCGGCCTCGCCTACCTGGGGATCGTCGGATCGCTGTTCGGTTACGCGGTCTGGTTCCGCGGGCTGGAACGGCTGCCCGCCCTGGCCGCCTCCTTCCTCAGCCTGGTCAGCCCGATCGTCGCCAGCCTGCTGGGCTTCGCCTTCCTCGACCAACGACTCAGCGTCACCCAGCTCGTCGGAGCCCTGGTCATCGTCGCCGCAGTCGCCCTCGCCCAGCGCAGGTCGTCCCCGCCGGCTCCGCCACCCGACCCGGTGCCGGTGGCGTCACGGGCGCTGACCAGCCGGTGAGGCGTCACCCACCACAGGGGGAAGCATGCTTACCACGCCCGCCACCACCGAAGCCCACCAGTCGACCACCGACACCCTTGAACCGGCCACCGGCACCCACGACCCGGCCGACGTGACCCTGCCGGACCTGCTCGACGAGCAGGTCCGGGCGGACCCCGACGCGATCGCCGTCCGGCACGGACCGGAGGGGATCACCCGACGGGAACTGGCCCGCCGGGCCCGCACCCTCGCAGCCCAGCTCCGCGAGCGGGGCACCGGCCCCGACGACCGGATCGGACTCTTCGCCGAGCCGTCCGCCGCACTCGTCGTCGGGGCCTGGGGAATCCTGTACGCGTCGGCCGCCTACCTGCCCCTGGCCCCCGACTATCCCGACGAACGCCTGCGCTACATGGCCACCGACGCCGGGTTGCGCGTCGTCGTCGCCCAGGACGACCTCGTCGAACGGCTGTCGGACCTGGTCCCGCCCGGCACCGCCATCGTGCCGCTGAGCGTGTGGCACGACACGGCCCCACCCGACGTGCCCCGCCGGGGGCCACGGCCCGGCCATCTCGCCTACGTCATCTACACCTCCGGCAGCACAGGTCGTCCCAAGGGCGTGATGATCGAGCACCGCAGCATCGTCAGCCAACTGCGGTGGCTGCGGGACACCTACCGCCTCGACGAGGCCGTCATCCTCCAGAAGACCCCGATGAGCTTCGACGCGGCGCAGTGGGAGATCCTCGCCCCGGCCTGCGGCGGCACCGTCGTCGCCGGCACCCCGGGCCTGCACCGCGACCCCGAAGCCATCATCGAGACCATCCGACGGCACGGCGTCACCGCCCTGCAGTGCGTACCGACCCTGCTGCGGGCGCTGGTCGACACCGAACGCCTCGGCACCTGCACCAGCCTGCGGCAGATCTTCACCGGTGGTGAGGCGCTGTCCACCACGCTCGCCGCCGACGTGCTCGCGGCGCACCCCGCCACCCTGGTCAACCTCTACGGCCCCACCGAGTGCACGATCAACTCGTCGGCGTTCACCGTCGACCCGGCGACCCTCGACCCCACGCAGCAGTCCGTGTCGATCGGGCGGCCCGTCACCGGCCTGCGCTACGTCATCGTCGACACCGACGACGCCCCGGTCACCGGGGAGGCCGTCGGGGAACTGCTCATCGGCGGCGTCCAGCTCGCCCGGGGCTACCTGCACCGGCCGGCGTTGACCGCGCAACGGTTCGTGCCCGACCCGGTCACCGGCGAACGGCTCTACCGCACCGGTGACCTGGCCGCCTGGCAGGCCGACGGCACCGTGCGGTTCGTCGGTCGGGTCGACAACCAGGTGAAGCTGCGCGGGTTCCGGGTCGAACTCGACGAGGTGCGCCTCGCCGTGGAGGCCCACCAGTGGGTCCGGCACGCGGGGGTACTGGTCCGCGACGACCCGCGTACCGGCCACCCGCACCTGCTCGCCGTCGTCGAACTCAACCCGCGCGAGGCGGCGCTGATGGACCAGGGCCGGCAGGGGGCCCACCACCGGTCGAAGGAGAGCCGGCTGCAGGTCCGGGCCCAGTTGTCGCACGGCGGGGTGCGTACCCCGCAGGAGTTGGCCGGGCGGCCGGTGCTCGCACTGCCCGGGGCCGAACCCACCGAGGAGCAGGTACGGCGGGTGTTCGCCCGCAAGACGTACCGGTTCTACGAGGGCCCGCCGGTCACCCGCGCCGACCTGCTGGCACTGCTGCGCCCGGCCGAGCCCGGCCCGGTGCCGCCGCGCCCGCTCGCACAGCTCGACCTGGCCACCTTCGGGGAGATCATCCGCTACCTCGGGCAGTTCGTCAGCGACGAGCGGCTGCTGCCCAAGTACGGCTACGCCTCACCGGGGGCGCTCAACGCCACCCAGGTCTACCTGGAGATCCACCAACTGTGGGGGCTACCGTCCGGCTACTACTACCACCATCCGCTCACCCACGAACTGGTCCGGATCAGCCCGGCCGCGTCCCGGCCCGAACCGACCGTCCGGCTGCACCTCGTCGGCCGGCGACGGGCCATCGAACCGGTCTACCAGAACAACATCCGCGAGGTGTTGGAGATCGAGACCGGCCACCTGGTCGGCCTGCTGGAGCAGGTCCTGCCCGGGTACGGGCTGACCGTCACGGCCGCCGACCACACCCCGCAGACCATCCGGCACCTCGACTGCGCCGACGAGGACCTCTACCTCGGCAGCTTCGCGCTGACGCCGTACGCCCCGCCGCCGCCCGACGAGATCGACGTGTACGTCCAGGTCCACCCGGACCGGGGCGGGGACCTGGCCCCGGGGCAGTACCTGCACCGTGACGGCGACCTGGTCCGCATCGACGACGCCCTGGTGCTGCGCCAGCACGTCATCGCGATCAACCAGCAGGTGTACGACCGGGCCGCGATCGGCATCAGCATGATCAGCACCACGTCGACCCGGTGGCGGCGCTACGTCGACCTGGGCCGCGCCCTGCAACGGCTGTCCATGAACGACCTCGGCTTCGGCTTCATGTCCTCCGGCTACAGCTCCGACACCGGTCACGACCTGCCCTCGGCGCACCGCATCCGGGGCATCCTGCGCCGGCACGGGCTACCCGACGGTCCGTCGTACTTCGCCGTGGGTGGGCGGGTCAGTGCCGCCCAGGTGGCCGGCCGGGGCATGAAGGAGGACGTCGTACACATGAAGGGTCCGGCGGAGCTGATCCGCGACGACCTGGCCGGTCGGCTGCCGGACTACATGCTGCCCAACAAGGTGGTGATCGTCGACCGGATGCCGCTGACCGCCAACGGCAAGACCGACCTCACGGCACTCGCCGCCCGGGTCGCCGACGACCCCGGCCCGCAACGGCCGTTCGTGGCGCCCCGCACCGACCTGGAACGCCGCATCGCCCGCCTGTGGGCCGAGGCGGTCCGCCAGGACGACGTCTCCGTCCACGACGACTTCTTCGCCTGCGGTGGCAACTCGCTGATCGCCGTCGCCCTGATCAACCGACTCAACCGGGTGTTCGGCGCGACGCTGCCCATGCAGGTCATCTTCGACAGCCCGACGGTGGCCCAGCTGGCCCGGCGCGTCGCCCAACGCGACCAGGTCAGCAGGTCCCGGCTGGTGCCGTTGGCGCCGGCCCGGGAGGGTCGCTCCGTCTACTGCTGGCCGGGCCTCGGCGGCTACCCGATGAACCTGCGGCTGCTCGCCGGCACGGTCGGCCGGCCCTTCCACGGCGTGCAGGCCCACGGCGTGAACCCGGGCGAGGAGCCCTACCGGACGATCGCCCGGATGGCGGCCGAGGACGTGCGGGCGATCCGGGAACGGCAACCCCGTGGCCCCTACACGCTGTGGGGTTACTCGTTCGGCACCCGGGTCGCGGTGGAGGCGGCGTACCAGTTGGAGCAGGCCGGCGAGCAGGTCGACCAACTCGTCCTGATCGCCCCCGGATCACCCCGGGTGGGGGTGCCGCAGGACCCGGCCACGGTCGGCACGGCGAGCTTCGCCAACCCGACGTACCTGGCCGTGCTGTGTTCCGTGTTCGCGGGGACGGTCAGCGGGCCGGTGATCGAGGAGTGCCTGGCCACCGTCGTGGACGAGGAGAGCTTCACCGGGTTCGTCCAACGGCACTTCCCCGCCCTGGACCTGCCGCTGGTCCGCCGGATCACCGGGGTCGTCGCCCGCACGTACGGGCTGCGCCACACCGAGGCCGAACTCGCCAGGCGGCCGGTGCGGGCCCCGGTGACGGTGCTGCGTACCCGGGGCGACCAGGAGTCCTTCCTCGACACCGCCGTCGCCCGCCGCAACCTCTCCCCCGTCGTCGTCGACCTGGCCGCCGACCACTACGGGGTGCTGCGCGAACCGGGGGTCCACCAGGTGGTGGCGGCGCTGCCCGCCCGGTCCCGGCGTCGCCCGGTCCGACCGCACGTGAGCATCAGCCACCTGCCGATCGCCCTGACCGACGAACAGCACAACCGGCTGGTGACCGCCGTCACCCGCGCCATGACCAGAGCCTTCGGCTGCGACGAGGACGCGGTGTCCGTCGCACTGGAGGCGGTCCTGGAGGAGTGAGCCGGTCCCCGGCCCACACCGCCCCGCCCCCGACCCACCGACGGGCCGGCCCCGCCGACGAACCGCAACCGAACTGCCCGAAACCGGTCCCGAGCTGCCCGACACCGAACCCGACCGGCCCGGACCGGACCGACCGAGGAGCCCGCATGACACGCAACGTCCACTCCACCGTCGAGGTGCGGCTGAGTGAGGAGGTCGCCGACGCCCTGGCCGAGGGGCGGGCGGTGGTGACGCTGGAATCCAACGTGATCACCCACGGCCTGCGTTACCCGGACAACGCCGCCACCGCGCACCGGGTCGAAGATGCCGTCCGGGAGGGCGGCGCGGTGCCGGCGACGGTCGCGGTCGACGACGGGGTGATCCGGGTCGGCATGACCGCAGCGGACATCGAACGGTTCGCCTCCACACCGGGCATCCCCAAGGTGAGCGCCCGGGACCTGCCGGTGGCGCTCGCCCGGGGCGGCATGGGCGCGCTGACCGTGGCGAGTTCACTGATCGCGGCGGACCTCGCCGGCATCGCGTTCTTCGCGTCCGCCGGCATCGGCGGGGTCCACCGGGGCGCGGAGACCAGCATGGACATCTCCTCGGACCTCGTCCAGTTCACCCGTTCCCGGGTCGCCGTGGTGTGCGCCGGGGCCAAGAAGATCCTCGACCTCGGACTGACCATGGAATACCTGGAGACCCACTCGGTGCCGGTGGTCTCCTACCGCTCCGACGACTTTCCGGCCTTCTACTGCGTCTCCAGCGGGATCCCCAGCCCCTGCCGCCTCGACGACGACACGGTCGTCGCCCGCGCGGTGGAGAACCACTGGGCGCTGGGCAACCACAGCTCCTTCCTGATCACCACCCCGGTCGACGCCGAGGAGGCGGTGGACGACGCCGAGGTCGACCGGGCCATCGTCGAGGCGATGTCGGCCGCCCGACGCGACGGGGTACGCGGCAACGCCATCACGAAGTACCTCATGCGTGCTGTCGACGCGGCCACCCAGGGCCGCTCGTCCCGGGCCAACATGGCGGTGCTGATCAGCACGGCCCGGACCGGCGGCCACCTCGCCGCCGCCCACGCCCGCTACCTGGCCGAGGTGGGGAACCCGGCTGCCGCCGGTGCCGCCCCGCCGGCCCGGGTGCCGGCCGGCGCCGGGACGGCGCACGCCCTGCCCGGTGCGCGGACGTGACGGGGGTGGTGACGGTGTTGCGTTGGCTGACTGCAGGTGAATCGCATGGTCCGGCTCTGGTGGCGTTGTTGGAGGGGGTTCCCGCCGGGGTGGTGGTGACTTCTGGTGACATCGTGGGTGAGTTGGCGCGTCGTCGGTTGGGTTATGGCCGGGGTGCGCGGATGGCGTTCGAGCAGGATGAGGTCGAGGTCGTCGGTGGTCTGCGGCACGGCGTCACGCTGGGCAGTCCGGTCGCGATCCGGGTGGGGAACTCGGAGTGGCCGAAGTGGCAGACGGTGATGGCCGCCGACCCGGTGGATGCGGACGAGTTGGCGAGTCAGGCCCGGAACGCTCCGCTGACCCGTCCCCGGCCCGGCCACGCCGACCTGGCCGGCATGCAGAAGTACGGTCACACGGATGCGCGGCCGATCCTGGAGCGGGCCAGCGCCCGGGAGACGGCTGCGCGGGTGGCCGTGGGCACCGTGGCGAAGGCCCTGGTGAAGCAGGCCCTCGGCATCGAGATCGTGTCGCACGTGGTGGAGTTGGGTTCGGTGGCCGCGAAGCCCGGTTTGCGGCCGGTGCCGGAGGATGCTGAGCGGATCGACGCGGACCCGTTGCGGTGTCTCGATCCGGACGCGAGTGTCCGGATGGTCGCTGAGGTGGATGCTGCGAAGAAGGCTGCTGACACGCTGGGTGGGGTGGTGGAGGTGTTGGCGTACGGGGTGCCGCCGGGTCTGGGTAGTCATGTGCAGTGGGATCGGAAGCTTGATGCCCGGTTGGCGACGGCGTTGATGTCGATCCAGGCGATCAAGGGGGTGGAGATCGGGGACGGGTGGTTGCAGGCGCGGTCGCGGGGGTCGGAGGCGCATGACGAGATCGTGCCGACGGCGACGGGGGTGCGTCGGGTGACGGATCGGGCGGGTGGTTTGGAGGGTGGGATCACGACGGGTGAGCCGGTGCGGGTGCGGGCGGCGATGAAGCCGATTTCGTCGTTGAATCGGGCTCTGTCGACGGTGGATGTGGCGACGGGTGAGCCGGCGACGGCGATCAACCAGCGCAGCGACGTGTGTGCGGTGCCGGCGGCGGCGGTGGTGGCGGAGGCGATGGTGGCGTTGGTCCTCGCTGAGGCTGCCGTGGAGAAGTTCGGTGGTGACTCGGTGGCGGAGATTCGCCGCAACCTGACCGGCTACCTCGACAGCCTGATCATCAGGTGAGCGCCGGCTACCAGGAAGGGCTGACACGGGTGAGCGCGAGGAGTGCAGCGCAGCGGAGCCCCGCAGTCGCGAACGGAAGGTCGGCACAGGTGAGCGCGAGGAGTGCAGCGCAGCGCAGCCCCGCGGTCGCAAACGGAGGGCTCCACCGGTGAACCCGGGCCGGGGCGCTGCGGTGACGTCCGCCGCGTGCCCCGGCATTGCCGCCTCCCGGCGCTACCGGCAAACTCCTCCCTGATCCGACTGAACTTTCGACTTGCTCGGTGCGTTGAGAGGTCGAAGCCACAGCCTGTCGAGGAGCGCACCGGTGCCACTGACCTTCACGCCCCACCGCGAGCGGCTGGAACGATTCGTCGGTGGGGTGCGGCAGCGGTTGTCACCGCTGCCCGACGGCATACGGCGACGGCTGTCGCGCCTGCCCGGCCCACCGATCGTCGCGCGGATCATCGCCGGTCTGGTGGCCCTCGCGCTCGCTGTGCTGGCCGGTTTCGCCGCCACCACCGGGTTCGGCACGGCCACCGCCGACACCGTGGAGGGCAAGCCGGTCCCCGCCGACCAGGCGCCGCTGATCGCCCAGGCCGCGCTCTCGTGTCCGACGCTCACCGCGCCCCGCCTGGCCGGGCAGCTCATGGCCGCCTCGGGTTTCGTGGCCGACGCGCGCACCGACAACGGTGGTTCCGGGGTGGCCGGGTTGACCGACGAGCTGTGGCAGCGGTGGCTGCCCTGGCCCGACGCGCCCCGCCTGGACGTCGCGGCGAACATCGTCGCGCTGGCCCACCACATGTGCGACCTCGTCGGGCAGGTCGCCCGGGGCGACGTCGACGGCGACACGTGGGAGCTGGCACTCGCGGCGCACCACTCCGGGATGCCCGCGGTCCAGGCCGACCGGGGTATCCCCGAGGCGGCGGCCGGGTACGTGCGGACCGTCGTCGGCTACGCCGAGTGGTACTCCCGGCAGCCCGACTTCGACCGGGACGCGACGGGCGGGCCACCGACACCTGTCCCACCCGCACCGACCGCCGGCAGCGCACCGCGCCCCATCCCCGACGAGTACCTGTCGGCGGTCCTCGCCGCCGGCCGCGCCTGCCCGGCGGTGACCCCAGCCAAGATCGCCGGACAGCTCATGGCGGCGTCGGGGTTCAACCCGAACCTGCTCGGTGCGAACGGCGCGCAGGGCATCGCCCAGTTCCTCCCCACGGTCTGGAGCCGCTACGCGACGGCGGGTCAGTCGCCGTGGGAAGCCGCCACGGCGATCGCCACGCTCGGCCGGACCATGTGTGCCCTCACCACCGACCTGGGGGGACTGACCGCCGACCCGTACCCGCTCGCGTTGGCCGCCTTCCAGTGGGGTCCGGGGGTGCAGGCCGGTGGCGCCCCGGACCTGAGCATGGTGGACGAGAACGCCAGCCGGGTCCTGGCCTATGCCGCCTTCTACGCCCAGGATCCCCGGCTCGGCGGCCGTCCGTCGACGCGACCCCCACTGCCCGCCGGCACCCGGGGCCCGGTGCTGGCCCTGCCGCCCACGCCCGCCGGTGCGGGCCCCGGTCCCGGCGCCGGCACCGGCACGACCAGGCCCGGTGCCAACCCGACCAAGCCCGCCCCGGCGGCCACCGCCCCGTCCACGCAGGCAGCGGCCCGTCCGACCACCCCGGCGCCAGCGCCGGCGGCGTCCACCGGCTACCGCATCCGCGGGTACGGCAGCACCTGTGTGTACGCCCCCTCCACCGTCGACGGCCAGCAGTTGGTGATCTGGGACTGCAACAGCTCGGCCCGGCAGAAGTGGACCTTCGGCGGTGACGGCACGATCCGGATGGGTTCGCTCTGCATGGATCTGGCGAACGCCTCCAGCGCCGACGGCACCCGCATCCAGTTGGCGACGTGCAACGGCGGCTGGGCCCAGAAGTTCTGGATCAACGGCTCCGGCGACATGGTCAACTCGGCGATCGGCAGGTGCGTCGACGTCCGGGACTGGTCCACCGCCAACGGCACCGGCCTGCAGCTGTGGACGTGCAACGGCGAGGCCAACCAGAAGTGGACGAAGGTGAAGGCCTAGCCGGCGAGGACCGACGGGACGGCCCGACCGACGGGACAGCCGGAAGCACGGGGCAGCCGGACCAGTTGGGGCGGCGGGACGGGGCTGGTCAGCGGGGGCCGGTGGGGCGGCCGATCCGGGCCGACACGACCGCCGTCCCGTCGGCCTGCGCGACCGCGAAGAACGCCAGGGTGTCGACGGCGACCGCGATCTCACCGGTGACCTCCTCCGGCCCGGTCGTCGCCGTCCACTGTGCCACCTGGTAGGTCCGGGTGTCGGCGGCGACCGCGTAGAGCCGGTACTCGACCCCCGCCGTCAGGCCGACCACGGTGGCCCGCACGTCGGCGACCGGCCCGGGTCGGTCGGTACGGGCCGAGACGGTCACGGAGAGCCGTGCCGAGGCACCTACTCCCTCCACCGTCACTCCCGCGTTGACCGGGTTGACGGTGGACCGCCCCGCGACGGGTGCACCGCTCTGCTGCCGCTGCCCGAGCGTCACCCCCAGGGACACCGCCGCGACCATGGCGAGCGTGCCGGCGACGAGCCACCGCCGTCGCCCCCGCCGGACCCGGTCAGGCTCACGGCCGGCCGGACCACGGCCGGCCGCGTCCCGGGTGCGCGGTCGATCGGTCGGGGCCGGCCGCGACGGCGCGGGAGCCGGACGTGACGGCTCGGGCCGGGCGGGCGCGACATCGGCACCGGTGGCCGTGGCCGCGCCGTCCGCCCCGACGGCCACCGGACCGGTGGACACCGTCGCGGGGTCGGAACCGGACCCCCCGCGCGGAGCCGGGGTAGGGGTGGACCCAGGGTGCCCGGTCGGGGGCGGGGCGGGGGCGGAACCGGGCCGCTCGGCCGGGACCGGGGTGGGAGCGGGCGGGCCGCCCGCCGCCAGGGTGGGACCGGACGGGCCGGCCGGCGTCGGGGTGGGAGCAGGCGGGTCGGACGGCGTCGAGGTGGGAGCGGGCGGGCCGGCCGGCGTCGCAGCGGTGTCGGCGGTGAGCAGGCCGGAGACCTCACCGGTGGTCAGCCCGGAGAAGGCACCCACCAGCGGGCCCAGCCGGTCACACTCGTCCAGGCAGATCACGCAGGTGCCGAGGTGGCGTTCGAACTCCCACTCGTCCTGCGGGTCGAGGTCCCCCCACAGGTAGGGAGCGCACTGCTCCAGTGGGGCGTGGGCCACCGGACCGGGGGCGTCGCTGTCGCTTCGGAGGTCGGTCATGGCCTGTCAGCTCTGCTCGGGGAGGCAGCGCCTCGCGGCCCGCCGCAGCAATCGTATGTCATCACGGACGTGGTGGACGTCTCACGCACCGTCAACCTCCCCGATCACGGCGCGTAGCGCGCGCAGGGCGTAGTGTGCCCGGGATTTGACCGTCCCCTCGGCGATGCCGAACGCCGCCGCGATCTCGGCGGTGGACAGTCCCCGGAAATAGACGGCCTCCACCACCCGGCGGTGCTCGGTGCTGATCTTGGGTAGGGCGTCCCGGATGGTCTGCGCGGTCACCACCCGTTCGGCCACGTCGGCGGTCGCCGGCATCCGGTTGAGGTCCAACGTGCCGACCTCGGTCGGGCGGGCCTGCCGGGCCCGCGCCACGTCGATGGCGACCCGGCGGGCCACGGTGAACAGCCACCGCCGTTGGGTCTCCAGGTCGTCGGCGAGACTGTCGATGCTGCGCCAGGCCCGCATCATCGTCTCCTGGAGCAGGTCCTCGGCGAGTTGCCGCTCGCCGACGGCCAGCCTGAGCAGGAACCGGAACAGCGGCTCGGCATGCGCGGCGTGCAGCGCCTGTAGCCGCTCGTCGGGCGTCAGGTCGGTGGCGGGTGGTGGGACCCCGACTGCGGTCGCCGCGTCCGCGTCGGCCGCCACCCCGATGCCGGCCCCGCCCGGCGCGTCCGCGTCCGGCACGCGAGAAAGACCTGCCAACCGGTGCCTCCCCAGCACGCTCACCGTCGGCGTGACCGGCTGCGCAAGCGCTCTCGCACCTCCGGTCCCACGTCGATCCAGGAGAGCATACGGGTCGCCCCCGGGCATGCCGTCGCTGATGTCACCCGGTCTGCGGCGACGCCGCCGGGCCCGACCCGGACGGTCCACCTGCCGGGCGGTCAGCACGCCCACCACCCGGTCCGGCTAGGCATGTGCCACCACCGGCGTGACGTCCTCCGCCAGCAGGGTCCGCAGATCCGCGACGGTCGGCCCGGTCAGGCCGCGCAACCGACCGGCCTGCCGGGTCACCGCCTCGTCGAGGACCTGGCGGGCGTACCGGCCGTTGCCGAGGGCCCGGCCGGGCGGGGCCTGCTCGAAGTGCTGACGCAGGGCGGCCAGCGTCTCCCCCGGACAGTCGTACCCGCCGGAACGGGCCAGCCCCTCGAAGATGGCCACCAGCTCGTCGGCGGTGTACGGGGCGAAGTGGACCCGGCGGGAGAACCGGGAGGCCAGGCCGGCGTTCGCGGCGAGGAACTGCTCGATCTCCGCTTCGTAACCGGCGACGATCACCACCACCTCGTCGCGATGGTCCTCCATCAGCTTGACCAGGGTGTCGATCGCCTCCCCACCAAAGTCGTTACGGGCGTCGGGCGGTGCCAGCGTGTACGCCTCGTCGATGAACAGCACGCCACCGCGGGCCCGTTCGAACGCCTCCCGGGTGCGCTGCGCGGTGTGCCCGACGTACTCACCGACCAGGTCGGCACGGGCCACCTCGACCAGCTGGCCGCCGCGCAGCACCCCCAGCGCGGTCAACAGTTGCCCGTAGAGGCGGGCCACCGTGGTCTTGCCGGTGCCGGGCGGCCCCGAGAAGACCAGGTGCCGGGAGACCGAGGGTGCCGGCAGGCCGGCCCGCACCCGGGTCCGGGCGGCGGCCAGCAGGTCGGTCAGGTCGGCCACCTCCTGTTTCACCGCGTCCAGCCCGATCATGGCGTGCAGCCGGGCCAGCAGCGTGTCCACCGCACCGGCCGGCGGTTCGTCGTCCGCCGGACCGGACACCGTCTCGTCGAGGTCCTGCGGCAGCAACTGGGCCAGCTCCACTCCCGAGGCGGCACCGCTGTCGGACAGCCGGAACGCCTGCCGGCTGACCATCTCCTCGAAGGTCTGCCGGGCCACCCGGGCGTTGCCGAACGACCCGGTACGCGGCATCGACTCGAACCACGACTCCAGGGCGATCCGGGTGTCGTACTCCAGGGCGTAGTGGTGGCTGCTGCACAGCCGTTCGACGATCTGCACCAGCTCCGGGGAGGTGTAGCTCTCGAACTCGACGGTCTTGGAGAACCGGGAGGCCAGCCCCGGATTCGCCGCCAGGAACGTGCGCATCTGCGCCGAGTAGCCGGCGACGATCACCACCACCTCGTCACGGTGGTCCTCCATCAGCTTGACCAGGGTGTCGATCGCCTCCCGACCGAAGTCGTGCCCCGATCCGCCACCGTCGACCGGGGCCAGGGTGTACGCCTCGTCGATGAACAGCACACCGCCGATCGCCTCGGTGAACCGTTCGGTGGTCTTCACCGCCGTACCGCCGATGTGTTCGGCGACCAGGTCGGCGCGGGCCACCTCGACCAGTTGCCCGCCGGGCAACACGCCGAGAGCGGCCAGGATGCGGCCGTAGAGCCGGGCCACGGTGGTCTTCCCGGTGCCCGGCGCACCCGCGAAGATCATGTGCCGGGACATGGGTGGGGCGGGCAGCCCGGCGGCGGCCCGCCGCCGGCTGATCCGGTGCAGCCCGACCAGGGTCGCCACCTCCCGCTTCACCCCGGCCAGACCGACCAGCGCGTCCAGTTCGGCCAGCAACGGCGCGGCCGGGTCGTCGGCGGGCGAGCCGGCGGGTGGTGTCGCCGACACCACCGGGGCGGGGTCGGCGACCCGCACCGGGCCGGTCGGGTCGGGGCGTGCCGCGGGTGGCGGCGACGGGGACACCGGCGTCGCCCCGGTCCCGTCCACCGGGCCTGGTGGCGGCTGCCCACCGTCGGTACCGACGAGTTCGACCGCGGTGGCGTCGACCGTGGTACGCAGCCGACCACCCCCGTTGCCCCGTAGCTCGGTCTCGACCAGCCGCACCGGCCGGCGCGTCTGCACCAGCACCCCCGGGCCGGTGTTACCGAACACCTCGCACCCGGTCACCTCGCCCTGCGACTCCCCGGCCAGCCACACCCCCGGCCCGTCGCTACCCCGCACCCGGCTGCGCCGCAGCTGCACCGTCGCCCCGCGCTGGGCGGTCAGCCCGGCACCCCGGCTGCCGAGCACGTCCACGCCGGTGGCCCGCAGCCGCCCGGCCGACACGACGAGACCGGTGCCGCAGTCGCGCAGGGTCATGCCCTCCACGGTCAGCTCCCCGTCGGTCACCGACACACCGGCCGACCCGGCGTCGGTCACCGCTCCCCCTCGCGCCCGCAGCCGGGCCGACTCGGCGACCCGCAGCCCCTCCTGCGTCGGCGCGGTGACGGTCAGGTCGTCGACCTCGGGCCGGGAGGTGCCCCGGGCCAGCAGCCCGGACCGGGCCCGGACGACCGTCACCTCCCGGGCGCTGCCGGTCGCCGCGTCGGCGAAGAGCAGACCGACCCCGTCGGTGGCGCTCAGCGTGCCGCCCTCGATCCGGGGCGCCGCCGTACCGCTGACCACCACCGCCGCCCCGGTCTCCACCTCGACCCGTAACCCCAGGTAGCTGCCGGTGGCGGCGGCCTGGACACTCAGCCCGTGCCCGCTGCCGGCCCCGACGACGCAGTCGCGCAACGTCGGGTCGGCCGTCCCGTCGACCAGCACCGCCGGGCCGGTCGCCGTGCGGATCTCGCAGCCGGTCAGCTCGGGGCTGCCCCCGGTCACCAGCACCGGGGTGCCACCGGTGTCCACGATCCGGGTGTCGACCAGCCGGATCGTGCCGTCCTCGACCACCACCCCGGGGCCGTCGACGGCGGAGATCACACACTGCTCCACCAGCCCCCGGCCGCCGCCGGTGCACAACAGCCCGCTGCCGCGTACGTCGGTGATCGTGCAGCCGCGCAGCACCGGGTCACCGCCGGTGACGGCCACCGCCACGGTGCCGATCCCGGCGACCGTGGTGCGGACGACCTCACCGGTGCCGGCGCGTTCGAACAGCAGACCCGCCCCGGCGGGGTTGCCCACCCGGCAGTCCCGCATGGTCAGCTCCCCCCGGGGCACGTGCACCGCCACGACACCACCGGCCCGTACGCCACACCGGGTGAGGTCCAACCGACCGCCGCCGACCTGAACGGCCGGCATGTGCCCGCCGCCACCGAGCAGCTCGATCCCGTGCAGCGTCACCTCTCCCGCGCCGACGTGCAACGCCACCCCGTCGCCCCCGTCGATGGTGACCGTGCCCGGCCCCTCCTCGGCGATCAGCGTGACGTCGCCGCCGAGCTGGAGCTGTTCCCGGTACACCCCCGGCTGCACGACGACGGTGGCGCCGAACGGGGCGACGGCCAACGCGCCGGCGATCGTCGGCGGGCACCCCGGTTCCGTCTGGGAGACCGCCATCACGGTGCTGTTCACCCCTCACCACCCTCTCGTCTGGTTGATCCCCCGCCCACCGCACCCCGCGCGCCGCCGCCCGGCCGACGGTCGGCGGGTTTCGTCGTACCGGCCCGCCCCGCCACCGGCATCACCCCGACGGCGGGACGAACAGCCGCCCCGCCCCGTCGACGCCGACCCCCACCGGCAACGGCGGGGTGCCGCCGCCCGGCACGTCCCCCACCCCGGCGACCGCCCGCAACCGCTGCAGCGTCTGCTCGCCGCCCGGGGTAGGCCGGCCGGCCGGCAACTCCCGCAGGAACACCTGCCGCAGCTCGCGGTCACCCACCGGCTCGTCCGCCAACACCTGGAAACAGGTCCCGGCGGGGAAGACCGCCGTACCGTCGGTCCGGGGTCCGGTGTGGACGCCGGCGGATGTGGTGCGGGCCCCGGTGCCGGCCGTGCCGAGACCACCCAGCCGGCGGGCGCCGACGGACCAGATCACGAACTGCACCCCGGCGTCCGGCACCGGCGCGGGCGTCGGGTCGACGTCGAGGAAGGCCGGCTCCACCAGCAGTGTGCCGGGCGGGTAGCCGCCCGGCGGTGCGACGGCCGCGGCGCGGAAGACCGGACCGAAGACCACCGGCAGGCGACGCAGCCCGTACCCCACCCAGCGGGCCAGCACCGCCGCATCGTCGGCCGGCACGGCATCGCCCCGCAGGACCGCGTTCACCGTCTGCCGTTCCCCGACGCAGTAGGCGCGGACGGCGACCAGGCCCGCCGGCAGGTCCGGCGCGCTCACCGCAGCCACCCGCAGGCCGGGTTCCTCCGCCAGGGTCCGGGTCACCACCTGCGTGTACGAGTCGTAGCGGCCGGCGAGGATCCGCCGCAGCGCCGTCCGGTCCCCGGCGGTGGGCGCACTCCCGTCCAGCCGGAACGTCACCGGGACCCGCGTCGGGCCCTGCGGGGCCGGTCGCGGTCCGGGGACGGCGGCCGGCGGCACGCCGGGGCCGCCGGGTGCCGGTTCCGGTCGGCCGGGCGCCGCGTCGGGGGTCCCGACCGGGGTGTCCGGACGACCGGGGGTCAGGGCCGATCTGTCGTGGGCTGCGGCGGGTGGCACGGTCGGGTCGGGGGCGGGTCGGGGCGGGGCCTTCCGGGCCGGGCGGGGGCGGGTCCGTCGGCTCCGGGGCCGGCGGACGACCGTCCCCGGTCACCTCCGGCGACCCGACCCGGATCAGGTCCAGCCGGGGAGCGGCGAGGTGCCGCCACCGGTCCGCACCGTCCGCCGGCACGGCTGCCGGGTCGACGGCCGATGCGGACACGCCGACCAGGAGCACGCCCGGGGTGTCGCGGGCCGTACCGGAACCGTCCGACGGCGCGGCGACCGGCCCGACCGGGCGGGCGGTGGTCACGACGGGCCCGGCACGGGTCATGGCGGGCGCGGCACCGGTCATGGCCTGCGCGTCGTCAGGTGGTTCGGAGGTGGCGGGCGCGACGGGTGGCGTGGGGGACGCGGCGGGCAGGTCCGCCGGGGCGGGGAGCACCGGGCCGAGGTCGGTCACCGTGCGGGCGGTGCCCGCCGCCGGCCGGGGACGCCACCGGCGGAACGTGCCCGTGGTGGTCAGCAGCCCCGTGGCGGTGACCTCGACCCGGGCGTCACCGGCGACGACCGGAGCGCCGAGGGCGTCGGCGAGAGCCCCGAACAGCATCCCGGCCGTGGCTGGGTACGGTGCGTCACCGCAGAGCACCACGGGTCGCCCGGCACTCCGCAGGGCGGCCAGGTGACCGGCGAGCACCCCGGGTGGCACCGGCCGCCCGTCCACCTGGAAGCCGCCCGCGCCGAGCGCCACCTCGACCAGGTAGACGTCGAGCGGCACCGGAGCCTGCCGGCCCGGGCCCGCGACGTCGTCCCGCCCCACCGGCGTGCCGGCGGTCGGCGGGCCGACGGGGTCGGGCAGGAAGGACCAGCCACCGGGGACCGGTCGTCCCGGCGGGCGGCCCCGGTCACCGGCCGGCTGCCCGCCGGGAGCACCCGGACCGCCATCACCCGTCGGTTCCGGCCGTCCCGCGTCCTCAACGGACCGGGCGGGCCCGACGGACCGGGCGGGCAGGGTGGGTTCAGCGGACAGCGCGGGCACGGCAGGCAGGGCGGGTTCGGCGACACCGGGGCGGCGCGGCGCGGCGGGCGGCGGCGGCCAGGCGGCGGGCAGCCACGTGTAGCCGTCCCCGACCGGGGCGACCAGCCAGCCCTCGGGGCCGCCGACCGGCCGGGACGGCCCGGCAGGCGGCGGGCACCAGGCGGCGGGCGGGTGCTCCGGTCGGGCGGTGCCGCCGTCGGCGACGATCCACCGGCGGGCCGCCGGCACCCCCCGGGTGGACACGGCCGGGGCGTCCAGCGGAACCGCCCCGTCGATCCCGAGATCCGTGGCGAGCCCGGCCGCCAGGTCCGGCACCGCCACCGGGTCGGCGTAACCGCCGAGCGGGGCCAGCCGGAACCCGGCGGCCGACCCGCCGAGCTGGCGGGGCAGCAGGTCGGCCAGGAGCCCGAACAGGTCCGGTCGGGCCGACACGGCCGCCGAGCAGAGCACCACGGTACGGTCCGGGTCGGTCGGCAGCCGGGCGGCCACCCCGGCCAGGGCGGCGTACGGCTCCGCGGCGGCGTGGACGAGGAGCACGGCACCGACGACGGCGGCGTGTACGGGTTCGGGCGGGGCGGTCATCGTCGGTCAGCCCGCCGTCCGTCGGACCACGCCGGTGGCCTCGACCAGCGCCGCCCGGGACCGGTGCACCGCCACCGCGTCCACGTCGGGGGGCGCGTAGCCGGCCGCCCGGATCGCCGCCAGCAGGCCCTCGTCCGGGGCGATCCGGTACCGGGTGAGGTAGTGCGCGGTGGCGGCGGACCAGATCCACCGGCCGTCGCCGAGCAGGTCCACCGGCACCGTGCGGCCCGGGGTGACCACGTCGGGCACCCCGGCCGGGCCGGTCAGCAGGGGGAACCCGGCGGCGAGGTAGCCGGCGACCCGGTTCGCCTCCGCGGTCGACAGTCGGGCCCGGTCGGAGCCGAACGTCGGGTTCCCGGTCGCGTCGAGGGTGTCGAAGGTCGCCGCGACGCGTACCCGCTCGGCCGGTCGGGCGGCCCAGAGCAGGACGGCCTCCGCGAGCGCCCGCCGGTGGTACGCCGGCAGCCCGGCGAGGTGCCCGAAGACCTCGACCAGCGGTTCGGTCTCGCCCACCGCCGCCAGGGCGGCCTGGAGCCGCGCGGTGAGCGCGACCGCCCCGGTACGGGCCTGGACCAGATAGACCCGGGTGGCCGACGGGTACGGCGTGGCCGACGCCGGGCGTCGCCAGACCCGCCACAGCCCGGCGGGCTGTGCCGCCCCGCCACCGAGGGCGTCGACGGCGGCCCGGTCGACCTCGTCCACGCCGTCGGACGCGACGTCCCCGACGGGCGGGTGCACAGCGGAGCTGGCCGACCCGGGCGGGCCGGCGGCGGGACCGTTGCCGGGCTGGCCCGGGTCGGCGGGTGGGTCGGGTGTCCAGAGGTAGGGCGGGGTGCGGTCGTCCCCGGCGCGGGGCAGGTCGGCGAGCAGGTCGTCGGGCGCACCGGCGGCGACGAGCACCCCGCTGAGCAGCAGCACGTCGGGGTCGGTCAGCCGGATCTGCCGGGCGACGGCGGCGAAGGCCACCATCCGGGCCACCTCGGTCACCGCACCGTCGGCCAGCCGGGCGCGGGCGGTGCCGAGCAGCGCGGCGGGGGCCTGCCCGGCGATCCGCAGCAGGAGCCGGTGCATCGCCGACGGCACGCTCATGCCTCCACAACGGGGGGCCCGCCGTGATGGTTCACCCCGGTCCGGTCGGGGTCGCACATCGCCGCGAAGAGGTACGACAGCGAACGGTGCACCGCCACCGCGTCGAGGGTCGGGGCGGTGTAGTCGGCGGCCCGGATCGCCGCGAGCAGGTCCGGTTCGGGGGCGAACCCGTACTGGTCGGCGTAGTAGGTGACCGCCTCCGACCACAGCCACCGCCCGTCGCCCCGGACACCCGTGGGCACCGGGTCGACGGCCGACGCCGGATCGAAGCCGTCGGCCGACCGGTGCGGGCTGGTCAGCAGCGGCACCCCCGCGCCGAGGTAGGCGACGACCCGTTCCGCCTCGTCGTCGCTGAGGGTGCCGGGTGGGTCGGCGGGGTCCGGTGGGGTGGCCGTCCGCAGCGGCCCGGCGGGGCGGTCGGCCCAGAGCAGCGCCGAGTAGGCCAACGCCCGCCGCTGGTACTCCGGCAGCTCCACCGGCTCACCGAACGCCTCCACCAGCGGATGCTGTTCCCCGGCGGCCTCCAGGGTGGACCCGATCCGGGCGGCGAGGGCGACCGGTTGCGCGCCCTGCACGAGGTAGAGCCGCTTCGGCACCGGATACGGCGTGTCCACGGCCGGGTACCGCCAGGCCCGCCAGAGCCCCACCGGCCCAGGCGAGGCAGCCACCGTGGCGATGGCGACCCGGTCGAGGTCGTCGGGCCCGCCCGGGCCGTCCCCACCCACGGTCAGGTCCATGCTGTACGGCACCCGCCCACCGACCCCGGCCAGCACCTGCGGGCCCACCGGGGCCATCCCGTACACCACCGGCGGGGCTTCACCGGTGGCCAACCCGGCGAGCACGTCGCCGTCCGCACCGGCGTCGGCCAGGAGCCCGGCGAGCAGTACGTGCTCGGGCGCGGTGAGCCCGACGCCCCCGGTCAGGCAGGTGAACACCACCGCCTGGGCCACCTCGGCCAGCTGATCCGCCGCGAGCCACTGCCGGGCCGCGCTGACCACCTCGTCCGGGGCCTGCCCGGCGAGGCGCAGCAGCAGCCGGTGCACGGCGGTACGCCGATCGGTGGTCGGCCCGGTCGTCGTGGTCATGCCCCCACAACGGCCCCCGGGGCGTGCCGGTTCACCCCCGATCGGCCGCCGGTCGCGGGGTGCGCCGTCGGCGGCGTGGCGGGCTGCCGGGGCGGTCCGGTACCGGGGCGGGTGTGGTCGACCGCGCGCCGGGCGGGTACACCGGCAGTCCGGGGAGTCCGGTGACCAGGATGTCACCGAGTCCCGGCACGACGACGGTGTCCGGCAGGGCCATCCCCGCCAGGACCATCCCCGCCAGGACCACGCCCGGGGGCACCGTGCCCGGCGGGACCGGACCGGCCGGCACCGTGCCCGGCGGGACGGCGGCAGCCGGACCGGCGTTCCGACGGACGACCGGGGGGACGGCGGTGCCGGCAGGTCGGTCGCCGGTGGCGACCGGGGCCGGGTCCGGGCGCGATCGGTGTCGGGCGTTCGGCTCCCGCGTCGGCAGCATCCGGCTGGCCTCGTCGACGGTGACGACCGGGGTGTCAGCGGGGGCGAGCGCGTCCAGGGCACGGGTGGTGTCGTCGACCGCTTCCGGGTCGGTCGCGTAGCTGTCCAGCGAGCCGGGTTCGGCCCGGCCGACCAGGGCCGCGAAGTCACGGGCCGGGAAGACGTACACCTGCGCGTCGTCCGGGGCGGTGAACGCGTCGGCGTCGACCACGAACCGGCGTACCACCGGGCCGTCGCCGGAGAGCAGACCCACCTGCGCGAGGTGGTCGGCCATCCCCCGGGCCACCCCGTACGCGGTCTCCGGCCGGGTGAACACGGCGACGGGGGCGTACGGGTCACCGGTCGCGACCTGTACCCGTCCGGTGGCCGGGTCCTGGTACAGGTCGGTCGACACCGGCTCCGTGGACCCGCTCTGCTGCCCCCGGGGCACCTCGACGACCAGATGCAGCAGGACCTGACCGGGGCCCGGCCGCACCGTCCCGGGTCCGGTCACGCCCGTGGCAGACCGGACCGGGGTGGCCGGACGGCGGGCCCCGGCAGCCGGCGCGTCGAGCACCCGGTCCGACACCGCACGCGGGTCGCCACCGGGATCCTCCCGGTTGGCCAGTCGGACGAAGTCGGCCCGACCGGCCGCGATGCCGTCGCGGACCTGTCCGGCGAGGCCGTGCATGGCACGCAGCCGGGCCGGTCCGGCTCCCCGCCGTTCCAGAGGGCGCTCATCTGTTGCAGGGTGCGCAGCAGCGTCATCCAGTCGGCGAGCGGGCCCGGCGCCCCGGGGATCCCGGCGAGAGCGCCACGGCCGGGGTCGCGGCTGATCCGGAACGTGTCCAGGGCGGCGGTCGCCGCGTCGAGGAGCCCGTCGAGCATCGCCTCCCGGGTGTCCAGGGCGAGCCGGTCGAGCTGCGCGTCGGTGCGCAGACCCACCACCGCCAGCGCGTCGTCGAGCCGGGCGAGCTCCCGGTCCGTCGCCGCCTGGTCGGGGTGGGGACGCAGCCAGCCGGCCAGCACCCCGACGGCCCCGGCGGCCCGGTCGAACGCCGCGAGATCGGCGGTGCCGGCACCGAGCCCGCCGACCACCTCGTGGTACGCGTCGAGCGCCGCAGCGGCAGCCCCGAGGGCGCGTGAATCCGCGACCGGTCCGGGACCCTCGGTCACGCCGAACCACAGCGCCCCGAGTGCCTGGGTCAGCAGTTGCCAGCCGTAGACCTGCATGATCGGCCCGTCCAGCGCGATCCCGGTGGCGTCGCGCAGCCGGGCCAGCTCGGCACGGAACCGGGCCAGCGCCGCGACGTGGTCCGCGTCGTCCGCCTGGTGGCCGTCGACCAGCGGTGTCAGGTCGAGGTCGCGATGGGCGGCCGGGGCCAGCTCGATCAGCGGCGTCAGGTCGACGATCGCGTCGAGCGTCCCGGTCGCGCGGGTGACCAGCTCGGCGACCTCGACGTCGCCGGTGCGCCACTGCTGCGCCCACCGGCCCACCAGCCACCGGAAGTCGTCCAGCACGCCGCGCACCCGTACGGCGTGGGCCGCGAAGGGGACGGCCAGGGCCGGCGTGACGAGCACCGGCAGCAGCCGGACCAGGACGCTGCCGAGCTGGTGGACGACGACCGCCGCCGCGGTCTCCGGTTCCCCGGCGGGCAGCCCTTCGAGGGCCTGCCGCGCCTCGGTGACGCGCAGCAGCACGTCGTTGCGGAGGTCCCGACCGTCGTGGACTCCGCCGACCGCGCTGCCGGACGTCGGGTCGTCGGCGTACACCGGGCCGGGGAGCACCCGGCGCAGGGACAACTCGACCTGCATCCGGATCTGGTCGCGGACCCCGTCGACGACCCCGTCGAAGTCGGTGACCTCGACGAGGACCCGTACCGGGAGCATCCCGACGGGGAGCCGGGCGTCGAGCTGGCCCCGGAGGAAGTCGGCAGCGGCGTCGGCGAGGACGCGGGCCACGGCGTTGTCCCGGGAATCGGCAAGCAGCTCCGGGGGCACCCCCAGCACCAGCCCGAACTCCACCGCCGTGCCGGCTGTCGCCGGCTGCGGCAGGCCGGCCAACCAGGAGGTGACCAGCGCGGCCCGCCGGGCGATCGCGTCGCGGGTCGGTCCGGTCAACACCGCCCAGTCGGCTACCGGTTCAGCCGGGGTGAGCCGCTGGTGGTCCCCGGCGGCCGCCGACGGCAGGTTGTCGCCGAGCAGTTCCAGGTCCCACGGCCGGCGGAGCAGCTCCACCCGGTCGAGAACCGCCCGGACGGCGTGGTCCGCGGCGATCCGGACCGGGGCCTCGACGTCGAGGCGCTCGGGCCGGGTGCGCCAGGTGCGTTCCAGCTGGGCCGCCCTGACCGGCGGCACCGTCGGATCGGCTGCCGGAGGCTGCTGCCCCGGCTGGTCCGTCGTGGTCTGCGGTGCGAAGGGCGCGACACCGATCGGTCGGAGCACCGGGTCCACCGCCCGGTACTCCCCATCGGTGTCCGGTTCGCCGACCAGCGCCGCCAGCAGGTGGAGGTGACGCGAGCGCAGCCCGGCCCACCGCATGCCGCGCAGCTGGGCCTTCTCCTCGTCGGACAGCGCCGCCCGTTCCTCGTCGGACAGGGCGTCGGTGGGACGACCCGCGAGGTCGCCGAGCAGGCTGCCCGGCACGTGCGGGCGGTGCGGTGCGGTGTCGTCGCGGTACTCCTCGCGCAGGCCGAGCTGGTGGGCGAACTCGTGTACCAGGTCCTCCTCCAGGGCGTCGCGACGCCAGTGGAACTGGTCGGTCGGCCCCTCGTCGATCACCTGGACCCGCAGGTGGGCGTCGTGCGGGGCGGCGGCCCGCTCCACGGTCACGTGCAGCAGGTCGCCGAACCGGTTGGGCAGCCGGTACGCCGTCGCATCGGCGCTGCTGTTGAACACCCGGTCCACCCCCCGCTTGAGGGCGGCGAACATCGCCCGACCGGTGTCGTCGTCGAGCCACACCCGCACGGTCAGGTCGGTCACCGGCTGGCCGCCGTAGTGGAACCAGCGGGCCTCGAACCGCGACACGACCTCGTAGCGGTCGTCCCGGGCGGGTCCGGGCCGGCTGACCGGGTCGACCCAGTGGTGCTCGCGGACCGCGACCTGTGCCATCGCGCGCCGGATCGTCCACTCCAACGGCTCGTCCTCCCCGCGCGGCACCGTGCGGGGTTCATTGCGGGGCGGGGCCGGCTCCGCCCCGTCGGGCCCCAGCGGGTCCGCGGTGTCCTGCGGCTGTTCCGGTGCCACGGTCGGGGTGGTGATCACCGCGCGCAGGTCGTCGGGGACGGCACTCGTGCGGCCCTTCTGGTCCGGCCGGAACACCCGCCATCCGCCGAGGCCGTCGTCGGTGGACACCATCCGGGCCGCGCCGGCGCGCGTCGTGATGTCGATGTCCGCCCCGTGGGTCAGGACCACCGGTGTGACGAGAAGTCCCGGCTGCTCGGCCACCGCCTGTCCGAGCACGTCGACCAGGGTCTGCGCCGCCGCGTGCGGCAGCGGGTGCCCGACGAGGACGAGACCCTCGACCGGTGTCGACTGGGCGATGACCGTCTCGACGACGGTCGTCGCCCAGCCGGGCAGGTACGTCGGTGCGTCGGGACCGGCGAAGATCAGCTGGCGGCTGTCGGACGCCTGGATCAGTGGCACCAGGTCGAGCACGTCGGGGTCCTCGGTGCCGAAGAGGGGCGGCAGGACGTGCGCCACGTCCGGCGGATACAGGTTCAGGTGGACCGTCGTCGGCTCCAGCAGGTCGACCCGGTCGTCCAGCGGGACGAGCACCCCGTCGGGGTCGACACCCCGCCGGATTCCCCGGTCGCTGTCGGCGTCGTACAACGCCGGCAGGAACTCCAGCCAGGGCCGCGTGCCGTCGGGCCAGTCGACCCGCAGCTCCCCCGCATCCGGATCCCACCTCGGCGTCGCCTCCCCGGCCAACGCGTAGAGGGGCCGGCCGGTGAGGTCCGCGAGGCGTTGCAGGAAGACGTAGTGCTCGGAGAGGCTCACGTGTTGGACGACCCGGATCGCCGTCACGTCGTCGGCAACCGGCAACAGGGGGCGTAGCGACCAGTTCGGCGCGTACAGCGGCAACTCGACGGTGAGCAGGCCGGGCGGGCCGGCGTGCCGCCACATCGGCCAGAGTTCCCGGTCGGGCAGGGCCAGCTGGAGGCCCCCCGGACGCTCCACCGCCACGCCGGTGACCTGCAGCGCCTCGTCGAAGGCCGCCCCGGCCTCCCGGCGCAGGACCGCTGCCTCCACCTGGGCGGTGGCGCCGTCGACGTGCTGCGCGCCGAAGTACCGGACCTCCAGCACCATCAGCGGCAGCGCACCGTTCGACGTGTCGAAACCGTTGATCACGGTCATTCCGCCGTACCCGAGATGCTGCCGCACGTCTCCGCGGAGGTAGTCGATGATCGACTGCTGCTTGTTGTTGTTCTTCTTGTCGACGAAGGCGCCGTTCTGGAAGAAGTCACCGGCCAGCTTGACCCCGGTCCTCAGCTCGAAGCGCTCTTCGAGATCCGGGAACCGGTCCGTGAACATCCCGCGGAACAACTGCGCGATCTCCGTGAAGTTGGCCTGGAAATAGGCCTGTGCCGCCGGTGACAACGCGTCGAGCAGCATCCGCATGTCCTGCCGGGACAACGCCGCGACGTTCTCCTTGACCAGACCCCGGTGGAGCCAGGCTCCGGCGACGCCTGCGGTGTTGGAGTACAGCACGGTGGCGAACCCGCGTAGCTCCGCGACGTCCCGAGGGCTGCCGCCCCCGTCGGCGAAGTGGTCGGCCACGGTGTCGGCGAAGGACAACGCGTCCTCCAGGTGGGGGCGGGCGTAGGAGGGAGACACACTCGTCGGGCTGCGCCAGGTGTGCCGGGCGACGTAGCTCAGGAACGAGTGGGCACCGGCGAGCGGGACCCCGATGCTGTGGTGCACCCGGGCGCCGGGCTCGCTGTCCGACGGGCGCGGGCCGACGTTCGCCTTGCGACCGAGCGGTGTCAGCACCACCTGGGGGAGGTGACCGGCGGCCTGCACCGTGCCCAGGAGCTGGGCGAACGGGACGGGCCCGGTGAGCGCCGACAGGGCCTGACCCAACGCGGTCATCGCCGGGTACAACGACTCGCCGCCGTGGTGGGCGTCCATCTCGGCGTCGGTGTCGGGCACGACGCCGACGATGACCTCCAGGATGGCGACGGCCTCCTTGGTCCGTTTCGGGGCCGGTCGCCGGTAGAGCTGGCCGTCGCCGCTGTCGCGGAAGTAGGTCTTGGTCTCCACCTCGATGACTGTCGTTCCCGCGGGGTCCCTGGCGAGCGCTCTCGTCCGGGCCAGATCGGGCAGCGTCTCGGCGGTGGCTCCCGTGAACATGTCGGCGGCCGCGCTGAGGTCGAGCATCTCGAAGAACTCGAACTCCGTGCCATGGCCCAGGAAGGTCCGGTTCACCGGCGCGTCCACGATCGCCCGCGCCACCGAGGTCGAGGCGACGGGCGCGAACGTCCCGGCGTCGACAAGCGCCGCCGGATCGACAGTGCCCTCGGGATCCACCAGGACCGCACGGGCGGCGACCTCCGGGCCGAGGGCGTTGAGCCGGGGCAGCCGGTTGTCCGCCGCGGCCCGGGGCAGCAGCACCGCGCCCCGGTCGCCGCCGAACTGCACCCACCGCACCGGATCGGTCTCCCGGTCCAACCGGTACCCCGCGAAGGCGTGCCCAGGGGCGCTGCCCGGACGTTCCAGCAGGACGAAGACGGCGGTCCCGGGCACGGCGGCGACGAGTGCCCGCTCGACCTGCGCCCAGGAATCCACCACCGCCCAGTCGGACCGGTCACCGGCGAAGTCGCCGGCCCACCGGGCACCGATCGCAGCGTCGTCCCGGGTCCGACCGACCCGCAGGCCCGGCCGGACGAACCCGTCGATGCCCGGATGCAGGACGACCGCGAACCGACGGGCCAGAGCCAGACACGACAACGGATCCTCGGGCGGGCGCCAATCCGTCACCGAGCCGGCCGGACGGACGGCGGCCTGAACGTCCTGGGTCTCCTGCACGGCCGTCTCCAACCCCGCCAGCGTCAACGGGTGCCGTCCCCGGCCGGTCGACCGGGGCACGCCGGGGTGACCGCCCGGATGGCCGAGGACGGCACCGTCGGACCCGGCACCGCTCTCGGCGTCGCTGTCCGTGTCGCTGAGCACGACGTCGCTGTCCGCAGCGCCGTACCCGGGATCGCTCCCGGTCGTCGTGGGTCGGCGGGTCGCCGGATCGGTGCTCTCGCGCCAGAGGTCGACCGTCGGGCGGGGCAGTTCGAGCGCCTCCTCCCGGGCCCGGGCCAGATCGAGCACGTCCGGTTCCGGGAGCCACGCCCGGTAGTGGCCGTTCGCCAGGTAGAGCAGCACCGGTCCCTCGCTGATCCGGGCCTCGGCACCGTCGAAGCGCGGGTTGTAGACCGTCCGGATCGACCAGCCTCCGACGTTCGCCTGCGCGTCGTCGGCGGCCTGATCACGGACCGCCGTCGCCGTGTCGCCGGTCGACCGGGAGCCAGCGGCCGGACGGGCCGACGGGACGGGGGTGGCCAGCACCATCGGCCGGCGCAGCGCCGCTCCGACCAACAGGACGAGGTAGTCGCCGGTGTCGGCCGCCCAGTCCGCCTGCCACCTGTTGACCGTCCGCGCGAGTTGGACGCGTACCCGCCGCTGTGCCCTGACGCCCCGGCCCAGCAGTCCGCCGTCGGCGATCACCTGTTCCACCTCGGCGAGCCGGCCGTCGACGAGCAGGGCATGGATCTGGGCGCGCAGGCCGTCGGCGACCCGTAGGACCAGGGGGCGCAGGCGGGAGGGCAGGGTCACGTCGACGGGCCCACGGGTGTCCCGCCAGGCCTGGATCTCGTCGAGCTGCCCGTGGTACCCGTCGGGCAACAGGCCGCGCACCTCGGGCAACGCGCTGACGACCACGGATTCGAGCAGGCAGAGGCCGTTGCGGTTGACGTCGACGACCTCCCCGACGGCGGGGGGAGGAAGTGCGGTGAACTGGTTGTCGGTGCCCGCACGGACCATCGACGGTGACGGTGACGGTGACGGTGACGGCCCGGCCGGGGCTGCCGCTACGACCGACCCGGCCGGCGCACGGTCGTCGACGACCGGGTCGACGGGGGCAACCGGGTCAACCGGGTCGACGGGGGCAACCGGGTCAACCGGGTCAACCGGGTCGACCGGGTCGCGCCGCCCGGCCGCTGGCGGGGCGGGTCGCCCACCGGGCGACGTCGGATCGGTGCCGTCGGTCGGGGGAAGCAGCACCGGGTCGGCTGCGGAACCCCGGCCGAGGTGTCCGGCGGCCAACGCCACCAGTCGTTCGACCTCGGCTCGGGCCTCCCACCAGCGGCGACGGGCCGACGCCTCCGCCTCGGCCCGTTCCGCCGCGTTCGCGGCGGCGGCCCTGGCGAGCGTGTCGGCGGTGCTGCCGGCGTCCCCGGGGAACTCGGCGACCAGGGCGATCCGTTCCAGCTCCCGCCAGGACTTCAGCGCCTTCTGCGCCTGCTTCGCGGCGTGGACCGCCTGCTCCAGGAGCGCGGCCACGACCACCCGGTCGACGGGCGCGCTCCCGGGGGCGTCACCGGCCAGCAGGTGGTCCAGGGCCTCGGCCTGATCGACCAGCACCGGCTGCGAGTCGGGCATGGTCACCTGCAGCGCGGTACGGCGGGTGCCGGTGAGGTCGGTGTGCTCGGCGACGACGACCGTCTCGGTGCTCCACCACACCTTCGCCCGCGCGCCCTCGTCGTCCAGTCCCAGCCGCAGCACGTCGGTCCGGTGCGCGGCGGCCTCCTGGTGGCTGGAGTTGCCCGGCACCGAGACGCCGAGCGCCGGCACGACCCCGACCGAGGTGCCGAGGGTGTCCGGCAGGGCGGCGTCGGCGCGGGCCACCAGGCGGGCGTCGCCGTGCCGGCCGGCCCCACCGACACCGGAGTTTCCCTCGGCGGGCACGAGCACGGTGTCCAGCCGTACCGCGGTGACCCGGGTGTGCAGGACGAGCCGGTACCCGTCGGCGAGGGTGATCTCGTAGGGGCCGGCCATCCGGTGTGGGGTGGCGGCCCACAGGTGGGTTCGTCCCAGCAGGGTCATCAGCTGGTAGTTGAGTGTCGTTCCGGGCATCCCGATCGTCGCTGCGGTGCCGACGATCCGCAGCGCCCGCAGCGCGGTGGCCTGGAGGGCGGCGGCGCCGTTGAAGCCGAGCGCCGCATAGCGGTCGGGCACCGGCACGGCGTCGCCCCGCCAGGCCAGCCAGTTGTCGGCCGGGATCGGCACCAGCCGCAGCGGCCCGTCCGTTCCACCCAGGGTCAACGGGGCGTCGGTCACCGCGGCCGGGTCGGGCAGCACGGCGGCCGGGCCGGTCGGCCGGTAGGTGAGGTTGAGGTGTTCGGCGGCGGTCTCGGTGCGCAGCGGCACGGTGATCTCGTGCCGGCCGATCTCCTGCCGGCGACGGTGGGCGGTGAAGACCAGCCGTTGTGGCCCGTAGTCGACCGGCAGCCAGGGGCCGGTGGTCTCGACGGCGCTGACCGCCCGGCCGAGGGTGACGTCGCTGGAGCGGCCGGCGGCGGTACGCCCCAGCGCCCCGAGCGCGTTGAGCGCCGCCCGCTCTCCGACGTGCGCCACCGGGACCACCTCGTCGGTGACGGCCTCGCCCGACTGGCGTCCGCCGCCGACCTCGCTGACGGTACTCAACTCGAGGTTGCTGGTGCCCGCCCGCAGCTCACCCACCTGTGGCGGGTCGGTGGCCGGTACCGCCCGGACGATGATCTGCACCGCCGGACGGCTGAGCAGTCCGGGGTAGCGCAGCACGAAGCTCAGGCCACCGTCGAAGAGGTCGCCCAGGTGCGCGGCCACGGTGACCGGGTCGGTGTGGTGCAGGACGGTGCTGATGTTCATGCCGGTGTTCCGGTCGTGGCCGACCAATTCCATTCCCTCGTCGCCGCCGAGGCGCAGCGCACGCAGCCAGCCCAGCATGGCCTGACCGATGGCCGGGACGTCCACCAGCCGGCTGGTCTGGTGCATCACCTGCGCCGCCGGCGGGGTGACCTCGCGCGGCAGCCGCCAGCCACCGGGGGTCAGGCCGAGGGCCTGCCGGTACTCCTCGGCCGACATCTGACCCAGCAGGGACACGTCACCCACCTGCCGGTAGCGGGTGAAGGACCGGTCGGGCAGCACCCACTTGGGTTCGGTGAGCACCACGGCGAGGTGGACCCGCAGCCGACCGTGCACACCCAGCAGGACGGTCCGGGACTCGGAGTGCTTGACGGTCCGTTCGACCTCGGCGACGGCGAGGACCGTCTCGCCGTTGGTCCACTCGATCTGCCGCCGGCCGAACAGCCGCAGCGCCAGGGTCGCGGGCGGCTGGGTGGGGGTGCGGGCGGCCGGCTGGGTGGGGTTCGGGGCGGGTGCCTGACCGCCGGGCGTTCCCCCACCCGCGTCACCGGGCTGGGCGGGGGCGCTGGGCTCGTCCGCCCGCCACGCCGCGCCGCCCCCGCCGACCTCCAGCCGGAACTGTCCACCCCGGTCCGCGGCCGAGCGGCGGACCGCGTACCCGGCGACCGCGCTCTCGTACCCGTCGCCGGTGACCGCGCCGGTCGGCGTCTGGTCGTGGCCGATCACCTCGGCGAAGACGAAGACCGTGACCGGCACGTCGTCGCCGACGACCACGCTGGGGGCGTGCACCGGCTGGGGTTGCTGGGTCGCCGGTGCCAGCAGCGCCGCCAGGTGGCCCTGGTCGACGAAGGCGTTGAGCCACTGGTGCAGGGGGGTGCCGGGGATGTCGCCGCTGAACGCCGTGCCCCGCCGACGACCGCCGGTGCCGGACGGCAGGTGCCCGGCGTCCATGTAGTCCGCGGTGGCGCCCCGCAACGCGTCCAGCAGTTGCTCGCGCAGCTCGGGCAGGCCGTGGACATGGTGGGCGACGGTGTGCTGGGCCAGTGCCGCGCCGAGGTGGCGTAGCCGTTGCCGCTGCGGGGTCACGGCTGCGGGCAGGAGTTCACCGAGCGCCTCGCGCAGCACGATGCCCGCACTCGGGGCGCCGGCCGGCGTGGGCAGCACGACCGGCTGCGGCTGCCCGACCGCGATGGTCTGGGTGAACGGCACCGAGAAACCGAGTTCGAGGTCGATGGTGGCGTCGCCGGCGAAGCGCAGTGGCTGCGCCTGCACGGGGTGGTCGGCCAGCCACCGCCAGGCGTCGGCGAGGAACCCGCGGTACTCGACGATGACCGACGCCGACAGTTCCAACCGGACGTCGTCGGCGAACACGGCGACCGCGCCGCCGCCGACGCCGACGACGCCCGCCTGGCTGCCCTGGGTCACCTCGATGACGTCCCGCCAGACGCCCTGGAGTCGCAACCCGATGCCGGCGGCACCACCGAGCGCGTCGCTGCCCACCGACGCGCCCGCCTGCACGCCCGACGCGACGCTGCGGACGGCCCGGTTCGTCGCCGCCTGTGCCCGGCCCTGGCTGGTGCGCAGCTTCACCGTCGGCTCGTCGTCCTCCGACTCGCCCGACCCGCTGTCGCTGGGCTCGGGGAGGTCGGCGGTGACCGGGTCCGGGTGGGTGCCCCGCCGGCCGAGGTACCGGGGTGCGGTGTCCGGGTGGCGACGCCGGACCCCGATCCGCACCTCCAGCGTGCGGCCGGAGAAGATGTCCCGCACCCGCAGCTCGATCAGCAGTTCCCCGTCGGCGGTGGCCAACAGGCGTGCCGAGTAGCGGCTCGGGCTGTTCTGCGCCGCGAGGCGTTCCTCGTTGCCGAGCCGGTCCAGGGCCCGCCGGATCCGGTCGGTCTGCACCCGCGGGTTGTCCCAGTCGGGCAGGTACTGCCGGTACACCGCGTTGCGGTCGTCGTCGAGCAGTCGCCGCAGCCGGTCGGCGACCAGGCCGGCGACCAGGTCCCCGCCGTGCAGGAAGCCGCGTCCGATCCGCAGCCGGTCACCCTGCCACAGGTAGTCGGGCAGGGTACGCGGGTCGTCCGGGTCGTCCTCGACGGTGCCGGCGAGCAGGGCCACCAGGTCGCGGTCGGGCCGCGCCGACGGGGTGACCCCGGCGAGCGCCGCCGCGTGCTGTTGCGGCACGACCAGCAGTGTCCGCACCGACACCGGCTGCGACCCGCGCCGCAGCCCCCGGTACGCCAGCGACCGGGTGACCGACCGGTGCATGCTCCACTGCACCGTGCCGGTGTACTCGGCCAGGTAGAGCCCCAGGACGTGGTCGCCCGTCTCCTGCCCGGCGGTGGTCTCGACCTGCGGGGCGAGGGCCTGCGCCCGGCGGTCGACGACCGAGACGGTCGGTCCGGCGGAGAGCCGGAACAGGCCGAACGCCCGACCGATCAGCACCGCGAGGAAGCCACCCCGGTCCGAGGCGGACTGCACCGACTGACCGGTGGTGACCGCGGCCGCCGCGCGTAGCAGCGCCGATTCGGGCAGCTCACCGATCGGGGTCAGCCGGGTGAGCCGCAGGGCGGGCCGGACCCCCTGGGCGTAGGCGGGTCGGCGCAGCCACGACGAGCTGGTCGCGGTCAGGCCGGTCGCCCCGGGCTGCACCGCGTCGAGTGCCCGCTGGCCGCCCCAGAGCCGCCAGACCCGCAGGTTGCTCCCCCGGCGGACCACGTCGGGGATGCCGGACTGCACGGTGGTCGCCAGGGCGCCGTCGTCGACGACCTCCACCGGGTAGCTCGCGTCCCGCAGGAGCGCCGCCCCGGCGCGACTCACCGTCAGCGCGGTGCCGTCGCTGATCGGCCGCATCGTGGCCAACACCTCGGGGGTACGGAACCAGAGGCGGTCGCCGTCGCCGGGCACCCAGGTGGCCGGGACGTCGGCCCAGGCCGGTGGGGCGGGCCGCTCGGTGATCTCGACCTGGACGAACACCGCGCTGCGGGTGAGGAACGAGTCGGGCACCCCGATCACCATGCCGTTGTCACCGGTGGTGAGGGACTGCCCGATCGTGCGGACGGCCCGACTGCTCAGCACGCCACCCAGGACGGTCACCCCGACACCCCCGGCGGGGATCGGCACCACGACCCGGGCGGTGGTGGCCTGTGGCTGCGCCCACGTCGACGCCGACACACCTGCGGTCCGCCGGTCCTCGATACCACCCAGGCCGGGGGCGAGCCGAACCTCGTCGGTGCCGCTCGGCCGGGGTACGAGGCGCACCCAGGCGAACCGCTTGTCCCGGCCCACCCGGACCGGGTGGCCGGCGCCGTGGTGCAGGAACCCGGTGGGGTCGGTGGCCAGCGCGTGCAGCAGGGGCCGGGCGCTGGCCATGGTCACGCCCAGTGTGCCCAGTCGCCGGGTCACCTGGGCGGTGAGCCTGTCGCTCCAGGCCGGGTGGCCGGTGTGCGGCACCCCGATCAGCAGGGGCTGCGCGGTGACCGCGGTTCGTACCGCGGTGACCTGCTCCGCCGTGGGTTCCCGACCGGGCACCTGGCGGGCCTCGCCGGTCGCGTCGAGCAGCAGCACCTGGGCCCGGCCGGTGGACAGCGCCTCGGTGAGGTCGGCGTCACTGAGCCCGACGGCGTCGACCCCGACGACCATGAGCTGGGCCGGCACCGTCGCCAACCCGGGCTCGACGACGAACATGAGCAGATGTCCCGGCTCCTCCGCCCGGGGCAGGTACGCCAGCGCCACCGAGCCTGGTGCGGCGCGCAGCGCGGTGACGGTGGCCTCGACGTCGTGCAGCGGTTCGAACTGCCCACCCAGCGCGGCGGCCAGGGTGCCGGGGATCGTCTCCGGGGTCACCGTGAGTTGCCCGCCGAGCGCGCGCGGGGTCCGTCCGAAGTAGTCGTCGACCAGCCGCACCATGGCCTGGACCAGGTCGGTGGCGTCGGACACGACCAGCGCCGGGTCACCGGTGGCCCGGGTGAGACCGGCCGGCGACGGGGTGAGGAAGTCGGCCAGGTCCATCGCGTCGCCGTGGGCGTCCACCGCCAGCACGGTGGTGCCGGCGCGGGTCAGCGCCGTGGCGGTGACCGGGTCGGCGGCGGCGGACCGGGCGAACGCACCCGGCCGGGCGGGGTCGACCACCCGAGGCACCACGGCACCGTCCCGGTCGTCGGCGACCAGCCAGAACACCCGGCCGGGCGCGTCCGGCGGCTGCTCGTGGACCAGGAGCATCGCCCCCGGCCGGCGGGTCAACGCCTGGATGAGCGAACCGGGACGGCCGACGTCGGTTGCCACCGGCCGCCCGCCCAGTGCCTGGTGGAACCCGGCCAGGCTGAGCGTGGTCACCGCCGTTTCGGTCACCGGGAGGTCGCCGATCCGCCCGTGCAGGACGAGGTGGGCGCTGACCGCCCGGACCCGGGAGCTGTCCTCGGTGGCACCGGCCTCGTCGGTCTGCACCGCGTCGACCCACCCGGCGAGGCGGGGCAGGGACGGTCTGCCCCGGCGGACCTGCCGACCGACCGCGAGGCGGGCCGCCGGCAGCCGGCGCAGCGCCTCCCCGGCGGCGTGCAGCGCCGCCGGGGACGGGCCGGCTGCGGCGGCTGTGGTCCCCTCCGTCGAGCTGGTCGACACCGACGCGGTGTCGACCGGGCCGGGCTCCGTCCCCGCCGCGCCGGTCGACGTGGAATCCGAGTCCCGGTCCGACGAGGCGTCCTGATCCGGCTCCCGGTCCGACGGCGCGTCCTGGTCGGCATCCGACGACGGGTCCTGGTCGGGCTCCGACGACGGGTCCTGGTCAGAATCCGACGACCGGTCCTGATCCCGCTCCCAGTCCGACGACCGGTCCTGGTCGGCGTCCGACGACGGGTCCTGGTCGGGGTCCGAGGGCAGGTCCGGGTCCTGGTCCGCCGGCCGCTCCTGGGCGGGGTACGGGGGCGGGTCGGATACGACCTGGCCGCCGAGCATCCGGTGGCCACTCGCGACGCGCACCGCCACCAGCCGTCCCTGCGCCAGCAGCATCCACGGTGGTTCGGTCAACCCGTCGGGGTCGAGCGCGGTCAGCCGGTCGGCTGGCCCGGCCTGCGGCCGCACCAGCGTCAGCGTGCCGTCGGGGGCACGATGGACGAGGACCACGGCGTCGCCCAGCCAGACCAGGGCGACCGCGTTGGCCGGCAGCAGCCCCAGGGCCGTGACCGGCACCGGGGCGAACTGCAGCGCGTGCAGCCGTCGGGCCAGCAACGCCGGGTGCTGCCCCGCCGCTCCGGGCAGACCGAGGTGGGTGAGCACCCGGCCCACCGACTGTTCGCCGGAGGGGCCGTCGACAGCGGCCCTCAGCCGGTCCATCCCGAACAGGGCCGAGGCGAGCCGGGCGGCCCGGTCCGCCAAGGTGCTGGCGGGCAGCCCGGACAGCCGGCCCCACAGGTTGACGCCGTCGGGCGGGATGGTCCCGCCCCACTCCTGGCCCAGGTCGTTGACCGCGCCCGCCAGCTCGGCCAGCTCGGCGGTGACCGCCGCGACGGCCCGGTTGGCCAGCTGGTACGCCTGGGGTCCCGTCATGACGTCGGGAACGCCGGTGCCCGGCCGGGGATGGTGGGCCTGCCACTGTCCGTCGCCGGTGCGGACCAGCACCACGGCCGACCGCGCGGCGAGCGCCCCGGCGAACTCCTGGGCCGCGGTACCGGTGTCGAGCAGCACGACGACGGGGAGGCCGGCGGCGGTGTCCGGCAGGATCGCCCGGTAGTCGTCGGCGGGCAGCGCGCCGCGCCCGTCGGGACGCCCGGTGGTCACCCCGTCACCGCTCACCACGCCGGGTTCGACGAGGACGCCCCGTTCGCCCAGCAGCGGGCCCAGCCCCCACGCCCAGACCTGGTCGGGCATGACTCCCAGCAGCGGTCCGTCCCGGTAGGGGACCGCCACCAGCTGCGGCGGCGGCACGTCGTCGGACGGTTGCCCGGTGCCGGTGGCGGGGGGTGTCACCTCCCACGCCAGCACCCGCCGGGCGGGGAGCCGGCCGGCGGGGGCCGACGTGATCTCGATGACCGACACGTCCGCGCCGACCCACCAGGCCGGTCCGCCCGGCGGGCCGACCGGCACCGTCCAGTCGGGCACGAAGGTCCGGTCGGCCGGGCGGATCCCATGCTGACGCAGCGGATTCTCGGTGACGGGCTGTCCGACTCCGACGAGACGGGCCAGTTCGAGCATCGCGAGCCGCCGGTCGTAGGACAAGTCGTCGGCGAGTTGGCTCGGCAGGGAGGTAGCCAGCGATCCGTCCTCCTCACCCAGGATGTCGTGCTCGGCCTCGGCCAGGATGTCCCCGTCGATGAACCAGCCGTGCAGGACGTGCTCCCCGTCCGGACCGGGTGCCATCACGCGCATCACCGAACCCTCCGGCAGGGTGTACACGCGGTCGTCGGCGCTGATCTCCTCGACGGCGACGAAGGCGACATCGGTGACGGCGTGCCCGACGGGTGGGTCGGCGTCTCGGGCGGCCACCCGGTCGGCCAGGAACCGCACGGCGGTCTGCGGCAGCGCCAGCATCGTCGGGGCCGGCACGACCTGCTCCCGCAGCGCCGGGTCCGTGGCGGCCACGCCAGCGACGACGTACGACAGGTCCGCGCCGGTCAGCACACCGATCCGTTGTTCGTCTTCGGACCACGCGTACGCCGTCCACGTTCCGGGGTCGCCGACGGTGGAGCGGGTCACCACCGCGAACACCGCGTCGAAGATCTCGGGGATCTCCGCGATCGACTCGACCTCGCCGGGCACCACGATGATCCGGGTCCCCTCGGGTAGCCGCTCCGTCAGGACGGCGACCGCGTCGGACGCCGGGAAACCCGCCCGCACACCGTCGACGATGTCGTCCAGCTCGGACAGTGGCACCACGGCCACCCGGAACGCCGCACGCAGGGAGGCCGGCAGCCCGGAGCGACCGGCCGACCAGAGCACCGCGCCGTTGCCGTACCGGTCGGCGGTGGGCACGGCCGACGCCGGCATGCCCACGGCGAGCAGGGATTCACCCCCGTCGACCGGGAACTCCATGGCGGCCATCTCCGGGCCCAGCCACACCAGGGCATCGTCGTCCGCATCCGGGTCCACCGCCCAGCCCAGGCCGCGCCACGACGGGTTGTCGCGGGTCGTCCGGATCAGGTCGTCGACGTGGCCGGCCGAGATCGGCAGCCCGCCCAGCGTGACGTGGTCCGCATAGGGCTGGCCCACGTCCGCCGCCCGCGCCGCCCGGCCCAGGTCGGGCGTCCAGCGGACGACGGGGCCGGTCGCGATCCGGTCGCGGAGGAAGTCCGTGACGGGGGCGATCGTGGCCGGGTCCACGGTGACCAGGTGAAGCTCCTCGCCGGACCAGCGCTGGAACACCCGGACCTGGTCGACGGGGACCCGCAGGGTCAGGTCGTGCTGGTGCTGGTCGGAGTCGCCGACGAGGAGCAGCCCGTCGTGGCCGGCCTCGGCCGCGAACGCCTCGGCCGAGGCCCACCGGTCCAGGTGCAGGTGCAGGTGACCGTCGACGACCTCCTGCCCGTACGGCCGACCGAGCAGGTCGAAGACCGCGCGGACCAGCGCGGTCTGTGTCGGGGTCCGGCGGTGGGCCTCGGCCGCGCTGAGCACCACCGCGTCGAACTCGTGCCGGAGCTCGCGCAGCAGGTCCGCGCTGTCCGGGCCGGTCAACTCCAGCTGCCAGCCGGGGAGCTGATAGACGGCGGTCCAGCCGGCCAGGTCGGCGTCGGGCGCGAGCACGCCGACGCCCCGCTCCAGCAGCCGCTCGACGAACGGGCTCCCCTCCGGCGGCGACCGGTCGAGCAGGACGACCCGGGGATGCGCCCGCAACGCCTCGCTCCCGATCACCTCGTCGGCGGTCACCTCCCAGCCGTCGCCGGTCAGCCGGTCGCCGTCGAGCTGCCCGGTGGCGACGACCAACCCCCGGCCGCTCAGGTCCTCGCGCTGCGGGATGGTGACCACCGCCCGGGCCTCCGGCGGCTGCGGGACGAAGTAGACCATCGGATGATCGACGATTCTCCGGGCGGCCGCGTCGACCAGCAACAACGTCGGGCTCGACGACTCGGCGGATTCGGTCCAGATCACCCCCTCCCGGTCGGACCGGCCGGCGAACAGTTCCTGCACCTGCGCCAGTGCGGCGGGCGACACCGGGGCGAAGCGGTGACCGGCCCCCGGCCAGGCGCCCGGGGTTTCACCGATGCGCCGCGCAACCTGGTCCCGATGTGCCATGGCCAGCAGGAACTGGTCCCAGGGATAGGTCCGGCCCGGGTCGAGGACGGCCAGCCAGGACTGGATGCGCGACCAGGGCTCGCTTATCACCCGCCACGTGTCGGGATGGTCGGCGGCGTACCTGCCGTCGAAGAGGAACTGCGCCCAGCGTGTCCCACCACGGGTGGTCTGGAAGGACTGCACCAGCTCCGGACGGGGATCGGTGATCTCGATCAGCACGCGGTGCCTCGGTAGCACGGCTGGATCGATCAACAGGACCCCGGCCTCCCGCAACTCCCTTAGGATGCTTGCGGCGTCTCCCCTTTCCGCCCGGGCGAGCAGCAGCCGCACGGGTTCGGTCGGCGTGGCCAGCAGCTCGCTGTCGAAGATCTCGGTGAGCCAGTCGTCGTCCTCGTAGATCCGCAGGGCGGGGTCGGCGAGCAGCGCCTGGGCCAGCTCACGGCCCTCGACCGGGTCCGCGGCGTGCAGGGTGGCCCGGGCGAGCGCTCCGTCGAGTTGGGTGACGAGCTGGCTCACCTCGGCGCCGGTGACGGCACTGGCGCCGAGCACGATCCAGTGCACGTCGGCGGGCAGCAGCGTCGGCAGGACGACGATGGCGGAGGCCCGTACCCCCTGGATGAAGGCGGAATCCACCACGGCGGCGTGGTCGAGGTCCGGGAAGAACAGCACCCGGGTGCCCCCGGTGGTCGGCAGCCGGGCCAGGTAGTCGGCTGCGGTGTAGCGGGTGCCGTCCGGGGTGACCAGCGCGTCGGACGACTCCGCGTCCAGCCGGCCGGGCTGTACGACGATCCGGTGTGCGCCCTGCCAGCCGTACCGGTCCACGTAGGTCACCAGCACCCCGGAGAGCAGCTGCCATGGACGCCGCAGGATCAGCTCGCGGACCGGTTCGTGCTGCCAGTAGTCGGCCAGGGGTGTGTCCTCGGGCATCTCGAGGAACGCGGCCAGCCCGGCGGCGTACGCCGGGGTCTCCCCGAACGTCTCCCAGAAGGTCTCCCGGATCGCGGCGAGGACCCGGGCCTGCAGCATCCGGCGCTCGATCCCGTCGAGCGGGCTGTCGTCGTGCTGGTCGGACCGCTCGGCCAGGATCCCGGCGGTCTCGGTCTGCTCCGTGTCCTCGATCACGTACTGCCAGGCCCGGCGGACCATCTCGGGCGGGTCCGTGATCGGCTGGGCCACCGGGCCGTCGACGAAGTCGTTGCGCCACAGCGGGACCACGGTGATCAGGCGTGGGTCGACGTCGAGCGACGCCCCTGCCGGCGGTTCCACCAGCGCGTCCACCTCCAGCGCCGGCTGGTCCTCGATCGCGGGCAACGACAGCCGGACCAACCGGGTGGTGTCGGCCGGGGCCGCCACGGCCAGCTCCACCGGGGCCGCCCCGGTGGTGTCCGCCACCGTCGACGGCCATCCGCCGCGCAGCAACCAGCCCCGGTGCCCGCCGAGACCGTCGGCCAGACCGGTGTCCGCGACGGTCACCCGCCGCACCGGGCCGGGCGGGGTGGACTCCGCGTGCGGCGGCGTCGCCTGCTGCGCCGCCACCCGCGGCTGCTCCCGCTGGTCCTGCGACAGTCGCTCGTACGCCGGGGCCGGGTCGCCGGCCGTGTAGTCAGGTAGCGCGACGTACGCCTGCCGGACCCGCTCGGGCAGGCCGGCGAGCTGCGCCCGGGACAGCCGCCCGGCGGGGGGTACGGGGAGCCGGAAGCGGAGCCGGGGTATCCGTACCGGCTCGGCAGGCACCTGGGACTCCTGCATGACCACCACGCTCAGGTGGGCCGGTGCCGCCTGGCCCACGTCCAGGCGGCGGCGTAGTTCCCGCTCGACGGAGCGACCGAACGCCACCGCGTTCGCGTCGTCGTCGCTGACCACGGTGAGCACCAGCGGCGCCCGCGGATCGACGTCGATGGTCGGCGCCCACGGCCCGCCGTTGTGCCCGCCGGCGAAGAAGGCGTCCAGCATCGCCTCGGGCAGCACCCGTCCACCGAGCAGCAGTGCACGTTCGGCGTCGGCGAGCAGGACGAGCAGGTGCTGGCCGGGCAGGTCCACCGCGTCGACCTGCCGGATGAGCGTGGTCACCGTCGTGGCCAGTTCCTCGCCGTCCCAGGGCCACAGCACCCCCCGCCGCTTCGGGCTGCTGGCCACCCCTCGCCAGTCGGGCTCCTTGCCGCTGTCGCCGGTGTCGACGGTCCGGCCGCCGTCGTCGTCGGGGACGCCGACCGGGGCGGCCGGGGTGACGAGGGCGTCGGGGACCCAGGCGTCGTAGTGGTCGTGCCCGTTGTAGAGCAACCGCACCGGCGTCCCGTCGCCGTCCGGCCAGAGCACCGTCACCGACGGCGGGTCGAGCCGCCCCTGCCACACCGGCCGGCCCAGCGCCGCACCGATCACCAGGGGCAGCACGTCACCGACCCGGCCGCCGTCGTCCAGATCGTCCTGGCCGGGCAGCAGCCGCTGCCAGTCCCAGGTGTCGACCGCGTCGAGCAGGGTGGTCTGCACGTCGTATCCGACCGGGAACAGCCAGGTCGTGGCCACCTGGTCGAACAGCTCCACCATCGCCGGGGAGGGGTCGGCCACCCGCCGCAGGATCTCCTCCCGCAGCGCCGTGTCGATATCGGTCAGGTCGGTGTCGTGGACGCCCGCGCGGCGTACCCGCAGCAGCCGGTCCACGGCGTCCGCCGGCATGCCGGGGATGTCGGCCATCGCCTCGGGTGCCGCGACGGCGACCGCGCTGAGCAGGCAGAGCCCGTCGCCGATGATGCGGATCCGGTCCCACCCGGTCGGCGGCAGCGGGGCGTTGGTCAGCCGTACGCCGTCCGGGTCGGCGTCACCGGCCCGGCTGGCGTACCCGGCGAACGGCACGGCGAACGGCGCGTCCGACCGGTCGGGGTCGACGATCTCGTCGTTGACCACGTCCCACGCCCCGGTGCCGTCAGGCACGAACAGTGTCCACGGCCGGCCGTCGACCGACACCGGCAGGTGCCCCGTCGTCCCGGCCACCACCAGGTCACCCTCGGGCGCGTACACGTCGGTGTCGCGCAGGTCGGCCAGGCGCTGCACGGACCGCGCGCCGATCCGACCCGCCGCGCAGGACAGCAGCGCCAGTCGCCGGCCGTCCCGCTCGGGCGACTCCAGCATCGTGTGCAGCTCGTCGACGCTCAGCGTCACCTCGCCGGTACGGCCGTCGGTGTGCCGCAGTGGCACCCGGAACCGGTCGCCGGCCCCATGCACCAGCACCGTCACCCCGTCGGTCGCGGCGGGTAGCCGAGGGTCGCGGGCCAGCCGACGCCATTCCCGGTCCGACAGCAGGGCGATACTCCCCGGTCGGCCGGGGAGGTCGTGGGTCACGACCTGGGCGCCTCCGAACCACCAGGTCCCGTCAGGCTCCTTGCGCAGTTGACCCGGAGCGGACCGGTCCACCCGACCGGCCGGGGTGGATCTGCGCAACCGTCGCCCGTCCTGGTCGGTGCGGTCCTGGCCGGCACGGTCGGCCGGTGCGGGCCCCCGGCGACGGATCCGGTTGGCGTAGGCGGGCCCCGGCTCGGTCCAGAGCACCGCCCGGCGGCGTTGCCGGGGTGTCGCCGGGCGCTGCGTGCCGCCGGGTGCCTTCGACCGGCCGGCACCCCGGCTGCTCTGGTCGACCCGCACCATCCGTGGCGGAATCCCCTCGGTCCGCAGTCGCGCCGCCACCATCGTGCCGACCAGCTCCGCCAGCGAGGCCGCCCGCCGCCGTCCGGTGCGGGCGGCCCCCCGCCGCAGCAGCCGGCCGCCGTTGCCGCCGCCCTCGATCCGGACCCGCACCACCCGGGGCCGGTCGGATTCCCACGCCCGGCGGGCCTGGGCGACGACCTGGTCGACGAACAGGTCGAGTTCGGGCCACTGCCCGTCCTCGGCCGCCCGCTGGCCGGGGGCGAAGTCGACGGTGACGGTGGCCACCGGGTCGGCGTCGTCGGGGGTGTGCCGGACCACGGTGACGTCCCGGTCGAGCCGGTCGCCGACCGTCGCCGCGACGGTGCCCAACCAGCCCTGCACCTCGTCGGGGTGCACCGTCGGGCGGGTCGCCCCCATGTACTGGGCCGAACGGTCGTCGACCTGCCAGCGCCGGGCCGACTCGTTCCAGGTCAGTTCGCCACCCACCCGGGCGTGCCGCTCGATGGCCCGGCCCCGCGCGTCGAAGCCGACGGCGAGGCCCGCGTGGCCCTGCCCGCCGAGCTGCTCCCGCAACCGCTCGGCGGTCAACTCCGGATCGTGCTGCCGCATCCCCGCCAGTAGGGCTTGGAAGTCCCGTGGCCGCATCGCCGCGGCGGCGTCGGCCGCACCGAGGTAGATCTCGCCGTCCTCGGCCACCACGTAGCGCCAGGACCGCGCCCGCGCCGGGTCGAGCAGGTGGGCGGGGAAGTCCGCCAGCCGGTACCAGAGCGGATTGAGGCGTACGTCCCCGGCGTCGTCGCGTTCCCCCGGCGTGATGCGGGCCGCCCGTACCGCCGGCCCGTAGGTCTCGTCGAGATCCACGCCGACCGGCGACTCGTCCGGGACGTCGGCGGCGGTCAGTGAGTCGGGAGTGGCGGGGGTCACCGGTCGTGCCGGGGTGCCCGGCACGCCGAAGAGGTCGACCACGACCGGGGCGGCCGGAGCGTCGGCCGTGGCCGAAAGGTCGACGACGACCGGAGCAGCCGGAAGGTCCGCGACGACCCGGGGAGCCGAAGCCTCCGGGGAGACCGGCAGGTCGGCGACGACAGGAGGGGCCGAATCGTCCCGGGCCGCCTGGCGGTGGGGAGTGGCGGTGGCAGGGAGACCGCTGGTGGCGGGGGTGTCCGGCCCGGCGGACGAGGCGTCGAAGTGGTCGCGGTCGTTGTGGTACACCGACACCGCTGCGGCGTCGGCCGGCCCGTAGACCGCGCGGACCCGGCCGTCGGCACGGCTGCGCACGCTCAACGACACGTCGAGCGCGTAGGCCAGCAGGGGCAGCAGGGCCACACCGACCGGTTCCGACCAGGAGCGGGACCAGTCGCGTACGGCGGCCAGGAGCACGTCGAACTCCTGGTCGGTCAATGGCCCGGTATGGAAGCCGTACCAGTCGAGGTAGGTGGTGCGCAGGTCGTCGTCGGTCAACCCGGTCAGGTCGGTGAACCCGTGCCGCTCCAGCACGGCGATCCGGTCGGCGCGGGAGACCAGGTCGGGTTCCACCCGTTCCCGGTCGGCCAGTGCCTGACGGACCTCGGGGATCACCGACGGTAGGGCGTCGCGGTGCATGGTCAGATATCCGGCGACGAGATCGATCATGGCGTCGGCGGTGCGGTCCAGTGGTGCGTCGGCGGGGACGGGCACCGCGCCGATGGAGAGCTGTTCGGCATGCCAACCCACCGCCGCACGCACGTCGTCGGGCTCTGCCAGCCACCCACCCACCTGCGGCGACAGCAGCTCGGCAGCCGCCAACCGATGCGACACCAGCCCCGGCGCGGACGTCAGGACCGCGTAGGGCAGACACCGCCCGTTGGCCGGCACCCGCACCAGGTCCGCCGGCAGCTCCTGGACGGTCCGGGTGGCCGGCTCGACCGTCGGCACGGTCGCCGGCTCGACGGGTTGGCTGGTCGTGGTGGGGTCCGGGGGTGTCGGGTCCGGCCGGGACATGCCGTACCGGCTGGTGCTGGCGGGGTCCACCAGGGCACTCACGGTAGCCGTGCCGCCCGGCGTCACCGGCACCGGAATTCCCTGCCCGTCCCGCACGATGACCCGGGCGCCCACCGGCAGTTCCGGCGGTTCGCCGACCGGCCGGACCCGTCGGCCCTCGGTCGCCTGGGTCTCCACCCAGAACAGCTCGCCACCCTCATTGACCAGGGCGAAGGCGTGCCGTGGGGCGTTCGGTGGCTCCACCAGCACCGCCGCCACCGCGTTCGGGCCGGCGGCACGGACCGGGCCGAGCACCTGCGCCCAGTCGGAGACCGGCTGCCACTCGGTGCCGAGCTGCGCGGCGAGGTCCCGCTCCGGACGCGCGGGGTCGACCGCCGTGTCGTCCCGGGTCACCCGGGGCAGGGCCGAGAATTCACCGACCACCGCCGCCAGCCGGATCACACAGTCCAGCGCCGTACCGTCGTACGGGGGAAGTACCCCGGTCAGCCGCTGCTCCAGGACGGCCCCACGGCCCTGGACCAGCGTCCCGGTGGCGTCGGGCACCGCACCCACCGGCACCGGCTGTGGACCCGCCGCCGGTACGCCCGACGACGCACCGGGCCCGGAGGCGTTCCCCGGCTGCGCCCGGGACCCCGACCCGGCCGCTGGCTGCGCGCCGGGCTGCGATCCGGCCGCTGGCTGCGATCCGGCCCCCGGCTGCCCGCCGGGCTGCGATCCGGCTGCTGGCTGCGTCCCCGACCCGGCCCCGGGCGACGTGCCCGGCGGTTGGGTGGCAGGTCCCGACCCGCCCGGCACCTGTGCGCCGACCGGCTGCGGTGCACCCGCCCAGGAACCGGCCGACGGGGACAGGTCCACCGGCGCGGACGCACCGGGCGCCGCGGACAGGTCCGAGGAGGTGGACGGGCCGGGTGCGCCCGACAGGTCGGGTGCGGTCAACAGGTCCGCCAGGCCGGGGCTGTCACCGGCGGTGAGACCGCCCGGGTCCACCGGCGCGGGCCCGGCCGGCTCTCCCGGCGGTGTCGACACACCGTCGGCCGGCCGGGGCCCGGCCGTGCCGGCGTCGCCAGCGCCACCGCCGGTACCCGGACGGGCCGTCGGCCCGGTCCCGCCAGCCCCGGAGCCCGCGCCCCCGCCGCACCGCCCCGGCCCGCACCGCCCGGGGTCGCCCCGCCGGGCGTCATCGCGCCGGGGATCGCCCCACCGGGCGTCATCGCGCCGAGGGTCGTGCCGTCGGTGCCGGTGCCGCCGGCACCCGCCTCGGGCACTGCGGCCACCGCCTCGGCGTACGACGGTGGTTCGTCGTACGCCGGCAGGCGGACCGGGTCGTACGCGGGCAACTGCTCGTCCGGCACCGGGTCCGTAGACGCCGACGGGTCCGCCTTACGGTCCCGGTCACCGGCGGTGGCCCTGTTCAGTTGCTGGCCGATGGCGGTGCCGGCGACACCCGCCACCCCGGACAGCGCACCGGCGATGACGGCCGCCCCGTCGGCGTCCCACTCGCCGGTCGTCATGCCGTTGTAGACGAACTCGGTCAGCCACTCGCTGACGCCCTCGTTGGCGATCTCCTGGGCCGCCTCACCCGGCCGGAAGCCGTGCGGTTCGGGGGTGTTCGACGATGCCGTCAGCCCGACCCGCCGGCCGATGTTCGTCGACCGGACCAGCCGCTCCAGCCCCTGCATGAGCCCGCCGAGGCCGAGGCCGACCGCGCCGCCGAGCGAGCCGACCTCGGCGGCGGCACGGGTCAGCTCGTTGTTCCAGCCGTCGCGGGTGTGGTTGCGGATCTGGTAGAGCTGCACCAGCCGGTCCATCACCGTCTGGAGGCCGATCCCGACGGCCTGCGCCATGGCCACCTGGAACAGGACCCGGGTGGTGACGTTCTGGAAGATGACCCGCATGATCACCCGGCCGACCGCCAGTCGGGCCAGCGCGGCGCCCGGGTTGATCCAGGCGATCGCCAGCGCCGTCAGCAGTTCCACCATCAGGGCGAGCAGCGCCGCGATGATCATCAGCTTGGCGTACTGCACCTCGGTGGCGGTGCCCCGGTAGCTGTCCCCCATCCGGTTGGTGTACTTCGACACCAGACCGAGGTAGCCGGGGCTGTGCAGGACGTAGCGCTCCATCGTGTCGACGAAGGAGTCCTCGGCCTGCCCGTTCACCCCGGCCCGGTACGCCCGTACCCCGTCGCCGAACGTCTCGCTCGACGTGGCCACCTGCTCGGCGGCCCGCCGCAGCGCCTCGGCGGTGGCGAAGAGGTTGGTCTCGTCGGCCTTCGGGAACTTCTCGCCGACCAGGAACCGCAGGAAGTTGGCCAGTTCGGCCGAAACCTCGATCGCCACCGGAGACCACCCCTCGTCGTCATGCCGTTGTCAGGTGTTGCGCCAGGGCACTGCCCGGCCACGCGCCGGAGCACTGTCTGCCCGGCTGCCGGAGCACTGAAGGCCCGTGCGCCGGAGCACTGCCCGCCGGGGCGGGCAGTGCTGTCGGCCGTTAGGTGTGCCGCCCGCTGTTGACCCCGCCGGAGATGTCGGCGTTGGTCGCCTCCATGCTCGCCAGGAGCCGACCCAACTCGTGCAGGTCCTCCTGGTAGCCCTGCGGCACCGCACCCAGCAGCCGGATGAGGTCCGCGCCGACCGACGCCTTCGGCAGGTTCGCCACGATCTCGTCGATGTCCGCGTACGGTTCCCCGACGAGTCCGGGATGGTCGGTGTCGCTGCGCCGCAGCGCCCGCTGCACCCGGTCCAGTTCCTCGGTGAACGGGTCGAAGTTCGGGTTGGTCAGCCGGCCGGTGTCCGCACCGATCGGCCCCACGGCCGGGGGCATCAGTGGGCTCCGGCCGGGGGCGTCGGCGTCGGGTCGTCGGCCGGCCCGGCCGTCCGGAACATCTCGTTGAGCAGCTGGTCCATCGGCAGCGGGCCGTGTTCCGGGTCGACCCCGCCGGTCAGCAGGTCCATCATGGGCAGGCCGGCGGGGAGCAGCGACTCGAACGCGGCGACGGTACGGGCCATCGCCTCGCCCCGGGCCGCCTCGATCGTGTCGACCAGCAACTCCCCCAACTCCGGACCGGCCATCGTCCGGTACGCCGAGGTCGGAAACTTGATCGCCGTGACCGCTCCCCGACTGTCGACGGTCACCGCCACCGCCCGGTTCTTCGCGGTGACCGTGCTGTAGACGGTGTGCAGGCCACCCTGGATCTCGTCGATCGCGGCCTTCTGCCGTTCGAGTTCGGCGAGCGCCTGCTCGACCTGGTTGGACAACGGACTCGACATCTGTCCTCACCTCCGGTTGTCTCTGCGGTTCGTCTGCTGCGGGGCACCACGACGGTCGACCCGTCGTGCGTGCCGACGGCGGTCAACCCCGGCCGCGCGCCTGTTCCCGGCCGTGCACCACCGGGCCGGTGGCGGGGGTCTGCTCCGCCTGCACCGGCGTCGCCACCGGCTGCCGCCTCGGCGGATCGGTCCGGCCCACCACGGCCGCCGTACACGTCGGGTCGGCTCCCCATGCCTGCTCGTCCTCGGTCAACCGGGTGGTGCGGCGGGCGCCCGCGTCGCTGTCCCGACCACCAGGTGCGCCGATCGACGGCACGACGGGCGGCCCGAACGGCCGGCTGCCGAGCTGTCCTGGTGCCGGGGATCCGCTGCCCGCCGTGCCCGACAACCCCGGGCCACCGGCCGCACCGGACGACCCGGCACCGCCGGGCAGCCCCGTGCCTGCGGGCAACCCGGTGCCCGCAGGCAGCCCCGCGCCGCCGGCACCGCCGAGCGGGCCGGCGAGCAGGGCGGCGAGTTCCCGGCCGACGGCGGAGCCGCCGACGGCCGCCCGCGACGGCGGGGCGACCGGCCCGTCCGCCAGGTCACCGATGTCGACGCCGCCGGCCCAGTCGCCCAGCGCGCCGCCGGAGCGGCGGTCGCCGTCCGGAGCGCCACCGCCGGCCCGTCCGCCGATCACCGGACCGACGCCGCCGGCCAGACCACCAACCCCGGCCAGCGCACCGCCGCCCCAGCCGCCCACGCCGGTACGCCCCAGGGCACCGACCGCGCCGACGCCGTCGCCGGCCACACCGGAGGTGCCGAGGACGCTGAGGTCTGCGGAGCCGCCGGCCAGGCTCGCCGCACCGAGCGCCGACAGACCCGCCCCGCCGAACCCGCCCCCGCCCGACGCGCCGATCGCACCGATGGCTGTCGGGCCGCCGCCCAGAGCGGCGCCCGTCCCGCCGGCTCCCGAGGACGAGAACGAGGACGACAGGTCCGGCACGCCGCCACCGGCCCCGTCGAATCCGGCACCACCGCCGCCGGTCCCGTCGAATCCGGTGCCGCCGAACTGGGTGGTGGAGTGCACCTCGTTGGGAGGTGGACCGCCGGTGGGGCCGTCCGAGGTGCCTGGTGGTGGGGGCGGTTGGTCACCGCCGCCGGGCGGGCCCGCGAACCGGTTGACGATCCCGCTGGTCTCCCGCAACGCGGTGACGAGCTGCGCCAACGCGTCGCGCATCGCCAGGTCGAGCCGGACGAGCTGGCGTAGCCAGGCGGTGCGCAGCAGCACGTCGAGAGCGGTCCAGCCGGCCGCAGTGGTCAGGTCGAAGGTGCCGCTGACCGGCCCGGTGCCGTAGGTGTCCGGGATGGTGACTCCGACCGCGTTCAGGCTGCCCTGGTCGACCTGCGCGAGGATGCTGCGGACCGTGCTGAACAGCGCGGTCGGGTGGTACGTGTTGAACCACTCGTGGGTGTGGTCGCTGAACTCCCGCCAGGCGTCGTTGATCCGCTCGCGGAACATCAGCAGGTCGTTGGACTGCCGGAAGACCCGGTCCGACCAGGCGTTGGCCTCGTTGGTGGCGTTCATGTCCCGGGTGAGCCGGTCGATGTCGGCGTGCAGGGTGTTCAGGGCCGCCACGAAGACCGCCGAGGCCGAGCCCTCGAACCCGGAACCGGCCCCGCTGATCCCGTCGCGCAGCACCCGCAGCTCGGCGGCGGTGGTGAGCAGCGTCTGCTCGACCCGCCACAGCAGGTTGCCGGCGTCGGTGAAGCTGCGTTCGCTGAACCAGCCGTTGGTGCCGGCGTACAACCGGGTGAGGGCGTTGACGCTCGCCCGGTAGAAGCTGTCGAACGCGGTGGCCGGTGGCGGGCCGCCGGTCCCCTCCCAGAAGGTGACGTGGCCCCGCACGATCTCCCAGAGGTCCCGCTGCGGGTCGTCCACCCCGGGTCCGACCCGGCGGTAACCCATCAGCTCCCGGTCGCCCGGGTCGACCGTGGGGCGGGTGCCCCGGTCCAGCTCCTGGGTCCGTCGTTCGACGAACCGGACCCAGGAGACCCCGTGGCCGGCGACCAGGTCGCGGTCGATCAGCGTGCCGCTGCCCTGGTCGGTGCCGTCGCGACCCTCGTTGAGGACGTCCTGGAGCATCCGTTCCCAGGTCCAGCCGGCGTACTGCGGGTTCGGGGCGGTCACCGCGCGACCCGCCCGGGTCGCCGGTCAGCCACGGCGACGTCCCGTCGTACGGGTGGGGCCGGGCGACTGACCGGGTCGGCGCGGCGCAGCCGGCACCGTGACGGTCGGCTCCTCGGACTGTCCGGACCGGCCGATGACGGCCATCCCGCACTCCGGGTCGGTGCCCCAGACGTCCTCTTCCTCTTCCAGCCAGGTCTTGCGCTCACGGTCCTTCTCCCCCTGTTGACCGCCCCCACCCATGCCACCCATGCCGCCCATCGGCGGCATCATCGGCAACCCGCCGGCCGCCGAGCCGGCGGAGTCGACGCCCCGTGCCCCGCTGCCGCCGGGCCCGACGCCGGCCGGTTCGCCGAGCAACGCGGCCAGTTCGCTGCCGAGGGCCACCCCGCTGGTCGAGGACTCGCCCGCCGGTGAGCCGCCGCCCAGGTTGCCGACGTCCACGCCGTCCACGTCGGTCGGGAACTGCGCCGACGGATTGGTGGTGTCGTCGCCGAGGCCACCCGCCCCGCCGCCCCTGACCCCGCCCACGCCACCCGAACCGCCGGAGGAACCCAGGCTGCCCGGCCCACCCAGCACGGGGGGCAGGCCGGGAACGACGACACCGCCGCCCAGGCCGGGGCCGCCGAGCCCACCACCGAGCCCACCACCGCTGCCGCCACCGGCCGAGCCGGAGCCCGTGCCACCGCCGAGCAGGTCGTCCCAGTCGGTGCCGCCGAGCCCGCCGGCCGACCCACCGGCACCGAGGTCGCCGCCACCGAGTCCCAGGCCACCCGTCCCGCTCCCGACGCCCGACCCACCACCCAGGCCCAGATCGCCACCGAGACCGAGGCCGGACCCCCGCCGAGGTCACCCCCACCGCCCACGCCCAGATCACCACCGCCACCGCCCACGCCCAGGTCACCGCCACCACCCATGCCCAGGTCACCGCCACCGCCCATACCCAGGTCACCGCCACCGCCCAGGTCACCACCACCGCCCATACCCAGGTCACCGCCACCGCCGATGTCGGGGCCACCACCGCCGTTCAGATCCGGACCGTTGAGGTCGGGGGTGCCGCCCGGCGGCGGGGTGGTGCCGGTGGTGGTCGGTGGGGGCGAGATGACGCTCACCAGGTGGGTGACGGACCGCAGCCGGGTGGTCAACCGCGCCAGCTCGGTACGCATCGTGGCGTCCAGCTCCCGCAACTGGCCGAGCCAGGCACCCTTGATCATGTTGTCGACGCTCTGCCAGCCGGCCTCGGTCATCAGGTTGAAGGTGCCGCTGTTCACCGTGCCGTTGCCGTACGCGTCCGGCAGGGTGACCGTGACCTGGCTGAAGTTGCCCGTCCTGACCTCGGTGACGATCTTCTTCAACGAGTCGATCAGCGTGGTCGGGTTGTAGCCGTTGAACCACTGGAACGTGTGGTCGCTGAATTCCCGGAACGAGCTGGCGATCTTGTTACGGAAGGTCGTCATGTCGTCGACCACGTCGTCGACCTGATCGGACCAGGCCCGGTCGGCGCTGTTCGCATTCATGTCGACGGCGAGCCGGTGGACGTCCCGACGCATGTTCGCCACCGCCCCGATGAACACGCCGGAGGCGTTGCCCTGGAACCCGGAGGCGTCGTCGCCGACCCGGTCCAGGATGGTCTTCAGCTCCCGCTCGGTGCTGATCAGGCTGTTCTCCACGTCGTGCAGCATCTTGGCGGCGTCGGCGAAGCTCTTCCAGCTGAACACGGGGTTGGTGCCGCTGGTCAGCCGCTGCAACGCCCCCTCGCTCGACTTGTAGAAGGTCTCGAAGGCGCCGCGCGGGGAGGGCGCCCCCTCGGTCTGCGAGTCGCTGAAGACGATCTTCACCTGGATGAACTGGGTCCGGGTGGTGTAGTGGGGTTTCCCGTCGCGCACCGAGCCGACCGAGCTGATCCGGTAGAGGAAGAACTCGTTGCCGTCGAGCGAGTCGATCCGGTTGGTCACGTCGCCGTCGCTGGGTGGCTGTGACGACTCGGTCACGTCGTCCAGGTGGTCGACGAGACGCAGCCACCGCACGTCCGGGCCGGCCACCAACCTACGGTCCAGCATGGTGCCACCGGTGCCGTCGGGACCGTCCCGGCCCTCCCCCAACACGTTCTGGAGCATCGATTCCCAGGTCCACTGGGACATGTCCTGGTACGGCGCGGTCACCGGATCACGCCGTCGGGTTCGGGGTGGGGTTGGGCGGGGTGCCGGTGCCGGTGCCGGTGCCGGGCAGGAACTCCAGGAAGCGCTCGGCAGTGATCGAGTTGAGCGACTCGATGTACTCCGAGTTCGCCAGCAGCTCGGTCAGCCCCACGGCGAGGCTGTTCATCGTGGTCCGGTGCGTGGTCATCCGGGCCAGCAGCGTGTCGCCGGTCTTGTTGAGCTGGTCGCGGATGGTCTTGCCCGGCTCGAAGTTGTTCGTGCCGGCCGAGACGACCAGGTCACGAAGCGTCTGTGAGACGTACTGGCCCTGCCCGGAGGTGGCGGTGTCGACCGCGTCCCGCAGGCTGTTCAGCTTCGCGACGAGCTGGGTGATGTAGGGCTCGTCGATGACGATCGGCATCTGGTGCTCCGTTCCGTGAGGTGGGGGGCGGGCGGCCCGGTACCGCCCGCCACACCGAAGGTCAGACGTTGCCCTGGAACAGCGCGGCACCCCGCGCGTCGCCCAGCCGGTAGTTGTCGTGGATCTGGTCCAGCCGGGACGAGGCGTCGGCGAGCGCGCGGCGCATCTCCTCGATCCCGGCGTTCCACTTCGCCTGCGCCGCGGTGAACGCCTCCCGGGTGTCGCCGGAGTTGGCGCTGACGTACGTCTGGACGACGGTGTTGAGTTCGTCGATCGAGTTCTGGATGCTGTTGGTCACGCCCTGCAACTCGGCCGAGCTGTCCAGCAGACCGTTGGGGTTGAGTCCGTACGACGGCATGGGTCGTCCTTTGTGAGGGGTCGGTCGGTGGTCAGGTCCAGCTCGCGGAGAGGGCGTTGTCCTGCTCCACCTGCGCGCTGGTCTGGTAGTGCGAGGTCATCGCGGTGTTCAGGTCGAGCAGCCCCTGCTTGACCTTGCTCAGCCCTTCCAGCCACTGCTGGATGGAGGTGGTGAAGGCGGTCTTGGCCTCCCCACGCCACTGGGTGTCCAGGAAGCTGGACGTGTTGTCGACGGCGCGCTGCGCCGCGTCGCACTGGGCGTCGGTCTGGTTCATCGCCGAGATGGTGCTGCGGATAGTCTGCTCGTCTACCTCATTGCCGAGTGGCATCGGCGCTCCTTCCGGTTGGGGCGGCCGCGGCGGTTCCGCGTCGCCGGTTCCGCTGACCGGCCGGTCTCACCCGACGACCCGGGCGGGGTCGAGGGCGGGTCCGGTCGGCAGCAGATCGATCAGGTCCGGTGACACCACGGTCGCGGTCGCGGGGGCGTAACCCAGCCGCTCCGCCACCGCCGCACCGGCGAGGGGGTACTTCACCCCGGCGTCGGTCACCAGGTGGTAGCCGGTGCCGGGCTGTCCGGCGCGACCGGTGACCACCAGCCCACCCCGTCCCGGCGTGACCGCCACCGCGTCGGCGGTGTGCGCCGTCCGGGTCACCCCGACGCCGCCTCGGACGATGCCGGTCGCCGGCACCGGCCGGGCCGCCACGACCCGGGGGCGACCGTCGGCACCGAACCGCAGGCACCAGGCCAGGCCGGCGGCCCGGGAGGCCGCCGCCGGCGCCACCGCCGGCAGTTCCTCGGCCACGGGTGGTCGGGCCGCGAGGGGCAGCCGGGCCAGTGCCGCCGGACTCAGCACGGTCGGGACCACCGCACGGCCGCCGTACCCGGCGACGGTCGCCGGGTCGGCGGCCAGCAGCGCGTACGCCAGGGGGGTCAGCCGGGCCAGCCCGTCGCGGCGCAGCAGGTAGTGCCGTTCCGCTCCGTCGGCCGGTCGGGCGGTGAACAGCTGACCGATCCGGGTCGGTTGCCCGTCCACCTCCGGCCCGGCCTCCCCGCGCCCCGGCACCGCGACCGGCCCCAGGTCCACCCCGGCGGGAATCAGGTCCAACCAGGCCGCCGGTACGGTGACCGGCGGCCCGTCGTGGCCCAGCACCGCCGGCAGCCACGGCGCGGTGAGCCGGAACCGGTGACCGTTCCAGATCAGATAGCCGGCGGTCGGGTCACCGGCGGGCCGGACCAGCACCGCCCGGTCGGCGGCCAACGGGGTCCCATCGGCCGCCGGGGCGACGGACAGGGTCAACGCCGTCGTCTCGGTGCCGGCCAGGTCCGTGGCGCTGGGCGCGCACGCGGTCCACCCGACCCCGGCCAGGCCACCGGCCGGCAGCACGTCGGGAGCGCCGACGATGCCCAGCGGCTGCCCGTGCGCCACCCCGCGCAGCGACTTCGCCGACACGGTGACGACGGCGAGTTCCTCACCGAGCAGCAGCCGGGCCGAGGCGTAGTTGAGCACCGGGCGCAGCCGCCCGCCCAGGTAGAGGTAGCGCGAGCCGGTCTCCTTCTCCACCACCAGCGATCCGGCCTTGCGCCAGGCGGTGGCCCCACCGGGGGAGAAGAAGCCGTACAGGGTGAAGCCGCCCATCACCAGTGCGGCGACCAGGACCCCGGCGAGCAGCCCGACGGTGGTACGCCGGTGCGGCGTCTCCAGGCCGTCCGGTTCGCCGGCCACCAGTGCGGCGGTGAGCCGGCCCAGCAGGTGCGACTGCGCCTGCACCTGGTCACGTCGGGACTGCACGACGTCAGCCCCCGATCGCCCGGAAGTAGTCGTACACGTGCAGGACGGCGAGGCCGATCGGCAGCAGGGCCACCGCCGCCGCGGTCAGGGTCAGGTCCCCGACCCGCCCCCAGTACGGCGTCAGCCGCCACCCGGTGAGGCTCCGACCGGCCAGCAGCAGCGCCGGTACGGCGACCGGCAGCACCCCGAGCGCCACCACCCGCCCCAGCGGTCCCGCACCGGCCAGGGCCTGCACGGCGACCGCGGTGGGTCCGACCAGCGCGGGCACCGCCTGGGTCAGTCGGTGCCAGGCGCTGGTCATCGGTCGGGCGTTGAGCGACCAGACCAGCGCGACCAGCAGCACCAGGGTCGTCTCCGCCCAGCCCGCCCGGTACGCCACCGACAGCAGCGCCACGGCGGTGGCCGCCGCCAGCCCGGCGTACAGGGCGGTCATCAACCGGTCGACGGCCCGCGCCCGGTCCATCAGAGGGCCGGCCGGTTCCGGGTCGATGTCCTCCTGGAGGTGTTCGGGTCGGGTCGGCAACGGGGCGAGGCGCAGCCCGGCGAGGCGGAACGCGAACAGGGGCACCATCAGCACCAGCGCGGTCGCGGCCACCGCCACCACCGCGCCCGCCTGCGGCCCGGTGCGCCCACCCACCGTGGCGACGGCCCCGCCGAGCACGCCCAGCAGCAGCGCGGTGGACCCGGCGACGAAGACCGGGGTGGCCGCGCCGAGCAGTACGGCGGCGAGCACCGCCACCGCCGCCCCGGTCGCGGTCCCGCCCAGCACCTGCGGCCCGGTCAGCCCCGGCCCGACGGCCGCGCCGTCACCGGGCAGCACCAGCCCGGCCAGACCGGCGTAGCCGGTAGCGGCGACGGCCAGCAACACGCCGAACCCGCGCTCACCGCCGGCCCGGACCACCGCGGCACCGCCACCCAGCGCCACCGTCGCCACCGCCAGCGCCGCCACCGCCCGCAGCAGCACCGGTCCCGGCATGAGCAGGGCCACCAGGCCGACGCCGAGCAGCAGACCGGCCAGCGCCAGCACCACCGGGCGGATCAGCTCGGGACGCCACCGGCCGGGCCGGTCCCGCACCCCCGTCGCCATCCCGTCGACGAGGTCGTCGAAGTCGACCTCGGGCAACTGGTCGGCGCGCGGACGCAGGTGGACCAGGTCACCGTCGCGCAGGTCGAGCGCGGTGACGGTGCTCTCCTCGTCCAGCGGGGGTGAGCCGGCGCGTTGCAGGACCCACCCGCCGTGGCTCAACCCCGTGTCGGCCAACCCGTCGCCGAGGTGGTGCAGCAGCGCCGGCAACAGGTCGGCGACGACCACCCCGACCGGCACGGCCACCTCGATCTGCCGGCTCGGTCCGCGTACGACCAGCCGGCACATCTGCTCGGTCTCGGTGCCCGTCACGGCCCCTTCAACGACAGCCGCCCGGAGATCGTTCAACGGCTCTGCGGAATTTTCTTTTCGCCGTCGCCCCGGGAAACCGGATCGACCCGCAACGGCCCGCGCTCCGTTGTGGAGGGGGCCGACGGCCCCGGGTGGAGGGAGACGACCATGGGTACGGTGCTGTTCCGGCGGCCGGCGCGACGCAGCGGGCCGGAGATGCCCACCGGCGAGTTGACCCTCCAGGAGCCGCCGGAGCTGAGCGAGCCGCAGCAGAACGGTGCCCGGCAGGCGATGATGGTGCTGCCGATGGCGCTGATGACCGGCGTGATGATGCTGATGTTCATGGGCCCGTCGCGGGGCCCGTTGACCTGGGTGATGGCCGGCATGATGGCGGTGGCCATGGGCGGGGTGATGATCGGCTCGGTCATCGCCAGCAGCGGGGAACGCAAACAACGCCACGGCGGTGACCGCCGCGACTACCTGCGTTACCTCGCCCAGCACCGCCGCCGGGCCCGCCGGTTCGCCCAGGACCAGCGCGACTCCAGCCTGTGGCGGCACCCCGACCCGGCGTCGTTGTGGTCGCTGGCGATGACCACCCGCCGCTGGGAGCGCCGCCCCACCCACCCGGACTTCCTGGAGATCCGGGTCGGCACCGGTGAGCAACGGTTGGCGGTCCGGATCGCGCCGATGCAGACCAAACCGGTGGAGGATCTCGAACCGGTCGCCGCGAAGGCGCTGCGCCGGTTCATCCGGGCCTACAGCACCCTGCCCGACCAGCCGGTGGCGTTGTTCCTGCCGGGTTTCGCCGAGATCCGGGTGACCGGGGACCGGGCGGCGGCGCGGGCGTTGCTGCGGGCCCTGCTCACCCAGCTCGCCGCACTGCACGCGCCCGAGGAGGTGCGGGTGGCGCTCTGCGTCGACCCGGACGGGTCGGCGGCGTGGGAGTGGGTCAAGTGGCTGCCGCACGCCCAGCACCCCGCCGAGCAGGACGCCGCCGGTGGGCTCCGGCTGGCCGCCGACGGCATCGAACGCCTCGAACGGCTGCTCGGCGCCGAGTTCACCGGCCGCCCCCGCTACGAGGCGGGCGCCACCCCCGACCGGGACGAGCCGTACGTGGTGGTGATCCGCGACGGCGGCCGGGTGCCAACCGGTCACCGGCTGACCACCGGCGGCTACCGCAACGCGGTCTTCGTCGACCTCGACGACCCGCCGGTGGCGACCGGGAAGGGCATCATCAACCTGGAGGTCGCCGACGGCACGCTGACCATGCTCGGGCGCGACCGGGTGGGCCAGGAGACCCGGCAGGTGCTCGCCGCCCCCGACCTGCTCGGTCCGGCGTCGGCCCGGTCGGTGGCCCGGCTGCTGTCGCCCTACCGGCTGGCCGTCGCCACCGAGCTGGCCCCCGAGCCGATGAAGGCCGACTTCGACCTCGGCACGTTGCTGCGTATCCCCGACCTGGAACGGTTGGAGCTGGCCGCGCTACGCGAGCGGCGCGGCCCCGACGAGCGGCTGCGGGTGCCGATCGGGGTCGACGCCACCGGCACCCCGGTCGAGCTGGACATCAAGGAGTCCGCCCGGGGTGGCATGGGTCCGCACGGCATGCTGATCGGCGCGACCGGCTCGGGCAAGAGCGAGCTGCTGCGTACGCTGGTGCTGGCGCTGGCCGTGACGCACTCCTCGGAGACGCTCAACCTGGTCCTGGTCGACTTCAAGGGCGGCGCCACCTTCCTCGGCCTGGACCGACTGCCGCACACCTCCGCGGTGATCACCAACCTGGCCGACGAGGCGGCACTGGTCGGGCGGATGCGCGACGCCCTGCACGGCGAGCTGGTACGCCGGCAGGAGCTGCTGCGGGCCGCCGGTGGCTTCAGCTCGGTGCTGGACTACGAGAAGGCGCGCGCCGGTGGTGCCCCGCTCGACCCGCTGCCCACCCTCTTCGTGGTCGTCGACGAGTTCTCCGAGCTGCTCGCCGCGCACCGGGACTTCATCGACCTGTTCGTCATGATCGGCCGGCTCGGCCGGTCGCTGGCCGTGCACCTGCTGCTGGCCAGCCAGCGCGTCGACGACGGCCGGATCGGGCAGTTGGAGTCGCACCTGTCGTACCGGATCGGGTTGCGGACCTTCTCCGCGATGGAGTCCCGCTCGGTGATCGGGGTGCCCGACGCCTACGAGTTGCCGGCCGCCCCGGGCAACGGCTACCTGCGGATGGACGTGTCGACCCTGCTCCGGTTCAAGGCCGCGTACGTCTCCGGGGAGTACCGCCCCCGCCGGGCCCGGGTCCGCCAGGACGTGGTCCAGCGGCAGGTGGTGCCCTACCGGCTGGACCTCGTACCGGCGGAGAACCCGACCCCGCCGGCTCCTGCCGACCCGCCGACCGACCCGGACGGGCCGCCCGTGCCCGACGCGCCCGCCGCGCGCAGTGTCTTCGCGATCGTCACCGACCAGCTGGTCGACTCCGGGCCGCCGGCCCACCAGGTCTGGTTGCCGCCGCTGGCCGACTCCCCCACCCTGGACAGTCTGCTGCCGGCCCTGGCCCCCGATCCCGACCTCGGGCTGGTCGCCACGGACTGGCCCGGCAACGGCCGGCTGGTGGTCCCGCTCGGCTTCATCGACAAGCCCTACGAGCAGCTGCGTGACCTGCTCACCGTGGACCTGTCCGGGGTGGGTGGGCACATCGGGGTCGCGGGCGGCACCCGCAGCGGCAAGAGCACCCTGATCCGTACGCTGATCTGCGCGCTGGCGCTCACCCACCGCCCCACCGAGGTGCAGTTCTACTGCCTGGACTTCGGCGGCGGCACGCTGGGCACCGTCGCCGGGCTGCCGCACGTGGGCAGTGTCGCGGGTCGGCTCGACACCGACCGGGTCGGCCGGACCGTCGCCGAGGTCACCGGCCTGATCAACCAGCGGGAGCGGCGCTTCACCGAGCAGGGCATCGACAGCATCCAGACCTACCGGCAGCTGCGGGCCGACGGCCGGGTCGCCGACGACCCGTACGGCGACGTGTTCCTGGTGGTCGACGGCTGGTTCACGTTGCGGCAGGAGTTCGAGGCGTTGGAGGTGGCGCTGCGGCAGATCGCCGCCCGGGGGCTCAACTTCGGCGTCCACCTGATCGTCAGCGCGGCCCGCTGGTCGGAGGTGCACCACAGCATGCGTGACCAGCTCGGCATCAAGCTGGAGCTGCGCCTCGGCGACGCCGTGGACTCCGCCATCGACCTGCGGCTGGCGGCGACCGTGCCGCGTGCACCGGGGCACGGCCTCACCCCGGAGAAGCTGCACTTCCTGGGGGCCCTGCCGCGCATCGACGGCAACCCGGACCCGGACAGCACGGCCGACGGGGCACGGGAACTCGCCGGTACGGTCGCCGAGTTCTGGTCCGGGCCGGTGGCGACACCGGTGCGGACCCTGCCGGCGGTGCTGCCCGCCGCCGAGCTGCCGCCGGCCGAGGGTGACCTGTGGGTGCCGCTCGGCTTGGACGAGGCCGACCTGAAGCCGTACTGGCACGACTTCTCAGAGCTGCCGCACCTGACCGGGCTCGGTGACAGCCAGAGCGGCAAGACCAACCTGCTGCGGCACCTGGCCCGCCTGATCGTCGGCCGGTTCAGCCCGGCCGAGGCCCGGATCCTGATCGTCGACTACCGGCGGCAACTGTTCGACTCGGTCCCGGCCGAGTACCGCCTCGGCTACTCGGTCTCGACGGACTCCACCCGGGAGACCGTCGCCGACGCGGTGGTGGGGCTCAAGGGCCGGCTGCCGGGTAAGGACGTCAGCCCCGAGCAGCTGCGCCGCCGCGACTGGTGGACCGGGCCCCGGCTGTTCGTCCTGGTCGACGACTTCGAGATGCTCGCCGGGCAGGACAACCCCCTGCAACCACTGATCCCGTACGTCCCGCACGGCGTCGACATCGGGTTGCACGTGGTGGTCGTCCGGGGCACCGCGAACCTGATGCGGATGTCGATGGACCCGTTGCTGCGGCGGCTCCAGGAGGCCAGCAGCCCGGACCTGGCGCTGTCCTGCCCACCCACGGAGGGGCCGCTGCTGGGCGGGGTGAAGGGTCGGCACCTGCCGCCGGGGCGGGCGATGGTGCTCACCCGTCGGGGACACCGCGTGATCCAGACCGCATACGTCGAGCCTGATCCCGGGGTCAGTGGCGGCGGCGCCGACGCAGGCCGACGGTGAGGGTGGCGAGCGTGAGGATCGTTGCCAGCACGGCGATCGCACCGGCAGGGCTCCTGCGTTCCACGGTGGTGGCGGGGCCGGCCAGTGTCGCGTTCACCGCCGCCGCCGGATTGATCATGCCCCAGCCGTACCACGGGTCGGGTCGGCCCGCCGCCGCCGTCGAGGCCCCGTCGGCCGTGGCCCTGACCCGGGCCGCCGCCGCGACGGCATCCAGCCGGGGCTCGCTGGCCCGGACCAGGGCCACCAGACCGGCGACGAAGGCGACGGCGTAGTCCGTACCCGTGCCCTGCACCTCCCCCGAACCGATGCCGAGGCTCACCACGTCCACCCCCGGTGCCACCACGTCGACCTCGCCCGACCGGTAGACCTCGGCCAACCGGTCGTCCGGGCCCACCGCGCCGACCCGCAGCACCCCCTCCGGCAGGGTGGTGCCCGCGGGGGCCGTCGCCGCCCGGGCCGCCACCACCACGGTGGTACCCCGGGCGACCGCCGTGCGCAGCGCCGCCACCACCCGCTTGTCGGTGGTGTCCACCGACGCGCCGATCAGGGCCACCCCCGCACCTGCCGCCGTCGCCACCCGCAGTGCGGTCACCAGGCTGGCCGAGTCGGCCGTCCCGGCGGACCGGCCGATCCGGACCGGCACGATGGTCGCCTCCGGGGCGAGGCCGACGAAGTCGGTGCCCCGCTGCCGGCTGGCGGCGACGATGCCGGCCATCGCGGTGCCGTGGCCCGTGCAGTCCCGGTCTCCCCGGGAACCGTCGGTGGGGTCCACGGTGGCGTCCGCCCCGGGCCGCACCCGGCCGTCGAGGGCCGGCAGGGCACCGTCCACCCCGGAGTCGAGGACGGCGACCGTGACGTTCGCCCCCCGACCCCGGGTCCAGGCCACCTCCGGGGTCAGCCGCAACTGCGCCCAGGGCACCCCGCCGATCCGCCGGCCCGGGGCCACCGTGCAGACCACCTCGCTGGCCGGCGGTACGGTCGGTCGGGGGCGGCGCGACGCCGTCGGGCTGGCCGGGGTGAACACCGGCAACGGACCGTAGCTGACCTCGGCACCGACCGCGTCCCACGGCACCACCAGCAGCCAGCCCCGCCGCAGCACCGCCGGATCGGTGACCGGCACGCCGTCCGGCTGGACGCGCCCCTTGTTCAGCGCGAAGATCTCCAGGTAACGCTCCGCGTCGCCGAGGACCCGCAGCGCGACCTCCCAGAGGTGTTCGACCCTCCCCTGCGCCGCGCCGACCACCACGTACTTCACGAAGCCGTTAGGTGCGACGGCCCCACCGGGCAGGTCCGGCGGGGCGGTGGTGGGTGCGGGCACGGCCGCCGCCGGCACCGCCGGGACCATCGTGGAGGCCAGGAGGCCGAGCCAGCACAGCAGCAGTGCGGGCAGTGGGCGGGGCCACCGGACCCGGTGGCGTCCGGTCACCGCAAGCGGGCGGGACAGCGCTACCTCCCAGCGTCGTCGTGGCCCGCCCAGGCTACGGCGTCCTGCTCGCGCCCCCGATGTCCGGTCGATTGCGATTCGACCAACCCCCACGGATGGCGGGAACCCGTGCTGAACAGATCGCCGGTCGCCGCCGTTGTAGGCACCGGCCGGGGAAGGGCTCCCCCGGTGCGGACGGAGGAGGGAACCGTGCACATCCCGACCGCCCCCGGTGGCGGGCGACCACCGGAGCAACAGGCGACCCGGCACGCCACCCACCACGGGTGGCTCGGCACACTCCTGCCGGCGGTGGCGGTCCTGGCCGCCCTCACCCTCACCGCCGGTCCCGCCGCAGCCGGTGCGGCGTCGGCCGGCCCGACGCCGGCCAGCGCGACCCCGAACGGTCCGACGCCCGCCAGCGCGACACCGGCCGGGCGGTACTACGTGGTGGGGCCACCGGTGGCCGGCCAGCGGGAGTACCTCTACCAGATCGCGGCCAACACCCTCGGCGACGGCAACCGGTACCGGGAGATCTTCGAGTTGAACCGGGGCCGCCGGCAGCCCGACGGGGGGCGGCTCACCGACCCGGCCGAGCTGCGCCCCGGCTGGGTGCTGGCGCTGCCGCCCGACGCGCGGGGGACGGGCGTACGCACCGGTCCGCTCCCGCCGACCGGCGGGGCCGCCCCCGCACCACCGGAGACTGCCGACCCCGGGCAGCACGGTCGACTGGTCGGGCTCGCCGGCCTCGCCGCCGTCGCCCTGCTCGTCGCCACCCTGCTGCGCCGGCCGGTCCGGCGGCGTGCCCTGCCCGGACGGCCCCCGCCGCTCGCCCTCGACGCGGGCCGGGTGGCGTCTCCACCACCGACCGTCGAGGTCGACCCACCCATCGAGGTCGATCCGCCCGCCGAGGTCGATCCGCCCGCCGAGGGGGTGCCCACCGTCGTGGTCGTCGCACCTCTGCCGGAGGGTCCGCCGCAACGGGCGGGTCGGCCGGCACCGGCGGATCCGGTGCACCGGCCCGGCCCGGTGCCCGTCGCCAACGTGATCCCGCAGCCCCCGCCCTGCGTGGCCGACGACCTCGACACCGAGGTGACCTCACCCTCGGGCACCCTCGCGGTCCGGGTGCCCGGGGGCGCACCGGGCGGCCGGCCGCACTACGCCTGGCAGCTCCCGACACAACCCCCGCCGTCGATGCGGCTGCCGGTCCGGCTGGGCCACCGGCGGGGCTGGGCGCTCTGGATCGACCTGGCCGGCACCCCGGACGTGTTCACCGTGACCGGCCCGGGCGGGGCCGCCCGGCAGCGGGCGCGGACGCTCGCCGAGCAGGTGTACGCCGCCGGGCACACGGTCACCGTGGTCGGCGACCTGTTCGGACCGGACCTGCCCGAAGGCTGGGCACACCGGGCGGCTTTCCCCACCGACGAGGCGGATCTGCCGGACGGCCCCGGGGTGTTGTGCATGGCCGCCCTGTCCGGCCCGGAACTGACCTTCGCCCACCGGATCGCCACCCTGACCGGGCACCGGCTGGTGCCGGTCGTCGTCGGCCGGGCGCTGCGGGCCCGCTGGGCGGTGACCGTCCGGCCGACCACCGCCCCCGCTGCTGTCGCCGAGCTCGTCGGTGCCGTCGTCCCGGGCAGCGGAGGTCGCTCGGCCCGCGAGGGCGGTTTTCCCGTCGAGCGTGGTGAACCGTGACCGGTCGCGCACCGTTGTGGGCCCGGGGGGCCGCGTCCACGGCACCTCCGGTCCGGGGCGTCACGCCGACCGCTGCCCACCCACGACGAGGAGACGGTGCATGACCCGGTTGCTGCTTTCCTGGGCCCGTTCGCTGGGTTGCCTCGTGGCGACCGGCGTGCTGGTGATCGCCCCCCTCACCCCGGTCCGGGCGGCCCCACCGCCGCCCCCGACCTATGTGAAGTACTACCCGGTGGGCGCGGGGTCGGAGAGCACGGGGTCGGAGGGCGCGGTGACGAACCTGGCCGGGGTGGCTGCCCGGTTCCTGGCCGACCCCGACCGGGCCGACGAGATCTACCGGCTCAACGAGGGCCGCCGTCAACCCGACGGCGGGCGGCTCACCGCCGTCGGGCAGCAGTTGGTCGCCGGATGGTTGCTGGTGCTGCCCTGGGACGCCTTCGGCGACGAGGTCCGCTACGGTCTGCTGCCGACGGACCCGCCGAAGGCGGCACCGGCCCGGCCTGTTCCCCGGGCGGGCACCCCGACGTGTGCCGCTGCCATCTCCGGCGGCGGCGGGTCGAACTGGGCCGCCACGAAACTCTCCACGGCACGCGCCTGGGAGCACGGCACGGGGGCCGGGGCGCTGGTGGCGGTGGTCGACTCCGGCGTCGACGGCGAGCTTGCGGCCCTGGCCGGGCGGGTGGCGCCCGGGTCGGACGTCATCACCGGCAAGGCCCGCGCCGACACCGACTGCCTGGGTACGGGCACCGCGATGGCGAGCGTGATCGGGGCGGACTCCGGTGCCGGCTCGCCCGCACCGCCGGCGGTCGGCGTGGCCCCGGAGGCGGCCATCCTGCCGGTCCGGATCGTCGCCGACGGCACCGGCGCCGATCCGTCACGAACCGCCCTCGGGATCGAGGTCGCCGTCTCGGCCGGCGCGACAGTGATCGCACTGGGCGGGTACGCCAGACTCACCGACCCGGCCGTGACGGAGGCCGTGCGCTCGGCGGTGGCGCACGACGTGGTGGTGGTCGCCCCGGCCACCACCGACGGCACCGCGGCCGTCGCCCAGGAGGGTCTGCTCCGGGTCGCCGGGGTCGGCCCCGACCTGCGGCCCGTGCTGGCGTACCCGGCTGGTGGGGTCGACGTCACCGCGCCCGGCCTCGACGTGGCGACGCTCGGTGTCGGTGACCCCGCCCCCCGGGCCCGTACCGGCACCGAGTACGCCGTGGCCTATGTCGCCGGGGTGGCCGCGCTGGTCCGCTCGGCGCGGCCCGGGACGAACGCCGTGCAGGTGGCGCGTCGGATCAGCGCCACCGCCGACCCGGGGACCCGGTCGAGTCCGAGCCCGGAGAACGGCTGGGGCCTGATCGATCCGCTGGCGGCGGTCAGCCCCGACCCGGCCCAGGCGGTGTCACCGGCCCGATCCGGTTCCGCTCTCTGGCCGGCGTTGGTGGCCGGCGGGCTCGGGCTCTTCCTGCTGGCGGTGGTGGGGGTGTTCGCCAGACGGGCCCGACGGCTCACCCACCACGGACCGGCCACTGTCGAGGTCGCCGCACCAGTGGTCCTTCCGGTGCCGGCGACGCACCACGAACGGCGGAGCCTGCACGTGCCGGACGTCCGGCACGAACCGGCGGCACCAGTCGCTGCGCAGGTGCCGGCGGCACCGCAGGCACGGATGACACCACAGGAACCGCTGGTGCCGCAGGAACCGCTGGCACCACAGGAACCGGTGGTGCCGCGCGAGCCGGGGGCACTGCGTGAGCCGGGGGCACTGCGCGAGCCGGGGGCACTGCGCGAGCCGGGGGCACTGGCGTGACCGGTGCGGGCCGCCGTCGTGGTCGCGCCGTCGTGGCCGGGGCACTCGTCACCGTCGGGGTGCTCGTCGCCCCACCGGTCCCGGCCGCCGGTGCCGGGGAGCCGCCGCCGCTACCCACGACGGCGGGCGGTTGTGTCGGGCCGTCCCCGGTGACGGCCCGGGAAACCCCCTGGGCGTTGCGCCTGCTCGCCCCGCAGACCATCTGGCCGTTGACCCGGGGCGCCGGGGTGCTGGTCGCCGTCGTGGACTCCGGCGTCAGCGCCGCCGCACCCGCCCTGGCCGGTGCCGTACGACCGGGTGTCGACGTCACCGGCGGGCGGGCGGACAGCGACTGCGCCGGCCGGGGCACCGCGCTGGCCGGGATCGTCGCGGCCCGGCCGGCCAGTGGCGAAGGCCCCACCGGCCTCGCCCCGGAGGCCGGGATCCTGCCGGTCCGGATCACCGACGCGAACCGCCGGATCAGCCCGGCCCGGCTCGCCACCGGCATCCGGCGGGCCACCACCGCCGGGGCGGACGTGATCCTCGTCGCCACCGGGGTCACCACCGCGACCCCCGACCTGGCCGCTGCCGTGCAGGCCGCGGTGGACCGGGACATCCTGGTGGTCGCCGCCGTCACCGACCGGGGTGGGGACAACGGTGGGGACCCGCCGGTCGGCTATCCCGCCGGGTTCGCAGCGGTGCTGGCGGTGAACGCGGTCGGTGTCGACGGGGGGTCCGGTCCGGTGGCGGCCGGCGCGGGCACCGACCTCGCCGCCCCGGGAGCCGGGCTGGGCGTCGCCCCACGCGGGTCCGGCCACTACACCGTCGGTGGCGCGGCCGTGGCCGCCGCCTACGTCGCCGGGGTCGCCGCGCTGGTCCGGTCGTACCACCCGGAGCTGTCCCAGGCCGAGGTCCGCGCCCGCCTGGAACGGACCGCGATCCCCCCACCGGGCGGCGGGCCGGACCTGGGCGTCGGCGGTGGGACACTCGACGCGTACGCGGCGGTCGCCGCGCTCGCCCCCCGTCAGGCCAGCCCGCCGGTGCCGGTCCCGGCGGGGCCGGTCGACGTGCCCACCGTCCCCGGGCCGTCCCGCTCGGCACGGGTGGCCGGCCTGACCACCGTCGGCGCCCTCGTGACGACCCTGCTCGTGGCCGCCACCGCCCGCTCCCGCCGGACCCGGCCCGCCGGGAACGGCAACAGGTGAGGGTGGGAACGGCCGGTGTCGCGGGGATCAGTCGGCGGCCTCCGCGCGGTGCCGACCGTGCGCGCCCCACCACCACTGGCAGCCGTACGCCTGGCTGACGGCGGCCGTCTTCGCGCTCCCGCTCGCGGTCGTCGCCCGACGGCCGGCCGGTAGGATCAGCCGGTGGACCTGGACGACACCGCCGCCCGACTCGGGGTGCCCGTCGCGGAGGTCGAGCGGGTGCACCGGCTCGCCGGTGACCGGCCGGCGGCCCCGCTGCCCGCCAAGGCCGACGCGCCCCCGATGCTCGACCGGCTGGCGGTACGACCGGACGACGCAGCCGAGATCATGGCCGGCTGGCCGGACCCCGGCTCTCCGTTGTGGACGCCGGAGCTGCGCTGGCTGCTGGACCGTTCGACCGCCCTGGTCCGCGCCGACCTCGGCGGGCACGAGTGGCTGTCGCCCGGCCCGGAGCTGCCCCGCGACCGGGGGCCCGCCTGGCGGCACCTCTACGTGTACGCCTACCTCGCCCTGGTCGACGTGGTCCGCGGGTTCCACCGCGAGCACGGCGTCGCCGGGTCCGTCACCTGGGCGACCCTCGCCGACCTGGGTCGTAACCTGGCGATCGACAGGCGGATGCGCGGCGAGGGCTGGCCGGTCATGCAGAGCTGGCTCACCCTGCACGTCCGGGGCGGCCTCTACGAGCTGGGCCGGCTCCAGCACGAGCGGTCCGGCACCACAATCGGCCTGCACGTCCCCGATGCGGGGCCGATGAGCCCGGAGGCGGTCGACGCGTCGCTCGACGCGGCCCGCGAGTTCTTTCCCCGGCACTTCCCCGACGAGCACCACACCGCGTTCTCCTGCGGCTCCTGGCTGCTCGACCCGCAGTTGCGCGACTACCTGCCCGAGGATTCCAACATCATCCGGTTCCAGCGCCGGTTCGAGTTGCTCCCCTACGTGCCGGCCGACGGGCCGGACGCCGACGTCGAGGTGCGCCGGTTCGCCTTCCGTACGCTCAGCACGCCGCTCGACCAACTGCCCCGGCGCACGGTGCTGCAACGCGCGATCATCGACCACCTGGCCGCCGGCGGCCACTGGCACTGGCGGCACGGGCGCTTCCCGATCTAGCGCAGGCGTCCCGGGACCGTCCTCGTGGTCGGGAGGTGCCCGGTGTGCGGATGCCTCGGACGACGGCGTGCCGCGGACGTTGCGGTGCCGGGTGGCGGTAGCCCGGCCGGATGCTGTCTACTGCACGCCGTGGGTGGGACGGCGTTGAGCGTGCTGAGTCCGTGCACCGCCGGGTGTGTCGAGCCGGTCCTGCTGGAGGAGATGGCGGCCGAGGGCCTCGTCCGGTACGAACCCGACCCCGACTACTGGCTGTCCGCCGGGGGTCTGCCCTACGGATACGACCTTCAGGCACCGGACCGCGAGGTCGACGCCGCCGAGCTCGAGTTGCTTGCGCGGGTGGCCGGTGCCGTCATGCGCTGTGACGTCGTGCTGCACATCCTCGTCAACGATGTCGCCGGGCGGCCCGCCCTGGCCCGCGTCGCCGAGCGGGTGGCACGGCGGACCGACGGCTGGGTGTTCGTGGAGTTCCGCACTCCACCCTCGGCGGAGCTGCTTGCGCACCTTGCCGGCGCGGGCCGCTGCGTCCGCGTCGGCGATGCCGTCTATCTTGACGCGCCGGCGATGACCGCCTGGATCGCCCACCCTGAGTTTCACGTCGTCAAGTGAGCGTGGGCCCGGCACTGCTCCGGACGCGGCGTGGGGTCCACGACGGACGATGCCGACCCGGGCGGGTGGTCATGCCGGGGGGTGTCGAGCGGGCGGTGGTCCGTCGGGGTCGTCGTCGGGCCGGGGCTGCGCCAGTCGACCGGCGATCCGTTCCAGGGCGGCGAAGTCCTGCGGGGTGAGCCGGTCGACGAGGTGCCGCCGTACCGACTCGACGTGGACCGGTGCGGCGTCGCGCAGGGCGGTCATCCCCGGCCCGGTCAGCACGAGCAGGCAACCACGTCCGTCGGCCGGGTCGGGTGCGCGGCGCAGCAGTCCGCGCGCTTCCATCCGGCTGGCGTGCCGGGACAGCCGGCTGCGCGACCAGCCCATCTTGTCGGCCTGCACGCCGAGGGTGCTGGTCTGCGCTGGCTGTTCCGACAGGGTGCTCAGCACCTCGTAGTCGGCCTCGGACAGGCCGATCGTCGCCAGGTCGTGCGCGGTGCCGGCCTGGACGGCGACCATCACGCGTCGCAGGGCCCGCCAGGCGCGTTCCTCGGCGGGCGTCAGCCACCGCACAGACCCCGACTTTGTTGACATGTAATCAATCTAGCATCTAGCCTTCGTTTCCATGTCAACGAAACCGCTCCGTATCCTCGCGCTGACCTGCGCCACCCGTCCCGGCGCACTCGGTCCCGCCGTGAGCCGGTGGCTGCTCGACGCGGTCACCCCCCGGGCTGCGGCACTCGACGTCGAGGTGGTCCCGGTGGCGCTCGGCGACCTTGACCTGCCGTTCCTCGACGAGGAGGAATCACCGTCGTCGGGCGTCCACCGGCACGACCACACCCGCCGGTGGAGCGCGACAGTCGACGCGGCGGACGGATTCGTCGCCGTCACCCCGGAGTACAACCACGGGATGCCGGCGACGCTGAAGAACGCGCTGGACTACCTCGCCGTCGAGTGGGCGTGGAAGCCGATCGGTTTCGTCAGCTACGGCCACACCTCGGCCGGCACCCGCGCCGTCGAGCACGCCAAGCAGGTGGTGACCGCCCTGCGCATGGTCCCGACGGGCACCACGGTCGCCGTCCGCATCAGCGACGCCGTACGCGACGGCCGGCTGCGGCCCGACGCCGACCGCGATGCGGCCGGTGCCGCCCTGCTGGACGAGGTGGTCCGGCTCGCCCACGCCCTGCGGCCGATGCGCGAACGCGACCGGGCCACCCCCGGCCCGCTACCCGGCTCCTACGCCCGACGGCTGACCGGTGACGACGCGCCCGAGGTCACCGTGCTGCAACGGTGCTGCTGGACGGAGGAGGCACTGGTCAACGACACCCTGGCCATCCCCCCGCTGCACGAGTCGGTGCCGGAGGTGCGGCAGTGGCTGGCGGACTGGCACACGATCGGCCTCTGGCGCGACGGTCGGCTGCTGGGCATGGTGCGGACCCGCACCGACGGCACCGACTGCCACCTCGGGCGGCTCGCCGTCGTACCCGACCTGCGCGGTCGGGGGCTGGGCCGGTGGCTGCTGCGCGCCGCCGAGGCGACCGCCGGGCCGCAGTGCCGCCGCATGCTGCTGTTCACCGGCGTCCGGAGCCGGCGCAACATCGACCTCTACCAGCGGATGGGCTACCGACCGGTGCCGGTGGCCAGCCCGGACGGCACCGTCTGCCTCGCCCGGGACCTGTCCGACGGCTAGCTAACCCAGGGTGGCTGCCAGCGCGGCGGCGTTCTCCCGGGCGGACGCGGTCCGTCGCGCCTCGTCGGCGGTGAGCGCCACCCGACCGGCGCGGTCCAACAGCTCGGCCGCGGTCGCCGGGTCGTCCAGGCCCAGCGCCAGTTCCGCACGGTAGACCAGGGCCTCCACGTGGACGACCGGATCGTCAGCCGCGCCGTGGCGGGTCAGGGCGCCGTCGAGGATCCGGACGGCCTGACGCAGGTCACCCCGCGAGTCGGCCTGCACCACGGCGTCGGCCAACGCCCGGGCCAGCCGACCGACGGGCGGCGCCGACGAAGCGCCACCCCGGTGGACGACACGGACCCAGTTGCCGCCCGGGTCGACGATGCTGAACCCCGTCACCCCGTCGGCGTTACGACGCGCCCGGGGCCGGGTCATCCGGGGCCGGCCCGACACCGGCACCCTGCCGTAGGCGGCGCGCAGTCCGGCGGCGAACGCCCGGTGCATGCCCTCGATGTCGGGGGTGACGACCAGGCACGAGCCGTACGACTGCTCCGGGTCGAAGCCGGCGAGCTCGAAGAAGTGCAGGCACAGGTCCTCCCATTGGACGACCACGTACGGGTTGGGTCGGCGTTGCCGGTAGGTGGTGTGGAAACCGAGCGCCTCGTAGAAGGCGAGGGTGTCGTCGATGGAGGCACAGGGCAGCAGCGGAACGGTCACCTCGTCGGCCATGCCTCCGTTCTACGCAGGTGACGCCGCCCGACGCACATGGAAGTGGCCTTTCGTCCAGGTCGGACACCCGGACGGTCGAGGTGGGTCGGGCGGTGCGGGTCAGCGGGAGCCCGCGCCGCCTCCTGTCGTCCCCGCACGGCCCTGCCAGTCCTCGGCCGAGGTGAACGGCACGGGATGGGGTCGCCGCACCGTCGTGCCCAGTGCGATCCGCCGGCCCTCGGCCGCCGACCGCAGCAGCCCGGTCATCGTGTCGAGGACGTGCAACGCCAGGTCACCGCCCGCCCGGGGGGCCCGGGTGGCGTCGGCCCGGACCGCGTCGATCAGCCCGAGGCCCCGGGCACCGGCCTGGTAACCCGCCGACGGGGCGAGCACCTGCCAGCCGTCGCCGCCGAGCGGGCACAGCCGGACCTCGCCGTCGAAGTAGTTCGGGTCGGGTACGGCGAGGGTGCCGGTCTCGCCGTGCACCTCGATCGGCGCGGCCGTCGTGGTCACCCCCTCGAAACTGGTGGTGATGGTGGACAGCACCCCGCTGTCGTGTTCGAGCACGCCCGACACGTGGGTGTCCACCAGGACGGGGACGCGCTCGCCGAGGCGCGGGCCGTTGCCGATGACCCGTTCCGGGCGCAGCCGGCTGGCCGCCCCGGTCACCGCGCGCACCGGACCGAGCAGGTGGATCAGCGCTGACAGGTAGTAGGGACCCATGTCCAGCAACGGGCCGCCACCCGGGGCGTAGTAGAAGTCGGGGTGGGGGTGCCACCGCTCGTGCCCGGGGGTGACCATGACGGCCGAGGCGGCCAGCGGACGCCCGATCAGCCCGCCGTCGATCGCCGCGCGGGCCGTCTGGGTGCCGGTGCCCAGGACGGTGTCGGGCGCGCAGCCCACCCGCACCCCGGCCGAGGCGGCCCGGTCGAGGACCGTGCGGCCCTGCGGCAACTCCACGGCGAGCGGCTTCTCGACGTACACGTGCCTGCCGGCGTCGATCGCGGCGAGCGAGACCTCCACGTGGGCGGCGGGGATGGTGAGGTTGAGCACCGTCTGCACGTCGGGGTGGTCGAGCAGGCGCGCGACGCTCATCGCCTCGGCGTCGGGGAGGGCCGCAGCGGCCGCGGCCGACCGGTCGGCGTCGAGGTCGGCCACCGCGACGATGCGCAGCTCGGGGTGGTGGGCCAGGGTGTCCAGATAGGCGCGGGAGATGACCCCGAGCCCTACGACGCCGACGCGGTGCGGGTCGCCCACAGCATGCCCCTCTCGATGACGGTCCGCACGGACGGGTGCTCCAGCACGTCGAGGCTGTGCCCGGGGGTCGTCACGACGACCCGGCCGGCGCCCCAGCGTCGGGTCCAGATCGCCGGTGAGGTGACCGGCCGGTGCCAGGGGTGCCAGTCCCGGGTGGGGTGGACGGTGGTGGCGAGGACGTCGACCAGGTCGTCGTGCAGCACCCAGTACTGCTCGGTGACCAGCTCGAAGTCGGCGATCCCGGCGGTGATCGGATGCTCCCGGCCGAGGTCGGTGACCGTCACCGTGTGCGGCAGGAAGTTGTCCTGTTCCCCGCCCTGCCGCTCGCAGGGCTCCCGCCCGGGGTGGGTCGCGAACTGGCCGCCCACCAGGTGCAGGTAGTCCGACGAGGCGCGGAACGCGTCCACGATGCCGCCGTGCCAGCCGGTCAGGCCCGTCCCGGCGACGACCGCCGCGCGCAGGCCGGCCACCTCGTCGGCGGTGATCTCGGCCATCGTCATGCACTGCACGACGAGGTCGGTGCCGGCCATCGCGTCGGCGTCGGCGTAGACCGCGGTGGACTCCTCGATCCGTACCGTGTAGCCGTTGTCCGCCAGGAACGGCAGGAACAGCTCCGTCGCCCGGACCGGCTGGTGCCCCTCCCAGCCGCCGCGTACCACCAGTGCTCTGCGCTGCGTCACGCTCGCTCCCTCCACGGTCGACCGCCGGTCGGCCGGCGACGTGCCGCCGGCGGGCGTGCCGGCCGGGCACCGGAAACCGTACCCGGATCCGCCGACACGGTCGGCCCCGCGCGGATCACGGCACCGCCGACGGACCGGCCCCGGTGGGTGGGGCGCGGCTCAGGGCCGGGGCGTCCACGGGCGCAGGGCGACCTCGGTGGCCTGCTGGAGGGACGCGCGGATCGCGGCCGGGTCGGCGCGGCGGCGCGGGTCCTCCAGGAGCGTGGTCAGGGCGGCGGTGGCCGCGCCGACGAACGCGCCGACCAGGGCGGCGGCGCTGACCTCGTCGAGGCGGTCGGGATAGGCGGCGGCGAGGTGCCGGGCGATCTCGCGTTGACTCTCCCACTGCAGTTGCAGGGACCGACCCCGGACGGCGGGCACCTCCATGGTCAGCCGGATCCGCAGCGCGGCGAGGGGACCGGTCATGTCCCCGCTCTCGTCGTTCGCCTGCCGCAGCGCGCGCAACAGCACCTCGGCCGGTTCCTCGCCCGGCGACCGGCCGGCGATGGCGTCGACCGCGACGCGCACCCGACGGTCGGCCTCCGGGAAGAGCAGATCCTCCTTGCTCGGGAAGTAACTGAAGAAGGTGCGGGTGCCGATGTCGGCGGCGGCGGCGATCTCGGCGATGGTGGTCGCCTCGTAGCCCTGGCGTCCGAACAGGTCGACGGCGGCGTCGACAAGCGCCTGCCGGGTGCGGGCCCGCTTGCGGTCGCGGAGGGACATCGGCACACCTTAGCGCACCGAACGCAAATCCGCACTCATTGCATTTCTGCACTGAGTGCGGAAAAGTTCGGGTCATGCGTACCGTACTCATCTCCGGGGCCGGCGTGGCCGGCCCGACCCTCGCCTACTGGCTGGCCCGCGCGGGGTGGCGGCCCACGGTGGTCGAGCGCGCCGCCGGGCAGCGCTCCAGCGGCAACCCGGTCGACGTCCGCGGACCGGCCCTGCCGGTGGTCGAACAGATGGGCGTGGTGGATGCCCTGCGGGCGGCGGCCACGCACGCCACCGGGCTGCGGATCGTCGACCCGGCGGGCCGGCCCGGTCGCCGCATCGCGATGCCCGCCACCCGCAGCCCGGCCGGCACGGCGGAGATCGAGGTGCCCCGCGCCGACCTCGCCCGCATCCTGCACGACGCGGCCCGCGACGACGCCGAGTTCCGGTACGACGACACGGTCACCCGACTCGACCAGGACCCCGACGGGGTGGACGTCACCTTCGCCACCGGCCCGCCTCGCCGGTTCGACCTGGTCGTCGGCGCGGACGGACTGCACTCGACGGTCCGCCGGCTCGCCTTCGGGCCGGAGCGCGACGTCGTCCGCCACCTCGGCCTCTACGTGGCCACCACACTGCTCGGCGAGGCACCGCAGCACCCCCACGACGTCCTGCTGCACAACACACCGGGCCGGCTCGTCGCGATCCACCCGGTCCGGGGCGAGGCGGGGGTCGCCTTCATCTTCCGGCACCCCGCCGTCGTCGACTTCGACCACACCGACGCGGCCCGGCACCGGCAGATCCTCACCGACGCGTACGCCCGGGAACGTGGCTGGCGGATCCCCGAGTTGCTGGCCCGGGCCCGACAGGCAGACGACCTCTACTTCGACGCGGTCACCCGGGTGGTGCTGCCGTGCTGGTCCAGCGGGCGGGTGACGCTGCTCGGCGACGCGGCGGCCTCGGTGTCGTTGTTCGGCGACGGGTCGAGCCTGGCCATCGCCGGGGCCCGTACCCTGGCCGCCGCCCTCGCCGGGAACGAACCCGCCGCCGCCCTGCGCCGCTACGAGGCCGAGCACCGACGCCGCACCGACCGTCGCGGGCGGACCACCGGCCTCGTGGCGTCGGTGCTGGTCCCGAGGAGTCGCCCGGGTGTCGCCGTCCGCAACGCGCTCGCCCGGTTGCTGCCGGCCGGCTGACCCCGGGAGGGCACCCCGACGACGCTGCCCACCCGCGCCGCCGGGGCACCGGACAGATGCCCGCCGCCCGTACGATTTCCCCGTGCGCGAGCTGCTGCGATCCTGGTGGCGTGAGCCCCGCCCGGCACGCCCTGCGCCGCACGGGTGGCGCGACGGGGCGCTGGTCGCCCTGCTCGCGGCGGCGGCGCTGGTGGAGGGGCTCGCCCGGTGGGGCACCCTGCCGCAGCCGGCGGCCGTGCCGGTCCTGATCGGTGTCGGTCTCGCCCCGGTCCTGCTGTGGCGGCGGAGCCGGCCGCTGCTCGTGACGCTCGTCGCCTTCCCGGTCTGCGCCGTGGGCGAGGTCGTCGTCGGTGGCGACCTCGGCCTGCACACGCTTGCCTACCTGCTGCTGGCGGTGTTCGCGCTGACCCGCTGGGGGTCGGGGCGGGAGGCGGGGTTCGGCGCGACCCTCGTCGCCGCGAAGCTCACCTGGTCGACTGTGGTCGGCCACCTCGGCCCGGACGACGCCCTGGGCGGGGCCGGGGTGGTCGCGGCGGCGCTCGCGGTCGGGGCCGCGCTGCGCTGGCGGGACCGGGCCCGACGGCGGGAGGTCGAGCAGGTGACGCTGCGCGAGCGGGAACGGCTGGCCCGCGACCTGCACGACACCGTCGCCCACCACGTGTCCGCGATAGCCGTCCGGGCCCAGGCCGGACTCGCCCTGCTGGAGACCCGACCCTCGGCCGCCGCCGACGCGCTACGGCTGATCGAGACGGAGGCGAGCCAGGCCCTGACCGAGATGCGCACCCTGGTCCGGGCCCTGCGGCGCGACGAGCCGGCCGACCGGGAGCCGAGCCTCCGCATCGCCGACCTGCGGCAGTTGGCGGACCGGACCGGGGACGGTCCGGCCGTCGAGGTGGACCTGGTCGGCGACCTGGACGGACTGCCGGCCCCGGTGGCGGCCACGATCTGCCGGCTGGCCCGGGAGTCGGTCACCAACGCCCGCCGGCACGCCCGGGACGCGACCCGGATCACCGTCCGGGTGGTGGCCGACGAGGACACGGTGCGGCTGCGGGTCTACGACGACGGTGTCGGCCCGCCGGCACCCGGACGCGACGGCTACGGGCTGGTCGGGATGCGGGAACGGGCCCACCTGCTCGGCGGCTCCCTCGACGCCGGCCCCGACCGGGACCACGGGTGGACGGTCACCGCCGCGCTGCCCCGGGCCGTGGCATGAGCGGCAGGACCCGGGTACGGGTGCTCGTGGCCGACGACCAGGAGATCGTGCGGACCGGGCTGGCGATGATCCTCGCCGCGCAGCCCGACGTCGAGGTCGTCGGCGAGGCGGCCACCGGGCAGCGGGCGGTCGAGCTGGCCCGGCGGCTGCGCCCCGACGTGTGCCTGTTCGACATCCGGATGCCCGGCGTGGACGGGATCGAGGCGACCCGGCTGCTGGCCGGTCCGGGGGTCGCGGACCCGATGGCGGTGGTGGTCATCACGACGTTCGACCTCGACGAGTACGTCTACGCCGCGCTGCGCGCCGGGGCCCGGGGCTTCCTGCTCAAGGACTGCGGCCCGGCCCTGCTCACCCAGGCCGTCCACGCGGCGGCCGCCGGGGACGCGCTGATCGCGCCGCAGGTCACCACCCGGCTGCTGCGGGCGTTCGCCGACGCCGGCCCGGCCACCCCGCCCCGCCAGCCGGTCGACCGGCTCACCGACCGGGAGGAGCAGGTGCTGGGCGCGGTGGCCCGGGGACGCACCAACACCGAGATCTCCGCCGAGCTGCACATCACGCTGAGCACGGTCAAGACGCACGTCGCCAGCCTGATGGCGAAGCTGGGGGCCCGTAACCGGGTCGAGGTCGCGATGTGGGCGTACGAGACCGACCGGCTGCGCGGCGGCTGAGCCGATCTCCAACGGCGGCGTGGCCCCGGCGGGACGGTCGAGGGTGGACGCCGCCGAAAGTACGGCCGACGACCCCGACCATCGGCCGGTCCGACGGCGGCCCGTGGACCGATGAGCCGGCCGGCCCCGGTCGCCATGCTCGGGTCATGACGACGCGACGACGGGACTGGCCCCTCCTCACCGGGCTCATCGTGCTCAGCGCGGCCCCCACCTTCGGCAGCGCGCTGCGGGTGGCATCCCTGTCCGGTGCGGCCGAGGTGACCCCCGCCAACGAACGCTTCTTCGCCGCGCCGGTCCCGGTGCTGCTGCACATCGTCGCCGCCGTCACGTTCAGCCTGCTGGGGGCGTTCCAGTTCGCACCGGGGTTCCGGGACCACCACCGGGCGTGGCACCGCCGGGCGGGCCGGGCGCTGGTCGGCTGTGGACTGGTGGTGGCCGCGTCCGGATGGTGGATGAACGCCACCTATCCGCTGCCGCCGGGCGACGGCCCGCTGCTCATGGTGCTGCGGTACCTGTTCGCCGCCGGCATGTTCGTCGCCGTCGCCGCCGGTTTCGTGGCCGTCCGACGGCGACGGCTGTCCCAGCACCGGGCCTGGATGATGCGGGGTTACGCGATCGCGCAGGGCGCGGGGACCCAGGCGGTGCTGCTGTCGACATGGGCGCTGGCGGTGGGGCCGACCACCGAGCTGTCCCGGGCGCTGCTCATGGGGGCGGCCTGGACGCTCAACCTGCTCGTCGCCGAGTGGCTGATCCGGCGGCGGCGGCCGGGTCCGGTCGCGGCGGCCCGCCCGGCGACGCTCGCCGCCACCGGTTGAGCGCAGGCGGGACGGACCGTCCCCCTCCTCCCGGGGGGTGGACCGGTCGGCGTCAGGCGAACCGGTCGGCGAGCGCGGTCAGCTTGGCGACGTACGCCGGCCACTCCTGGTCGTCGATGACCTGCGGGTTCTCCCGTCGCCAGCCGACCGTCGCGTCGTGCTGCTCGCGCAGGATGTCGGCGTGGCCGGCGTGCCGGGCGAGATCGCAGGTCACGTGGATGATGATCTGGTGCAGGGTCACCTCCTGGTGCCCCGGCCGCCACCACGGCACCCGCCCCGGCGCGTCGAGCGGCAACTCGGCGATCGTCAGGTCGGCGAACTCGGCCACCCGGCGGTACAGGTCGAGCAGTCCGTCCTTCGTCTCGTCCGCCCGCGCGTACCAGTCCGCCTGCGGGTCCTCGTCGTACGCCGCCATGGGGACCAGTTCGCCGGGCGACGGGAACTCCCGGCCGAAGGTGGGGCCGAAGTAGCCGGCCTCCACGTTCAGGCAGTGCTTGAGCAGGCCCAGCAGGTTGTTGCCGGTGGGGGTGCGGGGCAGCCGGGCTTCGCGTTCGTCGAGCCCTTCCAGCTTCCACACCAGGTCGTCGCGGGTGGTCTGGAGGTAGTGCCGCAGTGCCGCCTTCGGATCGTCCCGTTCCGCCATGCCCGCCAGTCTTCCCCACCGGTACGACACCCGTGGGGCAGGCCCGTCGCGGCAAACAGCTTCCTGACAGTCGACGGTGATGCTGGGCCCCGGCGAGATCGCCGCAGAGCTGACCGGAGGCGTGACGATGAGAAAGCAACTGATGGCTGCGTTGTGCGGCGCCGTACTGCTGGTCGGCGGGTGCTCGGCCGCTGACGAGGACCCGCCCGTCGCCGCCGGCAACACCGGTGGGGCGGAGGTGGCCACCCTCCAGACCAGCACGCCCATCCCCGCCGCGTCGGCGACGACGCCGCAGGACGAGCGGCCACGGGAACGCCTCGACGACACCCCGGAGGACCAGAAGGAACGCCTCAAACCGTATACGAAGTGCCTGACCGAGCACGGCGTCGACATCACCAAGCGGCGCAGCGACGGCACCGGCGCGGACGGGATCAGCGAGGCGGGAAAGGCGTGTGAGCACCTGATGCCGCTGCCGCCGTGGGAGTTCGACCCGGCCAACCCGGAGGCGAAGGACTTCGCCCGGGACGTGGTGAAGTGCCTCAAGGGCAAGGGCGTCCGGTATGTCGAGGTGGGTGCCGACGGCACGGGCTGGGCCTTCGGCGGCAAGAACAACGACTCCGAGTCGATCTCCAAGGGGTTGAAGTACTCCCCGGCGTGTGAGCGTGAGGTCGCCGCGAAGCGGAAGTAGCCGCCCCGGCCGGCGGTGTCGCCCACCCCCGGGCGACGCCGCCGACGGTCGTCCGCCGGCGATGGTGCCACCGGTTTGTCAGGAACCGGTCAAGGCCGGGCATGACCTTTTTCTCACGAACGTCGGATCTCCCCGTCACCCGCCCGACGAACTGCGCACGGACCGAGAGGTGCCCGGTGTCACCGCCTTCCGCTGGATCCGCGTCGCCCCTGACCTGCTCTATATTCCCCAGCATGTGCGCACACTTGATGCTCGCGGAGGACGATCCGCGGCAGGCCGAGGCGTTGCGCCGCTACCTCACCGCGGCGGGTCACCGGGCGACGGTGGTGGCCGACGGTGAGACGGCGCTGCGTCAGGCCCGGGAGCAGGTGTTCGACCTTCTCCTGCTCGACGTGATGCTGCCGAAACTGGACGGCATGCAGGTCTGCCGGATCCTGCGGCAGGAGTCGGACGTGCCGGTGCTGATGCTGACCGCGCGGTCCGCCGAGGACGACCTGCTGCGCGGGCTGGACCTGGGCGCCGACGACTACATGACCAAGCCGTACAGCCCGCGTGAGCTGGTGGCCCGGGTGCGTACCCTGCTGCGGCGGGTGCGCACGACGCCCCAGGAGTCACCGGTGCACCGGCTCGGGCGGCTCACCGTCGACGAGTCCCGACGCCTGGTCACCGCCGGGGACACCACCGTCGACTGCACCGCCGGTGAGTTCGCCATCCTCGCCGCGATGATCCGGCAGCCCGGCCGGGTGTTCAGCCGGGTGCAACTGCTCGAACACACCCGGGGCGTCGACCGGGAGTCGACCGGACGCACCATCGACGTCCACGTGATGAACCTGCGCCGCAAGATCGAGTCGAATCCGCGCCGGCCGCAGCAGCTGCTGACCGTCTACGGCGTCGGCTACAAGCTCAGCGCCGGCACGTCGTGACCAGGCAGCAGCGGGTCCCCCTGCACCGCAGCCTGGTGGTGCGGCTGCTGGCCACCTCGCTGCTGGTCGCGATCTGCGCGATCCTGGCGACGACCTGGCTGGCCGTGCAGTCGACCACGCGGGCGATCCAACAGGAGCAGGGGCGTTCGCTCGCCGACGACAAGAGCATCTACGACACGCTGCTGGACCACGCGGCGACCCACCGGGACTGGACCGGGGTCGACGCGGTCCTCGCCGAGCGGGCCGACCGGCTCGAACGGCGGATCACCCTGATGACCCCGGACCGGCAGGTGATCGCCGACTCCGCCCCGGACGGCCCGTCGTTGCAGACCGCCCGGCCGTCGGCGACCGTCGACCCGCTGCAGGTCGACCTGGGGCTGACCGGCGGGACCGAACGGGTCGATCCGCGCGCGGTCGGGCCGTACCGGCTGACCAAGCGGGAGAGCAACAACATCCGGGAGCTGGCCGAGCGGCAACTGGGCTGCGTGCGCGCCGAGTCCAGGGCCGACGCGCGGGTCGTGGTGGATCCGGCCGGCCGCGCCTCGGTTCAGGTGAGCGACCCGAAGGACCGGGGCATCGTCGGGTTCTGCCTGCCCGACGAGCTGACCCGCCCGATGCCGAGCGAGGCCGCCGGGATCGCCCAGTTGGAGACCCTGACCAAGACCTGCCTCAGGGAGCTGGGGGCACCGACCCGGGTCGACATCCGCGCCGACCGGACCGCGGCACCGAGCCGCGACACCCGCTTCGACCAGCAGGTCGCCGGCTGCCTGCAGCAGGCCCGGACGGCCCAGCTCCGGGCGTACGTGGCGCCACCGGCGTTGCTGTTCGTCACCGACGAGGCGCAGGGCGGCTCCGAGCCGGTGTTCAACCTGTCCCGGGCCAACGTGGTCCGCATCGCCCAGGTGACCGGGGCGGTGCTGGTGGCCACCGTGCTGATCACCGTGCTGGTCGGGCGGCGACTGGTCCGGCCGTTGCGGGCGCTCACCGACGCGACCCGGCAGCCGATGGACGAACCGGCCCGGGTGCCGGTGACCACCCGCGACGAGATCGGCATGCTGGCCACCGCGCTCAACGATCTCGCCGCCCGCCGGGAGCAGACCGAGGCGTTGCGCCGGAGCATGGTCAGCGACGTGGCGCACGAGTTGCGGACGCCGTTGACCAACATGCGCAGCTGGTTGGAGGCCGCGCAGGACGGTCTGGCGCAGCTCGACACGCAGCTGCTCACCCTGCTGCTCGACGAGGCGCTGCTGCTGCAGCACATCATCGACGACCTGCGTGACCTGGCTGCCGCCGACGCCGGTGACCTGCGTATCCACCGCGAGCCGTACTTCGTGGCCGACCTGCTGGAGCAGGTCGTCGAGGCGCACCGGGGCGCGGCCGAGGCCGCCGGGGTCCGGCTGGGCACCTCGGTGGGCACCGACCTGGAGATGGCCGTCGACGGGGCCCGGCTGCGCCAGATCGTCGGCAACATCGTCGCCAACGCGGTACGGCACACCCCGGCCGGCGGGTCGGTCGTCGTACGCCTGGAGGTACGCGACGACCAGCTCGCCATCGCCGTGTCCGACACCGGCACCGGCATCGCCCCCGCCGACCAGGCGAAGATCTTCGACCGGTTCTGGCGGGCCGACGACTCCCGCACCCGCAGCACCGGTGGCAGCGGGCTCGGGCTGTCGATCGCCCGCAAGCTCGCCGAGGCGCACGGCGGCACGATCGGCGTCGAGAGCGTCCCGGGTCAGGGCAGCACCTTCACCGTCCGGCTGCCGATCGTCGTCCCGGCGCTGGGCTGAACGCCGCAGCCGTCAGTCACGCCCACCGGCGGCTGGTTCCGGATGCGGCCGGATTTTTACATTGCAGTTGCACTGCAACCCGCGTACCTTCTTTGCAATGCAGTCGTATTGCAAACGGGAGGCGCAGGTGTCGGTGATCCCCCTGTCGGAGGCACACGCCGACCTGGTCCCGCTGGTCGGCGGCAAGGCGGCCGGTCTCGGCGAGCTGATCCGCGCTGGCGAGCGGGTACCTGAGGGTTTCTGCGTGACCACCGAGGCGCACCGCGCCGGGGTGGTGCCGCGCGACGAGGTCCGGGCGGCGTACGCGCGGCTGGGCGGCGGGCCGGTGGCGGTGCGGTCGAGCGCGACCGACGAGGACCTGCCGGACGCCAGCTTCGCGGGCCAGCACGACACGGTGCTGGACGTCGAGGGCGAGGCGGACCTGCTGGCGGCGATCGGCACCTGCTGGGAGTCGCTGCACGGCAGCCGGGCGGCGGCCTACCGGGAGGCGCGCGGGACCGACCCCGCCGACGTGCGCATGGCGGTGGTGGTGCAGCGGATGGTCGCCCCGGTCCGGGCCGGCGTGCTCTACACGGCCAACCCGGTCACCGGCAACCGCACCGAGATGCTCGTCGAGGTCGGGCCGGGCACGACGGTCGTCGACGGCCGCACCGACGTGACGCGCGTCGTGCTCGCCGATCCGGCCGGTAGCGACGGGGGGCGGTCGAAGCCCGGGTGGCAGGGCGACCTGTGGGCCGTCGGCCGGCGGGTACAGGCGCACTTCGGCGGGCCACAGGACGTCGAGTGGGCCATCGACCACGACGGAACCCTGTGGTTGCTCCAGTCGCGGCCGGTCAGCACGCTGTTCCCGGCGCCGCCGCAGACCGACGACCTGCGGGTGTACGTCGAGTTCGGCAACGTGCAGGGGATGCTGCGACCGGTCACCCCGATGGGCATGGCCACGCTCCGCGCGATGATCGCCGCCATGGTCGCCTCGCTCGGGATGCGGGTGGAGATCGTCGACATCGGCGGACGGCTCTACGGCGACCTGACCGACCTGGTCCGCCGGCCGGCCGGCCGCCGACGGCTCGTCCGGCTGATGGCCGTCGACTTCGGGCCGCGCGCCCAGGCGGTGATGGAGCACGTCCTGCGGGACCCCCGGTTCGCACCGTCCGGTGACGGCTCCCGCCGCCGCCCGGCGGACGCCTCGTTGGGCACGGCGCTGCGGGCCCTGCGGGGCATCCTGCGGGCGCTGACGCGACCGGACGCGGCACGGCGTCGGCTGGTCGCTGCCGTCGACCGGCTACGGGCCGAGTCGGTGGCACCGGCACACCTGCGGACGGCCCACGAGCGGCTGCGGTTCGTCCGCGAACACGGCGACGGCGGTGCCGCCGACGACATCACCTGGCCGATCGTGGCCGGGATGCTCGCCTCGGCCCTGCCCGCCCACCTGCTCAAGGGCGTCGCCACCGAGGATGACGTCCATGCGGTGCTGCGTGGCGTCCCGCACAACGTGACGATCGAGATGGACCTCGCACTGTGGGCGCTGGCCAGCGCCGCCCGCGAGCACCGCGACCTGCTCCTCGACACGCCACCGGCCGAACTGGCGGCCCGGTACCTGCGGGGCGCGCTCCCCGAGATCGGCCTGTCCGGGTTCCTGTCCCGCTACGGCCACCGGGCGGCGGCCGAAGCCGACGTCGGTGTGCCGCGTTGGGCCGAGGACCCCACCCCGGTCCTTGCCGCCGTCGCCAACTACCTGCGGCTGACCGACCCCGCGCAGGCACCCGACCGCCGGTTCGCCGAGGCCGCCGCAGCAGCCGGGGCCGCGCTCGACGAGTTGGCCGCCCGGGTCCGCCGACGTCGCCCGGTCCGGGGCCGGATCGCGATTTTCCTGCTGCGGCGGGCACGACGGCTGGCGGGACTGCGGGAGGCCGGCAAGTTCGCCGGGCTGTACCGGCTCCGGACCGTACGCGAGCAGTTGCTGCTCATCGGGGCGACGCTGTTCCCGACGGCGGACGACGTCATGTTCCTCACCCTCGACGAGGTCGAGGCGGCCCTGGCCGGTGCCGACCTGACCGGGCTGGTCGCCCGACGCCGGGCGACCCACCGGCGTGAGCTGCGCCGCCGGGTCGTGCCGGTGGCGCTCCTGTCCGACGGGACCGACGTGGAGAGCACCCTGCCGGCCCCCACCGACGGGGCGGGACTGCTGCGGGGCGTGGGGGCGGCGACGGGTAGGGTGACCGGCCCGGCCCGGGTGGTCACCGACCCGGCCACCGCGTACCTCGAACCCGGGGAGATCCTCGTGACCGCCACCACCGACCCGGGCTGGACGCCGCTGTTCCTGACCGCCGGGGCGCTGGTCACCGAGACCGGCGCGATCATGGCGCACGGCCCGACGGTGGCCCGCGAGTACGGCATCCCGGCCGTGATCAGCGTGCCGGGCGCCACCTCGCGGATCGTCACCGGTCAGATGATCACCGTGGACGGCGCGGCCGGCACCGTGACGACGGCGCGGTAGGCCCCGATGCCCAGGAAGGTCGATCCCCGTCAGCGCCGCACGCTGATCGCGGACGCGCTCATGCGGGTCGCCGCCGACCGGGGTCTGGAGGCGGTGAGCCTGCGGCACGTGGCCGCCGAGGCGGGGGTGTCCGCCGGCATGGTGCAGCACTACTTCACCACCAAGGACGAGATGATGGCCTTCGCGCTGTCCGTCGTCCGGGACCGGGGTCGGGCCCGGGTCGAGGCGGCGGTCGCGGCGCTCGGGTCGGACCCGCGGCCCCGGCTGCTGCTGCGCACCCTGCTTGCGGCGTTGCTGCCGTTGGACGAGGCGGCGCGCGAGGACGGACGGGTGGCGTTGGCGTTCCTGTCCTGGACCGCCCTGCACCCGGCGGCGGCCCCCGGCCTGCGGCCGGACACCGCGCAACTGGTGGAGTTCATCGCCGGGCTGCTGCCGCGGTCACCGGCGTCGGACGACGCGGCGGGGCTGCTGGCGCTGGTGGAGGGGCTGGGGGTGTACCTGCTCGGCGGGCAGTACACCCCGGCGCAGGCGACCGCGGTCCTCGACCACCAGTTGGACCTGCTCTTCGCCTGACCGCAGGCGGCGTCCCACGGGTCGGCGGTGCCCCGGCGCGGACCGCTCGCCGTGCGGGCTTGGCCGACCCGTGCAATCCTCTGTGGACAGTGATCGTCACCTATCGACAGGAGACTTCCATGCGATCTCGGCTCCTCTCCATCGCCTCCGCGCTGACCCTCGCCGCGAGCGGCTCGGTGCTGGCCCTGATACCCGCCAGCCCGGCCAGCGCACACTGCGACGGCCACGGGCAGCACCCGGATCTGTACAGCGGCGGCGGGATCTCCTGGGGCGACGGGACCTTCATCCGCGCCTACCCCCACCAGGACTGCCAGCCCAAGGGCCAGGGGTACCCGAGTCAGAACATCGACGTCCACTGCGCCACGCTGACCGGTGACCTGTGGTTCTTCGTCCGCAACACCTCCACCGGGATCAACGGGTGGGCCCGCCGGGACGCGCTGCGCTTCTCGCAGACCGTCACCATCGACGACTGCGCCAACGGGCTCGCCCCGCACCGCGTGGCCTGACCGAGGCTGCCGGCCCGGCACGGCGTGCCCCTCGACGATTCGAGCGGTGCGCAGGTGTGACGGGACCCGGCAGCCCGGGGTGGACGGCAACCGCGTCCACCCCGGGCAGGCCGGACCCGCAGGTCGACCCGACGGCGTCAGGTCAACAGCGCCGGGCGCAGCTCACCACCCACGTTGATCGTGCCGACGACCCGGTCGCCGGTGAGGTCGAAGACGTCGACCGCCCGGTTGGTGCGCATGAGTTCCCGCACCGACGGCGGCAGCGGCGGGGGTTCCTTCATCGCCGCCCGGACGTCCCGGGTGGTGGAGATCAGCCGACCGACCAGCGACGCCCCGTCGTGGTCCACCCGGACCCGGCCGTACTCCCAGCCGCAGGTGGTGAGGTCGAGCACCTCGAACAGGCGGGCGAGCAGCGGATGCGGGTCGGTCGCCCGGACGAACTGCGTCGCCCTCGTCCCGACGACCGTGGCGGCGGCGGCGACGTGCACGTACGGGTGCAGGCCGCCCGGCAGCGCGAACAGCGGCCAGTGCAGCCGGCCACCGGCCGCCCGCCACAGTGGCCGGTAGTTGCGCCGGTCCACCGGGAACCGGTGACCGGTGCGCCGGTACAGCTCCGCCGTCTGGGCCGACAGGTCCGCGTGGGCCGCGTCGGCGAACTCGCCGACGATCCTGGCCGCCACCGCCAGGCCGTCACCGTCGTCGAGCAGGCCGACGATCCCCGCCACCTGGTCGGCCGGCGCGACGGCCACGTGGGTGCCGTACCGCTGCCGCACCTCGGCCGACAGCGCCGCCTGCCGGACCGGATCCTCCTGGACCTGCCGGCCCCCGCCGCCCAGCACCCGCCCGAGCCATCCCATGTCGCCTCGTCTCCGCCACCGTCACCGACCGCAGCCATGCTAGTGCGACCCTGCGTCAGAGATAGCTCACGCCGGTCAGTTCCTCGGCCGCCGTCCACAGCCGCCGGCCGACAGCGGGATCGGTGGCCTCCGGGCTGGCCCGCACCTCGGTGACCGGACCCCAGGTCTGGAAGAGCCGGGCCGGGCCGAAGAACTGGCCGCCCCGGACCGCCGGGTCGGTGGCGGCGCGCAGCTGGGGCAGCGCACCCCACTCCACCGGCTGGGTGGCCAGCAGGCCGAGCCAGGCGACCACCCGGCCACGCCGGCCCCGGTGGGCCATGGCCCGGGGGGTCAGGTTGGTGCGGGTGACACCGGGATGGGCCAGCACGCTGAGCACCGGTGCTCCGGCGGCGCGCAGCCGCCGGTCCAGCTCGACGCCGAAGACGGTGGTGGCGAGCTTGGACCGGCCGTACGCGGCGGCGCCCCGGTAGCCGCGCTCGCCCATCAGGTCGGCGAAGTCCAGGTGCGCGTTGCGGTGGGTGATCGAGCTGAGGTGGACCACCCGGGCCGCCCGCGCGGCGGCCAGGTTGTCCAGCAGCAGACCGGTCAGCGCGAAGTGGCCCAGCAGGTTGGTGGCGAGGTGCAGCTCGTGGCCGTCGACACTGGTGCGGCGCGGGCCGAGCAGCACCGCACCGGCGTTGTTGACCAGCAGGTCGATCCTCGGATGGGCGGCGGCCAGTCCCGCCGCGAACGCCCGGACCGAGGCGAGGGAGGCGAGGTCCAGCTCACGTACCTCGACGTTCCCGCCGATGCGCCTGCCGGCCTGCCGGCCGGCGGCGGTGTCGCGGACGGCGAGCACGACGTGCGCACCACGGTGGGCCAGCGCGGTGGCGGTGACCAGGCCGAGGCCCGAGTTCGCGCCGGTCACCACGGCGGTACGGCCGTGCTGGTCGGGGATGTGGTCGGCGGTCCAGGTCATCTGCTGCTCCTGAGCGGTCGGGGTGGGGACGCCGACGTTAGGGGCCACCCGGCCGGGCTCGGTCGTTCCCGGTCGCCTAGGTCCCGCAGTCCTACCCACCCCGGTCCGGGCCGCGTCACACTGGCCCCATGACCCATCCGTACGCCCGCGAACTCGGTGACTTCCTGCGCGCCCGACGCGGCCGGCTGCACCCCCGCGACGTCGGCCTGGAGCCGGGCGGGCGACGCCGGGTCACCGGGCTGCGCCGCGAGGAGCTGGCGCTGCTGGCCGGGTTGAGCACCGACTACTACCAGCGGATGGAGCAGGGCCGGGAGGTCCGCCCGTCCGACCACGTGCTGGACGCGCTCGCCGCCGCGCTCGCCCTCGACGACGAGGAACGCCGGCACCTGTTCACCCTGGCCCGCGCCGCCCGCCGGCCGGTACCGGCCCGGGTGGACCACGGCCCGGAGCGGGTGCCGGAGAGCACCCGACGGCTGCTGCGGGTGCTGGACACCCCGGCGGTGGTGCTCGGCCGCCACCTGGACCTGCTCGCCTGGAACCGGTGGGCGGTGGCGCTGCTCGGCGATCCGGCGGACCTCCCGCCGGGCCGGCTCAACATGCTGCTGCTGATGTTCGACGAGGCGGCGTCCCCGGTGCGGCGCTGCGCGTCCTGGGAGCAGCAGGCACTGGACTACATCGGCATGATGCGTGCCGCCGTCGCCACCGACCCCACCCATCCCCGGGCCACCGCGATCGTCGGTGAGCTGAGCATCCGCAGCGCCGAGTTCCGGCGGCTGTGGTCGCGGCACGACGTGCGCGGGTCGGTCAGCGGCACCAAGACCTTCCAGGTCCCCGGGGTCGGTGACATCGTCCTGGACTGGGACACCTACCCGCTGCCCGGCAACCCCGGCCCGGTCCTGCTGGTCTTCACCGCCGAGCCCGGCAGCGCCGACGCGGACGCCCTGCGGCTGCTGGCGTCACTGCGGGCCACCGACCGGTCGGAGGAGAGTTATCTGACACGCCGACGCGACATCTAGTGTTGCCTCTCCCCCATCCACGCCATATATGGTGTGCCACGCAGCTGGTTCGACCGGGCCCGGTGGTCCGGTCGAGGCAACAGGGAACCCGGTGGAAATCCGGGACTGCCCCGCAGCGGTAAGTGGGAACGACCGCCGTCATCGAGCACTGGACCGCCAGGTCTGGGAAGCGACGGCCAGTAGGCGACCGGCGACCCCGGTCACGCCCGCGAGTCCGAAGACCTGCCAGTGCGCCGTGCGCTGCTGCGCGCGGCGGTCGGAGGTCGCGCGGGACGACCGACGCCAGCACCCGGGCCGGCCGTCGTGCCGTGCCCGTTGGCGTTCTCCCGCGTCCGATGGCCATCGGTGACAGCGAGGAGAGGTCATGACGAACGTAGCGGAGCGCCCACCGTCCGAGGTCGACGGCGCGGAGTCACGCCGGCCGGCGATGCGGGTACGCAAGCGCGACGGCGACACCGAGCCGGTCGACGTCAACCGGATCGTCACGGCCGTCGCCCGGTGGGCCACCGACCTGGACGAGGTCGATCCGCTGCGGGTGGCCACCAGGACGATCAGCGGCCTCTACGACGGGGCGACCACGGCCGAGCTGGACAAGCTGTCGATCCAGACGGCGGCGGAGCTGATCGGCACGGAGCCGCAGTACTCCCGGCTGGCGGCCCGGCTGCTGGCCGCGTACGTGGACGAGGAGGTCCGCGGGCAGGCGGTGGAGAGCTTCAGCCAGTCCATCCGGTACGCCCACGGCCTCGGCCTGATCGCCGACGACACGGCGGCATTCGTGGCCCGGCATGCCCGGCAGCTCGACGACGCCGTCGACCCGGCCGGTGACCTGCGGTTCGAGTATTTCGGGCTGCGGACGGTGGCCGACCGCTACCTGCTGCGGCACCCGCAGTCGCGGCTGGTGGTGGAGACCCCGCAGTTCTGGCTGCTGCGGGTGGCCTGCGGGCTGTCCACCACGCCCGACGAGGCGGTCGGGTTCTACCGGCTGATGTCGTCGCTTGCCTACCTGCCGAGCTCCCCGACGTTGTTCAACTCGGGCACCCGGCACACCCAGATGTCGTCGTGTTTCCTGGTCGACTCGCCGCGCGACGAGCTGGACTCGATCTACGAGCGCTACCACCAGGTGGCGAAGCTGTCGAAGTTCTCCGGCGGCATCGGCATCTCCTTCACGCGGGTGCGGGGCCGGGGCGCGCTGATCCGGGGCACCAACGGCCGGTCCAACGGGATCGTGCCGTTCCTCAAGACCCTCGACGCCGGGGTGGCGGCGGTCAACCAGGGCGGCCGGCGCAAGGGCGCCGCCTGCGTCTACCTGGAACCCTGGCACCCGGACGTCGAGGAGTTCCTGGAGTTGCGGGACAACACCGGTGAGGAGGCCCGGCGTACCCACAATCTCAACCTCGCCAACTGGATCCCCGACGAGTTCATGCGCCGGGTCGAGGCCGACGGCGACTGGTCGCTGATCGACCCGTCGGACGCCCCCGAGCTGCCCGACCTGTACGGCGAGGACTTCGACGCCGCGTACCGGGTCGCGGAGAAGAAGGCGGTCCGCACGGTGAAGGCCCGGGACCTGTACGGGCGGATGATGCGCACCCTGGCACAGACCGGCAACGGGTGGATGACGTTCAAGGACCCGTCGAACCGGCTGTCCAACCAGACCGGCGTGCCGGGCAACACGATCCACCTGTCCAACCTGTGCACCGAGATCCTGGAGGTCAACAGCGACACCGAGACGGCGGTGTGCAACCTCGGCTCGGTCAACCTCGGCGCGCACCTCACCGGCGACGGCGTCGACTGGGACAAGCTGCGCGCAACGGTCCGGACGGCGGTGGTGTTCCTGGACCGGGTGATCGACATCAACTACTACCCGGCCGAGCAGGCGGCGGCGTCGAACCCGCGCTGGCGGCCCGTCGGGCTGGGGCTGATGGGTTTGCAGGACGCGTTGTTCGCGCTGCGGCTGCCGTTCGACTCGGCCGGGGCCCGGGAGTTGTCCACCCGGGTCCAGGAGGAGATCTTCCTGACCGCCCTGGAGACCTCGGCCGGCCTGGCCGAACGGTTCGGCGCGCACCCGGCGTACCCGCAGACCAGGGCGGCCCGGGGTGACCTGCACCCGGACCTGTGGGGGGTCGAGCCCACCCAGACCGCGCGGTGGGCGGCGCTGCGCACCCGGATCGCGGCGCACGGCCTGCGCAACTCGCTGCTCGTGGCGATCGCCCCGACCGCCACGATCGCGTCGATCGCCGGCTGCTACGAGTGCATCGAGCCGCAGGTGTCCAACCTGTTCAAGCGGGAGACCATGTCCGGGGAGTTCCTCCAGATCAACACCTATCTGGTACGCGAGCTGAAGGCGCGCGGCCTGTGGACGTCGGAGATCCGCGACCAGATCAAGCGGGCCGAGGGTTCGGTGCAGGGCATCGTCGACCTGCCCGTCGAGGTGCGGGAGTTGTTCCGGACCGCGTGGGAGCTGCCGCAGCGGGCGCTGATCGACCTGGCCGCCGCGCGGGCGCCGTACATCGACCAGTCGCAGTCGCTGAACCTGTTCCTCAGCGCGCCGACCATCGGCAAGTTGTCCTCGATGTACCTGTACGCCTGGAAGTCCGGGCTGAAGACCACCTACTACCTGCGGTCGCGTCCGGCGACCCGGATCCAGCAGGCCACCGTCACCGTCGCCCCGGTCGTGGCGGCCGACGCCGAGGCGTTGGCCTGTTCCCTGGAGAACCCCGAGAGCTGCGAGGCGTGCCAGTGACCACCGTCGACGAACCCCGCACCGCCGGGCGGCAGCTGCTGCTCGACCCCGGCATGGACCTCACCCTGCGGCCGATGCGCTACCCGCACTTCTTCGACCGGTTCAAAGACGCCATCCGCAACACCTGGACGGTGGAGGAGGTCGACCTGCACTCCGACCTGGCCGACCTGGAGCGGCTGTCCCCGGCCGAGCGGCACCTGGTGTCCCGGTTGGTGGCGTTCTTCGCCACCGGTGACACGATCGTCGCCAACAACCTGGTGCTCAACCTCTACCAGCACGTCAACTCTCCCGAAGGCCGGCTCTACCTGTCCCGGCAGCTGTTCGAGGAAGCCGTGCACGTGCAGTTCTACCTGAACCTGCTCGACACGTACGTCCCCGACGAGCAGGAGCGGTTCGCCGCGTTCGCCGCGATCGAGAACATCCCGTCGATCCGGCGCAAGGCCGAGTTCTGCTTCCGCTGGATCGACTCGGTCTTCGAGCTGCGGGAGCTGCGTACCCGGGCGGACCGGCGGGCGTTCCTGCTCAACCTGATCTGCTTCGCCGCCTGCATCGAGGGGCTGTTCTTCTACGGCGCGTTCGCCTACGTCTACTTCCTGCGGTCCCGGGGTCTGCTCAACGGGTTGGCGTCGGGCACCAACTGGGTGTTCCGCGACGAGTCGATGCACATGGCGTTCGCCTTCGACGTGGTGGAGACCGCCCGGCGGGAGGAGCCGGACCTGTTCGACGCCGACCTGGAACGGCAGGTCACCGAGATGCTCGCCGAGGCCGTCGAGTGTGAGGTGCAGTTCGCCGAGGACCTGCTCGACCAGGGCGTGTCGGGGCTGTCGCTCACGGACATGCGGGCCTACCTGGAGCATGTCGCCGACCGGCGGCTCACCCAGCTCGGCATCGCGCCACGCTACGGCGCGCAGAACCCGTTCGCGTTCATGGAGCTACAGGACGTGCAGGAGCTGTCGAACTTCTTCGAGCGGCGGGTGTCGGCGTACCAGGTGGGGGTCAGCGGCAGCGTCACCTTCGACGACGACTTCTGACCGGCGCGGCCGGGGCCCGGTCCGGTGGTCACACACCCCCACCGGACCGGGCCTCGGCCGTCCGCTCAGGGGCCGGCGTTGCCGAACACCTCGATCTCGGCGAGGCCGACGTTGACGGTGCCGCCGCCGACCCCGGTGACGGTGAGCGTGACGCTGGTCACCGTCTTCGCCGCCGGGAGGATGACCTCCGTCGGGCCGCCGCCGTTGTCCAGGGCGCCGACGGCCGTGGAGGTGCCGTCGCTGAACAGCAGGGTGCCGCCGGTGATCTGGTCGTTGGGGTTGGGCCGGTCGTAGAGGACGACCCGGCGGACGGTGCGCGGGCCCGACCAGCTCAGGGTGAGCTGGGTGCCGACCCCGCCGAAGACGGTCGCCCACTCCCGGGTCGGGTCGTCGGGCCAGCCGGCGATCACCCCGTCGACGGCCTTGGCCGCCGTCTGCCCGCTGCCGGTGTCCTGGCTGGTCGCGGTGACGGTGGCCGTCCGGGCCAGGTTGGGGCCGAGGACCTTGTACTGCCGCTGGAGGAAGGCCGGGTAGTCGTAGCCGGCGCAGGTGGGCAGGCTGGTGCAGGCCCCGTCGTCGTACTGGCCGTAGGCGAAGAAGGCGGCGGACTTGCCGGCGACGTCGGTCGACCCCAGGTTCGCCGGATAGTTCTTGATCTTGTAATCGTGGTAGCCGGTGAACGTGGGCGACCCGACGTACGCCTGCTCGGCGGCCTGGGCGAAGTAGGCCGCGCCGTGGTGGTCGCTGTGGTCACCGTCGCCGAACCCGCCGACGTGGTCCTGGGTGTTGACGGCGGTCGGCTGGTAGGCGGCCATCAGCCCGGCCAGGGTGCTGATCAGGCCGGCCCGGCTGTAGCTGGACGTGCCGACGCCCAGCGACGTGATCGTGGAGATGCCGTTGAGCCAGAGCTTCTGCAGGCTCTGCGAACCGGTGTTCGGGTGCCCGGTGCCGCCGGGATAGCCGTCCGGGAGCCGGAGGAAGACCAGCGAGACGGTGGGCCTGCCGGTGAGCGTGAAGACCGGGATCGGATGCCCGCTGATGCCGGCGTCCGCCTGGGTCCAGGTGTTGGCGACCCCGGCCATCTGGGCGTACGCCACCTTGGCCCCGGTCTCCCGGCCGCCCCAGTAGGTGCCGTCCCGGCCGGCGTCGCCCGCCGTGACGAAGACCGTCCGGACGCAGCGGCCGGCCTGTACATCGTGCAGCAGGTCCGGGCTGAGGAAGAGCAGGTCGTCGTCCTGGTGGGCGACCACGTTCATGATCGCTCCCGCCGGACAGCCCGGCCCGGCCTGGGCCGCCGGCGGGCCGGCCAGGGCCGCCGCCACGCAGGCGGCCACCACCGGAACGGCCAACGACCACCGGGCCGGACGACTGCGAACTGTTCGCATGACAAGGTGACGCACGGTTACCTCCCCGTAGCAGTAGCAGTGCGCCCTCTTTTTACCATGGACGAACGTCTATTTTTGCCCTGTCGCGACGGCTCCCCTGCCTCGGGCCTCCGGGCCGGGTCAGCGCGGCGGCCCGGTCTCGGTGAGCCGGCCGTCGGCCAGCCGGAGCCACCGGTCCACGGCGATCCCGGCCAGGAACCGGTCGTCGTGACTGACCACCACGAAGGCCCCCCGGTACGCCAGCAGCGCGCTCTCCAACTGCGCCACGCTGACCAGATCCAGGTTGTTGGTGGGCTCGTCGAGCAGCAGCAGGTGCGGTGCCGGCTCGGCGGACAGCAGGCAGGCCAGGGTGGCGCGGAGCAGCTCACCGCCGGAGAGCACGCCGGCCGACAGGTGGACACGGGCACCCCGGAACAGGAACCGGGCCAGCAGGTTCATCCGCTCCGCCTCGGTCCTCGACGGCGCGAACCCGGCGAGGTTCTCCGCGACCGTACGGGCCGGGTCGAGCAGGTCGAGGCGCTGCGACAGGTACGCCACCCGCCCCGACGCCCGCGCGACGGTGCCCGCGTCCGGCTCCTGCCGACCACCGACCAGCCGCAGCAGCGTCGACTTGCCCGCACCGTTGGGCCCGGTCAGGGCGATCCGTTCGGGCCCCCGGACAGTCAGGTCGACCCCGTCACCGGCGAAGACCGGCCGACCCGCGTAGCCGACCCGCATCGCGTGGCCGGCGAAGACCGTGCGCCCGGCGGGCACCGTGGTGTCGGGCAGGTCCAGGACGAGCTGGTCGTCGCGGCGGGCCGCCCCGCCCGCCTGGTCCAGCCGGTTCTGGGCGTCGGCGACCCGGGCGGTGTGCACGTCGTCGGCCCTGCCCGCCGACACCTGCGCGTCCCGCTTGAGGTTGCCGGCGACGATCCGGGGCAGCCCCGCGTCGGACAGGTTCCGGGCGGCGGTCGAGGCCCGGCGGGCCGCCCGCTCGCGGGCCTGCTGGAGTTCCCGCCTCTGCCGCTTCACGTCCTGCTCGGCCTGACGCACCTGCCGCTCGGCGACCTCCCGCTCGGCCCGTACCACCTGCTCGTAGTGGGTGAAGTTGCCGCCGAAAAGGCGGATCCCGCCGTGGTCGAGGGCGGCGATGCGGTCCATCTCGTCCAGCAGCGCACGGTCGTGGCTGACCACGAGCAGCGTGCCCGGCCAGGACCGCAGCACGGCGAGCAGTCGTTCCCGCGCCGGCCGGTCGAGGTTGTTGGTGGGCTCGTCGAGCAGCAGCACGTCGGGCCGTTTGAGCAGTTCGGCGGCGAGGCCGAGGGAGACCACCTCGCCGCCGCTGAGGGTGCCGAGCCGGCGGTCCAGCGTCACCCCGGTCAGGCCGAGCCGGTCGAGGGCGACCCGGGTGCGGTCCTCGACGTCCCAGTCATCGCCGACGGTGGCGAAGTGCTCCTCGGCGGCGTCACCGGCCTCGATGGCGTGCAGCGCGGCGACGACGCGGTCGACCCCGAGCACCTCGGCGACGGTCTGCCGCGTCGCGAACGGCAGGTGCTGCGGCAGGTAGCCCAGCACCCCCTCGACGGTGACGCTGCCCGCGGTGGGACGCAGCTCGCCGACGATGAGCCGCAGCAGGGTGGACTTGCCGGCGCCGTTCGCCGCGACCAGACCGGTGCGGCCGCCGGGAACGGAGAACGACAGGTCCTCGACGACCGGGGTGTCATCCGGCCAGGAGAAGGACAGGTGGGAGCAGACGACGTGACTGTCGGACATGGTGAACCTCGGAGACAGGTGATCCGGGCGCGCGGGCGCTGCCCGGGGTGAACAGGGCAGGACGACAGGGGCGACGCGACGGGGCGGTCATCCGCCGTCGGTCACCGCAGCCGGGTGTTCACCCGGAGATGTCGTCGTCACCTGCCACGATCTGCTCCCTGCCCTGGTCGAACTGTCAGCTGCCTGGTCGAACCGTGCCCTGCCTGGTCGACCGGACCAGGATAACCCGGTCCGCCCGGCACCGGCGGCCCGGCGCACGCCCGGCGCACGCCCGGCGTGGGCGGCTAGCACGGCTCGTAGTCGAACCAGTCGAAGGCGACGTCGCCCCGGGCGGCGTACATGCCGATGACCCGGCCGGTGAAGCCGCCGGCGACCTCGGTGGACAGGTAGCGGCCGTCGAGTTCGGCCAGCACGTCGAAGGCCCCGTCCGGCTGCTCGACGCCGAGCCGGAGCAGGTCGGGTTCCTTGGCGGGGTGCCAGTCGCCGGGCGACGGGGCGAGCACCTCGATCCGCAGCCGGACCGGGCCGGCCCCGACCGGGCGGGTGGCGAGCGTCGACCGCACCGACCCGATCCGCGCCACGACCCGTACCTCACCGCCGCCCGCCTCGATGTCGTAGTGGTGCCGCTCGTCGAGGCGTACCACCAGACCGCCGTGCCCGTCGGCCGGGTCGAGCAGGGTGCGGACCTGGCACGACGGGTGCTGCTGGCGGCGGCCGACGAACGTGACGTCCGGTGCGTCCGGCGACGCGCCCCGGGCCCGCAGCGTGAGCCAGCCGGGGCGTTCGGTCAACGACCACACGTCGGCCGGCCGGGACCGCACCGAGACCCACCGGGGATGCAGCCGGTCGGCGTCGAAGTCGTCGCGCACCGGTGGCGGCGCGACGGGGTACGCGGCCCACGGCGGCGCGGCCATCTCCGGCGTGACCGCACCGACCACAGGCCAGCCGTCCACCCAGGTCACCGGGGCCAGGAACGTCTCCCGCCCGAGCACGTGCCAGCCGGGGGTGCCGCCGCCGGGGCGGACGCCGAGCAGCACCAGCCACCACGACCCGTCGGGCCCCTCGACCAGGTCGGCGTGGCCGGTGTTCTGGATCGGCCGGTGGGTGCCCCGGTGGGTGAGGATCGGGTTGGCCGGGCCCGGCTCGAACGGGCCGTCGGGCGTGCCCGCGCGGGCGATCGAGACGGCGTGCCCGCGCTCGGTGCCGCCCTCGGCGATCAGCAGGTACCAGTGGTCACCGATCCGGTAGAGATGCGGCGCCTCCGGGGCCTGCGCGCCCGGCGCACCGGACCACAGCCGCCGGGGCGGGCCGACGGTGTGGCCCGTCTTCGGGTCGAGACGCACCTGCGCGATCCCGGCGTAGGTGCACCAGCAGGTGCCGTCGTCGTCCCAGGCCAGGTCGGGGTCGATGCCGTCCACTCCGAGGGCGCGGACCGGGTCCGACCACGGACCGGCCGGGTCGGTGGCGGTGCAGATCAGCGTGCCGCCACCGTCGGCGCAGTTCGTGACGATCAGCCAGAACCGGCCGTCGTGGTGGCGCAGGGTCGGCGCGTACACCCCGGCCGACGACGGCATCGTCACCGGCAGGGTGAGCTGGCCCGGCCGGTCCAGCACGTTGCCGATCTGCTCCCAGTGCACCAGGTCCCGGCTGTGGAACAGCGGCACCCCGGGGAAGTACTCGAAGCTCGAACACGCCAGGTAGTAGTCGTCGCCGACCCGGCAGACGCTCGGATCGGGGTGGAACCCGGCCAGCACCGGATTGGCGAAGGTGCCGCCGGCCCAGCCCACCGTCCCCTCGGGCACCGCGTCGGCCCCGACCGGATTCATCCGCCAACCTCCTGGGATCGTGACCGGGATGGATACCCGGCCCACGATCCCATGTGGGCGGCACCGCCTGCTGCCCCACCGGATTCCGCCCGCCGGGCCGGGCCCCGACACTCCGGCCGCCGCCCCACCGGGCCCCGACGTTCCGGCCCCCGCCCCACCGGGCGGCGGGTCAGCGCCGCCGGGCCGGCACCGGCCGGGAGGGGCCAGGCCCCTCCCGGCCGCGCGGTGGCGGGTCAGCCCACCGGCACGGGCCGCCGGGTCGGACCGAAGTGCCGGGCGTACGCGCCGGTGGTGAAGAACGCCGGCAGGTCCTCGCCGAGAGCGGTGTCCTCGACGATCCGGGCGGCCCGTTCGGCGCGGTCCCGGTTGGCGCCCACCCGCCCGTCGACCAGGGCGGCCAGCTCCGCCGCGAGGATCGACCGGACCAGCTCCTCGGTCACGCAGCCGCCGTCGGCCAGCGGGGTGCCGTGGTGCAGCCACTGCCAGACCTGGCAGCGGGCGATCTCGGCGGTGGCCGCGTCCTCCATCAGGTTGCCCAGTGCCACCGCGCCGGTGCCGCCGAGCCACGCGTCGACGTAACGCACGGCGACGGCGATGTTGGCCCGCACCCCGGCGGTGGTGACCTGGCCCGGGGTCTTGTCGACGGCGAGCAGGTCGGCGGGGGTCACGGCCACGTCGTCGCGCAGCCGGTCGAGCTGGTGCGGGCGGTCACCCAGCACCGCGTCGAACTCCCGACGGCAGGTCTCGACCAGGCCCGGGTGGGCCACCCAGGAGCCGTCGAACCCGTCGCCGGCCTCCCGCCGTTTGTCCGCCCGGACCCGGTCGAGGGCCACCTCGTTGACCTGCGGGTCCCGACTCGGAATGAACGCGGCCATCCCGCCGATCGCGTGCGCCCCGCGCCGGTGGCAGGTCGCCACCAGCAGCTCGGTGTACGCGCGCATGAACGGCACCGTCATGGTGACCTCGGACCGGTCCGGCAGGACGAAGTCCGGCCACTGCCCGAAGTTCTTGATCACGCTGAAGATGTAGTCCCACCGGCCGGCGTTCAACCCCGCCGAGTGTTCCCGCAGCTCGTAGAGGATCTCCTCCATCTCGAAGGCGGCGGTGATCGTCTCGATCAGCGTGGTGGCCCGGATGGTGCCCCGGGGCAGGCCGAGGCGCTGCTGGGCGAAGACGAAGACGTCGTTCCACAGCCGCGCCTCCCGGTGACCCTCCAGCTTCGGCAGGTAGAAGTACGGTCCGGCGCCCGCGTCGAGCTGCCGCTGCGCACAGTGGAACAGGTAGAGCCCGAAGTCGACCAGGCTGGCCGAGATGGGCCGGCCGTCCACCACGATGCCCTTCTCCACCAGGTGCCAGCCGCGCGGCCGCACGACGATGGTGGCCAGGTCAGCGCCGAGGGCGTACCGCTTGCCGCGCGGGTCGGTGAAGTCGATGCGCCGGTCCAGCGCGTCGATCAGGTTGAGCTGGCCGGAGATGACGTTGTGCCAGGTCGGGGCGGTGGCGTCCTCGAAGTCGGCGAGCCACACCCGGGCCCCGGAGTTGAGCGCGTTGACTGTCATCTTGCGGTCGGTCGGTCCGGTGATCTCGACCCGCCGGTCGAGCAGGCCGGGTGCGGGCGGGGCCACCCGCCAGTCGGGGTCGGCCCGGATCGCGGCGGTCTCCGGCAGGAAGTCGGGGAACTGACCGGTGGCGTAGCGGTCGCGGCGGGCCCGGCGGGTGTCCAGCAGGGCCACCCGGCGGGCGGCGAACTCACTGTCCAGCGCCACCAGGAACTCCAGCGCCCCGGGGGTGAGGACCTCGTCGAACCGGTCGGCCAGCGCTCCGATGATCTCGTACCTCATGCGAACTGCTCCTCTTCGGTGGAGCCGCGCAGGGCGGTGGTCTCGGCGGCCGGGTTGAGCACGGTGCTGATCAGGTCGAAGTAGCCGGTGCCGACCTCACGCTGGTGCCTGACGGCGGTGTAGCCGGCCGGTTCGGCGGCGAACTCCCGCTCCTGCAACGCCACGTAGGCGGACATGCCGTCGGCGGCGTAGCCCCGGGCCAGGTCGAACATCGAGTAGTTGAGGGCGTGGAAGCCGGCCAGGGTGATGAACTGGAACCGGTAGCCCAGGTGCCCGAGCTCGCGCTGGAACTTCGCGATGGTCGAGTCGTCGAGGTGCTTGCGCCAGTTGAACGACGGCGAGCAGTTGTAGGCGAGGAGCTGGTCCGGGTACTCGGCCTTGACCGCCTCGGCGAAGCGGCGGGCCACCTCCAGGTCGGGGGTGGAGGTCTCCATCCACAGCAGGTCGGCGTGCGGGGCGTAGGCCAGCCCTCGGGCGATGCACGGCTCGATGCCGTTGCGCACCCGGTAGAACCCCTCGGCGGTGCGCTCGCCGGTGACGAAGGGCCGGTCCCGCTCGTCCACGTCGGTGGTGAGCAGGGTGGCGGCCTGCGCGTCGGTGCGGGCGATCACCACCGACGGCACCCCGGCCACGTCGGCCGCGAGCCGCGCCGCCTCCAGGGTGCGGACGTGCTGGCCGGTCGGGACGAGCACCTTGCCGCCCAGGTGGCCGCACTTCTTCTCGGCGGCGAGCTGGTCCTCCCAGTGCACGCCCGCTGCGCCGGCCCCGATCATGGCGGTCATCAGCTCGTAGGCGTTGAGCGGGCCACCGAAGCCGGCCTCGGCGTCGGCGACGATCGGCGCGAGCCAGTCGACGCCGCCGTCGTCGCCCTCGGCGGTGGTGATCTGGCCGGCGCGCAGCAGCGCGTTGTTGATCCGGCGCACCACGGCGGGCACCGAGTTGGCGGGGTAGAGGCTCTGGTCGGGGTAGGTGTGCCCGGCGAGGTTGGCGTCGGCGGCCACCTGCCAGCCGGAGAGGTAGATGGCCTTGAGCCCGGCCCGGACCATCTGCACGGCCTGGTTGCCGGTGAGCGCACCCAGGGCGTGGATGTAGTCCTCGGTGTGCAGCAGCTCCCACAGCCGTTCCGCCCCGCGTCGGGCCAGGGTGTGCTCCTCCTGGACGGCCCCCCGCAGGCGGACCACGTCCTCGGCGCGGTAGCTGCGGCGCACCCCCTGCCAGCGGGGGTCGGTCTCCCACTCGGTACGCAACCGCTCCACGTCGTTCTGCATGATCTCGTCTCCTCGGATGTCGTGACGCCGGCACCGGACCGTCGTGCCGTCCGGCGGTGCGAACGCGTCGCCCGGCCGGCGTGTCACCCACGGTCACACGGTGTCCGGGACGTGGTCGAGGGACGGAAGAAGCCAAGTTCTGAGAAGTTCACCCCCGGTTCTGCGAAGTTGCGAACAGGTATATTCGCACTCTGCCAAGGGGTGCTGGGCTGCTGAAAGAGCAGCGGGGAGGTGAGCGTGGTGAGCAAGACCTTCGCGGGTGCCCGACTGCGCCGGATGCGCGAGGACCGGGCGTTGAGCCAGTCCCGGCTGGCCCGGCTGCTCAACATCTCCCCCAGTTACCTCAACCAGATCGAGCACGACACCCGGCCGCTGACCGTGCCGGTGCTGATGCGCATCACCGAGGTGTTCGGCGTCGACCCGACCGTGTTCGCGCCCCGGGACACGCCCCGGCTGGTCGCCGGGCTGCGCGAGGCGCTGCCCGGCCGGCCGGGCGTCGCCGACCTCACCGAACTCGCCACCCGGCTGCCCGAGGTCGCCGAGGCCGTCCTCGACCTGCACCGCCGCTACCGGCAGGCCGACGAGCAGCTCGCCGAGCTGCTGGGCGACCGGGAAACGGTCGGGCGCAGCCCGCACGACCGGGTGACCGAGTTCTTCTACCGGCGGCAGAACTACGTGCCGGATCTGGACGAGGCGGCGGAGCGGCTGGCCGCCACCATCGACCTGCGTCGTGGCGAGGTCCGGGCCGGGTTGCAGGACCGGCTCGCCCAACGGCACGGCGTGCAGGTCCGCCACGACGACGCCAGCCTGCTCGGCGACGAGCTGCACCGCTACCGGCCGCAGACCCGCACCCTGCACCTGTCGACGTCGCTGCGCGCCGGGCAGGAGGCGATGCGGATGGCCGCGCAGATCGCCCTGCTGGAGTACGCCGACGTGATCGACGAGATCGTGGAGGAGGAACGGTTCGACGACCCGCAGACCCAGATCCTCACCCGGGTCGGCCTGGCCAACTACTTCGCCGCCGCGCTGATCCTGCCGTACGGGCCGTTCCTGGCGGCGGCCGAACAGCACCGCTACGACATCGAGCTGCTCGCCCAGCACTTCACCATGGGCTGGGAGACCATCTGCCACCGGCTCAGCACCCTGCAACGGCCCCGGGCGCGCGGGGTGCCGTTCTCGTTCGTCCGGGTCGACCGGGCCGGCAACCTGTCCAAACGCCAGTCCGCCACCGGCTTCCCGTTCTCGCTCACCGGCGGCACCTGCCCACTGTGGAACGTCTACGAGGCGTTCGGTGCGCCCGGCCGGGTGGTGGTGCAGGTGGCGGCGATGCCCGACGGGCAGCGCTACCTGTGGATCGCCCGCACCATCACCCGGCACCACGGCGGTTACAACCAGCCCGGCAAGGTCTACGCGATCGGGCTCGGCTGCGAGATCCGGCACGCCGACCGGCTGGTCTACTCCCGGGGCATCGACCTGTACGCGGCCGACGCCGTCACGTCGATCGGCCCGGGGTGCAAGACCTGCGAGCGGATGACCTGCCCGCAGCGGGCCGCCGCGCCGATCAGCGGCCGGCTCGATCTCGACGAGAACCGCAGCACCTTCATCCCGTACCCGTTGAAGGGCTGACGGCGGCGGGCGGGCGTCACTGGGTCGGGCTGGGATAGAAGATCACCTTGGCTTCGGCGAGCTTGCCCAGCTCCACCGGACGCCACTGGCGGAACCCCTGCCGGCCGGTCAGCTCCCCGCTGATCCCCACCGCCGGGCAGTACAACCAGTTGCCGTTGCTCAGGTTGGGGAACTCCGCCCACGCCTGCACGTGCACGTCCCCCTGCGGGAACGACAGCGTCTCCGACAGGTGCACCATCGGCATCCCGTCGGACCCACGGTGCATGACCAGCCGGTACCCGCCGTCGACGGTGCCCACCCGGCCCTCGTCCGGGACCACCAGGTCCGCCTTGTACCACCCGCTCTGTCCGAGCTTCGGGTCCTCGAAGTCGATGTCCGCGCCGAACGAGGTGAGGATCTCGTGGAGGTTGTCGTACATGGTCGCCTCTTTCCGTGGTGGGGGGTCAGGCCTTGCGGAAGACGTCCTTGACCAGGATCTTGCCGTCGCGCAGCGTGAACACGTCCACGCCTCGCTCGAGCACCTCGCCGGTCGCGGACTCGCAGCGGAACTCCAGGAACTCCCGGTCCGCCACGACGACGCGCTCGCCGTACACCATCCGGGCGCCGGCGGCGTCGAGTTCGTCGCGCTTACCGATGATCTCGGCCAGGAACCCGGGTATCTCCTTGCGGTGGTAGGTATGGCCCGGTTCGGGGCCGGCGGCGACGATCCACACCCCGTCGGGGGCGAAGCAGTCGGCGGCGGCGTCCAGGTCGTCGGCGTCACAGGCGGCGAAGAACGCCGCCACCGGGCTGGTGTCGGTCATGGGGTCCCCTCTGCTCGGATGGATGGTGGGGTTCAGTCGAAGCGCACCGGCAGCGACTCGATGGCGCGGAACTGGAGGCTGTGCCGCCAGGCGACCTCGTCGTCGGCGACGGCCAGCCGCCAGTGCGGGTGGCGGGCCAGCAGCCGCTGCAACACCACCCGGCCCTCCAGCCGGGCCAGCGGTGCGCCCAGGCAGTGGTGGATGCCGTGCCCGAACGCCAGATGGCCGTCGCGGTCGAGGCGGACCGCGTCGGGATCGGGGAACCGGTCGGCGTCGCGGTTGGCCGCGCACAGCGAGATGAACACGATCTCCCCGGCCGGGATGACCGTGTCGCCGACGGTCACCTCCTGCTCGGTGAACCGGATCGTGCTCAGGTTCAACGGGCTCTCGTAGCGCAGCACCTCCTCCACGAACGCGGGCACCCGCCCCGGGTCGGCGGCCAGCTCCGCACGCAGCTCCGGCCGCCGGTGCAGCAGCAGCACAGCGCTGCTGAGCATCGCCGCGGTCGTCTCGTAGCCGGCGTTCATCATCAGGAACACGGTGGACAGCAACTCGTCGGTGGCCAGCCGGCCGCCCTCGTCGTCGGCGGCGATGAGCGCGCTGATCAGGTCGTCGGCCGGCGCGGTGCGCTTGACCGCGATCAGGTCCCGCACGTAGCCGTAGGCGTCGGCGATCACCTGCTGCTTGTCGGAAAGCGAGGTGCCGACGCTGCCGAGTTCCGCGCTCCACCGGCGGAAGTCGTCGAACGCCTCCTCGGGGATGCCTAGCAGCGAGCCGATCACCGCCATCGGCACGGGCAGCGCGACGTCGGTCACGAAGTCGACCGTCTCCCCCGCGACGATCCGGTCCAACGCGGCGTCGGTGAACCGTTCGATCACCGGGGTCAGGCTCTGCACCCGCCGGGTGGTGAACGCGCCGCCGACGATCCGGCGCAGCCGGGTGTGGTCGGGCGGATCACTGAACAGCATGCTCGGCGGGTTGTCGGTGACGTGCTCGTCCGGGTCGACGGCCTGGGCGCGGATCACCGAGGCGATACGTCCGGCGTCCTTGGACAGCCTCGGGTCGGCCAGCAGCCGGCGCGCGTCGGCGTGCCGGGTGACCAGCCAGGCGTACACGGCGGTGGAGAACGTCTTGAGCCGGAACCGGTCCACCGTGCCGCCGTCACGCAGCCGGGCGAACCCCGGGTACGGGTCCTGCGCGAACTCCTCGGTGAGCATGTCCGCCGGGTGGGGGGTCGAGGTTTCCTGCTGTCCGATGGTCATCGGCTCCGCCCTGTCGGTGAGGGGATCAGTGGGGTGTTCGTCGGTGCCGGCCGCAGGCAGTCGGCCAGCGCGGCGGCCGTGGTCGGGGCGTCGCCGGTGAGGACGCCCAGGTGGTCGCCCGGCACGGTGTGCCACCCGGTGTCGGCCGCCCAGCCCGGTTCCCGCCCGCCGGGCGCCGCCGCGGCCCGCAGGTGGGTGACGGGGACCGCCAGCGGCTGCGGTCGCCAGTCGGCGAACAGCGCCAGGTGCCGTCCCATGGCCAGCAGCTGCCGGTCGGTGACCAGTTCGGTGACGCTCCGGTCGGCGGCCAGCCGGGTGAACAGGGTCGGCATCGTCGCGGCATACCAGGACCCGCCCGGGACGTGCACGTCGACCAGCACCACCCGCTCGGGCGGTGTGCCGAGGTCGTGCAGGGCCGCCGCCACGGCGTGCGCCAGCCAGCCGCCCGAGGAGTAGCCGACCAGCACGTACGGCCGGTCGCCGAGGTGCGCCCGCAGCGCCGCGACCTGGGCGTCGACGACCTCGGCGCGGGTGGTCGGCAGCGCCTCCCCCGGCCGGTAGCCGGGCAGCGGCAGCACCACGGCGGGCCGGTCCAGGCAGGCCAGCAGCCGGGCGTACTGGTAGGGGCTGGCCGGGGCGACCATGCTGGGCAGGCAGACCAGCAGCGGGCCGTCGCCCTCGGCGAACACCAGCGGCGGCGCGGGGGCGGCGGTGCCGCCGGCCGACGCCCGGTCCGCGGCGGCGGCGAGCAGGTCCAACCCGGCGGGTACGTCACCACTGGCGCACGCCGCCGCGAACGCCGCCCGCACCGCGCCGTCGCCGGGGTCTTCGTCGGCCCGCCCGGCGAGGGTGCCGGCGAGTTCGTCGGCGGTGACGGCGGTGAGCAGGTCGGCGGTGCCGACGGGCAGCCCGGTGGCCTGGGTCAGCCGGTCGCGCAGTTCCACCGCGCTGAGCGAGGTCAGGCCCAGCTCGGCCAGCGACCGGTGCGGGTCGACGGGGGCCGCGCCGTGGCCGAGCACCGCCGCCACGTGCCGCAGCACCACGTCACGCAGCGCCCCCGGGCCGACTGCCGCAGCCGTCTGCCGGGGTGCCGGCGGCACCGCCGGTGTGCGCCCGGTGGCGGACCCGAAACGGGCGTCGGGCCAGAACCGGGTCCGCTGGAACGGGTAACCGGGCAGCGCCACCGGTGCGGCACGGGTGCCGGCGAACACCGCCGCCCGGTCCAGGTGCCCCCGGACCAGCAACGCGCCCATCGCCACCGGCACCGACACCGGATCGGGCACGTCGGGACGCAACGTCGGGACCGCCACCGCGTCGGTGGGCGTACGCAGGCAGTCCACCACCGTGCCGGTCAGCGCCGGGGCCGGCCCCACCTCCAGGAAGGTGCGTACCCCGCGCCGCTCCAGCACGCGTACGGCGTCGGCGAACCGCACCGGCCGGCGGGCGTGCGCCAGCCAGTGCCCCGGCCCGGCCAGGTCCTCGACGGTCAGCACCGCCCCGGTCAGGGTGGACACCACCGGCAGCCGGGGCGCGGTGAACCGTACCCCCGCCAGTACCTCGGCGAACCCGGCCAGGGCCGGCTCCATCAGCCGGGAGTGGAAGGCGTGGCTGACGTCGAGCCGCCGGCACCGGTGACCACCGGCCCGCAGCAGCCGGGCCGCCCGCTCCACCCCGTCGACCGTGCCGGAGAGCACCACCGCCCGGGGACCGTTGACGGCGGCCAACTCGACGTCGTCGCCGAGCAGCGGGGTCACCTCCGCCTCGTCGGCCCGTACGGCGAGCATCGCCCCGCCCGCCGGCAGCGCGGCCATCAGCCGGCCCCGGGCCGCGACCACGGTGGCCGCGTCGTCCAGCGACAACGCGCCCGCCACGTGCACGGCGGTCAACTCACCGACGGAGTGCCCGGCGACGGCGGCCGGGGCGAGGCCGTACGACGCCAGCAGCCGGTACAGGGCGACCTCCACCGCGAAGATCGCCGGCTGCGCGGTGCCCGTGTCGTCGAGTCCGCCGCCGTCGGCGACGGCGTCGGCCAGCGGCCGGTCCAGCAGCGGATCGAGGTGCCCGCAGACCTCGGCGAACGCCTCCGCGTAGGCGGGGAACCGCTCGGCCAGCGCCAGGCCCATCCCGACCCGCTGCGCGCCCTGCCCGGTGAACAGGACCGCGAGGTCACCACCGCAGGTCGTGCCCGCGCCGACCCCGGCATCGGCCAGCTCGGCGAGACCGGCGAGCAGCCCGGCGCGGTCGGTCGCGGTGACGCACGCCCGGTGTCGCAGGGCCGCCCGCCCGGTGGCCAACGCCAGGCCGAGCCCCGCCGGGGTGAGCGTCGGGTCGGCCCGCACCAGCGTCGCCAACCGGCCGGCCTGCTCCCGCAGGGCCTGCGGGTCGGCGGCGGAGAGCAGGCAGGGCACCGCGGGCAGCGGGGTGACAGCCGGCCCGTCGGCGGCCGGTGCGGGTGGTTCCTCGACGACGACGTGGGCGTTGGTGCCGCTGATCCCGAACGCCGACACCGCCGCCCGGCGCGGGCGCGGCCCACGCGGCCACGGCTGGGCGGCGGTCAGCAGCCGCACCGGGGAGTCGTCCCAGCGCACCGCCGTGGTCGGGGTCGCGGCGTGCAGCGTACGCGGCAACCGCCCGTGCCGCAGCGCCAGCACCAGCTTGACCAGCCCGGCCAGGCCGGCGGCGGCCTGGGTGTGGCCCAGGTTGGACTTCACCGAGCCCAGCCACAGTGGCCGGTCCCGACCCCGGCCGTAGCTGGCCAGCAGCGCCTCGGCCTCGATCGGGTCGCCGAGCCGGGTGCCGGTGCCGTGCGCCTCCACGACGTCGACGTCACCGGGGGTGAGCCCGGCGTCGGCGAGCGCCCGTTCGATCACCCGTTGTTGGGCGGGGCCGTTCGGCGCGGTCAACCCGTTGGACGCCCCGTCGGAGTTGACCGCGCTGCCGCGCAGCACCGCGTGCACGGTACGCCCGTGGGCGAGCGCGTCACCGAGCCGTTCCAGCAGCAGCACCGCCCCACCCTCCCCCCAGCCGACCCCGTCGGCGGCGGCGGAGAACGCCTTGCACCGGCCGTCGGCGGCCAATCCCCGCTGGCGGCTGAACTCGGTGAACCCGACCGGTGTCGACATCACCGTCGCCGCCCCGACCAGGGCCAGGGGCACCTCGCCGCAGCGCAGCGCGCGGACGGCCTGGTGCACGGCCACCAGCGCCGACGAGCAGGCGGTGTCCACGGTCAGCGACGGCCCGGTCAGCCCCAGCACGTACGAGATCCGGCCGGAGGCGACGCTCGCCGCGTTGCCGGTGAGCAGGAAACCCTCGGTGTCACCGGCGGCGTGGGCGAGCAGCAGCGGGTAGTCCTGGCCGTTCGTGCCCACGTACACCCCGGTCTCGGTGGCGCGCAGCCGTTCCGGGTCGATGCGGGCGTCCTCGACCGCCGTCCACGCCAACTCCAGCAGCATCCGCTGCTGCGGGTCCATCGCCGAGGCCTCCCGGGGTGACACCCCGAAGAAGCCGGCGTCGAACCCGGCGACGTCGGGCAGGAACCCGCCGGAGTCGACGTAGCTGCGCCCGGGAGCGGTCGGGTCCGGATCGTGCAGGTCCGACGGCCAGCCCCGGTCGGTGGGGAACGGGACGACCGCGTCGCGGCCCTCGTCGAGCAGTTCCCAGAACCGGTCCGGGGTGTCCGCGCCGCCGGGGAACCGGCAGGACATCCCGACCACGGCGATCGGTTCGGCGGCCGGGGCGGTGGCCCGGTCGAGTTCCCCGCGCAGCCGGTCTACCTCGCGCAGCGCGTTACGCAGGGCCGCCACGTACTGTTCGGTGCCGGCGCTCACTGCTGCCCCACTGTCTGCGCGGCCAGCGCGAGCAGTTCCTCGCCGGAGAGCGCGTCGAGGTCGTCCGGGCTGTCGGTCCGCCCCGCCGGTTCGTCCGGTCGCGGCGGCTCGTCCGGTCGCGGCGGCTCGTCGGCCAGGGCCAACAGCCGGTCCAGCAGGCCGGCGCGGCGCAGCCGGTCCACGGGGAGGGCGCGTAGTGTCGCGCGGATCCGCTCGTCCTCCGGGTCCGTGTCGGTGGCGGCGTCGAGCTGGGTGAGCAGGTACCCGGCGAGTGCCGCCGGGGTGGGATGGTCGAACACCGCACCCACACCGAGCGGCACCCCGGTCGCCGCGCTCAGCCGGTTGCGCAGGTCCACCGACGTCAGCGAGTCGAAGCCGAGGTCGTGGAAGGCGCCCGTCACCGGCAGCAGCGTGCCCGGCTGGTGGCCCAGCACGGTGGCGGCGGTGGCCCGGACCAGGTCGGTGACCGCCTGCCGACGGCCCGACGCGTCCAGGCCGGTCAGGTCCAGCACGGGCGGGGAGGTGGGTTCCCCCACCGGCAGCAGGGTCCGCAGCAGGGCCGGGGCGGTGGTCGGGTCGAGGGTCGCGGTGCGCAGGGCCGCCGCGACGACCACCGGTTCGGTGCTGGTCAGCGCCGCGTCGAAGAGGGCCAGCCCGGTGGCCACCGGCAGCGGGTCGAGGCCGGCGGCGGCGAGCCGGGCCCGGTCGGCGACGCCCAGGTCCCCGGTCATGCCCGCACCGGACCACGGCCCCCAGGCGATCGAGGTGGCCGGCAGCCCGGCCGCCCGGCGACGCTCGGCGAGGGCGTCCAGCGCGCTGTTCGCGGCGGCGTACGCGGCCTGACCGGCCGCCCCGAACAGGCCGGCGACCGACGAGAACAGCACGAAGAAGGCCAGGTCGGTGTCGCGGGTGAGCCGGTCGACGACCCGCGCGCCGGTCACCTTGGCCCGCCAGGCCAGCTCGAGCTGGTCGGGGGTGAGCCCGGACAGGACCCCGTCGGCGAGCGCGCCCGCCGCGTGCACCACCCCGCGCAGGGTGCGCCCGTGCAGCGCGGCAGCCACCGCGTCCGGGTCGGTGACGTCGCCGCTGACCGAAGTGGCGGTGACGCCGAGCGCGGCCAGTTCGGCGGCCAGGTCCGGTGCCCCACGGCGGCCGAGCAACACCAGGTCGCGGACGCCGTACGCGGTGACCATGTGGCGGGCGACGGCGCTGCCGAGGGCACCCGCCGCCCCGGTCACCAGGACCGTGCCGTCGACCGGCGGGCGGGGTCCGGTGGCGGCGGCGGTCAACTCCGGGACGCTGGCGACGCCGGCACGCAGCCGGACCTCGTCGTGGCCGGCGGCGGCTGCGGCCGGCAGTGCCGCCAGCGACGCCGGGCTGCCGTCGTGGTCGACGAGGGCCACCCGGCCCGGATGCTCGGTCCGGGCGGCACGCAGCAGACCGGCCACCCCGTCGGCCGCCGGCAGGGTGCCGTCGAAACCGACGACGAGCCGACCACCGGTGGGCTCGGCGAGCCGCCGTTGGAGGACCGCGAGCACCTCGGCGGTGCCGCTGCCGGCGCAGTCGAGCACCGGCGCCTCCCCGGCGGGCAGGTCCGTCGGCGTCCACCGCACCGCGTACAGCGGCGGCGTCGCCGGACCGGCGGCCAGCCAGTACCGCTGGTGTTGGAACGGGTACGTGGGCAGGTCGACGACCTGCCCGCCACCGTAGTACGCCCGCCAGTCCACCTCATGACCCCGCACCCACACCTGCGCCAACCCCGTCACCGCGCTGACCGCCTCGTCCACGCCCGGCCGCAGCATCGGGACACCGTCGGCCAGCAGCGACGACAGACCACCATCCGGGCTCAACTCCCACCACGACCGGGGACCCGCCGCCTGAACCGCATCGTGGAACCGCACCGGCTCACGCACCTGCCGCACCCAGTAATCCGGCTCCCCCAGACCACCGACCTGACCCGTCACCGTCGACACCACCGGGATCTGTGCAGGGTGGAACGACAGACCCTCGACCACCGTGCGGAACTCATCCAACATCGGCTCCATCAACGGCGAATGAAACGCATGACTCACCGACAACCGCCGCTGCCGCACCCCCAACGCGGTCACCACCGCCTCCGCTGCTTCCAAGGTCTGCTGCTCCGGGCCGGCGATCACCACCGCCGACGGACCATTCACCGCCGCCACCACCACACCACCCGACAGGAACGGCTCCACCGCCTCCACCGAAGCACGCAGCGACACCATCGCCCCACCCGCCGGCAGCCCCGCCATCAAACGAGCCCGCGCCGACACCAACGTTGCGGCATCCTCAAGGGACAACACCCCCGACACATACGCCGCCGCGATCTCCCCAATCGAATGACCCACCAAAACCGCAGGCCGCACACCCCACGACTCCACCAGCCGGAACAGCGCCACCTCCACCGCGAACAACGCCCGCTGCGCCACACCCGTGTCGTCCAAACCCACCCCGGAGGTCACCGCCTCCCGCACCTCCCCACCCAACAGGTCGCACACCTCGTCGAAAACCGACGCGAACACCGGAAACACCCGGTACAGACCCGCACCCATCCCCACCCGCTGACCACCCTGACCCCCGAACACCAGACCCAACCCGACAGGAACACCACCGGACGACACCGCGACTGAAGACGCGGCACCACCTGACGACGCCGCAACCGGGTCCACTGTGGAAGCGGCAACCGCACCGGACACCGACACCCGGAACTCCGGGGTCAGCGACGCCGAATCCGCGACCACCACACCGTCGAGCAGCACCGCACGCTCCGCGAACACCGACCGCGTCGACACCAACGACCACCCCACATCCGCAGCAGACGGCCCCTCCGACCCCGCCGCCAACGACCGCAACCGCCCCACCAACTCCCCCACCCCCGCAACCGACCGCGCCGACACCGGCCACGGCGTCACCACCACCCGCGACCCCACCACCGACACATCCGACCCCGCCGGACCGCCCACCTCCACCGGCGGTGCTTCCTCCACGATCACGTGCGCGTTCGTGCCACTGATCCCGAACGACGACACCCCCGCCCGCCGACGACCCCCCTCAGCCACCGTCCACTCCCGGGGCTCCCGCACCACCTCCACCGAGCCTGACGACCAGTTCACGAACCCCGACGGCTCGGCCACGTGCAACGACCCCGGCACCACCCCCGCCCGCATCGCCGACACCATCTTGATCACCCCGGCGACACCCGCCGCCGCCTGCGCATGACCGATGTTCGACTTCACCGACCCCAACCACAACGGCACCGACCGACCCCGCCCGTACGTCGCCAACAGGGCTTCCGCCTCGATCGGATCACCCAACCGGGTACCCGTCCCATGACCCTCCACCACCTGCACGTCGTTGACCGACAGGCCCGCCACCGCCAACGCCCGACGAATCACCCGCTCCTGCGACGGACCACTCGGCGCCGTCAAACCATTCGACGCACCATCCGAATTCACCGCACTGCCCCGCACCACCGCCAACACCCGGTGACCGTGGCGGCGGGCGTCGGAGAGGCGTTCCAGCAGCAGCAGGCCCACGCCCTCACCCCAGCCGACGCCGTCGGCAGTGTCGGCGAACGCCTTGCACCGGCCGTCCGGTGCCAGGCCACGCTGCCGGGCGAACTCCACCAGCAGGTCGGCGGTGGGCATCACCGTCACGCCCCCGGCGAGCGCCAGCGAGCACTCCCCGGCACGCAGCGCCGACGCCGCCAGGTGCAGGGCGACAAGCGACGACGAGCAGGCGGTGTCGAGGGTGACCGCGGGCCCGGTGAAGCCGAACTGGTAGGCGATCCGGCCGGAGACGATACTGCCGGCGCTGCCGCTGATCAGGAGCCCTTCGAGTTCGTCGGGCACGTCCTGACCGCCGAAGGCGTAGTTCTGGTACATGGTGCCGACGAACACGCCGGTGGGGCTGCCGGCGAGCGAACCCGGGTCGATGCGGGCGTGTTCGATCGCCTCCCACGAGGTTTCCAGCAGCAGCCGCTGCTGCGGGTCCATCGCCAACGCCTCCCGGGGGGAGATGCCGAAGAAGTCGGCGTCGAAGCCGGCGACGTCCGCGAGGAAGGCACCACCGGTGGCGTACGTGGTGCCGGGGTGGTCCGGGTCGGGGTGGTAAAGCCCGGCGAGATCCCAGCCCCGGTCGGTCGGGAACCCACCGACCGCGTCGACCCCCTCGGCGACCACCCGCCACAGGTCGTCCGGGCCGCGTACCCCGCCGGGCAGCCGGCAGGCCATTCCGACGATCGCCACCGGCTCGCTGATCCGGCTCTCCAACTGGGCGACGCGGGCCCGTGACCGGCGCAGGTCGGTGGTGGCCTTGCGCAGGTACTCCACGAGCTTGGCGCTGTCCTCGGCCATCACAGCTCCGTTCCCTGGTCGATGATGTCGTAGAGGCGGTCCACCGGGATCGTGTCCAGGTCGTCGGTGTCCGGGTCGCCGTAGTCGGCGGGTGGACGCAGTTCGATCAGGAGGCGTTCCAGCCGGTCGACCACCTCGTCGCCGCCCGCGTCCCCGGTGCGCAGCGCGGCCTCCAGCCGGTCGAGGGCGGCCATCGCCGAACCGTCCTCCCGCTCCTGGTCCGGCCAGCGCAGCCCGCAGACGAAGTCGGTGAGCGCGGCGGGGGTGGGATGGTCGAACACCACCCCGGCCGGCAGCGGCACACCGGCCGCGGTGCTGACCGCGTTGCGGAGCTGGGTGGCGGCCAGCGAGTCCACCCCCAGGTCGGCGAAGCGGCGGCCCGGGTCGACCTCGGTCGGGTCGGCGTGGCCGAGCACCTTCGCCGCCTGGGCGGTGACGAGGTCCAGCACCGCCTGGCGGCGGTCGGCCGGAGCGAGCGCGGCGAGCCGGTCGGCGGCCGGTCGCTGCTCCCCCGGCGTACGACGGGGGGTGCGGACCAGGGCGCGGAGCACGGGCGGCGGCATGTCGATCGCCCGCAGCGCGGCCGGGTCGAGCCGGACCGGCGCCTGCACGGCCCGGTCGTGGGCCAGCGCCAGGTCGAACAGCGCCCTGCCCTCGGCCTCGGTCATCGGCACCACACCGGTCCGGGCGACGCGTTCCCGGTCGTGCGCGTCCAGCGTGCCGATCATGCCGCTGTCCTGCGCCCACAGTCCCCAGGCCAGCGACACGGCGGGCAGGCCGAGGTGGCGGCGCAGCCGGGCCAGCGCGTCCAGCCCGGAGTTGCCCGCCGCGTAGTTGGCCTGGGCGGGCGGGCCGAGCAGCCCGGAGATCGACGAATACAGCACGAACGCGTCGAGGTCGAGATCCCGGGTCAGCTCGTGCAGGTGCCAGGCGGCGTCGACCTTCGGGGCCAGCACCCCGTCCAGCCGTTCCGGGGTCAGCGCGGGCAGCACACCGTCGTCGAGCACCCCGGCGGTGTGGATCACGGCGCGTAGCGGGTGGGCCGGGTCGGTCCCGGCGAGGAGTTCCGCGAGGGCGTCCCGGTCCGTCACGTCGCAGGCGGCCACGGTGACGTCCTGTGCGCCCAGGTCGAGCAGTTCCGCGCGGAGTTCCGCCGCGCCCGGGGCCGCCGGCCCGCGCCGACTGACCAGCAGCAGGCGGCGTACGCCATGGGTGGTGACCAGGTGCCGGGCGGCGAGCGCCCCCAGCCCACCGGTGCCGCCGGTGACGAGCACCGGTCCGGCCCACCGGCGGGACGTCGGGGTGGCACCCCGGCTGCGGACGAGCGTCGGGGTGGTCACCACACCGCCGGTCGCGGTGAGTTCGGTGGTGCCGGCTAGCAGGGCGTCCGGGAACGCCCGCGCCGAGCGGCGGTCCCCGTCGAGGGTGACCAGGCCGAACCGGTCCGGGTACTCGCTGATCGCCGAGCGGACCAGCCCCCAGGCGGTGGCGAGCACGACGTCCCGGTCCACCCCGGAGGCGACGAACACCAGGCGGCACGGGGCGAGTGCCCCGTCGCGGAGCCAGTGCTGGGACAGCTTCAGCACCCGTTGCGCCACCGTGTGCGCGTCCGCCGCCGGGTCCCCGGTGTCCGGGTAGGTCAGCGGGTGGAGCAGCACGTCCGGCCGGCCGGCCGCCGAGTCGAGCAGTTCGGCGAGGGTACGGTGCCGGCGCAGGCCGTCCAGCCCGTCGAGCAGCCCGAGTTCGTCGTCACCGAGCACCGCCCAGTCACCCGGCACACCGCCCGTCTCCCGCGTCGGGACGCGCCGGTCCTCCAGGTGGAACAGGGCGTCGCCGACGGACGGGCCGGCGTCGCCGCCGAGTTCGAGTTCGGCTTCCGTGGTGACGGTGCCGTCGTGGTCGACCAGGGCGATCCGGACGTGTCCGGTGTCGTGGTGCGCGATCTCGACGTCCACGGCAGGGTCGGCCCGGTGCACGGTCAGGTTCGTCCAGCGGACGGGCCGGGCGGGGGCGAGGTCGTCGAGTGCGGAGCGGAGCACGGCGGTGGGCAGTGCGCCGCCGTCGCCGGGTTCGGCGGAGAGCTGCCCGGTCGCGTGTTCGACCCAGGTGCCGTTGGGGCGGGAGGCGATGGTGAAGCCGACGCCGTCCACGGTGACCCGCAGTGGGCCGGGGTGCTCGGGCGGCACCTCGGGGACGAGTTCGGCGACGCCGGTGACGCCCGCGTGACGGGCCGCCGCCAGCGCCGCCTCCGCCAGGACGACGTGCGGCCCGGCCTCGGCCAGCGCCGACGCGGTCAGTACGCCGGCGAGGACGAACGAGTCGTCGGACAGCTCCACGGCCGCGCCCAGCAGCGGGTGTTCCACCGGGTCGAGGCCGACGCCCGCCACGTCCGTACGGGATGCCGGCGTCAGCCAGTACCGCTGCCGTTGGAACGGGTACGTCGGCAGGTCGACGACCTTCCCCCCGCCGTAGTACGCCCGCCAGTCCACGTCGTGGCCGCGTACCCACACCTGCGCCAACCCCGTCACCGCCGACACCGCCTCGTCGGCTCCCGGCCGGAGCATCGGGATACCGTCGGTCAGCAGGGACGACAGGCCACCATCCGGGCTGAGTTCCCACCAAGAGCGGGGACCAGCCGCCTCGATCGCCTCGTGGAACCGCACCGGCTCACGCACCTGCCGCACCCAGTAATCCGGCTCCCCCAGACCCCCGACCTGCCCGGTCACCGTAGACACCACCGGAATCTGTGCCGGCCGGAAGGACAGGCTCTCGACCACCGTGCGGAACTCGTCGAGCATCGGTTCCATCAACGGCGAGTGGAACGCGTGACTCACCGACAACCGCCGCTGCCGCACCCCCAACGCGGTCGCTACCGTCTCCGCCACGTGCAGGGTCTCCCGCTCCGGACCGGCGATCACCACCGCCGACGGACCATTCACCGCCGCAACAACCACGCCACCAGACAGATACGGCTCCACCGCCCCCACCGAGGCCCGCAACGACACCATCGCTCCCCCGGCGGGTAGCGCCGCCATCAGACGAGCCCGCGCCGACACCAACACCACCGCGTCCGACAGGGACAACACCCCCGACACATGCGCGGCGGCGATCTCCCCGATCGAATGACCCACCAGAACCGCAGGGCGTACACCCCACGACTCGACCAGCCGGAACAGCGCCACCTCCACCGCGAACAACGCCCGCTGCGCAACCCCCGTCCCATCCAGACCCACACCAGAGCCGATCGCCTCATGGACATCCGGCCCCAACAGGCCACACACCTCGTCGAACACCGACGCGAACACCGGAAACGCCCGATACAGACCCGAGCCCATCCCCACCCGCTGACCACCCTGACCCCCGAACACCAGACCCAACCCACCCGACGCCAACGCCCGCACCCCAGATGCAAGCGACGCCCCATCCGCGACCACCACACCGTCGAGCAGCACCGCCCGCTCGTCGAATACCGACCGCGTCGACGCCAACGACCACCCCACATCCACCCCCGACACCCCGCCAACGACTGTCGACTCCGGCGGATCACCGTCGACCCCGTCAACGGCGGTCGGCATCGACGGACCGCCGTCCGCCCCCGTCCCGGGTCCCGAACCGACCGTCAACGCGCCGAGCTGCCCGACCAACTCCCGCACCCCGGCGGCGGTCCGCGCCGACACCGGCCACGGCGTCACCCCCACCGGGATCGGTGACCCCGTCACCACCGCGTCCGCCTCCACCGGCGGTGGCTCCTCCACGATCACGTGCGCGTTCGTCCCACTGATTCCGAACGACGACACCCCCGCCCGCCGACGACCACCGTCAGCCACCGTCCACTGCCGGGACTCCCGCAGCACCTCCACCGCACCCGACGACCAGTCCACGAACCCCGACGGCTCGGCCACGTGCAGCGACCCCGGCACCGTCGCGTGCCGCATCGCCAGCACCATCTTGATCACCCCGGCGGCACCCGCCGCGTGCTGCGTGTGGCCGAGGTTCGACTTGACCGACCCCAACCACAACGGCTCCGACCGACCCTGCCCGTACGTCGCCAACAACGCTTCCGCCTCGATCGGGTCACCCAACCGGGTGCCGGTGCCGTGGCCCTCCACCACCTGCACGTCGGACACCGACAGGCCCGCCACCGCCAGCGCCTGGCGGATCACCCGTTCCTGGGACGGGCCACTCGGCGCGGTCAGGCCGTTCGACGCGCCGTCGGAGTTCACCGCGCTGCCCCGCACCACCGCGAGCACGGGGTGGCCGTGGCGGCGGGCGTCGGAGAGGCGTTCCACCAGCAGCATCCCGGCGCCCTCGGCCCATCCCGTGCCGTCCGCGTCGGCCGAGAACGCCTTGCACCGGCCGTCCGGCGACAGCCCGCCCTGCCGGCTGAACTCGACGAACAGGGTCGGGGTGGACATCAGCAGCGCACCACCGGCGAGGGCGAGATCGCACTCCCCGGCGCGCAGGGCGTTCGCCGCCAGGTGCAGGGCCACCAGCGACGACGAGCACGCCGTGTCCAGGGTGAGGACCGGGCCGACCAGGCCGAGGTGGTACGCGAGCCGGCCGGACGCGACGCTGTTGGCGCTGCCGGTGAGCAGTTGCCCCTCGAACTCGGGCACGGTGGCGAGCAGCGAGCCGTGGTCCTGGCTGCTGACCCCGACGAAGACACCGGTCCGCGAGCCCCGGGCGGCGAGCGGGGGAATCCCGGCCCGCTCGAACGCCTCCCACGAGGTTTCCAGCAGCAGCCGCTGCTGCGGGTCCATCGCCAACGCCTCCCGGGGTGAGATGCCGAACAGGGCCGGGTCGAAGTCGGCGATCCCGTCGACGAAGCCACCCTGGGTGGCGTACGTGGTGCCGGGGTGGTCCGGGTCGGGGTGGTAGAGGTGGTCCAGGTCCCAGCCCCGGTCGGTCGGGAAGTCACCGATCGCGTCGGTGCCCTCGGCGACCACCCGCCACAGGTCCTCGGGGCTGCGTACCCCGCCGGGCAGCCGGCAGGCCATCCCGACGATGACGACGGGGTCGTCGTGGGTACGGATCGGGGTGGCGACCGGGGCGGGAGCGGGGGCACCGGCGATCTTCGTGGTCAGCCAGGTGGCGACCGCCGACGGGGTGGGATGGTCGAACACCAACCCGGCGGGCAGGCGCAGCCCGGTCGCCGTCGCCAGCGCGTTGCGCAGTTCCACGGCGGTCAACGAGTCGAAGCCCAGCTCGGTGAAGGGCCGGTCGGCGGGGACCGCGTCGACGCCGGAGTGACCGAGGACGCCCGCGACGCGTTCCCGTACCACCTGGAGCAGGGTGGCGGTGAGTTCCGCGCCGTGCTGCCCGGCGAAGACCGCGGTGGGGTCGGCCGCCGCCACGGCCCGCCGGGCCGGGCGACGGACCAGCCCCCGCAGCACCGCCGGCGGCTCACCGGTGATCCTCGGCAGGTCCATCCGCATCGGTACGAGGTGCGGGTGGCCGGTCGCGGCGGCCAGGTTGACCGCCGTGTCGAACAGGGCCATCCCCTCCGCCCGGTCCAGCGGGGTCATGCCGGCCCGGGTGATCCGGTCCCGGTCGGCGGTGGTGAGGGCGGCGGTGATGCCGCCGTCCTGTTGCCACAGTCCCCAGCCGAGCGACAGCGCGGGCAGCCCCCGGGCCCGGCGGTGGGCGGCGAGCGCGTCGAGGAACGCGTTGGCGGCGGCGTAGTTGGCCTGCCCGGGGCCGCCGAACACGGCGGCCGACGAGGAGTAGAGGACGAACGCGTCCAGGTTCCGGTCCGCGGTCAGCTCGTGCAGGTGGGAGGCGGCGTCCACCTTGGGGCGGAGCACCCGGGCGAGCTGCTCGTCGGTGAGTGCGCCGACGACCGCGTCGTCGAGCACCCCGGCGGTGTGCACCACCGAACGGACGGGATGGCTGTCGAGCAGCCGGGCCAGGTCGTCCCGGTCGGCCACGTCGACGGCGGCGACGCTGACGGTGACACCGAGGCCGGTCAGCTCGGCCACCAGTTCGCCCGTGCCCGGTGCTCCGACGCCCCGGCGGCTGGCCAGCACGAGTTCGCGTACGCCATGGGTGGTCACCAGGTGGCGGGCGACCAGCGCGCCCAGCCCGCCGGTGCCGCCGGTGACCAGCACCGGGCCGGGGAGGCGCACGGGTCCGGCCGTCGGGGTGGCGACCCGGGCCAGCCGGGCGGCGGTCCAGGTGCCGGCCCGGACGCTCACCTCCGGTTCGTCACCGGCGGCGAGCCCGGCCGCGACGGTGGGGACGGTGGCCGGGTCGTCGGTGTCGACCAGGACGAGCCGTCCGGGGTTCTCGGTCTGGGTGCTGCGCAGCAGCCCCCAGGCGGCGGCCAGGGCGGGATCGTCGGCGACGCGTTCACCGGCCACGACCACCCGGGTGTCGGCGTACGCGTCGGTCAGCAGGGTACGGACCAGGGCGAGGGCGGCGGCGACGGCGGCGTGGGTACGGCCGGCGAGGTCGGGGTGGCCGGGGTCGACGGTCAGGTGGTGGCAGGCCACCGGGGCGGGGCCCGCGTCGAAGGCCGGAGCGGGGGCGGCGACGGGCGGGGCCGCCACCGGCACGGCCACCCGCTCGTAGAGGTGTTCCTGGTGGGGCCGCCCGGCGGACCGCAGCGCCTCGGCGGAGACGGGGCGGGACAGCAGCCCTCCGACGGTGACCACCGGCGCACCGGACTCGTCGTAGCCGGTCAGGGTGAGGCTGCCGGTCGACTGTTCCCGCAGCCGTACCCGCAGGGTGGTCGCGCCGCCACGGTGCACCTGCACGTCGCTCCAGGAGAACGGCAGGCCACCGGGGCGGGTGTCGTCGAGTACGCCACGCAGCAGCGGGTGCAGGCAGGCGTCGAGCAGGGCGGGGTGCAGCACGAACGCGTCGGCGTCGGCGTGCCGGTCGGCGGGCAGGCCCACCTCGGCGAGGATCTCGTCGCCGAGGTGCCACAGCCGGCGCAGGCCACGGAACGCCGGGCCGTACCGGTGGCCGTCCTCGGCCAGGCGGGGGTAGGCGTGTGTGACGTCGACCTCGCGGCTGCCGGGTGGCGGCCAGGTCTCCTGCCCGGTGGGGGTGGTGGAGGGCGCGGCGGTCAACAGTCCCTCCGCGTGGGTGGTCCAGGCGGGGTCCTCGCCGCCGGTGGTGTGCGGGCGTGAGTGGACGGTCACCGGTCGTCTGCCGTCGGGGTCGGGCGCGCTGACGGCCACCTGGATCTCCACCGGTTCATCGGTGAGCACCAGCGGCTCGGCGATGGTCAGCTCGTCGACGACGCTGACGCCGAGGTGGTCGCCCGCGCGCAGGACGAGGTCCACGAAGGCCGTCCCGGGCAGGAGCACGGTGTCGAGCAGCGCATGGTCGGCCAACCACGGATGGGTACGCAGGGACACCCGTCCGGTGAGCAGCACGCCGTCACCGGCGGCCAGTTCGACAGTCGCGCCGAGCAGCGGGTGCCCGGCGGAGCGTAGGCCGGCGCTGGTCACGTCGCCCCGCCCGGCCCCGGCGTCGAGCCAGTACCGCTGGTGTTGGAACGGGTACGTCGGCAGGTCGACGACCTTCCCCCCGCCGTAGTACGCCCGCCAGTCCACGTCGTGGCCGCGTACCCACACCTGCGCCAACCCCGTCACCGCGCTGACCGCCTCGTCGGCTCCCGGCCGGAGCATCGGGATACCGTCGGCCAGCAGGGACGACAGACCACCATCCGGGCTGAGTTCCCACCAAGAGCGGGGACCAGCCGCCTCGATCGCCTCGTGGAACCGCACCGGCTCACGCACCTGCCGCACCCAATACCCCGGATCCGCAAGATCCTCGACCGTTCCGGTGACGGTCGACACCACCGGAATCCGCGCCGGCCGGAAGGACAGGCCCTCCACCACCGTGCGGAACTCGTCGAGCATCGGCTCCATCAACGGCGAATGGAACGCATGACTCACCGACAACCGCCGCTGCCGCACACCCAACGCGGTCGCCACCGCATCTGCCGCTCGCAAGGTCTGCTGTTCCGGGCCGGCGATCACCACCGCCGACGGACCATTCACCGCCGCGATGACCACGTCGTCGGACAGAAACGGTTGCACCGCATCAGCGGAGGCCCGCAGCGACACCATCGCCCCACCCACCGGCAGCCCCGCCATCAAACGGGCCCGCGCCGACACCAACGTTGCGGCATCCGCAAGGGACAACACCCCCGACACCTGCGCCGCCGCGATCTCCCCAATCGAATGACCCACCAAAACCGCAGGCCGCACACCCCACGACTCCACCAGCCGGAACAGCGCCACCTCCACCGCGAACAACGCCCGCTGCGCCACACCCGTGTCGTCCAAACCCACCCCGGAGGTCACCGCCTCCCGCACCTCCCCACCCAACAGCGCGCACACCTCGTCGAACACCGACGCGAACACCGGAAACGCCCCACACAACCCCACACCCATCCCCACCCGCTGACCACCCTGACCCCCGAACACCAGACCCAGGCCGGAGGCCACCACCCGGGAGTCGACGTCCGTCCCGGCCGGGGACGACGGTTCGGCGTCGCCTGCCGGTGGGACCGCCGCCGACCAGCGGAGTTCCGGGGGCACCGAGGCCGAGTCCGCGACGACGTCGCCGTCGAGCAGCACGGCGCGGTCGTCGAACACCGTCCGGGTCGACGCCAGGGACCAACCCACGTCGGCCGCCGGCACCGTCGGGTCGGCGGCGGCGCTCCACGGGCGGAGCCGCTCGACCAGGTCCCGTACCCCGGCGGTCGTCCGCGCCGACACCGGCCACGGCGTCACCGGTACGGCGTCGGACTCGCCTGTGGCCCCGGCCGACGGGCCCGCTTCGGCGGGTGACCCGTCGGGCGACGGGTCCGTCACGGCGGGCGGTTCCTCCAGGATGACGTGCGCGTTGGTGCCACTGATCCCGAACGACGACACCCCCGCCCGCCGCCGGCCCTCCGCCGTCCACGGCCTCGACCCGGTCACCACCTGCACCGCACCCGACGACCAGTCCACGAACCCCGACGGCTCGGCCACGTGCAGCGACCCCGGCACCACCCCCGCCCGCATCGCCGACACCATCTTGATCACCCCGGCGACACCCGCCGCCGCCTGCGCATGACCGATGTTCGACTTCACCGACCCCAACCACAACGGCACCGACCGACCCTGCCCGTACGTCGCCAACAACGCCTGCGCCTCGATCGGGTCACCCAACCGGGTGCCGGTGCCGTGACCCTCCACCACCTGCACGTCCGTCGGGGTCAGGCCGGCGGATTCGAGGGCCTGCCGGATGACGGCGCGTTGGGCGGGGCCGTTGGGTGCGGTGAGCCCGTTCGACGGACCGTCCTGGTTGATCGCGGAACCCCGGACGACGGCGAGCACCGGGTGGCCGTGACGGCGGGCGTCGGAGAGCTTCTCCAACAGCAGCATGCCGGCGCCCTCGGCCCAGCCGACCCCGTCGGCGGCGGCCGAGTACGACTTGGCCCGGCCGTCCGGGGCCAGCCCCCGCTGCCGGCTGAACTCGACGAACGTGCCGGGGCTCGCCATCACGGTGACGCCACCGGCGAGGGCCAGCGTGCACTCCCCGGCGCGCAGCGACCGGGCGGCGAGGTGCAGGGCGACCAGGGACGACGAGCAGGCGGTGTCGACGGTGACGGCGGGACCGGTCAGGCCGAAGGTGTAGGCGATCCGGCCGGAGGCGACACTGCCGGCGCTGCCGGTCAGCAGGTAGCCCTCGAACTCCTCGGGGACGTCGCGGACCCGCAGGCCGTAGTCGCCGTACATGATGCCGGTGAACACCCCGACCGGGGTACGCCGCACCGAGGCGGGGAGGATGCCGGCCCGTTCGAACGCCTCCCAGGTGATCTCCAGCAGGAGCCGCTGCTGCGGGTCGACGCCGAGCGCCTCCCGGGGGCTCATCCCGAAGAAGGCGGGGTCGAAGTCGGCGGCGTCGTGCAGGAAGCCACCCTCGTGGGCGTAGCTGTGGCCGGCCCGTTCCGGGTCGGGATCGTAGAGGTCCGCCGGCCAGCCCCGGTCGGTGGGGAAGTCGGAGATGGCGTCCCGGCCCTCGGCGACCAGGTCCCACAGGTCCTCCGGGGAGCCGACCCCACCCGGGTAGCGGCAGGCCATCCCGACGATGGCGATGGGTTCCCGGTCCCGTTCGGTCAGCTCGGTCAGCCGCTGCCGGGCCTTGTACAGGTCGGCGCTGACCTTCTTGAAGTATCCGAGCAGCTTCTCGTCGGCCATGTCGGTCTCTTCCGCCCTTGGTCGTCAGATGGGGTCGGTCGGTGTGCCCGTCGGGTCATTCCAGGGAGATGCCGAGTTCGCGGTCGACGAAGGCGTAGACCTCCTCCGCCGAGGCGTCGGCGAGTTCCGCGTCGACGTTCTCCCCCGCTGCGGCGGGCTCGTCGAGCAGGGCGAGGATGTCCTTGAGCCGGGCCCGCGCCGCCGCCCGTGCCGTCGCGGCGAGATCCGCGGCGAGCACCTCGGCGTGCAACCGGTCCAGCCCGCCGAGCACCGCCGGGCCGGTGTCCCCGGCCCCGTCGGCGAACCGTTCCGCCAGGTAGGCGGCCAGTTCGGCCGGGGTGGGGTGGTCGAAGACGAGGGTGGCGGGCAGCCGCAGCCCGGTCGCCGTGCCGAGCCGGTTGCGCAGGTCCACGGCGGTCAGCGAGTCGTAGCCGAGGTCCCGGAACTGCCGGCCCGGGTCGACGTCACCGGCGGTGAGCCCGACGACGGCCGCCACCTGGCCGCGTACCAGGTCCAGCAGGACGGGGTCCCGGTCCTGCGGCGGGAGGGCGGCGAGGTCGACGGTCGGGGTGACGGGCACGCCGGTGGACCGGGCGGCGGGGACGAGGCCGCGCAGCACGGCGGGCAGCGCGTCGCCCTGCCCCCGCAACGCCGCCGGGTCGAGGCGCAGCGGAAACACCCAGGCCCGGGGCTGGGCCAAGGCGACGTCCAGCAGGTCGAGGCCGTCGGTGACGGGGATGGCGGCCACACCGGAGCGGGCCATCCGCCGGAAGTCGGCCTCGGTGAGGTGCCCGGTGATGCCGCCGACGCCCTCCCACAGCCCCCAGGACAGGGTGGTCGCGGTCAGCCCCCGGGCGCGACGGTGGTGGACCATCGCGTCGAGGAACGCGTTCGCGGCGGCGTAGTTGCCCTGCCCGGGCGCGCCGAAGACCGACGCGGCGGAGGAGAACAGCACGAACGCCGACAGGTTCCGCCCGGCGGTCAGCTCGTGCAGGTGCCACGCCGCGTCGACCTTGGGCCGTAGCACGGCGTCGACCCGGTCCGGGGTGAGCGAGCCGAGCACGCCGTCGTCGGAGACTCCGGCCAGGTGCACCACGGCGGTCAGCGGGTGCTCGTCGGGGATGCCGGCGAGCAGCGCGGCGACGGCGTCCCGGTCGGCGGTGTCGCAGCCGACGACGGTGGCCTCCGCGCCGAGTTCGGCCAGTTCGGCGACGAGTTTCCCGACGCCGTCGGTGTCGGGTCCCCGGCGGCTGGTCAGCAGCAGCCGGGTCACGCCGTACCGGCGGACCAGGTGCCGGGCCAGGGCCGCGCCGATGCCGCCGGTACCGCCGGTGAGCAGCACGGTGCCGGACGGGTCGAGTGTGGTGCCCGGCCCGTCGACGGTCTCCAACCGGACCAGGCGGGGCACCAGCACCCGCTCGCCGCGTACCACGGCCTGGGGTTCGGCGGCGGCGACCACGGCGGGCAGCAACCGGCGGGCGGCGGCGGACCCGTCGAGGTCGACCAGCACGACCCGGCCCGGGTTCTCGGTGGCGGCGGTACGCAGCAGGCCGAGCGCCGCGGCCAGCGGCAGGTCGTGGGGTTCACCGCCGGCGGTCGGCACGGCGTTCGTGGTCAGCACGACGAGGGTACGGTCGTCGTCGGCGGCCAGCCATTCCTGGACCAGACGCAGTGCCCCGGTGGTGGCCGCGTGCGTGCGGGCGACGGTGTCGGTGCCGTCCGGGCCGGTCAGGGTCACCAGCCGGACCGGGCCGTCGGGGCGCTGCCAGGACGGCGGGTCGTCCCCGGCCACGCCGACGGCGACCTCGGTCCAGTCGAGCCGGTACAGCGACTCGTGGTGGGTGGGACGCAGCGCTCCGGCGGACACCGGCCGCCAGTCCAACCGTTCGGCGACGGCCACCGGTTCGCCCGTACCGTCGGCGAGGGTCACCGCCACCGCGGACTCGCCGACCGGGACGAACCGGGCGCGCAGCGCGGTGCCGCCGGGACGGACCACCCGCACCCCGCTCCACGCGAACGGCAGGCTCGGTTCGGCGGCGGTGAGGGAGTCGAGCATGACCGCGTGCAGGGTCGCGTCCAGCAGGGCGGGGTGCAGGGCGTACCCGGCGGCGTCGGGGCGGGCCGGTTCGGGGAGGGCGATCTCGGCGTACACCTCGGTGCCCCGTCGCCAGGCCCGGCGCAGCCCTTGGAAGGTGGGGCCGTACCGGTAGCCGGCGGCGGCGAGCGCCGGGTACGCGGCCGACACGTCGATCTCGGTGGCGTCGCGCGGCGGCCACTGGCGCAGCGCCTCCACCGGGCCGCCGTCGGGGGTGAGCGTGCCGGTGGCGTGGGTGGTCCACCCGGTGCCGCCGGCCGGCCGGGACCGGACGGTGACCGCCCGGCGGCCGTCGTCGGTGGGTGGGGCGACGGTGACCCGCAGGTCGACGGCCCTGCCCGCCGGCAGCACCAGCGGCGCGGCCAGGGTGACGTCGTCGACGCCGGCGCAGTCGACGCGACGGGCGGCGGTGACCGCCAGATCGACGAACGCCGTGCCGGGCAGCAGCACCGTGTCGAGCACGGCGTGGTCGGCGAGCCACGGGTGGGTGGTGGTGGAGATCCGGCCGGCGAGGGTCAGCCCGTCGTCGTCGACGTGTTCGACGAGCGCGCCGACCAGGCCGTGGTCGGTGCCGGTGAGGCCGGCGGCGTCGACGCCGCCGGTGGGGCGGGCGGTGAGCCAGTACCGTTCCCGGGCGAACGGGTAGGTGGGCAGGTCGACCACGCGGGCACCGCTGCCCCGGTAGCAGGCCGCCCAGTCCACCCGGTGCCCCCGGGCGAACACCTCGCCGACGGCGGCGACCAGGGTGGCCGCCTCGTCCCGGTCCCGGCGCATCGTCGCGGTGACCGTGGCGTCCCCGGTCAGCAGGTCGACGGTCAGCGGGGTGAGGGCGGCGTCCGGGCCGACCTCCAGCAGGGTGTCGACGCCGGTGTCGCGCAGCGCGGCGAGCGCGTCGGCGAACCGCACCGGTCGGGACACGTGGGCCACCCAGTGGTCGGGGTCGGTCAGGTCGGCGGGTCGCCCGGTCACCGTGGACACCACCGGAATCCGGGGCGGGTGGAAGGCGAGCCCGCCCACCACGGCGCGGAAGTCGTCGAGCATCGGCGCCATCAGCGGCGAGTGGAACGCGTGGCTGACCGTCAGCCGCCGGCCCGGCACACCGAGGGCGTCGGTCACCGCGGCCACGCCGGACGCGGTGCCGGAGAGCACCAGGGAACGGGGGCCGTTGACGGCGGCGATGCCCACCTCGGCGGTGAGCAGCGGCACCACGTCGGCCTCGGCGGCCCGGACGGCGGCCATCACACCGCCGGACGGCAGCGCGCCCATCAGCCGGCCCCGCGCGGTGACCAGGGTGGCCGCGTCGGCCAGCGACAGCACGCCCGCGACGTGCGCGGCGGCGATCTCCCCGATGGAGTGCCCGGCCAGCACGTCCGGTCGCAGCGACCAGGATTCCAGCAGCCGGAACAGGGCGACCTCGACGGCGAAGATCGCGGGTTGGGTGACGGTGGTGTCGTCGAGGCCGTCGCCGGTGTCGACGAGGTCGACCAACGAGCGGTCCAGGTGCCCGTCGCAGGCGGCGCAGACCTCGGCGAACGCGGCGGCGAAGACGGGGAAGGCGGCCCGTAGTCCCCGGCCCATGCCGACCCGCTGCGCGCCCTGCCCGGTGAACAGGAACCCCAGGTCGCCGGGGCCGGGCGTGACCAGCGGAAGGTCCCCGTCGGCCAGCGCCCGCAGGCCGACGGTGTCGGTGACCACCGCCCGCCGGTGCAGCGGCTGGCGGGTGGCTGCCAGGGAGAACCCAAGGTCGGCCGGGTCGACCCGGTCGGCGACGGTGAGCAGGTCGGCGGCGACGGCGCGCAGGCCGCGTTCGTCCCGCCCGGTCACCACCCACGGGGTGACCGGCGGCGGGGTCGGGGGTGCCGGGTCGACGGTCGGCGGGGCGGCCTCGACGATCACGTGGGCGTTGGTGCCGCTGGCCCCGAAGGAGGAGATCGCCGCCCGGCGCGGCTCCGGACCGGCCGGCCAGGGGCGCTGCTCGCGGAGCAGCTCCACCGCGCCGCGCCGCCAGTCGACGAACGGGGTGGGTTCGTCGGCGTGCAGCGTGCGGGGCAGTACGCCGTCACGCAGGGCGTGGACGAGTTTGATGATCCCGGCCACCCCGGCGGCGGCCTGGGTGTGGCCGATGTTCGACTTCAGCGAACCCAGCCACAGGGGCCGGTCGGCCGGTCGCCCCTGACCGTAGGTGGCCAGCAGCGCTTCGGCCTCGATCGGGTCGCCGAGCCGGGTGCCGGTGCCGTGCGCCTCCACCAGGTCGACGTCGGTGGCGGCGACACCGGCCGTCCGCAGCGCCTCGGAGATCACGGCCTGCTGGGAGCGGCCGTTCGGCGCGGTGAGGCCGTTCGACGCCCCGTCCTGGTTGACCGCGGACCCCCGGACCACGGCGAGGATCCGGTGGCCGTGGCGGTGCGCGTCGGAGAGTCGCTCGACGAGCAGCATGCCCGCGCCCTCCGCCCAGCCGGTGCCGTCGGCGTCCGCGCCGAACGCCTTGCACCGCCCGTCCGGGGCCAGGCCCCGCTGCCTGCTGAACTCGACGAACGTGCCCGGGGTCGACATCACGGTGACCCCGCCGACCAGCGCCATCGTGCACTCCCCGGCGCGCAGCGCGTGCCCGGCCAGGTGCAGCGCCACCAGCGACGACGAGCAGGCGGTGTCGACGGTCAGCGCCGGGCCGACCAGCCCGAACAGGTAGGCGATCCGGCCGGCGACGACACTCGCCGCGTTGCCTGTCATCAGGTAGCCGTCGACGCCCTCCGGGACGCGGGTCATCGTGGTGGCGTAGTCGTTGCCGTTGCCCCCGGCGAACACCCCGACCCTGGTCCCGCGCAGCGACTCCGGGGTGATCCGGGCGTGTTCGACGGCCTCCCACGCCGTCTCCAGCAGCAGCCGCTGCTGCGGGTCCATGCCCAGCGCCTCCCGGCGGGAGATGCCGAAGAACCCCGGGTCGAACTCGGCCACCCCGGTCAGGAACCCGCCCTGGTCGGTGTAGCTGGTGCCGGGATGGTCAGGGTCCGGGTGGACCAGGTTGGCGAGGTCCCAGCCCCGGTCGGTGGGGAACGACGAGATGGCGTCGACACCGTCGAGCACGAGCCGCCAGAGCTGTTCGGGGGTGCGCACCCCGCCGGGCATCCGGCAGGCCATCCCGATGATCGCCAACGGCTCGTCGGGGGCTGCGACGGTGGTGGGGGCGTCGGCGGGGCGGGTTCCGGCGGCGGCGAGGTGCCCGGCCAGGGAACGGGCGGTGGGGTGGTCGAACACGACGGTGGTGTGCAGGTCCGTCCCGGTGACGGCGGCGAGGCGGTTGCGGATGGTGACCGCCGTCATCGAGTCGATGCCCAGCTCCCCCAGCGGCCGGTCGGCGGTGACCCGGTCGGTGTCCGGGTGCCCCAGGGCGACGGCGATCTCCCGGCGTACCAGGGGCAGCAGGTCGGCCGGGTCGACCTGCCCGGCGGTGGGCTCGGGCGGCGGGCCGACGTACCCGCCGAGCACGCCGCGTACGCCCGGGGGGAGGTCGGCGACGGCGAGGGTGGCCGGGGTGAGGGCGGCGACCACCACGGCGGGTAGCCGACCGCCGACCGCGCGCCGCAGCGCGGCGACGGCGGCGTCGGCCGGTGCGGCGTCCACCCCCGTCACCGGACGGTCGGCCGGGTCGGCCCAGGCCACGACGCTCGCGGTACGGCCCTGCGCGGCCAGCTTACGGGCGGTGTGGACGGCGACCGCGTGCCGCTGTCCCGCCGCCGGCAGGTCGGGCGCGCCGAGGACGCCCGCGAGCGGGGTGAGCAGCACGACGGTGTCCGGCCCGCCGGTGAGGTCGAGGGCGTCGGCGTCGATGCCCGGGTCGGCGTGCACCAGGGCGGTCACCTCCGGTCCGGCCAGTGCGGCGGGCAGGTCGTCCGGGTGCACCCGGCGGACCGTCGCCCGCTCGGCGGTGAGCAGGTCGGTGAGCAGGTCGACACCGGGGCCGTCGCCGGTGACCAGCACCGTGCCGTGTGGCGTCCACTCGGGCCCGCTGACGGGCACCGGGGTGAGTCGACGGGCGCGGGCCCCGCCGGGACGCAGTTCGAGGTGTTCGGTGACCGGGCCGGTGGCGGCGAGGGCGGCCACCAGCAGGGCACCGGTGCGCGGGTCCGGGCCGGCGGGCAGGTCGAGGGTGCCCCGCCAGGTGTCCGGCCACGCCCAGCCCAGGGCCCGGCCCCGGCCGATGGTCGCGGCGTCCCCGGTGATCTGCCACACCGGGCCGGTGCCGGCGGCGAGCACCGGGACCGGGTCGGCGGTGAGGGCGAGGATGCCGGTGACCGGGGTGCTGCCAGGGCCGTCGGCGACCTCGACCCGGGCACCGTGCCCGGTGAGCAGCTCGGCGAACGGACGCGCGTCGATAGTGCCGTCGGTGACGATGCGCCAGTCGCCGTCGAGGGTCGGGGCCGCCGGCAGGTCGATGCTGTGCCAGGTTTCCTGGATCAGGTACGGCTCGTCGCCGCGGCGTACGGCGTCGAGCCAGTACCGCTGGCGTTGGAACGGGTACGTCGGCAGGTCGACGACCCTCCCGCCGCCGTAGTACGCCCGCCAGTCGACCTCGTGCCCCCGCACCCACACCTGCGCCAACCCGGTCACCGCCGACGTCGCCTCGTCGAGGGTCGGGCGGAGCATCGGGATGCCGTCGGCCAGCAGGGACGACAAACCACCGTCCGCGCTCAACTCCCACCACGACCGGGGACCGGCAGCCTCGATCGCGTCGTGGAACCGCACCGGCTCACGCACCTGCCGCACCCAGTAATCCGGGTCCGCCAGATCCCCGACCTGCCCGGTCACCGTAGACACCACCGGAATCTGTGCCGGATGGAACGACAACCCCTCCACCACCGCGCGGAACTCGTCGAGCATCGGCTCCATCAACGGCGAATGAAACGCATGACTCACCGACAACCGCCGCTGTCGCACCCCCAACGCGGTCGCCACCGCCTCCGCCGCTCGCAGCGTCTCCCGCTCCGGACCGGCGATCACCACCGCCGACCGCCCATTCACCGCCGCGATGACCACATCACCCGACAGGAACGGCTCCACCGCCTCCACCGAAGCCCGCAGCGACACCATCGCTCCCCCGGCGGGTAGCGCGGCCATCAGACGGGCCCGCGCCGACACCAACGTCACCGCATCCTCAAGGGACAGCACCCCCGAGACGTGTGCGGCGGCGATCTCCCCGATCGAGTGGCCGACCAGGACCGCCGGGCGGACACCCCACGACTCGACCAGCCGGAACAACGCCACCTCCACCGCAAACAGCGCCCGCTGCGCAACACCCGTCCCCTCCAGACCAACCCCGGACGAGATCGCCTCCCGCACATCCGCACCCAACAGGTCACACACCTCGTCGAACACCGACGCGAACACCGGGAACGCCCGGTACAGACCCGAACCCATCCCCACCCGCTGACCACCCTGCCCCCCGAACACCAGGCCCAGACCGGCGGCTGGGACCGTCACCGGACCATCGCCTGCGGCCAGTTCCCGGATCTCCGGGATCAGCGACGCCGAATCCGCGACAGTCTCACCGTCGAGCAGCACCGCCCGCTCGGCGAACACCGACCGCGTCGACGCCAACGACCACCCCACATCCACCCCCGACACCCCAGCCACCGCCGACGGCAACCGCTCGACCAACTCCCGCACTCCGGCAACCGACCGCGCCGACACCGGCCACGGCGTCACCCCCACCGGCACCGACGAACCCGGCACCACCGCGTCCGGCTCCGGATCGTCCGGCTCCACCGGCGGCGGCTCCTCCACGATCACGTGCGCGTTGGTCCCACTGATCCCGAACGACGACACCCCCGCCCGCCGACGACCCCCCTCAGCCACCACCCACTCCCGCGACCCCCGCAGCACCTCCACCGCACCCGACGACCAGTCCACCAACCCCGACGGCTCACCCACGTGCAACGACCCCGGCATCACCCCGTGCCGCATCGCCAACACCATCTTGATCACCCCGGCGACACCCGCCGCGTGCTGCGTGTGGCCGATGTTCGACTTCACCGACCCCAACCACAACGGCTCCGACCGACCCTGCCCGTACGTCGCCAACAGGGCTTCCGCCTCGATCGGATCACCCAACCGGGTACCGGTGCCGTGACCCTCCACCACCTGCACGTCGGACACCGACACACCCGCCACCGCCAACGCCCGACGAATCACCCGCTCCTGCGACGGACCACTCGGCGCCGTCAAACCATTCGACGCACCATCCGAATTCACCGCACTACCCCGCACCACCGCCAACACCCGGTGACCCTGCCGACGCGCATCCGACAGGCGCTCGACCAGGAGCATGCCGGCGCCCTCGCCCCAGCCGACACCGTCGGCGTCGGCCGAGAACGCCTTGCACCGGCCGTCCGGGGCGATCCCCCGCTGCCGGCTGAACTCGACGAACGTGCCCGGGGTGGACATGACCATCACCCCACCGGCGAGGGCGAGGTCGCTCTCCCCGGTGAGCAGCGAGCGGACCGCCAGATGCAGGGCGACCAGCGACGACGAGCAGGCGGTGTCGATGGTGACCGCCGGGCCGGTGAGCCCGAGCTGGTAGGCGACGCGTCCGGAGGCGACGCTCGCGGTGTTACCGGTGAGCAGGTGACCCTGCACCTCGGGCGGGGCCTCGTGCAGGCGGGGGCCGTAGTCCTGGTCGGTGGCCCCGACGAACACGCCGGTCGGGGTGCCACGCAGCGTCGACGGGTCGATGCCGGCCCGTTCCACCGCCTCCCAGGACAGTTCGAGCAGCAGCCGCTGCTGCGGGTCCATGCCGAGCGCCTCACGGGGTGAGATGCCGAAGAACTCGGCGTCGAAGTCCCCCGCGTCGTGCAGGAAACCACCGGTGCGGGTGTACGTGGTGCCGGGGTGGTCCGGGTCGGGGTGGTAGAGCCGGTCGACGTCCCAGCCCCGGTCGGTGGGCAGCGGGGACGTCACGTCCACCCCGTCGGCGACCACCCGCCACAGGTCCTCCGGGCTGCGTACGCCGCCGGGGAACCGGCAGGCCATGCCCACGATGGCGATCGGCTCGGTGGCGCGTTCCTCCCATTCGCGCAGCCGGCCGCGCGCCTCGCGGGCGTCGGCGATGGCCCGTCGGAGGTACTCGCGCAGTTTGTCCTCGTCCGCCACGTCAGTCCACTCCCAGTCAGGCAGGGTCGGGTGTCAGTTCTGTTCGTCGACGAGCGCGAACAGTTCGTCGTCGGTCGCGGTGTCCAGATCCACGTCGGGAACGGCCGCCGGGGTCGGACCACACATCGCCAGCAGGTCCCGCAGCCGGTCGGCGACGGCACCGGTGGGTCGGTCGGTGAGTTGACGCATCGCCTGTTCCAGCCGGTCCAGTTCGGCCAGGACGCCGGTGGGACTGCCGTCCGGTCGGGGCGGGGCGTCCAGGGTCAACTGGCCGCGCAGGTGGGTGACCAGTTCGGTCAGGGTGGGATGGTCGAAGACCACCCCGGCGGCCAGGCGCAGCCCGGTGGCGGTGCCGAGCCGGTTGCGCAGTTCGAGGGCGGTGAGCGAGTCGAAGCCGAGGTCGCGGAAGGCCCGGTCGGGGTCGACGACGCCGTCGCCGCCGTGGCCGAGCACCGCGGTCACCTGGGCGCGGACCAGGTCGGTCAGGGCGGTCGTCCGGTCCGCCTCGGTGAGCGGGGCGAGCCGGTCGGCGAGGGTGCCGGCCGTCGCCTGGCCGGTGGCGGTCTGCCGGCGGGAGGTCCGGGTGACCAGGCCGCGGAGCAGGGCGGGCAGCGCGTCACCCTGGGCGCGCAGCGCGGGCAGGCCGAGTTTGGTAGGCGCGACCACGGGCAGGCCGGCGGCCAGACTGTCGTCGAGCAGGCTCATCCCCTCCCCTGCCTCCAGGGGGCGCAGCCCTTCGCGGGCCATCCGGGCCAGGTCCGTCTCCGACAGGTGCCCGGTCATGCCGCTGGCCTGCGCCCACAGTCCCCAGGCCAGGGAGACGGCGGGCAGCCCGGCGGCGCGGCGCAGCGCGGCGAGGCCGTCGAGGAAACCGTTGGCGGCGGCGTAGTTGGCTTGTCCCGGGGTGCCCAGCAGCCCGGCGAACGAGGAGAACAGCACGAACGCGGACAGGTCCCGGTGTGCGGTCAGCTCGTGCAGGTGCCAGGCGGCGTCCACCTTGGCCGCCAGGACGGTGTCGAACTGGGCGGTGGTCAGGGCGGTGAACAGCCCGTCGTCGAGGACCCCGGCGGTGTGGAACACGGCGGTCAGCGGGTGCGCGGCGGGGATGTCGGCGAGCAGCGCGGCGAGGGCGTCGCGGTCGGCGACGTCGCAGGCGACCACCCGGGCCCGCGCGCCGAGGTCGGCCAGGTCGGCGACCAGGTCGGCCGCGCCGGGGGCGTCCGGTCCGCGCCGGCTGACCAGCAGCAGTTCGCGTACGCCGTGGGTGGCGGCCAGGTGCCGGGCGGTGAGCCCGCCGAGGGTGCCGGTGGCCCCGGTCACCAGGACGGTGCCCGCCGGGTCCAGCGGCCTCGGCACGGTGAGTACGACCTTGCCGATGGTGCGGGCCTGTTGCAGGGCCCGGAACGCCTCCCGGGCGCGGCGCACGTCCCAGGTGGTGACGGGCAGTGGGGCGAGCACCCCGGCGGCGAAGAGGTCCAGCACCTCGGCGAGGATCGTCCGCAGCCGCTCCGGTTCGGCCCCTTCGGCGTCGGGTGCGGTGACCGCCAGGGCCGTGAGGTCGTACGGCCGGTAGTCGACGGTGGGGTACGCGGCGTGCACCTCGGCGCGGTCCCGGATGTCGGTCTTGCCCATCTCCAGGAAGCGTCCCCCGTCGGCGAGCAGGCCGAGTGAGGCGTCGACGAAGTCGTCGGCAAGCGAGTTGAGCACCACGTCCATCCCTCGTCCGCCGGTGGTGGCGCGGAACGCCGTCGCGAAGTCGAGGGTGCGCGAGTTGGCGATGTGGTCGTCGTCGAGGCCGAGCGCGCGCAGCGTGTCCCACTTGCCGGGGCTGGCGGTGCCGAACACCTCGGCCCCGAGGTGGCGGGCGAGCTGCACGGCGGCGATGCCGACCCCACCGGCGGCGGCGTGGACGAGCACCCGGTCACCGGGGCGGACGCGGCCGAGGTCCACCAGGCCGTAGTAGGCGGTCAGGAACACCACCGGCACGGTGGCCGCGCGGGCGTACGGCCAGTCGTCGGGCATCCGGGCCAGCAGCCGCCGGTCGGCGACGGCGACCGGGGCGAACGCGCCGTCGAAGTAGCCGAACACGCGGTCGCCGGGGGTGAGGTCGGTGACGGCGGACCCGACGGCGAGGACCTCGCCCGCGCCCTCGGCGCCCATCAGCGCGTGCTGCTGCGGGACCAGCCCGAGGGCGATGAGCACGTCGCGGAAGTTCAGGCCACCGGCCCGCACGGCGAGCCGGACCTCGGTGGGGCCGAGTGGCTGCCACACCTGCGGGCAGGGTTCGAAGGCCAGGCTGTCCAGGGTGCCGGGGCGGGTGACGACCATCCGGTGCGCCTCGTCGGTGGGCAGTGGCACCAGGTCGGGCCAGGCGGCGGCGAGCCGGGGCACGGACGCCGTCGCGGCCCGGACCGCCACCTGCGGTTCCCCGCTGGCCAGTACCGGGCCGAGCAGGTCGTCGAGCACCGCGGTGGCGTCGACGTCGAGCAGGACGACCTGGTCGGGGTTCTCGGTCTGGGCGGTGCGCAGCAGACCCCAGACGGCGGCGGCGGGCAGGTCGGTGCCGGTGGGGCCGGCGCCGGTGGTGACCACGACCAGGCGCGCGTCGTCCGGGTGGTCGGCGGCGAGCCAGGTCCGGACGTCGTCGCGGACCCGGCTCAGGGTGGCCCGGATGTCGGCGGGGACGTCCCCGGTGGTGGCCGGGCGGACCACGAGCACCTCGGTGCCGGCCGGGACGGGTGCGGCGGCGGGCAGGTCGAGGGGTGTCCACTCCACCCGGTACAGGGGGTCGCGGGACGGTGCGGGGGCGGCGGCCGGCCGCAGCACGACCGTGTCGAGGACGGCGACGACGGTGCCGCCGGGGTCGGCGGCGACGACCCGCGCGGTGCCGTCCGCCGGGTTGCCCGTCGACAGGTGTACGCGCAGCGCGGTCGCCCCGGTGGCGGTCACCCGCACGCCCGACAGGCTGAACGGCAGACCCGCCGGCCGGTCGCCGACCACCCCCGGCAGCATCGGGTGCAGCGCCGCGTCGAGCAGTGCCGGGTGGACGAGGAACCGGTCGTCGTCGGCGGTGGGGAGCGCCACCTCGGCGTAGACGTCACCGTCGGGTCCGGTCCACGCGGCGCGCAGGCCACGGAACGACGGCCCGTAGTCGTAGCCGTGCGCGGCGAGCCGGTCGTACACGCCGTCCAGGTCGACCGGTTGCGTGCCGGCCGGCGGCCACACCAGCGGGAACGGTGGGGTGTCCGGGGTGGCGGGCGCGACGCTGCCGGTGGCGTGCAGGGTCCACGGGTCGTCCTCGGCGGCCCGGCCGTGCACGGTGACCTGCCGGACGCCGTCGGCCTCCGGCGTGCCGACCCGGACCTGCACCCGCACCGGCGTCCGGTCGGGCACCGCGAGCGGGGCCACCAGGGTCAGTTCGCGCACCTCACCGCAGCCGACCTCGTCACCGGCGCGTAGCGCCAGCTCCACCAGGGCGGTGCCGGGCACCAGGACCGTGCCGGAGAAGACGTGGTCGGCCAGCCAGGGCTGGGTGCGGTGGGACACGCTGCCGGTGAGCAGGACCGTGCCGTCGGGCAGGGCGGTCACCGCGCCGAGCAGCGGGTGCGCGGCCGGGTCGAGGCCGGCTCCGGAGACCTCGCCGCGGGGTTGCCGGGTCAGCCAGTACCTGTCGCGTTGGAACGGGTAGGTGGGCAGGTCCACGCTCCGGGCCCCGGGGAACAGCGCGGTGAGGTCCACCGGCACCCCCCAGGTGTAGGCGGTCGCGGCGGCGGTGAGGAACTGGTCGAGGCCGCCCCGGTCGCGGCGCAGCGAGCCGGCGACGCGGGCGTCCGGTGCCGTCTCGGTGAGCCCGACGGCGAGCACGGGGTGCGGGCTGATCTCGACGAAGACGCCGTGCCCGTGGCCGGTCAGTTCGGTGACGGCGTCGTGGAACAGCACGGTGTGCCGCAGGTTGCGGTACCAGTAGTCGGCGTCCATCGGTTCGGTCAGCGGACGGCCGGTGACGGTGGAGTACAGCGGCACCCGGGGCGGCTGCGGTGTCACGTCGGCGAGGAGCGCGGTGAGCGACCCGGCGAGGGGTTCGATGTGCGCGGAGTGGGAGGCGTAGTCCACGTTGACCATGCGGGAGCGGACGTCCTCGGCGGCGAAGCGGGCGTGCAGGTCGGCGAGCGCGTCGGCGTCGCCGGAGACCACGGTGGAGCGTGGCCCGTTGAGCGCGGCGATGGACAGCCGTCCACCATGGCCGGCGAGCCGGTCGGCGACGTCCTCGGCCGGCAGGGCGACGGAGAGCATCCCCCCGCCGCCGGCGATGTCGCGCAGGGCCCGGCTGCGCAGCGCCACCACCCTTGCCCCGTCGTCGAGGGTGAGCGCCCCGGCGACGACGGCGGCGGCGATCTCGCCCTGCGAGTGTCCGACGACGGCGTCGGGTTCCACCCCCAGCGAGCGCCACAGCGCGGCCAACGACACCATCACCGCCCACAGCGCGGGCTGCACCACGTCGACCCGGTCGAGGGCCAGGTCCGGGTCGGTGACGTCGACGTCGAGGTACGGGGCCAGGGCGGTGGCGCAGGCCCGCATCGACGCGGCGAAGACCGGTGACTGTGCCATCAGCGGCGCGGCCATCCCCGTCCACTGGCCGCCCTGGCCGGGGAAGACGAACACGACGCCACCGTGGTCGCCGGCGGTGCCGACCACCAGGGCGGATTCGGCGTCACCGCCCGGTCCGGGCTGCGGGTCGTGGCCGGCGAGGGCGCGCAGGGCGATGGCGTGGTCGGCCAGCACGACCGCACGTTCGGGCAGGTCGGCGCGGGTGGCCGCGAGTGACCAGCCCAGGTCGGCGCTCGGGGCGTTGCCGTCGAGGAGGTCGGCGAGTTGGTCGGCGCGGGCCCGCAGCCCGGCGGCGGTGACGGCGGAGAGCACCAGCGGCACGATGGCCGGTGCGGTGCCGGGGTCGGGCGCGGTGGGCGTCGGCTCCGGTGGGGCGGCCTCGATGACGACGTGCGCGTTGGTGCCGCTGATCCCGAACGAGGAGACGGCGGCGCGGCGTACCCGGCCGGTGTCGGGCCAGTCCCGGGGTTCGGTGAGCAGCCGCACCGCGCCCGCGGACCAGTCCACGAACGGCGACGGCGCGCAGACGTGCAGGGTCGCCGGCAGTGTGCCGTGACGCATCGCCTCGATCATCTTGATGATGCCGCCGACGCCGGCGGCGGCCTGGGTGTGCCCGACGTTGGATTTCAGGGACCCGAGGTAGAGCGGTTCGACCCGGTCGTGGCCGTAGGTGGCCAGGACGGCCTCCGCCTCGATCGGATCGCCGAGGCGGGTGCCGGTGCCGTGCGCCTCCACCGCGTCGACGTCGCCGGGGGTCAGTCCGGCGTCGGCGAGCGCCGCTCGGATCACCGCCCGCTGGGAGCCGCCGTTGGGGGCGGTCAGCCCGTTGGACGCGCCGTCGGAGTTGACGGCGGTCCCGCGCAGCACGGCCAGCACCGGGTGCCCGTACCGGCGGGCGTCGGAGAGCCGTTCCAGCAGCAGCACGCCCACGCCCTCGCCCCAGCCGGTGCCGTCGGCGTCCGCCGAGAAGGACTTGCACCGCCCGTCCGGCGACAGGCCCCGCTGCCTGCTGAACTCGACGAACGTGCCGGGCGTCGACATGACGGTGACCCCACCGGCGAGGGCCAGCGAGCACTCACCGGCGCGCAGCGCCCGGACGGCCAGGTGGGTGGCGACCAGCGACGACGAGCACGCCGTGTCGACGGTGACGGCGGGACCGGTGAGCCCGAGCACGTACGCCAGCCGGCCGCTGAGCACGCTGCCGGTGTTGCCGGTGAGCAGGATGCCCTCCAGATCGCCGGGCATCGCGTCGACCGGCGGCGCGTAGTCGTGGTACATCTGCCCGGCGAACACACCGGTGGTGCTGCCGCGCAGCGAGTACGGGTCGATGCGGGCGCGTTCCACCGCCTCCCACGCCGTCTCCAGCAGCAGCCGCTGCTGGGGGTCCATCGCCAGCGCCTCGCGGGGCGAGATGCCGAAGAACGCCGGGTCGAACTCGTCCGCCCGGTGCAGGAAGCCACCCTCCCGGACGTAGCTGTGCCCGGGGCGGCCCGGGTCGGGGTCGTAGAGGTCCTCCGGCCAGTCGCGGTTGACCGGGAACTCGGAGATCGCGTCCCGCCCCTCGGCCACCAGCCGCCACAGGTCCTGCGGGGAGTCGACCCCGCCGGGGTAGCGGCAGGCCATGCCGATGACGGCGATCGGGTCGTGGGCGTCGGTGACGGTGCCGGTGCCGGTCGCCGGGCCGTCCGGGTCGGTCTCGCCGGTCAGCTCCCGCAGATGGTCGGCGAGCGCCGTGACCGTGGGATGGTCGAACACCACCGTCGCCGACAGCGCCAGCCCGGTGACCGAGACGAGCCGGTTGCGCAGCTCGACGGAGGTGAGCGAGTCGACACCGAGGTCGGTGAGCGCGGCCCGCGCCCCGACCTTCGTCCGGTCGGTGTGACCGAGGACGGCCGCCACCTCGGCACGGACCACCTCCACCAGGTCCCGGTGCGACGGGCCGTCGGTGACCGGCCGGGGGTGGGCGGCCCGGGGGCGGACCAGGCCGCGCCACACGGCGGGCAGGGCGGCCGGGTCGTTCGTCGTGGCCAGCGCGACGGTGTCCAGCAGCATCGGGACCAGTAGCGGGCCGGGCAACCCGAGGGCCCGGTCGAACAGGGCCAGGCCGTCGTCGTGCCGCAGCGGGGCCACCCCGTTACGGGCCATCCGGGCCAGGTCGGCCGTGCCGAGCGTTTCGGCCATGCCACCCTCGGCGGCCCACAGCCCCCAGGCCAGCGAGGTGGCGGGCAGGCCGGCGGCGTGCCGGTGGGCGGCGAGCGCGTCGAGGAAGGCGTTGCCGGCGGCGTAACTGGCCTGGCCGGCCGCGCCGATCTGCTGGGAGATCGACGAGTACAGCACGAACGCGACCAGGTCGAGGTCGGCGGTGAGCCGGTGCAGGTGCCACGCCGCGTCCACCTTGGGCCGCAGCACGGCGTGCAACGCCTGCGGGGTGAGGGTGGCGACGAGACCGTCGTCGAGCACACCGGCCGCGTGCACCACGGCGGTGAGCGGCAGGTCGGCGGGAATCAGGGAGAACGCGGCGGCCAACTGCTCCGGGTCGGCCGCGTCGCCGGCGGCCACGGTCACCACCGCGCCGTACGCCCGCAGTTCGTCGGCGAGTTCGTCGGCGCCGGGGGCGTCCGCACCCCGGCGGCTGAGCAGCAGCAGCCCCCGTACGCCCAGGTCGCGTACCAGGTGGCGGGCGAGTCCGGTGCCGAGCGCGCCACTGGCGCCGGTGATCAGGACGGTGCCGTCGCCGAGGTCGACCGGGGCGCTCGGGGTGTGGTCATCGCGGCGCAGCCGGGGGACGGTCAGCGCGCCACCGGCGAGGCGTACCTCCGGTTCGTCGAGGGCGGCCACCCGCGCCAGGTCCGCCGCGTCGACCTCGGTGTCGTGGTGCAGGAGGACGAACCGGCCCGGGTGTTCGGTGCGGGCGCAGCGGACGAGCCCGGCGGCGACGGCCAGGGCCGGTGCGTCGTCGGCGACGGTGAAGACCACGGTGGGTCCGTCGTCGGTGGCGAGCGCGGCGTGGATCTCGTCGAGGACGTCCTCGGCGACGGCGTGTGCGGCGGCGGCCTGGTCCGTGCCCCGGGCGGCCAGCGCCACGGCGGTGACCGGGCGGGACGTGCCGGTGGGGGCGGCTGCCGGCACCCAGCCCCGGGTCAGCACCTCACCGCGCCGTACCGCGCCCACCGGCCGCCAGACCAGGGAGGCGACCTCGGCGACCAGCGTGCCGTCGTCGGCCACGGCCGTCATCGACAGCGTCTGCGGCCCCGTCCAGGTGTACGCCACCCGGAGCCGGCGGACGCCGGTGGCGTGCACCTGGACACCGGACCAGGCGAACGGCAACGCGGCCGGGCGGGCGTCGTCGGCCACGCCGGGCAGCGCCGGGTGCAGCGCGCCGTCGAGCAGGGCGGGATGCAGCAGGTACGGCTCCACCGGCTCGCCCGCGTCGAGGGCCACCTCGGCGAACAGACCGTCGGGGGTGCGCCATAGGCGGCGGAGTCCCTGGAACGCCGGGCCGTAGTGGTAGCCGTGTGCGGCGACGGACTCGTAGACCCCGGTCAGGTCCAGTTCCTGCGCGTCGGCCGGCAGCCGGGGGACGGCCGACGCCGGCCGGTCGGGTGTCAGGGTGCCGACGGCGTGCCGGGTCCAGTCGGTCGAGTCGGCCGCGCGGGCGTACACGGTGACGGTGCGGTGGCCGTCGTCCGTCGGCGGCCCGACGGTCACCTGGAGGGTGACGGCGGTGGGGCCGACCGGGAGGGGGGTGAGCAGCGTGAGGTCCTGGACGCGGGGGCAGCCGCATTCGACGCCGGCGCGCAGCGCGGCCTCGAGGAACGCGGTGCCCGGCAGCAGCGTCCGCCCGTCGACGACGTGGTCGGCGAGCCAGCGGTGGCTGCGGGTGGAGACGCGGCCGGTCAGCAGCACTCCCGTGTCGTCGGCGAGGTCGACCGAGGTGGACAGCAGACCGTGCCGGGTGCCGGTGGTCCCGACCGCCGGCTGGTTGTCGAGCCAGTACCGCTGGTGTTGGAACGGGTACGTGGGCAGGTCGACGGTCTTGCCGCCGCCGTAGTACCCCCGCCAGTCGACCTCGTGCCCCCGCACCCACACCTGCGCCAACCCGCTCACCGCCGACCTGGCCTCGTCCACGCCCGGCCGCAGCATCGGGACACCGTCGGCCAACAGAGACGACAAACCACCATCCGCGCTCAACTCCCACCACGAGCGAGGACCAGCCGCCTCGATCGCGTCATGAAACCGCACCGGCTCACGCACCTGCCGCACCCAGTAGTCCGGCTCCCCCAGACCACCGACCTGACCCGTCACCGTCGACACCACCGGGATCTGTGCAGGGTGGAACGACAGACCCTCGACCACCGTGCGGAACTCGTCGAGCATCGGCTCCATCAACGGCGAATGGAACGCGTGGCTGACTGACAGCCGCCGCTGCCGCACACCCAACACAGCCGCCACCGCATCCGCCGCTCGCAACGTCTGCTGCTCCGGGCCGGCGATCACCACCGCCGACGGACCATTCACCGCCGCAACAACCACGTCGTCGGACAGAAACGGTTGCACCGCATCAGCGGAGGCCCGCAAGGACACCATCACCCCACCCACCGGCAACGCCGCCATCAAACGAGCCCGCGCCGACACCAACGTCACCGCATCCGGCAACGACAACACCCCCGACACATGCGCCGCCGCGATCTCCCCGATCGAATGACCCACCAGAACCGCCGGACGCACACCCCACGACTCGACCAGCCGGAACAGCGCCACCTCCACCGCGAACAACGCCCGCTGCGCCACACCCGTGTCGTCCAAACCCACCCCGGAGGTCACCGCCTCCCGCACCTCCCCACCCAACAGGTCGCACACCTCATCGAAAACCGACGCGAACACCGGAAACGCCCGATACAGACCCGAGCCCATCCCCACCCGCTGACCACCCTGACCCCCGAACACCACACCCAACCCACCCGACGCCAACGCCCGGACCCCCGGAGCCAGCGACGCCCCGTCCGCGATCACCACACCGTCGAGCAGCACCGCCCGCTCGTCGAACACCGACCGCGTCGACGCCAACGACCACCCCACATCCACCGCCGACGAACCACCGACCACCCCCGCCCCGTCACCCGAACCCACAGCCAACCCGCCGAGCCGCCCGACCAACTCCCACACCCCGGCGACCGACCGCGCCGACACCGGCCACGGCGTCACCCTCGACGGCGCGGCCACCACCTCGGCGGACGACCCCACGCCGCCGACCGGCGTACCCACCCCCGGTGTGGGTCCCGACGACACGGGCGAACCGCCGCCGGCCGGCATCTCCGGCTCGTCCGGCGCTTCCTCCACGATCACGTGCGCGTTCGTGCCACTGATCCCGAACGACGACACCCCCGCCCGCCGACGACCCCCCTCAGCCACCACCCACTCCCGCGACTCCCGCACCACCTCCACCGCACCCGACGACCAATCCACCAACCCCGACGGCTCACCCACATGCAACGACCCCGGCACCATCGCGTGCCGCATCGCCAACACCACCTTCATCACCCCAGCAACACCCGCCGCATGCTGCGTATGACCAAGGTTCGACTTCACCGACCCCAACCACAACGGCACCGACCGACCCCGCCCATACGTCGCCAACAACGCCTCCGCCTCGATCGGATCACCCAACCGCGTACCCGTCCCATGACCCTCCACCACCTGCACGTCAGACACCGACACACCCGCCACCGCCAACGCCCGACGAATCACCCGCTCCTGCGACGGACCACTCGGCGCCGTCAGGCCGTTCGACGCACCATCCGAATTCACCGCACTACCCCGCACCACCGCCAACACCCGGTGACCCTGCCGACGGGCGTCCGACAGGCGCTCCAGCACCAGCATCCCGGCGCCCTCGGCCCATCCCGTGCCGTCCGCGTCGGCCGAGAACGCCTTGCACCGGCCGTCCGGCGACAGCCCGCCCTGCCGGCTGAACTCGACGAACATGCCCGGCGTGGACATCACGGTGACGCCCCCGGCCAACGCCAGCGAACACTCGCCGTTGCGCAGCGCCGATGCCGCCAGGTGTACGGCGACCAGCGACGACGAGCAGGCCGTGTCGACCGTCAGTGCCGGCCCGGTGAGCCCGAGGGTGTACGCGATGCGGCCGGAGGCGACGCTGGGGCTGATGCCGGTGAGCAGGTAGCCCTCGGCGTCGGGGTGGGCCTCGTGCATCCGGGGGCCGTAGTCGCCCCCGGTCGCGCCGGCGAAGACGCCGACCCGGCTGTTCCGCAGGGAGGTGGGGGCGATTCCCGCGCGTTCCAGCGCCTCCCAGGAGACCTCCAGCAGCAGCCGTTGCTGTGGATCCATGCCCAGCGCCTCACGGGGTGAGATGCCGAAGAACGCGGCGTCGAAGCCGGCGGCGTCGGCGAGGAACCCGCCCGAGCCGGTGCCGAGCCGGCCGGAGTCGCGCAGCGCCGTCAGGTCCCAACCCCGGTCGTCGGGGAACTCTCCAATGACGTCGGTGCCGCCGACGAGCAGTGTCCACAGGTCTTCCGGTGACGCCACCCCGCCCGGGAAGCGGCAGGCCATCCCGACGATGGCGACGGGTTCGTCCACGACGGTCGCGGTGTCGTCGTCGGCTTCGTCGTCGGGGCCGGGTCGCTGTCGGCCAGCAGCACGGTGAGCCGTTCGGCGAGCGCGGCGGGGGTGGGATGGTCGAACAGCAGCCCGCTGGGGAGGACCAGACCGGTGGCGGCGGCGAGTTCGTCGCGTAGCTCGACCGCCAGCAGCGAGGTGAAGCCCAGGTCGTGGAACGTGGTGGTGGGCGCGATGACGGCGGGCGCGCGTCCGCCGAGCACCCGGCGGACGAGGACGTCGATCTCGGCGGTGAGGTCGCGGTCGGCGGCCGGCCGGTCGGTCCGGATGGGTTCCGGCCGGGCACCGACCCAGTGCCGGGTGCGTTGGAACGGGTAGGTGGGCAGGTCGACGACGCGGCCCGCCCCGCCGAGCAGGCTGCGCCAGTCCACCCGGTGACCACGGGTCCACACCGTCGCGGCGGCGGTGACGATGCTGGTGGCCTCGTCGTGGTCGACGCGCGAAGTGGGGACGCCGCCGTCGATCAGGGTGGACAGTGAGCCGTCCGGTCCGAGTTCCAGCCAGGTGCCGACGTGGTACGCGGTGCCGGCCCCGGTGACGGCGGCGTGGAAGAGCACCGGTTCGCGTACCTGGCGTACCCAGTGTTCGGGGTCGGTCAGGTCGGCGGGCGCACCGGTCACGGTGGAGACGACGGGCAGGGTGGCCGGCCGGAACGTCACCGTCGACAGGACCCGGCGGAACCGGTCGCGCATCGGGTCCATCAGGGGGGAGTGGAAGGCGTGGCTGACCCGCAGGTGCCGTACCCGGGCCCGGGTCGCCGCCGCGATCTCCCCGGTGACCGCGCGCAGCGGCCCGGCGGGTCCGGCGAGCACCGTCGCGTCGGGGCCGTTGACGGCCGCGACGACCACGCCGTCGCGCAGGAACGGGCGTACGACGGAGTCGGCGGCGCGGACGTTCGCCATGGCCCCACCGGCGGGCAGCGCCTGCATCAGTTCGCCGCGTGCGGACACCAGGCGCACCGCGTCCGGCAGGTCGAGCACGCCGGCGACGTGCGCGGCGGCGATCTCGCCGATCGAGTGGCCGACGAGCACGTCGGGGTGGACGCCCCACGACTCCAGCAGCCGGAACAGCGCCACCTCGACGGCGAACAGGGCGGGTTGGGTGGTGCCGGTGGCGTCGAGCCCGTCGCCGGTGCTGATCGCCGTGCGTAGGTCCACCCGGGCCAGCGCGCACACCTCGTCGAAGGCGGCGGCGAAGACCGGGTGGGCCGCGTGCAGGCGCAGTCCCATGCCGACCCGTTGGGCACCCTGACCGGCGAACACGAATCCCAGGGCGGTGTCGCCCGCCTGGCCGGTGAGCACCCGGTCGCCGACCACGACGGCCCGGTGGGTCAGCTCAGCCCGGGTGGTGGCCAGGGACCAGGCCACCGCCGCCGGGTCGGCGTCGCCCTCCCGCAGGCGCGTCACGGCGGCGTCCCGGGCCTGGTCGGACTTCGCGGACACCGGCCAGGCAACGACCGGCACGTCCGGCGTCACCGGGGCGGCCGGCGGCGCGTCGGTGGGGGCCTCGCCGAGGACCACGTGACAGTTCGTCCCGCCCATGCCGAACGAGCTGACCCCCGCCACCAGGGGCCTGTCCGGGCGCGGCCAGGGCGTCGGGTCGGTGACCACCGTCAGGCCGAGCCGGGGCAGGTCGATGTCGGGGTTCGGGGTGGCGAAGTGCAGGCTCGGGGGGAGTTGGCGGTGCCGTACGGCCAGCGCGGTCTTGATCAGTCCGGCGATGCCGGCGGCACCCTCCAGGTGACCGATGTTGGTCTTTACCGAGCCGACCGCCAGCGGCGCGGCCGGGTCGCCGAGCGCCCGGCCCAGCGCGGCGGCTTCGATCGGGTCGCCGACCCGGGTGCCCGTGCCGTGCAGTTCGACGTACTGGACGTCGGCGGCGGTGGTGCCCGCGCGGCGGTGGGCGGCCCGCAGCGTCGCCTCCTGGGCGGCCGGGTCGGGGGTGGTGGGGGTGCCGCCCGCACCGGCGGAGACCGCGCTGCCCCGGATCACGCAGTAGATCCGGTCGCCGTCGGCGAGCGCCCGGTCGAGCGGTTTGAGCAGGACCGCTCCCCCGCCCTCGCCCCGGACGTAGCCGTTGGCGCGGGCGTCGAAGGTGTGGCAGCGACCGTCGGGGGACAACCCGCCCCAGTCGTCGGAGATGTGGCTGCTCTCCAGCAGCAGGGCCAGGCTCACCCCGGCGGCGAGCGCGGTCGTCGACTCGCCGCTGCGCAGGCTGGCGCAGGCCAGGTGGACGGCCACCAGCGAGGACGACTGGCCGGTGTCGACGGTGACGCTCGGCCCGTTGGCGCGCAGAAAGTACGACAGCCGGTTGGCGATCATGCTGCGGTGCAGGCCGGTCATCGCGTGGCCGGAGCGCAGCGCGGTGCGGTGGCGGTGTGCCACCTGGGCGTAGTCGTCCCAGGTGGTGCCGACGAACACGCCCAACGGGGTGCCGGCCACGGTGTCGGCGGGCACCCGGCCGTCTTCCAGTGCTTCCCAGCCGAGTTCGAGCAGGAGACGTTGCCTCGGGTCGAGCAGTGCGGCCTCGCGGGCGCCGATGTCGAAGAAGGGCGCGTCGAAGGTGTCGACCTCGGTCAGGAAGGCACCCCAGCGGGCGGCCCCGGTGGCGGCGGGCCAGCGGTCCCGGACGTCCCGCACGGTGCTGCGGCCCGCCACGAGCAATTCCCAGAATCGGGCAGGGTCCGGTGCTTCGGGAAAACGGCACGCGATGCCGGTGATCGCGATGTCCGCCGTGGAATCAGCCGACTCGTATCCGTGCAGGACAGCCACGTATTTCCCCCGGGTTCGACGCGGTGGGCCCAGTGACGCGAAGCGCGTGGGAATTGCAGGTGATCGAGAGAGGTGCTTCGATCCGCTCCGCCAACGACCCGTCCAGAGTCGATCAGTGATCGATTGCCTTCAACCCCTAGATTTCCCCTAGAATCGTCAACTCTCCGTTTAATCGATGTTTATCGGCAACGCATTCTGCTCCCTTTTCGGTCACCTCCCCGCGCTGGACCCGGCCGACCCAGCGCCGCCGCCGCAGCGTGCGACGACAGGCGGCAACTGACCGGTCGCCACCTGACGAACCCGGCCGCGCCGGGCGGCGATGCCGATCCAAAAGGGCCGCCGTAGTGCACTTTCCGGCCGGCGCGACTCTGGGCGGCGGCGGGGCCGGCACCCGCCCGGCCACACCGGCGGGGCGGCCGCCGCCACATCGACCACGGGCACCGGAGCACCGATACGCATGCTGATCAGAACCGGACTCGTATTGTTTCGTCATCGGCTGGCCAGTGGCGTACGACACCAGGACCCTGCGGCGCGCAATTACCACGCTGGGAAAATGCTCGAAAGTGGATCAGCGGCCACCGACAATGGGGGTGGCGGCGGAAACAAGACCGTTCCCCGGCGGAAACAATTCACCGCGCCGGCGTCGATGCTCCGGGAGAACGCGAACAATCAGAGAGGGAAAGCACGCCACCGGTCGTGGACGCAGCGGACGACCGGCGCGGAAACAGGGCACGCGACCGGCACGACGATCCGACGCGCGCCCGGCCCTCCGCGCAGCAGGACGGGGGCTGCCCGCGCGGGGCCACGCCCCGGCGAGCAGAACGGGCCAACTCCGGGCGACGAGCGACCGGGTCCGGGGCACGGCGGACGGTCGATCCGAGGAGACCCGGGGTCACGTACCCCACGCGCGGGATACCTCCGGCGGGCCAGCGGCCAGCGGCCAGCGGCCAGCGGCCAGCGAATCTACCCTCCAGCCATGGGCGGACCGCTGTGCCGTGCCGAATGCCAGAGCCGGGACCAGGAACCAGGCGCGGCGGCGGCCGAGGCGGTGGATGTCGGCGGTGCCGTTGGCCGCGGCCGGCGGTTTCCCAGCCGCAGGCCCGGTAGCCGGGCACTCCGGTCGACCCGCCGCCCTGTCATGCTGCGGCCGCCGCCACCGGCTACCCCTCGCACCGGGGGCCGGTGGCGGAGGCCGCAGCCGGCCCGGGCTTCAGTCCTGTGCCGGCACAGGGGTGGGTCCGTCGTGGACGGTCGACCCCGGTCACGGGACCCCCGGGCCACCCGCCCGGTCGGCTGCCGCGCCCATTGCGGGCAGCCGACCGGGCGGGTTCCGGCCCGCGTCCAGGCGGCCGGGCGGGCGACGCCCCGCGCCGGCTACCACTCGTGCCGGCCCGGACGCGGCGTTCCGGGCCGACGGTCAGGACGCGGTGTGCTCCGCGCCGGAGCTCAGTAGGCGACGGCGAAGTGCGTGCGCGGGTGTGCGCCCTGCTCGGCCTCGTCGAGGACGGCGATGGCGAAGTCGCGGTAGGAGATGCGGCTGGCACCGTCGGCGTCGGCAAGCATGCCGGTGTCGCCCGCGCGGTACGCCCCGGTCCGCTCGCCCTCCGGGTCGAACTCCATCGCCGGCACCACCACCGACCACTCGACCGTCGCCGGCGCCTCCCGCAGCACGTCGAGCGCCGCCGCGTGGGCCTTGGCGAAGTCCTGGAACTGCGCCGGGAAGCCGGGGGTGTCCATGACCCGGACGCCGGGCGCGGCGTCGAGGTAGGCCGACAGGCCGATGGCGACCAGGCGGCCCCCGCCGGTCTCGGCGACGGCGTTGACGAGCGCGCCGGCGGCGGCGGTGAAGAACGTCGCCATGTTGTCCCCGGCACCGGGGGCGACCGCGTTCACCACCGCGCCCGCGCCCTTGACCAGGGCGGCGACCTGCGACTGGTCGGTGACGTCGCCGGCGACCACCTCGACGCCGGAGCCGGAGAGGTCGGCGTACCGGGTGGTGTCCCGGACGACCGCGACGACCTCGTGCCCACGGCTGGCGGCCTCGGCCACGATCGCCCTGCCCGCCTTGCCGCCTGCGCCGAACACTACGATCTTGGTCACTGGTCGTCCCTCTCTCGCGATGCCGATGTTCCGGTTTGCCGCCCACGCGTACGGGCTGTACGGCTGCGAACGGCGCCGGCGTGCCACGGTAACGAGCACCGAGGTTTCTTCCGGGAAACCTCGTTAGGCTGGATCGGTGACGGACTCCACCTCGCGCTTCGATCCGGTCTGCCCGTCCGGCATCGCGCCGATCCACATCGGCGACAAGTGGACGGCGATGGTGATCTCCCTGTTGGCCGAGGGACCGATGCGGTACTCCGACATCCGGGCGCAGATCGGCCCGGTCACGGCGAAGGTGCTGACGGCGGCGCTCCGCGGCCTGGAACGGGACGGCTTCGTCGCCCGGATGGAGCAGCCCGGCCCGCCGCGCAGCGTCCACTATGGCCTGACCGAGCTGGGTCGGACCCTGCTGCCCGCCATCGAGCTGGCCGTCCAGTGGGCGCACGACCACCTCGGCGCGATGCTCGACGCGCAGGAGGCATACGACCGCGAACATGCCCGACAGGGCCGGGTGGAACTGCGCTGATCAGGCATTTCTGCATTGATTCGGGGTGCCGGCCGGATAGCTCAGCGCATCCATTACCGTCGACTCAGGTGATCCAGGACACAATTTCCCTAGGGGAGATCTAGGGGTTCTGGCGAGCGCTTCGACCGTTGGCTGCGGCGAAATTCCCATAGTAAGGTTACGGTCCGTTCGACAGGTGGCGAGCGCATCGCCGCGCGCCCCCATTGACGTTTCTTCGCCGGGCCTCGACGCATCGGGCGCGGTGTCCACCCCACATTCACTCAATTCCAGGGGGAAGCTTGTCCCGGTTGAGCCGTAGGCGGTTGATGTCCGGTGTCGGCACCGTCATCGCCGGCGCAGGTGCGAGCACGCTGATCGGCGACCACGTGGTCGCCGCGCCCGCCCAGGTCGACAGCCTGGCCGGTGGGCAGAAGACTCCCGGGCCGGTGACGATCGGCCCCACCGACCGCCGTTACGCCGACGCCCTCCAGCGCGGGTTCAACCGCCGCTTCGTGGGCAGCCCGGAGGCGGTGCGGATCGTCAGTACCACCAAGCAGGTCGTCGCCGCGGTGCAGGCGGCCGTGACGGCCGGCAAGAAGGTCGTGGTCCGCAGCGGCGGGCACTGCCTGGAGAACTTCGTCGACGACCCGGCGGCGAAGGTCGTCATCGACCTGGTCGAGATGCGCTCGGTCACCTTCGACACCACCCGTAACGCCTTCTGCGTGCAGGGCGGGGTCACCCTCGGCGACCTGTACCGGCGGCTGGACTGGGGGTGGGGCGTCACCGTCCCCGGTGGCTCCTGCCAGAGCGTCGGCATCGGCGGGCACGCCACCGGCGGCGGGTTCGGCATGCTGTCCCGGCAGCACGGCATCGTCGCCGACTACATCGACGCGGTCGAGGTCGTCATCGTCGACGCGACCGGCACGGCGAAGTCCGTCGTGGCAACCCGGGCCACCGGGGACCCGAACCGCGAGCTGTGGTGGGCACACACCGGCGGCGGGGGCGGCAACTTCGGCATCGTCACCCGGTTCTGGCTGCGCAGCGCCACGGCCACCGGCACCAACCCGAGCACGCTGCTGCCGACGCCGCCCGGTGCGGTCGCCAACACCATCCTCACCTGGAACTGGGCCGACGTGTCCCGGGCGGACTTCGTCCGGATCATGGCCAACTACGGCACCTGGCACGAGCTGAACAGCGCCCCCGGGGCCACCGGCACCAAGCTGTTCTCCGCGCTGACCGCCAACCGCAGCGAGTACGGCCGGCTGTCGGTCGTCGCCCAGGTCGACCCTACGGTCAGCGGCAACAACACGCTGCGCAGCTCCTACGTCAGCGCGATCACCGCGGGCGTCACCGCGACGCCGACGATCCTCGACACCGGCACCCGGCCGTGGCTGACCACCACGCTGAACCTGCCGACCACGGCCGCCGCGTTCGGCATCACCGGCCCACTGCGCTCCAAGAGCAAGGGTGGCCTGCTCAAGCAGCGCTACACCGACGCCCAGGCGGGGCGGGTGTTCGACCGGCTCACGGCGAGCGGCTACACCAACCCGGCGTCCGGCCTGACGCTGCTGTCGTACGGCGGGGCGATCAACGCCACCGCTCCCACCGCAACGGCGACGGCGCACCGCTCGTCGGTGATGGCCGCGTCGTTCACCAGCTACTGGGACGACCCGAGCGCCGACGCGACGAACATCGACTGGCTGCGCGGGCTCTACCGGGACGTGTACGCCGAGACCGGTGGGGTGCCGGCGCCGGACGCCCGCAACGAGGGGTCCTACATCAACTGGCCCGACATCGACTTCCTCGACAGCACCCAGAACACCTCCGGCGTGTCGTGGTCGACGCTGTTCTACGGCGACAACTACCCGCGCCTGCAACTGGCCAAGGCGGCCTACGACCCGCTCAACGTGTTCAGCCACGTCCTGGGCGTGGCGGCTCCGTGACCGGACAGGTCCTGGTGGTCACTGCGGGTGCCGGTGGGATCGGCTCCGCAGTGGCCCACCGCTTCCGGTCCCGGGGTTGGCAAGTGGTGATCGTGGACCGTGACGCCGGGCGGGGGCGCGCGGTGGCCGGCGGGTGCGACGGGCTGTTCGTGCACACCGACGCGACCACCATGGCCGGCTGCCAGGAGTACGTCGAGGCGACCCTGACCCGGCACGGGACACTGGACCTGCTGCACCTCAACGTGGGCGTGCTCGCCGGCACGGCGGTCGGCGACGGGTTCGACCCGCAGGCGTACCAGTCGATGATGCGGACCAACGTCGACTCCGTCGTGTTCGGCGTGCAGGCCGCGTACGCGCCGATGCGGGCGCACGGCGGTGGCGCGGTGCTGGTCACGGCCAGCACCACCGGGGTGCGTCCGTCGCCGGACGCCCTGTACTCGGCGAGCAAGCACGCGGTGGTCGGGCTGGCCCGGTCCCTCGCGGGCCCGCTCGGGCAGGTGAACATCCGGATCAACGCGCTCTGCCCGGGCGCGGTGGACACCCCGATGCTCGCCGACCGGCGCGACGCGCTGGTGCGTGCGGGTGTCGGGTTGGTGACACCGGAGGAGGTGGCCGCCGCCGCCGAGCAGGCGCACACGGCGGGACGTACCGGCGAGGCGTGGATCGTCAACGCCGGGCACCCGGTCGCCCCGCATCCGTTCACGGAGGTCGTCATCGCGGGAGAGGAACGGATCTCCCGCTGACGGCCGTACCGCCGGCACGTCCCGGTAAAGATCAGTGCCGGTAAAGATCAGCGGTCGAACAGACAGGAGTGCTTTCATAGGGGCCGGTCACGCAATTCGGAACGACTTGCACGGCAGGGGGACCAATGATAACCGAACCCTTATTCGGCGATTACCCGGAAGAGTTCCCGGGGACGTGGTTGCGGCCCGATGTCGATTCCGCGCGACGGCCGATCAGGCAGGTCGTTGGTTACGACCGGGTGTTCCGGAGAATCGAGGCGAGCCTCGAACCGCTCGCCGGCCACCCCGAGGCACGTGAATCCGACCGGTGGAAGTCGCTGGTGCTGGCCTCCTGCGATTTCCCCGGCGCCCTCGACCGGCTCACCGACCTCTATCCCTGCGGTGAGGCCCGGCACGGCACGTCCCTTGAGGACATGAGCCGCGAGCAGTTGATGACCCTCGGGTTGGTCAACGCGATGACCGCCACCTGGCCCGGCCTGGACCACGTCACCATGGCCCGTGACTACCTGGAGAACCAGGACGCCCAGATCCCCACCGGCGTCGAGTGGCTGGTGAGTTGCGCGATCCGCATCCTGCTGCTGTCCGGGGATCCGAACGCCGCCGCCTGCGCGGCGGCGGCCCGGCAGCGTCTCGGCGGGCAGAACCCGATCGGTTGGCGGGCCCGGCTCACCAGCCTGCACGCCGTCTGCGCGCTGCTCGACGGCGACGTGCAGGGCGGCGTCGAGTGGGGTGAGCAGGCGCTGCGGATGATGCAGCCGAGGCGTTGGGCGCACCGGATCGGTGAGCCGCTGGCCACCGTGGTCCTGGGCAACCTGGCCCTGGGCCGGATCGGCGCGGCGGTGCACCACCTGCGTACCACCCCGTCGGCGTTGATGGACGAGTCCAGCTACAGCCTCTGGTACCGGCACGGCTTCGGGCACTTCTGTCTGGGCACCGGTGACCCACGCGGCGCGGTGACCCGGTTCATGAGCTGCGGGCGGAGCATGGCCGAGTGGGGCATGGCGCTGGAGCACCTCTTCCCGTGGCGGCTGGCGGCGGCGGCCGGCTACCAGATGCTCGGCGAGCAGGACGTCGCCGTACACCTGGTGGATGCGGCGTTGCAGGCCCGCGGCGACGAGATACGGGCCCGGGCCATGCAGACCACGGACAGCGTCGGGGTGGTCTTCGGCGGTGCCCGCGAGGCGATCCTCACGACGCTGGAGCGGTTCTCGTCGAGCCCCGACTTCTTCCTGATCCTGCGCCGGTTGCAGACCGAACCGCTCGACTTCGGACGCGGGGACTACGCTACCGTCACGGTGCTGGAGCGGCGTCCGCCGGCGTTCCTGTCGACGCTCACCGACAGCGAGTTGAAGGTCGCCACACTGGCCGGCCGGGGCAAGCAGAACAAGATGATCGCCCGGGATCTCAGCATCACGATCAGCACGGTGGAGCAGCACCTGACCCATGTGTACAAGAAGCTCGGCATCGGCAACCGCAAGGAACTCCGCCTGATCATGGGCTGACCCACCGCGTCGCCGGGGCGACGCCCTCCCGACCTGATCGCCCTCACCACGGACCCCGGACGCCGGGGCCCACACCTCTAACGGAACCTCATGTCTAGTCACCTCTCCGCACCGGATTCCGCCGGGGCGCAGGAGCACCGGGGCCGGCCGACCCGCCGGGCACAGGTCCACGCGGTGGCCGTGCTGCTGGCCACCACGGTCCTCCCGCTGACCATCACCGGGGCGTCGGTCGCGTTGCCCGGCATCCAACACGACCTCCAGACCAGCACCGTCGCCGCGCAGTGGGTGGTCAACGCCTACAACGCGACGTTCGCCGCGTTCCTCGTGCTGGGCGGCGCGGTCACCGACCGGTGGAGCCCCTACCGGGTGTTCCTGTCGGGGGTGGCGGTCTTCGCGGTCGCCTCCGCCGCTTCGGCGTTCGCACCGACGGTGCTGGTGCTGAACCTGACCCGCGCCGTCACGGGCGTCGGCGCGGCGGCCACCGTGACCGGCGGGGTGGCGCTGCTGTCGGTCGTGTTGACCGGCCGGGCGCAGGCCCGCGCCTTCGGCCTGCTGGGCACCCTGCTCGGCGTGGGGTTGGCGTTCGGACCGCAGCTCAGCGGCGTGGCGTTGGAGACGCTGGGGTGGCAGGCCGTGTTCGGGGTACCCGCCGCGGTGGGCGTGCTGGTGATCGGTCTCGCCCTGGCCGCCCGCCCGCCCGCCGCCGCACGCCGGACGTCGGCCCACCCGCCGTTCGACTGGGCCGGGGCGCTGCTGTTCACCGGGGCCTCGCTGATCGGCATCGCGACCCTGGTGGAGGCGCCCCGGCTCGGGGCGACGCATCCGCTGCTGTGGGGCGGGGCGGCCCTGTCCGCCGTGCTGCTGCTGTCGTTCGTCGGTGTGGAGCGTCGGGTGGCGCACCCGGTGACCGACCTGACGCTGCTGCGCAATCCCCGGTACACGGCGATCGCGATCACCGCGGGCACCCTGATGGTGGTGCTGGTGCCGATCCTGGTCTACCTGCCGTCGTACCTGATCAACGTGGTGGGCCTGTCCCCCACCGAGGCGGGCGCCTGGATGCTGGTGCTCACCGCCCCGACGATCGCGTTGCCGCCGGTGGGCGGCATCCTGATCAGGAGCGTCGGGATGACCCCGGTCCTGGTCACGTCGGTGGTGCTCTGCGGGCTCGGCGCGCTGGGGCTGGTGACCCTGTCGCCGGGCAGCACGTTGCCCACCATGGCGCTGCCCCTGCTCGCCATCGGGGCGGGGGCCGGACTGCCCTCCGGTCACATCGACCGGCTCGCCGTCTCCGAGGCGGACGAGAGCCGACGGGGGGCGGCGGCCGGGCTGTTCAACACCATCCGACTCTCCACCGAGAACGTGAGCATCGCGGCGGCCGGGGCGTTCATCGCCGCCGCGAGCCCCGTCGGCCTGCGCGGACGGCACTTCACCGACGCGCTGCACACGGTGGCGCTGGTGCTGGCGGCGGTAGCGATCGCCGTCGCGATGCTGCTCGTGGTCGTCGACCGTCGGGCCCGGGGCGCGGCCCGGGTGGCACACGCCCCGGGCCCGGTACGGTCGGCAGTGAGCGAGTAGCCCGGGCGGCGGCCGGTGGGCCGTCGCTCAGCCCAGGCTGATCACCGGTCGGGTCAGGGTCTCGTCGGCGTACCCGTCGTCGGAGGCGAGCCACCGGCCGAAGTCCCCGTCCCGGTAGGCCGTCGCGAGGGTCAGCCAGCCCAGGAAGAAGCCGCTACCGCCGCAGGTGACGACACCGCCGTCACCGCCGCACACCACCGTCGGTTCGGTCGTCACCTCGTACCGGTAGGAGTCCTGACCGATCGCCAACCCCCACAGGTTCGGCGTGCGGTGCACCCCGGTCACCTGCTCGACCGGGTAGCCGTCGTCGGGGGTGTCGTCGCCCCAGCGGAACAGGGTGGTCGCGCCCGCGCCGCAGGCCCACTCCCACTCGTCCGGGCTGGTGGTCCGCAGGCCGAGGTCGGTGAGGGCGGCCATCGCCTCGTCGTGGTCGAACTCCTCGACCAGCACCGCGCGGGTCACCCGGCCGGTCGAGTCCAGCTCGACGGTCAGCCCGTCGGCGGAGCTCACCGTGCCCGCCCCGTCGCTCCGGCGGCCGAGGGACGCGACGAGTTCACCGACCCGGGGGTCGTCCGGCGGCACCGGCATCTCGCCGGGTTCGAACGCCTCCACCGCGACCAGCATCGCCGGCAGGTCGACGTCGCGCACGGGCGAGGTCATCGCGTCGAGGTGCTCGGTCAGCGGCGGCAGGCCGTACTCCTCGGCGCTGTCGGCGTAGCTGGCCGCCTGGGCCGCGCCGGGGTGGAACCGGGCCGCGTCGTAGCCGAGCGTCGGCCGACCGCCGGGTACCAGCGCGAACCGCAGCCCGCCCCGGTCGAACACCGCCGTGCGGTGCCGGCGTCCCGCGTAGGTGGTGTCCCGTAGGCCCACCACGGTCAGGTCGTGCCGTGCCGCGATCTCCCGGGCCAGTCGGCCGGCGGCCTCCTCGGACCGGTCGTTCCACTGGTCGACACGGAGTTCGGCGTACGACATCGGGCCAGGATAGGGCCGGACGCGCCGGCACCGACGGGCGGGTTCGGCGTCCGTCGGTGTGCCGGGTGTGGTCAGTAGCCGATCCGGAAGGTGGCGTCCTGCCGGTCGGTGGCCGGTGAGCTGCTGGTGAGCGGGTCGATGCGCAGCAGGTAGTCGTAGTGGCGCAGGTAACGGTCGGGGAAGTTGTACGACCGGAACGACGTCCACGACGAGTCGGCGAGGCCGGCCGTGCGGTAGAACGTGGCGTCGCCCCGGAACGCGCTGGTGCCGTCGTTGGCCGCCAACCGGATCGTGTAGTCGTAGTGGCGCAGGTACCGGTCGGGGTAGTTCACCGAGCGGAACGACACCCCGGCCGGGTCGGCCAGGCCGGGCACCAGGGTCCACAGCTGGTCCTGGTACGGCTCGAACGGGTACGGGTCGATGCGCGCGACGTTGTTGCCGTGCCGCAGGTAGCGGTCGGGGAAGTTGTACGACTTGATCCGGTTCCAGGTGGGCAGCCCCCAGGCGGCGGTGAGCGCGGTCAGCTCGGCCGAGGTCACCGGGGCGATCCCGGGGTGCTTGGAGTTCAGCGGCTGGGTGTACGCCCGGTCGTTGAGCAGGCTCCACGTGCCGCCTGCCACGTTGCTGGTCTGCCAGCAGAAGAACCGGCCGTTGGGGCTCCACGTGTCGCCCCACAGGTACCAGGTGTTCGCGGTGTGGGACTTGACGATCTGCGGGGCCTCGACGCCCCGACCGGGGCTGACGGCGGCGGTGTGGATGCTGAAGCTGCCCGGGTTGAGGGTGGTGGAGCGGGTGCCGAGCAGGGTGCTGTTGGTGTTGTTCTTGAAGTACATGTAGTTGACCCCGTTGACGGTGACGAAGCTGCCGTCGATGGCGTCGTAGCCGGGGTCGAAGAACGTCTGCGGGGCGGAGGCGGTCACGAAGTCGCTGGTGTAGTTCACCATCAGCACGTTGCGGCCGCCGGTGACGGCGGAGTAGACCACGGCGTACTGCCCGCGCCCGGCGTCCCAGTACGCCTCGGGCGCCCAGGCGTGGGTGGCCAGCGAGTGCACCTTGAGCAGCCGGTAGCCGGTGAAGGTGCGCAGGTCGGCCGAGTCCCAGACGTGCAGGTACTGGCTCTGGTAGTTCCAGTCGGTGCCGTTGAGGTCGGTGGCGAGCACCACGAAGCCGCCGTTCTGCTTGCGCAGGACGAACGGGTCGCGCAGGCCACGGCTGCCCAGCGTCGGGGTGGCGACGGGGCGGTTCTGGTTGAGCGGGGTCCAGTTCAGGCCGTCGCTGCTGACGGCGAGGTGCAGCCCGTAGTTGGCGGCGGTCATGCTCGGCGACTCGGTGAAGTACGCCATGACGTAACCGTCCCCGGGGGCGGCGGACGCGGTCGCGGGGCGCAGCAGGGTCGCCCCGGCCAGGGCGGCACCGGTGGCGGACAGGAGGGTGCGACGCTTCAACTGATCACCTCGGGTGGCGGGCGGCAGGGCGGCACTGACCCTCGTACGTTATCGCTAACATCGATGACGTCAAGTGTTAACACGAGCCGGAGCAGCCTGCGCAGGTTGCCGCCCACCGGACCCACGGGGGCAGGTTGCCGTCGGAGACACCGGCAGCCTCGACGGCGGAGAGCCCGTCGAGGCGGCACGGGTGCAGAGTCCGTGCGATCGATCCGTGGTCGAGGCTGCGGCGGGGCCCGGCCCCCGCCGCAGCCGTGGCGACGACGGGCCGGCCGCCGGCGGAGTCAGTCCTCCAGCCACCCGTGCGAGCGGGCGAACTGGGTGAGGTGCTGCCGGATCTGGCTGATCTGGCCACCGGTGAGCGTCGGGACCTGCTCCACCAGGAGATCGGTGATGTCGGCGCGGAAGGCGGCGGCGGTCAGCACGTCGCACTCGTCGTCGTCGGCGCGGTCGGCCGGCACGCCCGTCGCGGCCGGCACGCTGCGCGCGACGGTCGCGCGCGGTGTCACCGGGCCCGGGTTGAGCAGCCGCGCGTAGAGCGCCTTGACCCCCCGGTTCCCCTCCACCGACTCGAACTCCACCCGCATGCCCGGGGCCACGTTCGGCCGCTGATCGCCGAAGTCGTTCGCGTGGACGAAGACATCCTCGCCACCGCCCTCCGGGCTGATGAAGCCGTACCCCTTCACGTCGTCGAAGCTGAGAATCGTTCCGACCGCCACCGCGACCACCACCCCAATAACAGGAACCACCAGAACAGGAAAAAACCACCGCATCGGATGCCACCGCAAGGGTACCGCCCCCGAAGCGACACCCATGGTAAGCGACGGGTGCCCGATCTGGGGGCACCGAGCCGCCGGGACGCGGCCCGCACCGAGCCGCCGCGTGCGTCCCGCACCGAGTTACCGCGTGTGGCCCGCACCGAGCCGCCGCGTGCGGCCCGCCTGCCGCCGCGCGGGCGGCGACGGGACGCGGTCACCCGGGACGACGGTGGCGGTGGCGGCGGGCGGAGCCGCCCGACGCATTCCCCGCCCAAAATCAATTGTCGCCGGGCACGGGCACGGCCCGCTCCGGCAGATGTTCCCGGCCCCATGCCCCCAGGGGCTTGAGCGCCTGATTCAGCGCCTGACCGCGATCGGTGAGTGAGTATTGCACCCGCAGCGGCAGGCCCGGGGAGGTCTCCCGGTGGACGATGCCGTCGGCTTCCAACTCGCGCAGATGCTGGAACAACACCTTTTCGCTCACTCCGATGAGCCTTCTCAGCTCACCGAACCGTCGGTGCCGGTCGCTGAGGGCCCACAGGATCACGACCTTCCACTTGCCACTGATCACCTCGATCGCGGCGTCGAGTCCGCAATGCGTCGGCCGCACCCTGACACTCAATTCGCCCACTCCCCGAACGGCCGGGACGCCTTCCCCACGCGCTCCGGTGTGCCGCAGAGTCTAGCGCGCGAGGTCGCCCGGTCCCCCGTTTCGTGGGACGCCCGCCACAGGTGATCCCGGCTGCGGCGGGGGCACCCGTCATGGCCGGGGCCAGGTGCACCCGAGCCCACGGCACCAACCGTCGGGCCGACGCACGGCACGGGTCCACCCCAGTCCGGTCGCCGTCGGAATTGACTCCTGATGATCTCGAAAGTTCGCACGACGGGGGCACGGTGTGCGTCTGCTCCGGTGTCCCGGAATGCGGGCCGATTCCGGCCCCGCGCCTGGCGGCTACACCTGGTCGGCTGCCCTTTTCCGCGATCACGGAAAGGCCGGCACCACCCGACGGGCCCGGCGTCCGGAAACCCCATTCCAGCCACCCCGGGCTGGGGGAACGGCCATCGTCCGCGGCCGGCTCCGCCGGGTGGGGTGATCGGCGACCGCTCACATACCTTGCAGTAAGTGGTTGAGGGCTCATCTGCCCGCGTCTAGGCTCACCACTGTCGAATCGGCGGCGGCACCTGCTTTCTGTGTGCCGGCACCTAATCCCTTTCCTGCCTTTTCAGGAACACAGAGGAGCGTGACACCGGTGTCCGGTGACAATGGCGTACGCGTGTCGGTCGTCGGCCTTGGAATGATGGGTTCGGCCCTGGCGGGCGCATATCTCAGGGCCGGCCACCCCACGACGGTGTGGAACCGCTCCGCCAGCAGGGCGGACCCGCTTGTCGAGCAGGGCGCGCGCCGCGCGGACACGATCGCCGACGCGGTCGCCGCGAGCGACCTCCTGGTGGTCTGCGTGGTCGACTACCGGGCCCTGTACGAGATCTTCGAACCGGTGCGGGAGGCACTCGACGGCAAGACCATCGTCAACCTCACCTCCGGGGTGCCGCAGGACGCCCGGGGGGCCGCGCGGTGGGCGCAGTCCCTGGGGGCGAGCTACCTCGACGGTTGCCTCCTGACGGTGCCGCCGGCCGTCGGGCTCCCCCAGACCCTGCTGTTCTACGGCGGCCCGGCGGAGGTCTTCGACACGTACGAGTCGACCCTGAAGGTCCTCGGCGGCAACAGCGTCCTCCTGGGTGCGGACCCGGGGGTCGCCAGTCTCTACGACCTGTCGCTGCTGGGCATCCTCTGGTCGTCGCTCGCCGGCGCGCTGCACGGCTTCGCGATGCTCACCGCCGAGGGCGTCCCCGCGGCGGCGCTGACGCCGTTCGTCGGGTCCTGGATCACCCACGTGGTGCTGCCCAGCATCACGGGTGCCGCCCGGCAGGTCGACGCGGGCCGGTACGCCACCGACATCTCCACGGTGGGCCTGAACGCGGCCGGTCTGGCCAAGCTGGTGGAGGCCAGCAGGGGCCAGGGAATCCGGCCGGACGTGATGGTCCCGATCCGGGACATGCTCCGGGAGCGGGCCGGCAGCGGGCACGGCGACGAGGCGCTGGCCAGCATGATCGAGGTCATCAGGAGGCCCCGGGCCACCGCGTCGTGATCCGCCCACCCGGCCTGCACCCGCCCGACCTCCGGTCCGTCGTACGCCCACCGTGGCGGGGGTACGACGGACCGGAGGTGACGGGCTAGCGGATGGTGAAGGTCAGCGGGTTCGAGATGCCGACACCGCCGTGGGAGTCGTGGACCCGCACGGTGAAGGTCGACGACGTGCCGGCGGACAGGGGCACCTGGAACTGGTAGCGCTGCCCGCTGTTGGTGGGCGTCACGGCCAGCTTGGTCGTGCCGAGATACAACTCCACCCGACTGACGGGGTCCCCGGCGTCGGCGTCGGTGGCGTCGGCGACCAGGGTGACCGTCGTGGGTTCGAGGAAGTACGTCTGCCCACCGGGGGTGCTCAGCGCCACCGCCGGCGGGTGGTTGGTGCCGGAGGACGGGGGCGTGACGACCGTGACCAGCAGCGGAGGCGCACCACCGGACAGCGACTGGTCGGTGCCGGCCGAGACGTTGAGCACGTAGGTCGTGCTGCTCCCGGGGGCGCCGGTCGGGGGTGTCCACTGTGCGTCGAACCGGTCGCCGGTCGTCCGCACACCCTGGGCCACCGTGACGCCGTTGACCCGGAACGACACCCCGGTGATGTAGTGGCCGCCGCCCACGGTCGCGGTCGCGGCCAGCGGGACGGGGCCCGGTGCGGTGTAGACCGCGCCGACGGTCGGACTGACCCAGTTGACGTACGCCGGGTAGTCGGCGACCGGCGGCGAGGTGGTCGGCCCGGCCGTCGTCCTGCTGGGCAGGACCCCGCCGGTGCAGGCGACGCCGTTGAGCGTGAACGCCGCCGGCACGGGGTTGCTACCGAACCAGGCACCGACGAAACCGATGTTCGCGGCGCCGTTGGTGCCCAGGGTCGCGTTCCAGTTGAGGTTGGTCGCGCTGACCTGCTGGCCGGACTGGGCCCAGGTGGCGCTCCAGCCCTGGGCGAACTGCTGGTCGACAGCGGGGAACGCGAACCGCAGCGTCCAGCCGTTGACCGGCTCGCCCAGGTTGGTGACCGCGACGTCGGCGTGGAAGCCGCCGGTCCACTGGCTGGTGACGACGTAGTCCACCCGGCAACCGGCAGCCGCGTTCGCCGCACTGGCGTGCGAGACCGCAGCCATCATCGCGACGATGGCAACAACGACGGCGGCCACAGCCGTCAGCGACTTACGCATGGCACCCCTCGCCCATAGATCGTTAATCATCGATAAGTATGACGACTGTCCTGCCGTTCGGTCCTGCTGTCAAGGCACTCCGGCAGTCCTGCCGCCGGCAGGACATCAGCGCATTCACCGCATCAGCCCGCAGCGACGCGAGGGCCGGCGACGACCCCCCGTAGGTAGCGCAGACCGTCCGTGGCGAGCCGGTCCTGCGACGGGGCCAACGGACGCCAGATCGCCGCGGCGGTGGCGATGGTCTCGTTCTCCGCCGTGAACGACTCGATGCAGACCGCACCCCGGTAACCGGTCTGCCCCAGCACCGCGAAGAAGCGCGGCCAGTCGAAGTGGTCCGCCCCGGGTGAGCCCCGGTGGGTGCCGCTGACCTGGACGTGCTTGATGTACGGGCCGGCAGCGGCGAGGGCCGCGTACGGATCGGACTCCTCGATGTTCATGTGATAGGTGTCGATCATGATGCCGACGCTCGACGGCAGTCCATCGATCAGCTCGACCGTCTGCGCCACGGTGTTGACCACGCTGGTCTCGTAGCGGTTCAACGCCTCCACCCCGATGCTCACGCCACATTCACCGGCCTGCTCGGCCACCGGCGACAGGGCCCGCCGGAACTCCGCATAGCAGTCCGCCCGGGCCGCCGGTGACATCCGCCAGGTGCGCCCGACCGAGGCGTACACCGGACCACCGACGCAGGGGGCGCCGACGGCCGCCGCAGCCGCCACGCACCCCCGCAGGTACGCGACGGTCGACGCCACGACCGCCGGGGACGCGTTCACCAGGTCCCGCCCCGGCGGGGTGACCGCACAGACGCCGGCCGCGACGAGGCCGTGCGCGGCCAGCAGGTCCCGGGTCCGCACCGGGTCCCAGTCGCCGGGCTGCTCGATCGGCAACTCGACCGCGTCGAAGCCGAACGCGGCGATCCGGGGGATCAGCTCGGCGAGGGCGTCGTCGTCGACGGGCGACGCCCACACCCAGGGGTTGACGCCGACGGCGTACACCGGGCCTACTTCCAGCGCTGCGGGTAACCGGGCAGGTCGGTGCAGCCGCACATCGCGTAGTGCAGCGGCGGCATGTCCGCGTCGAGGTACCGGTCCAGGTTGTCCTGGGTGATGGTCGGCTGGGGCAGCTTCCACGGGCTGGGCACCTGCTGGCCGTCGAGGATCCGCAACGCCGCGATGATCGGGGTACGCCACTGGTAGGTCGGGTAGGTCGGCGCGATCGCGGTGAGGTTCTTGTCCTTCCACACCTTCAGGAAGTCGAGCTGGTCCTCGCCGTTGATCGGCGGCACCGGCTTGCCCGCGTCCTGGAACGCCTCGACCGCGGCGACGGCGACCGCACCCGCGTCCATCCAGACACCGTCGATGGTGCCGTACCGCTGGAGGTAGTCGTCGACGATCTTCTTGGTCTTGGCCGGGTCACCGTCGGTGAACTCCACCCCCACCACGTCGACCTTCGCCTTGTCGAACGCCACCTTCGCGGCCGACCAGCGGGTCTCTAGGACGTCGACCCCGGGCAGGATGCGCAGGGCGAGGACCTTGCCGCCGGGCTTCATCTTCTGGCTGACGAACTCGGCGCCGGCGTGACCGAAGCCGTACCCACCGATGGGGTTGATGAACGTCACCGGGCACTTCGTGTTGACCCCACGGTCGAAGACGATCACCGGCAGGCCGGCCTTGCAGGCCGCCTCGACCGCCGGGGTGAGCGTGGCGGTGGTGTTCGGCGAGACGATCAGCGCGTCACAGCCCTTGCCGAGCAGATCGTTGATGTCGGCGATCTGCTTCTGGTCCTTGCCCTCGGCGTCGACGTGCACGAACTCCTTGATGCGGCTCTTCTGTGCCTCCACCTCGGCCTGCATCGTCTTGAACCCGACCTGCCGCCACGGGTTGTTCAGCGCGGCGTTCGAGAAGCAGATCTTGTGCGGACCAGCCTTCTTGAACGTCGCCGTGTCCACCATGGTCGGGTTGAGCATCTGCTCCCACGGCTTGTCCGCCGGCCCGGTCGGGGTCGCACCGAGCAACGCCAACTCGGCGTCGTAGTCGGCCTGGACGAAGAACTTCGACTGTTCCCCGGTCCCCGACCCGGCGGCCGAGGAGGAGGAACCGCCCGACGGGCCCGCGCCCGGTTCGTCGGTGGCGCAGGCGGTGAGGGACAGCAGGGTGACGGCGGCCAGCGCCGCCATGCAACGTCGCACTATGGATTCCCCTTATCGTGACGAAGAACGGGTTGCCGAAACCGCCACGGCGAGCAGGATGATCGCGCCCTGGACGGTGGACCGGAGGGCGCCGGAGACGCCGTAGAAGTTCATCAGGGCGAACAGCAGTTCGAGGGTCAGCGCGCCGAGCATCGCGCCGACGACCGAGCCGCGGCCCCCGCCCAGCGCGACGCCGCCGAGGACGACCGCGGTGATCGCCCCGAACTCCAGGCCCGCGCCGGCCTGGAACGACACCCCGCTGTAGCCACCCAGCAGGATCGCCGCCACGGCCGCCGCCAGCCCGCTGAGGATGAAGGCGACGGTCCGGGTACGCCAGACCCGTACCCCGCTCAGCTGCGCGGTGCGCGGATTGTCCCCGACGGCGACCAGGGTCCGACCGAAGTCCGACCGCATCAACGCCACCGCGAGCACCGCGACGACCACCAGGACCAGCAGCGCATACGGCACCCGACCGAGCAGCGGCACGTCCTCGATCGCCCGCCGGCCGAACCGCCGGAACTCCTCGGAGAGGCCACCCTTCGGTGCGCCGTCGGACCACAGGTAGACCGCGCCGACCAGGATCAGGAACATGCCCAGGGTGGTGATGAACGACGGCACCCGCAGGCGGGTCGTGATCAGGCCGTTGACCAGCCCGACCAGCGCGCCGAAGGCGAGCAGGAGCAGCACCACCGGCCAGGTCCGGGCCGGGTCGCTGTCGATCAGCCGGGCTGCGACCACCACCTGCGCGGTGACCAACGAGCCGACGGAGAGGTCGAACTCGCCGGAGACGATCACGAAGTACTGCCCGGCGGCGAGCAGGATGACCGGCGCCGAACGGCCGAGGAAGGACATCAACGACGGCGGGTCGAGGAAACTGGGCTGCCGGATGCCGACGAGCACCAGCAGCACCGCGAGGATCGCCAGGATCGGCAGCACCCCGCCGGGGCGGAGCCGGACGCGGCGCAGGGACAGCGGACGACGCTGGACGATCTGCATGGTCAGGACGCCGCCTTTCGCAGGGCCCGACGGGCGTAGACGGCGACCGCGGCGATGATGATGACGCCCCTGATCACCTGCTTGAAGAAGGCGTCCACCTCGAGCTGGTTGAAGATCGCATCGATGCTGGCCAGCAGCAGCACTCCCCCGACCGTGCCGACCACACCGCCGCGTCCACCGGCCAGCGCGGTCCCGCCGATCACCACCGCGGCGATCGACTCCAGGTCGTAGAGGCCCTCGGTGCCCACCCGGGGTGCGCCCGAGCCGAGCCGACTGGCCAGGTAGACCCCGGCGAGCCCGGCACACAACGAGCACAGCACGTGGGCGGCGACCAGGACCCGGTCGTTGCGGACGCCGGAGAGCCGGGCGACCTCCGGATCGCCGCCGACGGCGACCAGATGGTGACCGAACCGGGTCCGGGACAGCACGAACCAGGCGGCCCCGGTCACGGCGAGCAACAACAGGAACGACAGCGGCACCGGGCCGACCCGCTGATAGCCGAGGGACTGCACGAGGCCGGGTGAGGTGGCGCCGGCCGGACCGTCATAGTTGCTGTCGAGATACCCCTTGAGCAGCAACCCGACGCCGAGCGTGGCGATGAACGCGTTGATCCGCAGCCTGGTCACCAGCAGCCCGTTGAACAACCCGACACCAGCGCTGACCGCGAGCGCCAAGCCGACCGCCGGCAGCAGCGCCCCGTCGCTGCCGTTCATCGTCTCGGCCGCGACGAGGGTGCTCAGACTGATCACATACGCCACGGAGAGGTCGAGCGACCCACCGAGAATGACAAGCGTCTGACCGACGGCGACGAACCCGAGACCGGCGGCCACGTGCAGCAGGCTGACCGTCGTGGACTGGTTGAACAGCTGACCGCCGTCGACCAGGACGACCAGCCAACCGATCGCGAGGGTGAGGGTCAGGGCCACGAACACGCCCGGCACCCGACGTCGCACCGGCAACAGCGACAGGACGCTCACTGATCGGTCTCCGTTCGCGACTGCGGGGCGTGGCCGACGGCAAGGGCCACGACGTCCTCCTCGGTGGCGGCGGCGGGCAGTTCGCCGGCGATCCGGCCGTCGCGCATGACGACGATCCGGTCGCTCATCCCCAGCAACTCGGGCAGGTCCGAGGAGATCATCAGGACGGCCGCGCCGTCGCGGGCGAGGCGGCGGACGAGGTCGTGGATGGCCGACTTGGCACCCACGTCGATGCCCCGGGTCGGCTCGTCGAAGAGCAGGACCTGCGGGTCGAGCGCGAGCCAGCGGGCCAGCACGACCTTCTGCTGGTTGCCCCCCGACAGGAAGCGGATCTCCTGGTCGTCACCGGCGGCACGGACCTCGACGGTGGCGAGCAGTTCCCGCACGCGTCGGGTGCGGGCGGCACGGCCGGAACGGGCCGCGCCGACGGCCCGGGTGGCGAGCAGCGCGTTGTCGAGCACCGACTGCCGGGGCACGATCCCCTCGCCCTTGCGGTCCTCGGTGACGTAGACGATGCCGGCCCGCATCGCGCTACGGGGTGAGCGCAGCCGGACCGGCCGGCCGTCCAGGGTCACCTCGCCGGTGGTGAACGGGGTGACGCCGAAGAGCGCCCGGGCCAGCGCGGACCGTCCGGAGCCCTGTAGGCCGCCGACGCCGAGCACCTCGCCGGCCCGCAGCTGAAGGTCGACGGCGTGCAGTTTCCGGTTGCCCGCGTCGCGGACGGCCAGCCGTACCGGCCCGAGGTCGTCGGAGGTGGCCCGGTCGGGGTAGTAGCTGGACAGCTCCCGGCCGACCATGTGCCGGACCAGGTCGTCGGTGTTGGTGTCGGCGGTGTTCACGGTGGTGACCCGGCGGCCGTCCTTGAGCACGGTGATCCGCCCGGACAGGTCGAAGACCTCGGTGAGCCGGTGCGAGACGTAGAGCAGGCCGATGCCCCGCTGCTGGAGTCGGCGCACCAACCCGTAGAGCAGTTCCACCTCGTGGTCGGCCAGCGCCGCGGTGGGCTCGTCCATGATGAGCACCCGGGCGTCCAGGGCGAGCGCCTTGGCGATCTCGACGACCTGCTGCTGGGCGACGCCGAGCCCGCCGACCATGGCGTCGGGCGCGAGGGTGGTCTCGCCGATCGAGGCGAGCAGCTGGCCGGTGCGCTCGCGCATCGCCCGACGGTCCACCAGTCCCCGGCGTACCGGCTCGTGTCCCAGGTGGACGTTCTCCGCGACGGTACGGTCCGGGAGCAGGTTGAACTCCTGGTGGATGATGCCGATCCCGGCCCGCTGGGCGTCGCGCGGGCCACGGAAGACCTGCGGTGCGCCGTCCACCTCGACGGTGCCCCCGTCGGGGGCGTACCCGCCCGAGACGATCTTCATGAGGGTGGACTTCCCGGCGCCGTTCTCGCCGACGACGGCGTGCACCTCACCGGGCGCGACGTCGAGGTCGACGCCGTCGAGGACGCGTACCCCGAGGAAGGACTTCCTGATGCCCCGCAGGGTGAGCAGCGACGCCGGTGGCGGATCTGGCATTCCGGGAACCCTCACAGAAAGTAGTCATCGACGTGGTCCGCGCCCCGCCGCCGGATCGTGCGGAGGGCTGGTTGGGCCGGCTTTTGCCTGCTGCCGCAGGTGCTTACGTCTCGACGACGCAAACTTTCCTTGACATCGACGAAACATCACACGTATGAAGATAGATGTTTCGATGCGTGTCCACAATCCTCCTCCCGACGCAATTCCCAGGCCGACCCCTTCCACTCGGCACCGAAGCCGGGTCGCAGCACCCCCGGGCGACCACCGTCAACCCGTCGAAACATCGAACCTCTTCGAAGCCATTGACACGTATCGATGACTGAACCATCCTGACGTCGCGGCCCACGGGACGAGAACACGAGCCATGTCACTTTCTGTGACCTCTGCGGGGCGGACGGCCGTTACGGCGGACGGCACGACGACCCGAGCAGCACACCCGTGCCCTCGTGCGCCCAGCTGACACCTGGGTGCCGACGGACCACGGCCACCACCGGAGTTGCCCGCCGAAAACTAGGAGACGGCATGCGTCGCACCACACTGCTCATCGCCATGATCGCCGGCCTGTTACTCTCGCTCGGCCTCGCCCCACCCGCGTCGGCGGCCCCGGCCTTCCGCGCCCTGTTGTTCACCAAGACGGTGGGCTACCGGCACGACTCGATCCCCGCCGGGATCAGCATGTTCCAGCAGCAGGCGGCGGCCAACAACTTCGAGCTGGTGCAGACCGAGGACTCCAGCGTCTTCACCGCGGCCAACCTCGCGACCTTCGACGTCATCATCATGTTCCAGACCTCCGGCATGGTCTGGACCTCGGCCGCCCAACGGCAGGCCGTGGAGGGCTACCTCGCCAGCGGCAAGGGCATCGTCGGCATCCACAACGCCCTGGACATGGGCATCGAGGGCGAGTACCCCTGGTGGGACCAGACCCTCAACGGCGGCGCCCACATGCCCGAGCACTCCCCCGGCGTGCTGCCCGGCACCGCCATCGTCGCCGACAAGCAGCACCCGTCGACGACCAGCCTGCCGGACCGGTGGAACCGCAGCGAGGAGTGGTACAACTTCGACGCCAACCCGCGCGGCAACGTGCACGTGCTGGTGACCGCCGACGAGCGCACCTACAACCCGGGGTCCCGGGCGATGGGCCCGGACCACCCGATCTCCTGGTGCCGCACCGCCGCCGGCGGGCGGGTGTGGGCCACCGCGATGGGCCACGCGATCGCCTCCTACAGCGAGACGAACTTCCGCAACCACGTCCTCGGTGGCGTGAAGTGGGCCGCCGGCAACCTGCCCGGTGACTGCGGCGGCACCGTCTGGGGCAACTTCGAGAAGCGCACCCTGGACGACAACACGGTCGACCCGATGGCGCTGAACGTGCTGCCCGACGGCCGGGTGATGTACGTCCAGCGCGGCGGCCAGGTCAAGATCTTCAAGCCGACCACCAACAGCACCGTGACCGCCGCCACGCTGAGCGTCTACACCGGCGGCGAGGACGGTCTCACCGGCATGGCGATCGACCCGAACTTCGCCACCAACGGCTACGTGTACCTGTACCACTCACCGGCGAGCAGCAGCACCGACGTCAACCGCGTCTCCCGCTACACGCTGTCCGGTGACACCCTCAACCTGTCCACCGAGGCGCGGATCATCGACATCCCGGCGTACCGGGACCGCACCTTCCCCGAGCCCGGCCACACCGGCGGTTACATCGACTTCGGCCCGGACGGCAACCTCTACATCGGCACCGGTGACGACACCCCGCCGAACCTCGACCCCAACTGGCAGGGCTACGCGCCGCTGGACTGGCGCTCCGGCAAGTCCAACCTCGACGCCGCCCGCAGCGCCGGCAACACCAACGACCTGCGAGGCAAGCTGCTGCGCATCCGTCCCTCGGACAGCGGCGGCTACACCGTCCCGACCGGCAACCTCTACCCCCAGGGCACGGCGCAGACCCGGCCGGAGATCTACGCGATGGGTTTCCGCAACCCGTTCCGCTTCTCGATCGACCCGGCCAACGGCTGGGTCTACCTGGCCGACTACGGGCCGGACCGTAACCCGCCCACCACCAACCGCGGCCCCGAGGGCCTGGTCGAACTCAACGTGATCAAGCAACCCGGCAACTACGGGTGGCCGTTCTGCCACGGCGACAACCAGCCCTACGCGCCGTTCAACCCGGACACCGGCGTGGTCGGTGCCAAGTTCAACTGCAACGCCCCGGTCAACAACTCGCCCAACAACACCGGCCTGACCAGCCTGAAGCCGATCGTCGCCCCCAACATGTGGTACGGCTACGGCACCTCGTCGAACTTCCCGGAGCTGGGTTCCGGCGGCTCCGGCCCGATGGGCGGGCCGGTCTACCGGTACGACCCGGCGAACCCGTCGGCCACCAAGTTCCCGCCCTACTACGACGGCGTGCACTTCTTCTACGAGTGGTCCCGCAGCTACATCAAGGAGGTGCACTTCGACTCCGCGACGGCGGTGACCCGCACCAACACGTTCCTGCCCGGCGGGCGGTTCAACAAGCCGATGGACCTGGAGTTCGGCAAGGACGGCTCGCTCTACGTGCTGGAGTGGGGCACCAACTTCGGTGGCGGCAACAGCGACTCCGGGCTCTACCGGATCGACTACATCCAGGGCGGCCGGTCCCCGATCGCCAAGGCCGTCGGGACGCCCACCAGCGGCCTCGCCCCGCTGAACGTCCAGTTCAGCAGCGCCGGCACAGCCGACCCGGACCCGGGCAACACGCTCAGCTACCAGTGGACGTTCGGCGACGGCACCACCTCGACGGCGGCCAACCCGTCGCACGTCTACACCACCAACGGCAACTACACGGCGCAGTTGAAGGTCACCGACAACACCGGAAAGACGGGCTTCGCCAACGTCCAGATCACCGTCGGCAACTCCGCGCCGGTGGTCACCATCACCACACCGGCCAGCGGCGGCATGCTCACCTTCGGTGACAAGGTGTCGTACCAGATCAGCGTCACCGACCCGGACGGCGGCACGGTCGACTGCACCAAGGTGCTCCTGAACCCGGCGTTGGGTCACGACGACCACGCGCACGAGACCACCGAGTACCCGGGTTGCTCGGGCACCATCTCCACCGACCTGCTCGGTGGGCACCCGGACGGCGCCAACCTGTTCTACGTGCTCAACGCGCGCTACACCGACAGCGGTGGCCCGGGCGGCTCGTCCCCGCTCACCGGCACCGCGCAGGCGATCCTCCAGCCGAAGCACAAGCAGGCCGAGTACTTCAGCAGCCAGTCCGGCATCCGGGTCGTCGACGAGGCCAGTGCGGAGAGCACCAAGCGGGTCGGGGACATCTCCAACAACGACTGGATCGCGTTCACCCCGATGAGCCTGGCGGGTATCTCGACGGTCAGCTACCGGCTGTCGTCGCCCTCCGGTGGCGGCACCATCGAGTTGCGGGCCGGCTCGCCGACCGGCACCCTGCTGGCCACCACCCCGGTGCCCAGCACCGGCGGCTGGAACAACTACCAGTCAACCGCACCGGTGAGCGTGTCCGCGCTGTCCGGTACGCAGACGCTCTACATGGTGTTCAAGGGCAGCACCAACAACTGGTTCGACCTCGACTCGCACACCTTCGGCGGGGCGGGGGTCGGCGTTCCCGGCACCGGCACCGGCACCGGCGTGGCGGGGAAGACCTGGACGCTCACCGCCCTGCACAGTGGGAAGCTGATGGACGTCAGTGGCGTCTCCACCGCCGACGGCGCCCAGCTCACCCAGTGGGCGGCCACCGGTGGCAACAACCAGAAGTGGCAGGCCGTGGACGCCGGTAGCGGCGCGGTCTACCTGAAGGCGGTGCACAGCAACAAGTGCGCCGAGGTGATCGGCGGCTCCACCACCGCGGGTGCGTTCCTCCAGCAGGCCACCTGCAACAACAGTGACCGGCAGAAGTTCACCGCGACGGCGACCACGACCGCCGGGGTCTACACGGTGCGCAACGTGCAGAGCGGGCTCTGCATGGACGTCAACGGTGCTTCCACCGCCGACGGCGCCCGCCTGTTGCAGTGGACCTGCCACAGCGCCAGCAACCAGCAGTGGCGGTTCACCCAGGTGTGACGCACCACCCGCCGCCGTTACTGCGGCGGTGGGCTGAGGGGGCCGGCTCCGGATACTAGGAGCCGGCCCCCGCTGGCTGTGCTGACGGCCCCGGCCGGGGCGGCGGGTGGCGGACGCCACCGGGTGGCTCCACCTGCTGGTCGACCCCGCGGCGCCCGGATCTGGCCGATGTGCGGGCGTCGAGCTGAAGTGATCGACGTAGCGATGCGCGACCCCCGCCGTTCGTCTCGGGTGCCCGACCCAACTGTGCGGTTAGGCGTATACGCCTATAGACTGTTCGGGTGCCTTCGAACGCGACGCAGAACAGCCTGGTGTTGCCGATGCTCGGGCTCCTCGTCGAGGAGCCGGCGCATGGTTACGACATCACGACACGCCTACGCCAGCGGTACGGGCACCTCTCGGTCACCCGCAGCACGGTCACGTCCCTGCTGAAGACGCTCGAGAAGGCAGGCCTGATCTCCTCCCGGCTCCCCGAACGAGTGGGCAACCGGCCACCGCGTACGGCCTACGAGTTGACCTCTGCGGGCCTCGCCGACTTCCGCCACAGGGTCGAGGCCGGGGTGCGCGACACGGTAGCCGCGTCCGTGGACTTCGTCATGGCGGTCGCCTACGTCGGAGTTCTCCCGATCGACCAGGCGGCGTCCATCCTGGATGGTCGCGCCGACCGGCTCGACCAGGAACTGGCTGCCCTTTCGGGGCTGCCCGACGGTGACGTACTCGAAGTGCACATGCTCGAAGTCGCCTACTGGCGCACCATCGTCGCTGCCGAAGCCGCCTGGATCAGGAGCCTGGTACGGCGGATCCGGTCACACGAGATCAGCTGGCCAGCCCAGCAAACCGACCAACATCGGAGTGCGGAAGCGTGAAGTTCGGTATCTATCCGGGCGGGCGGGCCGGCACGGTCTGCTCCCACCCACCCGATGTCGCCGCGATCCGCCACCTCGTCGACGACATCGCGGGCGGCCGTCCCTTCGTCGTCCGCGAGTACGTGCACTTCTTCGGCGACGCGACACCGCCGGACGTGGTCACCTCACTCGGAGCCGAACACGAACTTGCACACCTCACGATGCCCGACGGATGGTACGTCGAGGGAAACCGCGAACTGGACCTCGTGCTCAGCTACCTCCCCCGGGCCGCCGACCTCTCCGGATGGCTGGCCTTCCTCGACACTGTCATCGACCGCTACGGTCACCTGACGCGGTACCTCCAGGTGACGCTTGAGCCTAACTTCCCCATCCCACTCATCGACGGAAGCGCACCCGGCGTGCTCGAAGCCCTGACCCTCGGCGTCCCGCACGCCCGCACCGCACTGGACCGGCGGGGTCTCCAGCACGTGCGGATCGGCTTCTCCGTCGCCGAACCACCGGAATGGTTGGGCGGCGACGACCAGTTCTGGTCATCTCTGTCCTCGGTGCCATACCAGGACTTCGCGGCCCACGTCGACTACGTCGGCCTGGGCCTGTACCCCGACGCCTTCTCGCCCGTCGCGCCGCGGGGCAACCCGGGAGACACCGCATCCCTCACCACCCACGCCCTGCACCACTTGCGGGGCAGGTCGCTGCCCCGCGCGCACATCCCGCCCACCACTCCCCTCCACATCGTCGAGAACGGCACCCCGAGCGGGTCACCCCGCACCGAGCAGGCACAGCGCGACTCACTGTCGGACATGCTCGGCGTCATCCTCACCGAACAGGAGTCTCTGAACATCACCCACTACGAACTGTTCAGCCTCAGGGACGCCGACAGCAGTTCCACGGAACCCATCGGGACACTGGGCATCGTCACCGACACCTACCGGCCCAAGCCCGCTCTCGCCGTCTACCGCGACATCGTCCGCAGCACCGGCCAGCCGCCTGCTACCCAACACCCCTGAGCGGCGGACCGAGACGCAGCGAGCATTCGCCCGCGCCAGACCCGAGCGAGCATGCAGCCCTGCCAGAATGTCCACGCCGCCGTGCCGAGAACGGAAGGTCGAACAGTCGCTCAGATGCAACTGGGCCTGATTGGCACAGGGATCGGCAGGGCCCGCACAGCGGGCCCTGCCGACCGGTGGTGCAGGTGCTGTTCAGTTGATCGCTCTGGGCGACCTACGTCGGGCCACCCCGGAGGTCGGGAACCTCCGTGGCCCGCCGGCGGGCCGTCAGCGCTGCCGCGTCAACAGCCCCGGCCGGTACGGCAGCAGGCCGTAGTCGACGCCGCTGGAGCTGGGGGAACGGCCCTGGTAGAGCAGTTGCAGGTTGCACGGGTCGATGGTCATGGTCTGGTCGGCGCTGGTCCGCAGCAGCTCACCGTGGCTGATGTCGTTGGTCCAGGTCGCGCCGCTGTTGGCCTTGCCCGCGAACGGGTTGTTGTAGGTCGTCGCGTTCGGCGTCCAGGTGCCGTTCAGGCTGGTCGCCGTGAACGAGCGGAAGTAGCGCTCCCAGGAGCTGGTCCTGGCCTCGACGATCATCAGGTACTGGTTCTGGCCCTGCACCTTGTAGACCTGCGGCGCCTCGAACAGGTTTTCCGAGGTGTCGCTCATGATGGTCGTGTAGCTGGAGCCGAAGTTGCCGGGGAAGTTCCCGATCGGCATGCTGGCCCGGTAGATCTTGCCGTTGTCGCCGGCGAAGAACAGGTACATGTTCTGGCCGTCACCGATCACCGTCTGGTCGATCGGGCCGGTGCCCGAGCCGGTGATGCTCCCGGTGAACATGGCCTGCGCCGCCGACCACCCGTTGGGGTTCGTCGGGTCGTTCGACGTCCGGTAGAAGAAGGCGGCGCCCGCACCCCACTGGTACGTCAACACCCAGATGTTCTTCGGCGCGAAGTAGAACAACGACGGCGCGACAGTGCCGGAGTTCATCCCGTTCTGCGACGCCGACGCCATCTCCGACCAGTTCGTGAAGAGGCCGAAGTTCATCGAGCCCCAGGTGTTGCCGAAGTCGTGCGTGGTGGCGTAGACGAGCTGCTTGCCGTTGTACGGCGCGACGGTGAAGTCCTTCAGCGACACCCAGCCCGACTTCGGGGTGGCCAGCGGACCCGTCGACGACCACCGGTACGTCGACGGCAGCGTGCAGTTGCCGCCCGGCGGCGGGGTCGTGGGCGGCGGGGTGGTCGGGGTGGTGCCGCCGAGCTTGACGAGCTGCCACTGCTGGTTGGTGCCGTTCCAGTCGGCGTACTGGACGATGTTGGCCCCGTCGGTGGTGGCCGCGCCCTGCACCTCGATGGCCTTGCCGCTGTTGCGGTTGATCAGCTGAATGTAGCCGTCGATGTCCTGGATGCTGAACTGCTGGTTGGTGCCGTTGTTGTCAGTCCACTGCACGATCGCCCCGCCGTCGGCGGTCGACTTGCCGGAGACGTCGAGCACCTTGCCGGACAGCTTCGACTTCAGCCGGTAGTAGCCGCCGCCGGAGTCGACGAACTGCCACTGCTGCTGGCTGCCGTCGTTGCGGGTCCACTGGGTGATCCGGGCCCCGTCGGTGGTGGCCAGGTTGTACACGTCGAGGGCCTTGCCGCTGTTGCGGTTGACCAGCACGTACGAGGCGCCGGTGTCGATCGTTGCGGCAGCGGCCTCGGTCGCGCTGGCGGCGACGAGGACACCGCCGCTGAGGGCGGTCAGGATCGCCGTGGCCGTCGGCAGCAGCCATCGCCGCCGCCGGGGGCCGGGCCGGCGGGGAGCCGGGCCGGGTCGGTCAGCCTGGAGATGCATGGGGGTGCTCCTTCATGGGGGACGGGTGGTGCCTTTCCGGGGATCCCGGTGCGGTGGCCTGCGGTGACGGGGTCACCGAGACCGGGTGGTGTGGTCGGCCCGTGCGCGCCCGGTGTTCCTTGGTCGGGGCCGGAACCGGCCAGGCAATGTGAACGCTCACATTGGCGGACGACCGGCGAACACTGTGTGGACGGACAGGAAGGGGCGAACGGGCCGGCCGGGGTCCCATTCAGATCCGGCGATGTTACCAGAGCGTTTCGGGCGGCTCAAGAGCTGCTCACAGTAGGTGACCACACCGCCGCCACCGCAGCCAACCGGTGCAGCGGCGATCACCACGGAATTGGATGTTAACGCTAACGAGAGTGCCGGCCGTCAATGACGACCCCCGTCCGTTCGGGCGGGTCCACCACCCTGGAGGAGATCCGGATCCCTTCCGCTCCGGTGGGCGATGTGTCATCTTCGATGGATGGGGGTCGGTGGCCGCGCGGGCGGACGAGGGCGCGTCCGGGCACGCGGGCACGGGGCGGAAGCACGGTGCCGTTGAGCGGCGGGGTGCGGTCGGCCCCCGGACCCGCCCTCGCACCGGGCTCGCCGTCGGCCTGCTGGTCGTCGCCCTGCTGGCACTGGTCGGGGGCCTCGCGTACGCCGCCCTGCTGCACGTCCAGGGCGCGAAGATCCGCCACGAGCTGGACTGGGCGATGGTGCACGGCCGCCCGGCCGACCCGTCCGGCTGCACCTGGATCTTCGGCGGCGCGAGCGACACCGGGCACGCGGGTGCGCCGCCGGCCGGTTTCCCACAGCACGCGGCCATCCATGCCGTGGCCCGCACCGGCCGGCCGCAGGTCGACCAGGTGGCCCGCAACGGCACCGTCTACCACGTCCGCACGCAACTGCGCGGCGACGAGGTCGTCCAGGTGGTCTTCGACGCCCGTTTCCAGCTCGCCGAGCGGCGACACCTGCTCTGGGGGGTGTCGGCCGCCGCGGTGGCGGTCCTGGCCGCGGCGACCGCGACCGACCTGCGGCTGCGCCGCCGGTCCGTGCGGCCGCTGACCGAAGCGCTCGACCGGCAACGCCGCTTCGTCGCCGACGCCAGCCACGAGCTGCGGGCCCCAATCACCCGGGTGCACACCGCCGCCCAGTTGCTGGCGCAGCGGTCGACCTGCGCCGACAGCGGAGCCGACCGGCGGGACCTGGACCGGCTACTGCGCACCACCCGACTGCTCGGGGAGATCGTCGACGAGCTGCTCCTGTCGGCCCGGCTGGCCGACCCGTCGGCGGTGACCCGGCCGCTGACCCCGGTCGACCTGGCGGCACTGGTCGCCGAGGCGGTCGAGGCCGACGCGCCACGCGCCGCCGCGGACGGGGTGACGTTCACCGTGGCCGGCGCGGACGCTCCGGTCCTGGTCTGCGGCGTCGGGTCGGCGCTGCGCCGGGTGGTGACGGAGCTACTGACGAACGCCCTGCACCACACCCCGCCCGGCGGCCGCGTCGAGGTGCGGTTGCGACCGGCGTCCGCAGACCACGTCGAGATGGTGGTCAGCGACTCCGGTCAGGGCCTCGACCCCCGACACACCGACCGGATCTTCGACCGGTTTCACCGTGGCCCCGGGGCCGGGGACCGCCGGGTCGGGCTCGGTCTGGCCCTGATCCGCGAGGTGGTCACCGCGCACGGCGGCACGATCAGCGCGGCCGGTCGACCGGGGACGGGAGCGACCTTCACCGTACGGCTGCCGACGGGTGGTGGGCAGCAGGACGGTCCGCCGCCGGGTGTCGATCCCACCGGGACCCGGTGGCCGTTCTGCTGGTGGGGGGCGTACCGCGAGCGGTCGGGTCAGCGCGACGAGCTGAGCAGATTCTGATCGGCGAGATATTCCGCCGGTCAACCTTCTCCCGTTTCGGTGCGACCATGAACGGATGACCGACCCGTCACCCCCGGCGCACGGCCCGTTGCTCCTCGTCGAGGACGACGTGGAACTCGCCGACATGCTCGTCGAGCTGTTCCGTCGGGCGGGCTACCGGATCGATCTGGCCCGCGACGGCCAGCGGGGTCTGCACCTGGCGCTACGTGGCCCGTACCAGGTGATCATGTTGGACCGGCGGCTGCCGGCCATCGACGGGGTCGACCTGCTCATCCGGCTGCGGCGACGCTCCGTCGCCGCCCGGGTGCTGATGCTCAGCGCGCTCGGCGACCTCGACGAACGCATCCGGGGCCTCGACGCGGGCGCCGACGACTACCTACCGAAACCGTTCGAGGTGCCGGAGCTGATGGCCCGGGTACGGGCGTTGACCCGCCGCCGCTTCGACGGGGCCGAGCTGATCCCGATCGGGGCCGGGCAGCTCGACCTGGCCCAGCGCGGGGTGCGGCTGCCCGACGGTCGGGAGGTGACGCTCAGCGGGCGGGAGTTCGAACTGATCCGGCTGCTCGCCAGCCAACCCCGGATGGTGCACAGCCGCAGCCAGCTGCGCGGGCGGGTGTTCGGCGCGGACCGGACCGAGGCGGTGGTCGACACGTACGTGCACTACCTGCGGCGCAAGCTCGGCGACCGGGTGGTCCGCACGGTGCACGGGCTCGGTTACCAGATCGGCGCGCTGTGAGCCGGCCGTCCGGGACCCGTCTGGTCCCGGACGGCCGGAGGGCTCAGCGACCCGCGAACCGGGCCGGGCGCTTCTCCAGGAAGGCGGCCATGCCCTCCCGCTGGTCCTCGGTGGCGAACAGGGCGTGGAAGGCCCGCCGTTCGAACAGCACCCCGGCCTGCACGCCGACCTCCTCGGCCTGCCGTACCGCCTCCCGGGCCAGCATCGTCGCCAGCTTGGGGTGCCCGGCGACCACCGCCGCCGCGGCCTTCGCCTCGGCCAACAGCCGGTCCGTCGGCACCACCCGGGACACCAGACCCCACCGGTACGCCTGCTCCGCGTCGAGCTGCCGCCCGGTGAGGACCAGGTCCATCGCCCGCGCCGGACCGATCAGCCGGGTCAGCCGCTGGGTGCCGCCGATGCCGGGCATCACCCCCAGCCGCAGCTCCGGCTGGCCGAACCGGGCGTTGTCCGCCGCGAAGATCAGGTCGCACATCATCGCCAGCTCGCAACCGCCGCCGAGGGCGTAGCCGGCCACGGCGGCGATCTTCGGGGTACGCAACGCGGCGAACGCGTCCCACCCGGCGAAGTGGTCCTCCAACGCCACGTCCAGGAAGGACTTGCCGGCCATCTCCCGGATGTCCGCCCCGGCCGCGAAGACCTCGTCGGAGCCGGTGAGCACGAAGCAGCCCACCCCCGGATCGCGGTCCAGCGGTCGCAACGTCTCGACCAGTTCCGTCAGCAGCGCCGTGTCCAGCGCGTTGCGCACCTCGGGCCGGCACAGCCGCACCGTGACCACCCGGTCGTCCTTCTCCACGGTGATCCTCATCGTCGCCTCCATGTCGTCAGGAATCCCAGATGGCGCCGTACGCGGGCACCCCGCGTTCCTCCATGCCCCGCACCACCTGCCAGGTCAGCGGGCGGTTCGAGATGCAGATGACCGCCTCCGCGTCGAATGCGCGGTACGCCTGCCAGGCCAGCCGCAGCATGTCGGGCTTGCCGTCGCGGGCGGTGTCCCACAGCAGCGCGTCGGGCTGGTGGGCGAGGATCTCGTCGACCAGCCCGTCGCCGAAGGTCTCCCGGTGCCGGCGGGCCACCCAGACCAGGCGGGCCGGCACCTGCCCGGCCAGCAGGTGCGGCAGCACCGGGCCGATCCCGCTGCCGGTCGCCACGTACACCACCCGCCGGAACAGGGTCTCGATGTTCGCCACCCCGGCGGTGCTGATCCCCTTCACCCAGACCCGCTGCGGCGCGTCGTCGATGAACCGCCCGGTCCAGTCGCCGGCCCGGGAGACGGTCAGCCGGAACCCGCTGCGGCCCGGCGCCGGCACGTTGGCGAAGGAGTGCCACTCCCACAGCGGGCTGCGGCTGACCGCGGTCGACGAGCCGGGGAACGGGGTCACCCCGTGGTCGAAGTGGACCAGCGCCACGTGCGACGAGGGGCGTTCGACCACGACCGGCACCCGGCGCAGCCGCAGCCAGGGCAGGGCGATGCTGGCGGTCAGCACCGCGAGCACCCCGCCCTGCGGGGAGGTGGCCAGCGCGGCCGGCCCGCCGGCCAGGAAACCGGCCTGCGCCCAGAGCAGCAGCAGGACCGCCCAGCCGCCGAGCCGGTGGGTGCGTTCGAACAGGTCGTGTCGGCGCGACCGCACCGGCGGCAGCGCGGTACCGACGACCGCCAGCAGCCCGACGGCGGCGGCGTACCCGGTGACCAGTGCCCCGGCCGGCGCGTCGCCGACGGTCAGCGCGCCGAGTTGCGCCAGGTACCAGGTGGTCCCGGCCAGTGCCGCGCCGACGTGCAACCCGCCGAAGTGGTAGACCTTGCCCAACGTCGCGCGGATCCGCAGCGGCCAGTGGGTGGGCGCCCGGGTGGCCAGCCAGAAGAGCAGGTTGACCACGTACTGCTGGCGCACCAGCACCGCCAGTGCCACGTTGGCCAGTGCGGCGGCACCCAGCGCGCCGGGCGTGGCGGGGCCACGCCACCAGCCGGCGGTCAGCCCGTACCCCAGCAGGGCGAGATTGGTCGCGACGACCGCCGCGACCAGGCGGTGGTGGTGCATGAACCGGGGATGGGCCAGCAGCCGGCGCAGCGTCGAGCCCGGCGGTGGCGGCGCGTCGCCGGCCGTGGCCGCCGCCGCGGTACGCGGACGCGCCGCAGGAACCGGCGGGGGTCGCAGTCCGGTGGTGCTCACGCCGCCGCCTCCTCGATGTGCGCCCACTGCCACCGCAGGTCGAGGGCGATCCGACGTAACGCGTCCCGGTCGACCTTGCCCCGCCCGGTCATCGGCAGTTCCGGCAGCGGGTGCACGGCCGCCGGCACGCAGTAGTAGGGCAGCGCGGCGGCCACCGTGTCCCGGCACCGCTGCGGGTCCAACTCCGCCGGGGCGACGAAGGAGACCAGGTCCCGGTCGGTCAGCCGGAGCGTGACCGCCAGCCGGCAGCCGGGCACCGTCTCCAGCACGGTGGAGACCGCGTCCAGTTCGACCCGGAACCCCCGGACCTTGACCTGGTCGTCGGTGCGGCCCAGGTGCTCCAGTTCCCCGTCGGCACGCCAGCGCCCCCGGTCCCGGGTGCGGAACATCCGCCGGCCACCGCCCAGGAACGGGTCGGGGGCGTACCGCTCGGCGTTGAGCGCGTCGTTGTCCAGGTAACCGGCGGAGACGCAGTCACCGCCGGCCCACATCTCCCCGGTCTCGCCGATGCGGCAGGGCCGGCCGTCGGCGTCGAGGACGTAGACGGTGTTGTTCGGGGTCGGCCGGCCGATGGTGAGCGCCCCGCCGGGCCGGTGGCGGTGCATGGTGTTGACGATGGTGGTCTCGGTCGGCCCACAGCAGTTGTAGAAGACCCGGCCGACCGCCCACCGGTCCGCCAGCGGACGCGGACAGGGCTCCCCCGCCACGGCGACCACCCGCACCCCGTCGCACCGGTCCAGGTCGATGCGGCCGAGCACCGACGGGGTGGCGATCACCACGTCGGCGCGCGCGGCGGTGGCGGTGAGGTCCCGGTCGCGTACGAGCAGGGTGCCGCCGTTGGCGAGGCAGCCGAGGATCTCCCAGGCCGCCATGTCGAAGGCGACGTTGAGCAGTTGGGCGACCGTCCGTCCGGGCCGGATCCCCAGGTCGCCGGGGGCGGTGAGCAGGATGTTGGCCACGTTGCCGTGGGTGACGGTGACCCCGTTGGGGGTGCCCGTGGTGCCGGAGGTGAACAGCACGTAGCAGCCGTCGTCGGCGCGGACCGGCCGGTCCGGGACGGGGGCGGTCAGGTGCTGCCCCGGGGGCAGTGGTTCGGCCATCAGCTCGTCGACCGCGAGCCGGGCCACCCCGGGCAGTTGCGGCACCGCATCCAGGGTGGCCGCGGTGGTCAGCACCACCCGGCACCGGGCCGCCGAGGTGACCTGCCGCAGCTGCGCGGTGGGCGCGACCCGGACGTCCTGTGGGACGTAGGCCGCCCCCGCCTTCAGCGTCGCCAGGATCCCCACCAGCATCGGCAGGGACCGGCTGGCGAAGACGCCCACGGTGTCCCCGGTCCGTACGCCGAGGGCGGTGAGCCGGGCGGCCAGCCGGTTGGCCTGGCGGTCCAGTTCGCGGTAGCCGATCCGTACCCCGAGGTGCTCGGCGGCGACGGCGTCCGGGACGGCGGCGGCCCAACGGGCGAACGCCTGGTGGACGCGCAGTTCGGGGGCGGGCACCCGGGGGCCCTGACCGAACCGGTGGAAGAGCCGACGTTCGCGGGGTGGCAGGTGGTCCAGCAGGGGGCCCCGCCACCCGTCCGGTGCGGTGGGCAGGGTGCCGACCGGGCGCGTGGCCGGGTCGTCGAGCGTGCGGGACTGTCGTACGGACATGGCTGCTCCTGTTCTGACCAGCCGCCCTGCGCGGCGATCGAGATCGATGCTCGCCACTGCAAATGGGAAATCTCTTAGATCCGGCGCGCGACAGCCGGCCCGGGACGGCACACATGCTGGACGTCCACCGGCGACCCGGAACCGGGCAGACCGGGGAGCCGTGCGGGGAGGCGGGGCCGGAGCGGCCAACTCACCTCGACAGGAGCACGAAAAAGAGAGCCTTCGATGTTAGCGTTCGTTTCTGCACCGGGACGGGAGCGTCCCCGCCTCGCCACCGAGGCTCACCAGCCGGGGCGGCCGCTCGGCCCGACCGCTCGGCCCGACCGCTCAGCCCGGCCACGGGCGCGGCGACGCGATTGGTATGACGCCTGCCCGCCGCACCTCGCCGAGGACGCCCGGATTGCTGGCATATTCAGCGCCGTTCTCGACAGCCGAGGCATTGACGTTACACACTGGAAACTCTAACGTCTGATGTCTCGGTCGAGCGTGCAGGTAATCACCCCGCACCCCACCCGCCGTCAGGAGGGATCTCCGTGTCCCGTCCCGCGTCCGTCGCCATCCCCGGCCCCGGCAGCCGCACCGAGAGCCGGGCGTCGGTCGGCCGACGCCCAGCGGCCGCCGCCCCGGCGTACCTGCTGGAGCTGACCTCCGGCGGCGACTGCGCCGCCGCCGGCTCGCCGCTGAGGCAGTGGCGCTTCGACCGCAGCACCAACCTGCCGTGGACCGTCGCTCCCGGCTGATCCGCGCGGCGCACCAGCCGGCGCGGGTGTCGCCGCGATCCCCCAGGTCGCGGCGACACCCGCGCCGGACCACTCCCCCGAGGAACGGAGCGAACACGATGAACCACCGACATCTGGTGAGCGCTGGACTGACCGTGCTGCTCGGGGTGACGGCCACCCTCGCCGCCGGCTGCGGTGACCGGTCGGGCGGCGGGACCGGAACGGGCAGCGGCAAGCCGCTGATCGGGGTCGACTATCCCCGCTCGGACACCGACTTCTGGAACTCCTACATCAGGTACGTGCCGCAGTCCGCCGACGGGTTGGGGATCGAACTCAAGACCACCAACTCGCAGAACGACATCGCGAACCTCATCTCCAACGCCCAGACCTTCATGAGCCAGGGCGTCAAGGCGGTGGTGATGGCCCCGCAGGACACCGCCGCCATCGCGCCCACCCTGACCCAGCTGGAAGGTCGCAAGATCCCGGTGGTCACCATCGACACCCGACCCGACAGCGGCAAGGTGTTCATGGTGGTCCGCGCCGACAACCGCGCGTACGGCACCAAGGCGTGCCAGTTCCTGGGCGCCAAGCTGGGCGGCAAGGGCAAGGTGGTCATGCTCCAGGGCGGCCTGGACTCGATCAACGGGCGGGACCGCACCGAGGCGTTCAACGAGTGCATGGGCCGGGACTTCCCCGGCATCAAGGTGTTCGGCGAGGCGACCGACTGGAAGGCCGACGTGGCAGCGTCGAAGTTGCAGACCCGCTTCGCGTCCGACCCGGACATCAAGGGCGTCTACATGCAGTCCTCGTTCGCGCTGTCGGGCACCCTGCAGATCCTCAAGCAGCGGGGCCTCCAGGTGCCGCCGACCGACCCGAAGCACGTCTTCGTCGTGTCCAACGACGGCATCCCCGAGGAGCTGAAGGACATCGGCGAGGGGTTGATCGATGCCACCGTCAGCCAACCCGCCGACCTCTACGCCCGCTACGGGCTGGAGTACGCCAAGGCGGCGATCGAGGGCAAGACGTTCCAGCCCGGCCCCACCGACCACGGCAGCACCATCATCCAGGTACGCGACGGCCTGCTGGAGGACCAACTGCCCGCGCCCCTGGTGACCCTGGACGGCGCACCGATCGGGGGGCAGCCGACCGTGAAGTTCGACGACGCCTCGCTGTGGGGCCGCAACGCATGAGTGCCACCCCGCACCGCCCCGGCGGCGGGCCGGTCGGCCAGGACCGACCCGTCGTCGAGGCGGTCGACGTCACCAAACGGTTCGGTTCCACGGTCGCCCTGTCCGGGGCTGGGATCATGGTCCGGCCCGGTGAGACCCACGCCCTGGTGGGCCGCAACGGCGCCGGCAAGTCGACGCTTGTCGGCATCCTGACCGGGTTGCTGGCCGCCGACGGCGGGGCGGTCGCCTTCGACGGGCGTCCCGCCCCACCACTGGCCGACCGGGACGCCTGGCGGCAACGGGTGGCGTGCGTCTACCAGAAGTCGACGATCATCCCGACCCTCACCGTGGCGGAGAACCTGTTCCTCAACCGGCACGCGCGCTCCCGCAGCGGACTGATCCGCTGGTCGACCCTGCGACGGGAGGCCGAACAGCTGCTGGCGGCCTGGTCGGTCGAGGTCGACGTACGCCAGCCGGCCGCGACGCTCTCGGTCGAGCAGCGGCAGTTCGTGGAGATCGCCCGCGCGTTGTCCTTCGGTGCCCGGTTCATCATCCTCGACGAACCGACCGCCCAGCTCGACGCCGCCGGCATCAGCCGCCTGTTCACCCGGATCAGGGACCTGCGGGCGCACGGCGTGACGTTCCTGTTCATCAGCCACCACCTCCAGGAGATCTACGAGTTGTGCGACCGGGTCACGGTCTTCCGCGACGCCCGGCACGTCGTCACCGCCCCGGTCGCCGAGTTGAGCCGGCAGGCGCTGGTCGCCGCGATGACCGGGGAGGACGTGACGATGCCGGAGGCCGGCCGTCGGCCCCTGACGTCCGACGCGCCGGTGCTGCTGTCGGTACGGGACCTGGTCACCTCGTCCGGCGCCGAGATGTCGATGCAGGCCCGGGCGGGCGAGGTCGTCGGCCTCGCCGGGGGCGGCGGCAGCGGCAAGGTCGAGGTCGCCGAGGCGATGGTCGGCCTCGCCCGCCCGGTGGGCGGGACGGTCAGCCTGGCCGGCCGGGTGTTACGACCGGGCAGTGTGCCCGACGCCCTCGCCGCCGGGGTGGGGCTGGTGCCGCAGGACCGGCACCGGGAGGGTCTGGTGCCGTCGCTGTCGATCGCGGAGAACGTCACGATGACCGTGCCGGACCGGATCGGACGGTACGGCCTCATCTCGCCGGCCCGTCGCGACGCCCTGGCCCGGGACACGATCGCCGACTTGACGATCAAGGCGGCCGGGCCGCAGGTGCCGGTCGCCGAGTTGTCCGGCGGCAACCAGCAGAAGGTCGTCATGGGCCGGGCGCTGGCCAACGACCCGCGGCTGCTGGTGCTGATCACACCCACCGCCGGGGTCGACGTGCGGTCCAAGCAGACCCTCCTCGGGGTCGTCGAGGACGTACGGCGGCGCGGCGCTGCGGTGCTGGTGGTCTCCGACGAACTCGACGACCTGCGCATCTGCGACCGGGTGCTGGTGATGTTCCAGGGGCGGGTCGTCGGCGAGATGGCCCACGGCTGGAGTGACAACGATCTGGTAGCCGCCATGGAAGGGGTGGACATCCACCATGTCTGAGACGCTGTCCACCGGCAAGGCGTCGCCTCCGGCGCCGCCACCGAGCCGACCGCCGTCGCGGCACCTGACTCTCGCCCGGTTGCGGGACCTGGCGCTGGTGCCGGCGATCGTCGCGGTGGCGATCGTCGGGTGGATCATCAGCCCGGTCTTCCTGAGTTCCGACAACGTCATCAACGTGCTGCAGAGCATGTCGGAGATCGCCATCCTGGTGCTGGCCCAGACGATCGTGCTGATCACCGGCAAGATGGACCTGTCGCTGGAGAGCACCTTCGGGCTCGCCCCGGGCATCGCCGCCTGGCTGGTCGTCGATCCGGCCCTCACCCGGGGGCTGGGGCTCGGCCTGCTGCCGGACGCCTGGGCGGTGCCGGTGGTGCTGCTGGTCGGGGCGCTGGTCGGGGCGTTCAACGGGCTGCTCATCGTCCGGTTCGGGCTCAACGGCTTCATCGTGACGCTGGGCATGCTCATCATCCTGCGGGGACTGCTCACCGGCATCTCCGGCGGCCAGACCTTCTTCGCGCTGCCCGGGTCGATGACTTACCTCGGTTCGACGAGCTGGTTGGGGGTGCCGGCCTCGATCTGGGTGTCGCTGCTGCTGTTCGCCGTGGGGATCGTGGTGCTCGGTCACACCCGTGCCGGGCGGGCCTTGTACGCCATCGGCGGCAACGCCGACGCGGCCCGGGCCGCGGGCATCCGCACCGACCGGGTGCTGTGGATCGCGCTCATCGTGGCCAGCGTGCTCGCCGCCCTCGCCGGGCTGCTGATCAGCGGTCGGCTGGCGGCGGTGCCGGCGGCCCAGGGTGACGGCGCGATCTTCCAGGTCTTCGCGGCGGCGGTGATCGGCGGGGTCAGCCTCAACGGCGGCAAGGGCAGCGTCTTCGGCGCGTTCACCGGTGTCCTGCTGCTCTTCATGATCATTAATGTGCTGACCCTGGCCGGGGTACCGGCACAGTGGACGAACTTCCTCAACGGCGCGGTCATCCTGGTCGCCCTGGTGGTCTCCCGCATCACCGGCGGCAAGGCACAGACCTGACCCACCCCGATCCCGCGCGCCACGCCCACGAAGCGGGCCGCAGACCCAGCACCGTTCCCCCCTCCAGGAGTTCCGTTGACTGAACGCATCACCTCGGTGGACACGATCGACGTCCGCTTCCCCACCTCCGTGCACCGCGACGGGTCGGACGCGATGAACCCGTTCCCCGACTACTCCGCCGCCTACGTCGTCCTGCGGACCTCGGCGGACGCCGAGGGGCACGGGCTGGTCTTCACGGTGGGACGCGGCACCGAGATCCAGGTCGCCGCCGTCCGGTCGCTGGCCGCGATGGTGATCGGCCAGCCGGTCGACGAGCTGGTCGCCGACCCGGGGGCCCTCGCCCGCCGGCTCGTCGGCGACAGTCAGATCCGTTGGCTCGGCCCGGCCAAGGGGGTCGTGCACATGGCCGCCGGTGGCCTGGTCAACGCGGTCTGGGACCTCGCCGCCCGGCGGGCGGGCAAGCCACTGTGGAAGCTGCTGGCCGACCTCACCCCCGAACAGCTCGTCGCCCAGGTCGACTTCCGTTACCTGCGCGACGCCCTCACCGAGGACGAGGCGCTCGCGTTGCTGCGGCGGGCGGGCGACGGTCGGGTCGAGCGGGAACAGCGGCTACTGGCCGAGGGGTATCCGGCGTACACCACCACCCCGGGGTGGTTGGGCTACGACGACGAGAAACTGGCCCGGCTCTGCGCGGAGGCGGTCCGCGACGGCTACCAGCTGATCAAGCTCAAGGTCGGCGGGGACCTGACCGACGACGTACGCCGGATGGGCATCGCCCGGCAGGCCGTCGGGCCGCAGATCCGCCTCGCCGTCGACGCCAACCAGATCTGGGGGGTGCCCGAGGCGATCGGGTGGATGCGGCAGTTGGCCGCGTACGACCCGTACTGGATCGAGGAGCCGACGTCGCCGGACGACATCCTCGGGCACGCCGCCGTACGCAAGGCGCTCAGCCCGGTCCGGGTGGCCACCGGTGAGCACGTGCACAACGCGGTGATGTTCAAGCAGCTGCTCCAGGCCGACGCCGTCGACGTGGTGCAGATCGACGCCTGCCGGGTCGCCGGGGTCAACGAGAACCTGGCGGTCCTGCTGCTCGCCGCGCACTTCGGGGTGCCGGTCTGCCCGCACGCCGGTGGGGTCGGGCTGTGTGAGCTGGTGCAGCACCTGGCGATGTTCGACTTCGTGGCGGTCAGTGGCAGCACCGACGACCGGGCCATCGAGTACGTCGACCACCTGCACGAACACTTCGTCGACCCGGTCCGGGTCACCGGCGGGCGGTACCTGGCACCCACCACCCCGGGGATGAGCGCGGAGATCCTGCCGGCCTCGCTGGCCGCGTTCCGGTTCCCGGACGGCCCGCAGTGGGTCGACGCGTCGGTGCCGGCGGAAGCGCCCATCCCATGATCATCGACGCGCACCACCACCTGTGGCGACCGGAACGCGGGTACACCTGGCTCGACGCGCCGGAACTCGCCACCATCCGGCGGCCGTTCACCCCGGCGGACCTGACCACCGAGCTGGCCGCCGCCGGGATGGCCGGCACCGTGCTGGTCGAGGGCGGTCGCTGCCATTCCGACGAGGCGGCCGAGTTCCTCGGCTACGCCGCCGACACCGCACCGATCCTGGCGGTGGTGGCCTGGTTGGACGTCGCCGACGACGACGTGCCCGCCACCGTCGGGCGGTACCGCCGGCTGCGCGGCGGCGAATACCTGGCCGGGGTGCGTTCACAGGTGCAGGGCGAGGCGGACCCGGACTACCTCGACCGGCCCGACGTGCGTCGCGGGCTCGCCGCGCTCGCCGCCGCCGGGCTGGCGTTCGACCTGGTGATCCGCGCCGACCAGCTCCCGGCGGCGGCACGGGCGGCCCGGGCGGTGCCGCAGCTCCGGTTCGTCCTGGACCACCTCGGCAAACCCCGGATCGACGAGGGTACGGCCGGGCTGCGGCGCTGGCGCGGCCCGCTGGCCGCGTTGGCCGCCCAACCCAACGTCACCGCCAAGCTGTCCGGCCTGGTCACCGAGGCCGGCCCGGACTGGTCACCGGACGAACTGCGCCCCTTCGTCGAGGTGGCGGTCGCCGAGTTCGGTGCCGAGCGTCTGATGTTCGGGTCGGACTGGCCGGTATGCCTACTCAGGTCGGACTACGCCGGGGTGGGGCGGGCGTTGACCGCGGCGCTGCCCCCGCTGTCGGACCGGGAACGGCACGAGATCCTCGCCGGCACCGCCGTACGCACCTACCGGTTGGCCGACCGGGTCGCGGCGCTGCTCCCGGCGCGGCCCGCATGATCCCGGCCGGTGGGCTCACCCGTTCGCCACCTTGGCGGCCAGCACCGTCCGCAGCCATGCCTCGGAGGTGTTGACGTGCAGCAACGCACTAGCCTGCGCGAGCAGTTGGTCGCGCGAGCGCAGCGCGAGGTAGATCGCGTGGTGCTCGTCGATCGTCGTGTGCGCGGAGTTGCTCTCGATCAGCCCCCGCCACACCCGGGCCCGCAGCGTACGGCTGGACAACCCGTCCAGCAGCGAGGTGAGGGTCTCGTTGCCGGTGGTCGCGACGACGGTGTGGTGGAAGGCCGTGTCGAAGCGGATCAGCTGCTCCGCGTCGTCGGCCGCCGCCCGCATCTGCTCCAGGATGGCGCTGAGGTCGTCGAGTTGGGCGTCGGTCATCCGCAGCGCCGCCAGGCCGGTCGCCATCGGTTCCAGCAGCCGCCGCACCTCCATGACCTCCAACAGGGTGTCGTCGCGCAGCAACTCCACCGCAACCCCCAGCCCCTCCAGCAACAGCCGGGGGGCGAGGCTGGTGACGTACGTCCCGTCGCCGCGTCGTACGTCGAGCACCCGGGCCGATTCGAGGACCTTGACCGCCTCCCGGACCCCGCTGCGCGACAGGCCCATCTGTTCGGCCAGCTGCGGCTCGGGGGGCAGCCGGGCCCCCGGCGGCAGCTCACCACTCTGGACCATGCTCCGGATCTTCGCGATCGCGTCGTCGGTCAGTGCCATCCGCGTCCCCTTCTGGCCGGTCCGTCGGGCGTCGTCACGACGGTCCGTGCGCGGCAGGCGACGACAGCCCACCCCAATATAGAGACATCGGATGTTTTCCCCGGCTCCGGTCACCCCCGGGTGCCGCACACCCGGCCGGCCGGAGAACGCCACCGCAACCGGAAGGGTACGACGTGCAACGCTACGGCTGGCTGATCCGGCTCCGACCGGAGCAACGCGAGACCTACCTTCGGCTGCACGCCGCCGTGTGGCCCGACGTCGAGCAGACGCTGCGCGCGGCGAACATCCGCAACTACAGCATCTTCCTGCACCACGACCTGCTGTTCGGCTACTACGAGTACGTCGGTGCCGACCACGACGCCGACCAGCGCCGCATCGCCGACGACCCCCGTACCCGGCAGTGGTGGACGTTGACCGATCCATGCCAGGAATCGCTCGCCGAACCCGGCTCGGGGCACTGGTGGGCCCCGATGCGCGAGGTCTGGCACCTGACCGAGGAGGCGTCATGAACCACAGCGCACACTACGTCGGCGACAACACCTTCGTCGTCGAGCCGACCGCGATCGTGCCGCCCGGCCCCGGCCAGGTACGCATCGACGTCGCGTACACCGGGATCTGCGGCACCGACCTGCACATCGCGCACGGTGCGATGGACCAGCGGGTGCGGGTGCCGGCGGTGATCGGCCACGAGATGTCCGGTCGGATCGCCGAGACCGGCCCGGGGGTCGAGGACCACCGGGTGGGCGATCCGGTGACCGTGATGCCGCTGGACTGGTGCGGCGAGTGCGCCGCCTGCCGGGCCGGCCACAGCCACATCTGTCACCGGCTCACCTTCGTCGGCATCGACTCCCCCGGCTCGATGCAACGGTCCTGGACGGTGCCCGCGCGGATTCTCGTGCCACTGCCCGGGGACCTGCCGCTGACCCACGCCGCCCTGATCGAGCCGACCGCGGTGGCCGTGCACGACGTACGACGCTCCCGGCTCACCGCCGGTGAACACGCGGTGGTCATCGGGGCCGGCCCGGTCGGCCTGCTCATCGGCACGGTCGCCCGGGCCACCGGCGCCGAGGTGACCGTGCTCGAACTCGACCCGCGTCGCCGCGCGCTCGCCACCGAACTCGGGCTGCGCACCGTCGACCCGGCGACGGTCGACGTCGCCCGGCACGTCCACGAGACGACCGGTGGTGCCGGGGCCGCCGTGGTCTTCGAGGTGTCGGGGTCGGCCGCCGGGGTCCGCACCGCGACCGACCTGCTCGCCGCGCGCGGTCGGCTGGTGATCGTAGCGATCCATCCCACCCCCCGGGAGGTGGACCTGCACCGGGTCTTCTGGCGTGAACTGGAGATGATCGGCGTCCGGGTCTACGAACGCGGGGACTACACCGAGGCCGTCCGGTTGGTGCACACCGGACAGGTGCCGGCCGCCCGGCTGATCACCCGGATCGTGCCGTTGGCCGAGGTGGCCGGGGCATTCGGGGCCCTGGCCACCGGCGGCGAGGTGAAGATCCTGGTGGACTGCGGGGGCGCGAACTGAACCCGCGCCACGGGTAGCGGCCGGCACCCCGGGTGCTCGTGCCCCCCGTCGTCCCGACGGTCACCGACCACCGGCTCCGGCGGGACGCGCCGCGCCCCGGGCGAGCGGGCAGCCCCGGCGGACGTGGCACGGCCGCCGCCGGTCGGGGCCACGCCCGCCGGGGCGACCGTGTGATGATCGGGGGGTGCGGGTGGTGCTGGCGACCGACGCGGGACATCCCGGTCGCACCAACGAGGACTTCGCCGGTGCGGTGCCGGCCGGGCTGGTGCTGGTCGACGGCGCGGGTGGCGTTCCCGGTGCCGACCAGGTCTGCCGCCACGGCGTGGCCTGGTACGCCAACCGGCTCGGTGGCGCCCTGCTGGGCGGGTTGTCCGCGCAGCGGAGCCTGCGGGAGGTCCTGGCCGAAGGGATCGTCCAGGTCACCGACGTCCACCGGGACACCTGCGACGTCACCCACCCGAGCAGCCCGCACGCCGCCGTGGCGATGCTCCGGTTCTCCGACGACCTGGTCGAGCACCTGGTCCTCGGGGACGCGGTGGTGGTCGTCGGGCGGGCGTCCGGTGCGCCGGTCGTCGCCCATGACCCCCGCGAGGTGGTGATCGCCCGGTCCTTCGAGCGCCGGCTGGTGGGCGTCGCCGTCGGCAGCGAGGAGTACCGGCGGCTGCTCCGCGAGCTGCGGGGGCACCGCAACAACCCGGGCGGTTTCTGGGTGGCCAAGGACGACCCGCAGGTGGTGGCCGAGGCGGTCACCGGCAACCACCCGGCGGGCGAAGTGACGCTGGCGGCGCTGCTGAGCAACGGTGCGAGCCGACTCGTGGACACTTTCGGGCTCACCGACTGGGCGGGACTGCTGCGCCTGCTGGACCACGGTCCGGCCGAGGTGATCCGACAGGTCCGGCAGGCCGAGGACCGGCACGGCGTCGCGACCGACGACGCGACGGTCATCTGCCGCAGCCGAGCCCTGTGACATCGGGATCCTTGTATACTCGGCTCGGCCGACCTAACAGCCCCTGGCAGAGAAGCAGTGAGCGGACCAGCAGCGAGCAAACCCCAGGCGAGCAGCAAGTCGGTTGTTCTCGACGCGATCCGGGCGGCCGGCACGATCAGCCGGGTCGGCCTGATCCGGGCCACCGGCTTCACCGCCCCGACCATCTCCACCCTGGTCCGCAAGCTGATCAACGAGGATCTGGTCGTCGAGACCGGGCACGCGAAGTCGACCGGGGGCAAGCGGCGGGTGCTGCTCCAGCTCAACCACGCCTCCCGCTACGCCGTCGGCGTGCACCTGGACCACGGTGTCATCACGTACGCCCTGACCAACCTGGGCGGGACGGTGGTGGCCCGGATTTCCCGACCGGGTGCCGGTGCCGAGGAGCCGCAGGTGGTGGTCGCCCGGATCGCCACCGAGATCGCCGCGTTGATCGACGGGGTGGGGGTGGAACGCCTGCGGATCCTCGGCGTCGGCGTGGTGTTCCCCGGCCCGGTCGACGCCCCCCGGGGCATCGGTGGCCCGCCGGACGTGGGGCTCGCCCCCGCCATGCGGCAGTGGAACGGGTTCCCGCTGGGCCGGGCATTGGAGCAGGTGGCGGGCCTGCCGGTGGTGTTGGACAACGACTCGACCGCGGCGGCGTTGGGCGAGCACTGGACGGGCGGTTTCGGCACCGCGACCTCGGCTGCCGCCCTCTACATGGGCACCGGCATCGGTGCCGGCCTGGTGATCAACGGCGTCACCTACCGGGGGCCGAGCGGCAACGTCGGTGAACTGGGCCATGTCAGTGTGTCGGCCGACGGCCCCCGGTGCTGGTGCGGCGCCCGGGGGTGCGTGGAGGCGTTGGCCGGGCCGGCGGCGGTGGTCGCCGCCGTCCGGTCGGATCCGGCGGCGACCCGGGCGGCGGGGTTGGCGGCCGGTGGCCGGCGCTCCTCGGTGGTCGCCGACTTCGCCGCGATCAGCCGCGCCGCCCGCCGGGGCGAGCCGCGCGCGCTGGCCCTGCTGGAGCGGTCGGCCCGGTACGTCGGGACGGCCGCCCGGACCCTGGCGAACCTCATGGACCTCGAGGTGCTCGTGCTGACCGGTCCCAGTCTGGCCGCCGCCGGGTCGGTGTACCTGCCCATCGTCCGGCACGAACTGCGCACCGCTTTCTCCCGGGGCACACACACCGTCGACGTGCGGCTCTCCCGGTCCGCCGCCACGGCCTCGGCCATCGGCGCCGCCGCATTGATCCTCGAATCCGAGCTCGTGCCCCTGGGCCACGGGCCGCGCCCGGCGGAACACCTGGTCGAGGAGCGGACCAGGCTCACCGAATCGGCAAGCTGACTGACCGGGGGTACGCAGTGGACGACGCGTGGCGGACGAGCGCGGTGGGCCTGGTGCTCGCCCGCCCTCCCCGGCTGCTCGGCACCGAACCGTTCTTCATGGAGTTCATCGCGGGTATCGAGGAGCGGCTCGCCGGACACGGTCGGTCGGTGCTGCTGCACGTGGTCGCCCATCACGCCGCCGAGATCGCCGCGTACCGCAGGTGGGCGCAGCAGCGGCTGGTCGACGCGATCGTGCTGGTGAACCCGTCGGTGGACGACCCCCGACCGGCAGTGCTGCGGGAGTTGCGGCTGCCCGTCGTGGTAGCGGGGGAGCCGAGCCACGACACCCCGGCGGTACGGCGCGACGACGTCGGTTCGATGCGGGCGGCCCTGGCGCACCTGGTCGGTCTCGGGCATCAGCGGATAGCCCGGATCACCGGCCCCGGGACCCTGCTGCACACCCGGACCCGCACCACCGCCATGTTGGCCGCCGACGTCGACGCCGTCGTCGTGGAGGGCGACTACTCGGCGGAGTCCGGGGCCCGGTTGACCGCCCGGTTGATGACCGGGCCCGAGCCACCCACGGCGATCATCTACGACAACGACCTGATGGCGGTGGCGGGCCTGCACGCGGCCAAGGAGCTGGGCCACCGGGTCCCCCGTGACGTCAGCCTGATCGCCTGGGACGACTCCAGCCTGTGCCGGCTGGCCTCGCCGGCCCTGACCACGATGAGCCTCGACGTGCACTCGTTCGGGGAGTCGGTGGGCGAGTCGGTGCTGCGGCTGATCGACGGGGGGACGGTGCCGGAACGGTGGTGTGCGACCGAAACCGTGGTGGCCCGGGAGACGACCAGCACGCCCCGATAGGTCAGTGGTGTGGTTCACCTGGCAGTCCGTCGAAACGGCATCGATACGCTTGACTTAATGAGGCGCATAAAGAAAGCTCGCAGACGCGCTCCCATCGACGCTCCCCGCTATATCTAGGAGAGCTTCATGACACGTCGACATGCCCTGCTGGCATCGACAGCCGCCGGCACGCTGGTGGCGGCCAGCCTGACCGCGGCCACCCTGCCCGCCTCGGCCGCAGCCTCGGGCTGCGCGGTCACCTACACCGTGCAGAGCCAGTGGAACGGCGGGTTCAGCGGCAACATCGCCATCACCAACCTCGGCTCGGCCGTGGCCGGCTGGACGCTGACGTTCGACTTCCCGGACACCGACCAGCGGGTCACCCAGGGCTGGAGCGCCACCTGGTCGCAATCCGGCGCCCGGGTGTCGGCGGCCAGCCTGAGCTGGAACGGCGCGCTGAACACCGGCGCGTCCACCACGATCGGCTTCAACGGCGCGTGGAGCGGGACCAACCCCGTACCCAAGTCGTTCGCGCTCAACGGGACGGCCTGCACCGGCGTGGTCGACCCCACGACGCCCACCCCACCACCCACGACCACCCCACCGCCGCCCACCACCACGCCGCCACCCACCACTCCCCCGCCGACCACCCCGCCGCCGACGACCACCCCGCCGCCCGGCGGTGCCGCGCCGAGCCTGCGGGTCTCCGGCAACCGGCTGGTGACGGCGGCCGGCGCGACCTACCGCCTGCTCGGCGTCAACCGGGCCAGCGGCGAGTTCGCCTGCGTCCAGGGCAAGGGCATGTGGGACAGCGGCCCGGTCGACCAGGCCTCCGTCGACGCGATGAAGGCCTGGAACATCCGCGCCGTCCGGATCCCGCTCAACGAGGACTGCTGGCTGGGCCTGTCCGGCTCGCCCAGCGGGACCGCCTACCAGCAGGCGGTCAAGGCGTACGCGAACCTGCTCGTCGCCAACGGCATCAACCCGATCCTCGACCTGCACTGGACCCACGGCCAGTACACCGGCAACATCTCGGCCTGCCCCGACGTGAACGCCACCTGCCAGAAGCCGATGCCGAGCCGGCAGTACACACCCCAGTTCTGGACCGGGGTCGCCAACGCGTTCAAGGGCAACGACGCGGTGCTGTTCGACCTGTTCAACGAGCCGTACCCGGACGCCGCCAACAACTGGTCGGACATGACGGCCGCGTGGCGCTGCCTGCGTGACGGTGGCACCTGCACCGGCATCGAGTACCCGGTGGCCGGCATGCAGAGCCTGGTCGACGCGGTACGCGCCACCGGCGCCACCAACGTCCTGCTGGTCCCCGGCCTGACCTGGACCAACGACCTGACCCAGTGGCTGGCCTACAAGCCGACCGACCCGCGCAACAACATCGTGGCCTCCTGGCACTCGTACAACTTCAACGCCTGCGTCACCGAGACCTGCTGGGACACCCAGATCGCGCCGGTGGCCGCGCAGGTGCCGGTGCACGCCGGGGAGATCGGCCAGGACACCTGCGCCCACGACTACATCGACCGGTTGATGACCTGGCTGGACCGCAACCGGCTCGGCTACACCGCGTGGACCTGGAACCCGTGGGGTTGCAGCGGTGGCAACGTGCTCATCGAGGACTACAGCGGCACCCCGACCAAGAGCTACGGCGAGGGCTACCGCGCGCATCTGCTCTCCGTCACGCCGTAACCGACCCCGGCCTCCCCCGCCGGCAGCAACCCGGCGTCGGTGGTCGGTGACGTGACCGACGGAGTAACGGTGGGGGTGGGTACGGCGACCGTTCGCCGCACCCACCCCCGTCCGCACTGCAACCCCGGATGGAAGCCTCGTGTGCAGGCTCCCACCCCGGCACGTCAGGAGCAGTTCTTGCCCTTGTTGATGCAGGTCGCGATGCGCTGCATGGTCTGCGCGGAGTTGACGTTGACGAAGTCGTTGTGGTCGGAGAACGGGTTGTGGTTCTCCTCGGGGAAGGAGTCGAGCGCGTACTGCCCCTTGACCTGCACGTCGCGGGGGATGTCGTAGCCGACGGTGATCCGCAGCTGCGGGATCGCCTGGAAGCCCTGCGGGCAGGCACCGGTGGCCTTGTCGGCGAACGCGACGTGGTTGCGGTGGTTGTCGCTGTCGATGTTCCGGCCGTCCCAGCAGCCGGGGAAGTCGTGCACCCGCTGGACCTGGCTGCCGGCGGGGCAGATCGGGTACTTGTCGGAGAGCCGGTCGGCGAAGCCCGAGCAGCTCCAGGTGGCGCGGGCGTTGGCCGGGCCACGGCTGGTGGGCTTGGCGTCGCCGGTGAGGGCCCGGAGGAACTTCGGCATCGGCACCACCTTGCTGACGGGGTTGCCCCGGTACTCGATCAGCACCTGCGCCGGGCGGACGATGCCACCGGTGTTGCCGGGCAGCTCGAAGTCGGGCCCCTGCGGGTCGGGCAGCGCGGTGGGTGCGGTGGGTGCGGCGGTGGTGGGTGCGGTGCCCGGTGCCGAGGGTGCCCCGGGGGCCTGGTCCAGGGTGCAGGTGGCGAACGCGTCGAGACCCTGCGGACGGGCGGCCTGCCGGCCGATCGCGATGGCGATCCGGTCGAGCACGGCGATCCGCTTGGCCCGCAGCGGCCCGAGGATGGCGTTGTCGACGAAGGCCGGCCCACCCTGGCCCCGGGTGGTGACCAGGCGTTCGTTGGCCTCGGAGAGCTGCCGGTCGAGTTCGTCGAGGTTGCGGTTCACCTCGGCGAGCGCCCCGGCGGGCACGCCGGGCAGCTTGTCGCGGACCGTGGGGCACTGGATGCGCGGGTTCGCGGCCTGGGCCGCCTTGACGCTGGCGCGGTGGGCGCTGCCGGGCATCCGGGCGTGCATGTCGTCGTAGCTGATGTCGCACTCGACCAGCGAGACCAGGCCGGGCTGGTTGCCGCCGGCGGCGGTGACCGTGGTGCTGATCTGCTTGATCATCGCGGCGCGGCGTTCCCGCAACGAGTCGATGACCTCCCGGTTGAACGCGGCGTCGATGCGGCCCCGGCTGGCCGTCATCCGCTGGTTCGCGGCGGCCTGCTGGCGGTCCAGCTCGGCGAGCAGCCGGTCCACGGTGCCGCGGGCCCCGGTGGGGACGGCACGCAGCCGCTTGCCGACCGAGGGGCAGACGACCACCGGCTGGGTCTGGGCGAGGGCCTGCTGGACCTGGTTGTCGCTGCGCACGCTCTTGTCGATGCGCACCACCGGCCAGAAGTAGGACGACTTGTCACCGTTGCGGCAGGTGGTGCCGGAGGCGTCCAGGTCGGCGTTGGAGGAGTTCGCGGTGATGGCCAGGTTGCCGACGAAGTCGTGGACGTGTTCGGCGCCGTTGCGGATGCCGGGCTGGGCCACCGGGTTGTCCGGGCTGAACTTGCCGTTGCCGTTCGTGCCGCAGTCCACGGTGAACCGGCCGGTCGACCCGCCGGCAGCCGGCTGTGGATTCCGCACGTTCGGCGACACGTTCTCGATCTGCACGAACTGGTCGAGGCTGGTGGCGGCGTCGGCGGTGCCCTTGCCGCCGCTGGAGACGAAGGTGACGGTGAGCGCACCGGTGGCCGCCAGCACGACCGCAGCCAGGGCGATCCTGACCGGCCGGGTCTGGACCAGCGCGGTCCCGTTCTTTCTGCGGTTCATCGGAATCTCCTCAAAGCCGCGAACGGCTCCGGTGATGTTGCTGTCTCCACTCGGTACGGGCCGGCACCCGGTCGACGGTCAACGGTTGCCGGCCCCGTCATGGTTCGGTAAGAAGTCCCCCCGGCTCCCTCGGTGACGGCGGTGACCGGCACGCCGCTGAGCCGTTGCGCCCTCGGGCAGCCGGCAACAGCGGCCGACGACACGGTCGTCGGCCGCTGCGTCAGCGGTGTGGGGGTGGTCGCCGCCGGGTGGTCTACCAGACCGTCAGCAGCAGGTGGTTGATCGTGAGCGCCACCGCCGCCTGCGCGGCCAACCAGCCACGGCGGTCGGCGGGCGGGATCAGGGCCGCCCCCGCCATCAGCCAGACCATGAAGGGCAGCCAGATGCGTTCGACCTCGGCCTTGCTGTAGCCGGACAGGTCGGCGGCGAGGATCACCGCCGTGGCGGCCAGTGGCAGCAGCCAGCTGGCGTGCACCACCCCCGGCCGCCGGTCGGCAGTCCGCACGCCGTTGCGGTGCCGCCGAGAAACGGCCCGCCACCCGGCCGGCACCGCGCGCCGTAGGATCACGGCCACCACGGGACCGGCGGCCACGACGACCACCGCGAGGTCGGCCCAGACCCAGTAGGCGTACGCCCGGTCGGAGGCGAGACCCTGGTAGTAGCGCTCGATGACGAGGTCGTAGCCGGTGGGCCACCAGAAGCCGGCGACGGTGAACGCGGCGGCGACCGGCACCGCCCCGACGAACGCCCAGCCCACGGTGCGCCAGCGTCGGCCGGCCAGCACGACGACGGCCAACGCGACCGGCGCCATCAGGACCAACCCGTAGGAGAGGTAGCAGCCGAACGCCAACAGGGCGCCACCGCCGACCGCGCCCAGCGCACGCCCCCGGATGACGCCGTACGCCAGCAGGGCCACCCCGGTGGCGGTCACCCCGGCGAACAACCCGTCGGCGGACACCCCGGACCAGACCGCCCCGGGGAACAGCACCACGAACGGCACCACCGCACGGGCCGCCTCGTCGGTGCCGAGCAGCCGTACGGTGTGCGGCACGGCGACGGCGACGAGGGCCGCCACCAGGATGCACAGCACCCCGGCCCAGCCGCCGCCGGACAACCCGATCCGGTCGAGGACGACGAAGACGAGCAGGGCCCCCGGTGGGTGACCGGACACGTGGGTGGTCCAGGAGTCCGGTTGGAGGCCGAGGATCCGACCGCTGAATCCGGCCAGCATGGCGGGGATGTCGGTGACGCCCGGGACCTCGTGCAGGTACTCGTAGGTGGTGGTCAGCCGACCGGCGACGCCGCGCTGCCAGCCGTCGACCAGGGCCAGCGACAGCGTCCAGGCCACGGCGGCGGCGTAGGAGACCGCGAGCAGCCCTCGCCAGGCCAGCCGGGCGGCCAGGGCGGGCCCGCGCCACCAGACCAGCGCGGCCACCAGCAGGGCCAGCGGGGTGCCGGGGCCGACGTGCGGCAGCCACTGCGCGAACAGCGGCGCCGAGGTGGCATGCACCGGGCGTCCCCACAGGTAGAGCAGGCCGCCGGTGACGGAGGCCACCGCGAACAGGCCGAACGCGGCAGCGACGGCGATCAGGTCGGCGCGCGGCGGCCGGTGGCGCGGGGTGTCGTTCACCCGCGCAGCGGCGCGTGGGCGAACTCCGCGATCCCGTCGGCGAGTCCCACCACGGCCCGGAAGCCGAGTTCGGTCTCGGCACGGGTGGGCGAGGCGACCACGTGCCGCACGTCGGCCAGCCGGAACTCGCCGGTGACCACCGGCGACGGCCCGCCGGCAGCTCGGGCCAGCTCCGTGGCCAACTGGCCGATGGTGGCCGGCCGGCCGGAGGCCACGTTGTACGCCCGCCAACCGGTGCCCGTACCGGTCGCGTCCAGGGCGGCGAGGTTGGCCGCCGCCACGTCGCGGACGTGCACGAAGTCGCGGCGCTGACCGCCGTCCTCGAACACCCGCGGTGCCTGCCCCGCCTCCAGCGCCGAACGGAACATCGCCGCGACCCCGCTGTACGGGGTGTCCCGGGGCATCCCCGGCCCGTAGACGTTGTGGTAGCGCAACGCCACCACCGAGCCGCCGGTCTGCCGGGCCCACGCGGCGGTGAGGTGCTCCTGGGCGACCTTGGTGGCGGCGTACCCGCTGCGGGGGTCCAGCGGGGCGTCCTCGTCGACCAGGCCCGGCGTGACGGCGACGCCGCAGCTCGGACAGGTCGCCTCGAAGCGGCCGGCGGCCAGGTCGGCGACGGTACGCGGCCCGGGGCGCACCGGGCCGTGTCCGGCGCAGACGTAGGCGCCCTCGCCGTAGACCACCATGGAGCTGGCGAGCACCAACCGGTGCACGCCCGCCCGGGCCATCGCGGCGAGCAGGACGGCGGTGCCGAGGTCGTTGCAGCCGACGTACTCGGGCAGGTCGTCCAGGTCGACGCCGAGTCCCACCATGGCCGCCTGGTGCACCACCGCGTCGACACCGGCCAGGACCCCGGCGACGCCCGGCCCGTCGCGCACGTCGAGCCGGACGACCGGGGCGCCCGCCACCGTGTCCGGCAACGGCCGGCGGTGCGCACCGGGATGACCGCAGTCCACGATCGTCACCCGGTGGCCGGCATCGTGCAGGGCGGTCACCACGTGGGTGCCGATGAAACCGGCGCCGCCGGTCACGAGTACGTGAGTCACCCGCCGACGGTAGGGCCGGGACGCGTCGCCGTGCCCCGACCGCGACCGCCCGTCAGCGGTTCGTAAGAACTCCGTGCGCGGGTCGCGGGTGCCCCGGATTCCGTCATCAGCAGGTAAGAACTTCCGGCCGGATCGTGTCCTAGCGTCCGCAGCATGACCGACGTGGTTCTTCCCTGCCGCAACGAGGCCCCGGCCCTGCCCGACCTGCTGGCCCGGATGCCGGCCGGCTACCGGCCGATCGTGGTGGACAACGGCTCGACCGACGGCTCGGCGGCGGTGGCCCGCGCCTGCGGCGTCGAGGTGATCAGCGTGACCGAACCCGGGTACGGTGCCGCCGTGCACGCCGGGGTCCTGGCGGCCGACCCGGTCGACGGGGTGGTGTGTGTGCTGGACGCCGACGGGTCGTTCGATCCGGCGCAGCTGCCCCGGCTGGCCGATCCCGTCCGGGCCGGCGAGGCGGAGTTGGGCACCGGCCGGCGACGCCCCACCGCGCGCGGGGTGTGGCCCCTGCACGCCCGGGTCGCCAACGCCCTGCTGGCCCACCGGCTGCGCCGGACCACCGGCCTCGACGTCCACGACATCGGGCCGATCCGGGCCGTCCGCCGGGCCGACCTGCTGGCGTTGGGGCTGCGTGACCGCCGTTTCGGTTACCCGTTGGAGCTGCTGATCTCGGCCGGTCGGGCCGGCTGGCGGGTGGTCGAGGTCGACGTCGACTACCACCCGAGGGCGGCCGGGACCCGGTCGAAGGTGACCGGCACGGTGCTCGGCACCGCCCGCGCCGTCCGCGACATGAGCGCGGTGCTGGCCCGGTGAACGTCCCCCGACAGCCGCACGTTCCCGGGTCCCGCGCACCGCAGGTGCTGGTGCTGGCCAAGACCCCGGAGCCCGGCCGGGTCAAGACCCGGCTCTGCCCGCCCTGCACTCCGGTCCAGGCCGCCCGGGTCGCCGCGGCGGCGTTGGCCGACACCCTCGACACCGTCGCCACGGCCACGGCCGGCACCCGGGTCCTGGTCGTCGACGGCGACCATCCGGCCCCCGAGGGCTGGACGAGACTCGCCCAACGGGGCGGCCCGCTCGGCGACCGCCTCGCCCACGCCTTCGCCGACACCCGCACGGCGGGCACGGCCACCCTGCTGATCGGCATGGACACCCCGCAGCTCACCGCCGCCCACCTCGACGACGCGCTGGACCTGCTGCGCCGGCCGGACGGGCCGGACGCGGTGCTCGGTCCGGCCGACGACGGCGGCTGGTGGACGCTGGGACTACGCGAGCCCGGCCACGCCTCGGTCCTGCGTGCGGTGCCCACCTCCGAGGCGGACACCGGACAGCTCACCCTGGCCGCGTTGCGCCGCCTCGGTCTGCGGGTCCACCTGCTGCCCCGGCTGCGGGACGTGGACACCGCCGCCGACGCCCACGCGGTGGCCGCGGTGTGCCCGCCGGGCAGCCGGTTCACCGTGGCCGTCGCCCGCGACGTGCCGTCCCCCACGGCGGTCGCCCGGTGAACGCGGTGGCCCTCTTCGACGCCGTGTTCGACCGGGCCGCGTCGGGTGTCCCCGCCGCGTTCACCGCCCGGCACCCGAGCGGTGGCGTGCACCGGTTCGACCCGGCCGGCTGGTGCCGGGACGCCATCGCCGGGGACGCGACCCTGCTGCAGCGCTGCACCGGACCCACCCTCGACGTCGGTTGCGGCCCCGGGCGGCTCACCGGCGCGCTGATCGACGCCGGGCAGCCGGCGCTCGGCATCGACGTCAGCGCCACCGCCGTCCGGCTGGCCCGGGAACGCGGTGCCGTCGCGCTGCAACGCGACGTCTTCGGCCCGGTGCCGGGTGCCGGACGTTGGCCGCACCTGCTGCTGGCCGACGGCAACGTCGGCATCGGCGGTGACCCGTACCGGCTGCTGCGGCGGTGTCGTCGGCTGCTGGCGGCCGACGGCCACCTGCACGCCGAGTTCGCGCCGCCCGGCACACCGGCCTGGTCCGGCACCGCCATGGTGCAGACCCCGGGTGGTGTCGGCAGCCCGCTACCGTGGGCCTGCGTACCCCTCGACGACCTTTCCGTACTGGCCGGGGGCACCGCGCTGCGGGTGCACGACACCTGGACGGAGGCGGGCCGGTGGTTCGCCACCCTCACCCCCCGGTGACCGGCCGGCCGACCGCGCTGCGGCGGCTCGCCCGACGGTGGTCGGCACCCCTGCCGGCCCCGCCCGGGGCGCTGCGGCGCGGGCCGCTGCGGCCTGACGGTTTCCCGTCCCCGTTACGGTCGACCCGGTTGACCAGCCAGCTCGGCGTCGCGCTCGGGGTGGCGTTCGCCGTCTGCTTCCTCACCGGGCTGCTCAGTCACCTGATCCAGCACCCGCCCGGCTGGTTGTGGTGGCCGTCCCGCCCGGTGGGCCTCTACCGGTTCACCCAGGGCCTGCACGTGGCGACCGGTCTGGCCACGGTGCCGCTGCTCGGGGCCAAGCTGTGGTCGGTCTACCACCACCTGTTCCGCTGGCCGCCGGTCCGGTCACTCGCCCACGCGCTCGAACGCGCCAGCGTCGCCGTGCTGGTCGCGGCGGCGCTGTTCCAGGTGATCGGCGGCGTCCTCAACGTCGCCCGCTGGTACGCGCCGATGCCGTTCTTCTTCACCGCCGGGCACTACCGGGTGGCGTGGTTGTCGGTCGGTGCGCTGCTGGTGCACGTCGGCGTGCAGTTGCCTGCGGTACGCGCTGCGCTCGGCCCGACCACCGCCGAGTCTGCGCGGGAGCGGCTCAGCCGACGCGGGCTGCTCGGTGGGGTCGCCGCCGCGGCCGGGCTGGTCACCCTGACCACGGTCGGGCAGACCGTCCGGCCGCTGTCCGCCCTGGCGGTGCTCGCTCCCCGTCGACCGGACGTCGGGCCGCAGGGGCTGCCGGTCAACCGGACCGCCGACCGTGCCGGGGTACGCGCCCAGGCGCTCGACCCGGCGTACCGGCTGGTGGTCGAGGGTCCCCTCCGGCGCACCGAACTGGACCTCGCCGCGCTGCGCGCCCTGCCGCAGCACACCGCCGAGCTGCCGATCGCCTGTGTGGAGGGGTGGAGCGCCACCGGGCGGTGGACCGGCGTACGACTGCGGGACCTGGTCGCGTTGGTGGGCGTCGACCCGGACCGGGCGACGGTGCTCGTCGAGTCGTTGGAGACGGCCGGCCGCTACCGCACGTCGACCGTCGGGGCGGCGCACGTGCGTGACCCGTTGACGCTGATCGCGCTGCGGTTGGGTGGGGCACCCCTGCACCCCGACCACGGCTACCCGGCCCGGTTGATCGCCCCGAACCGGCCCGGTGTGTTGCAGACCAAGTGGGTCGGTCGGCTCACCGTCCGGGAGGCGTCGTGAGGACCCGGGTGGCGCTCGTCGCGGTCGGCACCCTGCTGATCGGGTACGCCGTGGTGGGCGCGCTCGCCGACCCCGACCTGCGGCCGGCCGGGGTGCTGCTCTTCCTGGCCGGGGTGTTGGCCGGGCACGACCTCGTCTGGATGGCCGGGCTGCTGGGCGTCGGCGCGCTGCTCGCCCGGTGGGTCCCGGAACGTCACCGGCCGGTGGTGCGGGCCGGCGTGATCAGCGCCGCCACGGTCACCGTCGTGGCGTTTCCGCTCGTCCTCGGTGTCGGCCGGCCGCCGGACGACCCGTCGGTGCTGCCGCTGCCCTACGGCCGTAACCTCGCGGTCGTCCTGCTGCTGATCGTCGTCGCGACACTGCTGACCTGCTGGGCGGCCGACCGGCGGCGCTCCCGGCGACCGGCCCCGGACGGGCCGGGCGGGGCGGGCGGGGCGGCCGCCCCGGTCAGCCCTTCACCGCCCCGGCGGTGAGCCCCTCGGTCAGGAAGCGCTGCCCGAAGGCGTACATGATCACCACGGGGATGCTGACCAGCAGCGACGCGGCGGCGAGCTGCCCCTGCGGCACGACGTCCCCGGTGATCATCGACTGCATCCCCACCGGGAGGGTCTTGTACTCGTCCTTGGTGATGAACACGAAGGCGAAGAGGAACTCGTTCCAGGCGTTGGTCAGGGTGAACAACGCGACCGCCAGCAGTCCCGGCTTGGCCAGGGGCAGCATCACCCGCAGGAACGCCTGGAACCGGGTGCAGCCGTCGACCAGCGCGGCCTCCTCCAACTCGACGGGGATCGACGCGAAGTACCCGGCCAGCAGCCAGGTGGCGAACGGCAGGGTGAAGGTCGGGTAGGTCACGACCAGCGACCACAGCGAGTCGGTGAGCCGTACCCCGATGAGCAGTTGGTAGAGCGGGATGAACAGCAGCGCGCCCGGCATCACGTAGGTCACCAGCACCGTGACGGTGAAGCCCTGCGCCCCCCGGAACCGCAGCCGGGCCAGGGCGTAGCCGGCGAGGGCGGCGCAGACCAGCGCGACCACGGTGGACGCCACGGACACCAGCACCGTGTTGAGGTACCAGCGGCCGAACGGCTTGGTGGCGAAGAGGTCGGTGAACTGTTGCAGGCTCCACGGCGTCGGCCACAGGTCGCGGTCGTGCATGACGATCTGGCCGTCGGACTTGAAGGCCGTGACGACGATCCAGTACAGCGGGGCCAGGACGAACAGGAGCAGCCCGGCCAGGGCGACCCAGGACGCCAGCCCCGACACCAGCGACGACGTCCGGCGACGCCCCGGGCCCCGAGGGCCGAGACCACCCGGCCGACCACCGCCGCGACCAGCAGGAAGACCCCGAGGACGACGGCCGCCTTCCAGAAGATGTGCGGTGACGCCCAGGCCAGCAGGGCGGCGGTGACCACCGCGACGACCCACGGCAGTGCGGTGCGGACCGTACGGGTGGCGCGGGCCGAGCGGTCCGGCCGGGGCTTGCGGGCACGTCGGGGCGGCGCCACGCCCGAGTCCCGGCGTAACAGCCGGACCAGCACGAACACCAGCGAGCCGATGACCGGCAGCATGACGAGGGTGACCGCCGCTCCCGCGCCGTACTGCAGTTGCAGGATCGCCTTCGAGTACGCGACCAGCACGTACGGTGCCGTCGCGTCGCCCGGGCCGCCCTGGGTCAGCAGCCAGATGAGGTCGAAGTTGTTGAACGTCCAGATCGACGACAGGGTGACCGTCACGGTGATCACGTGGCGCAGTCCGGGCAGCGTCACGTGGACGAACCGCCGCCACGGCGAGGCGCCGTCGACGGTCGCCGCCTCGTACAGGTCGGTGGGGATGGCCTTCAATCCGGCGAGGAAGGCGACGGTGAAGAACGGCACCCCCTTCCACACGTTGACTCCGATCACCGACGGCATGGCCAGGGACGGCTCGGACAGCCAGCCCGCCGGCCAACTGTCGACCAGGTGCGCGCTGACCAGCAGCGGCCCGATCCCCGACTCGGTGAGCAGCATGTTGACGCTGCCGAAGATCGGGTCGAGCAGCGAGCGCCAACTGAACGCGGTGACCACCGTCGGCACCACCCACGGCAGCAGGAGCAGCCCGGCCAGCACGGCCCGTCCCCGCCGTCGGTGGTGCAGCAGCAGGGCCGCGGCCAGCCCCAGCACCGCCTTGAACACCTCGGCGTACGCGGTGAAGACGAACGAGTTCACCACGCCCGTGTGGAACTGCTCGTCGTCGGCCAGGGCGAGGTAGTTGGCCAGACCGACGAACACGCTCTGCTGCCCGTGCCGTTCCGTCGTGCTGGTCACGACCGACCAGGCGATCGGCACGAGCACGAGGCCGCCGACCAGCACGGCGGTGGGTGCCAGGAACAGCGCCGCCAGTCGCCAGTCGCGGCCCAGCCGGCGTCGGGTCGCGATGCGGAATCGGGATTCCGGCGGCGAGGATCCCCGGGACGCCGGGGCGGACGCCGGGCGGACCGACGTCACTGCGGCAGCCCCTGCTGGGTGAAGATCTGCACCATCTTGGTGTGCGCGGCCTGCACGGCCTGCGCGGGCGGCGTGCCCTGGATGACCTGCTGCATCATGTCGGTGAGGACGTAGGCGCCGACGGCGGCCTGCTGCCCCGCGCTGGCCTTCTGCGGGAAGTTGAGGCCGTTCTTGGTCGACAGCGGCAGCTGCTGTTGGGTGATCTTGCGCATGATGGGGAAGGCCGGGTCGCCGCTGGTGAAGAACGGGTCGGCGTCCCAGACCTTCTCCCATGCCGGCAACGCCAGACCGGGCGCTTCCTTCGCCACCCCCACGAGGGCGGGCGCGGTGACCAGGTACTGCGTCAGGAGCTTGGCCAGGGCGGCGTTCTTGGCGCCCTTGAAGATGACGAAGCCCTGGGACTGGCCGAGCAGCAGGGACTTGTCGGTGGCCGGCCCGGTGCAGTCGGCGAAGACGTGGGTGTTGTCGTAGACGGGGTTCTTCTTGGTCTTGGAGTCCGCGTAGACGCTGAACTGGTTGCGGGTGTAGCCGAGGATGCCGGCGAGCCAGTTCTCGTTGTTGCTGGAGTCGGTCCAGGCGGCCACTCCCGGCGGCAGCATCGGCTTGTAGCGGGGGTTGGTGTAGATGTCGGCGAGGAAGGTCACCGCCTGCACCGTCTCGGGAGAGTCGAAGGTGACCTTCCGGCCGTCGTTGGAGGCGATCGCCCCGCCGTAGGAGTTGATCAGCGCCTCGATCATGCCGTTGGCGTCACCGGAGCGGTTCACGGTCATGCCCCAGCCGAACCGCCGCTTGCCGGGGTCGGAGATCGCCAGGCACAGGTCCCGCAGCTCCTCCCAGGTGTAGACGTCCCTGGGGGTGATGCCCTCGTCGCGCATCCAGTCCTTGCGCAGGAACGACCCGATCCCGATGAAGTGGTAGGGGATGGCGAACCACCTGCCGTCGAAGACGCAGAAGTTCTTGGACTCGGCGGTGGGTTCGCCGTACGTCGCCGTCAGCGCCTGGACGACGTCCGTCACGTCCTCCAGGTCGCCGAGCGCCTGGAACTGGGCGACGAACCGCGAGTCGGTCATGAACGCGAGGTCGCGCGCCACACCACCCTGGACCTCAGCGTGGATCTTGGCAACCACGTCGCCCGCGTCCGCCTGGACCAGGCTGTTGCCGATCTTGGTGCCGGTGGTGTCGGCGAACTTCCTGATCGAGGCGTCGAGTGCCGCGTTCGCCGCCTCCGAGTACAGCTTCTGCGACAGCATCCCCAGCGAGGAGCCCTTCAGCGCCACCGCGGCGTCGACGAGTTCCTTCGGGACCTCGGCCTGCGCCCTGGGCATCGACGGTGCGGTGCCTCCGCAGGCGGCCAGGCCGGCCGCACCGAGCAGCCCCACCCCCATTCCCAGAAAGCCGCGCCGGGACCGTAACGCACTGTCCTCGATGGACATCCGTCTCCTCCGTCTCGCCTCACCGGGACCCACCGGGAGAGGCCAGGGGCAAAACCGTCCTGTGTGGACGCCCGCACAGCACGCGCCCGTGGACGGTTGCCTGATCGGATGGCCTCAGCCCGCTCCTGCCCGCGCAGTCATCGGAAAGTCGCCCCGCCACCGGCGGGCCCTCCCCGGCCTGCCCCGAGCTGTTCGTGCCCCGGGCGGCGGAACGGCGACCGGGGCGGCGCTGCGCCCACTCTACACATTTCGGAAAGTCGCGCCTAGGCTTGAACGCAATTCGGGAGACCGTCCAAGCAATTCATCTTCACCAATATTGCTAACCGAGAACCCACTCCGGGGCTCAGGCCCGAGCCATTGACGCTGGTGAGCCGCACGATGGTCGGCCGGTGACGTCGGAACGTCAGGCGGGAAGGCGGCGGGCCAGTTCGCGCCGCAGCTGGTCACGGCCGGGGCTCAGGTAGACCAGCGGGAGCCGGATCTCGTACGGCCGGCTCTGCCCGTACGTCGCCCACTCCCACCGGGCGAGCGGGGGGCGGGTCCGGTCCGGGTCGGCCGGCTCGATCACCAGGACCGGGTACCACCGTCCGCTGATCTCGGCACGCGCGACGTTCGACCACTCGATGGCCAGGGTGCGCTCACCCGGACCCGCCACCTGGAGGTGGTCCGCGGTGAGCCGCAGGGGCAGCCGCGGCTGGTGACCGGCGGACGGCGGACGGACCACCCCCCGGGAGAACCCGAGGAGCAGAAACCACGTCAGCGGCAGCCACAGCCCGTCCCACCACGGGTCGCCGGAGGCCAGGTTGACGACCGCCTGCACCACCGCCAGCGCAGGGAGCGCGGTGGCCAGGAAACCGACCTCACGACCCCGGGAACGGCGGAACTCGGTGACAGCAGGCTCATCGGCGGTGGCCATTGCGGTGTGCTGCCCGGCGGGCCGGAGCACCAAACCCGCCGACCCCGGCATGCGCACAGTCAGTGCAGCCGGCGCTTCCAGTCCTCCGGCACCCGACCCTCGGGGCCGGGGGCGGGCTGGTCGAGCGGGCGCGATTGCGGCCCGGCCAGCTCCGGACCCGCGGCATAGAACTGATCGTCGGAGTAGTCCCAGAACCACGACTCGCCGGGTTCGAAACTGCGTACCACCGGATGCCCCGTCGCGGCCGCGTGCGCCGTCGCATGCTGGCCCGGCGAGGAGTCGCAGCAGCCGACCTGGCCGCAGGACGCGCAGCGGCGCAGGTGGAACCACCACCCACCGGAGGACTCACACTCGACGCAACCCGGGCCGCTCGGCGGCACCGTCGTAGTGACACCCACCGCGGTCGCGGCGAGGAGCTTGGGCTGATCGGCCACGGCGTGTTCCTCTCGACTCGCCGCTACGGTACCCGGACTCATCCGTCGGCGCCTCACCCCGGTTACCCGGCCGGGTGAGCCGGTCGGTCGACGCACGCCGGGGTACGCCCGTGGTCCGAGAATGAAGCCGGCACCCGGCCCACTATCCGGAGGAACCCGACGATGTCCCTCACCACCGCACAGCCCGGCCGGCCGACGGTCGTCCTCGTCCACGGCGCCTTCGCCGAATCGGCGAGTTGGGCCGGGGTGATCACCGCACTGCGCGACGACGGCTACCCCGCGGTGGCCGTGGCCAACCCGCTGCGCGGCGTCCGGCACGACGCCGACCACCTACGCGCGGTGCTCACCGGGATCGACGGGCCGGTCGTCCTCGTCGGCCACTCGTACGGCGGAATGGTGATCTCGAACGTGCCGGCGGCGGGTGCCGGCGTGACCGCGCTGGTCTACGTCGGGGCCTTCGCCCCCCTCGCCGGCGAGAGCGCCGCCGACCTGGCCGGTCGGTTCCCCGGCAGCTCCCTGGGTGAGACGCTGGCCCCCGTCACGCTCCCGGGCGGGGCGACCGACCTCTACATCCGGCAGGACCGCTACCACCAGCAGTTCGCCGCCGACTCGACGACGGCGCAGGCCGCCGTGATGGCGGTGACCCAGCGGCCGATCACCGAGGCGGCCCTGGGTGAGCCCTCCGGCGAGCCCGCCTGGCAGTCGCTGCCGTCCTGGTTCCTCTTCGGCAGCGAGGATCTCAACATCCCGGTCGCGGCCCACCGGTTCATGGCCGAACGGGCGGGCTCCCGGCGGACGGTGGAGATTCCCGGAGGTTCGCACACGGTGGCCATCCCGGAGGCCGCCATGCTGGCCGATCTCATCCGGGAGGCCGCCGACGCGACCCGCTAGCCGGGCCCGGCCGGAAGACCGTGATCCGCCCCCGGCCACCGCACTCCGCCCGGTCACGCCCGGCCCGGGAGGCACGGCACGGCTACCCCACCACCACGGGCGAGGTAGCCGCCGCTGCCCCGAGGCACGTCCCCGACCGTGCCGGTGCGCCCCCGTTCACCGTCGCCCGGTACCGCCGTGTCGTCGTCGCCGAGATCGGAGTCGTCGACCTGTTGCCGGGTCCGTCAGAGGTCGGCCAGGATGCGGGCCAACTCGACCGGCCTGCTCAGCATCGGCCAGTGCCCGGAGTCGATGTCGACCAGGTCGACCTTCCGGGCCTTGGCGAGTTCGGGCAGGTCACCCCCGTCGAGCATCGCCTGGGCCTGCTCCGGGGTGAACTCGGGGCACACCAGGACGACAGGCACGTCGAAGCGCCGCGCATCGGTCAGCCGGACTGTCCCCCGGGCGACGCCCTCGGGCACCGGGATGGCGGTGGCCAGGAATTCCGCCCGCGCCCGTTCGTCGAGGTCGGCCGCGTCCGCGCCCTCGAAGGGCGCCCAGCCGGGGAACGGCATCGCCCCGTCCTCGATCGGGAAGAAGTCGGCGTACAGGTCCCCGTCGGCCTGCGGGAAACCGCCGATCAGCACGACCCGGGCGACCGTCGAGGGCCGCGCGTCGGCGATCAACCAGGCCAGGGCGCAGGAGGCCGAGTGCCCCACCACCACCGACCCGGCCGGTGCCGCGTCCACGACGGCCAGGACCGCGGCAACCTGGTCGTCGAGCGTCGCCGCCGTGTTCCCGTCGCCCTGGCCCGGCAGGTCCACCGCCACCGCGTGTCGCCCCACCCGGGTCAACTCGGCGACGACGCCGTCCCACGCCGAGGCGTCGAGCCACAGGCCGCCGACGAGCACGATCTGTTCATCAGTCATGACGACAACGTAGCGTCGATTCCGGACGTTCCACTTCCGGTACCGTCCGGTGGGTGGAGAATGCCGTCAGCCCCACCGCCCGTGCCCTGCGGACGCTCGACATCCTGCGGGACCGCCCGGGCACGACCGCCGAGGAACTGGCCGCCGGTCTCGGCGTGACCGAACGCGCCGCGCGCCGCTATGTCGGGATCCTCCGCGAGGCGGGCATCCCGGTCGAGTCCGTCCGGGGGCCCTACGGCGGCTACCGCCTCGGCCGGGGCGCCCGGCTGCCGGCCGTCGTCTTCACCCAGGAGCAGGTCATCGGCCTGGTCATGGCCGTTCTCGACGGGCAACCTGCCGCGATCGACGCCGACGGCCTGGTCGGGTCCGCGCTCAGCAAACTCATCCGGGCGCTGCCCGACAGCGTCGGACGGCAGGCGGCGGCACTGCGGGCGTACGCGGCAGCCGCCTCCGACCGACGGTCGGCGCACGCCGATCCCACCACGACGAGCACGCTGGTGGCCGCCGTGGCCGACCACCACCAGGTGGCCTTCACCTACACGACCGAAGGCGGCGAGTCCTGGGAGGCCGTGGTCGACCCGTGGGCGGTGGTGGTGCGCTTCGGCCGCTGGTACCTGCTGTGCCACTCGCACCGGGCGGGCGCGATCCGCACGTACCGCATCGACCGGATCCGGGCCGTGCGGCACCTGCCGCAACGGTTCACCCCGCCCGACGACCTCGACCCCGTGGCCACCCTGGAGGCGCACCTGGGTTCCGGGTGGAAGTACCCGACCCGGGTGGTGTTCCACGAGCCCTACGAGCGGGTGGCACCGTGGGTCCGGCCGACGATGGGCCGCCTGGAGCCGGCCGGCGACCGGTGCGTCCTGACCGGCAGCACGACCAACACCCGGATGTACGCCCAGGAGTGGCTGGCCGCCGTCCCGTTCGGCTTCACCGTCGAGGAGGGTCCCGAGCTGCGGGCCGCCGTGGCCGCGGTCGCCGCCCGCCTCACCGCCGCGCTGGACGGCGGCCCCCGACCGTCGCCATCCTGACCGGGGGGGCCGCACCGTCGGATCGCGGTCGCCGTCAGTAGACGAACGGCCAGCCGGCGTTGTCGTAGCCCAGCAGGTTGACGCCCAGCAGTGAGGTGCCGTTGTCGGCGTAGTAGTGGTAGACGAGGACTTCGGCGTCGGTGTCGGTGAACACCGCCTGGTGGCCGGGCCCGTGGATGCTGCCGTGCCCGGCGAGGACCTGGGTGCCGCCACCGGCGGTCATCGCCACCCCGTTACGGTCGACGAACGGGCCGGTGACCGAGGTGGACCTGCCCACCATGACCCGGTAGGTGCTCGCCGCCCCCTGACAGCAGCGGTCGAACGACACCCACAGGTAGTAGTAGTTGCCGTGCCGGACGATCACCGGGGCCTCGATCGCACCCCCGTTACGGCCGGCGATGCTCCGGATGGTCGTGTCGGCGCGTTTCCCGGTCGCCGGATTCAACGACACCATCTTGATGCCGGACCAGAACGACCCGAAGCTGAGCCACCATCTGCCGGAGGTGTCGACCACCAGATTGGGGTCGATGGCGTTGAAGTCGTCCGACGTCCGGGACTCGATCACCAGACCCTGGTTGGTCCAACTGCCCGACGCCCCAGAGGTGCTCGTGGCCAGGAAAATCCCCGACCGGTTCGACCCGAACGTCGAGGCCGAGTAGTACAACCAGTACCGGCCGTCACGGTAGGACAGATCCGGCGCCCACAGATTACGACTGCCCCCGGTGTACGTCGTCGTCCACGGCGCACCACCGGGGAACACCACACCCGCGTTACGGAACGCGACCCGATCGGTGGAGGTCTTCAACGCGATGTTGTCACCGGTGTGGGCCAGCAGGTAGCCGCCACCGGGGCGGATCACGACCGTCGGGTCGTGCACCCCGACGTCCCCGGTCACCCGACCCGGGCCGGGGTAGGACGCGGGCGGCGTGGTGGGCGTCGCCGCGACCCTCGGTGCGGCCGTCGACGCCGACGGCGATCCCTGAACGATGCCGGCGACCACCAGCACGACCGACAGGGAGATCAACGCCAGCCGGCGGAGGGTGGACGGATTCTGTACGGAGGCGAGCGAAGTGGTCACGACAGTTCCCTGGGGTCGGGCGTCGGGCAGCGTGATGCCGACGCGGCGGGACGTCGACAAAAATGTCGAGATCATTGCATTCATGTTTTCCCAGAAGTTAACGCAGGCATCGAAGCCTGTCAACGCCTGTGGCCGCCGGCCCCCGTCGGCCGCCCCTCCTCGACAGCCGACGCCGACGGGGGTCGCGCCGGGCCGGCCCGGCGGGCCCGCACCACGTCGTCGACGACCACCCACGCAGGGATCCCGCCACCGGCACCCGCCCGCGAAAGGGCCGGCACGACCCGTCCAGATGGGATGAGGCCACAATCGGCAAGAAACTGTGAGGTATTGAGACGCTTGTCTCCGCCACCGATTTCACGGCACGCCGACGAGACCGCGACCCTATGCTTGTCGCCGAAATACCTGCGGCCGGTCGGGTAGCAGGAAAAGAACCAGTCCGAGGATCTGCCAATGCGTCGGAAATCTGCTCTGGACAATGGCATCGCTGACGTCACCACGGCAATTACCCGCAGCGGAGCACCAACCTCCCCCGCAGCGGAGGCCGCGCGCCGAGCCGCAGTCGCCGAGGAACAGGAGTTCCTCGACTCGGCCGTGGCGCGGCGCGACAGTCTTGTCGACCATCTACAGGCCGAGCTTTCCTCAGCCGCCCTGGACGTGTTGGAACGGGCGCGGCTGCGCATGCTCCGCCAGCAGTACGAGCAGTTGCGGCGAGCGCAGGAACGGTTGGTCTTCGGCCGCCTCGACGGTCTTGACGGCACCGTGCGGCACGTGGGCCGGGTCGGCCTGCGCAACGACGACGAGGACGGTGAGCCGCTGCTGCTGGACTGGCGCGCTCCCGCGGCCCGGCCGTTCTACACCGCGACCGCTGTCGACCCGCAGGGGCAGGCACGACGGCGGCACATCCGCACGGCGGGACCGGTGGTCGTCGGGGTGGACGACGAGCCGCTGGACGGGACCATGACAGCGGAACTCGTCGGTGAGGGGGCGCTGCTGGCCGCCCTGGACCAGCGGCGCACCGGTCACATGTCGGCGGCGATCTCCACGCTGCAACGCGAACAGGACGACATCATCCGGGCGGAGGCGACCGGCCCGCTGATCGTGCAGGGCGGTCCGGGCACCGGCAAGACCGTGGTGGCCCTGCACCGCGTCGCCTACCTGCTGTTCGCCCACTCGACAATGGCCGACCAGGCGGTCCTGGTCCTCGGTCCCTCCCCGCGGTTCCTCCAGTACATCGCCCAGGTGCTGCCCGCCCTCGGTGAGACCGCCGTCGTCTCGGCGACCTGCGACACCCTGCTGCCCGACATCCGCGTGGGCCGCGACGAGAGCCGGACCCTCGCCGAGATCAAGGGCCGGGCCCTCTGGCAGGCCGCGCTCGAGAACTACGTCGGCTCGCTGTTCCCGCAGCCCCGCGAGTTGACGCTGCGCTGGGAGGGCGAGTTCTACGCCATCCCCGCCGGGACGGTCGCCCAGGTGCTCGCCTCGGTGCGGGGACGCCCCTATCACCGGGCCCGTCAGGCGTGCGCCGAGCAGCTGCACCACCTCCTGACCGAAGCCGTCGTCGATCAACGCGAGGCGCTGGTGAACGCGATGGACGAGGGCTTCGAGGACATCCTCGCCCGCGTCGACCGGAGCATGCAGCACGACCACCGGTCCGCCGGTGGGCCCACCGGCAGTGACGTCGACGGGCTGCTCGCCGAGGAAGAGATCGACGCCCTCCGTGGTCGTATCGCGGAGAACGCGAGCATCGCCCGGTTCGTCGAGGCGTGGTGGCCCACCCTCGACGCCGAAGACCTGTTGCGGGGTCTGGTGACCGACCGAGCCCTGCTCACCCGCTTCGCCCCCCAGTTGTCCGCGGCGGAGATCACCGCCGTCGCGACGGAGCCCGCGCCGTGGGCTTCGAGCGACATCCCCCTGCTCGACGCGGTCGCCGACCTGCTGGGCGAGATCGAAGCCCCGCCGCCGCAGGGCGAGTTCGTCGCCGACCACGCTCGCCGGCAGCGCGGCTGGGTGTACGGCCACGTCGTCATCGACGAGGCGCAGGAGCTGTCCGAGATGCAGTGGCAGATGGTGCTGCGGCGTTGTCCCAGCCGTTCCGTCACGGCGGTCGGCGACATCGATCAGACGGAGGCGGCGCACCGGCACACCACCTGGGCACAGGCGGTGCAGGCGGCTTTCGGACAGCGGTGGACCGCTGCGGAGCTGACCATCTGTTACCGCACCCCGCGCGAGGTCATGGACCTCACCGGGCCCGTCCTGAGGCGGGCCGGTAGCCACAACGCACCGCCCCGGGCGGTGCGTTCCTGCGGCATCGACCCCTGGGTCCTCACGGTCGCCCCTGCGGAGCTTGCCGACACCGCCGCCCGGGCGGTGCGACAGTTGCAGCAGCGGTGGCACGGCGGCACGGTGGGCGTCATCGCCCCCGCCGACCGCATCGCCGAACTCCGCGCCGTACTGGCTGACGTCCCGGTGCTCACCGCGGTGCAGTCCAAGGGTCTGGAATGGGATGCGGCGCTCCTCGTCGATCCCCAGGGCATCGCCGCCGGGCCGCGCGGCTGGAACGCCCTCTACGTCGCGCTCACCCGATGCACCCAGGAACTGGGGCAGCTGGTTCTCGGGTAGCGGAACTCCGCGGGTGTGCCGCCGCTGCGCCGGCGTCCGGTCACCGCCGGCGCCGGGTGGCCAGGGCGCCGTCCCAGGCCACCCGGCGTCGACGCGGGAGGACGCGGTCGACCACCGGGCGGGCGACACAGGCGGGAAGTGCCGAGCTGACCGCTTCCGACATCGGCTATTGACGTCGCCGTAACACCGGGTCTAGCGTCTGTCGAACCGCTTCGTCGAACCGCTTCGACGAGCCGGCGAACACGGTTCCCTGCCTGCCCGGAGGAGGTGCGCGGTGGCCACCATGCAGGACGTCGCCCGCCTGGCGCAGGTCTCGGTCAGCACCGTCTCCTACGTGCTCACCGGAGCCCGGCCGATCTCCCAGGGCACCCGGGCCAAGGTGCTCGCCGCCATGGCCCAGCTCGACTACCAGCCCAACGCCATGGCCCGGGGGCTGGCCAGTCGCCGCAGCCGGATCCTGGGCCTGCTGCTGCCGATGGACGAGCGCGGCCTCGGGGCGACCGAGACGGCGTTCGTCACCGGGGCCGCCGCGGCGGCCAGCGCCGTCGGCTACCACCTGGTGCTGTCACCCGTCGGCGGGGGCGGCGACCTCGACGGGCTGCGTCGGCTGGCCAGCCAGCGGATGTTCGACGGCGTCGTGCTGATGGAGGTGCAGCTCGCCGACGAGCGGGTCGGCGCGCTCCAGCAGGCCGGGGTGCCGCTGGTGCTGATCGGGCGCACCGGGGACACCGCCGGGCTCTCCTACGTCGACATCGACTTCGAGCAGACCGTACGGGAGGCGGTGGCGTACCTGGTCGGGCTGGGGCACCGGCAGATCGTCTACGTCAACCACTCGGCCGAGACCCTGGCCAGCGGTTACGGGCCGGCGCTGCGGACCCGGGACGCCTTCGTCACGGCGATGACCGGCCACGGCCTGGAACCGGTCATGATCCCGGCGCAGGACAGCGCCGCCGGCGGCCGGGCCGCGTTGGCCGCCGCCATCACACGGACGCCGGGCCTGACGGCCGTGCTGGCGATGAACGAGACGGCGGTCTTCGGCATCCTCGGCGAGCTGACCGGGCGGGGGCTGGCCGTGCCCGACGACGTGTCGGTCGTCTCGATGGTCACCTCGCCGCAGGTCGCCGAGCTGGCCACCCCGGCGCTGACCGCGATGACGTCACCCGGCTCGGCGCTGGGCCGGATCGCGGTCGAGGCCCTGGTGCGCCACCTGGACGGGGCCGGTGACGAGCGCCACCAGCAGTTGCTGCCGTGCGCGCTGGAGATCCGGGGATCGACCGCAGCACCACGAAGCCGTCACCCCGATGGGGGTTGACCAGGTCAAACGGCCCGTCGCCGCGCGGCAACGCGACGACGGACCCAGTGAAGTACCGGGCTCGATACTCAACGAGGAGGATAGCAATGCAGCGATTCCGCCGGATCGTCGCCGCGATCGCCCTGGCGGCGACCGCGACGACCACCGTGGCCGCCTGCGGGGGCGACGACAGCGGTGACGACAGCGGGGCCAAGACCCTCAAGCTCTGGCACTACGAGGGCGAGAACAGCGCGATGGGGGTCGGCTGGGACAAGGCCATCGAGATCTTCAAGACCGAACACCCGGGCGTCGAGGTGCGCTTCGAGCGCAAGGCGTTCGAGCAGATCCAGCAGAACGCCGGCATGATCATCAACTCGTCCGAGGGTCCGGACATCATGGAGTACAACAAGGGCAACGCGACGGCCGGCCTGCTGTCGTCGCAGGGACTGCTCACCGACCTCAGCGGCGAGGCCGAGAAGCGCGGTTGGGCCGGCAAGCTCAGCCCCAGCCTCCAGACCACCGCGCGGTACAGCGACAAGGGCGTGATGGGCTCGGGCAACTGGTTCGGCGTGCCGAACTACGGGGAGTACGTCACGGTCTACTACAACAAGGACCTGTTCGACCGTAACGGCGTCACGGTGCCCACCACCATGGCGGAGCTGACCGCCGCGATGGACACCTTCGTCGGCAAGGGCATCACCCCGCTGGGCATGGCCGGCGCGGAATACCCGGCCGGGCAGCTGTTCTACCAGTTGGCCCTGGCAAAGGCCGACCGGCAGTTCGTCGACAACTACCAGCTCTACAAGAACCCGGTCGACTTCCGCGCCGACCCGCTGAAGTACGGCGCGGACACCTTCGCCGACTGGGTGCGCAAGGGCTACGTCGCCAAGGACTCGTCGAGCCTCAAGGCCGAGGACATGGGCACCGCCTTCATCGCGGGCAAGACCCCGATGATCGTCTCGGGCAGCTGGTGGTACGGCCGGTTCAAGGCCGAGATGAAGGCCAACTGGGACACCTTCCTGTTCCCGGGCAACACCCTCAACGCCGGCTCGTCCGGCAACATCTGGGTCGTCCCGACCAACAGCAAGGCCAAGAGCCTGGCGTACGACTTCATCGACATCACCCTGCGCCCTGAGGTCCAGGACCTGATCGGCAACAACGGTGGCATCCCGGTGGCCGGCGACCCCGCCAGGATCGCCGACCCGAAGGACCGCAAGCTCATCGAGGACTTCAACACGGTCAGCAAGCAGGACGGCCTGGCCTTCTACCCGGACTGGCCGGTGCCCGGCTACTACGACGTGCTGGTCGGCGGGTTCCAGGCGCTGATCAACGGATCCAAGTCCCCCGACCAGGTGCTCGACACGATCGCCAAGCCGTACGCCGACGGCGTCAAGGAGATCACCGGCAAGTGACACGGCGAGCGGCGGGCGTGCCCGGTACGACCGGCACGCCCGCCCGCCCTGCCGGGAAGGATCCTGCATGGCTGTCCCCGACACCCTCGCCGGCACACCACCGGCGGCGACCCCCACCCCCACGTCTGCGTCCCGCCGTCGACCGCGTGGCCGCGATGCGGCGTACTGGCTCTACCTGCTCCCCGGAGCGGTGCTGTTCATCCTGGTCATCGGCGTGCCACTGGTCGGCACCGGCTACCTGTCGCTGACCCGGTGGTCAGGCGTCGGTGACCCCACCTTCGTCGGGTGGGACAACTACCAGCGGTTGCTGCACGACGAGGTGTTCTGGGCGTCGTTCCGCAACACCGTGGCAATGATCGTCGCGATGGTGGTGGTGCCGACCCTGGTCGGGCTGCTGCTCGCCTCGGTGCTCTTCGACGTCGTCGGGCGGCGGTTCCGGCCCCGGACGGCGGCGGCGTTGCGGGCCGCGTTCTATCTGCCGCAGGTGCTGCCCGTGGTGGTCGCCGGCATCGTCTGGGGCTGGATCCTGCGCCCCGACGGCGCGTTCAACAGCACGCTCGACGCGATCGGTCTCGGGGCGCTGCGCCACGACTGGTTGGGCGACCCGGACACCGCGCTGCCGGCGGTGATGGCGGTGATGATCTGGGTGCAGATCGGCTACCCGGTGGTCGTGTTCATGGCGGCGTTGCAGCGGGTCGACCCGGAGCTGTACGAGGCGGCCGAGGTCGACGGGGCGAACTGGCTGCACCGGTTCCGGGCGATCACCCTGGCGCAGATCCGGCCGGAGACCTTCGTGGTCGCCCTGACCTGCACCATCGCCGCTCTGAAGGTGTTCGGGCCGATCTACGCGCTGACCCGGGGCGGCCCGGAGAACGCCACCAACGTGCCGTCGTACTTCGCCTACTACACGTTCTTCAAGAAGCTCCAGGTCGGATACGGCTCGGCGATCTCCACCGTGCTCACCGTGATAATCGTGGTGGTGGCCGTGGTCTTCATCGGGGTGCAGGCCCGCAGCGAACGCCGGGACCGGGGGATCTGAGATGACCGTGACGATCACCAAGGTCCCCCTCCGCCCGAAGGTGCGCGACCGGCACCACCGGGGCCTCAGCCGCTGGGTGGTGCTCGCCGGCGTCACCGTCGGCGCGCTGGTCATGCTGGTGCCGTTCGCGTTCATGCTGCTCAACGCGTTCAAGTCGCCCGGTGACTACTCGTCGGGCGGCCCGTTGAGCTGGCCGACGGAGTTCTACACCCAGGGCCTGCGGACGTACTGGTCCGCGGTGAACTTCCCGCTCAAGCTGTGGAACTCGACGCTCATCGCCGGGTCGGTGGCGGTGTTCGGCGTCGTCGTGTCGCTGCTCAACGCGTACGCCCTGGGCATCGGCCGGGTCCGCGGCCGGCTGTGGATCGTCGGGCTGTTCCTGCTGGCCAACATGTTGCCGCAGGAGGCGTTGATCTATCCGCTGTACTACGTCGCCAAGGAGATCGGCCTCTACAACACCCGACTGTCGGTGATCATCATCTTCACCGTCATCCAGAGCGCGTTCGGCACGTACCTGCTCGCCTCGGTGCTGGGCACGTTCCCCCGGGCGCTGCTGGAGGCCGCGGCGCTCGACGGCGCCGGGAAGTGGACGGTGCTGTGGCGGGTGGTCTTTCCCAACCTGCGGCCCACCCTCGCCGTCCTGCTCATCTTCTTCTTCATCTGGACCTGGAACGAGTTCCTCATCCCGCTGGTCATGTTGATCGACAACCAGACCCAGACCATCCCGGTCGCCCTCGCATCGTTGCAGGGCGACCGGCTGATGGACGCCCCGACGACCAACGCCGGTGCGCTGATCAGCCTGGTGCCGGCCATCCTGTTCTTCCTCATCTTCCAGCGCACCCTCGCGCGCGGCATCACGGCAGGAGCCGAGAAGTGAAGTTCACCGACGGGTACTGGCAACTGCGTCCGGGGGTCAGCGTGCTGCGCCCCGGCACGGTCGAATCGGTCGAGCCGGACGAGCGCGGCTTCACCGTCTTCGCCCCGTCCGGGCAGATCAACGGCCGGGGCGACACGCTGAACCGGCCCGTCGTCACCGTCCGCTTCTTCTCCCCCGCGCCCGGCGTCGTCGGGGTCACCATCGGCCACCACAGCGGCGGGCTGCCCCGCGAACCCCACTTCGGGGTCAGCACCGACCACACCCACCCGGTCACCGTCGACATCACCGGACTCAGCGCGTCGCTGACCACCGGAGAGCTGACCGTCCGGGTCGCGCTGGTCGACGGCTGGCGGGTCGAGTTCCGGCACGGCGACCGGCTGGTCACCGCGTCCACCGCACGCAGCGTCGGCATCGCCACCGACGGCGAGGGCCGCCGGTACGTGCACGAACGGCTCGCGCTCGGCGTCGGCGAGACGGTGTACGGGTTGGGCGAACGGTTCGGCCCGTTCGTCAAGAACGGTCAGACGGTCGACATCTGGAACGCCGACGGCGGCACCGCCAGCGAGCAGGCGTACAAGAACGTGCCGTTCTATCTCAGCAGCGCCGGCTACGGGGTGTTCGTGGACCACCCGGAGCACGTGTCGTTCGAGGTCGGTTCGGAGGTCGTCGCGCAGACCCAGTTCAGCGTCGAAGGCCAGTCGCTCACCTACCACGTCATCGACGGGCCCACCCCGAAGGACGTGCTGCGCCGCTACACGGCGCTGACCGGCCGACCCGCCCGGGTGCCCGCCTGGTCGTACGGGCTGTGGCTGTCCACCTCGTTCACCACGTCGTACGACGAGAAGACGGTGACCGAGTTCGTCGACGGGATGGCCGAACGGGACCTGCCGCTGTCGGTGTTCCATTTCGACTGCTTCTGGATGCGCCAGTTCCACTGGGTCGACTTCGTGTGGGACCCGGCGACCTTCCCCGACCCGGAGGGGATGCTGCGCCGGCTGCACGAGCGGGGCCTGAAGGTCTGTGTGTGGATCAACCCGTACATCGCGCAGCGGTCGTACCTGTTCGAGGAGGGCCGCGAGGCCGGTTACCTGGTACGCAACCCGGACGGGTCGGTGTGGCAGTGGGACAAGTGGCAGGCCGGCATGGCGCTCGTCGACTTCACCAACCCCGACGCGGTGGCCTGGTTCACCGGCAAGCTCAAGTCGCTGCTGGACATGGGCGTCGACTGCTTCAAGACCGACTTCGGCGAGCGCATCCCGACCGACGTGGTGTGGCACGACGGGTCGGACCCGCAGCGCATGCACAACTACTACTCCTACCTCTACAACCGGGCGGTCTTCGAGCTGCTGGAGACCGAACGCGGCGAGGGTGAGGCGGTGGTGTTCGCCCGCTCCGCCACCACCGGCGGCCAGCAGTTCCCGGTGCACTGGGGCGGCGACTGCGAGTCGACGTTCGTCGCGATGGCCGAGTCGCTGCGCGGCGGGCTGTCCCTGGCGTCGTCCGGCTTCGGCTACTGGAGTCACGACATCGGCGGCTTCGAGGGCACCCCCGACCCGGCGGTGTTCAAGCGGTGGATCGCGTTCGGCCTGCTGTCGTCGCACTCGCGGTTGCACGGCTCCGGCTCGTACCGGGTGCCGTGGGCGTACGACGAGGAGGCCGTGGAGGTGCTGCGCCACTTCACCCGGCTCAAGCTCGGCCTCATGCCGTACCTGGCGGCGACGGCCGAGGAGGCGCACCGCGACGGCATCCCGATGATGCGCCCGATGATCGTGGAGTTCCCGGACGATCCGGCCGTGGCGCACCTCGACCGGCAGTACATGCTCGGCCCGGACGTGCTGGTCGCACCGGTGCTCAGCGCCGACGGGCAGGTCACCTTCTACGTACCCGCCGGCACGTGGACCCACCTGGTCACCGGCGCGCAGCTCACCGGCCCGGCGTGGGTGACCGAGAAACACGAGTACGACAGTCTGCCGGTGCTCGCCCGCCCCGGCGCGGTCATCGGGTTCGGGGCGCGCTGCGACCGGCCCGACTACGACTGGGCCGACGGGGTGCAGCTGCGGCTCTACGCGCCGGCCGAGGGGCAGCGGCACCGGGTGCGCATCCCGTCGCCCGACGGGGGCCCGGGTGCGCAGTTCGAGGTGGGTTTCCGTGACGGGGTGGCCACCGCCGAGCTGGTGGCGGGCGAATCGTCGGCGTACCACTGCGTGGTGGTCGGCGCGGAGAGGGCGGGACGATGACGGCACGCAACTTCCCGGAGAGCTTCGTCTGGGGGTCGGCCACGGCGGCGTACCAGATCGAGGGCGCGGCCACCGAGGACGGCCGGGGGCGGTCCATCTGGGACACCTACAGCCACACCCCCGGGCGTACGTTGAACGGCGACACCGGCGACGTGGCCGCCGACCACTACCACCGGTGGCCGCAGGATCTCGACCACATCGCCGGGCTGGGGTTGTCCGCGTACCGTTTCTCGATCTCCTGGCCCCGGGTGCAGCCGGGCGGTTCCGGCCGGTTCAACCCCGCCGGCCTGGACTTCTACGCGCGGCTGGTCGACGGCCTGTTGGAGCGCGGCATCCGGCCGGTCGCCACCATGTACCACTGGGACCTGCCGCAGGAGCTGGAGGACGCCGGCGGGTGGCCGGCGCGGGACACGGCGCTGCGCTTCGAGGAGTACGCCTCGGGGATCGTCGGCGCGCTCGGCGACCGGGTGCACACCTGGACCACGCTCAACGAACCGTGGTGCTCGGCCTACCTGGGGTACGGCTCCGGCGTGCACGCGCCCGGTCGCACCGAACCGGCGGCGGCGCTGGCGGCGGTGCACCACCTCAACCTCGCGCACGGCCTGGCCGGGCGGGTGGTGCGGGAGCTGGTGCCGAGCGCCGAGCTGTCGGTGACGCTCAACCTGCACGTCGTGCGGGGCGCGTCCGGGTCGGATGCCGACCGCGACGCGGTCCGGCGGATCGACGCGTTGGCGAACCGGGCGTTCCTCGGTCCGATGCTGGACGGGGCGTACCCGGCCGACCTGCTGGCCGACACCGCCGCCGTCACCGACTGGTCGTTCGTGCGCTCCGGCGACGAGAAGCTGATCGCGGTGCCGTTGGACGTGCTCGGGGTCAACTACTACTCCAGCACCCTGGTCCGCGCCTGGGACGGACACTCGGCCCGCTCCGATGCCGACGGGCACGGCGCGTCGACCCACTCGCCGTGGGTGGGTGCCGAGGACGTCGACTTCCTGCCGCAGCCCGGCCCGTACACGGCGATGGGGTGGAACATCGACCCGCCGGCCTTCACCGAGCTGCTGCTGCGGCTGCGGCACGACTACCCGGGTCAACCGTTGATGATCACCGAGAACGGCGCGGCGTTCGACGACGTGGTCGCGGCGGGCGGGCGGGTCCACGACGACCGGCGCATCGACTACCTGCGCCGGCACATCGGCGCGGTGGCCGACGCCCGCGCGCAGGGCGTGGACGTGCGGGGTTACTTCGTCTGGTCGCTGCTGGACAACTTCGAGTGGGGCTACGGCTACGACCGCCGCTTCGGCATCATCCGCGTCGACTACGACACCCAGGAACGCCTCTGGAAGGACAGCGCCCACTGGTACCACCGGCTGGCCACCACCGGACACCTGGACGGGTAGGTCGCGGGCGGGCCGACCAACGGTCGGTCGGGCACCGTCGGGCCCGCACCCGGCCGGCGCGGCGTCAGGGGGTCGCCGCGCCGGCCCTTCGCCGTGCGACGGTGCCGAGGTCACGGTGGCCACGAACCCTGTGTGATGCATCTCTCACCCCTGGCGACCACGCTGGTCACCAGGGGTGAGCGCCAGGGGCGGCCGAACACGGGCTCATCCGGCGTCCCGCGCGGTCGAATACGACTTAGACATTGATGGCGATCAAGCTGACCCGTGCGGCAGAATTCGGACCACGCGAACACGCTCCGACGTTATCGCCCACCGCGACCATGCTCGACCGATCAGCGCGCGACAGCTGCGTGCCGGCTCCGGCAGGGGCCACCGCCACCTGGATGCGCGCACTCCCGACGTGCCGGACGCCTGCTCCCGACGTCACGAACCGCCCCATCAGGCAGACGGCCCCCGACAATCGGAGACCTGGATGCCTGCCGCCCCCGTTCGCCCTGCCGTCGACAAAGCCTTCCCCTATCTCATCGGCTGCTTCTTCTTTTCGCTGGGCGCGTATTTCTTCATCGTCTCGCACCTCGGCACGGATCCGCTCGACACGTTCGCGCTCGGCCTGCTGCGCCACGTACCCGGGACGATCGGTATCGCCCAGGCCGCCGTCGCGGTCACCTGCGTGTCCATCGTCGCCGTGTGGACCCGTCGCCGACCGGTGCTCTCCCCCATGCTGACGTTCTTCCTCTGCGGCAGCGCCATCGACGGGCTGCTGATCCTCGACCCGGTCCGCCTCGCCCCGGCACCCGCGGCGACGTTGCTCGCCGCCGGCACCGCATGCTGTGCGTACGGTTCGGCGCTGATCATCATGAGCGGGTTCGGCATCCGGGCGATGGACCTTCTCGCGATCGCCATGGTGCAGCGCTGGCGGTGGCCGTTCTGGCTGGCCAAGGGCGCACTCGAACTGACCCTGCTCGCAACCGGGTGGCTGATGGGCGGGCCGGCCGGAGTGGGGACGCTCTGCTTTCTGATCGGCGTCGACCTGCTGATCCAGCCACTGATGTGGCTCAATGCCACAGTCTTCCGGGTGCGGAACCTGGGTCTGCCACCGCACCCGGCGCCGGCCGGCAGCGGCCCCACGTGACGGGCGGGGTGGTGACACGCTGAGTGCAGCGAGGCCCGCCACCCACCGTAAAGCGTCCTAGGACATAGTCTGCCCGCGCCGCGAGCTGGAACGTCGACCGTCCCGCTGCTCAGTCGTCTGCCAGGTATCCGGTGCTCGGGTCGACGGTGTCCAGGAAGTCACGGATGTTCTTGGTGTGCTCGTCAGCCGACAGGTCCGCCGTCGGGCCCACGCCGAAGCCGTAGCCAGGGTTCGGCCCGCTGAGCCAGGCGTAGTCGGTGCCGCCGAGACCGTTCGAGCGGAGAACGAAGGTCTCCCCGTCGACCTCGAGCGTGCGGGACGTGGCGTCGGTCGCCCCGTCGGTTACGGGGCGCAGACCGGGCACGGCCCCGGGGTCCGCCGCCGGATCGCCGTCGTCGGAGTAGATCTCCTTCACGTAACCATCATCGTGGGTCGACCGGCCCGGCGCGCGCATCCGGCGCGAACCGGACGGCACGTCGAAGGTGGATCAGATCGACGGGCCCATCCGACAGCCTTCGACCCGGCGTGCCACCCGCATGCGCAGTGACGGACGCCGGGTCGAAGGCTCACGACGTCAGACGCAGAAGCGCGCACCGTTGGTGTGGTAGTTGAGCGTGCCGAAGTCCGATGACAGCCACGCCTGCACGCACGCCGTGCTCTGCGAGTTCGCCAGCCGAATATAAGGTGACCAAGCACTTGTTCCACCGGCGCCCGTCAGCAGATTAGGGTCGTATGCGCTCGCCCTGCGGCCCTCCGATTCGACGACCTGTTCCACGGTCACCGGGTTCGAGTACATTCCGCCGTACAGGACGACCCGCGACCAGTTTCCGTGGCAGGACCACGACCAACGCAGCTGAAGTTCCCCGATCGCCTTGCCCGCGAGGGCGCCCCGCGAACCGTGGATGGGCACGGTGGCGACAGTGCTGGTCTGCGAGCAACCGGTGGGGCTGCCGTCACCACCGGAGTCCGTCGCCTGCGCCGCAGCCGCGCCCGTGAGAATGATCGTGCCGGCGGCCAGGATCGCGGTGACAGCCGCAAGCAGGGCTCTGCCGAATCGACGGGGTCGTTCGACCGTGGACGTTGTACTCATCGGGTTTCTCCTCACCAATTATGATCCGCGCCGCAGCGGTGGATCGTGGGATGTCCGAGGCGACGCCACCATGCGAGCGAACTGCCGCCGGCGGTACGTCCCGGACACCCCGAACTGCACCCGTTCAGTCGTCCATCCACCAGGGAGATGGAGGAATGGATCGCGATTACGCCACACTGGTCAGGCGGTGGCGAATCCGTCGCGGGCGGGGGGTGCGGTGAAACAGGAGTCGGATCGGCAGGACCGGGGCGACTCGGTCGACCGTTTCGTGGGTGACCTACGCAGGCTGCGCGACGACCGTGCGGTGCCGCCGACATGGGACGCGATGGTCCACCGCGCCAGAATGAACGGTGTACGGGTCAGTAAGAGCACCCTGCACAAGGTCGCGAAACTCGAAGCGCTGCCCTCCGAGTTGGCGGTACGCGGCTACCTGACCGCCCTCGGCGTCGACCACGCGGAAATCGAACGCTGGGCTGCTCGTCGTACGGCGCTGGTCACGCCACCCGGCGAGCAGAACGCTGCGGAGTTCACCAGTCGACCACCTGGACAACCTCGATGGCGATGGTGGGCAGCGGTCGCGGTCACCCTGCTGATCACCAATGTCGTGACCGGGTTCGTCGTACACCGTGTCTCCACGTCTGAGCCGGTCACCGCAGCGGCAACGAAGCCGACCTCCGCACCGGCAGCGACCGGTGACAACCCGCTGGACACGCCGTGCCTGGACGACGCGAAGGTCGCGACGAGCACGAACAAGAACCCGGAGTTCCTGCTGGAGATCGTCTTCTCGGTCAGGTGTCGGGCCGCGTGGGCCCGAATCACCCGAGCAGACGACAGCCCGCTGGGCAACCACGTCGAGGTCGCCATCTACCGCAGGTCCGACCCGCACGGGGATACCCGCCAGGAAGCCGTGGAACCCGATGTGAAGTCGGCCTTCACCACCCTGATCGTCCGCGCCGACCCCACCGACCGGCTCTGCGCGATCGGAGCCGTCGTCACTCGTGACGACCGCTCCGCCGCCGCAGAACCGATCTGTGTCTGACGTCGACGGCCGCCGAACCGCCGCTCGTCCACCCGGTGATGATCTGATGTCCGGGTCCCGGCCAGGGGTGGCGGCGAGAAGGGCGCGGCCACCGCGCGACAACGGTGGTTGTCGCGCGGTGACCGCGGGGACGGGTGCGGAATCAGGCAGCGATGGTCTGCAGGTAGGCGGTCCCTCCGCAGGACAGTGTGCTGAGGTTCTTGAACCACATCGCGAGCTGACGCTGAGAGGATCCGTCGCTGTTGATGCGCTGGATGTAGACCAGGCGCGTGACCTCGAACTGGCAGTAGGTGGGGAAGCTGCCCTGGGGCGACGGACCGACCACGTAGGCCGAGGTGACGGGATTGGCGTTGTTCCACGTCGTGGACCAGGTGCTGCCGGGGCCCACGGTCGCCATGGAGAACTGCGAGCCGATGGTCGTGGAGCCGAGCCGGATGTCGGCCTGGCAGGTGATGCTCCCTACGTTCTTGGCCTCCACCCAGATCTGCCGGAGCGAGCTGCCCGGCTGCACGGTCCAGATGCGCGACACCTGGAACTGACAGGCCGCCGAACCCGTGGCGCCGCTCGGGTTCAGAGCGGGCACCCAGATGGTGTTCCAGGGGACGTTCCACAGGCTCGTCTGGGTGCCACCCGGGCTGACGCCGCCGGTCGAGCCGAGGAACGTACTGGTCACCGCCGTGAGTTGCACCGTCGCACCACAGGCGATCGAGCCGACGTTCTTGAGGGTGAACTGGTACTGCCGCTCCCCAGTGGGCAGTTGGACGTACCGGCTGTTGATCGTCTCGAACTGGCAGGTGGCCGAGGTGGTCGCGCCGACCGGGTTGTAGCCGACCACGTAGGCGGCGTCGGCCGGGGCGTTGGTCCAGGTCCAGCCCTGTGTGCCGCCGGCGGCGAGGGTGCCGGTGAACCACGTCGCGGCGATGCCGATCCCGCCCTTCGCGGCGTGGCTCAGCCCGCCCGACGCGGCTGCGGCGGCCCGTGCGTCGCGCAGTGACGACTGCGCTGGCTGCGACGACTGCGACGACTCGTCGGCCTGCGCGACCCCGACCGACGCGACGACCACGCTGAGTGTCGTCACCGCGAGGAGAGCCGCGCGGATTCTTCGTCTCATTGAAGCTCCTTTACCCCATGTTCCGGACCGTCCGCCCGGCTCCATCAGGCTGCGCGGCCCGGCTTGCCATCGGCTAGCCATCCGATAGCCGCCCTGGAGGCGACACATAGAATCAAGTTCGATACATCGATGTGGGGGCTGGATGACATGGCGCTTGCTCGGCCCGGTCGAGGCCGTGGTGCGGGGCGGGCGAGTGCCGCTGGGACGACCCCAACAACGCGCTGTGCTGGCGTTTCTGTTGCTCAATGCCAACGTGGTGGTGTCGGCGGAGCAGTTGACCGAGGCGCTGTGGGGCGGAGCTCTCCCCACCCGCGCACGCGCGCAGGTCCAGGTCTGTGTCTCCCGGTTGCGACAACTGACCCGTGCGGCCGGGATACCCGAGACGATCTATTCCGATTCCGGCGGATACCGCCTTGAGTTGGCCGGCGACGACCTGGACGTGGTGGTCTTCTCCGGGCTGACCGAAGCTGCCCGTCGGTATGCCGACTCCGGCGAGCACGAACGGGCCACCATCCTGTTACGGCAGGCGTTGGCGCTGTGGCGTGGCCCGGCACTCGCCGGGGCGTCCGGCGCGTTCGTACCGGCGGCCGCCGCCGCCCTGCACGACAAGCGGCTTGCCGCGTCCGAGGACCTGTTCGACGCCGAGTTCGCACTCGGTCGACACGCCGCCGTGGTGGCGCCGTTGCGCGAGCTGGTCACCGGGAACCCGTGGCACGAGGGCCTAGCCGTGCGGCTGATGACGGCACTGGCCGGATCGGGACACCGGGCCGAGGCGCTGCGGGTGTTCGAGCGGATCCGCCGCCTCCTCGCCGACGAGCTGGGCATCGAGCCGGGAGCGCTGCTCGCGGAGGCCCACGTACGGGTACTGCGGCAACAGTTTCCGCCGAACAGGCCCGCACCACCGGTCCGGGAACCCGGATCCGCTCCGCGTCCCGCCCAACTGCCCGCCGGCCTGTCCACCTTCACCGGTCGCGGCGACGCACTCGCCGCGATGGACACGATGCTGGACCAGGCCCGGGAAAGCGGCGCCCTGGCGGTCGTCGCGATCATCGGGACGGCCGGGGTGGGCAAGACGGCGCTGGCGGTCCGGTGGGCGCACCAGGTACGGCCACTCTTCGGCGACGGGCAGCTCTTCCTGGACCTGCGCGGTTACTCGCCCGGCGCGGCGACAGCACCGCTGGAGGCGGTGTCGCGCTGCCTTCGCGCGCTCGGTGTGCCGCCCACCCGGGTGCCGGACGACGTCGACGAGGCGACGGATCTCTACCGCAGCGTGCTCGCCGACCGGCGGATGCTGATCCTGCTGGACAACGCCCGCGACACCGCGCACGTACGGCCGCTGTTGCCCGGCGGCGCCGGCTGCCTGGTGATCGTGACCAGCCGTGATCGCCTCGGTGGGCTGGCCGCCCGGCACGACGCGCAGCGGCTGTCGTTGGACGTGCTCGCGCCGCAGGAGGCCACCGAACTGTTGACCCGCGTCATCGGCGCGGAACGGGTCGTCGAGCAGCGGGACGCTCTCGCCGAACTGGCCCGTGACTGCGCACACCTGCCGCTGGCCCTGCGCATCGCCGCAGCAGACCTGCACGCCCGCCCGCACGAGATGGTCAGCGGCTACCTGGCGCGGCTTCGCGCGGGCGACCCGCTGACCGTGCTGACCGTCCGTGACGACGAGCAGGTCGCGGTGCGTTCGGCGTTCGCCGTTTCCTACCGGACTCTGCCACCGCGACTCCAGCGGCTCTTCCGGCTGTTCGGCCTGGTGCCCGGCTGCGACGTGACAGCGGAGTCGGCCGCCGCGATGCTGCGGTGCGAAACCGGCGAGGCGGCGGACATGCTCGCCCGGATCGCCGACGCGCACCTGGCGCAGGAGCGGACGCCGGGCCATTTCGGCACCCACGACCTGCTCGGCCGGTACGTGACCGAGCTGGCGGCGGTCGAGGACAACCGGGACAGACTCGTCGACCTGTTGTCCTGGTACCTCTTCAGCGTGTACGCCGCAGCCGACCGGCTGTATCCACAGGTGTTGCGCGTACCCACGCAGCTACCCGCGCCCGCCGGTCCACCGATGCGATTCGCCGCCCATGTCGACGCTCTCGCCTGGCTCGACGCGCACCGGCACAACCTCGTCGCCGTGACACGCCATGCCGCGCACCAGGAACTGCACACCTTCGCCTGGTCGTTGGCGGACGCGCTACGCGGCTACCTGTGGCTGGGGATGCACACCACGCAATGGTCCGAGGTCGCGAGGATCGGTCTTTCCGCGGCCCGGGCCGACCGGCACGAGCAGGCCGAGGCGGCGGCCCGGCTGAGTCTCGCCGCCCTGCACTGGCGGCTGGAACGGTTCCCCGAGGCGATCGACGACTACCAGCTGGCGCTGCTCGCCGCGAACCGTTCAGGGTGGCGCGACGGCGAGGCGGCCGCGCTGGGCAACCTGGGACCGGTCTTCCGGATGACCGGCCAGCCGCGTGAAGCCCTGCGGGTCATGGAGCGGGCGCTGGAGTTCAACCGGCGCAACGGCCGGACCGCAGGCGTCGCCGTCAACCACAACAACCTCGGACTGGTCTGCGCCGACCTCGGACGGCTCCGCGAGGCCGCAGACCATCACCACGCGGCGCTCACCCTGGCACACCAGGGCGGGGCAACCTCCAGCCGGGCCCTCATCCTGAGCAACCTGGGCGTCGTCTACCACCTTCTCGGCCGGTCCGACGATGCACTACGGACACTGACCGAGGCGCTGGAACTCCATGAGCAGACGGGCAGCCGGGGCCGTGCCACCACCCTGTGCGCGCTGGCTCGGGTCCACTGCGACCGTGGCGACCATCCGCACGCGGCCAGCCTCGCCCGGCAGGCACTCGACATGGCGCGCGCACCGGTCGAGCCCCGGGTCGAAGCGCTCGCTCTCCACATCCTGGGCGTCGTCGAGCGGAAACCCGGCACCCTGTTGGATGCCCTGCGAACCGCGCGCACCACCGCGGATCGGTACATCGAGGCCGACATCACCGTCAGCCTCGCCGAAATCGACGAGCCTGCGGCACCCTCCTGGTGCCATGCGGCGCTGTCCATCACGCGGCAGTGCGGCTATCTGCTGCTCGAAGGCCGGGCGCTCGCCGCCCGCGCCGCAGCCGAATACTCGGCCGGTGACGTGGTCGCCGCCCGGCGCAGCGCCGGGCTGGCGGCCCAGTCGCACACCCTGACCGGCCACCAGCCGGGCACCGAACGAATCGAGAAGCTACTCGCCCTTCTCGCGTCGGAGTCCCTGCCCGGGCACCGCACGCAGGCCACCCGTCAAGCGCCAGCGACCCCACCACGAGGAAGCAGGCCGGCACCGGCGCACAACAAGCATGACTATGACTACGACAAGTGACGGCACCACGAGCGGCGCGGTCCCGGCATGCGCGGTGTCGCCACCGGCGTGGTCGGCGGTGCCGCGCTCAGTCCCCGCCAGTGGCTGCGGGGGCGGGGACCGTGCTCCGGTACGCCATGGCCAGCCGAACGAAGCCTTCCTCAAGCGTCACCTGCGGTGACCAGCCCAGTGCCTCCCGGGTCCGGCGTTGGTCGAACCAGTGGGCGGTGGACAACTGCTCGGCCAGGAACCGGGTCATGGGCGGTTCCTCGGTGCGCCGAAGCGCCGACCAGAGCCGCTCCACCACGGCGCCGCCGGCCTTTGCCACGGCCACCGGCACCCGGAGCCTCGGTGACGCCGTACCGGCGGCGACGCAGATCCGGTCGACGAGCTCGTGCACCGTCCGCGGCTCACCGTTCGTCACGACAAATGCCTGTCCGTGTACGCCGACCTCGGGGGCCCGGTCGATCGCGGCGACGAGGGCGTCGGCGGCGTTGCTGACGTACGTCGTGTCGATCAGGGCGGTTCCCCGGCCGACCAGTGCCAGCCGGTTGCCCCGGGCCCGCTCGACGATCCGACCCACCAACTGGGTGTCGCCCGGCCCCCAGACCAGGTGGGGGCGGATCGCCACCACGGCGAAGCCGGGCGAGTCGGCGGCCAGCGCGAGCAACTCCGCCGAGGCCTTGCTCCGGGCGTAGTGGCCCCGGGCACGGTCCGGGTCGGCGGCGCCGGCGCCGACGCCGGCCAGGCCGGTGCCGTGGTGGGCCACCGACGGCGAGGACACGTGCACGAATCGCGTCACGCCGGCTGCCCGGGCGGCGGCGAGCAGGGTGGCCGTACCACCGATGTTGGTGTGTGCGAAGTGTTGCCACGGCCCGGTCATCGACACCTTCGCGGCCAGATGGACCACGGCGTCGACGCCTTCGGTGGCCACGCGTACCGCTTCCGGATCGGTGATGTCGCCGCGGTGCTCGTCGACCCCGACCAGGCCGCTGGGCCGACGCTGCAGGACGCGGACGTGGTCGCCGCGCATCCGCGCAGCCGCGGCGGTGGCGCCGCCGAGCATGCCGCTGGCACCGGTGACGAGGATCTTCACGGGCGGCGCAACCCCCCGCCGGCGAGCACTCGTTCCGCCCAGTGCCGCAGCCGGGTACGGTCGATCTTCGAGTTGTGGCGGATGTCCGTGGGCAGGGCCGGGACCACCAACACGGCCGCGACGGGTGTCGCGGCTGCGGCGCGTACCGCGGCGGCCAGGTCACGGCTGGCCATTCGGGCACGGCGGCTCCCGGGCAGGGTTTCGGCGATGACCACGACCTTTGCCACCCCGGGCGGTCCCACACCGACCACTGCGGCCCGCGCGATCTGCGGCAACGACTCGATTCGCTGTTCGGTCCCGACCGGAGTGAGCACGCCGTCGGACGTGACCAGGACGTGGGCAAGTCGACCCTGCACCCACAGTCGGCCGTCGGAATCCAGGTAGCCTACGTCGCCCGTGCGGTGCCATCCGGGATTGCGGGAGCTGTCCCGCTCGGTCAGCCAGAGCCCGTCGTATCGGTCCTTGACATGCGCGGCCCTGACCAGGATCTCGCCGGTGCGCCCAGGAGCGCAACCGGGTTGCTCGGCAGGCGTGCCGGTCGTGTCCAGGGCCGCGATCGCCACCTGGACACCGGGCAACGGCCGGCCGACGCAGACACCGTCGCCCGGCCCGGCGTCGACGATCTCGTCGAGGGTGACGTCGGTGACCGGGAGAACCTCGGTCATTCCGTAGGGGGTGTGCGGCTGCGCCTTGGGCATCAGCACCCGCGTCCGGGTGAGCAGCGCGGCGGGCACCGGCGCGCCCGCGCTGAGCAGCAATGTCACCCCCTGCAACGCGGCGCGGTGACGATCGTCCAACGCGTCGCCGGTGTCGACCACGTTGCGTAGCGCGGCCGGTGACGCGAACACCGCCGAGCCGTCGACCGCGGCTGCCGCCTCGGCGAGGGCGGTGGCGGTCAACGTCCCTGGTGCGGTGACCCTCATGTCCGGGATCGCCGAAGGGGCACCGAGAGCCGGCCCGAACAGTGCGAACGGCGCGAAAGCCGCCACGATCCCGGCGTCGGTGTTCACCCCGAGCTCGAACAGCGCGTCACGCATCGCGGCGAGTTGGCGATGGGTGTAAACCACACCCTTCGCCGGCCCGGTGGAACCGGAGGTGAACAGCACGGCCGCGTCGTCGTCCGGTTGTGGGGGGGCCGGAAGTTCCCGGACGTCGACACCGAGGCGGGCAAGCCCACCCAGGGTCAACGCCCCCAACGCGGCGGCACCCGGCCCGGCTCCGATACGCCGTCCGGGCCAGCCCATGGCCCGGGCGACGGCGAGGCCCCGGCCGACGGCCACCAGGTGCGCGGGGTCCGCGCTGCGCAGGGCCCGACTCATGCCGGCCAGTCCCAGACCCGGATCGACCACCACGATCACCGCACCGATGCGAAGACACGCGTAGACGGCGGCGGTCAGGTCGGCCCCGGGCGGTACGAGTAGTGCCACCCGATCACCGCGGCGCACTCCGGAGGCCGACAACCCGGCCCCGATCTCCCGGATCCGCTGCCACAACAGGGACCAGCTGACCTGCCGGCCGTTGTTCGCCAGCTCCACCAGGGCGACCGACCGGTCCTCGGCGCGCTCGGCCAACGCCGCCCACAGCGGACGCCATGGCACCGCCGGTGCCGGTGCAGATGCCGGAGTCGGGTCGGCGGGCCGGCGGTCCAGTTCAACCAGCCACCGAGCCACCGCACCGGCGACATCAGCATCCTCGGGGAGCAGGTGACCGGCGCCTTCGAACCGGTGCAACCGCGCATGCGGCAACCGGTTGCGCAGGTCCCGCAGATGCACGTCGCCGAAGACCGGGTCACGCGGCCCCCACAACAGCAGTGTCGGGATCTCCGCCAGCGTGTGCAGACCCTGTGCGACGTCTTGCAGCGCCTGCCAGCTCGCGTGGTCGGATCCGAGCGGGATGTCCGCGACGAAGCCGCCGATCGCCGCCCGCCGGTCCGCCCCACGGTACGGAGCGAGATAGCCCTCTCGCGCCGGCTCCGGCAGCCACGGGTTCGCCAGGGCGAGGGTGGCCTGCAGGAACGTCGGGGTCCGCACGGTCACCGCCGGCAGCACGCCGGGCAGCCGGGCCAGGCGGATCAGCGTGGGCGCCGGCGACCCACTCGGCTGGTGCACCGCGGTGTTGGTCAACACGACACCGCGTAGTTGATCACGGTGCCGCAGTGCCCAGCCCAACGAGATGGACCCGCCCCAGTCGTGCCCGACCGTGACCACCGGCCCGGTCAGTCCCAGCGCGTCGGTAACCGTGGTGAGGTCGTCGATCCGCTGCGCCAGCCCACGTACGGTGCCGGTGCGCTCGGAGAACCCCATGTCCAGGTGGTCCACGGCGACCACCCGCCACGCCGGTGCGTCAACCCGCCCGAACCGGGCCAACAGGTGTCGCCACAGGTACGACCAGGTCGGATTGCCGTGCACGCACAGGATGGTCCCCACGGGTCGGACCGGACCGGCCGACTCCTCGGCAGCGGTGTCCAGCACATGCCAGGTGCGCTGCACGCCCTGACTGTCTACCGCGGTGACCCACCGGGACCAGGCACTGTCCAGTCCCGACAGCCCGAGCGGCGACACGGTGTCTCGATTGCTCACCACACGATCTCCAGGGCACACGTGTTCAGGCCGGAGCCGACCCCCATACACAGCACCCGGTCACCTGAGTTGAGCGATCCGGCGTGGTGAGCCAGGGTCAGCGGCAGCGACGCCGGGCCGACGTTTCCCCACAACGGGAACGTCTCGGGAACCTTCCGAGGGTCGAGGCCGAGCCGGCTGACGACGCCGTGCGTGTGCGCCGCCGAAACCTGGTGCATGACGTAGAGGTCCATGTTCTGCCAGTCCCACGCCCCGGCGCGCGCCCAGGCCGCCGCCGCGAGGTCCACCCCCGCGTCGAGCAGACCCTTCGCGTCGGTACGCATCCGCGTGCTGTCCCCGACACACAGCGTGTGGTGTTGCGTGGCCGCCCGACTCACCCCGCCGACCAGGCGGTGCCCCTCCTGGTGGGCGTCGGCGGCGGCCAGCACCATCGCGGCGGCGCCTGACCCGAGGGTCAACGTGGCGAACTGCTCCCGGACGTCGTCGCGGGTGGAGTCGGACCGGCGTAACCGCTCGACCGTCGCCTGTTGCGCCTCGCGGGCACTCTCGCCCGCCACGATCAGCGCGTACCGGATCTGTCCGGCGTCGATCATGTTGGCAGCGACCTGGATCCCGTTGACGAACCCGAGGCAGGCATTGGCGATGTCGAAGTTCAAGGCCGACGGCGGCAGGTCCAGGGCGTGGTGGATCGCCACCGCCGTCGATGGCTCCAGATGCGCTCGAGACACGGACGTGTTGATCAGCAGGCCGACGTCATGCGCGTCGACACCCGCCTCCGACAGCGCCTTCGCTCCGGCAGTCGCCGCCGCGTCGGCAAACCCGAAACCCTCCGGCCACCAACGCCGCTCCTGGACGCCGGCGATCCGCTGAAGCATCCGTGGGCGCAACCTCAGCCGCCGGAAGGTCTCGCTCAGCTGCTCGTCGAACTGGTCGGAGGTGACGACGACCGGAGCTTCCACAGCCGCCACCGACATTATCGCCGTGTTCGTGTAGCGATACTCAGCGTTGCCACGCGTCATCCATCCTCCGCCCGTCGCCCACCTTGAGAACTCGAAGCTATCCGCCCGGTTCCACCAATCACCAACGGCCGATCGGTATCGCGGCGAACGTCACCCACCCGCGAACTTGCCCGGCGGGATTCCATGTCCTGGCCGGGGTGCGACGCGGCACCGACGCCGACGCCATCCGTACGACCGGCGTCGAACCGGTCATCCTCGCCATCACCGACGCCGAGCAGGTGGCGGCCCTCGCCGCCCGGGTCGGCGACGACCCGCGCACGGTGCACGCGCTGGTCAACAACGCGGGAATCCCGGTGAACGCGCCGGTCGAAGCACTGCCGATGGCGCAGTGGCGGCGGGTGTTCGAGGTCAACCTGTTCGGCAACGTCGCCGTCACCCAGGCACTCCTGCCCGCGCCCCTGCACGGCGGGGGTCGCGTGATCAACATCAGCTCGATCGGCGGCAAGGCCGCCATGCCGACCTACGGGGCGTACGCCGGTGCGGCTGCCCGCTGGTCCAGCCACGCCAGGATCGTCCCGGTCGTCTCCTGCGGTTTCTCCTGTTGGATCCAGTGACCGCAGTCCAGACCGACCACGTCCACGTTCGGCACGAATGCCGTCAACCTCTCCGCCCTGGCGACCGGGTCACGGTCGCCGTAGATCATGAGGGTGGGCTGTCGGATGATCGGGTCCGCAGCTGCCAGCAGCCGCCAGTTGCGGTCCAGGTTCCGGTACCAGTTGATTCCGCCCGTGAAGCCTGCCGACTCGAAGGCGGAGACGAAGACCGCCAGCTCGTCGTCGCTCATGACGGGCTCACCGGGCGGGGTTTCCGCCCTGGCGAGGTTGATCAGGGCGTTGCCCGGCTGGGGCTCTGCGGGGGGCACGTTCTTCCGGTACAGGTTCCGCAGGAACCGGAACGGGTTCTCCTCGAACACGGCGTCCGCGACGCCCGGCTGCCGGTTGAAGTGCACGAAGTAGAAGTCGGGGCCGAGCACGGCCTCCATAGCCTCGATCCACGGCACCTCTCCGCGCTCCTGGTAGGGCACGCTCAGCGCCACCACGCCGTTGACCCGGTGCGGGTGCAGCAGGGTCAGGCCCCAGACGACGAATGCGCCCCAGTCGTGGCCGACGAAGGTGGCGTCGGCGTAGCCGTAGTGATCGAGGAGGGCGACGAGGTCACCGGACAGCTGGGCGATGTCGTAGTCCGTCACGTCGGCGGGACGGGACGAGTTGCCGTAGCCCCGTTGGTTGGGGACGATCACGTGGTAGCCCGCCGCCGCCAGGGCCGGCACCTGATGACGCCAGGAGAAGGCGTGCTCCGGCCAGCCGTGACAGAGCACGATGGGACTACCTGCGTTGTGCCGGCCGGCTTCGAAGACTTCGAGTTCCACACCGTTGACCGCGATGCGGGTGGGCTCGGGAAAATCGGTTGTCATGCCGGCATCATGCCGACCGAAACCGGTCACCTCCTGACCGGTTTCCGTGGCAGTGTCGTCCGGGTGCGAGCCGACCGATTGGTGGCCATCCTCCTCCTGCTGCAACAGCGCGAACAGGTGACCGCGGCGGAGGTCGCCCGGGAGCTGGAGATCTCCGAGCGCACCGCCCGCCGCGACCTCGACGCCCTGGGCATGGCCGGCGTACCGGTGTATTCCGTGCAGGGCCGGGGCGGCGGCTGGCGCCTGGTGGGCGGCGCCCGCACCGACCTGTCCGGGTTGACCGCGGGTGAGGCCCGCGCCCTGTTCCTGGTCGCCGGCCCGGCCTCGGCGGTCACGCCGACGGTGAAGGCGGCGCTGCGCAAACTCGCCCACGCCCTGCCGGAGCCGTTCCGGGCGCAGGCCGAAGCGGCGTCGTCGTCACTCGTCATGGACCCGCAACGGTGGGGGTCGAGCCCGGTCGAGGCCCGACCGCCGCGTTTCCTCGGCGAACTCCAGGACGCGGTGATCCGCGGCGTCCAGGTCCGGCTCGGCTACGTCGACCGGGAACGCACCGGCACCGAGCGGACCGTCCACCCGCTGGGCATCGTCGCCAAGGGTCCGTCGTGGTACCTCGTCGCCACCACCGGGACCGGCCGGCGGACCTTCCGGATCGACCGCGTGTCCTCCGTCGCCCCGACCACCGATCCCGTGCACCGACCCGAGGACTTCGACCTCGCCGAGAGCTGGCGCGAGATCGCCGACGAGGTCGAGCGCCGGCGGACACCGGTCGAGGCCCACGCGACGTGCACGCCCCACGCGGTAGGCGTGCTCCGGATGGGGTTCGGCGCTCGACTCGACGTGGGAGGCTCCACCACCGACGGCCGTATCGAGGTCGTGATCCGCGGCAACGACGAGAGGATCCTCGCCGGCGAGCTTGCCGGGCTGGTCGACTACCTCGAGGTGACCGGCCCGCCGGGGGTGCGGGACCAGCTGGCCGCGATCGGCACCGTGCTCGTCGAGCGGTACGGCTCGCAGCAGCACGCGCCTCGGACGCCACGGCGATGAGCAACGTCGTCGACGGTGCTCCACGGTCAAGGCGACGCCGAATTTTGCATAGCCATTGAACTAATCCGGGTGCTGGACGTAGGGTCGGGTCCCGAGCTACGGAGGCATCGCCATGGGTGACGCGAGGACCCTCGTCGCCGGGGTCGATTCGTCGACCCAGTCGACCAAGGTCGTGGTCTGCGACGCCGAGACCGGCGAGGTGCTCCGCGCGGGCCGCGCCCCACACCCCGACGGCACCGAGATCGACCCACGGTCGTGGTGGGCCGCGTACGAGCAGGCCAGCGCCGGCCTGCTGGACGGAGTCGCCGCGATCGGCGTCGCCGGACAACAGCAGGGCATGGTCTGCCTCGACGACGCGGGCGAGGTGCTGCGCCCCGCCATCCTGTGGAACGACACCCGCTCGGCGCGTGCCGCCGTCGACCTGACCACCGAGTTCGGCGGCCCGAAGGCATGGGCCGACGCCGTCGGGCTGGTGCCGGTGGCCAGCTTCACGGTCACCAAGCTGCGCTGGTTCTCCCGCGCCGAGCCCGAGCTGGCGGACCGCACCAGCATGGTGCTGCTACCCCACGACTGGCTCACCCACCGGCTGCGCGCCGACGGCGGGGAGCCGACGACCGACCGGGGTGAGGCGTCCGGCACCGGCTACTGGTCACCGGCCGTCGGCGCGTACCGGCAGGACCTGGTGCGGCTCGCGTTCGGTCGGGACGTGGCACTCCCCCGGGTGGCCGGGCCGGCCGAGGTGGTCGGGGAGACCGCCTCCGGGGCGCTGCTCTCGGCCGGCACCGGCGACACCATGGGCGGGGCGCTCGGCGTCGACCTGCGGCCGGGTGACGTGGTGGTCTCGCTGGGCACCTCGGGGTGCGTGTACGGGCGCAGCGACGTACCGACCGCCGACGCCAGCGGGCTGGTGGCCGGGTACGCCGACGCGACCGGCCGGTTCCTGCCGCTGGTCTGCACGCTCAACGCGGCCCGGGTGCTGGTCACGGTCGCCGACCTGCTGGGCCGGTCACTGGCGGAGTTGGACGACCTGGCGCTCGCGGCGCAACCCGGCGCGGGCGGGTTGACCCTGCTGCCGTACCTGGACGGGGAACGCACCCCCGATCTGCCCGACGCGCGTGGCCTACTCGCCGGCCTGACCCGGGCGAACGCGTCGGCGGCGAACCTGGCGCGGGCCGCGGTGGAGGGCATGCTCGGCGGCATCGCCGACGCCCTCCACGCGCTGCGCGCCCAGGACGTCCCGGTCGACCGGGTGTTGCTGATCGGCGGTGCGGCGCGGTCCCGCGCGGTGCGGGCGGTCGCACCGGCGTTGTTCGGTGCGCCGGTGAGCGTGCCGCGCCCCGCCGAGTACGTGGCGCTCGGCGCGGCGCGGCAGGCCGCCTGGGCGCTGTCCGGCGACGTCGAGCCGCCGCCGTGGCCGGTGGAGGCCGAGGAGGCCACCGCCGACGGCACCCCCGGGGTCTACGAGCGCTACGTCGACGTCCGCCAACGGGCGCTACCGCTGCCGACGTGACCCCGGCGGCGCGGAGCGGGTCGGGCGCTGACGGCGATGCGCCCGGGTCCGTTCCGGGCGGTCACCGCCGACGACCGTCGCGGTGGCGTACGCGTTCTCCGGTACGCCCGCGACGCGGGCGACGCGCCAGCCGGACCCGGTGTCCAGCATTCGTCCGTCCGTCCGTCCGTCCGTCCGCCCGGCCGCAGCGCAGCGGAGCACCCGTCTGGCGCGGATGCCCCGCTGCGCAGGACCTCGTCCGGGGTGACTACCGGAAGGTGACGTCACTCCTGTTGACCTTGCAGTTGGCGTCGTTCCAGCCCTCACCGAGGTAGCTGGGTTCGCTGCCCTTGGGCACACCCTTGTACTTGCCGCAGATGGTGGCCGAGCCGATCACGACCACGCGGGTGATCGTGGCGGTGTCGTTCCAGTTGCTGTTGATGCCGGCGAGCATGTCGATGTCGTCGACCAGGACGTTGTCGATACGCACGTGGCGGGTGTACGAGGTGGTGCAGTTGCCGCAGCCGCGGTACAGCTTGCCGGACCCCTTCAGGTAGAAGCCGGAGATGTTGACCGTGCCGTTGCCGTTGTGCTGGAAGGTCTTGTCGCTGCCGCTGCGCGCACCGCCACCGATGATGTACGAGGTGCCGCCGTTGGTCTGCTTGAAGGTGGCGGCGTCCTCACCGATGTCGTTCCACCACACGTTGCGCAGGGTGCAGGTGCCTTCGCAGTGCACGCCGTCGCCGGCCGGCGAACCGAGGATGACGTTCTGCAGCGTGCCACCGTTGGCGATCTTGAACATCGGGTCCTGCGACTCGCCCTGCCCACCGTCACCGATGCAGCAGTAGGTCTTCATCCCGCCGTCGAACGTGCCGGAGACGTTGACCGTGCCGGAGATGCTGACCGAGCCGGCCGACGACGGCCACGCTCCGGTCGGCGTGCCCGGATTGCTGGTCGGGCCGGACGTCGGACTGCTGGTGGGACCGGAGGTCGGGGTCGACCCGCCGCTGGAGTACGTCTCGAACTCGGCGATCCGCGGGGTGCCGGACGCGCCGGTGATGACGAAGGAGATCTTCTTCAGCGACGTCGAGGAGAAGTTGACGGTGCTCGGGGCGCTGCTGCCGCTGGCCAGGACGGCGCCCGTGTCGTTGTTCTTGAGCTGCCAGCCGCTGATCGAGCCGCCGCCCGAGGCCAGCACGATGACGGCCGAGGACACCGTGGTGGCGCTGCCCCACTTGACCGAGATCGTGCCGGTCGATCCGCTCGGCGACCAGTAGGTGCCGGTGTTGCCGTCGATGACGTTGCCGTAGCTGGTACCGCTGGCCTTGCTGGAGCCGTCGGCGCCGGCGCCGAGGCTCAGGTTCGTGGCGGCCGAGGCGCTGGGAATCTGTAGCGCCAGCGCGACGACGGCGCCTGCGACCACGGTGGCGCTGCCGGCCAGCCACCGCGAGGCGACTTTGCGTCTCATCTGATCTCACCTTTCGAGCGGGAGCACCTGGTTTGGGAAAGCGCTTTCCATCAAAGATAGAGACCAGTCGATGATGAGGCAAGGGTCACACCTGACTCGTCCGGTTTGTCGCGAAAAAGCCGGTGCGGTGCACCGAGGCCGTCGGGCCGGGTCAGCGACGCGTCCGATCGCCGCAAGGGCGCTGCAAATCCCAGGACTGACAATGGCGTCGGCAAATTGCTCCGGACGGACCCGTCTGCGGACACCGACCGATGGTGCGCAACTATCATGGCGGGCAGTCGCGAGCGCTACGGACAGGAGGCACGCGTGCGGCTCCTCCTCACGTCCGCAGGGGTCACGAACGGGAGTATCCACGAGGCGCTGGTCGACCTACTGGGCAAACCGATCGCCGCCTCCAGTGCCCTCTGCATCCCCACGGCGCTGTACGGCAACCCCGTGTCCGGACCAGCCTCGGCCTGGCGTTTCATCACCGGTCAGACGCCGCTGCCCATGTGCGGCCTGGGCTGGGAGTCGCTGGGTGTCCTGGAGCTGACGGCGTTGCCCAGCATCGGCGGGCAGCGGTGGGTTCCCTGGGTGCGGGACGCCGACGTCATCCTCGTGGCCGGCGGCGATGCGGCATACCTGTGCCACTGGATGCGGCACTCCGGGCTGGCGGACCTCCTGCCGTCACTGCCGGACACCGTCTGGGTGGGGCTGAGTGCGGGGAGCATGGTGCTGACCCCCCGGATCGGCGCGGAATTCGTCGCGTGGCAGTCCGCGCCCGACGACCGCACACTGGGAGTCGTCGACTTCTCGATCTTCCCGCACCTGGGTCTTGAGCCCGACAACACCATGGCTGATGCCGAGAGATGGGCGGCCGAGATCGCGGGTCCGGCGTACGCCATCGACGATCAGACGGCCATCACGGTGACCGACGGCGTCGTCGAGGTCGTCTCCGAGGGGCAGTGGCGGCGGTTCCCCTCGTAGCTACGGCCAACGGCGGTCGCCTGGCGGAGCACCCGCTCGCTCCGCCACGTACCGCAGCCGAACACGCCGCGACGACCCGGCAAGGCGCCGTCAGCAGGCCGTGTCGTGCCTCGGCAGCTGCCCGTGCACCAGGTAGGCGGTGACGGTGCCGGTCAGGCAGGCGTTAGCCTGGCCGCTGAGCAGCGGCACATGGGTCTGCTTGTCCACAGTGACCAGCCGGGAGCCGGTGATGGCCCGGGCGGTCGCGATCGAGTTGGCCGGCGGCACCGAGGCGTCGCGCAGTGCGGCGACGACGAGTGCCGCCGGTGCCCGGTTGCCGACCAGCGGCGGTGTGTTGTCCCGGCTGACCGGCCAGAAGGCGCAGGGGTTGACGTTGGCGATCGACGGACCGAAGACCGGATGGCGGGTGCCGAGTCGGTTCAGGTCGCGGCGGTAGGTCGCCAGGTCACGGGGCCACGCGTCGTCGCCGCAGCGGAACGCCATGTTGACCGCGGTGTGGTTGTCCGCCGGCACGCCCGGGGTCCCGGGCAGGGGGGCCGGCCGCGGGTCGAGGGGGATCGGCGGCGGGATGTGGGCGAGGATGGCGGCCAGGTCGGTCGCGACCACCGGCCAGAACTGCTCGAAGTACGTCGCGATGACCGTCAGGGAGCCGAGTTCGCCGGCGGTCCACGCGTGGTCCCCGGCCACGATCGGGTCGAGCGCCGCCTCGGCGAAAGCCCCGCTCAGGGTTTGCGCGACCTCGGTCGGCGTGCCACCGAGCCCGAACGTCGCGTCGTTGTCGGCGAGATACCCGGTGAAGGCGGCGTAGTTGTCCTCGAAGGCCGGGAGCCGTTCCAGCTCGTAGGGCCGCCAGGCGAGGTCGAGGTCGACCGGGCTGTCCAGCACGAACCGGTCCGCCCGGTGCGGGAAGAGCGTGCCGTACGCGACGCCGAGCATCGCCGCGTACGACCCCCCGAGGAAGGACAGCTTCCGCTCGCCGAGGACTGCCCGGATGGCGTCCATGTCGCGGGCGGCCTGCGCGGTCGTGGCGAACGGCAACGCCCAACCGGCGTGCCGGGCGCAGGCACGGGCGTACTCACGGGCCTCGACGGCGGTGTCCTCCAGGGACTGGTACGTCGCGGTGCGCACCCAGTAGCCGCCCGGTTCCTCCTCCGGCTGGCCGCAGGTGATCGGGGTGCTGCGTTCGACGAAGCGCATGTCGAACCCGACGATGTCGTACCGGGCGAGCACCGCCGGATCGACGACGGCGGCGAGGTTCAGCGGCTCGGGCACACCGGCACCACCCGGTCCGCCACCCGTGGTGACCAGTACACCGCGGCGCAGCGCCGGGTCGGTCGCGGCCAGCCGGGAGATCATGATGTCGATCCTGGGGCCGGCCGGCCGCGCATGGTCGAGCGGCACCTCGACGGTGGCACAGCGCAGGCGCGTGTCATCGACACCGGGGCACGCCCGCCACGCGAGGGTCGCCCCGCTGGCCGTCCCGGCCAGGGCCGCTCCGGCCGGGGCGACGGCCATGGTGAGGCTGGCGACAACGACAGCGACCACCGCCCGCATCCACGCCTCCAACCATCGACGCCTATTCATCTGTGTCGCACACGCTAGGACGCACGCCTCCACACCGCAACGTGCCTTTTCCGGCAGCACTCTTGCGCTGCACGGTCAGGCGTCCACGGGTGGTTGTTCCACCGCTGGGCGCAGGCGGCGGTGGTGACGCTGCAGGCGACGCGTTCGGGAAGGTCGGCGTCACCGCCGCCGCCCGCAGGAGGAGTTCGTGGTATGGCGGGGCGGTTGCGGCGATGAAAAGCTGAAGTGTCCGTGCCCACTGAGGCCTAACCGCGTTCGGCGGCACGCCCGGTGATGTCAGCGCAGTGGTCGTAGTGGTCGGCCCAGACTTGGTGTAAGGCATCGCACGATCACGACATCCGCTAAGGACGGACAGCAGGAATGATCAACTCCAGCGCGGACCACCACATCGCAGCGACCGTCCCCGCAATGAAGACGATAATGTACGTCTCGTACCATCGGTAGAAATTGCGTAACGTCGGTGGCGCCCGGAAGTCCGGCTGCAGGACGTCGGACAACAGTTGACACTCTTCGTGGCGGTAGTCGAGCCAGGTCAGGACGCCAACGACCACCACAAGGACCGTAAAGGCTGCAACGACGGTCACCAACCACAGGAGAGCAAGAATTCCCGCCCGAACAGTGCCCGTTGGAATATTCCAGTCGCGGTAACCGACGAACAGAGCCAATGCCGCGCCGATCAGCGTCGTGGCCAGCGTCTGGTAGATGCCGAGGAAGCGGTGAACATTCTCGTTGGCGGCGTGGATCTGCTGCAGGATGTAGCGGTACCGCTCGAGTTGGAACTCAGTCTGAGCTGCGGCGTCTTTGTGGATCCCCACACAGTCCGGATCGGGGGACCAGCGCTCATCGCGCTGACCAGCCCGTCGTCGCGGGTCGCCACCACGCCCCACCGGCAACCGTCCGGAACTGACCAGCCGAGGTGATCGCTTCACTTATCGGCCGCCCTGGCCTGACCTGCCACACCAGACGGGCGCTGCAGCCGTACCATTTCGACACGTTCGATGCCGCCGCCGACAAGCGACACCGGACACCGCTCGTCACCATCCTCATCCAAGTGCATCGGCTCCATCAGGTCGAGCAGATCGGGCAGCGCAAGCTCCCACATCGCCGCGATGACACGTATCACCAATCCGACCGATCCGAAATTGCCTGTATCATACCACCAACTCCGAGCATTCCATTTCACTCCCTGCAGTTCCGTGTCGGCAAAGCGCTCATCCTTGGGCCGCGGCAACACTTCCTCCGGATACAGCCACTCAGAGTAGAAATTGACGACGAGACAGTCTTCGGGAAATTGCAGCTCGCCGCCACCGAAAGAAATGAACCACGGAGTACCGTCCGACCGGTAGTGAACGTAGAAACTACTGTCTACCAGTAGAATTGTATTCCGAGCCTCCAGCCAACCATGCAGATCCGCCACATCGAGCGCTCGGCCACTCGACAACGCACATGGCAGTTGTGGTGCCACAGCGCCCAATGCCCGGCTCAGGTTACCGATGATCTGGCGTTGCTCCGACCCGATTCGCGGGCTGCGGCCCACCCGATCGGCCTGCGACTCCGCCCATCTGGTGAGCTGCTCGGGGTTGGCGTCCGGAAATGACCGCAGCCGGTCTGCGGTCAGGGGACTGCCGACAAAGACGCCCATGGTCTCGCGAAGGGTGTCGGATTCCAAACCACCCACGTATATCTTTGAATGACAGTTCACCCAACCCCCTGCTCCGCAGGTTCCCTCCCACATCGACGTCATCATGGCCCTACCGATCACTTGACCATGCTCGTCACGTAGTTCCTCGGCCCGTTCGAGAAAACGTTGGTGATACTCCTCGAGGCCAAGCCGGCGCCCGTAGGTATCGTCGGGTCGAAGGTAAACGCGCTCGAACAATTCCGAGTCTGAGATCGCTAACCAGTCATTTGCGTTGACCAGGCGCACGGGCAGGGGGTCGTCTGGCCCCTGCACATCGACATGCACCCGCGCCAGAGCGCACATGGGCAGCACCATCGCGTGCAGGTACTCGGTATGTGTGAGCCGTCGACTCGCATTGCGGAACAGTCCGTTGCCGGACCGCGGCTCCACCCTCAGGCAGGCGCGTATAACAGTTCCTGGCTGACGGAGCCATTCGGCACGCTCGGCTGCACGAAGCAACGGTCGAACCGACACGCCATTCGCAAATTCCAGCACATGAGTATCTCGCGCCGCTTCATCCAGCGCCAGGCTGCGGACGATCACCTTATCGGCGATCATGAAGATAGAGAAGAAGCCGATACCGAAGCGCCCGGTGGGCTGGAATCCACTCAGTTCCGGATATTCCGTCAACATGTCGGCAGACCGCCATCGGGAGAAACCAAAGTCGGTCAGGGCCGAAACCATCGTGTCTGGCTGCATACCGATCCCTTGGTCGGCCACCGTCAGCCACCAAGAGCCGCCCTCCAGGGTCAGTCCGATCGTGACCGTGCCGGGCGGCGCGCCTTCCCGTGCCGCGCGAGCCAATGTCGCATCCGAGGCGTTGGCGATCAACTCCCTCAAAGCCACATCCGGCCGCTTCCCGTACAGCTTTTCTCCACCGAGATTGCCCACCACCTTATCGACATCGGTGACCCTGATCCGCGCGTCAATGGGGCGCCACCGGTCAGTCTGCAGGTAGGCCGCGAGCCGGTCGGGAGCATCCGCACCAGCGACCGACCGGGCCCGGAAACGGGGGCGCTTGAGGTCAGCGCAGAGCGCATCGACACGACGCAGCTCGCCGTCAATCATCTGGATTGTCTCGTGGGCCAACCACCAGGCGGGCGCCTCCGCCCCTGCGAAACGTCGCGTCGATGTATACACGAGACGATCATCGTCCAGCTGTGGACGGGTCAGTCGCTCCTGGAACACCCAGTGGTCTTCGGCGACGCCACTCGGACGCCGGAACGCGTGCACGTAGCTCGGCGCGCGCCGGCTGTCTATGTGCGCCGCATCGGCCAGGCGCAGAATGCAAGCGATCTTCAGCGGATCCACGGTCCAGGCTGGCGGGTGGTCCGGGCGGGAACCCTGCACCCGGTCCAGGTCGCGTAGTCGACCAACATCCCACCAGTGACTCTCGGCAATTTCGCCGATCATGCTTCCGTAGTCAAGTCGGAGACTGAGATCGGCCAAGAGATAGTTGTCACTCCCATCTGGTCCGACGAAGGGGGTTCGTAGCAACTGCTGGGCCCGTTCGGCATGACGCCGCCGTAGCAGCTCGACGAGTGCCTGCTTTTGTGCGACAACATTGATCGTCGACTGGTCCGCAGCCGGTTCCAGATTCTGCAGTCGCTCTGTCGCGATAGCCAGGAGCCCCGCATAGGCAGGATCGGCGATGACCTGGTCCGCACCACCGGGATAGGCGCAAAGCCCCATCCCAAGATCGTGCATGAGAAAGGCACCGCCGAGCACAAAAGCTTCGGCTGGATTGATCGGAAAGTCGACGCCGCAGACGATGGACGCGGTGTCCCAAAGCGCGTCGATATGAGAAATGGAGTGGTCGGTGAACATCGGCATAGAAATCACGATCTCGTTGGCGAGCGGCGCAACCGTCGACCGGAACTGTTGATACGCGGCTCGCAAAGCCGCCCGCTGCGCTGCCCAGCAATCCCCGGGAACTTCGCCGAGCGTCCGGCGCCACAACGGCGACTGCTCATAGGACATCTGATCTGTCGAGATGACCATAAGGAGGAGCCCCTTCAAACATCGCGTGGGATTGAAGGCCACGCCGGATCACAGTCAACCGAAACAGGGAGCAGCTCTTCTTTGGTCCACCAGCCCGCGACCACCAGCAGCATAAGAATGCTCCTTAGATGCTGCCCCCATGAATGTGGGAGAGTCGACCGCGACCGGGAACCTGAATACCGGGCAACTGCCAATTTGGATTTCCGATCTTACTAAGGCTCGGTAGGGGATCACGATTCGAGTCGGGAACCGGACTCTCGTGTTGCGTCGAGCCAAATCAGCCGAACACCCCTGACACGTCGAGTTCACGCTTGCAGTCGGCGATGAATGCCTCGACCAGGGCATCGTCCGTACGACGAGCCGATGCGCCGTGCCGTAGGCGGGCGTCGACGAAGTCGCTACTGCCATACCGCCTACGGTTCAACCGGTCGCTGTGGAAGATCACCCCGCCGACCTGGGACGCCTGACCATGTGACGATGACCGACCCAGGAGGCCACGAGTTCGACGTCCTCAGGCCCGTTCGGTCGGACAGTTGTCCGCCGGCCCGGCCAGCACACCGAATGCCGGTTCACCCGGCCACACCCGGAGAGTCGAGTACCCGAAACCTGGCCGCGGCTGACGCTCCGTCGCGCCGTGGCACCATCGTCCGGTGGACGCGGGGAAGAAGCGGTATCTGGTGTGCCATGACTACGGCATGGGTGGCATGTGGTGGTGGGTGTGGGCCGCCTCTGCCGAGGACATCGTGGACAACGTCGCCGAGGTCGAAGTGATCACCGACGAGGCGAGCATTCGCGAGCTGGGCCCCTCCGTGGAGGAGGAGCTGCACCTGGACGCGCTGTCGGGGACTTCCCTGGCGGACCTGTGGGACCAGCGCGCCGCGCACCGATCGCTGCCCGGGTACGGGGTGCTTGCCGGGCGGGAGCGGGTGTATCTGCGCGACGACGAGGACGGCGCCGTCTTCCTCGTGGAGGTCGGCCCGGACGGGCGTCGCCGGCGGGAGGTGGAGGTGTCGACGGAGGGCGTGTTCCGGCTGGCTGACGACCTGCTCAACCCGCCCCGGGACCTCCGGGACCCCCGGTACGTGCGGATGGAGATCAGCCGTGACGAGTTCGAAGCGGCGTGGGAGCGGTCGGTGCCCTACCCGGAGGACGGAGAGTAGGCCCTCCACAGGGTCCGACCGTGTCGGCCATGGTCATCTCCTGGTCGGGCGAAGACCTTCCTCAGGACAACGGCCGGCCGGACGACCAGGGCAGGTACCAGCACCGTTCGCGCGGTGTCCGGTAGGAGCAGCACTCGTTCGGGCTGGTAGCCCGACCTGACTCGTCGCGGCCCCGGTGGGGCGATCAGGCACGCGGAGCGGACGGGCATCCCCCTGCCGCTCCGCTCGTGCCTGCCCGCGACAGTCGGTGCGCGGTCAGCCGTCCATGCCGCTGACAGCCAGCTGCACCCACAGGATCGAGGCGACGGCGATGCCCAGGAAGGTGAGCGCCGACAGTCCCAAGGCGGCAGCGAGACTCCGGCGCCTGCGGGTCACGACGAAGACGACTACTGACGCGGCCACGGCGAACAGCGCGAGGTATGCCGTAAATCCCATGTTCTGCTTCTCTCTGCTAGGCGTTGCGCGGCACCGGACTGTTGTCGCGGACAGTCAGGTCGTCCGGTGCCGGGAATGATCCGATGTGGTGCGGGCGGAGACGGTGCGGACACGCGATGGTCGGGCGCGGCGGTCCGGGTGGTCGGCGTCGACGAGGAGGCCGACCGGCCGGGCGCTGTCACGGGGCGTACGGCAGGACCTGCAGTCCGATATCGCCGTCTCCGGAGGCCGTGATGCGGCCGTTCGTGACGCCGATGACGCCGTAGGCCCCGTGCAGTTCGAACAGGCCGGAGTCACCTGCCAGGACGACCTGCCAGACCTGCGACGTCTTCCCGTCGCGGCAGTTCTCCAACTTCAACGCCGCACCGGCGGTGTCCGCGACGCAGTACCCGCCGCCGACCTCCTCGTTCCAGAACGGCGGCTTGATGACCACCCGGTTCTTCGCCGCCACCGCCGCCGGGTAGAGGGCCATCGCGGTGGAGTCCGTCCGGTCGGTCCCGGTGAAGTCGACCCACCCTGGCCCGCCTGTAGGAAGCGGTCCACCCCGTCGCCGGCGACGTCGATCAGGACGCTCTTGCCGGCCTTGACGACCGTGATCCGGAGTCCGGACAGGTCCGAGGTGGCCTTCGCCCGGGTCGTCGGCTTCGCCGGCGCAGCGGCGGTGCTGCGGCGGGGGCGGCGGCTACGGCCTGGTCGGCATGCGGGAACGGGTGCAGCTGCTCGGCGGCCGGTTCGAGGCGGGCCGGGTGCCCGGTGCCCGCTGGCAGGTGCTCGCGGACGTGCCGTTGCGGGCGGAGTGAGTGGTGGGACCACCGCACACCGGTTGCCAGCCGATCTTCCCGGCGCTACGTTGACCCTCTATCGACAGGTGTCTACGTAGTTGTCGGGGGTCGCATGTCCATGTCGGTCACTCGCCGCACCGTCCTGGCCGGGGGCGCCGGCACGGCCATCGGCCTCGCGCTGCCCGGGGCCGCCCACGCCCACGGCCACCGCTCCACGAGCGTGAGCTTCACCCTCGACGCGACGACGCTCGACGGCGGCGAACAGGTCACCTCCGTCACCCTCGACACCGCCCGGCTCGGGCCGATCGATCCCGCCGGGCTCCACCCCGGCACGTTCACCGTGCACGCCAAGGCCACCAGCCCCGTCCCGATCGCTCCCGGCGACCTGATCTTCAGCGAGTACGACCTGGACCGCACGGTGACCGCGGCCCGGCTCGACCGGCACGGGAACATCGTGCTGGAACTGAGCCACGCCGAAGGCCAACTCGGCGGCGGCACCCTCGGCTACATCCTGAGCAGGGCCCGTAATGTCCGGCTGGACCTCGTCTACACCATCACGCAGAACACCCCGCTCGTCCGGCGTCACGGCCCACCGCTCACCATCACCAGCTTCGTGCAGGGGCGACTGTCGAACCCCGAGGTGGACGCCTTCAGCCACCACGTGTCGGGCTCGGGCATGAAGTACCGGCTGTACTCCCCGCAGCGTCCACCCCGCCATGGCCGGCTGCCGCTGATCCTCTGGCTGCACGGGGCCGGCGAGGGCGCCTCCCTGCCCGACGGCTACTACGACAACGAGACCACGCTGCGTGCCAACCGGGGGGCGTTGGGCTTCGCCACCCCGCAGGCGCAACGGATCTTCTCCGACGCGTACGTGGTCGCTCCGCAGAGCACCTCCTACTGGATGGAGGACGGCCCCCGGTTCGCCCCGCTGATCCGCGAGATCGTCGACGACCTCGTCCGCCGCAGGCGCGTCGACCCCGACCGGATCTACGTGGCGGGTTGCAGCAACGGCGGCTACATGGCCCTGAAGATGACGGTCGCCTACCCCGACCTGTTCGCCGCGTCGGTGCCGGTCTGCGGCGTCGTCGAGCCGCTCGGCGCGGCGGGCCCGCCGCTGGTCACCGACGCGGAGCTGGCGGCGATCGACACCCCGACCTGGCTGGTCACCTCGCGCGACGACGACACCGTGCCGCCCGTGACCAACACGGTCCACGCCCACGACCTCATCCCGGGATCGCTGATCACCCTGTACGACCGCGTCGTCTGGAACGGCTACCAGTTCCCCGGCCACTTCTCCTGGATCTACGTGGCCCGCAACGACCCGAGCGTCGACGGCACCCACCTCTGGCAGTGGATGTCCCGTCGCCGCCGGTGATCGGCCGCATCCGCGAGTGCTCCCCCAGCGGCGCGGCCCGCCCCGACGGGCACGTGTGCGCGGCCGGGGACGCGCAGGTCCTATTCCGCTCGGGCGGGACGGAGCACGTGACGCACGGCGGCACGCAGCCACCGGTGGGCACCGTCGACGCTGTGCCGTGGGTGCCAGGCCATGCCGATCGTCAGCGGTGGCAGCGGCAGCGGAATGTCCAACAGGCGCAGCCCCAGCGTGTGTGCCGCGTCGCTGAGCCGTGACGGAGGTTCACCCGGCAGCGCGGTCGGCACCAGGCAGACCACGTCCTCGGCTGCGGCCAGCATCATCGCGGCCAGGTGTCCGGGCAGGACGGCGCTGACCCGCCGGCTGAGCCCCTGCTCGGCCAGGGCCGTGTCCAGCGGTCCGCTGAAGCGTCCGCGACGGCTGACCGCCACGTGCTCGGCCTTTGCGAGCCGGGCGGCCGTCAGAGTTCCCTCGGTGAGTGGGTGCCCGGCCCTGACTCCGGCCGCCATCCGCAGGGTGACGAGTTCTTCGACGTGGGTCTCCGGGTCGACATGGTCGATGGCCCCGATTTCCAGGTCGATCCGTCCGTCCCGCAGCGCGGGGCCCGCCTCCCACTCCTCGGCCAGCACCCGCAGCGAAACGCCAGGTGCCCGCTGTCGGGCGAACCGGAGCAGCCCGGGCGCGACTGCGGCACCGACCAGGTCTGCGGACTGGACGGTGAAGGTGCGCCGCAGTGCCGCAGGATCGATTCCGCCGCTCGGGGCGAGCAACGCCTCCAGCTGGCGTACCACCGCGGCGGCCTCGTCGCGCAACGCCTCGGCGCGCGGTGTGGGCACCATCCGCTGGCCGGCCCGGACCAGGAGTGGATCCCGGAGCACCCGGCGCAACCGGGCCAGGCTACGGCTCATCGCCGCAGGGGAGGTCTGTAGCCGCGCGGCGGCGCGGGTGACGCTCTGCTCGGTCAGCAGGGCGTCGAGGGCGACGGCGAGGTTGGCATCGAGGTTCGGGGCGGGGCTGCTCACTGCAATTGTTCCACTTCGGGCAATGATTGGATGCTGAAGTTCCCATTGTGGCAATGCGGTGCCGGTCCGCACTATGGCTGAGTCCTGCCGATCCGACAATCGAGGTTTCATGATCGTCATTACCGGTCCCACCGGGAACATCGGGCGGCACCTGCTGTCGCTGCTGATCGAGGCCGCGCCCGCCGGCCGTGAGGAGTTGCGGGTCGTCGTCCGGGATCCGGCCCGGCTACCCGAGGGCGTCCGTGGCCGGGTCGAGGTGGTCGTCGGCTCGCACGGCGACGCCGCGACCGTCGAGCGTGCCTTCGCCGGGGCGGACGCCGTGTTCTGGCTGGTGCCCCCGGACGCTTCCGTCCCGCCCGACGACGCCTACAGCGGCTTCACCCGCCCGGCCGCGCGGGCTTTCGCCGAGCACGGCGTCGGGCACGTCGTCGGCGTCTCGGCGCTCGGCCGTGGCACCCCGCAGGCCGCCCGGGCCGGGCTGGTCACCGCCTCCCTGGCCATGGACGACCTGATCGCCGGCTCCGGCGTCGCCTACCGCGCCCTGGCCTGCCCGTCCTTCTTCGAGAACCTGCTGGAGGAGGTCGACGCGATCCGCGACGACGGCGTCTTCACCGACACCGTCGCCCCGGACCGTCGCGCCCCCATGGTGGCCGTCGCCGACATCGCCGCCGTCGCGGCCGGGCTGCTGCTGGACCGCTCCTGGACCGGTGTGGGCGACGTCCCGGTGCTCGGCCCGCAGGACCTCTCGCCCGACGACCTGGCCCGCATCATGACCGGGGAACTGGGCCGTCCGGTCCGCTACCGGCGTCAGTCGCTCGACGACCTGCGCTCCACCATGCTCGGTTACGGCCTCAACGAGGCGTTCGTCGAGGCCATGGTCGACATGAAACGCGCCAAGGACGCGGGCCTGGACTCGGGCGTCGCCCGCTCACCGCAGGCGGGGCCGGCCACCGCGTTCGCGCAGTGGTGCGCCCGGACGCTCCGGCCCGCCGTCCGCACCGCCCAGGAGGCCGCCGATGCCCGCTGACCGAACCGGGCCGCCCGTCACCGCTTTCATGCTCGTCAAAACCACTCCCGAGTGGCTCGCGATGACCGTGGCCGAACGCGTCGAGGCCTTCACCACCCACGTCCTGCCCGTCATCGAGGCCCGCACCCGTGGTGTCCGCTCGCGCTTCTACGACACGGAGTTCTACTCGGCGCGGGTCACCGACATCTGGGTCTGGGAGGCGGACGACCACGACGCCTACCGGCTGCTGATCGACGCCTTGCGCGAGACCCCCTTCTGGGACCGCTACTTCGAGGTCGTCGACCTGCTCGTGGGCACCGAGAACGGCTACGCCCACACCTACGGCCTGAAGCCGCTGGCCACCGTCAGCACCTGACGCGCCGCCGCAACGGCCGGTGCCGCCGTCGCCCGACGGCGGCACCGGCTCGGCGGACGACGATCCACCCGATACCTCCCGTTGCTGTTCAGCGGGCGGCGGCCAGCCGGGCCAGCTGGCCGTCGTCCAGCGGCACGTCCACCGCGTCGACAGCCTCGTCGAGCTGCGCGAGGCTGCTCACGCCGACGATGGGCCGGATGCCCTGCCGCAGCAGCCAGGCGAGCACCACCTGGTTGCGCGTCGCCCCCGTCTCGACGGTGATCTCGTCGAGCACACCGAGGACCCGGCTCGTCCCCGGGTGGTCGTACGCCTCGGGGAGAGGTTTGTCGGGGCGTACGTAGCCGCCGTTGATCAACGGGGTGTAGGCCCACACGTCCAGGCCCTCGGTGTGCGCGTAGTCGAGGTCGTCGGCGGCGAGGAGTTTGTGACCCTGGTCGGGCAACGCCGCCCCGGGTCGGGGTTGTGCCAGCGAGTGCCGCAGTTGCAGCGCCGACCACGGGGCCACCCCCTGGTTGCGGGACAGGGCACGGGCCTGCTCGACGCGCCACGACGCGTGGTTCGCCGCCCCGACCCGGTGCACGGTCCCCCTGCTGACGAGCGCGCCGAAGGCAGCGACGGTCTCGGCGAGCGGCACGGTGCGGTCCTCGCCGTGTGCCCACAGCAGGTCGACCGTGTCGACGCCCAACCGCGACAGGCTACCGGCGACGCCCGCCGCGACCGCCCCGGCCGACAGTCCCTCGGCGGACTCGGGCCAGCGGTGCGCCACCAGCGGGTCGTACCGGACCTTCGTCGCGATCCGCACCCGGGCCCGCCCGCCCGGCCGGGCCCGCAACCACGCCCCGATCACCCGCTCACTGGCCCCGCCGAGACCTGTCGGATCGGACCAGAACGCGTAGCAGTTGGCGGTGTCGAGCCACTCCCCGCCCGCCTCCACGAACCTGTCCAGCAGCGCGAAGGCGCGATCCTGGTCCACCGTCGTGCCGTAGTTCATCGTCCCCAGCACCAGCCGGGCCGCTGTCCTGTCGCCTGCCATGGTGTCGACCCTGCCACCTGGAGCGCGCTCCAGGTCAAGCCCTTCGCCCCGCCTGCCTGCCGGGGAGGCCGGTCGGCAGCTGCCCCGTCCCGGTGTTCCCGCCACACGGACCGCCGTGGGTCTCATCCGTCGAACCCGCCGGCCGGTCCGCTTCCGACCGGCAGCGGAGATCATGAGCAGCAGGGCGTCGGACCGGCCCGGCCGGGACCGTGGACTGCCTGTCCCGGCCGGCGGTCGGCTCACCTCACCTGCTCAGGAGTGGTTGCCAGCCGTCGCGGTAGCACACACCGCGAGGCAGCAACCGGATCTGGTCGTGCACCGTGGCGACGACCGGCTCGGTGCGTACCTCCCGGGGGCGGTCCACCACGACGCAGACGTCCTCGCCGGGCCACCACCAGCCGCAGGAGCGGGCCAGGTCGGCCCAGGCGTCGACGTGTTCGGTCTCGTCCGGGCCGTAGCCGGCCAGGCCGAGACGACGCAGCACGTCGTAGTAGGCGATCCAGGACGCGTCCTGCTGCCCGTACCAGCACACCGGAACCGCAGCGCCGCCGGCGAGCGCCGCGCGCACGGGCAGGTAGAACCCGTGCGCGAGGCTGCGGTGCAACGCCGTACGGATGCCCTGGTGCAACACGACCGCCAAGGGGACACCGCTGTCGAGCGCACGCGACGGTGCCAGTTCGGGCCAGGGCTGCCTGGTCCTGCCCGTGCGCCCGGGGGACAGTTCCGGGTCGGGGTGGGTGACGCCCGCGCCCAGTGCGCCGCGCAGCCGGGAGGCGATCATGGCGAGGTCGCTGGCCAGCGGTGGTGTCCGGCGGGGCCGGGGGTCTCGGACCTGTTCGTAGAGCTGGTCGAGGGTGGGCCAGCCGGTGACCAGGGGGCGTGCCGCGGCCGGCGATTCGACCCAGACGAACCGAGGTCGCGGCCGTGCTGTCCGGGCGTAGAGGGCGGTCAGGGACCGCTCGGCGGTCGCCCGGTCAGCCGGCTGCGTGGACAGGGCGTGATCGAGCCATTCCTGGCGGATCCGGGTCGCTTGCTGCCACAGGTCGTGCGGGTCGCTGTGGACAGCGGCCTGCGGGGTCTTCGCGGCGGCGTCGCGCCGCGCGGGGGCGCTCACCGCGCCAGGGCGTCGCCGCCCTTCCGGTACGAGATCATGCGACGACTATCGCCCGCCGCGCGCCGCCGGCGCAAAGGCATTTCGCCACCTCCCCGGTTCACCCGCCACGCGCCGCCGGCGCAAAGGCTTCGCCCCCTCCCCGGTTCACCCGCCGCACGGCGTCCGCTCAGGCTCCACCGTCGGCGGCCGCAGGTCGGTTTCGAGGGCGTCGAGGTAGCCGGCGAAGCCGTGCGGGGCCCGACCGTGACGGCGGGCACTGGTCCGTACCGCACAGCCGGCGTCGGTGACGACCCGCATGGCCTGCCGCCGACCGCGTTCGACGAGGTCGTGGTCCTCACCGTGGCGCAGGTCGGCGAAGCCGCCCAGCCGCTCGTACGCGGTGGCGGCGCAGCCCAGGTTCGCACCGTGGACGTGCCGGTGGCCGGTGCCGGTCAACCCCTGCCGGTACCGGTCCTCGTAACGGTCACGGACCTGGGTGGCGCGGGGCGCCCAGTCGGTGACCCGTACCGTCCCGACCAGCAGGTCGGTGCCGGCGCGGGCGTGACCCAACTGCCAGCCGCCCCACCGTCGGGGCACCCGGCTGTCCGCGTCGGTGGTGGCGAGCCACAACCCCTGCGGACCGTTGCGCAGCGCGTACGCCATGCCGGCGGCGCGGGCCCGGCCGACGTTACGGGCCCGCACCATCAACACGACGACGCCGAGACGTTCGGCGACGGCGGCCGTGGCGTCCCGGCAGTCGTCGGCCACCACGATCACCTCCGAGCGCACCGGCAGGTGACGCAGCGAGTCGAGGACGGAGGTCAGACAGCCGGGCAACGACACCTGCTCGTCGTGGGCGGGCACCACGACCGCCATCCGGTTCACCACAGACCGTCGGTCTGTGCGACGGACCGGGCCGGCGGCGGCACCCGGAGGAACACGTCGAGGAGGAAGTCGGCCTCCTCGTGCCGGGCCGTCCGCGCCAGACCGGCCACGCCGCCGAGCAGCCGGTGCACGTCGTCGCCACCACGGGCGTGCTCGGCCACCGCCGGCCGCCAGTGCACCGCCACGAGCGTGCCGCCGGGGGCGAGCGAGTCCACCGTCCGGGCCAGCAGCCGATCCAACCCGGCGTCGTCGAAGTAGTAACCCAACTCGGAGAGCACGACCAGGTCGAAACGGTCGTCCGGCACGGCCGGCCACTCGTCGGGAACGCGCATCCGCTCCACCCGTACGTGCGGCTGGTCCGCCAGCCGCTCCTGGGCGCTCGCCACCGGCGCGGCGGCGATGTCGACCGCCAGCAGCCGGTCGCACCGCTGGGCGAGGCGGCGGGTGAGCATGCCTGTCGAACACCCCGGTTCGAATGCCGACCGGTAACGCCGACGCGGCAGACAGGCCACCGTCACGTCGTGCTTACGCTGGTCGTACCAGCGGGTGGCGAAACCCCACGGGTCCTCCGCCCCGGCGTACATGCCGTCGAAGTATTCGGCCGGGGTGCCGGGTGGGGTCATGGCACGAACACCGTTTCGTAGGGCCGCGCGAAGCGGGCGAGAACGTGCGGGGGCAGGATCGCGGCGTCGGCGGGTGCCGGCCCGAGCGGCAGCACCTGGCTCCGGAAGGCGTCGACCGCTTCCCGCTTGGCTGATCTGGCCGCGTCGGTCAGGTCGAGCCGGCGTGCCCGGTGCCACGGCACGTCGGGATGGTCCGGCCCGGCCCAGTGCCACATCCACACCGGGAACTCCAGCAGCGTCGCACCCGTACGCCGGCAGGCGACCGCAGCCGCCCGCCCGACCGCCTCGTGGTCGGGGTGTCCGTCGCCGCGCCACGTCGTGACACACCATCGGCCCGGCACCAGCCGGGTGGTCAACGCGTCGGTGAGCGCCGCTTCGTCGACACCGCCGTCGGGATGCCCGAGATGCTCGATGACGGCGGGGGCGACCCCGAGCAGCCCGCAGGCCGTGACCGTCTCGGCCCGCCGGATCGCGGCCAGCGCCGCCCGCGAGTGCACCGTGGATTCCGGATGTGAGGCCTCGCCGTCGGTGACGACCGCGATCTCGACACCGCCGGCGAGCATCGCGACCAGGCCACCCACACCGAGCACCTCGTCGTCGGGATGGGGGGCGACGACCAGCGGCGGCACCGTCGGCGACCGGTCGGCCAACGCCAGTACGGGCCATCCGGCAGGTGCCGGCCAGGCATGCCAGGTGCCCTCGTCGGTGCCCGCGTCGACGATCGGCCTCACCATCCGGGGTCCCCGACCGCCGCCACCAGTTCACCGAGGTGGGCCAGGTCCGCCTCCGCGTGGCTCTGCCGCAGGTACACCGTCAGGTCGGCGACCCGTCGGGCGTGGTGGGCGTCCTGGCACAGCGGGCCCGCCCCCAGCGCCCGGCCGACCCGGTCGACGACGGTGGTGGCGGTCGCCTCGACGGTGGCGCGCACCTGGTGCGCCAACCGGTCCGCGTCCCCGGTGGGCTTCGCGTCGACCTCGTCGGCGGCGGCGAGCAGGACCGCTCGGGCGGCGGTCAGGGCCGCGTCGACCGCCCCGAGGTGCGCCATGGCGTGCGGGCTGAGGCGGCGGTGCCGCGCCGCGTCGTGCAGGGTGTCGGCGACCCCGACCGCACCGCCGTACCAGCACGCCGCGACCCCCAGCCCGCCGTGCCAGAAACCCGGCCGCGCGGTGTAGCTGCCGGGCCCGCCGACGGGCAGGGCGGTCACGCCGTCGAAGCTGACGGTACGGCTGTCGCTGGCGGCCATGCCGACGGCGGGCCACGTGTCGGCCACCGGGGTGACCCCGGCGGCGTCGACCTCGATCACGAACAGCCGGACGCCGTCGTCGGCGGTCGCGGTGACCAGGGCCCGGGACAGTAGACCCGCCCCGGAGCACCACGGCCGGTCACCGGTCAGCCGCCACCGGTCGCCGTCCCGGGTGGCGGTGACCGAAGCCGGTGCTGCCGCCCAGACGCCCCACGGCTCGCGACGCCGGTCGGGGTCGACCGGCACGCCGAGTTCGGCGAGGATCGCCAGGGCGTCGGCGTGCCCCTCCCCCAGCCGGGCCAACGTCAGGTCGGCGCGGCCGAGTTCGACGAAGCGCAGGAAGCGTTCACGCGTGCGTCCGCCGCCGGGTGACGGCAGGTCGAGAAGCCCGGCGTGCACGGCCGACCGGAACGCCGTCCCCGGGTCCTCGCCGCCGGCGGTCAGCATCCGGTCCCCACTGCCCGGGGCGGTCGGCCGGACCGCAGCCCACCCCGGCCTGATGCGCGGTCGACCACGGGCAACGGCTCCGGACGGCCGAGCGTCATCGTGTACCTCCCCGTTCGGGCGACGTGCGGCCTGTGTAGGTCGCCGCCGCAAGATGCCCCTCTCCCCCGGGGCGAAACATGGCCTGGCCCACACCGCCGCAGGTGACACCCGCGGCGTCGCCCGGCGCGCGGACCTGACACCGGACCTGATCGGGGAGATGACCGTCGCGCGCCGGCGGCCCGGGCCCGTACGGCACCACCCTCGTCCCCCGTGCGAGCTACCCGCAGGTGTCCACCGCATGGTGACGATTCCCGGCCCGCGAATCCCTAGCGTTCCAGGTGACCGTGGCACTCCGGCCGCGCACCCTGCAGAGGAACCCCATCATGCGTGTGTTGAAGCAGGTCCTGGCTGTCGTCGCTGCCGGTGCCGTCGGCAGCCGGGCCGTCGCGGCGGTGCAGGACGACCCCTGGCTCACCCTGCTCCTCGGTACGGCGACCGCCGTGGCCACGCTCCTCGTGTACGGGTGGGTGGTGCGCCGTACCGAACGACGGGACGTCACGGAACTGGCCCGGGCTGGCGCCGGCACCCGGATCGCCCGGGGGACGTTGACCGGGTGCGCCATGTTCACCGCCGTCATCGTCGTCATCGCCCTGCTGGGCGGCTACCACGTGCACGGTGTGGGCTCGGTGACCGGCGCGGTGGGGTTGTTCGGGTTCATGGCGGCCGCGGCCGTGACCGAGGAGGTGCTCTTCCGGGGCCTGCTGTTCCGCCTCGTCGAGGAACGCCTCGGTACCTGGCTGTCGCTGCTGGTGACCGGGGTGCTGTTCGGCCTGATCCACCTGGCCAACCCCGACGCCGACCTGTGGGGCGCGACCGCCGTCACCATCGAGGCGGGTTTCATGCTCGCCGCCTGCTACGCCGCCACCCGCACCCTGTGGGTGCCGATCGGGCTGCACTTCGGGTGGAACTTCGCCGCCGCGGGGATCTTCAGCGTCGTGGTCTCCGGAAACGGCGAGTCGACGGGGCTGCTGGACGCCACCATGTCGGGCCCGACGCTGCTCAGCGGCGGCGACTTCGGCCCGGAGGCCAGCCTCGGCACGGTGCTGGCGGGGCTGGTGCTGACCGTGGTGTTCCTGGGGCTGGCCCACCGCAGGGGTCGTATCGTGCCGCGTCGCCGCCCGGTCGACGCGCCGGCGGCAGACGTTACCGTCTCCTGATGGTCGACCTGCGGACGCTTGCGGACCGGTGGCGGCGCTGGCCCGTCACGGTCCGGGACCTCCCGCTGGCGCTGCTGATCGCTCTCGCCTGCGCGCCGCTGCCGGTGTTGCAGGACCGCAGCACGCAACTCGGCGACCTGCCCGGCCGCCCGTTCGACGCGCTGGCCGTGGTGGCGATCGCCCTGGAGTGCCTCCCGCTGGCCGTCCGGCGGCGATGGCCCGGGATCTGCCTCGCCCTGGTGTCCGTCGGTTTCGCCATCGACCAGGTACGCGCCTACCACTCGGTCGCGGGCACCGCGCTGGCCGTGGCGTTGCTGAGCGCCGGCGTCCACCTGCAACGTCGTCGGCGTACCACCCTGGTGGTGGGCTCCGCCGCGTACGTCGCCCTGGCCGTCGCCCTGCACCGGCAGGGGTCGACGGAGGGCGTGGGTGGTTTCCTCACGTTCTACCTGGCGTCGACCCTCGCCTGGGGGGTCGGGGCCTGGCTGCGGCAGAGCCGGGCCGCCGAGGCCGAGCGCCGCCGGGTGGCCGCGGTGGCCGCCCGCGCCACCGAACGCGCCCGCATCGCCGGTGAACTGCACGACATCGTGACCCACCACGTGACGGCGATGGTCGTGCAGGCCGAGGCGGCGCGCTACCTGACGGCTGCCCCGGACCGTCTCGACACCACCCTCACCGCCATCAGCGACACCGGCCGGCGGGCCATCACCGACCTGCGGATCCTGCTCGACCTGCTCAACCCCGACCACCACGGCGACCCGCGGGTGCCGTCCGTCGGCGCGTTGCACGCTCTGGTCGAGCAGACCCGGCAGGCCGGGCAGCCGGTGGAGTTCACCCAGGAGGGCAGCCCCGCCGGGACCGTCGGCGGCGCGGAGGCCGCCGCCTACCGGGTCGTGCAGGAGGCGCTGACGAACGCCCTGAAGTACGCCCACGGCAGCCGCACCGCCGTGCACGTCCGCCACGGGAAGAGGGAGATCACGGTGGAGATCGACACCGACGGCCCGGGTACGCACCCCGCAGGCCCGGGTGGGAGTGGACGCGGCCTGACCGGGCTGCGCGAACGCGTCACCGTGCTCGGCGGCGAGTTCAGCGCGCAACGCCGGGACGACGACGGATTCGTCGTCCGGGCCCGCATCCCCACCGGTGACGCGTCGTGACCGCGCCGATCCGGGTGCTGGTCTGCGACGACCAGGCGCTGATCCGTACCGGCTTCGCGACGATCATCGGCGCTCAACCCGACCTGGCGGTGGTGGGCGAGTGCGGCAACGGGCGTGAGGCGGTCGACCTCGCCGGCCGGCTGCACCCGGACGTGGTGGTGATGGACGTGCGGATGCCGGTCCTCGACGGCATCGCGGCGACCCGCCTACTGGCCGGCAGCGGGACAGCCAACCCGGTCAAGGTGCTCGTGGTGACGACGTTCAACCTCGACGAGTACGTCTATGAGGCGCTGCGCGCCGGAGCGAGCGGCTTCCTGCTCAAGGACGCGCCGCCAGCGCAGCTGCTGCACGGCATCCGCACCGTCGCCAGCGGGGCCGCACTGCTGGCACCCGAGGTGACCCGGCAACTCGTCGGCCGGTACGCCGCACGCATCCGACCCGCCGAGGGCACCCCGGACGACACGGGCCTGACCCGGCGCGAGTTGGAGGTGCTGCGCCTGATCGCCGACGGCCTGTCCAACAGCGAGATAGCGGCCCGGCTGGTGATCAGTCAGGAGACCGTCAAGACGTACGTGTCGCGCATTCTCACCAAACTCGACCTACGCGACCGGGTGCAGGCGGTGGTGTACGCGTACCGGACCGGGCTGGTGACCTGAACGCCCCGGGAGGTTGGTCCTCTCGACGAGACAGGGGGCGCAGGCCCGCCGTCAATCTCGCACATGCAGGTTGAAACCCCCGCGCCCAGGAGCCTCCAGGCCCTCCTTCAATCGTAGTGACGGAATCTCGTAGTCACCGGAGTTCTGCCGCCGGAACGCGATGGGCGCCGTCGTCTCCAGCGTCAGCAATCGTTGCTTCCACCTTTTCGTCACGTCCTCGAATTCTCCGTCGGACATCCTGACGGCGTCATACAACACGAATGGCGGCAGCACCTCCATGCCCGGGTAGTAGAGGATCCCGTGGTGGATCGGGAACAGCAGATCCCCGATGGGGCCGTTGATCCCGCGATCGGTGTAGTGCGACTGTGGGCCGCCCACGGTCACCGAGAGGATCGCCCGCCGCCCGAGCAGGATTCCCTCGCCGTAACGCTCGCCGTAGCGGGTCTCGTCGTGCACGCCCACGCCGTAGGCGAAGTGGAAAGAGAACACCCGGTCCACCCAGCCCTTGAGGATGGCCGGCATCGTGTACCACCACAACGGGAACTGGAAGATCACCGTGTCAGCCCAGAGCAGCTTCTCCTGCTCGGCCGTCACATCGGGGGTGAGTGCGCCGGCGTCGTACGCCCCACCCGAACTCGGTATCACCCGCAGCGGGCTCGTGGCGTACCCGCCGAAGTCGGCTGCGTCCACGACGGCCTTCCAGTTCATCGCGTACAGGTCACTCACCCGCACCTCGTGACCGGCGGCCTCAAGAGTGGACACCGCGACATCCTTCAGTGAGCCGTTCAGCGAACGCGGCTCCGGATGGGCGTACACGATGAGCGTCTTCATGGCTGATCCCTTCGACGACGTGGGTCGCCACCGATACTCGACGGCCGGGACCGCCCCCGTTCAGGGGCGCGAGTTCCGTCGGACCGGACTTCCTGGTACCGGCAGGACCACCCGCACACGGGTCACCCGAGCGATACTGGAGGCCATGGACGATCTCGCGGGCTTCCTGCGTATCCGGCGCTCCCGGGTCGACCCGTCCGTCGCCGGCATCCCGACCGACAGCCGGCGTCGCGTCGAGGGTTTGCGTCGCGAAGAGGTCGCTCATCTGTCCGGGGTCAGCGTCGACTACTACGTACGCCTGGAGCAGGGCCGCGCCACCCAACCCTCGGAACAGGTCCTCGACGCGCTCGCCCGCGTCCTCGGACTCGACGAGACCGAACGCGGTCACCTGCACCGGCTGGCCCGGCAACGCCGCCGTCGCACCAGGTCACCCAGCAGTCGCCCCCGGGCGGACCTGCTACGGGTACTCGACCTGATCATCGACGCCCCGGCCCTGATCATGGACCACCGGATGGACGTGGTCGCCGGCAATCGCCTCGCCGGACTTCTCTACGGCCGAAACACGACGGGCCTGAACACCGCCCGGCACATCTTCCTCGAAGAGGCCGAACGTGGCCTCTATGCAGAATGGGAGAAATGCACGCTCGACGTGGTCGGGCACCTTCGCCTGGCCGCCGGCAGATACCCCGATGATCCCCGCCTGGCCTCGCTCATCGGCGAACTGTCGGTGGGCAGCGAGCGCTTCCGCCGTCTCTGGGCCCGTGCCGACGTACGCGCCCGCACGCACGGACGCAAGGCCTACCGGCATCCCCTGGTCGGACTGCTCGAACTGCATCAGGAGAACTTCGCCCTGCCGGATGAATCGGGCATCGAACTGATAGTCCTGTCGGCGCCACCGGAAAGCCCCGCCGAAGACGGGCTGCGCCTGCTGGCCTCACTCAACGACGGCGGGAACACCCCGGGGAAAGGACTGCGGGTCACCAACTCGTCATGAGCCGTGCGCCCATCTGCCACCGGGCACGCGTCGCTGGGCCAATTGTCGCCCAGCTGAACATGCGCTGGGACGCACAGTTCGTCGTGACGCGGTACCGCTACCGCTGCTGGCTCTGGTGAGCTGGCAGTGCCTTCGGTAGCGTCAAACGCACCCGTCCGCCGTCATCGATTGGGGATGCTGCCTTCGTGTCACAGGTTGAGAAGATCACTGGTGAGCTCCGCGCCCTGATGGCCGGAGTCGAGCGGGCGCAGGGGTTGACGGCCGCTGCCGACCGGCAGGCGCAGGAGGTGGCATTACGTGCCACGAGCGCCGGCTTCCTCGCCGTCGCCGCAGGCGTCGCCCGGATACGCACCGCGATCACCGACGTCCAGGGCACCCTGGGACGGCTGGGAGGATCGATCGGTGAGGCGACGAAAGCCGCCGCCGCCGTACCCCAACAGGCCACCCCGCAGGAGACGGTCGCCGCACTGACGCCCGTGCAGAGCGCCATCGGCGCCGCCCGCGACGCGGCGGGCGGCGTCATCACCCAGATCGGGGAGACACAGCAGCTCGTCACCACGATCCTCCAGGGCGGCCAACCCGGACCGCTGCTACAGGCCCTCGACGGCATCAAGCAGGTCCTGATGCAGGTCGTCGCCCGCACCAACGGTGCACGACAGGCCACCGAGGCGGCGATCGCCGAGGCACAGCGGGTGGGATCAGCGGGAAACTGACGGGGCTGGAGGTCAGTGCGCGCGGAAGCCGTTCTCCAGGTCGAGCATGGTGCCCTCGGCCTTGGCCCGCAGCGCCGCGACGACCCGGCGTGCCAGCAGCTCCGGCATGCGCTCCCGGATCTGCTCCTCGGTGCACCAGGCCCAACTGCGCAGCTCGTCCGGTGGCAGGAGGATGTCGGCCGCGCCGGCCTCATCGAGGGTGCCGCCGTCGTAGACGAACATCATGCCCTCGGTGCGGTCCGGCCGAGGGGGCACCCAATCGGTCACCAGCAGCCGACCAGGCACCACCGACCTGCCCAGCTCCTCCTCCACCTCACGGGCCGCCGCCTGCCGAGGAGACTCGTCCGCGTCGACGCACCCGCCGACGATCTCCCAGTAGTCCTTGTAGACGGGCTCGACCAGCAACGCCCGCCCGGCAGCGTCGGTGATCAGAACTGCCGCGCCCATCCGCTTACGGGGAAGCGTCGCCGTGTAGTCGCCGGATGGTGTGCTCACCTTCGCAGGCTACCCGCGCCGGCGGCCCCGGCATGTCACCTTCGACCGTCCTGGACGGCTGACGAGGAACCATCGACATGGCTGGCCCGTGTCCCGCGGGCCAGCCATTCGTCAATCCGGAACTGCACAGATAACGGGCCTGCCGCACACTCGGTGGTGACGGAGCGTGCTGTTGTCCGAGGAGGATGCAGTGGCGGATCAGGCTTCGGGTCAGGTCCGCTTACGGCTCGCGATCTCGTCGGAGAGTTGCTGCACACGGGCTGGGTCCGCGTCCCGGGCAAGGGCGACGTAGTGGTCCATGACGGCCGGCCGGTAGCGCACGGGCAACGTCTGCCCCGGGGCGAGTCGGGTGAGCTCGGTGATCGTGAGGTCTTCGTCGGCGATACCGCGGAACGAGATGCCCTCGGCGGTCTCCACGTCGAACATCAGGACCACGCGAGGGTTGCTGTTCACCTCCCGCCAGTCGACGAGAACGCCGAGCGCAAGCACCCCCGTACGCAATTCCGCATTGCGCTTCCGTGCGTCACCGCTCAGGAGCGGGTTCGGGGCGACGCCCGGGAAATCGGGCCCGACGCCCAGCGATTCCCGACTCAGGTCGGGCCTGAGCTGCGCCATCGCATCGTCGAGCTTCTTCTTCCAACCGAACATCCTGACCCCTCCTCACACCGGCGCCGGGATCTCGGGCTGACGCTTCACCACCACCGCGATCATACGTCGCCGGCCGTTCCCCTCCGACCCGGGCGGCCCGTTGGTTGCAGGAGCATCCCCTCGAACAACGACCACTGGGAATCCGAGAGCACCTGAAAAGACGACCGGGCCAGAGTCCCGGCCACCTTTGTCACACGCCCTCATAATGACGCTGGCCGACGGCCCGAGTCAGTCCCTTGCAGAATCGTGATGCGGCGGCGGGGTGAACGGACCGCCAGGCGTCCGCCCGACTCGCTCGGCGGCCTGCCGGGTGTCATCATCGAAAAGGACAAGTCGTACGCGCTCGACGGCCGGCGGTGCCGTCTGCAATCCGGTCAACGCCTGGACGACAGCGTCCTCCTTAGGCCACCGGTACACGCCAGACGAGATCAGCGGGAACGCCACCGACGTCGCGCCGAGCTCGGCCGCGATGATCAGCGAGTTGCGGTAGCAGTCACGCAGCAATGCCGATCGGTCCTCGGTGGCGCTCCATACCGGCCCGACGGTGTGGATGACCCAGCGGGCCGGAAGGCGGCCCGCAGTCGTCGCCACGGCCCGCCCGACCGGCAGTCCCCGGCCGAACCGGCTGGCCCGCAACGCGCGGCATTCGTCCAGGATCGCCGGGCCACCCCTACGGTGGATCGCACCGTCCACCCCGCCACCACCCAGCAACGACGAATTCGCCGCATTGACGATCGCATCCACCCGCTCCGCGGTGAGATCCCCCGTGACGAACTCGATCTCCATGGCCACCATCATGAACCATCCGCATACCCCGTGCCGCCGACAAACCCCCGTCGATCACCCGCACTCCAGGTCGCATACGCGCACATGCCGCGATCCGCATGCTTACCGGGATCATCGTGCGTCGAGCCTGCCCGGGGCGTACGGAGCCGGACAGGGGGACGAAGTTCAGCCGATGATGGCGGCGAGAGTGGGGTTCGCAGCTCGCGTCGTAATAGACGGCTGCGGCGAGCGGTCTGGCGGTCGTTGAAGAAGCTGGGACTGCGGTTTCACCTGCCAGTTCGTCGGGAGCCGGGTCGCCGACCTCCACCCTTAGACCCAGAACTGCGGCGTCGGGTCGGCTGATCAGCCGGTCCGTCGACGGCACCAGGGCTGGAGAACGACACCGGAGGCGCTGCAGGACGGGAGGACTGCGGCGGCGGCCATTGCGACGCCGCGAGCTGGGCCCCGGTGACCGGCAGGGTGGGCGAGATCTGGTCGAGCAAGCGCTGCGCCAGAGTGGCGTCGATCTCGACGTCTGCGCTGATGCGAACATCGGCCGCAGTCGCCAGGTCCACGACGTCATCGCTGGTGAACGCATCAGCTCCGAGAGTACTCAGCCGTCGCGCGAGCTCCTGGACATTGATCATTTGCAGCCTCATCGTCAGATTGTTAGTTATCCACCGTAACCCCCGCTTCGGTCGGCGGATCCTGCGCCCGCCGTTCGGGCTGCTGGGCCGGCAGTCGACGCTGACAACTACGACCGCTGCGCGGAGGTCCGCAACTCTTCGGTGAGCTGATCGCGCGCCTGCAGGGTCGTCACGCTCTGTGTTACCCATGCAGTCCGCGACGCCCGCGATCCGCTCCGGGAGGGCTGCCGTTCAGGTCGTCGTGACGCGGCGGCCGACGCCGAGGCCGCGAGCCAGCCTCCCCATGGCCTGGGCCATGCGGGAGGGCGTGGAGTCGGGGGCGGGGATAGTGATCGGCCTGACGCGGCCGTTGTGCAGTGCAGTGAACCGCCAGCCGTCCTGGGCACGGATGGCGACCAGAGTCTGCCGGGACAGTCGCCGCTTGGGCAGCGTCGATCGCCAGGGCATCAGGACCGATGCGGTGCCGTGGATCACCGCGACGTCCGGGCTGACGTAGCGGATCGATTCGATGCCACCGACGAGCGCGGATCCGGCAAGCACGCCACGGAAGAGCCGGTCGTGGGCTTCTTGCATCGGTACGCGGCCGACTGCGCGGGTGCCGTCGTAGGAGACGTAGTCGGAGTCTTCGGTGAAGCAGTCCGCGTAGGCGACCGCGTCGTTGTCTGTCCATGCCTTCATGAGGCGGTCGAACAAGGCGCGAATCGCGCGGTCGTCGACGTTCATGGGTGCTCCCTATCGGGTAGGATCAAGTCGTCGAAGATTACGATAGCAGAAAGGTTCGAATGTCGAAACGTGAGTTGATTGGTCTCGTAGCCACGCATCTGCGGCTGCTGCAGCAGAGCATCGACGCGTTCGACGAGGCCGCAGCCGCCGCGCTGGAGATCAACCGCACGGATCTGCGGGCACTCGACCTGCTACTGGAGGGCGACAAGCCGCTGTCGGCCGGAGAGCTGAGCAATGCGCTGAGCCTCAGCCCGGCCGCCACGACCACGGTCATCGACCGCCTCCAGCGCGCCGGACTCGCCGACCGGATCGCGGACCCGCACAACAGGCGGCGGGTCCTCGTCGCGGCCACCGATGCCGCCCGTGGCGCCGAACGCCAGATCTACGCGCCGGTCGGCGTCGCGGGTTCCGAGGCGCTAGGCCGATACACGTCCGAGCAACTCGCCACCATCCTCGACTTCCTACGCGTGGCCCGTCATGTCCAGGAAGAGCAGACAGCGCGGATCGCGAGCACACAGACCCGGCTGTACCCGACGTAACAACCTCCTGGCAGCCCGGCGAACCCCACCGGAGATCGCTCACCCGCCGCACATCGAATCGACGCACGGACATGCCGCTGACCGCGCGTCACGCAACGTCGCAGTCGGCCAATCAAGAGAATCCCTGGTCTTGTCGGGAAGCGGATACCGCTGCGTGGCGTTGAGCGTGGACGGCCTGTAGCCGCCTCACCGGGGCGAAAGTGGGGTGTAGTCTGCAGTGATCATTTGGCACTGGGAGCGGACGACCGATGGGTGCGCGTACCGCACTGCTCGCTTTCACCGAGGGTGGTCTGCGCCCTGCTCTGCGGGGAGCGGTCCGGTCGCGCCCAGCGGAGGTCATCGACCTTGTGCGCGGGATGCATCCCGGCTCCGAGGTGACACCGATCGGTGACGGTTCGCTCGGTGACCACAGTTGTCCGCCGGACGACACCAGTTATGCGACCGTCCTGGCTGGTGCCGAGCTGTTCTGCGACCGCCGGCTCGTCTGTGCTCTCCCATCACAGATACCTGCCTGGCTGCTGCGCGCCGCGGAGGGCCGGCGGATCATCATGCACGGCATGCACTCGGTCTCCGACTCGCTGTGCTTCGCGGTGTGGGAGAACGGCGAACTTCTCCGCTCGCTGAGCATCTCGCCGGTCGCCGGCATCGGGGAGAACATCGGCGAGCCCTACGACTTCGAAATGCCATATTGGGCGGGCGAACACCCCGTCGAGCCCGTGCTCTCCGAGGAGCCGTACCCTCTTGCCTTCCACCCGTTGGAACTGGGCGAGCAGGCCCTACGCGCGTTCTTCGGCTTCATCCTCGAGGGCCGACCCGACCCGGACGACATCGACCCGTTCGATGTTCCCCTGCACGGCTTCCACGTCGCCGACCCAACCGGCCGGGAACAGGCGGAACGCGACGACCTGATGGAACGAATCCTGCAGAGGATGGAACCGCCACGGCGTCACCGCATGATGCCGGACGGCACGCTGCGCCGACTCGACGACGGCGAGATCTGACCCCGAAGACCGACCTGCGAGCACTGCCAGGCCCACTCAAACCCGTACTGTCACCGGTCGCCCGGGGACGGGGCAGCACTCGCGTGACGATGGGCGTCCCGGGAGTTGTCATAGAGGCCGGCGATCGTCGCCGCCCGGCAGCCCAGAGCGGCCCGGAGGGAGGGCGGGGAGAGTGCCTCCGCATCGGCGCCGAGTTGCCATACGGCCCAGATGGCATGCCGCAGGTTCTCGAAGGTGACGTTGAGGCGCAGCCAGCCGTCCGTGTCGGGCTCTTCGGCCCGAACGGCCACGGCACTGGCCAGTAGTTCCTCACGCCACATCGGGGCGACCCTGACCGACACCGAGATGTGGTCGGCGGACAGGAACTGCGCGCACCGCTGCTTCCAGAGTAAGTCGAGATCGATGTGATCGGTGCGCTGCGCCCGTTCGTCAAGTTCCTCGGCGGCCAGCATCCGGGACAACCGGTAGGTGCGGTCTTCGCCGTTGCGGGTCGCGAGCAGATACATCCGGTCGCGGACGGTTACCAGGCCTACCGGGTCGACAGTGCGCCACAGTGGGCTCTGGTCACGGGCCGCGTAGTGGATTCGCAGCCGGTTACCGGCGACCACGGCACGCCGCACAGTCAACATGGTGCTGTCAGGGACGTCTCGGGCAGCCTGCCGGCGGGATAGCAGATCGGTCTCCGGCTCCACGAGTAGTCGTTGGGCCGCGTCGCTGACGGTGACCTGGTGGCCGTCGGGCAGCGCGTCCACGACCTTGCGGATGGCCGAGGAGAGGGCGGCACCGAGACCGAAGACCTGTTCACCCCGGGCGGAGGCAGCGGTCACCAGGGCCAGCGTCTCGTCGTGGTTGAGGCCGGTGAGCTCGGCACGAAAGCCGGGTAGCAGAGCGACGCCTCCGTGGCGGCCGCGCTCGGTGTAGACGGGCACGCCGGCGGCGGACAGCGCTTCGACGTCGCGCAGCACCGTACGCGTGGAGACCTCGAGTTCCCGCGCCAAGGTGTCGACGGTCAGCTGACCACGCTGGCGGAGGAGCAGCATCAGCGAGACAAGCCGATCGGCGCGCACGGGACAACTCTAGCCACGGACCGCCCGGAATACCTGACACAGGGTGTCGTGATTACTTGTGACACTCGTCGGCAGGAGCTCGACATGCCGCCTGTTCGGGCGGCGGGACGAACACGTCCTCGACCGAGCTCGTCCTCAATTGAGTCTAAGGAGTAACTGTGGCAGCAGAGCGTATCGCGGTCAACCCGGTGAACTGGTCCCTCGAGATGGGCTTCAACCAGGGTGAGATCGTTTCTGGTCAGACCCGGACGCTGTACGTCTCGGGGCAGACGTCGATGAGCCCGGAGGGCAAGCCCGAGCACGATGGCGACATCGCCGCGCAGCTCGCGCTGTGCGTCGACAACCTGGAGGCCGTGCTGAAGGAAGCGGGCATGACCCTGGCGAACCTCATCCGCTTGAACGTCTACACCACCGACGTCGACCAACTGTTCCCCCACTACGGCGTGCTCGCCGGGCGACTGGGGTCTGCGGGTGTCGCGCCGACCACGACGATGCTCGGGGTGACGCGCCTGGCGATCCCCGGCCAGCTGGTCGAGCTCGAGGGCACCGCCGTCGCCTGAGCCGACCTCGCCACGCTCGCTGCTCGTGCCGGTTCGTCCGGCGCGGGCAGCTGGCAGATTGGGTGACCCTGGTGGCCAAGAGCCTGCCCCCCGGCTGGGCGTCGCGACTGCGACAACTGACGGACCGTGTCGGGCACGTGTTCGCCCGCCCCGAGCCCCGCGTCGTCTTCCACGACCTGGTCGAAGGGCTGCTGTCGGACCTGCCGAAGAAGAACTGCTGGTCCTTGTCCGAACGGGCCGGGCACAGCCACCCGGGCCGAATGCAGGCGCTGTTGTCGCGGGGCGCGTGGAGCGCCGACGCCCTGGAGGCCGAGGTCCGCTCGTACGTCATCGAGCACCTGGGTGACCCGGACGCCATGCTCGTCATCCGCGACGCCCAGGTGATCAAGCGGGGTGACAAGTCCGTCGGGGTGGGACCGCAGCACTGCACGCTCACCAACCGCATCGAGAACTGCCAGGTCGCGGTCATGCTGGCGTACGCCGCGCCCGCCGGGACGGCGTACGTCGGGCATCGGCTGCACCTGCCGCGTACCTGGATCGCCGACTCGGTGCGCCGCAGGAAGGCGGGCATTCCCGCCGACGTCGCGTACGCCTCTCGGCCGGAGCAGGCCGTCGAGCTGCTGGCGGAGGCAGTGGATGCGGCGGTGCCGTTCAGCTGGGTCAGCCTCGACGACGGATACGCCCAACATCCGCAGGTCCGGGACTGGTGCGTGCAGCGCGCCCTGCCGTACATCGCGGCCGTGCCGGCGACGCTACCCCTGATCAGGGTCGGTGCGACCAGGTCGTCCACCACGACCGGCCCCGAACAGATCCTCGGCCACATCGCCGACAGTTACTGGCACCGCCGGACCGAACGGGCGACTGGACGCACGCACGACTGGGCGCTCGTCGGGCTCGGCGGCAGCCTGCTGGTCGGTGGCGAGGTCCCCACCCGCGGGTTCGCCCAGTCGCTCATGGTACGGCGGTCGGTCGACAACCCGCACGATGTCGCCTACTTCGTGGCCCACGCGCGCCGCCGCACACCCGCGTCCGTCCTGATCGGTGCGGCGGAGCGGCGACACCGCGCGGGACAGCCGGAGCAACCCGGCGACGAACTGATCGGTCTCGACCAGTACCAGGTGCGCACCTGGACCGCCTGGCACCACACGATCACCACGTGCATGCTCGCCCACGCGTTCCGCACGGTGCAGCACACAACGGCACCCGATGCCCGCACCGCCGTCCGCAAGCCCCGGCAGGTCGCGGCCTGCCGCCCGGGGGTGGGCACCGGGGCAGCGAGCCACCCACTGCGCAGCGGCTCGGGGCACTAGCGGACGTCGTGAGGGCGGGGCCGGCCGGGTACCGGTCGGCCCCTCGGGCGGTGGCAGGGGCGGGGATCCAGGCCGTGGCAGCACACCGGCGGCACCGTCCGAATCGGACCATCACTCTCATTTGAGTTCCAGCCCGGCTGTCGTCATCCGGTATTTATGCCCGGTTCACGACACGTGACATCACCTGCGCGACGGAATTCGCAAAACGCCGTGAGGCCACCACGAGTCCAAGATCCGCAACTGTAGTCGCCAACTTCGGCCGGCGCGTTTTGGGGGCATCCTTCCGGAAGGAGAAAATCGAGGGTTCGCGTTTTGGCTGGTAGTAAGCACGAGTCAGCAGCACAACGTCCCACCAAGCGATTCATGATGTTGAAATATTGTCGCCGCCCGAGCTTAATGTGTCTTGACAGAGCCAGATGCGGGCTGTTGTATCAATGCCATCAGGCCGCCGGAACGACAAACCGGGGACCATGAAACGCGCCCGTAAATGACGGTCAGATGAGCGACTCAAACCCTAGTAACCACTTCCAATTAGGGGGAGACAGTCATGCACGAAATCAAGCGCACGATACCCATTGTCGCCGCCGGCGGCATCCTGCTGGCCGCCGGCACGCTCTTCGGGGCCAACTCCGCCTATGGCCAAACCGACACGAACAATCCCCAGCAGACACACGCGAATCACTCCATCGACCACCGGGCGCATGCCCGCGTGCCCGGATTCGTCGCGCCGACCACCACCGCCGTACCGACCCCGCCACCAACACCGCCGCCCTCCAGGCCGGCGCCCAGAGCCCCGCCGAGCTGATCAACCTCCTCGGTCAGCGGATCGTGGCGAAGGACGTGGACGGGATCGTCGCGCTTCAGGAGCGCGAGGCAGCCATCATCGACTGGGACGGATCGGTCATTCGCGGGCATGCCGCCATTCGCGCATTCTACGTCGAGTGGTTCGAATCAGACCCGATCCTCCAGGTCAGCCCGCTCCAGATCGTGGAGGCCGGCGGAACACGCGTCGGAAACAAGGTGATTGGCCGTTCAGCGTCCGTGATGGGCACCTACACACTCGAACAGGACGGGCCCGACGGCACCCGGGTGAGCTTCTCGGGGAACTTTTGCGACATCGTCCGCCAGCAACTGAACGGCACCTGGCTCTACATCCAGGACAATCCCTACCCGCCGCACAGCTGATCTGCCCATCCACTGACCACGTCCCCCTCACGCACTCCACCGCACGTCGGTAAGTGAGCCCGTAGCCGATTAGCCAGCCTAATCGGCTACGGGCCACACCCGAAGTAACCAGCGAATGCCGAGATGTCCGAGGTTGGGAGAGAGTGTGAACGCCATCTCACTCGATGTTCCACCGGTCGAGGCCGCCGAGCAGCAACCTGAATGGGAAGACCCGGCGCAGGTCGCGCAAATCCGCGACGTCCTGGCGAGCCTTCCTCCACTCATCGAGGCGGAGTCACTTCCCACGTTCCAGAGTTCACTCGCCGACGTCGCCGCCGGGCACGCCCAGGTACTGCAGGCCGGTGACTGTGCCGAGGACCCTGCGGAATGCACCGCGGAACACGTCAGGCGCAAGGTGGACCTGCTCGACGCCCTCGCCGCCACCATGAGCGCCGCCACCGGCCGACCCGTCGTCCGGGTGGGCCGCATCGCCGGCCAGTACGCCAAGCCACGGTCGAGGCCCACCGAACAGGTCGACGGCGTCGACCTGCCCGTCTACCGCGGCCACCTGGTCAACGATCCTGCGGCGACCCGCCCGGCACGCCGGCCCGACCCGCAGCGGCTGCTCGCGGGATACCGGTCGGCGAGACGGACCCTCAGCGAACTCGGGACCGTCCGTGCCGCCGGGGCGCCCGTCTGGACCAGCCACGAGGCACTGCTGCTCGACTACGAGGTGCCGATGCTGCGCCGTGACCGCGCCGGCCGGGTCGCGCTCACCTCCACCCACTGGCCGTGGATCGGTGAGCGGACCCGGCAGCTCGACGGTGCCCACGTCGCCCTCCTCGCCCAGGTGGTGAACCCGGTCGCGTGCAAGGTCGGGCCGACGATGACGGTCGTCGACCTGCTCGCGCTGTGCGCACGGCTCGATCCGCTACGGGAACCGGGACGCCTCACCCTGATCGCCCGACTGGGCGCCGACGTGGTCGCCGACCGGCTACCGCCGCTCGTGCGGGCCGTACGCGCGGCCGGGCACCCGGTGGTCTGGCTGGTCGATCCCCTGCACGGCAACACCGTCACCGCAGCCACCGGACGTAAGACGCGCATCCTGTCGACCATCCTCCGGGAGGTCACCGCGTTCCAGATCGCGGTACACGCCGAAGGTGGGGTCGCGGGCGGCGTACACCTCGAGACGACCCCCGACGACGTGACCGAGTGCCTTGACGACGGGCACAGCAGCGAGCCGGCCCGCCTGCGGTACACCTCGCTCTGCGACCCGCGGCTCAATCCCCGCCAGGCGCAGACCGTGGTCTCCGCCTGGCGGACGTCACCCCTGACGAACCGGGCTGAGGAGAAACCGTGCCGGGCCTGACACCGATCGCCGCCTACCCGCTTCCGACCACGGGCGACCTGCCCGTCAGCATCGCGCAGTGGACTCCCGATGCCAGCCGGGCAGCGCTGCTCGTCCACGACATGCAGCGTTACTTCCTCGGCCCGTTCGACCCGTCGGTACGCGGGGCGCTGGTCCGCAACTGCGTCCGGTTACGCCAGCGGTGCGGCGAACTCCGCGTGCCGACCTATTACACGGCCCAGCCCGGAGGCATGACCGAGCAGGAGCGCGGCCTGCTCAAGGACATCTGGGGTCCCGGGATGAGCGGGCAACCCGGCGACCGGGAGATCGTCACCGAACTCGCGCCCGGACCGGCGGACCACGTGCTCACCAAGTGGCGCTACAGCGCGTTCCACCGTTCGGACCTGCTGACCCGGCTACGCCGGCAGGGTCGCGACCAGCTCATCGTCTGCGGGGTCTACGGGCACGTCGGAGTGCTGGCCACCGCCCTCGACGCGTTCACCAACGACATCCAGCCCTTCCTCGTCGCCGACGCCATCGGTGACTTCTCCGCCGACCACCACCAGTTGACGCTCGACTATGCGGCCACGCGTTGCGCGGTGGTCACCACCACGGAGGAGGTCTTCCCGTGAACGCGGCCCGCCTGCTCCGACAGCTAGTCGATCCCGGCCGGGAGGCATTCGCCCTGCTGCACCGCCCCGAGTCGGTGGGCGGCGACCGGGTGGAGATCCTGTCCGGCCGGATCAGCACCGTCGCGCGGCTCGCCGACGTCCCACTCCCCGACGCCCCGATCCACCAGGCCGGGCCGGGCGACGAGACGCTACACGAGACGCTGGTGCTGGTGCCCCACCAGCAGATCACCGAGCGGGGATTCACCGCCGTCATGGACGGGTCACCGCTGATCACTCTGTCGGTGACCGAACAGGGCTCGATGACCAGGGCTGAAGCGTTCGAACACCTCCCGGACGACCCGATCAGCCTCACCAACGGCGGCTTCGACACCGATGACGGCAGCTACGCCGACACGGTACGTGCGGTACTCGCCAACGAGATCAGCACCGGTGCCGGCGCGAACTTCGTCATCAAGCGGTCGTACGTCACCACCGTCACGGGGTACTCCCCGCGCACGGCGCTGAGCCTGTTCCGCCGGCTGCTCGCCCGGGAGACCGGCGCCTACTGGACCTTCCTCGTGCACACCGGCACCCGGACGTTCGTGGGCGCCACCCCGGAACGGCACGTCAGCCTGCGTGGCGGCGTGGCGGCGATGACCCCGATCAGCGGGACCTACCGCTACCCGAGGACCGGACCGGTCCTGGCGGAGGTTCTCGACTTCCTCACCGACGGCAAGGAGACCGACGAGCTGTACATGGTCCTCGACGAGGAACTCAAGATGATGGCCCGGGTGTGCGACAGCGGGGGCCGGGTGGTCGGCCCGTTCCTGCGGCAGATGGCCTGGCTCGCGCACACCGAGTACAACATCGAGGGCCCCAGCAGCCTGGACCCCCGCGACATCCTCCGGGAGACCATGTTCGCCCCGACCGTGACGGGCAGCCCGTTGGAGAACGCCTTCCGGGTGATCGCCCGCTACGAACCGCACGGCCGCGGCTACTACGGCGGCATCGCGGCCCTGATCGGCCGGGACGCCGGTGGCGCACGGACCATGGACGCCGCCATCATGATCCGCACCGCCGACATCCGTCCCTCGCAGACCGACGACAGCGCCCGCGTCGAGGTCGGTGTCGGTGCCACGCTCGTCCGGCACTCCGATCCCGACGCCGAGGTCGCCGAGACCCACGCCAAGGCCGCCGGGGTGCTCTCCGCGTTGGGCATCGGCGAACGCCTCGACGGGCACCCACTGATCCGACAGGCGCTCGACCGCCGCAACACGGCGATCGCGAGCTTCTGGCTCAGCGACGCGCAGACCCGCAGGCGGCCGCAGCCCGCCCTGGCCGGCCGCCGAGCCCTGATCGTCGATGCCGAGGACGCCTTCAGCGCGATGCTGGCCCACCAGCTACGGGCACTCGGCCTGGCGGTGCAGGTGGCCCGGGCCGACACCCGCCCCGGGTTCGACGCCCACGACCTCGTCGTCCTCGGCCCCGGCCCGGGTGACCCGCGCGACACCGCCGATCCACGGATGAGCCACCTCACCGAGGCGATCGACCAGCTCCTCGCCCGGCGTACCCCGTTCCTGGCGGTGTGCCTGAGCCACCAGCTGCTGTGCCGGCACCTCGGCCTGCCGCTACGGCGGCGGGACATCCCCAACCAGGGCGTCCAACGTGAGATCGAGCTGTTCGGCACCCCGGCACGGGTCGGCTTCTACAACTCCTTCGTCGCGTACGCGCGGATGGAGCAGTTCCACAGTCCCAGGGCGGGCGAGGTGCGCGTCAGCCACGACCCCACCACCGGTGAGGTGCACGCCCTACGCGGAGCCCACTTCAGCTCGGTGCAGTTCCACCCGGAGTCGGTCCTCACCCAGGACGGCGAACGCGTGCTGGGCGACCTGCTGGCATCGCTGACACACATCGAGGAGGTCATGAACGCATGAAGGCCGCCGTCTCCTGGTGGGACCTCGCCGGGTCCACCCAGACCATCGACTCACTGCGCCACTACCTGCGCGAGGAGGGCGTGCAGCCGTGGGAGCGGGTGCACGGAATGCGGCTCAAGTTCTGGATCTCCGACCGGGAGACCAACCGCTGGGGCGCGGTCATGCTGTGGGACGCCACCGCCGACCTGACCGCGCCGCTGCCGCCGAACCGGGCCACCGAGCTGATCGGATACCCGCCCACCGTGCGGATGATGACCGAGGTGGAGGCCATCGTGGAAGGGCTGCACGCCGGCCCGTCCGACGACCGTGGGCTGGCATTCGGACCGGTCCGGAACCCGTCGTGAGTACGTCGGCACAGCAGCTGGGCGTCGATGTCTTCGCCACCCCGCCCGACGAGCCGATGGGGCTGCTGCGGAGCTGGCTGGACGCGGCGCGGGCGGACGCCGTCCGCGAGCCCGGCGCGCTGGCGCTGGCGACCGCCGACGCCGACGGTCGCCCGTCGACCCGGATGGTGCAGGTCCTCGCCGTGCGCGACAGCGGACTGCTGTTCGCCACCCACTCCGGCAGTCGCAAGGGCCGGGAGTTGGCGGCGAACCGTTGGGCGTCGGGTGTCCTCTACTGGCGGGAGGTGGCCCGCCAGGTGGTCGTCAGCGGGCCGACCGGCCCGCTGGGAGCCGACGAGGCCGACGCCCTGTGGACGGCCCGGCCGGTCGCCACCCACCCGATGTCGGTGGCGTCGCAGCAGAGCGCACCCCTCACCGACGAGGAGGCGTTGCGCGAGCAGGCGCGGCGGCTCGGCGACGGGGGCCTGCCGTTGCCCCGCCCGGATGCCTGGCTGGCCTACCTGCTGGAGCCGGATTCGGTCGAGTTCTGGGAGTCCGACCCGGGCCGGTTGCACCGTCGGCTGCGCTTCGACCGCGACGGCACCGGGTGGCGGTCCGGTCGCCTTCAACCCTGACCACCCGGACAGTTCGCTCGAGAGGAACAGGTAGACGAGATGTGTGGAATTGCAGGCTGGGTCTCGTACGATCGGGATCTCACGCGACACCAGGCCGACCTGGACGCGATGACGGCGACCATGGCCTGCCGGGGTCCGGACGCATCCGGTGTCCAGCTGGACCGGCACGCCGGGCTCGGTCACCGCAGGCTCGCCGTGATCGACGTCGACGGCGGCACCCAGCCGATGGCGGTGCAGACCGACGACGGCACGGTGACGATCACCTACAGCGGCGAGGCGTACAACTTCGGGGAGCTGCGCGGCGAACTGCGACGCCGCGGTCACCGCTTCCGGACCCGCAGCGACACCGAGGTGGTGCTGCACGGCTACCTGGAATGGGGCGAGGCGGTCGCCGAACGGCTCAACGGCATGTACGCCTTCGCCGTGTGGGACTCCCGGGTCGAGAAGCTGGTGCTGATCCGGGACCGGCTCGGCGTCAAGCCGCTCTACTACTACCGCACCGACGACGGGGTGCTCTTCGGTTCCGAGCCCAAGGCGATCCTCGCCAACCCGCTGGCCGAACGTGCCGTCGACCTGGCGGGGATCCGGGAACTGGTCAGCTTCACCCAGACGCCCGGCAGCGCCGTCTGGTGCGGGATGAACGAGGTGCTGCCCGGCGGGGTCGTCACCGTCGACCGTGCCGGGCTGCGCGAGCACCGCTACTGGACGCTGCCGAGCCGCCCGCACACCGACGACCTGCCGACCACCATCACCAACGTCCGCTCGTTGCTCAGGGACGTGGTGGAACGCCAACTGGTCTCCGACGTGCCGCGCTGCACCCTGCTGTCCGGCGGGCTCGACTCCAGCGCGATCACCGCCCTCGCCGCCGCCAAGCTCGGCGAACGCGGTGAGAAGGTGCGCAGCTTCGCGGTGGACTTCACCGGACGCGAGGACGACTTCGTCGCCGACGAGCTGCGCGCCACCACCGACGCCCCGTACGCGCGGGAGGTGGGCGCGCACGTCGGCTCGCTGCACGAGTCGGTGGTCCTCGACCACCGGGACATCGCCGACCCCGCGGTCCGACGGGCGGTGATCACCGCCCGGGACAGTCCGCTCAGCCTCGGCGACATGGACACCTCGCTGTACCTGCTGTTCCAGGCGATCCGTCAGCACTCCACGGTGGCCCTGTCCGGGGAGTCCGCCGACGAGGTCTTCGGCGGCTACCGGTGGTTCTTCCAACCGGAGGCCCAGGCCGCGGCGACGTTCCCCTGGATGGCGGTGTTCGTCAGCGGCGCGAAGGCCCAGGTGTCGGACCGGTTCAACGCCGACATCACGGCCGCCCTCGACCTGCCCAGCTACATCCGGGACCGGTACGCCGAGGCGCTCACCGAGATCGAGCGGGTCGACGGCGAGAGCGACCACGAGTTCCGGATGCGCGAGATGTGCCACCTGCACCTGACCCGCTTCGTCCGGATGCTGCTCGAACGCAAGGACCGGGTCAGCATGGCCGTCGGTCTGGAGGTCCGGGTGCCGTTCTGCGACCACCGGCTGGTCGAGTACGTCTACAACACCCCGTGGTCGATGAAGACGTTCGACGGGCGGGAGAAGAGCCTGCTGCGGGCCGCGACCGCCGACCTGCTCCCCCGTTCGGTTCTCGACCGGGTGAAGGCCCCGTATCCGGCCACGCTCGACCCGATGTACACGAGCGCCCTGTTGCAGCAGTGCAGGGACCTGCTCGCCACCGACGACCCGGTGTTCAACCTGGTCGACCGCGCCTACCTGGAGGGCATCACCCGTGAGTCGGGCGCCCTGCCGATCGAGATCCGCAACGGCATGGAGCGGGTGCTCGACCTGAGCACCTGGCTGGACATCTACCGCCCCGAGCTTCGGTTCTGACCTGACCGCCACCGGCTGAGAAGGGACTTCCGTTGACGACCGAGACCCAGCTTCCGGGGTTCACCGACCAGGTGGACCTGCGGGCCCGCAACCGCGCGACCGTCACCGACTACATGAGCCGCAAGGGCGAGAACCGGCTGACCCGCTACCTGCTGTTCACCGAGGACGGCAGCGCCGGCCTGTGGACCACCGACACCGGCCAGCCGGTCGCCTCTCAGGGCCACGAACTGCTCCGGGCGCACGGGGAGTGGTCGCTGCGGATGTTCCCCGACTGGGAGTGGACGAACGTCGAGATCTTCGAGACGCAGGACCCGAACCGGTTCTGGGTCGAGTGCGACGGCGAGGGTCAGATCCTCTACCCGGCGTACCCGCCCGGGCACTACCGCAACCACTTCATCCACTCGTTCGAGTTGGACGATGGAAAGATCCGCCGCCAGCGGGAATTCATGAACCCGTTCCAGCAGCTCCGGGCGCTGGGCATCGAGGTGCCGACGATCGACCGCGGCGGAATCCCCACCTAGGAGCAGCAGATGACCGCTCGGCTCAATCCGTACATCGCCTTCAACGGCAACGCCCGGGAGGCACTGGAGTTCTACCGTGAGATCCTCGGCGGTGAGTTGGAGATCGGCACGTTCACCGAGTACGGCGCGTCCGACGTGATGGCCGCCGACAAGATCATGCACGCGGTGCTCACCACCCCGGACGGTTTCACCCTGATGGCCTGGGACGTCCCCGAGCGGGTGCCGTTCCACCCGGGCAACAACGTCGCCCTCTATCTCGGCGGCGACGATCCCGCGTTGCGCGGCTACTTCCAGCGGCTGTCGGTCGGGGGCACGGTGACGATGCCGCTCAACACACAGGTGTGGGGCGACGAGGCCGGCTCGTTCATCGACCAGTTCGGGATCTTCTGGATGGTCAACATCACCCGGCCGAAGGGCTGACCGGCCACACCTGGCGGATCCGGCACGCTAGCCCCCCGAGGTGGGCCCGCCCGCTGTCAGCGGGCGGGCCCACCTCGGTCTGCCGGCGTACCGCACGTCGGCGGGACCGCCCGGGGCTCACGTGTAAAGCGTCGCGCGGGCCACCACGACCGCGGACCCGGAGACCTGGACCGTTTCGATCCGGTCCGGTGCACCGGTGGCCCGGGCCCGCATCGTCGACGGGCGACCGATCTCGACGCCCTGCAGGACCTCGATCCACTCACCGAAGGGGATCAGGCCGTGTCGCGCCAGATGCACCGCCAACGACCCGGCCGCCGAACCGGTGGCGGCGTCCTCGACGACGCCGTAGGCGGGCGAGAACATGCGCAGCCGCCACTGCGTGTCGGAACCCGCGAAGCAGTTGGCGGCCATGTCGGGCAGCCGGGCCAGGACCCGCTGGTCGGGCTCCAGCGCGGACAACTCGGGTACGCCCGGCAGACCGACGAACACGTGCCTCGGCCCGTTGTCGTAGACCTCCACCGGCAGGACGGCGTCGGTGGCGGGGACACCCAGCCCGGCGAGCAACTCCTCGGCCCGGTCGTAGCGCCCCCAGGTGGGGATGGGCTGCCACGAACTCGCTGAGCCGCGCCCGTCCCGGGTGGACCGCTCGATGTCGAACGTCACCGTGCCCATGGCCGTCTCCATCCGGATCTCCCCGACCGGCTTCAACTCGCTGAGTACGATCGCCGTGCCCAGGGTCGGGTGCCCGGCGAACGGCAGCTCGTTGACGGGGGTGAAGATGCGGACCCGCACGTCACCGTCCCGGCGCGGAGGCAGCACGAAGACGGTCTCCGACAGGTGCATCTCGTTCGCGATCTGCTGCATCCGCTCGGCGGACAGGGCTGCCGCGTCCAGGAAGACCGCGACCGGGTTGCCCTCCAACGCCGTCTCCGTGAAGACGTCCGCCACCACGTACTCGTAGGTGCCCACAGGTTCTCTCCAGCCGGGGATCGTCGAGGTCAATGCGTGTCGAACAACGCCTGGTAGCGGGCGACCGCCTGCTCGGTCACCGCACGCTCGGCGTGGGTGGGCCGGAACGGGTCCGCGGCCGGCGGCAACGCGCCGTACTTGAGCAGGGCAGCCATCAGCAGCAACCGGGCCTTGGTCGCGGTCAGGTTGTTGCCGACGATGAACGTCGGATCCGTCCGGTACGCCATGCCACCGGTGTTGCCACGGCCGGTGCGAACCACCGGCATCCCCGCGAAGATGGCCACCCCGAGCGCCGAGTTCTTCGCCGGGTCCGCCATCCCGAACGGCGACATGCCCTCGCAGACGAAACCGGCGAGCGGGGCGGCGGCGAGATTGGCCCGGATCCGGGCCAGGATCTCCACCTCGTCGCCCACCCGGGGATCGCCGCCCGGTTCCGCCGCGTAGCGGCTGTACTTGGTGATCGTCACCCTGGGCATGGCGTCCGGGATCAGCCCGTCCCCGTCCCTCGTCGCGACACCGAGCAGGGTGACGCCCGACTCCAACGAGCCGGCGACGCCGTTCACCTCCTTCGGCAGCACGGTGAGGCGCAGCTGCGAGCGCGCGGTCTGCCGACGCGTCGGCAGGTAGGTGAGCTGCGGGGGGCCGTACCCGCCCAGGTCGGCGACGATTCCCCCGTGGCCGCCGGTGACTTCGTATCCGCCCGGTCGAGCGTCGACCTTGGTCACGTCGCGGGCGGTGTAGACGAGTTCGTCGACGATCACGCAGGCGCCGACCCGGTCGACACCCTGCGCGTCGAGGGCGACACCGGAGGCGATGTACTTCACTCCGTCCACCACGTTGCGGTCGCCGTCGGCGCTCAGCGAGTGGTGCCGCCGCTGGGCGGCGTGGCCGACGAGGGGAACCGTCGTGTCGATCAGCAGGCCGAGCCAGTAGAGGGTCTCGTCCACGGTCGGGCTGCCCTCGAGCCACTGCACGCCGTCGTGCTCACCCGCGGCGAGGACGGCCTGGACCTGGTTGGTCGCCCCGGCGAGGTCACCCAGGTGCGGCTCACTCTGCAGGTGGTAGGGGTAGTAGACGAAGAAGTCACGGCCGAGCCGCTCCCCGTCCGGACCGGTGGTGTAGCCACCCGACGGGGCCGCGCGGAAGAAGTCGAAGTCGGCGATCGAACCGAACTCGACAGGTGTGCCGTGATCGCCCAGCCCGAACCGTTCGATCTCCTCGTAGAGGCGGCTAGCGTCCGGGTAGAACGTCTGCCGGGCCGCCTCCGGTGGCGCGTACGGCGTGGTCGCGGCCTGCTCCCACGCTGAACCGTCACGCTGCCGCGCCAGGTATGGCAGGGGGTACAGCCCGTCGTCGGGGTGCAGCTCCACGACGAACACCGGGGTGGCGTCGCCGGCCGGCTGCGCGGTGTGGAACGCGCCGTCGGTGTCGAGCCAGCCGTCCGGCGGCGCGTACAGGTGTGCCGCGTCGCGTTCGAGTGGATGCGCGCTGTACGCCTCGACGTACGCCGTGACCGGCGCCGCCAGCCGCTGCGGACGCAGTGCGTCGAACCGGCCCGGCCGGGGTGCGAGGCCGTGCCGGATCCGGGCCTTGTTCGACGTGACCAGGTCGGGGGTGTTCAGGATGGTCGCCGTCGGCCCGGCGAACACCGCGATCCGGGGCCGGGTCCCGCCCGTCGGGGTCAGGCCGGTCATGCCGGGGTCAAATGCTCGACCGACACGTCGTGCTGCTCGGTGAGCCGCCGGGCGATCAGCGACCGGTGACAGGCCACCGCATCGCGCTCGACGCAGAACAGCGCCGCCCGCCCCCGCGTCGGTAGCGCCGCGAGCAGCGGCACCAGGTCGGCGAGGTCGAGGACCTCGGCGGTGTAGCGGCGCACGTACTCGGCAGCCAACTCCCGGCGGGACCGCTTACCGACGCCCTGGCGGTCGTCCTCGGCGTACTGCAGATGGCGGTGTTCGGTGGTCGGGGCCAACTCGCGGTGGTGCTCGTAGGCGATGCCCGCACCGGCGAGGGCCTCCTGCAGCCGGCGCGCGTTCGCCCAGGCGTAGTCGGGCCCCCGGACCCCGCGGCGCTGGCGCACGTCGAACAGCAGCCTGACGTCCGCGGCGCGCAGGCGTAGCAGGAATGATTCGAGATCGAAATCGTAGACTCCGATTGTCACCAATCTATGCATTGGCATCCCGGTCCCTCGTATGGCGGTGCCGCACAATCCGCATCCTGATACTTGGTCGACCCACCCGACACTACCCTTGGAGACCCTCGACACAGCGGTTCGAATGCCATACCGAAAATGCCGATCCGACCACCCGCCCGACTCTTTTGCATCGACCGTCCACTGTGTTATGTGTCAGCCGCCACGAATCACGCGCCGGAGGTCTGCGAGTCGATCACGAAGGGTGCGCTCACCACCGTGCCGACTCGGGTGGTAGTAGTTCTTTCCCACCAGACCGTCCGGCGGATACTGCTGTTCCAGCACCCCGTCCGGAACCTTGTGCGGATAGCGGTAACCGATCGCGTTGCCGAGTTCCGCGGCACCCTTGTAGCGCCCATAGCGCAGGTGGGCGGGGACGTCGTCCACGGCACCCCTGCGCACGTCCGACATCGCCGCGTCGATGCTCTCGATCACCGCGTTGGACTTCGGCGCCATCGCGAGGTGCAGAGTGGCCTGCGTCAGCGCGAGACGCGCCTCGGGCATGCCGATCAACTGCACCGCCTGCGCCGCGGCGACGGCCGCGTGCAGGGCCGTGGGATCGGCCAGACCGACGTCCTCGCTGGCGTGCACGATGAGCCGCCGCGCGACGAACCGCGGGTCCTCCCCGGCCACCAGCATCCGGGCCAGATAGTGCAACGCGGCGTCGGGGTCCGAACCACGGATCGACTTGATGAAGGCGCTGATGACGTCGTAGTGCTGGTCGCCCTGCCGGTCGTATCGCACGGTCGTCTCCGCGACGGCCCGTTCCACGGCCGGCACGTCGATCTCGGTGCCATCGGTCGCCAGCACCCCGTCGGCGGCGGCCTCCAACGCGGTCAGCGCGCTGCGGGCGTCACCGGCGGCCAGCCGCACCAGCGCGGCTTCGGCCTCGGCCGACAGCGTGACCGCGCCGCCGAGGCCCCGTGGATCCGCTGCGGCGCGACGCAGCAGGTCACGGACGTCGGTGTCGCCCAACGAGCGAAGTTGCAGCACCAGCAGGCGCGACAGCAGCGGGGTCACCACCGAGAACGACGGGTTCTCGGTGGTGGCGGCGACCAGCAGCACCAGCCGGTCCTCGACCGCACCGAGCAGCGCGTCCTGCTGCGTCTTGGAGAAGCGGTGCACCTCGTCGATGAACAGCACGGTCTGCCGGTGCTGCCGGTCGAGCCGGCGGCGGGCCTCGACCATCACGTCGCGCACCTCCTTGACGCCGCTGGACAGCGCCGAGAGGGCGACGAACTGGCGGGTGCCGGCGGTGGCCAGCAGCCGGGCGATCGTGGTCTTTCCGGTGCCGGGCGGGCCGTAGAGCAGCACCGAGGCCGCGCCTGCGCCCTCGAGCAGTCGGCGTAACGGGGCACCGGGACGCAGCAGGTGAGCCTGACCGACGATCTCGTCGATCGTGCGGGGTCGCATCCGGGTCGCCAGCGGGCCGGCGTCCGGTGCCGCCGCACCCGGCTGCGGCCGTGGGTCGGCGCGCGGGGTGGTGAAGGACGGTGCGGGCAATTCGAACAGGGTCTCGACGCTGTCGTCCGTTCCGTCGTCTCGGTCATCCGTTGTGACGGTGCTCTGCTGGGACACGCTTGGTGGCCCTCCCCTTCGGTGAGCTGGGTATGTCGTGCGCACCCTAACCCGTCGTCCGCGAGCAACCCGTCAATACAACAACGGCGGTTCGCCACGGCGCACGCCGGGAACCACCGTTGTTGTACATCAATTTTGTCGCACTCCGGTCATTGGCCGAACGGAGCGCGTCCGTGACACCAAAGCCCTTCCTCGGCAGTTCCCTACGGGGTACGGTTGCCACCGTCGTCGCGAAGGGCAGTGCGGGCGGAGGAAGAATGGCAATCGACCTACAGGCCACTCGGGACATTGTCGATGTCATGACCGGCGGGTGGAAGGCACAGGCTCTCTACACCGCGGTCAAGCTCGGATTACCGGATCACGTCGCCGCCGGCCGGACCACCAGCGACGAACTGGCCGCGGCAAGCGGCGCTTCCGCAGCGGGGATACGTCGTCTCATGCGACTCATGGTGGCGATGCGCGTGTTCAACGGTAGCGAGACGAGCGGCTACCGCAGCACCCCGATCAGCGAGGCGCTGCGTTCCGACTCACCGTCGATGCGCGACATGTGCCTGCTGCACGGCGAGGAGTACTACGCCGCGTGGGGGCACGCCCATCGCGCGATCGGCACGGTCAACTCCGGCTTCGAGGCCGCCTACGGCAGCTCCTTCTACGACTACCTGAGCGGGGACCCGGACACCGCCCGCCGGTTCCAGGCCACCATGAACGCCGGCAACATGTTCTTCCATGAGGTGCCGGCCGCCTTCGACTTCACCGGCGGCAAGACCATCGTGGACGTCGGTGGTGGCGGCGGGCAGCTGCTCTCCACGCTCCTCGCGGCCACACCCGACGCCAAGGGCGTGCTGTTCGACCGCGAGCACATGATGCCCAGGGCCGGCGAACACCTGGCCGCCACCGTCGGGCTCCACCGGGTCACCCTCGTCGGCGGCGACATGTTCACCAGCGTGCCGACGGGCGGCGACGTCTACATCCTGTCCCGCGCGCTGGCCGGTTGGGACGACGACGCGGTCGTCCAGGCCTTCGACAACTGTCGCCGGGCGATGTCCGGCCCGACGGCGCGGCTGCTGGTCCTCGACCGCTTCGTCGTCGACGAGGACCCGTCCGTGCTGCCGGCCCTGTGGGATCTGCACCTGCTGATGATCACCGGCGGGGCGCACCGGAGCCTCCACCACGTCACCGAGCTACTCGGCCGCGCCGGATTGGACGTCGAGCGGACCGGCGCGCTCCCGATGGAGCACGTCGCCGTCGTCGCCGCACCCCGCCAGGCATCCTGACCGGGCCGTTGACGGCCGGGAGCGGCCGCTCCGGCCAACGGGATCAGCCGCTGGTGTGTCCCTCCGGTACTAAACTGTGACGATGATCCGGGAGGAGCTGCTGCGGTTACGGGCGGGTGCGGAGTCCGAGGCGGCGACGCTGGCGCGGGATCTGGAGGCGCTGTTCACGGCATCGCGGGATTCGAACGCCGACGACGAACACGATCCCGAGGGTGCCACCGTCGGCTTCGAACGCGCCCAGCTGATCGCGCTGCTCGCCGCGACGCGGGCGCGGATCGCCGAGGTCGACGACGCCCTGCTCAGGCTGGAGGCGGAGACCTACGGGCGCTGCGAGCGCTGCCAGCAACCGATCGGTGCGGAACGACTCGCCGTGCGGCCGTTCGCCCGCCACTGCATCTCGTGTGCGTAGGACGGTGAGGCGGGCGAGTGCCGCAATCTTCCCGCTGTCGTAGCCGCGGGTGTCGCAGTGGACGGTGTCGGCCGCCCGCACACTCCGGGAGTCGATACAGGATGCCAGCAACGACCGCCCGACGAGGATGCCTCTCCGGCCCACCCACCGCGGCGACGGCCTTGCGGTGCGGGAGGCACTGCGCCTCAGTGTCGGGTCATCCGCCGTCCCGGCTTCGTTCCCGCGCCCGGGTAGCACTGATAGGTTCACGGTCCGGACGGGTTCGTGGCGGGGTAGGGATGACGATGTCGGTACGCCTGATCGGTGCCAACCCCGGACTCACCCTGTTCGACGCCGCCGGAGAGCGCACCGCGTTCGCGTCGGTGTGGCGGGTGGACTGGTCCGAACGGGGCCCGGGGCAGGCGATCGTGGTGTGGCAGGCGGGCGAGGTCCGGATCCTGACCCCACGACCGGAACTCGGCCAGTGGCTGACCGACGAGTTCACCAGGCATTTTCCGGAGGTCGCGGGCCTGCCGTGGGGCACGCCGGCGGTGACGCACACCGCAGTCCGTCTCGACTACGACCTGGCCCGGGGTGTCCGCGCACAGGCGGCCGATGTCGTCGTGGAGATCGACGAGCCGCTCGACCGGCGGCTGATCCGGGTGCCCGAGTTCGACCTCGGCGGCACCCCGAACCTGCTCTCCACCGTGTACGTGCCGTGCGCCGAAGGGCGGCTGACCGTCGACGGGGTCGCCGTGGCGGGGTCACCACAGGTGACCCACGAGCCGACGACATCATCCAGCGCGTTCCTGGCGGACGCCGAGGTGTGGTGCCGGGTGGACGTTCCCAGCTGACCCGGTCCGGGCCGCCGCCGGTACCGGCGGCGGCCCGCCGGACAGTGGAGCCCGTGACCACCCGGTCCTCACCTCCTGACCGCCCGGCCGGCGGCGAGCCACAGCAGGGCCGCCCGGACCAGCTCGCCGGCGACCAGCGCGGCGACGCCGCCGAGAGCGCCCGTGACCGGCACGAGCAGCCAACCGGCCCCGGCGACGACGGCGAACTGTGCCGCCGCCGCCTGCGCCGACCAGCGTCGACCCCGCGCGCCGCTGACCTCCAGAAGCAGCGCCGACACGGCGTTCGCGCCGAACAGCACGATCTCCACGGCGATCGCCGGATAGACCAGGTCCGGTCCCGCCCCGGCGGTGCAGGCGGCGGTCAGCGCGACCGCTGCAGGCAGCCCGAACGCCATGGTCGCGCCGAGCGTCCGCCGGGCGGACCGCCAGCCGGCCAGCTCGCCGGCCCGTTCGTAGCGGTCCGCGACGGCGGGTTGGACGAGGCGCAGCAGGTAGCCCCACCCGGTGGACACCACCGACGTGACCACTGCCAGCACGTAGAAGAGGCTGATCTCGGCGGCGTCCCCCAGGGCGGCCAGGGCGGCGTACAGGGCCGACGCGCCGGCCGTGCCCAGCAGTTCGGCCACGCCGAGCAGCGCCGCGGCGCGCAGCGCGACCCGGCGTGGCAGCGCCGGTACGTCGGAGGCGACCGCGTCCCCGTGACCCGCAGCCGAGTCGGCACGTCGGGCCGTACCGCCGTGCGGGGCCGGGTCCAGGTGCTCCGTCGCCGGCTCCCGTGCGGTGTCCGCACCTGCTCCCGGACCGGGCGTGTCCCCGGGGGGCGCGGGCGTGCTCCGGTCGCCGCGGACGAGGCCGACGAGCAGCGCGACGTTCACCGCGATGCCGGCGGCGGCCAGCGCGGCGAGGACCTGGGTGGCGCCTGCTCCGGCCAGCGCCAGCGTGACCGCGACCGCGTACGCCGCCGCGACGGCGAGGTACGCCGCGCCATCGACCAGCGGGGCACCCCGCAGCCGGTACAGCGCGACGAGGACCGTGGCGCAGCCGATCCCGCCGGCGGCGGTGGCCGCGGTGGCGTAGCGGACCGCCGTGTCCCCCGCGCCGGCCACGACCAGCAGCAGCCATCCGGCCAGCGGCACGGCGAGCCCGGTGACCGCGATGGCGCGCATCAGCCGGTGCAGGTGTGCGCCGCCGGGCCGCGCGATCAGGGTCAGCGCGGCCTTCTCCGGTCCGCTGGACACCGCCACGGTGTACCAGGCGAGCGCGCCGACAGGTCCCGCGTACGCGGCGAACTCGTCCGGACCCCACACGGCCAGCAGGATCAGTCCCGCGGCGTACACGGCGAGCCGGTATGCGCCGCGTCCGGCCAGGAGGACCACCACAATGCGCGTCCGGGGCAGGGCGGCCGGGACGGTTGTCCTCATGCGACCGGGTCGGGACCGCTCACGGCCGCTCTTGCGGCTGTACGTCGAACCGCAGGTGGGCGTCGACGGCGGCCAGGGTGGCACGCAGCTGGTCGTGGTCGGGGGCGGTCGCCAGCAGGTAGCCGAGCTTCGCGCCCGCCCGGTGGTACGGCTCGACGTGGTCGCCCGGACTCACCGCGAGGATGAAGTCGACCAGGCCGGGCAGTGCCCGTACCGTGTCGTCGCCACGGACGGCGACCAGCTTGCCCGGCTGGGCGGCGCGCAGCACCCGCATCGCCGCGCAGGACGGCGGACCGGGGGTCAGGTCGGGCCGCTCGCCGACGGCCATCGCCACGTACGCGGCGGTGACGTCGACGCCGTGCACGAGACCGAGCAGCTCGGCCGACCCGTTGCCGCCCAGGCGCGCCCCCAGTTCGATGACGATCACCCGGTTGTCGCGGTCGACGAGCAGGTCGGCGTTGAGCGACCCCCACCGGTAGCCGAGCGCGGCGACGATCTCCTCGGTGGTGGCCCGGCAGCGGGCGACGAGGTCCGCGTCCGCTCCGGGCATGACGTGTTCGAGGGTGACGAAGTGCGGCGGCTCGGTGAGGGTACGTGCGCCGAGCCCGAAGAGCACGATCTCGCCGTCGGCGACCACGGCCTCCACCGCGTAGTGCTCGCCGTCGAGGAACTCCTCGACGATCACGATGCCCGCGGCGGAGTACGCGGCGGCGGCGTCCACGGCGGCGGGCACCTCGGCGGGTGACGCGCACAGGCTGATGCCGCGTCCGCCGCTGGAGTCGGTCGGTTTCACGATCACCGGGTAGCGCAGGTCCCCGCAGCCGCTCACCACGGCCTCGGGCCTGTCCTGCACGAACCTGGGTCCGGGTTGGCCCAGCCGGTCGCAGACCGCGCGGAAGTATCCCTTGTCGACGGAGGCGCGCAGGGCCTGCGGGGAGAGCCCGTTGGGGAGGCCGAGCAGCTCCGACAACTGGTACTGGGCGGGCAGGTTGACGTCACTGGCGGGAGAGACGACGCCGACGACGTCGTCGCGCGCGGCGAGCGCGGCGGCGACCCCGGGCACGTCACGGGTGCTCAGATTGAGGAACTCCGCGGCGTAGGAGATCGCGGGGGCGTCGGTACGCGCGTCGATGCAGATGGTGTGCAGTCCGAGGCGTGCCGCCGTGGCGAGGGTGGTGATGGCCCCGTCCGCGCCGCCGAGCACGGCCAGGGTTCTCATGCCGCGTGTTCCGGCAGGGGTAGCGGTGCGCGGGCCGGCCGCGCCGGGGGCGGTGCGAGCGTGTCCTCGGCGGCGGTCGTGATGTTGGCCTCGCGGATCAGGAACTGCGGCAGTCGGCCCGGCGGCCGGGCGATGTGCAGCAGGTACCGGGCGACGACGGCCAGGCTGGCCAGGCCGGCGGCCAGCGCCAGCCCGAGCAGGGCCGCGGCGGCGGGCAGGCGGCCGGGCAGCAGGGCGCAGAGCGCGCCGGCCAGCGCCAGTGCGGCGGCGACGAGGCTGACCTGCCCGGCTGCGACGACCGGGCGCGGAGAGTGGGACATGAACAGCTCCACGGCGTGCCGGGCCAGACCGCGTACGGTCACCTTGGCCTCGCCGCTGCGACGGGCGCGGTGCGCGGTGGGGACGGTCGTCCAGGCACCGGTCAGCCGGGGCAGGGTCGCCATGAAGTAGGGCGTGGCCAGGCGCAGGTCCACGACCCGGCGGGCGACGTCGGTGCGCAGCAGCCGGAAGCTGGTGCCACCGGCGGGGATCTCGATGCGCAGCAGCCGCCGGGCGATCAGATCGTGCAGCCCGGACGCGGCCCGACGCAGCAGACGGTCCTGCCGGTCCACCCGGATGCCGAAGACCGCGTCGTAGCCCTCGCGGGCCCGTTCGATCAGCTTGTGCGCCTCGGCGGGCGGAAACTGGAGGTCGGCGTCCAGGTGCAGGATCCAGGGGTGGCGGGCATAACGGTAGCCCGCCGAGAACGCCGCCTCCAGCCCGAAGTTGCGGGTGAAGGACAGGTAGGACACCGCATGGTCCTTTTCCGCCAGTGCACGGAACCGGTCCAGGGTGGTGTCGGTGCTGCCGTCGTCGATGAACAGGATCTCCAGGCCGGCGTATCCGGACAACTCGGCGACAATTTCCCCGTGGAGGGCGTCGATATTGTCCGCCTCGTTCAGACATGGCACGACGACGGTCAGAGCGAACCCGTCGCCGCCTTGGTCGATACCCGGCAATACGGCCGCCTTTCCGGCACATCGTCGCGCCACCAGTGGCACCGGCACAGGTGAAGCCGGCACGCAAACGACCCCCACAATAGCGGTATGCTTCGATTCCCCATACCCCCTGCCCGAATTCAGGTATCTCAGTAGATATGCCCTCCGAATAGGAAAATGACAGCCCGGCAAATGTTGTCGAAGCCGCCGTTACGCGGCAAGCTCAAGCATCCAGTCGATGGGGATCGGAGAATCGCATGTACGTGCTGGGCATCAACCAGCATCACGACTCGGCAGCCGGGCTGGTGCACGACGGCCGCATCGTGGCCTTCGTGGAGGAGGAGCGGGTCTCCCGCGTGAAGCACGACGGGACGTTCCCGGCGCGGGCCATCCGCGAGTGCCTGGCGACGGCCGGCATCACCCTGGCCGAGGTGGACCACGTCGCCTACTTCTGGCAGGCCCGCAAGGAGGTCACACACGCGCTCAAGCACTTCGTCACGCACCTGCCGGCGACGCTTGCGGTACTGCGCAACGACGCGGGCAGCTACGGCGGCAAGGCGTCGGGGATCGCCGCCACGATCCGTTCCGGAGGCGTGCAGTCGCACTCCGACGACTACCACGTCGGCGGCGCGCTCCTGCTGCACCTGCGCCGGTCGTACACGATGAAGAAGATCCTGTGCGAGGCGGTCGGCCACACCGGGCCGGTGCGCTTCAAGGTGCACCTGGTCGACCACCACCTGTCCCACGCGGCCAGCGGGTACCTCCTGTCGCCGTGGGACCACGCCGCGATCATCACCTGGGACGGCATCGGCAGCGACGGCACATCGACCTACCTCGCCGTCGGCGAGGGCGACCGGATCCGCGACGTGCGCCGGGTGCGCTTCCCGCACTCACTGGGCGCCCTGTACGCCTGCGTCACCAGCTACCTCGGCTTCCACCCCACCCGCGACGAGGGAAAGGTGATGGGGCTGGCCGCCTACGGCGAGCCGACCCACGTCGAGGCGATGCGGGAACTGGTCCGGCTGCTGCCCGACGGGCACTACGAGCTCGATCTGAGCTGGTTCCGCCACCACGCCACGGGCAAGCACCAGATGTCGGCCAAGTTCCTGGAACGCTTCGGCCCACCGCGCCCGCGTAGCCGTGACGAGGTGCCCCAGTACTACGCCGACATCGCGTACGGCCTACAGACCACCCTGGAGGAGGCGGGCCTGCACGTCGCCCGCTGGCTACAGCGGCACACCGGTGAGACCCGCCTGGTCACCGCAGGCGGGGTGGCGCTCAACAGCGTCATGAACGGGCGGATCCTGCTGGAGACCCCGTTCGAGGACTTCTTCGCCCAGCCCGCCGCGGCCGACGACGGTTCGGCACTCGGCGCGGCGTTGCAGGTCGGCGCGAGCCTCGGCCAGCCCCGGCCCACCGGCGGCTACATCTTCCTCGGGGCTCAGTACACCGAGGCGGAGATGGAGAAGGCGCTGGCGGATGCGGGTCTGCCCTACGAGCGCACCGACGACATCACCGAGACGACCGCGCGGGCCCTGGCCGACAGCAAAATCGTCGGCTGGTTCCAGGGGCGCATGGAGTGCGGGCCGCGGGCGCTGGGCAACCGGTCGATCCTGGCCGACCCGCGCGGCAGGGACACCAAGGACCGGCTCAACGAGAAGGTCAAGCACCGTGAGCCGTTCCGGCCGTTCGCGCCCTCCTGCCTGGCCGAGCGCTCCGGGGAGTACTTCGCCTCCGACTACCCGTCACCGGTGATGCTGCTGGTCTTCGACGTCCTGGAGCACCAACGCGAGCGGGTGCCGGCGATCACCCACGTCGACGGGACGGCCCGTGTGCAGACCGTCTCGGCCACCGACAACCCGCTCTACCACCGGCTCATCACCCGGTTCGACGAACTCACCGGAGTGCCGATGGTGGTCAACACGTCGTTCAACGACAACGAGGAGCCGATCGTGCGGACGCCGGCCGACGCCGTGCGGTGCTACCTGCGTACCGGTATGGACGCCCTGGCCCTCGGCCCCTTCTGGACCCAGAAGTGATCCGCCGCTGGTGGTGGCTGCTGCCGGCGACGGTGGGCGGCGTCCTCGCCGCGCTGATCATGCTGGTGCTGCCGCCGGACCGCACCATCGACCACCTGGGCGAGGTGCTGCTCAAGACCGCGCCGCTGCTGTGCGCGGTGCTCGCGGTCGCCTACTTCCCCCAGCGCCCGGGGCTCGGCCTGGCACTGCTGGGGGTGCTGTTCGTCGGCTACATGGCAGTGGTGGACACCCTCAACGTCGACCACATCTTCGGCTACGCCGAAGCCGCCGACCAGGACGCGGCGTTTCCCCGGTTGTACCAGTGGACGATCTTCCTGAACGCGTTCACGGTGCTCGCCGTGCTCTTCGCGTACCGGCTCGGTGGTGCGTCGGCGGGCCGGGTGCTGCGGGCGGGCCTGGCCGCGATCCTGGTCCTGATCTCCGGCCTCAACGACCTGTCGTTCTACTACACCAACGACTGGGACGGCCCGAGACCACGGGTGCTGCACTGGGCGTCACACATCACGGTGTTCGTCGGTGGTCCGCCCACCGCGACGGTCGCGATCGTGTTCTGCGCGGTCCACCTGCTGCTCGCGGCGGTGATCCTGGCGCTGCCGCTGGACCGGTGGGCGGCCCGCTTCGACGGCTGGGCGGCGACACCCACCCCGGCCGAACGCCCGCTCGCCGCGCCCTAGACCTCGCCGAGGATCCGGCGGGCGGTGTTGAGCGCCTGACGGACGACCTGGTCCATGTCGATGTAGGTGTACGTGGCCAGTCGTCCGGCCACGTAGCGGGGCGGGCCGGGCAAACCCGCCAGCTCCTCAAGGTAGCGGCGGGCCAGTGCCCGGTTGGCCCCCTGCACGTCGTCGATCGGGTAGTGGCGCGCGGGCGCACCCGGATACTCGTAGCTGACCACGGTGCCCGGCCCGGTCTGGCCGCTCATCCACTTCGTCTCGATGGCCCGGGTGTGCGGCTTGAGCGGGCTCGGGGTGTTCACCACCCCGCACGTCAGCGCGTGCTCCACCCCCGGCAGGTAGTGGTTGACCAGCCGTACCCCACGCCAGGGCAGCCGGCCCAGGTGCTCGGCGAAGAACTCGTCGAGTGCGCAGGTGACCACGACCGCGTCCGCGCCCGCGCACACCTCGTCCCAGTCGTCGACGGTGACCCGACGGCCCATGACCACCGGTACGTCCCGCAGCAGCGCGTCGACCAGCCGCGGGTAGCCACCCTCCGGCCAGCCCTGGTGAGGGTCACGGAACAGATCGGTGTAACCGTCGTCGCGCAGCTCGATACGCTTGGGTGCCCACCCGGCCGAGAGGTTCCGGGGATCCTCGCCCCACTGCTTGCGGGTATACCCCTCGATCAGCTCGCGGTACAGCGTCTCCCCCAACAGACCCACCGACCAGGACTCGAAGTTGGCGGGGTCGGGCCGGGCGGGGCGGGCGGCCAACTCGCGCGCGATCTGCGGCCACCGGGGCAGGGTACGCAGCTCCGACAACTGGGGCGGCCAGCTCAGTTCGCGGTCGAACGCCTCGGTGCGCACGGTGTGCCGGTACGGCAGGAAGCGGACCAGACCCGTCACCAGCCGCCACACCTCGGCGTCGGCGGTGTGGAAGATGTGCGCGCCGGCCGGCTCGTAGAGAATGCCCGCGGCCGAGGCCGTGCGGAGCTGGCCGCCCCAGGTGGGATCGCCCTCGACGACCTCGACGGCACGGCCCGCCACGTGCAGGAGATGAGCGACGGTCGCGCCGGCCAGCCCCGCCCCGATCACCCGCACGCAACCCATCGCCGGATGGTAATGGGTCGCGCGCGTATCCGGGTCCACACCCTCACCCGCCCGCCGGCCGGCCGGCCGGCCGCCGTGCCACCGCTTGGTCGAACCCGGCCGCCGCGCCACCGCTTGGCCGGGCCCGGCCGCCGCGCCAAGGACGAGACGGCATCGGGTGCCCTGGCCGACGGACGGTATGGTCGGCGGATATGAAGGCGGGTCGGGCATGAACGACGGGCTCACGGTCACGCTGCACGATCCCCACGTAGCCGACGCCCCTGCGGGCTGGGACGCCTTCATGGCCAAGGAACACCTGATGGCGGCGTGGTCCTGGCCGCTCGTCCGGGCAGCGGCGAGCCGACGGACGGTCATCGCCGCAACGGTCCGGCATGGATCCGACGTCGTCGGGCTGGTCACCGGTCGCTTCCACGGGCTACGGACGGGCCGCTCCACGGTCCCGTTGGCCGGAATCGTCGACGTCGACAGCCTCTCCTCCAGCGCGCTGCCGGGCGTCACGCTCGCCGCCGGGGCCGACGGAGCCGCGCTGACCGACACCATCGGCGCGCTCCGCTCCGCGCTGCGGGAGGCCCACGGCGGGCGGGTACGCGGCCTGATGTTCCGTCAGGTGTCCGCCGAGTCCCTGCCCGCGCTGCTGACCCGACCGGCGATCGTCCGGGAGGGCGGCCCCATCGCGTGGTTCCCCAACCGGTTCGCCTCGCTGGAGGACTACCTGCGGTCGCTGGGCCGGGGCCGACGCTACGACCTGCGCCGGATCCTGGCCGGGGTCGCCGCGTCGGACCTGCACGTGGCGAGCACGCTGCGGGGGGAGCCGGTCCCGGTCCAGCCGGCACAGCTGTGCGAGCTGATCGCGAGCGTCGTGAACCGCCACCACGACAAGTGGTGGCTGCCCAAACGGTTCATGTCCCCGGCCATGGCCGCCGCACAGGTCACCACGCCCGGCGTCCACCTCAACGGCTACCGCGACGGCGACCGGCTCATCGCCCTCAACGTGATCTTCGACCACCCGGATCTGCCGCTCTCGGCCGGCTGGGGCGCGTTCTCGGTGGCCGAGGGCGGCCGTCGGGACCTGTGGTACCACAACAACCTCGAACTGGCCCGCTGGTGCATCGACACCGGCCGCCGTGGCTTCCTCAGCGGTCAGGGCAGCCTCGTGGAGAAGCGCCGTCTCGGCCATGAGATGATCCGTCAGTGGGCCGTGCTCATCCCCTTTCCGCGCGGGGCCCGGTGACCCCCGGCCGGTAGGCCGACTCGACGAAGCGGCCCTTGCCGCCCGGTGTCAGCGCGATCCGCTCCGCCCGCACGAACCGCGGTACGACGGGGGCGTCCACCGCCTCGCCCAGGGCCTGCTCGAACGCGACGCACGCGGCGGCGAAGGCCGCCTCGCCGGGAGCCTCGGGCACCAGGTGAACCGTGACCTGGCCGGCCTCGTCCTGCCGGATCATGCACTCCGCCACGCCGGGCGTGTGCATCGCCAACGCGAGGAAGACGCCGCTGTACACCCGTCGGCCGCCGGGCAGCGTGACGAAGTCGTTGGTGCGCCCGTCGACCAGCCGCATCCGGCGGAACCGGCTACCGCACGGGCAACCCGCCGGCAGGACGTACGCCCGGTCACCCAACTGGTAGCGCGGCAACGGCATGGCGCGCTCACGGAAGTGCGTCACCACCACCGAACCGGTGACCCCCTCGGGGACCGGCGTGCCCGCCTCGTCCACTATCTCCAGCCACACCCGGTCCTCGTCGACGTGCATCGCGCCCGCCGCGCAGCCACTCGACACCGTCAGCACCTCGTACGCCGAGTACTCGTCGTACACCGGCACCCCGAACCGCTCGGTGAACTGCGCCGCGACCTCGTCGGTCAACAGCTCCGAGTCGGTCATCACCAGCTTGAGACCGCGCCGTAGCCGGGCCAGCTCACCAGGGTCGAGGGCGCGCAGCAGACCCCGCAGGACCACCGGATAGCCCATGATCAGTTGGGGTCGGACGGCGAGGACCGCCCGTGCTATCGCCGCGTCGGACTGGCCGGCCGGCACCACCACCCGCGGGAACAGGCCCAGTCGCTGGAACCAGCGCACCGGCCGGGGGAACGGCTTGATGTGCGCGATCCGCCACCATGGACGGTAGCCCGACAGCAGGAAGCGCCGCAGTACGGTCGCGCCGTGATAGCCGTACGCGTCGACGTCGTGGCGGATGTGCAGCCGCGTTCCGGTGGTACCGCTGGTGACGTCCGTCCGGTAGGCCCCGGCGGCGAGTCCCCGGGTGTGAAAGGACTCCGCGCCCGCGTCGAGCACGGCGCGTTTGGTCAGGATGGGCAGCCCGGCCAGCTCGTCCAGGCTCGCCAGGGGCCCGGCCGGATAGTCGGCGAAGGCCGGCACCCGCTCACGACAGTGTCGCAGCAGCGCGTTGACACCCTCCAGCGCCAGTGCGCGGGTACGTTCGGGGGCACGGTGCGGTGCCCGCCAGACCGCCGGCAGGTGCCGCAGCTCGCGTACGGCGACGGCGAGGCCCCCGCTCATCGGGGCCCATGGATGTCGGTAGGCACCACGCCACCGTAGCGGGTCGCCGCTCGGGCGTCAGGTGCCCGATCCGACCCCCGAGTCGGGACCGGACGACGACGCGGTTCATCGAGGTCACCGCGGTGACGAACCGCTTCTCTACCCGGCTCGGCCGGCCATGGCGACGAAGCCGTTGAGGCCGGGTGCCGGCCGAGCATCTCGTCTGCGGCGGCGGTGATGGAGCCGGGGTCGGTCGTGTCGATGAGCACGGTGTCGATGTCGGGGCGCTCGGTGCGGATGTCGGCGAGCCGGTCTGCTCAGCGGCCACCGACGAGGACCGTGTTGCCCCGTTGCCGGAGCCGCACGGCGAGGCCGAGTCCGATGCCGGAGGTGGCGCCCGCGATGAAGCTGGTGTTGCCGCTGATCTTCATCTGCCCGGTGCCGTTCAGTGGCCGGTGGAGTAGAGGTTGATGAGGTTGCCGTCGGGGTCGCGAAAGAGCATCGACCGGTAGCCCCACGGCTGGGTGGTGGGTTCCTGAACCCAGTCGGTGACCTGCTCGCCCAGGCGGGCGCGTTCGGCGTCGACGTCGTCGACCTCGAATTCGAGGATCGCGGACCGGTTGGCGGCGGCCTCGGCCGCGCCGTTGTTGTAACGCTTGACCGCAGCGCCGGCGGCCAGCGCAATGATGCTGCCCGCGGTGTGCAGTTCGGCGTAGTCACCGGGCCCGAAGGGGGTCACCGGCTCGGTGTTCGTGAGCGCGGAGTAGAAAGCGGTCAGGGCGGGCAGGTCGTCGGTGACGAGACGGATCGAGGCGAGCTTCATGGCGTTCTCCCGCTGCTTCCAGGGGCCGGACCGTCCGGCTCCCCGAAACAGTACGGTACTGTACCGTACTGTTTCTTCGGTGTGCAGAGATGCGGAGATCACAACGTGGCCCGATCCGAGGACTTCGTCGACGTCCGAGTCCAGCGATCCAAGGCGGCCGTGCTCGCCCAGACATACGAGTTGCTGTCGTCAGGTGGGATGGGTGGCGTCAGTATCGACGAGGTGTCACGGCGTTCCGGCGTGTCCAAGACCACGATCTACCGCCATTGGCCGTCGCGGGCCGCACTGCTGGTCGAGGCATGCTCGACGATCGGGTCGGCGCCCCCGGTCCCCGATACGGGTAGCCTCGGCGGGGATCTCGCCGCACTGGCCGAGGAACTGGCCGAGCAGCTACGCAGCGCCCGGTGGGCGACGGTCCTGCCCTCCATCATCGATGCCGCTGAGCGTGAGCCCGAGTTGGCCGGCCTTCAGGCGGACCTGCATGCTCGGTTGCTGGCTCCGTTCGGCGTGGTCGCCGAACGCGCGCGGGCCCGGGGCGAGCTCACCACGGATTGCAGGCAGGACGACGTCACCGCCCTCATCGCCGGCCCCCTGTTCTACCGCCGCTGGTTCTCCCGGGAGCCTCTCGACGCCGCGTTCATTCGACGTGTCGTCGAGGCCGCCCTTGACCAATTCGGCATGCCGCCCCGTTCCCCGTGATCGTTAGGCTTCGCACGCCGGGCGACAGGCGGTCACTACGATTCCGTCACGCGCGTGCACGACTACGCATGGCCCTGCGGCCCTGGCGGCTAACGGATTTGCCGCGGAGGGCGCGCGAGGCGCCCTCCGTCGAACCAGTTGAACAGCAGGTCACCGAGCCGTTGCGGCTGGTGGTAGGTGACCGGGATCATGCCGCTGAGCCCCGGCGACCAGGTTGGCTGCCGCGTTGAAGAGGATGCTCAGCGACCCGCCGTCACGGAGCCGAACACCGACCCGGTAGTAGTTCCGGCCGACCATCGGAGCCTCGACCGAGAGTCCGCCATAGCCGCAGCGTGGGCCGCGCGCGGCCCACGCGGGCGGGGCCGGGCTGCGCCTTCGAGGACGGGTCGACTTACCTATCCAGACTGAGCCACTGCGTGCCGGAGTTCGCTCAGCCACTCAACGCCGAGCCGATGGCCGTCGGGAAACTGGTCCCCGCGATCCCAGCGCCACGTGGTGATCATCGCCAGCATGAGGATCCGGCAATCTCGGAGCAGCCGGCGATCGACGCCCGGGTAGTTGTCACCGACGTCGTCGGGTGCGTAGGCCAGGTCGAACTCGACCGGCCCCCGGCAACAGGTCTCGAAGTCGATGAAGAGCGGGCCGGTCCGGGTCGAGAGCAGGTTGCCTGGGTGGGGTTCACCGTGCAGAAGCTGCTCGGGTCGGCCCCTCTCGCTGACCGCGCGCCGCATACGGTCCAACGTGCTGGCGAGGAAGACCCGATCCGAGTCAACCAGTTCCGGCGTTCGGGCATGGTCGGCCACGAGCGTCTGCGCCGCAGAAACCCGGTCCGTGAAATGCGGGACGGGCAGGTCGACCTTACGCATCCCGGCATGCAGACGTTCGAGCGCGCCGACATACTCCGCGTTCGACAGTGACTGAGTAGTCGCCGGTTCGTAGTAGATCCAGAAGGTGACCACGTAGTCACCCCGGATAAACACCTCGAGCGACTCCAGCGCGGCCACCGGACTCCCGACCTCGGCCAACCGCCGAGCAACATCCACTTCAAGCTGGGCACACTGGTTCGCTGCCGGCGCGACCCGGGCGAGCACGGCGCAGGGCTCCAGCCTCAGGGTGAGCGCGTTCGAGTTGTGCAGGACGGCACCATTGCGGACGGTCAGGCCGAGCGATGAGGCGCTCGACATGGCTGCCTGCATCTGGTGTTGCAGCCGGGCGGCGTGCTGTTCCAGTCGCCCCCACTGCTCCGCTTCCGGGCGGCCCGACAGGTCGAGGCGGACCAGGTCGACGGCCGTCTCGTCGCCGTACTGTTGGGCCGGGGCGTCCGGCGGGCCCACCAGTCGCAGCCGCAGTGCGTCGTGGTGCTCCACCAGGGCGGCCAGTGCCTGGCGCAGCAGATCCAGGTCGACGTGCGCGTCCAGCTCGAACAGCTGCGACATGTTGAAGTGCTCACGGGCCGGCAGCGGTTGTTCCAGGAACCATCGCTGGATCGGGCTGAGCCGGAAGGGCTCGCCGGTCACCGCGGCGACCTCCGGTACGGCTTCCAACTGTTTGCCGACTCCTTGCGCGGCCAGCCGGCGGATCGTCCGGGCGTCGAGGATGTCCCGTGGCGACACCCGCACACCGGCACGCCGTGCCCGGGCGACGATCTGGATGCTGATGATCGAGTCGCCGCCCAACTCGAAGAAGTCGTCGTCGATGCCCACCCGATCGGCCTTGAGGACCTGGCACCAGATGGCCGCGAGCTGTCGCTCCAGATCCGTCGTCGGAGCCACGTACTCGTCGACGGTCGGCTCGAATCCGACACGCGGGTCCGGCAGCCGGGCGAAATCCACCTTTCCGTGCCGGGTCAGCGGGAGGCCGGGAACGGGCACCAGGAACGCCGGCTGCAGGTAGCGCGGCAGGGTCTCCTCGAGCCGGCCCCGGATCTGACGGACGTCCAGGTCGTCCGTCGCGGCCACCAAGTAGGCGACCAGTTGGCGGTCGCCATCGTCGTTGCGGACCACGGTCACCGCCGCGTCGGCTATCCGCTCGTCGGTGACCAGCGCGGCGTGCACCTCGGCCGGCTCGACCCGGAATCCTCGGATCTTCACCTGATCGTCGAGCCGGCCCAGGAACTCCAGTGTGCCGTCGTGACGCCAGCGCGCCCGATCACCGGTCCGGTACCGGCGGGCGCCGGCGCGACGGGGGTCCGCCACGAACCGTTCGGCGTTCATCTCCGCCAGGTTGAGATAGCCGTTGGCGACGCCCAGGCCGCCGGCGTACAACTCGCCGGGGACACCGATCGGCACCGGTTGGCCGGCCGGGTCGACGATGTCGACCGTGGTGTTCGGCAGTGGGCGTCCGATCGGCACGGCGCGGGTCGTGTCGACGGCCGTGACGCGGTGCACGCTGGTCAGCTGGGTGTTCTCGGTGGGTCCGTAGATGTTGAGCAAGGTGCAGTTGGGCACCTCGGTGAGGAAGTCGCGCGCCGCCCGGACCGACATGATGTCCCCACCGGACAGCAGCAGCCGCAGACCGCCGAGGTCCACCAGATGGCGTGGTTCGAGCCGGCGGAACAGCCCCGGGGTCAACTGGAGCACGGTGACGCCGGTGGCCGAGAAGAGCGCGCATAGTTCGTCCAGGGTCTCCGGTCCAGGTGGCGCAAGGGCGAGCGCGGCGCCGTTCAACAGCGCGCCGAAGACGTCGAACAGCGAGGCGTCGAAGGTCAGCGGTGTCGCCTGGGCCACCACGTCGTCCGGACGGACCTGGAGCTCGTCGACGTCGCAGACGAGAGCCGTGATGCCCTGGTGGGACAGGGCCACGCCCTTGGGGCGACCGGTCGAGCCGGAGGTGTAGACGACGCAGGCGAGGTCCGTCGGCTCGAACGGCCATGGACTCTAACTCGGAAGTAGACCTACTTCCTCCCGATTAGGGCCGCTTCGCGCAGCGGAGCGACAAGGACTAACCCCGAACCCGCGGATCAAGAGGTTGATCTTGGTCGAATCGCCTGGTCCAGCGGAGTCGCGTGAGTCCATCTGTTCGCGATCGGGCCCCAGCTTCAGCGGGACGGCGTCCGGGCTGATCCATCGCGCGCCGGCCCCGTCCATCGCGCCAGAGCACCCCGTGAGATGCCGCGTGGATGATCAACCGCCAGCCCAGCTCGGGGCCCACCGCGTCGGATCGTGGCCGACTCGGGTGCACAAAGCGTGCACCCGAGTCGGCGCGACGATCGGCAGTCCGTTACCGGCGGTCAGGCTTGACATCCGCCTCTGTTCTCTGTCAGGCGGGTACGAACTGCCACTGCTGGTTGGTACCGCCGTTGGCCGACCACTGCACGACCTGCGCTCCGTCGCTGGTCGAGGCGCCGTAGACGTCGGCTGCCAGTCCGTTGCCGCGGCTGACGATGGTGTAGTAGCCGTCACCGGTGGGCCGCAGGTACCACATCTGGTTGGTGCCGCCGTTGGCCGACCACTGCTGCAGTTGCAGGCCCTGCGTGGTGCTGCCGCCGTTGACGTCGAGCACCTTTCCGGAGGCGGTGTAGCGCAGGGTGTAGGCGTCCTGCGTGGTGCTGATCGTCCAGGTGGGGGTGCCGCTCTGCTGGACGGTCTTGGCGCCGTCGGCGGTGGAGTTGCCGGCGATGGCGAGGGGTTTGCCGCTGTTACGGTTGACGATGCGGTAGGTGCCGGGAGTGGGTCCGGTTCCGCTGCCTCCGCTGAGGTTGAAGTACTCGACCGCGTCGGTGAAGACGGTGCTGCCGGACTTCGTGGTCGACAGTTGCAGGTACACGCGGCTGCCGGTGGCGGGGGTGGTGAAGGACACCGGCTGGGTGACCCGTGAGCCGAGCGGGACGGTCAGGGTCGTGCTGCCGGACGCGACGACCGCACCGGTCGGGCTGTCGAGCCGCGCCGTCCAGGTGAAGCCCACCGACGTGTCGACGAAGTCGTCGTTGAACACGGTGATGTTGCGGGTCACCGTGGCGTTACGGGCATAGCTGGGCACCGCCTGCGGCAACGGGAAGGTGCCGTTCGAGTCCGAATTGCCGGAGGCCGACCAGAAGGGGAGGTCGACCGCGGCCACCGGGTTGAACGCCGCCTGCACGCGCTGGATCTGCGGGTTGCCCCACGGGTCGGGCAGGTTGTCCACGCCGTAGATGGGGTGACCACCCTCCTCCGGGGTGAAGTCGGTGCTCCGCACGCCGGGCACGACGCTGGCCCAGGCGGACAGCAGCGTGTACGGACGCAGGTCGGTGGCGCCCTTGCCGCGCTTGGCCAGGGTTGCCGTGGCGAACCACTCGAAGCCCTGCTTGTTGTTGCATGCCGGCCAGATGTACTCGCCCTCGCCGTCGGGTCGCCCGTTCACGGTGATCAGGCCCTCCCCGTACCTGCCGAAGCCGTCGACGTAGTGCGGGATAACCGCGAAGTTGGCGTACGTCATCCCGGGATACAGGCTGACATTCCCGCCGACGCCCACCTCGGCGATGATCGGCCGGGTGCCGTCGGCGCCGTTCATCGCCGCGTACAGCTCCTTCTCGAACTGTTCGGAATCCTGGCCGCTCTGGTTCGGCTCGTTGTTCTGACTCCAGCGGATGATCGCGGGGTGGTTGCGGTCGCGCAGGACCAGCGCACGGGCGTGGTTGACCATGTTGTCGTGCCCGACGGACTCCTTCCACTCCTGCGAGGATTGGGAGCCGCGAATCGCGACCTCGTCGATGATCATCAGGCCCATCTCGTCGGCGACATCCAACATGTAAGGGCTCCCGGGCTCCTGGTGGATGCGCACCACGTTGTAGTTCAGCCGCTGGTAGTTGTCCACCGCCTGCGGCCAGCCGCCGTTGCCGGACGACGGGGGCAGGAAGCCGGGCAGGGTGTGGTATGCGTCGCCCTTGCCGCCGTTGTTGATCCGGTCGTAGTCGGCACCCTGGAGGTTGTCGCCGCGGAAGTTGACGCGCACGCCGTTGAGGTAGTAGTAGTCACCGTTCTGGGTGGCCTCCCGGAATCCGAACCGGTACTCGGCGTCGCTCGTCCGGCCGTCGTCGGTGACGGCATGCACCGCCAGCCCGTGCAGCTGCGCCCGGTACCCCGACCGGTACGGCACGTTGGGCCACCAGTACGAGGTGCTGTCGAGGTTCCACGCGACCGGCCCGACGGTCACGGTCACGGTCGAGCGGGCCGCCACGGTGACCGTACGGCTGGGCAGTTCCGGGTAGCTGAAAGCCGTTCCGTTCTTGGACGACAGCGACCCGGTCAACGTCACCGACCGGGAACTGCCCGACGTGTTGCGCACCGTCACGTCGTAGGTCAGTGTCTTGTTCGCCACCGACGTACGCACGAATGTGTCGCTGACGTACACCGCCGGGTACACCCGCAGGAACGCGGACCCGAAGATCCCCTGCGGTACCGCCTCGGACCACGTGGCGGCGTCGGGCACCAGGTACCGGCCGTTGGATGCCTTCAACGCGCCGCGGCCCTTCACGTTCACGGTGATCGTGTGGGTGGTGCCGGCCGCCGCGTAGGCGCTGATGTCGAAGTTCGACGGGGTGAACGCCGTCGTCTGGGTGGCGACCACGCGGCCGTCGACCGACAGTGTCGCCTGGTGGTTGACCGCGCCGAACTCGATCCAGGTCGACTGGGGCTGCCCCGAGTCCGGCACGGTGATGCTGCGCGAGTACACCGCCTCGTTCACGGTGGTGAAGCCCTGTTTGTACCAGCCGCCACCAGGCACCGCGATCGTGGTCGCCGCCCGGCCCGCGGGCGTGAAGCCCCAGGTCCCGCTCAGGTCGACCGAGGCGATCGCGGCGTTCCCGGCTGCCACACCGTCAACACCGGCGGCGGCCACAGCCCCCATCGCGCCCGGCGCGGCCAGGGCCGACCGGGGGGTCGCCAGGGGCAGCCCGCCCAGCGTCAGGGTCAGGCCGAGCGCCACGGTCGCGGCAAGCCCTCTGGCCGACGCCGACAATCGGCCACCCCAATGGGCTTTCGTACGATGCACGGCAACCTCCTGTGACTCATCCGCCAGCTCCGCAACACCGGTTCAGGGCGCAGCCTCAAGGCCGAAACTCGAATCGATTCGACGAATCTGCCGGCGTCGCCGACCACCCCGGGAAGGGTGGCTACGGCCCGGATACATAGATATGTATTAATGGACCTATCGAGCGTGAAGTCAAGGTTTCACGACGGTTACTTCCTGCTCCCTGCGCCTCGCAGACTTCAAACAACCGCCGGTGAGTACGCCCCTTCCGGAGCGCTAGGGCATCGCGATCAGGCATTCCGTGTCGCCAGCTCACCGATGCGGCGTCGACGAATGGCGAATCGATTCGACTCTCCGATGCCCGGCCGCGTGACACGTCGAAGGCGTGGACAGCACTGCGGTCCTCGGAGAAGTCGGCGGGCACCCCGGCCCGACCTGTTCGATTCGAAACTGGGATTAGAGTGTTGGCAAGGAACATGCCTCGCCAGCATCACAGGCGGGCTACGGGAGCTTGATGGCGAGTGTATGACTGCGCAGACATGACAGCGCAATCATACATAACTATGGCCGGCGATGGGAGGTGCCATGACGCGACTGGCAAGGCCGGGTGGAAGCCCTCCGACGCCGCGCAGCGTGGACGTCGCGCGGCTGGCCGGCGTCTCCCAGAAGACGGTGTCCCGGGTCCTCAACGACGAGCCGTATGTCTCAGCCGACGTGCGCCGGCGGGTCCTGGACGCCGCCGAGGAGCTCGGCTACCGGCGCAACCAGGCGGCCCGGGCGCTGGCCTCCGGGCGGACCCGGTCGATCGGCGTGGTGACGCTCGGCAGCGCCTTGTACGGGCCGGCATCGTGGCTCATCGGCATCGAGCGGGCGGTCCGGAAGGTGGGCTACACGCTGCGGGTGGCCACCACGATCGAGGGCGACCCGGGCGGCATCGCGAGCGCCCTGGCATCGCTGCTGGACCAGGGCGTGGACGGCGTCGTCATCTCCGAGCCGATCGACGAGGGCGTCGGCCTCATCAGCGTGGACGTGCCGGTCCTGGTCCTCGGCGCGCCGCCCACCTTCACCGCGCCGCAGGTGGTGACCGCCAGGGTCGGCGCGGGCCGGCTCGCGCGAGCCGCGACCGAGCACCTGCTGGAGTTGGGGCACGCGACCGTCCATCACCTGGCCGGCCCGCAGCGGTGGTATTCGGCACGGGACCGTCTCGCCGGCTGGCGCGAGGCGTTGCGAGCCTGCGGCGCGGACGAGCCGCCGGTCGTCGAGGGCGACTGGTCGGCCGCGTCCGGCTACGCGGCGGGCCGGGAACTGGTCGGCGACGGCACCGTGACCGCGGTGTTCGCCGCGAACGACGACATGGCGATCGGTCTCATCCGCGCGCAGCTCGACGCCGGGCGCCGGGTGCCCGAGGACATCAGCGTCGTCGGGTTCGACGACATCCCGGTCGCCGCCTACGTCACTCCCCCGCTCACCACCCTGCGGCAGCCATTCGACGAGGTCGCGCAGCAGGGCCTCGCGCGGCTGGTAAACGTCATCGAGAAACCGGACGTCGAGCTTCCACCGGCGGCCGACCAACCGGTCGAGCTCGTCGTCCGCGCCTCGACGGCACCACCACCGCCCCGACCGATCCCGGGACGCGGCCGCCGAGCGACCCCCCATGCCCACGGTGGCCCGCATGATCAGCCCGCCGGCAGCGAAGTCCCCTCCACCCAGCCCTGATCAGCGTCAATCCGTCCATCCACGGGGCACGTCACCCGAGGCCCGCACCGGCCGTCGCTGACGAGCGGCGGAAGCACCCGCGCGGACGCGCACCTCTCTCGATACCCCTCCTGTCCCAGCACCCCGTTGCCCAGCGCGCCGGCCCCCGCCCTTTTGATGGGAGTTCACCATGGCCACATCGCCCCCAGGAGGTCCTCGCGCCTGGCAGCCGCCATGGTGTCCGCCGGGCTTCCAGGACACGCCGAGTGTGGGTGCGGCGTCGTAAAATCCGCTGAGTTGCATCATCCGCCCGGGGACAGGCTGACCAGTCGGGTTCGGGCTCGTAGTGGGAGTCGACACCGCAGAGTTCCAGTCCGCGCCCAGAAGGGTGACGGTGTCGTCGAGTTGTTTGCCGGGGTTCCGTGGTCCGAGGCGGATGACCGCGACCATGAGCGGGCAGTCCGCGCCGATGCCCAGTCCAACCTCTTCTGGGACAAGCGGATCGGCGCTCGCCTGTTTCCAAGGTGCAGGGCGAAGAACAGTTGTAATCCCGGCCCGGCGGGGTGGCGGCCGAAGGAACTGGCCGCCACCCCGCCTCACCGCCGTGCCATGGTGGTACGGGGTTGTCGGACCGTCAGCTACGGGTAGCCCATTGCTGGTTGCCGCCTCCGTGGCACGCCCACAGGTTGAGTTGCGTCCCGTTGGCGGTGCCGTTGCCGACGGCGTCCAGGCAGAGTCCCGACTGGACGGAGGTGATGGTCCCGTTGCTGTTCCGGTTCCACTGCTGGTTCGCGCCGCCGTTGCAGTCCCAGATCTGGACGACGGTGCCGTTGCTGGTGCCCGATCCGCTGGCGTCCAGGCACTTGTTGCCGTAGACGGTCAGGGTTCGGTTGGCGGTGTGGGTCCAGCGCTGGTTGCTGTTGCCGTGGCAGTCCCACAGCTGCACCCGGGCGCCGTTGCTCGTGCTGGAGTTGGCGACGTCGATGCAACGGCTCGACTGGCCGCCCGCGATCATCACGTTCGCCTGGCCGGCCGGCGGCGTGGTCGGCGGCGTGGTGGTCGGCGGCGGGGTGGTCGGCGGCGGGGTCGACCCGAACTGGGTGAAGAACCGCCACACCTCAGGCTTGACCCAGCTTCGCGCGCCGCTCTCACAGCCGGCACATCCGTCCACCGGGCCCTGCTGGTGGCCGCCGTCGAACGGGGCCCAGGCCACCGGGTAGCCGGCCCGACACGAGTAGGTGGTGATGATGTGGGTCAGGCTGCCCCGCGCGGGCTCGGGGGCGTTCTGCGCAGCGCAACCGTTGTTTCTGAGCCACCTGTCGCGTAGTGACCGGCCGCTTTGAATGTTGTCGTTGATGCCGTGAATTCCCAGGTACGCCACGGGCTGGGTCCCACCGCTGCAACCACTGATCTCGCCGGGGGCGGCGATGGCCGCGACCGCGCGGAACACCGTCGGCCGCGAACACGCCAACGAGTAGCTCATCGCGCCGCCGTAGCTGAACCCGACCGAGAAGCGTTGCGTGGTGTCGACGCAGAGCGCGTTCTCGATCACGCGGATCATGTCGTCGGTGAAGGTGACGTCCTCGCCGTTGGTGTTGGCCCAGCCGTTGTTGATGCCCTGGGGGGCGACGAAGATCGTGGTGTTGTTCGACTGCGACAGCATGCCGTAGTAGGCCCAGGCGTAGCCGTCGGTTCCGCCCGAGGCGACGGCACTCGCGGTGCCACCCAGCCAGTGGTAGCCGAAGGCCAGCCGGTGCGGGTAGGTGTTGTCGTAGCTGTCGGGGAGCCGAAGGATGAAGCTGCGGCTCTTGCCGCCGCTCTGGATGGTGTGGGTGCCGCTGTTCAGTCCCGGGGCCTTACCGCAGCCGGCAGTGGTGGCCGCCGAGGCCGGTGGGGCGTCGGTGAGGACGTACGCGCCGACGGTGACCAGGACCAGGGCGGCCAGGATCGCCCCTATCCAGGGGGCCGAGCGTTTACGAGGTGACACAGAGTCGACTCCTTACGGGGAAGCTGCCGTCCGGCTCGGGTGTCAAGCCGGCGACCGCTACTTGAGCCACACCCGGCTGGACGTGAAGGCGTCACCGAAGCGCCGACGTCAACACGGACGGCGGTCGAAGCGGCGGCCGCAGACGTCGACCGGCCCGGTGTCATCTCAGCCCTCCGGACGGGACGCGGGCAGGTATATATCGATGCCTATATTCGTATGACGTACGACGTTCGTCAAGTCCCTGCTGCTGTGGGCCATCAACCAGCAACGCATCGCTTACGGCCAGACCGTCACCGTCGGCCCACCCATGACCGCCGCCGGCCGCCGCACCATCGCCCTGGACCACACCACCGCACGGGTGGACCGTGCGGTGGACCATGGCCGCAGGGGCCACGATCAGCCAACTGTGGAACGGCACGCTGAGCACCAGCGGTTCGTCGGTGACGGTGCGCAATGCCGCGCACAACGGTTCGCTGGCCGCCAACGCCTCGACCACGTTCGGATTCCTCGTCAACGGCGCACCGGCCACGCCCCCGCTGACCGTCACGACGCCATAGCACGCCGATCAGGGTGCGCCGGGTGGTGCGCCCATCACACGGATCTCAGGAATGCCCGCGTGCCCCGGTGTCCGTCCTGCGCACGGCCGGTCAGGATGCCGGGGGTACGGGTGATCACGCCGTACCCCCGAACTGCTGCTTGCGGCGGACGTAGACCCCACCCGGCCAGCTCGTCGAGCATCTCCAGGGCCATCATCCACTTCGGCCGGTATCGCTGGTCCACGACCAGCTACGATGCCGCCCGTCGTCGGATCTGGTCGATCTGGCAGTTGGCGACCTTCCGAGGGTGCCGGAGTACTGCCGGGCCGCACGCTCCGGGGCCTTGCCGTCCTTGAGGAATCCGGTGCTAGGACGGATGTCCCCACACCGCAACGGGGCTCCTCGGCACCGCTCCCGGTCCTGGGCGGTCAGGGGCCCAAGGTTCGTCGCCCACGGACAGAGGTGGCGACTCGGCCCGGGGGCGGCGTCGGGCGAGGTCAGCGCCGGCCTGGTCGCGGTGGCCTGGTCCATCCCACGGTTGTCGCGGGTGACCGTCGCGACCAGGCCGTCGAGGTGAACAGGGTGTTCAGGGCCGTCGCTACAGACCCAGGCTGCGCAGGGTCGGCACGGTCTGGCCCACCCAGGCGAGATCGGCGTCCTCGCGGGCACCCTGGGTGCGTTGTGTGCCGGCCAGAAACCACAGGAAGTAGGTCGTGTAGCCGGGCGCGCTGACCACGGTGTGGTAGCCCTCGGGCATCATCTGCATCAGATGCTCGCGGATGGTGGCGTTTTCCTCGTACCCGTCGTCGGTGTAGACCCGGCTGATGCCGAACCCGTCAACCGGGTTGACGCGGTAGTAGTACATCTCCTCGTGTGCGGCCTCGGCGGGAAGGTCGTCGACCCGGTGCCGGTGCGGCGGGTAGGTGCTCCAGTTGCCCGAGGGCGTGTAGGTCTCGCCGACGATGAGCCGGCGGGCGGGCAGGTCCGGTTGGGCGATCTCGGTGAGGATCTGGTGGTAGGTGCGGCCGAAGTTGGCGGCTCCCCAGCGGCCGGTCGCGACCTGCTCCGGCGCGATGACGTAGGGCTCGGTGGCCAGCTCACTGGGTGCGCTGGGCAGGGCGATCTCCACGGCGGTGACGGCCTCGACGGTGATCGAGGAGCCAGCCGGGAGGTAGACGGAGTGCGGCTTGCCGGAGAAGACGTCCGGACGCTGGCCGACCTGCGGGAAGTGGTGGCCGGCGACGGTGAAGTCGGCGGTGCCGCCGAGAATGACGGCCAGGATCTCCCGATCACCGGACTCGCCGGTCCAGGACTCGCCGGCCGACAGCCGCAGCAGGGTGAAGTCCAGCAGCCGGCAGGGATTGAAGGGCAGCGTGTTCCGGCCGTCGGCGGCGGGGATGGAGCAGTGGTAGCGGTAGTCCATGGTCACCTTTCGGAGGAGGCGGGGCAGTACGGGTCCGTCGCGGCGGTCACCAGGGGCTGGTCCAGCCGGGGATCGTGGCGCGGGTGAGGGCTTCCAGGTAGAAGTAGTCGCCCCACAGGGTTCCCTCGTCGACGCCGACGCCCTTGGGTTTGTCGTAGACGCCGTGCAGGATCAGCGCGTTCGAGACCTGATGGCCGCCGGTGGAGTAGTGGTCGATGAGCGAACGCAGGATCTCGGCGGCGGCTGTGCGGTACCGGCCGGCGCTGGCCGGGTCGGTGAGGTTGTCCGCGAGTTCGAGCAGGCCGCAGACGGCGATGGCCGCGGCGGAACTGTCCCGTTCCTGGCCGCTGCCGTCGCCGAACTCCAGGTCCCAGTACGCGACGTGGTCGGCTGGCAGGTGGGCGAGGAACCGGTCGGCGCAGGCGCTCGCGGCGGCGAGCAGCGCGGGATCGCCGATGTGCCGGTGGTTGAGGCTGAACCCGTAGATGCCCCAGGCCTGCCCACGGGCCCAGCAGGAGTGGTCGGCGTGGCCCTGTTCGGTCTCGCCGCGCAGCGGCACACCGCTGTCCGGGTCCCAGTAGAAGGTGTGGAAGGTGGTGCCGTCCGGGCGCAGGATGTGCCGGCGCAGTTGAGCGGTGTGCCGGCGGGCGGCCGCGGCGTAGCGGTCGTCGCCGGTGGTGTGGCCGGCCCAGAAGAGCAGTGGCGTGTTCATGAGGCTGTCGATGATGGTACGGCCGCGTTGGCGCGGATCGTCGAGGTCGCCCCAGGCCTGGATGATACCGGCGGGTTCGAGCACGCGGGTCATCAGGTGGTCGGCGGCGGCGAGAGCCGCGTCCCGGGCCTGCGGGTCGCCGGTACGGCGGGCCGGGTTGACGCAGGCGAGGGTGTAGAGGAACCCGAGGTCGTGGGTGTCGAGGTCGATGCCGTGGTTCACTCGCGACGCGAAACTGTCCACGTGGGACAGGGCGGCCCGCAGGTGACGGTCGTCACCGGTCAGGTCGTGCGCCAGCCAGAGCATGCCGGGCCAGAAGCTGGTGGTCCACCCGACGTTGGCGCCCTCGGGCTGGCCGGCGCTCGGTGGCCGGAGCGGGTAGCGGTCGGCGTCGGTGGTGTCCGCGGGATACCGGTCGCCGAAGGTGACGATGTTCGCGTCGACGGTGCGTACCGCGGCGGCCACCGCAGCCGCCAGAGCCTCGGCGTCGGAGTGGAGACGGACGTTGGTTGCCGTCATGGATGCTGTTCTCCCTCGTGGGTCCGGTCCGGTGCCGGGCAGGTGTGTCATCGACGTCCCCGCTCGCTGGCCGGAACGTGGTGGTCAGGTGCGCTGGGCTGCGGCCGTCGACGGGTCGAGGACGGCCCGCAGGGTGAAGCGGCTGTTGGCCCAGACGACGTAGAGCAGCGGCGCGGCGGCGAGGCCGAGCGCGATCGCGGGCCGGGCCGCTAGGAGCTGGACGAGCAGCGCAAGCACGAGCAGAGACGCGACGGTGAGGTACCACCGGCGCACCGCCAGATATCCGCAGGCACTGGCCACGTCGCGCAGCGGCGCGGTGGGTCGCTCGGCGACGGTCACCAACCCGAGCAGCGTGGTCGCGACGGTGAGGACGATCAGGGTCGCCAGTACCGGCAGGGCGAGTGCCCCGACCCGGTGGCCCCACGCGGCGCGGGCGTCCACGGCGAGCACCACCAGGGCGGCCATGGCTACCGCCGTCCAGAGCATCGCCGGCCGGGCGGTGGCTCGCCAGGCACGTCCGTAGGTGCGCAGCACGCCGCCGGAGTCGCCTGCGGAGTAGGCGGACATGACCGCGAAGACCGCACAGAGCCCGGGCGCGCAGAGCGGGGCGGTCAGCGCGTAGAGCGGCCAGGAGCGCGCCGCGTCGGTGGTGAACGCGAGGGTCACCATGGGCAGGCAACCGAGCACCAGCAGCAGGTTGGTGACGAGCGCGACGTGGACCCCGTCGAAGACGGCGGTGATGGTGTGGTGGCGTGGCCGCATGGACCTCACCCCTTCAGTCCGGTCGTGGCGATGCCCTCGATGAAGTGGCGTTGGCCGAGCAGGAAGATGACCGCGACGGGCAGCACGGACAGCACGGAGCCGGTCATGATGAGCGCGTACTCGGCGTTGTACTGGGAGATGAAGGTGTTCAGCCCCAACTGGATGGTGCGCAGCTCCGGACTGCGCAGGTAGACCAGCGGGCCGAGGTAGTCGTTCCAGGTGGTCACGAACGTCAGCAGGGCCAGGCTGGCGAGCGCCGGCCGGGACAACGGCAGCATGATCCGTCGGTAGATGCCGAACTCGCTGAGCCCGTCGACCCGCGCCGACTCGCTGAGTTCCTCGGGGATCGTCTCGTAGAACTGCTTCATCAGGAACACGCCGAACGCGCCGAACGCCTGTAGCGCGACGATCGACCACAGGGTGTTCGACAGGTGCAGCTTCGACATGAGGATGAACTGCGGGATCATGTACGACTGCCAGGGCACCGCGATCGTTCCCACGTACGCCAGGAAGAGCATGTTGCGGCCGGGGAAGCGGACCCGGGCGAAGCCGTAAGCGGCGAAGCTGCCGGTGAGCACCTGCAGGACGGTGACGAGCACCGACAGCAGCAGGGTGTTCCACAGCCACGTCGTCATGTCCGAGCGCTGCCAGATGTCGAGGTAGTTCCGCCACACCACGGGATCGGGCAGCCAGGTGATCGGGATGGTGAAGACGTCGTTGTTGGTCTTCAACGACGCCGCCACCATCCAGTAGAACGGCAGCAGCAGCCCGACCGCCGCGAGCACGAGGGTCACGTACCCCACGAGCCGCCAACCCCGGAGCCTGACACGTCGGGTGGGTGTCCCGCGGTGGCCGGGCGCGGCGACGGCCGGTGCGGGCACGGAGAGGTCGGTCGCGGTCATCAGCTGTTCCTCCGCTTGTTGACCATGAACTGGATGACCGTGATGCCGAAGCAGATGGCGAACAGGACGATGGAGACCGCCGAGGCGTAGCCGAACTGGTTCTCCTCGAAGCCCTTCTGGTAGATGTACTGCGAGAGCACCAGTGTCGACTGGCCGGGCCCGCCGCCGGTCATCACGAGAATGAGGTCGAAGACCTTGAAACTCTCGATGGTGATCAGCACGGTGACGAAGAAGGTGGTGTGTCGCAGGCCGGGGAGGGTCACGTGCACGAACCGCTGCCACGCTGTGGCGCCGTCGGTCTCAGCCGCCTCGTAGAGCTGGGCCGGAATGGTCTGTAGGCCGGCCAGGAACAGCAGCATGTAGTAGCCCATGTAGCGCCAGGTGCCGACGATGATGACCGCCGGCATCGACCAGGTCGACGACGTGGTCCAGCCCGGCGGGTCGTCCACCCCCACGGCGCGCAGGAGCGCGTTGACCGGCCCGTACTCCGGACTGAACAGTTGGTTCCACACGATCGCGATCGCCACGATCGAGGTGACGTAGGGGAAGAAGGCGACGGTACGGAAGAACCGCACGCCGCGCAGTCTGCGATTGAGCAGCAGCGCCAGCCCGAGTGCGGCCGCGAGGGTCAGCGGGATGTGGAAGACCGTGTAGTAGACGGTGTTACGCAGCGCGGTCCAGAAGCTCGCGTCGCCCCACATCCGCCGGAAGTTGGCGGTGCCGGTCCACTCGGCCACCCCGAAGACGTTCCAGCTGGTGAAGGCCACGTAGAACAGCACCGCGACGGGTAGGAGGGTCAGCACGGCGAAGCCGACGAAGTTGGGCAGGATGAACGACCAACCGGCGACCGTGTTGTGCCACACCAGACGCCGGTTCCTGGGTCGCGTGCGCGGCAGTGTTGCCATAGGGATTCTCCGGGGGCGTTCGACGTGGCGGCGGGTCCGGCAGGCAGTTCAGCCGCGCCGGGCCCGCCGTGAGTTCACTGGTTGAGGACCTCGTTCTTGGCGCGGGTCTGCGCCTCGCTCAGCGCCGCATCGACGCCCTTGCTGTTGGACAGGATCGCCGAGTGCGTCTCGTTGAGGAGGTTCTGCAGACCGGCGGTGTGTTTCGAGACCGGGTTCTCCGGCTTGATGGTGTGCTTGGCGTAGGCGAACTTCGACAGGTCGTCCTGCGGTACGCCGTCCAACCCGAACAGCGTCGCGGTGACCGCGTCGGTGACCTGGGCCGGGGTGATGCCGATCCCGGCCAGCGCCTTGCCGGCATCCGGGCCGGCCGCGTACTGGAGGAATGCCTTGGCCACGGCGACCTTCGACTTGCTGATCTTCGGGTTGATCCCCAGGCCGGTCGGGTCACCGAAGGTGACAGGTGTGGCGGAGGTGCCGGTGGTGGACTTGTCGAACTGCGGCACCGGGGCGATCCCCCACCCGAACGTGTCGGCGTCACCGCTCTTGCGCTGGTTGAGCAGCGTCGCCACGTACCAGGTGCCCATCGGCAGCAGCGCCGACTGCTGCTTGCCGAACTGCGCCTGGTAGGTGAGCTTGTTGGTCTTCGCGGTGCCGAAGGTCGGCTGCGCGCCGGCCGCCTGCAGGTCCAGCGACCGCTCGTAGTACGGCTTCAGGTAGCCGAAGTCCCCGGAGAGCAGGTCCGCGCCGGGGGTCTGGGCGAGCGCGAATCCCTGCACGGTGGACTGGAAGGTGTGCTGGTACGCGCCGGTCGCGTTCGAGCCGGCCGCCTTCAGCCCGGTGTGCAGTCGCTTCGTCGCGTCGGTGTAGTCGTCCCAGGTCCAGCTGCCGTCCGGCGGTGCCACCTTCGCCTTCGCGAACAGGTCCTTGTTGTAGAACAGCACCCACGAGTCCTGCCGGTACGGCACCGCGTACGCCTTGCCGTCCACCTGGAACGACGCGAGCGCCGGGCCCGAGCCGAGACCGGAGATGGCGTCGGAGACGTCCAGCAGCTGACCACCGCTCTGGTACGTGTAGAAGTTCTTGAGGTTCTTCATCACGTACAGGTCCGGGGCGGTGCCGGCGGCCAGGTCCGTGATCATCTGGGTGTCGTAGTCGTTGCCTGCGGCGTACTCCTTGAGCTCCACCGTCACGTTCGAGTGGGTCGCCTTGAAGCCGTCGGCGAGCGTCTTGAACTCGGGCGTGGACGACAGACTCCAGCCGGCCAGGGTGATTGTCACGGGGGCGTTGGGGTCGACTGGCTCGTCTCCGCCGCCGCAACCGGCGAGAACAAGCGTCAGGGCCGTCGCGGCGCTGATGACGGCAGGTATCGCGCGCTTCATCCCTTTCTCCTTCAGGTCAGGGGCCCGGACGGGCCCGCACTGCTACCAGGCCACCGCGGTGGGCCCGGCATGTTCCGTGTCCAGCCGGGTCGACGTGCTGACCCCGTCGGGCCAGTCGACGGCCAGGTGGAGGCCGTGGGCGGCCTCGTCGGCCACGACCCGGCACGCCTGCCCGGCCGTGGCTGCCGGGGCCCTGGACAGCTCGAGAAGGGCGACGACCCATGCGCCCGGCCGGACGGGGTGGTCCAGCCAGGGCACGACCAGGTCGCCGGCCAGCGGCCCGCCGTGCGGAACAACGGTGGCACCGGCCGTTCCGCCGCCGTGAACGCTGTCGAGCCTGCTGGTCAGGCCGGCCCCCGTCACGGCCGCCACCCGGTCACCCAAGGTCGCCGTCGCGTTCCCGGCAACGGCCCAGCCGCCGATCCGCAGCCGCAGCGCAGCCGCCCCGACACCGTCGGCGAGGTCGTCGACGCGGGTCAGCCGGAGTTCCCAGGGGCCGTGGACCAGCGAGTACACCGTGAGGTGCCCGGCCGGTCGGGACCGGCCCCGGCGGCCGCCGCCGTGATCGCGTTGACCGGGATCCGGGTCGACCCAGTGGGCGAGGGCACGTGATCCGGCCACCCCGACGCCGTCGGTGTCGACGTACACGGTCAGCAGGCGCATGCCGGCGCGGTGGGTGACCCGACCCGCGTCGTCGACGAGGGTGACGGACTGGTCGAGCGGACTGACCCAGCCGCTGTCGTCGAGGACAGGGCTGGTGGCGGTGGAGTAGCCCAGCCGGGCGTAGAGCGGGGAGTCTCCGACGGTGGCGCCCTCGACGGCGTGGTCGGTGCCGTGGTTGACGACACGGACGACCCCGTCGGCGCGGGTGCCGGAGACCAGCCAGCCCGGCGCGGGTATCGCCCGTACCGTGTCCCGCTCCTCGACCGGGAGCGGCTCCTCGACGGCCGTCCAGACGGGATGGTCGGCGGGCAGCGCGATGCCGAGCAGACCCTTGCTGGCCCAGTACGGCGAGCCGGGCCCGGAGTACGACTGCGCCAGTCGCGGCCACGGCCCGTGCCAGCCGAGGGTGAGCAGGCCGCGTTCGTCCACGGCGCCGTTGGCGACGAAGTGGCGCACGATACGGGTGGCCGCGCGGCGCAACTGACCGAGGCTGACCGAGGACACGCCGGCGATGGCCCCGACCCAGAACGGCGCCGCCGCGGCGAATCGGTAGGTCAGGCTCCGTCCCTGGATCAACGGTGATCCGTCGGCGCCCACGAGCGCGACCGCATCGCTCAGGAAGCGGTCGAGGCCGGCCAGGTCCCGTTCGCGGCGCTGCTCGGCGAGGCCCGCGGCGCCGGCCATGCGCGCCCACAGCGTCGGGTACAGGTGCAGGGCCCAACCCACATAGTGGTCGTAGGCGCGGTCTGATCCGTCGGACATCCAGCCGTCGCCTCGGGCGAAGCCGTCATGGGTGCGCAGGTCCTCGGCCATCTCGTCGAGCGAGTGCGGCCCGCCGACCGAACGCAGGAACGTCTGGACGACCAGCCGGAACCAGACCCAGTTGATCCGTGGGTACGTGTCGTCGCCGACCGCCGGGCGCAGATAGTCCACTACCCGCTCCCGCACCACGGGCGGCAACCGGTCCCAGATCCACGGACGGGTCAGGTCGAGGACCAACGCGATGGAGGCGGCCTCCACCTTCGCCTGGGGGTGCTCGTCCAGGCGCACCCAGCGGTCCGGACCGCTCGGGTCGGTGCCGGCGGCGATGCCGGTCGTGTACCGGTCCACGAGTTCGTCCACGCCCACTCCCCGGGCACCCGCGATGCGGAAGCCGGCCAGCAGGAAGGTGCGAGCGAAACCCTCCAGGCCGTCGACGGCCCGTCCGTAACCGCCCGCCGGCCCGGGAAAGGTGACGAGGGCGTGGCCGGGCGACGCGAACGGCCGGACGGCGGCGAGCATCCGGTCGGCGAGGGCCAACCAGTCATCCCGGTGCCAGGTCGCGGCGGGGGCGGCCGGGTTCGTCCCCGGTGTCGGCCGGCCGGCCGTCCCGAACGTCATCCGAGGTCCTGTCGCATCAAGCCGTCTCCGTGAAACGTGGCGAGCGGGGCGTTGCCCATGAATGTGACGTGCAGACATCCACCGGGTTTCCGAAGTAAAACGCTCACATCAGAGCAAGTCAATGCCGTCCTCAAACCGATACGGACACAACCGATCAAAGAGGGAAACAATACTGCTTTGACCGGCCAAGTGATCTGATACGATCACCATCGTTCATAACCGCTCTACCGTCCGAGGGGTCATGACCATCGCCGACCGCTTCGCCGGCCCGCTGGCTGCGGCGCGGCGCGGTCACCGGACGGAACCACCGGGACGGATGTTCGCGTCGCCGCAGGACGCCTGGTGCCTCGACCCGGGCCAGACGACCTCGCCGCCCCCACAGCCACCTGCCCGTGGCCGGCCAGTCATGGCTCGGCGGCGGCCGCGCCCGGCCGCCGCGCCGGGCGGCGCCTGGCCGGCTCGGCGACGGTCGGCAGCCGGGTGCGGCGTCGTGCGCCGCGACGATCCGGCGGAGCACGACTCCTATGCTCTTCGACGGATGGGAGATGAGCTGATCCGGCTCGCGGTCGACGTCACCGCGTTCGACCCGGCCGGCGAGCCCATCCGCACCCCGCACGAGCTCCCGCCGCACCAAGCGTTCCCCGGAGGTCCCCCATGACCAAGGACAGTCCTGTCGTCGCCACGACGGAGGGCTCCCGAGGGCCGCTTCAGGTCGCCCGCCGTCAGCAACTGTTGGCAGCCCTGCAACGGGACGGCTCGATGCGCGTCTCCGACCTGTCCCACGCGCTGGGCGCCGCGCCGGTCACCATCCGGCGTGACATCGCGGAGCTGGCCGCCGAGGGTCTGGTGCGCCGCGTCCACGGTGGGGTCGCCCTGATCCTGCCGGACGACGCCCCGGCAGCAGACGAGGCACCAGTCGCCGGCCTGGACCCGCTGGTCGGACGCGCCCTCGGCATGCTCGTGCCCTCATTGGACTACTACTGGCCGGACGTGGCCCGCGGCGTCGAGGGAGCAGCCCGCGAGCTCGACATGCGCGTGGTACTGCGCGGCTCCTCCTACGACACCGAGGACGACCAGCCGCAACTGGCCCGGCTCGTGGAGCGGATGGGCGTCGACGCGCTCATCATCGCGCCGAGCATGGACGCGCCGAGCGCCGAGCGCACCATCGAATGGCTCGACCAGGTCGGCATCCCGGTCGTCCTGCTGGAACGCACCGCCACGGTGGGCAGCCACCACGCGGTCATGGAGTCAGTGGTCACCGACCACGCACTCGGTGCGGCCATGGCGGTACGCCACCTCACCTCGCTCGGACACCGCACGGTCGGCCTGGTGCTCGATGCCAACAGCCCCACCAGCCAGCACGTACGGCGCGGCTGGCTCGACGCCACTACCGAGTGCGGCCTCGACCCGGACGCGACGGTGGTGGCCGTGGTGCCCGACGCGCGGTCACCGGAGCGGGACACCGTACTCAACGACGTCCTCGACCGGTGTCAGGCGACCGGGACGACGGCGCTGCTGGTGCACGCCGACGCCGAGGCCATCGCGCTGGTACAGCACTGCGAGGAACGGCACCTCTCCGTTCCCGGCGACCTCTCCATCGTGGCGTACGACGACGAGGTCGCCGGCCTCTTCAGCCCGCCGCTGACCGCGGTCCGACCGCCTCGACGCTCGATCGGACGGGCCGCCGTGCGTCTCGTCGCCGACCGGCTTGTCGACCCCGACCGCCCCACCCACCGGATCGTCATCAGCCCGTCACTGCGGATCCGGGGATCGACCGCGCCGCCACCCGCGTAGGTGCTCCACCTCATCCTCGGCTCCCCCGGTCACCGTCCGCCCGGCCGATACGGCAATGCTGGCCGACGCTCCTGGTCTGCCAGTCTGAAGAGGTCAGATCGATCCGGCGCCATCGGCTCACCGGCAGCACGCCTGGTGGCTCGGCGTCGGCTTCGGAATCGAGATCCACGACGACCTCCGTGTTTCGTTGATCAGTGGGGCAGGTCAGGTGCGTGTGCGGCAGGTGGTGCGGGCGTCGGCGTACCAGGCCGTAGTGAGAAGTCCTGCCTGGTGCCGTGACCACGAACGTTCACGGTGTCGGATGACACGCCGTCGTGCCTGTCGGCTGGAACCACGACTCGGACACTCCCCGTGACGAGCCGAGGAACTGTCCGGTCCGGGCTGGCCCGCCGGGCCCGGACCCGTTACCGCGCAGGCCCGCCGGGCCCGGGCCCTCTCGGGCCCGGACCGAGTCCGGCCCCGAGAGAGGTGACGGTCAGCTACGCAGACTCCATCGCTGGTTGGAGCCGCCGTTGCAGGACCACAGGATCAGTTTGGTGCCGTTAGCCGTCCCGGCGCCGTTCGCGTCGAGGCACAGTCCGGACTGCTGTCCGGTGATCGTGCCGTTGGAGTTGACGTTCCACTGCTGGTTCGGCTGGCCGTTACAGTCCCAGATGATCACCGTCGTGCCGTTGCTCGTACCCGCGCCGTTCGCGTCCAGGCACTTGCTGCCGTACACCTGCAGTTGCCTGCCCGAAGTGTAGGTGAAGCGCTGGCCCATGGCGGTGCCGCAGTCCCAGAGCTGCACCTGGGTGCCGTTGTTCTGGGTCGAGTTCGGCACGTCCACGCAGCGGTTGGACTGCGCGCCGACGATCTGCTGACCGGTTGCCGGCGGCGGCGTCGTGGGTGGGGTGGTGGTGGGTGGGGTGGTGGGTCCGTCGGGGCTCAGTGAGGTGATGAATCTCCACACCTCTGCCTGTGTCCAGGATTTGGCGCCGGGTGCGTAGGGGTCGGCCGAGCCGTCGACGGCGTTGGGGGCGTGTGGTCCGTCGAAGGCGCCCCAGACGACGGGGTAGCCGGTGCGGCAGCCCGTGTACCAGGTGACGATGTGGGTGAGGCTGCCCTGGGGTGGCTCGGGCGGGTTCTGTCGGGTGCAGCCGTTGTTCTGGACGAACCGGTCGCGCATCGACCGTCCGCCGGAGATGGGGAGGGTGCCGTCGCGTAGTCCGTGGATGCCGAAGTAGGCGATGGGATCGGTGCCGCCCTGGCATCCGCTGAGGACCCCGCCGGAGTAGACGATGACGCCGCGGAAGGTGGTGGCGCGGGCGCAGGCGATGGCGTAGGTCATGGCGCCGCCGTAGCTGAAGCCGGAGGCGAACAGCTGGGTGGTGTCGACGCACAGGCCGCCTTCGATCTGCCTGATCATGTCGTCGACGAAGGTGAGGTCCTGGCCGTTGGAGTTTCCCCAGCCGTTGTTGATGCCCTGGGGGGCGACGAAGATCGTGTTGCCCTTGCCGTACTTGTCGACGCGCAGTCCGTAGTAGGACCATTCGATGCCGCTGGTGCTGCCGTTGTCGACCTGTTCGGCGGTGCCACCGACCCAGTGGAAGGAGAAGACCAACCGGTAGGGGTGGTTGCTGTCGTAGTTGTCGGGGATCCGCAGGATGTAGCTGCGGTTCTGTCCGCCGCTGGTGATCGTGCGTTTACCGCTGGTCAGGGTGGGCGCCTTGCCGCACCCGGCGGTCGCGGCCAGCACACCAGCACCAGCGGTGGAGGCTGCGGAGGCGAGTCCGCCGCTGATGGTGAGGCCGGCGGCCAGGGTGAGGGCGACCGCGGCAGCTGCCACGGATGCCAGGGTTGCTCTGTGTTTCACGACCATTCAACTCCTTCTATCAGGAACATCCCGCCCCCGGTTTCGGCTACCCGCCTGCCTGGGTGGTCGGGTTTGGCTGTCCGTCCCACGCCTCGCCGTGGCGGCAGGGCTCCCGGCCCCGCCGGGCGGGAGCCGCACCTGATCCGCCGGCACCGACCCGGGACGGTACGGCGAGGACCGGCCTCCCGCTGTCGGCCCACCGCCGCTACCGGCGTACGACCCACGATCACGGACGGCCGCGATCACGCCGAGGACGGGTGAGCCGGACGTGGCGGCGTGGACGGGCACCGATGGGCGACTGACCGCGTACGCGGGGCATGCTCAGACAGGTCTCCGCAGGCTCGACGAATCGATTCGCCACACCGTACGGTCGGCATCACCGGACCGTCAAGTGATGGACGTCGATGTATTTGCCGAGGTGCCGGCCGGTGACGGCGGGCGCTGTCGCGTTGGCGGATCGGTGGGCACGCCGAGCCCCGCCAGTGGGCGCTGGTCAGATTGCTCCGGCGAGTTCGGTGAACGCGGAAGCCACCCGTAGAGAGGGCTCGGACTCCTGAAGGGACGGCCGCCTGTCCGGACTGCGCGGCCGTGACGGACCGGGTGCACGGGTATCACCAGTGGAGCCTCTTGGACGTGTCGGTCGATGCCCGGCCAGTGGTGCTCCGGGTACGCGTACGTCACCTGGCATGCCCGACGCAGGGCTGCCCACAGACGTTCCGTGAACAGCTTCCGGCTGTTCTGGAGCGTTACCAGTACCGCACACCCCGGTTGATCTCCCAGGTCGCTACGGTGTTGCGTCATCTGGCTGGCCGGGGCGGCGCTCGCCTGTTGTCAGTCCTGGCGATGGTCGTCATGTCCCGACACACCGCCCTGCCGGCGCTGCTACGCATACCGCCGACTGAGCGGAGGGTGCCCCGCGTGCCGCATCTGCGCCTGGTTGTCGGTGTCGTAGGCGAGTTCCACGAGACCGACGGGCTCGGCCGGCAACTTCGGGTAGAGCGGGGTGAAATCGAAGCCGGAGGCGCTGGTGCGCAGCAGTTCCTGCCCATCGTCGATCGCTTGGGTGAACCGCAGCATATCGGCCCGGTCGCGGTTGATCGAGTCGAGCAGGTCCCGCACCTCGCCGGCCACGCCCTCCCGGATCTTGATGAAGTATCCGCCGCGCAGGGCCGGGTTCGCGCTTGCCTCGACGTGAGAGGGCGGTCCGATGATGTTCGAGTTGATCTATGGCTTGTATCCGGTTGAAGGGCTTTCGGCAGGTTCGTCGGTGATCGCTACCACTCGATGCGTGGAAGGTGAATCCTGGTCGTGACCGACGGGCGGTAGTGGCGTTAGGTCGGTCATGGGTGATCGAAAGCCGTACCCGAGTGACCTCACCGACGAGCAGTGGGCGCTGATCGGGCCGTTCCTGCGGGCGCGGAAGACCAAGCGGGTCTCGGTGTCGGGCCATCAGGGTGACTACGACCTGCGGGAGATCGTGAACGCGATCTTCTACCAGAACCGGACCGGGTGTCAGTGGGCGTACCTGCCACATGACCTGCCCCCGAAGTCGGCCACCTACTACTACTTCGCTCTCTGGCGCGACGACGGCACCGACCAGACGATCCACGATCTACTGCGCTGCCAGGCTCGGGAGAACGCCGGCCGGGCCGAGGACCCCAGCGCGGTCGTGCTGGACACCCAGTCGATCCGCGCGGCGAACCATGTCCCGGCTGCCACGACCGGCAAGGACGCGGCGAAGAAGGTACCGGGGCGTAAGCGGGGCCTGGCCGTGGACGCCCTGGGTTTGATCATCGCGGTCGTGGTGACCGCGGCGTCGTCCACCGACAACGCCATCGGCGTTCGACTGCTCGACAAGGTCGCCACGCACACCCCGACGGTCACCCGCGCCTTCGTCGACGCCGGGTTCAAACAGGACGTGGCGCTGCACGGCGCCGTGCTGGGAATCGACGTCGAGGTCGTCAAACGATCCGACACCCGGCCCGGGTTCGTGCCGATCCGCAAACGGTGGATCGTGGAGCAGGTCAACGGCACGCTGATGCTGCACCGCCGCCTCGTGCGCGAGTACGAGAGCCGACCGGAATCGGCGGTGTCACGGACGGTGTGGGCATCGACGGCAAACATCGTGCGCCGGCTGACCGGGACCACCACATCCTCCTGGCGACACCGGTGAACCTTCCCACGCTGCTCGACCTGATCGCCGAACGCGAGGCCACCGCACGCCAGGCCGCCGACCGGCTCCGCGAGCAGATCACCACACTCACCACCGAACTCACCCGCGTCGAGGGCGAACTGGCCGACCTGAAGACCACCCGCACCACCCTGCGTGCCCTCGCCGCCGCCGAGTTCACCGCCGACGACCCGACGATCGCCAGCGCCCCCTACCAACAGATCCTGGAAGTCCTCACCACCGCCCCGACCGGCATGCGCGCGAAAGGCATCTGCCTCGCGCTCGGCGTCGAGCCCTCACCGAAACACGTCGAAGGCGCCCGCGCGAAGCTGAAACGCATGGTCACCCGCCAGGTCCTGACCGAAGACGAACCCGGAGTGTTCACCCTCGCCCCGAAACGGACCTAATGTTCCGAACCGTCCTCTGATAGGACCGGCCGGCGCAAGATCCCTCACCACGGCCAGGCCGCCGCGACCAGGGCGGACGTAGTTCTCGGCACCCACAGCGTCGACGGGTAGCGGACAAGCGCGTGCTGGCTCTGGTCAAGGCGTTCCTCAAGGCGGCATCCTCACCGAGGTCGGTGGTTGCGCGGACACCCATACCGGAACGCCGCAGGGGTCTTTATGCTCAGCTGAACATAATGAACCCTATGAACAGTGCTGGGTTATGCGCAGCGGTGGTCTGTTGGTCCTGGTGAGGCGGACAGGGGAGGCAGGGTCTTCTCGCGAGATCGTCACAGTGACCTCTTCGGCACAGCCAGCAGAGTATTTGAGTGTTGTCAGCCTGCCCACCGGTGCGGGCCCGGGCCCGCGGCTGTGGCGTGGGTCGTGGACGCGGGCACGCTGAGGACGGCGCGCGCGGCGGCGATGACGAACGATTTCTCCTCGGCGGTGAGTCGGCGTCGCTGATCGAACGACGTTCGAGGGGTGCCGGCGCATCGTTCTGCCGTGGTGCCGGTCTCCGCCGCGGTCAGCACGCCGGCGTGGATGACACCCACGACGCATCGCCCACGCAGTACGGCGGCTTGGTCGGTGCCTCCGCCGATGGCCTTTTGGAGGGTGAGCACGCGTTCGGGAAGGCGCAGTCGCCGCAGCTCGCGGGCCACCGACGGGTCTCCGAACAGCGAGCGCAGCAGCGCGGCGTGCTCGTCGAAGATGTCGACCAGGCGGGCCAGGAGGTCGGTGGTCATCGTTCCCGCGGCGTTGAGGTCGGCGACGAACGCATCGTGTTCGCCCAGCGGGGGTGTCATCAGGGCGTGCAGCAGCTCCTCCTTGGAGGAGAAGTGGTAATACAGGGAACCCTTGGTCATCTGGACCTGCTCGGCGACATCCTGCACTGACGTGCCGGCGTATCCGCGCTCGACGAACAGCCGTCGGGCCACGTCCAGGATCCGCCGGCGGGTCTTCTCCGCCGCACTTCCCACGGTCCGCGCCATTGCCACCTCCCGTACTGCCATCCGAGCCTGGGTGTTGATCCGATGCCAGACCGTGGCCGACCGGCCGTGGCCACACGCTCAGCAAACCGGCTGTTCCCCGGCGACGCAAACCGCCTGATCGCCGCGTGCGACCGTCCGCCGTCGGAGCGAACGCGGTCTCAGCCAGTTCACAGGAACGTTGGTTACCTTGCGCGCGAACATACCGACCGTTTGATTAAAAAGGGGGTCCGGCATGGCAGGGGTCGCACGCTGGTGTTTTCGTCGACGGTATGTCGTCGTGTTGCTGTGGGTAGCGGTGCTGGTCGGCCTCGGAGCGCTCAGCCAGGCCGCGGGAAGCGCCTACTCCAACAGCTTCTCGCTGCCCGGCACTGATTCCAGTAAGGCACTCGACCTGCTCAGGTCAGCCTTCCCGGCGCAGGCCGGCGACTCCGACACCATCGTGTGGCGGGTGTCCGCCGGGTCAGTCCGCGACCCCCAGGTCCAGCAATCGATCACCGTGATGCTGGACAAGGTCGCCGACGCGCCGTCGGTCGCCGCCGTCAAGAGCCCTTACGTCGCCGGCGGCGCGGCGCAGATCAGCCCGGACGGGCGTACCGCGTACGCCACGGTGAACCTGGAAGGACTCGCCCAGGAAGTCCCGAAGGCAGATGTCGAGAACGTGATCTCGTTGGCCGAGTCCGCGCGCACCGATAACGTCGCGGTGGAACTCGGCGGCAACGCGATCCGTCAGGTCAACAAGGTCTCCACCTCGGTGTCGGAGGTCGTCGGTGTCGTCGCCGCGGCGGTGGTGCTGCTCATCGCGTTCGGTTCGTTGCTGTCGATGCTGTTGCCCCTGGTCACCGCGATCGTGTCGCTGTTCGTCAGCATTCTGAGCATCGGCCTGTTGAGCCACGTCGTCACCATGAACGACATCGCGCCGACCCTGGCCGTGCTCATCGGCCTCGGCGTGGGCATCGACTATGCGCTGTTCATCGTCTCCCGGCACCGCAGCGGCCTCAAGGCAGGGCTCACCGCCGAGGAGGCGACGGTACGAGCGCTGAACACCTCGGGCCGAGCCGTCATCTTCGCTGGCCTCACGGTCTGCGTCGCCATGCTCGGCATGCTCGTGCTACAGCTGTCGTTCCTCACCGGCATCGGCATCGCCGCGGCGGTGATGGTACTCATCAGCGTGGCAGCGGCGACGACCCTGCTGCCCGCGATGCTCGGCATCATCGGTCACCGGGTGCTGAGCCGGCGGGAACGGCGCCAACTCGCCGCCGAGGGCCCGCGCGACGTATCCGGCCAGGGCTTCTGGGCCCGCTGGGCCACCTTCGTGCAGCGGCACCCGCGGCTTCTCGCACCGGCCGCGCTGGCCGTCATGGTAGCGCTGATCATCCCGGTCTTCTCGCTGCACCTCGGCTCCTCCGACCAGGGCAACGACCCGGCCGGCACGACCACCCGCAAGGCCTACGACATGCTCGCCACAGGGTTCGGGCCAGGCTTCAACGGGCCGCTACAACTGGTCGCCGCGACCTCCTCCCCCGCCGACCAGCAGGCGCTGGCCGGCCTCGCGAACACCGTCAGCAGGACGCCCGGCGTCGCGGCGGCCATCGCACTGCCGGCACAGCCCGGCGCGAAGCTCGGCATCATCCAGGTCATCCCGACCACCTCACCGCAGGACTCCAAGACCAGTGACCTGATCACACACCTGCGCAAAGACGTCATCCCCGCCGCCGAGGCGGACACCGGGCTGCGCGTGTACGTCGGCGGCCAGACCGCCATCTTCGATGACTTCGCCGACGTCATCACCGCGAAGCTGCCGCTGTTCATCGGTGTCATCGTCGGCCTGGGCTTCCTCCTGATGCTGCTCGCGTTCCGCAGCGTCGTGGTATCGCTGACCGCGGCGGTGATGAACCTGCTCGCGGCCGGTGCCTCGTTCGGTGTGGTGGTCGCGTTCTTCCAGTGGGGGTGGGGCTCCGAGGCGTTCGGAATCGGCAAGGCCGGCCCGGTGGAGGCGTTTCTGCCCGTGATGATGCTCGCCATCCTCTTCGGGCTGTCCATGGACTACCAGGTGTTCCTGGTCAGCCGGATGCACGAGGAGTGGGTGCACACCCGCGACAACCGGCGTGCGGTCACCATCGGTCAGGCCTCCACCGGCCGCATCATCACCGCTGCGGCAACGATCATGATCTGCGTCTTCCTGGCCTTCGTCTTCGGCGGCCAACGGGTCATCGCCGAATTCGGCGTCGGCCTGGCCAGCGCGGTGCTCATCGACGCGTTCGTGCTGCGGACACTACTGGTGCCAGCACTGATGCACCTGCTGGGCAAGGCCAACTGGTGGCTGCCGACATGGATCGACAGGTGGCTCCCACACGTCTCGGTCGAACCGGCCGACGACGCCGCTTCGGCCACCGGTCAGACACCCGCCGCAGACCCGACGCACCAGACGATCCCGGCGGCATCGGCCTAATGCCCCTGAGCCGGTCGTCGGCCTCAACCTCGTCACGCGAAACCGGATCCCGCAGGCGCGACCGAGCGGGATCCATACCGCAACGGCACCGGGCGAGGCCGCCGACGCGCTCGCGGCGGCTGATGACGATCTGCACACCGCCCTCGCAGACCTGCAGGCCCAACTCGCGAAGGGCAACCGGGCGACGTCCGGATCACCGACGACGGCGAGCTGATCATCCCGCCTCTGACGGCTGAGGACGTACCCGCCGAGACCGACGCGCTGCGTGCCGAGCTGGCCGGGATGCTGCCACGGGCGCCGATCGCGTCGGTGCTGGTAGAGGTCGACGCCCGGATCGGGTTCACCGACCACCTGGTGCACGCCGGTGAGAAGTTCGCCCGGCCGGCGGAGCTCAAGCGCAGTCTGATGTACGTGGTCATCGCGGAGGCCACGAACCTGGGCCTGTCCGCGATGGAAGAGTCGTACGACGTGCTCGCCTGGACCGCCGAGTGGTACCTCCGGCCGGAGGCCCTGGAGGCAGCTAACGCCACGGTGGTCAACTACCACCATCGGCTGCCGCTGACCCGGGCGTCCGGCTCGGGCACCCTGTCGTCCTCGGGCGGGCAGCGGTCCCGGTCAAGGGCAAGAGCATCACCGCCCGGCACCTGTCGCAGTACCTCGTCCACGGGCAGGGCATCTCCACCTACACCCACGTTTTCGACCAGCACTCGACCTACGACACGAAGGTGATCCTGGCGCACATCTGGCTGACCTACCACGAGAACGGCACTTCTACGGCACCGACTCCGTCGACATCGACGGCGAACTCTCCCAGCTCGACGCCGACGGCTACCGGCCGCTGCGCCTGGCCCAGGTTGCCACGGCAAGTGGCTGACCGGACTCCGGTGACGGACGATGCCCGCCGACTGGTAAGTCGGCGGGCATCGGTGTGCCGGTGGGGCGCTCACGCGCAGCAGCTGCCGCGGGCCGACTGGTTGAGGGCTGTCAGGCCGGTAACGGGGCCTGCAGGGTGCCGGGCTGTTCGGTCAGCGCGGCACCCTGCAGGCCGGCGTCATCGCAGCCACGGATTCCGCCCCCGGGGCCCTGCAGAACATGCGCTGCATCTTCCTGGGGCAGCCTCCGTCGTCCCGCCGAGGGGCGTATGCAGATCAACGGCGTGTACTCAGGACGCGGGTTGCTCGCTGGGGAAGAAGACCTTCTCGACCTGGTCGTGGTGGGTGTGCAGCTCCCAGTACAGCGGCGCGATCTCTTCCGGTGCGGTGGCGCCCGGCTGGCGGCCGAGCCACGCACCGATCGCTATGTGACCGACCTGTACTCCTCGAGGAGCGGCGGCGGCGTGCAGACCATGGGCCCAGCTGCGTAGCCACGCCGCGGCCGGGGCGACGTTGCCGAACATGTCGTGACCCATCTCGGGGCGTACGGAGGAGGCGCCGGTGGTGAACAGGATCGTGCCCGAGCCTCGGGCGAGCATCTCCGGCAAGACCTCGTTGACCGCTGCCACGGCGCCGTGCACGTAGAAGTCGAGCTGGATCTGCACGTTGTCGTGGGTCAGCTCGGTGGAGGAAGCCATCGGCAGCGTCAGGTTGGCCGGCGAGTACTCAAGGACATCGATCTGCCCGAATCGCTGCTTGACCGCCGCGAGGCCGGAGACGATCGACGGCCGGTCCAGGACGTCGGCCGCGAAGGCCGCCGCTTCGACGCCTTGGCCGGTCAGTTCGGCCACGACCGCCTCCAGGTTGGCCGGGGTACGCGACAGCAGCGCGACCTGGTGGCCTTGGCTGCCGAAGGTCTGGGCGATGGCGAGCCCCATTCCGGGACCGGCACCCATGATGGCGATGGTCGGCATGACTTCTCCTTCGATGACAACAGCGTTGTGGACAGCGGGTTCGGTCGGGGCCGAGTGCCGCTGGGAGTTGATGAGGCGCAAGAGGAGCAGGCGGGGCACCGCGTACCACTGGCCGATGTCAGTCGCTGATTCGCAGCTCCTGCCGCGCGTATCGCAGGTCCTCGGTCTGAGCGAGGATGAACTGCGCGAGATCGGCCCGGGCGATGCGCGAGCCGACCCGGTCCCCGGATCCGGTCCTGGTGCGCACCTTGACCCTGCCCGATCCCGGCTGGTCGTTGGGTGCGGTGACGACCACGATGGCCCAGTCCGAATCCGAGCCACGAACGGCCTCACCCACCTGAACCGTCTCGTTGACCATGGAGCGGGTAGCGGGCAGCAGCCCGAACAGGGCGAAGCTCGCGCTGCGCAACGCCCGCAGCAGGGGATTGCGGGGAATCACGATGCTCGGCCCCCAGTTGTAGACGAGCCTGAGGGCCCGGTGTGCGCGCATCGCGGCCAGGATAGTGCCCGTTCCCGACGCGAGAGGCACCTCCCGTGGCCCGCCGAGGATCTTGGGGCTGAGGGAGGCGAGGACGGCGTCAGCGCCGCGGGCGGCGTCGGCGACGACCACCTCGTTGGTCAACTCGCCCTGCGCGACCCGCAGCCGGTCGTGGCGCAGGGCGAGCTTCGCCGGATTGCGCATCAATGCCACCATATCGGGCCAGACCGCGAGCGCCTGCTCGACCAGATGCACGCCGGTGTGGCCGCTCGCGCCGAAGATGGCCAGTTTCATCAAATCTCCCCAAGCCTGGTCCGCGCCGAGTCGCGACACAGCGTGACAAAATGAGGCCGCCCTCATGTTGAGCTTAGCACGAAAGTCGAGGTACCCCTCAAATTGATAGACTGTGGGGTATGCCCCCTGACCGTGCACCAGCCGCGACCCCGGTCTCCGCGCCCGCCCGCCCGCTGCGCCGCGATGCCCAGCGCAATCGCGAGTCGCTACTGGCCGCCGCCCGGGCCACGTTCGCCGAGCAGGGGATGCAGGCGTCGCTGGAGCAGGTCGCCAAGCGTGCAGGGGTGGCCATCGGCACCCTCTACAACCACTTCCCCGCCCGGCTGGACCTGGTGCAAGAGGTATTCGCCGGCAAACTCGCGACCTGGATCGCCGCAGCCGAACAAGCCCTGAGCATGGACGACGCGTGGGAAGGGCTCCGCCTGTTCCTGGAAACCATGTGCGAACTGCAGGCCCGCGACCGCGGCTTCAACGACTTCGCCTCGATCCGGCTGCCAGAGGATGCCTGCCTGGCCGGCCAGCAGACCCGCGTCCACGACCTCGGTGTACGCATCGTCGAACGGGCGCGAGAACAGGGCCGCCTACGAGCCGACCTGGTACCCGAGGACCTCGCCTTCGTCATCTGGTCCCACAGCCGGATCATCGAGGCGACCGACGGGATCGCCCCGCACGCCTGGCGCCGCCACCTGTACCTGATGCTCGACGGGTTCCGCGCTGAGCGCGCCCGCCCGCTCCCCGAACCGCCCCTGACTCCCGGACAGCTCTACCGCGCCATGCTGCGCCTCGGCGGCGGCGACAACAGCACCGACTGACTGCCCGGGACGCCGAGCTGGCGTGTCCCCGTGCAGCTACGCCGCCGGCATGTCCCCTGTCCGGCAACTACATCGCCGGCGACGCCGCTGACCAGCAGCCCGAACGGCTCCACCGACGGTGCCGGTTCCGCGTCGACCATGGCGAACTCCGCTGTGGCCGGCAGGTAGCCGGCAAGGACCACCTGCTGCCCGCCGGTCGTCGAGCGTAGCCGTACGGCGGTCGCGTCAGAATCCGAGTGCTTACCGCCGTGTGTATCACGGCATCGACGACCACATGGCCAAGGTGCGGCAACAGCACACCCAGGCCGGCCGCCGCGTTGATCAGAGTCCACAGCCAGCCAAACGATCACGACCAACTGCTAGTGCCTTGACCACGAACGTTCACGGTGTTGGTTGACACGCCGTCCGGCCTGCTGGTCGGGCGGCGTCGTGGGGGTCAGGCTGTGGCGGTGGCAGATCCTGTACGCGTGCGGCGGCTGAGTGACCTGGAGGGTCAGCAGCTGCTCAGAATCACCCGCCGGGGCACCGGTTCACCGATCCGACTGCGGCGAGCGATGGTCGTGCTCGCGTCCGCTGGTGGGAACACGGTGCCGGCGATCGCCCGTCTCGTGCAAGCCGATGAGGACACGATCCGGCAGGTCGTCCACCGGTTCAACGAGATGGGGATGGCCAGCCTGGACCCTCAGTGGGCGGGTGGCCGTCCCCGCCAGATCAGTCCTGACGAAGAGCAGTTCATCGTCGAGACGGCCAACACCCGCCCCGAGAAGCTGGGGCGACCGTTCACCCGTTGGAGCATCCGCAAGCTCGCCGATCACCTGCGCGTCCACTCCGCTCGACGGGTCCGGATCGAGCGGGAACGGCTGCGGCAGATCCTGCACCGACACCGGATCACCTTCCAACGGACCAAGACGTGGAAGGAGTCCACCGATCCGCACCGGGACGCCAAACTGGCCCGGATCGAGTACGTGAGTACCTGTTTCCCGCAGCGGGTGTTCGCGTTCGACGAGTTCGGGCCCCTGGTGATCCGTCCGCAGGCCGGCGCAGGTTGGGCACCGGCGGGGCACCCGCACCGGTTGCCCGCGAACTACCACAAGCTGCACGGCGTCCGGCAGTTCCACGGCTGCTACTCAGTCGGTGACGACCAGCTCTGGGGTGTCGTCCGGCGGCGAAAGAGCGCCGGCAACACCCTGGCGGCGCTCAAGTCGATCCGGGCCTCTCGACCCGACGGGGCACCGATCTACGTGATCCTGGACAACCTGTCCGCGCACAAAGGACTCAAGATCCGCAGGTGGGCCGCCCGGAGCAAGGTCGAACTCTGCTTCACCCCGACCTACGCCTCCTGGGCCAACCCGATCGAAGCCCAGTTCGGGCCGCTACGCACCTTCGTCATCGCCGGCTCGAACCACCCCAACCACACCGTCCTGGCGCGTCGGCTACAGACCTACCTGCGGTGGCGCAACGCCAACGCCCGCCACCCCGACGTTCTCGCCGCCCAACGCCGCGAACGCGCCCGAATCCGCAGCGAACGACAACGACGATGGGGCCAACCCACCACCCACGCAGCCTGACCCCAACACCCTGAACGTTCGTGGTCACGGCACTAGCGGGTGGGGTTGGCCGGTGAGGGCGACCAGGGCGGTGGCGACGGCGTGGAGGTCGGCTTTGATGTAGGTGGTGGTGGCGGGTCCGCGGCTGTCGGTGTGGCCGGCGTAGGCGCGGGCTATCCCGTAGCCGAAGCGCCGTTCGACCCAGGTGAGGGTGGTGTGGCGTAGCCAGTGGGTGGAGATGCCCTGCGCGGCGACCCACGGGAGCTGACGCCCGATGCGTTTCCACAGCAGGTCGTAGCGGCGGTAGCTGGCGGGTTGGCCGTTGCGGTAGCGCAGGAGCTTGTCGGTGGGCGCGACGGCGCCGCGGGCGTTGGCGTGATCGAGGAGGCGTTCGGCGAGCATCGGGGTGATGGGTTGCCACCGTTGGGTGCCGCCCTTTTCGGTGAGCCGGATCAGGGCGTGGTCGGTATCGAGGTCGATCAGGCGCAGCGCCAAGGCACCTCCGCGGCGGCAGGCGGTTTCGGTGTGCAGGCGCAGCAGCAGGGCGTCGAGGATGATGTCGTTGCCGCCGCTGCGGGCGGCGCGGTTGATCTCCTCCAGTTCTATCGGGGTGAGGGCGCGGCGGGTGTTGGGCAGCCGGCGGGGCTTGCGCACCCGGTGGGCGGGGCTGTCTACGGCCGTGATGTAGCCGTCGGCGATAGCCCGGGTGTAGAAGGCGCGGGCGGCGGCGACGAAATGCTCGCCGGCGTGCCGACCGTGACGGGAGTTGCGGCGGGAGCGGGCGCCGGCGGTGGCCTGGCGCATGAGGGCTTCGATGTCGCTTGCGGTGACCGTATCGAGGCGGCGGTCGCCGAGGGTCGCGGCCATGCGGTTCCAGTAGCTTCGGTAGCCGCGCCGGGTGCCGGGGCTCGCCGCCGCTTCGACGCGGGGCAGGTATTCGGCGATTGTCGGCACCGCGCGGCTGGTGGTGTCGGTGAGGTCGGCGGCGGTGAGGCCGAGATGGTCGAGCCGCGCTCGGGCGATGGTGATGCGGTCGGGGTCAGCGCTCATCGAGTGCTCCGAGGATGTGGGCGTGCAGGTCGGCCAGGAGCGTGGTGATGGTGTTTGAGGGGTGCACGACGATCAGGTCTCGGCCGCGGAAGGCGGCCAGGAGCACCGGTTGACCGGGAGTGATGCCGCACAGGTGGCGGGCGGCGGCCGGCAGGGGAAGCTCTTCACGGGCGCCCACGACGTGCTCCCCGTCAACGGCAGGGGCGATGAGCAGCGCGGCGTGCACGACGTCGACGCGCAGGGCGAGGCCAGGCGTCCAACCCAGGGCGCGCAGCAGCGGGCGGGCGGTCACCCGACCCGCGGAATCGGGGCGGGCGACGTCGAACAACACCCCGCCGGAGGTCTGGTCAGCGGGCGGCGGCAGGGTCGGCATGGGTGCCGGCTGCGGCGGCGCGACCGGCAGTGGGGTGGGCACGAGCGCCTCGACGAGCTGCTCGTCGTGCCAGCGGGGAGGGAGCGGTCGGCGGCTCACGGCCGTTCCCGCCAATGTGGCCGCGCCAGTGTCAGCGCAGGCGGGGGCGTCCCCCGAGGTTCGTCATGAGCATGGATGCTGCTGGTGGTGATCCGCTGCCCCGCCGTTGCCGGTCGATCTTGCGCGAATCTCCACGAAAACTGGTGTCCGAGGGGGGATGAGCCCCCACGCGAAGCATCCCTGCACACGGTAGGTGTGCATGCAGCAAAGGCTACCGGTCGTATACCCCATGACGGAACCCCTCGGTTCCAGCACGCGCTTCCGCGATGCGGAGGATCCCGAGGTCACACAGCCTGGTCGGCGCGGCCACTAAAGGACGTCTCGTAACTCGGTGAAGGCTTTGCCCGGCACCGGTGCTGGGTCACCCCGTGAGGATGATGTTGTGGAAAGGTCTTCATGCGGGCCAGGGCGTGTTCGACCTGGGCGCGGACGGTGCGGTGTTGCCTGTTCAGCTCCTTCTGCCAATCGGGTAGCTCGCTGCCGTCGGCGGGCTTGCGGTACGGGATGATCACCTCCGGGTTGCCGCGGTAGGCGCCGTCGGCCATGACCGGCCTTCCGGTCAGTTTCTGGTTGATGCCGGAGGTGCGGTAGACGATGGTGTCGTTGCGGTTGCCGGGTTGTGGATCGCCGAGAGCCACGACGAGGCGGGTGTGGGCGTCGATAGCGACCTGCAGGTTCGTGCTGTAGCGGTAGTTCTTGCTCGGGGCGGCCAGACGGTGGTCCCGGGTCGGGACGAGGGTGCCGTCGACGATGGTGATCTGCTCGACCCGACGCCGCCGCCCCGGAGTGAGAGCGAGCAGAGGGCCGAGGGTGTCGATGACCCGGTGCGCGGCGGAGTGCGACACCCCGAACAGCGGACCGATCTGCCGCATCGTCAGGTTCGTGCGCCAGTATGCGGCCACCAGCAACACCCGGTCGGCGAGGTCGAGAGACCACTGCCGGCCCGGCCGACCATCAGCGATCGCATCACCACCACGCTCGGCGACCAACCTGACCAGTCTGCGGAACTGGGCGGGCTGCAGCCCCGTGAACGGGAAGATCCACTCCTGGCGGGCCGCTGAGATTACCTGCACCCCAACATGATCCACCATGGACCGAACGCCGAGTTACGAGACGTCCTTTAGGGCCGCTTCGCGCAGCAGAGCGACAAGGACTAACCCCACGGAAGGCAGGGACCGGAGCCTGCACAACAAGAGGTTCGCCACTGCGACATGCACCCGCGGCCGGCGTGACCAGGGACGCGCTCGGACGCAGCAACGGGCCGTCGGACAGGACCGGACGTGAGGGATGCTCGTCGCACGAGCACCCACCGAGCACCCAACCGACCACAAGGGACGGAAAAGCGAAGGGGCCTGACTGCCATTTCGGCAGGTCAGACCCCTTATAATCTTGTGCGCCCGAAGGGACTCGAACCCCTAACCTTCTGATCCGTAGCCGCCGGAGGCGAGAGGTTCCCGGGTGGCACCTCGGGCGAACCGGTTCAGACCAGGTCACGGTGTTCAGGCGCGCAGGTAGGCGAGGACGGCGAGCACGCGACGGTGCCCGTCGGTGGCGACCGGGAGTTCGAGTTTGTTGAAGATGCCGCCGATGTGCTTGTTCACCGCGGCATCGCTGACGCGCAGCTTCGCCCCGATGTAGGCGTTCGAGCGGCCCTCCGCCATGAGGGCCAGAACCTCCTGCTCACGGGGGCTGAGCCGCTCAAGCGGATCCTGCCGGCGGCGGATGAGCTGGCGGACCACGGCCGGGTCGACCACCGTCTCGCCGGCCGCCACCTGGTCCACCGCACTCATGAAGTCGGCGACCGCGCCGACCCGGTCCTTGAGCAGGTACCCCACCCCGGCCCCGTCGCCGGAGTCGAGCAGTTTGGCGGCGTACGACTGCTCCACGTATTGGCTGAGCACCAGCACCGGCAGGCCGGGCAAGGCATCGCGGAGCGCCACAGCAGCACGCAATCCGTCATCGGAGTGGTGCGGCGGCATCCGCACGTCGGTGATCAACAGGTCGGGTTGGTCCGCGTGCACCGCCTCCACCACGGCATCGGCGTCAGCGACCGCCGCGATGGTCTCGTGACCGAAACGGCTCAGTATGCCGACGAGGCCTTCCCGCAGCAGAGACGAGTCCTCGGCGACGACTATACGAAGGGGCACGGTATCTCCACGTGGATGATGGTGGGGCCGCCAGGCGGGCTGGAGACGCGCATGCGGCCGTCGAGGACGCCGACCCGGTCGGCGAGACCGGTCATTCCGGTTCCGCCACCCTGGTAGGCGCCACCGACGCCGTTGTCGGTGATCTGTAGGGTCAGCACGTCGGCATGGTGCCGCCCGGTGATCCGGGCCTTGGTCGCGCCGCTGTGCTTGGCGATGTTAGTCATCGCCTCGGTGACCACGTAGTACGCGGCCAGCTCGACGGATTGCGGCAGCCGGGCCGGCAGCTGCACGTCGACGGTCACCGGAATCGTGAACCGGCTGGTATTTTCCTCGATCGCGGCGACCAGGCCGTTGTCCGCGAGCACCTGCGGGTTGAGCCCGTGCACCAGGTCGCGCAGCTCCGCCAGGGCAATCGACAGCTGCTCCTGCGCCTCGCCGATCCGCCGGTGCAACGGGGAGTCCGGCTCGGTGTCCAGCTGCATCACCCCGAGCCGCATGCTGAGCGACACGAGCCGTTGCTGGGCGCCGTCATGCAGATCGCGCTCGATGCGGGCACGTTCCGCCTCGAACGCGCCGACCAGCCGGGCCCGGGACCGACTCACCTCGGTGAGCTGCTCACCGAGCTCCTGGTCGCGCGGCGACAGGATGATCCGGGTGAGCGCGGCGCGCGCGCCGGCCCACGCGGTGATGGAGTACGGCCACGCCGACAGCAGCAGTACACCGATGATCGCCCACGGCCACACCGCCGGATCCTGAACCGCGGCCTGGATGCAGATCCACGGCAGCGCGAACGCGAACGCCAGCACCACAAGGTCCAGCCAGCACAGGGCGGTGGTGGAGATGACGGTGAAAGCGAGCTCGCGCCACGTCGCCGGCTCGGTCAGCCGGGTCCGCAGCCAGGCTCGGAAACCGGGGGCGGCCGGCGCCTGGTGAGGGTCGTCGGTGCGGTCCATGTCCACCAGCCGCATCCGCCAGCGCTCCAGGCGGGCCACGGCGAGGCCGGACAGGGCGGTCGCGAGCAACAGCACCAGCCCGACCAGGATGACGAGAGAGATCACGCCGGCCGCGATCAACACGGCCAGGATCCCGAGAGTCACCGCACCGAGCAGGACACCGGAGATCAGGTACGCGAGAGCGCGCCACGGCCAGGAGGTGAACAGGAATCCGAATGGGCGCTGGGCCATCGCTTGCCACGCTGTCCGGGTTTGCACTCCACGACCGTAGGACATCCCGCATGGGCCGCACAGTAGAGCGGACTCTACCTGCAGAACTACAGTCCGGGTCAATGTGCGGGAGCCGGTCGGTGGGGTCTGATGATTGGCATGACGACGACGCATATGACCTCCGTTACGACGGCGGTTGAACTCAACTCCGTCCGCAAGGTCTACGGATCCGGCAACCAGGCCGTGACTGCGCTCGACGACGTCTCCATCGCCTTCCCCCGTGGCACCTTCACTGCTGTCATGGGCCCCTCCGGCTCGGGCAAGTCCACGCTGCTGCAGTGCGCGGCGGGGCTCGACCAGCCGACCTCCGGGCAGATCCTGGTAGCCGGGCAAGACGTCGGCGCGATGGACGAGAATCGCCGCACGATCCTGCGCCGCGACCACATCGGCTTCGTCTTCCAGGCCTTCAACCTGGTCGCCTCGCTGACGGCCGCGCAGAACGTGGAGCTGCCGATGCGTTTCGCCGGCAAGCGGCCCGACCCGGCCGCGGTGCGCGCCGCGCTGACCCAGGTCGGCCTCGGCGAGCGCACCGGGCACAAGCCCAGCCAGCTCTCCGGGGGGCAGCAGCAGCGGGTGGCCCTGGCCCGCGCGCTGATCACCCGCCCCGACGTGCTCTTTGCCGACGAGCCGACCGGCGCTCTCGACACCACCACCTCCGGTGAGGTGCTGACCCTGCTCCGCACGCTCGTCGACAACGAACAGCAGACCACGATCATGGTGACCCACGATCCGGTCGCCGCCTCGTACGCCGATGTCGTGGTCTTCCTCAAGGACGGACGGATCGCCGATCGGGTGACGCTGCGCCGGGGCGACCCGGCCAACCCCCAGCTCATCGCCGCCCATATGACCCGGCTGGAGAACTGATCATGCTCGCACTCGCCAACATCCGCGAACGCTGGCGCTCCTTCGTCGCCGCCTTCCTCGCGGTCGCCTTCGGTGTCGCCCTCATCGGCGTCACACTAATCGTCTACGACTCGGCACGCCCGCAGGTCCAGTCACGCTATGGGGCGGCGCCGGTGCTGGTCATCCCCCACCAGGCCGCGAACGAGAGCGGCACCCCCAAGGATCCGATCCCGTGGAGCGAAACGGACGCGGCGGCCCTCGCCGGCCGGCTCGGCGGGATCGCTGGAGTCCACGGAACCGTGATCGACCGGTCCTTCTACTCCCAGGCGTTCCGCAACGGACAGCCGGTCCACGACGACGCGGCCGAGGACGCCGGGCACGGCTGGTCCAGCACTCTGCTAGCACCGTACAAGCTGGTGGCCGGCACCGCGCCGCAGACTGCCGACCAGGTCGCGGTGGACGCGTCACTGAACGTCGAGCCCGGCGACAAACTCCAGGTCAACCTGGCCTCCGGGCTGCGAGAGCTGACCGTGTCGGGCACGGTCGACGGGCCCGGCTTCTTCTACACAGACACGGCCGCCGCGCAGCTCGATCCGGGTGTGCGGGCGATCGCCCCGCTGCTGGACGACCCAGGTAGGGCCGGCGTCGTGGCGAACCAGGCCGGCACCGTGACCGGCGACGCGGGCACGGTCCTCACCGGTGACGCCCGGTCCGCGCTGGAGCCGCAGTTCGTGGCGCACAAGCGCTTCCTCGGCACCCAACTGATCGCGGCGATGGCCCTCCTCGGCCTGTTCGTGACGGTGTTCGTGGTGGCCGCCACCCTGGCGCTGGCGACCGCTCAGCGGCGGCGTGAGATCGGCCTGCTGCGCACCATCGGCGCCCAGCCCAAGCAGATCCGCCGGATGATCCTCGGCGAGGCGGCCGGGGTCGGCCTGGCCGGCTCGCTGGCCGGCTCGGTGCTGGCGGTGGCGGCCGCGCCGCTGATGAAGGCGATCCTGGTGAGCCTGGACGTGACCGCTCCCGGCTTCGCGATCTCGGTGTCCGCCTGGCCGCTGCTGACCGCGACGCTGATCGGCGTCGGGGTGGCCGTGGTCGGTTCCTGGGCGGCGAGCCGACTGGCCGCGAAGGTGGCTCCGCTTGAGGCGCTCCTGGACGCCCAGTCCGAGAAGCGCGCGATGACGCCGGCCCGGTGGCTCACCGGAGCCGGGACGCTGGGCCTCGGCGCGCTGCTGGCGGTGATGACCGCGGTCTCCGGTGCGGACGACCGGATCAACATGGCGATGGGCGCGGCGATGTGCTTCATCGTGGCGGCGGCGCTGCTCGCTCCGGTCCTCATCGGCCCGGTGGTCCGGCTGGTCACCGCGCCGCTGACCCGGCGGTCCGCCTCGGCCGGCCCGATGTTGATCCGTTCCGAGCTGCTCAACGCGACCCGCCGGGCGGCCTCGACGGCGGCGCCGATCATCGCGGCAGTCGGGTTCGCGGTGCTGATCAGCGGCATGGTGGAGACGATGCGGATGGCGTACCCGGCCGGGGAGACGAAGAAGCTGGCCGGCCAGGTCCTGATAGCACCGGAAGGCACACCGGGTCTGAGCGACCAGGTGGTGACGCAGAACCCGGTGGGCAAGGCGGCACTGCCGACCCGGATCTTCCTGGACCGTCCGGGCAAGGGCCCGACCGTGATCGACGGGCTCGGCTCACGGGACCCCCTCTGGGACAAGCCGGGCGAGGCCGTGCTGGGTGAGAGCACCGCGAAGATGTTCGGCGTTACCGCCGGCCAGACGGTCACCGTCCGCTTCGTCGACGGCCTGAGCGAGACGGTCAAGGTCTCCCGGGTGCTTCCGGACGATCCGGGTCGCGGCGCCTTCGTGATGTCCCGGGCGCTGGTCCGGCAGCACGACCGCGCGGCGCTCACCGACACCATCTTCATCCCGCAGGCCGACGCTCCGCAGACGGTGGCCGCCGGAGCCGCGCTGCACGACGCGCAGAGCTACGCCCTGGCCGACTACAACACCGACGCCCGCCTCACCACCAGCCTCGCGATGATGCTGATCGTGGTGGCGGTCGGCTACAGCGGCCTGGCGGTGGCGAACAACATGGCGATGGCGGCGTACGGACGCAAGGACGACTTCGCGGTGATGAAGTCGGCCGGTGGCACCATGCGGCAGCTGATGAGGTTCGTGGTCGGCGAGACCACGCTGATCTCCGGGATCGGCATCGCGCTGGGCCTGCTGGTGACGCTCCCGCCGCTGGCCGGCATGGCCTCAGGCCTGTCCCAGGTGACCGGCACGGACGTCACGATCCAGCTCAGCGGAGGCGTGGTCACCGCCGCGATCATCGGCTCGCTGATCATGGCGATCGGCGCGAGCGTCGCGGTCACGTGGCGAGTGCTCCGGCCCCGGGTGGCGGCCGGCTGAGCCGGGATGGGGTCCCGTGGCCAGACCCCCATCCCGAGGAGCCCGAGGACGGCGGACCCCCGCCGCTGTCCTCGGGCTCCGTCGTGTCCACCCATCCGCCTAGACGGATCGACGCTTATAGAAAGCAGGTAGCCCCCGGCGATTCGCTACGGCTTCCACCTATCCGATGGGAGGCGATCAGCATGGTCGTCCGGGGGAGCCAGACGTCCGCGCGATGGCTGCGGCCGTGCAACGACGTCGTGTACCCGACCAGCCACCTCGTATGCCTGCCGCACGCGGGAGGCACCGCTCAGGCGTACCGCAGCTGGCCGGGCCGGCTGCCGGCCGACGTGGCGGTGCACTCCGTCCAGTACCCGGGCCGGCAGGACCGGCTGCGTGAGCCAGCCGCCGAGGCGCTGACCGATCTGGTCGGCCCGATCGCCGACGAGCTGACCGCGCTGCTCGGCTCGCCGTTGACCCTGTTCGGGCACAGCATGGGCGCGATCGTCGCCTACGAGGTGACGCTGGAGCTCCAGCGGCGCCACGGCGCGGTCGTCGACCTGCTGGCCGTCTCCGGCTCCCGGGCCCCGGACCAGCGCGAGCCGGGTGACAAGCACAAGCTCACCGACGCCGCGCTGATCGCGGAGATCAGCCGGGTGAACAGCACGTTCGGTGATCTGCTGGCCGCCCCGGAACTGCTCGAGCTGGTGCTGCCCACGATCCGCGCCGACTACCAGCTGATCGGCGGCTACGACCGTACGGCGGTGGTGCCGGTGCGAGCGCCGATGCTGGCCATGGGTGGTGACGCCGACCCGGACGTCAGCCGCGCCGACCTGCTGCAGTGGTCCCGGTTCAGCAGCGCCGGCTTCGACTCGGCCGTCTTCCCGGGCGGCCACTTCTATCTCGTCGCCGACGAGGCGAGCGTCCTGCGCCGGCTGGCCTGCTCTCTGCCGTCCGGCGCCACCCGCCGGCACCAACGGGTCGCCGTCCAACAGCCGTCGAACAGCTAGGGGTCCGTAACCATGCCCGAATCCCGTACAGTCTCCGCAGTCTTCCGCCAGATAGTCGAGCGCAGGAGCGACCGTCACGCCGTCGCCTACGTCGGCGACCCGTTGGACGACGCCACCATCCGCTGGTGGACTTACGCCGATGTGGATCGCCAGGCCCGGAGCATCGCCGGCTGGCTGACCCAGCAGGCCCCGCCCGGCTCCCGCGTGCTGCTGCTCTACCCGGCCGGTGGTGACTTCGTCACGGCCCTGCTCGGCTGCTTCTACGCCGGCATGGTGGCGGTGCCCTCGTCGATGCCCGGCCGGTACATGCACGACCAGCGCCGGGTGCTCAACATCGCCCGGGACGCCCAGATATCCGGCGTGCTCACCGTCGACGCTGAGCTGGACTCGGTGCGTTCCTGGGCCGAGCAGACCGACCTGGACGCGGCGATCCTGGCCACCGACACGTCCGAGCTGTTCCCGCTCGCGGCGGAGGCGATCCATCCGGTACGGCCGGACAGCGTGGCCGTCCTGCAGTACACCTCCGGGTCCACGTCGGACCCAAAGGGCGTGGTCATCACCCACGAGAACCTGCTGCTCAACGCGGCTTCGGTGCACGAGGGCCTGAACACCGACGAGACCAGTCGGTTCGGCGGCTGGATCCCGAACTACCACGACATGGGCCTGATGGGGCACATCCTGCCGCCCCTTGTGGTCGGCGGTCAGGTCGTGCTGATGAGCCCGGCGACGTTCCTGCGCCGGCCGGTCACCTGGCTGCAGCTGGTCGACCGGTTCGACCTGAAGCTCTCGGCCGGCCCCAGCTTCGCGTACGAGCTGTGCCTCAACCGGGTCACCGACGAGGAGATCGCCGAGCTTGACCTGTCCGGCTGGCAGAACGCCGCCAACGGCTCCGAGCCGGTCAACCCGACGGTGCTGCGCGCCTTCACCGAGCGGTTCGCGGCCGCCGGTTTCCGCGCGGAGAACTTCTCGCCCTGCTACGGCATGGCCGAGGCGACCCTGGTGGTGTCGGCGTTCGCCACCGGCGACCCGGTGGTGCGGCGCTGCGACGCGGCCGCCCTGGCCGAGAACCGGATCGTGCCGGCCGCCGTCGACGGCGAGCACCGCGACCTGGTCAGCTGCGGTGCGCCGGTCGGCATCGACCTGCGGATCGTGGACCCGGCGACCGGAGTGGAACTGCCCGAGGGCCGGGTCGGCGAGATCTGGCTGAACGGTCCCAGCGTCGCGCAGGGCTACTGGCAGAATCCGGCCGCCACCGCGGCGGCCTTCGGCCATCGGGTCGGCGACACCGACGACTTCCTGCGCACCGGCGACCTGGGCACGTTGCTCGACGGCGAGGTCTATGTCACCGGCCGGATCAAAGACATGATCATCGTACGGGGCCGCAACATCTACCCGCACGACGTGGAGCAGGAGCTGCGTCTGCACCACCCGGAGTTGCGCGACCGGGTCGGCGCGGTCTTCACCGTCCCGGCCGGGGACGGCAGCCCCGACGGCCGGCTCATCGTCACGCACGAGGTGCAGAAGTTGCCCGCAGGCCGGGACGCGGCCGACCTGATCGCCGGCATCCGCCAGACGGTGTCCCGGGAGTTCGGCGTCCGGGCGTACGCGGTGCTGCTGATGCGCCGCGGCGCGGTCCGGCGCACCACCAGCGGCAAAATCCAGCGCTCCGCGATGCGCGCACTCTTCCAGACCGGCGAGCTGCAGCCCCTGCACGCCGACGGCTACTCGGCCGAGCGCACCCTGGCCACGATCGGCGGCCTGCGGTGACGCTGGAGAGCCTGGGCCTGGACGAAGTCTCGGCGTTCCCGATCGCCGCCTGCGCCGCGTTGGACGAGGCGGGACTGCCGGCGCACTACGTGCCGGTCCCGCTCGGCGGCCGGCTGGACGGCCTCAGCACCCTGATCGCCCGGTTGCGCGAGACGGCCGCGACCGACCTGACGGTGGCGGTGGCGCACGGCAAGACGTTCCTCGGGGCGGTCTCGGTGTGGCTGGCCGGTGACCCCGCCCAGGCCACCCGGCTGGCCCGGCACGTGCTGGCCGGCGAGGCGGTGGCGTGGGGGCTGACCGAGGAGGGCACCGGCAGCGATCTACTGGCCGGGACGGTGTCGGCCACCCGCACTGCGGAGGGCTGGCGCCTGGACGGCCGGAAGTGGCCGATCAACAACGCCACCCGCGGCCGCTTCATGTGCGTGCTCGCCCGTACCTCCGAGGCCGGCGGCCCGCGCGGCTTCAGTCTCTTCCTGGTCGACAAGCGCGTCATGCCGCCCGGCGCCACCGCACCGATAGCGAAGGTGTCGACCCACGGCATCCGCGGCGCCGACATCAGCGGGCTGGAGTTCACCGCCGCCCCGCTGCCGGCCGACGCTCTGGTGGGCCCGGTCGGAGGCGGCCTGGAGACGGTACTCAAGGCGTTGCAGTGGACCCGGACCGCGTGCAGCGCGCTGTCGCTGGGCGCGGCCGACCACGGCCTTGCCCTGGCCCGGCGCTACCTGTCCGAACGGCGGCTCTACGACCGGCGGCTCGGCGACCTGCCACACGCCCGCGCCGGCGCCGGGGAGGGGGTGGCCCGGCTGTTTCTGGCCGAGGTGGTCGCCACCACCACGGCCCGGGCCGCGCAGGCCGCGCCGGGCGAGCTGAGCGTGCTGGCCGCCATCGCGAAGGCGTTCGTGCCGAGCGTCGTCCACGAGCAGTTGCGGCAGCTCGGCGACCTGCTCGGGGCCCGTGGGTTCCTGATCGGCGTCGAGGGCTACGGCGAGTTCGCCAAACTCGAGCGCGACCACCAGATCGTCGGCATCTTCGACGGCAGCACCTGGGTCAACCGCCGTGCGCTGGTCACCAGCCTGCCGGCGGTGAGCCGGATCCTGGAGCGCGGCGCCGGTCCCGTCGGGCCGCCCGGATGGCTGGACCTGGACACGCCGCTGCCCGCCCTGGACCCGTCGGTGCTGCGACTGACACCGGCCGACGAGTCGATCGTGCGGGCGCTGCCCGGGGTGGTCGCCGGCCTGGAGCGGGACGGCAGCCTGCCGCCGGATGTGCTGGCGGAAGCGCATCGGCTGGTGGCGGCGGCCCGGGCGGTCCAGGACGAACTGCGGACGATCCGGCCCAGCGCCGGGTTGCCGCCGACCGCTGTGATGCGCCTGGCCGAGCGGTACGAGTGGTGCTTCGCGGGCGCCGCCGCGGTGAGCCTGTGGGCGGCCAACCCGCAGCGGCACGCCCTGCCGTGGTGGCAGTCGGGCCTGTGGCTACAGGGTGTCCTGTCGCTGGTGCTCGCGCAGCTCACCGGAGCCCCGGTGGACTATTTCGACCTGCTGGCGGATAGGTTGCTCAGCCCGGACGGGGCGGCGCCCACGCTGCTGACCCGAGGATCGGGGGTGGTCTGATGGCCGCGGACGTCTTCTTGGCTCCGGACATCGACGAGCGGATCGGCGCGCTGGAGAACCTGCTCGGGGATCCGCGCGATCCGGCCAACCCGGTCGGGCACGCGGCGATCCTGGGCGCCGACGAGCGGGCCGAGCTGCTGCCCGCCGGCGAGGAATTGCTCGACGAGTTCGGGCTCAAGGCCGAGATGGTGCCGGCCGAGCTGGGCGGACGCTTCACCCGAGCGGACGACCTGGTGGAGTTGATGCGCTCGCTCTACCGGCGCGATCCGTGCCTGGGCCTGGGCTATGCCTCCAGCACCCTGCTGGGCGCGGTGAACGTGTGGACGGCGGGCTCGGCCGGGCAGCGGGCCGACTTGGCCGAGCTGCTGCTGGCCAACGGGCGGGTGGCAGCGGCATACCACGAGCTGGCGCACGGCAACGACATCGGCGCAATGGAGTTCTCGGCGCTGCCCGGGCCGGCGGGCGGGCTGCTGCTCAACGGGCGCAAGGAGGTCGTGTCGAACCTTCGGCGCGCGGACGCGGTGGTGTTCTTCGCCCGCACCGATCCCGGACCGGGGCGGCGCAGCCACTCGCAGGTCTACGTGCGCAAGTCCGATCTGGATCCGCGCCGCTACACGTATCTGCCCCGCTTCCGCTCGGTCGGGATGCGCGGGGTGGATCTGGGCGGCATCGAGATCCGGGACTGCCCGATCGACGCCGGCTCGGTACTCGGGCCGCCCGGCCGGGGCATGGAGGTGACCACCCGCGCCTACCAGCTGACCCGGACCGCGCTGCCGGCGATGTGCACCGCGCTGCTGGACACCGGTCTGCGCACCGCGCTCGACCACGTCCGATCGCGCACCCTTTACGGTCGCACCGCCGACACCATCCCGATGGTGCGCACCACCCTGGTCAACGCTTTCGTGGATCAGCTGGTCTGCGAGGCGCTGGCGCTGGCGGCGACCCGGGCGCTGCACCTGGCCCCACGGGCCGGCAGCGTCTACGCCCCGGCGGTCAAGTATCTGCTCTCCGGCCTGCTGCTGGACGCCATGCAGCAGCTGGTGCTGGTGATGGGCTCGGAGTTCTATCGGCGCGACGGCGTGAACGCGATCTTCGAGAAGATTGCGCGGGATCTCAAGCCGGTCGGGTTCGGGCACGTCGCCCGGGCGGCCTGCCTGACCAGCCTCATCCCGCAGCTGCCGTTGCTGGCCCGGCGGGGCTGGTGGGCCGCCGAGCCGGCCCCGGACGGCCTGTTCGCCCCGATCGCGGATCTGCCGCCGCTGGACTTCGCCGGGCTGACGATCACTTCCGGCGGCCACGACCCGCTCGCCGGGTCACTGGCCACCGCGTCCGACCGGCTCGGCCCGGACGCGCCGGCCACGCTGCGCCGGCTGGTCGAGCGGCAGGCCGGTGAGCTGGCGATGCTGACCGCACAGTGCGCGGCCCTCGCGCCCGCGGACCTGAGCATCGTCGCGACCGCACGGACCCGGCAGCTGGCGGCCGCGTACGTGACGGCGCTGGCCGCCTCGGCCTGCATCGAGCTTCATCTGCGGCACCGCGCCACCAGCGGTTTCCTCGGTGGCTCCGACTGGCTGGTCGCAGCGCTCACCCGGCTCTCCGCCGCACATTTGCCGGTCACCCGGGACGTGCCCGTCGAGGTGGAGGACGCGCTCCTGACCGAGCTGCGGCGACGGCACGACCAGGGCGCCGGCTTCGGGATCTCGGCCCGTCAACTGCGCTGACAGGTCATCGCACTCACTGTGAAGGGAAATCTCTGATGGACAGCATCACCGGAATGACCTCGGTCGACGGCGCCGTCGCCACGCTGCGCGACTGGCTGCTGGAGCGGGTCGCGGCGTATCTGCCCGACGTCGAGGAGCCGATCAGCCCGCGTAACCCGCTCGGCGAGTACGGCCTCGACTCGATCGTCGTGCTAGCCCTGGCCGCCGACATCGAGGACCATCTCGCGATCAGCCTGGACCCGACCGCTTTGTGGGACTACTCCACGGTCGACCAGCTCACCGTCTTTCTGCTGGACGAGTGCGTCCGGCAGAAGTCACAGATATAAGGGGGAATCATGCGTTCTTTCAAGATCACGGCGGGTCTGCTCGCCGTAGCGGTGGCGCTCGTGGCGCCGCTCCCGGCCGAGGCGGCCGCTCCCGTCCGGGCGGCGACCATCGACTGGCCGATCCAGGAGATGGAACGGCTCGACCCGCTGGAGGGGGTCTGGAACTGCACCGGACTCAACTACTCCCGCCCGGGGGCCACGCCGATCGCCGCGACCGGGTCGGCCGCCGTCAAGTTCTCGCAGGGACAGCGCTGGCTGCAATGGGACGTGACGACCACGCTGGCCAACGGCTACGTCGGCACCGAGTTCGCCGTCTGGGGCTGGGACGCGGTCACCAAGACCTACTCCCTCGACACGTACGGCGAGGGGTACCGGGCGATCCTGCGCAGCCCGGGCTGGCAGGGCAACACGATCATGGCGTACGGCATCACCACCACAGCGTCAGCGGACATCGTCAAGTCACGCGTGTCGATGACCATCGAGGGGTCGGAGGCGGTGAGCCTGCAGCGTGAGTACGAGGTGAACGGCGCGTTCTACGTGGCCGTGCAGCAGAGCTGCCGACGCAGCTCGTAGGGCGCAACGACTTTGGGGCGCCCCGATTGCGGGGCGCCCCAAAGTCGTCTGCGGGTCCGGTCAGAACACGAGGACCAGGTTGTCGTGGCGCAGCAGCCGATCGTCGCAGTGCCACTCGATCGCCCGAGACAACACGGTGCGTTCGACGTCGGCGCCCAGCCGGACCAGGTCCGCGGTGTCGTGCCGATGCGAGGCCCGCACCACGTCCTGCTCGATGATCGGGCCCTCGTCGAGATCCTCGGTGACGTAGTGAGCGGTCGCGCCGATCAGCTTGACGCCCCGCTGCCGGGCCCGTTCGTACGGCCCGGCCCCGGCGAACGCCGGCAGGAACGAGTGATGAATGTTGATCACCGGCACCCGTACCTTCTCCAGGAACGCACCGGAGAGGATCTGCATGTACCGGGCCAGGACGATCACGTCGCACTCACCAGCGAGCACGTCGGCGAGCGCCCCCTCGGCCTGCGCCTTGCCGCCGGGCGGCACCGGCACATGGTGGAAGGTCAGGCCGAACGACTCCACGGTGTCCCGCAGGTCGGGGTGGTTCGAGGCGACCAGGACCAGTTCGCCGGCCAGTTCACCGCGGCGCCAGCGCCACAGCAGATCCAGCAGGCAGTGATCGGTCCGGGAGACCAGGACCGCGATCCGCTTGGGCCGACCGGCGTCGGCGAAGTGCCAGGCCATGTCGTACGGCGTGGCGACCTCCGCGGCGAACTCCCCGACCAGGGCCGGCCGGTCCACGGCGTCGACCGCGAGCTCCATCCGCAGGTGGAACGTGCCTCCCTCCGGGCTGGTCGTGTACTGGTCGGCCTGGCGGACGCTCGCACCACGGTCGTGCAGGAACTGCGTGACCGCGCGGATGATGCCCGGACGGTCCGGGCACGAGACGAGCAGGCGCAGCTTGTCGACGGGCATGGTTCCTCCAACACAGGCTCGGATCACCCGAATGTCGCGCAGTGATCTATGCCGGAACTCTGTGTCGGCGCCCTCAGCTCAACCAGCGCAGCTCCTGTGCGCGAACCCCGCCCTGGAAACGGCTCTGCGCCCCGAGCGCGTCCATCAACTCGCGGATGAGCCGGCTCAACGTACGTGGGGAGACGCCCAGGTTGCGGGCGATCTTCTCGTCCTTGAGACCGGTGGCCAGCATCTGCAGCAGCGCGGCGTGCTGCGGCGCGAGCTGGTCGAGCGGTGGGCGGGGCAGCTCATCGTCGTGCGGCAGCGCGGTGCCCGGATTCCACGCCAGGTCGTACAGGTGGGCGATCGGTTGCACGATGGCCCCGCCCCGCAGCGCCAGCACTGGTGACTCTTCCTGATCACCAACTGCGGCTAGCAGCGCCAGCGTGTTGTCGCAGATGATCATCCGCGTTGGTACGACCGGACTGGTGCGTACGTCGGCGCCGATGTTGCGCAGCGAGTTCAAATACTGCCGGGCATAACCGACCCGCAGGTACTGCTCCTGATAGAGCGCGCGCATACGGATGCCCCGGCGCAACATGATCTCGTCACGTTGGAGACCGCTCCGCAACACCTCCTCGGGCGGCGGCGGGCCGGGGTGCACGGAGATCACCTCGTTGACCGCACGGTCGGTGATCTCGGTCAGTAGGCCCCGGATCCGTCCGCTGTCACGGACAAGTTCGACCCGGATGTCGTCGGACGGAACGATGTCTATCGGCAGGAACCCCTGAACCAGGGTGGCCACTGCGGCCTGGGTCTCCGCAACCCGCTGGGCGGCCACGTCCAAGGTGTCCATCTCGTCGCTGAGTAGTCGGCGTAGCGCCGCGTCCGGGGTGAGCAGGGCGTCGGACTGCTGGATCCCCTCGCCATCCAGTAGCCGCAACGCCGACAGCACCTCCACGGCACGTTCCCGCTTGGCGCCGTTGAGATCGAGAGCCTCGGCGGCGTTGTTCACGTCCGAACACCCGGCACGAAACATGTGTTCGTAGAGTCTTAATGCCAGATCGACATCAGGCTTATCGAAAGCAGGCATACGCACTTCCCCCGTGCTAGTCCACCACGCGGCATGGTCGCACGATTGTCAGACCAGGACGAGGCCAGCCCAGGAGTGATCCGAATCACTTTTCAGGGCGGAAAGACGGTATCAACCTACCCCCATAGGCCTGGTACCGCCGCTTCGGCCGTCCCGGGCCGGCCGGGACGCGTAACGCACCCGGGCCGCCAGACACCCGGCCAGCACCTCGCCTGCTACCTGGCTCCGACCGGCCACCGGGACCCGGCGCACCGCATCGGCGGCCAAGCCGAACCGGTCGGCCTCGGCCACCGCCGACTGGGTGTACAGCAGATGGACGTCGACGGGAAGGCTCTGATAAACGAGCCGGGCCCAGGCCCGCGAGCCGTCGCCGGCGGCGGCCGGCGCCTCCAACGCCGAATGCGCCAGCGGGCAGCCCAGCTCCAGGGCGAGCAGCGCGGCGAAGATCAGCGACTCGGTGCCCCAGGCGAGCACCACGTCGATCTTCGGTTCGACGGCGCGGGCGCGCAACGCACCACACGCCGCGGCGACGGCCGCGCGGGTCAGCTCCCCGCTGACCACGACGTCGGCCCGGTGACCGAGCCGCTCCAGCTCGACACGCAGGGGATCGAAGTCGGCAGTCGCCGCACTGAAGACGCACGTGAGTATGCGCATCGGCGCACACCTCCTAATCGCAACCGATCCCGAGACCGCCCAGTGTCCGGAGCGCCGTGCGTCATCGGCGCTCCATCGCGTCAGGTTGGCAGCTTGCTGCCAGGTTGGCGACCGTCGGCATGCCCACCGGCCGGGCGATGCCGCAGCCCGCCGCACCACCAGTAACCAACAGTGAGACAGTGGCGACTCTCCGCCACTGCGAGTTGCCGCCTTTACCAAGCCTTCCAATAGCCCCGCTACATCGACATCCTGGTTTACAGAGCCGGACGGAATCCGGACGGATCAACGGCCGAAACTCTCCCCATGAAAGGTCGATGTCATGCTGTCTGCCCTCATTCTCACCCTCACTACCACCGCCATCAACGTCTTCCCGGCGGCCGACATCACGATCTGGTGGCCGTGACGATGCACGTCAAAACCGTCACGGCTCGACAGATTCAACCAGTGCTGGGCGGCGCGGCGCACCACCTCACGCTGCTGGCTCCGGCCGCCGCGCTGACCGACGGCTGCCCGGACGTGGCGGCCGCGACCGCGGCCGTCCGGCGCGGCGTACGGGTCCGGGTGCATGTCGGCTCCGACCGTTGCGGCCTGTGCCCGGCGATGGCCGACCTGGCGGTGCTGCCGACCGTCACGGTCCCGTGCCGGATGGCGGTGATCGACGGAAAGATCCTGGTCGCAGCGCAGAATGGCTGGGACTACACGGCCGGTGGGGCGGTGCTAGCGAGCCCCGGACTGGCCTCGATGATCGAGCGGTCGATGTGGCGCGACGCGGTACCGCGGGCCGGCGAGGCGCACCGGTTGCCGTACGCCGAGCAGGCCGTGCTTAGTCAGCTCGCCCTCGGCCTGACGGACGACCTGGCGGCACGCAGCCTGGGTGTCGCGATTCGGTCCTATCGGCGCACCGTCGCGGCCCTGATGCAACGGTTCTCCGCCGACAGCAGATTCCAGGCCGGCTATCGCGCCGCCAAGGCGAATCTGCTTTGAACAGCTCGGTCCAGCTATACGGACTATCGGGGGAACGACAATGGAATTTTCAATTCTGGGTCCGGTGACGGCGCGCAAATGCGGTGCGGAGATTCCGCTGTCGGGATCGAAGATAAACACCGTGCTCTGTGCGCTGCTCGTGGCCCGGGGCAGAGCCCTGTCCTACACACAGCTCAGTGAGTACCTGTGGGGTTGGACGCCACCAGCGACGATGAGCGCGCAGATATACTCCTACGTCTACAAGCTCCGCAAACAGCTGGGCGACGAGGTGAGGCTGGAACGCCAGCACGCCGGGTACACACTCGACACGCTCGATGCGGAGCTCGACGTGGTGGCCTTCGACCGCCGGGTGGAGCAGGGCCGCCGCGCCCTCGCCGTACGCGATTACGGGACCGCCGCCGAGCAGCTGCGCGCCGCCCTGGCACTGTGGCGCGGACCCGCGCTGACCAATGTCACCGAGCACCTGGCCGAGGTCGAGCGGCCGCCGCTCGAGGAGGCCTGGGCCAACGCCACCGAGCAGCGCATCGAGGCGGACCTCGCGCTGCGTCAGGACACCGGGCTGACCCCGGAGCTGACCAGCCTGGTCGGCAAGTACCCGCTGCGCGAGCAGTTCCGTGCGCAGCTGGTACTGGCGCTGTGTCGCAGCGGTCGGCGTGCCGACGCCCTGCTCGCCTTCCACGAGGGCCGCCGGGTGCTCGCCGACCATCTCGGCGTGGATCCGGGACCGATGCTCGTCCGGGCCTATCAGGAGGCGCTGCACGACGAGGAGCCCGAGTACCCGCCGAAGCCGGGCGTCGTCGTTGCCCGGGAGCGCCGACGGCGGGCCAACTCCCCACTGCTACCACCCGACATCGGGCACTTCACCGGACGCCGCGCCGAGCTGGCCACGGTCCGCGGCGCCTGGGCCGCGACCGGCGGTCCCTGGGCCCGAACGGCACCGAGCCGTCTGCTGATCACGGGCGCGGTCGGCACGGGCAAGACCGCCCTGGCCATACGCATCGGGCACACCTCGGCCGAGCAGTTCCCGGACGGGGTTCTCTACGCTCCGCTGACCGAGTGGGACGGCACACCCCGGCCGGTCGCCGACATCCTCACCCAGCTACTGCACGGCATGGGCGAGGAACCGGCCCCCGGCACCGACGTGCGCGACCTCCTGCGTGACTACCGGATCGCGGGGCACGACCGTCGCATACTGGTGATCCTCGACGACGTCGTCGACGAGCGACGCCTGGACGACCTCATTCCAACCAGTCCCATGGCGGCCGCCATGGTCACCAGCCGTCAGTATCTCACCGGCTTCCCGCACCGGCACGTCATGGCACTGGACCCGCTGTCGGAGCGCGACGGGGTGAAGCTGCTGGCCGCGATCGCCGGCGAGTACCGGGTCTACAAGGAGCTCGCCGCCGCGCGGACGGTGGTGCGGCTATGCGACGGTCTGCCGCTGGCCCTGCACATCGCCGGCGCCCGGCTCGCATCCCATCCGCTGTGGACGGTTGAGCAACTGGCCACCCGCCTCGCCGATCCGGCCCGGCGGCTCGACGAGCTCTGCCACGCCCGGCAGACCGTACGCGGCCGGTTGATGACCGTGATGCAGCGGCTGCCCGCACCGGCCCGTGCACTGCTGCCGGCACTGGTCAGCGCGGATCCTGCGGGGTTCACCGCACGGTCCGTAACGTCGGCGGCCACGGCGTTGACCGAGACGGCCGACCGGCTGGAGGAACTGGCCGATCTGCACCTGGTCGCCCCGGCCGCAGTGGACGACGCCGGATTCACCAGGTTCCGGCTGACCGGGCTGAACCGCTTGCTCGCCGCCGAGCTGGCGGCCGGGGAGGACAGAAGTTGAGACACCGGAGGTGGGGGCGGATGGTCCGCCCCCCTTCCGGTGCGCGCGTGACGTCAGTCGGACATCGCCACCAGCGTGCGCCGGTCACCGGTGAACGACCGGCGACCGTGCCCGACCAGCACGTTGTCGATGAGCATCAGGTCGCCGGCCTGCCACGGGACGTCGACCGCGTTCTCCAGGCCACGGTCGCGGATCTGCTCGACGTACCGTCCGGGGATCGGGCTGCCGTCGGCGAACGTGACGTACTGCGGCAGCTCGTCGAGCGGCAGGATGTCGTAGAGCTCGGCCGCCGTCTGGTCGCCCAGCCCGGCCGGATGCCACTGGTCGGCCTGGTTGAACCAGACCTCCGCGCCGGTCACCGAGTGCCGGGTCGTGGCCGGGCGCACCTGGGTGACCCGCAGGCCCTCCGACCGCCACTCGAACTCGGCCTCCGCGTCGGTCAGGAACTTCTCCACCGCGGCCCGGTCGTCGGTCTCGAACGTGTCCTGCCAGCTCTTGCCGAGCCCGTAGCCGTCGTGCAGGTTCTGCACGTAGCGCACCCCGCCGGCGAACGCCTCGCGGACCTCGACGTCGAGCGAGGCCAACCAGAGCTCGCCGTCGACGATCGGCGTCCCGCCGCCGGTGAGCGCCGCGATCTGGCTGTAGAACGCCAGCCGGGCCGGCCAGCGCCGGGCATAGCAGAGCTCGTTGTGCTGGGAGATGGTGAACTCGGCCGGATACTCGGTCGAGGTGTAGACGTTGCCGCGCACCCGGGCACGCGGCGAGTTGCCGTGCACGTAGGGCAGGCGATTGGGCAGCAACCGGTCGAGCACGCCGTCGAGCTCCCCCGGCGTCACCCCGAAGTCGCGGAAGACCAGCGCCTTCTTCTCCACCAGCAGGGTCGACAGACCGTCGGGGCCGAGCTCGTCGAGCCATCCGGCGAGCCGGCGGACACCCGTGTCGGTCGCCCGGATCTCGTACGGCGTCCACGCGGTGGCGATGTCCGTCATGAATTCATCCTTCGTCCCGGCCGCGCCACCCGGCACGGCGCCGACGGGCGCGCCGGTCGGCGCGTCCGTTCCCGGGCCCGCGGCCTCAGGCGGTGACGCGGGCGTTGAGCTTGCCGAGCAGTTCGATGCCGGCCAGAACGGCGTCCGGGCGGACACCGAAGTCGATCAGGCAACCGATCTCGTCGATGCCGAGGCCGGCCACCCGGTCGATCAGCTCGGCGGCGTGGTCCACGCCGCCGAACAAGCCGCCGGTGGAGAAGTAGCGGTCGAAGGCGCGCGCCGAGAGGTACTCGATGTCGGCGGCGTTCAGGTCGGCCAGGTTCACGTCCTTACCGAGGAACGACTTCGCGGTCAGGTTCGCCGAGCTCTTCAGGTAGTTGGTGAACGGGGCCCGGACCACCTCGCGGACCTGGTCGAGGTCGTCGCCGAGCAGGGTGTGCAGCATCAGCACCACGTGCCCGGACCACCCGTGCCGCTCGGTGGCGACCCGGCGGTACTCGGCGATTTTCCCGGCCAGTTCACCGAGGTTCTGCCCGAGCAGATGGGTCAGCAGGCCGGCCCGCATCTCCCCGGCCGCCCGGAACGTCTCGACGCCGCCACCGGAGGTGACCCAGATCGGCAGCTCCGGCTGGACGGCCGGCGGGTACGGCCGCACCTCGACGGCCCGCCCCATACCGTCCACCCCGGTCGCCGTGCCGCCGCGCCACAACCGCCGTACCTCCTCGGCGGTCTGCCTCAACACGGTGCGACGGTTCTCGTAGTTACCCGGCGCGAGCGCGAAGTCGACGGCGTTCCACCCGGAGGCGAAGGCGATGCCGACCCGGCCGCCGGAGAGGTTGTCGACGACCGACCACTCCTCGGCGATGCGCAGGGGGTTGTGCAGGGGCGCGACGACGCTGCCGGCCCGGATGCCGATCCGGTCGGTGATCGTGGCGATGGCCGCGCCGAGCACCGACGGGTTCGGATAGGCGCCGCCGAACGGGTCGAAGTGCCGTTCCGGGGTCCACACCGCGGTGAGGCCGGCCCGGTCGGCGAGCTTGGCGCCCTCGATGAGCAGCTCGTAGCGGCCGCGCGCGCCGGGGGCGGTGCTGTCGTTGGCGAAGTAGAACAGGCTCAGATCCATGGTGGTCCCGTCAGGTCGTGGTTACGAGGTCGCCCGGCACCGGCTCCGGGGCCGGCAGCCGGGTCCGCCGGATCGCCGGGACGGTGAGCGCAGCCGCCGTAACGACGGCCATCCCGGCCGCCGCGATGAGCAGCCCGGTCGCGCCACCGGTCACGTCCAGCAGGTATCCGGCGCCGATCGCGCCGAGCCCGGCGGCGGCAGCTGCGGTGAATCCCGCGGTGGCCCCGACCCGCCCCTGCAGCTCGGCCGGAGTCGCGGTCATCTGGTAGATCGCCGAGGCGACGTTGAAGACGGCGCCGACGAAGCTCATCGCGGCGAACAGCACGCCCAGGCCCACCGGCGTGACGATGAACGCGCTACCCGCCATCAGGGCGCCCCAGGCCGCGAACCCGCCGATCACCACGGCCGGCAGCGGCAGCCGGCTCAGCCACCAGCGCGCGGTGAGCGCCCCGGCCACGCCGCCGCAGCCGCTGATGCCGAAGAGCAGACCGACCGCCGATGCCGGATGGCCCTGCTCCTGGACCAGGACGACCATCAGGGACAGCGAGACGAGCTGGAAGAACACGCCGCTGAGGGACACCAGGACGACGGCGGCGCGCAGGAAGGCGTGGCCTCGCAGCCAGGCGAGGCCGTCGAGCACGTCCCGGCCGACGTGCCGGTCACCGGCGACGGGCGCCGGACGGGTGTCGGCCCGCATCAGCCAGACGTTGGCGAATGCCACCAGGGCACCGACGGCGGCCAGCAGGAACGGGCTCCACCGGGTCCAGGTGAACAGCAGCGTGCCGAGCGGCGCGCCGACCAGCCCGGCCACCCGGCCCCGGGCCTCGTTCTGGCCCATCGCCGAGCCGAGCTGGGACGCCGGCACCACCTGACGCACGGTCACCCGCTCGGCGAGCCCGGAGAAGATCGCCAGGCTGGTGTCGACGAAGACCGCGGCGAGCAGCACGGTGAGGGTGAGCGTGCCGGTCAGCAGGGTGGCGGCCACCGCGCCGAGTGCCAGCGCCCGGCACCCGGCACAGAGGACCATCACCCGGCGGCGGTCCCACCGGTCCACAAGAGCTCCGGCCGGCAACTGGAAGACGACGCTCGGCAGGATAGCCGCCGCGGTCGCGAAACCGGCCGCCGCCGCCGACCCTCCGGAGATCCAGAGCGCCAGCAGGGGATAACAGACCGCGCTCATCCGGGAGCCGAGGAACGAGACCCAGTGGCCCGTCCAGAGCAGGACGAAGTCGCGGTTGCGGTGCAGCGGCACGATCTCGCGGGCAGTCATCACCGGCGCCTCTCTTTCGGTGCCTCGGCTCAGGCGGCGTCGCCGGCCATCTCGCGCACCAGGCTGAGCGGGCGCATGTCGGTCCAGTTCTGCTCGACGTATTCCAGGCACGCGGCGCGGGTGTCCTCGCCGTACACCCGCTCCCAACCGGCCGGCACCTCGGCGAAAGCCGGCCACAGCGAGTGCTGCCCCTCGTCGTTGACCAGGACTAGGTACGGCGCCTCGTCGTTCTCGAACGGGTTCGGCATGGTTGCTCCTCACATCGGATCGGTGTCGTCCGGTGACGACGAGTTCGACTCTCCGGCAGTGGTCTATCCGTTTCCTATGCCGTCGCGCCGAGGCGTTTGGCCAGCACACGGCCGATCTCGCTGACCGCCGCAGGCGTGGTGAACAGCTGCTCGTGCGTGGCGTCGACGGGATGCTCGGTGATCTGGCCACCGATGTGGGCCGCCCACGATGACGCGTCCTCGCGGACCTTGCCGCCCGGCGCCGAGGCGACGAAGAGCAGATCTCCGCCGTACGGATCGGGCTGGTGCGCCCGCATGATCAGCACGTTGCCGACGAAGGTCTCGATCATCCGCAGCAGCTGATCGTCCGGAAGATCGGCGATCGACGGGTTCTCGCCGCGCAGGAAGGTCAGGTAGGCGTCGACCGGCACGTCGTCGCCCTCGTGGGTGAACCCGGTCGCGCGCATCTGGTCGGCAATCACCTGCTGCCGGGTCGGCGGCACGGCGCCCGGTGGTTGCGGGTGCGCGTCCACCACGGCCAGCAGGTCGACCTCGGCGCCCGAGCGTTCCAGCAGCACCGCGACGGCCTGCGCCACGTGGCCGCCGAAGGACCAGCCCAGCAGCCGGTACGGGCCCTCCGGCCGCACCTCGCGGATCAGCCGCACGTAGCGTTCGGCCATCTCCCGCAGGGTGTCCGGCCGGTCGTCGCCGGTGAGGCCCTCGGCCTGCAGGGCGTAGACCGGCTGCTCCGGACTGAGGTGGCTGAGCAGCCCGGCGTAACACCAGCCGGCCCCGGAAGCCGGATGCACGCAGAATAGCGGTGGCTCGCCGCCCCGGGCCCGCAGCGGCAGCAGCGGCCCGAACGCCGGCCCACCGGCGTCGCCGGAGCCGAGCCGCGCGGCCAGAGCGGCCGGGGTCGGCGCCTCGAACAGCGTCCGGACGCCGATCTCGGCGCCGAGTACCGCCCGGATCCGGGCCACCAGGCCGGCCGCGAGCATCGAATGTCCGCCGACGGCGAAGAAATCGTCGTCCACGCCGACCGCCGGCACCCTGAGCACCTCGGCGAACAGGCCGCAGAGCAGCTCCTCCTGCGGGGTTCGCGGCGCCCGGCCGACCCGGGCGGTGTGAACCGGGGCCGGCAACGCACGCCGGTCCAGTTTGCCGGTGCCGGTCAGCGGCAGCGCGGCCAGCGGCACGACGGCGGACGGGATCATGTAGTCCGGCAGCCGCCGGGCCAGCGCAGCACACAGGGCGACCGAATCCGGCTCGTCACCCACCACGTAGGCGACGATCCGCCGGTCACCAGGCACGTCCTCGCGGACCAGCACCGCGGCCCGGCTCACCCCGGCCTGCTCGGTGAGGGCCTGCTCCACCTCGCCCAGCTCCACCCGGAAGCCGCGGATCTTGACCTGATCGTCGGCCCGGCCGAGGAAGACCAGATCACCGCCACCGGTCCACATCGCCAGGTCACCGGTCCGGTACATCCGCTCCCCCGGCGTACCGGACGGGTCAGCGACGAAACGCTGGGCGGTCAGCCCCGGATGGGCGTGGTAGCCCCGGGCCAGGCCGGCACCGGCGATGTAGAGCTCGCCGGGAACACCGGGCGCGACCGGGCGCAGCCGCTCGTCGAGCAGCCGCAGGTGGGCGTTGTCGACGGCACGGCCGATCCCGGCCGTCTCCGGCCAGCCGGCCACCGCGGCGGGCAGGGTGGTGGCGGTGACCACGTGGGTCTCGGCCGGCCCGTAATGGTTGTGCAGTCGGGCGTGCGGGTGGTCGGCGAAGAACCGGCGTACGTGCGGGCGCAGTGTCAGCGCCTCCCCGGCCTGGGCGACCGCGGTCAGTGCGGGCAGCCGGATCCCCTCCTGACCGGCCGCATCGAGGACGGCGTCGATCACGAGGTTCGGCGCCAGCAGGTGCTCGATCCCGGTGGCGGCGAGCCAGGCGGCCAGCCGTGGCGGGTCGCTGCGGATGTCGGCCGGGCACGGGACCAGGGTGTAGCCGTGCAGCAGGGCGCCCAGCAACTCCTGCACCGAGACGTCGAACCCGACCGCGGAGAACTGGGCGATCCGGCGGGTGCCGGTGGCCGGCAACGCGCGCTCGTGCCAGGCGAGCAGGCTGCGCATCGCCAGCTGGGTCATCACCACGCCCTTGGGGCGGCCGGTGGAACCGGAGGTGTAGATGACGTAGGCCGGATGCAGTGGACCGGCGACCGGCCAGACGTCCGGTTCCGGCGCGCCGCCGGGCGCGGTCACGTCGACGACCGGGCCGTCCCAGTCGAAGCCGCCCGCGCAGACCAGCACGGCCGGGGCCGTGTCGGCGAGCATCAGCGCGATCCGCCCGGCCGGCAGGGCCAGATCGACCGGCAGGTACGCAGCGCCGCACTTGAGGACCGCGACCAGGGCCACGGCCAGGTCAGCGGAGCGGGGCAGGGCCACCGCCACGTACCGCTCCGGGCCGGCGCCCTCGGCCAGCAGCCGCCGGGCCAGCCGGGTCGCCCAAGCGTCCAGCTCCCGGTAGGTGACCGGGACGTCGCCATCCAGCACCGCGACCGCGTCCGGGGTGCTCGCCACCACGGCGGCGAACCGGTCGGCCAGGCCCGCGCCGTCGTCCGGGAACACCGCGCCGACGCCGAAACCGGCCGGCACGGCGCCGAGGCTCAGCTCGGCCACCGGCTGGTCCGGGCTCTGCAGGACGGTCGCGAGCAGCTCGGTGAGCCGGACGGTTAGGCGCTCGGCGGTGTCCCGGTCGAACGCGTCCACGCCGAAGAGCAGGCGACCGGAGACCCCGGCCGGTGCGCCGGCTTCGTCCCGGCGGGCGTACAGGGCGAACGAGAGGTCCATCCGGGTCATGCCGGTCTCCGGCCGCTCCTCGGCCAGCCGTACGCCACCGGCCTCGGACACCGCGCGTACGCCCAGGCTCTGGTCCTGCCAGAGCAGCTCCACCTGGAACAGCGGGTGCCGGGCCATCGACCGGGCCGGGTTGACCACCTCGACCAGTCGCTCGAACGGCAGCTCCTGGTGTTCGAAGGCGGCCAGGTCGCTCTCCCGGACCCGGCGGACCACCTCGGCGAAAGTGGGTTCACCGGACAGGTCGGTGCGCAGCACCAGGGTGTTGACGAAGAAGCCGACCAGCCGGTCCAGCGCGTCGTCGGTACGCCCGGCGACCGGCGTGCCGATCGGGACGTCGTCGCCGGCGCCGAGCCGGTGCAGCAGCACCGCGAGCGCGGCCTGCACCACCATGAACGGAGTGGCGTGCCGGGCGGCGGCGAACGCGGCCAGGCCGGCGTGCACGTCGGCGCCGAGCTCGAACCGGACGGTCTCCCCACGGTTGGTCGGCTGGGCCGGTCGGGGCCGGCGGCCGGGCAGCGCCACCTCGTCGGGCAGCCCGGCCAGGGCGTCCTGCCAATACGCGAGTTGCGCGCTGATCAGGCTGTCCGGGTCGTCCTCGGAGCCGAGCAGGGCGCGCTGCCACAGGGTGTAGTCGGCGTACTGGACCCGCAGCGGCGCCCAGTCCGGCGCCGAGCCGCTACGCCGGGCGTCGTAGGCGGCCATCAGGTCCCGGCCCAGCACCGGCAGCGACCAGCCGTCGGCCGCGATGTGGTGCAGCACCAGCAGCACCACGTGCTCGTCCCCGCCGGGCTCGAAGAGCCAGGCCCGGATCGGGATCTCGGCGGACAGGTCGAAGGCGTACCGGGCGGCCTCGGACAGGTCGTCGCCGGCGACCACGGTCAGCTCCGGCCGGGCTTCCGGCAGAACCACCTGGTACGCGCCGTCGTCGTCGGTCGCGACCACGGTGCGCAGCGCCTCGTGGCGGGCGACCACGTCGGCCAGCGCGTCCCGCAGGGCGTCCACGTCGAGCGCGCCGGTCAGCCGCAAAGCGGTCGGGATGTTGTACGTCGGGTTCGGCCCGTCCAGCTCGTGCAGGAACCACAGCCGCTGCTGGGCGTAGGAGAGCGGCACCCGGGCCGGACGCGCTCCGGCGACCAGCGGGGTGCGGCTCCGCCCGGCGCCGTCCAGCCTGGCGCCGAGCCGGGCCGGCGTCGGGTGATCGAAGAGGTCGCGGATGCCCACCTCCGCGCCGAGCACGCCGCGGATCCGGCTGACCAGCGTGGTGGCCAGCAGGGAGTGGCCGCCGCAGCCGAAGAAGTCGTCGTCCAGGTGGACCACCGGCCGGTGCAGCAGCTCGGCGAAGAGGCCGCAGAGGATCTCCTCCCGCGGGGTGCGCGGCTCGCGGCCGGCGTCGTCGAGCCGGTACTCCGGCACCGGCAGTCCACGCTTGTCGACCTTGCCGTTGGGGGTGAGCGGGATCTTCGGCAGCGGCACGAGCATCGACGGGAACATGTAGTCGGGCAGGGCCAGGGCGGCGTGCGCGCGGACCGCGGCCAGGTCGATCCCGGGCTCGGCGGCCAGGTAGGCGACGAGCCGCCGGTCCCCGGGCCGGTCCTCGCGGATCAGCACGACCGCCCGCGCCACCTCGGGGTGGCCGGCCAGCACGGTCTCGATCTCGCCGAGCTCGATCCGGAAGCCGCGCAGCTTCACCTGGTCGTCGACCCGGCCCAGGTAGTCCAAGGCGCCGTCGGCACGCCGGCGGACCAGGTCGCCGGTGCGGTACATCCGCTGTCCCGGCCCGGCGAACGGGTCGGCGACGAAGCGTTGCGTGGTCAGGCCGGGCCGGCCGTGGTAGCCGCGGGCCACGCCGGCGCCGCCGACGTAGAGTTCGCCGGGCACTCCGGCCGGGACCGGGCGCAGGCCCGCGTCGAGCACGTACGCGGTGGTGTTGGCGACCGCCGGGCCGATGTCCGGCACGGTCTCCCCGTCGACCCAGGCCATCGTCGAATAGATGGCGGCCTCGGTCGGGCCGTAGCCGTTCGACAGCGACTCCGCGGTGGCCATCACGGTGGCGGCCAGGTCGATCGCCAGGGCTTCGCCACCGACCAGCAGGCGCAGACCGGCGAACGCCTCCGGGTCCTGTTCGGCCAGGGCCCGGAACAGGCTGGGCGTGGCCTGCACCATCAGGGTGCCGGCACGAGCCCGCTCGGCTCGCATCCGGGCGCCCAGGGCGATCTGGTCGCGGACCACGTCCACCGGGGCGATCACCAGCGTCGCGCCGGTGATCATCGGCAGGAAGAACTCGAGGCTGGCGATGTCGAAGCCGATCGTGGTGACGGCCAGCAGGCGGTCGCCGTGGGTGAGGCCGAACCGGCTCCGCACGGCGACGAGGGTGTTCTGGAAACCACCGCGGGTCACCACCACGCCCTTGGGACGGCCGGTCGATCCCGAGGTGTAGATCATGTAGCCGGCCGCGGTGGCCGGGGCGGCGACCCGTACCGGCTCGGATTGTCCCTGGGCCAGGTCGATCTCGTCCAGGAACAGCCGGCCGACCGCGGTGCCGGCGTCCGGGTCGGTGCCGTGGGTGGTGAGCAGCAGCGCCGGGGCCGCGTCGGTGAGCATGTAGTCGATCCGGTCGGCCGGATACGCCGGGTCGATCGGCACGTACGCGGCGCCGGCCTTCACGATCGCCAGGAGCGCGACCGCGAGGACGGCAGTGCGGGGCAACGTGACCGCGACGAACGACTCGGTCGTCACCCCGCGCGCCACCAGCAGCGCGGCGAGCCGGTCGGACCGGGCGTCGAGCTCGGCGTAGGTCAGCGGGCCGCCGTCACCATCCACGGCGACGGCGTCCGGCACGGCCGCCGCGGTGCTCGCCGCCCAGTCCGCCAGCCCGTCCGGGGGCACCGGCAAGTGCTCCCCGGCCCGGGTGAGTGCGCGCTCTTCGGTGGGGGTGGCGAGCGCGAACCGGCTCACCGGGCGGTCCGGGGCGGCGGTGACCGCCGTGAGCACCCGGACGAACCAGTCGGCCAGGCGGGTGGCCGTGGCCGTGTCGAACAGGTCGGTGCTGTACTCCAGGTGACCGGCCAGGCCGGCCGGGGTGTGCCCGGCCGGACGGGGCTTCTCGGCCAGCGAGAATCGCAGGTCGACCATGACCGAGCCGGTGGCGACCGGCTCCGCGGCGACGGTCAGGCCGGGCAGCTCCCGTACGCCGCCCATCTTCTCCACCTGATCGACGGTGTTGAGCGCGAGCATGGTCTGGAACAGCGGATGCCGGACCATCGAGCGGGGCGGGTTGAGCACCTCGACGAGCCGCTCGAACGGCACGTCCTGGTGGGCGAAGGCGGCCAGGTCGGTCTCCCGCACCCGGCCCAGCAGCTCGGTGAAGCTCGGATCGCCGGACAGGTCGGTCCGCAGCACCAGGGTGTTGACGAAGAAGCCGACCAGCCGGTCCAGCACGTCGTCGGTACGCCCGGCGACCGGCGTGCCGATCGGGACGTCGTCGCCGGCGCCGAGCCGGTGCAGCAGCACCGCGAGCGCGGCCTGCACCACCATGAAGACGCTGACCCGGGCCTGCGCCGCGAGTTCGACGATCCGCTGGTGGGCTGCGGCCGGGATCTCCAGCGGCACCTGGCCCCCGCGGTAGCTGGCGGTCACCGGGCGGGACCGGTCGGCCGGCAGGGTCAGCTCGTCCGGCAGCCCGGCCAGCGCCTCGGTCCAGTAGGCGATCTGACGGGCCAGCGCACTGTCCGGGTCGGACTCGTCGCCGAGCTCCGCGCGCTGCCAGAGGGTGTAGTCGGCGTACTGCACCGGCAGGGGCGCCCAGTCCGGCACCCCGCCGGCGGTGCGGGCGGCGTACGCCTCAGTGAGCTCGCCCATCAGCAGCGGGATGGACCAGCCGCCGTCGGCGGCGATGTGGTGCGCGACCACCAGCAGGATGCGCTCGTTGCCACCGGGCTCGAACAGCCAGGCCCGGATCGGGATCTCGGCCGACAGGTCGAACGGCCGCCGGATCGCGGACGCCAGATCGTCCCCGTCGACCACGGTCAGCACCGGCCGGGCATCCGGCCGCACCACTTGGTACGCACCGTCACCGTCCTCGGCGAAGACGGTCCGCAGCACCTCGTGCCGAGCGACGACGTCGGCCAACGCGTCGGCCAGAACGGCCGGGTCGACGTCACCGATGAGCCGGAGCGCGGCCGGCACGTGGTACGCGGGGTTCGGCCCTTCCATCTGGTGCAGGATCCACAGCCGTTGCTGGGCGAAGGAGAGTGGCAGGCGCTCGGGCCGGGGTACCGCGGTGAGGGATCGCCTCCCACGCCCAGCCCGTTCCATCGCCGCCGAGATCCCGGCGACGGTGGGCGCCTCGAACAGGACGCTGATCGGCAGATCGATGCCGAACACCGTCCGGATGCGGCCCATCAGGCTCATGGCCATCAGGGAATGCCCGCCCGAGCCGAAGAAGTCGTCGTCCACGCCCACCGACGGGCGACGCAGCACTTCGGCGAAGAGCCCGCAGAGGATCTCCTCCTGCGGAGTACGCGCGGCCCGGGCGGGGCTCGCGTTCGCGAACACGGGGGCCGGCAGGGCCTTCCGGTCGAGCTTGCCGTTCGGGGTCCGGGGGAACTCCGGCACGGTGACGAACGCCGAGGGCACCATGTAGTCGGGCAGGAGCCCGGTCAGGTGCCCGCGCACCGCCGCCAGGTCGGTCGACGGGTCGTTGACGTAGGCGACCAGGCGGGGCTCACCACCGGCGTCGGCCCGGACCGCGACTGCGGCCCGGCGCACCCCCGGCGCGGCCGCGAGCACGGCTTCGATCTCGCCGAGCTCGATCCGGAATCCGCGGATTTTGACCTGGTCGTCGACCCGGGACAAGAACTCCAATCCTTCCGGCGTACGGCGGACCAGGTCCCCGGTGCGGTACATCCGCTCGCCGGGCCGGCCGTACGGGCAGGCGACGAACCGCCCGGCGGTGAGCCCGGCGCGGCCGTGGTAGCCGCGGGCCAGCCCGTCACCACCGAGGTACAGCTCGCCGGGGACACCGGTCGGCACCGGGCGCAGGCCGGCGTCGAGTACGAGCACGTCGGTGTTCCGGATCGCCGTTCCGATTCGCACGGCACGGCCGGCGGTGACGTCGCCGACCGTCGACCAGACGGTGGTCTCGGTCGGGCCGTACATGTTGTGTACCGCCGCGGCCGGGCCGAACGCCTCGATCAAGTCGGGTGGCAGCGGTTCGCCGCCGACTAGGACCCGGACGCCGGCCACCGCGTCGGGCTCGTCGCTCACCAGCGCCCGCCACAGCGTGGGCGTGGCCTGCATGACCGACGCGGTGCGCAGCAGGGCGGCTATGCGGGCGGTGTCCCGGACCGTCTCCCGCGGCGCGATCACCACGGTCGCGCCGGTTGTCAGGGGCAGGAACAGTTCCAGGCCGGCGATGTCGAAGCCGACGGTGGTGACGGCCAGCAGACGCTCGCCGGGGTCGAGGCCGATCCGCTCGCGCATGGCGGCCAGGAAGTTGTCGAACGCGGACCGGGGGATGACGACGCCCTTGGGGCGGCCGGTGGAACCGGAGGTGTAGATGGTGTACGCCGCCGCGGTTCCCGGCACTGGAAGCGCCGGCAGTGACGTCTCACCCGGGGCGAACGTGTCCAGCAACAGCCGTTCGGCGTCGCTCGGCAGCAGCGCCGAGGTGGCCGTGTCGGTGATGGCCAGCACCGGCGCGCAGTCCTCGATCAGGTAGGCGACCCGGTCGGCCGGGTACTCGATGTCGACCGGCAGGTAGGCGGCGCCGCAGCGGAGCACCGCCAGCAGCGCCACCAGCAGGTCGACCGAGCGGGGCAGCGCCACCGCGACGAACCGGTCGGGGCCGGCGCCGCGGCCGGCCAGTTCGGCGGCGAGCAGGCCGGCCCGCTCGTCCAGCTCGCGATAGCTGAGCCGGATCGGACCGCACTCCACCGCGACCACGTCCGGCGCGGCGGCCAGCCACCGGTCGAAGGCGGCGGCAAGGGATGCCGCGGGCTCGTCGGCGCGGTTGCCCCCGAAGTCGGCCCGCTCGTCGTCGAGCAGCACGTCGACCGCGGACACCCGGATGTCCGGCGTGGTGGCGAACGCGGTCAGCACCCGGGTGAGGCGGGTCGCGAGCCGCTCGGCGGTGCCTTCGTCGAACAGGTCGGCCGACGCGGTGAGCGAGCCGCAGAGACCGGCCCCGCCGGGTTGCTCCTCCACACTTACCGACAGGTCGAACCGGGCCGTGCCGGCCTCGGCCGGCTCCACCCGCACGGTCAGCCCGCGCAGCGCGGCGACGCTTTCCCGGGCGGCCCGCTCGTCCAGCGTGTTCCAGGTCAGCAGGGTCTGGAAAAGTGGGTTGCGGGACCGGGATCGGGCTGGGTTGAGCGCCTCGACCAGCCGCTCGAACGGCAGGTCCTGGTGATCCTGTGCGGTCATCACCAGCTCGGCGGTACGACCGACCAGCTCCTCGACGGCAGGGTCGCCGCTGAGGTCGTTGCGCAGCACCAGCGTGTTGACGAAGAGCCCGACCAGCTCGTGCAACGCCTCGTCAGGGCGACCGGCGACCGGCGTGCCGATCGGCAGGTCGTCGCCGGCTCCCAGCCGATGCAGCAGGGTAGCCAGGGCCGCCTGCACCACCGCGAAGACGGTGGTGCGCTGCCGCTTGGCCAGCGCGGTTAGGCCGGCACGCACCTCGGCCGGGACGGTGAACGGCACGGAGTGACCCCGGTGCCCGGCCACCGGCGGACGCGGCCGGTCGACCGGGAGTTGGAGCTCCTCCGGCAGCCCGGCCAGAGTGCTCGTCCAGTGGGTGAGCTGACGGGCGGCCAGACTGGCCGGGTCCGTCTCCTCGCCGAGCAGCTCACGCTGCCAGAGCGCGTAGTCGGCGTACTGCACCGGTAGTTCCGGCTGCTCCGGCGCACGTCCCTCGGCCCGGGCGGCGTACGCCGTCATCAGGTCGCGCACCAGCAGCGAGCGGGACCAGCCGTCCGCGACGATGTGGTGCACCAGCAACAGGAGGACGTGCTCGTCGCCGCCGAGGTCGAAGAGGCTGGCCCGCAGTTGCGGCACGTCCCGCAGGTCGAAGGCGTGGCGCTGGGCCTCCGCCAGCCGCGCCGGCAGCTCCGCGGGAGTCACCCGAACCGTCTCCAGGCCGGGCCGGTGATCCGCTCCGAGGATGATCTGCTGCTCCCCGTCGAAGACCGTGCGCAGGCTCTCGTGCCGCAGCACCAGGTCATGCAGTGCGGCGTGCAGGGCCGGCCCGTCGAGTCGGCCGGTGATCCGCAGTGCGGTGGCGATGTTCCAGGTGGCGGTCGGGCCCTCGAGCTCGTGGAGAAACCAGAGCCGCTGCTGGGCGTATGACAACGGGATCATCGGGTGGTCCTCCTGCGCAGGGCCGGGCGGGCCGGGGCCGCGGCCGGGGAGTCGCCGGCCGCGGCGAGGCGGCCGGCGAGGTCGGCGACGGTCGGGCATTCGAAGAGGGTGCGGACGGTCAGGTCGGCGCCGAGGACGGTCCGGATGCGGGCGATGGCCTTCATGGCCAGCACCGAGTGACCGCCGAACTCGAAGAAGTCGTCGTCGATCGAGACCCGGGGTAGTCCGAGCACGTCGGCGAAGACGCAACAGAGGTTCTCCTCGCGCGGGTCGCGCGGCGGCCGTCCGGTCGGTCCGGTGTCGTACCGGGGTGCCGGGAGCGCCCGGCGGTCCACCTTGCCGTTCGGGGTGAGCGGAACGGCGTCCATCGTCACGATCACCCGCGGCATCATGTAGTCGGGCAGTGTCTGCCCGGCGTGCCGGCGCAGCTCCGCCGAGTCCAGGGCGAAGCCGGGCTCGGCGACGACGTATCCGGCCAGCCGCCGGTCCCCGGGCTGGTCCTCGCGGACGATGACCACCGCGCGGGCCACCCCGGGGTGCTGCTGGAGCACCGTCTCGATCTCGCCGAGCTCGATCCGGAAGCCGCGCAGCTTGACCTGCGCGTCGACCCGGCCGAGGTAGTCGAGACGGCCGTCAGGCCGCCAGCGGACCAGGTCACCGGTGCGGTACATCCGCTCGCCGGGCCCGCCGAATGGATCGGCGACGAACCGTTCCGCGGTCAGCGCCGGACGGCCGTGGTAGCCGAGGGCCAGCCCGGCACCCCCGATCCAGAGCTCGCCGGGCACACCGGCCGGGGTCCGGCGCAGCCCCGGGTCGAGCACGTGCAGTGTGGTGGCGCGGACCGGTCCGCCGATGTGCGGGCTGCCGTCGACCACGGATGCGGTCGACCAGACCGTGGTCTCGGTGGGTCCGTACATGTTGAGGACCTGCGCGGCCCGCGCGGTCAGAGCGGTGGCCAGCGCCGGCGGCAGGGCCTCCCCGCCGACCAGGACGCGCAGCCCGTCGATCGCCGCCGGGTCCTCGTCGAGCAGCGCCTGCCACAGGCTCGGCGTGGCCTGCATCAGCAGGTCACCGACGGCGGAGCGGTGGGCGTGCACGAGCGCGGCCAGCCGCGCCGGGTCTCCGACGACGTCGCGTGCGGCCAGCACCACCGTCGCGCCGACGGTCAGCGGCAGGAAGATCTCCAGCACCGAGATGTCGAACCCGACCGTGGTGACCGCGACCAGGCGATCGCCGGCGCTGAGGTCGCACCGCTGCTCCATCGCGGCCAGGAAGTTGTCCATGGCGGCGCGCGGGACGACCACGCCCTTGGGCCGGCCGGTCGAGCCGGAGGTGTAGATCGTGTAGGCCGGCGCCATGCCCGGCACCGTCTCGTCCGGGATCCGGTCGGGCCCGGTGACGTCGCCGATCAGCAGCACCGGCACACCGGCGTCCACGGCGGTGTCGGTCACCAGCACCGACGGGGCGGCGTCGGTGAGCATCCAGGCCACCCGCTCGGCCGGGAAGTCCCGGTCGACCGGCAGGTACTGGGCGCCCCGGCGCAGCACCGCCAGCAGGGCGGCGACCAGGTCGGCGTCGCGCGGCAGGGCCACCGCCACGGTCGATCCGGGGGTCACGCCCCGGGCGGCCAGGGCGGCGGCGATCGCGGCGGCCCGGCGGTCCAGCTCGGCGTAGGTGACGAAGACGCCTCCGGCGTCCACGGCGACCGCGTCCGGCGTACGCGCGACCGCCGCCGCGAACCTGTCGAGCAGCTCCGGGGTCGTCCCCGCAGGCTCGCCGGTACCGGCGACGACCAGCTCGGCGACCTCGGCCGGGGTGGTGAGCGGGAATCGGCTCACCGGGGCGTCCGGGTCCGTCACGACCGCCTCGACGACGCGCCCGAGCCAGTCGGCCAGCCGTTCGGCGGTGGACCGGTCGAACAGGTCGGTGGCGTACTCCAGGGCGCCGGTCACCCCATCTGGGGAGCCGTCCGCTGCCCGCCGTTCGGCCAGGTTGAGGGTCAGGTCGACCTTGGTGGTCACCGCCGGGGTGGGCAGCGCCCGGGCGACCAGGTCACCGAGCGGCAGTTCCCGGTCGCCCAGGCTCTCGTTGTTGTTCCACATCAACAGGGTCTGGAACAGCGGGTGACGGGCGGTGGACCGGGCCGGGTTGAGCACCTCGACGAGCCGCTCGAACGGCACGTCCTGGTGGGCGAAGGCGGCCAGGTCGGCCTCCCGGACCCGGGCCAACAGCTCGGTGAAGCTCGGATCGCCGGACACGTCGGTCCGCAGCACCAGCGTGTTGATGAACAGGCCGACGAGGTCCTCGACCGCGTCGTCGGTGCGACCGGCGACCGGTGTGCCGATCGGGATGTCGTCGCCGGCGCCGAGCCGGTGCAGCAGCACCGCGAGCGCGGCCTGCACCACCATGAAGACACTGACCTGCGTACGGGCGGCCAGCGCGGCCAGCCGCCGGTGCGCCTCGGCCGGGATCTCCAGCGGCACCTGGCCACCGCGGTAGGAGGCGGTGACCGGACGGGACCGGTCGACCGGCAGGGTCAGCTCGTCCGGCAGGCCGGCCAACGCCCCGGTCCAGTGGCCGAGCTGGCGGCTCAACTCGCCGCCCTCGTCGAGGACCCGCTGCTGCCACAGGGTGTGGTCGGCGTACTGCACCGGCAGCGGCGCCCAGCCGGGCGCGCGGCCGGCGCTGCGGGCGGCGTACGCGACGGCCAGGTCACGCATCAGCACCGGCATCGACCAGCCGTCCCCGGCGATGTGGTGGAGCACAACCACCAGGGCGTACTCGTCGGCACCGAGGTCGAACAGGACCGTACGCAGGGGCGGCTCGGTGGCCAGGTCGAATCCGAGCCGGGCCTCGGCGGCCACCGCACGCTCCAGCTTGTCCGGCGAGCAGCTGATCACCCGCGGGCCGGGCCGCGACTCCGGCCGTACCACCTGGTAGGCGCCGTCGCCGTCCTCGGCGAAGATGGTGCGCAGGCTCTCGTGCCGGCCCGCCACGTCGGCGAACGCCGTGGCCAGCGCGCCGGGGTCCAGGGCGCCGCTGATCCGCAGCGCGGTGGTGAGGTTCCAGGTGGCGCTCGGTCCTTCCATCTGGTGCAGGAACCAGAGACGCTGCTGGGCGAAGGAGAGCGGCAGCCGTTCCGGGCGCTCGGCCGGGGTGACCCCGGCCCGGGCTCCGGCGGCGCCGGCCAGCGCCCGGCTGAGACCGGCCACCGTCGGCGTCTCGAACACCTGCCGGACCGACAGCTCGACGCCGAGCATCGTGCGGATCCGGCTGGTCAGCCGGGTGGCGAGCAGCGAGTGACCACCGACGGTGAAGAAGTCGTCGTCGATGCTCACCACCGGCACCCGCAGCACCTCGGCGAACAGCCCGCAGAGCAGTTCCTCGCGCGGCGAACGCGGCGCCCGGCCCTCGGTCGCCCGGGTGTAGCGCGGCGCGGGCAGCGCCCGGCGGTCGAGTTTGCCGTTGTGGGTCAGGGGCAGCCGGTCCATCGGCACCAGCGCCGACGGGAGCATGAAGTCCGGCAGCGAGGCGGCCAGGTTACGGCGCAGCGCGTCCGCGTCGAAGGTCCAACCCGGCTCCGGTACGACGTAGCCGACCAGCCGCTTGTCGCCGGGCCCCTCCTCGCGGACCACGACGGCGGCCCGCAGGACGCCGGGCGCCCGACTGAGCACGGTCTCGATCTCGCCCAGCTCGATCCGGTAGCCGCGCAGTTTGACCTGGTCGTCGGCGCGGCTGACGTACTCCAGGACGCCGTTGCGCCAGCGGGCGAGGTCGCCGGAGCGGTACATCCGGCGGCCGGGCACACCAAACGGGTCGGGCAGGAAGCGCCCGGCCGTCATGCCGGGCCGGCGCAGGTAGCCGCGGGCCAGGTTGTCGCCGGCGATGTAGAGCTCGCCGGTGACGCCGGGCGGCACCGGCAGCAGCGCGCTGTCGAGCACGTAGACCCGGGTGTTGCTGATCGGGGCGCCGATCGGCGGGCTGTCCGGCCACTCCGCCACGTCGGCGGGCAACGTCCACGCGGTGACCACGTGGGTCTCCGCCGGACCGTAGTGGTTGTGCAGCCGGTGACCGGGGTGCGCGGCGTAGAAGTCGCGGACCCCGCGGCGCAGGGTGAGCGCCTCGCCGGCCTGGACCACGCGCCGCAGGTGGCCCAGCCCGGCGTCACCGCGCTCCTCGAAAAGGCCGTCGACGACCAGATTGGGCGCGTAGAGCTCGGCGACACCGTGCCGGTCGAGCCACCGCGCCAGCGCACGCGGGTCCTGGCGGACGTCCTCCGGGCAGACCGCGAGGGTACGGCCGTGCAGCAGCGCGGAGAGGAACTCCTGCACCGAGACGTCGAAGCTGACCGCGGTGAACTGGGCGACCACCGCGCCGTCGGGGCTCGGCATCGCCTGTTCGTGCCAGGCCATCAGGTTGGTCATCGCCCGCCCCGGCATCACGATGCCCTTGGGGCGGCCGGTGGATCCGGAGCTGAAGATGACGTACGCGGGATGGTCCGGCCGGATGTCCGGCGCGGGACCAAAGCTCCGCTCCGGCAGCGTGGCCGTGTCGAGCAGGAGCCGCGGCGTGTCCGCCGGCAGCAGCGTCCCGGGGATCGCCGCAGTGCTGATCACCAGCGCCGGGCGGGCGTCGGCCAGCATCGCCTGGATCCGCTCGGCCGGATACTCCAGGTCGAACGGAACGTAGGCCGCGCCGGTCTTGAGGACGGCGACCACCGCGACCGCCAGGTCAGCGCCGCGCGGCAGGGCCACCGCGACGAACTCCTCGGGGGCGGCGCCACGGCGGGCCAGCTCGGCGGCGAGCCGGTCGGCGGCGGCGTCCAGTGCGGCGTAGGTGAGCTCCCGGCCGTCCTCGACGATCGCCACGGCTTCCGGCGTACGGGCGACCTGAGCGCTGAACTGCTCGGCCAGCGACGCGTCGGTGCGCGACGCCGTCGTCGCGTCGTTGATCCGGTCCAGGGCGGCCCGCTCGGTGTCGTCGACGATGTCGATGCGGTGCACCGGCCGGTCCGGCGCGGCGGTGACCGCGGTGAGTACCCGGACGAAACGGTCGGCGATCCGCGCGGCGGTGGCGGTGTCGAACATGTCGGTGCTGAACTCCAGCCGCCCGGCGAGCCCGGCCGCCGCCCCGCGTTCTCCGCGCCGGTCCTGGATCGCGAGCAGCAGGTCGAACGTCGCCACGTCGGTGCCCAGCTCGAGCTGGCCGACCGACAGGCCGGGCAGGCTGAGGGTGTCGGCGGCGCCGGCCTGCGACCGCGCGGTGTTCCAGGTGATCATGGTCTGGAACAGCGGGTGCCGGGCCATCGACCGACCCGGGTTCAGCTCCTCGACGAGCCGCTCGAACGGCACGTCCTGGTGGCTGTAGGCGTCCAGCGCGGTGGCCCTGGTCCGGGCGATTACCTCGGCGAACGTCGGGTCGCCGGACAGGTCCGTACGCAGGACCAGGGTGTTGACGAAGAACCCGATCAGACCTTCCAGCGCGGCGTCGGTGCGGCCCGCGGTGGGTGTGCCGAGCGGAATGTCCTCACCCGCGCCGAGCCGGGACAGCAGCACCGCCAGCGCCGCCTGCACCACCATGAACGTGCTGGTGCGGTGCTCGCGGGCCAGGTCGTCGAGGCGGGCGTGCAGAGCGGCGGGCACGGTGAACGCGACGGTCGCGCCGCGGTGGGTGGCGGTCAGCGGCCGGCCGCGGTCCACCGGCAGGGACAGTTCCTCGGGCAGCCCCGCCAGCTTGGTTCGCCAGTAGTCGAGCTGCCGAGCCATCTCGCTGCCGGTGTCCTCGGCCTCCCCGAGCACGTCACGCTGCCACAGGGTGTAGTCGGCGTACTGGACCGGCAGGGCGGCCCAGGCGGGCGGGGCGCCGGCCGTACGGGCGGTGTAGGCGACCGTCAGGTCCTTGATCAACAACGGCATCGACCACCCGCCGTCACCGGCGATGTGGTGCATGACCAGCAGCAGCACGTGCTCGTCGGCGGCGACGCGGAACAGGTGGGCCCGCAGCGGGATCTCGGCGCCCAGGTCGAAGCCGACCCGGGCCGCGCGGGTCAGTGCCGCGTCCAGGTCGTCCGGGGCCACGGTCCGCGACGACAGGCGGAACTCGGCCGGGGGCAGGATCCGCTGGTGGACGCCCTCGGTGTCCTCCTCGAAGAGGGTGCGCAGCGTCTCGTGCCGGGCCACCACGTCGCCGAGGGCCGCGGCCAGCACGGCGTCGTCGAGGTCGCCGGTGAGCCTCAGCGCGGCCGGCACGTTGTAGGTGGCGCTCGGTCCCTCCAATTGATTGAGGAACCAGAGCCGCTGCTGGGCGTAGGAGACCGGCAGCCGCCGCGGCCGGTCGCCGGCGATCAGCGGGGGCCGGGCGGTGCCGTTCGTGGTGAGCAGCGCGGCCAGCCCGGCCACGGTCGGCGTCTCGAACAGCGCGCTGATCGGGATGTCCTGGTCGAAGACCGCCCGGACCCGGCTGAGCAGGCGCATCGCGGCCAGCGAGTGGCCGCCGGAGGCGAAGAAGTCCTCGTCGATGAAGACCTGCGGGCGGTTCAGGATCTCGGCGAACAGCCCGCAGAGGATGTCCTCCTGCGGCGAGCGCGGCATCCGGCCGGCCGCGTCGGTCACGACCTCGGCCGGCTCCGGCAGCGCAGCCCGGTCGATCTTGCCGTTGGCGGTCAGCGGCAGCTCGTCGAGCAGGACGAACACCGACGGCACCATGTAGTCCGGCACCGCGGTGGCCAGATGTTTGCGCAGGACGCCGACATCCACCGCGCCACGGGTCACGGCGTAACCGATCAGGCGGCTCTCGCCGCGCGAGTCGGGCCGCACCGCGGCGACCGCGGCGGTCACGTCCGGGTGCCCGGCCAGGACGGCTTCGATCTCGCCCAGCTCGATCCGGAAGCCGCGCAGCTTCACCTGGCTGTCCACGCGGGTGAAGAACTCCAGCTCGCCGGCGGCGGTCCAGCGGACCAGGTCGCCGGTGCGGTACATCCGCTCGCCCGGCTCGCCGTACGGATCGGCGACGAACCGCTGCGCGGTCAGCCCGGCCCGCCGCAGGTAGCCGCGGGCCACGCCGAAGCCGGCGATGTACAGTTCGCCGGCCACGCCCACCGGCACCGGTCGCAGCGCGTCGTCCAGCACGTAGACGCGGGTGTTGGCGATCGGGGCGCCGATGGTCGGCGGCGCGCCGGTGACCGCCGCGGCGGTCGACCACACGGTGGTCTCGGTCGGGCCGTACACGTTGGTGACCGAGGCGGCGTGCCCGGCCAGGGTGGCCGCCAGGGCCGGCGGCAGCGCCTCGCCACCGACCAGGACGTCCACGCCGCCGAGGACCTCCGGCTGCTCGGCGGTAAGCACCTGCCACAGCGTCGGGGTGGCCTGCATGGCGGTGATCCGGTCACCGGCCAGCAGGTCGCGCAGGGCGGCCGGGTCGCGCACCGTGTCCCGTTCCGCGACCACCACTGTCGCGCCGGCGAACAGCGGCAGGTAAAGCTCCAGGCCGGCGATGTCGAAGCCGACCGTGGTCACCGCCAGCAGCCGGTCGCCCTCGGTCAGGCCGAGCCGGTCGCGCATGGCGAGCAGGAAGTTGTCCAGCGCGCCCCGGGAGACGACCACGCCCTTGGGCACCCCGGTGGAGCCGGAGGTGTAGATGACGTAGGCGGCCGTGCTGTCCGGGACCATCCGGCGGCTGAACTCCCGGGCCGGCTCGGCGACGTCCAGCAGGACCGGCGCCGCCGGGGTCGCCGGCAGGCCGAGCAGCAGGGCAGTGGACGTTAGCAGGGCGACCGGCGCGGCGTCGGCGAGCATCAACCGGATCCGCTCGGCCGGGTACTCGGTGTCGATCGGCAGGTACGCGGCCCCGGTGCGCTGCACCGCGAGCAGCGCCACGACCAGGTCGGCGGAGCGCGGCAGGGCCACCGCGACGAACGTCTCCGGCGCCGCGCCACGGGCGGCGAGACGGCCGGCGAGGGCGTCGGCGCGGGCGTCCAGCTCGGCGTAGGTCAGCCGCACACCGGCGCACTCGACGGCGATCGCGTCCGGCTGGTCGGCGGCGAACCGGTCGATGCGGTCGAGCAGGGAGCCGCCGGTCAGCTCGGCGCCGGTGTCGTTCCAGTCGTCGAGCAGCAGCCGGCGCTCGACGGCGGTCAGCACGTCGGCGGCGCCGGCCCGCAACGCCGGGTCGGCGGCGAACTGCGCGAGCAGGGCGGCGAACCGGTCGGCGAGCTGTTCCACGGTGGCCCGGTCGAACAGGTCGGCGGAGAACTCGATGATGCCGGTCAGCCCGTCGGCGCCGGGCTGCTCGGCCAGGTTGACTGCGAGGTCGAACTTGGCCACGCCGCCGTCCACGCCGTGGCTGCGGATGCGCAGGTCGCCGAGGGAGGCGAGCGCCTCGGTCCTACCGCCCTGATCGTTGTTGTTGAACGAGAGCAGCACCTGGAACAGCGGCGACCGGGAACGGGACCGGACCGGGTTGAGCACCTCGACGAGCCGCTCGAACGGCACGTCCTGGTGGGCGAAGGCGGCCAGGTCGGTCTCCCGGACCCGGGCCAGCAGCTCGGTGAAGGTCGGGTCGCCGGACACGTCGGTCCGCAGCACCAGCGTGTTGACGAAGAGGCCGACGAGCTCCTCAAGGGAGTCGTCCGGTCGGCCGGCGACCGGGACGCCGATCGGGATGTCGTGGCCGGAACCGAGGCGGGACAACAGCACGGCCAGGGCCGCCTGTATCGCCATGAAGACGGTCACCTGCTGGTCGCGGGCCAGCTCACGCAGCGCGCGGTGCACCCCGGCCGGGACATGCAGGGGCACCGTGCCACCCCGGTAGGAGGCGACCGCGGGCCGGGGACGGTCGACCGGCAGCGGCAACTCCTCCGGCAGCCCGGTCAGGTGACTCGTCCAGTAACCGAGCTGGCGGACCACCGGCGAGTCCGGGTCGTCCTCGGAGCCGAGCAGCTCACGCTGCCAGAGGGCGAAGTCGGCGTACTGGACCGGCAGCGGCGTCCAGGTGGGAGGGGTTCCACCGGCCCGGGCGGTGTAGGCACGGGTCAGGTCACGGGAGAGCAGCGGCGTGGACCAGCCGTCCCCGGCGATGTGGTGCAGCAGTACGAACAGCACGTGCCGGTCGGCGTCCAGGCGGAACAGCCACAGCTTCAGCGGGTTCTCCCGCGACAGGTCGAAGGCGTACCGGGAGCACTCGGCGAGCCGCTGCGGCAGGGCCGCCTCGGAGTAGTCGACGACCGGCAGGTCGAACTCCGGCTCGTCCACGATGATCTGGTACGCGCCCTCGGCGTCCTCGGCGAAGACGGTCCGCAGGCTCTCGTGCCGTGCCAGCACGTCCCCGTAGGCGGCACGCAGCGCGGCGACGTCGATCGGGCCGGTCAGCTCCAGCGCCGAGCCGAGGTTGTAGACCGGGCTGGGACCCTCCAGGCGGTGCAGGAACCACAGGCGCTGCTGGGCGAAGGAGAGCGGGAGCCGCTCCGGGCGCGGGCCCGCGGTCAGCGGCAGGCGGGCGGTGCCGGCCGAGCGCAGGGACCGGGCCAGCTTGGCCACCGTCGGATTCTGGAAGAGCTGCCGTACGGACAGCTCCGCGCCCAGGGCGGCCCGGACCCGGCTGACCAGGCGGATGGCGAGCAGGGAGTGCCCGCCGACGGCGAAGAAGTCCTCGTCGACGCCGACCGACGGCCGGCCCAGGACCGCCGCGAACAGGTCGCACAGCAGCTCCTCGCGGGGGTCGCGAGGGCCGCGGGCAGCCGCGGCGCCGTCCGCCCAGTCCGGCGCCGGCAGGGCCGCGCGGTCTACCTTGCCGTGCGCGTTGAGCGGCAGGTCGGCCAGCGGCACGATCGCGGCCGGCACCATGTACTCGGGCAGGGCGGCGGCGAGGTGCTCGCGCAGCGCGGGGATCGCCGGGTCGGTGCCGACGACGTAGAGGACCAGGCGCCGGTCGCCGGACTCCTCGCGGACCACGGCGACGGCGCGGGTCACCGCCGGGTGGGCGGCCGCAGTGGCGGCGATCTCGCCGAGCTCGATCCGAAAACCACGGATCTTGACCTGGTCGTCGGCGCGGCCGACGTACTCCAGCGCGCCGCCGACCCGGCGGCGGACCACATCGCCGGTACGGTACATCCGGGCGCCGGGCGGGCCGAACGGATCGGCCGGGAACCGTTCCGCGGTCAGGCCGGGGCGGCCGAGGTAACCACGGGCCAGCACGACGCCGGCCACGTAGAGCTCCCCGGTGACCCCGTCGGCGACCGGGCGCAGGGCCGAGTCCAGCACGTACGCCCGGGTGTTCCAGAACGGGGTGCCGATCGGCACCGGGCCGTCCGGGAGCGGCTCACCGGCCGGGATGCGGTGCTCCAGGCAGTTCACGGTCGCCTCGGTCGGGCCGTACGCGTTGATGATCTGAACCTCGGGGTGAGCGGCCCGCCAGGCGCGCAGGGCCTCACCGCGCAGCGCCTCACCGCCGAGGATGAGCGTGCCGCTCGGGCTGACCGTCTCCGACATGGTGTCGAGCAGCGGCAGGTGGCTCGGGGTGCCCTTGAGGAAGGTCGGCCGGGGCCCGTCGACCGCGTCCGGCAGCTCGGCGACGTGCACCTGACCACCGGAGACCAGCGGGGACCACAGCCCGGTGACGGTCAGGTCGAAGGCGACCGAGGAGTGCGCCAGCGCGATGCCGGCCGCGTCCGGGTAGACCACCCGGGCCCGGCTCAGGTAGGCGCCGACCGAGCGGTGCTCGACCACGACGCCCTTCGGGCGGCCGGTGGAACCGGAGGTGAAGATGACGTAGACCGGGTCGTGCGGTCGGACCCGCACGGTGAACGGCTCGGACTCATGCTCCCCCAAGGTGACAGTCCGCAGGCCCTCCGGCAGGGCGGTCCCGGCCGTGGTGACCGCGAGAACCGGGTCGGCGTCGCCCAGGATCACCGCGATCCGGTCGGCCGGATAGTCCGGGTCGATCGGCGCATAGGCCCCGCCGGCCTTGGTCACCGCGAGCAGCGCCACCACCAGCTCGACCGAGCGGGGCAGCAGCACCGCGACCAGCCGGCCCGGGCCCACCCCGCGGGAGGCCAGTTCCCGGGCGAGGTGGCTGGCCCGGGCGTCCAGCTGACGGTAGGTCAGGGTCCGGCCGCCGGCTAGCACGGCCGGCGCGTCCGGGGTCCGGCGGACCTGCTCGTCGAAGAGCTGCGGCAGGCTGGCCGGAGCGACCTCGCGGGCGGTGTCGTTCGCTAGGGCGAACTCCCGCTCGGCCGGCGTGAGCAGGCTGATCCGGCCGATCGGCCGGTCCGGGTGCTCGACGAGCGCGTCGAGCACCCACCGGAACCGGTCGACGATCGCCGCGACGGCCGCGTCGTCGAACAGGTCCGGCTGGTGGAACAGCTTGAACCGCAGACAGTCCTGCGGCATGCCGACCAGGCTGAGTGGGAAGTGGTTGGCCGAGTGGCTGCGGGCACCGACGACGCGCAGCTCGTCGTTGTCCGGCGCGGGGGCCGGGGCGTCGTCGAACGGGAAGTTCTCGAACACCACCGAGGTGTCGAAGAGCGCGCCCAGCCCGGCCCGCCGCTGGATCTCGCCCAGGCCGATGTGCTGGTTCGCGACCAGGCGCAGCTGCTGGTCCTGCACCCGGGCGAGCAGGTCGCCGACGGTCTGGCCGGGATCGAGGCGTACCCGCAGCGGAAGGGTGTTGATGAACAGGCCGACCATCGACTCGACGCCGGGCAGCTCAGCCGGACGGCCGTTGACGGTGACCCCGAAAACGACGTCGTCGCGGCCGGTGAGCCCGGCCAGCACCAGCGACCAGGCCGCCTGGACGACCGTGTTGACGGTGACGCCGGAGGACCGGGCCAGCGCGGTGACCGCCCGGGTGCGCTCGGCAGTCAGCCCGAACTCGGTGCGGCCGGGATCCTGCGGGGCGCGGTCAGCCGGCACCGTGATCACCCGGGTGGGCGCGTCCAGCCCGGCGAGCGTCTCGTCCCAGGCGGCGCGGGCCGCGTCCTGGTCCTGGGCGGAGAGCCAGGCCAGGTAGTCCCGGTACGGCGCGACCGGGGGCAGCATGCTCGCGTCGCCGCCGGCGAGGTAGAGGGCGTGGAACTCCTTGAGCAGCGTCGGGAACGACCAGCCGTCCAGAACCGTGTGGTGAATGGTCAGCACCAGGCGGTGGTCCCGCTCGCCGAGCCGGATCAGCAGGAACCGGATCAGCGGCGGCCGACTGATGTCGAACCGGGTGGCCCGGTCCGCGAGAACGGCCTGCCGGGCCTGCTCCTCGGCGTCCGCGCCCGACCCGGCCAGGTCCAGGACGGTGAACGGCACCGTCACCCGCGCCGCGATGAGCTGCGCCCAGTCCCCGTTGCCCCGATGCCGGAACGCCGCCCGCAGATTGGCGTGCCGCCGCACCAGCGCGTCCGCGGCCGCCCGGGCCCGCTCCTCATCGAGCGTCCCGGCCAGGTGGAAGGTGGACTGCACGGTGTAGATGTCCGGCGTCGTCTCGTCGAAGACGCTGTGGAAGAGCAGGCCACCCTGCAGGGGTGACAGCGGCAGGATGTCTTCGATGGTCCCCCGACGAGTCACGTCACTACTCCAAATCCGAGTCGAATGCTGATTCGAACTCTTCGATCTCGTTCTGTGTCAGGCCTATAAGGCCCACGTCATGCGGGGTGAGACCGCCGGCGTCGGGCCGCTGCGCCCAGGCCGCGAGACCGCCCAGAGCGCTGATCCAGAGGTCGGCGAGCGCGGCCGTCTCCGCTTCGGTGAGCACATCGCCGGCCCAGGTGAAGGTGACGCTCAGGACCGACCCGTCCGCGGTCTCCGAGGTGCCCGCGTTGAGCTCGAGCACGTGCGGCAGCGGAGTGGACGGGTCCTCGCCCGGCGGACGGGGCAGACCATCGGCCACCGCCCAGTCGACGGTCTCGGCGGTGACGAAGCGGCCCAGGTAATTGAAGCCGAGGTCGGCCTCGCCGAGCCCGGCCAGCGCGCTGCGGGTGGCCGGGTTCAGGTGGCGCAGCAGGCCGTAGCCGATGCCCTTGTCGGGGACCGCCAGCAGCTGTTCCTTGACCGCCTTGAGCAGGGCGCCCGCGGCGGGTCCGCCGGCCAGCGCGGCGGCGGTGTCGAAGCCGCGCGGGTCCAGGGCGACCGGGTGCATCGCGGTCAGCCAGCCGATGGTCCGGGACAGGTCGATGCCGCCGCCCGGGCCGCCGGTGCGGCCGTGCCCCTCCAGGTCGATCACCACCGGGCCGTCCCCGCGCCACCGCGCCACCGCCACCGTGAGCGCGGTGAGCAGCACGTCGTCCACGCCCGCGCCGACCGCGGCCGGCACGGTGGTGAGCAGGGTCCGGGTGAGCTCCGAGGGGACGGTACGGGTCAGCCGCCCGGCCGTGGCGTAGGTGTCGGCCCGGCTCAGCGGACGCCGGCCGATTCCGCGCCGGTCGCCGGAGAGCACCCCGGTCCAGTGCGTGAGCTCGGCGGTCCGGGACGGACTGATGGCCTCCGCGGCCAGCGCGTGCGACCAGCGGCGCAGCGAGGCCGGCACCGGGGCCAGCGACACCTCCCGACCGGCCTGCACGGCCTGCCACGCCTCCAGCAGGTCGGGCATCAGGATCCGCCAGGAGACGCCGTCCACGGCGAGGTGGTTCACCGCCAGGACCAGCACGCCGGGCCGGTCAGCCCGGTCCAGCCAGGCAACCTGCAGCATCACCCCGTCGGCGGGGCGCAGCCTGCCGACCGCGGCACGGCCCTCCCGGTCGACGGCGGCGGACAGCTCGTCGTCGTCCAGGCCGGAGGCGTCGACGCGGTGTACGCACCCCTCGGCCCGCACCGAGCCCGGATCGGGCACCTCGCAGCGCCAGGTGGTGGCGTCCCCCGGATCGACGGCGTCCACCCGCATCCGCAGGCTGTCGTGCCGGTCCAGGACCGCCTGCAGCAGAGCGTGCAGGGTGGCCAGGTCGAGTCCGGCCGGCGACCGCACCAGCGTGGACTGGTTGAACGCCTCCAGCGGCGCGGCCCGGTCGGCGAGCCAGTGCATCATCGGCGACGGCACGACGTCGCCGACGCCGACATCCGGGGTGTCCGGCTCGCCGTCGTCCGTGCCGGCCACCGTGGCCAGATCGGCGACAGTGCGATGCCGGAACACGTCGGCCGCGGTGATCCGCAGCCCGGCCCGGGTGGCCCGGCTGACCAGCTGGATGGCCATGATGCTGTCGCCACCGAGGTCGAAGAACGCGTCGTCGGGGCCGACCTCGGGGAGCCGGAGCACCTCGGCGAAGAGCTCGGTGAGGATCCGCTCGACCGAGGAGCGCGGCGCCCGGGCCGTCTCGCCAGTGGTGAACACCGGTGCCGGCAGTGCCCGCCGGTCGACCTTACCGAGCCCGGTGAGCGGCAGTTCCGGCAACTCGACCAGGACCGGTACGGCGTAGTCGGGCAGGACCGCGCGCAGGTGCTCCCGGGCCCGTTCGGTGTCGTAGCCGTCGACCGGGACGACGTACGCGACCAGGCGCTTCTCACCCGGCCGGTCCTCGCGCAGCAGGACGGTCGAGGTGCCGACACCACCGGCACCGGCCACCGCGGCCTCCACCTCACCCAGCTCGATCCGGAACCCGCGCAGCTTCACCTGGTCGTCGATGCGGCCGACGAAGTCGATCTGTTCGTCGCGGGTCCATCGGGCCAGGTCGCCGGTGCGGTACATCCGGGCGCCGGGCGCGCCGTACGGGTCGACCACGAACCGTTCCGCGGTGAAACCGGGCCGGTCCCAGTAACCGCGGGCCAGGCCGTCCCCGGCCAGATAGAGCTCACCGGTGGTGCCGGGCGGCACCAGCCGCAGGCGGTCGTCGAGCACGTAGTGGCGCAGGTTGTCCAGGGAACGGCCGATCGGCACGGTGGTCGCCCACTCCCGCTCGGTCTCCGGATCGGCCCGGTAGACCAGCGCGAACACGGTCGTCTCGGTCGGGCCGTAGCCGTTGACGATGCGGCAGCCGGGCGCGTGCTTGTGCAGCCGCCGGACCGAGCCCGGGGTGGTCACGTCGCCGCCGGCGCTGAGCTGGCGGACCCGGCGGAACGCCTCCGGCGCCTCCTGCGCCATGACGCGGACCAGTCCGGACGTCATGAACAGCGAGGTGATGTCGTTGCCCTCGATCAGCTCGCGCAGGGCCGCGACGTCCAGGTCACCGGGCGGGGCGACGACCACGCAGCCGCCGCGCAGCAGCGGCACCCAGAGTTCCAGGACCGAGCCGTCCCAGGCGTGTGGCGAGTGCAGCGGCACCCGGTCCAGCACGTCGTCCCAGAGCCGGTCACCGGCCAGGGTGGCGACATCGCACTGCTGGACGGCCACCCCCTTGGGCTCCCCGGTCGAGCCGGAGGTGAACATGACGTACGCCAGCTGCAGCGGCGCCACCACCACACCGGTCGGGCTCGCGTCGCCACCGGTCCAGCCGGTCTCGTCGATCGTCATCACCGCCGCCGCGACGCCCAGGCTCTCCGCCCGGGCCCGGCCGGGCCGGTCGGTGACCAGCAGCGGGGCCTCCACCTGCCGGTCGAGCAGCGCGGCGAGCCGGTCATCCGGGTAGGTGGGGCTGAGCGGCACGTAGACGCCACCGGCCTTGAGGATCGCCAGCAGGGTCACGATCAGGTCGAGGGAGCGTTCCATCAGCACACCGACCCGGGTCTCCGTGGTCACGCCGCAGGCGATCAGGCGGTGGGCGAGGCGATTCGTGGCGGCGTCGAGCTCGGCGTACGTGAGGACCCGCTCGCCGAACCGCACGGCGGGCATCGCCGGCGTGGCCCGGACCTGTGCGGCGAAGAGGTCCGGGATCGACCCGCTCAAGGTCGGCTGCCCGGTGTCCAGCAGGCCGACCAGCAACCGGTCGCGCTCGCCGCCGACAAGCGTCTCCAGGCCGGAGATCGCCGCGTCGGGCCGGCGGGTCGCCTGCTCGAGGACACCGAGGAAGCGCTGCGTCAGCGTCTCGACGGTCGTGACGTCGAAGAGGTCGGCGCTGTACTCGACCGCACCGGTCTCACCGACCAGGGTGACCATCAGGTCGAACTTGACGTGCTGCGGCCCGACGTGATCGGTGGTGACGACGAGGCCGGGCAGCTCGGCGACCGCTTCGGCGGCCTCGGCTCCCGCGGTGTCCACCGTCAGAACGGTCTGGACGAGCGGGTGGCGTCCGGTGACCCGGGCCGGGCGCAGCGCCTCGACGAGCCGCTCGAACGGGACGTCCTGATGCTCGTACGCGGCAAGATCGGTCTCCCGGACCCGGCCGACCAACTCGGCGAAACTCGGATCACCGGAGACGTCGGTCCGCAACACCAACGTGTTGACGAAGAACCCGACCACCTCGGCCAGCGCCTCGTCCACCCGACCGGCCACCGGCGTACCGATCGGCACGTCAGCCCCGGCTCCCAGCCGCGACAACGTCACCGCCAGCGCCGCCTGCACCACCATGAACGGCGTGGCGCCGAGCCGGGCGGCCAGGCCGGCGATCCGGTCGTGCACCCCGGCCGGCAGGGTGAACGTGCTCCTTCCGGCCCGCTGCGGCCCGTCGAGCGGCCGGGATCGGTCGACCGGCAGGGCCAGCTCGTCCGGCAGCCCGGCCAGCGCCGACCGCCAGTAGTCGAGCTGCTCCTCCTCGTCGCCGGCGACCGCTCGCTGCCAGAGCGCGTAGTCGGCGTACTGCACCGTCAGCGCCGCCCACCCGGGCGCCCGGCCGGCCAGCCGCGCGGTGTACGCGGTCACCAGGTCCCGGGCCAGCACCGGCATGGACGCGCCGTCGCCGGCGATGTGGTGCACCACCACGAGCAGCTGGTGGTCGCGCTCCCCAGCCCGCCCCAACCGGGCCCGGATCGGCAGGTCGGTGGTCAGGTCGAACGGCTCGGCCGCCGCCTCCCGCAGGGCCGCGACGGGCACCACTGGCAGCGCGGGCCGGGCCGCTTCGGCCGGCACCACCACCTGGTAGGCGTCGTCGCCGGAGCCGGCCACCAGGGTGCGCAGGCTCTCGTGGCGGGACACCACGTCGGCGAGGGCCGCGGTCAGGGCGGCGACGTCGAGGTCGCCGCCCAGGCGCAGCAGCACCGGAATGTTATAGGTGGCGTCCGGGCCGCCCAGCTCGTGCATCAGCCACAGCCGCCGCTGCGCGGCGGAGAGCGGCAGCCGGTCCGGGCGCTCGGCCGGGGTGACCGGCGGCCGGGTGGTCCGGGCCGCGCCGCCCAGCACGGCGTCCAGGCCGGCCACGGTCGGCTCCTCGAACAGTTGCCGCACGCTGACCTCGACGCCGAGGACGGCCCGGATCCGGGCGACCAGGCGGGTGGCCGACAGCGAGTGCCCGCCGAGGGCGAAGAAGTCGTCCTCGGCCCCGACCGAGGGCACGCCGAGGATCTCGGCGAACGCCTCGGCGAGCAGCCGCTCGCGCGGCGTGCGGGGTTCGCGGCGGGTCGCGGTGGAGACGTGCACCGGCGCCGGCAGCGCCCGCCGGTCGAGCTTGCCGTTGGAGGTGAGCGGGATGGCGCTCAGCTCCACGAAGGCGGAGGGGACCATGTAGTCCGGCAGCGCCTCGCCGAGAGCGTGCCGCAGCTGGTCCGTGTCGCACTCGCCGACCAGGTAGGCGACCAGGCGCTGGTCGCCGGGCTGGTCCTCGCGGACGACGACTACGGCTTGGGCGACACCGGGCTGGGCGGCCAGCACCGTCTGGATCTCGCCGAGCTCGATCCGGAAACCGCGGATCTTCACCTGGTCGTCGATCCGGCCGAGATACTCCAGCGTGCCGTCGGCCCGCCAGCGGGCCAGGTCGCCGGTGCGGTACATCCGGGTGCCGGGGGCACCGAACGGGTCGGCGACGAACCGGATCGCGGACAGGCCCGGGCGGTTGAGGTATCCGCGGGCCAGGCCGGCGCCGGAGACGTACATCTCGCCGGCGACCCCGGCCGGCACCGGCTGCAGCCCCTCGTCGAGGACGTACATGCCGAGGTCCGGGATGCCGACGCCGATCAGGCTGGCCGCCTGCTCGGCCGCGGTGCGCTCGGTCAGCGGCTGGTAGGTCACGTGGACCGTGGTCTCCGTGATGCCGTACATGTTGACCAGTACCGGCGCGTCGTCCGCGTGCCGTTCGTACCAGCCGGAGAGACGGCCGAGGTCGAGCGCCTCCCCACCGAAGATCACGTAGCGCAGCGCGAGATCGGCGCCGCCGACCTCCCGGTCAGCCTGCATCAGCTGGTAGAAGGCGGACGGGGTCTGGTTGAGCACGGTGACCCGTTCCCGGCTGAGCAGGTCGAGGAAGTCCGCCGGGCTCCGGCTGGTGTCGTACGGAACCACGACGAGGCGGCCGCCGTGCAGCAGCGGGCCCCACAGCTCCCAGACCGAGAAGTCGAACGCGTACGAGTGGAACAGCGTCCAGGTGTGCGTCTCGTCGAAGCCGAACCAGTGCGCGGTCTGCCGGAACAGCCGCAGCACGTTGGCGTGGGTGACCGCCACGCCCTTGGGGGTGCCGGTGGAGCCGGAGGTGTAGATGACGTACGCCGGGTGTTCGGCGGCCGGCTCAGTCACCGGCGGGGTGTCCGGCAGCCCGGTCAGGTCCACGTCGTCGAGCAGCACCCACCGCACGTCCCCGGCGTCGATGCGGGACCGAACGCCGGCGGTGCCGACGATCAGCGCCGGCTGCGCGTCGGCCAGCATGAACGCAATGCGGTCGGCCGGGTAACCGGGGTCGATCGGCAGGTAGGCGGCGCCGGACTTGAGCACCGCCAGGATGGCGACGACCAGCTCGGTACGGCGCGGCAGGGCCAGCGCGACAAAGCGCTCGGGGCCGGCCCCGTGCCGGGCGAACAGGTGGGCCAGCCGGTTCGCGGCGGCGTCCAGTTCCGCGTACGTCAACTCGCCGTCCTCGCCGGTCACCGCGACCGCGTCCGGGTGCCGTCGCGCCGCCGCCTCGAACTCGCGCACCAGGTTCCGCTGGGCGCCGGCCGGGACCGGCTGTTCCGGGGCGGGCCGGCTCCACGATCCGAGGATGCAAGCACGCTCCTGCGCGTCGAGCAGGTCGATGCGGCTGATCGGCTCCTCGGGGCGGGTCAGGGCCGCGTCCAAGACCCGGATCAGCCGGGCGGCGAGCCGGGCGGCGGTGTCCGGGTCGAACATCTCGGCGCTGTACTCCAGGACCCCGGCCACCTCCCCGGCGTCGCCTGCGGTGAGGTGGAAGACCAGGTCGAACTTGGCGGTCCGCAGATCGACGGTCACCGGCGTGACGGCCAGGCCGGGCATCGCGCCGAGGGCGGCGAGCGCGGCCGGCTGCCCGTCACTCCAGTCGAGAACGGTCTGGACGAGCGGGTGGCGTCCGGTGACCCGGGCCGGGCGCAGCGCCTCGACGAGCCGCTCGAACGGGACGTCCTGATGCTCGTACGCGGCAAGATCGGTCTCCCGGACCCGGCCGACCAACTCGGCGAAACTCGGATCACCGGAGACGTCGGTCCGCAACACCAACGTGTTGACGAAGAACCCGACCACCTCGGCTAGCGCCTCGTCCACCCGACCGGCCACCGGCGTACCGATCGGCACGTCAGCCCCGGCTCCCAGCCGCGACAACGTCACCGCCAGCGCCGCCTGCACCACCATGAACGGCGTGGCCCGCAGCGCCCGTGCGGCGCCACGCAGCCGCTCGTGCAGGTCGGCGGGGAGGGTGAACTCGGCCCGGCCACCTCGGCCGGCGCTGCCGGACGGGCGCGGCCGGTCGACCGGCAGGGCCAGCTCGTCTGGCAGCCCGGCCAGCGCCGACCGCCAGTAGTCAAGCTGGTCGTCGGCTTCACTGGTCATCTCCAGCTGCCAGAGCACGTAGTCGGCGTACTGGACCGGCAGCGGCGCCCAGTCTGGCTCACCGCCGCGGGTGCGGCCGGTGTAGGCGGTGGCCAGGTCGGCGGCGAGCGGCTGGACCGAGCCGGCGTCACCGGCCACGTGGTGCAACAGCAGGAGCAGGACGTGCTCCCGGTCGCCGGTCCGGAACAGCGAGACCCGCAGCGGCGTCTCGGCGGACAGGTCGAACCGGTACGCGGCGGCCTCGGCGAGCACGGCCGGAAGGTCGGCCGGGCTCACCTCGCCCGTCTCGAACGGCGTCGGCCGGTCCACGAGGATCTGGTACGGCCCGTCGGTGTCGTCGGCCAGCACGGTCCGCAGCGTCTCGTGCCGCTCGACCAGGTCGGTCACCGCCTGACGCAGCGCGGCGACGTCGAGGTCGCCGTGCAGGCGCAGGGCGGCGGCGATGTTGTAGGCCGGGCTGGGGCCCTCCATCTGGTGCAGGAACCAGAGGCGACGCTGGGCCGCGGAGAGCGGCAGCCGGTCCGGCCGGGTCCGCAGGCGGACCGGGGCCGGCCGGTCGCGGCGCCGTCCAGTAGGGTCGCGATCCCGGACGCGGTCGGCGTCTCGAAGAGCTGCCGGACGGTGACCTCGACGCCGAACAGCACCCGGATCCGGGCGACCAGCCGGGTGGCGGTCAGCGAGTGGCCGCCGAGCGCGAAGAAACTCTCGTCGGGTCCGACTCGCGGCACGCCGAGCACCTCGGCGAAGGCGTCGCAGAGCAGCGCCTCGCGCGGGGTGGCCGGTTCCCGGCCGGTGCCGGCCGGGCCGGCCAGCACCGGCGAGGGCAACGCCTTCCGGTCCACCTTGCCGTTCGGGGTGACGGGGAGCTGGTCGAGGACCATCACCACGGCCGGGACCATGTAGTCGGGAACGCCGGCGGCGACGTGCTCGTGTACGGCCGCCGGTTCGGCCGTGCCGGTCACGTAACCGACCAGGTGCCGGTCGCCGAGCCGGTCCTCGCGCACCACCGCGACTGCGGCGGTCACCCCGGGATGCCCGGCCATCAGGGCCTCGACCTCACCCAGCTCGATCCGGTGGCCACGCAGCTTCACCTGGTCGTCGCTGCGCCCGCGGAACTCCAGCTCGCCGTGGCCGGTCCAGACCGCCACGTCGCCGGTGCGGTACATCCGGGCGCCGGGCGGACCGGCCGGGTCGGCGACGAACCTCTCCGAGGTCAGCGCGGAGCGGCCGTGGTAGCCACGGGCCAGGCCGTGGCCGGAGACGTAAAGGTCACCGACCACGCCGGGCGGCACCGGCTGCAGGTGCGGGTCGAGCAGGTAGACCCGGGCGTTGACGATCGGCCCGCCGATGGTCGGCGTGTCCGGGCCGGCCAGCGGCGTGCTCATGGTGGCGCAGACCGTCGTCTCGGTCGGCCCGTACGCGTTGATCATGCGACGGCCGGACGACCACTGGGCGACGATGCCGCCCGGGCAGTGCTCACCGGCCACCGCGAGCGAACGGACGCCGGGCAGCGAGTCCGGGTCCAGCTCGGCCAGGAGCACCGGTGGCAGGGTGACGTGACTGACCCGCTGGGCGGTGATCAGGTCGACCAGGGGTGCCTTCGGCAGCAGCCGGGCCTTCGGCGCGACCACCAGGCAGGCTCCGGAGAGGAGCGTGACGGCCACCTCGGAGACGGCGGCGTCGAAGCTGGGCGAGGCGAACTGCAGCACCCGGCTGTCCGGCCGCACGTCGAATCGCTCGCGTTGCGCCTCGACCAGGGAGTCGATGCCGCGATGCGAGACCACCACGCCCTTCGGGCGCCCCGTGGAGCCGGAGGTGTAGATGACGTACGCAGGATGATCGGCTCGCAGGCCGGGCTCGGTCCACGGGGCGGAACTCGCGTCCAGGCCCGCGATGCTCTTCTCGGTGATCACCACATCCGGCGCCGCGTCCCGCAGGATGTAGGCGATCCGCTCGGCCGGGTACTCCGGGTCGACCGGCACGAATGCCGCCCCGGCCAGGACCACCGCGTGCATGGCGGTGATCAGCTCGATCGACCGCGGCAGCAGGACGGCCACCCGGCGCTCGGGGCCGGCGCCGGCTGCTGCCAGCGCTCCGGCCCAGGCCGTGGCGCGCCCGGCCAGTTCACCGAAGGTGACCTCGACGCCCTCGAAGGCCAGCGCCGGGGCGTCCGGCGTCCGGCGGGCCTGGGCCAGGAACTCCACCGGCCACAGTCCGGTGGCCTCCGGGACCGGCCGGCCCTGCTGGCGGGGATCGTCCCGCCCGACCAGGCCGACCGCGCCGACCGGCGTCTCCGGGGCCAGGGCGACGACGTCGAGCAGTTCGCCAAGCCAGCGGGCGACCAGAGCGGCCCGCTCGGCCGGCACCACGTCCGGCCGGTGGTGCAGGCGGAGGTCAAGTCCGCCACCGAGCCGGGGCGCGGCCTCCAGCGCGAGGGCGTAGTGCGGCGCCGAGTGGTGGGCGATGTCGCCGATCTCCAGGCCGGCGCCGCGGGCGTACGCCCGGATCGCCTCCGGGTCGAACGGGTAGTTCTCGAACACCATGGCCGTGTCGAACAGCTCGTCGGCCCCGGCCGCCCGCTGGATCTCGGCCAGGCCGAGGTGCTGGTGCTCCAGCAGGGTGACCTGCTCGCGCTGCAGCCGGCGGGCGAACGCGGCGAGGCTCTCCCCGGCGTCGAGGCGGGCACGCAGCGGCAGGGTGTTGATGAACAGGCCGACCATCTCGTCCACGCCGGGCAGCTCCGGCGGGCGACCGGCCACCGTCATACCGGTGACCACGTCGTCCCGGCCGGTGAGCCGGGCCAGCAGCAGCAGCCAGACGGTCTGCAGCACGGTGCCGGGGGTGACGCCCAGGGCGCGCGAGGTGACGTCCAGCGGGACCGGCCCGGCGTAGGAGACGTCGATGCGGGCCGGTTCGGCGACGCCGGGCGCGGCGGCGACGAGCGTCGGATCCTCGAGCCCGTCGAGGGCGGTGCGCCAGGCGGCCAGGGCGGCGGGCCGGTCCCGCCCGGCCAACCAGGCGAGCTGAATCGCGTACGGCCGCGGCGCCGCCAGCGGTTCACCGCGGTAGAGGGCGAGCAGCTCGCGCACGATGATCGGCACCGACCAGCCGTCGCGTACCGCGTGGTGACCGGTGATCGCCAGCCGCCACCGCCCCTGCGCCAGACTGATCAGCGTGAATCGGATCAGCGGCGGCCGGCCCAGGTCGAAGCGCCGGTCCCGTTCGGCGGCCAGCACCGCGTCCGGTGAGCCGGTGTGCACGCTGAAGTCCAGCGGCGGGTCGGCCAGCACGACCTGCACCGTGGTGCCCTTGACGGTGAGCCGAAATCCGGAGCGCAGGGCGGTGTGCCGCCGCACCACCTCGGTCGCGGCCGTCCGCAGCCGCGCCACGTCCAGGTCCCCGTCGATATCGGCGACGAGCTGGGTGAGGTACGGGTCGCGCTCCCCCTCCTGGTGGGCGCTGTGGAAGACCAGGCCCTCCTGCAGCGGGGCGAGCGGTAGCAGCGCCGCGACGTCGCCCGCCGCCTCCAGCTCGTCGATCTCCGCCTGGGTCAGCCGGACGAGCAGGTCGGATGGGGTGTGCCCGGCCCGCGGCGGGGCCGCGGCGAGCGCCCGGAGCGCGGTGAACCACAGGTCGGCGAGTCGTTCCATCCGCTCGTCGTCGAGCGCCGCGCCGGCCCAGGTCCAGGTCGCGACGAGTTCGGGGCCGTCCGGGCCCTCGTGGGTGGCGGCGTTCAGCTCGACCAGGTGCCCGAGGGCGCGTTCCGGGTCGTCGGGCGCGCCCGGATGCGCATCCAGGGCGAACTCTCCGGCCTCGCCGGTGGTGAGCCGGCCCAGGTAGTTGAAGGCGAGCCCGGGGTGGCCGCGATCAGCGAACTCCGGCGCGGTGACCGGGTCGAGGTAACGCGTGACCCCGTACGCGAGATCTTGTTCCCCGGCCGCCCGCAGCTGCTCCTTGACCGTCTTGAGTAGGCCGTGGCCGCCGCGGCCGGCGAGCACGTCGGTGGCCCGGGCCGCGCCCAGCCGCAGCCGGACCGGCTGCACACCGGTGAACCAGCCGACCGTACGGGACAGGTCGGTGCCCGGCACCAGCCAGTCGGCACGGCCATGGCGCTCGGTGTCGACCAGCACGCCGTCGTCGTCGCCGCGCCAGGCCGAGACCGCCACGGCCAGGGCGGTCAGCAGCACGTCGTCGACGTCGCCGTGCACCGCGGCCGGGATCGTGGTGAGCAGGGGCAGAGTCGTGGCGGTGGACAGCCGGCGGGTAAGCCGACCGGCGCCGGCCACGGTGCCGGGGTCGGTGCGGCCCGGGTCGACGGCGAGCCCGGGCTCGTCGTCGAGCAGTGCCAGCCACGGCGCGGCGCCCACGGCCGGCAGCCGCGTCGAGCGCGCCGCCCAGGTCCGGAACGAGGTGGACGCCGGGTCGAGCGGGGCGTCCGGGTCCCGCCAGGCCGCCGCCAGGTCGGGCAGGAGGATCCGCCAGGACACGCCGTCGACGGCCAGGTGGTGAACGACCAGCAGCAGTCGTCCCGGAGCGTTGCCGGCGTCGAACCAGACGGCCCGGACGATCACTCCGGATGCCGGGTCCAGCTCGTCGCGGGCGATTTCACCGGCCGCAGTCAGCTCCGCGTCGGCGCCCGGGCCAGCGATCCGGCGCAGGCAGGTGGTGGCGTCCACCGAGCCGGGCGGGGTGATCTCCAGTTCGGTGTCGTCGAGCAGCCGCAGCCGCAGCGCGTGGTGGTGGTCGAGCACGGCCTGCAGGGCGGCGGTCAGCCGGGCCGCGTCGGTCGGCGGGACGGTCACCACGACGGATTGGTGGTAGCGACTGGTCCGGCCCCCGCGTTCGGCCAGCCGCCGCATGATCGGGGTGGCCGGCATCCGCCCGAAGGCGGCGGCGACCGGCTCGGTGAAGGGGGCGGCCGCCTCCGCGGCGACGGCGAGCAGGGCGGCCGCCGTACGGTGCTCGAACACCTGCCGGGCGGTGAAGTGCAGACCGGCCGTGCGAGCCCGACCGACCAGCTGCATCGACATGATGCTGTCCCCACCCAGGGTGAAGAAGTCCTGGTCGGGTCCGACGTCGTCGCGTCCGAGGACCTCGCCGATCAGCCGGCACAGGCGCTGCTCGCCGGGGGTGGCCGGGGCTCGCCCGGACGCCGCCGCGGTGAAGTCGGGCGCCGGCAGGGCGGCCCGGTCGACCTTGCCGTTCGCGGTGGTCGGCAGGTTGGTGAGGGAGACCAGCGCCGACGGTACGAAGTGCTCCGGCAGGGTGGCACGCAGGGCGGCCCGGACGGTGTCGTGCTCGGCGACCCCCACCAGGTAGCCCACCAGCCGGCCGTCGCGGACGGCGGCGACCGCGCGGGTCACGCCGGGCTGACGGCCGAGCGCCGCCTCGATCTCCCCGAGCTCGATCCGGTGTCCACGGATCTTGATCTGCTCGTCCGAGCGACCGAGGTAGACCAGGAGTCCCTCCGGCGTCCAGCGGACCAGGTCGCCGGTGCGGTACATCCGGGTGCCGGGCGCGTCGTACGGGCTGGGTACGAACCGCTCGGCGGTGGCGCGCGGCGCGTTCAAGTAGCCGCGGGCCACCCCGGCGCCGGCCACGTACAGTTCGCCGACAGCGCCGACCGGGACCGGGCACAGGCCACTGTCCAGCACGTACGCGCGGGTGTGGGCGAACGGGCGGCCGATCGGCAGCGGCCCGGGCGGCAGCTGTTCGCCCGGTTCCACCCGGTGGTCGATGCAGTTCACCGTGGTCTCGGTCGGGCCATACGAGTTGATCACTGTGACGTCCGGGTGAGCCTCCCGCCACTCGTGCAGCCCTTCGGCGGTGAGCTGCTCGCCACCGAGCATCAGCAGCCCGGTGGGCGACACGTCGATCCGCTGGTTGACCAGGACCGGCAGGTGGCTCGGGGTGCCCTTGAGGAAGGTCGGCCGCTCGGCCGCGTCGGCGAGCTCGTCGAGCTGCACGCAGCCACCGGTCACCAGCGGGCCGAACAGCCCGGTGACGGTCAGGTCGAAGGCCGGTGAGGAGTGCACCAGGCTGGTACCGCCGACCTCCGGGTACGCCTCGCGGATGCGCAGCAGGTGCGCGGCGAGCGCGTCGTGCGGCACCACCACGCCCTTCGGCACGCCGGTCGAGCCGGACGTGAAGATGACGTAGGCGGCCTGCTCGGGGCCCGGATTCGGGGCCGGGACGGCCGTCGAGCCGGTGGCCAGGCCGGGCAGGTCCGCGGGGCGGATCACCAGGGCCGGGCGGGCCTCGGTGAGGATCCGGTCGATGCGGTCGGCCGGATAGTCCGGGTCGAGGGGCAGATACGCGGCACCCGCGTGGTGCACCGCCAGGAGCGTCGCGACCAAGTCGATGCCGCGCGGCAGCAGGACCGCGACCAGCGACTCCGGTCCGGCGCCGCGGGCCTGAAGTCCGGCCGCCAGTTCCCGGACCCGGGCGTCGAGCTGCCGGTAGGTGAGCACGGCGCCGCCGGAACCGACCGCGGGACGGTCCGGGCCAGCCGCGACCTGCTCGGCAAAGAGCTGCGGCAGGCTGGTGCGGGGCCGCTCCGGAAGGGTGCCGTTCCAGCGGGTCAGCACCCGGTCGCGGTCCTCGTCGCTGATCAGGTCGAGCCGGCCGACGGCGCGGTCCGGCGCCGAACTGAAGGCGCGCAGGGCCCGCAGGAACAGCTCGGTGACGCGGGCCGCGGTGTCCCGGTCGATCTGCGCGGACTGGTGGTGCAGCCGGAACCGGAGCCGCTCGCCGGGCATCGCCATCAGGCCGAGCGCGTAGTGGCTGGCGTCGGTGACCCGGGCGTCGATCAGGCGCAGCCCGGTGGTGGCGGCCAGGTCGTCGAGGGCGTCCTGCTCGAACGGGAAGTTCTCGAAGATGACTGCGGTATCGAAGAGCTCGCCGAGCCTGCGGTCACGCTGAATGGTGGTGAGCGCGACGTGCTGGTGGTCCAGCAGCCTGGCCTGCTCCCCGGCCAGGCGACCGAGCAGGGCGGTGACCGGCTCGGCCGGGTCCAGGCGGACGGCGAACGGCACCGTGTTGATGAAGAGGCCGACCATGTCCTCGGCACCGGCCAGATCGGCCGGCCGCCCGGCGACGGTGATGCCGAAGACCACGTCGTCACGGCCGGTCAGCCGGCTCAGGGCGAGCGCCCACGCCGCCTGCACCAGGGTGTTGAGCGGAACCCGGGCCTCGTGCGCGGCCCGGACCAGTGCCCGCGTCTCGGCCGCCGTCAGCTCGCGGTCCAGGCGGATCGGCTCGCTGTCGGCCGCCGCGGGGGTGCCGGTCCCGAGCAGCGTCGGCCGCTCCACGCCGGCCAGGGCCCGCTGCCACACCCGGGCCGAGCCTTCGTCCCGGGTGGCCAGCCAGTCGAGGTAATCGCGGTAGGGCCGGCGGACCGGCAGTTCGGTGGCGCCGCCGTACAGCTGGAGAAGCTCCCGGACCAGAATCGGCAGGGACCAGCCGTCGGCCACGAGGTGGTGCAGGGTGAGGACGATCGCCCGCTCGGCCAGACCGACCCGGATCAGCGGCGGGTTCGCCAGATCGAACCGCTCGGCCCGATCGTGGTCGAGGAACGCGTCCAGGTCGGTGATCTCGCTCCACGGCAGGGCGGCCGACTCGTGCACCACCTGGGCCGGCTCGGGCAGCCCGGTGGAGACGAACCCGGTGCGCAGCACGGGGTGCCGGTCCAGCAGCGACGAGCAGGCGGCTCGCAGCCGCGCCGCGTCGATCAGCCCGGCGACGTGCAGCACGATCTGGATCAGGTACGGGTCACGCGTACCGCCGTCGTAGGAGCTGTGGAATAGCAGCCCCTGCTGGATCGGCGCGAGCGGCAGCACGTCGGCGACCCCGGGCCGGGCCAGCAGCTCGGCGTGCTCGGCGCGCGGGGCGGCCACCGCGGGTGACTCCGGCGCCGTCCCGCGGTCACGGGTGACCGAGGCCAGCGCGGCCACCGTACGGCGCTCGAAGACGTCTCGGATGGCGAACGTGACACCCCGGACCCGGGCCCGGCTGAGCAGCCGGAAGCAGAGCACACTGTCCCCGCCGAGCGCGAAGAAGTCATCGTCGACACCGACCCGCGGCAGACCGAGCACCTCGGCGTAAAGGTCGCAGAGCAGCTGCTCGCGCGGGTTGTGCGGGGCACGCCCGGCCGATTCGGCCCGCTGCGGCGGGGCGGGCAGCGCCCGCTTGTCGACCTTGCGGTTCGGGGTCAGCGGGATCTCGTCGAGCGGCACCACCACCGCGGGCACCATGTACTCCGGGAGGGTGGCCGCGGCGTGCTCGCGCAGCGCGTCCGGATCGATCGCCGCGTGGGCGCCCACGACGTAGGCGACGAGCTTGCGGTCACCGGCCCGGTCCTCGCGGACCACCGCGACCGCGCGGACCACGACCGGGTGGGTCGCCAGCGCGGCCGCCACCTCGCCCAGCTCGATCCGGAAGCCACGCAGCTTGACCTGGTCGTCGACCCGGCCGAGGAAGTCCAGGCGGCCGTCGGGACGACGCTGGACCAGGTCTCCGGTGCGGTACATGCGAGCGCCGGGCGGGTCGTCCGGCGCGGCGACGAACCTCTCCGCGGTGAGCCCGGCCCGGCCGTGGTAGCCGCGGGCCAACCCGTCCCCGCCGAGGTAGAGCTCGCCCGGGACGCCGGGCGGGACCGGGCGCAGCGCGGTGTCGAGCACCCGGGCGACGGTGTTGAGAACCGGCGTGCCGATGTCCGGCCGGTGGTCGGTGACGACGCCGACGGTCGACCAGACGGTGGTCTCGGTCGGGCCGTACATGTTGAGCACCACGTCAGCCGCGCCGGCCAGCACGGCCGCCAGGTCCGGCGGCAGCGCCTCGCCCCCGACCAGGACCCGCAGCCCCTGCAGCGTTGCCGGGTCCTCCTCGGCCACGGCCCGCCACAGGTTGGGGGTGGCCTGCACGAGCAGGGCCGATCCGGAGCGGCGGGGCCGGCGCAGGGCGGCGCAGAGCGCGACCGGGTCGGTCACGACGTCGCGCGGGGCGAGGACGACGGTGGCGCCGACGAGCAGCGGCAGGAACAGTTCGAGGACCGCGATGTCGAACCCGACGGTGGTGACCGCGAGCAGGTAGTCGCCGGCGGCCAGGCTGGTCCGGTCGATCATCGCGATCAGGAAGTTGTCCATCGCCGCGCGCGGGACGACCACGCCCTTCGGCTTCCCGGTCGAGCCGGAGGTGTAGATCATGTACGCTGCGGCTCCGCCGGGCACGTCGACCCGCACCGGGGCGGTGCCGGTGACCGTGGTGTCCTCGACGTAGAGGCGGGTGACCGGGTGGTCCAGCTCGACCGTACGGTCGGTCAACAGCAGGACCGGCCCGGCATCGGCGAGCATGTAGTCGGCGCGGTCGGCCGGGAACCCGGTGTCGATCGGGACGTAGGCGGCGCCGCAGCGCAGCACCGCCAGCACCGACACCAGCAGGTCGGCCGTGCGGGGCAGGGCGATCGCGACGAACTCACCGGGCTCGACGCCGGCCGCCACCAGGCGCGCGGCCAGCGCGTCGGCACGGTCGTGGAGTTCCCGGTAGGTGAGCGTCGCGTCCGTGGCGACCAGCGCGATCCCGTCCGGGGTCCGTCGGGCCTGCTCGGCGAACCACTGCACGGTGTCGCCGGCCGGCAGCTCCCCGGCCGGTCCGGCGAGCGCGGCCGGGCCGCTCTCGAGCGCGACCGCGCCGAGGGTTCGGGTGGGGTCGTCGGCGACGGCCCGCAGCAGGGTAAGCAGCCAGTCCAGCGCGTGGCCGGCCAGCAGTCCGGTGACCGGCTGGTAGTCCAGGCGCAGACGCAGCTCGTCGCCGGGGAAGGCGTACAGGGCGAGCGGGTAGTGCGTGGCGTCGTCCACGCCGGCGTCAAGAATCCGCAGGTCGTGACCGGCGGCCGCCACCGCGGCGGGATCGGCCGGGAAGTTCTCGAAGATCAGGATGGTGTCGAACAGGTCGGCGCCGCCGGAGGTGGCCCGCTGCACGTCGATCAGCGGCAGGTACTGGTGCTCCAACAGGTCCGACTGCCGGTCCTGGATGTCCCGGGCCAGGCTTTCCAGGGTGTGCTCCGGCCCGACGACGGCGCGCAACGGCACCGTGTTGATGAACAGGCCGGCCATCTCCTCGACGCCGATCAGCTCGGCCGGGCGGCCCGCGACAGTAACGCCGACGACGACGTCGCTCCGGCCAGTGAGCCGGCCGACTACGGCCGCCCAGGCCGTCCGCACGAACGCGTTCACGGTGACGCCGGCGGCCCGAGCGCGGGCGGCCAGGCGGGCGGTCTGCGCGGCGTCCAGGGCGGCGGTCAGCCGCTCCGGGCGCCGCGGGGTGTGCGGCGCGGCGACCCGGGTCGGCTCGGCGCCGGCCAGCGCGGTCGTCCACGCCTGCAGCGAGGACCGCCGATCCCGGCCGGCCAGCCACGCCAGGTAGTCCCGGTAGGGCCGCGGGCCGGCTGCGGGAAGTTCCCCGTGGTACGCCTGGAGCAACTCGCGCAGCAGCACCGGCACCGACCAGCCGTCGAGGACCATGTGGTGACAGGTGATCGTCAGTCGACGACCGCCCTCCGGCAGCGCCTCCAGAGCGGCTCGCAGCAGCGGCGCGACGGTCACGTCGATCGGCCCGCCCGGCTCGTCGTCCCAGGGCACCCCCGGAGCGGTGTGCACGGCCAGCACGGGCCGGCTCAAACCCTCATGGCGTACGGCCGAGCGCAGGACCGGATGCCGGGCGAGGACTGCGGCCAGCGCCCGGCGCAGCGCGGCCGGATCGACGTCGCCGGCCAAGTCGAGGTGGATCCGCATCACGTAGACGTCGTCCTCGGCGTACGCGCTGCGGGCCAGTAGCCCCTCCTGCAGCGGCGTCAGCGGCAGCACCTCCGCGACGCCCGGCTCGGCCAGAACCGCTTCCAGTTCGCCGGCCGGCAGCGGCGCGGGCAGCTCGGTCTCCGCGGTGTGCACCGCGGTGCAGACGCCGACCAGCCGAGCCACCGTACGCAGCCGGAACAGCTGCCGGATGGGCACGTCCACGCCGGCCCGGCGAGCGGCGGCGACCACCCGGGTGGCGAGCAGGGAGTGCCCGCCGAGGGCGAAGAAGTCGTCGTCGATGCCGACCAGGCCACTCTCCAGCACCTCGGCGAAGATCCGGCAGAGGAGCGCCTCCAACTCGGTACGCGGCGCCCGGCTACCGGCCGTCCCGGTGCGCACGGGCGCGGGCAGGGCGCGCCGGTCGAGCTTGCCGTTCGGGGTCAGCGGCAGTACGTCGAGGGCCACGATCGCCGCCGGGACCATGTATTCGGGCAGCCGGTCAGCGATGTGGCGGGTCAGGTCCGCGTCGGTGCCGACCACGTAGGCGACGACCCGCTTGTCGCCGGGCGAGTCCTCGCGCACGATCACGGCGGCGCGCTCCACGGCCGGGTGCGCGGCGAGCACGGCTTCGATCTCGCCGAGCTCGATCCGGTGACCGCGGACCTTGACCTGGTGGTCGACGCGGGAGACGAAGAACAACCGGCCGTCGTCGCCGACCCGCACCAGGTCGCCGGTGCGGTAGAGGCGGCCGGTTCCGTAGGGGTTGGCCACGAACCGCTCGGCGGTCAGCCCCGGCCGGCCCAGGTAGCCGCGGCCCACGTTGCCGCCGCCGATGTAGAGCTCGCCGGCGTGGCCGGGCGGCACCGGTTGCAGGGCCGCGTCGAGCACGTGGACCTGGGTGTTGAGGATCGGCTTCCCCAGGTCGACGGTGCTGCCCCGGACCGCGCCGGCGGTGGCCCAGACGGTGGTCTCCGTCGGGCCGTAGACGTTCGTAACATCGCCTGCCGCGGCGAACAGCCGGGCGGCCAGGTCGTCGGGCAGCGCCTCGCCGCCGGCCAGCACGCGTAGCCTGGCCAGGTCGTCGCCGCCGCCGGCCAGGAACATGTCCCACAGGCTCGGCGTGGCCTGCATGACGGTCACCCGCTCCCGGGCGATAAGGGCACGCAGTTCGCCGGTGTCGAGGACCTGGTCACGAGTGGCGATGGCGGTCGAGGCACCCGACAGCAGCGGCAGGAACAGCTCCAGTACGGCGATATCGAAGCTGATCGTGGTGAGCGCCAGGACCACGTCGGCGCCGGCCAGCGGGAAGCGGACGACCATCGCCTGCAGGAAGTTGGCCAGGTTGGACCGGCTGATCGCGACGCCCTTGGGCCGGCCGGTGGAGCCGGAGGTGTAGATGACGTAGGCGAGGCTCTCCGGCGTCTGCGGCACGCCCGGGCTCCCGGCCGGGTCGGCCGGCACGTCGGACAGCAGCATCACCGGGGTGTCACCGGCTGACGCGGGGCAGGTCGCGTCGTCGGTCAGCAGCAGGGCCGGTCGGGCGTCGGCCAGCACCCCGGCGATCCGGTCGGCCGGGTGCTCCGGATCGAGCGGCAGGTAGGCAGCGCCCGTCTTGAGCACGCCGAGCAGGGCGGCCAGCAGGTCGGCGGACCGAGGCAGGGCGACCGCCACCAGACGCTCCGGGCCGGCGCCGTGCCGCATCAGGGCGTGCGCGATCCGGTTGGCCCGCTCGTCGAGGGCGGCATAGGTCAGGGCCTGCTCACCACGAACCGCAAGGGCGTCAGGGGTGGCCGCCACCTGCCGCTCGAAGCGTTCGACCAGGCCGGCCGGCACCGGGCCGCCCGGGCCACGGCCGAGCCGGAGCAGAACGGTACGGGTGTCGTCGTCGAGCAGATCGGCCGTGCCGATGGGCGCGTCCGGCCGGGCGGCCAGCGAGGCGAGCAGGGTGAGGAAGCGGCGCTGGTGCGCCATCACGTCGGTGTAGCGGTAGGAGCGCGGGTTGCCTGCGAACTCCAGCTGCACGTCGTCCGACGCCGGGTCGCCGAAGCTCTGCAGCATCAGGTCGTTGACCGGCCCGTTGGCCAGCTGAACGCCGGTCGCCACGGTGTCGCCGAAGCTAACCCGGGCGCCGAACGCCATCGCGTTGACGAGCAGGCCGTACAGGGTGCCGGTGGTGCCGGCCCGGCGCAGCTCGGTGTGCATCTCCTCACGGCGGAACCGCTGTGCGCGTAGCGCCTCGCCGAGACGCTCGCGGACCTGGCTCACCACCTCGGCGAAGCTGTCCTGAGCGGTGACCGTCAGCCGCAGCGACACGTCGTTGGCGAGCATGGCCGGGGTGCGCAGCGCGGCCGGGGTGCGGCGGGCGGCGACCGGCAGGCCGATCACGATGTCCGACTCGGAGAGCAGACGGTGCTGGTAGACGGCGGTCGCGGCGGTCATGACGACCGGCCAGCGCTCGACCGCGCTGAGTGCGGCGACCAGGGGTCCGTCGAGCGTGGTCCGGCTGCGCAGGGCGTCCGACGCCGGGGCCGCGGAACGCTCGGCGAGGGCCTGGCCGGCGGTCTCCTCCGCGTACCGGTCCAGCCAGTACCGCCGATCCCGGTGATACTGGTCCGACCCCGGATAGGCGGCCTCCTCGCCGGTGACGGTGCCGAGGCCGTCCCACTTGGGCTCGCCGGCGCCGGCGCCGGACGCCAGCGCCGTGTAGATCTCGGCGAGCCGAGCTACGTACTGGCTCTGTCCGTAGCCGTCCAGCAGGATGTGGTGGTACCGCAGGTAGAACACCCAGCGGGTGTCGCCGAGGCGCAGCAGCGCGTGGTGGAAGAGTGGGCCGGTGGTCAGGTCGGCCGCGGTCGCCCGGTCGTTATCCATCCATTCGATCGCCGCGGAGGCCGGGTCCGGCTCATCTCGCAGATCTAGCACGTCTAGGCCGGCCTCGACCCGTGGGCGGATCAGCTGGTGCACCTCGCCGTCGTCGCCGAAGACCGCGCGCAGCGCCTCGGCCTCCCCGACCGCCCGGTCGACCGCAGCGGCCAGCAGCCGCTCGTCGATCGGCCCGTCGCCGTCGTAGCGCGCGGCGCACTGATACATCGGGCTGTCCGGCTGGAGCCGCTGACCCACCCAGACGCCGAGCTGGGCAGCGGTGACGGGCAGCCGGACGGCTTGCAGGCTGGGGACCTCGGTGACTGCCAATCGACTCACGCTCCATGGGAGGGTTCACGGCTACTCCGCAGAAGCTCGGCCGTCGCACTACCCGGGGCCTATATGGCCGCCACATAGAGCAGGCATAGACGCTCACCTCAGCGTCGGCCGAAACCCGTCCGATGTCTGTGAGGTTTCGTTGCCTGCGACCATCGATATCGTCTGCCCGGCCTTCAACCGATCCGTGGCCATCAAGAACACCATCGATAGCGTCGTGGCGCAGAACATGACGGATTGGCGGCTGCTTGTCGTTTCGGACGGCAGCACCGACGACACCGACGAGGTGGTCCTCTCCTACGCCGACTCCCGCGTGCGGTTGATCCGCACCGAGCGGCATGGCCACCCCGGCGGGCCCCGCAACATCGGCCTGGCCGCGGCGGCCGCCCCGTACATCGCCTATCTGGACAGTGACGACCGCTGGCTGCCGGACCATCTGGCGGTGCTGCGCCGGGAGTTCCACCGTGGCGCGCGGCTGGTGGTCACCGCCAGCATCGGGATGAACGGCCAGGACGAGGAGCAGTACCGCTCCGACCTGCTGAACCACGTGTGGCACCCGGATCTGCAGCTGCTCTGGGCGCTGTACGAGCCGTCCCGCGTCGGGCACGTACGCGGGCTGGCCGAGGCGGCCGGCGGCTGGACCACCGAGCACACCGGCATGGAGGACTGGGATCTCTGGCTGCGGATGGCCGACCAGGGCGAACGCTTTACCACGGTGTCCGACCGGACGGTACTGATGTACCTGTCCGACTCGTCCCGACGCAAGACCATGGACGTCCGGCACCGCATCAAGCTGGGCCGCACCACCGAACCGGAGGCGCTGCTGGCCCGGGTCCGCACCCCGGAGATCCAGCACGAGCTGCGGGCCGCGTTCGCGAAGCAGATGCTGCGCTTCTACGAGTCCAAGGCGCAGGCCGGCGAGTTGGTCTTCCCCGCCGAGGTCTCGGCCGGTGCGGTGCTGGCCCGGGTGACCGAGTTCGTCCGCGAACCGGCGACACCGATGTACCGCGAGCTCAGCATCGACCCGGATGGCACCGTTTACCTGCCGCTCCAGGTCAGCAGCGCCAGCCACGCCGCACGACTGCAAACCTTCCTGCGGGTCCACGACAGCGGCCGGCGCCGCATCGTGCGCCGCCTGATCGACGGAGGCAACCGATGACCGGCACCAGTCCGCTGCGCAGCCCGATCGCGCCCGCCGTCGCCTCGTCCGACTTCCGCGCCACCCTCGGTCACTACTGCACCGGCGTCGCGGTGATCGCCGGCTACCACCAGGGCCCGGCCGGTTTCGCCTGCCAGTCCTTCGCCGCGCTCTCCCTGGACCCGCCGCTGGTGACATTCTCGGTGGCCAACACCTCGCGCAGCTGGCCGCGAATCGCCCGCTCGGGCGCGTTCTGCGCCAGCATCCTCGGCGGGCACCAGATCGACACGTGCCGCACCTTCGGCACCCCCGAGGCCGACAAGTTCGGCACCACCGACTGGGCCCTGGCCACCATCACAGGCTCGCCCCGGCTCACCGACGCCATAGCCTGGATCGACTGCGAGGTGACCAACGTCCTGCCCGGCGGCGACCACACCATCGTCATCGGCCGGGTGGTCGCCCTGGACTACACCGGCAGCGACGACCCGCTGGTCTACTACCGCGGCCGCTTCCATACCGACGTCACCCGATGATCCTGTGGCCCGAGCGAAGCGTGGGCGATACAGCCGGCCTGAACCGCCCTCGGCGGCCCGAGTAGACCGAAGCGGGCAGCGCCCAGCACCAACACGACCCGGTACACCAACTTCGAGGGCGTCGTGCAGTCTGCTGGACTCAAGATCGCCGGATCCTGTCGCTGGCGGTACCGCTGCCCCACGGCACGCCTTGCCTCCGGCCTTCGACGAGAGTCACCACCAGCTCCCGTGTTGGCCGCCGCCCCGCCGGTGGGTGGACCGTCGGAAGTCACAGGTGGCGCGCGCCGGTCGACGGGCCCGTACCGGCAGGTGGGTCGGCGTCGGTGGAGAGGTGACTCCATCGAAAGGGCCCGGTCATGGCGAGGTCAGGTGTGATCTTCAAACGGTGTGGGTGCCGAGACGACCAGCGGCGGAGATGGGAGCAGTCTGCCCCCGACTGGGCGATCGTGGCCACGGCACCTGGTACTTCCACTGCTCGGCGAGGAACCCGCCACGCCCGCGACGAATGGTTGACCGCCACGAAGGCGGACCGGACGGCACAGGGCTGGACGGTCGAGCGGTGGCTGCGGTACTGGCTCGACAACCGCACCAAGATCCGCCCCACCACTCGCTTCCACTACACCCGCGACGTCGATACCGTCCTCATCCCCCACCTCGGCCCTCGGACGACAGGGCGAGTTCCTCGGCCCGAGCCCGCTCTGAAACCAGGAAGGTCGTCTCGACGGTGATCGGTGGCAGGTCGCTTGGCCTCGCGGACGTGTCGGGTCGCTTGGCCCACCGGGTGGCCTGCGTGTCTGGTGTGATGTACCGGTGGGGGTGCAGGGCGACAGCGAGTTGACGGTGCTGGTGGATCGGTTGCGGCGGGATCGTCGCCGTGATCCGTACTCGGGCCGGGACGCCTACTCGCGTACGGTGCGGGAGGTCGCCGACCGCTGCGAGGAGTTGATCGACGTGGGTGAGGCGTCGGTCGCGGTGCCGGTGCTGCGCAAGGCGGTCGATCGGATGACGAGCGCCCTGATGTACATGGACAGCTCCTCGGGCGTGCTCGGCAACGACCTCGCGTACCTGATGGAGGTCTACGCCCGGGCGTGTCGGGCCGCGCTGCCGCGGCCGGCAGGGTTGGCGGCGTGGCTGGTGAAGCTGGTGTGTGACGGCCCGGGCTGGCCGGACGTGGTGCTGCGCGAGTGGGCGCCGGCGCTGGGGCCGAAGGGCCTCGCTGAGGTCGCCCGGTTGGTCGACGAGCGTGCCGCCGCCGGGAACGAGCCCGATGGCTGGCATCGGCAGTGGGCGGTGCGGTACCTGCGGGAGCAGATCGCTGAGGTCTCCGGCGACACCGACCGCCACGTACAGGTCCTGGCGGAGCATCTGGTCAGCGCCGACCAGTACGGGCGGATCGTCACGGTGTTGGCGCAGGCGCAGCGCCCCGCCGAGGCGATCGGCTGGGCCCGACGCGGACTCGCCGCTCACCCGTCGGGGCATCAGGCTGTGGCGCTACGGACCTGCTCGTCTGGCTGTTGATCGAGACCGGTGAACCGGAGGCGGCGGTGGCCGAGCGCCGGACGGCGTTCGACGTCCAACCGACGATCGACAACTTCCGGTCACTGCTGGCCACGGTGGCCGACACCGACCGGGACGCCGCGCACACCGAGGCGGCATTGACGGTGGTACGCGAACGCGCCGCAGAGCAGGCGGGATATCTGCCCCACCTGATCGACGTGCTGATCCTCGCCGGTCGTGACGACGAGGCCTGGCACACCGGGCTCACGCGCTGGAACGAGATTCCCACCCAGCAGCGCGTCGAACTGGTGGAGTTGCGGCGGCGCACCCACCCGGCCGAGGTGTGCGAGCCCTACCAGGCGCTCATCGACGCCCAACTGCTGGACCCCTACGACAAACGCCGCTACGACAGGGCGATCACGCTGCTGCGCAACCTGCGCGAGGCGTACGTGGACACCGGTGAGGTCACCTGTTTCGAGGCGTACCTGGAGACGTTGCGCGCAGAACACCGCCGCCGGCCGACGTTCCTGGCCAAGCTCGACGACGCCCGCTTCCAGCCCAGCCGATAGGATGTGCCTGTGGCGGTCCGCATCGACGTAGAGGCCTTTCGTGATTCGATCCCCACCGTGGTGGATGAGATTGCGGCGCGACTGCTGGCCGACGGCAACGTCGGTGAGTTGGGATCCGCCGGGGGCGGTGTCCAGGCCTTGGTGCGCGACCACGACGCCACTTTCCAGCCCTGGGTGGGCATCGTCGACGGGATCTTCACCGGGGACTGCGATTGCGGGATCAGCGGAGACGACCTGTGCGCACACTCGGTCGCGGCCGCGTTGACCGCGTTCCACGCAGGCGCCACCTTCTCCGGCGCCGCCACCCCGCCCGGCGCCGCTCCCGGTGTGCCCGAACACGCCCGCTACCTTCGAGCCGTGCAGCGGCTGTCGCCCCACCAACTCGCCGAACTGGTGGCGGGGCACGCGGCCCGGGACCGCCTCTTCGCCACCCTGCTGCTGGGCGGGGCCGGCATGCTCGACGCCGCCGACACGTCCGGCCTCGCCGACTTCCGCACCGCAGTCGAGGACGCGTCGACCGTGACCGCCGGCAGCAGGTGGCAGATCTCCGACGTGGAAACCACGGGGGAGCGCCTGGCCGCCGAAGTCGAGATCCTCTGCGCCCACCCCGCAACCCCCGCCGCGCTCGACCTCGTCGAGGAAGCCATCCTCGTCTGGGACGACCTGTCCGGGCATCTCCGCGACGCCTACCACATCACCCGCACCGAACCGCAGGAGATCGCCGAGCCGCTCGTAGGCGCGCACCGTTACCTGTGTGAACGCCTCGACCTCGCCTCGGACGAGATCGCCCAGCGACTCAACCGGCTCCTCGAACGCTGCCACTACGACACCGTGGACGTCGACATCTACGCCGATCTCCTCGCTGAGCACGCCGTAGGAATGGCTGGTACGGCCGGTTGCTGATCATCGCGCGCGGAGGTAACGCCGTGTGATGCTTGTGCCGCCCGCCGCAGGACAGGACAACGCCGCCGGCAAGCACCGGCGGCGGGGCTACTGCCGGCCCCTACAGGTCAATCGTTGTTTGGTGGCAGTGGCTTGACCAACCGGAGTCGTTAAAGCCCTGGTAGCTGGGCTTGACCGAGAGGAATAGGCGTAGACAAAGTGTCCTCAGTCGATTGCTTGGGTTTCGACGGCCACGGTGGAGCCGGTGGCTGTCTTACGGACGTAGAGGCGGGATGGAATCCGCCGACGTAGTTCCGCGACGTGGCTGACCAGTCCGACGGTACGGCCACCTGAGCGCAGGCCGTCGAGGGCGTCGAGTACCTGGTCGAGTGCTTCTTGGTCGAGAGTCCCGAAGCCTTCGTCGACGAAGAGGCTGCCGAGTTGGGTGCCGCCAGCCTCAGCCAGGACGACGTCGCTGAGGCCGAGCGCCAGGCACAGCGAGACCAGAAAGGTTTCCCCGCCGGAGAGGGTGGCCGGGCGGCGTTCCTGGCCGGTCCAGGCGTCGACGACGGACAAGCCGAGCCCATTGCGGCCGGCGCGGCGGCCGGTGTCCGACTCGGTGACATGGCGCAGCAGGTAGCGGTTGTGGGTGACCTGCCCGAGTCGGGTGTTCGCCGCCGTGACGACGTGCCGGAACCGGTGGGTCAGCACATAGGTGGAGAGGGTCATCCGGGTACCGCTGTCGCTGCTCTTGCCCTCGACGAGTTGGGCGAGGCGGTTGGCGATCTCGTACTCGGCGCGGATGGGTCTCCACTGAGCGAGGGCGTTGACCAGATCCGGGCCCAGCTGCTTCAGCCGGTCGTGTTGCTCGACGGCGAGGCCATGCTGGGCGTGCAGCTCGGTGGCCCGCAGTCGGGCGGCTTGGTAGGTCTGTTCGCTGCCCTCAACGTCCGGTGATGGTTGGTGTGCGGCGGCGAGCAGGGTGGGGTCCTGTGCTCGTCCTGCGGCCTGGTGGTACTCGCCGTCGAAAGCGTCGATACGCTCCTGCAGGTCGACGATCTCGGGGTCGGTCAGGGCTGCGGCCCGCGCTGCCACGGTGTCGGCGAACTCCGACAGGTGCAGGTGGTGCTGCGCCTCCCGGTGGGCGTCGGCGAGTTCCCTTCCTGCCTGTAGCCACTGCCCCAGGTTGGTCGCTGCGGTCCTGACCTCGGCGAGTTCCCCGGTCAGGCGGGTCACCCGCGCCCGCAGGGTCTTGTCCTGGCCGCGGACGGCGTCGATGCTCTCGTCGAGTTCGGTGATCTGCGCGGTCAGGGCGGCCTGCTGGGCGTTCGCCACCGCTTCGTCGCGGCCGATGTCGGCGGCCTCGCGGTGCTGATCGGCCAGCATCACGTCGAGGGTTTCCAGGTGGGCGCCGAGTTCGTCGGCCAGTTTCGTCGCCTCGGTCGCCGCCCGCACCGCCTTGCGTGCCTCGGTGACCGTCGACCTCGCATGGGCTGCGGTCAGGTCACCGACCGTCTCGGTGACTTCGTTGAGCTGGGCGTTGATGCGCTCGACGGTGACCTCGGCGCTGCGACGTTCGTCGAGCAGTTCGCCCGCCTCCGTCTTGGCGTGGTCCTCGTCGGCGGCGGAGACGGCGTCGGCGGCGGCCTGCGCGGGTTCGGGGTGTTCCGGGGAGCCACAGACCCCGCAGGGCTGACCGGGCCGTAGTTCACCAGCGAGCTCCGCGGCCATGCCGGCCAGCCGACGCTGCCGTACGTCGAGGTGCCGGGCCTCGGCGGCTTGGTGGCGGTCGACGGCAGTACGCCGTTCCTCCTCGGCGGTCGCAAGCCGCGCGGTGAGGTCGTCGCGGCGCTTGCACGCCTTGGCTTGCTTCTGCGCCTCGTCCAGCCGCAGCTCGGCGGCCTCCCGGTCGGCGGCCACCGCCAGGGCCTGCTCGCGCCGGCCAGTGATCTCGGCATGCTCGACCGGCAGCTCGACCAGGCGGGCGTTGACCTTCTCGCTTCGGCCGGCCAGATCTTCGAGCTTCTTGCCGACCGCCGTCCGCTGCCCTCGCAGCGTGGTCCGTCGCGCCTCGCTGTCGATCGCGGCCTCGGCGGCACGCAGCTGCGTGGTGCGGGTCTGTTCCGCCCGGGTCAGCGCGTTGACGTCGAGGCCGGCCACGTCGACGGCCTCCCCGCCGTCCGGGACAGTCAGCGCGATACGGTCCGGCAGCACCGCCACGTCAGCGGGCAGCGAGGCGAGGTGTTCGATCGTCGTGCGGCGGAGCAGGTCGAGGTCGGTGTGCCGCCGGTCGACCTGGTCGAGGTACGGCTTCAGCGTCGCCGCCGCGCGGGCGGAGTCGAGCTGGCGCTTCCAGCGGTCACGCTCCGGCTTGCGTGTCGTCAGCTCATCGCGCTGCTGCACCGCCGCCTGGTACTCCCGTTGCTGCCTGGCGAGGGTCGCGGCGGCCTGCCGAACCTGGTCGAGGCGCTGCTCCTCCGCCGTACCCACGGCCATGTTCTGGGCCAGGGCCTCCACCAGGTCAGCGGCCCGGTTTCGGTGCACGGCGGCCCAGGCGTCCAGCTCACTCAAGGTGTCAGGCTTGTCGAGATCGGCGGGCACCTCGACCTTGACCACCTCGGCGAAGCGCTGCGTCAGGTCGCGGATCGTGCCGAGGGCCGCGCGTTCCTGCTGGCCGAGTTGCGTCCGGTGCTCCGCCAGCCATCCCTCGGCGCGAGTGAAGATCTCGATGTCGAAGAGGCGCCGCAGGAGCCCCTGCCGGTCGTCGGCAGACGCCTGCAGGAACCTGGCGAACCCGCCCTGGGGCAGCAGGACCACCTGGCAGAACTGCTGGACGTCAAGGCCGGTCTCCGCCCTGATCAGGTCGGCGGCTTCCCGGTGCTCCCTGGTGACGAACTCGATCCGGTCCGGGAGCTGTTCGACGATCTCGACAAGAGCCTGTTGCCGGGTGGTCCCGCTGCCGCGCCTACGGGGACGCATCCACTCCGGGCTGCGGCTGATCAACAGCCGTCGGTTGGTCAGGGTGACGTCCAGTTCGACCCGGGGGCCGACACCAACGGCGGCATGCTGCGAGTGCAGCGACTTGGCATCGTCCCGGAAACCGGGCACGGACCCGTACAGGGCGAAGCAGATCCCGTCCAGGATCGTCGTCTTCCCCGCACCGGTGTCCCCGTGGATCAGGAACAGGCCGTCGGCCGTGAGCGCCTCGAAGTCCACGCTCACCGTGTGAGGAAACGGCCCGAAGGCGGTCATGGTCAGCCGGTGCAGTCGCATCAGCGGGTCACCTCCACCCGGCGCAGCTCGTCGAAGGTCCGCTGCAGCAGCGCGACCTCGTCGTTGTCCGCCGGCCGACCACGCACCTCGGTCACGAAGTCCAGCGCCACCTCCACCGGTGACAGCCGATCCAGATCGGCGAGATCCCGGCCGCCCACCTCGACGGCCAGGCTCGGCACCACGAGCTTCAGCAGATGTGGGAACCGACGCTTGAGCCGCTCGTGCGGCGACAACGGACGCACCGCATCGGTCAACGTCGCCTCGACCCAACACTGCTCATACGCGCTGTAGGCAGGGCTGTTCAACAATTCCTCCACGGTGCCGGTGAGCCGGGCCATCCGCCTCGGCACCGGAGCAGGAACCTCCTCCACACCACGCAGCCCATCGACACCAAAATCCACCAGATAGGACGACTTGACGTGCGCGGCCTCGGAAAAGCTAAAGGCAAGCGGTGAACCGCTGTACCGCAACCCGTCGGCCAGACGCTGACGCCCGTGCAAGTGACCCAACGCCACATAGTCGACGCCCTCGAACACCGCACCGGGCACATGCTGCACTCCACCCACGCTGATGTCCCGCTCAGTGTCACAACCCTGACCGCCGGACACGAAGGCGTGCGCCATGACGACGGACCGATAGCCGGGACGAAGGGCCAAATCCGACCGAACCCTACCCATCGCGGCACGCAGCGCCGCCGCGTGACTCCGATCCTCGACCCCCCAGGAGGCAACCACCGACGCCGGTTCGAGGAACGGCACCGGGTAGCAAGCGACCCTCGCGTCCTCGTCTTCCAGCAGCACCGGCGTACCCACCGCACCCGTGCCCACCCGCACGTGCACACCGGCCCGCTCCAGCAACCGGGAACTGACACCCAACCGCGCCGGCGAATCATGGTTCCCGGCGATGACGACCACCTTGGTCCCCGCCTCCAGCACGAGCCGGGTCTGCGCCTGATCCCACAGACCGACCGCGTCCGGCGGCGGCACCGCCCGGTCGTAGAGATCACCCGCGATGAGCACCGCATAGACCCGCTCGCTCCGAGCGACCTCGACGAGATGGTCGATGAACGCCTGATGCGCGTCGTGCAGGCTGAGGCCGTGCAGATGACGGCCCAGATGCCAGTCCGAGGTGTGAAGAAAACGCACGAGCCGAGACGCTAGAACATCCATTGACCGCAGCACATCACCCCAGCCGACCACACTTCCGGACGAAGATCGGGTGTGTCCCGGCAGTCCATAGGGGAAACCTTTGCTATGGAATGGCCGAAGGACCGGCGGGCGGTCCTCTTGGCACCATCGGCGCCACTGGCCTTGGAGGGCCCCGTGCCATACCGCCACAGCCGACCGGTCGCGCTGTCTCACACTTCGGCGGGGACACCTCGGGTGAAGGGGCGTCCGGTGTAGACCATGCGGTGAGCTACCCCCACTTCGGTGGAGAGAGGACTCCACCAAGTTCAGGCAGGACTACCGATACACGGCCGACACTGGCACCGCGCCAGGCGAGTAATAGCCTCGACCCCTCCTCCGCGCCAACGGGTGTGGTGAGTGGCCGAGTCCAACAAACCACTGCATCGTTGTCCCTCCATGTCGAGGGATGCCCGTAGGCCTCGGTGTGGGAGGTCCTGATGCAGTACACGCCGGAACTCGACGGCCCTGACCTGCTCGGCTGGTGGATGCGGCAGCCGACCCGGCGAAGCCGCCCTCGGACGCGGCGCCAGGCAACACCAAAGCCGATGGGTATCCGGTTCGCGTTCTACGGCCGGATGTCGACGCGGGAGTTCCAGGACCGGTTGTCGTCGGCGCGGTGGCAACGCGACTTCGCCGAAGAGGTGATCGACGGCCGGGGCGTGATCGTGGCCGAGTTCTTCGATGTCGGCGAGTCCCGTCAGGTGCCCTGGCCGCGTCGCCCGCAAGCCGCGCGATTGCTGGCAGCTCTCGCGGACCCTGGCCGGGGGTTCGATGCGGTGGTCATGGGCGAGTTCGAGCAAGCGTTCTACGGCAGCCAGTTCCGCGACCTCGCGCCGATGTTCAACCTGTACGGCGTGCAGCTGTGGCTGCCCGAGCTCAACGGACCGGTCGACGCCAGCAACGAGTTCCACCTGTCGCTGCTGGCCCTGCTCGGCGTGCACTCGAAACGAGAGGTCCAACGCTCCCGGTTTCGGGCCAAGGCGGCGATGCGCGCCCAGGTGGTCGAGCAGGGCCGTCATCTCGGTGGCCGACCGCCCTACGGCTACCGGCTGGCCGACGCGGGCCCGCACCCGAACCGGGCACACGCCAAATGGGGACGCGTGGTCCACCGGCTGGAACCTGACCCGTCCACGGCACCGCATGCGCAGTGGATGTTCGCCCAGCGCCTCGCCGGCCGCAGCGTCGCCGGGATCACCCGCGACCTCAACGATCGGCACGTGCCCTGCCCGTCCCGCGTCGATCCCGGCCGCAACCCGCACCGCAGCGGCACGGGATGGACACTACGCACGGTGGCGGCGATCCTCGCTAACCCTCGCTACACCGGACGGCAGGTCTGGAACCGGCAGCACACCGACCGCGGCCCGCTCGACGCCGCCGATGATCTCCTCGGCCAGTCAGAGGCACGCCGCTGGAACCTGATGCAGCAGTGGGTCATCTCCCGGGACCTCGCGCATCCGCCGCTGGTCAGCGAGCACGACTTCGTCGCCGCCCAACAGGCCAACGCCCTGCCCGCACCTGCCGACGGCTCGAACGGGCGCTACCTGCTCACCGGACTGATCCGCTGCCAGGAATGCGGCCGGATCCTCGACGCCCATTGGGTCAACAAGCACGCCGCCTACCGCTGCCGCCACGGCCACCGCACCGCCTCAACAGATGACGCGCCCCGGCCGCTCAACGTCTACATCCACGAAGCCAAAGCGATCACACAACTCGCCGAATGGATCGGCATCCCGGCCGCCGACTCCCACACGGTCACCGACGCGCTACTCGAACACGAGCTCCACATCACCTGCGCGATCGGCGGGACACTGACCATCACAAAGATCTCCGAGGCGGCCACAACGCATCGACTACCCGCGAAGACCACCCGTGGGGGTTAACGTGTCCGAGGGGGGACTTGAACCCCCACGCCCTATACGGGCACTAGCACCTCAAGCTAGCGCGTCTGCCATTCCGCCACCCGGACCTGCTCGTTCAGCCTACCGCGTCGGCCCCGGCGGCTTTCACCCCGGTCAGCCGCCCTGGCGGGCCGCACGGGGCATTACTGTACACGGCCCGTATGGATCATGCACATCACCGCCCGACCCGCCGGCGGGAGCCGGATCATCGCAGCTCAGAACGCGGCTGTGGCGGGTGGGTAGCGTCCGGACCCGCTCAGACGGCAGCATTGCTGGCGTGTCCGCACCCTCACCCCTCGCCGCAGTCCAGCACCGGGCCCTCGCCCTGCGTTCCGCCGGTGACCTGTCGGAGGCCCGCCGGCTACTCACCGACGCGATCGCCTCGGCCCGTCCCGCGTACGGTGAGGACCACCCGGAGATCATGGGCACCGCGCACCTGCTCGCGAGGTTGCACCGGGAGGCCGACGAACCGGCCGCCGCCCGGCGGGTGTTGGAGGAGGCCTACGCGGCCGGCGAGCGGCGGTGGAGTCCAGCCGACCCGTTGATGCTCGCCCTGGCCTTCGATCTGGCCGGGGTCGCCGAGGAGTTGGGCAACCGGCACGAGGCCCGCCGCAACTACACCCGCGTCGCCACCGCCGGGCCCGCCGCGCTCGGCGAGCAGCATCCCGCCGTACGCACCGCCCGTCAGTATCTCGGCATCCCTGGGGGTCAACCGCAGCCGCCCTCCCCCGCGCCACCGGCCGTCCCCCCGGCGGCTCCGCCATCGGCACCTCCCGGGTACGCCCCGGCGGCGGCCCCCCACCAGGGATACCGGCCCACCCCGACGCCCCGGCCCGAGTCTGCGCCACCGTCGCCCCATCCTGTCTCCGCGCCCCCCACCCCCGCCGCCCCGGGCCCACCGGCCCCGGCTGGACCAGCACCCTCCTCGGGCCAGCCCGCCCCTGCCGGCCAGCCGGTACGCCCGACGGCACCACGGCCGGGACCCGCCCCGGACACCGAGCCCCGGGTGCCACTGCCCCGGCAGATGTACGGGGTCCAGCCCACCCACCGGCCCGGCGCACCCCGGCCCCACCCGGCCTCCCCGCCCCCCGGCCCCACCCGGCCTCCCCGCCCCCCGGCTGCACCCGGCCTCCCCCGCACCGCAGTCGGGGCCACCGGCGGCACCGCCGGGCCCGCCACCCGCCGCCCACCCGGGGCCGGACGCCATCGCGGAGGCGGCACCACCGCGACGGCATGCGTCGTCCCCCGATCCGGTCTCCGGTGGTGCGCCGCCGACGTCGCCCTGGGCACCCCCGCGCCTCCAGCAGCCGCCCCACCCGTCGTCACCGGTCCCGCCGGGAGAGCCCACCCAGCCGGCTGCTCCCCTGTCCGTACCGCACCCCGGGCCGCCGGCCACGGTGCCACCCGGTCCACCGGCCCACCACGGGCAGCCGGTCCCCATCCCCGCCGGGCCGCCCACCGACCCCGGCCAGCCGACCGGGGCACCGGCCGGGGCACCCATCCGGCACGGCCAGCCGACCGCGCTTGCACCCGTGCCCACCATCGCCGGGTCGGTACGCCCCCTCCCCGTCGCCGAGCCGCCCACCCGGGCCGAGCCGCCCAGCGGGCCATCGGCCGGCACACCGGAACAGCCGACCGGGCCCGTCGACGTCTCCATGTCCCGTCGCCCCACGGAGCAGCGGCCCGGGCCAGCCCCGACCGGGGACCGCACCACGTCGGGCTCTGCACCCGCCCACGCACCGGTGGCGAACCCGGCCGCGGCACCCGGCTCCGCCGCGGCAGCCGACCCGGTGGCGGCAGCCGACCCGGTGGCGGCAGCCGACCCGGTGGCGGCAGCCGACCCGGTGGCGGCAGCCGACCCGGTGGCGGCAGCCGACCCGGTGGCGGCAGCCGACTCGGTGGCGACTCCGGCAGCTCCACCCGCACCGGGCGCCGCCGCGACCCCGCCCGCGCCGGGTTGGGACCGTCCGACGGTACGGGTCCAGCAGATCGGGCCTCTGCTGGCGGAACCGCACAGCGGCCCCGGCCAGGCCCCGGCGGCAACCGCAGCCGACGACACGGCACGCGGGCCTGCCTCCGCCACCCCACCCGACCCGGCACCCACCCCAGCCGTCGACCACACCACAGGTCCGGCGTCCACGGCAGGGTCCGGCTTCGCAGCCCAGCCACCGCCGACAGCGACCGTGCCCTCTCCTGCGGATTTCCCACCGGCGTCCCCACCGTCGTCGGCGCACTCCTCACCACCGGTACCACCACGGACGGCACCAGGTCCCGCGTCGCCCCCACCCGCAGCCGCACCGCCGCCGGCCATGGTCACCCCGCCGGCAGTGGTACCGCCGCCACCGCGGGCCGGGCGGGATGCCGTCCCGGCCGATGCCCCCGATTCGCGGGGCTCCGCCGGGGGCACACCCGTCCCGGCCTCGACCGCCGGGCACCCCGCAGGTCTCGGCGGACCAGACGAGGACGACGATGCCCCCGCCGACGGCCCGACGTGGGGCGACGTGGCATCGGGGCGGTCGATCACCCTACCGCTGGCTCCGATGACCGAGCAGGCTCCCCAGCCGCCACCGACGACGGCACGGACCGCCGTACAGCCACCGGACACGGGACCAACCCCCGGCGCACCGTCGGCACCGGCAACCGGGCGGGGCTTCGAACCGCCACCGCCACCGGCATCACCATCACCGCCACCAGCGGCACCGCCACCACCGCCAGCGCCACCACCGGCACCGGCATCCCCACCGGCAGCGGACAGTGCGCAGGAACTCAGGCCACCGGCCGCCCCCGAGCCGACGCGGCAGGTGGTCCCGCAGTCCGGGCCGCAGGCACCGGCACAGCCGGGTTCACCGACCGGCTCCGGTTCGTCAGCCGGGTACGACGGTGGACGTGGCACCGGCCGGGGCGTACCGCCGGAGGTGGAGGAGACGGGTTATCCGGAGCTGACGCCGTCGTACCCGACACGGGACGGACGCCCGCGCCGGCGGGGCCGGACGGTGGCCGTGGTGGTCGGGGTGGTGGTGCTCGCCGTCGGAGGCACGATCGGGGCGGTGACCCTGAGCCGGCACGCGGACGGGCCGCAGCGGTCGACCGGCACCGCGCCCCGGGAGACGGCGGGGCCGCCCCCGGCCGACCTGAAGTTGCGCGACGACGCCGCCACCATCACGGTCACCTGGTCCGATCCGAGCAACGGGTCGGTGCCGTTCATGGTCGCGGGTGGACGCACCGGTCGGGCGCTCGGGGTGATGGCCACCGTCGACCCCGGACAGACCAGCTTCACGGTCAACGGGCTGAACGCCGAGGTGAACTACTGCTTCACGGTGCTGGCGGTCTACTCGACGGACGCGTTCGCCACCTCCGGTCAGGTCTGCACCGACCGGGTCCGACCGTCGCCGAGCGGCTGACCGGTCGACGGCGACCGGCACCGCGACGGCACGTCGCCCCGGCATCCCGGAACGCTGGGTGTCCGAATCGGAACGGTACGGGTTTCGTCGTCCCGGAGTGGCCCCTATGATGGCCCACGGTTCAGGCGCGGGCGTCCGGCACCCGGCACGCCGCCCCGGGCCACCGGACGGAGGGCAGCCCGCTGTGGCCAGCATCGACGACGCCCCGAGCGCCGACGCCGGCACGTCCCGCCGACGTTCCCGGTTACGCGGCGGGCTGGTCACGGTCGGTACGGTGACCGCGTTGGTGGCGGCGTTGGGGCTCACCCTGCTCGGCCGGGGTGCCGCCGAGGACGCGTTGGCCAGCTTCGACGCCAGCAGTTGGTTGTGGAGCAGCACCCGCGGCGAGTTGGCCCGGGTCAACGGGATCACCGCCAGGGTGGACACCCGCAAGGAGGTCCCCGGGGCCCGGCAGCATCAGGTGCAGGTCACCCAGACCGACCGGTTGCTGATCCTGCGGGACCTGGAGACCGGTCAGGTCAGCGCGCTCGACCTGGCCACCCTCCAAATCACCGCGACCACCCCCACCACGCCGGGTCTCGGGGTCAACGTGGTGCTGCACGACGACGCCGCGTTCGTGGTGGACGCGGTGCGGGGGGTGGTGCGCCAGCTCGACCCCCGTTCGCTGGTGCCGGTGGGTGAGCCGGTGCTCTTTCCGCCGGGCATCACGGCCGGCGCGTTCGACGGTCGGGGCCGGCTGTGGATCGCGGTGCCGACGGAGGGCACCGTCTCGGCGGTCACCCCCGCCGCGCTGCCGTCCGGCCCGGTGTCGGGGGCGGCCGACGGTCGGGGTCCGCAGCGGGTGGAGACCCGTCCGGTGGCCGAACCGCACCACGAGTTGGCCCTGTCCACGCTGGACGACGGGGTGGCGGTGCTGGATCGGACCACCGGCACGTTGGTGACGGTCCGGGCCGGGCAGACCCGGCGTACCGTGCTCGGGGACGCCGCGGGTGGCGCGGTGCCGGCGCGGACCAGCGGCCCGGTGGTGCCGGTGACGATCGGCGGTGACCGGCGGGTGCTCGCGGTCGGTGACGGCCGGGTGGTCACCCGGTTCGTCGTGCCGGGCAGCGGCGACCGGGTCGGGCCGGCCGTCGCCTGGGCGGGCCGGTTCTACTGCGCCGACGGGGTCACCGGCGCGGTCTACGCCTTCGACGGCGACGGGCGGCTGGTGGAGACCATCCGCCCCGGCCGGGCCGCCGGCCCGTGGGAGCTGGAGGTGCGGGAGAACCACCTGTTCATCAACGCCCCCGGTGCGGCCACCGCCCGGGTGGTCGACGACGCGCACCGGGTGCGCACCGTCGACAAGTACGCCAACGACGTGCTGGGCGGGGACCCGCCGCCGGACCCGCCCCCGCCGCCTCCGCCGCCGAAACCCCGGGTGGGCAAGCCCGGTGCGCCCCGGCAGGTCACCGCCACCGCCGGTGACGCGCGGGCCCGGGTCGCCTGGCGACCGGCCGCCGCGAACGGTGCGGCCGTCCTGCGGTACGTGGTGGAGGGCGCCGGCCAACGTCACGAGGTGGGGGCGAACCAGCGGGCCGTGGAGATCACCGAACTGACCAACGGCGCGACGTACACGTTCTCGGTGCACGCGGTGAACGCGAAGGGCGACGGCCCCGCCCGGCGCAGCAACCCGGTGACCCCGACGTCGGCGGTGCCCGCCCCGCCGGCCGAGGTCACCGCGCAGGCCCGCGCCGACGGGACCGTGCTGGTGCGGTGGCCGGCCGCCGACGGGCAGGGCAACCGCATCGCCCGGTACGTGGTCACCGCGACCTCGGCCGGCGCGAGCGCCCCGGTCGGCGAGTCGCGCCGTACGGAGCTGGTGGTGCCGGCCGGCGAGTTGACGTACGGCACGCAGTACGCGTTCACGGTGACCTCGGTCAACGACCGGGGTGCCGCCTCGGCGGCCTCCCCGATCAGTGCCACTGTGGTGCCGTTCGCCGCTCCGGGGCAGCCGGTGGACCTGCGGGCGGCCACGGTGGCCGACCGGCCGGGCACGATCGCGGTGCGGTGGTCCCCGGCGGCGGCGAACGGCCGGCCGGTGAGCCGCTACCAGGTCGACGTGGGCGGGCGGACCAGCGAGGTGACCGACACCGCCACGACGGTCAGCGGGCTGGACGACGGGCAGAACGTGATGGTCCGGGTGAAGGCGGTCAACGAGGCCGGCCCGGGGCCGGAGGCCACCGCGACCGCGCGGACGGTGGCGGTGCCCCGGGTGACGGTGACCGGGTCCTCGGCGGAGGCGACGTCGGTGACGGTGACGTTCACCGTGGACGCCGGTGGTGGGGAGCCGACCTGCACCGCCGCCACCGGGGGGAAGAGCGCCACGGGCAGCTGCGCCAGCCTGCGGGTGACCGGCCTGACCCCGGGTACGGCGTACACGGTGACGGTCACGGCCAGCAACGCCGCCGGCCGGGGCACGGCTACCCGGGCGCAGGGCACCGACCCGCTCTACGGGGTGGCGACCTGCGTCAACGGGCCGGACGGCGACCAACGCACCTACTGCGACCGCGATGTGGACGGTCGCAACGGCAACGAGGTCTTCTCGGTGCCCCGGCAGGACAACGACGAACAGGTCGGTTGGGCGAAGCCGGGCACCCGGCTGCGGGCGTACTGTCGGCGGCAGGGCGAGAACGTCGACTCCTGGATCTACAACGACCAGAAGCAGTCCACCTGGTGGGTCCGGGTCGACTACCAGGGCCGCAACTACATCCCCTGGGCCTGGCTCAACCTGGCCGGCGGTGACGACATCGCCGTGCTGCCCACCTGTTGACCAGCGTCGCCGCAGCCGAGGAGCATCCCGCCGTCGTGAACGACACCCCCGCACCGCTCAGCCAGCCGGAGGTCCAGGGTTTCGCCGCCCTGGCCGCCCGGCTGGCGGAGAACGTCAACGCGGTCGTGCTGGGCAAGCCGGAGGTGGTGCGGTTGGCGTTGACCGCACTGTTCGCCCAGGGGCACGTGCTGCTGGAGGACGTGCCGGGGGTGGGCAAGACCACCCTGGCGCGGGCGGTGGCGGCGACGGTGCAGGGCCAGTGGCGGCGCATCCAGTTCACCCCGGACCTGCTGCCCTCGGACGTCTCCGGGGTGACGATCTTCAACCAGGCCACCCGAGGGTTCGAGTTCCATCCGGGGCCGGTGTTCGCCAACATCGTCATCGCCGACGAGATCAACCGGGCCTCCCCCAAGACCCAGTCGGCGCTGCTGGAGGTGATGGAGGAACGGACGGTCACGGTGGACGGGGTCCGGCACCCGGTGCCGCAGCCGTTCCTGGTGGTCGCCACCCAGAACCCGGTGGAGATGGACGGCACGTACCGGCTGCCCGAGGCCCAGCTGGACCGGTTCCTGGTGAAGCTGTCGGTGGGGTACCCCGACGAGGCGGTGGAGGTGGAGGTGCTGCGCGGGGCGACGGTCCGCTCCCCCGACTCGCTGCAACCGGTCACCGACACGGCGACCGTCGGGGAGATGGTCCGGATGGCCCGCCGGGTGCACATCGCCGAACCCCTCTACGGGTACGCCGTCCGGCTGGCCACGGCGACCCGCCAGCACCCGCAGGTACGGGTGGGGGTCAGCCCCCGGGGGGTGATCGCGTTGACCCGGGCGGCGTGCGCGTACGCGCTGATCGACGGCCGGGGGTGGATCATGCCGGAGGACCTGAAGGCGCTCGTCGAGCCGGTCTTCGCCCACCGGCTGCTGCTCACCGCCGACGCGCAGGTGCGCGGGGTGACCGCCGCCGACGTGCTGCGTCATGCGGTGGCGTCGGTGCCGGTGCCGCTGCCGTCGGGCCAGTCGACCCCGACGCACGGCTGAGCGGGCCGGGCGTGGGGCTCACCGCCCGGGGTACCGGGCTGCTCGTCGCCGCGACCGCGTTGCTCGGCGCGGGGTTGCGGTTCGCGTACCCGGAGCTGGCCGTGCTGGGGGCGGCGGGCGCGGTGGCGGTCGGGCAGGCGGTGCTGGTGGCGGCCCGCACCCCCCGGCTGGTGGTGTCCCGCACCGCCGACCCGGACCGGGTGGCGGTGGGTGAGCCGGCGCGGATGGCCCTGACCGTCCGCAACGCCGGGCGGCTGCGGGTGGGCAGCCTGCTGGCCGAGGACCGGTGCGCGGGCCGGCCGGTGCCGGTGCCGGTGGTGCGGCTGCGTCCCGGCCGGGACACCGGCCTCGGGTACGACGTGCCGACCCGTCGACGCGGGGTGCTGCCGGTGGGGCCGCTGCGGGTGACCCGCCGCGACCCGCTGGGCCTGTCCGCCGCGACCCGCGCGTACGGGCCGACGGCGGTGGTCCGGGTGCATCCCCGGGTGCACCCGTTGACGGCGGTGCCGACCGGGGCGGGGCGCAGCCTGGACGGCCGGGTGGACGGGGTGCCGCACGGGTCGATCACCTTCGACTCGCTGCGGGAGTACGTGGTCGGCGACGAGTTGCGCCGGGTGCACTGGCGGACCAGCGCCCGGGTGGGTGAGCTGATGGTGCGGGAGAACGTGGACACGTCGCTGCCCCGGATCGTGGTGCTGTTGGACAACCGGTCGGCCGCCCACCCGGACCGGGTCGGCGGGGTGGCCGGGTCGTTCGAGGCGGCCTGCGAGGCGGCGGCGTCGCTGGTGGTGGCCGCGTTCCGCCAGGACCTGCCGGTGGTGCTGCTGCTGGTGGACCCGGCCGACGACCGGACGGCTGACCCGCCGCTGGACCGGCTGGCCGCGGTGACCCTGACCGACCCCTCGGGCCGGGGCCCGACGGCGCGACGACGGGTGACCGCGACGGTGCGGCGTTGGACGCCACCCTGACCCGGCTGCGCGCCGACCGGCCGGGCGACACGCTGGTCTTCCTCACCGGCCCCGGGGGCCGCGACGACGTCGGCCGGGTGGGCGCGCTGCGCGGGGCGTACCCGTCGGTGCTGGTGGGGGTGTTGGGGGCGGCCGGGCCGACGCCGACGGCGGCCGGGCCGGTGGTGCTCGACGCGGTCGACGGCGCGGCGTTCGCCGCCGCGTGGGACGCGACCGGCCGATGGTGACGGTGACCGAGCGGCCCGACGCCGCCCGACCGGACCGGGCGCGGGCGGGTGGCCCGGCCGGCGGTGGGCCGGGCCGGGCCGTCGCCCGGGTGCTGCGGGCGGCCGTGGTGCCGGTGACGCTCGTCGCCGCCATCGGCCTGGCCGGCGTGGCACTCGACCGGGTGTACGCCGGTGACCTGCTGACCCGGCTGGTGAGCGGCGCGGCCCTGGCGGCGGTGCTGGTCAGCGTGGCCGCCCGCCGGTTGCCGTCCTGGCAGGTGGCGCCGCTGTCGGTGGCCGCCATGCTCGGCGCGACGGCCTGGTCGGTGCGGCTCGCCGCCGCACACGCCGACCTGCCGGGCGGATTCCTCGACGTGACCGCCGACGCCGCCGCCAACGCGGTGCCCCGGCTGCTCACCGCGATGATCCCGGTCGAACCGGCCCCGGACACGGTGCTGGTGCCGGTGGTCGCCGCCTGGTTGGCCGGGCTGGCCGGTGCCGAGGTGGCGCTGCGGGCCGGTCGGGTGCTGCTCGGTTTCCTCCCGGCCACCGCGCTGTACGCCGGGGCCGTCTACGTCGTCGGCCCGAACGCGGAACCGGCGGTCGGGTCGTCGGTGGTCTTCGCCGGGCTGGTCGCGCTCGCCCTGGCCGCCGGCCGCACGCCGGGAGGCGACCCGGCCGCCGGGCTGCCGCCGGCCGTACGCGGCCCGGTGCGGGCCCGGGCGACGGTGGTCGCCGCCGCCGGGGTGGCGGTGGTGGTCGGGTCCGCCGCGCTGCTCGGGCCGGCCCTCGCCGGCCGGATCGACGACCGGCCGGTCGACCCGCGCCGCTACGTGCCACCGCCCCGGGTGGAGTCGCTGGACGAGAACCCGCTGATCCGGATCTCCGGCTGGGCGTTGGAGCCGCAGCAGAAGCTGCTGGACGTGTCGACCCGGGCCCCGGGCGAGGGGCCGACCACGATCCGGCTGGCCGTGCTCAGCGACTACGACGGGGTGACCTGGCGGGTCGGGGCGACCTACCGCACCGCCGGTCGGGTCCTGCCCGGCGGTGACCCGCAGGCGGCGGACACCGTCCGGCAGGAGATCACCGTGGCCGGGTTGACCGGCCGGCTGCTGCCCGCGGTGGCCACCCCCCGCACTGTCGACGGGGCCCGGGTGGCGTACGACCCGCAGAGCGGCACGTTGATCCGGCCGGAGGGGCTGACCCCGGGGTTGAGGTACACGGTCACCTCGGCGCGGGAACGGCTGGACGTGAACCTGCTCGCCACCGCCGACGTACCGGCCGGGGCGCAGGTGGCCCGGGTGCTGCGGGTGCCCGACGGGACGCCGGAACGGTTGCGCCGGCTCGCCACCCACCTGGCCGAGGAGAACGGCGCCCCGTACGCGCGGGCGGCGGCGGTGGAGCAGTTCCTCGCCGAGCACTACCGGCTGGTGGCGGACGCGCCGAGCGGGCACGCGTACCCGAACCTGGAGTTCTTCCTGTTCGGGCCGCGCGGTGGCGGCGGCCAGCGGGGCACCTCCGAGCAGTTCGCCGCCGCCTTCGCGGTGCTGGGCCGGTTGACCGGCCTGCCGACCCGGGTGGTGGTGGGGTTCACCGCCCGGGGTGACGGACCGGTGCGGGCCGCCGACGCGTACGCCTGGCCGGAGGTGCTCTTCGCCGGGGTGGGGTGGGTGCCGTTCGACCCCCGGCCCCGCCCGGACACCGCGCCCCGGCCGGTGGAGGACGACTTCCGGCCGGCCCCGCCGAGCCCGCCGCCGTCGGAGGTGCCCGAGCCGACCGCGACCCCACCGGCCACCCCACCGGCCACCCCACCGGCGGCGACCGCGCCGGGCCGGAGCACCGGGGAGCGCGGCGGGCCGACGCCGCTGCTGGTGGGGTTCGGCACCGGTGGGTTGCTGCTGGCGGGGCTGGTCCTCGCCGGGCTGGTCGGGTGCCGCCGGGCGCAGACCCGGGCCCGGTTGGGCCGGGGCGACCCGGGGACCCGGGTGGGCGGCGCGTGGCGGCACACCACCGACGCGCTGCGACTGTCGGGACGGCCGGTCGGCGGGGACCTCTCCGCCACCGAGGTCGCCGACCGGGCCCGCCGCGCCCTCGCCGAGGACACCGGCCGGGCCGAGGGTTCCCGCCCTGCCGGGGGTGCCGGCACCGGTGACCCCGGTGCGGACCCGGTGGGGTTGGCGGAACTCGCCGGGCTGCTCAACCAGGCGGCCTTCGCGCCGGGCACGCTGACCGACGCCCAGGCCGACCGGGCCCGGGACGTCGCCGTGGGGTACGCGGCGGCGCTGCGGGCGGCCCGGCCCCGCTGGCGGCGGTTGCTGTGGTCGGCACATCCCGGTCCCCTGCGCTGGCCCCGCTGACCGGTTCCCTGCCCCGGGAGACCGGGGCACGGTGAGGCCCGCCGGACCGGACGGTGGCGGGACGGGACCACCTCGACCGTGGGCCGGACCCTGGCGACGCGGAACCGGACCCCGGCAGCCCGGACCGGATCGTGGTGGGCCGGGGCCGGCTACGCCGGTGGTGGGCCGGGGCCGGCTACGCCGGTGGTGGGCCGGCGGCCCGCAGCCGGCGGACCAGTTTACGCAGGCCCGCCTGCCAGCCGTCCGGGTCCTCGGCGCGGCGCAGCGCGTACCCGGCGACCTCGGGGTGGGGCAGGATGAGGAAGCGTTCCTCGGCGAGCCCGGCGACCGCCGCGTCGGCGACCTGGTCGGGGGTGAGCACCGGGCCGGAGGCGGCGATCACCCGGGCGGCCAGGTGGCCGGTGGCCAGCCCGTCGGCGAGCATCGGGGTGTCCACCCCCTGCGGGCACAGGGCGCTGACCCGGATGCCCTGGTCCCGGTAGGTGACCGCCAACCACTCGGCCAGCCCGACCGCCGCGTGTTTGGTGGCCGTGTACGGGGCGTCGCCGACCGCCGTGAGCACCCCGGCTGCCGAGCAGGTGTGCAGCAGGTGGCCGCCGCCCCGGGCCAGCATGCCGGGCAGCACGGCGCGGGCGGCGTACACGTGGGCGAGCACGTTGACCCGCCAGGCGCGGTCCCAGTCGTCGTCGGGGGCGTCGATGCCGGCGCCGGTGGCCACGCCCGCGTTGGCGCAGAACAGGTCGATCCGGCCGTACCGTCGCTCGGTGTCGGCGACCAGGTCGCGGACCTGGCCCTCGTCGGCGGCGTCGACGGCGACCCCCCGGGCGACCGGGCCGACCGCCTCGGCGACGGCGGCGGTCGCGCGGGCGTCGAGATCGGCCAGGACGACGGCGGCGGCCCCTTCGGCGGCGAAGCGGCGGGCCAGCGCCGCGCCGATGCCCCCCGCTCCCCCGGTGATCACCACCACCCGGTCGGTCAGGTTCATCTCAGCCCCGTTCCGCCGGCCGCCCGGCGTCCACCGCCGACGGCGGGCCCAGCCGGCTGATCAGCTCACCCAGGGCGGCGGCCCCACCGGCGGTCACCTCCGGGGTGGGCAGCAGGGCCAGCACCGGCACGTCCACGCCCGCGTCGGCGTAGCGGCGGACCTGGTCGCGGCAGTGCTCGGGCGAGCCGTGCAGGATCAGCGCGTCGACCACCTCGTCGGGCACGGCCGCGGCGGCGGCCCGCCGGTCACCTGCCGCCCAGGCCGCCCAGACCGGGCCGAGCACGTCCTCCCGCCCCAGCCAACGGTGGAACTCCGCGTACGCGGGGACGGTGAGGTAGCTGGTGATCAGCCGCCGGCCGAGGGTACGGGCGTAGCCGGCGTCCTCGGTGGGGCAGACGAAGATCCGGGCGACCACCTCGAAGCCGGGGCCGCGCCCGGTCAGCTCGGCGAGGGCCTGCGCGACGTCGTCGGCGGCCAGCCAGTTGAGGATCACCCCGTCGGCCTCGGCGGCGGCCAGCCGCAGCATCCCCGGGCGCAGGGCGGCCAGCAGCAGCGGCGGTGGGCTGGCCGGCGGGCGTTCCAGGGTGAACCGGCGCACCCGGAACGTGTCGAACGCCCCGTCGACCGTCTCGCCCCGCAGCGCCGGCCGGAGGAACCGCAGCAGGTCGCGGGTGCGCCGGAACGGCTCGGTGTACGGCACGCCGTTCCAGTCCCCCACCACCACCGGGGAGGACGCGCCGATGCCGAGGGCGAACCGGCCCGGGGCGGCCTCGGCCAGCGCCGCCGCGCTCATCGCTAGCAGGCCCGGCCCCCGGGTGAAGGCGGGGGTGATCGCGGTGCCCAGCCGCAGTCCGGGTTGCCAGGCGGCGGCCAGCGCCAGCGGGGTGAACGCGTCGGTGCCGTTGACCTCCGACGACCACAGGTCGGTGAAACCGGCCTCTGCCAGGGCCGCGTAGCCGGCCGCGTGCTCGGCGAGCGGGACACCGGTCAGCGGCACGGTGAAGCCCCATCGGTTCGTCATCCGGTCGATCGTGCCCGCTCGCCCCGGCCGGAACAAGGCCGGCACCGGGGTGGATTCGGCGATGCCCGCCGCCGCAGCCGCCCGGGATGTTACGAACCCCTGGTGGGCCGGGCCGACGGCGACTGCCGACGATTATGACGGGCGGCGAGGAGGCCGCTCCGCTGCGGCGTACCGGATCGGCCCAGCGGGCCACGTTCCTGGAACTCTTCTTCGACCTGGTGTACGTCTTCGCGCTCACCCGGATCTCGTTCCGCGCCTTCGAGGACCTGGCCCTGGAGCCCGGCGGCACCACCGGCTGGTCCCCGGTCACCGGGGGCGTCAAGACGCTGCTGCTGCTGCTCGCGCTCTGGGCGGTCTGGCAGGGCACCGCGTGGACGACCAGCCGGTACGACCCGCACCACGGCTGGCTCCAGTTCGTGGTGATCACCGCCCTGATCGGCAGCATGGTGATGGGGGTGGCGATCCCCCACGCGTTCACCTCCACCGGGCTGGCGTTCGCGGTGGCGTACGTGGTGACGCAGGTGTCCCGCCCGGGTCTGCTGCTGCTGGCCCTCGGCAGCCACGAGTACCGGCGGCTCAAGCTGCGCATGCTCGTCACCTTCGGCGCGACCGGGGTGCTCTGGCTGACCGGGGCGTTCCTGTCGCCCACCCCCCGGGGGCTGCTCTGGGCGCTGGCGCTGGTCGTGGAGTACCTGGCCGCCCGGTTCGGGTGGCCGGTGCCGGGGCTGGGCCGGTCGAGGGCGAGCCGCTGGGACGTCGCCGGGGAACACCTGGCCGAGCGGTACCAGCAGTTCTTCCTGGTCGCGTTGGGCGAGACGATCCTGGTGGGCGGGCTGGCGTACAGCACGGGTCCGTTCGACCCGGCCCGGACCGGCGCGTTCGCGGTGGCGTTGGTGACCTCGGTGCTGCTGTGGCGGATCTACGTGCAGCGGGCCGGGCAGGTGCTCGCCGAGGCGGTGGTGCGGTCCCGGCACCCGTCGGACACCGGCCGCTCGGCGGCGGACACCCACCTGGCGATGGTGGTGGGGCTGGTCGGTACGGCGATCGGGTACGAGCTGACCATCGAGCACCCGTTCACCTCCCCGGAGGCGGCGTGGGTGGTGCTGGTGGTGGGCGGCCCGGTGCTCTTCCTGCTCGCCCGCGCCCGCTTCGAGTACGAGGTCTTCGGCCGGGTGTCGCCGTCGCGGTGGCTCGCGGCGGTGCTGCTGGTCGTGCTCTTCCCGCTGCTGCTGCACGTGGTGCCGCTGGTCTCCGCCACGGTGGCCGCGCTGGTGCTCGGCGGGGTCGCGGCGGCCGGCGCCCGCCGGGCCGGGGCCGCCCCCCGGAACCCCCCGCCCCACCCCTGTAACCACCCCACCCCACCCGCCCCGCCGGGTGGGCCTGACCCCGGTGATCAAGAAGTTTGCGTCACGTTGATGATCAGAACTGACGCGAACCTCTTGATCACCGGGGCACAGTCGCGGGGGCACAGCAGCGGGAGCCAGCAGCGCGGGGCACAGCAGCGCGGGGGTGGGTCAGGTGGGGGCGGTGAGGAACAGGTGGGGCCAGGGTTGCGCCGTGACGATCCGCCGCTCGGCGACGGTGAGCGGGGCCCGGCCGGTGGTCTTGCGGACCAGGGTGAGACGGTCCCAGCCGAGCCCGTCCGGGACCGGTCGTCCCCCGGTGACCAGGTCGGCGATCACCCGCGCGGCGGCGGGGGTGAGCCACGGCTCGCGGTGCAGCGCCACCGCCAGGTCCAGCCCGTGCACGCCGACCTCCACCACGCGGGTCACCAGGAACTCGTGCACCGTCATCGGGTCACCGTGGCGGGTGCGGACGACCCGGTCGGCGGGCTGCGCCCGCACCGCCGCGTCGGTGGCCCGCCAGGTGGCGGTGAAGGCCGCGGCGGTCGTCACCGCTTCCGTGGACCCGGTCGGGGCGGCGGGATCGCGGGCCGCCCGCCGGGCGCTGGCGATCCGGTCGGCGTCGACCTGGGGGGTGAACTTCGCCGGGCCGAAGTAGCCGGCGGCGTCCACCTCGGCGCGCGGCGGCGCGGGCGCGGCGAGCATGTCGACCAGCCGTCCGGCACCCGTGCGGACGTGGGCGACGAGGTCCCGGACCGCCCAGGGCGGGCACGGGGTGGGCCGGTCCAGGTCCGCGTCGGTCAGCGTGGCCAGGACCACGGCCAGCCGGGCACATTCGACTCGGAATGCCGTACCGGCCAGCGACGTCATGGTCGGGAGGTCCTCAACCCTTCCAGCGGGGCACCAGGCGGTGCACGGACAGCAGCACCAGCGCCGCCACCACCCCCATGGTGCCGGCGATCCCGGCGGCGCTGCCGGCGTACCCGATGAACAGGGTGCGGCGGGTCAGCTCGTCCACCGGCGTCTGCTGCTGGTCGAGCAGGCCGGACAGGGCGATGCCGCAGCCGAGGACGGCGAGCAGACCGCCGATGCCGAGCACGCTGGCGGCCACCTTGTGGGCGTCGTCGGGAGCGACCTGCGCCTGCTCGTGCTGGAAGATCAGCAGGAGCAGCCCGGCCAACGCCGCCCAGGCCCCGACCACCAGGAACGCGGCGATCGCGTCGCTGGGCCGGTGCCAGCCGGCGGAGAGGGTGGCGACCCCGGCGACGGCCGCGTACGCGGTGCCGAGGAACGCCCCGAGGACGCGCACCTTGGCCGGCAGCACCAGGATCAGCGCCAGCGCCACCGAGGCGGCGATGGTGGTGTGTCCACTGGGCAGGCTGTTGCCGACCGCGTCGCGTTGCGGGTCGATGCCGAGCGCGGGTCGGTCGATGACGTACTTGAGCACCTGGGTGGTGACGTTCGCCCCGGCGATCAGCAGGGTGGCCGAGATGGCGAGCGCCTTGCGGCCCCGGATCAGGGCGATGAAGAAGATCACCACCATGGCCGCCAGCAGGGAGACCACCGACATGGCGTTGAGGATCCGGTTGACCAGCCCGTCGATGCGGTCCTGGCCGATCCGGTTGCCGGTCAACGCGACCGTGTCGAGCCACTGCCCGGTGCCGGTGTGCACGGCGAACCGCCACACCAGCAGGAAGGCCGCCGTCTGGGCCAACGCCAGCACGACCAACCAGACCGCGGTCCAACCCCTTGCCGTCGCTCGCACCCGCACACCGTAGCGGCATGACCGGCACGTCGCGCGGGGGCCCACCGGCTCGACCCGGATACCTTGACACGGGACCACGGGAGGTGACGGTGACCGGCACACCGCAGCACGGACGATCGACCCGGCAGCCGCCGTCCGGGGACCCGCCGGCACCGCCGCCGCACGGGCCGTCCCCGCAGCCACCGGCCGGGAACCCGCCGGCCGGACGGTCCGCCGCCGCGCCCACGGCGACCGGCCAGCCGACCGCCGCACCACCGCCGGCCGGGGACCCGGCGGCACCGCACGGGCCGGCACCGCACGGGCCGGCACCCCACGGGCCGGCACCGCACGGGCCGGCACCGCACGGGCCGGCACCGCAGCCGCCGGAGCAGGGAGATTCGTTGGCCGGTCTGCTCGGTGGGCGCGGTGGCGCGGTCGACGCGACCCTGCCGCCGGTCGCGTTCACCATCGGCTGGCTGGCCACCGGACGGTCCGTCGTCGGCGGGGTCGCCGTGGCCGTGCTGGCCGGTACGGCGGTGGCGTTGTGGCGGTGGCGGCGCGGGGACCGTCCCCGGGCGGTGCTGATCGGACTGCTGGCGGTCTGCCTGGCCGCGGTGGTGGCGTTGCGCACCGGCCGGGCCGCCGACTTCTTCGCGGTGCAGGTCTTCTCCAACCTCGCCAGCGCGCTGGTCTGGATGGTGAGCATCGTGGTACGCCGGCCGCTGCTCGGGGTGGTCGTCGGGGCGGCGTTGCGCCAGCGCGGGCGGTGGCGGCGCGACCCGGCGCTGCTGCGGGCGTACGGGCGGGGCAGTTGGGTGTGGGCGGCGACGTACGTCGTGCGGGTGGCGGTGTTCCTGCCGCTGTGGCTGGGCGGGCAGGTGCTCGCGTTGACCGTGGCCCGGGTCGCGCTGACCTGGCCGCTGGTGGCGGCGGCGCTGACGGTGAGCTGGGTGGTGATCCGCCGGTCGCTACCGACCGGTCATCCGGGGCTGCGACACCCGGTGGACCCCGCTGAGGCGCGGCCGGAGGGCTGAGGCGCGGCCGGGCCACGGCCGACGGCCGGGGGCTGAGGTGTGGTCAGGGGTGGAGACGTTAATGGAGAGGCCGCCACGGGGGGAGCGGCCTCTCCGATCAACACGGTACTCCGTCAGGTGGCGTCGCGTTATCCCGCGCGCCCTCTTTTTTCACAGCCCTTTCCCGCCGGAGCGGGAAAGGGGATGGTGGGGTGGGCCGGCCGTTCCGCTGCGTCGGCCGGACGGTCGACCCACCCCCGGCCTGACCGTGGGAATCAGGCCGCCCGCCGACCGGGCGTCCGCTCCCCCGGGCCCGGTCGGCCTCCGGGTGGGCGGCGCCGCGCCACCCACCCGGCAGGGTCAACTCAGCCGTTCGGGAAGAGCATCCCGTAGTCCGCGTACGCCATGGCGATGTCGGACTGGGCCCAGAACCGGTGGTAGTTGAACGTCGGCTCGGGGCCGCCCTTGAGGTACGCGTCGACCTTCGGCCAGTCCGGGTCGTTCTTGTAGAACGACCGGATGTCCAGGAAGCTCTTGCCGGCGGCGATGGTGTCGCCGTTGGGCATCTTCCCGGTCCAGCCCGGCGGCACGTAGAGGCCCTGACCGTCGGCGGCGTTGTAGACGTCGTCGAAGCGCTTGTAGTCGCCGCGCGTCTCCGTCGTCGACACACCCTTGCTGTCGCTGGCCGCCGAGAGCGCGTCCAGCAGACCCTTCGCGGTGGTCTTGGCCTGCGTGTTGCCGGACTTGGCCGCGTACGCGATCAGGGTCCGGGCGAGGGAGCCGGTGACGCCGACGTCCTGACCCGTGGAGCTGACCTCGACGTGCAGGCCGGTGTTGGACGCCGGGCTGCTCGGGTTCCAGTTGGCGGGCTGGCCCGTCCACTTCAGCTCGGACGGAACCGCCCAGTTGGTGCCCAGCTTGGTGTTGGCGATCGCCCACGGCACCCACTTGTCGAGCAGCGCCTTGGCCTTGGTGTTGCCGGTCTCCAGGTACAGCTCGGCGATGCGCTGCATCGACCAGACCTGCATGCCGAACCACTGGTTCGACGGCGGGTCGTTGTAGACCGGGTCGACGTCGTAGAACATGCCGTAGAAGGTGGCGGTGCCGGCCGGCGGCTGGGCGTAACTACCGTCCCAGCTGTTGGTGGCGCCACCGGCGATGCCGCCCTCGGCGGACTGGAGCCAGGTGTAGAACTCCAGCTGCCGGTCGAAGCTCTTCTGCCAGTCCGCGACCGCGGTCGGGGACTTCGGCTTGAGCTCGCTGATGTTGGTCATCGCCCAGGCCGCGAACGGGTTCTGGTAGCCGAAGTGGTTGTGGCTGGAACCGATCCGCCAGGACCAGCCCGCGCTGGCGTCGTACGCGCCACCCCAGGCGTAGTACCAGGACAGCAGGTAGTGCGCCGAGTCCTTGCCGGTGCCGGCGGCGCAGGTGCTGGCCCCGACGCAGTTGCCGATCTTCTTGAAGTACTTGTCGAACATCGCGTACCGCAGGTAGTCGCCCATCTTGGCGGCCTTGGCCACGGTGGCCGCGACGTCGGCCTGCTTGCCCTGCGCCTTGGCCCAGGTCAGCGCCCAGTACGCGGCCTGCACGGCGCGGGCGTCGGCGTCCGGGGCGTTGGTGTACTTCCACTGCTTGGCGGGGGCACCCGAGTCCTTGACGAACAGGTCGAGGTAGCCGTACTGGCCGCCGTGCTTGAAGGTGTCGCAGGAGGGCTGCGGGATGGTCTCCCACACCGACTCCTGGGTGCCCCGCTGGAAGGTGTTGATGTAGGCCGGCTTGGTGGTGCCGTCACCGCAGCGGCCGAAGCCGTAGGTGTTGTCGACGTCCATCAGCCAGTGCATGCCGTAGATGTCGCCGGTGCCGTAGGTGGACTGCAGCTCCGAGCGCAGCGGGTCCTGGCCGACCGGGACGCTGGCGTTCAGCGCCGACGGGTACTGGCTGGGCAGGTTGTACTCGGAGGCGTACTGCGGGGTGCCGGCGACGCCCGCGGTGGGCTGGTCGGCGTGCGACGGGATGATGTACTTCTCCATCACCGTCCAGGCGTTGTTGAACGGGGCCCAGTTCTGGGTGACCCGGCCGTAGTAGGCCTCCAGCCACAGCCAGTAGCTGAACGCCTCGGAGGTGGTCTCGTGGCCGTGGTCGGGCGCCTCGACGATCAGCGTCTCGATCGAGTGGTACGGCACGCCCTCGGGGCTGAAGTAGCCCGAGTTCTTGATCTTGCCGTACTGGTCGAGGAACTTCGCCACGTAGGCGTTGTCCCCGCCGGGGGTGTCGTTGTCGATCTCGGTGGCGGTGACCACCACCGAGGAGACCCCGGTGCCGGCCGCGGTGATGGTGGCGGTGCCACCGGCGGTGTCGGTGTCCTCCGCCGCGGCGACCGTGACGGTGGCCCCGGTGTTCCAGTTGCTCGGGGTCAGCGTGACGCTGGCCGGCGAGACCGTGATGTCGGTGTCACCGGCACGGGTGATGGCGACCGGCACGTTGCCCGAGGGCGCGGCGCTGAGCTTGAGGTTGAAGGTGGTGCTGCCACCCTCGTTGACGCTCACCGTGGACGGCGTGGCGACCAGCGCCGGGCCGGTGGCCGGGTTGACGGTGAACGACTTCTCCGCCACGCCGATGCCGTTGGCGTTGTCGTACGCCTTGGCCTGGACCGTGTAGCTGCCGGACGGCAGCGAGGTCAGCGTGTACGCGTACGGCGCGGAGGTGTCGGTGTTGACCAGCATGCCGTTGCGGTAGAACTCGACCTTGCTGATCGTCCCGTCCGGGTCGCTGGCGGTGGCGGTCAGCGGCACGTCGGCCGGCGCGGTGAACGGGCCGGCGGGCACACCGAGGGAGACCGTCGGCGGCTGGTTGGCCGGGGTGCCGTTGCACGGGGTGCCGTTGAGGGTGAACGACGTCGGCTTCGGGTTGCTGCCCGAGTAGGAGCCGTTGAACCCGATGGTGGTGGAGGCCCCGGTCCCGATGTTGCCGTTGTAGGACTCGTTGGTGGCGGTGACCTCGCTGCCGCTCTGGCTCCACTTCGCCGACCAGCCCTGGGTGACCCGCTGGCTGCTGTTCGGGAAGGTCCACTTGAGCGACCAGCTGCTGAGCGCGTCACCCATGTTCTTGATGGTGACGTTCGCGGTGAAGCCGCTGCCCCAGTCGTTGGTGGCGTAGACCACGTCGCAGGCCGGCGCGGCCTGGGCCGCGCTGGCCGGCAGGCCCACCCCGCCGATGGCGAGTGCGGTGGCGGCGAGCATCGCCGTGCGGCGACGTCTTGCCATGAGTCTCATGTGCGCGGTGTCTCCTCGGACCGGGCCGGGGCTGCGGGCCCCGGCGGAGGCACCTCCACGCGCGGATACAGGGGTGCGCGGGGGGACGGAGGCGCCGGAATGGTGGTCGGTCCGGCCGGTGGGCCGGGGCAGGGACGGGGTACGGCCGAGCAGGCCGGCCGTGCCGTTCCTTCGGGTGCCGTCCGGGAGACCCGGATGCCCTCGGCGACCCATCACTCGCGCGTGTTTGGCTCCGCTGCGTTGATTCGACAGTGTGCCATGGAAGCGCTCCCACGACAACTACCAGTATCGAAACGCAGGTCGATGTTTCGATCTCGTTTAGGGGCTTTCACAAAGCCGTGACGGGCGTTACAGTCGCAGCATCGCCGATGGGAGCGCTTCCATCGACGGAGATGCAACAAGTGAAGGTCAGAACCGTGGTCGCCCGACCACGGGGTTCAGCCCGAAAGGCTGACGACGGGCCAGCCCGGACACCGTCGCCAGCCATCATCCCACCATCACGGAGGGAGGTGGAACCAGAGCCACTCGCGTGGCCCGGCTCCCGCGCGACACGCACGGCCGGACGCCAATTCGAGCGTGCGTGTGTGCAACACAGGTGGGGACGGGGGTTGCCCTCCCCCGTCCCCACACTAAACCCCCGTACTCGACGGGAAAAGAGGCCGACGGGTCAGGCGTGCGCGCCGCCCGGCCGGCCTCGATCGCTATCTGCCCCTCGGCAGTTGGGCCGACCGTCCCCACGACGGCGCCCGTCACACTCCCGATTCCCCATCCCGGCCGCCCACGCGCGGCCCTCTAGGCTGGCGGCCCGCCCCGAGGCGGCCGGGCCGTCGCACGCCCGCGCTGGGAGCGCTCCCGGCCGTCGGGGTGGCCCGCACCCTGAGGAGAAACATCCATGTCGATACTCACCCGGCGACGCCTGCTGCGCCGCGCCGCGCTCTCCGCCACCGCCACCGCCGGCGCCGGGCTCACCGCCGCCACCGGTGCCGGTGGCCTGGTCGCGGCCACCGGCACCCTGGCCGCCGGCTGCGACACGCCGAAGGGTGGCGATCCGGCGCCCGACCCCGCCACGGAGCGGCTGCGGTTCCCCCACGACTTCGGCTGGGGTGCCGCCACCTCGGCCTACCAGATCGAGGGCGCCGCCAAGGAGGACGGCCGGGGCGAGTCGGTCTGGGACACCTTCAGTCACACCCCCGGACGCACCCACAACGGCGACACCGGTGACGTGGCCGCCGACCACTACCACCGCTGGGCCGACGACCTGGACCTGATGCGCGACCTCGGGCTGCGCAGCTACCGGTTCTCCGTCTCCTGGCCCCGGATCCAGGCCGACGGCACCGGCAAGCCCAACCAGCGCGGGCTCGACTTCTACAAGCGGCTCGTCGACGGACTGCACGAACGCGGCATCGCCCCGATGGTCACCCTCTTCCACTGGGACCTGCCGCAGGCGTTGCAGGACGAGGGCGGCTGGGAGAACCGGGACACCGCCCACCGGTTCGCCGACTACGCCGACGCGGTCTTCCGGGGCATCGGCGACCAGGTGCCGGTCTGGTTGACCATCAACGAACCCAAGACCGTGGTGCAGAACGGCTACCTCTGGGGCCACCACGCCCCCGGCCGACAGGACGCCGACGCCGCCTACCTGGTCGCCCACCACCTCCAGCTCGCCCACGGCCTCGCCGTCCGCGCGCTGCGTGCCACCGGCTACGACACCCGCATCGGCCCGGCGCTCAACCTGCACCCGTGCTACCCCGCCGACGACAGCCCCGCCGCGGCCTCCGCCGCCACGCTGCACGACGGGTACGAGAACCGCCTCTACCTGGACTCCATCCTCACCGGGGCCTACCCGGCCGACGTACTGGCCGACCTCGGCCCGGACAGCCGGATGGTCAAAGGCATCCACGACGGCGACCTGGGAATCATCTCCACCCCGGTGGACCTGCTCGCGGTGCAGTACTACACCCCGCTCTACCTGACCGGCAACGGCAACACCGTCACCCGCTGGCCCACCAGCGAGGCGGACTGGCAGCAGATCTACCCGCAGGGCATGTACGACACCCTGACCCGGGTCACCCGCGACTACGGCCCGATCCCGATCACCGTCACCGAGAACGGACTGCCCTGCCCCGACACCCTCGGCCCGGACGGCACCGTCGACGACGCCGGCCGGATCGCCTTCCTGCGCGACCACTTCACCGCCGCCCACCGGGCCATCGCCGACGGCGTACCGCTGGAGAGCTACCACGTCTGGTCGCTGCTGGACAACTTCGAATGGGCCGAGGGGTACGACCAGCGCTGGGGGCTGGTCTATGTGGACTACCCGACCCAGCGGCGCGTCCTGAAGCGCAGCGCCCACTGGTACCGCCAGGTCATCCGGGACAACGGCCTGTAGAGACGCCGACCGGTAACCCGGCGACCGGGGCACCACCGGCACGGCCGGACCGCGTGGGGGCGGTCCGGCCCGGCACCCGACCGACCGTCAGCGGGGCAGTGCCTGCTGGAGTTCCGCGCGCAGCGCCGGGGTCAGCATCTCGCCGGCCTGCTTGGCCAGCCGGGCCATCTCGTAGCCCACCACGCCGATGTCCGCGTCCGCGCCGGCCAGGGTGGCCAGGATCGAGCCGTCACGGATCTGCATGACCAGGAAGTAGCCCCGCCCCATCTCGACCACCGTCTGCTTGACGATGTCGCCGTCGAACATCTGGGCCGCACCCGCGGTGATGCTCATCAACCCCGAGGTGACCGCGGCCAACTTGTCCGCGTGGTCCCGGGGCAACTGCGCCGAGATCGCGACCAGCAGACCGTCCGAGGAGACCACCACCGCGTGCGCCACACCCGGCACCCGCTCCGCGAACGCGTTGACCAACCAGTTCAGGTCACGCGCCTCCTGACTCAGCGTCATCACTGTCGTCCTCCTTCGCTGCGCACACCCGGCGGCAAGATTAACTCGGTGGTCTCCTCGGCCTCGGCACGGCGCACGCCGCTGTAGAGCCGGGACAGCATCCCGCCCACCGCCTCCGGGTCCAGGTCCTCGCGTACCCGGGCCGCCGGCCGGGCCGGCTCCGTCACCGAGGTCAGCTGGGCCATCGGCACCCGCACCGGCAGCCCCCGGTCGTTGGTGCCGCCGGTGACCGGGACGAGCGGCGGCGCCGGCGTGCGCTCCCCCAGCGACACCGGCGACGACGGGGCCGGACCCTGCCGGGACCACCAGCCGCCACCGGTGTCGGCCGGGGGCGCAGCGACCGGCGCCAGCACGTCCGCGGCGCGGACCGGCAACGGGGCCGGCGCGTCGGGCCGCTGCTGCGGCACCCCCGGCCACTGCTGCGGTGGCCGGCCGGCCACCGGCAGGTCGACCGGGTGGACCGCACCGGGCTGGCGCGACGCCCCGACGGGACGGGGCGCGGCGGTGACCGCGGTGGTGAGGGCCCGCTGCCCGACCGGCATGTCCAGCTCCACGGCGGGCGCCGGCGCGAGCAGGCTCGCCGGCAACGCGATCCGCGCCACCAGCCCCTGCCCCGGGGCGGCCAGCTGCACCCCGACGCCGTGCCGTGCGGCCAGGTGGCTGACCACGAAGTGACCCATCCGCTCGATGGCCGCCACGTCCGCCGCCGGTGGTGCCGCCAGCACCGCGTTGGCCTGCGCCAACGCCGCCGGGCTCATGCCGAGACCGGCGTCGGCGACCTCCACCACCGCACCGCCGCCCTCGGCCCACGCGCTCACCCGCACCGCGGTGTCCGGCCGGGAGAAGGCAGTCGCGTTCTCCAGCAGCTCCGCCATCAGGTGCACCAGCTCACCGACGGCGTGCCCGACCACGTAGAGGTCGGCCACCGACTCGTGGCGGACCCGCTGGTACTGCTCGATCTCGGCGCTCGCCGCGAGCAGCACCGCACCCAACCGCACCGGCCGGTTCCACCGGCGGGTGGACTCGGTGCCGGCGAGCACCAGCAGGCTCTCGTCGTTACGGCGCATCCGGGCGGCCAGATGGTCCAGTTTGAACAGGTTCTCCAGCTGGTCCGGGTCGGCCTCCTCCCGTTCCAGGTCGTCGAGCAGCTCCAGTTGCCGCTCCACCAGCACCTGGCTGCGCCGGGCCAGGTTCACGAACATCGCATTGACGGTACGGCGGGTCTCCGCCTGCTCCACGGCGACGCTGACCGCGCTGCGGTGCACCGCCACGAACGCCTCGGCCAGCTCGCCGATCTCGTCCAGGGACCGCACCACGGCGGGCGGCACGTCGATCCTCGGCACCCCGCCGTCGACGGCCCGCAGCCGGTCCAGGGCGTGCGGGAGTTCGACCTGGGCGATCCGCAGTGCCTGGTCACGCAGCCGCTGCATCGAGTTCGCGATCGACCGACCGATCAGCACGGCCAGCAGCACCGCCAGGGCGAGCACCACCACGATGCCACCGAGCACCAGCAGGGTGGTGCGCAACTGGGCGCCGCTGACCTCGTCGGCCCGGACCACCGCGTCGTCGAGGACCCGGGTCTCCAGCTGCCGCAGCAGCGCCTGCCGCTGCTCGCTGACCGTCCACCACTGGTTCGCGGGCAACACCGCGGGCAGGGCGGTGCCGCCGGTGGTGATGCTCTTCTCCTCCAACCGGGTGGCGTCGACGAACGCCCCCTGCCGGGAGGTCCGGTCGTACGCCTGGATCTGGCCGGTGGTCGCGGCGACCCGGAACGCGCCCAACGCGGCCAACTGCTGGGCCCGCAGGTCGGTCAGGTTCACCTGGTCCTCCAGGCCGTACCGGCCGGCCCGGCCGGCGGCGTACAGCTGGGCCCGGATCCGCGACGACAGCTCCTTGACCCGGGCCAGCTGCACGTAACGCAGCACCGCGTCGGTCAACTCCGGACGCTCCGGCCCGGGGTTGGGCTCGGCGAGCAGGCCGAGCAGCGCCTCCACCGCCCGGTGGTAGTTGCCCAGGATGGTGTCGCTGCTCAGCACCGCCGGCGGCACCGCCGCCCGGATGTAGACCACCTGGTCGTACGCCTCCAACGCCTCGGCGTAGGCGACCTGCCAGGCGGCGTCGGAGTCGGCCAGCGGGCCGGCCGCCTCGCGCAACGCACCGATGGCCGTGTCGGTGGCGGAGTGCAACGGCCGCAGGGCGAGCTGCGCGGCGTCCCGGTCGGCGGCGTTGCCCGCGCGGCGCAGGGCCGCCAGTTCACCGGCGGTGCGGTCCCGTTCCTGCTGGAGCCGGTCCACCACGGTGGTGATCTGCTGGCCGATGCCGACTTGCCGGGCGAAGTCGTTCAGCGCGGTGGTCCGCCCGACCAGCCCCGCCGTCTGCACCCCGGCCAGCACCAGGAAGGCCACCGACGGGATGACCAGGACGGTGGCGAGCTTGGTCCGCATCCGCCAGTCCCGCAGCCGCAGCGGCGAACGCCGCCGGTGCGGCACGACCCGCTCGTCGAACCGGTTCCGACCCGGCGACTCCGCGCTCGGTGTCGGGTCGGGACCTGCGTCCACGTCTCGCCTCCTCGGTCCCCGTCCCCACGACGGGTGGCCCGGTCCATCCAACCAGGCCAGACACCGGTGTCAACGGGTCGACGGGGCATCCGACCGGGCGGACGTGCCGGACCCGACGGTCGAGGTCGGCGAGGGGTCCTCCTCCGTACGGCCGGTGCCGGCGAGCCGGTCCGCGTCGGGCACCCGACCCAGCGCGACCAGCGCGGCCCCGGTTGCCCCGATCTCCCGCTCGGCGCGGTGCCGGACCGGTCGCGGGGCGAGCGCGGCGGCGAACGCCGTACGCCACCACGCGGAGGCGGTCACCGCTCCCCCGCCGAGCACCACCTCGACGGGTGCGTCGACACCGGACTCCAGCACGGCGAGGTCGTCGGCGACCATCCGGCACAGCCCGGTCATCAGCCCGGCGAGAATGTCCACCCCGGTGCTGGAGAAGCTGAGTCCGTGCAGCTCACCGGAGCCGGCCGGGGCCAGACCGGGCGGCCGGTCCCCACCCAGCCGGGGGTTCGCGGCGAGCACGCCGTCCGGCGCTACCCGGGCCAGCGCCGCGTCGAGTTCGGCCCCCTCGGGCAGCCGCAGTTCCCGGTTCGCCCAGGCGAACAGGTTCCCGCCGGACGAGTAGGCCGCACCGGTCACCACGTGCTCGTGGTCCACCCGGTAGCGCCACAGCGACGCGGGCAGGGGCGGCAACGCCGTCCCTGCCGGGACCCGCTGGACCAGCCGTACCGCGGCGGAGGTGCCGACGGTGACCGCCGCCCGGCGGGGGTCCACGCAGCCCGAGCCGACGTTGGAGGCGGCCCCGTCACCGACCGGCGCGGCCCAGTCCGCCGCGGCGAGTTGCGGCCACCGCCGGGCGTGCCCGGCCCGCAGCCGACCGTGCCAGCCCATCGGGGCCAACTCGGGAAGCTCACCCGGGCGGACCCCGGCCAACGCGACGGCCTCGTCGTCCCAGTCGAGGCGGCGCAGGTCGAGCAGGCCGGTGCCGGACGCCATCGACACCGACATCGGCGCGTCGTCGAGCAACTGGCCGAGGACGTACTCGACCAGGCCGGCGAACCGGGTCACGCCGGTCGTGCGTTCCCGCAGCCAGGGCAGCCGCACCGACCAGTAACAGCGATGCCACCACGCCCCGGTACGACGGTGGAAGTCCTGCGGATCGGCCGGACCGCTCGCGCCGGGGGCGGCTGCGGGCCGGGTGTCCAGCCAGGTCAGGACCGGGCCGAGCGGGTCACCGGCCCGGTCCAGGGGCAGCACCGAGTGCCACTGCGCGCAGACCGCGACCAGGCCCACGTCGCGCAGGTGGCCGGCGGCGGCCAACTCGTCCAGACACTCGGTCAGGCCGGCCAGGTAGGCGGCGGCGTCCAGGGTGCCGGCGCCGTCCCCGGTGACCGACAGGTGCACCTTGCGGCGGGCCAACGCTTCCGGCAGCGGGTCGGCGTCGGCGTCGAGCACCAGTCCCCGTACCGAGGAGGTGCCCAGGTCGAGGGCGAGAATGTTCATCGCGGATCACGCTACCCGCAGCTGCGGGTGGGAACGCCCTTCCCCGTCGTCCCCGCACCGCCTAGGGTGGGGGCATGCTCGCGCACCTGACCTGCTGGTGGCCCGCCGACCCGGCGGCCATCCCCCGCGCGTAGCTCTCACGCGGCCGCCCCGACGAGGCGGCCGACGGTTATCTCCCCGGCACCGGGGCCGCCCGACGACGAGGCGGCCCGGCCGACGAGGAGAACCCGATGAACCACCCGTACGACCTGCTCGCCGTCCTCGCCGACGGCGGGGACCCCGGCCCGTTCGCGCTGGTCCGCCGCGACGGCGTCGACCACGTCGACCTGTTCACCGGCCCGGTGGGCGTCGCCGACCACCTCGCCGAACTGCCGCTGCCCGAGGGCGGTCCGGGCCCCCGGACGCTGGCGCTGGTGCCCTACCGGCAGATCGCCGAACGGGGCTTCGCGTGTGTGGACGACGGCGTCCCGCTGGAGTACCTGACCGTCGAGTCGCACGTCGCGTTGCCGCTGGCCGACCTGCTCGCCGCCCTGCCGACCGGACCGGTGGTCACCCGCGACGCCGCCTTCGACGTCGACGACGACGAGTACGCCCGGATCGTCGACCGGGTGCTGGCCGAGGAGATCGGCCGGGGCGAGGGGGCGAACTTCGTCATCCACCGCACCCTGCACGCCACCGTACGGGGCACCCCGTTGGGTGCCGCGCTGGCGGCGCTGGGCCGGCTGCTACGCGACGAGCGAGGCGCGTACTGGACGTTCCTGGTGCACACCGGCACCCGGACCCTGGTCGGCGCGAGCCCGGAACGGCACGTCAGCGTCGACGACGGCCTGGTCATGATGAACCCGATCAGCGGCACCTTCCGGCACACCGGGACGGCCGCCGACCGGGACGCGCTGCTGCGGTTCCTGCACGACCCGAAGGAGGTCGAGGAGCTGTACATGGTCCTCGACGAGGAACTGAAGATGATGGCCGGGGTGGCCGAGCACGGCGGGCAGGTGGTCGGGCCGTACCTCAAGGAGATGTCGCACCTGGCGCACACCGAGTACCTGCTGGCCGGTCGGGGCACCCGCGACGTCCGGGAGGTGCTGCGCGAGACGATGTTCGCCCCGACGGTGACCGGCAGCCCGATGCAGAACGCCTGCCGGGTGATCGCCCGGCACGAACCTACCGGCCGGCGGTACTACTCCGGGGTGCTGGCGCTGCTGGGCCGCGACGCCGAGGGCCGGCAGACGTTGGACGCGCCGATCCTGATCCGGACCGCCGAGATCTCCCCCGCCGGGCGGCTGCGGGTGCCGGTCGGGGCGACCCTGGTGCGGCACTCCACCGCCGCCGGTGAGGTCGCCGAGACGCACGCCAAGGCCGCCGGGGTGCTCGCCGCGTTGGGGCTGGGCCCGCAGGCGGCGACGGTCGGTGCGTACCCGCCGGTGCGGTGGGCCGACGATCCGCAGGTACGGGCGGTGCTCGCCGCCCGCAACGACCCGCTGGCCCGGTTCTGGCTCGACCAGCGGGCCCCGGCGCGGTGGTGCTGCCCGGGGCGGCGGGCCGGCGGGCGCTGGTGGTCGACGGGGAGGACACCTTCACCGGAATGCTCGCCCACCAGTTGCGGGCGCTGGGCCTGACGGTGGACGTGCGGCCCTGGCACACCCCCGGCCGCACCGACGGATACGACCTGGTGGTGGTCGGCCCCGGACCGGGTGACCCGGGCGCGGTCGACGACCCGAAGATGGCGGCCCTGCGCGGGCTGCTGACCCGGCGGCTGGACGCGGACCGGCCCACCCTGGCGGTGTGCCTGGGTCACCAGCTGCTCAGCGGGCTGCTCGGATTGACGCTGCACCGCCGGGCCGCGCCCTACCAGGGCCTGCAACGGCAGGTGTCGCTGTTCGGGGTGCCACGTCGGGTGGGTTTCTACTCGACGTTCACCGCCCGGGCGGCCACCGACCGGATCGGCTCGCCGTACGGCCCGGTGGAGCTGGCCCGGGACCCGGCCGACGGGTCGGTGCACGCGCTGCGTGGGACGACCTTCGCCGGGGTGCAGTTCCATCCGGAGTCGGTGCTCAGCCGGGACGGCCTGGCGGTCCTGGCCGAGCTGCTGGGTCAACTCCTGGCCCGGCCGGCGCTGGCGGCGCACGGCGACCCGGTGGGCGGGTAGTGCGGCGGTGGGCGGTGGATCGGACGGTGCTGGCGACCCGTCCGATCCACCGCCCACCCGCCGGCACTGCCCCACCCGCCGGTCCGGTCCGGCGGGTCGACCTGGTCCGCCGGCTCGGTCTGGTCCGCCGGGGCTCAGCCGGCCAGGCCGCGCTTGACGGCGGCGCCGATGCGGACCGCCCGCTTGGCGGTCAGCGCGGTGGCCGCGAGCGCCACGTGGTCCGGGGCGATCTCCCCGTTGTTGCTGGTGTGCGACGCGCCGTACGGGTTGCCGGCGACGAACTGACTCGGGTCGGTGTAGCCGGGGGTGACCACCACACCACCCCAGTGGTAGAAGATCGTGAACAGCGACAGCAGGGTCGACTCCTGCCCGCCGTGCGAGGTGGCGGTGGAGGTGAAGCCGCTGTAGACCTTGTCGGCCAGCGCACCGTTGGCCCAGAGCGGGCCGGTGGTGTCGATGAACTGCTTGAGCTGGGCGGCGATCATGCCGTACCGGGTGGGGCTACCGAAGATCACCACGTCGGCCCAGGCCAGATCGTCGATCTCGGCCTCCATCACGTCCTGGGTCTCCAGCCGGTGCGCCTGCCAGCCCGCGTTCGAGCGGATCGCCTCGTCGGGCGCCAACTCCCGCACCTTGCGCAGGCGCACCTCGGCTCCCGCCTCACCGGCGGCCTCACAGGCCGCCTGCGCCATCTGGTAGGTGATGCCGGTCGCGCTGTAGTAGATGACCGCTACCTTGACCTGGCCGTCCATTCCTGTGTCCTCCTCGGTTCGGGTCAGCTCCCGCGACTACCCGGTGGTTGCCGGGTCAAACGTTCCCGCGTGGCATGATCCGGACATGCAGCTGCGCGCCGCCACCGCCGGGGACTGGCCCGCGATCTGGTCCTTCCTGCGCGAGATCGTCGCCGCAGGGCAGACGTACACCTGGCCGCGTGACGTGAGTGCGGACGACGCCCGCCGACGGTGGTTGGTCGTCCCACCCGGTCGGACGGTGGTCGCGGTGGACGACGACGGGACGGTCCTGGGGACGGCGAAGCTGGTCGCCAACCAGGAAGGGCCGGGCGACCACGTGGCCAACGCCAGCTTCATGGTCGCGCCGACGGCGGCGGGTCGCGGCGTCGGCCGGGCCCTCGGGGTGTACGTGCTGGAGCTGGCCCGGCGCGACGGCTACCGGGCGATGCAGTTCAACGCGGTCGTGGCCAGCAACACCCGGGCGGTGGCGCTGTGGCAGTCGCTGGGATTCGCCGTGGTCGGCCGGGTCCCGGAGGGTTTCCGCCATCCCGACCTCGGCCTGGTCGACCTGCTGGTGATGCACCGCCGGCTCGACTAGACCGGCCGGCGACACCGAGAGTTTCGGCCGCAGCTCAAGATTTCCGCAAGTTCCGCCCGGGAACGCTCCCACGCACGGACGGGAACGCGATCCTGGGGGCACGGACGCCGGGGTGGGGGCCACCCTCGGGGTTCGGGGGACCTGCACGGGGGATCGCGCTCCGCCGGTTCGGCAACCGGCGTAGCGCGATCAGGGGTCTCCACCCACATGACCACCGCGCTGCGCGCCCCGCGGTGGCGGTCCGGTCCGGGTGTGCCGGCCGACGTCGGGGGTCGCTCCTATGCTGGCCGCATGGTGGAGCTGACCGGCGGCGAGGCGCTGACGTTGCGGATGACCGCGCTGGGCCTGCGGGAGCACCCGGGTGGCCGGCCGGTGGACGTGGCCGGGGTGGTGGAGTGGTTCGGTGCCATGCAGGCCCAGGACGCGGCGAGCGGCCTGTGGTCGCTGGGCCTGCGGCTGCCCGGTCACACCGAGGCCGACGTACGCGCCGCCCTGGAACGACGCGAGGCGCTGCGCACCTGGCCGATGCGGGGCACCGTGCACCTGCTCCCCTGCCGCGACGCCCGCTGGATGCTGGAGCTGACCGGGGTACGCGCCCTGGCCGGGGCACCGGCCCGCCGGGCCACGATCGGGCTGACCGAGGCAGACGCCGACCGGGCCGCCGACGTGCTCGGCGCGGCGCTGGCCGGCGGCGGCCGGTTGACCCGCGCCCAGTGCCTGGCCACACTCGCCGCCGCCGGCATCGACACCACCGGCCAGCGCGCCTACCACCTGCTCTGGTACGCCAGCCAACGGGGTGTCACCTGCATCGCCCCGCACGTGGGCACCGAGCAGACCTTCGCGCTACTCGACGAGTGGGCCCCCGACCCGCACCGGCCCGAGCGCGACGAGGCGCTGGGCATCCTGGCCCGGCGCTACTTCCGCAGTCACGGGCCGACGACCCGGCGGGACTTCACCGGCTGGACGGGGCTGACCGCCGCCGACGCGAAGCGCGCCATCGCGGTCGCCACCGACGCCGGGCAGTTGGCCGTGGTGCACGTCGACGGCGTGGAGTCGCACCTCGACCCGGCGTTGCTCGACGCGCCCCGCCTGCCGGTGGACGACGTCCACGTGCTCCCCGGCTTCGACGAGTATCTGCTGGGCTTCAAGGACCGCACCCTGATGGTGGACCCGGCGCACGTGCCGGCGGTGATCCCCGGCGGCAACGGCGTCTTCCAGTCCACGGTGGTGCGCGGCGGCCGGGTGGTCGGCACCTGGAAGCGCCGCCTCGCCCGGACCAGGGTCACCGTGACGGTGCAGCCGCTGGTCCCGCTGGACACGGAGATCAGACAGCGGGTCGGGGTGGCGTTGGAAGGCTACGCCCGCTTCCTCGACCTGCCGTTGCACCTCTCCTGGTAGCCCGCCGCATCCCGCAGCCCCTCGTGCCGGAACTCCCGGCCGCCGCCCGCGCCGCACAGCCCCCACAGGCCGCACAGTCCGCCTGGGCCGGGCAGCCCCATAGGCCGCGCAGCCCTCCTGGGCCGGGTAGTCACCACGGGCCGGGCAGCCGCCACGAGCCCGGTAGCCACCACGGACTGGGTAGTTCCTGCGCGCCGCAGTGATGCGCACACATCCCGAACACCTTGCCCCGGTGACAACTCAGCGTAATTCTCGGCAGTATTACTGCCAGTAATCGGCCGCCTCGGCTGCCGAGAAGCCAGAAACCCCACCCTCATGTGCCCTGAACTGGTAATTCACCGAAACACCTCGCCGACCGCCGCCACACCCACCCGCCCCCTTTGCTCTGCTGCCATCCACGCGACAGTTGCGGAAAGTGAGCGTCGCATCGGTGGCAGCAGAGCAAAGGGGCCGAAGGTGGTGGGGCGAGGCGGACGTTTGGGTTACTGTCCGCGCTGGGCGGGTGGCGGCGAGCCCCGAGGTCGGGCTCGGACGGCGCAGGCCGTCACCGGCCTCGTGGGCAGCCGCACCGGGCCGCTGCGTCTGCGGTCCCAGCGGGGCTGCGGTCCCAGCGGGGCCTGCAGCCCCAGCGGGGTGGGCCGCCGCCGCTGGGGCCGGACGTCCGGGCCGGGAGGGGATCAGTTGCCGAGCGTGCCGGCCGACCGGCCCTCGTGCAGGGTGAGATTCCGCCCGTTCGACGGGTCGAACAGGTGGATCTTCTCCAGGTTGAACCAGACCCGCCGGTCCTCGCCCTCCTGCACCGGCGACTCGGCCGACAGCCGGGTCACCAGGTTGCCCCCGCCGCCGCTGAAGTCGGCCCCGGCGTCGGCGGCCAACTCCTCCAGCTCGGCGGCGCTGGCCCGCTGCCCCTCGACGGTGAAGTAGACGTACTTGTCGGAGCCCATCGACTCGACGATGTCGGCGGGGGCGGTGAACTCCATGCCCCGGGCCCGCGCCTCGTCGTCGATCAGTTCGGCGTCCTCGAAGTGCTCGGGGCGGATGCCGAGGATCAGCTCCCTGGGCGCGTCGGCCCCCTCCAGCTCGCGGCGGATCCGGTCGCCGATCGGCACGTCACCCAGGGCGGTCCGCAGCTTCCCGTCCTCCACGGCGGCGTGCAGGAAGTTCATCGACGGGGAGCCGATGAAACCGGCGACGAAGAGGTTGCGGGGGTGGTCGTACAGCTCCTGGGGCGGGCCGACCTGCTGGATCGCGCCACCCCGCATGATGACCACGCGGTCGCCGAGGGTCATCGCCTCGGTCTGGTCGTGGGTCACGTAGACGGTGGTGGTGCCGAGCTTCTTCTGCAACCGGGACACCACGGTACGCATCTGCACCCGCAGCTTGGCATCCAGGTTGGACAGTGGCTCGTCCATCAGGAACGCCTTGGGCTGCCGGACGATCGCCCGGCCCATCGCCACCCGCTGGCGCTGCCCACCGGAGAGGTTCGCCGGCTTGCGGTCGAGCAGCGAGGTCAGCTCCAGCACTTTCGCCGCCTCGTCCACCTTCTGGTCGATGGTCGCCTTGTCCAGCTTGGCCAGCCGCAGCGGGAACGCCATGTTCTCCCGGACGGTCATGTTCGGGTAGAGCGCGTACGACTGGAACACCATCGCGATGTCCCGGTCCCGGGGCGCCTTGTCGTTGACCCGCTGCCCGCCGATGCGCAGCTCACCGGAGCTGATGTCCTCCAGCCCGGCGATCATGTTGAGGGTGGTGGACTTCCCGCAGCCGGACGGCCCGACCAGGATGACGAACTCGCCGTCGGCGATCTCCAGGTCGACGTCCTGCACCGCGACGGTGCCGTCGGGGAAGCTCTTGCTCACCTTGTCCAGCACGATGTCAGCCATTTTGTCACCTATCCCTTGACTGCGCCGGAGGTCAGACCGGAGACGATGCGGCGCTGGAAGAAGAGCACGAACAGGATGATCGGAATGGTGATCACCACGGCGGCGGCGCAGATCGCCCCGGTGGGGTCCTCGAACTGCGACTCGCCGGTGAAGAACGACAGCGCCACCGGCACCGTACGGGCCCGCTCGGTCGAGGTGAGCGTGATGGCGAACAGGAAGTCGTTCCAGCAGAAGATGAAGACCAGGATCGCCGTGGTGAACAGGCCCGGGGCGGCCAGCGGGGCGATGACCCGCCGGAACGCCTGCGCCTGGGTCGCGCCGTCCATCTTCGCGGCCTTCTCCAGGTCCCACGGGATCTGCTTGAAGAACGCCGACAGCGTGTAGATCGCCAGCGGCAGCGCGAAGGTGATGTACGGCAGGATCAGCCCCGGCCAGGTGTCGAAGAGGCCGAGTTGCCGTTCGATCTCGAACAGCGGCGACACCAGCGACACCTGCGGGAACATCGCGATCAGCAGGGACACCCCGACCAGCAGGCGCTTGCCGGGGAAGTCCAGCCGGCTGATCGCGTACGCGGCCATCGCGCCGAGGACCACCGCGATGAGCGTGGCGATCAGGGCGATGCCGATCGAGTTGACCAGGGCGCGGACGAACTGGTCGGTGTCGAAGATGCTCCGGTAGTTGTCCAGCGTCCACTCCCGGGGCCAGAACTTGCCGTCGGTGAGGGTGGCCGGGGTCTTGAACGACAGGGAGGCGATCCAGAGCACCGGGACCAGGGCGAACACGACGACGATGACGTCGATCAGGCCCCAGCGCAGCTTCGCGCGGGTGGTGGTGTCGGCCATGTCAGCGCCTCTCCCCGTCGTCGCTGCCCGGGGCAGCGGTGCCGAACAGCTTCACGAAGACGAACGCGATGATCGCCACCGTGATGAAGATCAGCACGGACATCGTGGAGCCGATGCCGAGGTTGAGCCCCCGGATCAGGTTGTTGTAGGCGAGCATCGACACCGACGAGGTCTCGTTGCCGCCGTTGGTGAGCACGAAGATGTTGTCGAAGACCCGGAACGCGTCGAGGGTGCGGAACAGCAGCGCGACCAGGATCGCCGGCTTCATCACCGGCAGCATCACCTTGGTGAACCGCTGCCACGCCGTCGCCCCATCGGTGGAGGCCGCCTTGAGCAGGTCCTCCGGCACCAGCGCCAGCCCGGCCATCAGCAGCAGGGCCATGAACGGGGTGGTCTTCCAGATCTCCGCCAGCATGATGATCGCCAGCGAACTGGCCCGCTCGGTCAGTGGCGCGCTGCCGTCGAACAGGTTGGCCAGGTAGCCGGTGCCGGGCGTCCAGGCGTACCGCCAGGAGAACGCGGCGACGACCGTGACGATGCCGTAGGGGATCAGCGCGGCGGTCCGGACGATGCCCCGGCCGACCAGGGTGCGGTGCATGACCAGGGCCAGCCCCATGCCGAGCACCAGCTCCACCGCGACGGTGACCACCGTGATCAGCATGGTCACCCCGAACGCGGTCCACCAGAACTCGTTGCTGAGCACGGTGACGTAGTTCTCCAGCCCGATGAACTTCCGCTCGTCGGGGAAGCGCAGGTCGAAGCGCTGCAACGACAACCAGACCGAATAGATGATCGGGTACGCGGTGACCAGCACCATGACCAGCGCGGCCGGGGCGCACAGCAGCCAGCCCAGTTTCCGTTCGGCCTTCTTGTTCTCGCTCAGCGGGGCTCGCCGACTCACGGCAGGACCCCCTTGGACTGGAGCGCGTCGGAGATCGCGTCGCGCAGCTCCTTGGCGGTCTGCTCCGGCCTGATCGCCGACGGCGGCGACAGGATCGCCGACATCACCGTGGAGATGCTCTGGTACGCGGGGGTCAGCGGACGGACCGCCGGCTCCTTCAGCTCCTCCAGGATGGTCTCCTTCATCGGGTACGCCTCGTCCATCTCCGGGTCGTCGTAGACCGCCTCGATGGTCGGTGGCACCCCGTCGTTGATCGCGGAGAACTTCTGGTTCTTGGCGTCCCGGAGGCACTTCGCCGCCTCGAAGGACTCCGTCGGGTGCTTGGAGTAGGCGCTGACCGCCATGTTGACCCCGCCGATGGTGACCTTGCTGGGGGTGTTCGCGTCGATGCCGGGCACCCGGGCCCACTTGACCTTCTTGGCCAGCTCCGGGTCGGCCTCCTGCAACGCCGGGTAGACGAACGGCCAGTTGACCTGGAAGGCGCCCTTGCCGGACTGGAAGTCCAGCCGGACCGGATCCTCGGTGGAGTTGCTGAACGACGGTGACGTCACGCCCGACGTGGCGAAGCGCTGGAGCTGGTCGAGGGCCTTGACGGTGCCTTCGTCCATCACGGCCTGCTTGCCGTCGTCGCTGAGGATCTTGCCCCCGGCACTCTCGGCGAGCGTGTTGTAGAGCACCACCAGGCCCTCGTACTGCGCGCCCATGGTGAGCACCTGGTACGGCTTGCCCTGCCCCTTGAGGTCCTTGGCGACGGTGATCATGTCGTCCCAGGTCTTGGGTGCCTGCGGGACGAGGTCGCTGCGGTACCAGAGCAGTTGCACGTTGGTGTTCTTGGGCGCCCCGTAGAGCTTGCCCTCGTAGCGGGCGGTGTCCAGCGGGCCCGCCAGGGTGCCCTGTTCGACCTCGGACTTGTCCTGACCGGTCCACTCCCGGATCCACTTCGCGCTGGCGAACTCCTGGGTCCAGGTGACGTCGAGGCCGAGCACGTCCATCCCGGTGTCCTCGGCGGCCAGCCGGCGGACCAACTGCACCCGCTGGTCGTCGGCCTGCCGGGGCAGCACCCGGTAGGCGATCTTGTAGCGCCCCTCGGCCCGGGTGTTGCAGTCGTCGACCACCTTCTGCAGGTTCTGCTCGGGCGGGTAGTACAGGTTGATCGTGGGCGTACCACCGCCACCGTCGTCGGTGCCGCACGCGGCCAGCGGCGCGACCAGCGCCAGCGCGGCGGCGGCCGCCCCGGCCCGGAGCGCCGGCCGACGCCGGTGTCGGGCCGTTCCGGGGTCCGTCATCGCCCCTCCCCCTCTCTTCGGCGAAACCGGGGAGGTCAACCCGTGCCCCGGTGCACGGCAAGCCGTTACCGGGCCGGTGAAGTGCGGAAACGCGCCGCCCCGGGGTGTTGCGTGCGCCTACACTGCCCGACCTGCGAAGTCGTGAAACCTGTCGGTAACCGGAGTCGGGACGGGTGGGGCCGGGCCCACCGCGCAGGCGTCACCGGTGTCCGGGTCGTGCCCGTGCGGGCGGTTTCAGCGCCGGGCCCTGGCCCAGGTCAGGAAACGTTCGTTCATCCGGGCCGGCGGGTGCTCCGGGTGCAGTTGGGCGAGCTGGTTGGTCGCCTCGTGCATCAGGGTGCCGAGGTAGACCAGCAGCCCGGTGCGGTCCCTGCGGTACTCGGTGAGCAGGGCGAGCTTGGCCGGCTGGCAGGGCCACTCCCGGCCACAGTTGCGGCACCGCCACAGCGGGCGCATCGCGACGTGCGGGACCGGCGGTCGGACCACCATCACCGCCACCTCCTCGAATCGTGGGCGCGGTGGCCCCCGGCCGTCGTGGCCGGAGGCCGACCGCATCGACCTGGGATTGGAAGGGGCCGCTCCCGCACGGGGGGTGTCGGGAGCGGCCCCGGGCAGGGCCCGCTGCCGCCCTCCCCGGCTGCCAGCGGGCCCGCCACCGGTGACAATGTGCTGACCGGACCACTACTTTCGATACACGCTCACGTCATCTGCGCAGCTCAGCAGGGTGGGTGAGCGACCACGAGCGACCCGCCGGTCCACGGTGGGCAGGAACCGGGGGTGTGATGGGGACGGCTACCGACTACGTGTTGGAGGAGTTACGCCTGTTCCGGGCGTCACTCGCACTCAGCCAGGAGGATTTCGGTAAGGGCATCGGCTACTCGGGGTCGCACGTCAGCTCGGTGGAGACCGGCGGCCGGGCGCCCACGAAGGAGTTCATGAAGGCCGTCGACGGCCACCACGACACCGGCGGGCGCTTCCTGCGGATGCTGGACCGGTTGGGCCGGCTCGACGCCGAGCCCGCCTGGCTGCGGGAGTGGATCGAGTTCGAACGGGAGGCGACCACGCTGCGCTGGTTCGAGCTGGCGTACGTGCCGGGCCTGTTGCAGACCGAACGGTACGCCCGCGCGACGCTGGCCGGTGGCCGGTTCGCCCCGGAGGACGTCGACCGGATCGTGGCGTCCCGGCTCGAACGGCAGGCGATCCTGCGGCGGGAACGCCCACCGCAGCTCATCTGCGTGATCGACGAGACGGTGCTGCGCCGGCCGGTGCTCGACCAGCCGGGGCTGATGATCGAGCAGTGCGAGCACCTGGCCCGGTTGACCGCCGAGGAGCACGTCCAGGTGCACATCGTGCCGACCGACGCCGGCATGTACCTGGGGCTGGCCGGGCAGTTCATCATCGCCGAGATGCCCGACGGCGAGCGGGTCGCCCATGCGGACAACCAGCTCACCGCGCAGATCGTCGATACGCCGACCGATGTCGCTACGCTGGCCAGAACGTGGGAGATCGTGCGGAACGAGGCGCTCCCCCGCCGGCAGTCAATCGAGCTGATCGAGGAAGTGGCGAAGTCATGGACATGATGACCCCGCAGTGGCGGAAGTCGACCAGGTCCGGCGGCAACGGCGGATCGTGCGTCGAGGTCGCCGACAATCTGCCCGACCGGGTGCTGGTGCGCGACACCAAGGACCGCGAGGGCGGCACCCTGCACTTCGACCGTACGGCCTGGACCGCGTTCGTCGGCTACGCCAAGCGGCACTGACCAGGTCGGTCGACCAGGCTCCCCCGCACCGCCGGGAGCCTGGTCGACCCGGCCCGGCCGCCCCGCGCCGGTCAGCCTGACCAGCCCCGATCCCGGCCCGCCCTGACCCGGCCGCGGCCGGCCCCCATCCGACCCGCCCTCGGCTGCCCTGGCCCGGCCGGCCGCAGCGTGCCGAGCGCAAGATCGACTCATGTGGGGCGCAACAGCGGTATCGAGGTGCGGCGGACACCGCAACATCGACCCCAAGGAGTCGATCAACCGCGCCGCCCCGTCCCGACCGGCATCGCGCGGCCCGTCGGCTTGTCGACGACTGTCCGGATGGCGGGCGCGGTGGGCTGTCCCGGGGCATGCCGCGTGCACTAGCGTTGACGCACTCACTCCACCAGGCCGCGCGTCGCCGTCGTAGTCGATACGCCTCCGGCCGACATCAGCCTGCCCGTTCGGTGGGTTCTCCCGCGAACTCCCACTGCGCGCCCCCGGCCCGGGCAGGATCGTCCTCAACGAGGAGGTGCCCCGTGGTGCAGGACACCCGCGCTCTCGCCCTGACGTTCGAGGTGAGCGGCCTGCCACCGGTGAAAACCGAGGCGCTGTCCATCTTCGCTGCCGGCCATCGGCAGGCGACGAGGGTCCGCGCCCTACTCGAGGCGGCCTGCGCCGCGGCCCAGCAGACCGGCTGGACTCCGTTGGCCGGGCCGATCGAGGTCGACCTGATCCTGCGGTGCCCACCCGGGCACCGCACCTCCGACGCCAGCACCCTGCTGGGCGGGGTGTGCGCGGTGCTCCAGGACAAGAAGCGGGTGGCCAACATCGGGCTGGCCCATCTCGGGGTCCTGGTCGACGTCGCCCTCTACGTCGACGACCGGCAGATCCGCCGGCTGTCGTACCGGGAGGAACCGGCGGAGGACTTCTCGTACCAGGTCCGGGTGGCCGACGCGTCAGCCGTGGTTTGACCGACGTCCGCGGTGGGGTACCGCGGACGCCGACGAAGGGAGCGCCGATGTCGGAGCCACATGTCACGCTCGACCCGAGAGGGCTCGATCCGGTGCAGCAGAAGCTGCGCGGCCCACTGGAGGATCAGCTGACCTCGGCCCTCCAGGCCGCCACCGACCGGGTCCGGGCTGGCTACGCGGGCGAGCCGGTCGAGCAGGTCTGCCAGCTGCTGCTCGACGAGACCCGGTCCGGGCTGCACCCGGACATCGCCGCCGGTTTCCGGCCCGACATGGACGAGTTCTGCCGGGTGGCGGTGGCGATCGTCCGGGACGAGATCGCCTGACCCCGGCGCACCGCGTGCCAGCTCAACCCCGACCAAGGCCCTGCACCAGCCAGGGCTCACCCGACCATGCCTCCACCGGCCAGGGCCCGACACCGGTCAAGCCCACCAGCCAGGGCCCGACACCCACCAGCCAGGGCCCGACACCGGCCGAGCCCTCACCGGACGGGGATCAGTAGCGGCCGAGGTTCTGGGCCGGGCAGATCACGATGCGCGGGGCATGCTTCGGGTCCAGCCAGCGCAGCACGGTCACCAGGTCGGCGTGCGACATGCTGACGCACCCGGCGGTCGGGCCGCCGCCGGCCTTGCTGAACTCGTGCAGGAAGATGCCGCTGCCGGCGTTGGGCACGGGCTTGGGCACGGTCGGCGGCATGTTGTAGGTGATGACCGCGAAGTGGGTGTACGCCGGCACCTCCCGCCACAACGCCTCGCTGTATCCGCCGGGGTTCGTGCTGCTGTGCTGGAACGTGTTGTAGGCCGCCGAGTTCGGGTTCTCGTTCCACCAGTCGTCGGTGACCACCCGGTGGTAGGGGAAGCGCACGCCCGGGTTGGCGGCGATGCCGTACATGGTGGGGCCGAAGGAGTAGACCCCGGTCGGGGTGGTCGCCGCCCCCTCGGTGTGGTTGTCGCTGAACCCCTTCGCGCCCAGCCGGGCGGCCAGCGGGGCCGAGACCGCCACCCAGCGCCCACCCGCCTGGTGGAACGTCTCCATCGTGGCGTACGTGGTGGAGTAGCTGCTGCCGGTGACGATGACGACCTGGCGGGTCCCGGCGGGCAGGGTGGTCAGCCGGGAGGCCCGGTTCGGTGGCGGGAGCGGCCGCCCGCGACCCGTCGCCAGTGCCGAGCCGGGTGTGGTTTCCATCCCGAGATGATCGCACCACGAACGACACCAGGTGTCCCGAGGATCGCCGGGTGCTGGTCCGGTGGGTCAGGGCCGGGTCCGCAACTCCCCGGCCCTGACCGCCAGCCGTCCGGCCCGGCAGCGGTGGTCGCCGGTGCGAGCACGACGGGCGGGGCAGGCCGCCCATGTCGGGCCCGACACTCGGGCCAGGCCGCCTGCACTCAGCTCCACGGTGCCCCGGGCGTCGGACTTCGGCGCGTCCCGGCCACCCCGAATGGCGCCGGACGCGGGCCCAGGTTAGGCACCCGTCGCCGGGCCGGGCAAGCAGGTAGGTGGGGGCTGCGGGGGTGATTCCCGCCGGGGCGGAATTGCGGCATCCCGGCGTGACACGGTCAGCCGGGTCGACGCTGTTGGCGCTCAGAAGTGGGCGAGCAGATCCGGGAAGGCGGCCAGCCGGATCACCCCGGTGTCGGCCGGGTCGAGGTCGTCGTTCTCCAGCACCCAGGTGTTCTCGTTGGGGATGAACACCGCCCGCATCCCGGCCGCCCGCGCCGGCAGGATGTCCGACTTCGGGGAGTTGCCGATCATCCACGCGTCGGCCGGCGCGAAGCCGTGTTCCCGGGCCAGCCACCGGTAGGTCCCGGCGTCCTTCTCGGCCACGACGTGCGCTGCGGTGAAGTGGTGCAGCAGGCCGCAGGCATCCAGCTTGCGTTGCTGCTCCTCCCGGTCCCCCTTGGTCAGCAGCAGCAGGTCGTAGCGGGTGGCCAGGGCGTCGAGGGTGTCGGCGACCCCGGGCATCAACTCGACCTGGTGGTTGACCAGCGCGGTGGCCAACCCGTCGATGTCCGCGCGTTCCCGGGCGGTGGCCGGCCGTTCCCGCAGCCGCTCCAGGCACTCGCCGAGGCTGCGCAGGAAGACCTTGCTGCCGTAGCCGTGGGCCACCGCGTTGGCCCGCTCGATGTCGTCGAGCACGGTACGGATCTGGGCCCGGTCGAGGCTCGGGTGGTCGAGCCAGTCCAGGAAGTCGTCGATCACCCGCTCGAACAGGACGTTGTTCTCCCACAGCGTGTCGTCGGCGTCGAAGATCAACGTCGTCGCGCGCCCACCCGGGACCGTCCCGGCCACCGCAGCGCCCCCGCCCGACGTCGACCCGGTCGCACCCGTGTCCACCCTGGTCCCCTCCCCGATCGGTCGGCCGCCCGGCCCGGGGGCGGTCCCGGACACGTTAGCGGCCCGGCCCGCCCGGCACATCCGGGTTGTCCCGGCGCAGGGTCAGAATCAGGTCGGCCACCAGCGCCGTCCACCCGGTCTGGTGCCAGGCCCCGAGCCCGGCGCCGTTGTCGCCGTGGAAATACTCGGGGAAGGCGATCAGGTCCCGCCAGTCGGGATGGGTCTGGAACAGCTGACACGCCCCGTAGATCGGCCGGCGGCCCCAGTCGTCCCGGGTGAACAGTGAGATCAACCGGACGGACAGGTCGTCGGCGATCTCGTCCAGGGTGCACTTGCGCCCCGACCTGGTCGGGTACTCCACCTGCAGGTCGTCGCCGAAGAACGCCGCGTAGTCACGCAACGCGCTGATCAGCAGGAAGTTCGTCGGCATCCAGATCGGGCCGCGCCAGTTGGAGTTGCCGCCGAACAACCCGCTCGTCGACTCGGCCGGCTCGTAGCCGACGCAGAACTCCTGCCCGCCCAGGTCGACCGCGAACGGCTTGTCCAGGTGCGCCCGGCTCAGCGTACGCAGACCGTAGTCGGAGAGGAACTCGTCGGGGTCGAGCATCCGGGCCAGCAGCCGGACCACCTGCTCCGGGCCGACCATGGACAGCAGCCGCTGCTGACGCCCGTCCGGGCCGAGCCGACGGGCCCCGATCACGTCGGCGTACTCGGGGCGTTGGGTGAGGAACCAGCGCAGCCGGGCACCCAGCTCGGGCAGGCGGTGCAGGGTACGGGCGCTGAGCCGGGTGGTGGCCGCCAACGGCAGCAACCCGACCACCGAGCGGACCTTCAGCGGCACCTGACTGCCGTCGGCGAGGCGCAGCACGTCGTAGAAGAACGCGTCCTCGGCGTCCCACAGCCCCTGCGAGTAACCGGCGGCGGCGATGTACGCGAAGTGTTCGAAGAACTTCGTCGCGGTGTCCACGTACGCCCGGTCGTGCTCGGCCAGCACGATGGCCATGTCCAGCAGGTTGAGGGCGTACATCGCCATCCAGCCGGTGCCGTCGGACTGTTCGAGGACCCCGGCCACCGGCAGCGCCGCCGAGCGGTCGAACGGGCCGACGTTGTCCAGCCCGAGGAAACCGCCCTCGAACAGGTTGTTGCCGCCGGTGTCCTTGCGGTTGACCCACCAGGTGAAGTTGAGCAGCAGCTTGTGCATCACCCGGGCGAGGAACTCGTGGTCGCGCCCGCCGTCGATCTCGAACACCTTCAGCGCCGCCCAGGCGTGCACCGGCGGGTTCACGTCGCCGAACGCCCACTCGTACGCCGGGATCTGGCCGTTGGGGTGCAGGTACCACTCGCGGAGCAGGAGCAGCACCTGCGCCTTGGCGAAGCCCGGGTCGACCCGGGCGATGGTGACGCAGTGGAAGGCCAGATCCCAGGCGGCGTACCAGGGATATTCCCACGGGTCCGGCATGGAGATCACGTCGAAGCTGGTCATGTGCCACCAGGCGCTGTTGCGCCCGTGGCGGCGGCCGGCCGGCGGCGTCGAGCCCGGGTCGCCGTCGAGCCACCGTTTGACGTCGAAGTGGTAGAACTGCTTGCCCCACATCAGCCCGGCGATCGCCTGCCGGGCCACCAGTGCCTCGTCGGCGCTGGCCGCCGCCGGGATCACCCCGGCGAAGAAGCGGTTCGCCTCGGCCCGCCGGGCCCACACCACCGCGTCGAAGCCCGCGCCCAACTCCGCCGGGGGCGGTGCGACGGCCCCGGGCGGCGGGGCGGTCCGGGTCAGCCGCAACCGGATCTGCCGTTGCCCGCCGGCCGGCACCTCCAGCACGTAGTGCAGGGCACCCTTGGTGCCCTCCCGGTCCGGGTTGACGGTGGCCGCGCCGGCCACCACGTGGTCGTTGATCCCGTCCTTCGGGTACGGCGAGCGACCGGCCAGCCCCCACAGCCGCTCGGCGTTGGTGTCGTTGTCGCAGAGCAGCGGGACCGGCTCGCCGTCGCCCTCCAGCAGGATCTGCCCCAGCACCCAGTGCTCGCCGACCAGCCGGCCCCCCTCGCCGGTCAGCCGGGGCACCCGGTCCGCGCCGGGCGGACCCCAGGCCCAGGTGTTGCGGAACCACAGCGTGGGCAGCACGTGCAGGGTGGCCGCCTCGTCGGCCCGGTTGGCGACGGTGACCAGGATGCACATGTCCGTCGGGGACGCCTTGGCGTAGTCGACGGTGACCGCCCAGTACCTGTCGTCGTCGAAGATGCCGGTGTCGACCAGCTCGTACTCGTTCTCGTCCCGGCCGCGCAGGGCGTTCACGGCGACCAGCTCGTCGTACGGGAAGGCGGCCTGCGGGTAGTGGTAGCGCCAGCGCATCCACGAGTGGGTGGGGGTGCTGTCGAGGTACCACCAGTATTCCTTGGCGTCCTCGCCGTGGTTGCCGCCGTCGCCGCCGAGGCCGAACATCCGCTCCTTGAGGATCGGGTCGACGCCGTTCCACAGCGCCAGCGCGAAGCAGAACGTCTGCCGGTCGTCGCAGACGCCCGCCATGCCGTCCTCGTTCCACCGGTAGGCTCTGGACCGCGCGTGGTCGTGGGGGAAGTAGTCCCACGCCGTGCCGTGTTCGCTGTAGTCCTCCCGTACCGTCCCCCACGCCCGCTCGGACAGATAGGGACCCCATGCTCGCCAGTCCTGCTCCCCGGCGTCAGCCTGGGCGAGCCGGAGCCGCTCGGCGTCGGGGGACGGGGCGTCGGAGGGCGATCTGTCGGTGAGCACCTGCACATTTTCGACGCCGCCGGGGTACTTGACCACAGCGGCCATTGTCGTCGTGGCGTGTTACACCTCGCCGCCACAGGAGGAAAGAAGTTGATCGAGTTCGGTTTCGGGCCGGGGGTCTGCGGTGAACTGGCCACCGGGGCGACCCGGGAATGGCTGGTCACCGACGGTCTCGGCGGTTACGCCATGGGCACGGTGAGCGGGTTGCGGACCCGCCGCTACCACGGTCTGCTGGTGGTCGCCGGAGAGACGCCGGCCGCCCGCCGGGTGGGACTGGTCAGCCTGGACCCGGCGGTGGTCCTGCCGTCCGGGGCCCGGGTGCGGCTCGGCGCGCACGAGTGGAACTCCGGCGTGGTCGACCCGCGCGGCTACGAGTTCCTGGAACGGTTCGACCTGGTCGACGGGCTGCCGCGCTGGCGGTGGCGGATCGGCGAGGTGGTGATCGAGCGGGAACTGGCCATGACGTACGGCCGGCCCGCCGTGGCGGTGGTGCACCGGCTGGTGGCCGGCGGCCCGGTCCGGCTGGACCTGTCGGCCGCCTGCACCTGGCGCGACGCGCACGGCGAGCGGCGGGCCGACGGTCCGACGCCCCGGGTGGAGCCGGCCGACGGCGGCGCGGTGGTCGAGGGCGCATACCGGCTGACCGGCCCGGACTGGACGCCCGAGGGGCAGTGGTGGCTGGGCGTGCACCACCGCGAGGAGGCCGCCCGGGGGCTGCACCCCGACGAGGACCTGTGGTGCGCCGGGCGGTTCTCCGGCGCGCTGGACCGCCCCGGGGACACCGTGTCGGTGCTGGCCTGGGCCGGCGACCTGGCCGAGGAGCCGCCCCCGGCGACGCAGGTGGTGGCGGCGGCCCGGCAACGGCACCGGGCGGTCGTGGCGGCGGCGAAACCGGCCGACGCGGTGGACGCCACCCTGGCGCTGGCCGCCGACGCGTTCGTGGTGCGCACCGCCACCGGCCCGGACGTGGTCGCCGGCTACCCGTGGTTCGGGGCCTGGTCGCGGGACACCATGACCTCCTACGAGGGGTTGTTCCTGTGCACCGGGCGGGCCGACGAGGGGCGGGAGCTGCTGCGGGGGTACGCGGCGACGCTGTCGGAGGGGATGCTGGCGAACACCGCCGACACGGGTCGGGTGGAGTACAACACGGTCGACGCGACGCTGTGGTTCCTGCACGCGGTGAGCCGGCACGTCACCGTCACCGGCGACACCGACCTGGGTGACGAGCTGCTGCCGGCGCTGCACGGGGTGGTGCAGGCACACCTGGCCGGCACCCGGTACGGCATCGCGGTCGACCCGGCCGACGGGCTGATCACCCAGGGTGGCACCCCGGGCACCGCGCTGACCTGGATGGACGCCCGGGTGTACGGGGTGCCGGTGACCCCGCGTACCGGCAAGCCGGTTGAGGTCAACGCGTTGTGGATCAACGGGCTGGCCGGGTTGGCGGAGCTGACCGAGCTGGCCGGGCAGGACCCGGCCGAGCTGTGGCGGCTGCACCACCGGGCCCGGGACGCGTTCGGTAAGCGGTTCCCCACCCCGGCGGGCTGGCTGCACGACGTGGTGGACGCGCCCGCCCCGGCGTACCCGCTGGGTGGGGCGGCGCACCACGACGACGACCTGCTGCGCCCCAACCAGCTGCTCGCCTGGTCGCTGCCGTACGCCCCGCTGGAGCCGGACCCGGTGGCGCTGCGTCGGGTGGCCGCCGGGCTGTTCACCCCGCTGGGCCCGCGCAGCCTCGCCCCCGACTCGCCGGAGTTCGCGCCCCGGCACCGGGGTGGCCCGGCGGAGCGGGACGGCGCGTACCACCAGGGGACGGTCTGGCCGTGGCTGGTCGGGCCGTTCGTCGAGGCGTACCGCAAGGCCGGGCTGCCCACCGACGACCTGCTGGTCGGGCTGGTCGGACACCTGGGGGAATTCGGCCTGGGCTCGGTCAGCGAGACGGCGGACGCCACCGCCCCGCACGCCGCCACCGGCTGCCCGTTCCAGGCGTGGTCGGTGGCCGAGCTGCTGCGGGTCAGGCGGGTTCGATAGGCAGGCGTTACACACCGGCAACGGCGGCGTCTCCGCTGGTTATCCACCGGTGGGCAGGATGGGCCCCAACCCCGGGCCGCAGCGAGGACACCCTTCTGGTGTCCCACCGGCGTGCGCCCAGGACACCACCCGAAGGGGGCCGCATGTCACCTGACGCCGACGTGATCGACATCCACCCCGCCCGGCACCAGCGGGTGCTGATGCTGTCCTGGGAGTACCCGCCGGTGCTGGTCGGCGGCCTCGGCCGGCACGTACACGCGCTGGCCACCGCCCTGGCCGCCGCCGGGCACGAGGTCACCGTGGTCACCCGGCACGCCGAGGGGGCGCCGCTTCAGGAGTACGCCGAGGGGGTCCGCGTCCTGCGCGCCCCCGAGGACCCGGTGACCTTCCCGCTGGCCACCGGGTCCCTGCTGGCCTGGACGATGGCGTTCAACCACACCCTGACCCGGACCGCCCTGCGGGCCACCGACTCCGCCGACTACGACGTGATCCACGCCCACGACTGGCTGGTCGGGCACACCGCCGTAACCCTGGCCGAGCACCTCGACCTGCCGCTGGTCACCACCATCCACGCCACCGAGGCCGGCCGCCACCAGGGCTGGCTGCCCGGGGAACTCAACCGCACCATCCACGGTGTCGAACACTGGATCAGCAACGCCTCGACCCGGGTGATCGCCTGCTCCGGTTACATGCGCGCCCAGGTGAGCCGGCTGTTCGACGTCCCGGCGGGGCGGGTCGACGTGGTGCCCAACGGGGTCGACGACCGGGCCTGGCGGGCCCGGCCCCGGGCGGTCGCCTCGGCCCGCGCCCGGTTCGCCGGGGACGGCCCGCTGGTCGGCTACGCCGGTCGGCTGGTCTACGAGAAGGGCGTACAGCACCTGGTGGACGCCGTGCCGCACCTGCGGGAGCGGCACCCGGGGCTGCGGGTGGTGATCGCCGGGGACGGCCCGTACAAGGACGAGCTGGTCGACCAGGTACGCCGGCTGCACGTCGGCGACAGCGTCCGGTTCGCCGGGTTCCTCGACGCCGGACAGCTCCCGGCGGTGCTCGCCGCCACCGACGCGACGGTCGTGCCGAGCCTCTACGAGCCGTTCGGCATGATCGCCCTGGAGGCGGCGGCGGCCGGCGCCCCGCTGGCCGTGGCGAGCACCGGCGGGCTGGCCGAGATCGTCGAGCCGGGCGTCACCGGGGTGACCTTCCCGCACAGCGACCCGGGCGCGCTCGCCGGTGCGGTCGACCGGCTCGTCGGCGACGAGGTCTTCGCCCGCCGGGTGGCCCGCCGGGCCCGCACCATGGTCGGCGAGCGGTACGGCTGGGTAGCCATCGCCGCACGTACCGTGAGCAGCTACTCCACCGCCCGTCGCGAACACGGCGGCTTCCAGGCCCGACGCGCCGCGACCCTGCTGACCGGCGGTCGCCAGCGGATCGCCATCCCCGAGGGCAACCTGCTGGCGTTCGACGGTGCCGCCTGCTGAGGAAACCGGGACCCGACGACCGATAGGTCCGCCCCGATCCATTGGCTACGGTGTACCTCGGCCGATGGTGAGGAGAACGGTGCAGCAGGTAGTGATCGCCGGCCGGTACCGCCTGTTGAACTTGGTGGGCCGGGGTGGCATGGGCCGGGTCTGGCTGGCCCGCGACGAGGTGTTGCATCGCGAGGTGGCGGTCAAGGAGGTGGTGCCCCCCGCCTGGTTGGCTGACGACGAACGCGACGAGGTGCGGCTGCGGACCCTGCGTGAGGCGCGCACCGCCGCCCGGCTCAACCATCCCAACGTGGTCCGGGTCTACGACGTGGTGCAGATCGAGGAACGCCCGTGGATCGTGATGGAGTACGTCCTGTCGCGGTCGTTGCAGGCGGTGCTGGACACCACCGGCCCGGTCGACCCGGTGCGCGCCGCCGAGATCGGGCTGGCGCTGCTGGCCGCGCTGCGGGCCGCGCACTCCGCCGGGGTGCTGCACCGCGACGTGAAGCCGCAGAACGTCCTGGTCGCCGACGACGGACGGGTGATGCTCACCGACTTCGGGCTGGCCACCTTCGACGGTGGGGACGGGCTGATGACCCGCCCCGGGATGGTGCTCGGCTCGCCGCAGTTCGTCGCCCCGGAACGCGCCGCCGACGGCGTGTCCAGCGTGGAGGCGGACATGTGGTCGCTCGGGGCCACCCTGCACGCCGCGGTGGAGGGCCGCTCCCCGTACGCCCGGAGCACCGCGATGGCCACCCTGGCCGCCCTGGCGAGTTCCCCGCCGGACCCGGCGCCGCACGCCGGACCGCTGCGCCCGGTCCTCGACGGGCTGCTGCTGCGCGACCCCCGGCAGCGGATCGGCCACGACGAGACGAACCGCCGCCTGGAGGCGGTGACCCGACCGACGCCCGCCGCCGAGCCGCCGACGGTGATACTGCCGGTCGCCCGTCCGGTGGGCGTGGCCCGGCCGCCCCGGCCGGGCGGGGACGGCGAGCCGACGCAGCAGCCGACGGACCGCGCGGCGAGGAGCCGCGCGGAACTCGACGCCGAACGGGAGTGGGGGCCACCAGGTCGCCGGGTCGCCGGTGACTCGGGGGAACGCCCCACCACGTCCTCCTCCCCGACGACGGCCGGCACCACCGGCTCGACGTCGTCGGGCCCGGAGCCCGGCCGTCCCGGGCCGGGTGTCGGGGCACCGGACGGCAGCGTGCCGACGTCCGGCCCGGCCACCGCCGCGCCGGGGTCGGGCGGACCTGCCCCCGCCGGTGCCGGGGCGGAACCCGGCGTCCCGGGGGGACACGGTCCCGGGACGGACCCGGGGCGCGGTGGCGCGGGTGGACGAGGCCCGGGGCGGTCCGGCGCGGGGGCGGGATCACGGCGGGCGACCGGGACGGGTGGGGTGGTCGGGATGTTCACCCGGCTGCCCGGCGGCACCCGGGGCTGGCTACTGGCCGGGGCGACCCTGGCGGTGGGGGCCACGGTGGGCATCGGCACCACGTTCGCGATCGACAACGACGAGCAGCGGGCCGCGCCGCGCAGCACCGACGTGCCCGTCACCGGCGTGCCCTCCACCCGCCCGTACGGCCCGCCGGGTGCCGACCGGGGCCGGCCGAACCCACCGCCCGGCGCACCGGGCCTCGCCCCGCCGCCCCTGCCCTGCCTGCGGCCCGATCCGGTCGGCACGAAGGTCACCGGCCGACCGGCGACCGTGGACGGCGGGTTCCGTCCCCCGGCCGGCTGGACCTGGTACGACGGTGCCGGCTTCCGGATCGCCGTCCCGGTCGGCTGGCTGCGCACCCAGGAGGGGCAGGTGGCCTGCTTCCGCGACCCGGGCAGCCGCCGGACGCTCAGCGTGGAACCGCTGGCCGGTGGTGGCGGCGGCGCGCTGGACCGGTTGCGGGCCGAGGAACGCACGCAGCTCGACTTCAACGCCCTGCCCGGGTACGACAAGATCAGGCTGGACACTCTCGACGATGACGGCGCCCAGTGGGAGTGCCGTTGGGACACCCCGTTCGGCGGCCGGGAGCACGCGGTCCGGATGATCCCGGGTCGGAACCTGTCCGGGTTCATCCTCAGCTGGTCCGCCGCCGACGAGGACTGGAGCAACTCGAACAGCCAGCTGCGGGTGGTGCGGGAGAGCTTCCAGGGTCGGTCGACCGAGGTGACCTCGCCCACCTGACCGGCCCCGCCGCTGCGCCCGCCCCCATCGTCACGGTCACCGTCACTGCGGCCGCCGTCACTGCGGCCGCCGTCACTGCGGCCGCCGTCACTGCGGCCGCCGTCACTGCGGCCGCCATCGCTGCGGTCGAGAAACCGCAGCTCGGTGGCTACCCTGGCGAGGGGGCAGTCGAGGGGGAAAGTCGTGCAGCAGCAGCTGGTCGCGGGGCGCTACCGCCTGCTCGAACTGGCCGGCACCGGCGGGATGGGCCGGGTCTGGTTGGCCCGCGACGAGATGCTGCACCGGGATGTCGCCGTCAAGGAGGTCGTCCCGCCCCACTGGCTCGCCGAGTCCGAACGCTCGGAACTACGGCTACGGACGCTGCGTGAGGCGCGTACCGCGGCCCGGCTCAACCACCCGAACGTGGTCCGGATCTATGACGTGGTGCACGACGGGGACAACCCCTGGATCGTGATGGAGTACGTCCCGTCCCGGTCGGTGCAGCAACTGCTCGGCATCGAAGGACCGCTGGACCCGCACCGGGTGGCGGGGATCGGGCTGGCGGTGCTGGCCGCGCTGCGGGCCGCACACACCGCCGGGGTGCTGCACCGCGACGTCAAACCGCACAACGTGCTGGTCGCCGACGACGGGCGGGTGGTGCTCACCGACTTCGGGCTGGCCACCTTCGACGGTGGGGACGGGCTGATGACCGGCCCGGGGTTGGTGCTCGGGTCGCCGCAGTTCGTCGCTCCCGAGCGGGCCCGCGACGGGGTCTCCGACCCGCGTACCGACCTGTGGTCGTTGGGCGCCACGCTCTACGCGGCGGTGGAGGGGCAGTCCCCGTACGCCCGCGCCAGTGCGATGGCGACGTTGAGCGCCCTGGCCACCGAGCCGCCCGACCCGGTGCGTCGGGCCGGGCCGCTGCGTCCGGTGCTGGAAGGTCTGCTGCGCCGGGAGCCGGGCGAACGGCCCACCGCCGCCGAGACGGAGTCGTTGCTGCTCGCCGCGCTCGCCGCACCGCCGACCGGCAGTCCCTCCCCCGCCGGGCCACCTCCGCCCGGCGCGGCTGTCCACCGGCCGGAGATCCCGACCGACCCGGCAACCGTCGACGCGCCCCCGCCCTCCGGGTCGGCCGGGCCGGGTCCCGGGATCGGTCCACCGGGACCGGGTCCCGCCGGGCCGAGTCCGGCCAGGCCGGATCCAGCCGGGCCGGGTCTGGCCGGGCCGGGTCTGGCCGGGCCGGGTCTGGCCGGGCCGGATCCAGCCGGGATCGGTCCACCGGGACCGGGCCCGGCCGCGCCGGATCCAGCCGGGATCGGTCCACTGGGACCGGGCCCGGCCGCGCCGGGTCCAGCCGGGATCGGTCCGGCCGGGATCGGTCCGGCCGGGCGGAGTCCGGTCGACGGGCGTACCCCGGCGGTGCCGGTGGCGGACGCACGTCGCCGCCGACGGATCGCCCTGGTCACGGTGGCCGTCGCGGGCGCCCTGCTGGCCGGGGTCGGGACGACGCTCGCCCTGCACGACGGCGGCACCACCCCGTCCTCACCGGGCGGCGGCGCCGGCAACCCGGTGGCCCGGCCGGCGGCCTTCCCGTGCGCCGCGCCCGCGCCGACGGACGCCACCCCGGTCCGGTCCGCGCCACCGCCGGCGGGTGAGCGGTTCGGCCTGGTCCCGGGCTGGACCTGGTACGAGGACCCGACCGGATTCCGGATCGCCGCGCCGGCCGGGTGGCTGCACTACACCGAGGGCACGGTGACCTGCCTGCGGGAGCCGGGCGGCCCCCGGGTGCTCAGCGTGGCCCCCGGTGACGCCCCGGCCGACCCGGTCGCCCACTGGCAGGCCGAGGAACGCCGGCTCACCGATGACGGCCGGCTCACCGGTTACCGTCGGGTGGAGATCGTCCCGTTGGACATGTTCCGGGGTGGCGCACTGTGGGAGTGCGAGTGGACCGGTGCCACCGGTGGCCGGCTGCACACCGCCCGGCTGCTGGTACGGGTCACCCGGGACCGGGCGTACACCGTCTCATGGCTGACAGACCAGTTCGACTGGCAGGTCAACGCGACATACTTCCTGATGATCAGGCAGAGTTTCCGCCCCGCCGACTGACACCGTCCCCTGTGGATTGTCCGGGTGATTGCCCCGTCGGTGACGGCTCTGACACAGTGGCGTAGCGTTGTCGATCAAGAACCCGGGGAGGGGCGAGGCGAGATGATGGGACCGTCCCACGCACTGTCGGGCGCGGCGGTGTGGCTGACCGGGTCGTGGGCGCTGGACTACTTCGCCGACTACCACCAGTCCCCGCTGGCGCTGGCCGTCGGCACGGCGGTCTGTGCCGGTGGCGCGCTCTTTCCCGACCTCGACCTCTCCGGCAAGGTCACCCGTAACCAGGGCGGCGCGACGGTGGCCCGCACCTTCGGCGTCTTCTCGCTCTTCGTCGCCGAGGTGATGGAGAAGATCTCCCTCGGCGTCTACTACGCCACCAAGCTCAGCCGCGACCCGCGCCGCAACAACGGCCACCGTACGCTGACCCACACCATCCCGTTCACCGTGCTGGTCGGCTGGGGCACCACCGCGCTCTGCGCCGCGTACGGCAAGTGGGCGGTGGTGAGCATCCTGTTCTTCATGATCGGGCTGGCGCTGCGCGGGCTCTTCGACGAGTGGGCCGAACGGGCCGGCTGGGTGATCGTCACGCTCGTCTCGGCCGCCGCCGCCTGGTTCACCTTCGCCACCCTGCCCGGCGACCGCGGCTACCCGATGATCGGGTTGGCCGTCGGAGTGGGCTGTTTCGTGCACATCCTCGGCGACATGATCACCAAGGCGGGGGTGCCGATCCTCTGGCCGATCCCGATCAAGCGCCGCATGTGGACGATGATCGGGCTGCCGAACAGCATCGCCCTGCGCACCGGCAGCAAAGCCGAGGTGGTCGTGTTGCGCACCGCGCTGACGGTGCTCTCCGTACTCGCGGCGGTCGGCCTGGTAGCCCCCTCGGTCCTGCAACGATTCAACATAGAGGTCTAACCCCTCCCGCTCGCCCCCGCCCCCGCCCCGCCTCCTCCCCGCCCCGGCCCCGGCCCCGGCCCGGCCTTTCCCCGGTGATCAAGAGGTTTGCGTCAACATGGAGATCATTCTTGACGCAAATCTCTTGATCACCCGGGGGAAAGGCGGGCGGGGAGGGGCGGAGTCGGCCTGGTTGGCCGTGGGTGGGGGCCGGGTTCGTGGGTGAGGGGACGGTCGGGGGCGCTGGCCGAGCGGTCGGCGGTCACCTGTCGCGTTCCGCAGGCGGCAGCATCCCCGCCGCCTGCCTGAACGCTGATCAGACGCCGACCCGCTGCGGTGGCACGGTGAGGCCGTAGAGCGCCATCAGCTCCGGGGTGTCGACCCGGTTGCCGTCGGCGACCGAGTCGCAGGCGATGTCGACGATTTGGTCCTTGTGCGCCAACAGGTAAGGTCGGGCTCCGACATCGGCGCTGGCCAGGGTGGCGATGCCGGCCCAGTGCCGACGGCCGAACAGCATCGGGTAACCGCGCAACCCGTCGTAGGTGGCGCAGGCGAGCACGTCCGGGTAGGGCAGCGCGGCCACCCGGCGGACCGCCTCCGGGGTGAGGCCGGGCATGTCGACCGGGACCACCACCACCGCCTCGACCCGCCTGTCGGCCAGCGCGGCCAGGCCAGCCCGGATCGACGAGCCGACGCCGGTGCCCCAGGCCCGGTTGACCACCACGGTGGCAGGGCTCAGGTCAGCCGCCGCCCGTACCTCGTCGGCCGCCGCGCCCAACACGACCACCAACTGCCCGCACCCGGCCTCGGTCATCGTGTCGATCATGCAGCTGACCAGCGGCCGGCCTCCCTGGAGCAGTAATGCCTCGGGGCCGCCGAGCCGGCGTCCCCCGCCCGCCGCGATGATCATTCCTGCGATACGCACACCGGGTGCAACGAGCCCTCACCCGATCCGTGTCGGCACGAAACGGATATTTCACGCGTAATACCCACCCGCCCCCTGCCCTAACCCTCCTCCCGTCCCCCACCTGCCCTCGGTGATCAAGAGGTTTACGTCAGGAAACTCGATCCGGCTGACGCAAACCTCTTGATCACCGGGGACGGGAGGGGATGGGCGGGGGACCCGGGGATGGGCGGGGGTGGGGACGGGATGAGGGGTGGGGTGGGGGTGGGGGTGGGTTAGGCGTGGGCGTAGCAGTCGACGGTGGAGAGGTCGAGGGGGAAGCGGACGGGGGTGTCGCCGAAGAGCAGGGTCGAGGCGCGTGCTCCGGCCCGGCGGATCGCCTCGGTCACCGGATCGGCCAGCTCGGCCGGGCAGTGCACGATCACCTCGTCGTGCTGAAAGAAGACCAACTCGCCACCGATACCGGCCAGCTCGCCCCGGAGCGTGGCGAGCATCGTCGAGGCCCACTCGGCGGCGGTGGCCTGGATGACGAAATTCCGGGTGAACCGGCCCCGGGACCGGGCGGCCCGCGCCCGGGGTGAACGGGGGTCCGACCCGGCGTCCGGGTCCACCAGGGCATCGTCACCGGTGTCGAAGCCGGCTGTCCCCGGTGGGCAGGTCCGCCCCAGCCAGGACCGGACCAGACCGCCCGCCTCGCCGGTGCGGGCTGCCGCCTCCAGGTAACCGAAGGCGGTCGGGTAGCTGCGCTTGAGCACCGCCAGGGCGGGCAGCGCCGAGCCACCGGTCTGCCCGTACATCGCGCCGAGCAGGGCCAGCTTGGCCCGGGCCCGGTCACCACCGAAGGAGTCCTGCGCCAACGCCGCATAGAGGTCACCGGCCGCACCGGCGGTGGCCAGCCGGGCGTCGCCGGAGACCGCGGCGAGCACCCGGGGCTCCAACTGGCCGGCGTCGGCCACCACCAACTGCCACCCCGGATCGGCCACCACCGCCTGCCGGATCACCTTGGGGATCTGCAACGCGCCGCCGCCCCGGGTCGCCCACCGGCCGGAGACCACCCCGGCGGGGACGTACTCCGGGCGGAACCGGCCGTCGCGGACCCAGGCGTCCCGCCAGGCCCAGCCGTGCGCCGTCCAGATCCGGAACAGCTCCTTGTATTCGAGCACCAACGGTACGGCCGGATGGTCGACGCCGCGCAGCACCCAGGCCCGGGTGTTGGGCAGCTGCACGCCGACGCGGGCGAAGGCGCGCATCAGCTCCGCCGGGGAGTCGATGTGCAGCTGCCGCACCCCGAGCGCCTCGGCGATCCGGGCGGCCAGTTCGGCCAGCCGCCGGGGCGGCCCGCCCATCGGGGACGCCTCGCCCAGCAGCTCGGCGAGGATCTCACCGTGCACGTCGACCCGCCACGGCAGCCCCGCCGCGGCCATCTCGACCGCGACGAGCGCACCGGCCGACTCGGCGGCGACCAGCAGCCGGAACCGGCCGGGATGCGCGGTGGCGGCGATCCGGGTGAGCTGGTCGGCGTACACCCGGGTCAGGGTGTCGATGCCGGGGCCCGGCGGGCCGGGGACGGCCTCGAAGAGCGCGGCCTGGCCGTGACCGGGCGGCGCGGGCGGCCGGGCCGGCGGGTCGGGTGGGACCACGGCCCCGATGAGCCGGGCGTACGCGGCGGCCGGCGAACGCGGCTCGCCCCACCGCCCGGCGTGCCCCAGCAGCAGCGCCTCGGTCAGCTCGACGTCGTGGCACCGCTCGACCCGCACCCCGGCACCCAGCAGGATGGGGTAGACCGCCGTGCCGGAGCCCCACACCCAGCGGGGACGCTCGGCGGCCTCCCGGGCGGCGACCGCGCGGGTCAGGTCGTCGACCAGCTCGACCGCGCCGGACGGGCGGCCGGCGGCGTCCAGCGGCCGGAGCGCGCCACTGCCCCGCTCGCCCGCCACCACCGCCACCACCGCCACGGCCCGATTCTGCCCCGCCCCTGTGACACCCCGCCGCTTCCGCCGGTCGCCGGGTCCGTTCCACCTGTCAGGCCGTCACCTACCGACACCTGCGGATCGCCCACTGCGGTACTGAGGGGCAGGGGGCGTGCCGGCACCCGGACAGCTGCCGCAGCGCAGCGGCGGGGCCGGGTGCCGCCGCGGCCCAGCGGCCCAGCGGCCCGAGAACCGCGGTCCGGGGCCCGAGAACCGAGAACCGGGGCCCGAGAACCGAAGTCCCGGGCACTGACCGCGCATGAGGGCTGGCGGCAGGGCGGAGCGCCAGCCGGCCCGGCGGCGGGATGGAGCGGGTCGCCTCGCCGCCGGGACGGAGGGGGCTACTTGACCGCGCCGGAGGTCAGACCGGACTGGATCTGCCGCTGGAAGATCGCGTACACGATGATCATCGGGAGGATGGCGATGGTCAGGGCGGCGAACAGGCCGGACCAGTCGGCCTCGTAGCCGGCATTGACCGAGATGTCGGCGATGCCCTGGGTGAGCACCCACTTGTCCTTGGCGTTGGAGAGCAGCACCAGGGGCAACTGGTACTGCGCCCACTGCCCGATGATGTTGAAGATCGCCACGCTGATCAGGCCCGGCTTCGCCATCGGCAGCATCACCTGGAAGAACAGTCGGGTGTGCGAACAGCCGTCGATCATGCCGGCCTCGGCCACCGAGTTCGGCAGCGTCCGGAAGAACGCGGCCAGGAAGAAGATGGTGAACGGCAGCGAGTAGGCGATGTAGACCAGGATCACGCCGGTGTGGGTGTCCAGCAGGCCCAGGTTGCGGACCACGAAGAACAGCGGCACCAGCGCCAGGAAGACCGGGAAGGCCAACCCGGAGACGAACAGGTAGTAGATCGCCCGGTTGCCCCGGAACTTGTACCGGGCCAGCACGTACGCGGCCATCGAACCGAACAGCATGGTGCCGAAGGTGCTGCACGACACCACGAAGACGCTGTTGAGGAAGTACCGGCCGACGTGCGCCTTGGTCCAGGCCCGGCCGAAGTTCTCCCAGCGCAGCTCCGCCGGCAGCGTCCACGGGCTGCTGAAGATCTCGCCGGTGTTCTTGAACGCGGCCAGGAACGTCCAGAGGATCGGCACGATGACGATCACCGCCCAGACGGCGAGCGCCAGCTGACCGAGCCCGCTGAACAGTCGTACCTCGTGGTGCTCGCCCCGGCCCTTGCGGGTGCGGGCGGCGGGCCGGCCGGGCGGGGTGTCCGCCGCGGCCGGCGGCAGCGTCGTCTGTGCGGCCATGTCAGTACTCCACGCTTTCCCGCTTGGTCAACCGCAGCGTCAGCGCCGCGAACGTGAGGGTGAGGAAGAACAGCGCCACACCCATCGCCGAGGCGTAGCCGTACTTCGAGTAGACGAAGGCGTTGCGGTAGATCTCCACCGCCAGCACCGTCGTCGCGCCGTCCGGGCCGCCGCTGTCCACCGAGAGCACCGCGACGATGGCGAACGCGTCGAACGCGGCGATGCCGAGATAGACCCAGGCCACCTGGAGGGTGTCCCAGAGCAGCGGCAGGGTGACCCGGAAGAACAGCATCACCTTGCTCGCCCCGTCCATCTCGGCCGCCTCGTAGATCTCCCCCGGGATCGAGGCCATCCCGGCCGAGAAGAGCACCACGTAGAAGCCGACGGCCTGCCAGACCAGCACCGCGATGATCGACCACAGGGCCAGGTTCGGCCGGACCAGGAACAGCACCGGGTCCAGCCCGATCTTCATCAGCACGCCGTTGATCAGGCCGGACTCGTTGGGCCGGTACACCATCTGGAACAGCACCGCGATGATGGCCACCGCCAGGACCTGGGGGAAGAAGAACACCACCCGGTAGAACTTCGACCCCCGGACCCCCTGCCGCTGGCCACCCACGCTGCGTCCGCCCACGTTGAGCAGGAAGGCGAAGAACAACGCGATGGCGATCGTGATCAGCGGCAGGGCAAGCAGCAGTACGCCGTGGTGCTGGACCGCCTGCCAGAAGCGCCCGTCGTCGAGCAGCCGCCGGTAGTTGTCGAAGCCCACCCACTGCGGGGCGGACAGCCCCCGCCAGTTGGTCATCGAGATCTGGAACGCCTGCGCGTACGGTGCGATGACGAAGACCACGTACAGCGTGACCGGGGCGAAGAGGAACCCGATCACGAACGGATACTTGCCGTGCCGCATGATCCCGCTACTCCGATCGGTCAGCGCGTGAACTTGGCGACGGAGCTGTCCTTCTTGATGGCGTCGGCCCGCTTCTGGATCCGCTCCACGAAGGCGTCCGCCTTGATCCGGCCGAACATCAGCTCGTTGGTGGCGGTGCGCGCCTCCGTGTCGAGCTCCTTGTACCAGCCGTCGAAGTACAGGTTGAACACGTCCTTGCCGGCGGCGGCGAGGGCGGCCTGCGAGCTGGCCACGCCGGGCGGAAAGGCGAAGCCGGCGCTGCCGGCGGTGACCACGGTCGGGGCCTTGACCACCTCGGTGAAGCCCTTCGCCCCGGCGACCGAGAGCATCTGGCGCATGTACTCCAGACCACCGCGCGGGTTCTTGCTCTTGGCCGAGACGAAGTAGCCCTCACCGGCGGTGGCCCGTACGGCGGTGGCGGGCAGCTTGTCCGAGCCGGTGAGGCTGGGCACCGGCATCAGCTGGTAGTCGAAGCCGGCCGGGGTGTCCTTCTTCTGCTCGCCCTCCAGCCAGTCGCCGCTGGGGTAGAGGGCCAGCTTGTACTGGTTCTGCCGCAGCTGCACGTCGGTGTGCTTGAGCCCCTCGAAGCTCTTGTCGACGTACTTCGCGCCGATCTCCTCCCATGCCTGGGCGGCCTGCTTGACCGCGTCCTGCTGCCAGGCGCCGTCCTCCAGGTTGTCGATGTTCTTGAGTACGTCGGTGCCGCCGATCTTCGCGGCGTGGGTCAGGATGACGTTCCACTGGTAGTAGGCGGCGTTCGCCCCGGCGTAGCCGTACGGGGTGATGCCCTTGGACTTGATGCCGTCGAGCAGGGCGGTGAACTCCGACCAGGTCTTCGCGGGCGCCCAGCCGTTGTCCTTGAACAGCTTGCCCGAGTACCAGATGCCGAAGACGGTGGAGACGTAGTACAGGACGTACGGCTTGCCGTTGAACGAGCCGGCCTCGACGGTGCCGGGGACGACGGTGTCGCGGACCTTCTTGCTCGGGTCGTCGACCGACGGGGCGTCCCACAGCTCGGTGAGGTCCATCAACTGCCCGTCGGCGACCAGCGAGCCGAAGTCGATCAGCTTCTCGCCGGAGTTGTTGACGAACTCCGGCGGGTTGCCCGAGGCGAACCGGGGCTGGAGCACGGTGGAGACCGCCTGGGTGGACTGGTGCTTGATCTCCGCCTTGGGGAACGCCTTCTTGTAGAGCGGCTCGTGCACGTCGGTGGCGTACTTCTCGCCGTAGCCACCGTTGAAGATGACCACCTCCAGCGGGGCGTCCTCGGCGGCGCCGAGCGGGTTGGTCGCGCTCTTGGTGCCCTCCTCGGCCTTGGTGGTGTCCTCGTCGGAGCCGCTGGTGGCGCAGGCACCGAGCAGGCCGACCACCGGGGTGGCGAGCAGGCCCGCCGCGGCGGTCCGGCCCAGCAGGCTGCGGCGGCTCATCGGGGTCGGGGTCTCGGGGGTGTTCGACATCGTCGTCTCTCCTTGGGTGTCCGGGTCAGGCGGTGCGCCGGAGACGCCCGGCGTACCGCGACTCGAGGGCGAGGTTGTGCGCGTCCCCACCGGGGACGTTGGCGGAGAGGTAGATAGGGGGTACCTCTCCGGCCTGGTGGAACCGTCGGACGACCTCCGCGGTCACCAGTTGCGCCAGCAGCGCGGAGGTGACCGAGGAGACCGCACAGACCGCGCCGCCGCCCTCCAGCGGCAGCAGTGCGTCGCCGTACGGTGCGCCGTTGTCCAGCACGACGTCGGCGAGTTCGGCGAGTCGGCGACCGGACGGGTGGCGGGGCGCGACCCGTGCGGTGTGGGCGACCGAGGTGACCGCGATCAGCGGGTGGCCGTGCCCGGTGACCAGCGTCGCCAGCTCGACGACCGAGCCGTTGATGCCGGACTGGGAGGCGATCAGGAAGACGTCGGCCGGCTGCGGCCGGGCCAGCGGGTAGAGCTGGTGGGCCACGGCCGGGTCGCGTTCCAGCTTGGGGTCGGTGAGCACGTCGCGCGGGGCGTCGCCGTGCAGCACCAGGTCGTGCAGGCCGATCCGGTTGGTGGGGACCAGGCCGCCGGCCCGGGCCACCAGTTCGGCGGCGAACGCCTCGGAGTGGCCGGCGCCGAACGCCTGGAGCACGCCGCCGGCCCGCAGGCTGGTGGCGATCAGGTCGGCGGCCCGGCCGATCGCCTCGGCCTGGGTGTCGAGCAGCCGGTCGAGGACGGGCCGGACGGCTCGCGCGTACCCCTGGGCACTGATCATGACGTGGTCCCCTTCGCGGCCTTGTGCCCGTCGACGGCCTGGGCGGTACGCCGGAAGGCCGCGTGGGCGCGGTCGTGGGTGCGCTGCGCCACGGCGATGTAGAGCAGGTCGAGCACGACGAGTTGGGGGTGCCGGGCGGACAGCGCGTCCGGCCGGAAGGTGGTGGCCTGGCTGGCGGTGAGCAGGACGATGTCGGCCAGTTCGGCGAGCGGGGAGCGGGGGAACCCGGTCAACGCGACGGTGGTGGCGCCCCGGCTGCCCGCCTCGGCGAGCATCTCGATGGTCTCCCGGGTCTGCCCGGTGTGCGAGATGCCCAGGGCGACGTCGCCGACGCCGAGCAGCGCGGCGCTGGCGAGCCCCTCGTGCACGTCGCTCCAGGCCCACGCCGCCACCCCGATGCGGTGCAGGCTGAACTGCATCTCCTCGCCGACCAGGGCGCTGCCGCTGGCGCCGAAGATGTTGACCCGGGCGGCTCCGGCGATGGCGACGGCGGCCCGTTCGACCTCGGCGAGGTCGAGCAGGGTGGCGGTGTCGTGCATGGCGCGGGTGTCGGCGGCCATGATCTGGTCGAGCACCCGGGCCAGCGGGTCGCCGGGCTGGATCTCCCGGCCGATGTCGACGGTCCAGCCGGCCGAGCGGGCCCGGCCGGTCTCGGAGGCGATGCCCAGGCGCAGGTCGGCGTAGCCGTCGAAGCCCATGGCCCGGCAGAAGCGGGTGATCGTCGCCGGTGAGGTGCCGCTGCGTTCGGCCAGCTCGACGATAGTGGCGCGGGCCGCTGCCTCCGGGTCGCTGAGCACCTGCTCGGCGACCCGGCGCAACGCTCCCGTCAACTCCCCCGTGCCGGCCCGGACCCTGGCCAGCACTCCGTCCGCGCTGCGCCGGTCGACCGGCTCGGCATCGACCACCGCGGTTGCCGCGGTGGTGTCCGCCTCGTGCTCGGCCATCGACGCGCCTTTCGGAAAAGAGTGTTAACTGTTAGTGGTAAAAGTTCTTACTGAAGGCCCCTTCCTGTCAAGACCATGGGCGAAGTTTTCAAACTGTTACCTGTCGCTACGGCCCGCCACCGGCGCCCGGTCTTGCCCTGCGACACCGCACCGACCAGCATGGACACCCCCACACCAGCGCACCCCCGGGAGGCCCGCGAGGATGTCCGACATCGTCGTGGTCGGCCTCGACGTCGGGGGTACGTCCACCCGGGCCACCGCCCTGACCCTCACCGGCGAACGCCTCGGCACCGGCCGGGCCGGCGGCGGCAACCCCACCAGCCACGGTGCCGAACGGGCCGCCGCCGAACTGTCGACCGCCCTGCGGGAGGCGCTGCGCGACGTCGACCCGACCCGGGTCCACGCCGGGGCGATCGGGCTGGCCGGGGCCGGCCGGTTGCGCGCCGACCCGGCCGGCCGGGCCGCCTTCGACCGGGCCTGGTCGGACGCCGGCCTGCGCTGCCCGTACACGGTGCACAGCGACGCCCTCGTCGGGTACGCCTCCGGCACCGCCGCAGCCGACGGCACGATCCTGATCGCCGGGACCGGGGCGATCGCCGCCCAGGTGTGCCGATGGCGACTGGACCGGGTCGCCGACGGGCACGGGTGGTTGCTCGGCGACGCCGGCTCCGGGTTCTGGCTGGGCCGGGAGGCGGTCCGGCGCCTGCTCGCCGACCTGGACGCGGCCCGGACGCCGGGGCCACTGGGCCGCCGGGTGCTCGCCACCCTGCTGGGGGACGACCGGGTCGCCGACCGGCCCCGAGAGACCGTGGACGCGGTGGTGCAGGCGGTCACCCGCCGGCCGGCGGTGGAGCTGGCCCGGCTCGCCCCGCTGGTGGTCGCCGCCGCCGCCGAGACCGAACCGGTCGCCGTCACGCTGATCGAGCGGGCCGCCGGGCTGCTGGCCGACAGCGTCGCGCGGATCCGACCGGCCGACGCGGTGGACCCGGTGGTCCTCGGCGGCGGTCTGCTCACCGGTGACACCCCACTGGCCGTCGCCGTCACCGCGGAGCTGGCCCGGCGGTGGCCGGTCGCGCCCCTGCGTCCGGCCGGCGACGGCGCCTCCGCGGCGGCCTGGCTCGCCGCCCGCGACCTGCCGGGGGCCACCGATCCAACGGCTCTGCACCCGCTGCTCGTACCGGACCCGCCGGTCGACGGGAAGGGAGTCGCGACGGATCGTGTGCTACGGTAACCGGGTTGCAGTTTTGATTTCCGTAGACGTCTCATGGCGCCTGGTGGGTTATCTAAAACCCATCCGGGCGCTTTTCGTTTTTCGTGTCGTTTCGATGCGGGTTATCAACTCGGCGGCTAAGGGTCCGCGCAGTGCGGTCTCTCCACAGCCTGCAGAGGAGCAGACATGACTACAGGTACCGTGAAGTGGTTCAACGCCGACAAGGGCTTCGGCTTCATCAGCCCCGACGACGGCGGTGCCGACGTGTTCGCCCACTTCTCCGCGATCTCGGCGAGCGGCTTCCGCAGCCTCGACGAGAACCAGAAGGTGGAGTTCGACGTCACCCAGGGCCAGAAGGGCCCGCAGGCGGAGAACATCCGCCCGCTCTGATCCACGCTTCACGAACGGCGGCCCGACTGGTTCAGCGGGCCGCCGTTCGGCGTCTCCATCGCTCACCACGGCGACCGGGGCTGAGCGACCAGGGCCGCCCGGCCAGGCGTGAGCCGACGCAGACCCCTCCCGCTACGCGCCACGTTCCACAGCGCCGCCGCCCTGACGGTCGGGGCACGTACGACCCTGGTCCCGATGGAGCACAGCCCGACGCCCCGGCTCCCGATGACCACGGCCGGGGGCCGAGGTGCGCAGCGTTCACCCTGAAAGGCTGATGACTTTGACGACGACCTACTCGGGTCCGGCGAGGCTGATCCTGGCCGACGGCGCACGCATATCCGGCATGGCCTCCCTCAGCACCAACCAACGCGGTGGACTCAACGGCTGGGGTGGCACCTTCCGTCCGGACGAGATCACGACGGACCTTCGCAACGCCGTCGAGGGACTGCAACTGGAACTGCCCTACGACCGCGTGGGAACGGTCGCCGTCACCGGCCTACGCAAACTACTCGCCACGCAGGTGTTGATGTCGCTGGCAGGCCGCGGACCCGCACCATTCTGACCGTACGCCCGCACGGCCCCACCCCGCAGACTCGGTCACCCGTGCCTGCGGGGTGTGCCGCGGCTGCTCAGCTCTGGGTGGGGAAGCCGAGGTTCACCCCGCCGTGGCGCGGGTCCGGCCAACGGCTGGTGACCACCTTGCCCCGGGTGAAGAACCGCACCCCGTCCTCACCGTGGGCGTGCAGGTCACCGAAGAGCGACGCCTTCCAGCCGCCGAACGAGTAGTAGGCCATCGGCACCGGGATCGGCACGTTGATCCCGACCATGCCGACCTGGACCTCGTACTGGAACCGCCGGGCCGCCCCACCGTCGTTGGTGAAGATCGCCGTGCCGTTGCCGTACGGGTTGGCGTTGACCAGTGCCACCGCCGCGTCGTACGAGTCGACCCGGACGACGCCGAGCACCGGGCCGAAAATCTCGTCGGTGTAGATCGACATGTCCGGGGTGACGTGGTCGAACAGGGTCGGGCCCAGCCAGAACCCGTCCGGGTCCCCGTCCGGCACGACGTCCCGACCGTCCACCACCGGCACCGCGCCCGCCGCCACCCCGGCCTCGACGTACCCACGGACCCGCGCCAGGTGCGCGGCGGTGACCAGCGGCCCCAGGTCGCCACCGCGCCGACCGTCGCCGGTGCGCAGCCCGGCCATCCGGTCGGCGATCCGGGCGACCAGGGCGTCGGCGACCGGCCCCACCGCCACCAGCGCGGAGATCGCCATGCACCGCTGGCCCGCCGAGCCGAACCCGGCGTTGACCGCCGCGTCGGCGGCCAGGTCCAGATCGGCGTCGGGCAGCACCACCAGGTGGTTCTTGGCCCCGCCGAGGGCCTGCACCCGCTTGCCGGTCAGCGTCGCGCGCCGGTGCACGTGCCGGGCGACCGGGGTGGAGCCGACGAACGACACCGCCTGCACGTCGGGGTGGTCGAGCAGCGCGTCGACCGCCTCGGCGTCGCCGTTGACCACGGTGAGCACTCCGGCCGGCAGGCCCGCCTCGACGAACCACTCGGCCAGCAGCAGCGCCGCGCTCGGGTCCTTCTCGCTCGGCTTGAGCACCACCGCGTTGCCGCAGGCCACCGCCACCGGCACGAACCACAGCGGCACCATCACCGGGAAGTTGAACGGCGAGATCACCGCCACCACCCCCAACGGCTGCCGCAGGCTGTACGAGTCGACCTCGGTGGACACGTTCGCGCTGAAGCTCCCGCGCGACGCCGAGGCGATACCGCAGGCGTACTCGATCACCTCGAGGCCGCGCTGCACCTCGCCGGCGGCGTCGGCGAGCACCTTGCCGTGCTCGGCGGTGATCACCTCGGCGAGCCGGTCCCGGCGGGCGTGGACCAGCTCCCGGAAGGCGAACAGCACCGCCGTGCGGCGGGCCAGCGAGGCGTCCCGCCAGCTCCGGGCGGCCCGCCCGGCCACCTCGACGACCATCGCCACCTCGGCCGCGTCAGCCAACGCCACCCGGCCGGTACGCCGGCCGGTGGCCGGATCGAAGACGTCGGCGTACCGCCCGGACGTCCCGTCGATGCGCCTACCGTCGACGAAATGCCCGATCCGGGGCGCGTCGCCCGCCCCCTGCTCGATGTCGGCAAAGTCGTCTTCGCTGTCGGCCGCCGCAGCCACCGGCCCGGCAGCCACCGGCCCGGCAGCCAACGGCGCTCCGGAGGGTGACGTCCCGCCCGGCGTGCTCACCGGGCCGCCTGCGCCGCGACGGCGCACCGGATCGCCTCGACCAGGATGGCCAGCCCCTCGCGGGCCTCGTCCTCGGTGAGGGTCAGCGGCGGGCCCATCCGCAGCACGTTGCCGTGCAGGCCGCCCTTGCCGACCAGCAGGCCACCGGCCCGGCACGCCTCGAAGACCCCGGCGGTCAACACCGGATCGGGCTCCAGCCCGCCGGGTCGGACGAACTCCACGGCGAGCATCAGACCCTTGCCCCGCACCTCGGCGACGCCGTCGAGGTCGGCGACCGTGGCCCGCAGCCCGTCGAGGAGGATCGCGCCCACCCGCGCCGCGTTGGCCTGCAGGTCGTGGTCGCGCAGGTAGTCCAGGACCGCGTTGCCGGCGGCGGTGCAGAGCGGGTTGCCGCCGAAGGTGGAGAAGCTGATCGCCGGCACCGACTCCATGACGTCCGCCCGGCCGACCACGCCCGCCAGGGCGAACCCGTTGCCGATGCCCTTGGCGAAGGTCAGCAGGTCCGGGGTGACCCCGTGCGCCTGGTAGCCCCAGAAGTGCTCGCCGGTGCGCCCCCAGCCCGTCTGCACCTCGTCGGAGATGAGCAGGATGCCGTGCTCGTCGAGCACCTTGCGCCAGCCGGCGAACAGCCCGTCGGGCGGGGCGACGAAACCGCCGACCCCCTGGATCGGCTCGGCGATCAGGCAGGCCACGTCGCCGCTGGTCTGGGTGGCGAGCACCTCGCGCAGGTCCTCCACGGCGGCCTCCGTCCGGTCGGCCTCGGGCAGCCGGGCGAGCAGCCCGCGCAGCCGCTCACCGGAGTGCAGAAAGGCCACCTGGAGCGGATTGTGCGCGCTGGCCGTCCAACCCCCGTTGCCGGTGATCCCCATCGTCGCGTACGACCGGCCGTGGTAACTGTTGCGGACGGCGAGGATCTGGTGCGACCGGCGGTGGTTGGTGGCGACCAGCAGCGCCGCCTCGTTCGCCTCGGTGCCCGAGTTGGTGAAGAAGACCCGGGCGTCCGGGATGCCGGCGAGCGAGGTCACCCTCTCGGCCAGCTCCACCTGTTGCCGGATCAGATAGAGGGTGGAGGTGTGCACCAGACCGGTCCGCAGTTGACGCTCCACCGCCTCGCGGATCTCCGGGATGTCGTAGCCGATCATGTTGGTCAGCACACCGCCGAAGAAGTCCAGGTAGCTGCGGCCCTGGGCGTCGGTGACCCGGCGGCCGGACCCGGCGACCAACTCGATCGGCTCGGCATAGTAGAGCGGCATCCAGGACGGGAGCACGGCCCGGTGTCGGGCCAGCAGGTCGTCGGCGGTCATCGGCACACCCTTCAGCGGCGGCGGCTTGCGCGTCCTCCGCACGCTGCCACCCCGACCGGCCGGCGACAACTGGCACTGTGTAGCCCGGCGTCCGTCCCCGCCTGACACCGCGTCACCCGGCCCGGTGTCGTCGGGCCCGTGCCGGGGCCGAGGTCGCCGGCCCGCGCTCAGCCGGCGGCGGTGTCCCGGATCGCCTCGGCGAACACCTCGGAGCGGTGCTCGAAGTTACGGAACCGCCCGTAGCTGGGCGCCGCCGGGGAGAGCAGCACCACCCCGCCGGCCGGGGTCACCGACCGGGCCAGCCGGACCGCGTCCACCAGGTCGTCCACCAATTCGGTACGCACCTTCGGCAACCCGGCCAGCGCCGCCACGATCCGGGGACCACTGTCGGGAATCCCGATCACGGTCAACTCCCGCTCGGCCAGGTGCTCGGCCAGCGGCGTGTAGTCCAACCCCCGGTCGGTGCCACCGACGATCACCGTCAACGGCCGCCCGTCGTACGCGTCGATCGCGTGCATCGCCGCGTACGGGCTGGTGGCGAGGGTGTCGTCGACGAAGGTGAGGCCGGACGGGTCGGCGATCTCGGTGAGCCGGTGGGCCAGCCCGTGGAACCCGGCGACCGCCACCGCCAGGGTGTCCTTGTGGGCGACGACGTCGACCCCGAGCGCGTCGAGCACCGCGAGCGCCACGCACAGGTTGCCCGCGTTGTGCCGGCCGACCAGCGGCAGCACCCCCCGGGCGAACAACGGCCGGTCGCCGAGGTGGAACCAGTCGGTGCCGTCCGGGCCGGTGCCGACGTGCACACTGTCGGGCAGGCCGGCCCGGATCGCCGCCCGGTCGCCCAGCTCCAGTGCCAGCCGCGGGTCGTTGCCGTTGACCACCACCGTCCGGGGGCCGTACGCGATCAGGTTGAGCTTGTCGCGGTAGTACTCGGCCTCGCCGCCGTGCGCGTCCAGGTGTTCGGGGAACAGTGCGGTGACCACCGCGACCCGGGGCGAGTCGGTCAGGTCGCTGCACTGGTAGCTGGACAGCTCCAGCACGTACGACTCGGCGTCGGGCAGGTCGAGGGTGGGCACCCCGATGTTGCCGCCCAGGACGTTGGGCCGGTCCACCGCCGCGAGCAGGTGACTGATCAGGCTGGCCGTGGTCGACTTGCCCTTGCTGCCGGTGACCCCGATCGTCCGGTCGGCGTGGTCGGCCATCCACAGCGCGGTGCCCTGGGTGACGGTGACCCCCTTGGCGCGCAGCTCGACCAGCCACGGGTGGGTGTTGGGCACCCCCGGGGAGCGCACGACGACGTCGGCGGCGGCCAGCCGGGCGTACCCCTGCTCCCCGGTGACCAGCGGCGCGGCCTCGGCGAGCGGCCCCTCCCAGGCCACGGCGAGGAAGTTGGCGCTGTCGTCGACGGCGACCAGGTCCGCCGGGCCGTGCGCGGCGATGGCGGTCACGGCGGCGCGGCCCTCGCGGCCGGCCCCCAGACGGCGACGGTACGGCCGCGCAGATCGGACAGGCGCACGAACTCTCCCTCAGGTGTCGACGGTGGTGCGGCGGCCGGTCCGGCGCAGCGGACCCGGCCGGACGGACCAGGGCCTAGTATGGCGTGTGCCCAACGAGCAGCTCCGGCGGATGGACGCCTTCACCTTCCCGTCGTACTCGTTCGACCCCGCCACCGGCGCGGCGTCGTTCGACTACGCCCTGACCGGTCCCGACGGCGAGCAGCGGTTCACCGAGGTGATCACGTTACCGGTGCCGGCCGCGCCGCCGTCGGACGAGACGGTCGCCACCCTGGGCCGGGTCCTGGAACTGCTGCACGTGGTGGCCGGGGTCAGCTACTACAAGGCCGCCGCCCCGCCGCGCCTGGTGCTGCCGACGCCGCTGGGCGGGGCCGCCACCGCGCTGGTCACCGCCGTCTACACCAAGGGTCTCGCCGAGTACGCCTACCGCAACCAGCTCCCGCACGTGCTGCAGCTGCGCCCCGAGGTGCCGGCCGGCGAGGTCCCGCCACCCCGGGTGTACGACGACTCGGACCGTCGGCCGCTGTCGGCCGTCGGCGGGGGCAAGGACTCCATCGTCAGCCTGGAGGCGCTGCGCCGGGGCGGCTTCGACCCGGTGCCGTTCTCGGTCAACCCCAACCACGTGATCGTCGCGGTGAACGAGGCGTCCGGGTTGCCGGCGCTGGCCGCCCGCCGGCGGCTCGACCCGGTGCTGTTCGACCTGAACGCGGCCGGGGCGCGCAACGGGCACATCCCGGTCACCGCGATCAACTCGCTGATCGCGGTCGCCACCGCCGTGCTGCACGGGCTCGGGCCGGTGGTGATGTCCAACGAGCGGTCCGCGTCCGACCCGAACCTGATCTGGAACGGTCACGAGATCAACCACCAGTGGTCCAAGGGGGTCGAGGCCGAGGGGCTGCTGCGGGCGGCACTGGCCGAGCACGCCGGGCTCACCGAGCCGTACTTTTCGCTGCTGCGTTCGCTGTCGGAGCTGCACATCGCCCGGCTGTTCGCCACCATCGACCGCTACGACGCGGTGGTGACCAGTTGCAACGCCGCGTTCAAGCTGCGCGACGCCAGCGCCCGCTGGTGCCGCGACTGCCCGAAGTGCCGGTTCGTCTTCCTGGCCATGGCCCCGTTCATGCCCCGGGACCGGGTGGTCGGCATCTTCGGCGGTGACCTGCTGGCCGACGAGACGCAGATCCCCGGCTACCGGGAGCTGCTCGGCGTGGACGGGCACAAGCCGTTCGAGTGCGTCGGCGAGGTCGAGGAGTCGGTGGTGGCGTTGAGCCTGCTCGCCGCCCAGGACCAGTGGCGCGACGCCCCGGTGGTCCGCACCCTGGTCGACGCGGTCCCCGCCGCCGCCTGGTCGACGGCCGCCACCTCCGACGTCTTCACCCCCGCCGGCCCCCACCACGTCCCCGCCCCCTACGCCAAAACCCTGGACACCCTGACCTGACCCCCCTCCCCGCCCCCTCCCCGCTCCCCTCCCCCCACCCCCATCACCCCGGTGATCAAGAGGTTCGCGTCACCAGGGCGGCAAATTCTGACGCAAACCTCTTGATCACCGTGAACCTGCCGGCCGGGCAGTCGGTGATCAAGAGGAATACGTCATCCGGACAGCGAAATCTGACGCAAACCTCTTGATCGCGGTCGACGGGCAGACCGCGTAGGCGGTGATCAAGAGGAATGCGTCACCCCGCCGACGAAATCTGACGTATTTCTCTTGATCACCGGAGACGGGCCGGGGGCGGGCGGGCACGGGCCGGGGGCGGGCGGGCACGGGGCGGGGCGGGCACGGGGCGGGGGCGGGCGGAAGGGCGGTGGGGTGGGGAGGGGCGTCAGGGGGTGCGGATGGCGTCGAGGGCCAGTAGGGCTACGTGGAGGGAGAGGCTGGTCTCGACCGAGTCGAGGTCGACGCCGAGGATTCGGCCGATCCGGGCCAGTCGCTCGTAGAAGGCCGGGCGGGACAGGTGGGCGGCAGCCGCGCCGGCCGACTTGTTGCGGCCCTGCTCCAGGTAGGCCCGCAGGGTGCCGAGCAGTTGCTCCCGGGGGTGTTGGGCGTCGTGGGCCAGTAGCGCGCCGAGTTCCCGTTCGACGAAGGTCTGTAACCGGGGCTCGTCGCGCAGCAGGTGCAGCAGACCGGCCAACCCGACGTGCGGCAGCCGGAAGACCGGCAGTTCCCGGCTGTCCCGGCGGGCGGCCTCGGCGAGCTGCCGGGCCTCGACCAGCGACCGGCGTACCTCCCGCAGGCTCCCGACTCCGGAGCCGGCGGCGACGATCACCGTCAGCCGGTGGCCGTTCCCGCCGGACGGCGGCGGGTCGGGGTGGCGGCGGCGCACGGCGGCGGCGAAGGCGGTGAGGGCGCGTTCCTCGGCGGCGGCGTCCGGCAGGGCGAGCAGGACACCCACCGCCTGGTCGTCGACCGGACTGGTCAGACCGGACAGCTTCGTCTCCCGCAGCGCCTGGCCGACCGCCTCGGCGAGATCCCGCAGCCGGGCCGGGCCGGCCTGCGGGTCCGCCGGGGCCGGTGTGGGCCAGGTGACCGGGTACGCAGGGGAGCCGGCTCCGTCGGCGGGTGGCCCGCCCTCGCCCGGTGCGGGGGTGCCCGCCGGGGCGTCGCGGCGGTGCCGGACCATGATGCCGACCAGATGCCGGCGGTCGAGGGTCACTCCGAGCGCCCGGGCCCGCAGGGCGATTTCGTCCACCGGGCGGGAGTGGTCGAGCAGGGCGGTGAGCAGGGTGCGGTGCAGTTGCCGTTCCAGTCCTTCGGCGTCGCGGCGGATCAGCCGGCCCAGCGCCAGCGTCGAGGCGGCCCGCTCCACCAGGATGGTCAGCCGGGTGGGCGGCGTGCCGACGGGCCGACCGTCGCCGAGGCCCGCCCGCGCCGGCCAGCGCAGCAGCAGCCGACCCCAGTCCTGCCCGCGCGCGCCGACGGTGGTCACCAGCCAGCCGCTGTCCCCGTCGTACGCGGTCCGGCCGGTGGGACGGATCCGGCGGGAGTGCTGCTCCCAGCCGTCGAGCAGCAGGTCGGCGCTCTCCCCCGCCGGGTCGTAGGCGAGCACCTGCCGGGACAGGTTCTCCAGCACCACCGGGCAGCCGGCCAGCTCGGCGGCCTGCCGGACGACCTCGGCCGCCCCGGCGCCCTCGACGGACAGGTCGGTGAACCGCTGGTGGATCTCCTCGGTGGCCCGCAGCTCGTGCAGTTGGGCGTCGACGATCTGGGCGTGCACCGCCTCGGTGATCCGGACGAACGGGGTGGCCCGCCGCAGCTCGACCAGGGGCAACCCGCGCCGCTCGGCGGCCACGGCCATCACCCGGGGCACCTCGGTCGGGTAGCGGCGGCCCAGCTCGACCACCAGCCCGGAGACGCCCACCTCGGCGAGGTCGCCGATGAAGGCGCGGAGCCCGGCGTCGTCGGCCGGTAGCCCGATGCCGGTGGTGAGCACCAGTTCACCACCGCCGAGCAGGGTGGCGATGTCGGGCACCTCCGCCACGTGCACCCAGCGCACCGGCCGGTCCAGGCCGGCCTCCCCCGCCACCAGTCGCGGTGCGCCCCGACGGACCGGGTCCAGCGCCAGCACCTCACGGACGGTCGGGAACACGGGCGACACGCTACCCTCCGTGACCCCGGGTCCCGCCATCCGCCGTCCGTCGCCGCCCCACCGGCCGGGGCGGCCCCACCGGCCGGGGCGGCCCCACCGGCCGGGGCGGCCCCACCGGCCGGGGCGGCCCCACCGGCCGGGGCGGCCCCACCGGCCGGGGCGGCCCCACCGGCCGGGGCGGTGACCCGTCCCCGGCCGGCGGCGCGACGGTCAGTCGACGCCGAACTCCATCGCGGCCCGGTCGAGGGCCTCGTCGTCGGCCGAGGCGACGCCCCGGGAGGCGATGGCCTCCGCGCCGCCCTGCGGCATCGCCCCGATCAGCCCGGTGGAGGCGGCCTGGGCCGCGCCGACCGCCCGCTGGGGGTCCCGCCGCCGACCAGGCCGAGGGTGGCGTACTGCTCCAGCTTGGCCCGCGAGTCGGCGATGTCCAGGTTGCGCATGGTGAGCTGCCCGATCCGGTCGGACGGGCCGAAGGCCGAGTCCTCGGTACGTTCCATCGACAGCTTGTCCGGGTGGTAGCTGAACGCCGGGCCGGTGGTGTCTAGGATCGAGTAGTCCTCGCCCCGGCGCAGCCGCAGGGTCACCTCGCCGGTGACGGCGGTGCCGACCCAGCGCTGCAACGACTCGCGCAGCATCAGTGCCTGCGGGTCGAGCCAGCGGCCCTCGTACATCAGCCGGCCGAGGCGGCGGCCCTCGTGGTGGTAGTTGGCCAGGGTGTCCTCGTTGTGGATGGCGTTGACCAGCCGCTCGTACGCGGCGTGCAGCAGCGCCATGCCGGGGGCCTCGTAGATGCCCCGGCTCTTGGCCTCGATGATCCGGTTCTCGATCTGGTCGGACATGCCCAGGCCGTGCCGGCCGCCGATGGCGTTGGCCTCCAGCACCAGGTCGACGGGGCTGCCGAACTCCTTGCCGTTGATCGTCACCGGGCGGCCCTGGTCGAAGCCGATGGTGACGTCCTCGGTGGGGATCTCCACGGACGGGTCCCAGAACCGGACCCCCATGATCGGGCTGACCGTCTCGATGCCGGTGTCGAGGTGCTCCAGGGTCTTGGCCTCGTGGGTGGCCCCCCAGATGTTGGCGTCGGTGGAGTACGCCTTCTCGGTGCTGTCCCGGTAGGGCAGGCCGCGTTCGAGCAGCCACTCCGACATCTCCTTGCGGCCACCCAGTTCGGTGACGAAGTCGGTGTCCAGCCACGGCTTGTAGATCCGCAGCTGCGGGTTGGCCAGCAGGCCGTACCGGTAGAACCGCTCGATGTCGTTGCCCTTGAAGGTCGAGCCGTCGCCCCAGATCTGCACGTCGTCGGAGATCATCGCCCGGACGAGCAGGGTCCCGGTCACGGCCCGGCCCAGCGGCGTGGTGTTGAAGTAGGCCCGGCCGCCGGAGCGGATGTGGAAGGCGCCGCAGGTCAGCGCGGCGAGGCCCTCCTCGACCAGGGCGGCGCGACAGTCGACCAGGCGGGCGACCTCGGCGCCGTAGCTGAGCGCACGTCCGGGCACCGAGTCGATGTCGGGCTCGTCGTACTGGCCGATGTCGGCGGTGTAGGCGCACGGGACTGCGCCCTTGTCGCGCATCCACGCGACCGCGACCGAGGTGTCGAGGCCGCCGGAGAAGGCGATGCCGACACGTTCGCCGATGGGCAGGGAGGTGAGAACCTTGGACACAGGAAAGATTATGCACCTGGCCGCATTCTCATGCAAATAGCCGGTGGTCGTGGTGGCTACCCGTCGACCGGGTCGTCCCGGCCCAGCTCCCAGAACGCCACCGCCGCCGCTGCGGCCACGTTCAACGAGTCCACGCCACGCCGCATCGGGATCACCACCCGCACGTCGCTGGCCGCCTGGGCCGCCCCGGTCAGCCCCGGGCCCTCCGCCCCCAGCAGCAACGCCGCCCGCGCCCGCTGCGCCGACGTCAACCGCTGCATGGGTACGGCGTCCGCCGCCAACGTCATCGCGAGCACGGTGAACCCCGCCTCCCGCACCTGGTCCAACCCCACCGGCCAGCGCTCCAGCTTCGCGTACGGCACCGCGAACACCTCCCCCATGCTGACCCGCACGCTGCGCCGGTAGAGCGGATCGGCGCAGGACGGCGAGAGCAGCACCGCGTCGATGCCGAGCGCGGCGGCCCCCCGGAAGATCGCGCCGAGGTTGGTGTGGTTGTTGATGTCCTCCAGGATCACCACCCGACGGGCGGCGGCCAGCACCTCGGCGGCGGTGGGCAGGGGCTTGCGGTGGAACGAGGCGAGCACGCCCCGGTGGACGTGGAAGCCGGTCGCCTTCTCCAGCACGTCGGGGGTGGCCGCGTAGACCGGGACGTCCCCGATGTCCAGGTCGGCGAGCTGGTCGACCCGTTTCGCGTCCACCAGGTACGACCGGGCCGGATAGCCGGCCCGCAACGCCCGGCGCAGCACCAGCTCCCCCTCGGCGATGAACAACCCGTGCGGGGGTTCCCACCGGGTACGCAGCTCGACGTCGGTCAGCGCGCGGTAGTCGGCGATCCGGGCGTCGTCGGGGTCGGTGATCTGGTGAACGGGCACCGCCCGATTCTGCCGGGTGCCCCGGCGCGCACCTGCGGGGCGGTCCGGCGCACCGCCCGCCGGAACCCGGTCGCCTTCCCCGACCCGGCCGACCTCCCCGACCCGGCCGACCTCCCCGACCCGGTCGCCTTCCCGCCCACGGGCAGGTTCCCGGACACCGTCGCCTTCTCGGGCACCGTCGCCTTCCCGGACGCGGGCGGGTTTCCCGGGCCGGGCGGGGTTTCCCCGGACGTGGGGCGGGAAGGGGGCGGGAAAGGGACGCGACCGGAGGGACCACCACGATGAGCGCAACAGGCACCGCCGACGGCAGCTTGCCGAAGAACGCCACGGTCGCCGACCACATCGTGGCCCGCCTCGCCGAATGGGGGGTGCACCGCTACTTCGGTTACCCCGGCGACGGGATCAACGGGATGACCTCCGCGCTGCAACGAGCCGGCGGCCGGGTGGAGTTCGTCCAGGTACGCCACGAGGAGACCGCCGGTTTCGCCGCCAGCGCCCACGTGAAGTACGGCGGCGGCCCACTCGGCTGCGCCCTGGCGACCAGTGGCCCCGGCGCGATCCACCTGCTCAACGGCCTCTACGACGCCAAGCTCGACCACCAGCCGGTGGTGGCCCTGGTCGGCAACACCGCGCTGACCGCCGAGGGCGGCGGCTACTACCAGGAGGTCGACCTGCTCGCCCTCTACAAGGACGTCGCCTCGGACTTCCTGGCCCAACTCGACGACCCGTCCCAGGTGAGGCACCTGGTGGACCGGGCCTGCCGTACGGCGCTGTCCCGCCGGACGGTGACCGCACTGGTGCTCCCGCTGGACGTGCAGGACGAGCCGGCGGTACCGGATCCACCGCACGCGCACGGCTACTACCACACCAGTTCGGTCCCGAGCAGCATGCCGACGGTGCCGCCGGAGGCGGAGCTGCGCCGCGCCGCCGAGGTGCTGCGCGGCGGCGAGAAGGTGGCGATGCTGGTCGGGCAGGGCGCGCTCGGTGCCGTGCAGGAGGTACGCCTGATCGCCGACCGGCTGGGCGCGGGGGTGGCCACCGCCCTGCTCGGCTTCACCGCCGTCGACCACCGTGAGCCGTGGGTGACCGGGGCGATCGGCCTACTCGGCACCCGACCGAGCTGGCAGCTGATGCAGGACTGTGACCGGCTGCTGATCGTCGGCAGCAACATGCCGTACTCGGACTTCTATCCGCCGCAGGGGCAGGCCCGTGCGGTGCAGATCGACCTGGACGGGTCCCGGATGGGGCTGCGCTACCCGACGGAGGTCAACCTGACCGGCGACGCCGGCCCGACCCTGCGGGCGTTGCTGCGGGAGCTGGGCGACGGTCCCGCCCCGACGGCCTGGCGGGCGACCGTCGCCGACGCCACCTCGGCGTGGCGACGCGTCCAGGCGGACCTGGCCGGGCAGCCCGCCGACCCGGTGAACCCGCAGCTGTTGTTCCACACCCTCAACGACGCACTGCCCGACGACGCCATGATCGCCGTCGACTGCGGCACCGCCACCGCCTGGTACGCCCGCCACCTCCAGGTCCGCCCCGGCATGCTGGCCAGCCTCTCCGGCACCCTGCTGTCAATGGGCGGCGCCATGCCGTACGCCCTCGCGGCGAAGTTCGCCCACCCCGACCGGCCGGTGGTGGTGTTGATCGGCGACGGGGCGATGCAGATGAACGGGGTCAACGAGTTGATCACCGTGGCGAAGAACTGGCGGCACTGGGCCGACCCGCGTTTCGTGGTGCTGGTGCTCAACAACCGGGATCTGGCGTTCGTCAGTTGGGAGCAACGCTCCACCGAGGGCAGCCCGCGCTATCCGGCCAGCCAGGACGTGCCGGACGTGGCGTACCACCGGTGGGCCGAGGTGCTGGGCCTCGACGGCGAACTGGTCGACTCCCCCGACCAGGTCGCCGGCCTGTGGCGTCGGGCCCTGACCGCCGACCGTCCCGTGGTGGTGAACGCGATGGTCGACCCGGCGGAGCTGATGCTGCCCCCGCACTTCACCCTCGACCAGGCCCGCAAGACGGCGGCGGCCCTGCTGCGCGGCGACACCGACCGGGCCGGCATCGTCCGCCGGGGCATCCCCGCCACCCTGGCCACCTACCGCCCCGCCGCAAAAACCCCTGACCACCCACCCACCCGCCAGCCCACCCACCCGCACCGCCCGGAGCGGGGACCGGACCGGACCGCCCCGCCCAGCCTCCGCGCCGGACCGCGGTGATCAAGAGGTTTACGTCAAACAAAGCCCCATTCCTGACCTGAACCTCTTGATCACCGGGCCAAGCCGGGGTGGGGTGAGCCTGGGTGGGGTTTGGGGGGTGGGGTTTGGGGTTTGGGGGTGGGTTCGGGGGTGGTGGGGTCGTATCGGGTGGTTAGGGTGCGGGGGATGGGGCGTGGGGTGGTTGTCGCGATGGTGGGGACGGACGGGTCAGGAAAGTCGACCCAGGCCAGAGGGCTGGTGGGGCGGCTGAACGAGGCGGGGATACCCGCGACCTACCTCGAGAATGCCGGTGGACGGCCGCTGTGGAACCGGCTGGCGCGGGCGGTGGGCCGTCGCGACGGCGTGCATCTGTTCGGACGGCGCGCCTACCCGGTGCTGGAGGCGACGGTACGGTGGGTGGCGCTGGCACGTGCGGTGGCGGTCACCCGGTTGACCGGGCGGGTCGGGGTGATGGACCGCTGGACCTGGTGCCAATACGTGATCATGCGAGCCCGCGGCGACCGGGGTGTCGCGCTGGTCCGCGCCGCGTACGCCCTCTTTCCCCGGCCGGACCTGGTCTGTTTCCTGGCGGTCCGGCCGGAGCTGGCCCAGCGACGGGTGCTGGAGCGGGGCATCGACACCGAGGAGTTGGCCCACCTGACCGCGCTCGACGCCGGTTACCGGGCGCTACCGGAGTTCGGCAGCTTCACCCTGATCGACGGCAACGCCGCCCCGGCGACGGTGGCCGACGCCCTGGACCGGGCGGTCGCCACGGTGACCGGCAGGCGGTAGGGGTTTTGAGGCCACTCGAACATGGATCGAGCGCGATCTTGCACCTCGGTGCCACGCACGAACCCCGGCTGCGCGACCTGGGCGTACCGGCCGACTGGCACCCGCACGACCCCGGCTCAGCCCCGACGGTTCTGCAACCAGCGCAGCAGGTCCGACGGGAAGCCCTCGTCCGGTTGCGGCGCGCTGGGGGACGGCCGGGGCGTCGGACGCTGCGGGTTGCCGACGAGTTCCCGGCTGGGGGCGGTGAAATCGCGGACCGGCTGGCCATCCACGGCGGTACGGATGGTCCGGGCGACCGCCGTGATCACCTCACCCTGCACCGCCGCGCCGACCGCGTCGCTGGGGTCGTCGGGGTTGGCGGCGATGCCGGCGACCGCCACCTGCGGGGTGAAGCCGACGAAGGTCTCGGTGGCGTTCTGCTCCGAGCTGCCGGTCTTGCCGGCCACCGGGCGACCGACGATCCGGTCCACCCCACCGGCGGTGCTGCCGTTGCACTGCCCGTACGCCGACTGCTGGCCGACCGGGCAGCGGGCCGCGTCGGTGGCGGCGCGGGCCACGTCCGGCGTCAGCACCTGCTTGCAGGCCGGCTGCCCGACCGGCACGGTCGTACCGTCCGGGGCGGTCACCGAGACCACCGGGGTCGGCGCACAGTACGTCCCCTCGGCGGCCACCGTCGCGTAGGCGTTGGCCAGGTCGAGCGGGGTGGTGGCGGACACCCCGAGGGTGAACGCCCCCCAGTCGTCGGCGTCGTGCGCGGCGAGGTCGGCGTCGGCCGGCGCGCGGAAGGTTATCCCGAGGCGCTGGGCCATCTCCACCACCTTGGCCGGGCCGACCTGCTCTTCCAGCCAGACGAAGTAGGTGTTCACCGAGCGGCCGAAGCCGTCCCACATCATCCGGTAGCCGTCCATCCGCGCCGGGTTGGCGTTGGCCGGGCACCACCGGCCGTCACAGGACGCCTCCCCCTCGGCGGGGAACCGGGTGGTCAGCCGGCTCGGCGAGTCGAACCCGGTGGACAGGGTACGACCGTTCTCCAGCGCAGCCAGCATGGTGAACAGCTTGAACGTGGAGCCGGCCTGGTAGCCGGCGATGCTGCCGCCGCCGGATACCAGCGGGTTGACGGTCTGGCCGTCGCCCACCCCGTACTCCCGGTTGACGGCCAGGGCGAGCACCCGCCCGGTGCCGGGCTCGACGGCGGCGATCGGCAGGGCCCGGGCGTCGTCGGCGGGGTAGACCTTGCGGGCCTCGGCGACGGCGGTGGCCTGCACGTCGGGGTCGAGCGAGGTGACCACGGTGTAGCCGCCCCGGCGCAGCGACTGCTCCCGCTCCTGGGCGGTCGCACCGAAGGCGGGCTGATCCAACCACCAGCGGCGCAGGTAGTCGCAGAAGAAGCCGGCGTCGGCGCTGGCCGTGGCGGTGCAGCCGTTGGGCTGGGCCGTGGGGTGCAGGGTCAGCTTCTCGGCGCGGGCCCCGTCGGCCTGGGCGGCGGTGATCGCGCCGGTGGCGACCATCGAGTCGAGGACGTACCCGCGTCGCTTCAGGGCCGCGCCCTGGTCACCGTCGATCGGGCTGTACGCGTCGGGCGACTGGACCAGGCCGGCGAGCAACGCCGACTCGGCCAGGGTCAGGTCGGCGGGTGCCTTGCCGAAGTAGCGCTGGCTGGCGGCAGCGACCCCGTACGCCCCGGAGCCGAAGTAGGCGATGTTGAGGTAGCGGTTGAGGATCTCGTCCTTGCTGAGGGTCTTCTCCAGCTCGGTGGCGTACCGGATCTCCTGGAGCTTGCGCCCGACGGTCTGCTCGGTGGCCGCCTCCCGTTGCTCGGCGGTGGCCGTGGGGTCGGTCTTGAGCACGTTGCGCACGTACTGCATGGTCAGCGTGGAGCCGCCCTGGGCGGTGCCGCCGCCGGTGACGTTGGCGACCAGGGCGCGGGCCATGCCGCGCAGGTCGGCCCCACCGTGGGAGTAGAAGCGGCGGTCCTCGGCGGCGACGATCGCCTGCCGCAGTGTCGGGGCGATCTCGGCCAGCGGCACGTCGGTGCGGTTGACGTCGTAGAACGTGGTGAGCAGCGTCTTACCGTCGTTGGCGTAGAGGTAGGAGCGCTGCGGGGTGGCCGGGGTGCGCAGCGCCGCCGGCAGGTCGTCGAACGCCCCCAGGACCGCCTTGGTGGCGATGCCGGCGAGCAGGTTGCCCGGGAGCGCGGCGACTGCGAGGACCAGACCGGCCAGCAGGCCGGCGAGCAGCACGGTGAGCAGCCGCGTCAGCGGCGTCCGGGGTGAGGACATGGACGCAAGCATTGCCACCGCACCGGGTAGCAGCCCACTCCGCCAGCGGATTGTCAGGTAACTCACCGTAATCTGCCAGCGACTTCCCCGCCCCGTCCCCCTCCCGTCCCCGCATCCCCCGTCCATCCCGTCCATCCCCTCCGTCCCCTCCGTCCCGGCGGCTCGGTGATCAAGAGCTTTGCGTGCTCTCCGGCCGAATTCCTGACGCAAACTTCTTGATCACCGACCCGAGCCGACCCGAGGCGGGGGCGGGGTTAGTCCTTGTCGCTCCGCTGCGCGAAGCGGCCCTAATCGGGAGGAAGTAGGTCTACTTCCGAGTTAGGCGGCGGGGAGGGGGCCTTGCGGGCCGGGGGTGGGGTGGGGGTGGGGGTGGTGACGCTGGCGGTGGCGGCGTCGTGGGCGATGGCGGCCGGGAGGAGGCGGCCGGAGCGGTAGCCGATACCGACACCCGAGATCAGCACGAAGATCGCGCCGAAGGTCGGCAGCGAGCCGACCAGCGCGCCGCCCAGGCCGAGCAGCGGGGCGGCGATCATCAGCATCGCCCCGTCACCGATGGCGAACGCCCCGGAACGGGCCACCGCCCAGCCGGTGAGCAGCCACCCCGCGCTGTAGCAGGTGGCCCCGACCAGCACCAGCGTCCGGGCGGTGGTGCCGAAGACCGGGGTCTGCTCGGTCAGGCCGGCGAAGGGCAGCATCAGCACCGTGCCACCGATGCCCACCAGCAGGCCGGCCACCGCCGCCCGCCGGCTGCGGGTGGCCGCGAGCAGACCGGTGAGCGCGAGCAGGGCGAGCAGACCCAGCCAGATGGCGGCGACCCAGCCGAGCAGGTAGAGGGGTCGACCGTCGGCCGGGTACGGGTCGTTGCCGACCGCGCCGTCGCTGGCCATCGCCACCGCCCCGTAGAGCACCGCGTAGGCGGGCAGCAGCCAGACCGCCGCCCGGGCGAGCCGGCGCAGCGACCAGGCCCAACTGGCGTCGGTGGCCGGCGCTGACGGGCCGGGGTCACCGACGAAGGGCAGCACCCCGAAGCCGCCGCCGGTGCGCCGGGTGCCCAGCGGACCCGCCGGGTCGTGTGCGCCGGCAACCGGGGTACGGGAGAACAAGCGCTGCGCGGGTTCCTTCATGGCTCACCTCGTCTGCTCCGACGGGCGGCACGCGCGGCGACACCCGTCTGCTCCGACGGGTGGACCGGCACGCGCCCCCGTCCGCCCTCCCGACGGGCGGCACGGGACGCGCCACCCGGCTGCTGGCGACGGGCCGGCCGGAACGCGTCCGGCGCCCCGGTGCCTGACCACCACCCGTCCCTCAGGACCGATCGTGGCAGGCACCGGGGCGCCGGATGAGCGTTTCTCACATTTGCCGCCGGGGTGGGCGGCGGCGGGTCAGGCCCGTTCGCGCTGGTCGACCGGGTCGCTGACCAGGCTGGCCGGGGAGACCGGCTCGGGTGCCGGCAGCCCCTGCGGCACCTTGCCGCCGGTGGCCTGCGCCTCGGCGACGCGTACCTCGTCGTGGATCTGCTGGGCGGCGATGGCCGCCGCCTGCGCCGCCTCGGCGGCCTCCCGCTCTACCTCGCCGGCGCTGTGCTTCGCCTCCGGGGCCGGCTCGTCGCCGACCATCCGGCTGAGCCCGCCCAGCGCGCCGCCCATGCCCTCCAGGGCCTTGGTCAGCTCGGTCGGGATGATCCAGACCTTGTTGGCCGTGCCGTTGGCGATCTGCGGCAGCGCCTGCAGGTATTGGTAGGCCAGCACCTTCTGGCTCGGGTTGGCGGTGTGGATCGCGTCGAAGACCGTCCGGATCGCCTTGGCCTGACCCTCGGCCTGGAGGATCCGGGCCTGCCGGTCACCGTCGGCGCGCAGCACCGCGGACTGCTTGTCACCCTCGGCGGTGAGGATCTGCGACTGCTTGTGGCCCTCGGCGGTGAGGATCGCCGCCCGGCGGTCCCGCTCGGCACGCATCTGCTTCTCCATCGAGTCGCGGATGCTGGCCGGCGGCTCGATCGCCTTGATCTCCACCCGGGTCACCTTGATGCCCCACCGGCCGGTGGTCTCGTCGAGCACGCCGGAGAGGTGCCGGTTGATCTCCTCGCGGCTGGTCAGCGCCCGCTCCAGGTCCAGCGAGCCGATCACGTTACGCAGCGTCGTGACGGTCAACTGCTCGATCGCCTGGATGAAGTTGGCGATCTCGTAGGTGGCCCGGACCGCGTCGACCACCTTGTAGTAGAGGACGGTGTCGATCGACACCACCAGGTTGTCCGAGGTGATCACCGGCTGCGGCGGGAAGCTCACCACCTGCTCGCGCATGTCGACCTTGGTACGCACCGCGTCGACGAACGGGACCAGCAGGTTCAGGCCCGGGTTCAGGGTGCGCTTGTACTTGCCGAGCCGCTCCACCACGTCCTGACGCTGCTGCGGCACGATGCGTACCGCCTTCGCCAGCGTCACCACCATGATCAACGCTACGGCCACCAACAGGACCGCTAGAAATTCCATACCGTCACCTTTTCGCTTCCGGCAGCTCGCCGGGGGAGGAAATGTCGTCCTGCCACACCAGGGCGGTGGCGCCCCGGACCTTTATCACCTGCACCCGCGCACCGGGCTCGAAAGTCTGCGTCGCGTCGTACGGACGCGCCGTCCACAACTCGCCGTCGATCTTCACCATGCCCTGGTCGGCACCGACCTGCTCGATCACCAGTGCGGTGGCGCCCTCCAGCGCCGCCACCCCGAACGGCTGCTCGCCGCTGTCCACCGACGGCCGCATGTGCCGGCGGATCGTCGGCCGGGCGAGCGCCACCGTCAACGCCGACACCACGGCGAAAACCACCGCCTGCACGGCGACGGGCGCACCCAGCGCGGCGGCCCCGGCAGCGGCGAACGCGCCCACCGCGAACATGATCAAAAACAGCGTCGTCGTGAAGATCTCGGCGACGGCCAACAGCACACCCAGCACGATCCACACCACGGCGTCCACCCCCCGATCGTGACACGTCCACGCGAATCCACCCACTCCTGGTGATCAGTAAGCTCAGTTCAGGCCCGTTCCGACCGCCGCCAAGGAGCCGATCGTGACCCTGCTCGCCGAGACCGTCCGCCGGATCGACACCCTCGTGGCACAGGCCCAGGCCACCGGGCGTACGCCGTCGTTGGCGCTGGGCGTCGTACGGAACGGGACCCTGGTGCACCTGGCCGCCGCCGGCGACCACCCGCGCCCGGACCCCGACCTCCAGTACCGGGTGGGCTCGATCACCAAGACGATGACCGCGACGCTGCTGCTGGGGGAACGGGACGCCGGCCGGCTCACCCTCGACGACCCGCTGGAGCGGCACCTGCCGGGCACCGCCGTCGGCGGGCTCACCCTGCGCCAACTCCTCGGCCACGCCAGCGGCCTGCACCGCGAACCCGACGGCCCCTGGTGGGAGCGGACCGAGGGCACCGACCTGGCCACCCTGGTCGCCGGCGTGACCACGGACAAGGTCGGCTACCCCGCCTGGCGCGGCTACCACTACTCCAACCTGGCGTACGGGCTGCTCGGCGGGGTGCTGGAACGGGTCACCGGGACGCCCTGGGCGCAACTGCTGAGCACCCGGATCCTCGACCCGCTGGGCCTGCGGCGCACCACCTACCACCCCACCGCGCCGTACGCCCCGGGCTACGTGGTGCACCCGTGGCACGACACCCTGCGGGAGGAGCCGCGCACCGACACCGGGGCGATGGCCCCCGCCGGGCAACTCTGGTCGACCGTCACCGACCTCGCCCGCTGGGCGGCGTTCCTCGCCGACCCCGACCCCGAGGTGCTGGCCGCCGACACCCTCACCGAGATGTGCACCCCGGTCATCCTCAGCGACCTGGACTCCTGGCGTGGCGGCCACGGCCTGGGCCTGGAGCTGTACCGCGAGGGCGACCGGGTGTACGTGGGCCACGGCGGCTCGATGCCCGGCTACGTCGCCGCGCTGACCGTGCACCGGCCCAGCCGGACCGCCGTGGTCGGCTACGCCAACTCGTACGGGTTCCGCACCGGCCACATCGGCGGGCTGTCCCGGCAACTGCTCACCCTGGTCCTGGACGCCGAACCGACGCCGGTCACGCCCTGGCGGCCGGCCGCCGCCCCACCCCCGGCGGAACTGGCCGAGCTGACCGGCCGCTGGTGGTGGATGGGCATCGAGTACGAGGTCCGGGCCGACCCGGCCGGCGAGCTGTGGGCCGGCCGGCCCGGCGAGCCGACGCTGCGGTTCACCCGGACCGGACCGGACCGCTGGCGGGGCCGCTCCGGCGAGGAGGACAGCGAGGTCCTCGCCGTGCTCCGCGACCCGGACGGGCGGGCGGTGGGCCTGGACATCGGCACCTTCGTCTTCACCCGCACCCCCGACCAGGAGCCCTGACCGGGGCCGACGGGCCGGCGGCGGCGGGTGTCAGCCGGGTTCGGTGACGAAGTCGATCAGGCGTTCCATCGCGTTGATCAGCGGCGTCTCCACGTCGGCGAAACTGTCCACCCGGGACAGGATGCGCCGCCACATGTCGGCCGGCTCGGCCACCCCGAGGGCCGCACAGACGCCCTCCTTCCACGGCCGGCCCGGCGGCACCACCGGCCAGGCCCGGATGCCCAGCGCGGCCGGCTTGACCGCCTGCCACACGTCGACGTACGGGTGCCCGGTGACCAGCACGTGCGGGGAGTCCACCCGGGCCACGATCCGGCTCTCCTTGGAGCCGGGCACCAGGTGGTCGACGAGCACCCCCAACCGGCGGCCGGGGCCGGGGGCGAAGTCGCGTACCTCGGCGTCGAGGGCGTCGATGCCGTCCAACGGCTCCACCACCACGCCCTCGACCCGCAGGTCGTCGCCCCAGATCCGCTCCACCAGGGCGGCGTCGTGCACGCCCTCGACCCAGATCCGGCTGGCCTTGGCCACCCGCGCCCGGACGTCGGCCACGGCGATCGATCCGGAGGCGGTGCGGCGGCGGGCGGCGGGCACCACGGGGCGTACCGGCCGGCGCAGGGTCACCGGTGCCCCGTCGAGCAGGAACGCGGCGGGCAGCAGCGGGAAGACACGCCGCCGGCCGTGCCGGTCCTCCAGCACCACCGCCCCCGACTCGAACCCCACCACCGCGCCGCAGAACCCGGAGTCGGCGTCCTCCACCACGAGATCCACCTCGGCGTCGACCTCGGGGGTGACCTTCCGTCGCCGCCAGTCGCCCGCCAGCACGTCCTCGCCGTATCGCCCCGCCATGTCGATCACGCTAACCTCCGGCGCGCTCCGGCACCTCCCGACGCGCCCGTCCGACGTGCCGCCCACCCGGACCGACGCGCCCCGTCCGACCGCCGTCCGCGCGGGCCGACGTGCCGACCGCCCCGGACCGACGTGTTAACCGCCCCGGACCGACGTGCCGCCCGTGCGGGCCGCCACCTGCACCGGTGGGTGGGCCGTGGGACCCACGATCCGGCAGTCGAGACAGGGGCGGCGGGGAGCACGTACCCTTTCGGCATGTCCTCCCCCGCAACGGGCGCGGCCACCCTCGCCGCGCGCCGGTCGAGCCGTTTCGTGGCCTGGGTACGCGCCTGGCGGGCCGGCCTGGTGCCCTTCGACGAGGTGGCCGAGTCGGTCGCCGGTGACGAGGAGCACCTGGTCGCCGACGCGCCGGGCACCTGGCGGGACGTGCCGCTACGCGACGCCCTACCGACGTTGGCCAAGCTCTCCCCCGACGAGATCCGCCTGGTGCTGCCGGCACCGGGCGACCCGCGGGGGCTGCCCGGTCCAGGCGACTTCGCCGGGGCCGCGCTGCTGGCCGGGGAGGCCGTGGTGGCCGGTGGGCTCGGGCTGATCCCCGAGGTGCGCACCCACACCTCCGGCTCCGGGATGACCTGGGAGACGGTGCTGTGGCGGGTCTACCCGCTGCCGGCCGACGCGCCGAAGGCGTCGCTGACCGCGCCCGGAGCGGCCGAGGCGGAGGCGGAGCTGGCCACCGCGCTGGCCGAGTCCACCGCCGCGCTGACCCGCCTCGACGTGGCCCAGTGGCGGCCCGAGCTGGCCGGGGCGCTCGCCGCGCTGCGCCGCCCGGACGGTGCCACCGACCTGCCGCCCGGGTTCGACCCGCGCTCCCGGCGGCTGTTCGCCCGCGCCGCCGTCCTCGACCGGGTCCTCGCGCTGGCCGGGGAGAGCGCGCCCGGCGGAGCGATCAACAACCACGAGGCCCAGCAGCGCGACGCCGCCCTGCGCCCGCTCACCACCGCCTGTAGGCAGGCGCTGGTCGCCGCCTGCAACGCCCCGCTGCGCCCCTGACCGCACCCGCCGCGCACACCGGGCCGGGCCGCCCGCACCGCGCCGCACACCAGGCCGGGCCGCCCGCACCGCGCCGTATGCAGGGCCGAGCCGTCCGCGCCGGGACGCCATGCCCGCCGGCCGGGACGCCGCCCGCACCCGGACCGGATCGCGCCGGAACGGTACGGCTCAGATCTCGTCGATCAGGTCCAGCACCGAGTCGACGATGCGCGACGGCCGGTACGGGTAGCGTTCCGTCTCCGCCCGGGTGCTGATCCCGGTGAGCACCAGGATCGTCTCCAGTCCCGCCTCCAGGCCGCACAGGATGTCGGTGTCCATCCGGTCGCCGATCATCGCGGTGCTCTCCGAGTGGGCGTTGATGGTGTTCAACGCCGAACGCATCATCATCGGGTTGGGCTTGCCGACGAAGTACGGCTCCACCCCGGTCGCCTTCGAGATCATCGCGGCGACCGACCCGGCGGCGGGCAGCGCACCCTCCACCGACGGGCCGGTGACGTCCGGGTTGGTGCAGATGAACCGGGCCCCGTCGTTGATCAGCCGGACCGCCTTGGTGATCGCCTCGAAGCTGTAGGTGCGGGTCTCCCCCAGCACCACGTAGTCCGGGGCGAAGTCGGTCAGCACGTAACCGACGGCGTGCAGCGCGGTGGTCAGCCCCGCCTCGCCGATCACGTACGCGGTGCCGCCCGGCCGCTGGTCGGCGAGGAACTGGGCGGTGGCCAGCGCCGCCGTCCAGATCGCCTCCTCGGGCACCTCGAAGCCCATCCGGGTGAGCCGGGCCTGGAGGTCGCGCGGGGTGTAGATGGAGTTGTTGGTGAGCACCAGGAAGGGCTTGCCGGAGGACCGGAGCCGGTTGACGAACTCCGGGGCGCCGGGCACCGGCTGGCCCTCGTGCACCAGCACGCCGTCCATGTCGGTGAGCCAGCTCTGCACCGGTTTGCGGTCAAGCATCTGTCGTCCCAAGGGGGTGTCGGGGAGGGTGGGTCGTCGGCATCAGGGTCGGCGGGCGGCCGGCACGCAGCACGGGGTCGGGCAGCTGTCCCACATCGGCAGCTCACCGAGGCGACGGCGGGTCGCCGGCCCGTCGGGCGTGGTGCGTTCGGCCACCAGTTCGCGCACCATCGAAACGAACCTCGGGTCGGTGCCGGGGGTGCCCGCCCGGACGAAGTCCAGACCGAGCTGCTTGGCCGTCTCCAACGCCTCGGTGTCGAGGTCCCAGACCACCTCCAGGTGGTCGGAGACGAACCCGATCGGGCTGACCACCACCCCGGTCACCCCCTGCCCGGCGAGGGCGGTCAGGTGGTCGTTGACGTCCGGCTCCAGCCACGGCACCTGGGGCGGGCCGGAACGGCTCTGCCAGACCAGGTCGTAGGGCAGGTCGGGTGCGGCGGCGGCGTGCACCAGCCGGGCGGTCTCCGCCAGCTGCGCGGTGTACCGGCCGCCGTGCGGGCCGGCGGTGGCCGCCGCCGAGGTGGGGATGGAGTGCGCGGTGAAGACCAGCCGGGTGGTGTCCCGCCGGGCCGGGTCGAGCTGGGCCAGCGCCGAACGCACCGCGTCGGCGTGCGGCTCGACGAAGCCCGGGTGGTCCCAGAACTGCCGCAGCTTGTCGATCACCGGGGCGTCCGGGCCGACGGCGGCCCGCGCGGCGGCGATGTCCTCCTGGTACTGCCGGCACGACGAGTAGCCGCCGTACGCGCTGGTGACGAACGCCAGCGCCCGGGTGATCCCGTCGTCACGCATCTGCGCCACGGTGTCGGCGAGCATCGGGTCCCAGTTCCGGTTGCCCCAGTAGACCGGCAGGTCGACGTCGTGCGCGGCGAGGTCAGCCCGGATCGCGGCGAGCAGTTCGCGGCACTGCTGGTTGATCGGGGAGACCCCGCCGAAGTGCAGGTAGTGCTCGGCGACCTCGGCCAGCCGCTCGGGCGGCACCCCCCGCCCCCGGGTCACGTTCTCCAGGAAGGGCAGCACGTCCTCGGGCCGCTCCGGGCCACCGAAGGAGACCAGCACCAATGCGTCGTACGACATGGGGTCATTCTCCCCCGCGGCCGAAGACGGCCCGACGACGCCCCCTGGTCGCGGGCGTGCCGCAGGGGCCCCGGTCCGGGGCCCCTGCGGGCGGGTCAGGCGCCGAGGGCGTGGTAGCCACCGTCGACGTGGACGATCTCGCCGGTGGTGGCCGGGAACCAGTCCGACATCAGCGCCAGGCAGGCGCGGGCGGCCGGCTCCTGGTCGGTGAGGCTCCAGCCGAGTGGGGCACGCTCGGTCCAGGCCTGCTCGAACTGCTCGAAGCCGGGGATCGACTTCGCCGCCATGGTGCGCAGCGGCCCGGCGGCGACCAGGTTGCTGCGGATGCCCTGCTTGCCGAGGTGCAGCGCGAGGTAGCGGGAGGCGGACTCCAGCCCGGCCTTGGCCACGCCCATCCAGTCGTAGACCGGCCAGGCCTTGGTGGCGTCGAAGGTGAGCCCGACCACCGCACCGCCCGGCGACATCAGCGGCAGCGCCGCCATGGCCAGCGACTTGTAGGAGTACGTGGAGACGTGCAGGGCGGTCGCCACGTCCTCCCAGGAGGCGTCGAGGAAGCCGCCGCCGAGGCAGCTCTGCGGGGCGAAGCCGATCGAGTGGACCACCCCGTCGAGTCCGTCGACGTGCTCGCGTACCCGGTCGGCCAGACCGGCGAGATGCTCCGGGCTGGTCACGTCCAGCTCGATGATCGGTGCGGGCTGGGGCAGCCGGCGGGCGATCCGCTCGACCAGCGAGAGCCGGCCGTAGCCGGTGAGCACGACCTGGGCGCCGTTCTCCTGGGCGATCTTCGCCACCGAGAAGGCGATCGAGGCGTCGGTGATGACGCCGGTGACCAGCAGCCGCTTACCGGCGAGCAGTCCTGACATGTGTTGGCTTCCTCCGTACGTTCTCAGTGACCCATGCCGAGGCCGCCGTCGACCGGGATGACGGCACCGGAGATGTAGCCGGCGGCGTCCGAGGCGAGCCAGGTGACCACCCCGGCGACCTCGTCCGGCGCGGCGAACCGCCCGGCCGGGATGACCTTGCGGTACTCGGTGCGGCGCTCCTCGGGCAGCTTGGCCGTCATCTCGGTGTCGATGAAGCCCGGGGCGACCACGTTCGCGGTGATGTTGCGGCTGCCCAGTTCCCGGGTGATCGAGCGGGCCACCCCCACCAGGCCGGCCTTGCTGGCGGCGTAGTTGACCTGGCCGGCGCCGCCGTAGAGGCCGATCACCGACGAGATGAAGATCATCCGGCCCCACTTGGCCCGGAGCATCTTGGACGAGGCCCGCTTGGCGCACCGGAAGGCGCCGGTCAGGTTGGTGTCGAGCACCCCGGTGAACTGCTCCTCGGACATCCGCATCAGCAGCGTGTCGTCGGTGATGCCGGCGTTGGCGACCAGCACCTCGACCGGGCCGAGCTCGGCCTCGACCGCGGCGAAGGCGGCGTCGACGGAGGCCGAGTCGGTGACGTCGCACCGGACCCCGAACAGTCCCTCCGGCGCGTCGCCGCTGCGGTGGGTGACCGCCACCCGGTCGCCCTGCTTGGCGAAGGACTGCGCGATGGCCAGTCCGATTCCCCGGTTGCCGCCGGTCACCAGCACGGTACGGGCCACTGTCCCCCCTCGTTTCCACTGATCATTCCGGTCGGAGCCTAGGCGTTACCGACAGGTAACCGCTAACGGTCCGCCACCGGCGGCCGGCCGAGTACGCGTTCGCGCAGTCCCCGTTGTACGATCATCGTCGTCCGCGAGCCGAATGCGACTCGCGTTTCCGGGCCCGCCGACCGCAGGAGGTGATCGCTGTGCGAGATAGCGATCCTCCCAGTCGTGGCCGGGCCCTCCGTCAGCCCCGCTGAGCCACGACTCAGTCGGTCGAGCTGACCCAGCTCCCGCTCCCCGCACCTCCCGTCTGCGGTCCCGGCCACAGACCGGTCGGTGGTGCCGTCCCGCGTCGGGACGCCCCGGTGGAGCAGCCCGGTCACGACTTCGCGTGTGCGCCCCGTTCAACCCTTTGCGGTCCGCCCCGCCCCCGCGGACCGCCCCGTCGCCACCGGAGCCGTTCATGAGCCGCTACGTCGCCCCGCTGAGCTTCACCCTCGCCGCCGTCTGGGTGGCCGTCGTGTTCGTACTGGCCGGCGGCGGTCACTGACCACCACCGGCCGTCGCGCCGACCCGCACACCCCGGAGGGACACCCCGGACCGGGTCACCGCACCTCGGGACGTCCGCCAACCGCCACACCACACCCCGGACGTCCAGCCGGGCGTCACAGCATCCGGGACGTCCACAGCAGGCTCAACCCGCCCGCGCAGAGCACCAGCAGCAACGCCACCCCCGCGTACCACTGGGTGATCTCGCGGGGCTCGGTGCGGAACCCGATCGACGAGCCCATGTCCTGGTAGACCTGCTTCAGCTCGGCCACCGAGGCCGCCTCGTAGAAGTAACCCTCGGTGGTCTCGGCGAGCTGGGCCAGCGCCAGCCGGTCCACCGGCACCCGCTGCAACTGACCACCGATGTCGACCTGCCCCGAGTCGGTGCCGAACGCGATGGTGGACACCGGCACGTTCGCCGCCTGCGCCGCCGCCGCGGCCTCCTCCACCGACCGGCCCGAGGTGCGGAACCCGTCGGAGAGCAGCACGATCCGGGCCGGCGGAATGCCGGCCGCACCGTCGGCCGGCACCGACCGGATCGCCTCCAGGCAGGTGAAGACCGCCTCACCGGTGGCGGTCGCCTCGGCCAGGGTCAGCCCGTCGATCGCCGCCGTCACCACCGCCCGGTCCTTCGTGGGGGCCACCAGCACGTTCGCCGCCTTGGCGAAGGAGACCAACCCCAGGTTGTAGCTGGCCGGCAACTCACCGACGAACTGCTTCGCCGCCTCCTGCGCGGCCTCCAACCGGTTCGGCGACACGTCGTCGGCCTGCATGGACAGCGACACGTCGATGGCGAGCATCACGGTGGCCCGCTCCAACGGCTCCCGGGTGTCGATCGCCGGCCGGGCCATCCCGGTGGCCAGCGCCACCATCGCCAGCAGCAGCACGGTCGCCGCCACGTGCCGCCGCCACCCCAACCCCTTCGGCGCGAGGGTCCGCAGCAGGTCCACGTTGGTGAACCGCATCGCGTACGCCCGGCGGTGGCGCTGCCGCCAGACGTAGGCCGCGGCCAGGGCCAGCACCGGCACCAGCGTCAGCAGCCACCACGGTTGCATGAAACGGATCATCGCGTCGTCCCCCGGGTGCGGGCGTGCCGCTGGGCGGCCACGAATCGCACCATGTCCAGCAGCCAGTCTCGGTCGGTACGCAACACCAGGTGCCCGGCACCGGCGGCGCGCAGCTCGGTGGCGATCGCGCCGCGCTGGGCGGCGGCCGCCTCCGCGTAACGGCGGCGCAGCTGCGGATCGGCGGTCTGCACCTCGTGCAGCTCCCCGGTCTCCGGGTCCACCACCGGCAGCACCCCCACGTCGGGCAACTCCAGCTCGCGCGGGTCGACCACCTCGATGGCCAGCACGTCGTGCCGGACCCGCAGCTTACGCATCGGCCGGCCCCACTGCGCGGGCGGTGCGAGGAAGTCCGAGATCACCACGGCCAGGCCCCGGCGGCGCGGCGGCCGGTTGAGCAGGTCGATCAGCGCCCCCAGGTCACCGCGCCCGGGACGCAGCGGGGTGTGCGCCACCGCGCGCAGCAACGCCTGCGCCTCCCGCCGGCCGGAGCGGGCCGGCACCCGGGTCAGCGTCCCCGGCCCGGTGGGCTCCGGTGGTGGGGCGGAGCGCCACCGACGGGTGGGCGGGGCCGGCGGCGGGGCCCCGGTGCCGATCACCGCGCCGATCCGGTTGCCGCCGCGCACGGTCAGGTGGGTCAGCGCGGCCGTCGCGGCGACCACCACGTCCCGCTTGAGCCACCGGCCGGTGCCGAAGTCCAGGCTCGCCGACAGGTCCACCGCCAGCCACGTCTCCAACTCCCGGTCCGCCACCGTACGCCGCACGTGCGGGGTGGTGGTCCGGGCGGTCACCGGCCAGTCCATCCGGCGTACGTCGTCGCCGGGGCGGTACTCGCGCGACTCCCCCGCCTCGCTGCCCGGCCCCGGCAGCAGACCCGCATAGTCGCCCTGGAGCAGTCCGTCGAGTTTGCGGGTCACCAGCAGTTGCAGCCGGGACAGCACCGCCTCGTTGCGCTCCCCACCGGCGTCGGCCGGGCGTACCGGTGCGGTCACGGGCGCTGCCCGGGCCAGCCGGCGGCCGGCGGGCCGCTGACCGGCGGCGGCGCGGACGCCTGCTGACGGGGCGCCACCGAGGGCATCGGGATGGTCGACATCACCCGGTGCACCACGTGGTCGGCGGGCACGTCGTCGGCCAGCGCGTCATAGCTGAGCACCAGCCGGTGGCGCAGGATGTCCGGCGCGATGTCCTGGACGTCCTGCGGCAACGCGTAGTCCCGGCCGCGCAGCAGTGCCAGCGCCCGGGTGGCCCGGATCAGGCCGAGCGAGGCGCGTGGGCTGGCCCCGTACTGGATCAGCCGGGCCACGTCGGGCATCCCGTGCTCGGCGGGGCTGCGGGTGGCCAGCACCAGCCGGACGGCGTAGTCGACCAACGCGTTGTGCACGAAGACCTGGTCGGCCTTGCGTTGCAGGGCGAGCAGGTCGTCGGCGGTGAAGACCTGCGCCGGCACGGGCGCGGCGACCCCCATCCGGTAGACGATCTCCCGCTCCTCGGCGTCGGTGGGGTACCCGACGACGATCTTCATCAGGAAGCGGTCCCGTTGCGCCTCCGGCAACGGATAGACGCCCTCCTGCTCGATCGGGTTCTGGGTGGCCATCACCAGGAACGGGTCGGGCACCCGGTGGGTCTGGCCGCCGATGGAGACCTGCCGTTCGCTCATCACCTCCAGCAGTGCCGACTGCACCTTGGCCGGGGCCCGGTTGATCTCGTCGGCGAGCAGGAAGTTGACGAAGACCGGGCCCAGCTCGACGTCGAACTTCTCACTCGACTGCCGGTAGATCCGGGTGCCCATGATGTCGGCCGGCACCAGGTCCGGGGTGAACTGCACCCGGGCGAACTCCCCACCCACCACCCGGGCCAGGGTCTCCACCGCGAGGGTCTTGGCCACCCCCGGCACACCCTCCAGCAGGCAGTGCCCCCGGGCCAGGAGCGCCACGAACATCCGCTCCACCATCCGGTCCTGCCCGACGATCACCCGTTTGATCTCGAACAGCGCCCGCTCCAGCAGGGTGGCGTCCTGGGCGGGAGTGGTCACCACCGCAGGTGTCTCGGGGGCCGTCCCGTTCGGGGTCGGGGCGTCGGGCGTGGTCGGCTGGGCCACCGGTCCTCCACAGCATGATCGGTCGTCGTGGCGTGGTGCGGTAACAAGACTCGCATGCCCGGCTGAGAGCCGAGGTGGGGAGAACCCGATTTCCGCCACGCCGTCCCGATCACCGAATCGCTGAACGAGGGTGGACACGAAGGGGTCTGCCGCGTGTACGATTCACCCCGTCGCCGGGCGGCTCCCCCCGTGGCCGCCCGGCGCTCAAACCTCCGGCCCAGGCGTGCCTACACTTCCCTGGTGACCGATCCCACCCCCACCGACGAGGCCCCCGTCTGTTCGTCGCGGGGGTGTCGCGCGCCCGCCACCTGGGCGTTGCGCTGGAACAATCCCCGACTGCACACCCCCGACCGGCGCAAGACCTGGCTCGCCTGCCCGGCCCACCGGGGCAGTCTCGGCGACTTTCTCGACGCCCGGGGGTTCCTCCGGGAGGTCGCCGGGCTCCCCACATCGCATACCCTCGAAGCGTGAACGCTGCCGAGCCACCCCAGTCCCCGGTGAGCGCCCTGGAACCCTGGCCGGACACCGTCCGCTGGCAGCCGATCTCGACCGACCTGATCTGGGTCGAACTGCTCCGCCTGGCACTGGGCCTGGTGGTGCTGCTGGTCGGGCTGGCGGTGGGCTGGGCGCTGCAGGGGCACTGGCTGTTCGGCGCGGGCTGCGCCGTGGTGCTGCTCGGCGGCGGCTGGCGGGCGGTGACGATCGTCCGGGGCGTACACGCCTGGGGGTACGCCGAACGCGACGACGACCTGCTGGTCCGGCACGGGTTGCTGGTCCGCCGGTTGTCCATCGTGCCGTATTCGCGGATGCAGTTCGTCGACGTCAGCGCCGGCCCACTGGAACGCGCCTTCGACCTGGCCACCGTGCAGTTGCACACCGCCGCGGCGGCCACCGACGCCCGGGTGCCCGGCCTGCGGCCGGCCGAGGCGTCCCGGCTGCGCGACCGGCTCACCGCCCTCGGTGAGGACCGGGCGGAGGGGCTGTGACCGACGGCCACCCTGGCCCCGGCGCGGCCCGTCCCGCCGACCCGACGCCCACCAGGCCCACACCGTCTGACCCACCAGCACTGTCCGACCGTTCACCATCCGGCCCACCGGCACCGTCGGACCATTCACCATCGCACCGAGCGGCACCGTCGGGCCCAGCGGTGCCGTCGGGCCCAGCGGTGCCGGCGGGCCCAGCGGTGCCGGCGGCCCGCCCGCGCCGGGCGGGGTCGCCGCCCCGCAGGTGGCGACCGTCCCGGACCGTCTGGAGTCCCCCGCGCCGGCGGGACCCGTCACTGGTCCAGATGCCGACCAGCCGGGGCCGACCGGTCCGGGCGCGACGGCCGCCGATGCGCCGCCCCGGCAACGGCTGCACCCGCTGAGCCCGGTGTTGCAGGGGGCGAAGTCCCTGTTCGTGGTGATCGCCGGCCTGTCCTGGTCGACCCTGTCCCGGGTCGGCTTCGGCTGGTTCGCCGTGCTGGTGGCGGTACTCGCCCTGGGCGCGACCGTACTGGCGGTGGTCAGCTGGTACAACACCGGTTACCACATCGTCGGGCGGGAACTGCGGGTGCACGAGGGTCTGCTGTGGCGGCGCACCCGGGCGATCCCGCTGGAACGCCTACAGGCCGTGGAGGTGGTCCGCCCGCTGCTGGCACAGCTCACCGGCCTGGCCGAGCTGCGCCTGGAGGTGGTCGGCGGCGGTAAGACCGAGGCGCCGCTGGCGTACCTCTCGGTGGCCGACGCGGCCCGGCTGCGGCAGCGGCTGCTCGCCGTGGCCGCCGGCACCCCGGACCAGGAGACCACCGGGGCGGTCCCGCCGACGCCCGGCGACCCGGAGGTGGACGCCACCACGCCGACCGAGCGGGAGCCGGCGGGCCGGCCGCTGCACGCGGTGAGCAACACCGACCTGCTGGTCAGCCAACTCCTCACCCCGCAGGCGTTCCTGCTCCCGGTCGGGGTGGCCTTCGTGGTGGCGCAGTTCCTGTCCGAGGGCTCCTGGTCGTTCATCGCGGTCGCCAGCACCCTCACCGCGATGGCCGGCGTGCTGCTGCAACCGGTCCGCCGGGTCCTCGACGACTGGAGCTTCCGCCTGGCCCGCGAATCCGACCGGCTGCGCATCCACAACGGGCTGCTGGAGACCCGGATGCAGACCGTGCCGCTGGAACGGGTGCAGACCGTCGTGGTGACCTGGCCGCTGCTCTGGCGGATGAAGGGCTGGCTGCGGCTGCGGCTGGAGGTCGCCGGCTACTCCGGCGGCGAGACCGACGACCGCAACCGGCCCGACCGGCTGCTCCCCGTCGGCGACCTGGCCGTCGGCACGATGATCGTCGACGAGGTGCTGCCCGGGGTGCGGCTGGACGCGCTGCCGTTGACCCCGCCACCGCAGCGGGCCCGCTGGCTGCGCCCGCTCAGCGCCCGGGCGCTCGGCGCGGGGCTGCACGAGCGGGTGTTCGCCGTCCGGTCCGGTCTGCTCACCCGGCAGTTGGCGTTGGTGCCGTACGCCCGCATCCAGAGCGTGCGGGTGGTGCAGGGGCCAGCGCAGCGGCGGTTGCGGCTGGCGACCGTGCACGTCGACACCGCCGGTGGGTCGGGTGCCGCCGCGTACGACCGGGACCTGGCCCAGGCGTGGGCGCTCGCCGCGGAGCTGACCGCCCGGGCCCACGCCGCCCGCCGCGCCCGCTGATCAGCGCCGGGCGGACCCGGCCGGGGTGACGGCGACCGCAGCGTCGTCGGGTGACGCCGCGGCGGTGGAGCCGGCACGACGGGCCTGGCGGGCCCGCCAGGCCCGCTCGGCCAGCCCCACGACCAGGAACGTCACCCCCACGTACGCCCAGCCCACCAGGACGTCGATGACGTAGTGCTCACCGCTGTAGACCAGGGTGAAGGTCATCGCCAGCGGGTAGGCCAGCAGCAGCGGCCACCAGCGCCGCCGGGTCGAGCGCAGGAAGAACAACACCACGAACAACGCCCAGGCGGTGTGCAGCGACGGCATCGCGGCGACCGGGTTGGAGGCGATCTGCCCGGCGTTGAGCAGGTTGCCCGCGCCGTGCATCCCGAACTCCTTCCACCCCCGGGTGGAGATCCGGGCGACCTCGGTGAGCAGACCGTTCTGCGCCGCCCACCACGGCGGAGCGGCCGGATAGACGAAGTAGGTGACCAGGCCGGCCGCGCAGAGGAAACCCCACCGCCGCATATACGCCGCCCACCGTGCCCGGCTGCGCAGCCAGAGCACCGCGGCGGCGGCCAGCGTCACCACGAAGTGGGAGAAGTAGACCCAGCTGACCACCACGTCCCACCAGCGCACGTCGGGGCGGTAGAGGTGCTGCTGGAGCCAGACCGTCGGCACCTCGCCCCCGGTCGCCCAGCCGAACATCAACCGGTCGGCGACGATCAGCTCGTAGGCGTGCGGGGTGCGGCCGTTGTCGGCGAACCCCCGGGAGAGGTTGTAGAAGGCGAGCAGCAGCACCACCGGGATCCAGTCCCGGGCGAACCGCAGGTGGCTGCGCCAGGGCCGGCCCCAGTTCCAGGCGACGGTGCCGGCCCAGATCCACAGGAAGGCGTACGCCGGGTCGGTGGGCAGGCCGATGGCCAGCCAGGTCACCACGAAGGCGACGGCCCAGACGGACATCGCGATCACGCGGCGGCGTCCACCGGCGGACGCGCCGACGGACCCGGACGGGACGGGGGGCGGGGGCTCAGTCACAACGGCCATCGCGGTCAAGGTTAACGGTGGGCGACGCATCGACCACCGCCGACCACCTGTCGGGTGACCACCGGGCACGGGAGCCCGCCGACGGCGGCGGAAGCACCCGGCCGGCCGCCGATGTCCCGGCCGGCAGCGGGGGCCCGACCACTAGGCTGACCCCATGCTGGAACAGCCGGACGCACCGTTCCCGCCGGGGCTGACCGCCCGGGTGGAGCTGACCGTCGCCGACGCCGACACCGCGCGGGCCGTCGGCTCCGGTGACGTGCCGGTGCTGGCCACCCCCCGGGTGCTGGCCCTCGCCGAGGCCGCCACGGTGGCCGCGACGGCACCCCGGATGCCCACCGGCCGGACCACGGTCGGGGTCCGGGTCGAGCTGGCACACCTGGCCGCCACCCCGGTCGGGCGGACCGTGGTGGCCCACGCCCGGCTGGTCGAGGCCGACGGGCGGCGGCTGCTGTTCGAGGTGACGGTGACCGACGGCGACACGACGGTGGCGTCGGGCCGGGTGGAGCGGGCGCTGGTCGACCGGCAACGGTTCGTCGAGCGGGCGGCGCGGGTGTCATGACGAACCGGTTCGTGGAGATCGCCGACCGGGTCCACGTGCTGCGGGAACCGCTGCTCGACGTCAACGTCACGCTGGTGGTCGGCGACGGCGCGGCGCTGCTGGTGGACACCCTGTCCACCGCCGGTCAGGCCGCCGAGCTGGCCGCCGCGGCGCGGGCCGTCACCCCGCACCCGTGGACGCTGGTCAACACCCACCACCACTTCGACCACTGCTTCGGCAACGCGACGCTCGCCGCCGACCCACCCCGCCCGGTGTACGCGCACGAGGTGGCCGCCGCCGCACTGCGGGACCGGCCGGACCAGCTGCGCCGGGCGGCGTACGAGGAGATGCGGGCGGAGCATCCCGGGCTCGCCGCCGAGCTGGCCGGGACGACCCTGCTGGCCCCGACGCACACCGTGCACACCGAGACCGTGCTGGACGTCGGCGGCCGGCGGGTGGTGCTGCGGCACCCGGGGCACGGGCACACCGACGGGGATCTGGTGGTACACGTGCCGGATGCCGACGTGCTGGTCGCCGGGGATCTGGTGGAGCAGTCCGGGCCGCCGGCCTTCGAGGAGTCCTACCCGTTGCAGTGGCCGGACGCCGTGGCCGACCTGCTGCGGATGACCACGCCCGCGACGGTGGTGGTGCCGGGCCACGGCACGCCGGTGGACGTGGAGTTCGTCCGGGCCCAGCACGCCCAACTGGTCGAGCTGGCCTGGCTGATCCGGGCCGCGCACACCGGCGACGCCCCGCCGGAGCGGGTGGCCGCCGGCTCCCCGTTCGGTGCCCGACCCGGCCTGGTCGCCGCCCGCCGGGGCTACCGGGAACTCGACGGCACGCCCTGAGTCACCGGCCGCCGCGGACGGCCGGACGAACTGGCACCACGCCGTGCCCGACCGTCGACCCGGTCGCTGCGGTGACCGGGTGGGCGGCGCTCAGTCGGTGAAGCGGCGGCGTACCGCGTCCCGGGTGGGCATGGCGACCGCACCGCCGGGTGACTCGCAGACCAGGCCGGCGACCCGCAGGGCGAACGCCACCCGCCGGTGCCAGCCGGTCGGCTCGGTCGGTTCGCCGTCGGCCAGCAACTCGGCGATGAGCGCGGCCATCACCGAGTCGCCCGCGCCGGTGGCGTCCACCGCCTGGACCTTCGGCGCGGGCACCCGGACCGGGTCGGGACCGGCGGCGACCAGGGCACCGTCCGCGCCGAGGGTCACCACCACCGTGCCCGCGCCCACCTCCCGCAGGTACGCGGCGACCCCCTCGACCGGCTCGTCGGGCCAGAGGAGGGCGGCGTCGGCGCTGCTGAGCTTCACCAGGTGCGCCGAGGCGGCGAACTCCACCACCACCTGGCGCAGGCCGGCCAGTTCCGCCGGGCCGGACAGCAGCCGGGGCCGGACGTTGGGGTCGAAGACCCGCAGGCCGGGCGCGAGCGACCAGGCCCGCCGGGCGGCGGCGAGAGTCGGTGGGCGCAGCAGCACGATCGAGCCGCAGTAGAGCACGTCCGCGCCCTCGATCAGCGCCCCGTCGAGGTCGTCGGCGGCGAGCAGGCCGTACGACGGTGGTTCGCCGTAGAAGCGGAAGTCCGGCTCGGCCCCGGTGTGGGTGGTGACCGCCAGCGTGGTGGGTGCGGGCACGGTGACCGCGCCGGTCAGCCCGACCCCGGCGTCGGCCAGGAAGGCGCGGATGCGGCCGGCGAGCACGTCGTCGCCGAGGGAGCCGACGAACTCGGCGGTGCCGCCGAGCCGGGCCACCCCGACGGCGACGTTGAGCGGGCCGCCGCCGATCGCCTGCCGGAACACCGGCTGCCCCTCGGACTCGGCGTCCAACAGGTCGATCAGCGCCTCACCGAGCACCACCGCGTACCCCACGTCGCCTCCCAGCGCGTCGTCGTCGGCTACCAGGCTGGCACAACGGTCCATGCCGATCGGGGCCGGCCGGGCAACCAGATCCCACCCATCGAGCAACGACTATTGCGTGGTTCGTCCGGGCGTGATGGTATTGGGGTGCCGGGCCGGCGCGGAGGGCTGCCGCACCCGCTCGGCGATCAGCTGGGGTCTGACGCGAGAGGCACCGGTCCGTGGGCACGGACCGCCGACGGCACGCGCCCGTCGGCCCCTGTCGGGCCGCCGGCCAGAGCCGCGACCGACGCATCCCTCACCTTGTGCGGGGCGGGCGTTCGCGCCACCCCGCGGATCAGGAGAAGCTCGTGCTTCGTTCCCGTACGGCCGCGTTGTTCACCGCGGCCGCCACCCTCGCCTTCGGGGCCGTCGCCCTGACGGTGCAGCCCGAACCGGCCGCCGCACACGGCACGCCGATCGTTCCGGGCAGCCGGACCTACCTGTGCTGGCAGGACGGCCTGAGCCCCACCGGCGAGATCCGGCCGAACAACCCGGCCTGCTCCGCCGCCGTCGCCCAGAGCGGCACCAACTCCCTCTACAACTGGTTCAGCGTGCTCCGCTCCGACGCCGGTGGCCGCACCGTCGGCTTCATCCCCGACGGCAAGCTGTGCAGCGGCGGCAACACCGGTTTCGCCGGGTACGACCTGGCCCGTACCGACTGGCCGCTGACCCACCTGACGTCCGGTGCCCGGCTGGACTTCAAGTACAGCAACTGGGCGCACCACCCGGGCACCTTCTACTTCTATGTGACGAAGGACAGCTGGAGCCCGACCCGGCCGCTGGCCTGGAGTGACCTGGAGGAGCCGTTCCTCACGGTGACCAACCCGCCCCAGCGGGGCGCGTCGGGCACCAACGAGGGGCACTACTACTTCAGCGGGAACCTGCCGTCGGGCAAGTCCGGCCGGCACATCATCTACTCCCGCTGGGTCCGCTCGGACAGCCAGGAGAACTTCTTCGGCTGCTCGGACGTCACCTTCGACGGTGGCAACGGTCAGGTGACCGGGGTCGGCAGCGGCAACAACCCGACCACCCCGCCGCCGACCACGCCCCCGCCGACCACCCCGCCGCCGACCACCACCCCGCCGCCGCCGACCACGACCCCGCCGCCGCCGACCACCACCCCGCCGCCGGGCAACAGCGACTGCATGGCGGTCTACAAGGTGGTCAGCGCCTGGAACGGCGGCTTCCAGGGTGAGGTCACCATCATGAACCACAGCACCCGCACGTACGGGGGCTGGGCGGCGAGCTGGACCTGGCCCAACGGTCAGGTGATCTCGCAGGTCTGGAACGGCTCGCTGAGCACCAGCGGGTCGACGGTGACCGTCACCAACGCCGCGTACAACGGCTCGATCGCGCCGGAGAAGACGACCACGTTCGGCTTCACGGCGAGCAGCACCGGCACCAACGGACTGCCGACGGTCTCCTGCTCCGGCCGGTGATCCGACGCTGAACGCACACACCGGAGGCCCCCACCCGTCGGGTGGGGGCCTCCGGTCCGTCCGGGCCCGGTGTCCGTCGCGACGGGACCGGGGGCGGGGTCAGCGGACCATGCTGCCGACCACCGGCTTGGTGAGCAGGGCCGACTGGTTGCGCTGGATGCCCGGGTCGAGGGTCTTGGCCACGAAGATGGCGTGCCAGATGCAGAAGATCAGCACCGTCCACACCTTGCGGGAGTTGTCCGCCTCCTCACGCTTGTGCTCCTCCAGCAGCCGCATCGCGTACGACAGGTCGATCAGGTCGCCGGCACCGGAGGTGGACAGCACGTGCCGGGCCCACTCGTACATCTCGCCGCGCAGCCAGACCCGGGTGGGGGTCGGGAAGCCCAGCTTCTTGCGGTTGACGATGGCCGGCGGCACGACGCCCTGCAACGCCTGGCGCATGGCGTACTTGGTGGCGTCGGAACGGGGCGGCAGCTTCAGGTCGACCGGGATGGTGGCCGCCACGTCGAAGACCGCCCGGTCCAGGAACGGCACCCGCACCTCCAGCGAGTGCGACATCGAGATCCGGTCCGCCTTGACCAGGATGTCGCCGCGCAGCCAGGTGTAGAGGTCGACGTACTGCATCTTGGTGACGTCGTCCAGCTCGGTGCACTCGGCGTAGATCGGGGCGGTGACGTCGGTGTAACGCACCGACGGGTCGTAGCGGCGCAGCAGGTGCTGCTTCTCCTCCTCGGTGAACATCCGGGCGTTGCCGTAGTAGCGCTGCTCGATCGGGGTGGTGCCGCGCTCCAGGAAGCTCTTGCCCTTGACCCCCTGCGGGATCGCCTTGGAGACCGCGCGCAGGCCCTTCTGCACCCCGCCCGGCAGCCCGTTGACGGTGCCGAGGGAGAGCGGCTCCCGGTAGATGGTGTAACCGCCGAAGAACTCGTCGGCGCCCTCGCCGGAGAGCACCACCGTGACGTGCTCGGCGGCCTTCTTGGCGACGAAGTAGAGCGGCACCAGCGCCGGGTCGGCCACCGGGTCGTCCAGGTGCCAGACGATCTTCGGCAGCGCGTCGATCATGTCCTGCGGCCCGATCTTGGTCGGGATCGTCGTCACGTCGAGATGCCGGGCCGAGTCCTGGGCCACGTCGATCTCGGAGTAGCCGGGCACGTCGTAGCCGACGGTGAAGGTGAGGATGTTGGGGTTGAACTCGCGGGCCAGGGCCACCACGGCGGTCGAGTCGATGCCGCTGGACAGGAACGAGCCGACCGGCACGTCCGAGCGCATGTGCATCCGTACGCTCTCCCGAAGCGTCTCCCGGATCTCGTGGTAGAGCCGCTGCTCGTCGGCGACCGGGGCGGGCCGGAACACCGGCCGGTACCAGCGCCGCACGTCCAGCCGGCCCCCCGGCGACCAGGTCAGGTACTCCCCGGAGCCGATCCGGCTGATCCCCTGGTGCAGGGTGCCGGGCTCGGGAACGTACTGGAGGGTGAGGTAGTGGCTGAGGTTGGCGGTGTCGATGCCGGCGTCACCCTGGTAGTAGGAGTGCGCGAAGGGCAGCAGCGCCTTCTTCTCGGAGGCGAGGTAGAGGCCGTCGGCGGTCTCCAGGTAGTGCAGCGGCTTGATGCCGAAGTAGTCCCGCGCGCCGAACGCCCGACGCTCCTGCCGGTCCCAGATGACGAAGGCGAACATGCCGCGCAGCCGGGTGAGCACCTGCTCGCCCCAGTAGTGGTAGCCGGCGACGATCACCTCGCCGTCACCGGCGGTGGCGAACTGGGCCCCGAAGTTGCGGGCCAGCTCCTCGCGCAGCTCGATGTAGTTGTAGATCTCGCCGTTGAAGGTCAGCAGGTAGCGGCCGCCCGCGTAGGGCAGCGGCTCGTGGCTGGACGCCACGTCGATGATGGCGAGCCGCTTGTGGGCGAACACCCCGTCGGCGTAGTGGCCGGTGGCGTCACCGACCACCTCGACCCCTGTCTCGTCCGGTCCGCGGTGGTGCAGGCATTCCAACGCCCCCGCGATGTTGTCGCGGTGGGCGGCGGCGTTGCCGTTCGCGCTGAAGAAGGCCAGGAGTCCGCACATGGTCGCCATCTTTCCACGCGGCACATTCCGGTCGTGCGGCACCGCTGGCTCTGTCCCTCCGCGCGAAGCGGACGGCGCTGTCCCTCCGCGCGAGCGTCCGGTGCCGGACCGCAGGCACCCCGCCCGGCCGGAGCCGGGGTACCGTCTGGACGAGCGACGAGGCGAAGGGAGCCGACATGGCCGAGGAACGGACGGAAGGCAAGCCGGCGGACGGCACCGAATCGCACGACCCGGACTTTCCGGAGGCGTTCCTGTCCTTCATGCGGCACGGCTGGCGCGACACCAGCCTGCCGGTCGGGCCCCGACCGGAGGTCCCGCACCACGCCAAGCGGCGGGCCGCGCTCTCCGCGGCCTTCCCGGGCGAGACGCTGGTCATCCCCACCGGCACCGAGAAGGTACGCGCCAACGACACCGACCACCCGTTCCGGCCGGGCAGCGACTTCGCCTACCTGACCGGGGACCACGACCCGGACAGCGTCCTGGTGCTGCGCCCCAACGGTTCGGGGCACGACGCGACGCTGTACATGCGTCCCCGGTCCTCGCGGGAGACCGACGAGTTCTTCCGCAGCCGGCACGGCGAGCTGTGGGTGGGCCGGCGGCACACCCTGGCCGAGAAGTCCACCGAACTGGGCCTGCCCACGGAGGACCTGACGGCGCTGGACGGGGCGCTGGCGCGGATGGCACCGGGGCGGACCCGGGTGTTGCGCGGCTTCGACCAGCGGGTCGACGCGGCGGTGCGCCCGTGGGACGGCCCCGGGAGGAGGGGCAGCCGGCCCGCGACCGGGAGCTGGCGATCGTGATCGCCGAGCTGAAGCTGGTCAAGGACGAGTGGGAGGTCGCCCAACTCCAGGACGCGGTCGACGCCACCGTACGCGGCTTCGAGGACGTGACCCGGGTGCTGCCGGCCGACCGGGGGTCTCCGAGCGGCTGTTGGAGGGGATCTTCGCGCTGCGGGCCCGGCACGACGGCAACGACGTCGGCTACAGCTCGATCGTCGGGGGCGGCGAGCACGCGACGATCCTGCACTGGGTGCACAACCACGGCGCGACCCGTCCGGGTGAGCTGCTGTTGATGGACATGGGCGTGGAGAACCGCAACCTCTACACCGCCGACGTGACCCGGGTGCTGCCGGTGGACGGCCGGTTCACCCCGCTGCAACGCCAGGTCTACGACGCGGTGTACGCCGCCCAGCAGGCCGGCATCGACGCGATCCGGCCGGGCGTGGGGTTCCGCGAGGTGCACCTGACCTCGATGCGGGTGCTCGCCGAGGCGCTGAAGGATCTCGATCTGCTGCCGGTGAGCGTCGACGAGGCGATGGACCCGGCCTCCACGGTCTACCGGCGGTGGACCCTGCACGGCACCAGTCACATGCTCGGCATCGACGTGCACGACTGCGCGAACGCCCGCAAGGAGAAGTACCGCGACGGCCAGCTCGGTGAGGGTTACGTGCTCACCGTCGAGCCGGGGCTGTATTTCCAGCCGGAGGACGAGCTGGTCCCGGAGGAGCTGCGCGGCATCGGGGTCCGCATCGAGGACGACATCCTGGTCACCGCGACCGGTTCGGTGAACCTGTCGGCCGGTCTGCCCCGCCGCTCCGACGAGGTGGAGACCTGGCTGGCCGAGCAGCGTGAGGCGGGTCCCCGCCTGCCCGGCTGACCCCCGCACCCGGTTCACGGCGGCCCCGCCGCCGGACGCGTCGCCCCCTCGGCGGACGCCTCCGGCGGCGGGCCGCCGTCGTTCCCGCCCCACGCACCGCTCCCGCCCCGCCTGGCCTGGCCATCCCCGGCTGAAGCCGCCCCTGCGGCGAGTTACAGGGGATCACCCGCTGAGGACCTGCTCGTCCCGAGGGTCACCGACCGCCGGAACGTGCAAATAAGGCGGGCTTTCTTCGGGTTTGGCCTCATAGCGAGGAACGTTCTCATACCGTGGGTTTCGGGAGCTACAACCGATTTGTAGCAGGGGACGTCCGCTCAGGCGCGGCGACCCTGTCTGGTACGAGGAGAGGGCAGAGAGCTCCGATGTCCAACTACCTAACGAACAACGAAGCCTCCGCGCGGGCGACGGGGAGCAGGAGCCGTCGCAAGCTCTGGCTCGCCAGTGGCGTCGCCGGGTTGACAGGTGTGGTCAGTCTCGCCGCGGTGGGCGTCGCCGGCAGTGCCGGGGCGGTCGGGGTGAGCGGACTGAAGTGGAACACCACTCAGCAGGTCACCAAGGACGGCGACCATGGCCGCGGCGACGAGGGCCCGGACCGTGGCGGCAAGGACGACCGTGGCGGCAAGGACGAGCACGAGGGCAAGGACCGCGAGCGTGGAAGGGAGGTGCCCTGCGACACCGACCGGCTCATCCAGGCCATCGTCTTCGCCAACAGCCGCGACGGCGGCGTGCTGGACCTGGCCAAGGGCTGCACCTACAACCTGACCCGCAACCAGGACGGCAACGGCCTGCCGGTGATCACCCAGAACATCACCCTTCGGGGTGAGCACACCACGATCTCCCGGGACGCCACCGCCGACTACTTCCGGATCCTCAACGTGGGCCCCGGCGGCCACCTGAGCATCAAGGGCCTGACCATCAAGGGCGGGCAGACCATCGAGGCGTTCACGGCCGTCGCGCCGGAGACGGTCTGGGGGGCCTACTCGGACTCCCAGGCGATCGCCGCCCAGGTGAAGGCCGGCACCCCGCTGACCCAGGCGCTCACCGTCCGCAAGGCGAACCCGAAGGCCGGCCTGAAGGCCGCGCCGAAGGCCACGCCCAAGGCCGCCGTACAGCTCGCACCCAAGGCCAAGCCGGGGGCCGTCACGCCGCTGGTCCTCACGCCGGGCATCAACGACGGCGCCGGGATCCTGGTGCAACCGGGTGGTACGGCCGACCTGTTCGACACCTCGGTCGTGCTGAACCAGTCCGGCGGCAACGGCGGCGGGCTGGCCAACTTCGGCACCACGTCGCTGCGGCACACCGAGGTCGCCCACAACACCGCCTTCTTCTTCGGCGGTGGCATCTTCAACGCCGGCCTGCTCAAGGTCGACGAATCCACGATCACCGACAACACCGCCGTCATCGGTGGTGGCGGCATCTCCAACGGCGCCGCGGAGATCTTCACCGAGGACGTCGACGGCGGCACCGTCCTGATCGAGAAGTCCAAGATCACCGAGAACGAGACGCTCGGCTTCGGCGGCGGCCTGCTCGACATCGGGGGCAACACCACAGTGCGCTACACGGAGGTCCTGTCGAACACCGCGGTGCTCGCCGGTGGCGGTATCGCGGCGGCGGACGCCCAGGTCAACGTGCACCACTCGACGGTGGCCAAGAACAGCACCGCGGGCGTCGGCGGCGGCGTGGCCGTGGCCTTCGACAGCGCGGTCACCATCGAGAAGAGCCACCTCAAGGAGAACACCGCCGGCTTCTTCGGCGGCGGGCTGTTCAACGCGGACAGCGTCACCACGGTGCGTGAGTCCGAGGTCGTCGCCAACCGGGCCCTCGGTCCGATCGGCGTCGGCGGCGGCATCTTCAACATCTTCGGCGAGGTCAACCTCAGCCGGACGAAGGTCGCCAACAACTTCGCCACCTTCGCTCCGGGCGGTGTGTTCACCTTCGAGGGCGTGGTGAACGTGGACGACAAGTCCGCGATCGTCGCGAACCGCCCGACGAACTGCCTGGCCATCCCGGGCGACACCATCCCGAACTGCTTCGGCTGAGCATCCTCGGATGACGTGCGGCCGGTGACGGCGGCACACCGGGCAGGACGCGAACCGGCCCCCCTCCGCAGCACGCGGAGGGGGGCCGGTCGTCGCCTGCTCAGCGCACGACGAAGCGCCGTCGGGTCAACGCTGGACGAAGACCCCCACGCTGCGTGCCGGCACGGTGAAGGTGCCCGCCGCCCGGTCGAACGAGGCGGCCCGCAGCACCGGGTCGGCGGAGTCGGCCAGCACCGGGTGCAGGGTGGTGTCGGTGCCCCGCAACCCGGCCACCGTCTGCTTCGCCGCCGTCGGGGTGGCGTTGAAGACCACGGTCACCGTCTTCCACCGGCCACCCAGCCCCCGGGCGTCCAGGGTCATGGTGAGCACCCCCGGGGTCTCCTTCGCCCCGGACAGCGGGAAGGCGACCCGCTGCTGCACCTGGTCGGCGGTGGACAGCCCGAACACCGGCGAGGACCGCCGGATCTCCAGCAGTTCCGCGTACCGGGCGTCGGCCAGGTCGATCGCGGCGCAGTCCGGGACCAGGGACGGATCGGCCAGCAGCGGCTTCGCGTACGACCACTTGTCCTGGTTGTCCGCCGCCGGTGGGAGACCGGCACCGAAGCCGTTGCCCTCGGCGCAGTCCCAGCGGATCTGGTTGAACCAGTCACCGGAGTTGTAGGAGTTGCGGTCGAGCGACTTCGACCGCAGCCGCTCCGAGCCAGCCGCCACGAACCCGGTCCCCTGCCCGAGGGCGGTGGTGGCCAGGGCGAGCACCTGCATCCGGGCCCGGTCCGTCGCCGAGGTGCCGGTCGGCAGCTTGTACGCCAGCGCGTCGTACAGGATCTCGTTGTCGTGCGCGTCGACGTAGGTCACCGCCTCGCCGGGCGCGGCGGTGTAGCCGGCCGGGGAGCCGTTGTAGTCCACCTGCGCCCCGGTGACCTTGCGGCCGGTGGAGTCGGTGAACCGGTAGCCGCGCAGGTTGCCGGTCAGCCCCACCTTGATCAGGTCCTGCTGGTGGCGCAGCCGGGCCTGTTGTTCGGCGGCGGTGCCGTTGACCGGGTCGCCGTTGGGATCGGTGTAGAGGCCGGAGGCGAAGCCCTGCACGCGCGGGTTGGCGTCGAAGGGGCCGCCACCGCGTACCGCGTCGCGGAGCCGGTCGTTGAAGGTGCCGATCCCGGTGCCGGCCATGTTGGTCTGGGTGGCCTGGACGAACCGGGCGTCGTCGGCGACCTCGCCGAAGTTCCAGCCCTCGCCGTAGAGCAGGATCTTCTTCCCGTCGACACCGTCGCGGGCGAGGGTGAGACGGTCCAGCGCGGCCCGGACGGCCAGGATGTTGGCCTTGGGGTGGTGGCCCATCAGGTCGAACCGGAAGCCGTCCACCTTGTACTGCTTCGCCCAGACGACCAGCGAGTCGACCACCAACTTGCCCATCATGGCGTGCTCGGGGGCGGTGTTGGCGCAGCAGGTCGAGTTGGCGACGGTGCCGTCATCGAGCAGCCGGTGGTAGTAGCCGGGCACCACCTGGTCGAGGACCGACTTCGGATCGGTGCCGGCGGCGGAGGTGTGGTTGTAGACCACGTCGAGCACCACCCGCAGGCCAGCGCCGTTGATCCCGGCGACCATCCGGCGGAACTCGGTGGTCCGCCGCGCCCCGTCCGGGTCGACGGCGTAGCCGCCCTCGGGGACGGTGTAGTGCAGCGGGTCGTACCCCCAGTTGTAGCCGTCGGTGTCGGCGACCGCCGCGACGCACGCCTGCTGCCGGTCGGAGTCCGGGGGCAGCGTCGCCAGGTCGCAGTCGGGCTGCCGCTGGTCGGCGCGCTTCTCGGGAATGGTGGCGAAGTCGAACACCGGCAGCAGGTGCAGGTAGTTGACCCCGGCGTCGCCGAGCGCCTTGAGGTGTTTCATGCCGGCCGTGCCCGGGTCGGTGAAGGCCAGGTAGGTGCCCCGCCGGTCGGCCGGGACGGTGGTGTCGGCGATGGAGAAGTCGCGTACCGACAGTTCGGAGATCTGCGCCTGCGACGCGGCCGGCGCGGCCGGCTTGCGCAGCCCGGACCAGCCGGTCGGGGTGAGCGCCGGGTCGGCCAGGTCGACGATCTGGCTGTGCGTGGAGTCCGCCGCGAGCGCCACCGAGTAGGGGTCGGTGACCGAGGCGGTGACGATCTTCTGGGCGGCCGGCTGCCAGGCTTCGACCCGGTAGCGGTAGTACCGGCCGGTCCAGTCGCGGCTGCCGCGTACCGACCAGACGCCGGTGCGGTCGTCGCGGCGCATCGCCACCGTGCGCGGCTGCGCCGACGGCGTGTCGGACAGTTCGAGGGTGACGGTGCGGGCGGTGGGCGCCCAGACCGCGAGGGTGGGCACCTTACCGGCGAAACTGACGCCGAGCGTCGCGTCGGTGGCGGCCCGGTAGACGTCGTCGAGCGCGCCGGGGATCTGCACCCCGGTCGCGCGCAGCAGCGCCCCCCGGGCGTCGCGTTCGGTCACCACGAGTTGCCCGCGCAGCGCCGCCGGCACCTTCGCCAGGTCGGCCCGGTCGAGACGGAACGCCTGGTGGGCCCACAGGTGCGGGAAGGCCGCCCGCTGGGCCTCGGTGAGCCCGTTGCGCTGCGCCCGCAACGGCAGCGAGGTGTACGTCCCGGACAGCTCGCCGTCGACCACACTCAGCCCACCCGCCGGGGCGGCCACCAGGGCGTACGCCCTGCCGTCGGTCGGGCCGACGGCCCAGGTGACCGTGGACCTGTCGATCCACTGCGCCTGCTGCTTCGTGATGTCGAGGTCCTTCGTCGTCCCGGTGGCGGTGGCGGGGAGCAGCCGGCCGGGCACCCCGCCCAGCAGCCAGACCTCGTGGCCGACCCCGGTGAGGTCGAGTCGCTGGTCGTCGGGCTGATCCTTGGTGTCGCCCCGGTGGATGATGTAGTTGAGCCCGGTCGCGCCGGCCGCCAGCGGCACCCGGAACAGCGCGCCGAAGGAGTCCACCTTCTCGGGCAGGAGCGGGCTGGCCCAGTCGGTCGGGGTGGCCGCGCCGTCCCACAGGTGCAGGCCCCAGCCGGCGTAGTCGTTGTCGGCCTTGCGCCAGTGGATGATCGCGGTGCCCGGGTCGACGGGTGGGTCGGGTTCGCCGGTGGCGGCCTGCCGGGTGGGATAGAGCGCCGGGTCGCCCTGCTTGACCCAGACCTCGCCGGTGGTGGTCACGTCGATGGTGCGGTCGTTGGCGACGTCCTTGGTGCCCGCCTTGTCGACCACGAGGAACCCGACGGACTTGGCGCCAGGCTTGAGCTTCACCCAGGCGAACCGGCCGTACGAATCCTCCCCGGCGAACGGCTGCCCGGCGGGCCACTGCGTGACGTACGCCGGATCGAGGTCACCCCAGGCGTACAGTCCCCAGTCGGCGTAGTCCCCGGCGGGGCGCTGGTAGTGCACCACCACCCAGTCCCGGGACGCGCCCTGCGCGGGGGTGCCGACCACCCCGGTCGACCGGGTGGCGGTCGTCCGCCCCTTTCCGTCGCGGACCACCGCCTTGTATTCGACCCGGGTGCCCCCGGCGAGCCCGGTCAGGTCGTGGTGCACGGTGTACGGCGCGGTGTGCGCGCTGCCCAGCAGGGTCCATTTCCCACCCGCGACCCGGGCGGCGACGGTGACGGTGGCCAGCGGGTCACCTGTCACCTGAGCGGTGACGGCGGCCCGGGTGGCGACCGGGTCGGTGCCCGGCTCGGTGAGGGTGACGGTCGGCTTGGCGGTGGCCTGTGGGACGGGCCGGCCGGCCTTGAGCACCACCGCCGACCCGGCGGGGACGGTCACGCTCAGCTTTCCGTCGGTGCCGGCGGTCGGGGTGGCCGTGCCGCCGTAGATGCCGGTGAACGTGGTGCCGGGTGACCAGGTCTGCACGGTGACAGTCTGCGGGGTGCCGGCGTTGTTCACCGCCACCAGGTACTCGGTGCGGTCGGCCGGGGAGATCCGGGAGAAGGCGAAGACACCCGGCCCGTCGGCGGCGTACCGGGTGACCTGGACGCCGTCGCGCAGGCCGGGGTGCGCGGCCCGCAGCCGGCCCAGCTCGGCGATGGTGCGGTACAGCGGGTGGGTGGTGTCGTACTGGTCCGCGGCGTGGGTGCGGGTGGTGCCGATCAGGTCGTCGTCGAGGTAGTCCGCCGTGCGGGTGGCGAACATGTCCTGCCGGGCGTCCTTGTCCCCGCCCGGCCCGGTGAAGCCCTGCTCGTCGCCGGAGTAGACGACCGGCTGACCCCGGGTGAGGAACATCAGCTGGTGGGCGAGGCGGTCCCGGCCGAACTGGCGGGCGTCGTCGCCCCCGGCGGCGGCGATGAACGAGCCGATCCGACCCATGTCGTGGTTGCCGAGGAAGGTGGTCAGCCGGCCGGCGTCGGTGTCCCGGGCGGCGTACAGCGGGTCCTTGGCGTAGACGTCGGCCAGCGCCTTCGCCGATCCGTCGGTGGTGACGTAGCCGCGCGCCGCCTCCTGGAAGGAGAAGTCGAGGGTGGCCGGCAGCCCGCCGCGCCGCACGTAGGTGGAGGTGACCTCCTGGTCGGCGCTGTAGACCTCGCCGAACATGAAGAAGTCCTTCTTGCCGGCGGAGTCGGCGGCGCGCTTGATGCCCTGGCTGAACTGCGGCCAGAAGTCGAGGTTGACGTGCTTGACGGTGTCCAGCCGGAACCCGTCGACGTCGGTGCTGGCGATCCAGTCGCCGTACGCCTTGGTCAGGCCCCGGACCACCTCGGGCCGCTCGGTCCACAGGTCGTCGAGGCCGTAGAAGTCGCCGTACTCGCTGTTCTCACCGGCGAAGGTGGAGTCACCCCGGTTGTGGTACATCGTCGGGTCGTTGAGCCAGGCCGGCACCTTGACGCCCGCGTCGGCTCCGGTGGCGAACGTCGGCGTGTACGGGCCGGCGTCGGTGTTCACCCTCGGGAAGTCCCGGGTGCCGTCGGCGTAGTTGCGGTCCTCGAACTCACGCCCCTGCGCGTCGGTGTACGGCGACGTCTTCTTGTCGACGTAGGCGTACTTGCCCTCGGCGTAGGAGATGACGTCGGCGGTGTGGTTGACGATGACGTCGAGGTAGACCTTGATGCCCCGCTGGTGGGCCAGCCTGACCAGCCGCTTCATTTCCTCGTTGGTGCCGAAGTGCGGGTCGACCTGGGTGAAGTCGGTGATCCAGTAGCCGTGGTAGCCGGCGGAGACGTCCGCGCCGCTGCCCTGCACAGGGCGGTTCTTGAACACCGGCGCCAGCCAGATGGCGGTGGTGCCGAGCCCCTGGATGTAGTCGAGCTTGTCGATGACGCCCTTGAGGTCGCCACCGTGGTAGAAGCCCTTGTCGGTCGGGTCGAGCCCGGTGCGCAGCCGGTCGCCGGTGAGACCGCCGGTGTCGTTGCGGCGGTCGCCGTTGGCGAACCGGTCCGGCAGGACGAAGTAGAACTGCTCGGCGCGTCCCTTACCGGTGCCGGCGGCGAGCAGCGCCTCGGTGGTGGGTTCGGCACCCCACTGGGCGGCGCCGGCCGCGGCGAGTGCGTCGATGGTGGACGGGCGGTCGGTGGCGTCGGCACCGAGGTGGCGGACGGCGACCGGGACGCCGACGAGGGCGAGGGTGAGGGTGGAGACCAGGGCGAGCAGCGCCTTGCGCGGCAGCGGGGGTTTCATCGACGGCCTTCCTATGGTCGCTGATTCGCCCGCACGCTAGCCCTTTCCGAAAGGGTTCTGCAATACCTTGCAAACCAAGTCGCAACAAAGCAGCAAACTTGCAACGACGGCAACCGGACCGGCGACCCGACGCGACGGTCAGAGACCGGAGCAGGCCACCCCGTCGACCGTGCAGCGCGACGGCCGGATGCTGCCCCCGGTGTTCTCGAAGTGGAACCGCAACGGCACCGACGCCCCCGGCGCGACGTTCACCCCACTGGTGTACGTGAACACCCCACCCGACATCCGGGGGGTGCCCTGCGGCGCACCCTCCACCCACGAGGTGACCAGCCTGCTGCCGGCGGGCGGGACCAGCCGCACCGTCCAGGGCCGGGCCACCCGGTCCCGGTTGTGCAGCAGCACCTCACCGATGAACGCCTCGTTGTTCCAACTGTCCCGCACGCTGAACCGACCCGTCATCGGCGACGACGGCGGGGCCGGTGGCGCGGGCGGCGTGGCCTGCGGGGCCGGCGGGGCGGGCGGCGCACCTGGGTCGTCGGGCGGCACCACGACCCCGTCGGGCGGCGAGGACACCGCACCGCCACCACCCGACGGGTCACCCCCGACGACGTCGGCGGGCAGCTCGACCGGCAGCGGGTCGGTGCGGCGGGGCGTCAGACCGGGGACGACCGGTTCGGGCAGGTTCGCCGCCACCGGCGCCCGGTCGGTCACCCCCGACCCGGGCAGCGAGTAGGCCGGCACCGGATCGGCCGGCCGCGCCTCGAACGCCGGCCCACGACTGCGGTACGACGCCAGCGCCACGATCAGGAGCACGACCATCACCAGCACCCCGGTGGCGACCACGACCCATGGCGACGACGCCAGCGCACCCGCTCCGTGTGCCCGCGGTTGTGCGCGACGCATGCCGGACATGACCCTCCCTGGTCGGCCCCGTCCGAGAAGAGTAACGATCCCGGCGTTTGCCGGAAAGTGGCTGAGGCATCGGATTTTGTCCTAACCGGACAGTTCGCCGTTCGTCAGCCCCGTACCCGCAACGCGTCCACCTGGAAGTAGACGCCGTTCCGCTTGACCGCCCAGATGGTGTACGTCCCGAGCGGAAGGTCCCTGACGCTGAACACCGTCTGCTGGGGCTGGTAACGGTTCGCCCGCGCGCTCACCCGCTGCTGCTTCACCGGCCGGCCGCCGGCATCGACGACCCACACGTCGGCATCCCCGTACTCCGGGTCCCGCGACGTGATGTAGTCCAGCCCCGTGCCGGTGAACGTGAAGCTGAACGAGTCCCCGTCGTGGATCGTGTAGTGAACGTCGTCGCGGTGGTCGCCGTACGGCCGGTCCCGGGAGACCGCCCACCGCCCCCGGTAGGAGATGCCCGGGGCGTCGTCGTTGAGCAGCGTGGTCGGCTTCGGCGAGGGCGTCGCGGCCGACGGCGACACGGACGGGGACGGGGACGGCGTGGCCGACCGGGACGCGGTGGGCGGTCGACCGGCCGGTGGCAGGGCCACGCCCGGTCCGCCACCGGGGTCCGGGCGGGTCCTGGTGGGCGACGGCGACGGCAGCACCGACTCGGTCGCCACCGGCACACCCGGCACCATGATGGCCTCGCTGCGCGCCCCGGCGCCGTGCTCGGCGTAACGGTCGTGACCGAGCACCGCCACCAACGCCTTGACCAGCAAGAAGAGCAGCACGATCACCGCGATCGAGGCGAGCGTCCAGGGCAGCGCGGCGATCGCGTGGGGCAACCGAGACGTCCACCGCGTCCAGCGCGTCCCCGGCATGATCCTCCTCGGTCGATCCCGTACGCAGAGATTAGCGACCGTCCAGTAGCGATGATCAGCGGGGGCGGTAGGCCCGGCGCGCGCAGGTCAGCCGGTCCGGATGACGGTGCAGATCGCCGGGCCGTCCTCGGTGCCACGCAGCAGGTAGCGGTAGCGCTCCCCGGGCACCGCCCGCCCCTGGCTGTCCAGGAACTCCCACCGCACGGCGACCATGGTCAGCAGGGCGGAGACCGGCTCGACCTGCTCGATCAGCGCGTGCGCCGCGACCAGCTCCCGTTCCTGGTAGTCGGGCGCGGCACCGACGAAGGAGAGCGCGACGGCGGCCATCGTGCTGAACGAGAAGCTGTAGCTGTCGGCGACCACCAGCCCGGGCAGGGCGTAACAGCCGGCGATGGCGGGCACGTCACCGGTGGTGAGTGCCACCCCGTAACGGTCGAAGAAATCGCTCAGCGTATTCAGATCGGTGGAAGCTCTCACGGCGTCACCAGTTGCCGTCGCCGCCCGCCGGCAAACCTCATCGGGGCGGGATGCGTACCTCGATCTCCGCGCCCAGCCGTGCGTCGCCGGCCAGGTCGAGGTCGTCGCCGCTCCAGAACCGGCCCGGGTCGTACCAGTTGGGCCGGCGGCCGGGCGGCAGCAACCCCATCGCCTCGTAGGTCACCGCCACCACCTCCGCGCAGTACGCGGTCTCCAGCGCGCGGTCGCCGGTCGGCCGGTCGCCGGGCTGCCGGTCGGCCGGCTCGCCGTCCCGGTCCCGCCGACCCGGCAGGGGCAACGGGATGCGCAGCTGCGGGACCCGCCCCCGGGCCCACCGCCAGGCCAACTGGGCGGTGGACGGGAACGGGGTGCCGTCGAGCCGGGCCACGGTCTGCAGCACCGCCTGCTCCATCGCCAGGTCGGCCGACGGTTCGAGCTGACGCAGCCAGGCGCGCTGGCCGTACCGGTTGGCCCAGACGCAGACCGCGTCGCGCAGGTCGTGCAGTTGCACACCGCGCTGGTGGGTGCCGGTCCACATGTCCCGCAGCGACCGCCCCAGCTCGGCGTGCCACATCAACGGCGGCATGTCGTCCAGCACCACCGCCATGCCGACGTGGTTGACGGGACTGTTGGTGGTGAACTGGATGGCCCGGTCCGGCACGCTGCGCCCCCGGAACACCCACACGTCACCGGTACGGCTCAGGTCGACGGCCTCGTCCAGGCTGATGCTCATGAGCGTCTACCCTAGGCCGATGCGGCAACGGATGCAGTGGTGGAAGGTCCTCGGGTTGGCGGGTATCGCGGGGGTCGCCGCGACCGGCGTGGTCGTCGCCCGCGCCGAACGGCGGCGTCGCGCGTACACCCCGGAGGAGATCCGGGACCGGCTGCGGCAGCGGCACGCCGAGGCCGCGAAGCCCGCCGACGACCCGGCCTGACCGACCCCGGGCCGTCCGTCGCCGGTCGGCCACGGACGGCGCCCACGGCGGCCCCGACGGGGCAGTCGGGCGGGCCGCCGACGGCTAGGCTCCCGGCATGGATGATGCGGTCGAGCAGCAACCCTTCGTGTTGTCACCGCCCGCAGCGCCGGTGGAGCGGCACGGCCAGGTCGACCTGCACCTGCCGACCGGCCCCGGGCCGCACCCCGTCGTGGTGGTCGTGCACGGTGCCCCACTTCCGCCGGGCGCACCGGATCCTCGGGACTGGCTGCTCTACCGGGGCTACGGGGCGCTCGTCGCCGAGCAGGGTCTGGTCGCCGCCGTCGTCAGCTACCGGGTCACCGACCTCGCCGGGCTGCCCACCACCGCCGACGAGATCGCCGGCCTGGTCGAGGCCGTCCGGTCCGATCCCCGGGTGGACGCGCAGCGGGTGGTGCTCTGGTTCTTCTCCGGTGGGTGCCTGCTGGCGGCCGACTGGCTGCGCGCCGCGCCGGCCTGGGTACGGGGCATCGCGCTGACCTATCCGCTGCTCGTCCCGCTGCCCGGCTGGGAGGTGCCGGCGCGGTTCCTGCCGATCGATGCCCTCGGTGCCGGCTCGACGACGCCGGTGGTGCTGACCCGGGCCGGGCAGGACAAGCTCCCCGGGCTGCTGGCCGGCATCGCCGCGTTCCTCGACGCCGCCGCCCAGGTCGGGCGACCGGTGCGTCTGGTGGAGGTGCCGGACGGCCAGCACGCCTTCGACATCCTGGACCACACCGAGCAGTCGCGTGACGCCGTCCGGGCGGCCCGGGACGCGGTGGTCGACCTGATCCGGGCCGACTGAGCCGGGTCCACCACCCACCGCACCGGGTCCGGTAGCCGCCCGGACGTCCGGTTCCGACCGGAGGTCCCGCACCGGACAAGCCCGTTTGTGCCCGATCGTCCCGTGGCCGGGGCCACCCGCACGGCGGAATCGTCGCCGGGGCCGGGGCGTTGTACCTGGCATACCACCGCCACTCCCCCACCCCCCGGGGGGGGACGGCCCCGGAACCCCGACCGCGGAATGCGGTCGCCACCGGGTCGGTTACACCTCCCTGGACGCCCGAGCAGGTCCCCCCCGACCGCCAGGCGATCCCCTGAACTTCCGGCCACGCCCCACCCCCTGAGGGCGTCCGCCACACCCCCGAATGCAGAGGAGCACGCGACCATGCGTACCGATCTGATCCGCAAGACCGCCCTGACCGCCGCCGGCCTCGCCTTCACCACCGGCGCCATCGCCGGCCCACTGACCACCGCCCACGCCGCCGACGCCCGAACCCCCACCTCGACGCAGACCGAACGCCGACCCGCCGGCGAGCGTGAACTGACGATGAACTACCAGCCCCAGCCCAACTTCTACTACTGCGGCCCCGCCGCCACCCGCAACGCCCTGTCCGTCCAGGGCAAGAACATCGACGTCGACGCCATGGCCAAGGAAATGCGCACCACCGAAAACGGCACCGACAGCATCAACGACATCACCCCCGTACTCAACAAGCAGACCGGCCGCAAAGCCTACGAAAGCACCGAAATCCGCACCACCAAGGCCGACGACAAGCAGACCAACGAACTCCGCACCGACATCGTCCGCACCATCGACGACGGCCGCGCCGTAGTCGCCAACATCGCCGGCACCGCCACCGACACCGACGGCACCACCCACGCCTTCGAAGGCGGCCACTACATCAGCGTCATCGGCTACCGCGACGCCGGCAAGACCGTCACCATCGGCGACTCCGCCAACCCGAACACCGCGTCCTACCGGATGAGCGTCGACAACCTCGCCGACTGGATCGCCACCCGCGGCTACACCTCCTGACCCGCTACTCGTCCTGACCTCGGACACCGATCGGGCCGCCCCCCACCCGGGGGCGGCCCGATCGTCGTCGGTACGGCCGGCTCCCGCGCCCGGTTGCAGCTCAGCGGTCGGTGCCGGCCGCCACCGGTTCGGCCTCGTCGGTGGTCGTCGTCGACTCCAGGCGGCGGGCTCGGCGGCGCAGCCACCAGGTGCTGGCCACCCCGCCGAGTACGGCCAGGACCAGGCCGGCCCAGGAGATGTCCTTGAGCCAGTGCTCGGCCGCCCGGCCCAGGGTGTAGAGCAGGTAGGTGGTGCCGAAGGCCCAGACCAGGCCGCCGGCCGCGTTGGCCACCAGGAACCGCCGGTACGGCACGTGCAGCGCGCCGGCCAGCGGCCCGGCCAGGATGCGCAGCAGGGCGACGAACCGGCCGAAGAACACCGCCCAGACGCCGTGCCGGGCGAAGCTCTGCTCGGCTCGGGCGAGTTGTGCGGGGCCCAGGTGTTTCGGGAAGCGCCGGCCCAGCCGGGCCAGCAGCGGACGGCCGCCCCGGCGACCCACCGCATAGCCGACGGAGTCGCCGACGATCGCGCCGAACGCCGCGGCGGTGGCGACCCAGTGCGGCTCGACCACCCCGGTCGCGGCCAGCAGGGCGGAGCTGACCAGCACGATCTCGCCCGGCAACGGGACACCCATGCTCTCGACGCCGATCACCCCGGCGACGATCAGGTAGACCACCCCCGGGGGAAGTGCTACGAGCCAGTGCTGAACGTCGACCACTACGGCACCCCTTCCGACCCGACCTCGAACCCTACCCGCGCCGGGCGGGTAGGGCGGGCCCCGGGAACACGGTGCGGTCAGCGGGGTTCGAGCAGGCCCCGGGCGGTCATGAAGCTGTGCAACGTCGCGGCGTCCTCGGCGGGCATCAGCCAGCGGGGGATCACCGTCGCCGGCATCCGGCCGACGTACACGATCCAGAAGTCGCCGGCCTCCCGCACCCGGGCCACCCCGTCCCAGGCGATGCCGCCGGACTCCGAGCCGCTGCGCATCATGATGTTGTCGTCGGTGATGTCGTAGCCGCCCTCGACCGCGTAGTCGTCGGAGCGGCGTCGGGCCCGCCAGCGCACCCAGGGCGCGTAGAGCATCGACAGCAGCCCGCCCACGAGCAGCACCAGCCACAGCGACGAGAGCCGGCCACCCCGGGAGACGAGCAGGCCGACCGCCCCGGCCGCCGCCAGCGCCACGCCGATGAGGGTGAACCGGCGCAGCCGGACGCTGCCGAGCGCGGCGGCCACCCGACCCGGGTAGGCGGGGTCGGCGGGGACGTCGAAACGGATGTGCACGCGGAAACGATAGTGCGGCGCGGCCGCGGTGGCTCAGTCGAGGCAGAACTCGTTGCCCTCGACGTCCTGCATCACCAGGCACGACTCGTCGTAGCCGCCGGCGGGCAGCAGGCGTACCCGGGTCGCGCCGAGGGCGACCAGCCGGGCGCACTCCGCCTCCAGCGCGGCCAACCGCTGCTCACCGACCAGGCCGGGGCCGATCCGCACGTCGAGGTGCAGCCGGTTCTTGACCACCTTGCCCTCGGGCACGCGCTGGAAGAACAGTCGCGGGCCCGCACCGGTGGGGTCGACGCAGGCGAACGCGGAGCCCTGCCGCTCGGGCGGCAGGGACCTGTCGAACGCGCCCCAGTCGGCGAACCCCGGCGGCGGTGGCGGGACGACGTAACCGAGCGCCTCGCACCAGAAGCGGGCGACCCGTTCGGGCTCCGCGCAGTCGAAGGTGACCTGGACCTGCTTGACCGACACCATCGGCACACCGTAGCGGCCGGGTCCGACACGGTGGCGCTCAGCGACCGGGGCCGCCGGCCGGGTCGTCCGGTCGGGCAGCGGGGCGACGAACTCCAGCCGGTTGCCGTGCGGGTCGGCGGTGTGGAAGCGGCGCATCCCGGGCAGCTCGTCGTCGTCACCCCAGGTGACCGGGTGGCCGGCGCGGGCCAGCCGGTCGGCGAGGGCGTCGAGGTCGGGGCGCAGCAGCGCCGGGTGCGCCTTGCGGGCGGGCCGGAAGTCGTTCTCGACGCCGAGGTGCAGTTCAACGTCGTACCCGGTGAACCAGCAGCCGCCACGGGCGGCGAGGGTCGGGGGTTTGGGTTTCTCGGTCAGGCCGAGGATGCCCACGTAGAAGGCCCGGGACGAGTCCTCGGCACCGGGCGGGCAGGCGAGCAGCACATGATGGATCATGGTGGCACCTCCTCGTCCCGAACCCTGGCACGAGGTTGCGTGAATAGCAAGACGGACGTACGGTTTTGTTGGAAGACGACGAATCGGCAGTAAGTGTTACCTAACCTGGGCGGCCCTCCGCCTGGTGCGACAGACTGCTCAGGACTACTCACGGTCGCTGGTGTGAAGGAGTACGACGTGGCGAGCCTCGACACCTTCGGTGCGAAGACCCAGCTACGCGTCGGAGACGCGAGCTACGAGATTTTCAGGATCGGCCAGGTGCCGGGGCACGACAGGCTGCCCTACAGCTTGAAGATCCTGCTGGAGAACCTGCTGCGGACCGAGGACGGCGCGAACATCACCGCCGACCACATCTCCCAGCTCGGCGCGTGGGACCCCACCGCCGACCCGAGCGTGGAGATCCAGTTCACCCCGGCGCGGGTGCTGATGCAGGACTTCACCGGCGTGCCCTGCGTGGTCGACCTGGCCACCATGCGTGAGGCCGTCCGCGAGCTGGGCGGCGACGCCACCAAGGTCAACCCGCTGGCCCCGGCCGAGCTGGTCATCGACCACTCGGTCATCGCCGACCTGTTCGGCCGCGAGGACGCCTTCGCCCGCAACGTCGAGCTGGAGTACGAGCGCAACAGGGAGCGCTACCAGTTCCTGCGCTGGGGCCAGAGCGCGTTCAACGAGTTCAAGGTCGTCCCCCCGGGCACCGGCATCGTGCACCAGGTCAACATCGAGTACCTGGCCCGCACGATCATGGCGCGCGCAGAGGCGTCTGGAGTCATGCAGGCGTACCCGGACACCGTGGTCGGCACCGACTCGCACACCACCATGGTCAACGGCCTGGGCGTGCTGGGCTGGGGCGTCGGCGGCATCGAGGCCGAGGCCGCGATGCTCGGCCAGCCGGTCAGCATGCTGATCCCCCGGGTCGTCGGCTTCAAACTGCACGGCGAGATGCCGGCCGGCACCACCGCCACCGACCTGGTGCTCACCATCACCGAGATGCTGCGTAAGCACGGCGTCGTCGGCAAGTTCGTCGAGTTCTACGGCCCCGGCGTCAGCGCCGTGCCGCTGGCCAACCGGGCCACCATCGGCAACATGTCCCCCGAGTACGGCTCCACCGTCGCGATCTTCCCGATCGACGCCGAGACCGTCCGCTACCTGGAACTGACCGGCCGCGACGCCTCCCAGGTGGCGCTCGTCGAGGCGTACGCCAAGGAGCAGGGTCTCTGGCACGACCCGGACCACGAGCCGGAGTACTCCGAGCGCCTGGAGCTGGACCTGGGCACGATCGAGCCGTCCCTGGCCGGGCCCAAGCGCCCGCAGGACCGGGTGCCGCTCGGGGTCGCCAAGACGCTGTTCCGCTCGGCGCTGACCGACTACGTCGCCGACGACTCCGCCGGTGAGCGCGACCTCAAGCCCGGCGTCGCCCGCGAGCAGCTCCCCCGGGGCGCGAACGGCCCGGCCGACGAGGCCAGCGCCGAGTCGTTCCCGGCCAGCGACCCGCCCGCCAACGACTTCAGCGACCCCGCCGACGAGCCGCGCGACCTGGAGACCGCCGCCGTCGGCGCCGGGGGCCGGGCCAGCAACCCGGTCCGGGTCACCGGCAGCGACGGGGTGGAGTACGAGCTGGACCACGGCGCGGTGGTCATCGCCGCGATCACCTCCTGCACCAACACGTCCAACCCGCAGGTGATGATCGGTGCCGCCCTGCTGGCCCGCAACGCCGTCGACAAGGGCCTGAGCCGCAAGCCGTGGGTCAAGACCACCCTGGCACCCGGCTCCAAGGTCGTCATGGACTACTACGAGCGGGCCGGCCTCACGCCCTACCTGGACAAGCTCGGCTTCAACCTGGTCGGCTACGGCTGCACCACCTGCATCGGCAACTCCGGCCCGCTGCCGGAGGAGGTCTCCGCCGCCGTCAACGAGGGCGACCTGGCCGTCGTGTCGGTGCTGTCGGGCAACCGGAACTTCGAGGGCCGGATCAACCCGGACGTCAAGATGAACTACCTGGCGTCCCCGCCGCTGGTGGTGGCGTACGCGCTGGCCGGCACGATGGACATCGACCTGGCCAACGAGCCGCTCGGCGAGGACACCGAGGGCAACCCGGTCTACCTGCGCGACATCTGGCCCAACAGCGCCGAGATCCAGGACGTCATCGCCCAGGCGATCGGCGCGACCGGGTTCAGCGCCGCCTACGCCGACGTGTTCGCCGGTGACGAGCGGTGGCAGTCGCTGCCCACCCCGACCGGCGACACGTTCGCCTGGGCCGACGACTCCACCTACGTCCGTAAGCCCCCGTACTTCGAGGGGATGCAGCAGGAGCCGAGCCCGGTCGTCGACATCGCCGACGCCCGGGTGCTGGCCAAGCTGGGTGACTCGGTGACCACCGACCACATCTCCCCGGCCGGCGCGATCAAGGCCGACTCCCCCGCCGGCAGCTACCTCGCCGAGCACGGCGTGCCGCGCCACGAGTTCAACTCGTACGGCTCCCGCCGGGGCAACCACGAGGTGATGATCCGGGGCACCTTCGCCAACATCCGGCTGCGTAACCAGCTGGTCCCCGGTGTGGAGGGCGGCTTCACCGTCAACCACCTGACCGGTGAGCAGACCTCCATCTACGACGCCTCCACCGCCTACCAGGCCGCCGGCGTCCCGCTGGTCATCCTGGCCGGCAAGGAGTACGGCTCCGGTTCGTCCCGGGACTGGGCAGCCAAGGGCACCATGCTGCTCGGCGTCCGGGCGGTCATCGCCGAGTCCTACGAGCGCATCCACCGGTCCAACCTGATCGGCATGGGCGTGCTGCCGTTGCAGTTCCCGGTGGACACCACCGCCGAGTCGCTCGGTCTCACCGGCACGGAGACCTTCTCCATCACCGGCGTCACCGCGCTCAACGACGGCGACACCCCGCGTACGGTGCGGGTCAGCACCGACACCGGCGTGGAGTTCGACGCGGTGGTCCGGATCGACACCCCCGGCGAGGCGGACTACTACCGCCACGGGGGCATCCTCCAGTACGTGCTGCGCCGCATGATCGCCAGCTGACGTCGGCGTACGAAACGGGCCCTCTCCAGCGTGGAGGGGGCCCGTTCCCGTCGACGGGTGGCGGCGGGTCGCGACCGTCGTCAGCGGCCGCCGACCGCGCGCCGCCGGGAGTTCCGGGTCTTCATGGCGTGCTCCAGCAGGGTGATCAGCACGTTGCGGCTGGACTCCCGCTGCCGGGCGTCGCAGAGCAGCAGCGGCACCTCCGGGTCCAGGTCCAACGCCGTACGCACCTCGTCGAGGCCGAACCGCCGGGCCCCCTCGAAACAGTTCACCGCCACCACGAACGGGGTGCCCCGCCCCTCGAAGTAGTCGATCGAGGGGAAGCAGTCGGCCAACCGGCGGGTGTCGGCCAGCACCACCGCGCCGAGCGCACCCACCGCCAACTCGTCCCACAGGAACCAGAAGCGGTCCTGACCGGGGGTGCCGAACACGTAGAGCACCAGGTCGTCGCTGATGGTGATCCGGCCGAAGTCCATCGCCACCGTGGTGGTGCTCTTACGTTCCACCCCGGACAGGTCGTCGACCCCGATGCCGGTCTCGGTCAGCACCTCCTCGGTACGCAGCGGACGGCTCTCACTCACCGCACCGACCAGTGTCGTCTTGCCGGCCCCGAACCCACCCGCCACCAGAACCTTGAGCGCGGTGGGCAGCACCCGTGCCCCCGCCGGACGTTCAGAGCGCCCGTAGTCCATTGATCACCGCCTCGTAGATGCTCTCGTCGTTGACACCGGCCGGCTCCCGGGGTTCCTGTACCCGGACCAGGTCCCGTGCCACCAGGTCACCGAGGAGCACCCGTACGGTGCCCACCGGCAGGTCCAGTCGGGCCGCGACCTCGGCCACCGACTGCATGCGCTGGGTCAGCGCCACTATCGCCACGTGTTCGGGCCCCAGCCCGGCCTCCTCGACCGCGTTCGTCCGGGTCGCCGTGACCAGCGAGATCAGGTCGAACGAGCCGGCCACCGGGCGGGCCCGGCCCCGGGTGACCGCGTACGGGCGGACCACCGGGCCCGCGTGGTCGTCGACCCACTGCTCGTCCGCGGGGTCGCCGTCGGCAGCCATCGCGGTCAGCTCCCACCGGACGACTGGTCGACACCCCGGGCCGGGGACGCCACGTACTTACCCACCCGGGCGACCAGCATCGCCATCTCGTACGCGATCAGGCCGACGTCGGCGTCGGTGCCGGCGAGCACCGCCAGGCACGCGTTCGGCCCGGCCGCGGTGACGAACAGGAACGAGGACTCCATCTCGATGATGGTCTGCTGGACCTGCCCGCCGCCGAACCGTTTGCCGGCGCCCCGGGCCAGGCTCTGGATGCCGGCGGCCATCGCGGCGAGGTGTTCCCCGTCGTCGCGGCCCATCCCCTCGGACGCGGCCATCAGCAGGCCGTCGGTGGAGAGCGCGACGGCGTGCTCGGCCTGCTTCACCCGGCCGACCAGATCGTCCAGCAACCACGTCAGGTCGGCACCGGATGCCGTCGTCTGCCCCACTCGTCGTCCTCTTCCCCGGCGGTTCCGCCGTGCTCGGTTGCCGTGACCCCGTGGACGTCGCGTCCGTCGCGACGCCGTCAGGTGGCCGGGCGGTCTGCGTCGTCCGACCGGTCACCGCTGCGGGTGCCCTCCGACAGCCGGGCCGCGTCGGTCCGGCCGCGTCGGGTGCCCGACTGGTAGGCGCTCATCATCTGGCGCACCTGCTCGGGTGCGCGCCGGACCGCAGCACCGGCCCCGGTCTCCCCACCGGTCGGGGGGTCCCGCAGCTCGGGCGCCAGGTTCGCCTGTCGTACCCGCACCGGCAGGCCCGCGTCGGTCACCGGCCCCTCCACAGTAGGCGACGGCGGGTCGGCGTCGGCGTCCGCCGTCCGTGCGTCCCCGGCCACCGCGACGGTCGGGGTGGACGGTCGGGCGACGGTCACCGGCAGACCGGTCGGGACGGTCGGCGCGTGCAGCGCGTCCTGCGCCGGGCGTCGCTTACGGGACCGGGCCGGCAGGCCCGCCGGGGTCACCGCGTCCGACGGCGGGACGGCCCTCGGGCTCACCGGGGCCCCGCGTCGGCCGCCGGTGTGGCCTCGGCGGTGGCCGGGCGTCGGGCGACCACCGGAAGCGCGCCGGACGGGCTCGGGTCCCCCGGCACGACCAGCTCCGCCGGGATCAGCACCACGGCGGTGGTCCCCCCGTAGGCGGACTCCTTGAGCTGCACCTTCACCCCGTGCCGCTCGGTCAGCCGGCTCACCACGTACAGCCCGAGGCGGGCGGCGTCGGCCAGGTTCAACTCGGACCGGTCCACGATGCGGCGGTTGGCGGCGAGCAGTTCCTCACCGGTCAGACCCAGACCACGATCCTCGATCTCGATGGCGAACCCGGCGGTCACCAGGTGACCCCGCACCTCGACGGTGGTGTTCGGCGGGGAGAAGGACAGGCCGTTCTCGATCAGCTCGGCGAGCAGGTGGATCACGTCACCGACCGCCCGGCCGGCGAGCGCGACCGGGCCGAGCGGCAGCACGTCCACCCGGGTGTAGTCCTCGACCTCGGCGACCGCGCCGCGCACCACGTCCACCATCGGCACGTTGCGTCGCCACGCCCGACCCGGGGTGGCGCCGGAGAGCACGATGAGGTTCTCCGCGTTGCGCCGCATCCGGGTGGCCAGATGGTCGACCCGGAACAGGTCCTCCAGTTCCCCGGCGTCGTGTTCGCGCCGTTCCATCGCGTCGAGCAGGGTGAGCTGGCGGTGCACCAGCGCCTGGGTCCGCCGGGCCAGGCTGAGGAACACCCCCCGGACGTTGCGGCGCAGCTCGGCCTGCTCGACCGCCGTGCGGATGGCGGTCTCCTGGACGGCGTTGAAGGCTCGGCCCAGCTGACCGATCTCGTCGTCGCCGAAGTCCAGCGGCGGGGCCTCGCGGGCCACGTCGACGTCCTCGCCGTGGCCGAGGCGGTCCACCACTCCGGGCAGCTGTTCGTGGGCCAGCCGCAGCGCGGCGTCGCGCAGCCGGGCCAGCTGCCGGACCAGGTGCCGGGCGGTGCTGATCGACACCACGATCGAGGCGATCACGGCGATCAGGCCGAGGCCGGCGGCGAGCACCAGCCGGACGATGACGCCCACCGCGACCGGGGTGGCCCGGTCGATGAGCGCGTCGCCGACGCTCACCCCGAAGTCCACCTGCGCCTGCATCGCCGGCCCGACGGTCGACTGCCACTCCTGCTCGGTCAGCGGCAGGGTGGTGCCCGACCGGGCCTGCTGGATCACCCGGTCCTCCAGCAGCCGGAACCGGGCCACCGCGTCCGAGCCGGCGAGCTGGTCGTAGCGGACCCGGTCGGCCGGGGACAGCTCGGCGACCGCCTCCGCCGTCTGGTAACGCTGGGCGCCGACCAGTTGGGTGAAGCGGGCGTACTCGTCGCCGGTCATCCGGCCGGCCGCGAGCACGCCGGTGATCAGGGCATCCTGTTGGGAGATCAGCTCCCGCACCTGGTAGAGGTCGACCAGGGTCTCGCTCTCCGCGGCGATCCGCGTGTCGTCGAGCTGCCCCAGCGAGCCGTACATCCGCAGCACCCCGGCGAGGACCCCGGTGTACGCGGCGGACGCCTCGGCCCGGGTCATCCCGGCGTCGCGCACCGACTCCCGGATGCCGGTCAGGCCACTCAGGCCGGTCAGCACCTCGTCGACCCGGCGGCGGGTGTCCTCGCCGGTGGCCAGCTCGGCCTGCCAACTGCCCACCGAGGTGCCGAACTCGTCCGCCACCTGGTCGGTGCGCTGCCACTGGGTGCTCAACGCGTCGAGTTGCCGCTGGGCCCGTTCACCCAGGTAGGCGTTGGCGAGCCGCCGCTCCTCCTGGAGCGCGGTGAGCAGCGACTCCCCGGGGTCGGCCACCCGGCTGTTGAGGGTCTGCACCCAGAGCAGGTTGAAGCCGTCACCGACGGTCACCCACGCGGCGAAGGACCAGAGCGCGACGAGGGAGGTGAGCAGGGCCACGATCTTGGTACGCAGACGCGTGCTGCCGGAACCCATCACACCGCCCCCGGGCCGGACCGTGGCCACCGGACGCCCGACGCGTCACGGCACACCTGAACCCGGCGCACGCTAGCAGTCGGCACCACCATCGCTCAAGCCATGCTGATCATGGAGGCGGGGCCGGTGCCGCAGGTCCTGGGGCGATGGTGACCACCGTGGATGGTGCCGGCACCCCCTGAGGCAGCCGACCCGGCGACCACCCGGCGCGGGCCACGGCCGGTCTGGCCGCCGACGGACCGGCCGGCCCCGAACACGGGCGCGGGCGACCCTGCTGTGCCAGGCTCAGGGGCATGGACGACAAGACCATCCTGCATCGGATCTCGGAACTGGTCGACGAGGAGCACCGGCTCCGCTCGGCCGCCCAGGACCACGAATCCGGCACCGACGACGAGGCCAAGGAACACCTGCGCGCGCTGGAGGAGTCGCTGGACCAGTGCTGGGACCTGCTGCGCCGCCGCCGGGCGGCCCGGGAGGCCCACGGCGACCCGGAGGCCCAGGGGGCCCGACCGGTGTCGGAGGTCGAGCGTTACCTCCAGTGACGCCCCGACGTCCCGGACGGCCGGTTGCCGTCCGGGACGTCACCCCCGTTCAGCGCACCCCCGCCTCGCGCAGCAGCAGCTCGGTGAGGGCGGCCGGGTCGGTGTCGGCGGCGGGCAGCCCCCGGGCGGTGAACCAGGTCGCCACCACCCGCACGTCGCGGGCCAGGAACTCCGGTCCCTGCGGGTTGGCCACCACGTCGACCACCTGCGGCAGGTCGATCATGACGAGCCGCCCGGCGTGCACCAGCAGGTTGTACGGCGACAGGTCGCCGTGGGCGTAGCCGGCCCGGGCCAGCACCACCAGGGCGTCCACCAGTTGCTCCCAGAGGGAGCGCAGCGGGGCCGGGTCGGGGCGTACCTGGGCCAGCCGGGGTGCGGCGGTCCCCTCGTCGGGGTCGCCGACGAACTCCAGCATCAGCTCGGTGCCGAGCAGCTGCACCGGGTACGGCACGGCGATCCGCCCGGATTCCGCACCGATCTCCCAGAGCCGGGACAGCGCGGCGAACTCGGCCGCCGCCCACTGCCCGGCGATCATCTGCCGGCCGAACGCCGTCCGGCCGGCCATCGCCCGGTTCTCCCGGGACCGGCGCACCCGGCGTCCCTCCAGGTAGCCGGCGTCGCGGTGGAAGAGCCGGTGCTGGGCGTCGCGGTACCGCTTGACGGCCAGCAGGCAGGACCGGTCGGTGTCGGGCACCGCCCGGCGGACGAGGTGCACGTCCGCCTCCTTGCCGGTCTTGAGCACACCGAGTTCGGTGTCCCGGGCGGCCAGCTCGGTGACGAGCCACGGCGGGTGCGGTTCCGGACCGTGCACGGCCTCGTCCCAGGAGGACCAGTGGTCCTCGGGCTCGGGCTCGTCCTCGGGTGCGGTGCCGGCCGGCTGCCGGCCGTACGTCAGGAAGGGTGTCTCGTCGTCGTCGAAGCGGCTTCTGCCGCGGCCACGGCGCTGCGGCGCCGGGAGGTCGTGTTCGCGCACGGTGCTGGTGATCCCTTGGTCGAGGCTGGTGAGGGCAGGTGGTACGACCCTGCAAAGACGGCCATGACCGACCTCCTCTCCTCGACCGGGCCCCGCCCGGCTGCGCGCTCCCGCGCGGCCCCATGCTGACCGATACCCCGCCCGGCGCACAACCGGATTACCCCCCGGCGAGCACCACCGAGACCGCCGCGATCAACGAGTCGACGGTACGGGTGGGGGCGAACCGCCCGTCGGTCCAGCTGCGCCCCCGGTGCAGCCAGACGCTGGGCAGGCCGACCGCGGCGGCCCCGCCGATGTCCGCCTCCGGGCTGTCGCCCACCACCCACGCGCCACGCAGCGGCAACCGGGCCCGTTGGGCGGCCAGCGCGAAGATCCGGGGGTTGGGCTTGCTCACCCCGGCTTCCTCGGAGATCACCCAGTCGGCGACGTAGCGGTCGAGGCCGGTCTGCCTGATCTTGGCGTCTTCCAGCCGGACCGAGCCGTTGGTGACCACCACCGGCAGCCACCCGGCGTCGTCGGCGATCCGCAGCGCGCAGGCGACCAGCGGGTCCAGCCGGGTGTAGCCGACCACCCCGTCGTGCAGCTCCTCGACCAGGTCGATGGAGGGGATGCGCAGCGCGTAGCGGTCCCGGATGGCGTCGGCGATGTCCCACCGGTCGGTGAGGCCGTCGGCGTCGATGGACAGCAGCCAGTCGATGTCGGTGGCCGGGGCGCCGATCTCGGCCAGGAAACCCTCGGCCCAGGCGCGGAACGGCCCGGCCCGGTCGAGCAGGGTGTTGTCCAGGTCGAGCAGGAGCAACGGCACTGAGGCACCTTACGGGAGGAAGGACCGCCGCCGACAGGGTCGAACCGCCCGCCGGCGACCGTCGGGCTGCCGGGGCCGGATGGGGGCGGTGGGCGGGTAGGGGGAGGTGACCGGGGCTGTCGGCACCGGCCGATCCTAACCGGACGGGCGTTCGGCAGGACGAGGTGACGACCCGATAGCAAGCCGTACGTACGGTTTGCCTTGCGGAGGGTCACCTGCGACGATCGACCCGTGCCCAGAGTAAGTCAGGACCAGCTCGACGCGCGCCGGCAGGAGATCCTGGGCGCGGCCCGGGCCTGTTTCGCCCGGCACGGCTACGAGGGTGCCACCGTGCGCCGGCTGGAGGAGGCGACCGGCTTGTCCCGGGGCGCGATCTTCCACCACTTCCGCGACAAGGACTCACTCTTCCTCGCCGTCGCCGAGGACGACGCCGCCGTGATGGTCTCCACGGTGGCCCGCCACGGCCTCGTCCAGGTGATGCGGGACCTGCTCGCCCGCGCGGTCTCCCCCGACACCACCGGCTGGCTGGGCAGCCAACTGGAGGTGTCCCGGCGGCTGCGGACCGACCCGGCCTTCGCGCGCCGGTGGGCGGAACGCTCCGCCGCCATCGCCGAGGCGACCCGGGACCGGCTCGCCCGGCAACGCGACGCCGGGGTGCTCCGCGAGGACATCGACATCGACGTGCTGGCCCAGTTCCTGGAGCTGGCGTACGACGGGCTGGTGCTGCACCTGGCGATGGGCCGGCCCGCCGGTGACCTGGGGCCGGTGCTCGACCTGGTCGAGGAGGCCGTCCGCCGGCACTGACCCACCCGGGCCGGCAGCCCGGATCTCGGCTCGGTAACTCGCCCACCGCCCCGGTGCCGGCGTGGCGGGGCTGCTCCACAATGAGGCCGCGACCCCCTCGCGCGACAGGAGCAGCTCATGAACACGCTTGCCGCACAGGGCGACACCTGGGGCATCCCCGGACCGCTCTTCCTGAAGCTCTACCTGCTGGTGGCCGTCGTCGCCGTGGTCGGCACGCTGCTGCACCGCCGCCGCACGACCGCCGGCCCCGACACGGTCACCACGGACCAGCTCGGACCCCAGCAGGTGGCCTACCTCAACGGTGGCGACCAGCTCGCCATCTGGGCGGCGCTGGGTGGGCTGCGCGGCGCCGGCGCGATCGACGTCACATCGAACGGCCGGTTGGTCGCCGCCGGGTCGACACCCAGCGGGCTCACTCCGCTCGACCACGCGATCCGGCACGCCGCCCGCCAGTCGGTCGCCACCCGCGAGCTGCGCCGCAACGCCGGGGTGACCCGCGCCCTGGAGGAGCTGCGGCAGGGGTTGGAGCAGCGCGGCCTGCTGATCGACGCCGACGGGGTACGGGCCCTGCGGCGCGGACGGAACCTGCTGCTGGTGCCCCTGGCCCTGGGTGTGGTGCGGCTGGTCGCCGGCCTGTTCAACGGCCGGCCGGTCGGCTGGCTACTGCTCGCCCTGGCCGGACTCGCAGTGGCGTTCGCCCTGGTGGCCCGTACGCCCCGGCGGACCAGGACGGCGAACGTGATGATGAGTCGCCTGCGCAGCAGCAACCACCACCTCGCCCCCGACGCCGCCCCGGCCTACGCGACCTACGGTCCGGCCGGCGCGGCGATGGGGGTGGCCCTGTTCGGCACCGTCTCCCTCTACGCGCTCGACCCCGGCTTCGCCGCGCAGGCGGAGATCCAGCGGCAGGCGTTGAACGCCAGCAGCGGCAGCGGCTACACCGGTTCCACGGGTGTCACGTGCGGCGGCAGCACCTCGTCGGGCGACAGCGGCTCGTCGGGCGGTGGCGGCAGCTCCTGCGGCGGCGGAGGAGGATGCGGCGGCGGTGGCGGGTGCGGCGGATGACCGGGCCGCAGGGGGTGGGCATCGGCTGGCGGTCGGAGATCGCCGGCTTCGTCGCCGAGCTGCCCGGGCTGCGCTTCGTCGAGGTGGTAGCGGAGTCGCTCAGCCCGGGCAACCCCCTGCCGGCCGGGCTGGCCGGGCTGCGGGAGCGCGGCGTGACCGTCGTACCGCACGGGGTGCGGCTCTCCCTCGGCGGCGCGGACCCGGTCGACCCGGCCCGGGTGACGCACCTGGCCCGGGTGGCCGAGCTGGTCGACGCGCCACTGGTCAGCGAGCACATCGCGTTCGTCCGGGCCGGCGGCCTGGAGGCCGGGCACCTGTTGCCGTTGCCGCGCACCCGGGAGGCGGTGGCGGCGGTGGTGGCGAACGTCCGCCGGGCCCGGGCGGAGCTGCCGGTGCCCTTGGCGTTGGAGCCGATCGCCGCGCTGTTCGACTGGCCCGACGACGAGCTGGACGAGGCGGACTTCCTCACCGAGATCCTCGACGCCACCGACGCGGAGCTGCTGCTCGACGTGGCAAACGTGTACGCCAACGCCCGCAACCGGGGCGAGGACCCGCAGGCCCTGCTGGACCGGCTGCCGCTGGACCGGATCGCCTACGTACACGTGGCCGGTGGGGCCGAGCACGGCGGGCTCTACCACGACACGCACACCGATCCGGTGCCCACCGAGGTGTTGGAGCTGGTCGGCGCGCTCTGTGCCGGCCGCCGACCGCCGGCCCTGCTGCTCGAACGCGACGGCCACTACCCACCCGCCGACGTGCTGCGGGCCGAGCTGGACGCCCTCGCCACCGCTGCCGGCCACCCGGTCGTCACATGAGCCCGACGCACCCCGTCGAGTCGGCCCCGCCGCCCGGTGCCACCGGACCGGTGGGGCTGGCCGCCCGACAGGCCGCGCTGGTCGCCGCCCTGGTCGCGGGGGCCCCGCTGCCCGCAGGCTTCGCCACCGACCGGGTCGACGCCGCCCGGCGGGCGCTGCTGCGCAAGCGGGCCGGCGAGGTCGCCCGCCACTGGCCGCTGCTCGCCGCCGGCCTCGGGGACACCTGGCCGGCCACCTTCGCCGACTGGGCGTCCGGCCGACCCACCGTCGGGTCGCTGCGCGACGGTTGGGACCTCGCACGTGGGCTGCGCGACCGGGACGCCCTCCCCCCGCTCGGCGCGCAGGAGCTGGCCGCCCGCGAGGCCACCCACCGCTACGACGGGCGGCACCCGCCCCGCCGCCGCCGGTTGCCGGCCCTGGCCCGCAGCGGCGACGCCGTCGCCCTCCAGATCGCCGGCCGGGTACGCCTGCTCCGACCGGCCCGCCGCTGACCACCGGCTCGCCTCCCCGGCCCGCCGCGCCACCCACCGCCGGATGCGGCAGGATCGGTGGCATGGATCTCGGACTCACCGATCGGGTGTACGTGTTGACCGGCGCTTCCCGGGGGCTCGGCTTCGCGACCGCGCAGTGCCTGGTCGCGGACGGAGCACGGGTGGTCCTGTCGGCCCGCACGCCGGAGCGGATCGCCGGGGCGGTCGACCGACTCGGTGGGCCGGACCACGCGATCGGTCTCGTCGCCGACCTGGCCGACCCGAGCCTGCCCGAGCGGCTGGTGATCGCCGCCGGAGAACACTTCGGCCGCCTCGACGGGGCGCTCGTCTCGGTCGGTGGGCCGCCCCCGGGCACCGCCGCGCAGGTCAGCGACGCACAGTGGCGGGAGTCCTTCGAGACGGTCTTCCTGGGCACCGTCCGGACGGCCCGGACGGTGGCCGCCGCGCTCACCGATGGTGGCGCGATCGGTATGGTGCTGTCCACCTCGGCCCGGACGCCGATCACCGGCCTCGGCATCTCCAACGGCCTGCGGCCCGGCCTGGCCGGCGTGGCCAAGGACCTGTCCGACGAGTACGGCCCACGCGGGGTACGGGTGCTGGGCCTGCTGCCCGGGCGCTTCCTGACCGACCGCAACCGGGAGCTGCTCGGCGACGACGCGGCGGCCCGTGCCGCTGCGGAGGCCGGCATCCCGCTGCGCCGCATCGGCGATCCGGCCGAGTTCGGGCGGGTGGCGGCCTTCCTGCTCTCCCCCGCCGCCGGCTATGTCACCGGGGTCAGCGTGCCCGTCGACGGCGGCGCGCTGCGCAGCCTGTGACCCCGCGACGCCGTTCGACCAGCCCCGCCGCCGCCCCCGAACCAGCCCCGGCCGCCGAACCGGGCCGCACCGCCCCCGAACCGCCTCCCGCCGTCGCGACCCCCGAACCGGCCCGTCGTCGGGGTGCCGGCGGGCGGCCCTCCCCGGCCCCTGCCGAGCGCCCGTCCACGACCGTCGACGCGATGTCCGACCCGGTCGGGCCCTCCGCCGGCCTGACCCGGCCGGGCGCGTCGCAGGTACGGCGACCGGACCAGCCAGGCACGCCGGAGGTACGGCGGCCGGACCAGCCAGGCACGCCGGAGGTACGGCGGCAGGACCGGCCGGGCACGCCGGAGGTACGGCGACCGGACCGGGCGGAGCTGGCAGCGGCGGCGGACCGCACCATCCCGGACGTGATCGGCCCCGGGCTGACGGTGCTCTTCGTCGGGATCAACCCGGGCCTGTGGTCGGCGGCCACCGGGTGGCACTTCGCCCGGCCGGGCAACCGGTTCTGGCCGGCCCTGCACCGGGGCGGCTTCACCCCGCGCCAACTGCACCCCAGTGAGCAGGACACCCTGCCCGGGTACGGCCTGGGCATCACCAACATGGTGGCGCGGGCCAGCGCCCGGGCGGACGAACTGACTCCGGCGGAGCTGGTGGCGGGCGCGCGGACGCTGACCGACAAGGTGGCCCGGTACCGGCCGACCTGGGTCGCCGTGGTCGGGGTGACCGCCTACCGGATCGGGTTCGCCCGGCCGAAGGCCGGTTTCGGCCCGCAGCCGCAACCGCTGGCCGGTGCGCGGCTCTGGGTGCTGCCCAACCCCAGCGGCCTGAACGCCCACTTCACCCCGCAGACCCTGGGGGCCGCCTTCGGCGAGCTGCGCGCCGTCATCGCCGGCCACCCGCCGGCTGACCGGTCGGCGTGACCACCCTGGCGAGATGGACCCCTTCCCGTACCGCATGAACACCGCCGCGAACCACCGGGACGTCTGGCGGGGAACGGCCAGCAGTCCACTCCGCGTGCCGGCTCACGCTGTCCGTGGGGTGGCGCGTTCACGATGTGTCGGGTAAAGGGTGACATTGAGGCGATAAATTGCGCACCCGACTCATCACCCTATTGACGAAGATTTATTTCGAACGTGCTTTCGACTTCACCTTGGTCTAACATTGGGTCCGCAATCGGTCACACGTCTTTAACGCAATTCTCCAGCAGATCAGGAGCAGTTATGCCTCAAGTCCGTTCTTCCCGCTTCATCCGCCTGCTCGCCGCAGGCGCCGCCGGGGCGGCCGCGGTGGCCATGTTCCCCGCGGTCAGCGCCCAGGCGGGCACGTCATCGATCAACGTCTCGGTCAAGGGTGGCTACAACAACACCCATTCCCTCGGCACCGCCACCGGGACCGTCACCGGGACGACAGGCAGCACCCAGGCAAGCTACTCGGTGACACTGTGCGGGCAGAGCACCTACCCGAGCGCCAGCGTCACCATCCAGGGCGGAACCGCCACGGCCACCCACACCGTCTACTACCAGAACTGCGAGACCTTCACCGGCGATCTCGTCTCCAGTTACGGATTCACCAACGTCCAGGTCAGTGTGTCCGGTTCCACCTTCTACCCGGGCAGCCAGTACACCACGTACACGAAGACCAAAACGGTGTACTTCTGAGTTACCGTCGCACCTGATGACGGAACAGGCACCGAATTGACGATCGCCGCCTCGGGCAGCCGCCGCGCCGGCAGCCTGTGAGTCGTGCCGACGGCCGGTGGGACGTGTCGTCGGCACCCGGCGTGGGGAGCGCCTCGGAATGCGAGACCAGGCCAGGGCCCGCTCCCCCTGGCCTGACCTCGTTTCACTGGCGGCAGCACGCAGCCGAGGTGTGCCCCGACCCCGGTCCGCAGAACACCAGCCGGGTCACCACGCTGGTCGCTTGCGGGACGGGGTCCCGTCAGTTGGCCACGGCCGGGGGCAGCGCCTCCTGCGCCACGTAGGTGCCCATCGGCACGGTGGTGATGATCGGCTCAGGCTGGTCCGCCTCGGCGTACGGGGCAGGCGAGTCGACGACGGCGAACTGGGTGCGGTACAGCTCGGCGTAGAGCCCACCGACCGCGACCAGTTCCTCGTGGCGGCCCCGCTCCACGATCCGGCCGCCGTCGAGGACCAGGATCTGGTCGGCGTCACGGACGGTGGAGAGCCGGTGCGCGATCACCAGCGCGGTACGCCCGGCCAACGCCACGGACAGGGCCCGCTGCACCGCCGCCTCACTCTCCGAGTCGAGATGGGCGGTGGCCTCGTCCAGGATCACGATCGACGGGGCCTTGAGCAGGAGCCGGGCGATGGCGATGCGTTGCTTCTCGCCGCCGGAGAAGCGGTAGCCGCGCTCGCCGACGGTCGTCTCCAGCCCGTCGGGCAGGGCCCGGACCAGGTCGGCCACCTGCGCACCGGCCAGCGCCGCCCAGATCTCGTCGTCCGTGGCGCCCGGCTTGGCGTACCGCAGGTTCTCGGCGATCGTCTCGTGGAACAGGTGGGAGTCCTGGGTGACCACACCGATCTCGTCGCGCAGCGAGGCGAGGGTGGCGTCCCGGACGTCGACCCCGCCGACCCGCACCGCGCCGTCGGTGGCGTCGTAGATCCGTGAGATCAGCATGGACAGCGTGGACTTGCCGGCCCCGGACGGCCCGACCAACGCCACCATCTGCCCCGGCTCGACGCGGAACGAGACGCCCTTGAGCACCGGCTCGTTGGCCGTCCGGTCGAGGGTGGCGACCTCCTCCAGCGAAGCCAGCGAGACGTCGGCGGCAGCCGGGTAGCGGAACCGGACATCGCGGAACTCGACCCGGCCGGCGCCCCGGGGGACCGGCACCGCGTCGGGCTTCTCCTCGATGCCGGGGCGCAGGTCGAGCACCTCGAAGACCCGGTCGAAGGAGACCAGGGCGCTCATCACGTCGACCCGGACGTTGGACAGCGCGGTCAACGGACCGTAGAGGCGGGTGAGCAGCAGGGCGAGGGTGACCACGGTGCCCGCGCTGACCGCCCCGGTGACCGCCAGCCAGCCGCCGAGCCCGTAGGTGAGCGCCTGGGCCAGCGACGCGACCAGCAGCATCGCCACGAAGAAGGTGCGTGAGTACATCGCCGACTGGATGCCGATGTCGCGGACCCGTTCGGCCCGCGCGGCGAATCGGCCCGCCTCCACCTCAGGAGTGCCGAACAGCTTGACCAGCAGCGCGCCCGCCACCCCGAACCGCTCGGTCATGGTGGCGTTCATCTTGGCGTCGAGGTCGTACGACTCCCGGGTGATCTCGGCCAACCGCCGGCCAACCCGCCGCGCCGGCACCACGAAGATCGGCAACAGGACCAGCGACAGCAGGGTGATCTGCCAGGAGAGGGTGAACATCACCCCGGCGGTGAGCACCAACTGGATGACGTTGCTGACCACCCCCGACAGGGTGGAGGTGAACGCCCGTTGGGCGCCCATCACGTCGTTGTTGAGCCGGCTGACCAACGCACCGGTCTGGGTCCGGGTGAAGAACTGCAACGGCATCCGCTGCACGTGGTCGTAGACCCGGGTGCGCAGGTCGAGGATGATGCCCTCGCCGATACGCGCCGAATACCACCGCTGGACCAGGGAGAACAGCGCGTCGGCGACGGCCAGCGCGCCGATGATCAGGGCGAGCCGGACGACGACCGCACCCGCCTCGGGGCCACCCCCGCTGATCGCGTTGATCACGTGGCCGGCCAGCACCGGGGTGGCCACCCCGATCACGGCGGCGATGACCACGGTCACCAGGAAGACGACGATGTCCCGCCGGTAGGGGTGGGCGAACGCCATGATCCTTCTCGCGGTGCCCCGGGTGAGCCGGTGCGTGGAGACGTCGTCACCGTGCCGGATCGACCGGAGCATGCTCCAGCCGGCCATGTTGCCGCCCGCCATCGGGTTCATGGGTCACCTCCGCGTCGTGGGCAGCGCGCACCGTCGGGTCGATTCTCCCGACGCCTACGACAACCTCGGCGGCAACCCGGGTCTTCCCGGGCAGTCCCTGCTGTTCGCTCCGGGCAGAGTAGCCGCGGTTCCCGCCCCCGGCGGGTGGGCTATTCGCCGCGGCCGGCGAGATCGCGCAGCCGGCGGGTCTGTGCCTCGCGCTCGGCCCGCTGCTGTTCGGGGTGGGAACGGCCGGCGGCACCGGCGAGCAGCGCCTTGATCTCGACAACCGCGTCCCGGTTGCCGGCGAGCAGGCCGGCGGTGAGGTCCCGGACGGCCGCGTCCAGCTCGGCGGGCGGCACCACCAGGTTGGCCAGCCCGATCCGGTCGGCCTCGACGGCGTCCATCCGCCGGCCGGTGGCGCACAGCTCCAGGGCACGGGCGTAGCCGACCAGCTCGACCAGCCGCTTGGTGCCGGCCAGGTCGGGGACCAGGCCGAGGGTGACCTCGGCCATCGACAGCTTCGCGTCCTCGGCGAGCACCCGCAGGTCGCAGGCGAGCGCGAGTTGGAAGCCCGCGCCGATGGCATGACCCTGCACGGCCGCCACCGAGATCACGTCCGGTCGGTGCAGCCAGGTGAAGCCCTGCTGGTAGTCGGCGATCCGGTCGGCGCACTCCTGCTCGGGCAGGGTGGACAGCTCCGCGAAGGAGCCCGGACCCTGGGCACCGGCCACCGACAGGTCGAGGCCGGCGGAGAACGACCGCCCCTGACCGCGTACCACGACGACGCGCACGTCGCCGGGCAGGTCCCGGGAGAAGTCGCTCATCGCGCGCCACATCGCCGGGGTCTGGGCATTGAGCACGTCGGGCCGGCACAACGTGACCGTCGCGACCGGCCCGTCGCAGTGCAGTAGCACCCCGGTCGTCTCGGCGGTCACCGGACCGCCCGGGGCGTGCTGACGGACGACGCTGGTAGGCGGGTCACGCCTTCTTGCGACGCCGGGCGCCGCCGCGCTGTCGCAGCTGCACACCGGACTCGGTGAGCACGCGGTGGATGAACCCGTAGGATCGCCCGGTCGAAGCGGCGAGCGCGCGAATGCTCTCGCCGCCGGTGTACCGCTTTACCAGGTCCTTGGCGAGCGTCTGACGCTCGGCTCCGACGATCCGGCGACCCTTCTCAGTGCTGGTGGCTGTGCCAGTGGCTGCCATGTTGATTCCTCACGTCCCAGACTGTGCGGTTCGATACGGTCCCACCTATTAGACCGTCTCGAACGATCATGCGCCAGATATCAACTCCACGCCAACCGACACGCTATGCAGTGTCGCCAACCCGATAGAGTGACGCTCCGGACGATCCACGGCGGAGACCGCGCTGCGGTCGCGCCCGTGGGAGGCCCGTAGCCTGCCGGTCGTGACCGACCTGTTGGGCAGCGTGAGCGGAGCGGGGGCCGTCTTCGCGGCCACCAACCTCGACGACATCGTGGTGTTGACCGTACTCTTCGTGGCCGCCCGGAGCACCGGACGACCCCGCCCGTGGCAGATCGTGACCGGGCAGTACCTGGGCATCGCCGCCCTCGTCACGGCGGCTCTGGTCGTCGCCGCCGGCCTGCTGGTGGTGCCCGACCCGTGGACCGGCCTGCTCGGGCTGCTGCCGATCGCGCTTGGCGTCCGGGCGCTGCTGGCCCGCACCGACGACGACACCCCGCCGGCCGTGGTGGGCGGCCTGCTCGGCGTCGCCGGGGTGACGATCGCCAACGGCGCGGACAACATCGCCGTCTACGTCCCGGTGTTCCGCTCCCTCGACCCGGCCACCGGGCTGGTCTACCTGCTGGTCTTCGCCGTGCTGGTCGCCGCCTGGTGCGGTGCCGCCGCGCTGCTCGGTGGGCATCCCCGGGTGGTCCGCCTGGTCGGCCGGGCCGGGCACTGGCTGGTCCCGGTCGTCTTCGTCGCCATCGGCCTGGTGATCCTGGTCGGCTCGGGTGTCCTCGGCCGGCTGGTCGACCTCGCCCGCTGACCACCGGCCGGGCCGCCGCCGCCGCGCCGCCGAGCGTAGGCCGGCGACCACCGGCCGGACCGCCGAGCCGCCGGGCGTAGGCCGCTGACCACCGGCCGGACCGCCGAGCATGGGCCGCTGACCACCGGCCGGGCCGGTCACGGGCCGGTGGGGCAGGGGCCACTGAGCACCGGTCGTTGGCCGCGGCAGCCGACCCCGCCGGCCGTCGCGGGCGGGGTCGTGGCCGGGTCAGGCCAGCTCGACCAGTTCCAGCAGGTCGTCGCTCCAGGCGTCCTCGTCGCCGTCGGGGAGCAGGATGGCCCGGTCGGGCTTGAGCGCGAGCACCGCGCCCGGGTCGTGGGTGACCAGCACGATCGCGCCGGGGTAGTTGGCGATGGCGTCGAGCACCTGCTCACGGCTGACCGGGTCGAGGTTGTTCGTCGGCTCGTCCAGCAGCAGCACGTTCGCGCCGGAGCAGACCAGGGTCGACAGGGCGAGCCGGGTCTTCTCGCCACCGGAGAGCACCCCGGCGGGCTTGTTGACGTCCTCGCCGGAGAACAGGAAGGCACCGAGGATCTTGCGCAGGTCGGTGTCGGACTGCTCGATCGCCGCCGCCCGCATGTTCTCCAGCACCGTGCGTTCCACGTCCAGCGTCTCGTGCTCCTGGGCGTAGTAGCCCAGCCGCAGGCCGTGCCCGGCGTGCACCTCGCCGGTGTCCGGCGGGAGCAGGCCGCCGAGCATCCGCAGCAGGGTGGTCTTGCCGGCACCGTTGAGCCCGAGGATCGCCACCCGGGAACCCCGGTCCACCGCGACGTTCACGTCGGTGAAGATCTCCAGCGAGCCGTACGACTTGGACAGGCCGGTCGCGGTCAGCGGGGTCTTGCCGCACGGCGCGGGGTTGGGGAACCGGACCTTCGCCACCTTGTCGGAGACCCGTACCTCCTCCAGGCCGGAGATCAGCTTCTCGGCCCGGCGGGCCATGTTCTGCGCGGCGACGGTCTTGGTGGCCTTGGCGCGCATCTTGTCGGCCTGCGCCATCAACGCGCCGGCCTTCTTCTCGGCGTTGACCCGCTCCCGGCGACGCCGCCGCTCGTCGGTCTCCCGGGCCTCCAGGTACGCCTTCCAGCCCAGGTTGTAGACGTCGACCACGGAACGGGTGGCGTCGAGGAACCAGACCTTGTTGACCACCGACTCCAGCAGCGAACCGTCGTGGGAGATCACGATCAGCCCGCCCTTGTGGTTGGCGAGGAAACCGCGCAGCCAGGTGATCGAGTCGGCGTCGAGGTGGTTGGTGGGCTCGTCGAGCAGCAGGATGCCGCCGCCGTTCTCCCCGGCGTCGCGGAACAGGATCCGGGCCAGCTCGATCCGGCGACGCTGACCGCCGGAGAGGGTGCCGATGGTCTGGGCCAGCGCCCGGTCGGGCAGCCCCAGGTTGGCGCAGATCCGGGCGGCCTCGGCCTCGGCGGCGTACCCGCCCAGCGAGGCGAACTGGTCCTCCAGGGCGCCGTAGCGGCGGACCAGCTTGTCGTCGACGCCGTCGGCGAGCCGCTGCTCGATCTCCTTCATCTGGGCCATCAGCACGTCCAGCCCACGGGCGGAGAGCACCCGGTCCCGGCCGGTGACCTCCAGGTCGCCGGTACGCGGGTCCTGCGGCAGGTAGCCGATGGCGCTGCGCCTGTCGATCTGCCCACCGTAGGGCTGCCCCTCGCCGGCGAGGACCTTGAGGGTGGTGGTCTTGCCGGCGCCGTTGCGGCCGACCAGTCCGATCCGGTCACCGGGCTGCACCCGCAGGGTGGTGTCGGACAGTAGGATCCGGGAACCGGCGCGCAGTTCCAGGCCGGTGACACTGATCATTTCCGGTACTCGCTCTCGGGGGTCTGGAAGGGCTGACTCAGGGCACGCGAAAGCGCCGGCGGGCGGTGGTTCCCGTCGGCGCGGGGCGATTCAGCCTTCGCAGCGCAGCACCCGACAAGTGTACCGGGCGGCCCGACACGCGCCGCCCGGATTACCGGGCAAGATCATCGGGTACCGGAAACGCCGTCCGGACCCGGTCCGGTACCGCAACCCTCAGACGTGACGAATCGGTGATCGGGGTCAACATGGAGCTGAACGAGAACGCGCGGGTCGACACCGGCCAGGTGGACGACCGGCGGGGATCCGGCGGGGGTGGCGGGATGGGCATCCCGATCCCCGGCGGGGGTGGACGCGGCGGCATCGTCGGGCTCATCATCGCCGTGCTGGTGGCCCTGGTGGGTGGTGGATTCGGCCTGAACGCCATGAACGGCGGCGGCGCCGAGTCGGGCGACAACACGTCGCTTACGCAGAAGTGCTCCGCCGACGACGCGCTCAAGCAGCTGGACTGCCGCAACACCCTCTACGTCAACTCGATCCAGGCGTACTGGCGTACCGCGTTGCCGGAGCGGTTCGGCCAGCAGTACCAGCCGTCCAAGACGGTCTTCTTCAGCCAGGGCGTCAACACCGGCTGCGGTCAGGCCGACTCCGGCGTCGGGCCGTTCTACTGCCCGGCCGACGACCTGGTCTACATCGACCTGACCTTCTACCAGACCCTCGCCGACCAGCTCGGTGCCGAGGGTGAGTTCGCCCAGCCGTACGTGCTGGCCCACGAGTACGGCCACCACGTGCAGGACCTGCTCGGCACCGAGGCGCAGATGCGCCGCCAGCAGCAGCGGGACCCGGGCAGCGCCAACGCGCTCTCGGTCAAGCTGGAGCTCCAGGCCGACTGCTACGCCGGGGCCTGGGCCAAGAACGCCACCGGCACCGCCGACGAGCAGGGCCAGAAGATCTTCAAGAGCATCACCGAGCAGGACATCGCGCAGGCGATCGACACCGCCGAGAAGATCGGCGACGACGCCATCTCCAAGCGGGCCAACCGCCCGGTGAACCCGGAGGAATTCACCCACGGCTCCTCCGAGCAGCGCAAGCAGTGGTTCACCAAGGGCTACACCACCGGTGATCCGAAGTCCTGCGACACCTTCGGCGGCAGCCTCTGACCGGGCACCGCATCGGCACCGTCGCGGCGGTCGGAGGGGCGTACGCCCCCCGGCCGCCGTCGTCGTGCCGCCCCGCTCAGGCCGGATCGCGGACCAGGATGTGCACGGCGCGGGCGGCGGCGACCGCGCCGACCAGCACCGCGTGCCGGGGTTCGGGCACGTCGAGCAGCCGGTCGGCACGCAGCGCGGCGAGCGGGGCCAGCCGCCGGTCGGCCAGGACCGTGTCGACGGCCCGGCGGTCGCCCCCGCAGACCAGCGCCGCCAGCGTCGCCGCCGCCGGCAGCAGCAGGCGTACGGCCAGTTCCGCCGCGTCGCCCAGGGCCGCCTTCGCCTGGTTGTCCCGCCGCCGGGCGAACCGCTGCTGGGACCAGCCCCCGGCGGCGGTACGACCCTGCACGTAGCGGGTGTCCACCTTGGAGACCAGCAACTCCGCACCGGACGCCACACCGACCGCCACCGCGCCCTTGCGGGCGAGCAGCAGCCCGAGCCGGCGGGGCGCGGTGGCGACGCTGACGAACTGCGGCACGTCGTCGACGCGTCGGGGCGGGACGGCCTGCGCTGCGTCGCCGACGGTCGGGGCACCCGGCGGCAGGTGCAGCTCGGCGGTCGCGCCGTCGGAGGCGGTGAGCAGCAGCCCGTACCCCTGCGGGGAGACGACGGGCGGGCCGTGCCGGTCGGCGAAGCCCTCGGCCCAGCGCCCGACCCGGGTCGGATCGACCTCGACCCACCGGCCGCCACCGGCTGCGGGTCGGCTGCTCATCACCCGACCGTACGGCACGCCGGCGTTCCGCTCCTACCCCACCTGACCGACGGCGGGCGGACGACGGCACACGCCGTGCCGACCGACCGGTGGCCCACCACCGTCCCGGCCCGACCGCCCCGACGCCGGTCGGCGACCGTCCCCGACCGGGGCCCTGACGCCGAGCCGGTCCGACGGGCGGCCACCGCACGACCAGCCGGGCCGACCGCCCGACGGGCGGCCCACCGCACGACCGACCGGACCGACGGACGGCTCACCGCACGACCAGCACGGCGACGGCGAGTGCGGCGATGATGAGGCTGGAGAGGAGCCCGGTCACCAGCCGGCCACGCGGGCCGGCCAGCACCCGGCCGACCAGGGTGCCGCCCCCGGCGATCAGCAACTGCCAACTCGCCGAGGCGACGAAGGCACCGAGGACGAACAGCGCCGCCGCTGCCGGTGCCGCCCGCGCCGCGTCGGCACGGCCGAGGACCAGCGCCGTGAAGTACACGACGGTGGCCGGGTTGAGCAGGGTCAGTGCCAGCACCCCGGCGAACGCCCGCCCCGCGGTGTCGATCCCCCGGCCCGCCCCCGGGCCACCCGACGCGGGCCGGGGACGCCAGGCCCGCCAGCCTCCGTGCACGGCGAGCGCCAGCAGCACCACCGCCGCCACCACCCGCAGCGGACCGGCGACCGGGGCGACCACGGCGGCCACCGCCGCGCCGCCGAGCACCGCCACGGCGGCGTAGAGCCCGTCCGCCGTGGCGACACCGAGCGCGGCGGCCGCACCGACCCGGAAGGAGGTTCGGGCACTGAGCCCGAGGATGAGCACCGCGATCGCGCCGACCGGCACGGCGACGCCGTAGCCGGCCACCAACCCGGCCAGGAAGGCGGCGGTCACGACGATCGGGGACGGGCCGATCCGCACCCCGGACGGGCCCGCTGTCGACGCGCGGCGGTGGCCGCCCGGACAGGGCTCTGCTTCGGGTACGCCTCGATCACCGGCCCATCATCGGCCGCCACCCGCCACCAGGCCACCGAATTGCCACAAAAACGGGGAACGACCGGGGTGGTCGACTCGTCGGCGGCGACGGTGCGATGGCCGGCGGACCTGGACACCCACTGCGGTGAGCACCCCCGGCGGGTGGGTCGGTCCGGCTGGAAAGACGCGGGCACGGCACCCGGTCAGGGGTGCCGTGCCCGCGAGGTCGACCAGGGGTCAGACGTTGAAACCGAGCGAGCGGAGCTGGTCCCGCCCCTCATCGGTGATCTTGTCCGGGCCCCACGGCGGCAGCCAGACCCAGTTGATCCGGATGTCGTCCACCAGTCCCCCGCCGGGGCCGGTGGTCAGCGCCTGCCGGGCCTGGTCCTCGATCACGTCGGTGAGCGGGCAGGCCGCCGAGGTCAACGTCATGTCCAGGGTGGCGACGTTCTGGTCGTCCACGTGCACGCCGTACACCAGGCCGAGGTCGACCACGTTGATGCCGAGTTCGGGGTCGACGACGTCCTTCATCGCCTCCTCGATGTCGGCCAGGGCCGCCCGGCCACCGGCCGAACCGGCGGCGTCCGCCGTCCCGTCGCCGGCCGGGGTCCCGTCGGCACCGGACGACGCGTCGACACCCGCCGTCCCGGTGGCACCGTTCACGGCGTCGGCGGCCGGAGTCGCGGCGGCGACACCGTCGGTGGCCGGCGGCGTCACCGCGCCGGTCGTGGTGCCGGCGTCGCCGGTCTGCGGCGTCGCCGCGGTAGCCGTGTTCTCGCTCATGCCTCAACCTCCGTCGGGCTCACGCCCACCCCCGCGCGTGCCGCGGCGTCCTTGAACGCCATCCACGGCAACAACGCGCACTTGACCCGGGCCGGGTAGCGGGCGACCCCCGCGAACGCCACCCCGTCACCGAGTAGTTCCTCGTCCGGCGTGACCTGGCCACGGCCGGACATCAACTCCACGAATCCGGCGTGCACGGCGGCGATCTCCTCCGCGCACCGGCCGGACAGCCGGTCGTACAACACGCTCGCCGACGCCTGGCTGATCGAACAACCGGCCCCGTCGTACGAGATGTCCACCACGATGTCGTCGACGGCGGCCACCCGTACGGTGACCTCGTCGCCGCAGGTCGGGTTGACGTGGTGCGCCTCGGCCACCTCGGCGTCGGGGTCGTCGGCGTCACGCAGACCGCGCCCCTGCGGACGCTTGTAGTGGTCCAGGATGATCTCCTGGTAGAGCTGCTCCAGCTGCATCAGTCGAAGATCCTCCGCACCTGTGCGAGACCCGACACCAGGGCGTCGATCTCCTCCGTGGTGGTGTACAGGTAGAACGAGGCCCGGGTCATCGCCGGCACCCCGAACCGGGTGCAGACCGGCTTGGCGCAGTGGTGACCCACCCGCACCTGCACGCCGAGCGAGTCGAGGACCTGCCCGACGTCGTGCGGGTGCACGTCGCCGAGCGCGAACGAGATGGTGCCACCCCGGCCGACCGGCACCGTCGGGCCGAAGATCCGCAACCCCGGCACGGTGGCGAGGGCGTCCAGCGCGTACGCGGTCAGCTCCTTCTCGTGCCACTGGATCGCCCGCATCCCGACGCCGGTGAGGTAGTCGACCGCCGCGCCGAGCGCGACGGCCTCGGCGATCGGCGGGGTGCCCGCCTCGAACCGGGCCGGCGGCGCGGCGAACGTCGACCGGGCCATCGACACCGTCTCGATCATCGAGCCGCCGCCCATCACCGGGGGCATCGCGGCGAGCAGCTCGCCCCGGCCCCACAGCACGCCGATGCCGGTCGGCCCGCACATCTTGTGCCCGGTGAACACGATGAAGTCGGCGTCCAGGTCGACCACGTCGATCGGCTGGTGCGGCACCGACTGCGAGCAGTCGAGCAGCAGCAACGCACCCACCTGGCGGACCCGTTCGGTGATCCGGGCGGTGGCGTTGACCGTGCCGAGGATGTTGGAGGTGTGCACCAGCGCGACGATCTTCGTCCGCTCGGTGACCAGGTCCGCCAGCCCCGACTCGTCCAGCCGGCCGCTGTCGGTGACCGGGAACCAGCGCAGGGTCGCGCCGGTCCGCTCGGCCAGCAACTGCCACGGGACGATGTTCGAGTGGTGCTCCATCTCGGAGATCACGATCTCGTCGCCGGGGCCGAGCCGGAACCGCTCGTCGGCGTCGGCGCGCAGCGAGGCGTTGGAGAAGGCGTACGCCACGATGTTGATCGCCTCGGTGGAGTTCTTGGTGAACACCACCTCGTCCACGCTCGGCGCGTTGACGAACGCGGCGATCTTCGCCCGTGCCCCCTCGTACGCCTCGGTCGCCTCGGTGCCCAGGGTGTGCACCGAACGCGACACGTTGGCGTTGTGCATCGCGTAGTGCCCGGCGAGCACGTCGAGCACCTGGCGGGGTTTGTGCGAGGTGTTGGCGCTGTCGAGATAGACCAGCCGGTGCCCGTTGACCTCCCGGTCGAGGATCGGGAAGTCGGCGCGCACCGCGGCCACGTCGAAGCGCGGCACGTCGTCGTACTGCGGCATCCCGTCCGGGATGGCGATGGTGGTCATCTCAGCGCCCCGTTCCGTGGTGTTCAGGCCCGCGCCGTGCCGGCTCCGGCGACGTACCGCTCGTAGCCCTCTTCCTCGAGCTTGTCGGCCAGCTCCGGGCCACCCTGCTCGACGATCCGACCGGCCACGAACACGTGCACGAAGTCGGGCTTGATGTAGCGCAGGATGCGGGTGTAGTGGGTGATCAGCAGCAGGCCGGTGTCGCCGGTGTCGCGGACCCGGTTGACTCCCTCGCTGACCACCCGCAGCGCGTCCACGTCGAGGCCGGAGTCGGTCTCGTCGAGGATGGCGATCTTGGGCTTGAGCAGCTCCAGCTGCACGATCTCGTGCCGCTTCTTCTCGCCGCCGGAGAAACCCTCGTTGACGTTACGCTGGGCGAACGCCGGGTCCATCTGGAGCTTCTCCATCGCGCCGCGCAGCTCGCCACCCCAGGTACGCAGCTTCGGGGCCTCGCCGTCGATGGCGGTCTTGGCGGTGCGCAGGAAGTTCGCCACCGAGACGCCGGGCACCTCGACCGGGTACTGCATGGCCAGGAAGAGGCCGGCACGGGCCCGCTCGTCGACGGTCATCTCCAGCACGTCGACACCGTCGAGGGTCACCGAGCCGCCGGTGATCTCGTACTTGGGGTGGCCGGCGATCGAGTAGGCAAGCGTCGACTTGCCGGAGCCGTTCGGGCCCATGATCGCGTGGGTCTCCCCCGACCGGACGGTCAGGTCGACGCCGGACAGGATCGGCTTGAGCTCACCCTCGGGCAGCTTGACCGACACCTTAAGGTCGCGGATCTCCAGGGTGCTCATTATCGGGTCACTCCATTGCTCGGCGTCGGGCGGCCGTCGGCGCCCACGGGAAGGTAGATGTCGCCGTCGCGGACCTCGACGGCGTAGACGGGGACGGGTTCGGTGGCGGGCAGCCCGGAGGGCTCACCCGTGCGCAGGTCGAACCGGGAACCGTGCAGCCAGCATTCCAGCGTGCAGCCCTCGACCTCACCCTCGGACAGGGCCACCGAGGCGTGCGAGCACTCGTCGTGCACCGCGTAGAACTCGCCGTCGGTGCCGTGCACGACGGCGACCTGGAGGCCGTCCACGTCGGCGCTGATCACGGTGCCCTTCGGCACGTCCTCGGTCGCGCAGATCCGGATCATGTCAGGCCCCGGACCGGGAGAGCCGGGCCTCGATGGCGTCCCCCAGCCGCTCACGCAGCGACTCGACCGGAATCTTGTTGATCACCTCGGCGAAGAAGCCCCGCACCACCAGGCGGCGGGCCTCGTCCGCCGGGATACCCCGGGCCATCAGGTAGAACAACTGCTCGTCGTCGAACCGGCCGGTCGCGCTGGCGTGGCCCGCCCCGGCGATCTCGCCGGTCTCGATCTCCAGATTGGGTACGGAGTCCGCCCGCGCACCGTCGGAGAGCAGCAGGTTCCGGTTGATCTCGTACGTGTCGGTGCCGGTCGCCTCGGCCCGGATCAACACGTCGCCCACCCAGACGGTGTGCGCCTCGTCGCCCTGCAACGCGCCCCGGTAGCCGACGTGACTGCGGCAGTCCGGCACGTTGTGGTCGACGAGCTGGCGGTGCTCCAGGTGCTGGCCGCCGTCGGCGAAGTAGACGCCGTACAGCTCGGCCTCGCCGCCGCGGCCGGTGTACTCGACCGTGGTGTACTGGCGGACCAGGTCGCCACCCAGGCTGACCTGGATGTGCGACACCTTGGCGTCCCGGCCGAGCCGGATCTTCAGGTGCTGCGCCTGCACCGCGTCGGCGGCCCAGTCGGCCACCGTGACCAGGGTCAGCTTCGCCCCGTCGGCCACCGCCACCTCGACGTTGTCGGCGAGCGTCGCCGCGCCGACGTGTTCCAGCACCAGCACCGCCTCGGCGAACCGGCCCACGTCGACGAACGTGTGCCCGAAGGCCAGCCCGGCGGCGTCGTCCCCGACCACCCGCAGGGTCACCGGCGCGTCGACCACCGCGTCGGCCGCGACCTCGACCAGCAACGCCGCACCGGCACCGCCGTACGCCAGCGCGCTGACCCGGTCGACCGGGGTGAGCACGCTGCCCACCCGGGGGTCGTCCCGGCCGATCCGCCCGACGGTGACGCCGGCCGGCAGGTCGGCGTACTCGTGGCGGACCGCACCGGTGGCGGCCTGCGCCCCGTCGGTCAGCCCACGCAGCCGCTTGAGCGGGGTGAAACGCCACTCCTCCTCCAGGCCGGTCAGGGCCGGGAAGTCGGCGACGTCGTACGAGCGGAGCGCCTGCGACTTGGTGCTGGGCGGCGCGGAAGCCTGGGTAGTCATCTCTTCCTTGGTCTGTCTGTCCGTGACGACGGTGTCATTGGGCGGAGGGTGGGCGGCGTCAGCCGACCGCGCCCTCCATCTGGAGTTCGATCAGGCGGTTGAGCTCCAGGGCGTACTCCATCGGGAGTTCCTTGGCGATCGGCTCGATGAAGCCCCGCACGATCATCGCCATCGCCTCGTCCTCGCTCAGGCCCCGGCTCATCAGGTAGAAGAGCTGGTCGTCGCTGATCTTGGAGACGGTCGCCTCGTGCCCCATCGACACGTCGTCCTCGCGGATGTCGACGTAGGGGTAGGTGTCCGAGCGGGAGATGGTGTCGACCAGCAGCGCGTCGCACTTGACCGTGCTGCGGCTGTGGTGCGAGCCCTCCAGCACCTGCACCAGGCCCCGGTACGAGGTACGGCCACCGCCCCGGGCGATCGACTTCGACACGATGGTGCTGCTGGTGTGCGGCGCGGCGTGCACCATCTTGGCCCCGGCGTCCTGGTGCTGACCCTCGCCGGCCATCGCCACCGAGAGCACCTCGCCCTTGGCGTGCTCGCCGGTCATGTAGACCGCCGGGTACTTCATGGTGACCTTGGAGCCGATGTTGCCGTCGACCCACTCCATGGTCGCGCCCTCGTGGCAGACGGCCCGCTTGGTGACCAGGTTGTAGACGTTGTTCGACCAGTTCTGGATGGTCGTGTAGCGGCAGCGCGCGTTCTTCTTGACGATGATCTCGACGACCGCGCTGTGCAGCGAGTCGGACGAGTAGAGCGGCGCGGTGCAACCCTCGACGTAGTGCACGTACGCGCCCTCGTCGACGATGATCAGCGTCCGCTCGAACTGGCCCATGTTCTCGGTGTTGATCCGGAAGTACGCCTGGAGCGGGATCTCCACGTGCACGCCCTTCGGCACGTAGATGAACGAGCCACCGGACCACACGGAGGTGTTCAGCGCGGCGAACTTGTTGTCGCCGACCGGGATCACCGTGCCGAAGTACTCCTTGAAGACGTCCTCGTGCTCCTTGAGGGCGGTGTCGGTGTCCAGGAAGAGGACACCCTGCTCCTCCAGGTCCTCGCGGATCTTGTGGTAGACCACCTCGGACTCGTACTGCGCCGCGACCCCGGCGACCAGCCGCTGCTTCTCCGCCTCGGGGATGCCCAGCCGGTCGTAGGTGTTCTTGATGTCCTCCGGCAGGTCCTCCCAGCTGGTGGCCTGCTTCTCGGTGGACCGCACGAAGTACTTGATGTTGTCGAAGTCGATCCCGGTGAGGTCGGCACCCCAGGACGGCATCGGCTTGCGGCCGAACAGCCGCAGGCCCTTGAGCCGCAGGTCGAGCATCCAGGCCGGCTCGTTCTTCTTCGCCGAGATGTCCCGCACCACCGCTTCGTTGATGCCGCGCTGCGCGGCCGCCCCGGCGACGTCGGAGTCGGACCAGCCGTACTCGTAGCGACCGAGGGCGGCGAGCTGCTCTTCCTGGGTCAGGGGCTGGACGATCTGCTCGGTCATCTATCTGTCCTCACAGTGGTGACGGTGTTACCGGACTGGGGCGCGCAGCTGGGCCGGAATGTGCGTGGTGCACACCCCGTCGCCATGCGCGATGGTGGCCAGGCGCTGCACGTGGGTGCCGACCAGACGGGAGATGACCGCCGTCTCGGCCTCGCACAGCTGGGGAAACTCGGCGGCCACGTGCGCCACCGGGCAGTGGTGCTGGCAGAGCTGCCCGCCGGAGGCGATCGTGGACGCGTTGGCAGCGTAGCCCTCGGCGGTGAGCGCCCCCGCGAGTGCCTCGGACCGGGCGAGCGGATCGTCGCCGGCATCCTCCATGGCGGCCCGGCAGCGGGCCTCCAGCGCGGCGACCTGGTCGGCGGCGAAAGCCTCGACCGCGTCGGAGCCGCCGCTGCGGGCGATCCAGCGCAACGCCGCGGTGGCCATGTTGTCGTAGTGGTGGGTGCCGCAGCGCACCCGGGCCGCGTCGGTGAGCAGGAAGACCTTCGCCGGTCGGCCCCGGCCCCGACTGCCCCGCACGGTCTGCTCACGGGCCACCACGTCACCGTCGGCGAGCATCGCGTCGAGGTGTCGGCGGATCGCGGCGGGGCTGAGGCCGAGCGCCGAGCCGAGCTGGCCGGCGGTGGTCGCCCCCTGCTCCAGCAGGAGCTGGGTCACCCGGTCCCGGGTGGAAAGATCGGTGGGGGCGGCCGGGGTCGACTCCACCGGGGCGGGGTGACCGGCACCCGGCCCGGCGGGTCGCCCGGCACGACGGGACCGCGCTCCGACGCCGACGACCGACCCGGTCGTCGGCGGGTGCCCGGAGAGCGCCGCCATGTTTTTCACAACGCCAACGTTACGTAATTCGGCGGGCGCTCGCAAACCCGATCCCGGTGATTCCGCCCACCGGGGTGCCGGAGTCACCCGATCGGGATCAACTACGGTGCGTAGGATTCGCGGCGTGAAGCGATCCGTCCGGTTCCCGGTCCCCGCCGTGCTGGCCCGCCTGCTCGACCGCCACCCGGTCTCGACCACCCTGCTGCGCCGCCTCGCGTACGCCTCGATCGTGGCAAACGTGGCCATCGTGGTGACCGGCGGGGCCGTCCGGCTCACCGCGTCGGGGCTCGGCTGCCCGACCTGGCCCCGGTGCACCGACGCGTCGTACACCACCACCACCGAGATGGGCGTGCACGGGGTGATCGAGTTCGGCAACCGGCTGCTCACCTTCGCCGTCGGGGCGATCGCGCTGGCCACCCTGCTGGCCGTGCTGGCCCAGCGGCCCCGACGCCCCGGGCTGACCGGGTTGGCGGTGGCGGTGTTCCTCGGCATCCCCGCGCAGGCCGTGATCGGCGGGATCACCGTGCTGACCAACCTCAACCCGTGGGTGGTCGGACTGCACTTCCTCGCCTCGATGGCGGTCATCGCCGCCGCGTACGCCCTCTGGCGGCGGATCGTCGACCCCGACGGGCCGGCGGAGCCGGTGGTGCCCCGGCCGCTGCGTACCCTCGCCCGGCTCACCACCGCCGTCAGCGTCGCGGTGCTGGTCGTCGGGACCTGGGTGACCGGCAGCGGCCCGCACGCCGGCGACCACGGGGCGGCCCGCAACGGGCTGGACCCCGAGACGATCTCCCAGGTGCACGCCGACGGGGTGTTCCTGCTGATCGGGCTCTCCGTCGCGCTGGTCCTGGCGTTGCGGGCGGTCGGCGCGGCCGGCCCGGCCCGCGCCGCCCTGGTGCTGGTCGCGGTGGAACTGGGGCAGGGCCTGATCGGTTTCGTGCAGTACTTCACCCACCTGCCGGGCGTGCTGGTCGCCGCGCACATGCTCGGCTCCTGCCTGGTGCTGCTGGCCACCCTGGCGATGCTCTGGTCGACCCGGCAGCGCCGTCCGGCCACGGCCGACCCGCTGCCGGCCGGTCCCGCACGACCCCTGACCGAGGACCGGTTGCCCGCCACCGTCTGACCGCCTGCGGCCCCTGCCGCACTCGCGGTCCTGGTGCACTCGCGGGCCCTGCCCCACTCGCGGGCCCTGCCCCACTCGCGGGCCCTGCCCCACTCGCGGGCCCTGCCACACTCGCGGGCCCTGCCCCACTCGCGGGCCCTGCCCCACTCGCGGGCCCTGCCCCACTCGCGGGCCCTGCCACACTCGCCGGTCCTGGTGCCGAGATCGCACTCGAACCAGGTCGTAGTGGCCTCACCGCCGAAGAAGGCCACTACAACCTGGAAGTAGCCGGCCGCACCCGGCCCGACGGCGCGGGCGGGCGGGCGCGGGGCTGGGTGGCGCGGGGCGGGTGGGCGCGGGCGGGGCGGGTGGGGAAGGTCAGCTGCGGCGGGTGAGGTGGGTGAGCACCGCGTCGGCGAGGCGCTCGGGCGCACCGTCGGCGTGACCGAGGAACAGCGAGGGCTCGGTCAGCTCCAGCTCGATCAGCACGGGTTCGCCGTCCGGGCCGGGAAGCAGGTCCACCCGGGCGTAGAGCAGCCGCTGCGGGCCGCCCGGGACCTCCGCCAGCACCCGCGCGGCGACGGCCAACTGGGCGTCGGTGGGGGTGCGCGGGCTGATCTCCTCCGGCCGGAAGAGCCCCTCGACGCCCAGGTCGGGGCCGTCGAGCATGGCGCCCTTGCGGATGGCGTGGCTGAACGTCAGGCCGTCCGGGCCGGCCACGAAGAGCAGGGCGGTCTCACCGGCGGTGTCCACCGCGTCCAGGTAGGGCTGGACCATGGCGACCCGGCCGGCCGACGACAACCGACGGACGTGTGCGACGGCCAGGTCCCCGTGTCCCGGGTCGGCCGCGTCGTACCGGCCGGTGTCCTGGCTGCCGGCGCTGACCGTCGGCTTGACCACGTACCCGCCGGGCGGTGGAGGCGGGACCCAGGCGTCACCCGGCGCGACCCAGGAGGTCGGCACGGTGGGCACCCCGGCTGCGGCGAGCTCACCGAGGTAGCGCTTGTCGGTGTTCCACTCGACCACGTCGGCGGGGTTGGCCAGGGTCGGCACCGTACGGGCCCAGGTGACGAACTCGTCGCGGCGTGGGGCGTAGTCCCAGGGCGAACGGAGCACGACCAGGTCGTAGCCCTCCCAGTCGACCCGGGGGTCGTCCCAGACGGCGGCCTCGACGGTGACGTCCCGTGCCGCCAGCGGGGCGAGCACGAGCCGGTCGTCGGGGTAGAGATCGGCGAAGCGGGCGCAGGTGACGAGAGCGACCCGGGGTTTCCCCCGGGTCGACTGGTGGTGGGTCACGGTGTCGTCGGTCAACGGGCCGACCGGGTCAGCGGGCCATCGTGCGTCGGGCCATCGACCGCCACAGGTCGTTGCTCGGCCGCATCTGGTCCATCAGCTCACGCTCCCAGGCGTTCTCGACGGTGACCCCCGCCTGCGCGCACGCCTCCCGGGCGGTCACGGTGTCCTCGGCGAACTGGTCGCCCCACGCACCGTCAGCGCCGACCAGGACGATCCGCGCGCCACGCTTGCCGACGTACTCGATGACCGCCTTCGCGCCGCCGTGTCCGGCGGCGAAGGACTTGATGCCCGAGACCAGCCCGGTGGGGGCCGGCTCGGCGGTCTGTTCAGCCGTCAGCGTCGTATCGGAACCTTCTGCCATGCGCGAAGCCTAAGCAGACTTGCACCCCTACGCGCGAGAATCATGAACTATTTGTGATACCAATTACCCGAGGGTTTATCGGAACCGCTGGGCCGATTGACCAGGCATGTCGGATAAATACGGGCGTAACGACTCGCCTGGATCGCCATAATCTGTCCAGATGCAGACAGTGCAGTCCGCCGGCGTCCGTGGGCTGTCCGGTCGACGGGAGCGCGGATCAACGTGGCCACTCGACATCGACGGTGAGCTTGCCGTAGACGTCCTTGGCGGCGATGCGGCCGTCGCGTACCCGGTAGACGTCCACCCCGCGCAGGACCGTGCCGTCCTCAGCCGGCGCCCACTGCCAGACGCTCCTGTGCCGCGTCAGAGCAGCGCGTCGAGGGCCACCGCGGCGAAGACGATGGTCAGGTACGTGGTCGACCAGTGGAACAGGCGCATCGGCTTGACCGGCTCGCCCCGGGTCACCCGCCGGCAGAGCTTGTGCGCCTCGACCAGGAAGACCGCACCCACCAGGGCGGTCGGCACCCCGTAGATCGCGCTCATGCCCAGCGGCCACAGCGCCAGCGAGGTCGCCACGGTCAACCAGGCGAAGATCAGGATCTCGGCGTTGACCCGCCGGGCCGAAGCCACCACGGGCAGCATCGGGATGCCGGCGCGGGCATAGTCGTCCTTGTATTTCATCGCCAGCGGGTAGAAGTGCGGCATCTGCCAGAAGAAGACCACCGCGAACAGCACCCAGGCCGCCGGTGCCAACGACCCGGTCACCGCGGCCCAGCCGATCAGCACCGGCGCCGCCCCGCACGCCCCGCCCCAGAACGTGTTCGCCGTCGTGGTGCGCTTGAGCCAGAGGGTGTAGACCAGGTCGTAGTAGGCGATCGCGGCCAACGTCAACGCCGCGGCCAGCAGGTTGGTGAACGTCGCCATCAGGGCGACCGACACCGCCGCCAGCACCAGCCCGAAGACCAGGGCGCTGCGGGGCGAGACGGTGTGCGCCGGCAGGGGACGCCGCTTGGTCCGGCGCATCAACTGGTCGATGTCCCGGTCGATGTAGCAGTTGAGCACGCTCGCCGCACCGGCGGCGAGCGAACCACCGACCAGCACCACCGCCATCAGCCACAGCGACGGCAGGCCACCGTCGGCGAGCATCATCGCCGGCACCGTGGTCACCAGCAGCAGCTCCACGATGCGCGGCTTGGTCAGCGTCACGTACGCCGACAGCACCGCGCGCACGTCCCGCCGCCGGGACGCCGGCTCCCCGGCCACCGTGCGCACCGGCGGCTGCCCGGCAGGGTTGCTGACGGGGCGCTCGGTGATCATGCTCACGGATTGCCACCTTCCGGCATCGGCAGGGGAAGTCGGTTCGGCGGGGCCCCGTCGGGGCCCACACACCGCACCACACACTACGCGTCGTCGTTTTCGCTGCCCGGGCGACCCGACAACGGTGCGGGCCGTCACACCTGACGGGTGACCGAACGATCCGGCCCGCCCATACGTAACTGCCTGCTGAGATCCCCGGGCGGACGTTTAGACCCGCTCGATAGGGTCACCACTGAGGGTTCCGCCCATCTGCCGAGGAGCACAACCATAGTGGCTGCCAACCGACCCGCACTCAACTGGACCGACCTCGACCGCCGGGCCGTCGACACCGTCCGCGTCCTGGCCATGGATGCCGTGGAGAAATCCGGCAACGGCCACCCCGGCACCGCGATGAGCCTCGCGCCCGCGGCGTACCTGCTGTTCAACCGGGTGATGCGGCACAATCCGGCCGACCCGAACTGGCCCGGCCGGGACCGGTTCGTGCTGTCCGCCGGGCACTCCAGCCTCACGCTCTACATCCAGCTCTTCCTGTCCGGCTACCCGCTGAGCCTGGACGACCTGAAGTCGCTGCGGCAGTGGGGCTCGCTCACCCCGGGTCACCCGGAGCACGGGCACACCCCCGGTGTCGAGACCACCACCGGCCCGCTCGGGCAGGGCCTGGGCAACGCGGTCGGGATGGCGATGGCGGCCCGCCGCGAGCGTGGCCTGTTCGACCCGGAGAGCGAGCCGGGGCAGTCCGTCTTCGACCACCAGATCTGGTGCATCGCCTCCGACGGCGACATCGAGGAGGGCATCAGCCACGAGGCGAGCGCGCTGGCCGGGCACCAGCAGCTGGGCAACCTCACGCTGATCTACGACGACAACGAGATCTCCATCGAGGACGACACCCGCATCGCCAAGAGCGAGGACGTGGCGGCGCGCTACGCGGCGTACGGCTGGCACGTGCAGACCGTCGACTGGCGGGCCGGCGACGCCGACCAGGGCGACTACCACGAGGACATCGAGGCGCTCTACCAGGCGCTGCTGGCGGCGAAGGCCGAGACCGGCCGTCCCTCGTTCATCGCGCTGCGCACCATCATCGGCTGGCCCGCGCCCAACAAGAAGAACACCGGCAAGATCCACGGTTCGGCGCTCGGCGCCGACGAGGTGAAGGCCACCAAGGAGATCCTCGGTTTCGACCCGCAGCAGAGCTTCCAGGTCGACGAGGACGTGCTCGCCCACGCCCGTGGGGTGCTGACCCGGGGCACCGAGGCCGAGCAGGCGTGGACCGGCGAGTTCGACGGCTGGGCGCAGGCCAACCCGGAGCGCAGGGCGCTCTACGACCGGATCGCCGGCCGGGTGCTCCCGCAGGGCTGGACGGACGCGCTGCCGACCTTCCCCGCCGACGCCAAGGGCGTGGCCACCCGGGCCGCGTCCGGCAAGGTGCTGGAGGCGCTCGCCCCGGTGCTGCCGGAGCTGTGGGGCGGCTCGGCCGACCTGGCGGAGAGCAACAACACCACCATGAAGGGCGAGCCGTCGTTCATCCCGGCCGCCCACGCCACCAAGGACTTCCCCGGCCACGAGTACGGCCGCACGCTGCACTTCGGCATCCGTGAGCACGCCATGGGCGCGATCCTCAACGGCATCGCGCTGCACGGCGGCACCCGCCCGTACGGCGGCACCTTCCTGGTCTTCAGCGACTACATGCGCCCGTCGGTGCGGCTCGCCGCCCTGATGAAGCTGCCGGTGACGTACGTCTGGACGCACGACTCGATCGGCCTCGGCGAGGACGGGCCGACCCACCAGCCGGTGGAGCACCTGACCGCACTGCGCGCCATCCCGGGCCTGGACGTGGTCCGCCCGGCCGACGCCAACGAGACCGCCTGGGCCTGGCGGCAGGCGCTGGAGCACACCGACCGGCCGACCGCGCTGGCGCTGAGCCGGCAGCCGCTGCCGACCCTGGACCGGGAGCAGTACGCCGGCGCCGAGGGCACCGCCAAGGGCGGGTACGTGCTGGCCGAGGCGTCCACCGGCAAGCCGCAGGTGATCATCGTGGGCACCGGCTCCGAGGTGCAGCTCTGCCTCACCGCCCGGGAGCGGCTGGAGGCCGACGGCACCCCGACCCGAGTGGTGTCGATGCCCTGCCAGGAGTGGTTCTACGAGCAGGACGAGGCGTACCGGGAGTCGGTGCTGCCGCGCGGGGTCAAGGCCCGGGTGAGCGTGGAGGCCGGGATCGGGATGTCCTGGCGGGGTGTCGTCGGTGACCTGGGCGAGAGCGTCAGCCTGGAGCACTACGGAGCAAGCGCGCCGCACACGGTGCTGTTCGAGCAGTTCGGGTTCACCCCCGACCGGATCGTCGCGGCGGCACACGCGTCGCTGGCGCGGGTGGGCGACATCACCGGTTTCACGACCGGCAGTTGAGGGGAGCGTGCACGGCATGACGGACCGACTGAAGGAACTGAGCGCCGCCGGAGTGGCGGTCTGGCTCGACGACCTTTCCCGGGTACGACTGAGCTCCGGCGGGCTGGACCAGCTCCGCCGCGAGAAGCACGTGGCCGGGGTGACCACCAACCCGACGATCTTCGCCAAGGCGTTGAGCGACGCCGACGAGTACAACTGGCAGCTCAAGGACCTCGCCACCCGGGGCATCGAGGTCGAAGAGGCCGTCCGGATGCTCACCACCTACGACGTGCGCTGGGCGTGCGACGTGATGCGCCCGTCGTACGACGGCAGCGACGGCGTCGACGGGCGGGTCTCCATCGAGGTCGACCCCCGGGTCGCCCACGACACCGACAAGACGGTCGCCGAGGCCAAGGCGCTGTGGTGGCTGGTGGACCGGCCGAACCTGTTCATCAAGATCCCGGCGACCGAGGCGGGGCTGGCGGCGATCACCGCCACCCTGGCCGAGGGGATCAGCGTCAACGTGACGCTGATCTTCGGGCTGGACCGCTACTCCGCGGTGATGGAGGCGTTCCTCACCGGCCTGGAGCAGGCCAAGGCCAACGGCCACGACCTGTCCGGCATCGGCTCGGTGGCCTCGTTCTTCGTCTCCCGGGTCGACTCCGAGATCGACAAGCAGCTCGACAAGATCGGTTCCGAGGAGGCCAAGGCGCTGCGCGGCAAGGCCGCCGTCGCCAACGCCCAGCTCGCCTACGAGCGCTACACCGAGGTCTTCTCCTCCGACCGGTGGCAGGCCCTGGCCGATGCGGGCGCCCACCCGCAGCGCCCGCTGTGGGCGTCGACCTCGACCAAGAACCCGGACTACCGCGACGTGATCTACGTCGAGGAGCTGATCGCGCCGGGCACCGTCAACACCATGCCCGAGTCGGTCGTGACGGCGTACGCCGAGCACGGGGAGACCCGGGGCGACACCATCACCGGCGCGTACGAGGCCGCCCGGAAGGTCTTCGCCGACCTGGCCGCCGTCGGCGTCGACATGGCCGACGTGATCGCCACCCTGGAACGGGAGGGCGTGGAGAAGTTCGAGGCCAGCTGGGGTGAGCTGCTCGAAGGTGTCCGCAAGTCGCTGAGCGCGGCGGCGCAGGGCACCGGCACGCCGAACGAGGCCGCCAAGGGCAACGCCGAGGCGGCCCAGCGGGCCGGGGCAACGCGTGACCGACGGCGTCGCCGGCGTCGCGGGGCCCGGCCCCGCGACGTGCCACGCCGTCGTCACCGCAGCACCGGTGGCGACGTGAGTGACCTGTCGACCGGCGCGGCCGATGCCGCCGCCGGTCGCGCGGTGAACGGGGCGGACGCGGTCGCGACGACCGCGCCCGCCGCCGTACCGGCTGCCCTGTACGCGCGGGGCATCCCGGTGGCACCATCCGACCGGGGCCGGCCGATGCTGCGCCGGCCCCGGCCGACAGGCCGGCCGCACCGGCCCGGCTGGACGCGATCGGACAATGGCGGGCGTGACGATGGACGACATGGACCAGACGGAGCGAGGAGACGGCGTGAATCCGCTGCGCGACGCGCAGGACCGAAGGCTCCCCCGGATCCCGGAGCCGTGCGCCCTGGTGATCTTCGGGGTGACCGGTGACCTGGCGCGCAAGAAGCTGCTGCCGGCGGTTTACGACCTGGCCAACCGGGGGCTGCTGCCGCCCGGTTTCGTGGTGCTGGGCTTCGCCCGCCGGGACTGGGGCGACGGCGACTTCGAGGCACTGGCCCACGAGTCGGCGAAGAAGCACGCCCGGACACCGTGGCGGGAGGAGGTGTGGGGCCGGCTGGCCGGCAACATCAAGTTCGTCGGTGGCTCGTTCGACGACGACGCCGCTTTCGACAAGCTCGCCTCGACGCTGAACCAGCTGCGCGACAGCCACGGCATCCACGGCAACGCCGCGTTCTACTTCTCCATCCCCCCGACGGCCTTCCCGGTGGTGCTCAAGCAGCTGGCCCGCACCGGCATGGCCGACAACGACAAGTGCGGCGGCTGGCGGCGGGTGGTGGTGGAGAAGCCGTTCGGCAACGACCTGCCCTCGGCCAAGGAACTCAACGACCTGGTCGACGACGTGTTCACCCGGCAGGACGTCTTCCGGATCGACCACTACCTGGGCAAGGAGACGGTCCAGAACATCCTCGCCCTGCGGTTCGCCAACAACCTGTTCGAGCCGCTGTGGAACTCCAAGTACGTCGACTCGGTGCAGATCACCATGGCCGAGGACGTCGGCATCGGCACCCGGGCCGGCTTCTACGACTCGGTCGGCACCGCCCGCGACGTGCTCCAGAACCACCTGCTCCAGCTGCTCGCCCTGGTCGCCATGGAGGAGCCCACCAGCTTCGACGCCGACGAGATCCGGGCCGAGAAGCTCAAGGTGCTCAAGGCGATCACCCTGCCGAAGGACGTGTCCCGGGGCACCGTGCGCGGTCAGTACCTGCCCGGTTGGGTGGGTGGCGAACGGGCCGTCGGCTACCTCGACGAGGAGGGCGTCCCGGCGCACTCGACCACCGAGACGTACGTCGCCGTCGAGTTGGGCATCCAGAACCGCCGCTGGGCCGGGGTGCCGTTCTACATCCGGGCCGGCAAGCGGCTGCCCCGGCGGGTCACCGAGGTGGCCATCATGTTCAAGAAGGCCCCGCACCTGCCGTTCAACACGGCCGACATGGAGTCGCTGGGCAACAACCAGCTGGTCATCCGGGTGCAGCCGGACGAGGGCGTGGTGCTCAAGTTCGGCTCGAAGGTGCCCGGCACCACCATGGAGGTCCGCGACATCGCGATGGACTTCCAGTACGGCGAGGCGTTCACCGAGTCCAGCCCCGAGGCGTACGAGCGGCTCGTGCTGGACGTGCTGATCGGCGACCGGACACTCTTCCCCGACGCCTCCGAGGTGGAGCAGAGCTGGGCGGTGGTGGACCCGCTGGAGCACGCCTGGGAGGGCACCAAGCCGGAGCCCTACCGGTCCGGCGAGTGGGGTCCCCGGGCCGCCGACGAGATGCTGGCCCGCGAGGGCCGGGCTTGGCGGAGAGCGTGAGCGAGCAGAGCGAGCGAACCAGGAGGCTCCATTGATCGGGCTGTGGGACACCACCGGCAACGAGGTGGTCAAGGCGCTCGCCGCCGAGCGGCGCAGCGCGGGCGGGGTGGCCAGCGGGATGGCGCTCACCCTGATCGTCGTGGTCGACGAGAAGCGGGTCCGGGAAGCCGAGGCGGCGGCCACCATCGCCGCCGCCGCCCACCCGTGCCGGCTGCTCGTCGTCGTACGCGCCGACGTGGAGCGGGAACGCAACCGGTTGGACGCCGAGATCGTGGTCGGCGGCCGGCTGGGCCCTTGCGAGGCGGTGGTGACCCGGATGTACGGCCGGCTGGCCCTGCACGCCGAGTCGGTGGTGATGCCGCTGCTGGTGCCGGACGTACCGGTGGTCACCTGGTGGCACGGCGAACCACCGGCGGAGATCGCCACCGACTTCCTCGGGGTGGTCGCCGACCGGCGGATCACCGACTGCGCGCAGGCCGTCGACCCGGTCGAGGCGCTGCGGGAACGGGCTCGGGACTACGCCCCCGGCGACACCGACCTGGCGTGGACCCGGATCACCCCGTGGCGCACCCTGGTCGCCGGGGCGTTCGACACCACCGAGGCGCGGGTCACCGAGGCGACGGTGGTGGCCCCCCGCCGGGACCCGACGGCGGCGCTGATGCAGGGGTGGCTGGCCGCCCGGCTCGGCATCCAACCGCAGTGGCAGCACACCGACGACCACCCGAGGATGCGTCAGGTGCAGCTGCGCTGCGCCAACGGCGACGAGTTGACGTTGACCCGGGACGACAGCCTGGCGACGTTCCGGCGTACCGGCCAGGACGACCGGGTGCTGCCGCTGGTGCGTCGCCCGCTCGGTGACGAGCTGGCCGAGGAGCTGCGCCGGCTCGACGCCGACCAGGTGTACGCCGAGGCGTTGGGCACGGCGGCCGGCCTGTCCGGCCTGGAGCAGCGTCCGCCCCAGCGGGTGCACGTCTGGAAGGATCCGGCCACCGCGCGCCGGGCGGAGGCGGGCGTGAGCGCGCACGCCGACACCAGCACGACATCCTGAGCATGTGTCGGTGGGCGGTCCTGCGGGGCCGCCCACCGGCCGTTAGGGCCAGCCGGGGTCCGTTCCCGGGTGGGCGGGTGTCCTCTCCCGCCCGTCGCCGGAGTCGACCGGCGGCCCGCACGACGACGAGACCTCCGGTGACACCGGCACCCGGCGGGCCGACCGGTCCCCGCCCCCACGAGCAGGACCGCGCCGAGCGGTCAGGAAAAGAAGGCCAAGATGAGTGAGGCGAGTGTCGCGGTCCACGCCGACGCCGACCTGCTGGCGCAGGCGGTGGCGGCCCGGCTGGTGGTGAAGCTGCTCGACGCGCAGGCGGAGCGGGGTGCGGCGTCGATCGTGTTGACGGGCGGGCGGATCGCCGCGGCGGTGCACCGGGCGGTGCTCACCCTGCCCGCCCACGACGCCGTCGACTGGTCCCGGGTGGATGTCTGGTGGGGCGACGAGCGCTTCCTGCCGGCCGGCGACCCGGACCGCAACGAGACGCAGGCCCGGGCCGCGCTGCTGGACCTGGTGCCGCTGGACCCGGCCCGGGTGCACCCGATGCCGGCCACCGACGGCCCCACCGGCGACGACCCGGAGGCCGGTGCCGCCGCGTACGCCGAGGAGTTGGCGCGGGCGGCCCGGCCCGGTCACGCGGCACTGCCGCACTTCGACGTGCTGATGCTGGGCGTCGGCGAGGACGGGCACGTGGCGTCGGTCTTCCCCGAGCACCCGGTGCACCACGACACCCGACCGGTCAGCGCGGTACGGGGCAGCCCGAAGCCGCCGCCGGTGCGGACCACCCTCACCCTGCCGGCGATCAACACCGCCGAGGAGGTCTGGCTGGTCGCCAGTGGGCCCGACAAGGCGCGGTCGGTGGGGATGGCTTTGGCCGGTGCCGGCCCGAAGCAGGTGCCCGCCGCCGGGGTGCAGGGCGTCTCGCGTACCCTCTGGCTGCTCGACCGGGCGGCGGCGGCCGACGTGCCGGCCCGGCTGCGCAGCCTGCGCTGAGCCTGGGCGGCCCGGCCGCGAGCCGGGTCAGCACGCCCCCACCGCCGGGGCGGTCACACCCGGCCGCAGCGGGCGTCACCGCCGGGCGGTCGCTCCGGGTCGAGGTGTCACCGCCGGGCGGTCGCTTGGGGTCGCAGCGTCACCGCCGGGGCGGTCACTCCCGACCGCGTCGGCGGCGCAGCGCGGCCAACGCCTCCGCCAGCAGCGCCTCCCCCTCCTCCGGGGTACGCCGCTCCTTCACGTACGCCAGGTGGGTCTTGTAGGGCTCGGGACGGGTACGTCCGGGCGGATTCTGGGCGTCCTGGCCGGCGGGCAGGCCGCAGCGCGGACAGTCCCAGACGGCCGGCTCCTCGGCGTCCAACGCCAACCGGATCTCGGTGGCGTGGTCGTTGCGGCACCAGTAGGTGACCGCGCGACGGGGGGCCGGCTCGTAGCGTTCGGTGGGGCGCTCCGGCGCCCCACCGATCCGGGAACCGCGGATGACGTTGCCACTGGGCACACTCGCTCCTGTCGTCGGAGGGGACCACCGCCTGAGGCGGGCGGTGGGCGACGGTGGCGGAGAAACACAACTGCGCGCGGTCCGTGACGGACCGCGCGCAGATTGTACGACCTGATCGTGTCGCTCAGGACCCGCTGTTGAGCTGGAGCCGGAGCCAGAGGCCGAGCCCGATGATGCAGGCGAACCAGACGATGCTCACCAGGACGGTGTAGCGGTCCAGGTTCTTCTCGGCCACCGACGAGCCGGCCAGGCTGGAGCTGACCCCGCCGCCGAACATGCTCGACAGCCCGCCGCCCTTACCCCGGTGCAGCAGAATGAGCATGGTGAGCAGAACGCTCGTGATGACCAGCAACACGATCAACGTGTATGCGAACCAGATCGGCATGGCTGGGGTCAGTCCTCTCGTTACGATCCTCGCCCGGACAGATCGGGCACGGCGGCACCGACCGGTGGACGGGCGGAGTCAAGAATAGCGAGCGATCAGCGACCCGTGTGCTCCGGGAAGCGGCAGATCTTCGCGAACTCCTCGGCGTCCAGGCTGGCCCCGCCCACGAGCGCCCCGTCCACGTCCGGCTGGGACATGATCGACGCGACGTTGGACGACTTCACCGAGCCGCCGTAGAGGATCCGGACCTGGTCCGCGGTGCCCTGGTCGTAGGTCTCGACCAGCCGCTTGCGGACCTCCCCGCAGACCTCCTGGGCGTCCTCGGGGGTGGCCGTCTTGCCGGTGCCGATCGCCCAGACCGGCTCGTAGGCCACCACGACCTTGGTGACCTGCTCGGCGGTGAGCCCCTTCAGGGCGCCGTCGAGCTGGTCGCAGCAGTGCGGCACGTGCCGCAGCTGCTCGCGGATCTCCAGGCCCTCACCGATGCAGAGGATCGGGGTGAGCCCGTTGGCCAGCGCGGCGGCCACCTTCGCGTTGACGATCGCGTCGTCCTCGTAGTGGTACTGCCGCCGCTCCGAGTGCCCGACCGCCACGTAGGTGCAGCCCAGCTTGGCCAGCATCGCCCCGGAGATGTCCCCGGTGTACGCGCCGGACTGGTACGGCGAGAGGTCCTGCCCGCCGTAGCCGATGAGCAGCTTGTCGCCGTCCACCGCGGTCTGCACGGTGCGCAGGTCGGTGAAGGGCGGCAGGACCACCGTCTCGACGGCGGTGAGCTGCTGCTCGGTGAGGCTCGCGGCCAGCTTCTGCACCAGCAGGTTGGCCTCGAGGTGGTTGAGGTTCATCTTCCAGTTGCCGGCCATCAGCGGCCGGCGGGTGACGCTCGCCATCAGTTCTCCAGGGCCGCGATGCCGGGGAGGGTCTTGCCCTCCAGGTATTCCAGGGAGGCGCCGCCACCCGTGGAGATGTGCCCGAACGACGACTCGTCCAGCCCGAGGGCCCGCACGGCCGCCGCCGAGTCACCGCCACCGACCACGGTGAACGCGTCGGTCTTGGTGATCGCCTCGGCGACACCCCGGGTGCCGTTGGCGAACGCCGGCATCTCGAACACGCCCATCGGGCCGTTCCAGAAGACCGTCTTAGCCTGCGACAGGGCGGCGGTGAAGCCGGCCACCGTCTCCGGGCCGATGTCCAGGCCGAGCCGGTGGCTGGGGATGCCGTCGGCGGGCACCGTGTCGTGCGCGGCGTCCGGGGCGAAGGCGTCGGCCGCCACCACGTCGACCGGGAGCAGGATCTTGCCCTCGGCGCGGGCCAGGAGGTTGCCGCAGGTCTCGACCATCTCCTGCTCCAACAGCGAGGTGCCCACCTCGTGGCCCTGGGCCTTGAGGAAGGTGAAGCACATCCCGCCGCCGATGAGCAGCCGGTCGACCTTCGGCAGCAGCGCCTCGATCACGGCCAGCTTGTCGGAGACCTTGGAACCGCCGAGCACCACCACGTACGGGCGCTCCGGCTCGCCGGCCAGCCGGGACAGCACCTCCACCTCACGCAGCACCAGCCGGCCCGCGACGTGCGGCAGCCGGGCCGGTACGTCGTGGACGCTGGCGTGCTTGCGGTGCACCGCGCCGAACGCGTCGTCCACGTACGCCTCGCCGAACGCGGCGAGCTGGTCGGCGAAGGCCCCCCGCTCGGTGTCGTCCTTGCTGGTCTCCCCCTTGTTGAAACGGAGGTTCTCCAGCAGGGCCACCTGGCCGTCGGCCAGCGCGTCCACGGTGCTGCGGGCGGACTCGCCGACGGTGTCGGTGGCGAAGTGCACAGGCGCGTCGAGCAGCTCACCGAGCCGCCCGGCAACCGGGCGGAGGCTGTACTGCGGGTCCGGGGCACCCTTCGGGCGACCCAGGTGCGAGCAGACCACGACCTTCGCCCCGGCCTGCACGAGCGCGCCCAGGGTGGGCAGGACGGCCCGGATCCGGCCGTCGTCGGTGATCTCCCCGGTCTGCTTGTCGAGTGGGACGTTCAGGTCGGCGCGCACCAGCACGCGCCGACCTGACACCCCCTCGGCGAGCAGGTCGTCGAGGTTGCGGATGCTCACAGCGAGGAACCCACCAGCTTGACCAGGTCGACGAGCCGGTTGGAGTAGCCCCACTCGTTGTCGTACCAGCCGACGACCTTGACCTGGTTGCCGATGACCTTGGTCAGCGGCGCGTCGAAGATGCACGACGCCGGGTCGGTGACGATGTCGGACGAGACGATCGGGTCCTCGTTGTAGACCAGGATGCCCTTGAGCGGGCCGTCCGCGGCGGCCTTGATCGCGGCGTTGACCTCGTCCACGGTGGTCTCCCGGCCGACCTCGACGGTCAGGTCGGTGGCCGAGCCGGTCGGGATCGGCACCCGCAGCGCGTAACCGTCCAGCTTGCCCTTGAGTACCGGCAGCACCAGCCCGATCGCCTTGGCGGCACCGGTCGAGGTGGGGACGATGTTCAGCGCGGCGGCGCGGGCCCGACGCAGGTCCTTGTGCGGCGCGTCCTGGAGGTTCTGGTCCTGGGTGTACGCGTGGATCGTGGTCATCAGGCCCTTCTCGATGCCGAAGGTGTCCTGGAGGACCTTCGCCATCGGGGCCAGGCAGTTCGTGGTGCACGACGCGTTCGAGATGATGGTGTGCTTGGCCGGGTCGTACTGGTCGTGGTTCACGCCCATGACGACCGTGACGTCCTCGTTCTTCGCCGGGGCGGAGATGATGACCTTCTTGGCCCCGCCGTCGATGTGCGCCTTGGCCTTGGTGCCGTCGGTGAAGAAACCGGTGGACTCGATGACGACGTCCGCCCCGGCGTCGCCCCACGCCAGCTTCGACGGGTCCTTCTCGGCGAACGCCTTGATGGTCTTGCCACCGACGGTGATCTCGTCGGCGGTGGCCTTGACCTCGTGCGGCAGACGACCGAGGATGCTGTCGTACTTGAGCAGGTGGGCGAGCGTCGCGTTGTCGGTCAGGTCGTTCACGGCGACGACCTCGATGTCGGCGCCGGACGCCAGCACGGCCCGGAAGAAGTTACGGCCGATGCGGCCGAAGCCGTTGATGCCAACCCGGATGGTCACAGGTCCCATCTCCTCGCGTTCTGGTCCGCCGACGTCAGAACGGGCCGGCGGAGGTGTGTGCGCCGGCCGGTGAGCCGGCCGTTGACGATTCGTCTCGGCCACCCCGCCACGGTCTGGGAGGACCTGACCGCCTGAGGCGGCGTGCACGGCGAGGAGTGCCTGTGCCGGCCCCCTTGCCGTACCTGACGACCCTATCCGAGCGTGCCCCGCCGTGCTGCGGCGGGTGGTGACCCCGTCGGGTCGACGGCACGGCACGCCCCACCCACCCGACCCGGGGCACGTCACGCCCGCCGGCCCGTGCCTCGCACGCGCCCGCGGGATGGCGGCCCACCGTCCTATCAGACCACGAGCATGTCCGGCGTGACTGCCGCTTCGGTATCCGGGATGCCCAGGTCACGGGCCCGCTTGTCGGCCAACGCCAGCAGCCGGCGGATCCGCCCGGCGATCGCGTCCTTGGTCAACGGCGGGTCGGCCAGCGCGCCCAACTCCTCCAGCGACGCCTGCCGGTGCTCCAGCCGCAGCTGACCGGCCGAGGTGAGATGGTTCGGCGCGTCGTCGGCGAGGATCTCCAGTGCCCGGGTGACCCGGGCGGCGGCGGCCACCGCCGCCCGCGCCGAGCGGCGCAGGTTGGCGTCGTCGAAGTTCGCCAACCGGTTGGCCGTGGCCCGCACCTCCCGGCGTACCCGACGCTCCTCCCAGGCCAACACGCTGGAGTGCGCGCCGACCCGGGTGAGTAGCGCGGCGATCGCGTCACCGTCCTTGACCACCACCCGGTCCACCCCGCGCACCTCCCGGTTCTTGGCGGTGATGCCGATCCGACGGGCCGCCCCCACCAGTGCCAACGCGGACTCCGGCCCCGGGCAGGTGATCTCCAACGCACTGGAGCGGCCCGGCTCGGTCAACGAGCCGTGCGCCATGAACGCGCCCCGCCAGGCCGCCACCGCGCAGCAGACGTTCGCCGCCACCACGTGCGGCGGCAGGCCGCGTACGGGCCGGCCCCGGACGTCGAGCAGGCCGGTCTGCCGGGCCAGCGCCTCGCCGTCCTTGACCACCCGGACGATGAAGTGGCTGCCCTTGCGCAGCCCGCCGGAGGCGAGCACGTGGATCTCGCTGGGATAGCCGTAGACCTCGGCGATCTCCCGGCGCAGCCGGCGGGCCACCGCCCCGGTGTCCAGCTCCGCCTCCACCACCACCCGACCGGAGACGATGTGCAGCCCACCGGCGAAGCGCAGCAGCGCCGCCATCTCCGCCCGCCGGCAGCAGGGCTTGGGCACGTCGACCCGGCTCAGCTCGTCCTTGACCGCAGCCGTCATCGCCATTGTGCGCCCCCTCACGGACCGGTACCGGCGTGTCGCCGGTGATTACGTACGTGCTTAACGATCGACGCCCAGGACAGGCACCAGTGCGGCAGCCAGGGCGGCCGGATCGTGACGGGGCGTGCCGTCGTCGACGGCGACCGGGGCGAGGACCAACCGGGCACCAAGCGATTCTGCCGCACGCCCGACCGGTTCGGGGTCACCCACCGCCTTGGAGTCGGCCACCACGTAGTCGACGGTGAGCTGCGGAAGGTACCAACGCAGGGCGGCCAGGTGGTCGGCCACCGAGAGACCCAGGGTCTCCTTCTCGGCGGCCAGGTTGAGGGTGACCAGTCGCCGGGCCGGGCTGGTCACGATCGCCTCGGCCAGCCCCGGCACCAGCAGGTGCGGCAGCACGCTGGTGTACCAGCTGCCCGGTCCGAAGATCAACCAGTCGGCGTCGCCGATCGCGGCCACCGCCTCCGCGCAGGCCACCGGGGCGTCCGGGGTGATCCGCAGCGCCTGCACCGTGCCGGTGGTCACCGCCACCTGGTGCTGGCCGCGCACCGTGCGTACCTCGTCGGGGTGGGCCGGGTCGAGGCCACGGACCCGGGCCTCGATGTCCACCGGCTGGGCGGACATCGGCAGCACCCGGCCGACCGCGCCGAGCATCGCCCCCGCGTGCGCCAGCGCGGCGACCGGGTCGCCGAGCTGCTCCATCAGGCCGCAGAGCACCAGGTTGCCCACCGCGTGACCGGCCAGCCCGTCCCGGGCGGCACCGGCGAACCGGTGCTGGAACAGCCCGGCGCTACGTCGGGTGGCCGGATGGTCCCCGGCCAACGCGACCAGTGCCTGCCGCAGGTCGCCCGGGGGCAGGCCGCCGCGTTCGGCCCGGAGCCGGCCGCTGGAGCCGCCGTCGTCGCCGACGGTGACCACGGCGGTGATGTCCAGGTCCAACTCCCCGGCGCAGTGCCGCAGCGCCCGCAGCGAGGCGGACAGTCCGTGCCCCCCGCCGAAGGCGACCACCGACCGCACCGTCACTCCCGCCCCAGGTCCCGGTGCTGCGCATTGGCGGCCAGCCCCGACTGGCGCAGCCGCTCGGCCAGCTCCTCGGCGATCGCCACGCTGCGGTGCTTGCCGCCGGTGCAGCCCACGGCCACCGTCAGGTAACGCTTGCCCTCCCGCTCGAAACCGGCGGTGGTGGCGTTGACCAGCTCGGCGTACGAGGCGACGAAGGCGTCCGCGCCCTCCTGACCGAGCACGTACGCGCTGACCGCCGCCTCCCGACCGGTGTGCTCCCGCAGCTCCGGCACCCAGTACGGATTCGGCAGGAACCGGGCGTCGAGGACGAAATCGGCGTCCGGCGGCAGGCCGTACTTGAAGCCGAACGAGAGCACGGTGAGCCGCAACCGCCGGGCGTCCTCCCCGCCGAACAGCTCCTCGACCCGACGGCGGAGCTGGTTGACGTTGAGGTGGCTGGTGTCGATGATCACATCGGCCTGGTCGCGGGCCTCCTCCAGCAGGGCCCGCTCGACGGCGATCCCGTCGGCCAACCGCCCCTCACCCTGCAACGGGTGCGACCGGCGCACGCTCTCGAACCGCCGGATCAGCACCTCGTCGTCGGCGTCGACGAAGACCACCCGGGGCGAGAAGCCACGTTCCTTCAGCTCCCGGATCGCCCCGGCCAGGTCGGTGGAGAACGCCCGCGACCGCACGTCCAGCACCATCGCGGTACGCCGGGCCGCCCCGCCGGCCTTCATCGCCAGCTCGGCCATGTCCAGCATCAGCGCCTGCGGCAGGTTGTCCACCACGTAGTAGCCGACGTTCTCCAGGGCGCGCGCCACCGTGCTGCGGCCACCGCCGGACAGGCCGGTGACCACCACCAGCGTGGTGTCCGACTCCGCCGTGCCGCCCTCGACGTGCCCGCCGGTTGTCCGCGCCTCGCCCATTCCACCACTCCCGGTTCCGTGGCGGCGAGCCCCGATGGGTCCCGTACCGCGCAGGGTCAGTCGACGACTCTATCCCGGTGGGCGGCGTCGATCCCGGCACGCCCGACGGCGGGTCGCCCGGCGGGGTCGGCTCGGCGTTCGACCGGCATCCGGAGCATTGCCTGGCGCGGAGCGGTATGCCTGTCCGTCATATTTATGCCGGACAGGCATACCGCTCGACGGGAGAAGTGTCACCACCTCCGCACCGCGACGGTGGCGGCACGATCGTCCTAGTCTCCGTCCAGTTCGACGGCGGTGCGGGGCGCGGGCTGGCCGGCCTGCGCCCGTAGCGCGCCCTCCCACACCGGGTCCGTGGCCGCCCACTCGGCGACCAGCGCCGCCAGCCGGCGCGCGGGCAGCCCACGCGCGAGTACGGTCAGCTCCGCGACCCGGGGGTCGACCGCCGGGTCCAACTGCGGGGTGGCCGTCGACGACCACGCGAAGCCCTCGGCCAGGGCGGCGGCGGTGAGGGCCACCGCGTGCGCACACAGGTCGGTCTCGGCGGCACAGTCGCACTCGGCGGTGAAGCCGTCCGCCGTGACCCCCACCCAGACCTCGTACGGCGGCCGACCCGCCTCGTGGACCACCCCGGATGCTCCGCCGTCGACCGGGAGGACCTCCGGCGGCTGGCCGGAGGCCGTCAGCTTGTCCGCCGCTGCGCAGACCTCGACCCCGGCCGCGTCCCGGAGTGCGTCGATATCGATGTGTACCGCCATCAGGCCATCCAACCGCACGGCGTCTCGGCTTCCACAGCGCCGCCGGCATCGGCGGCCTCTGCTGGGGTGACGGGGACAGCACCGGGTGAGGGCCCGCCGGGTCGGACACCCGCCGGCTCCGGCGGGGGCACCGCTGAGGACGAGGGTGCCGCCGGAAGCGGGGCGGATCGGGGCGGGTCCGGGGGCGTCGTGGACGGTGGTGTCGGGGCCGGCTCGTAGACTCCCCGGATGGTCTCCCCCACCGAGTTGCGCGCCTCCGACGCCCTCGACGTGCTCCGCCGGGTCTTCGGCTACGACGCCTTCCGGGGCTTCCAGCAGGAAATCATCGATCACGTGGTGGCCGGTGGGGACGCCCTGGTGCTGATGCCCACCGGTGGCGGCAAGTCACTGTGTTACCAGGTCCCGGCGCTGGTCCGCGACGGCGTCGCGGTGGTCGTCTCCCCGCTGATCGCCCTCATGCAGGACCAGGTCGACGCGCTGACGGCGGTCGGCGTACGCGCGGGTTTCCTCAACTCGACGCAGGACTACGCGGCCCGGCGCACGGTCGAGCAGGCCTTCGTCGCCGGGGAACTGGATCTGCTCTACCTGGCCCCCGAGGCGCTGGGCACCCGGGGCGTGCAGCAACTGCTCGACCGGGGCCGGATCGGCCTGTTCGCCATCGACGAGGCGCACTGCGTGTCCCAGTGGGGGCACGACTTCCGCCCCGACTACCTGGCCCTGTCGATGCTGCACGAGCGGTGGCCGACGGTACCCCGGATCGCGCTGACCGCGACCGCCACCAGCGCCACCCGGGCCGAGATCGCCACCCGGCTCCAGCTGACCGAGGCGAAGCACTTCGTGGCCAGCTTCGACCGGCCCAACATCCAGTACCGGATCGTGCCCAAGAAGGAGCCGCGCAAGCAGTTGCTGGCCCTGCTGCGCGACGAGCACCCGGGCGATGCCGGCATCGTCTACTGCCTGTCCCGGGCCTCGGTGGACAAGACTGCCGAGTTCCTGGTCGCCAACGGGGTCGCCGCGCTGCCCTACCACGCCGGCCTGGACTCGGGCACCCGCGCCACCAACCAGCAGCGTTTCCTGCGCGAGGACGGCCTGGTCATGGTCGCCACGATCGCCTTCGGGATGGGCATCGACAAGCCGGACGTCCGCTTCGTGGCCCACCTCGACCTGCCCAAGTCGGTCGAGGGCTACTACCAGGAGACCGGGCGGGCCGGCCGGGACGGCCTGCCGTCGACGGCGTGGCTCGCCTACGGCCTCCAGGACGTGGTGCAGCAACGCAAGATGATCGAGACGTCCGACGGCGACCTGGCCCACCGCCGTAACCTCGCCACCCACCTGGACGCCATGCTGGCGCTCTGCGAGACGGTCCGCTGCCGACGGGTGCAGCTGCTCGAATACTTCGGCCAGCCCGGCACGGCCGACTGCGGCAACTGCGACACCTGCCTGACCCCGCCGGAGACCTGGGACGGCACGGTGGCCGCGCAGAAGCTGCTGTCCACCGTCTACCGGCTCGACCGGGAGCGCAACCAGCGCTTCGGCGCCGGGCACTGCGTCGACATCCTGCTCGGCAAGCAGAACGACAAGATCAGCCAGCACGGCCACGACGCGCTGAGCACCTTCGGCATCGGCACCGAGCTGCGCGATACGGAGTGGCGCGGGGTGGTCCGGCAGCTGCTCGCCGAGGGGCTGCTGGCGGTCGAGGGCGACTACGGCACGCTGGCGCTCACCGAGGCCAGCGCGGACGTGCTGGCCCGCCGCCGCACGGTCACCATGCGCCGGGAGCCGGAGAAGGTGGCCTCGGCCCGCTCGGCGAAGCCGCGCGGCGCGGCCACCGTGGTCGCCGAGCTGTCCCCGGCGGCCGGGTCGCTGTTCGAGCGGCTGCGTGCCTGGCGGGGAGCCACCGCCAAGGAACAGGGCGTGCCCGCGTACGTGATCTTCCACGACGCGACGCTGCGGCAGATCGCCACCGACTCCCCCACCTCGCTGGCCGAGCTGTCGAGGATCAGCGGCGTCGGCGAGAACAAGCTGGCCAAGTACGGCGAGTCCATCCTCACCGTCCTCGCCGACCAGCCCTGACCGCCGTCAGTCGGCCGGGGTGGGGGCGGTGGTCTTCGGGTCGTCGTCGAGGGCGGCGAGGATCGCCTCGGCGGTGCGCCGGCCCACCCCGGGCACCTCGACGATCTCCTCCACGGTGGCGGCGGAGAGCCGTTTGAGCGAGCCGAAGTGGTGCAGCAACGCCTTGCGGCGGACCTCACCCAGCCCGGGGACGGTGTCCAGGGCTGATTCGGTCATCCGCTTGGAGCGCCGCTGCCGGTGGAAGGTGATGGCGAACCGGTGCGCCTCGTCCCGGGCGCGTTGCAGCAGGTAGAGCCCCTCGGAGGTGCGCGGCAGGATGACCGGGTAGTCGTCGTCGGGGAGCCAGACCTCCTCCAGCCGCTTGGCCAGCCCGCACAGCGCCACGTCGTCGATGCCCAGCTCGGCCAGCGCCTGGGCGGCCGCCGCCACCTGCGGGGCACCGCCGTCGACCACCACCAGCTGCGGCGGGTACGCGAACTTGCGTGGCCGGCCGGTGGTCGGGTCGATGCCGGGGCGGTCGGGGTCGGACGCGGTCTCCTCGCCCAGCTCACCGGTCTCGGCGCGGGCGTCGAGGTAGCGGGCGAAGCGGCGGCGCAGCACCTCGGACATCGCCGACAGGTCGTCGGTGGCGCCCCGGACGATGAACCGGCGGTATTCGCTCTTGCGGGGCAGCCCGTCCTCGAAGACGACCATGCTGGCCACCACGTCGGTGCCCTGGATCTGGGAGACGTCGAAGCACTCGATGCGCAGCGGCGAGGTACGCATGCCGAGCGCCTCGCTGATCTCGTCGAGCGCCTTGCCCCGGGTGGTGAGGTCGCCGGCCCGCTTGAGCTTGTGCCGGGCCAGCGCGTCCTTCGCGTTGCGGCCCACGGTCTCCAGCAGGGTCTTCTTGTCGCCGCGCTGGGGCACCCGCAGCGACACCCGGCTGCCCCGGCGGGCGCTGAGCCAGTCGGCGAGCGCGTCGGCGTCACCGGGCAGCTCGGGGACGAGCAACTCCCGGGGGACGTCCGCCTCGCCCTGCTCGCCGCCGTAGACCTGGGTGCAGAAGTGGTGCACCAGGTCGCCGGTGGTCAGCTCCTCGGTCTTTTCCACCACCCAGCCGCGTTGGCCGCGTACCCGACCGTCGCGGACGTGGAAGACCTGCACGGACGCTTCGAGGGGGTCGTCGGCGAAGGCGACCACGTCGGCGTCGGTGCCGTCGCCGAGCACCACGGTCTGCTTCTCCATGGCCCGGCGCAGGGCGGCCACGTCGTCGCGGAGCCGGGCCGCCCGCTCGAACTCCAACTGCTCGCTGGCCTCGGTCATCTCGCGTTCGAGGCGACGCACCATGCTGTCGGTACGGCCGGCCATGAACTCGCAGAAGTTGTCGACGATGGCCCGGTGCGCGTCGGCGGAGACGGTGCCCACGCAGGGCGCGGAGCACTTGCCGATGTAACCGAGCAGGCAGGGCCGGCCCACCTGCCCGGCCCGCTTGAACACCCCGGCGGAGCAGGTGCGGGCGGGGAAGACCCGCAGCAGCAGGTCGAGCGTCTCGCGGATCGCCCAGGCGTGCGAGTACGGCCCGAAGTACCGCACGCCCTTACGCTTCGCGCCCCGCATGACCTGCAGCCGCGGGTATTCCTCGTCGAGGGTGACCGCCAGGTACGGGTACGACTTGTCGTCGCGGTACCGGACGTTGAACCGGGGGTCGTACTGCTTGATCCAGGTGTATTCGAGCTGGAGCGCCTCGACCTCGGTGCCCACGGTGACCCAGTCGACCGACTCGGCGGTGGTGACCATCTGCCGGGTGCGCTCGTGCAGCCCCCACGGGTCGGCGAAGTAGGAGTTGAGCCTGCTGCGCAGACTCTTGGCCTTGCCGACGTAGATCACCCGGCCGGTGCCGTCGCGGAACCGGTAGACCCCGGGGGACTCGGGGATCGTGCCGGTCGCGGGGCGGTAGGTCGAGGGATCAGCCACGGCACCGAGACTATCCGTTGCCCCCGACACTCCAGATCACACCGAGCTGGTCGACCTCGGTGCCGCTGCGGCCGAAGAAGCCGGCCAGTCGACCGCCCGGGGGCGCGGTGAAGGTGACCGTCGCCGAGGTGGGCGTACCGGCGCTGAGGGTGCGGCCCTGGTCGGTGCCGAGCCGGGCCGAGAAGATCCTGGTCCGGCCGTCCTTCTGGCCCTGGGTCAGAGTGACCTGGGTGATCCGCTCGCCGGGGGCCAGGGTGAGGCCGGTCTCGGTCCCGCCGGTGCCGCCGTGGCGCAGCTGGCCGCCGTCGGCGAGGTCGACGCCGACGGCGTCGAGCCGGGAGCCGCCGCGCAGGGTGACCCGGGTCACCGCCGGGCCGACCCGGTCGGCGTCGGTGAAGCCGGTGCCGTGCGGGCCGCCCCAGGTATCGCTGGCCCGCAGCGTCGGGGCGAGGGTCCAGTCGAACCAGGCGGCGTGCGGGTAGTGGTCGGACAGCGGCCCGCCGGTCGGGGTGAGGAACCGGGCGTGCTCGTTGTGGTAGCGGTTCAGGGTGAGGTTGACCAGCTTGTTGCCCCGGTAGAGGATCTTGTCGACCACCTCGCAGGAGTCGGTCACGTTGGCCTCGTCGCAGACCAGCGCGGGGTCACCGGCGGCCGGCGGCTGGCCGCCCCGTTCCTGCTGCACCCAGACGTCGGTGAGGCCGTTGGCCGCCACCAGGTCCCGGATGTTGTCTCCGGTACGGGTGTAGCGGACGTTCAGGTCACCCATCAGGACCACCGCGTTGCCGGCCGAGTTGGCGGCGACGTACGCGGAGAGCTGGCTGAGGTTGGACCGGCGGGCGGCCAGGTCGGCGTCGGTGGTGCCGGCGTTGGGGTGGGCGTTGTAGAAGTCGACGAAGACGCCCTCGGCGAGCCGGATGCGGCTGGCGGTGAAGCCCTTCGGGGTGAGGCAGTCGGTGCCGTTGCAGGAGTTCCACTTCACCCGGGCGAAGTCGCTGTACGGGTAGTTCGACAGCGTGTTGAGGCCGCTGCCGAACGGCACTCCCCCGCTGGTCGGGGTGCGGTACGGGTGCTGGTCGGTGGCGTACAGGTCGGCGTGGTAGTTGAAGTCCTCCTGGACGTGCACGATGTCGTACCCGCCGAGCCGTTCGCCGATCGGCCGGGTGTTGGTCGCCGGGTCGCCGCTGGAGATGATGTCGGGCAGCCCGGCGACGTTGTAGGTGAGCACGGAGAACGCCCCCGAGGTGGGCGCGGCGGCGGCGGTGCCCGGGGACGCGGCGGCCGGCGCGGGCGGGGTGAGCACGGCCGCGAGCAGCGTCGCGGACGCGAGCAGACGGACGACCTTCATCGACGGTCCAATCTGGAGTGGCGGGACCGGCGGGTGTCCGCCGGTCGGGGGCGGGACCGGCAGTGAGCACCGGTCAGGGTTGGGGGACCGGCGGGTGAGCACCGGTCCGGGCGGGAGGGCCGGCGGGTGAGCGCCGGGCGGGGTGGGGCGAGGGGCGGGCGTCAGCCCGGGTGCCGGATCGAAAGCTATCCACGCGCGCCGACCGGCTCGATACTCCCGGGGAAAGATCCGGCAGCCGCTCGATGGACGTCTTCCGATATCGACGAGCGGAGATTACCATCCGGTAACCGAATGTTATTCACGTAAAGATCCCCATCCTCATCGGAGGATCACCATGCCCCGTCCCCCCACCGTCCGCCGCCTGCTCGCCGGACTGACCGCCGGCATCAGCGTCGCCGCCCTGCTCACCGCGACCCCCGCCGCCCCGGCCGAGGCCGCCGCGCCACGTGCCGCGTTCAGCCCCGAGGACTACTGCCTCGGCGAGTGCGGCGACATCCTGCCACCCGGCCAGAACGGCAACGCCACCCTCGTCGAGGTGCTGGGCAACCAGACCCTCGGCACCCTGCCCCGGCACTCCGCCGACCAGCTCGACCGCTACGCCGACCTGGTCTACGGCTACGCCGGGCTGCGCGAGGAACAGATCGGCTCGTTCTTCAACGACGCCTCCTTCGGAGTGCCGCAGGGGCAGGTCGAACGCGACTACTCGCCCCGCTCCGACGTGCGCATCCTGCGGGACAAGGCGACAGGCGTCCCGCACGTCACCGGCACCACCCGGGGCGGCACCATGTACGGCGCGGGCTACGCCGGGGCCGAGGACCGACTGTTCACCATGGACCTGCTACGGCACGTCGGCCGGGGCACCCTCACCTCGTTCGCCGGGGGCGCCCCCGGCAACCGGGCCCTGGAGCAGAGCGTCTGGCGCAACTCGCCCTACACCGAGGCGGACCTCCAGGCGCAGGTCGAGGCGCTGCGCACGAAGGGTCCGCGCGGCCAGCAGCTCTACGCCGACGTGCAGGAGTACATCGCCGGCATCAACGCCTACATCGGCGTCTGCATGGGCGCCCGCAACTGCCCCGGCGAGTACGTGCTCACCGGCCACCTGGACGCGGTCACCAACGCCGGCGGCCCGGAGCCGTTCCAGCTCACCGACCTGATCGCCATCGCCGGCGTGGTGGGCGGCCTGTTCGGCGGCGGGGGCGGCACCGAGATGCAGTCCGCGCTGGTCCGCATCGCCGCCCGCGCCAAGTACGGCGCCACCGAGGGCGACAGGGTGTGGACGGCGTTCCGCAACCAGAACGACCCGGAGACCGTGCTGACCCTGCACGACGGGCAGAGCTTCCCGTACGGCGACGCCTCCCCGGACGCGGCGAGCGTGGCACTGCCCGACGCCGGCTCGGCCCGGGTCGAGCCGATCTTCACCGACCCGACCGGCTCCGCCGGCAGCACCGCCGCCCCGGCCCGTGCCCCCGGCACCAGCGCGTCCGGTGAGCTGGCCGCCGCGCTGTCCGGGCTGACCATCAGCCCGGCGCACCGGGGCATGTCCAACGCGGCGGTGGTCTCGGCCGGGAACTCGGCCACCGGACACCCGGTCGCGGTCTTCGGCCCGCAGACCGGCTACTTCTCCCCGCAACTGCTGATGGTGCAGGAGTTGCAGGGCCCGGGGATCAGTGCCCGGGGCGCGGCGTTCGCCGGTCTCAACCTCTACGTGCTGCTCGGCCGGGGGCAGGACTACGCGTGGAGCGCCACCTCGTCGATCCACGACATCACCGACAGCTACGCGGTGCCGCTGTGCACCACCGACGGCAGCGCCCCCACCCTCGCCGCCGACCACTACCTCTACCGGGGGCAGTGCGTGGCGATGGAGCAGCTCGCGCACGTCAACAAGTGGACGCCGACCCTCGCCGACGGCACCGCCAAGGGGTCGTACAAGCTCGTGGCCTGGCGCACGAAGCTCGGCCTGGTGTCCTGGCGGGGCACGGTGGGCGGCAAACCGCACGCGTTCACCCAGCTCCGCTCCACCTACCGGCACGAGGCCGACTCGGCGATCGGCTTCCAGATGTTCAACGACCCGGCCGAGATGGGCTCGGCGGACGCCTTCGTCGCCTCGGCCAACAACGTCGAGTACGCGTTCAACTGGTTCTACGTCAACTCCACCGAGTCGGCGTACTTCAACTCCGGGCTGAACCCGGTGCGGGCCGCCGGGTCCAACCCGAACCTGCCGATGAAGGCCGAGCCGGCCTACGAGTGGCAGGGCTTCGACCCGGCGACGAACACCGCCAACTACGCCCCGCTGGCCGCCCACCCCCGGTCGGTCAACCAGGACTACTACGTCAGCTGGAACAACAAGCAGGCCAAGGACTTCGGCGGCGCGGACGGCAACTACAGCTTCGGCGCGGTGCACCGGGCCGACCTGCTGGACCGCCCGCTCAAGGCGGGCCTTCAGGCCGGCCGGAAGTTCGACCGGGGCTCGCTGACCGCGCTGGTCGAGCAGGCCGGCGTGACCGACCTGCGCGGGGCCGAGGTGCTCGACGAGCTGATCCGGGTGCTGGAGAGCCAGCCCGTCGCCGACGCCGCGCTGGCCACCGAGATCAGCCGGCTCAAGGCGTGGCGGCAGGACGGCGCGCTGCGGGTGGAGACCGCGAAGGGGTCGAAGGTCTACCGGCACGCCGACGCGATCCGCACCTTCGACGCCTGGTGGCCGCTGCTGGTCCGGGGGATGTTCCGCGACCAGCTGGGCCCGGACCTCTACCAGTCGTTGATCAACGCGATCCAGATCAACGAGTCCCCCTCCGGGTACCAGCAGGGCGACAAGTCCAACCTGCCGACCTCGGCCAACGAGGCCCAGTCGCACAAGGGCTCGTCCTTCCAGTACGGCTGGTGGGGCTACGTCGACAAGGACCTGCGCGCGGTGCTCGGCGACCCGGTGCGCGGCGGGCTGGGCCGGAGCTACTGCGGGGCCGGGAACCTGGCCGGCTGCCGGCAGGTGCTGCTGGACACGCTACGCACGGCGGCGGCCACCCCGGCCGCCCAGACCTATCCCGGCGACGCGAGCTGCGCCGCCGGTGACCAGTGGTGCGCGGACGCGATCATCCAGTCGCCGCTGGGCGGGATCAAGCACGCCACCACCGCCTGGCAGAACCGGCCCACCTTCCAGCAGGTGGTGTCGTTCCCGTCCCGCCGGGGCGACGACCTGACCAACCTGGCCGCCGGCCGGCCGGTCAGCGCGTCCGGCAGTGAGCTGTTCTTCGGGGCGGCCAAGGCCGTCGACTCCGACCTCGGCACCCGCTGGGCGAGCAGCTGGGCGGACGACCAGTGGCTGACCGTGGACCTCGGGTCGGCCCGCCAGGTGGGTCGGGTGACGCTGGCCTGGGAGTCGGCGTACGCCCGGTCGTACCGGATCGAGGTGTCCAACGACGGGTCGACCTGGCGTACGGTCTGGTCGACCACGGCCGGCGACGGCGGCACCGACGTGGCGGCCTTCCCCACGACGAGCGCCCGCTACGTCCGGATGCACGGGGTGACCCGGGCCACCACGTACGGCTACTCGATCTGGGAGATGGCGGTCTACCCGCAGTGAACCCGACCGGCCGGCCCGGAGGACGTCCTCCGGGCCGGCCGGTGTCGGTCAGGCCAGCGAGATCTGGTCGCCGTCGATCTTGAGTTCCTTGGCGGCCAGCGGTTTGGTCGCCGGCCCCTCCTTGACCGCGCCGTCGGTGATGGCGAACTTGCTGTTGTGGCAGGTGCAGTTGATCGTCCCGCCGTCGACGTTCGACACCGGGCAGCCCTGGTGGGTGCAGATCGGGTCGAAACCCTTGAACTGCCCCTCCGTCGGCTGGGTGATCACCACGCCCTGCGCGGCGTAGACCTGGCCGCCGCCGACCGGGATGTCGGCGGTCTTGGCGATCGCGGCGGCACCGGACCCGCCGGAGGTCGCGGCCGGCCCACCGGTGGCCGGGGTGGCCGGTTCGTCACCGGAGTCGTCGCCGCAGGCGGTCAGGAGAACCGAGGCCCCCACCGCACCGGCCCCGGCCAGCAGGGCGCGTCGGGTCTGCGTACCGGGCCCGGTCAGCACCTGATCGTCGTTCATCTCCGGCCTTCCTCTCGACTGCCGCCGCAGGTCGTCGACCATCGCGGCCTCACTGGAGCACACGCACCACTGTGCCCGACGGTTCACCCCACCCGCCCGGGAATGTCCGCGCCGGACCCCGGGGCGGGGCCGGTCGTCGACCCGCCGGGTCAGCGGGCTGCGGCGGGCACCTTGCGGGTACGCGCCTTCGGCGTCGCACCGTTGGCCCGGGACGCCCGGGTCACCGCCGCCTTCGCCCCCCGGGCCTGGCCGTCGAGCTTGAGCACCGAGCGCAGGAACTGGCCGGTGTGGCTCTCGGCGACCTCGGCGACCTCCTCCGGGGTGCCGGTGGCGAGCACCGTGCCGCCCCGGTGACCACCCTCCGGGCCCATGTCGATCAGCCAGTCGGCCGTCTTGATCACGTCGAGGTTGTGCTCGATGGTGATCACCGTGTTGCCCTTGTCGACCAGGCCCTCCAGCACCATCAGCAGCTTGCGGATGTCCTCGAAGTGCAGGCCGGTGGTGGGCTCGTCGAGCACGTAGACCGTGCGACCGGTGGAACGCTTCTGCAACTCGGAGGCCAGCTTGACCCGCTGCGCCTCACCGCCGGACAGCGTCGGCGCGGGCTGACCCAGCCGGACGTAACCCAGACCCACGTCGTTGAGCGTGCGCAGGTGCCGGTGGATGGCGGGGATGGCGGAGAAGAACTCGGCCGCCTCCTCGATCGGCATCTCCAGCACGTCGGAGACGGTCTTGCCCTTGTAGTGCACCTCCAGGGTCTCCCGGTTGTACCGGGCGCCCTTGCAGACCTCGCACGGGACGTAGACGTCCGGCAGGAAGTTCATCTCGATCTTGATGGTGCCGTCGCCGGAGCACGCCTCGCAGCGGCCACCCTTGACGTTGAACGAGAACCGGCCGGGGCCGTACCCCCGGACCTTGGCCTCGGTGGTCTCGGCGAACAGCTTGCGGACGTGGTCCCAGACCCCGGTGTAGGTCGCCGGGTTGGAGCGCGGGGTACGGCCGATCGGCGACTGGTCGACGCCGACCACCTTGTCGACGTGCTCCAGCCCGGAGACCCGGGTGTGCCGGCCCGGCACCAGCCGCGCGCCGTTGATCTGGTTGGCCAGCACCGCATAGAGAATGTCGTTGACCAGCGTCGACTTGCCCGAGCCGGAGACCCCGGTGACCGCGATGAGCTGCCCCAGCGGGAACGGCACGGTCAGGTTGCGCAGGTTGTGCTCGCGCGCCCCGTGCACCACCAGCTCCCGCTCCGGCGTCTGCGGTCGACGCTGCTGCGGTGTCGGGATCTCCCGCCGGCCCGACAGGTACGCCCCGGTCACCGACTCGGGATTGTCCAGCAGCTCCGGCACCGAGCCGCTGTGCACGATCCGGCCGCCGTGCTCCCCCGCGCCGGGCCCGATGTCGACGATCCAGTCGGCCACCCGGATGGTGTCCTCGTCGTGCTCGACCACGATCAGCGTGTTGCCCAGGCCGCGCAGCCGCAGCAGGGTCTCGATCAGCCGGTGGTTGTCCCGCTGGTGCAGGCCGATCGACGGCTCGTCGAGCACGTAGAGCACGCCGACCAGGCCGGACCCGATCTGGGTGGCGAGCCGGATGCGCTGCGCCTCGCCACCGGACAGGGTGCCGGCCGCCCGGTCCAGCGAGAGGTAGTCCAGGCCGACGTCGAGCAGGAACCGCAGCCGGGCGTTGATCTCCTTGAGCACCCGCTCGGCGATCATCTTCTGCCGGTCGGTCAGTGCGATGCCGGCGAGCAGCTCGGCGGCCTCACCCACCGACAGGTTGCACACCTCGGCGATGCTCTTGCCGGCGATGGTGACCGCCAGCACCTCGGGCTTGAGCCGGGTGCCGCCGCAGGCCGCGCAGGGCACGTCGCGCATGTAGCCCTCGTACTTGTCCCGCGACCACTCGCTCTCGGTGTCGGTGTGCCGCCGCTCGATCCACTGCACCACGCCCTCGAAGCCGGTGTAGTAGGACCGCTCCCGACCGAACTTGTTGCGGTAGCGCACGTGCACCTGGTCGTCGGAGCCGTGCAGGATGATCTTTTGCGCCCGCGCCGGCAGCGCCCGCCACGGGGTGTCGACGTCGAAGTGCTGGCTCTCGCCGAGCGCCTCCAGCAGGCGCAGGAAGTATTCCAGGTTGTGCCCGGTCGCCCAGGGTTGCAGCGCGCCCTCGCGCAGGGTGCGCTCCGGGTCGGGGACGACCAGCTCCGGGTCGACCTCCTTCTTGGTGCCCAGGCCGGTGCACTCCGGGCAGGCCCCGTAGGGCGCGTTGAACGAGAAGACCCGGGGTTCCAGGTCCTCGATCGCCAACGGGTGGTCGTTGGGGCAGGCCAGGTGCTCGGAGTAGCGACGTTCCCGGGCCGGGTCGTCCTCGGCCAGGTCGACGAAGTCGAGCAGCACCAGGCCGTCGGAGAGGCCGAGCGCGGCCTCCACCGAGTCGGTCAGCCGCTGCTTGGCGCCCGCCTTGACGCTGAGCCGGTCGATCACCACCTCGATGGTGTGCTTCTCCTGCTTCTTGAGCTTGGGTGGCTCGGTCAGCGGGTGCACCACCCCGTCGACCCGGGCCCGGGCGTAGCCCTTGGCCTGGAGTTCGGCGAAGAGGTCGACGTACTCGCCCTTGCGGCCCCGGACCACCGGGGCGAGCACCATGAACCTGGTCCCCTCGGCCATCGTCAACACCCGGTCGACGATCTGCTGGGGGCTCTGCCGGGAGATCCGCTCGCCGCAGACCGGGCAGTGCGGCTCACCGATGCGGGCGAAGAGCAGCCGCAGGTAGTCGTAGACCTCGGTGATGGTGCCGACGGTGGAGCGCGGGTTGCGCGAGGTGGACTTCTGGTCGATGGAGACGGCCGGGCTCAGCCCCTCGATGAAGTCGACGTCGGGCTTGTCCATCTGGCCGAGGAACTGCCGCGCGTACGACGACAACGACTCGACGTAGCGGCGCTGCCCCTCGGCGAAGATGGTGTCGAAGGCCAGGCTCGACTTGCCGGAGCCGGACAGCCCGGTGAAGACGATCAGCGCGTCCCGGGGCAGGTCGAGACTGACGTCACGCAGGTTGTGCTCGCGCGCGCCACGGATGATCAGACGGTCGGCCACGGTGCGGGTGCTCCCGAAAGAAGAATGTGAGGCGGATCTGTCCGCTACGAAGGTGATCTGAGCGGTTTGCGGAGTGAGTTGAGCAGTTTCACGGGCGCGGAAGGAACGCCCCGGCAACTTTAGCCCCGGGGTACGACAACTTCGTGCACGCCCACATTCCCCCAGCTCACACCGGTCAGGTCAGCCCACCGCCCGGCCCGCGCCACAGCTCGGACCGGCACCACGGCGGCACACCGACCCGGTGCCCGACCCGACCGCTGTCGGCCGGGTCGGGCACCGGTCAGAAACCGCCCGGCAGCGGTGGCGTGGTCGGCCGGGCCGGCCGGCGTCGACCCCCTCGCCAACCGCCCCGCCGCTCGGCGGCCAGCCGGCTCTGCCGACGGCCACCCTCGTAGGCCACCTCCCGCTGGAGCCGACGCCAGCTCTCCCAGCGACGGGGCGACAGTTCCCCGTTCTCCAACGCCTCCCGCACCGCGCAGGCCGGCTCGGCGGTGTGCCCGCAGTCGGCGTACCGGCAGCCGGTGGCCAGCTCGGCGATGTCGGTGAACGCCCGGTCCAGGCCGGCGTGCCCATCGAGCAGGCCGACCGCCCGGACCCCCGGGGTGTCCAGCACCGCCCGCCACCGGGCACCGGGACCAGCGCCCGCCAGGTGGTGGTGTGCCGGCCCTTGCCGTCGACGCGTCGGATCGCCTGGGTCGGCATGACGTCCGCCCCGACCAGGGCGTTGACCAGGCTGGACTTGCCCGCTCCGGACGGGCCGAGCAGGGCCAGCGTACGACCCGGGGCGACCAGCGGACGCAGCGGTGCCAGGCCGGTGCCCTGCTCGGCGCTGACCGGCAGCACCGGCACCCCGGGGGCCACCGCGGCGAGTTGCCGGGCCACCGCCTGCGGGTCGGCGGCCAGGTCGACCTTGGTGAGCACCACCAGCGGGGTGGCCCCCGACTCGTGGGCCAGCGCGAGCAGCCGTTCGATCCGGGCGGCGTCCGGCTCCGGGTGCACCGGCTCGACCACCGCCGCGGCGTCGAGGTTGGCGGCGAGCACCTGACCGCTGGCGTCCTTGCCGGCGGTCCGGCGGATCAGCGCGGTCCGTCGGGGCAGCACCGCGTCGACGGTCACCGGGCCGTCCGGCCAGCGGGCCAGCAGCACCCAGTCACCGGCGCACGGCAACGCGGTCAGGTCACGGGCGGCGGCGGCCAGCACCGCCGGGCCCAGGCTGGCGCGGACCGGTCCGTCCGCGGCCAGCACGGTGCACACCCCCCGGTCGACCCGGGCCACCCGGCCGGGGCGGCGGTCCGGCCGCCGTCGCGCGTACGCCGCCCGCTCGGCGTCCAGGCCGAGAGCGGTCAGATCGATGGTCATGTCATCCTCACCGGGGTCGGAACTGGTCGTGGCCGAACACGCGTCCTGCTACCGGCATGATCACCACCCCCGTCCGTCGTCCCGGTACCGCGTCGTAGCCGACGGTAGGCGTCGCACCGACGCGCCGAAAGCGAATTCCCCGGCGGCGCAACGCTCCCCGGACCGTTAGGGTCGTGGCGTGACCACGGATCCACTGCTGTTGACCGGTGCGGTGACCGACGCCGCCGCCCGCCTGCTGGACACCACGGCCGGGCTCGACGCGGCGGCCGTCGCGGCTGCCAGCCTGCTGCCCGGCTGGACCCGGGGCCACGTGCTGACCCACCTGGCCCGCAACGCCGACGGGTTCGTCAACCTGCTCACCTCCGCCCGAACCGGGCAGGACATCCCGATGTACGCCAGCGACGCCGCGCGGGACGCCGACATCGCCGCCGGTGCCGACCGGCCGCCCGCCGAATTGCTGGCCGACCTGCGTCGCAGCACCGACCGGTTCACCGAGGCGGTGGCCGCGATGCCGGCGCACGCGTGGCAGGGCACCGTGCAGACCCGACGCGGCCCGTGGCCGGTCGCCCTGGTGCTCTGGGGCCGGTGGCGCGAGCTGGAGGTGCACCACGTCGACCTGGGCACCGGCTACCGGCCGGCGGACTGGCCGGCCGCGTTCGCCCAGCACCTGCTGCACGAGGTGGCCGGCGGGCTCGCCGAGCGGCCGGACGCCCCGGCGCTGGTGCTACGGCCCGCCGACGGTAACCGGCCGGAGCTGGTGGTGGGCGACCCGCAGGGCGCCCCGCAGGTCGCCGGCCCCGCCGCCGAACTGGTCGCCTGGTTGATCGGCCGCAGCAGCGGCGACGTGTTGACCGTCACCCCGGACGGTCCCCTCCCGACCCCACCCGAATGGATATAGACCGCCCATGAGCTACACCGGAGACGTCACCCACGGCGGCCCGCCCGCCGTCCGGGAACTGGACCGACTCACCGTCAGCAAGCTGTCGGTCGGCCCGATGGACAACAACGCCTACCTGCTGCGCTGCCGCGACACCGGGGCGCAGGTCCTGATCGACGCCGCGAACGAGGCACCACGGCTGCTCGACCTGATCGGCGACGCCGGCCTGACCTCGGTGGTCACCACCCACCGGCACATGGACCACTGGGTGGCGTTGGAGGAGGTCGTCGCCACCACCGGCGCCCAGGCCCTGGTGCACGCCGACGACGCCGAGGGGCTGCCGATCGCGGCGCAGGCCCTGACCGACGGCGACACCGTGACGGTGGGCGGGCAGACGTTGGAGGTGATCCACGTCAAGGGGCACACCCCGGGGTCGATCGCGCTGCTCTACCGCGACCCGGCCGGCACCCCGCACCTTTTCACCGGGGATTCGCTGTTCCCCGGCGGGGTCGGCAACACCGACCGGGACCCGCAGCGGTTCGGCCAGCTCATCGACGATGTCGAGCACAAGCTGTTCGACCGGCTGCCCGACGACACCTGGTTCTATCCGGGGCACGGTGCCGACAGCACCCTCGGCGCGGAGCGGGCGTCGCTGCCGCAGTGGCGGGCGCGCGGCTGGTGACCCGGGGCACCCGGTGGCGGGCTCACACCCGGTGACCGGGCGAACGCCGGTCACCGGGGCGGATACCGGTCACCGGGGCGGCAGCGGTCAGCCGGCCTGACCGAGGGCGGTCACCGTCCGTAGCCGACGTCGGGTGCCCAGCAGCACCAGACCGGCCAGCACCAGGCCCACCCCCATGGTGACCAGCAGCGGATCGCCGGGCAGCAGCCCGGCCAGGGCCCGTGACGCCACCCCCAGCGCCAGATAGAGACCGGCCCACGCCGCCGCGCCGAGCGCGGCACACGTGACGAACCGGCGGTACGACATCCGCAGGCCCCCGGCGGCCAGCGGCAGCAGCGTGTTGAACACCGGCAGGAAGGGTGCGACGAGCACCATCCGCCCGCCACCGGAGCGCAGCAGTTGCTCGGCGGCCGACCAGCGCCCCTCGCCGATCCAGCCACCGACCCGGCTGTGCCGCAGCCGCTCCCCGTAGATCCGCCCGGCGAGGAAGCTCAGCGACCACCCGGCGAGGCAGCCGACGACCACCGCCACCATGGTCGCGACGCCGGCGAGGGGCCGACCCACCCCCACCGCCGCGAGAATCGCCACGTCGCCGGGGACGAGCACACCGAGCAGCGGTACGGCGTCGGCGAGCATCACCAGCCCGAGCGCCGCCATCAGCAGAGCGGTGGGCAGGTCACCGAGTCGGGCCAGTTCGTCGAGCACGAGCCGACGCTACGGCCCGGGGGTGCTCCGGCGCATCGGGTCGCGACCCTGATCACTCCCCGAATTTTCTCGGGGTGCCCTGGTTGGCCTGCGGGGTTCACCGGGGACGCAGCACCTGCACCCGGCGGACCGGGGAGTCGACGGACGGCTCGGTGGTGGGCACCGGATAGCTGGCCACCACCTCCAGCACGTCCCACGGCAGGTGGCCCCGGTCCGGGTCACCGACCAGCACCTGCGTCCCACCCTGGGCGGCCCGTCGCAGGTAGGGCAGCACCCGGTCGGCCAGTTCCCGGTCGTAGAGGACATCCCCGGCGACCAGCAGCTCGGCCTGGGTGCCGTCGTCGTCGAGCAGGTCACCGGAACGGGCCTGCACCCGTACCCGGTTGGCCCGCGCGTTGACGGTCACCGCCGCCACCGCGTACGGGTCCACGTCGTTGGCGACGACCTGGGTGGCACCGCCGAGCGCGGCGGCGATGGCGACCAGTCCGGAGCCGGCGGCCAGGTCGAGCACCCGGCGACCGGCGACCAGGTCGGGGTGGTCGAGCAGGTGACGGGCGAGTGCCTGACCACCGGCCCAGGCCGAGGCCCAGAACGGTGGCGGCAGGGCCCGGCCGGCCGCCGCCTCCATTCGTGCCCACCAGACGATCGCGTCCTCGGCGAGGTGCAGCCGCACCTCGGGCACGAACGGCGTCGGCACCAGCCGGAGCCGGTCCAGCCCGTCCCCCGGTGCGTCGATCTCCCGCTCCAGCTCGGCCAATGCGGCGGTGCTCGGTCCGTTCACCGGTCGAGTGTCCCGGACCGGACCGCCCGAAGGGTGGTATTCCGGGCTGGCCCGCGAGTTTCCCCGCAACTTCCTGCGGCACTTCAGCCGGCAAAAACCGGATCGGCCGGTTACTGTCGGGGCAGTACAGGGCGATCATCCGCCGCAGCGGCGGGATCACCCGTTGTAAACAGGGAGAGATGCATGGCAACCGGCACGGTCAAGTGGTTCAACTCGGAAAAGGGCTTCGGCTTCATCGAGCAGGACGGCGGCGGCCCCGACGTCTTCGTCCACTACTCGGCGATCGCCAGTAGCGGATACCGGGAACTGCAGGAGGCCCAGAAGGTCGAGTTCGATGTGACCCAGGGGCAGAAGGGCCCGCAGGCGGAGAACGTCCGCCCGCTGTAGGTCCGTGCCGGTGGCGGCGGCTTCGGCCGCCGCCACCGAGCGCTGTCGACCACCATCACCCGGTGACGGCACCGGTACGGCCCGGCACGACCATGATCGACTCAAGGGGGCCGTTGTAGCGCTATCCCGCCCGCCGTGACACCGCTACCTGGGCACCATTGCGGCGCATCCTGCCCGCCGTTCCGCCGGACCGAGCGAACTCCGCCGTCGGGGCGGGGAGGCACGGTCCCGTCCGTCCGGCAGGAAGACATCACGCGTTCGGGCGAGGGCGGGGAGGGCGGTCACGGCCCCCCGGCCGAGGGAAGCAGTGATCATGGGCCGCCCGGCGAGGAACCGTCACGGCCGCCCGGCGAGGAAGCGGTCACGGGCCGCCCGTCGGGGAAAGCCGCCACCGGCCGTCCGGGCGGGGTGCGGTGGTGTCAGGACCGCTTGACGAGGCCCAGGAACGACCGCCAGGCGGCCGGCGCGAAGCTGAGCACCGGGCCCGCCTCATCCTTGCTGTCGCGGACGCCGACGACACCGGGCAGGTTGGCGGCCACCTCCACACAGTCACCGCCGTTGCCGCTGCTGCGGGTGCTCTTGTGCCAGATCGCGCCGGTCAGGTCCATGAATCTGCCGCCTCCGAGATCATCTTTACGGTGGCCCCGTGGGGTAACGCCTCGGCGCGCACCGATTCCCAGGTCCGTCGCAGCGAGTGTACGTCCGCCGTCCGCTCGATGATCGATCCATGCAACTGGTTGTCGAGGTAGGCGATGTCGTCGCCCTCGGGTGGCGTGGCGATCACGAAGGCACCGTTCAGCCCCGGGTAGGCCCCAGTCTCTTTCGGCACCAGGTGCAGGTGCACCCTCGGCCGGCTGCCGACGTCCCGCAGGTGCAGAAGCTGCTCCCGCATCACCTTCGGTCCGCCGACCGGGCGTTCCAACACGGTGTGGTCGAGCACCGCCACGAACAGCGGAGGGTTAGCTCGGGTCAGGATCTCCTGCCGGGCCAGTCGCGCCGCGACCTGCTGCTCGATGTCGTCACCGAGGAAATGGCTGGCCCGCTCGAAGAGTTCCCGGGCATATGCCTCGGTCTGGAGCAGGCCGGGCAGGACCGTTTGCTGGAACGAGCAGAGTGCGGTCGCCTCCTGCTCGATGGTGACCCACTCGCGGAACCAGGGCAGCAGGCTCTCCCGGATCTGGGCGTCCCGGATCCGGGCCAGCAGGCCGTCAGTGTCCAGCACGGTGTCGCAGCGCTCGGCGAACTCCTTGCGCGGCGGCCGACGGCACTGCTCGACGGCGGCGACCAGCGAGGCCGAGTAGTTGACCAGGTCACCCAGCCCTTCCTGGGACAGTCCCGCCTTCGTCCGCAGCCGGCGCAGCTCCCCGGCGAACAGTTACAGCATGGGCAGACGTTCCATCTGCACAACTCCTGTACGTGAAGGGTGTCGGCGCTGCACGCCCGCTCCGGTGCAACGCGAATGCCTTCCGACGGTAACGGCAACCTCAGCAGACTGTCACGTATGCGGACCTGCTCGACGCCGGACGAGGGCTCGGGCCGACTCCGCCGGGGCCGCCCCTCCCCCGTGGGGGCGGCCCTTCCAGTCTCCGAGGAGGTAGGCCGTGCCCGGTCCGATCAGGTGGTGGAGAACCCGCGACGTCGCTGCCGGCCCGGACGACCCGGTCTGCGCCGGGACGCCGTCCCATCGGATGCGCGCGGCCCACCGGTGACCGGCGTCGACGGTGGGGAGCCGCGCCGCCGGGTGGCGACTCCGATGACGGCCCGTCGGGTGATCCCCCACGTCGCCATGCGCCCGCTCTGGCGGTGCCGCAACTGCGGCGGGGAGTGGCCCTGCCAGCCGGCCCGGCTGGGCCTGCTGGTGGAGTACCGGGGCAACCGGACCGGCCTGCTCGTCTATCTCGCCACGTTGATGACCGAGGCCGAGCGGCAGCTCACCCAGCTCCACCCCGACCGGCGCGACGAGTTGACGGACCGCTTCCTCACCTGGGCCAGGGCACGGGAGTGACCCCCGGCCGCCCGTCGCCAACCGTGGGTACCCCGTCACAGGAGGCGTGGCGGACGGGGTACCCACGGGGTCGGGGGTCAGGCGACCAGCCGCTTGGCCAACTCGTCGGCGACCTGCTTGGCGATGGTGGGCGGGATGGCGGCGGCGATCTTCTCCGGGGTGAGCCCGGTCAGGACGCCGGTGATGATGGCTTGCTCGTCGGTGAAGTCCTTGGTGGCCAGCGCGGTCAGTGCGGTCTGCAGCGAGGCCACCTGCGCGCCGAGCGACTTCAGGCTCGGGTGCGGGACGACGAAGTCGGGGTTGGTGTGGTCCTCACCCATCGCCATCCGGGTGTAGATCTGACCCACCGGGTTCCGGCCGTCCAGGACGGTCAGGTTCTTGTGGACGGTCTCCAGCCAGGCGTGCTCTTCGGGTGTCATGTCGGGTCCTTCCAGTAGTCCGATGCCGGTCAGGTAGCGCCGGAACAGCGAGGTCTGGTCCCGTCCGGCCTTGGTCGAGTCGCGGAAGAAACTGAAGTGGGTGTGCCACAGGTGCGAGTCGTCGCCGGAGCTGCGCTTGCCGAGCCGGTCCCAGCGCCGCACGACCTTGCCGTCGGGCGAATAGATGATCTCCCGCAGGTCGCGGCTGTCCGCCGTGTTCGCCCGGCACTGGGCGACACACCACTCGGAGAACGTCCGCAGGTCGTGGGTCGCGCCCCCGGACCGCACGCTGAACGTGCCCACGTCCAACCCTGAGGCATAGAGGGTGAGGCCGGCGGAGTCCCGGGGTGACTCCACCACGGAGTAGTCGTTGGCGACCACCCGGTCCGAGCCGGTGTGGTAGCCGCCCCGGTGGGCCGGATCGCCGACGATCCCCACCGCCGCCGGGTCGAGGCTCTTGATGGTGTCGAGCAGGAGCCGGCGGACCGCCAGCAGATTGGCCGGAGCCGTCGTCATGACGTCCCCCTCTCCGCAGTCGGAACCAGGGCGCCGACTGCTTCAGCACCAGGCCAGGGCCGGAAACGTCGCTACTCCGCGTAGGCAGTGCCCGCTGGGAGAGCGGACCCGACCGCTGGTGCACGTCATCGGGCGTTGCGAGAGACGATATCCACAGTTGCCAGAAAAGCCCAGTTCAGAGGGATTGTCTTCAGATAGGTCGAAGCTGGGAGTTGACTGGGACCGTGGGCAGCACCAGCCGCGACGGATGCGATGGATCATGCAGGATCTGCCGCAGCCCTGCGCGGAGCGTGATGGCCGTCCCGAGTGGTTCGCCGGTGCCGGGATTGCGCGCGTAGCGGGGATGGGCACCGCCTGAGACCTGCACCCGCAGCCGGTGCCCCACGGCGAAGCGGTGCGCCACCGGCCACAGTGCCACCGGCACCCGGGTCACCCCGTCCGGGTCGACCGGGAACCGGCCGGGGGCCACCCGGACCAGACCGTCGGCGACGTTCCAGGACCGGCCGCGCCGGTCCACGTCGCAGAGCCGCACGAAGACGTCCAGGTACGACAGTTCGCTGCGGACGTGGATCTCCGCGTGGACCGGGCCGACCACCTCGACCGGGTCGGTCAACACCGCACTGGTGTAGACCAGCACGTCGGGGCGGGCCTCGACGGAACGGTTGTCGACCGGGCCGGCCCGCTGGGCGACCAGCAGCGGGCCGCCCAGCGACGGGGTGGGGTCGGCGGGGTCGTACCGGATGGTGTCCGGGGCCGATTCGGCCGGTGGCTGCGGGGCGAGCCGGCCCCCGGCGTGCAGGTGCCACGGGGTCGCGGTGGCCGGCGGCGGCCAGTCGGGAAGGTCACGCCAGCCCCCGCCGTCCCCGCCGACGTGCACCCGCACCGGGGCGCGCGGCGGCGCGGGTCGGCCGTGCAGGTGGGCGTCGAGCCAGCCCAGCCCCTCCCGCAGCGACTCCGCCAGCAGGCCGGGGCTGCCGTGCGTCCACGGGCCGACGGTGAGCCGGGTGGGCACGCCCGCCGCCCGCAGCGCGGCGTGGTCGGCGAGCTGGGCGGGCAGGAAGATGTCCTGCCAGCCGCTGACCATCGTCACCGGGGCGCGCACCTCGGCGATCCGCGCGCCGAAGACCCGGGTCCGCCAGTAGTCGGCGTCCGGGGTGTGGTGGTGCAGCCACTCCTGGAAGAACGGCACGGTCACCCCGGTCGCGACCCGGTCGGCCTCGGCCAGCGGCAGGTGGGCCAGGGCGGCGGCCAGCCGGGGCTGCCCGCGCTTGAGCTCCCACTGCCGGGCCAGCCACGGTACGGTCTGCGCCTGGAGCAGCTCGGCCCAGGTCAACACGGTGTCCAGGGCGAAGGACTCCCCCGCGTACGTCGAGTCGCGGGTGGCCGAGGCGGTGACCACCGCGACCATCGCGGCCAGCTCCTCCCCCGCGTCGGCGGCCAGCGCCCACTGGACGAAACCCTGGTAGCTGGCCCCGAACATGCCGAACCGGCCGGTGTACCAGGGTTGCCGACGCAACCAGTCGACGGTGTCGAGCCCGTCGGCGCGCTCGTGCACCAGCGGGTCGAACAGCCCGTCGGAGCCGTCGGTGCCCCGGCAGGACTGGATCACCAGGTGGAAACCGCGACCGGCGACCAGCCGACCGAGCAGCCGCATCGGCCCGCCCCGCCCGTACGGCGTGCGGATCAGCACGGTCGGCGCACCGGGCAGCCGGGGGGCGTAGTGGTCGGTGCGCAGCCGCGCCCCGTCGCGGGCCCGGACCACGACGCCCCGGGTGACGTCGACCCGATGGGTGGGCGCGGCCGGCAGCCGCAGCGCGGCGGCGGCGAGTCGGGCGAGCGAGCGGTCCAGCACGACGGTCAGTCCACCGGGCGGCGGGACGGCTCGGCGCGGGCGGCCCGCATGGCGTCGCGGTGCTCCCGCATGGAGGCGACCATGGTGGTCATGAACCGCTGCACGACCGCCAGCTCGTCGTCGGTGAACCGGGCCATCACCTCGTCGGTACGCTGCCCGAGCGGGCCGAAGAAGCTCATCGCCAGGGCGGCCCCCTGGTCGGCGTAGTGCAGGAACACCTTGCGTCGGTCGGCGGTGTCGCGGTCGCGGCGGATGTGCCCGGCGCGTTCCAGCCGGTCGATCAGCGCGGTCACCGACCCGGAGGAGAGATTCAGCTGTTCACCCAGCCGGCCGGGGGTGATCGGGTCGCCGAGCAGCTCGGCGTCCATCACGGCGATCAGGGCGTGCAGGTCGGTCGGGTTGAGGCCGTGCAGGCCGGCGAAGGCGTGCCCGATGTGCTGCGCGTCCACCGAGTAACGCCGCAGGTCGTTGGTGATGTCGGCCACCATCCGCCCGCGCGGATCGTCCCGCCGCCGATACATCTCGTGCGCTGCCACGCCCGCCGTCGCCCCCTGTCGATGCGCCCGGTTGCAGCATAGAACAGCTCCCGATAATCTCGTCCATCAAGATACTCGAAGGGCGGGCTATCTCTCCGTCCGGCGTCCCCACCGACCAAGAGGGCATCCGATGTCTCTGTTCACCCGCGTCGCCCGCAGCCGGCTCGCCGCCTGGCTCACCGTGGTCGCCGCGATCGTCGTCGGCGCGATCGTCTTCGGGCTGCCCAAGCCCGACAACCCCGCCCCCGTCTCGACCACCGGCCTGTCCGTGCAGTGGCAGTCGACCCAGGTGGAACGCCTCCAGGAACAGCTGCCGCAACGCGACGTCCAACCGGCCATCGTCGTGGTCAGCCGGGACGACGGCGCGGCCCTGACCGACGCCGACCGGGCCGCCGTCACCGGACGCTCCGACGCGCTGGGCCGGCTCGCCGTCGGCGGTCAGGTCAGCCCACCCCAGGTCTCCCCGGACGGCACCGTCGCGCTGCTCGCCGTCCCGCTGGACACCGCCGGCGGCCAGCAGGCCGTCGCCGACGAGGTGGCCCAGGTACGCGACGCCCTCACCGGCCTCCCCGACGGGATCACCGTCGCGGTCACCGGGGCACCCGCCTTCACCGCCGACCTGACCAAGGTCTTCGAAGGCGCCGACATCACCCTGCTCGCGGTCACCGCCGGCGTGGTCGCCCTGCTGCTGCTGATCACCTACCGCAGCCCGTTCCTGTGGATCGTGCCGCTGATCGTCGTCGCCGCCACCGAACAGCTCACCCTGCGGGCCGTCGACACCATCGTCCCGGCCGTCGGCATCAACCTCCAGGAGGGCGCGGTCACCGGCATCGCCAGCGTGCTGGTCTTCGGTGCCGCCACCGACTACGCCCTGCTGCTCATCGCCCGCTACCGCGAGGAACTGCGCCGCCACGAGGACCGGTTCGCCGCCATGCGCGCCGCCGTACGCCGTACCGCCGAACCGATCCTGGCCAGCGGCGGCACCGTCGTGCTCGGCGTGCTCACCCTGCTGCTCTCCGAGCAGGAGACCAACCGGGCGCTCGCCGTGGCCTGCGCCACCGGGGTCGTGTTCGCCATGCTCTCGGCGCTGTTCGTGCTCCCCGCCGTGCTGGTCATCTTCGGCCGGGGGCTGTTCTGGCCGTTCGTGCCCAGGGTCGGCGGCCCGGTCCGGGAGGGCAAACTGTGGGGCCGGCTCGGCGCGGCCGTGGTCCGCCGCCCGGTGCCCGTCGCCGCGCTCGCCACCCTGCTGCTCGCCGGCCTCGCCCTCGGCGGCCTCGGCATCCGCACCGGCCTGTCCGAGACCGAACAGTTCCGGGTCGAGCCGGAGGCGGTCGCCGGAGCCCAGACCCTGGCCCGCGCCTTCCCCGCCGGCACCACCCAGCCGGTGGCCGTCCTCACCAACCCGGCCGCCGCCCCGGCGGTCACCCGGGTCGCCGCCGCCGTGCCCGGCGTCGCCTCCGCCCGGCCCGGCCTGGCCGGCGGCAACGTGGCCCAGGTCGACGTGGTGCTGACCGACGAACCGGGCACCCCGGCATCCGACCGGGCCGTCGAGGCACTGCGCGACGCCGTCGCCGCCGTACCCGACTCCGCCCCACCGGCCGTCGAGGGCGTCGACCCGCCCGACGGCGCGCTCGTCGGGGGCACCGTCGCCGCGACGTACGACTCCGACGAGGCCAACACCCGCGACCTGTGGCTGATCCTGCCGATCATCCTGGTGCTCGTCCTCGCCGTGCTGGTGCTGCTGCTGCGCGGCCTGCTCGCCCCGCTGCTGCTGGTGCTCACCGTGATCGCGTCCTTCTTCGCCAGCCTCGGCGCGGCCTGGCTGCTCTTCGACCACGTGCTGGGCTTCCCCGCGCTGGACAGCGGGGTGCTCCTGCTGGCCTTCGTGTTCCTCGTCGCGCTCGGCGTGGACTACAACATCTTCCTGGTCACCCGGGCCCGGGAGGACGCCCGTCTCACCGGCACCCGGGACGGGATGCTCTCCGCCCTGCGGGTCACCGGCGGGGTGATCACCAGCGCGGGCATCCTGCTCGCTGCGGTCTTCGCCGTCCTGGGCGTGCTGCCGCTGATCCTGCTGACCCAGATCGGGATCATCGTGTGCCTCGGTGTGCTGCTCGACACACTACTGGTGCGCACGGTGCTGGTGCCGGCCCTGGCGTTCGTGCTCGGCGACCGCTTCTGGTGGCCGGGCCGCATCCACCGGGACGCCCCCGACTCGGCCATCACCCCCGAGCCAGCCGCCCACCCCTGACCCAGCCGCCCGCGACACGGGTGCCACCACCCCACGCGACTGAACCGACCTCCACCCTCCGCCCACCCCTCATTTCCAGCCCCCTCCCACCCCAGCTCCCTCGCTACCGACCCTCACCCCACCTCCCACCGCGCCCCTCGCTACCGACCCTCACCCCACCTCCCACCGCGCCCCTCGCTCCCGGCCCCTCGCACCACCTCCCGTCCCCGCTCCGGGCGCCCGCGAGCAAGATCGCGCTCGTTCCTGGTTGTAGTTGCCTCCGCAGCTTCGAACACCACTACAACCTTGTTCGAGGGCGAACACGGCCGCCGGGCGCGGACGGGCCGGGGCGCGGCGGACAGCGGACGCGGGCACGAGCGGCGGGGGTGGGCGAGCGCGGGCGACGAACACGGCCGGCGGGACGGGTGGGCGGAGGTGCGGGATGTGGTGCCGGTCACGGCCGGCCCGGTCAGCGGGAGCAGTGCCGAGACGGGCCTTCCCGGGCCCGCGTACGCTAGGAGACCGACCAGCAGGGTCGACTCCCCCCGGCACCGACACCGACGATCACTGTGGCCTCGTCCGCCGTGACCGTCGCGACCGGGTGCCCGACCGGCCCACCGGGGCCGGCGGGATGCCGGTGGGAGCGGCAGACCCGCAGCTGGCACGGCCGCAACAGCAGTTCCGGCCGAGTTCCGGGCGGCGTCGGGGGTGACCCCGACACCTGACCCGGCAACCGCAGACAGGAGTATGGAGGGTATGCAGCTTCGCACCGACCTCCGCAATGTCGCCATCATCGCCCACGTCGACCACGGCAAAACGACCCTGGTCGACGCCATGTTGCGGCAGGCCGGCGCCTATGGGGCCCGTGGTGAGAACACCGAGCGCGTCATGGACTCGATGGATCTCGAACGGGAAAAGGGCATCACCATCCTGGCCAAGAACACCGGCGTGCGCTACCTGCCGGCGGACGGCTCCGACCCGGTCACCATCAACATCATCGACACCCCCGGCCACGCCGACTTCGGCGGTGAGGTCGAGCGGGGCCTGACCATGGTCGACGGGGTGGTGCTGCTGGTCGACGCCAGTGAGGGCCCGCTGCCACAGACCCGGTTCGTGCTCCGCAAGGCGCTCAAGGCCCGGATGCCGATCATCCTGGTGATCAACAAGGTGGACCGGCCCGACGCCCGGATCAAGGAGGTCGTGGACGACACCTACGAGCTCTTCCTCGACCTGGACGCCGACGAGGAGCAGATCGACTTCCCGATCGTCTACGCCTGCGCCCGCGACGGCATCGCCTCGCTGACCCAGCCCGCCGACGGCTCGGTGCCCGGCGACAGCACCAGCCTGGAGCCGCTGTTCCGGACCCTGCTCGACACCATCCCGCCGCCCTCCTACGACGAGGGTGCCCCGTTGCAGGCGCACGTCACCAACCTGGACGCCTCGCCGTTCCTCGGTCGGTTGGCGCTGTGCCGGGTGCGTCAGGGCACCATCAGCAAGGGCCAGACGGTGGCCTGGTGCCGTACCGACGGCAACACCCAACGGGTCCGCATCTCCGAGATGCTGATGACCGAGGGCATGGAGCGTAAGCCCGCCGACTCGGCCGGGCCGGGCGACATCATCGCCGTCGCCGGCATCCCCGAGATCATGATCGGTGAGACCCTGGCCGACGCGGAGAACCCGATCCCGCTGCCGCTGATCACCGTGGACGAGCCGGCCATCTCGATGACCATCGGCACCAACACCTCGCCGCTGGTCGGGCGGGTCAAGGGCGCCAAGGTCACCGCCCGGATGGTCAAGGACCGGCTCGACAAGGAGCTGGTCGGCAACGTGTCGCTGCGGATCCTGCCCACCGAGCGGCCGGATGCCTGGGAGGTGCAGGGCCGTGGCGAGCTGGCCCTGGCGATCCTGGTCGAGCAGATGCGCCGGGAGTCCTACGAGCTGACCGTCGGCAAGCCGCAGGTGGTCACCAAGGAGATCGACGGCAAGACCTGCGAGCCGGTCGAGCGGTTGACCATCGACGCGCCGGAGGAGTACCTGGGCGCGATCACCCAGCTCCTGGCCACCCGCAAGGGCCGGATGGAGCAGCTGGTCAACCACGGCACCGGCTGGATCCGGATGGAGTGGCTGGTGCCGGCGCGGGGCCTGATCGGCTTCCGCACCGAGTTCCTCACCGACACCCGGGGCACCGGCATCCTGCACCACGTCTTCGAGTCCTACGAGCCGTGGTTCGGTGAGCTGCGCACCCGCAACAACGGGTCGCTGGTGGCCGACCGTTCCGGCGTGGTCACCCCGTTCGCGATGATCAACCTCCAGGAGCGCGGCCAGCTCTTCGTCGAGCCGACCACCGAGGTGTACGAGGGCATGATCGTCGGGGAGAACTCCCGCTCCGACGACATGGACGTCAACATCACCAAGGAGAAGAAGCTCACGAACATGCGGGCTTCGACGTCCGACGAGACCGAGAAGCTGATCCCCCCGCGCAAGCTCTCCCTGGAGCAGGCGCTGGAGTTCTGCCGCGAGGACGAGTGCGTCGAGGTGACCCCGGTCGCCGTCCGGATCCGCAAGGTGGTGCTGGACCAGACCCAGCGGGGCCGGATGGCCGCCCGCCGCAAGCACGCCGGCTGAACCACCCCGCAGCACCCCGCACCACCCCGGAGCCCCGGTCCGCCACGCGCGGCCCGGGGCTCCGTCCTGCCCGACCGGGAGCCGACCGACGGGACGGGAGACCGGGGCCGAACCGGCCGCCCGGAGTGCGGCGGCGGGATGGCGCGGGTAGGGCGGGCTCGACCGTCGGGCCGCCCGGGAGTAAGGCGGACGGGGTGGGCGGGCTCGACCGTCGGGCCGCCCGGGAGTAAGGCGGACGGGGTGGGCGGGCTCGACCGTCGGGCCGCCCGGGAGTAAGGCGGACGGGGTGGGCGGGTTCGACCGTCGGGCCGCCCGGACGACGGGGGCCGTGCCCACCGGTCGCCTCGCTTCGGCGGCCCCCGTGCCCGCAGGCGGTCCGTTACCGTCACGGCATGACCTGGGATGACCTCGACGCCCGGCTGGACCGGGTGCCCGGCACCGTTTCGGCGTACGTGGGTCGGCTCGACGCGCCGGCCACCTGGACCCGTACCCCCGACGCCACCCACTACGCGGCCAGCACCATGAAGGTCGCGGTGCTGCTGGCGCTGCACCGGGCCGCCGAGGCGGGCACCCTCGACCTGGACGTCCCGGTGCCGGTGGTCGACGAGTTCGACTCGGCCCAGCCGGGGGCGCCCCGGTTCTCCTGCGCCCGGCACTACGACAACGACGACGCGGTCTGGGAGCGGCTGGGCGGGCAGGCCACCCCGCGTTGGCTGGCCGACCGGATGATCACCCGGTCCAGCAACCTCGCCACCAACCTGATCATCGACCGGGTCGGGCTGCCCGCCGTCGCCCAGGCGTGGCAGCTCGCCGGGGCCCGGCACAGTGTCACCGGTCGGGGCATCGAGGACGCCGCCGCCCGGGAGGCCGGCATCACCAACCTGGTCACCCCGGCCGACCTGGCGGCGCTGCTCGGCGGGCTGGCCACCGGTGCCGAACACCCCGGACCGCTGGCCACCCCGGCCGCCTGCGCCGCCATGCTGGACGTGCTGCTGGCCCAGCGGCACCGGGAGGATCTCGCCGCCGGGCTACCCGACGGCACCCGGATCGCCCACAAGAACGGCTGGGTACGCGGGGTACGGCACGGTGCCGGCGTGGTCCTGCCCGACGACGCCCCGGCGTACGTGATCGCCGTCTGCACCACCACCGACCTGGCCGCCTCCCCCGACGACGACCTCGACGACGCCTGCCGACTGGTCGCGGAGATCTCGGCAACGGCCTGGGCGGCCCGACACGACCTGGCCGGCTGACCCGCAACGGCCCGGCCCGCCACGATCGGCTGACCGGCCCGGCTGGGCCCGGGCCAGCCCGGTGTCACTCCAGCAGGTGCGCCCGCAGGGCGGCGCGGACCTCGGTGGTCACCCCCAACCCGTCCACCAGGTACGCGTCGAACGACCCGAACACCCGGCGCACCTCGTCGTAGCCCGCGTCCAGGTACTCGGGGCGGACCTCCAGCACCGCCTGCGCCGTCTCCGGGTCCAGCTCCGGCCGGCGACGCAGCATCGCCGCCGACATGGTCGCCCGCGACTCCACCGTCAGGTCGTTGTGCCGCAGGTAGTCGGCCCGCACCGTCGCCTCGTCGACGCCGAGTGCGGTGAGCAGCACCACCGCCAGCCACCCGGTGCGGTCCTTGCCGGCCGAGCAGTGGAACAGCAACGGCAGGTGGGCCGGATCGGCCGCCAACCGTACCGCGTGGGCGAAGCCCTCCCGGGCCACCACGGCGCTGACGAACCAGCGGTAGACCTCCGCCATCGCCGCCGCCGCACCCCGCCGGGCCAGCTCGTCGTACCCGGCGAGGTCGTGACCGTGCAGCACCGCCGAGAGGTAGGTGAACCCGGGGTGCGCCGGGTCGAGCACCGGCAACCGGACCAGACGGGGGTCACCGACCAGCCGGTTCGGCGGGGCGAGCGCGGTCTCCGAGTCGTCGCGCAGGTCCACCACGCAGGCCGGGGCGAGCCGGCCCAGCACCGTCAGGTCGGCCTCGGTCAACCGCCCCAGCGCCGGGGTCCGGATCAGCCGGCCCACGCGTACCCGCCGCCCGTCCGTGGTGGGTAGTCCGCCCAGGTCACGGGCGTTCGGTGCGCCCACCAGCTCCCAGTCCCGTACGCTCATCGGCCTCCCCTTCCGGCGACATGGTGCGTATAGGGTGCCGCACATGACGATCGCCGCGGTACGCACCCACCGGCTGTCCGCGCCGCTGCACACCCCGTTCGTCACCGCGCTGCGCCGGACCACCACGGTGCGGACCCTGGTGGTGGAGGTGACCGACGACGACGGTCGGTCCGGTTACGGGGAGGCACCGCAGGTGTGGCAGGTCACCGGGGCTTCGGTGGCCGGCGCGGAGGCGTGCGTGCGGGACGTGCTCGCCCCGGCGGTGGTCGGCCGGGACGCCGACGACGTGCTGGCCCGCTGCGCCGAGATGGCGGCGACGGTGGCCGGCAACGAGGCGGCCCGCTGCGCGCTGGACGTGGCCCTGCACGACCTGGCGGCACGGCGGCTCGGCGTACCACTGGTGCGGTTGCTCGGCGGCACGGCGCTGCGGGTGCCGACGGACGTCACGCTGGCGGCCGGGGACGGCGCGGAACTGGCCAGGGCGGCCCGGCAACGGCAGGGCGAGGGCTTCGACGTGCTCAAGCTGAAGGTCGGCACGGATGCGGCCGGCGACCTGGCACGGGTCCGCGCGGTCCGGGCGGCCGTCGGCCCGGGGGTGCGGATCCGGTTGGACGCCAACCAGGGCTGGACGCCGCGCGAGGCGGTCCGGGTGATCCGGGGCATCGAGGACGCCGGGCTCGACGTGGAGCTGGTCGAGCAGCCGGTCGCCCGGTGGGACCTGGACGGCATGGCCTGGGTCGGCGACCGGGTGGGCGTGCCGATCCTGGCCGACGAGGCGGTGTTCGGGGTGCGGGACCTGGTCGAGGTGATCCGCCGGCGGGCCGCCGACCTGGTCAACGTCAAGCTCGCCAAGTGCGGTGGGCTGCGACCGGCGCGGACCCTGCTGGAACTGGCCCGCGCGCACGGCATGGGCACCCTGGTCGGGTCCATGATGGAGAGCCAGGTCGGTGTCGGGGCGGCGGCCAGCCTGGCCGCCGCGTACACGACCAGTGCCGTGTCCGACCTGGACGCCGCCTGGTGGCTGGCCCGGTCACCGGTGCGCGGGGGGCTGCGGTACGAGGGCGCCACGGTGGTGCTGCCGGACGCCCCGGGGCTCGGGATCACCTCGGTGACCGAAACAAAAGTTCACCACCAGAGTTGATGACCGCATTTTTCTTACCTATCGTCCGGTGAGGCACCGACACGTGAGCCGGAGGTCGACGTGGAGTTGGAGCCGGGCTGCGAGGCCCTCGTACAGGTGGCCGTCGCCACCCTCTGGACCGACCCCGGCGCGACCCGCCCGGTCGACCGGCCGGCCCTGTCGGTGCCGTCCGACACCGACGGCTGGATCACCGGGATGGACGCCACCCAACGGGTCGGCGACTGCGTGCTCAGCCAACTGCTGCTCGGTGAACGGGTCCTGGTGACCGCGCTGCGCCCCGGCGGCTGGGCCGAGGTGGTCGCGGTGCAACAGGCCGCCCCCCGACGTGACCCGCGCGGCTATCCCGGCTGGCTGCCCACCGCGCAACTCACCCCCGCCACCCCCGACGCGGACCCGCCCGGTCCGTTGGTCGTCGACGCCGTCAGCACCGGCCTGCGCGCCACCCCGGACGGCCCGGTGACCCTGCCCGGGGTCGTCCTCGGCACCCGGCTCCTGCCCGTGGGCCCCGCCGTCGACGGGTGGCGACCGGTCCGGGCACCCGGTCGACCCGATCCCCTGTGGGTGCCCGAGGTGGACGTCACCGACCTGCCCACCGTCGCGCCGACGGCCGACGAGGTGCTCACCGTCGCCGCCCGGCTGCGCGACGTCGCGTACGTCTGGGGTGGGCTCTCCGGGCACGGGATCGACTGTTCCGGCCTGGTCCACCTGGTCTGGCGGCGGTTCGGCGTGACGCTGCCCCGCGATGCCGACGACCAGGCGGCGGCCACCACCCCGGTGCCGGCCGGCGAGGAACTCCCGGGCGACCTCTACTTCTTCGCCCGCCCCGGACGCCGGGTCCACCACGTCGGCCTGGTGACCGACGGCAGCGGACCACGGATGCTGCACGCCTGCTACCGGCAGCGGCGGGTGCTGGCGGAGCCGCTGCCGCCCGACCGGGTCGCCACCCTGGTCGGCGCGCACCGGGTCTGACCCGGGGTTCGAACCGGCGATGGGCGTCACCGACGTGCGGTGACGCCCATCGTGGTCACGACGGTCAGCGGCGGGCCTCGACCAGCTCGCGGCGGCGGTCCCGGGACGACTTGACCAGGCTCGCCACCGTCGCCACGGCGAGGCAGCCGAGGATGACGGTCAACGACAACCAGATCGGGATGTGCGGGGCCCAGCCGATCGGCTCACCACCGTTGAGGAACGGCAGGTTGTTGTCGGCCAGCGCCTCGAGCACCAGTTTGACGCCGATGAAGCCGAGCACCACCGCCAGGCCGTAGCTCAGGTAGATCAGCCGGTCGAGCAGCCCACCGACCAGGAAGTAGAGCTGTCGCAGACCCATCAGCGCGAAGACGTTCGCGGTGAAGACCAGGTAGGGCTCCTGGGTGATCCCGAAGATCGCCGGGATCGAGTCCAGCGCGAAGATCAGGTCGGTGGTGCCGATCGCGATCATCACCACCAGCATCGGGGTGAACAACCGCCGGCCGGCCTGGTGGGTGGTGAGCTTCGCCCCGTCGTAGTCCCGTGAGATCGGCAGCGCCTTGCGGCTCCACCGGATCAGCACGTTCTCCTTGAACTCGTCCTCCTCCGGCTCACCCTGGCGGGCCAGGTTGATCGCCGTGTAGATCAGGAACGCGCCGAAGATGTAGAACACCCAGGAGAACTGGGCGAGCAGCGCCGCTCCGGCGGCGATGAAGCCACCCCGCATGACCAGGGCCAGCACGATGCCGACGAGCAGCACCTTCTGCTGGTATTTCCGGGGCACCCCGAAGCGGGCCATGATGATCACGAAGACGAAGAGGTTGTCCACCGAGAGGCTGTACTCGGTCAGCCAACCGGTGTAGAACTGGCCGGCCACGTTGCCGCCCGCGGTGACCCACAGCCCGGCCCCGAAGAGCAGCGCCAGGCCGACGTAGAAGCTGACCCAGAGGCTCGACTCGCGGACGCTGGGCTCGTGCGGCCGGCGACCGATGATGAAGAGGTCGACGAGGAGCACAGCCGTCAGTGCGACGAGAGTTCCCGCCCACACCATTCCGGACACGTTCAATCCATTCCTCCGGCAGACACGCGGCGTCGGGCACACCGTACGCCGCGTGACGGCGGGGTGGGCGACGACGCACACACTGGTGACTGACGGAGGTCTCTTCCGCCGGTGACCCGCGAACGGGCCGCCGACCGGCGGAGCCGGGTCGATTGTCGGGGGTGACGCTCGACCGTGCTGACGACTCCGTCGCGAGGGAATACTCCCCTCCTCGGCCGCCATTGTTCACCATCGAGGGCCACGGGCGCATCTCCTGCGGCATGCATTGCCGGCAGCATCACGTTCCGAAACCGGTCGCCGCGCCGGTCGCTCCGCTGCGGCAGACCGCCCACAGCGCCCGTCGAGGGGTGATGCCGCAGGTGGGGGCCGATCGGGTCGGCTGGCGCCACGCCACACCCCGCAAGGCTTCCTAGGAGGCTAGGTGTGGCTGGTGCGGAGTCGGTCCGCCTGCTCCGCGCCGGGTTCGGCCCCACTGCGGTGGGGCCTCGGCAGGGCGTGGCAGGCTGTCAGCATGGTGCTTGAGGTCGCGCTCATCGACGTACTGCCCGGACACGAGGACGATTTCGCCGCCGCCTACGCGGAGGCGCACGCCATCATCATCGCCACCGAAGGGTGCCGCTCGGTCCGGATGACCCGGGGCATCGAGTCCCCCTCCCGCTTCGTGCTGCTGGTCGAGTGGGACTCGGTGCAGGCCCACGAGGAGAACTTCCGGGGCACCGAGGCGTTCGACAGGTGGCGGGCGCTGATCGGCCCACACTTCGCCGGACCGCCCCGGGTCGAGCACTTCGTCGACGTCCCGGCCTGAGCCGAGCCGGCCGTTCCGGGTCGGCCCGGCGGGTCCCACCATCCGACCCCACGGGCCACAGGTCGTTTCGCGGTCGACCCGGCGGCGGGCCGGCCGGTTCGGGGTGGCCGGTTCGGGGTGGCCGGTTCGGGGTGGCCGGTTCGGGGTGGCCGGTTCGGGGTGGCCGGTTCGGGGTGGCCGGTCGAGCGGTCCCGGTTCGGGGCGGCCCGGCGGGTAGAGAAATTTACCTTGGTCGATCAGATTCGAGCCGGTTCTGTCGTACCTCCGGGTTATCGTGCGGCGCACGCGCGGCCCACCGGCCCCGACACGTTCGGGGGTGCCGGGCCCGGTGGTCGCGCGCCGACCCACCGTGCCGGTGCCCCACCATGCCGCCGACCCACCATGCCGGCGCTCCACCGTGCCCGTGGCCCGTTGCGGCCGTCACGGCGCAGTGGTGTTAATCCGTGGCGCCGGGTGCGCCGGCTCCGGTTGACTGGCCCGCATGACCGCACGGGTGTTCCTGGTGACCGGGGTGAGCCGACGGGTCGGCATCGGCGCGGCGGTCGCCCGCATCCTCGCCGCCGACGGACACCGGCTGCTCCTCACCGGCCTGCCCGACTTCGACGACGCCCAACCCTACGGCGGTGACCCCGACGGCGTGCCGGCGTTGCTGGCCGACCTGGCCGGCTCCGCCGAACACATCACCGCCGACCTGCTCGACCCGGGCACCCCGGCGGCCCTGGTCGCCGAGGCGGTACGCCGGCACGGCCGGCTCGATGCCGTGGTGGCCGCGCACGCCTACTCCACCAGCACCCGACTGGGGGAGCTGGACGCCACCCAGGTCGACCGGCACCTGCTGGTCAACGTCCGGGCCTGTCTGCTGCTGGCCGACGCGTTCGCCACCGCCTTCACCGCCGGGGCCGGCGGCCGGCTGGTGTTCTTCTCCAGCGGCCAACGACTCGGCCCGATGCCCGACGAGTTGGCCTACGCGGCCAGCAAGGCCGCCCTGGAGAACCTCACCACGCAGCTCGCGCCGCTGCTGATGGCCCGGGGGATCACCGTCAACTGCCTCAACCCCGGGCCGACCGACACCGGTTACGCCGCACCGGAAGCACACGCCGCCGTGGCCGCGCGCTTCCCGGGCGGACGCTGGGGCACCCCGCAGGAGGCGGCCCGGCTGGTGCGCTTCCTCTGCTCACGGGAGGCGGACTGGATCACCGGCCAGGTCATCGACTCCGAGGGTGGCTTCAACCGCTACGGGTGAGCCCGGACCGGCCGGCCGCGTACCGGGGCCGTCGGCCGCTTCGCCCGCCTCTCCCCCACGGTGGGCGGCACCCCCACCGCCGGCCGAACCGACGGCGACCGCGGGTGGGCCGACGGCGAGACCGGCGGCCCTGCGACCGAGTAGTTCCACCGTCTCCGCCGCGCTGAGCGCGGCGGCGGAGAGCCAGCCGGTCATCCGGTCGTAGCGACCGACGTCGGCGTCGGAGGCCAGCCGCACGTCGGTCGTCAGCGCCTCCAGCATCACCGTGCGCGGGTCGGCCGGGTCGGGGAACGAGTAACACGAGAAGGCGGTCAACGGGTACGCGCCACCACGCGGGACCGCCGTCCTCGGCACCACCCGGATGGTCACGTGCGGCAGCTCGGCCAACGCCAGCAGCTGGTCCAACTGCTCACGCCACACGTCGGCGGGCAGACCCGCCGGATCGCAGGCCCGCTCGTCGAGCAACGCGGTGTACTGCGGCGGATCGGGGCGGCGCAACACCCCCTGCCGGGTGAGCCGGGCCCGCAGGTCGGCCTCGACGTCGACGTCCGGGTGCAGCAGTCGACCGGCGGTGATCCGCAGCCGGGCGTAGCCGGGCGCCTGGAGCAGGCCCGGCAGCACCGTCGGCTGGTATTCCACGATGGACGCCGCCCCCGCCTCCAGCTCGGCGTAGGTGCGCTGCCGCTCGCTCATCTCGCCGAGCGCCTTCCACCAGCCGCGCCCGGTCGCCGCGTCGCGGGCGATGACGATCAGCGCCTCGCGCTGCGGCGACGGCACCTCGTAGACGTCCAGCAGATCGAGTACGTCGGCCAGGTCGGGCCGGCTCTGCCCCAGCTCGATGCGGGACAACTTGGAGGTGGAGGCCCAGCCCAACCGGGCACAGACCTGTTCCAGCGTCAGCGCCTCCCGTCTGCGCAACTGGCGCAGCTCGGCGCCGAGCCTCGCGCGTCGAATGACAGGACTCGATGACAATGGCATCCCGGCCTCCCCACGAGGGAGGGTACGCAGGATCATCACCCAGGGCAACACTTTGCTTGCTCACCGCAACAATAATCTGAGCCCGATTCGGATGACGCCGCTGTCGGAGACGACCCCGAACGGCAGCCCCCCGTTCGCTACGGCTGTCGTTCGGGGCCGTCCGGTCAGGGCCGGTAGGTGCCGAACGACCAGACGTGACCGGCGAGGTCCCGGGCCGCGTAGTCACGGGAACCGTAGTCGGTGTCGAACGGTTCCCGGACAATCTCCGCCCCGGCCGCCCGCGCCCGGTCGTGGTGGGCGTCCAGGTCGTCGACCGCCACGTAGACGGCGTAGTCGTCGTCGGCCGGCCGATCCGGTCGCCCCCGGCCCGTGCCGAGCATGACGATGCCGTCACCGAGGGCCAGTTCGGCGTGCGCCACCGTCCCGTCCGGGCCGTCGTGCACCGCGTGGACCCGGAACCCGAACGCCGTGCAGAGCCAGTCGATCGCCGCCCGGGCGTCGGGATACCGGAAGGTCGGGTAGATGTTGGTCATGCGTCGAGTGTGCCGTCCGGGGATCAGCCCGGATTGGACGAATGGGAACCCGGCCGGCCCACCGCCGTCGGGGTCGCCCCGGTGAACTCCCGGAACTCCCGGATCAGGTGCGACTGGTCGTAGTAGCCCCAGCGCACCGCCAACTCGGCCCAGCCGTCCGTCGGATCGGGACGATCCGACCCGACGGGCGACGCGGGCACGGCGTGCGTCCACCCCAGGGCCGCGTAGGCCCGCTGGAAGCGCAGCAGCCGGGCGGTCGTCTTCGGGCCCAGCCCCAACTCCCGGCGGAACCGCGCGGTCAGGTGCCGGCGACTCCAGCCCAGTTCGTCGGCCAGCTCGCCGATGCCGATCCGGCCGGCCGACCCGGCGAGTCGACCCCAGGCCCGGCCCAGGTGTTCCTCGACCGGATCGGTGGCCGCCAGCCGGGCCCCGAGCGCCGCGTCGAGCAGAGCGAACCGGCGGGGCCAGTCCGACATCTCGGCCAGCCGGACCCGTAACCCGTCGAGCCACGGATCGGGCAGCCCGTCGACCGCCACCGCCCGGTTGGCCAACTCCCCCAGCGGCACCCCGAGGATCCGACGGGCCGCCAGCGGGGTGAGCAGCAACTGCACCCCGGCACCCGCCCCGACCGTCGAGGTCGTGCAGTAGCCGTCGTACGGCCCGGCCACGAACGAGTCCACCTGGTACGCGCTGTGCGCCGCCGAGCGCGGGTTCAGCACGTCCAGCGGGGCGCCCCAGCCGAGGATGAGGACCACGAAGGCCCCGGCCGCCTCGTGCCGCACCAGTGGCGACGCCGCACCGGCCGGCACACCCCCCGGATGCGCCGGCCGGCTCTCCCGGTAACCCAGGTATCTGCCCACCAGGGGGCGCAGCCCACCGGCCGGTGTCCCGACGCGCACCTCGTCCAGCACCGGGGTGGCCGTCACTTCACCCCGGCGGCGTCCATCCCGCGCAGTTCCTTCTTGAGGTCGGCGACCTCGTCGCGGATCCGCGCCGCCAGCTCGAACTGCAACTCGCGGGCGGCGGCGAGCATCTGGTCGTTGAGTTCCTGGATCAGCTGCGCCAGGTCGGCGCGGGCCATCCCCTCCCGGGAGGGCGTGCCGGCCGTGGCCCGGCTGCGGCTACGGGTCTCCTTGACCGGCGCCTTGCCCCGGGACAGCTGACGTGCGGCCCCGCCGATCCGGGAATTCTCGGTGTCCTCCGCCTCGCGGTAGATGTCGTCGAGGATGTCGTGGATCTTCTTGCGCAGCGGCTCGGGGCTGATCCCGTGCGCCTCGTTGTGGGCGATCTGCTTGGCCCGGCGGCGGTTGGTCTCGTCGATCGCCGACGCCATCGACGGCGTGATCTTGTCGGCGTACATGTGCACCTGGCCGGAGACGTTACGGGCGGCCCGGCCGATGGTCTGGATCAGCGACCGGCCACTGCGCAGGAAGCCCTCCTTGTCGGCGTCCAGGATCGCCACCAGGGAGACCTCGGGCAGGTCGAGCCCCTCCCGGAGCAGGTTGATGCCGACCAGCACGTCGTAGTCGCCCTTGCGCAGCTCGCGCAGCAGCTCCACCCGGCGCAGGGTGTCGACCTCGGAGTGCAGGTAACGCACCCGGATGCCGTTCTCCAGGAGGTAGTCGGACAGGTCCTCGGCCATCTTCTTCGTCAGCGTGGTGACGAGCACCCGTTCGTCCCGCTCGGTCCGCAGCTTGATCTCGTCCATCAGGTCGTCGATCTGGCCCTTGGTCGGCTTGATCACGACCTCCGGGTCGATCAGGCCGGTGGGGCGGATGACCTGTTCGACGAACTCGCCCTGGGCCTGTTCCATCTCCCAGGTGCCCGGGGTGGCCGAGAGGTAGACCAGTTGGCCGACCCGCTCCAGGAACTCGTCGAAGCGCAGCGGACGGTTGTCGGCGGCGCTGGGTAGCCGGAAACCGTGGTCGATCAGCATCCGCTTACGGGAGGCGTCGCCCTCGAACATGCCGCCGATCTGCGGGATGGTGACGTGGGACTCGTCGACCACGGTGAGGAAGTCGTCCGGGAAGTAGTCGAGCAGGCAGTGCGGGGGACTGCCGGGCAGTCGGCCGTCGATGTGCATGGAGTAGTTCTCGATGCCGGAGCAGAACCCGACCTGCCGCATCATCTCCAGGTCGTAGGTGGTGCGCATCCGCAGCCGCTGCGCCTCCAGCAGCTTGCCCTGCCGTTCCAGCTCGGCCAGCCGCTCCCCCAGCTCGGCCTCGATGTCGCGGGTGGCCCGTTCCATCCGCTCCGGACCGGCCGCGTAGTGGGTGGCCGGGAAGATCAACAGGTGGTCGACCTCCTTGACCACGTCACCGGTGAGCGGGTTGAGGTAGTAGAGCTTCTCCACCTCGTCACCGAACAGCTCGATGCGGACCGCCAGCTCCTCGTACGCCGGGATGATCTCCAGGGTGTCGCCCCGGACCCGGAAGGTGCCGCGTTGGAAGGCCATGTCGTTGCGGGTGTACTGGATGTCGACCAGCCGGCGTAGCAGCTGGTCGCGGTCCAGCTCCTGCCCGACGGCGATCCGGACGGCCCGGTCGAGGTATTCCTCGGGGGTGCCCAGGCCGTAGATGGCCGAGACGGTCGCCACCACGATCGTGTCGCGCCGGGTGAGCAGCGACATGGTCGCCTTGTGCCGCAGCCGCTCGACCTCCTCGTTGATCGAGGAGTCCTTCTCGATGTAGGTGTCGGTCTGCGGGATGTACGCCTCGGGCTGGTAGTAGTCGTAGTAGGAGACGAAATACTCCACCGAGTTGTGCGGGAGCAGCTCGCTGAACTCCTTGGCCAGCTGGGCGCAGAGCGTCTTGTTGGGGGCGAGCACCAGGGTCGGCCGTTGCAGTCGCTCGACCAGCCAGGCGGTGGTGGCGCTCTTGCCGGTGCCGGTGGCGCCGAGCAGCACGGTGTTCCGGTCGCCACGTCGAACCCGACGCTCAAGATCATCAATGGCGGCCGGCTGGTCGCCGGCCGGCTGGAAGTCACTGACGACCTGGAAGCGACCGTCGAGCCGGGGAATGTCGAGCGCCATGACATCAACGGTACGCCGCGGGTCCGACACTGTGCCGCGACCGTCGCCAGCAGTCGACCACCTTCGATATTGCCATTGTGGCCCACATCTCAGAGGGCTAGCCTGGACACCGTAGGCCGCTCGCGGCGGCCGACCGCGGCAGTGGCCGGGCCTCGACAGGCTCCCACCGCCCGGCACCTGGGGTCGCAGCACCCGGACATCACCGGCGTGCGCATCCCGCGTGGTCGCGCCCCTGGCGCAGACCGGCCGCCGCGAGCGCCCCTGCCCGTCCGGCCGGCCACCGCCCGCCCACCCCACCCGTCCCGGCGGCGTCACCCCGCCCCCGGCCGGCCCGTTCAACTCCACGTGGAGACCTCGCCCGACCGGCCACGACACCCACCCGGCACCGGCCCGGGACGACGACGTGCCGGCCGGCGACACCGAACCGCCGGCCGACCGGTCGCCCTCGGCACGACCGCCCCGGCCGGCCCCGAGGACCGCACGCCGGGGCGGCGAAGCGCCACCCTGCTCGTCCTGGGCGCGGTCGCGGCCACCTCCGCCGCCGCCCTGGTGGCCGGCCTGCTCAGCTGGTCGCCCGCACCGGCCACGCCGGCCCGCGCGCTGACCGGCGACGAGGTCGAGCGGCTGGCAGCCGCCCGGGTCAGCGCCTACCGGGACGTCCGGGCCGGGGTACGGGTGGCCGTCGGCACCGCAGCCGGCCGTACCGACCTGGTCGGCTGGGTCGACTGGTCGCGTCCCCTGGCCTACCTCGCCGTCGGCGGTCCGGGTGCCGGCCAGGACCGGGGGCTGGTGCAGGCCGCCGGCCCGGTGGTGGTGCACCGTCGCGACCCCACGGCGATCGTGACCCCGGCCCGGCCGCCGCTGGTGCCTCCCGTCGACCGTTGGCGGCTGCGCGACCGACCCACCGGGCGACGCCTGGACGGCGCGCTCGCCGTCCTGTTCGCGCTGGCCGCCGACCGGGCCGAGCCGGCCGAACCACTCCGCACCGGCGGACGGTGGCTCGGCCGGGACACTGTCGGCGGCGACCCGGTGGACGTCCTCCAGGCGGCGCTGCCGCCGGTCGGGCCCCGTGGTCGGCCCGCCGCCGGGCCGACCGGTCGACCGGTGGCCAGGGACACCGACCCCCGCTGGTGGGTGGACCGGGACGCCCGGCTGCGTCGCTGGGCGGGCCGGCTCGACGACGGGACCCCGGTCACCATCGAGCTGGACCGGGTCGACCGGCCGACGCCGTGGCCGGTCGACGCGCTCGGTGGCCGGCCAGGACTGCCCCGGGCCCTCACCGACGAGGAGGCCGCCCGGCTGGGCCGCCTGGCCACCCGGCTACGCGCCGGCAGCGGGGCCGCCGTCACCGTGACGGCCCCCCTCGGGGCCGCCGCCAACCTGCGCGGCAGCGGCTGGTTGAGCTGGTCCGACGATGTCTCCTACCTGTCCGTCGCCGAGCTGGACACCCTCGGCCGTCGGACGCTGCGGCGGCGGGACCGGACCGGCTTCGCCCGGGCGGACGTACCGGTCGGGCCGGACACCGCCGCCCCCGGTCCGCCGTTGCCGCCGCCGGCCGGGACCGGCTGGCGGCTCGGCGGTCGGCCGGCCGACGAGCTGGACATGCTGGTCGACGCGGCGCTACAGGCCGACGGGCGCCCGCCGGGCGTCGACACGGCCGTCCGGATCCGGGGCGACCGACGGGCCAACCGGCCGGTGGACGTGTTCGAGGTACGCCAGCAGGGCCGGCGACTGCGCTACTGGCTGGACCGCACCGGGTTCCCGCACCGGCTGGAGCTACGCACCACCGGGGGTCTGTGGGCGCAGCTGGACCTGAGCCCCGGGCCGCTGCCGGCGGGACTCGTCGCGCCCCACCGCACGGCAACGTCGGCCTCACGACCCGGCGGACGCCACGACGCTGCCGGCGGCACGATTCGGCCGACGCCCTGACCCGGCAGACGGGCACGACGCTGCCGAGTGCGCGATCCGGCGGACGGCACGATTCCCGGTGCCGTCCGCACCGGCTGGGGAGGAGGGCTGCGGTCAGGGACGCCAGCCGGTCCGGGTCGCCCACGCCTCCGCCCGCAGGTACTCCTCCGCGGACCACGGGTCGCCCGTGGCGGTGGACCCCGGATCGGGCGGCGCCGCCAGCTCCCGCTCCACCAGCAGGTGGGCCGCCCGTTGACCGGGATCGGCGCGCAGGTGGTCCCGCATCAGCAGGGCGTGTCGCCAGCCGGGGGATCCGGCCACCCGCAGGTGCACCCGTACCGGCCGCCCCGGGTCGGCACCGCCGTGCAGCCGCTCATCCCGGCCCGCCCCGCCGTCGCCGGCTGCCGGTCGGGGTGCGTCCCCCCGGACGTCGGGCACCCTGGGAAATCCGGCGTCGGCGAGTCGCCGCGCCAACACGCCGTCCGCCTCGGCCAGCGACGGGACGGTCACCTGCACGTCGATGACGTCCCGGCCGGCCAGCCCCGGCACAGCGGTCGAGCCGACATGGTCGATCCGCAGGTCGGCCGGGGCGAGCGCGTGCCGGATCCGGGCGGCGAGCCGGGCGTACTGCTGCGGCCAGGTCGGGTCGGGCTCGGTCAGCACCGCCCACCCCTCCCGGACCGCCCGGTGTTCCCGCACGTTGCGCTCGTAGGGCAGCAGGCGGTCCCGCCAGAGCGCGTCCACGGCGGCGTGCAGCTCGTCGAGACCGCCGTCGTTGTCGAGGACCACGTCGGCCGCCGCCCGGCGGCGGGCGTCGTCGGCCTGGGCGGCGATCCGCCGCTCGGCCTCCGCCCGGGTCATCCCCCGGTCCCGCACCAGCCGCGCCAACCGGATGGCCACGGCCGTCTGCACCACCACCACCAGGTGGTACGACGGTGCCAGCCCCACCTCCACCAGCAGCGGCACGTCGTTGACCACCACCGCGTCGGCGGGGGCCGCAGCGGACAGCTCGGCGGACCGGGCCCGTACCCGGGGATGGGTGATCTCCTCCAGCCGACGGCGGGCAGCCTCGTCGGCGAAGACCAACGCGCCCAACGCCGCCCGGTCCAGTGCGCCATCGGCGGTCAGCACCCGGTCGGAGAAGGCGGCCACGATCTCGGCCAGCCCCGCACTGCCCGGCGCGACCACCTCCCGGGCGATCCGGTCGGAGTCGACGATGATCGCGCCCCGCTCGGCCAGTCGGGTCGCCACCGCGCTCTTGCCGGACCCGATACCACCGGTCAACCCCACCCTCAGCACCGACCCAGTCAACCGGATCGGCCCCTGCCCCACCACACCACCCCCGCCCCCACCTCCCACCACGCCACCAGGCCCGTGTTGCCGGCGCACCGCACCGGGAAGCCCGCCCCGGGCACCGGCGGCACCTGACCGCCGCCGACGGGCCGCCTCGCACCCGGAGCGCCACGCGGTGTCAGCGGGGTAGCCGTATCCGACGCCGACGCCAAAGAGCCCCGCCTCCGGTCCACTGAACGTGGACCGGAGGCGGGGCTCTTCTGGTCAGCGGCTACCCGGGCCCGGGTACGACGTCAGACGTGGTACCCGGTGGCAGCCTCCTGGGTCACTTGCCGCCGGCGAGCTTCTCCCGCAGCGCGGCGAGCGCCTCGTCGGTGGCCAGGGTGCCCGCCGGCTCCTCGGCCTGCCGGCTCGGGGTCGACGAGCTGGTCGAGGTGGTGGTGCCACCACCGGCGGCCACGGGCGGAGCCGGGTTGGCAGCGGCCTCGGCGTCGGCGGCCCGGGAGGTCTGCACCTGCTTGGTGTGGGCCTCCCAGCGCTGACGCGCCTCGGCGTACTGGTTCTCCCAGGTCTCGCGCTGCTTGTCGTACCCCTCGAGCCACTCGCCCGTCTCCGGGTCGAAGCCGTCCGGGTAGATGTAGTTGCCCTCGGTGTCGTACGTCGCGGCCATGCCGTAGAGGGTCGGGTCGAAGTGCTCCTCGCCCTCGACGAAGCCCTCGTTGGCCTGCTTGAGCGACAGCGAGATCCGGCGGCGCTCCAGGTCGATGTCGATGACCTTGACCATGACCTCGGAGCCGACCTGCACGACCTGCTCCGGGATCTCCACGTGGCGCTCGGCCAGCTCGGAGATGTGGACCAGGCCCTCGATGCCGTCGTCCACCCGGACGAAGGCGCCGAACGGGACCAGCTTGGTGACCTTACCCGGCACGATCTGCTGGATCGCGTGGGTGCGGGCGAACTGCCGCCACGGGTCCTCCTGGGTCGCCTTCAGCGACAGCGAGACCCGCTCGCGGTCCAGGTCGACGTCCAGGACCTCGACCTCGACCTCCTGGCCCACCTCGACGACCTCGGACGGGTGGTCGATGTGCTTCCAGGAGAGCTCGGAGACGTGCACCAGGCCGTCCACGCCGCCCAGGTCGACGAACGCGCCGAAGTTGACGATCGACGAGACGACGCCCTTGCGGACCTGCCCCTTCTGGAGCTTGTTGAGGAACTCGGTGCGCACCTCGGACTGCGTCTGCTCCAGCCAGGCCCGGCGGGACAGGACCACGTTGTTGCGGTTCTTGTCCAGCTCGATGATCTTGGCTTCGAGCTCGCGGCCCACGTACGGCTGCAGGTCACGCACCCGCCGCATCTCGACCAGGGAGGCGGGCAGGAAGCCGCGCAGCCCGATGTCGAGGATGAGGCCACCCTTGACCACCTCGATGACCGAACCGCGGACGACGCCGTCCTCGTCCTTGATCTTTTCGATCGTGCCCCAGGCCCGCTCGTACTGCGCCCGCTTCTTCGAGAGGATCAGACGCCCCTCCTTGTCCTCCTTCTGGAGGACCAGGGCCTCGATGTGGTCACCGACCGAGACGACCTCGGCGGGGTCCACGTCGTGCTTGATCGACAACTCCCGCGAGGGGATGACACCCTCGGTCTTGTAGCCGATGTCGAGCAGGACCTCGTCCCGATCGACCTTGACGACGGTGCCTTCGACAATGTCGCCGTCATTGAAGTACTTGATGGTCTCGTCGATCGCGGCGAGGAAAGCCTCCTCGGAACCGAGATCGTCGTGGGTGACCCGGGTGGCGCTCGAGGGGGCCTCGATGCTGCTCGTCATGTGGGCGGTTGCTCCGGTCGGATGGGTTGTCACAGCAGGCGTGGTGTCGCAGTGACCCGTTCGCGCCAGCGGATCCGCCACCGGGCACACCGAACGATCGTCAAGAGAAGACCATTGGTGCTCCGACGACCGCGCACCTGCTCCCTGCCGAGGTACACGATCCACGAGCGCATCGTCTAGCCTACCCGCTGCATTACCACAGCGTGCAAGGCCTCCCGGGTCCTCGCGAACCCGCCAGCTGCGAAAGCGGAGATTTCGGGGAAAAAGCGCCTCCGGTGTCTCATCCGTCACATCCACCCCACGGGACCGACAGCGTACGGCGGTCCGGCACGCCGCGCGCGGCGGGTCCGGCGGGCGAGACCACCGCAGGGCCTAGCGTGAGCTGGTGAACGACGACGAGCTGGTGGACGACGACGAGCGGGTGCTGCGACGCCGGGTGGGCGCCACCGAGGCACGATGGGCCAACCGGGGCTGGTGGGACGCCGACGCCGACGACTACCAGGCCGAGCACGGCGCGTTCCTGGGCGAGGTCGACTTCCGCTGGTGCCCGGAGGGGCTGCGCGAGTCCGACGCGCGGCTGCTCGGCGAGGTCGCCGGGCGGCGGGTGCTGGAGGTCGGCTGCGGCGCGGCGTCCTGCGCCCGCTGGCTGGCCACCCAGGGGGCGGAGCCGGTGGCCTTCGACCTCTCCGCCGGAATGCTGCGGCACGCCGCCCGCGCCGCCGGCACCACCGGGGTACGCGTCCCGCTGGTGCAGGCCGACGCCCTGGCCCTGCCGTTCGCCGGGGCGTCCTTCGACATCGCCTGCACGGCCTTCGGCGCGATCCCGTTCGTCGACGACTCCGCCGCCCTGATGGCCGAGGTGCACCGGGTGCTACGCCCCGGGGGGCGCTGGGTCTTCTCGGTGACCCACCCGATGCGCTGGGTCTTCCTGGACGACCCCGGCGAGGGTGGCCTGACCGCCGTGCACTCGTACTTCGACCGCTCGCCCTACGTGGAGCAGGACGAGCGGGGGGTGGCTAGCTACGTCGAGCAGCACCGGACCCTCGGCGACCGGATCCGCGAACTGGTCGACGCCGGCTTCCGCCTGCTGGACCTGGTGGAGCCCGAGTGGCCGGCCGGACACCGGGAGACCTGGGGGCAGTGGAGCCCGCTGCGCGGACGGCTCTTCCCCGGCACCGCCATCTTCGTCACCGAGAAGCCGACCGCCAGCTGACCGGTGGCGGCTGCCCGCCCCGCTCCCGACCGACTCCTTGTCACCCGGGCCGTCGGGGCCGGGCTGAGCGGCACCACCGGACACCTGCCGATCACCGGGGTGTCACGTAGCACCGGGTCCGCACCGGTCGTTTCGGTGGACCGCCCCCGGGTACGCGGCGGACATGGCCGAGCAGAGGTTCCGCATCCGCCATGACGGCACCCGACGTCGCCCGCCGACTGGAGGCGGTGCGCGATGAGCCGGGCCGACGATCCGCAGCAGACCTACCGCGAGTTCACCGAGGCGGTGAACATGCGGCCCGGCGAGCTGTCCTCCTGGTTACAGACGGCTGAGTCCAAGCACGTCGGCTGGCACAAGGGTGGACGTGCCGGCGGCGGCGAGTCGGTCGGCCACTCGTCCGGGCGGCGGATCGTCGACCTGCTCCGCCGCAAGCGGGCCGAACTGTCGGCTGCCGACTACCAGCACATGCGCACGGTGATCGGGTACGTGCACCGGCACCTGGCGCAGCGGCCCGCCGGTGACATCCGGGACACCAGGTGGCGCTGGTCGCTGATGAACTGGGGCCACGACCCACTGCGGTGACCGCCCCCGACCGGGGCGGCGGAGGTCAGGCCGGGGCGGCGAAGTCGACGTCCTCCGCCTCGACCGTGCCGGCGGTGCGTCCCGGCGCCGTCTGGTGGGCCCAGTAGAGGTTGGTGTGCGCGACGACCTGCTCGGGCGGTGGAGCACCCCACGCCGTCCGGTCCTGCGTGGTGTGGGCGTCGCCGACCAGCACGGTGTCGTAGCCTCGGACGAACGCGCCGTGCAGCGTCGACCGGACACACGCGTCGGTCTGCGCACCGGCCACCACGAGTCGCCCGACACCCAGCCCGGCCAGCACCGACTCCAGCGCAGTGTCCTCGAAGGAGTCGCCGTAGTGCTTCTCGACCAGCGGCTCGGCCTCGCCGGGGCCAGCTCACGGACGATCCGCCAGTCGTCGCTGCCCCGGACGAGGTCGGCGTCGCAGTGCTGCACCCAGACGACCGGCACCCCCTCGTGTCGGGCCCGCCGCACCAGTGCACCCACGGTGCCGACGACCTCGTCACGCCGGTGCGTCCCCGCGACGACGCCGTTCTGCACGTCGACGACGAGCAGCGCGGTGTGCGGCCGGTCGTGGAGTGTGGTCATGTCTCCCCCTCGTCCCCGTCAGAATTCCCTGGTCAGGTCGCCGACCACCGACCCGAAAGGCCGTGGCCCAACGGGCCACCGCCCTGGTGGCCGACCGGCCTAGTGGTCGGCGCTGTTCCAGTCCCGGCCCGCGCCGACGGAGACCTCCAGGGGCACCGACAGCGGATAGGCCGCCCCCATCTCCTGCCGGACCAGGGCCTCCAGCGCCTCCCGCTCGTCGGGGGCAACCTCGAAGACCAGCTCGTCGTGCACCTGGAGCAGCATCCGGGAACGCAGCCCGGCGTCGCGCAGCGCGGTGTCGACGCGCAGCATGGCGACCTTGATGATGTCGGCCGCCGAGCCCTGGATCGGGGCGTTGAGCGCCATCCGCTCGGCCATGTCCCGGCGCTGCCGGTTGTCGCTGACCAGGTCGGGCAGGTAGCGGCGGCGGCCCAGGACGGTGGAGGTGTAGCCGTCCTGGCGGGCCCGGGCCACCACCTCGTGCAGGTAGTCACGCACCCCGCCGAAACCGGCGAAGTAGTTGTCCATCAGCCCGCGGGCTTCCTCGGCGGTGATGCCGAGCTGCTGGGACAGGCCGAAGGCGCTCAGCCCGTACGCCAGGCCGTAGTTCATCGCCTTGATCTTTCGGCGCTGGTCGGCGGTGACCTCGCCGACCGGGACGGTGAAGACCGACGACGCGGTGGCGGCGTGGAAGTCGTGGCCGGAGTTGAACGCCTCGATCAGCGCCTCGTCCAGGGACAGGTGCGCCATGATCCGCATCTCGATCTGGCTGTAGTCGGCGGTGAGCAACGTCTGGTAGCCGTCGCCCACCACGAAGGCCCGGCGGATGCGCCGGCCCTCCTCGGTGCGGATCGGGATGTTCTGGAGATTCGGGTCGGTGGAGGAGAGCCGGCCGGTGGCCGCCACGGTCTGCTTGAACGTGGTGTGGATGCGGCCGTCGTCGGCGACCGACTTGAGCAGGCCGTCGACGGTGGTCTTGAGCTTCGCCACGTCCCGGTGCCGCAGCAGGTGCTCCAGCACCGGGTGCGGGTTCTGCGCGTGCAGCCACTGGAGCGCGTCGGCGTCGGTGGTGTAGCCGGTCTTGATCTTCTTGGTCTTGGGCAGCCCCAGCTCCCCGAAGAGCAACTCCTGGAGCTGCTTGGGCGAACCCAGGTTGAACTCCCGCCCCACGGCGGCGTACGCGCTCTGCGCGGCGGACTTCACCTCGCCCGCGAAGTGCGCCTCCAGCTCCTGGAGGTAGTCCAGGTCGGCACCGATGCCGACGCGCTGCATCGCGGCGAGCACCTCGGACAGGGGCAGCTCCACCTCGGCCATCAACCGGGCCGACTGCTCGCCGTCGCGGGACAGCTCGGCGTCGATCGCGTCGGCCAGGTCGAGGGTGGCCCGCGCCTGCAGCATCAGGTTCTGCTCGGCCTCGCCGTCGTCACCGAGGCCGTCGAAGGTGAGCTGCCCGGTCTCCGGCGCGTCGACCCGCAGCTCGCGGTGCAGGTAGCGCAGCGCCAGGTCGGTCAGGTCGTAGGAGCGCTGGTCGGGACGGGCCAGGTAGGCGGCGACCTCGGTGTCCCGGGCGACGCCGGCCAGGTCCCAGCCCCGGGCGGCGAAGGCCAGCCGGGCGTGCTTGCTGTCGTGCAGCACCTTCGGTTGCTGCGGGTCGGCCAACCAGTCGGCCAGGGCGCGCTCGTCGGCCTCGGCCAGCGTCGTCGGGTCCAGCCACGCCGCCGGGCCGGTGGCCAGCGCGAACGCCAGCGCCTCCAGCTGCGGCTCGTAACGCTCGCGGGGTTCCTTCGGCTTGGCCGGCGTCTTCACCGCCACACCGACCTGGGTGCCGACCGGGGCGTGCGTGGCCAGCCAGTCGGTCAACGCGCCGGGCGCGGTGAGCACCTCGGCGGTCAGGTCGAAGCCCGCCTCGGCCTCCGGCTCCACCGCCTCCAGGTACTGGTAGAGCCGGTCGCGCAGGATGCGGAACTGGAGCGTGTCGAAGACCTGGTGCACGGCCTCCCGGTCCCAGCCCTGCCAGCGGGCGTCCTCGGGACGGATCGGGAGCTCCAGGTCGGAGACCAGACAGTTGATCTCGTAGTTGCGGATCACGTCGGCGAGCCGCTCGCGCAGGCTGTCGCCGGCTTTGCCCTTGATCTCGTCGGCGTGGGCGATCACGCCCTCGACCCCGCCGTAGGTGGTGATCCACTTGGCGGCCGTCTTGGGGCCGACGCCGGGGATGCCGGGCAGGTTGTCGCTGGTCTCGCCGACCAGCGCGGCCAGGTCGCGGTAGCGCTGCGGGCCGACACCGTATTTCGCCTCGATCGCGGCCGGGTCCATCCGGGCCAGGTCGGAGACGCCCTTGCGGGGGTAGAGCACGGTCACGGTGTCGCCGACGAGCTGGAAGGCGTCCCGGTCGCCGGTGCTGATCAGCACCTGCATGCCCTGGTCGCGGGCCTGGCAGGCCAGGGTGGCGATGACGTCGTCGGCCTCGTAGCCCTCGCGCTCGACGACCGGGATGCGCAGCGCGTCGAGGACCTCCTTGACCAGACTGACCTGCCCCTTGAAGTCGGCCGGGGTCTCGCTGCGGCCGGCCTTGTACTCCGCGTACTTCTCGGTGCGGAAGGAACGGCGGGAGACGTCGAAGGCGACCACGATGTGGGTGGGCTGCTCGTCGCGGAGCACGTTGATCAGCATCGAGGTGAAGCCGTAGACCGCGTTGGTCGGCTGCCCGGTCGTGGTGGAGAAGTTCTCCACCGGCAGGGCGAAGAACGCCCGGTATGCCAGGGAGTGTCCGTCGACGAGAAGCAGGCGCGGCGTCGTAGCTGTCACGGCAGCGACTCTAGTACGGGATACCGACAGCGCTCGCGCGCCAGCACCGGGTCGTGCGACGACCGACCACCCCCCTCCCGGATCAGGACGCCCTGTTTCCGGATCGGTCCGGCGGCCGGACCACGGCCCGCGCCGCACGCGAGGAGGCCCGCCGCACGCGGTGATCGCGAGGAGGCCCGCCGCACGTGGCGATCGCGCAGGTCGGCGCATCGGACAACGCCTCCGCCGGGAGCGCGAGTGCGCCCGGCGAACCGCCGGCGGCACCGGACCGGCAAGGAATCCACCATTGTTCACCACTGCCCGTGGTACGCGATGGTCCCCGCAAAGCCCGACGGTCCCCGTAAACGTGATGGCCCTCGTAAAGCGTGCCGACCCCCGTGCAGCGCAATGAGCACCACCCTGTCAGCGGTCGAAATCGGCCGCTGTCCCTCGCCGCCGAACACCGGTCACCCTCACGCCGACCTGGCCAGCAGTAGCCCGAATGGGGGACAGGATTACCTCGACTCGCACACCTCCACACCGATTTCAAGGCTTGACATGCATCTTCGACACCAGCATCGTATTGACGAACAGCAACCGAAAGATTGGAGCGGGGGATGAAAAAGCTGGCGCGACGATTAAGCGTCGCTGTCGCTGTCGCGGCGGCCGGTGTCACGCTCGTGGGAAGCCCGGCATATGCCGGGGTCTGGGTGGACGGCGGGCTCTATCAGGTCCTGTCCGACTGCCAGGCCGTCGGTGACGGTCGCAAGCTGATCGGGATGTACCAGACGTACACCTGCACCAAGGAATGGGACAACGTCGCCAAGAAGAACTTCTACCGGCTCCGCGGGTACATGAACTGACGCGGGCTCGCCAGGAATAGCGGCCGGCTCACACCCGACCTTCAGTGACATCACCCGTCCCGTGTTGCGGAAATACGCAGGACGGGCGATGCCGCCATGCCCTGAAACGCTTATTCCAGAAAACGTGAACGGCATATCGAACGGTCCGGGTCGACGCGTGCCTCCGGTCAGCTGACCCGGCGGTGGCCGTCGTGGCGAGCAGGCCGGGGACGCGTACGCCCGCTTATCGGTTCCGGAAAAGCTGGCAGACAACACACAGTGCCGAAGAACAGCGAAATCACGATGGGAGACGACGGAGAGCCATGCGGAAAGTTGCGAGAACCGTTGCGATGTCGGTCCTGGCCACGGCCGGGGCCGTCGCCTTCATGGCAGGTCCCGCACATGCGGGGGTGTGGGTCAATGGTGGCTTCTACTCGTCGGAAGCCGAGTGCCGGAGCACGGGCGCGGCACGGGTCGCGAGCCATCAGTACGAGGCCTACACCTGCACCTTCGGTACCAAGTCGTGCGTGGCGGAGCCGACGGGATCCGGCGTCGCCGTGGGCCTCGTGCCCTTCGACCGGTGCGGCGAGCGGGGATACTTCCTCCGCGGCTACATGAACTGATCCGCCCACCGGCGGGCCGACTCGACACTGGGGACAACGGTCGGCCCCGGTACCCACTGACGAACCGGCCGGCGAGTGACTCGCCGGCCGGTTCGTCGTGCCTGGTGCGGTCAGGACACGCCGAGGTACGCCTCCTTGACCGCCGGGTCGGTGAGCAGGTCCTGACCGGACCCCTCCTTGACGATCCGGCCGGTCTCCAGCACGTAACCCCGGTGGGCCCGGGAGAGCGCCTGCTGGGCGTTCTGCTCCACCAACAGGATGGTGATGCCCTGCTGCTGGTTGATCTCCGTGATGATGTCGAAGATCTGTCGGATGACCATCGGCGCCAGCCCCATCGACGGCTCGTCGAGCAGGAGCAGCTTCGGCCGGCTCATCAGCGCCCGACCGACGGCCAGCATCTGCTGCTCACCGCCGGAGAGCGTGCCGCCGGCCTGCTTGCGCCGCTCGGCCAGCCGGGGAAAGAGGGTCATCACCCGGTCCAGGTCGGCGGCGATACCGGCGGAGTCCCGCCGGGTGTACGCCCCCATGTCCAGGTTCTCCAGCACCGTCATGCCGGGGAAGATCTGCCGGCCCTCGGGCGACTGGCACAGCCCCCGGACCACCCGCAGGTCGGCCCGGAGCCTGCTGATGTCCTCGCCGTTGAAGGAGATCCGCCCCTGGGACAGGGTCCGGATGCCGGAGATGGCCCGCATGGTGGTGGTCTTGCCGGCGCCGTTCGCGCCGATCAGTGCCACCACCTCGCCCTCGTTGACGGTCAGGCTGATGCCGTGCAGCGCCTCGATGCGGCCGTACGACACGCTTACGTTGTCCAGCTCAAGCAGCGCCATCGGCGGGCTCCCCCAGGTACGCGGCGATCACCCGCGGGTCTCGACTGACTTCGGCCGGCGCACCCTCGGCGATCTTCCGGCCGAACTCCAGCACCACGATCCGGTCGGTGACCCCCATGACCAGGCGCATGTCGTGCTCGATCAGCAGCACGGTCAGCCCCATGTCACGGATCCTGCGGATCAGGGAGAGCAGTTCCTCCTTCTCCGCCGGGTTGAAGCCGGCAGCCGGCTCGTCCAGACAGATCAGCTTCGGCTCGGTCGCGAGGGCCCGGGCGATCTCCAGCCGGCGCTGGTAACCGTACGGCAGGTTGCGCGCCTCGTCGTTGGCCCGGTCGGCGATGCCGACGAAGCGCAGCAGCTCCAGCGACTTCGCCTCGGCGGCCCGCTCCTCGAGGATGTGCCGGGACAACCCGAACACCTTGGCGCAGGTCCGACGGATCTCCTGCCAGGTCCGTACGATGCCGGACGTGGCGGTCACCTGCGGCAGCTCCTCCGGCTTCGGCTTGACCCGGTACAGCCGGAACAGCGCACCCGGCACGCTGGTCTTGTGCCGGGAGTCCGTCCCGACCATGACGTTCTCCAGCGCCGTCATCTCCGGGAAGAGCCGGATGTTCTGGAACGTGCGGGAGATGCCCATCCGGCTGATCTGGTGCGGCTTGCGGCCGGTCACCTTCTCACCCCGGAACCGGACGGCCCCGGAGGTGGGCCGGTAGACGCCGGTCATCACGTTGAAACTGGTGGTCTTGCCCGCGCCGTTCGGACCGATGAGCCCGAGGATCTCGCCCTCGTAGATCTTGAAATTGATCTTGTCGAGGGCCACCACTCCACCGAAGCGGAGCGTGACCTCGTCGACCTCGAGCAGCACCGGCTTCGGGCCCGGCTGGGCCGGAATCTTCGGCGTCGTGGTGGTCATCTGGTCAGACATGAGCGGGCGCCTCCTCTGCAGCCGCCGCGCGATCCTTCAACTCACGGGCCCGCCGTCGGCTCGGGATGAGGCCCTGCGGACGCAGGATCATCACCAGCACCATGGCGAGGCCGAAGGCCAGCCACCGGTAGTCGGCGACCTCCCGGAACCGCTCCGGTAGGTAGGCCAGCAACACCGCGCCGAGCGAGACACCGATCATGTTCCCCGATCCACCGACGACGACCATGGCGACGAAGAGGATGGAGAGGTTCGCGTTGAACTGGGTCGGGTCGATGAACGCGTTCCGGCTGCCGAAGAGGAACCCGGACAGTCCGCCCAGCGCCGCGCCGATGGCGAAGGCCCAGAGCTTGGCCTTGAACGGGTAGACCCCCATCACCGCAGCGGCGTCCTCGTCCTCACGCACCGCCAGCCAGGCCCTGCCCACCCGGCTGTGCTCCAGCCGGCGGACCAGGAAGACCATCAGCAGCACCATCGTGATCGCCAGCCAGTACCAGGGCTTCGCGTCGATCAGGCCGAAGACCTTGTTGTCCCCCGACGGCGGGCCCTCCGGGCCCGGGATGGCCGAGATGCCCTGCGGGCCGTTGGTCAGACCGGTGGCGTTGCGTGCCACGATCCGGATGATCTCGCCGAAGCCCAGCGTCACGATGGCCAGGTAGTCACCGCGCAGGCGCAGCGTCGGCCAGCCGAGCAGCACGCCGGAGATCAGCGTGAGCACGATGGCGAGAAGCAGGCAGACCGCCCAGGTCACCGCCCACGTCGGCGGCAGGTCGAACTCCTGCTGGATCCACTTGACCACCGGCGAGTTGACCGAGCCGAAGAGCGCGACGCTGTAGGCGCCGATGGCGAAGAACCCGATGTAGCCCAGGTCGAGCAGGCCGGCCAGGCCGACCACCACGTTCAGGCCGATGGCGACCAGGACATAGATGGCGCAGACGAACAGCACGCCGGCCCAGTTGTTGCCGCCCGCGATGGAGTCGGTCCGCAGCCAGGTCAGGCCGGGGATGCCGAGCAACGGCAGGTAGTACAGGAAGGCCACCAGAGCCACGATCGCCGCAGCCTGCTGCCACTTCGGCAGCGCCCGGAACCGGTCGCCGACGGAAGTCAGCACGCTGACCCGTCGTCGGTCTGCGGAACGAATCTTGTCGATCATGCGCGGGCCCTCCCGAGCGACTCGCCCAACAGGCCGGTCGGGCGGAACATCAGCACGACGATCAGCACCACGAAGGCGATGACGTCCTCCCAGTTGGAGGCGAAGAGCGTCGCACCGTAGACCTCGACGATGCCGAGGAACAGGCCACCCACCAGGGCGCCCCGCAGGTTGCCGATGCCGCCGAGCACCGCGGCCGTGAAGGCCTTGAGACCGAGTACGAAGCCGATGCTGTTCTGGGTGAAGCCGAACCGCATGCTCCACAGCAGTGCCGCCGCACCGGCCATGATGCCACCGAGCATGAAGATCAACATGATCACACGCTCCTGGTTGACGCCCATCAGCGCGGCGGTCTCCGGGTTCTGCGCCACCGCGCGCACGCCCCGGCCGTACCGGGTGCGGTTGATGAACCAGTCCAGGAGGGCCATCATCACCACGGCCGACACGAAGACGATCAACTGGATGTTGGTGATCGCGGTGTTGCCGATCTGGAGCAGCGTCTCCTGCTGGATGATCGTCGGCATACCGACGATCTGCCGGGCCCGACCGAACAGGGTCGGCAACGCGCCACCCGCCACGTCCGGCAGGAGCAGGCCGAAGACCTCGACCAGCACCAGGGAGATTCCGATCGCGGTGATCAGGAAGATCAGCGGTGGCGCGTTCTTACGGCGCAGGGGGCGGTAGGCGATCCGTTCGATCGCCAGGGCGGTACCACCGGACGCGATCGCTGCGGCGATGAGGCCGAGCACCAAGAAGAGCACCGCCTGGCCGATCGGCGGGTTGTTCTTTACCCCGAACGCGGTCCACAGGCCCAGCACCGCGAAGGTGCCGACCATGAAAACCTCGGAGTGGGCGAAGTTGATCAGGCGCAGGACGCCATAGACGAGGGTGTAGCCAAGAGCGATCAGGGCGTAGATGGCACCCTTGGACAGGCCGTCCACGGTGTGCTGGCCGAGGTGTCCGATCAGTTCATCGAAATGCACGGGGTCTCCTTGCATCGAGTGCGGCCGGGAACAGCACCCGGCCGCACCCCCTGCTGTGTCGTCAGCTGAGCTTGAGCTCCTGCAGGGCGCTGATTTCCTCGCCCTTGATCTGGTAGGCCCAGATGACGACCTTCGACGGGTCGACGTCACCCTTGTCGTCGAACTTGATGTACTTCGAGACGCCCTGCTTGTCGTACGCCTTCACGTAGGCCAGGATGTCGGCCCGGGTCTTCTTGCCGTCCTTGAAGGCGTCCAGGTAGATCTGGGCACCGTCGAAGCCCTCGGCACCGTAGGAGCCGGGCGCCTGGCCGAACTCCTTCTGGTAGTCGGCGGAGAAGGTGCCGCCCGCCTTGTCGGCCGGCAGGCAGGGGCAGGTGATGATGGCGCCCTCGGCGCCGCCCGAGGCACCCTTCGGGAACGCCGGGTCGTAGAGGCCGTCCGGGCCCACGAACTTGGCCTGGATGCCGGCCGCACGCATCTGCTTGACCAGCGGAGCCGCCTCGCGGGTGTACCCGCCGTAGAAGACGAAGTCCGCCTGCGCCGACTTGATCTTGGAGATGGTGGCGTCGAACTGCGCCTGCTTCTCCTGGATCTTGTCGGTGCCGGCCAGCGTCGAGCCGATGTTCTTGGCCAGCTCGGCGGTGATGCCCGCGCCGTACGCGCTGCCGTCGTCGATGGTGAAGACCTTCGCCGCGTTCTGCGACTTCAGGTAGGTGGCCACGGCCCCCGCCTGGGTGCCGTCGTTGCCGACCACCCGGAAGAAGGACTTGTTGCCCTTCTGGGTCAGGTCGGCCCGGGTCGCCGAAGGGCTGACCATGGCCAGGCCGGCCGCCTGGTAGATCGGCATGGTGGCGTCGGACTCGCCGGAGAAGTGGCCGCCGATCACACCGAGGAACGAGTTGTCGCCGGCGATCTGGTTCGCGAACGGGGTCGCCACCGCCGGGTCGCCCTGGGTGTCGAACTCCTGCAAGGTGACCTTGCAGTTCGAGTTCTTCTCGTTGAACTGCTTAACGGCGAGCTTCGCACCGTTCAGCGACGGCAGGACGAGGCCCGCGTTGTCACCGGTGAATGCGCCGAAGATAGCGATCTTGCCACCACAGTCGCCGGACGCGGTGGTCTCGCCGCCGCCCGTGTCCTGGCAACCTGCGGCACCGACCATCGCCACGGCAAGCGCGGCGGCCCCCAGTGCCCGTACATAGCTACGCCTCACGGCTTCCTGACCTCCTCCAAAAGCAGAAGGCGACCATCCTGGGAGGGCGGCGACCGTACAGCCCGCACCACCACCCACCCAGCAGGAACGCCCCCTGCGTTACGGCTCGTGATGGCGGAGCGTACCGACACTCATACGACCGGGGAAGACCTTGGCCCGTGGTCTGCGAAACCGTTACGAAGACGTGCGTGATCGGCCAGGAGCCCGTAACAGGTCGGCCCCTGACTGGTCCTTGGAGCTCTACCTCGGCCCCTCACCACGTCGCTCGACCCCGCCGTCCGCGGGCACTTCCGCCGTCCACACCGCCGGGCGGACACCGTCGTCGACCAAGATCCACAGTCGCCGCCCCACCGCCACCACCGCGACGTCCCCGTCCACACCCGCCGGCACCGGCCCGGGCAGCTCCATCCGCCGCCAGGAACCGCCCCGGTCGACCGACGTCCAGACCGCACGCGATATCCCGTCCGAGATCGCCGCCACCAGCCGGCCGTCCGCCGCCACCAGGGCGTCCACCGACGGGACCCGCGACGGCACGGCACCGGCGAACCCGCCGACGGCCACCCAGCGGTCGTCGTCGCGACGCCACGCGCCGAACGCCGTACCCCGCAACCCGACCGCCACCACCGCGTCGCCGGTCAGGACCACCCGCTGTAGTTCCTCGTAGCGGTCCGTCCCGGGCAGCGTCGTCCGCCGCCAACTGCGGCCGTCCGCCGACGACCAGGCGACCGGGTCACGGTCGATGCGACCACCCGGCAGCACCCCGCCGACCGCCAGCCACCCGCCGGGCACCGCGGTGGCGTCGAAGGCCCAGGTGATCCCGCCTCCGTCACTGGCCAGTTCCGGCGCCCCCTCCACCAGGGCGAAGTCCGCCGCGTCCGGGGACACCCACGCCGCCGCGCCGCTGGAGCGGTTGCCGACGATCAACCAGCCCGGCGGGCCACCCACCAGGCGGGACACGTTCACCGCCTTGGGCCCGCCGTAGGTCTCGAACGACGCCGACACCTCGACCAGTGCGCCGTCCGGGCCCTGCCGCCAGGTGCTCACCCGGGGATTGCCGTGGGCACCACCGGTCTTGGCACCGACGGCCGCCAACGCGCCGTCGCGGCAGCCGGCTGCGGAGAGCACGTTCTGCCTGCCGTAGAAGGACTCGGCGACGATCGGCACCACCGCCCAGGTCGTACCGTCCAGGCTGGCCCAGGCGGCCGGTCGGGTGCCGCCGTCGGCATCCGCGACGCCGCCGACCGCGTACCACCGACCCGCGCAGGCCGTCGCGTCGCGTAGCAGCACCCGGCCGGGCGGACCCGGTGGTGGCGGCAGGGTCAGCGGCTGCCACGCCGGTCGGACCGGCGGCTGCTCACCGGTCGATGTGGGCGCCGGATCACAGGCGACCAGCGACGCGGCGAGCACAACCAGCACCGCGAAGCTCCACCGAGAGGCCATCCATCGATGCTAGCCACCGACGGTGGTCTCCGGAACCGGCGGACGCCCCGCCCCGGCCGGCTAGCCGGTGGGCTGCTCGGCGATCTCGCCGCCGGCGGTCTCGGCGAGGATCCGCTCGGCGACCTCCTTCATGGTCATCCGGTGGTCCATCGCGGTGCGCTGGATCCACTTGAACGCCTGCGGCTCGGTCATCCCGTACGTCGTCATCAGCGCACCCTTGGCGCGCTCGACCGTCTTGCGGATCTCCAGCCGGTCGGTGAGCCCGGCCACCTCCGACTCCAGGGCGGCGATCTCGGAGTAGCGGGAGAGGGCGATCTCCACCGCCGGCACCAGGTCGCTCTTTTGGAACGGCTTGACCAGATAGGCCATCGCCCCGGCGGCGCGCGCCCGTTCCACCAGGTCACGCTGGCTGAACGCGGTCAGGATGATCACCGGGGCGATCCGGGCGCCGGCGATCCGCTCGGCGGCCGCCAGCCCGTCCATGATCGGCATCTTGATGTCGAGGATGACCAGATCGGGCTTGAGTTCCTCGGCCAACCGGACGGCGGTCTCGCCGTCCCCGGCCTCACCGACGACCTCGTAACCTTCCTCGACCAGCATCTCGGCCAGGTCCAGTCGGATGAGCGCCTCGTCCTCGGCGATCAACACCCGCCTGCGCTCGGCATCCGTCTGCGTCTCGGCCACCAGCCCTACCCCCACCATCGATCTCGGCACAGCTACCGCCCATACTCCCGCAAGAGCCTAGTCGGGTACAGTTGTCAGCACCCGCCGGGATGGTGGAACGGCATACACGGAAGTCTCAAACACTTCTGCCCGAAAGGGCTTGCGGGTTCGAATCCCGCTCCCGGCACCACCTGCACGTACGCACAGTGACCCGGGTGCCTGCTCCGAGCAGGCCCCGGGCCCCGCGTCGACCGGGGTGCCCCGGCTCATGACCCCGCGACGACAGCGGTGTCGCGATGCCGACCCCCACGACCTCGTCGACCTGCCCGTCCTCCCCTGGACCGGACGGGGGACCGCGCCGGCCAGGGAACATATCCGGCGTGGGGCGGGTTGGGGAAAGTCGTGATCGACGTACCGATGTCTGTTCTTGATCTTGCTCCGGTCGCCGCCGGGGCCACCGCCTCCGAGGCCCTCGCGCACACCACCGAGCTGGCCCGCCGGACCGAGGAACTGGGATACCGCCGGTTCTGGGTGGCCGAGCACCACAACATGCCGGCGATCGCCAGCTCCGCACCGGCGGTGCTGCTCGCCCACCTGGCGGCGCACACCACCACGATCCGGCTGGGCTCGGGCGGGGTGATGCTGCCCAACCACGCGCCGCTGGTGGTCGCCGAACAGTTCGGCACCCTGGAGGCGCTGCACCCGGGCCGGATCGACCTGGGCATCGGCCGGGCCCCGGCACCGACCAGCGGACCGCGCTGGCCCTGCGCCGGACCATGGAGGGGCTGTCGGCGGAGGGCTTCCCCCGGGAGCTGGCCGACCTGATGAACTACTTCAGCGGCGACGACCCGGGCGCGATCACCGCCAGCCCGGGGCTGGGCCAGTCCCCCGCCGTCTGGCTGCTCGGCTCCAGCGGGTTCAGCGCGCAGCTCGCCGGGCTGCTCGGGTTGCCGTTCTCGTTCGCCCACCACTTCAGCTCCCAGCACACCCTGCCCGCGCTCCAGCTCTACCGGCAGAGTTTCCGGCCGTCGCGCTGGCTCACCGAGCCGTACGCGATGGTGGCGGTGAACGTGGTCTGCGCCGACACCGACGAGCGGGCCGAGTGGTTGTCCGGCCCCGCCGGGCTGTCGTTCCTCAAGCTGCGCTCAGGGCGGCCGGAGCCGCTGGCCAGCCCCGACGACGCCGCCCGGTATCCGTACACCGAGATCGAGCGGGAGTTCGTCCGGCAGCGCCGCGACGGTCAGGCGATGGGCTCACCGGAGACGGTCCGCCGGCAGCTCACCGAGCTGCTGGCCCGCACCGGCGCGAACGAGCTGATGCTCACCACCATGGTGTACGACGTGGCCGACCGGGTGCGCTCGTTCGAGCTGGTGGCCGAGAAGGTGGTCGGCGGGCTGTCCCGCAGCGTCTGAAACACGCTCTTCATAGCGACGTCACCCCACCGTTGCGGACGACCTCTAACTTTATTACCGGTGGTGGTACGGCACTCCCGGTCGGGACGGGTCGGGGGTGCTGCGGTGTGGTGCACCGGGTCGCCAGCTGAGCGGATTCCGCGGCTGGCGACCCGGTGCCTGCTTTGTGGGGCCCGGCCAGCGCCGGGCCCGCACCGTCAACGCAGGTAGATGTTGGGCGTGGGCGGGGTGGACATGCCGTCACCGATGAAGAAGCCCGGGTGCGGCGGCTGGTTGTAGGCGGTGTTCTGCCAGGCGATCGCCGCGCGGTACTGGGCGTCGTGCATCAGCGTGTAGATCCGGGTGCTGGTCGGCGTGGGCGTGCTGTAGATCCGCAGCGCCCGGCTGTCGCCGGTGCGCCAGATCACCTCCTCGCGCCAGTCGCCCAGGATGTCGCCGGAGAGCGCCGGGGTGGACTTGGTGCTGTTGTTGGAGGCCACGTCGCTGCCGGTGAGCAGCCGGGTCTCGCCGCCGGTGCCGTACTTGTCGATCTTGGTGCCGTCGAGGAGTTCACGCACCGGGTCGCCGTCCCACCAGGCGAGGAAGTTCATCGACGACGGCTTGCGGCCGATGTTCTGCCCCCTGGTGTTGGCCAGCCCGTCGACCGCCGCCGACCACGACTCGGCACCGGGGCTGCCGGCCCAGATGTCGGCCGAGACGCCCCGACCGTTGTCGCCGTTGGCCGCGGTCCTCCAGATGATCTGACCGGTCCGCGCGTCGGCGAACCAGGAGCTGGGCTTGCTGGCGTCCTCGTCGACCTTGAAGATCTCCAGGCCGGCCCGGCCCGGGTCCAGGTCACCGACGTGCAGGGCGTCGCCGTGGCCGTTGCCGGTGGAATAGAGCAGCCGGCCGTTGTCGTCGATGGTGGCCGCGCCGTACACGATCTCCTGGCGGCCGTCGGCGTCCACGTCGGCCACCGAGAGCTGGTGGTTGCCCTGGCCGGCGGCGGCCGAGTTGCCGGAGGCGTTGGAGTCGAACGTCCACCGCTTGGTCAGGGTGCCGTTGCGGAAGTCCCAGGCGGCGATCACCGCGCGGGTGTAGTAGCCGCGCGCCATGATCAGCGACGGCCGCTGCCCGTCCAGGTAGGCGGTGCCGGCGAGGAACCGGTCGACCCGGTTGCCGTACGAGTCGCCCCAGGACGAGACGGTGCCGCGCGGCGGGTCGTAGTTGACGGTGGAGGCGATGGCACCGGTCTGCCCGTTGAACATGGTCAGGTACTCCGGGCCGGACAGCACGTAGCCGCTGGAGTTGCGGTAGTCCGCCGACGACGAACCGATCAGCTGACCGGTGCCCGAGCGGGTGCCGTCGGCGGTCTTCATGGCCACCTCGGCCCTGCCGTCGCCGTCGTAGTCGTACACCTGGAACTGGGTGTAGTGGGCGCCCGCCCGGATGTTGCGGCCCAGGTCGATGCGCCACAACCGACTGCCGGTCAGGGTGTACGCGTCGACGTAGACGTTGCCGGTGTAGCCGGACTGGCTGTTGTCCTTGGCGTTGGACGGGTCCCACTTGAGCACGATCTCGTAGTCGCCGTCGCCGTCGAGGTCACCGACGCTGGCGTCGTTGGCCGAGTAGCTGTACGCCTCCCCGCTCGGGGTGGTGCCCCCGGCCGGCGGCTGGATCGGCACGTCCAGGTAGCCGTTGGCGAACTGGAGCGCGGACGCGGACGCCGCCTGCTCGGCCCCGTTCACCACCGCCCGCACGGTGTACGCCGAGCCGGCCGCCGCCCCGCTGTCCAGGTAGTTGGTGGCCCCGGTGATCGGCGAGGCGTTGACCCTGGTGGAGCCCCGGTAGAGGTTGAACGACACCCCGGAGGTCTCGGTGCCCAGCAGCCGCCAGGAGACCAGGTTCCCGCTGCCGGAGCGGACGCTGATCAGCCCCCGGTCGAGATCCTCCAACTGCTTGGCCCCGGCCGGCGGATCGGTCGGCGGGGGCGTGGTCGGCGGCGGTGTCGTCGGGGGTGGGGTGGTCGGCGGCGGCGTGGTGGGTGGGGCGTGGTCGGCGGTGCGGTCGTCGGGGCGCGGTGGTCGGCGCGGTGCCACCGGTGCAGGTCGTGCCGTTGAGCACGAAGCTGTCCGGCGTCGGGTTGCTGGCGTTGTTCCACGACGCGTTGAAGCCGAAACTCGCGGTGCCGTTGGTGCCCAGGGCGGCGTTGTAGCCGGCGTCCTTGGCGCTGACCTGCGCCCCGGACTGGGTGACCGTGGCGTTCCACGCCTGGGCCACCTGCTGACCGGCCGTGTAGGACCAGGTCAACGTCCAGCCGTTGATCGGGTCACCGAGGTTGGTGACCAGGACGTCGGCGCCGAAGCCGCCGCCCCACTGGCTACTGATCTTGTAATCGACCCGGCAACCGGCGGCGGCGGCCGAAGCCGTCACGGCGGTGAGGGTGCCGGCGGCGAGCGTGGTGGCCGCGGCGGCGGCGAGCAACGCGGCGCGACGACGGGGTGGGCTCAGGTGCACGGAAACGCCTTTCGCGGAGGTCAGCGCACGGTGCCGACGCCGGCCTGCCCGGGCCGGCGGGATGAAGCGCCGTGCTGACGGTGGTGACGGGACGCCTTGCATCGACGTCCATGGTTCGACTCCGCGCAGTCGGATCGTAGGACAACGCTTTCCGCCCGCACAACCCGTACCCGCCCTTGCCCCCGACCGGCCCACCTGATCGACTCGGCCCATGGCTGAGCACATGGACCCCGAGGAGTTCCGTCGCGCCGGGTACGCGGTGGTCGACTGGGTCGCCGACTACTGGCGGACGCTGGACCAGCGCCCGGTGGTCCCCCGGGACCCGCCCGGCACGGTCACCGCCGCCCTGCCGGCCACCCCGCCCACGCACGGCGAACCGGTCGCGGCGATGCTGGCCGACCTGGACGACATCATCGTGCCCCGGGTCACCCACTGGCAGCACCCCGGCTTCTTCGGCTACTTCCCGGCGAACACCAGCGGCCCCAGCGTGCTCGCCGACCTGGTCAGCTCGGGCCTCGGCAGCCAGGGCATGCTCTGGGCCACCAACCCGGCCGGCACCGAACTGGAGACGGTGGTGCTGGACTGGCTGGTCGAACTGATGGACCTGCCCGCGCGGTTCCGCTCCACCGGCACCGGCGGCGGCGTCATCCAGGACTCCGCCTCCTCGGCGACCCTGGTCGCCACCCTGGCCGCCCTGCACCGGGCCAGCGGGGGCCGCTGGCGGGAGGTGGGCGTCGACCGCCGGTACCGGGCGTACACCTCGACACACGGGCACTCCTCGATCGAGAAGGCGGCCCGCATCGCCGGCCTCGGCGGGCAGGGCGTCCGCACCATCGCGGTGGACCCGCAGACCCAGGCGATGCGCCCGGCGGCCCTGCGGGCGGCGATCGAGGCGGACCTGGCCGAAGGCGAGGTGCCGGCCATCGTGGTGGCGACCATCGGAACCACCTCCACCACCGCCGTCGACCCGCTGCCGGAGATCGGCGCGATCTGCGCCGAACACGGCATCTGGCTGCACGTCGACGCCGCGTACGCCGGCGCGGCGGCGGTCTGCCCCGAGCTGCGCTGGTCGCACGCCGGGGTGGAGCACGCCGACTCGTACTGCTTCGACCCGCACAAGTGGCTGCTCACCGGCTTCGACTGCGACGCCTTCTGGGTGGCCGACCGGGGCGAGCTGATCGAGGCGCTGACCGTCATGCCGGAGTTCCTGCGCAACGCCGCAAGCGAATCCGGTGCGGTGATCGACTACCGGGACTGGCAGGTCCCGCTGGGCCGCCGCTTCCGGGCGCTCAAGCTCTGGTTCGTCCTGCGCTGGTACGGCGTCGAGGGGCTGCGCGCGCACCTGCGCTCCGGGATCGCCCTGGCCGACCGGTTCGCCGCCCGGGTCCGCGCCGACGACCGGTTCGCCATCGCCGCCCCGCACCCGTTCTCCCTGGTGACATTCCGGCTACGGGCCGGCGACGAGGCCAGCGCGGCCCTGCTGGCCCGGGTCAACGACGACGGTCAGGTGCACCTGACGCACACCCGGGTCAACGGCCGGTACACCCTGCGCCTGGCCGTCGGCGCACCGCTGACCGGGCCGGAGCACGTGGACCGGGCCTGGGCACTGCTGTCGGCTGCGGCCACGGACCTGCTGGCCGGGGACACCGCCACGGATGGAGCCGCCCGGGGCGACGCGCTTCCCGGGTGACCGTCGCCGCCCCGTACGGGTCACACCGGTGCGCGACGGTCGCCGTGGCCGCGACGGTCGGCCGCGTACCCCCTCGGTGGTTCAGCGCTCGACGACGGCGAGCCGGTCGTCGTCGGCGTCGGCCGGGGCGGCCCCGGCGACGACCCCGGCCGCGACAGCGGAAGCCGCGGTGTCCGGCGACGGCGACGTGGCGACGGCGACGGCGGGGCTGGGCGCGTCGGCGGGGGTGGTGACGGCGGGGGTTTCGGCGGTGGCGGCGTCGACGATGGCGCGGGCCCGACGGGTGCGGCGCAACGCCCGGACGGCGAACGTCAGGGCGACCACCCAGCCCACGGCGAGCAGCACGTAGACCACCGGACGCACGGTCGACCCGGCGTCACCGGCCTTGAGCAGGATGCGGGCGTTGGTCAGCACGATCACCCCGCCGATGGTGGCGCCCAGCAGTTGGGCGGGGACGATCCGCACCAGCCAGGCGGCCACCGGCGCGGCGATCAGGCCGCCGATCAGCAGCGCCGCGACGGTGGGCAGCAGGAAACCCTCGCTGCCCAGGCCGATCAGGAAGCCGATGCTGGCCGCCCCGGCCACCACGAACTCGGCGGTGTCCACCGACCCGATCACCTTGCGGGGCTCCATCCGACCGGAGACCAGCAGCGCCGGAGTGGCCACCGGACCCCATCCCCCGCCGCCGGTGGCGTCGACGAACCCGGCGACCAGGCCCAGCGGGCCGAGGAACCGGCCACGCAGCCGCCCGGCACCGGAGCGCTGGCGCAGCGGGCGGGAGAAACGCACCAGCAGGTACGCCCCGAGGGTGAACAGGATGCCGGCCATCCACGGGGCGGCGTTCTCGGTGGAGATGGAGCTGAGGAAGGTGGCCCCGACGAACGCGCCGACCGCGCCGGGCAGGGCGATCCGGGTGACCACCCGCCAGTCGACGTTGCCGAACCGCCAGTGCGCGACACCGGCGGCGAGCGTGGTGCCGATCTCGGCGAGGTGCACCGACGCCGAGGCGGCGGCCGGGGCGACGCCGACGAAGAGCAGCAGCGTCGACGAGGTCAGCCCGTACGCCATGCCGAGCGCGCCGTCGACGAGCTGTGCGGCCAACCCGACCAGAGCGAGGATCAGAAGCTTGCGCACGAGCCCTCCGAACTTTTCGGCATCTCCTATCGACTTGGTCGAGAATGCGGCACGGCGGCTCCCCGGTCAACCCCTGATCGGTGGGTGGGACGCCCCGGGGCGCGGCGGATCAGCTCCAGGCGCGGGGGTCGGCAGCCAACTCGGTGATCCGGCCGGGAAGTGTCCCGGCCGCCACGTCGGCGATGGTGACCTGCTCCAGGATCGCCCGCTCGCTGGCCCGCAACGCGATCCAGACCTCCTGCAACGCCTGCGCCGCACCGTGGTAACCGAGCTGTTCGGGGCGCTGCCCCCGGACGTGGGCGAGCGGACCGTCGATGACCCGGATCACCTCGGCGAGCGAGATCTCGGCCGCCGGGCGGGCCAACCAGTAACCGCCCTCGGGACCCCGCTGGGCGTGCACGATGCTGCCCCGACGCAACTGGAGCAGGATGCTCTCCAGGAATTTCGGTGGGATGTCCTGCGCCCGGGCGATCTGCTCGGCGGTGACGGGACGGGACCGTCCGGAGTCCCCGCCATCGGCGACCGCCGCGAGCTCGGCGGCCGCGCGTAGGGCATAGTCGACCCGAGCGGAGAGGCGCATGGCCGCAAGGTTAGTCGGCGACCCGGCCGGCCGGGTCGTCACCCTCCACCGAACGGGCAGGGTGTCATGTCCCGGTGGCGGGGACGTGGCACCATACCCCTGTCGCCGGCAGGGTCGCCGGCACACCACGACACACACCAGCGCACCGAAAACCGGCCGATGGGGGCAGCGACAGCGATGCCGGACGTGACACCGCTGAGCCCCCGCGACCCCCGCCAGGCCGGGCCGTACGAACTGGTCGGGAGGCTCGGCGCGGGCGGCCAGGGCGTGGTCTACCTGGGCCGCGACGAGCAGGGCCGATGGGTCGCGGTCAAAGTGATCAACGTGGACCTGCACCAGCATCCCCGGGCGAAGGCACAGTTCGTCAAGGAGATCGCCGCCGCCCGCCGGGTCGCGCCGTTCTGCACCGCGCAGATCCTCTTCGCCGACGTCGACGGTGAGCTGCCCTACGTCGTCAGCGAGTTCATCGAAGGCGTCACCCTGCAACGGCACGTCCGTGAACAGGGCCCGATCAGCGGCAACGCGCTGCACCGGCTGGCCGTGGGCACCGCCACCGCGCTCGCCGCGATCCACCAGTCCGACGTGGTGCACTGCGACCTGAAGCCGGACAACGTCATCCTCGGGGCGGACGGCCCCCGGGTGATCGACTTCGGCATCGCCCGCGCGTTGGACGTCACCGAGACGATGACCAACCGCGTCATGGGCACCGCCCCCTACATGGCCCCGGAACGGTTCCGCGACGACGAGGTCGGGCCGGCCAGCGACGTGTTCGCCTGGGCGGGGACCATCGCCTTCGCGGCGGGCGGACAACCACCGTTCGGCACCGGCCCCGTCGCGGCGGTGCTGCACCGGATCCTGCACGACCCCCCGGACCTGACCGGGCTCACCGGCCCACTGGCCACCCTGATCGGCCAGTGCCTGGACAAGGACCACCGGGCCCGGCCGACCGCCCAGGAGGTGCTGCTGCGGCTGCTCGGGCGGGACACCCGCGAGGTGCCGTTGCAGACCGTGCTGCGGGCCGGCACCGACGCGGCGGCCACCCAGCAGCTGCCCCGTACCCTGTCCTCCCCGCCGGCCGCCCCGCCCGCGCCGACCGGCGCGGTGGCCGACCCCTGGCCGACCGGCGCGGCGGCGGACCCGTGGCCGACCGCCGGGGTGGCGGGACCCGGGCCGACCATCTCGACCGGCCACCCGGCACCGCACGGGCCGAGCGGGCCGGCGATGGCGGCGGCACCGTGGCCCACCACGTCGACCTCCCACCACACTCCGCAGGTACCGACCGACCCGGCGACCGCCCCACCGGCGGCGACCCGGCCCGCCCGGCCGGACCGACGGCACCCCGGGGACCCGGGCCACCGCCCCCGCCCCGGCCCTCACCCCCACACCCACCCGGACGACGACGGACCGGCCGGCCCGGTCACCCCGCCGACCCGGCGGGACGGTTTCGGGCGGCGGCTGCGTCGACAGTGGACCGACCCGTGGGGGATGTCCCTCGCGATCTTCCTCGGCGCGGTGGGCTTCGCCGCCGGGTACGTCGCCAGCACCGCCGTGGGCACGGCCGCCGCCGTCGGCGCGCTCACCCTCGTCGTGGTCTACGGTGTCCGTCTGCTCGTCGCCGCCGCGCTGACCCCGTCCACCACGCCGGACGGTCCCCCACCGCCGCCCGTGCCGGCACCGCGCACCGACACCTGACCCGCCGAACCAACCCCTGGAGGAGCCGATGGCCACCGGTCAGCGTCCCGCCCGACCGTGGCTGCCGCACGCGGTGGCCGTCGTCGCGGGGCTCGCGGTGATCGCCGGGGCGTACCTGTACGTCCGGCCCACGCCCGGCACCGACCGGGCCGACTGCGTACCGCTGGAGGTCAGCTCCTCCACCGAGAAGAGCGCGCTGGTCGCCCAGCTCGCCGACCGGTACAACGCCGCCGACCGGCGCTTCGGTGGGCGGTGCGCGCAGGTGACCGTGCACGGTCTCAACTCGGGCGAGGCGATGGAGGCGCTGGCCGGCGGGTGGGCGCTCACCCAGCCGAAGGTCGCCGAACCACAGGTGTGGCTGCCCACCTCGTCACTGTGGACCGGGCAGCTGCGCCTGCTGGACTCCGCGGCGGGCCGACCCGCCCAGACCCCCGGGCAGTACCCGTCCATCGCCAACAGTCCCCTGGTCATCGCCATGCCCAAGGACCGGGGCGAGGTGGTGCAGCAGCGCGGCCCGCTCGGCTGGGCCGACGTGCTCGGCCTCTCCGGCGACACCGGTTGGGCGGCGTTCGGCAAGCCCGAGTGGGGCCGGTTCACCTTCGGCAAGGACAACCCGCACCTGTCCACCTCCGGCCTGGCCGCCACCATCGCCACCTACTACGCGGCGGTCAGCCGGGCCAGCGACCTGACCAGCGAGGACCTCGCCCAGCCGGCGGTGACCCAGTTCGTCAGGCGGATCGAGGCCAACGTCTCGCACTACAGCGACGACTCGGTGGACCTGCTGCGCAACCTCGCCGAGGCCGACGCCACCGCCACCGGGGACACCCCGGCCACGGACATGAGCGCGATCGTCCTCCAGGAGGAGCTGGTCTACCTCTACAACCAGGGGCAGCTCAGCCCCACCGGCAGCAAGCCCCGGGTCCCGCTGGTGGCGGTGCACCCCAAGGAGGGCACCTTCAACCTCGACCACCCGTACGTGGTGCTGCCCTCCGCCGACCCGGCGCAACGCGAGGCCGCCGAGGACTTCCTCACGTTCCTCCGCGACGGTCCGCAGCAACGCAGCTTCGCCGCGCTCGGTTTCCGGGACGACGAGCGCCAGCCCGCCGACACGCTGCTGGCCACGGTGGCCGGGCCGGGCGGCGACCGGCTCACCTACTTCGACCCGCCCACCCCGGAGGTGGTCGGCGCGATCCTCGGCAGCTGGGACACCCTGCGCAAGAAGGCGAACATCCTGCTCGCCGTGGACACCTCCGGCTCGATGAAGGCCACCGTCGGCGACCGGACCCGGTTCCAGGTGGCGACCGACGCCGCCAGCAAGGCGATCGGGTTGCTCAACGCCGCCGACCAGGTGGCGCTCTGGTCGTTCTCCAGCGAGACCCCGCAACGGCCGAAGAAGCCGTACAGCGAGGAGGTACGGCTCGCGCCGCTGAACCGGGAAGCGTTCAACCGGAAGCTGGCCGGGCTGCGCATCGGCGGCAACACCGCCCTGTACGCGACGGTCCGCGCGGCACACCGCTCCCTGCTCGACAGGTACGACCCGAAGCGGATCAACGCGGTGGTGGTGCTCACCGACGGCAAGAACGAATACCAGAAGGACAGCGACCTGGACCGGTTGCTGCGGGACATCGCACTGGACCCGAACAAGCCGGTGAAGGTCTTCTGCGTGGCCTTCGACCAGGAGTCCGACCTGGCCGCGCTGGACCGGATCGCCAAGGCGTCGTCCGGCAAGGCGTTCGACGCCAAGAACCCGACCACCATCGACGAGGCGTTGGTCAAGGTGGTCAGCAGCTTCTGACCACCCGGCCGGTCCCTGCCCGACCACCTGCGCACCGCCACCGCCCGACGCGCCACCTTCCCCGCACCCCACGGTCAGCGGGTGGCGGCGACCCGGCGCGGGCGGGTCCGCTCAGGCGCCGACGCGGCGCAGCAGGCCCTCCTGGACGGCGCTGGCGATGTGCCGGCCGTCAAGGGTGAACAGCCGGCCGGTGGCCAAACCCCGCGCACCGGAGGCGGACGGGCTCCAGCAGTCGTAGAGGAACCACTCGTCGGCCCGGAACGACCTGTGGAACCACAGGGCGTGGTCCAGGCTCGCCCCGACCAGACCGCCCGGACCCCAGACCTCGCCGTGCACCGACAGGACCGAGTCCAGCAGGGTCAGGTCCGAGGCGTAGGTCAGCGCGCAGGCGTGCAGCAGTGGATCGTCGGGCAACTTGCCGTCGATGCGCATCCAGACCCGCTGGTGCGGGTCGGCGGGCCGGTCGCCGGGGCGTACCCAGCCGGGTTCGCCGACGTAGCGGACGTCGATCGGGCGGGGAATCTGCCCCCAGATGCCGAGCCGCTCCGGATAGCGGGCCAGCCGGTCGGACATCGTCGGCACGTCGTCCGGGCCGGGCACGTCGGGCGGGGTCGGGGCCTGGTGTTCCAGGGCCTCTTCCTGCCGCTGGAAGGACGCCGACATGAAGAAGATCGGCTTGTCGTGCTGCAACGCCACCGAGCGGCGGACCGAGAAGGACCGCCCGTCCCGGACGTTCTCCACCTGGTAGTCGATCGGCTCGGCCGGGTCGCCGGGCCGGACGAAGTAGCCGTGCAGCGAGTGCACGAACCGGTCCGGGTCGACGGTGCGCCCGGCGGCGACCAGTGCCTGTCCGGCGACCTGCCCCCCGAACACCCGCTGCGGACCCACCGAGGGGCTGACCCCACGGAAGGTCATCGAGCCGGTGTGGTCGAGGTCGAGGACCTCGAGGAGCTGGTCGACCGCGGCCTGACCGGTCGCCGCCGGACGCCCGTTCACCGGCCTGCTTCTGTTCGCGACTGCGGGGCTCGCAAACCCGGCTCACTCCTCGCGCTCACCGGGCTGGCTCTGTTCGCGACTGCGGGGCGCGCAAACCCGGCGTGCTCCTCACGCTCACCGGGAGTTTCCCTGTGCTCACTGGAGCGCCCGGGCGGAGGCGGCGTCGACCAGGGAGCCGAGCTGGTGCACCCGCAGGGTGTTGGTGGAGCCGGGGGTGCCGGGCGGGCTGCCCGCGACGATCACCACGTAGTCGCCGGGGGTGGCCTGGTTGAGGCCGAGCAGAGCCTGGTCGACCTGACGGAACATGTCGTCGGTGTGCTGGACGAACGGCATCAGGAAGGTCTCCACGCCCCAGCAGAGCGCCAGCTGGCTGCGCACCTCGGGGACGGGGGTGAAGGCCAGCAGCGGCAGGTCGCAGTGCAACCGGCTGAGCCGCTTGACGGTGTCGCCGGTCTGCGAGAAGGCCACCAGCGCCTTCGCCCCGATGGCGCGGGCGATCGAGGACGCCGCCACGGTCAGCGCGCCACCGTGGGTGCGCGGGTCGTGCTGGAGCCGGGGCACCCCGATCGAACCGGCCTCGGTGGTGGTGATGATCTTTGCCATGGTGCTGACGGTGAGCACCGGGTACTTGCCGACGCTGGTCTCGCCGGAGAGCATCACCGCGTCCGCGCCGTCGAGCACCGCGTTGGCCACGTCGGAGGCCTCGGCGCGGGTGGGCCGGGAATTCTCGATCATGGAGTCGAGCATCTGGGTGGCCACGATGACGGGCTTGGCGTTCTCCCGGCACAGCTGCACGGCCCGCTTCTGCACCAGCGGCACCTGGTCCAGCGGCATCTCGACACCGAGGTCGCCCCGGGCCACCATGACGCCGTCGAAGGCGAGCACGATCGCCTCCAGGTGGTCGACCGCCTCGGGCTTCTCGACCTTGGCCAGCACCGGACGGCGCACACCCTCCTCGTCCATGATGCTGTGGACGAGCTTGATGTCCTCCGCCGTACGGACGAAGGAGAGCGCGATCAGGTCGACGCCCAGGCCGAGGGCGAAACGCAGGTCCTCGGCGTCCTTGTCCGACATCGCCGGGACGCTGACCGCCACGTTGGGCAGCGAGACGCCCTTGTTGTTGGAGACCGGGCCACCCTCGGTGACCAGGCACCGGATGTCGTTGCCGGTGACGTCGCTGACCTCGACGGCGACCCGGCCGTCGTCGATCAGCAGCCGGTCACCCGGCTTCACCTCCTGGGGCAGCTTGCGGTAGGTGCAGGAGACCCGGTCCCGGGTGCCGAGGATGTCGTCCCCGGTGATCACCACCGAGTCGCCGGTACGCCACTCGTGCGGCCCGTCGGCGAACTTGCCGAGCCGGATCTTGGGGCCCTGGAGGTCGGCCAGGATGGCGACCGGCACGCCGACCGCCTCGGCTGCCTCGCGGACCATGCGGTACACCGACTCGTGGTCGGCGTGACTGCCGTGGCTGAAGTTCAGCCTGGCCACGTTCATGCCCGCCTCGATGAGGCCCCGGAGCCGCTCCGGGGACGAGGTGGCGGGACCAAGAGTGCAGACGATCTTCGCGCGGCGGTTCACGCCCATCAGGCTAGTCTCTCCTCCGGGTCGACCTGGGGGTCGACCCCTTGCGGACTGAGGAACAGGGGTCCGACGACGCGCGGGGTGGGCGCCTGGCCGGCGGGACGCAGCCCACGCCGGGACGTCGGGGAGTCGCGGGCATCGGCGACCGCGCGCCGGGAATCGTACCGCCCGGGGACCAACGCCGTCCGCGCGCTCCCGTGCTCGTCCGCCCCGACACCGGCACCGTCGGTCACCACGACCCGACGTCCGGACCCCGCCGCCCCTAGCTGTCGGTCTTGACCAGCGGAAACTCCAACGAGCCGGCCGGGCAGAGGAAACTCAGCACGTCGACCATGTAGAGACCGGCCTGCACCGCCGGGTCCGCCTCCATCACGCTGCGTACGTCCTCGACCGAGCCGGTGCGGGCCAGGCCGATGCCGATCGGCGGGGCGGGCTCCCGGGCCGGGCCGTCGATCGAGCCGGCCACCAGCACCAGACCCCGGCGTTGCAGGGCCCGCATGTGCGCGAAGTGCTCGGCCTGGAGCCGCTGCACGGTCTCCTTCGGCAGCACCCGACCGGCCGGGCCGGGATAGAGCACGATGCACTCGTACGTGTCGAGTGCGAAGTCCAGCTGCGGCGTACCCGTCATCGCGTCCCTTTCCCCGCGTCGGCGCCACCCCGCGCCGGTCTGCCCCGGACCCGGCCAGCGTCGCACGGTGGGCACACCCCTCGCGGCGGGTCGGGACAACTCCCCGGACCGCCTCCCCGGACCGTCGCCGGCACCGACCCGGACCGACGGCGGGCACCGGGACCGGAGCGGGACGGCCGACGCGGGCGGCGCACCGGGTCGGGGTCCGCCGGGCGGGCCCCGGCACGGGCCCGTCGGACAGCGGGGGCGACGTTCCGGCAGACCCGAACCGGATGATCGACAGACGTGCGGATCGGCCCACGCTGGTACGGTCCGACTGATGGGGAAGCGCTCGATCCGCAGAGCGGAGGTCCCGACATGACTCGCTCCGCCGCCGCTCCCCGGCCGCCGGACGACGCACGCTGGCGGGACCTGCTCTCCCGGGCCGGCCGGGCCGGCCGTCGGATCGTCGGGCACGACTGGGCCGGCAGCCCGCTCGGGCCCGTCGAGGACTGGCCGGCGAGCCTGCGTACCGCCCTGGTGATCTGCCTGTACAGCCCCGAACCGGCCGCGATCTGGTGGGGACCGGAACTCGTGCTGCTGCCCAACGACGGGTACCTCGCGCTGCCCGACCCGGTCGGCGCGCAGGAGCCGGGCCAACCCGGGGCGGCGGTCTGGCCGGACGCGGTGCCGACGCTGACCGGGCTGCTGACCACGGGCCAGGTGACCTGCCGGCAGGAACGGGAGGTCGGCTCCGGCGCGGAGCGCCACCGACTGGTCTTCTCGTCGGCTCCGATCGTCGACGCCACCGGCCGGCCCGGCGGCGTCTTCACCACCGTCGCCGAGGCGATCGGCCCCACCGGCGGGGCCACCGACGCCGACGACCCGACCGGATCCCCACGGTCGGACACCACCAGCGCCGGGACCGCCACCAGCACCGGGGTTCCCGCTGTGCGCCGCCGTGGCCGCCGGGACCCCGGCCAGCAGGCCCCACACCCGGCGGCCGGGGAGCGGCGTCAGGCGCTGCGGCAGGCTGAAGGGCTGGCCCGGCTCGCCGGGTCGCTCAGCGCCGCCGGGACCCGCACGGCGGTGACGGACGTGGTCATCACGGTCACGCCGGCGCTGGTCGGGGCAACCGAAGTCCGGGTCGCGGTGGCCACCGCGGGCGCGTTGGACCTGACGGTGACCGACGGGAACGGCCCCGGTCGGCTCGCGGTGGCCGACGACGCGCCGCTGGCCCGCGCGGTACGCGAGGAGGCGACCGTCGCGCTGCCCGACGGGCTGTGCCTGCCGTTGCGCGACGGCACCGGCACCGTGCTCGGGGCGTTGGAGGTGCGCTGGGACGGGCCGGTCGCCGACGAGGAGGCCCGCCGGATCCTGCTCGACGCGGTGGCGGGGCTGTGCAGCCAGGCGTTACGGCGGGCCGAGCTGACCGCGTCCGCGCGGGCGATGGCGGAGTTCGCCGCCCGGCTCAGCGTCACCCGGTCCACCGGTGAGGCGATCGAGGTGATCCTGGACGCCGCGCCGATGGCCCTCGGTGCGGCGCTGCCCGGCCTGGCGATGCGCGACGAGGGCCGACGGGTCCGGCTGTGGCACGCGGAGCTGCCCAGCGGGCTGGTCGCCACCTTCGACGACCTGACCATCGACGATCCCCGGCCGATCGCCCGCGCGCTGCGCACCGGGGAACGGATCATCCTGCGTAACCGGGCCGAGTTCGCCGCCCGGCATCCCGGCCTGCCGGACCCGGCCGGCGAGTACGGGATGGTGACCACCGTCGTGCTGCCGCTGCTGGACGCCTCCCGGCGGCCCATCGCCGCGTTGGGCTTCGGCTGGCCCCGCGAACGTCCGCTGCCCGACGACGACCTGGCGTTGCTGGACACCATCGCCGACCTGTGCGAGCAGACCCTGGAGCGGGTCCGGTTGGCCGCCGCCGAGCACAACCTGGTGACCCGGCTCGCGGGCCGGCTGCGCACCTCGGCCACGGTCGGGCCCCCCGGTCTGGACGTGGCCACCCGCTATCAGCCGGCGATGAGCGGCCTGCACCTGGGCGGGGACTGGTACGACCTGGTCGACCTGGACGACGGCCGGCTGGCCGTGGTGGTCGGCGACGTGGTGGGCCACCAGGTCGAGGCGGCGGCCGACATGGCGCAGCTGCGGACGGTGGTGAACACCCTGATCCGGTCCGGGGTGCCGCTGGCCGAGGTGTTCCCCCGGTTGACCGGGCTGCTCGGGGTCGGGTTCCTCGGCACCTGCCTGGCGATGGTCGTCGACCCGGTGGCCGGCGAGGCGCAGGTGGCCCGGGTGGGGCATCCGCACCCGGTGCTGCTGCCGTCGGGGCGGCCCCCCGAGACGGTCTGGACGGGGCACTCGCTGCCGCTGGGGCTGGTCCGTGATCCGGTGCCGGTGACCACGGTGGCGTTCGGCCCGGGTGACCTGCTGGTGGCGTACACGGACGGGTTGGTGGAACGGCGCGACCAGGCGTACGACGCCGGGGTGACGGCCCTGCACGAGGTGATCGTGCCGGTGCGCGACCAGCCGGTGGAGGCGATCGCGGACACCCTGCTGGCCAAGCTCTCCGGTTCCGACGACGACCAGGCGCTGGTGGTCATCCGGCACGTCGGCTGAGCACCCGTGTCGGTGCCCACATTCGGCCCGTGGGTGTTGCCGACGGCGATCTTCGGGAAAGGCGTTGAGGCGGTGGCTAGATTTGCCGCTGACGACAACGAACAGGATCGGGGTACGGCACATGGGGTCCAGCAGTCAGCCCGCGAAGGCGTCCGGCACCTACCGGATCGGTGGCGACCTCCAGGTCGACCGGCTCGGTTACGGGGCCATGCAGCTCACCGGCCCGGGGGTGTGGGGTGACCCGAAGGACCCGGCCGAGGCGGTGCGGGTGCTACGCCGGGCGTACGAGCTGGGCGTCACGTTCATCGACACCGCCGACTCGTACGGGCCGTTCGTGTCCGAGCTGCTGATCAGGGAGGCGCTGCACCCGTACGCCGACGACCTGGTCATCGCGACCAAGGCCGGGCTGACCCGCTCCGGGCCGGGTGACTGGCGGCCGGTGGGGCGGCCGGAATACCTGCGCCAGCAGTGTGAGCTGAGCCTGCGGCACCTGGGCGTGGAATCGATCGGGCTCTACCAGCTGCACCGCATCGACGCGAAGGTGCCGCTGGCCGACCAGCTCGGCGAGTTGGCCCTGCTCCAGCAGGAGGGCAAGATCCAGCACATCGGGTTGTCCGAGGTGACCGTCGAGCAGATCGAGGCGGCGCAGCAGATCACCCCGATCGTGTCGGTGCAGAACCTCTACAACCTGGCCGACCGCAGCGCCGAGGACGTCCTGGAGCACTGCGAGCGCAACGACCTGGCGTTCATCCCGTGGTTCCCGATCGCCACCGGCAACCTGGCCAAGCCGGGCGGCCCGCTGGACGCCATCGCCACCGGCCACGAGGCGACGCCCGCCCAGCTCGCGCTCGCCTGGCTGCTGCGCCGCTCGCCGGTCATGCTGCCCATTCCGGGTACGTCCTCGGTCGGTCACCTGGAGGAGAACGTCGCCGCCGCCCAGGTGCAGCTCACCGACGAGGAGTACGACGCCCTGGCCAAGGCCGCCTGACCGACCCGCCCCGGCGCGTCGTGCCTGACGGCAACAGGTCGAACAACCCTTATGCCTGTCCGTCATAAATATGACGGACAGGCATAAGGGTCTCGGCGAAAAGTGCCTCCGACAGCCTCCGCAGCACCCGACCCACGACGGGAGCGATGTGGTTTCCGGCCCCGGACGAGACCGGAACCCCGTTCCTCCCGCAGCGCCCGGCACACGAGGGGGGCGATGTAGCGGCATCCCAAGCTGCGGATACCGCTACATCGCCCCCTCGTTGAGCCCCGACGCCCCGAGCGCCGCACGCCGGGCGGGCCCGGGGCGGGCGGGCCCGGGGCGGGCGGGCCCGGGGCGGGCGGGCCCGGGCCCGGGTCGGCTCGGGGCAGGGTGGCGGTGGGTCAGCCGCCGGGGGTGATCTCGTTGCCGGGGTCGGTCGGGCGCAGCGCCCGCTGGGCCTCGTCCAACAGCTTCGCCGCGTCGGTACGGCCGTTGACCTGGATCTCCACCTCGGAGTCGCCGACCTGGAGCCGGATGCTCACCTCGGTCCGCTGCTGGTCCACCCAGCTCTGCACCAGGTTGAACAGGCCGGGCAGCAACCCCTGGGCCACCACCGCGATGATCACCGCGTCGCTGAAACCGGCCCGGCCACCGGCCCCGCCCCCCGGGCCTGCGTCGCGGACCAGGGCCCGGTAGCGCGGGTCGCGGTGCAGCCAGGCCAGCAGCGGCACCCGGTGCGGCCCGGCGGCACGCGGGGCCAGCACCAGCCGGGCCGGGGCGGTGGAACGGGGGGCGGTCATCTCGATCTCCCTATCAGTCGTCGCCACGGTGCGACCCGGCACCGGACGGCACCGTCGACACCGGGTGGCTCAGTCGGCACACGCCGGCTCAGTCGTCACCGGGTTGGAAGGTCAGCTTGCCGTCGACCACCGACAGCACACCGCTGACCCCGACCGTCTGGGTGTCGCTGAACGGGGTGGTCCCGAAGTAGCCGACGGTGCTGCCGGTGGCCCGCGCCGACCCCTGCGACTCGTACGCGGTGGAGACCCGCGCGGTGGTCGGGCCGGTCAGGGTCAGCTCGATCCTCGGGTATTCGGTGATCTTCCAGGCGATCTTCTTCACCGTCGAACCGCCGCTGTAGTAGCGCAGCGGGCAGCCCGGTGGCGCGGCCACCGCCTGCGCCGCGCAGCCGTCCAGGTAGGACCGCACGCTCTGTTCCGCCGCCGCCAGCGCCTCGGGTCGCAGGGTGGGCGTCAGCTCCGCGCCGCTCACGCTCTGCTGCCCGGGTACGACGTAGACCACCCGGGGCGCCGTCTCGCTGAGCGCGTTGCTCTCCCCCGCGACCGTGTACGCCCCGGGCAGCAGCGGTACCGCGACCCCCTCCTCACCGGTGGGTGCGGGCACCCCGTTGACGGTCAGCGGGGCCGGGCCGCCGGGCAGGGTCAGGGTCGCCGGGGCGGCGTCGAGGTGCCAGCGGTGGAACAGCCCGAGCACGGCGGAGTCGTCGCGGCGCAACGGCAGCTCGGCGGTCAGCTTCCGCCCGGCGAGGGTGTAGGCGACCGTCGCGACCGCCTCGTCGCCGTCGCGTTCCACCCCCGTCACGGAGACGTCGGTGGGCGGGCGGTAGTCCTTCGCCGCCACCATCCGGGCGAGCTGCCCGCTGTCGCCCAGCGCCGCCCGCACGCCGGGGGTGAGCCGTTCGAGCGCCTCGGGGGCGTCGTGGTCGTCCAGGGCCGCGAAGTAGTCGCTGACGGCCGCCTGGGGGCGGAAGAACGCCCACTGGGTCGCCGTCAACCCGCCGCCGAGGCAGCTCACCAGCACCAGCGCGCCGACCAGCAGCAGCGCCCGGCGGGAACCGACCGTCGCACCCGTCGTACCGCCGAACAGCTCGTCGAGGCCGCGTGCGGTGGCCGCGCGGTCGGTGGCCGGGTCGGGGACGGGGTGGTCCAGCCGGTCCAGGCGCAGCTCGGACGGCGGGTGGGTGGCGCAGACCGCCTCGTCCCAGCCGCTGCGCCCGGTCTCGAAGGAGCGCCGCCGCTCCAGCATGGCGCGCATCCCCTCCCGGTGCCCGGCGAGCACCGCGCCGGTGTCGGCCCGGTACTCGGCGGCCCGGACGTCCCGGCGGTGGCAGGGCAGGACCAGGTAGCGCATGGTGAGCAGCACCGGCCAGAAGAACAGGAACACCACGAAGTCGGTGGCCGGGTGCGGGAACCGGCGCATCAGCCAGGCCGGCAGTGCGTGCACCAGCACCAGCGGCAGGCCGACGCCCCGGATGAACGCGCTGGTCACCTCGTCGCCGGTGCGCCAGTGCACCAGTTCGTGGCTGAGCAGCGCGGCGATCTCCTCGTCGGTGCAGTCGAGTACGGCGGTGCTCACCACCACGTGCCGGGCGTACGCGCGGGCGTTGGTCAGCACCGGGTCGTCCTCGATCAGCAGCCGGGGTTCACCGGGCAGGCCGAGCCGGGCCGCGCAGTCGCTCAGCAGCGGACGCAGCCGTTCGGCCTCGCGACGGCTGAGCAGACGCGCGCCGGAGACCCCCAGCAGCCACGGTTCCAGCAGCACCCGCCCGACGGTATAGAGCAGCCCGACGAGGCCTGCGGCGACCACCATCCCGGCCAGGCCGGTGAAGAGGTTCGCCGGCTCGTCGAAGGCGTTGCGCCAGGGCAGCACCAGGATGGCCAGGAAACCGACCAGGGCACCGAGCGCGAACCCGGCGAACCCGCCGACCACCCCGCCGGAACGTGCCACGAAGGCTTCCAGCAGCGGCCCGACCAGCGGGGCGTCCCGCAGCAGCGCCGGCACCGCCTCCTCGGACTGGGTGCCCCCGGCGATCAGCCCGTAGAGGCCGAGGGCGAGGCCGCCCCAGACGGCTGCCACCAGCGCCAACGGCACGTAGAACCAGGTGGCCAGGAACGAGCCGAGCACGCCCCGCCAGTCCCGCAGGATGCCGGCGCGCAACCAGACCAGGGCACTCGGGTAGCCGGGCGGGCGGTGGGCGAACCGGTCCCCGGATTCGTCGGCGGGCGACCCGGCCACCGCCCCGGCGGGCGGCGCGGTCGGCGACCCGGCGGGCGGCGCGGTCGGCGACCCGGCCGGTGGCACGTTCCGGGCCGGGGCGGGGTCGACTTCGGGTCCGGGCTGCGGGGCGCTGTCCATGTCGGACACGTCAGGGCTCCTCGACTACAGCGTCACCTGCCGAAACGGCGGGACGATTCCATGGGCACGGCCGAACCACCCACGAGCAGAGTGGGACGATTCCACGAACACGGCGGTTCGTACGGGCCGTGGGAGGCAGCACATTACTCGCCGCGAATGCGCTCGGCGATTCATATTCACCGGCAGAAACGTCGGGACCGTCCATTGTCGGATATCCGTCGGAGTGCGCCCGGGTTCGTCGAGCAATGGCGGCGAAACTGCGCCGGCGAACGGGTCCACACCCCCGCAGGATCCGACGCCACGACGACGCCTGACGGATCAGCAGGTGGCGAGCAGGGCGACGAGCCGACGGACGGCCGGGTCGGTGGTGCCGGTCCGCCAGGCCAGGGCCACGTCGACGGTCGGCACCGGGGCGGCGAAGCGCCGCAGGCGTACCCCCGGAACCTTCAGGGCACGGGCCCGGCCGGCCGGGACGGCCGCGACCACGTCGCCGCCGGCCACCGCGCGCAGCAACTGTTCGTCGTCGGGTTCCTGGCGGACCAGGTGGAAACCGCCGTCGGGCCACACCTGGGCGATGGTGCGGTCGAACATGCCGGGGCCGTTCGCCCGGGGCCACATCACCGCGGGCAGCCCGACCACCTCGGCCCGGCGCACCCGGGCCCGGCCGGCCGCGAGCGGATGCCCCACCGGCACCGCCAGCAGCAACTCCTCCCGGTCGACGGGGTGGCAGGTCAGCCCCGCCTCCGGTAGCGGCGGACGGACGAAGGCGACGTCGAGTCGACCGGTGAGCAGCCCGGTCACGTTGGGTGCGGTCCAGCCGGTCTCGGGGACGACCTCCACCTCGGGGTGCGCCGCCCGGAACCGGGCCACCAGCGCGTCCACCCGACCACCCCGGGCCGAGCGGGTGTACGCCAACCGCAGGCGACCGCCGCGCCCACCGACCAGGTCCCGGATGCGGGCGGTGGCGGCATCCACCTCGGCGAGCAGCCGACGGGCCTCACCGGCCACCTGCGCGCCCACCCCGGTCAGCGTGCAGCCGTGACTGTCCCGGTGCAGCAGGGTCACCCCGAGCTGCCGTTCGAGGGCGCGGATCTGCTGGCTGAGCGCCGGTTGGGCGATCCGCAGCCGGGCGGCGGCCCGGGTGAAGTGCAGTTCGTCGGCCAGCACCACGAAGTACCGCCACCGGCGCAGGTCCCACCCGTCCCGCCCTGGGTCCGGCCGGTCCCGGTCGTGGTCCGGTCGGGTCGGACCGGTGGTCGGTGGTGCCCCCATCCGGGGAGCATAAGCGGCACTTATCGCCGGCCGCCGATTCTGTCTTGGACCGGTCCGTCGGGTCGGGGAGACGATCCAGGTCCGGTCGTCCGCACTGCGGGCGGCACCGACGGGAAGGTCGACGATGGACACGGACGTGCTGGTGGTGGGGGGCGGGATCATCGGGTTGACGGCGGCGGTGCGGCTGCGGGAGCGGGGCGTACGGGTGACACTGCTGACCGCCGACCCGCCCGAAGACACGGTGTCGGCGGTGGCCGCCGCCGTCTGGTACCCCAGCCACACCGACGCCGACCCCCGGGTGCTGCGCTGGGCCACCGAGACGCACACGGAGCTGGGCCGGCAGGCCACCGCCGGGGTGCCCGGGGTGGTGGCCCGGCCGACCCGGATGCTGCTGCGCCGGCCGGGGGTGGGCCCGCCGTGGTGGGCGGCGGCGACCGGCGACCTGGTGACCGGGCCGGGCTTCGGCCCGTACGCGGCGCAGCTGCGGTTCACCGCCCCGACGGTGGAGATGTCGCCCTATCTGGACTGGCTGCGGGACCGGTTCACGGCCGCCGGTGGGGTGCTCCGGGCCGGTCGGCTCGACCGCCTCGACGACGGCTTCGCCCTCGCCCCGACCGTGGTCAACGCCACCGGCCTGGCCGCCGGCCGACTCGCCGACGACCCGGCGGTGCACCCGGTACGCGGGCACCTGGTGCTGGTGGCGAATCCGGGCCTGACCACCTCGGTCCGGGACGAGGAGAACCCGGCCGGGATCACCTACGTGCACCCGCGCCGGCACGACGTGGTGCTCGGCGGCACCTTCGAGCCGGACGAGTGGGACACCGGCCCGGACCCGGCCACCTCGGCGGCGATCCGGGCCCGGTGCGTGGCGCTGGTGCCGGAACTGGCCGACGCCCCCGTGCTGGGGGTGCGGGTCGGGTTGCGGCCGGCCCGGCACGGTGGGCCGAGGGTGGCGGTGCGGGCCGCGCCGGGGCGGCGGCTGGTGCACGCGTACGGCCACGGGGGTGCCGGGGTGACGCTGTCCTGGGGGTGCGCCGACGAGGTGGCCCGGTTGGCGCTGGACACCTGAGCGGTGCCACCCGGCCCCGCCTCACCAGGGGGACCGTGGGACGGGGCCGGGCGTCGGGGCGGAGGGGCGGGCACCCTCCCCCGCGCTAGCGGCGTTCGTAGAAGGTGATGCTCACGCCGCCCGGGGCGGAACCCGGGTCGGAGCTGAGCCAGGTGTTGGCGTTGAGGAAGGCGTACGGGCCGGCGGCGCGGGCCTCGAACGTCGGCACCAGCCGGCCGAACGCCCCGCAGTTGCGGACCAGGATCAGCTCCCGGTCGTTGGTGGACAGCACGTACCGGGCGTCGAGCGTGCTGGTCGCGCCGATGAGCTGGTAGTCCGCCCCGCCGGGCAGGACGGTCCCGGTCACCCGGCCGGTCATGGTGCCGCCGGTGATGGGGATGATGTTGCGGGTGCCGCGCTTGCTGGCCCCGACCGAGACGCTGGCCCCGAGCGTGACGGTCTCGGTGAACACCGCCGAGCCCCGGGTGCCGCTGCCGGTCAGGCAGTCCCACGACTGGTTGGCCGTCCCGGCCGGGTCGCGTAGCTGCACGCGCGGGTCGGCCGGGGACACCCCGGCGACGTCGTACACGGCCAGGGTGAGGGTGTTCGTCGCGGTGTCGACGGTCCGGGTGCCGACGTACGTCCCGGTGTTCAACCAGGCGTACGCGCTGGAGTTCGGGGCCTCGAAGTCGGGCACGATCCGCACGGTGGACTCGCCGGCCGGTGCGACGCCACAGGTGCGCAGGTAGATCGGGGTGCCGTCGCCGGTGCGCAGGATGGCGACCTGTTCCAGCTCGGTCGCGCCGGTGCCGAGGGTGAGTTCGAGGTCGAGGCCGCCGGTGAGGATGGTGCCGTTGATCCGGTCCCCGGTGATCGTGCCGCCCCTGATGTCGAGGATGCGGCGGTGGCCGTACTGGGTGACGCCGACGTCGCGGATCGCGCCGAGTTGGGCGGTGGCGCGGAAGACCAGCCGGCCACGGGTCGGGGGCACGAGGCCTGCGGACCGGCCGCAGGTCCAGGACGGGTCGGGCACGATGGTCGCCTCCGCGCCGCTCGGGGTGGTGCTGGGGGTGGGTGGCGGGGTGCCCGGGGTGGGTGTGTTCGGCGTGGTGGGCGGGGTGGTGCTACCGGTGCAGGGGGTGCCGTTGAGCGCGAAGTCGGTCGGTGCCGGGTTGCTGGCGTTGTTCCACGAGCCGTTGAAGCCGAACGACGTGCTCGCCCCGGTGCCGAGTGCGGCGTTCCAGGTGGTGTTGCCGACGGTGACCCGGCCGCCGTTCTGGGTGACGGTGCCGTTCCAGTACTGGGTGATCTGCTGCCCGGCGGTGAACGACCAGGTGAGCTGCCAACCGTTGAGCGGGTCACCGAGGTTGGTGACGGCGACGTTGGCCCCGAACCCGCCGTTCCACTGGCTGGAGACCGTGTAGGTCACCCGGCAGCCGGTGGCGGCGGAGGCCGAGGTGGCGACCCCGACGACGCCGACCAGGGTGGCGGCGGCAAGCGCTCCCGCGAGCAGGGGCCGCCGGTGTACGAGCCTCATCTGGTCCTCCCGCATCGACGGCACGACGCCGCGCACGCACGGTTATGTTTCAACCAGTGTCTCGATCGGACAAACTTCTGTCAATCGACGTATCTCGATTAGGATGCCGTGGTCGACTCCTCCGGACACCGGGCGGCGCGGGTCGCGACGGAGGAACGGTCCTGGAGGTGGGGACCGGCGCGGGGCGGCTCCGAGCCGGGCTCGGGAGCTGGAGTTCGGCCGGCTGGACGTAGATCGAGCGGCGGGCCACCGCGTCACCCTTGGCGTCGATCTGGTAGCCGTCGAGCCAGGCCCAACCGTCGTACGTGATCCACTCGGTGCGGACCCGGATCAGGCGGAACAGGATCGGCCTGACGAACTGCGGGCTCGCCTTCCGCGTCACCTGCACCAGCACCCCGGCCCGCAGCGCGATCATCGCGGCCCCTCCTGGCCCGGCCAGTGCCGCTGGTTGATCGGGATGCGGTGCCGGTAACGGCAGGGCAGTTCGTTGCCGCACCGGCAGACGAACCGCCACCGCCGCCACGACCACGCCGGCCGGTGCCGCCGCGCCAACGTCATCGCCGTGGCGAGCAGATACTCGTGGTAGGACACTCGTCGTGACATACCGACACGGTCCCTGGTGGAGGTTTAGTCAGATGGCAATAGCCGATCGCAAAGTAGGCGACTCGCTACCGTCAGCCACATGAGTCGTGACCCGGTGCTGCTGATGGGTCCGTACGAGATCGCCCAGCGGATGGGTGTCTCGCGGCAGCGGTTCCAGCAGCTCACCCGGCATCCCACCTTCCCGCGGCCCTACCAGGAGCTACGCGGCATGAAGGTGTGGCTGGCCGAGGACGTCGAAGAGTGGATCACGAAGCACCGGCCGCCGCGCCCCACCGAGGACGACACCCCGGAGTGACCGGCCGCACCTCGGCGCACGACCGTTCGTCGCCGGCACTCACGACGTACGCGACACAGTCGGATCTTGGCGGGAGTGGGTCGGACGCCCACGGCAACGTCCCCGCCGTCGGAGGTCAACAGTGATTGTGGAGAGTTCTTGTCGCCCTGGCGACAAGAACTCTCCACGAAGAAGACCGAGGGCCGGCCTTCGCCAGCGACGAGACGAACAGCGCGCGTACGGCGGAACGGCGCGTCGCGGGGTGGCCCGTCTCGGCAGGACGGTGTCGGAGCTGGGCGTTGCGCAGCTCCTGTTTGCCGGCTCCGACTCCCCTGTTCCCCGCCGGCCCGTTCGACGTGCTCGGCGCGGATGTCTTCCATCGCACGTGGCAGGTGGTCGCCCTTCGTTCCCCCAGGCATGTCCCGTACCGCCGACCCGGAACGGCGTACCCCCGGATTGTTAAATCTTGGGGCCGGCACATAGCTGATCTTGTTTGCCGGATTGGCCTCCCCTACGCTCCCTTCTGCCGGCCACGCCAACCGCGTCCATGGCCCACGCAAAGCCTGCCCGAGGAGCACAATGCTGCCCAGATCCACCTTCTTCGCAGGCAGGCGCCTTGCCGCCGTGGCCGTGACGCTGACAACCACGCTGCTTGCCGTCATGGTCGGGCAACCGGCGAGCGCAATCATCGACGGCACCACCAGTGGCAACCTGACGGGCCAGGTGAACATCTGGATCAACAACGGCGCGTCGTTCCAGTGCACGGGTTCCCTGATCGGCGAAAGATACGTGCTGACCGCAGAACACTGCCTGGTCAGTCCGATTACCAGCATGCGCATCTGGACCGGGAACCGAGCCCCGAAACAGGGTCAGCAGATCGCTGTCGACGGTTACGCGGCGGCGGAGAAGGGCTACGACATCGCCATCCTGCACCTTGCCGGGCCGGTCAAGCAGACACAGAACATCGTCAAATACAGTGCCGGCCCTGGGATCATCAAAGCCGGCGTGAACGTGGCCGTGCGCGGCTGGGGCCGCGAAAGCCGGACCGGCACCGGCCCCAGCCCGTCACTGAAGGTCTGCTCGATGAAGGTCGAGTCCTCCGTTGCCGACGTCTTCCAGATCAAGAGGATCAACGGAGTAACCGCAAAGGGCGATTCCGGCGCGGGGGTCTGGGACGGAAGTCTGATCCGAGGTGTCGTCTCCACCGGGGACGAGCAGGCCTACACGAAGGCGGTGCCGACCGCGCTCGTCGCTGACTGGATCTATGCGAAGACCAACGTCCGGGGCGTCACCTCCTGAGCGGCGACTGATCAGGTCACGACCACTGCGGCGGGCCGATCCTGGGATTCCCGGGATCGGCCCGCCCGGCGTTTACGCGTCACCACCGGGAGCGCTGCGGAAGCGGCGGCCAGCCGGGCAGCCCCACGCATGTGCATGCCGATGACCGGGTCCGACCGGCTACCCGCGTGCCCGGTGGCGGATCTTGATGTCGTCGAGGTCGGTCGCCACCGACCGGAGGTCACGGTGGTCGACACCGAGTGCCGCGACGGCTGCTGCGGCAAGCGTTTCCGCCCGCCCGATCACGACCGCCTCCCCGTCCTCCTCGGTGGCCGGGATCAGGCAGCGGAAGGTGAACGCGAGCAGGGACCGCTCATAGGTCACCGTGCCCTCTTCGGTGAACTTCGCCCGGAACACCTCATGCTCATCGGCTCTCGCGAGCAGCGCGGCACGCTGCACGTCGCCGAGCGGCGCGAACTTGCCGCGCACGATGACCTGATAGGTCTTACCGGCCATGGTGGGGACCTCCGGCTCTGCTGAGCACGACGACATCGGATGGGCGGCGAGCTGGTGCGCCCGGAAGGAAGACGGACAGGCCACCGGGCAACACGCCACTGACCGGCCGGTACGGTACGCGCTGGCGACCCTACCGGGAGGGCCACCGGAACGCCCGGGCTTTTCCAGCAGGGCGCCCCACCGAGGACGCCACCCCGGAGTAACCGGCGCACCACAGCACACGTTCGATCGTGGCTGACACGAAACGATGTAGCGGAAGCCGGTCGGACCTGCCGAGCGGTACGGGCTATGCGATGGCGGCAATGTCCCCGTCGTCAAAGTAGATCGCCTGATGGAGGCGTCCGCCGAGTGCAGCGGCATAGCGGGCGAGGACGTCCTGTCCGGAGATCTTGCCCTGCTCGATCTGGGACACGCGCCCCTTGGTGACACCCATGCGGTCGGCAACCTGCTGTTGAGTCAGGCTGCGGGCACGACGTACCTCGGCGAGGCGGTGCCCGACCACCTCGGCGAGCAACTCCCGCTTGCCGGCCTCGACAGCTCCTTCACCCCCGGCCCGTTCCACATGCTCGGCACGGATGTCGTTCCATCGCACGTAGTTGCTGCTCACGGCCGGTTACCTCTCTCCTCGGCACGTTCCTTCAGGTAGATCTCGTAGCGGTGCTCGGCCAGCGGAATCGCTTCGACGTACCACTGGTGCCATTGTCCGGCCTTGTCGCCCGCGACCAGGAGGACGCTTGAGCGCCAAGGATCGAAGGCGAACAGGATTCGCACGCTGCCGGGTCGCAACTCCTTGAGGTTCGCAATCGTCGAGCCGTGGATCGTGTCGACCAGTGGCCGCCCAAGCCCCGGGCCGACTGCAGCAAGAAGGTCGATGGCCTGCACGACCCTGAAGTTGTAGTGCTGGTCGTAGTTGGTCGACTCGTCGAGCGCGAGCGTGGGTAGCTGGATCGAGGCTGTCGATCCAGTCGCGCACCTCATCGACGAGGTAGATGTCCCACTCTGCCACCACCAGCACAGTATAGCGGATGGTATACATGCGCAGGTAGCCTCGGTCAGTCGGCTTCGACCCGGGAGCCTGTCGCGCCGAGGGCTTCGGCGATGGCGGCGAACTCGCGCAGGGCCGCCTGGAGGTCCTCGACGATCTCCTGGGCGATCACCTCGGGTGGCAGCAGCGCGTCGGCGTCCTCCAGGGAGGCGTCCTTGAGCCAGGTGATGTCCAGGTTCACCTTGTCGCGCGCGATCAGCTCGTCATAGGAGAACGCGCGGAAGCGCTCGGTCGGCACCCGCTCGGAGCGGTCCTTGCCGGGCAGGTAGCAGTCGACGAAATCCTGGAGGTGTTCCCGGCGCAGCGGGTTCTGCTTGAGCGTAAAGTGCTGGTTGGTGCGGAAGTCGTACACCCAGAGGTTTTGGGTCCAGGGTTGTTCGCGGGCGCGCTTGCGCTCGAAGAACAGCACGTTGGCCTTGACGCCACCGGCGTAGAAGATGCCGGTGGGCAGGCGCAGCATGGTGTGCAGGTCGTACTGCTTGAGCAGCCGGCGGCGGATGGTCTCCCCCGCGCCGCCTTCGAACAGCACGTTGTCGGGCAGGACGACGGCCGCCCGGCCGTCGATCTCCAACAGCGCGGCGATGTGCTGGACGAAGTTGAGTTGCTTGTTGGCGGTGGTGGCCCAGAAGTCGGCGCGTTCGATCTCGCGTTCCTCGCGGGAGGAACGGCCGTCCTCCCCCACCATCCGGATCGACGAGCTGCGCCCGAACGGCGGGTTGGCGAGCACCAGGCTGACCCGCTGGTCAGGCTCCCGGCCGAGGGCGTCGCGCACGGCGATCAGCGACGGGCCGTTGGGGGTGCCGATGCCGTGCAGCAGCATGTTCATCGCGGCCAGCCGGGCGGTGCCGTCGACCAGCTCGGTGCCGGTGATCGCGCCGTGGGCGAGCCGTCGCCGCTGGTCGGGGGTGAGGGTGCTGCCGTGGTGACGCTGGATGTGGTCGTAGGCGGCGAGCAGGAACCCGCCCGTGCCGCAGGCCGGGTCGGTGATCGTGTCGTCGGGGGTGGGCAGCATGCAGTCGACCATCGCGGCGGTCAACGCACGCGGGGTGAAGTATTGCCCCGCGCCGGATTTCGCGTCCTCCGCGCCCTTGGCCAGCAACTCCTCGTAGGCGTCGCCCTTGACGTCGACCCCGGTGCCCGACCATTCCTGCTTGTCGATCAGGTCGACGATCAGCCGCTTGAGCTTCGCCGGGTCCTGGATCTTGTTCTGCGCCTTGCGGAAGATGGTGCCGAGGGTGCCACCCTCCCGGGCCAGCCCGGTGAGGATGTGCCGGTATTGCACCTCCAGGTCGTCGCCCTCGGCGTCCAGCAGGGTCTGCCAGCTCAGCTCGTCGGGGACGATCTGCTCCGGCCGGAACGTCCGGTTGGCCCGCTCGTCGGCCATCTTGAGGAACAGCAAATAGGTCAACTGCTCCACATAATCGATGGTCGACACGCCGTCGTCGCGCAGCACGTCACAGTAGTTCCAGAGCTTCTGCACCAGACGGCGCGAATCCACAGTGCTCACAGTGGCAAGGTCTCCTGCTGGTAGTCGTCGCCGGTCACCCTGGTCGGCGGTGCCGCCAACTCCCTGGGGGTACGCCGGGAGCGCGTCCGCTGCTTCGGGATGGTGGCCGCCCGCTCGGCCCTGATCCGGGCGAGCAGTTCGGCAGCCGACTCGTCATTGGGGTCCTGCGCCACAAGCCGCCCGGCAAACGCCTCCATGAGCAACGAGGAGCGAAGTAATCTCGCCTTGACGATCGACCTTTGGCATGCGTCTGATACACGATCAACTATCGCCAAGAATTCACGAAAGCGATTTACGATTTCAGCCTGCCGATCTCGACTCGGCAGCCGGAAAGAGAAATCCTGGACAACCTGCTGATCTATCTTCGGCATCGAACCAGCCAGACCCTTAGCACGCGAGCGGAAATAGTTCCGGGCTGCCGGTGTTTGAAGCATGAGGGCCACGAAGGCTGGCAGCGCGGTTTCGTTCACTCGAACCCGAATGACGAGGTCCGGAAAAATAGCCCAGTCATCAGGCCCTTCGTAGATAGCCGCCGTTCCGACCAACTCCGGCGTATTGGACCGTTGGATCAGAATGTCACCTGACTTAAGCCACAGGTCGCCGACCCGCAGAGGGTCGACTGCAGTCATCTTCGTGAAATCGTCTACGAATTCTGATCTCGTGATCGCAGTCAGGGTCAGCGTCCGAACCGCCCCACCTGCAGCAGCCGGAGCAGAGTGTCCGTTCCGCAGCGGAACGGCCAGAATGTCTCCGAGCCTTACAAGTTCGCCGCCTTGCGCATTGAGCCGCGCATACTCCCGCCCCGCCTCACGAAGACGAACAGCCCGCGCGGCGGCACGACGAACCTGTTCAGATGCAGCATCACAACGAACAACCTGTTCTTCAATAACAGCTACGATGCGGCGCTGCTCAGCAAGCGGCGGAATCGGCAAGGTAATTGACTTCAAATTCGCCCCCGAAATACCCGCTTGTCCGGCGGTCGTGCGCGCAACAGCACGCACAAGCGACCGCACCCGTGGAGCCTCAAAGGCATACTGAACATAGCGGGAGTCGGCGAAAGCTGGATTCACTCTGACCCGGATAAGCTTGTCGGGATAGGTGAGGTCGCCAGTCCCCTCAGGAACCCTAGCGCACGCGCCGACGAAGTCGATGTTTCCGTTGTAACGGGTAAAGAGTAGGTCGCCAGGCAGGAGCAGCGCATCCGAGTCTCTTAGCTCGTGCATATCTCGGGTGCTGTAACGAATATCGCCCAGATTTAGCACCCCTGGCCGCACAGAGCTGATACGGAGAATCGGGACCCCGTTCGGCTCAAGCCCTGGGCGAGAGACGAAGATGCCATTCTTGACGGATTCGGCGATTTCTCCAAGAGTTACTTCGGTCCAACCGGGTGGCAGGTCGGTCACGCGGTTAGCTCCTGGTTGAGTTCGGTGAGGAGGGGTTCGGCACGGTTGCCGAAGGCACCCGCGTACCCGTCGATGCCGCCGCGTTCGGTGAAGGGTGCCCCTTCCAGGTCGTCGGGGGTGATCTCCACGCTGACCGCTATCACGTCCTTGATCCTCTCCAGCCACCACACCTGATCGGCAGTGAAGGTAGCGCCCGCCTGCTGTTGCCGCAGCAGCCACCCACGGAAACGCTCCTCTGTGGCCGTACGAAATGGACGCAATTCCTGGTCGTGGCCCAGTTCGTAGCGGATCAGGGCGACCAGGTCGGTCACCCCGCGCGACCCGGACTGCTCGGCGGTGCGGCCGAGCAGCACGTACGCCTGCCACAGCGACTCCGGGGTCCACGCCTGCGGGGGCCGGGCGATCCGGGCCGCGAGCTCCTTGAGCTGTTCGTAGCTGACCCGGCCCTTGCCCTCGTAGAACACCTGCAACGCGGTGATCTCGTCGCGGTGCTGTTCCAGGTAGTCGTGCCAGCTCCGCACGGTCACCTGGGCGCGTTCGGCGGCGGGCACCCCGGCGGCCGACACCAGCTTGTCGACGTTGACCTCGTCGATGGTGATGTCGTGGGCGCGGCGGATCTCCAGGATGCGGTCGCGGAGCTGCGGGTTCGCAGCCAGCGGGCGCAGCGCCCCGGCCAGCAGGTCACGGACGGCGTCCGGCCCGGCCTGGGTCGCCGGGTTGAGCTGTTCGGGGGCGACGGCGTCGACCAGGCCCCGGACGATGCCGGTGAGCGGCTGCCCGCCCAGCTCCGCCAACTCGGCGCGTTCGTCGTCGGTGAGTTGCCGGTCGAGGCGGGACAACCGGGACGCCAGGGTGGCCACCTCGTTGGCGTCGGCGGTGAGGGTGCCGGCCTTGCGCAGCAGGTCACGCAGCGAGATCTGCTGTTCGGTGTGCCGTTGCAGCGGCACCGCCTCGTCCAGGTCGGCCTCGGTGACGCCTACCGCGTCGACGATGACGAACCGGTCCTTCACCTGGGCGTCCGGGGTGACGGACTGGAAGTCGGCCGGGTCGATGGTGCGTGCCCCACGCCCCTTCATCTGCTCGAAGTAGGTGGCGCTGCGCACCGGCCGGAGGAAGAACACACACTCCAGCGGGCGTACGTCGGTGCCGGTGGCGATCATGTCGACGGTGACCGCGACCCGCATCTCGGGGCTGTTGCGGAACGCCTGGATGAGGGTGTCGGGGTTGTCGCCGTCCCGCCGGGAGGAATAGGTGATCTTCCTGGCGAACTCGTTGCCGCGCCCGAACACCTCCCGGACCATGGCGACGATCTCCTCGGCGTGGTTGTCGTCACACGCGAAGATCAGCGTCTTGGGCACCGTGGAACGGCCGGGGAAGATCTCGGTGAACAGCCGCTCGCGGAAGGTCTCCAGCACCAGCCTCAGCTGCCCCTTGGAGATCACCGACCGGCCGACCTGGCGGCCCGCGTACGTGAAGTCGTCCTCCAGCTCCTGGTAGCGCTCGGCGCGGGTGCGGCGGTCGCGCAGCGGCACGACCGTGCCGGCCTCGATCTTCTGCCCGCCCTCGGTGATCTCGGTCTTGATCCGGTAGACGTCGAAGTTGACGTTCACCCCATCGGCGACCGCCTGCTCGTAGGTGTATTCGGACACCAGGTTCTGCTGGAAGAAGCCGAGGGTCTGCTTCACCGGCGTCGCGGTCAGCCCCACCACGAAGGCGTCGAAATACTCGATCACGGCACGCCACTTGCCATAGATCGAGCGGTGACACTCGTCCACCACGATCAGGTCGAACGTCTCCGGCGGCAACTGCGGGTTGTAACCCACCTCGGCCGGGGAGTCCAGGTCGTAGCTGTCGTACGCCCGGTCGTCCAGGTCGACGTCGGGTAGTTCGACGCCGCGCAGCGCCCCGTGGAGGCGCTGGATCGTGGAGATCACCACGTTCGACGAGTCCAGCAGGCCGACCCCGGAGAGCCGGTCCACCGTGTACAGCTCGGTGAACTTCCGCCCGTCGTCGGGGGTCTGGTAGCCGGCGTACTCGCGCAGGGTCTGCTTGCCGAGGTTGTTCCGGTCGACCAGGAACAGGATGCGGCGGGCACGGGCGTGCTTGAGCAGCCGGTAGCTGCTGGTGACCGCGGTGAAGGTCTTGCCCGCCCCGGTCGCCATCTGGATCAACGCCCGGGGTCGGGCGTCGGCCAGCGAGCGTTCCAGGCCGTCGACCGCGTCGATCTGCGCCGGGCGCAGACCCAGCCGGTCCAGCGCCGGCATCCGGCGCAGCCGGGCACGCAGCGTCGGGGCCTCCGGCTCGTCGTCCGCCTCCCGCATCCACCGGGCGAGCGTCTCCGGCCGATGGAACGCGAACACCTCCCGGGTACGCGGAAACGGGTCGAGCTGGTTGACGAAAGCGGTCTCCGTGCCGGTGGCGACGTATCCGAACGGCAGTGCCGCCTCCCGCCGCCACGCGCTGAGCCGCTGCTCGGCGGTCAACCCGTTGAGGTAGCGGTCGAGCTGCGCCTCCACCCCACGCGGGGCGGTGCCCTCCCGCTTGGCCTCGATCACCCCGACCAGCCGCTGGTTGACATAGAGCAGATAGTCGGCGCGGCCCGTCGCCAGGGTCACCTCGCGCACCGCGACACCGACGCCCGCGTACAGGTTGAGCTGGTTCTCGTCCTGGACCTGCCAACCGGCGGCGGTGAGCTGACGGTCGATCTCGACCCGGGTCTGCGCCTCGTTCAGCGGCTCCTGGGAGGCGCGGCGGGCGCGGGCGATGAAATCCTCCCGCTTGGCGGCGGACACCGTCACCGGCTGCGCACTGTCGAATGCCTGCTGCGCCGCCTCGGCGGCCGGTTCGAGACTGGCGACCAACGCGGCGGCCTGCGGGCGTCGGGCGTCGGCGTCCCGCACCGCCTGCTCGGCGGCATCCGTCGCGGCGGCCTGGGCCAGCGCCAGCGACGGTTGCCCGTCCAGCAACAGCTTCGTCTGGGCAAGCTCCTGCTTGTACCGTTCGATCTCGGCGCGCAGCCCCTCGGCAATCGACACCGGGACCTGCGCCGGAGGCGGGGTCGGGGGCACGAAGCCACGCGGGGAACGGTCGTCGGTCAACGCCCGGTGGTACCAGACGCCCAGCTCGAAACAGGTCCGTAGCAGCGCCAGTGCCTCACGGACCTCGCCGAGGTGGTCGTGGACCGCCCGGTTGCCGGTGTCCCGCAGGCGGTCGAAGGCGGCGTAGACCTTCGCGGTGACGGCACCCGAGGTGTGCAACGCCTGCACCTGGTGAAAGAAGGTGTCCTTGGCCGGGGTGACCTGGGTACGCCGTACCAGGTCCCGGGCGAGGACGTCACCGAACGCGCGGGCCTTGAACATCGCCGACTGCGCGTCGACGTAGACGAGCAGTTCCGCCCCGGCGCCGTACCAGACCAGCAGCGGATGGTCCGCCAAGAACCCGAAGTTGGCAGACTGCTCCGCCAGGCGGCGTACCTCTCGATGATCCACGACTCTCCACGTCCATAGCCGACGGTGAACACGTCAGAATATGAACGGGTGTACATTTTCGGAACCTGGTGCGTTATCGGAAACCCGACAACGTCGGGGCACGGGCGACGCCGGGACACGGGCGGCGTCGGGACGCGGGGCGACGCCGGGACAGACTATGCGGGGAAGGCCTTATGCCACAGCGTCATGAATATGCCTGACAGGCATAACCCTCCCCCAGGAATCATCCCCGCCCGGGGTCAGCCGTGGGGTAGCTCCCTGATGGAGCTGGCGACCTCGATCGACGCCTCCGCATCGAACCGGTCGACATCCACCAGCACGTCGACCGCGAGCCCCGGTCGGACCAGCCAGAACGCCTCGCCCCCGCCGGTCAACCCGACGCCGTCACCGCGCCCGAACTCGGCAAGCGGCCACTCAGCGGAATCCCGCTCGTGGTACCCGGCCAGGAAATCGCGCACCTGCAACAGCGTGGTCAGCCGTTCCCCCCGCAACACGTGCACCCGCAGGTCGACCCGGTAGCCGTCCTCCACCGCACGTTCCCAGACCCGGCTGGCGAAGCTGACGTCCTCCCACTCGGAGGCGAAGTCCGACACCAGTTCCCCGGCCCCGTCCGGCACCCACCCGACGTGGAACCCGTCCAGATCGCCACCGTCACGCCCACCCAACTCCGCCATCCCCATCAACTTGCGGCCTCCAGCCCCGTACCACCGACACGAGCGGTGATCACTCCATCACAACGGAGCAGCCGTGTCACTACCGCTTGGCGACGAGCACTCCGAGCCGTGGACGCCCTGCGCCTCACCCGGCGTCCATTGCCAGTTGCTGCGTCCTGTCGTCCACATGCGACGATCACAGCATGGCCCTGGTCTCTGCCGATGCCCTCGCCGGATATCTTCTCGAGGAGGCGATCGCCTTCCTGCTCAGCTCGAACGGATACCGGCTCCTGCAGGACTCGGATGCCGACGAGCAAGCCCTGCGGCAAGCAGGGCACGGCCTGCTTGTTCGCGGCCGGGGTGCTGACCACCAGGCTGACGTGTTGGGCGATCTGCTGATGCCGACACCGTTCTCTCTGCCTGTTCGATTGTTCGTCGAGGCGAAGAACCGCAAGTCGAAGGTCGGCCTGACGGAGGTGCGGAACGCCCACGGCGTCATCGATGACGTGAACCAGCATTATTCGACCGAACTGTCGAGGTCCTACCGGCATCCGTTACGCCGGTACCAGTACCGCTACGCGCTGTTCTCAGCCGCTGGTTTCAAAAAGGAGGCGCAGAGCTACGCGCTCGCGCAGCAGATCTCGCTCGTCGACCTGTCCGGGCCGGCGTTCTCGCCCCTCATCACCTCGGTGGAACGGGCCGCGAGGCTGATCCTCGCCGAAGCGGTAAGCGCGGATCTCACGACTTTCCCAGTCCGGCAGGTACGACTGGCACTCCGGAGTGCGTTCAGCAGCGCGGGCGCCGAGGTGCCTGCGGCCGAGGCGCCCTATCAGGGTACGGACGGCGGCCTGCCCGGGAACATCCTGGCATCCTGGGCGGCCCGGATGACCGCCGAACTGCAGGATTCGGCAACCGGTGAAGGTCTCATCCTGGGCTTCCCCGCAGCGCCGTTCATTCTGGCCATGCACCCCGACAGCATGGAGGACTTCGAGGCTTTCATCGCAACGCACGGCCCGAACATCGATGTGGACATTCGTTTCGGGCGGGAAGGGGTAAGCGGGGATTGGACCATCACCCCTGTGGCAGACCCTGACGCCTTCCGGCTGTCATTCGGTCTCCCCGGCGCGCTCGAGGCCTGGTTGTTGTCCGTACCTGGGCAGGACCGTCGGCGTGCGGCCGAGTCGAGGCAACTCCTATTGCCGACGATCAGCCTGTTTCTGGAGGACCGGCTGATCCGGTTGCGGTATGAGCCGGTCCAAGCGCCTGCCTGGCCTCCCCCCGACGAGGAGCAGGTCGAGGGCGACGCGGGGACGGATGCAGCCGACACCTCGTTCCTGCGCCGTAGCCTCCCGGCACGGCCCCGGCAACGGGAACGTCCCGAGGTGCGGATCGCGGCCGACAACCAGGCCGAGCGGCTGCCACGCGGGCTCCGAGGCTGGTCGGCGCGGTCAGCGGAAGAGCTGATGACCGTGCTCGACGACTCCTACCCGCTGCACGCCAACCTGATCCGTATGGCGGCGCTCCATCAGGGTCGGTTGGAGCGGGCTCAGGTGTACGACATCGCCGAGTTCCCACCCGCTCGTACGCTGCGCGGACTGACCCGCCCCACGAACCGCATCACGGCCTCGCTCATCGAGCAGGGCCGCCTTCCCGAGGAAGTGGAGTATCCGCTCCAGACGGGCTACGACCACGGCGTCCAGGCGACTCACTTCACCGTGCCGCCCGACCTCGTGGCAGCGCTGCGAGCACTCGGACCGCTACACGGCATTTGAACGAGCGATTGTTGCTAGTACGACCAGGCATTCCCCGACCAGACCGGGATGCTGACCACGCTGGTGGGCTGTGGCTACTACCACCAGAGATCAGTTTCCCAACGCGCGTACCTTGGAGATCGTCTCCTGGAGCTGCTGGTAGGCCGGCTGACCGCCCTGCGTGGCCTGGGCGAGCGCCTGCCGGTAGCTGTCGATCACGCCGATCAGCGGGCCGGCGGCGACGCCCTGCAACGCCCCGGCGACCAGGGAACGCGCCTCGGCGGCGTCCTGTGCGGCCGCTGCCGTCTTCGCCCGCGCCTCGTCCAGCTTCTGCGAGGCCGCCGCCAGCTTCGCGAGCATCTCCGCCGCGCTCACACACGCTCCCCCCTGGCCTGTCGACACACCACAGTCACGCCGCCGCACCGACGATGACCACAGAGAGCCTACGAGGTGAACACCGAACGCAGCCACCCCCCACCGGGACCACCCCCACGCGGTACGGGTGACCACCGCCAATGCCCGGCCCACGCAAAGGCCCCACTGGCCGCCCCCGCCCGGCTAACCCCGCTGGGCTACCCCCGCTCGGCTAACCCCGCTCGGTTAGGCCGCCACCTGCGGCCAAGATCGTGCTCGATCCACGATGTAGTGGCCTCGTAACGCCCGCGGGGATGCCACTACAACCAGGAAGTAGCACGATCTTGGCGTCGGCGTCGACATGGGGCGTCGCCGTGGGGCGTCGGCGTGGCAGGGCACGGGGTGTGGGGCATCCCGGTCACTCCCGCTCGGCGACAAACACCCCAAGCCCGTGGACACCCTGCACCCATCCCTGCGTCTGCAAGACGAGAATGGCTTGCCGCACGACGGTCGTCGAGACGCCGTGCTCAGTCTTGAGCTGCATGGTGGAGGGCAACTGGTCCCCTGGCGCAAGCTCTCCTGATTCGATCTGCCCACGGATCTGGTCCGCGAGTTGTTGCCACTTGGGCTTGACGGGCATGTGTGTACTCCCAGGTCTGCCCCGCCATTCGATCACGTGCCACTACTCGTGACAAGTAACGTGTTGTCGTGCTTGCCTTGCGTGACTAGATGTGTAAAGCTCCCATCGATCGGCTCCCAGGTCTGCAAACCCGGAGCTGGTCGGTTCCGCACCCGCACAGAGCGCCCGGTCGGGTCATCCCCCCGACCCGACCGGGCGTGCCACCACCTGCCCACACGCCCCGACTACTTGTGCACCACCCTCACCAAGATCAGATTGCGATTTTGTACACGACACGCCGAGGGGAGTACGCAAATCGCAATCTGATCTTGAGCGCCAGTCGCTCAAGCAACTGGACCAGCACCGTGCAGCTGACCGTCGCCCCCGACGGCGCGCTCCAGCCACCAGACCCCGCCGAGACTCACCGGATCCGGCTCAACACCCACCAGCCCTCGCCCGAGGAGACCGACCTGGAGGTACCCCGATGAACGACCGACCCGACCACCACCCCAGCCGACGACAGCACGACAACCAGCGACCACACGACAACGAGCGAGCACAGGGCGACCAGCGAGCACAGGACAGCCAGCGAGCGCACGACAACCGCCGTCCGTACGACAGCCACGCGTCGGACGCCGACCTGCCCTCGGAGTCCGGCGGCGACCTCGGCCTGCTCGTCTCCGACCAGGACGTCGAGGACGCCGACGACATCCTGTTCGCCCATCCCCCGCGCGTGGTGACCCGCCGGGTCTGCGGCTGTGGCGCGGACTACCCCTGCGAGCAGGTGAGGTACGCCCGACTGATCAAGGCCGCCGCGCCGAGGGGACGCCGGTGAACGCCGCCGAGCTGCGCCGGTACGCCGCCGGGCGGGCCGCCGAGGCATGGCGGACGTTGGCCGACCACGGCATCGAGACGTACACCGGGATCTGTCGGGGGTGCGGCCGGGGCTGCTCCCCGCCGAGGTGGGCGACCGGCACCAACTCGATCCCGACCCGGCGCAGGCGAAACAGGTACCGACCGTGCGGCCCGGCGGTGACCACGTCGGCAACAGCGGCCGCGAAGGGCTTACCGCCCGACCTCTCCGGTGGTCGTCCCCGTACGAAAGACCACCGGGAAAGCGGAGGCACCGAATTCGGGAGATCAGAAGAGGCGGAGGTCAGCAGACGTTCGCCGTATTCCAACTCACCTTCGTCACGCCCATTGGTACATAGAAGAATCCGTCGCCGGGGGTAGCACAGTCCGTGCCGGTCATAATCGTTCCGGCAGAGTTGAAGCGCCAGCTGATCGCGGCGTTTCGGTTCGTGTAGTTGTAGTAGTTGAAACCCGTGATGTTGCCGGTCCACTCGGTGGTGGTCACCAGGGACGGAGTCTCCGTAGGGACCCCGTTCGGGTGATCCCAGTGGGGCCAGACGCAGAATGTGCCCGGCTGGCAGTTCCCGGGCGGATAGACGCCGGCCCCCAGCTGGGGTGCCGCCGAGGCAGGAGGGGCCACAGCCAGCACACCGGCGACGACCCCGGCGATGGCGAAGGATTTCAACAGCACGGCTACCTACTCCCATTGATGCTGGTGGATCGAAATCTCAAGCTACCGCCGGAAAATTGCACGGTCAAGTACCTGACGCTCGCGGGGTGCCGGCAGGAAACTCGGGCCACCCGGCGGCAGCAATCAGTGACGAGGTTGTTGACACGGGGAATACAATCGATCCAGATCAATTCATTGCGGGTGAACGAGCTCCGGCCCCGTTCCTGGACACCGTGAGGAAGGGAAGCTCATGCGCAGTTTCACCAGCCGAATCGCTGCGGGTCTCGCCGCCGCATTGATCACCACACTGGCCGTAACGATACCGGCGTCGCCCGCAGCCGCTGTCGAGACGCTCAAGGTCCCCGACGTCGGCCTCGTCTTCTACCAGGCCACCACGCAGATCATCGTCGGCAGACAGGCCACGCCCGACGGCATCTGCCGCCCGGTCCCGGCAGAGGCGATCTGGGCGATCGGCTGGAACGGCTTCGGTTCCGTCTCCGGCTACCGGACCTCCGACTGCACCGGTACCGCGTCCGAGCTGAACAACTTCCACAGCTGGCCGTACGAGGGCTACTACCTCTCCTACCGGGCCGGCTGACCAGCGTTCCCGGTGGTCGTTCGCACACGAGCACCGGGACGAGGTCCCTTCTTCACCGCCGCCGCAACGACCACCACCGCCGCAGCAACCGCCACCGGCCCCGCCAGGCACCTCACCGCACGACGCGGAACAGCAGCAGGGTCACGCAGTACGCCAGCGGCACCAGCAGGACGCAGACGACGAAGCCGAGCGGGGCGTACCGGGGCGGATCGGTGCTGGCCAGTGCCGGCCGTCCCCACCGCCCGAGGATCAACCAGCCGGCGACGAAGGAGATCAGCGGCAGCCCGGCGCAGGTCAGCGCGCCCAGGGTGAAGCCGTCGACCACGCCGATGCCGTTGGCGACCACCAGCACCAGCATGACCAGTGCCCCGACGGCGGCACAGCCGGCGTAGACGGCGACCGCGCGGGCGGTCGGTGACCAGGTGGGCAGCAGAGCAGGCCGCTGGGCCAACGCCTCGGCCTGCTGCCCCAGCCGGTCCGCCTCGTCGACCAGCCGCCCGGTCTCCGCCAGCACCACCGCCGGATCGCCGTCCACCCCGGACCCGCCGGGAGCCGTGCCCGCCCGGGGGCGGGCCCCGGGGCCGAACCGGAGCCGACGGCGGGACCCGCACCGGCCCCGGGGACCGGCCCCGGACCGGGGGTCGGGTCGGCCACGGCAGGTAGGCCGGCGGCGGCGGCGAGCTGGGTGAGGCGCTGTTCCTGGGCGGCCAGCCGCTGACCGAGCTGGGTCACCCCGGCGTGCAGGCTCCGGCGGCGTTCCGCCTCGGCGGCGGCACCCCGCTCACCCTCGCGGATCCGGGCGGAGAGCTGCCGGACGGCCGCCGCGTAGTCGTCGTAGCCGGCCACTCAGCGTTCCTCCTCGTCGGGCTGGTGTCCGGGGCGGACGAACGGCACGATCACCGTGCGCCGCTGGGCGTGCCGGTCGACCAGCAGGGCCCGGTTGGGGCGAGGGGTCCACACCAGATCGGTCACCCCGAGATACAGCCCGAGATCGTCGGCGGGCACGTTCAACGCCACCAGGCAGGCCACGTCGTCGCGGTTCTGGCTACCACCGAGGTCGTCGGCGAGCCGACGCAGCCCCCGCCACCAGCCGAGCAGGTGCACCCCACGCCCCGGCCCCTCCCCCAGCAGCGCCCGCAGGTCGTCGTGGCCGGTGCGGTAGGTGTCGGGGTCGGCGGCGGCGAGCACCGCGCCGGCCGCGTCCACCCCGAAGACCACCAGGTACGTCCGGCCGCGCTCGCCGGGGCCGGCGGTCAGCGCACCGATGCGGGCCCGCAGGCCGGCCGCGTCGACCTGGGTCACCTGGTGTCCGGCGGCCTTCAACCCGGCAGCCGTGTCGTCGGCGAGTTCGTCGGCGGCCGACACCAGCGGGACCAGCACGAACTCGGCCTCGCCGGGGCGGTGCTGGCCGGCCAGGCTCAACGCGGCGGCCCGCAGCACGTGCCCGCCGGTCGCCGAGGTGCCCACCACGGCCAGGTGCCGGCCGGGGGAGGCGTCCAGGTCGAACCGGGCGGTGCTGCCGACCACGTCGACCGTCCGGCCCACCAGCACCGCCGGGCGGCGGGTCACGGCGGCGGCCGGCATCGGCTCGTCCTCCACGTGGGCGGTGGCGTAGCCCCGGAAGACCGCGGGCGGGCCGGTGTCGTCGGGGCGGGCGTCCCACAGTTCGTAGCGCAGCCGGGCGAGCTGGCGGGCGTCGGCGTGCGCGTCGGGGAACCGCAGCAGGGTGTCCGCGCCGGCCGCCCCGGCGGCGGTGTTGACCAGCGCCGTGCCGATCCGGGTCGGGCCGGTCACGGTGGCCCGGGGGCCGAGCACCGGCTCACCGCCGGGCAGCGCCACCCGCAGCGCGAACTGCCCGAACAGCGACTCGGCCCGGCCGTACAGGGCCTCCACGCCGCTGGTGCTCTGACTGGCCAGCACCAGGTGCACCCCGTACGAGCGGCCCTTGCGGGCCAGCTCCTCCAGCAGGTCGACGGCTTCCCGGGCCAGCCGGTCGTTGCCGGCGAACAGCACGTGGAACTCGTCGATCACGGCCACCGTGCGGGGCACCGGTTCGGTGTCCGGCAGGTCGGCGAGCTTGGTCACCCCGTGCCGCTTGAACAGCCCGGCCCGCCGGCCCAGCTCCCGGCGCAGCTCCCGCAGCACGGCCAGGCCGTACTCCCGGTCGGATTCGACGCCGACGGCCCGCGCGTGCGGCAGGAACGACGGGTCCCGTTCGGTGGGGACGAACTCGGTGAAGCTGACCCCCTCCTTGAAGTCGAGCAGCCACAGCTGAAGCTCGGCCGGGGAGTAGCGGGCCGCCAGGCCGTAGAGCACGTCGAGCAGGAAGACCGTCTTGCCCGCGCCGGTGCGGCCACCGACCAGCCAGTGCGGCGTCGCGTCGTCGAAGGCCAGCACCACCGGGGTACGACCCGAGCGGCCGACCACGGTCCGCAGGCCGGCGCGGGCGGACTCGCTCCAGCGCCGCTCGGGCAGCAGGTCGGCCAGGTGCAGGGCGGTGTCCCGGCGCACCTGCGCGCCCAACTGGTCGGCCAACGCCTGGACCGCCCCGGCGGGCGGATCGCCGTCGAGCAGCACCGGCACGGGCAGGCCGGTGCCGTCGGCGCTGAACGGTTGCCCCGGCGGGTCGCCGATGCGGGCGTAGCGTTCGTCGAGGCGTACCTCGGTGGTGCCGCCCAGCGCGGGTGGGACCTGCCCGGGCGTGGTCACCGCGCGCCCGGCGAACAGCACGCACACCCCGGCGGTCGGGCCGGCGTGGGTCAGCGCGGCGAGCCGGGCCAGCTCCCGCGGACCGGGCGCGGACGCGGCCACCACCAGCAGCAGTTCCGGTTCCCCCGCACCGGCCTGGGCGGCGCGGGCGTGCGCCTCGGCGGTGTCCAGCAACGCGCCGATCTCCGCCTCGGTGGTGGCGACCCCACCGAGCACCCCGGCGTCGCGCAGCGGGCGCAGCGGAATGAAGGTGGCACCCCACGCGGCCGGGTCGATACCGACCACCCGCACGCTGCCCGGCGTGGCCGTGCTGAGCAGCCGCAGCACCAGCACCCGCAGCAGCACCGCCACCCGGGGATCGCGGGCGTCCCGGTCGACCGCCAGGTGCCGGCCGGCACCCAACGGCAGCAGCAGCGGGAACCGTCCGTCCGCCGTGGACGCCTCCCCGATGCGCACCGGGGCGGGGCCGCCGTCCGCCGGTGGGGCGGCCAGCGTGTCGGCGAGCCGGGCCAGTCGGGCGACCAGGTCGGCGGTGCGTTCCGGGACGGGCTCCCCGGTCAGCCGGTCCAGCAGCGCACGGGCCGCCGTCCACCGCTGCCGGGCCTGCCGGTGCGCGGCGACCGCCTGCCCGTACGCCGATGCGAGCCTGCCCACCCACTGCTCCCCACCGCCGCGCTGACGAATCGAGGGAACCCTAGCGCCCCGGCCGGTCGGCACGCACGACCCGCCCACCGATCAACTCGTCGGCGTCCCGACTGCGGCCCGCCGTCGGCGTCCCGACTGCGGCCCGCCGTCGGCGGTGTCGCCCGGCGCTCCGGTGGGGCGCCGGAGGCGACCGACGCCCGACGCCGACGGTCGGCGACCCGGGGGCCGCCGACCGTCGGCGTGGGTCAGCGCAGCGCGGCGGTGAGCGCCGGCAGGTAGCCGGACCGGTAACCGTCGGCGTTCGGGTGGTATGCCTCGATGACGCCGCTGACGTCGCGGATCCACGGGGCGGCGGCGCAGACACCGTGCCCGGTGAAGAACGGCCGGGTGTCGGCGAAGGTGGCCCCGACCGCCCCGGCCCGCGCGGCGGTGACCGTGGCGAGCACGTCGGCGGCCTCGTTGAGGATGGTCCGCTTGTAGCTGCTCATCGCCAGCACTCCACAGGAGCCGGTTTCGAAGAGCCGGGGGTAGCCGAGCACCACCAGTCGGGCGTTCGGGGCCCGGTCACGGATCGCGGCGTAGGTGGCGTCGAGCCGGCCGGGCAGCGTCGAGGTGGCGAAGCTCTTGGCCTTGTCGACCGCCGCGGTGCAGGTCGCCGTGCTGCCGAACCGGCAACTGGTGATCACGTCGGCGAAGCCTGCGTCGTTGCCACCGATGGTGATGGTGACCAACGTGGTGGTGGCGCTCAGCGAACCGACCTGCTTGCTGATCACGTCGGAGGTGACCGCGCCACCGCAGGCGGGGAAGGCGAAGCTGGTCACCGCGTTGGCGGCGGCCCAGAGCGGGGCGTACGACTTCTGGCTGCGCAGGCAGGTGGACAGGTCGTACGGGCCGGCGCCGACGCCGGAGGAGTACGAGTCGCCGAGCGCCACGTAGTGGACGGTGGCGGCCTGGGCGGGGGTGGGGACGAGCACGACACCGACGGCGGTGGCGAGCAGGGCGGCGAGTGCGGTGGCCGCACGGGCCAGGGCACGACGGGGTAGGGCGCGGTGGGGCATGACGGTCCTCCGGGGGCAGGAAGGGTGGAGCCTCTGGACCGCGCGCGTGGCCAAGGGGGGTGAGGCGTTGTTACTAGTCGGTAATGCTAGCGAAACATCGACACAAAGAGAACAGCCGATCCCCATCGATCCGACGCACACGTTTCCACCGCCGTCGATTAGGTTGTCGGTGCGAACACCCCGATGGAGGGAGTCCACCCCGTGCGACGTGTTTTCACGGCGGCCATCGCCGCCCTGACCGTCACCACCGCCGGCACCCTGGTGACCGGCACCCCCGGCCAGGCCGACGCCCGACCGGGCAAGAGCCGGTCGGTCGCGGTCTCGGCCGCCCCGAAACCCGGCAGCCCCGGCCTCGGCGACCCCTACTTCCCCGACTACGGCAACGGTGGCTACGACGTCGACCACTACGACGTGCGGCTGCGCTACGAGCCGGCCACCGACCGGCTCAGCGGCACCACCACCATCCTGGCCACCGCCACCCAGGACCTCTCCCGGTTCAACCTCGACTTCCTGCTCGACGTGGAGTCGGTGCGGGTCAACGGGTGGACCGCCCGGTTCGCCCGGGAGGGCGACCACGAGCTGGTGGTGACCGCGCCGCGCGGCCTCACCACCGGCCAGGCGATGACCGTCGTGGTCACCTACTCCGGCGTGCCGTCCGAGACCCTGGTGAACGGCTACTCCGGCTGGACCCGCACCGTCGACGGCGCGCTCGCCGTCAACGAGCCCGAGTCGGCCTGGTGGTGGTTCCCGTCCAACGACCACCCGCTGGACAAGGCCACCTGGGACGTCTCGGTGTCGGTGCCCGACGGCGTCGAGGTGATCAGCAACGGCGTGCAGCCCCGGCCCCCGCTGGCCGAGGCCGGCAACCGGATGCGGTGGGGCTGGCGCAGCACCAAACCCGGCGCGACCTACCTGGCGTTCCTCGCGATCGGCCAGTACGACATCGTCACCGACACCGCCCCGAACGGGCAGCCGGTGATCAACGCCTACAGCACCACGCTGGGCGACCGGGCTCCCGCCGCCCGGGCCAGCATCGAACGCACCGCCGAGGTCGTCGACTGGGCCAGTGGCGTCTTCGGGCCGTACCCGTTCGAGGCGCAGGGGGGTGTGGCCGCGCCGATCGACAGCCTCGGCTTCGCCCTGGAGACGCAGACCCGCCCGGTGTACGGGCCCGGCTTCTGGCGACGCGGCAGCAACCCGTACGTGGTGGTGCACGAGAACGCCCACCAGTGGTTCGGCGACTCGGTCTCGGTGGCGAACTGGAGCAACATCTGGCTCAACGAGGGCTTCGCCTCGTACGCCGAGTGGCTCTGGTCGGAGGCGCAGGGTGAGGGCACCGCGCAGGAGCTGTTCGACTTCACCTACGCCAACTACCCCGCCGGCGACGGCTTCTGGCAGGTGCTGCCGGGCAACCCGGGTGCCGGCGCGGTCTTCGACGACGCGGTCTACGACCGGGGCGCGATGGCCCTGCACCAGCTCCGGCTGACCGTCGGCGACGACGCGTTCTTCCGGATCCTGCCCGCCTGGACCGCCGAGCACCGGTACGGCAACGGCACCATCGCCCAGTTCCAGGCCCTCGCCGAGCGGATCTCCGGCCTCGACCTGGACCCGGTCTTCACGACCTGGCTGTTCACCCCCGGCCGGCCCACCCCGGCCACCGCCACCCGCAGCACGACCGCCCCGGCGCAGCCGAAGTCGTGGACCCAGATCCGGGCGGCGCACCAGCTGCTGGCGCGCTGACCGACCCCGGTTCGGGCTGCCCGCCCCCGGCACCGGCGCGGGCAGCCCGAACCGGCCCGCAACCGTGACCTTCCGGCACCCGGGCCGGTCCCGGCGGAACTCGGTCCCGGCTCGGCACGGTTTCGGCCCGAGGTCGGGTCTGGTCTGGTCTGGGGCTGGTCGGGGCCGGGGTCGGCTCTGGGCTGGTCGGGGCCGGGGTCGGTTCCGGGCTGGCCGGGGCCGGGGTCGGCTCCGGGCGACGCCGATCGGGGCAGCGTCGGACCGAGCCGGAACGATGGTTCCGGAGAGCGATATGCCTGACGGGCATATTTATGACTGTCAGGCATATCGCTCTCCGTGGTGATACGTGCTCTCGGGAGGGCTGGCTCCGACACCCCCGTGACACCACAACGGCAGGGCCGGGACAGGTGGTGCCGCAGAAGCGGCTGTGAGCCGGCAGGGCGCAGCGGGCGAAACGATGGCCGTGCCACAGGCCGTGCCACAAGGTCGGGCCGTCAGCCGACCCGGAGACCAGGTCGGCTGACGGCCACCGTTCGACGGGCGGGGGTCAGCGGGCGGCGAGGGGCTGGCGGGCCGGGTCGACCGGGGCCGGCAGGTCACCCACCCCACCCAGGTAGGAGTGGATCGCCGCGGCGGCGGCCCGCCCCTCGGCGATCGCCCAGACGATCAGCGACGCCCCCCGGTGCATGTCCCCGGCGACGAACACCCCGTCGGCGTCGGTCTGCCAGTCGGGGCGGGCGTCGACCGCACCCCGGGCGTTGCGGACCACCCCGAACTGGGCCAGCAGCGGCTGCTCCTCGGTGCCTTCGAAGCCGATGGCCAGCAGCACCAGGTCCGCCGGGAGTTCCCGCTCGGAGCCGGGCAGCGCGGTGACCACCCGTCGGCCGTCGCGCCGCTCCACCGTCACCTCGGCGATCCGGACGCCCTTGACCTGACCGGTGCCGTCGTCCACGAACTCCTGTACGGCCACCGCGAAGACCCGCTCCCCGCCCTCCTCGTGCGCCGGGTAGTTGCGCAGCACCCACGGCCAGGTCGGCCACGGGTCCCGTTCGGCGTCGCGGCCGTGCGGCGGCTCCGGGTAGAGGTCGAGCTGGTGGACGCCGGCCGCGCCCTGCCGGTGGGCCACGCCCAGGCAGTCGGCGGCGGTGTCGCCACCACCGATGATCACCACGTGCTTGCCGGCCGCGTCGATCGGCGTGCCGTCGGGCAGCACCGCCGGCGCGGGTCGACCGTCCCCGGCCGCCGCGACCACCCGGTTGGCGGCGACCAGGTGGGTCATCGCCTGGTGTACGCCGCGCAGCGGCCGACCGGGCGTCTCCGGGGTGTCCCGGCCCTGGAGCGCGCCACAGGCCAGCAGCACCGCGTCGTGCCGGGCCCGCAGCTCCTCGGCGGTCACGTCGACCCCGACGTTCACCCCGGTGCGGAACTGCACGCCCTCGGCGGCGAGCTGGGCCAGCCGCCGGTCGATGTGCTGCTTCTCCAGCTTGAAATCGGGGATGCCGTAACGCAGCAGACCGCCGATCGCGTCGTCCCGCTCGTACACCGTGACGGCGTGACCGGCGCGGGCCAGTTGCTGGGCGGCGGCGAGCCCGGCGGGCCCGGAACCGACCACGGCGACCGACCGCCCGGTCGACGCCGGCACCGGGCGGGGGTTCAGCCCGCCCTGGGCCACCGCCGCGTCGGCGATCTCCACCTCCACCTGCTTGATGGTGACCGGCTGCTGGCCGCCCAGACCCAGCACGCAGGCCGCCTCGCAGGGCGCCGGGCAGAGCCGGCCGGTGAACTCGGGGAAGTTGTTGGTGGCGTGCAGCGACTCGACCGCGGCGTCCCAGGTGCCGGTGCGGACCAGGTCGTTCCAGTCCGGGATGCGGTTGCCCAGCGGGCAGCCATCGTGGCAGAACGGGATGCCGCAGTCCATGCACCGGGTGGCCTGCTCCCGGATCAGCTCGGCCCCGGCGGGCGGGTACACCTCGCGCCAGTCGGTGATCCGCACCGCCACCGGGCGACGGGCCGGCAACTGCCGCTCGTAACGCAGGAAACCATTCGGGTCAGGCACGAGCCACCTCCTGGGCGACCACCCGCGCGGCGGGCGGCACCGACGCGGTCAGCGCAGACATGACCGCGTCGTCGACGTCGCGGCCGGCGGCTTCGGCGGCCTTCATGATCTCCATAACCCGGCGGTAGTCCCGGGGGACCACGGCGGTGAACTCCTCCACCGCCTCCGGCCAGTTCTTGAGCAACTCCGCGCCGACCGCCGAGTCGGTCTCCGCGACGTGCCGCTGCACCAGGTCGTGCAGCAACTCCCGCTCGGCGTCGCGCAGTGGGGACAGGTCGACCAGTTCCGCGTTGACCCGGCCGGTGTCCAACCGGTGCACGTACGCCGTCCCACCGGACATGCCGGCGGCGAAGTTACGGCCCGTCTCGCCGAGCACCACCACCGTGCCACCGGTCATGTACTCGCAACCGTGGTCGCCGACGCCCTCGACGACGGCCACCGCACCGGAGTTACGCACCGCGAAGCGCTCCCCCACCCGGCCGCGCAGGAACAGCTCACCGCCGGTGGCCCCGTACAGGATGGTGTTGCCGGCGATGATCTGGTCCTCGGCGCGCTGCCCTGCGGTGGCCTCGGGGTCGACGAACGGCGCGGCGGCGTCCGGGCGGATCACGATCCGGCCCCCGGAGAGCCCCTTGCCGACGTAGTCGTTGGCGTCGCCGTGCAGTCGCAGGGTCACCCCGCGCGGCAGGAACGCGCCGAAGGACTGCCCGGCGGTGCCGCGCAGCACGAACTCGACGGTGTCGTCCGGCAGGCCGGCGCCGCCGTGCCGGCGGGTCACCTCGCCGCCGAGCATCGCGCCGACGCTGCGGTGCTCGTTGCGCACCGCCACCTCCACCCGGACCGGGCTGCCGTCGCGCAGCGCCGGTTGGGCCAGCGCGATCAGCTCGTTGTCCAGGGCCAGCTCCAGGCCGTGGTCCTGGGCGCGGACACCGCGCCGGGCGGCACCCTCGGGCAGCTGCGGGGTGTGCAGCACCCGGGCCAGGTCGAGGCCGTGGCCCTTCCAGTGGTCGATCGCCGGTACGATGTCGAGCACCTCGGTCTGCCCGATCGCCTCTTCGATGCTGCGGAAGCCCAGCTCGGCCAGGTAGCCGCGGACCTCCTCGGCGAGGAAGAGGAAGAAGTTCTCCACGAACTCCGGCCGGCCGGTGAAGCGTTCCCGCAGCACCGGGTTCTGGGTGGCGATGCCGACCGGGCAGGTGTCGAGGTGGCAGACCCGCATCATCACGCAGCCCTCGACGATCAGCGGGGCGGTGGCGAAACCGAACTCCTCCGCGCCGAGCAGCATCGCCACCACCACGTCCCGGCCGGTCTTGAGCTGGCCGTCGACCTGCACGGTGACCCGGTCACGCAGCTTGTTGAGCAGCAGCGTCTGCTGCGCCTCGGCCAGGCCCAACTCCCAGGGGGTGCCGGCGTGCTTGAGCGAGTTGAGCGGGGACGCGCCGGTCCCGCCGTCGTGCCCGGAGATCAGGATGACGTCGGCCTTGAGCTTGGCGACCCCGGCCGCGACGGTGCCCACACCGACCTCGCTGACCAGCTTGACGTGCACCCGGGCGGCCGGGTTGACGCACTTGAGGTCGTGCACGAGCTGGGCGAGGTCCTCGATGGAGTAGATGTCGTGGTGCGGCGGCGGGGAGATCAGGCCGACGCCGGGGGTGGCGTGCCGGGTGCGGGCGATCCACGGCCACACCTTGTTGCCGGGCAGCTGCCCACCCTCGCCGGGCTTCGCACCCTGCGCCATCTTGATCTGGAGATCGTCGGCGTTGACCAGGTATTCGCTGGTCACCCCGAAGCGTCCGCTGGCGATCTGCTTGACCGCCGAGCGGCGGGCCGGGTCGTGCAGCCGGTCGACGTCCTCGCCGCCCTCGCCGGTGTTGGACTTGCCGCCGAGCCGGTTCATCGCGATGGCCAGCGTCTCGTGCGCCTCCGCCGAGATCGACCCGTACGACATGGCGCCGGTGGCGAACCGCTTGACGATCTCGGCGGCCGGCTCGACCTCCTCGATCGGCACCGCCGGACGCAGCCCGGTCCGCAGGGTGAACAGCCCGCGCAGCGAACCGGCCTGGGCGGCCAGCTCGTCGACCTTGGCGGTGTACTGGCGGAACACGTCGTACTGGCGGCTGCGGGTGGCGTGCTGGAGCAGGAAGACCGTCTCCGGGTTGAACAGGTGCAGTTCACCCTCGCGCCGCCACTGGTACTCGCCGCCCACCTCCAGTCGGGTGGAGCCGACGGTGCCGGGCGTCGGCCAGGCCTGCCCGTGCCGGGCGGCGACCTCGGTGTGGATCCCGGCCAGCCCGATCCCGCCGATGGTGCTGGGTGTGCCCCGGAAATAGCGGTCGACCAGCCGGGTGTCCAGGCCGACGGCCTCGAAGACCTGCGCGCCGCAGTACGACGACACCGTCGAGATGCCCATCTTGGACATGATCTTGAGGACGCCCTTGCCGAGCGCCTTGACGTAGTTGCGGACCGCCTTCGCCGGCTCCACCCCGACCAGGGCCCCGGTGGCGATCATGTCCTCCACCGACTCGAAGGCCAGGTAGGGGTTGACCGCCGCCGCGCCGTACCCGATGAGCACCGCCGCGTGGTGCACCTCGCGGCAGTCACCGGACTCCACGATCAGCGCCACCTGGGTCCGGGTCTGCTCCCGCACCAGGTGCTGGTGCACCGCCGCGGTCAGCAGCAGCGACGGGATCGGCGCCAGGTCGGCGTTGGAGTCCCGGTCGGACAGCACCAGGATGCGCACGCCGTCCTCGATCGCCTCGGACACGTGCCGGCAGATCTCGGTCAGCCGGGCCTTGATGCCGGCCCCGCCGTCGCGGATGCGGTAGAGCCCGGACACCCGGACCGCCTTGAAGCCGGGCAGGTCACCGTCCTCGTCGACGTCGAGCAGCTTCGCCAGCTCGTCGTTGTCGATCACCGGGTAGGGCAGCACGATCTGCCGGCAGCTCGCCGCACCCGGGTCCAGCAGGTTGCCCTCCGGGCCGATGGTCGACGCCAGGCTGGTCACCAACTCCTCCCGGATCGCGTCCAACGGCGGGTTGGTGACCTGCGCGAAGAGCTGGTGGAAGTAGTCGTAGAGCAGCCGGGGCCGGGTCGACAGCGGCGCGATCGGGGTGTCGGTGCCCATCGAGCCCAGCGGCTCCGCCCCGGTACGCGCCATCGGGGCGAGCAGGATCTTCAGCTCCTCCTCGGTGTAACCGAAGGTCTGCTGCCGCCGGCGCACCGAGTCGTGGGTGTAGACCACGTGCTCCCGGGCGGGCAGGTCACCGAGGTCGATCAGGCCGGCGTGCAGCCACTCGTCGTACGGCTGGGCGGCGGCCAACTCGGTCTTGATCTCGTCGTCCGAGACGATCCGGCCGTTGACCGTGTCCACCAGGAACATCCGGCCCGGCTGGAGGCGGCCCTTGGCGACCACCGAGGCCGGGTCGAGGTCGAGCACGCCCGCCTCGCTGCCCAGCACCACCAGCCCGTCGGCGGTCCGCCACCAGCGCCCCGGCCGCAGGCCGTTGCGGTCCAGCACCGCCCCGACGATCTCACCGTCGGTGAAGGCGACCGAGGCCGGCCCGTCCCACGGCTCCATCAGGCTGGCGTGGAACCGGTAGAACGCGCGCTTGTCCGGGCGCATCGCCGGGTCGTTCTCCCACGCCTCCGGGATCATCATCAGCACCGCGTGCGGCAGGCTCCGGCCGGCCAGGTGCAGCAACTCCAGCACCTCGTCGAAGTTGGCCGAGTCGGAAGCGGCCGGAGTGCAGACCGGGAACACCCGGCGGATGTTGCCGGGCAGGTGCGGGCTACGCAGCAGCGCCTCGCGGGCCTGCATCCAGTTCCGGTTGCCGCGGATCGTGTTGATCTCGCCGTTGTGCGCGATGAACCGGTACGGGTGGGCCAACGGCCAGGACGGAAAGGTGTTGGTGGAGAACCGGGAGTGCACCAGCGCGATCGCGCTGTCGACCCGCTCGTCGGTCAGCTCCGGGAAATACTCCGGCAGCTGGTCGGGGGTGAGCATGCCCTTCCAGGTCATCGTCCGCGCCGACAGCGACGGGAAGTAGGCGGTCACCCCCCGCTCGGCGGTCTCCCGCTCGGCCTGCTTACGCACGCAGAACGCCACCCGGTCCAGGTCGATGCCGGACAGCGGGGAACCGGCCGGACCCGCCGGGGTGTCGGTGAGCCGGTGCGCGGCCAGGAAGAGCTGCCGGATCCGGGGCATCGCCGCCAACGCCGTCTCACCGAGCCCGCTCGGGTCGGTCGGCACGTCGCGCCAGCCGAGCACCTCGGCCCCCTCGACGAGGGCGTACTTCTCCACCACCTGACGGGCGCGGGCCTCACCGCCGTCGTCGTCGGGGAGAAAGACCAGACCGGTGGCGTACTGGCCGGCGGGGGGCAGGGGGAAGTCCACCACCGCACGCAGGAACGCGTCCGGCACCTGGATCATGATGCCCGCGCCGTCGCCGGTGTTCTGCTCGGCGCCCCGGGCGCCACGATGGTCGAGCCGGCAGAGCGCACCGAGGCCGTTCGCCACCACCGCATGGGAGCGCCGCCCGTGGAGGTCGGCCACGAAGGCCACCCCGCACGCGTCGTGCTCGTGCGCCGGGTCGTACAGACCGGTCGCGGAAGGGACCGGCTGCGGGCTGTGCGGGTACGGAAGGGCCACCGGGTCTCCTGTCGTCACTCAGGTTGTTTCATGGTCGGGACGACGTCGGCCCTGGGCGGTCTGTTGAGTCTACGTTAGGGCGACCCGGGCAGGGCCAGTGCGGATTGATCACACCTTCCAGACTCTGGGACGTGTAGTCTCGCGCGGTGGATCCTGCGCACCGCGACCTGTTCGACCGGTTGGAACGCTTCTATGACGCGGTGCCCCGGGACGCCGCCCGCGCCGAGGAACACGGCGGCCTGGTGCTGTTCGCCCGGGACGGGGTCGGTTGGCCGTTCTATGCCCGCCCCCGCCTGGACGCCACCGCGCCACCGTCGCTGGCCGACCTGCACACCGTCCGGGAACGGCAGCGTGAGCTGGGCCTGCCCGAGGCGTTCGAGTGGGTGCACGAGACCACCCCGGACCTGCTCGCCACCGCCCGGGCCGCCGGCCTGAGCGTGCTGGAGGCCCCGCTGATGGTGCTCGACCCGCAGGTGATCCCGGCCGACCCGGCGACGCTCACCGACGTACCGGTGCGGGTGCTGGACCCGGACGCGCCCGGCTTCGCGCTCGACGTGGCGGCCCGCCGCGCGGTCGCCGCGGTCGGTTTCTCCGCCGCCGGCACCGCCCCCGGCGCCGCCGGCCCGGCCGAACGGGACGCCGCGATGACCGAGCTGGACGTGGCCGCCCTCGACGAGGAGCGGGCCGCGATCGCCGCCGGCCGGCGACTGTCGGCGGTCGCCTGGACGCCTGACGACGGCGCGTTGGCCAGCGGGATGGCGATGCGGGTCGACGACGTCGCCGAGGTCGCCGGGGTCGCCACCCTGCCGGCCGCCCGCCGCCGGGGCCTCGCCGCCGCGGTCACCGCCACTCTGGCCCGCACCCTGCGCGCCGCCGGCACCGACCTGGTCTTCCTCTCCGCCGGCAGCGAGGACGTCGCCCGCATCTACCTGCGCGTCGGCTTCCGCCGCATCGGCACCGCCTGCATAGCCGAACCCACCGCCCTCCTCTAACAGCCCCTGTCCCTCCCCCGCCCCGCCCCAGCTCGCCCCGCCCCCGCCCCGCCCCGCCCCGGCTCGGCTCGCCCCGCCCCGGCTCGGCTCGGTGATCAAGAAGTTTGCGTCAGGAAATGGGCCGCGCATGACGTAAACCTCTTGATCACCGGCCCGGGGACGGCCGCGCAGGCGGGGCGGGGCGGGGCGGGCGAGCCGGGGGCAGCGGGTCAGGGGGTGGGTGGGGGGCGCCAGGCGGCGGCCGCGGCGGCGGCACCGGAGAGCAGGCGGGGGCTGATCGTGCCGAGCGCCGCGTCGCGGGCGCGCAGGGCCAGCCGGCCCCGGGTCTGGAGCACCGCCGACATCCGGCGGGTCTGCCGGACCACGGTGGCCGCCCGGGGACGGCGCAACCGGTCGTACGCCAGCACGGCGTCGGGCAACCGGGACTCGCGCAGCAGCGACGACAGGGTGGCCGCGTCCTCGAAGGCCAGGCAGGCGCCCTGTCCCAGGTGCGGTGGCATGGCGTGGGCGGCGTCGCCGAGCAGCACCACCCCGCCCGGCCCGGCGGGAAAGCCGTACGCCCGGGGCAGCGGACGCAACTCACGCACCTCCTGCTGCACCAGGTCGGCGGGTTCGGTGGCCGCCAGGAGATCACCGATCGGGGCGGGCCAGCCCGCGTACCACCGCTTGAGCAGGGCGAGCTGGGTCTGCGGGGACTCCGGGCGGGGCGCACCGGCGGCGGTGGCCACCCAGTAGACGCCACCTCGACGGGACGCGCCGGAGGACCCCCGCTCGCCGAGCGAGGCCGCCACGAACCGGTAACCGGCGCCCAGCACCTCACCACCGACCGGCTGGTCGGCCGGCACCGGCACCCGGTACCAGGGGATCACCGCCCGCCAGGCGGCGCAGCCGGAACTGACCACGCTGGCCTCGGGGGCGAGCTGACGGCGCAGCACGCTGTCCGTGCCGTCGGCGGCGACCACCAGGTCCGCCTCGACGAACTGCCCGTTCAGCCCGACCCTGGGCCGCTCGTCGGGGTTCGCCCGGACGCTGTCCACCACGACCCCGGTCCGCAGCTCGACCCGGTCCCCGAGGCCGGCGATCAGGGCGTCGTGCAGATCCTCCCGGTGCACCACCACCGGCATCCGGTCGGCCGGGGTGGGCCGGGGCTGCGCCAGCCAGTGACCGTCGGGGCGGCGGATACCGCCGTCGGGCAGCGGGGTGGCGATGGCGTCCAGGCCGGCGCCGAGGCCGAGTACCCGCAACGCGCGTACCCCGTTGGGCCAGAGCACCACGGCGGTGGGTTCCGGGCGGACCCGGTCGGCCCGTTCCAGCAGGGTGACCTGCCAGCCGGAGCGGGCCAGCGCGCCGGCCACCGACAGTCCGCCGAGCCCGGCGCCGACCACCACCGCGCTGCGCATGCCGGGCCCGCTCAGTTGTCCCGGTCGGCGGGCCGGCCACCCGCGCCGCCGGCCCCCGCTGACGCGTCGACGTCGTCACCCGCGCCGGTCCCGGCGGCCCGGTCGCCGCCGGCCCCCGCCTCCGCACCGCCGCTGAGCCGGTCGGGCTCCGCCGGCTGGTCGTCGTGGCCCGCAGGCTGGTCGTCGTGGCCCGCAGGCTGGTCGTCGTGGCCCGCAGGCTGGTCGTCGTGGCCCGCCGGCTGGTCGTCGGTCGCCGCCGCGTCGTCGGCGGCGGGTCCGTCGGGCCGTACCCCGGTCTCCCGGTACGCGGTGAACTGTTCCTCGTCGACCACCTGGTAGCCCACCGGCGCGACCGTCGCGGCGGACCCCTTGCCGGTCTGGGACAGGTCGACCTGGGAGACGTCGCCGCCGGTCACCGGAGCCGGCGCGGGGGCGTCGATCGGGATCAGGTAACCCCGGGGGCCCCGCACCCGCAGGAAGTAGATCAGCGCGCCGAGGAAGACCAGCCCGGCGGTCCACACGTTGAGCCGGACCCCGAGGATCCGGTTCGCCTCGTCGCTGCGCATCAGCTCGATCCAGAACCGGCCGGCGGTGTAACCCATCACGTAGAGCGCGAAGGCCCGGCCGCGCCCCAGCTTGAACCGCCGGTCCAGGGCGAACACCAGGCCGGCGACGCCGAGGTTCCACAGCGCCTCGTAGGCGAACGTCGGATGGTAGAGGCCGGGCTCCAGGATGGGCTGGTTGGCGTCGTCGCGCAGCGCGTGCCCGGGATTGTCCGGGTCCATCCGGTGGATCTCCAGGCCCCACGGCAGGCTGGTCCGCCCGCCGTACAGCTCGTTGTTGAACCAGTTGCCGAGCCGGCCCACCGCCTGGGCCAGCGGCAGGCCCGGGGCGAGGGCGTCGGCCACCACCGTCAGCGGGATGCCGAGCTGCCGGGCGGCGATCCAGGCACCGACCGCGCCACCGGCGACGGCACCCCAGATGCCGAGACCGCCCTCCCAGATGGCGAACGCCTTCCAGGGGTCACCGCCGGTGCCGAAGTATTTCTCGGGTGAGGTGATCACGTGGTAGATCCGGGCGCCGATGATGCCGGTCGGGACCGCCCAGACCGCGATGTCGAGCACCGCGCCGGGGGCGACGCCACGCTGGCGCAGCCGATGCTCGGTCACCAGACAGGCGATCACGATGCCGGCGACGATGCAGAGGGCGTACGCCCGCAGCGGGACCGGCCCGAGCTGCCAGACGGCGGTCGTCGGGCTGGGCAGCGCCGCCAGGGGCGTCATCGAGACGTGGGTCACGGGTGCACAGGCTACCGCTGCGGAGCCCCACCGTGGCACCCGGTCCGGTCAGACCTGCCACCCGACCATGCAACCCCGTCGTCCGGTCGCCCGACGGACGCCACCCGTGGGGCGAAATGGCAGCATTCCGCCGCAGCGGACACCGCCGTCGCGCCCCCACTGAGTTGATCAATCCGAGCCGTACCGCACCTCGGCGACGGACGGCAGGGTGGGACGGGCCGGCCGGGTGCGGGCTCAGCGGGTCGGGTTGCGGACGCCCTCGGCCAGCTCGGCGGAGAGGGTACGCAGGGCGGCCAACCCCGCGTCGAGGTCCGGGGCGTCCAGCAGCCGGCGGATCAGCGCGCTACCCACGATCACCCCGTCGGCGTACCCGGCGACGGTGGCCGCCTGCGCGCCGGTGCCGACGCCGAGACCCACCCCGACGGGCAGCTCGGTGACCTCCCGCAGCCGGGAGACCAGCACCGGGGCGGCGTCCGAGGTCTGGGAGCGGGCCCCGGTCACCCCCATGATGGCGGTGGCGTAGACGAAGCCCCGGCAGTGCTCGACGGTCATCCGCAGCCGGGCGTCCGTGGACGACGGGGAGACCAGGAACGTCCGGTCCAGCCCGTACGCGTCCGAGGCGGCCAGCCACTCGCCGGCCTCGTCGGGAATGAGGTCGGGGGTGATCAGGCCGGTGCCCCCGGCGGCGGCCAGGTCCCGGGCGAACGCGTCCACCCCGTACTGCTCGATCGGGTTCCAGTAGGTCATGGTGACCACGGGTGCCCCGGTGGCCGCGACCGCCTCGATGATGCGCAGCGTGTCGGCGGTACGGACGCCACCGGCCAGGGCGATGTCGCTGGCCTTCTGGATCACCGGGCCGTCCATCACCGGGTCGGAGTAGGGGATCTCCACCTCGATGACGTCCACCCCGGCCTCGACCATCGCGGTCATCGCGGCGATGCTGCCCTCGACGGTGGGGAACCCGGCCGGCATGCAGCCGACCAGGACGGCCCGCCCGTCGGCCCGGGCCTTGTCGAAGGCCACCCCGATCCGGCTCACGGTCTCACTGCTCCTTGTCGAGGATGCCGAAGTATTCACCGGCGGTGTGCACGTCCTTGTCGCCCCGGCCGGAGAGGTTGACCACGAGGAGCGGTTCCCGGCCCAGCTCGGCGGCGAGCTGCGGGGCGATCTGCACCGCGCCGGCGAGGGCGTGCGCGCTCTCGATCGCCGGGATGATCCCCTCGGTGCGGCAGAGCAGCTCGAACGCGGCCATCGCCTCCCGGTCGGTCACCGGCTGGTAGCGGGCCCGGCCGCTGTCGTGCAGCCACGCGTGCTCCGGGCCGACGCCGGGATAGTCCAGGCCGGCGGAGATCGAGTGCGACTCGACGGTCTGGCCGTCGGCGTTCTGCAGCACGTACGTGCGGGCGCCGTGCAGCACCCCGGGGGTGCCGCCGGTGATGCTGGCGGCGTGCCGGTCGGTGTCCACGCCCTCGCCGCCGGCCTCGAAGCCGTACAGCCGCACGTCGGTGTCGGGCACGAAGGCGTGGAAGATGCCCAGCGCGTTGGAGCCGCCGCCGACGCAGGCGAGCACCGCGTCGGGCAGCCCACCGGTCAGGTCGAGGCACTGCTGGCGGGCCTCGTCGCCGATGCCGCGCACGAAGTCGCGGACCATCTCCGGGAACGGGTGCGGGCCGGCGGCGGTGCCGATCAGGTAGTGGGTGTCGTCGACGTTGGCGACCCAGTCCCGCATCGCCTCGTTCATCGCGTCCTTGAGGGTGCGCGAGCCGGTGGTCACCGGGATCACGGTGGCCCCCAGCATCCGCATCCGGGCCACGTTGAGCGCCTGCCGCTCGGTGTCCACCTCGCCCATGTAGACCACACAGTCGAGGTCGAACAGGGCGGCGGCGGTGGCGGTGGCCACCCCGTGCTGACCGGCGCCGGTCTCGGCGATCACCCGCCGCTTGCCCATCCGCCGGGTGAGCAGCGCCTGGCCCAGCACGTTGCGCACCTTGTGCGCGCCGGTGTGGTTGAGGTCCTCCCGCTTGAGCAGGACCCGGGCACCGATCTTGGCGGAGAACCGCTCGGCGGAGTAGAGCAGGGAGGGGGTGCCGGCGTAGTCGCGCAGCAGGGCCGCGAACTCGGCGAGGAACTCCTCGTCGGTCATCGCCTTGCGGTACGCGGCGTCCATCTCGTCGAGCGCAGCGACCAGCGCCTCGGGGACGAACCGGCCGCCGAACCGGCCGAAGTGACCGGCGGAGTCGGGAAACTGGCCGGCCGGGGTCGTCACGTCGGCGCTCATGCCGTCGCTCCCCGGCCGTCCGCGCGCCGACGCCCCGTCGCGTCGCCGGTGACGAATCGCTCGCGCTCGCTCATCGCGATGTCCTCTCGCTGCGCAGATCTGCCCGTCGGGTCAGCGCGCCGGGCGGGGCGTGGCCGGGTGGTTCCCGGCGTTGACCAGCTCGGCGACCGCCTCACGGGGGCTCTTCTGGGTGACCAGCCCCTCGCCCACCAGGACGGCGTCGGCGCCGGCCGAGGCGTACCGGATCAGGTCGTGCGGACCGCGCACGCCGGACTCGGCGATCTTGACGACGCTGCTCGGCAGGCCGGGGGCGATCCGTTCGAACACCGACCGGTCGACCTCCAGGGTACGCAGGTCACGGGCGTTGACCCCGATCACCTGCGCGCCGGCCTCCAGGGCCCGGTCGGCCTCCTCCTCGGTGTGCACCTCGACCAGCGCGCACATGCCGAGCGACTCGATCCGCTCCAGCAACCCGACCAGGGCGTTCTGCTCCAGCGCGGCGACGATCAGCAGCACCAGGTCGGCACCGTGCGCCCGGGCCTCGTGCACCTGGTAGCTGGAGACCACGAAGTCCTTACGCAGGACCGGCACCTGCACCGCAGCCCGCACCGCCGCCAGGTCGTCGAGTGAGCCACCGAACCAGCGCCCCTCGGTCAGCACACTGATCGCCCGGGCACCACCCGAGGCGTACTCGCCGGCCAGCTCGGCCGGGTCGGCGATCTCGGCCAGTCGGCCCCGGCTCGGTGAGGAACGCTTCACCTCGGCGATCACGGCCACGCCGGGCTTGCGCAGGGCCGCGTACGCGTCCAGCGGCGGCGGCGCGGCGGCGGCCAGTTCGCGCAACCGCTCCAGCGGAAGCTGCTCCTGCCGTCGCGCCACATCCTCGCGGACGCCGGCCAGGATCTCGTCGAGCACGCTTGCGGACGCCGCCGAACCGGCCCCGTCCCCCTCTGCGTGCGCATGCTCAGCAGTCACCAACGGACTCCCCTCTCCGGGTGTCATGGGCCGATGCTAGGGGGCGCCACCTGGCGACAAGTGCCGGGGGTATGGCGCTCCTCACGAGATGGGCTGTGGCATGATGCCGGACCTCCGGTGAACGGAATGTCACACAGCGCCACCGTACCCGTCGGCGGGTGTCATCGACATCCGTCGTCCGGAGCCGCCCGGACCATCGATAGACGCCCATATGCGTTATGAGATCACGTTCCGGCGCACCGCGCAGCTCGGCCCGGTCGAGGCGGCTGTGACGAAACTCAAGGATCTCCGCCCGGTGCAGGTAGGGGCCGTTGACCGGCCCGTCACCAGGGCGAAACGTGAACCGGGCAGCATCGGTTTCGGGCAGACTCGACCATGCGCCTGCCCACCATCGGATCTCATCGTGCGGGGTGACCTATGAGCACTGCGGGGCCGAACGCCGGCATCGGACTCACCACCATCTCCCGAACCGTCGCCTCGCTGGCCGTCGAGGTGGTGCACACCCTGGAACGGGTCGTCGCGGGCGAGGGGCGGGTACGCACCGCCCGGGCAACGCCTGGGAGGCGGTCTGCGCCGACCGGGCGCGCGCCGACCAGCGCGCCGAGCTGGACCGCCTGGTCGCCGAGCTGGCCGCCACCCGGGCCGCGGCCCGGGACCGGCACCCGGGTCAGGACCGGCGGGCCGTTCGGGACCAGCGCGCCACCTGCGCGCCGCAGCCGGTCAGCTGACCGTCGGGTCCTCACCCCGGTCGAGCGCGTCCCACGCCGCCCGGTTGCCCCCCTCGGCGATCGGCCGACCGTCGGGCCGGTCCGGCCCGGTGGCGCGCGCCGTCCGCTCGTAGCGGGCACCCATCGTCGGCCAACCCGCGCCGCGCAGCGCGGTGAGCAACCCGCCTCCGGCCGCCACCAGGCCGCCGAGCAGGCAGAGCGCCGGCCACTGCCGGTGCGCCTCAGCCCCCGGGTCGACGGCCAGCCCGTAACCGCCACCGGCCGCCACCGCCAGGCCGAGCAGGGCGACGAAACCACCCAGCAGCCGCCGCAGCCGCCCCGGGTGGCCAGCACCGCACCGCCACCGGCCAACGCGACCAGCGCCAACGCGGACAGCCAGGGCAGCAGGTCCGCCCCGGAGCGGTCCTGCCGGGCCGGCGGCAACGCCCCCCGGGCGAGCACCTCCACCGACCAGGTGCGGGTCGCCGTCCAGGTGGCCAGGCCCGCCCCCGCCAGGCAGAGCAGCACGGCGTACGTCAGCTCACGCCGCCCGGAGGTGGCCGAACCGCCGGATTCCGCCGAACCGTCGGGGACAGCCGGACCGTCGGAGGCGGTGCCGCTCACCGGGCCGGTCGCAGGGTCTCGGCGGCGGCGATGGCAGCCAGCACGGCGGCGGCCTTGTTCCGGGTCTCCTGGTCCTCGGCGGCCGGATCAGAATCGGCCACCACCCCCGCCCCGGCCTGCACGTACGCCCGGCCGTCGCGGATCAGCGCGGTCCGGATCGCGATCGCCATGTCGAGGTCGCCGCCGAACCCGAAGTAGCCCACGGTGCCGCCGTAGAGCCCTCGGCGCACCGGCTCCAACCCTTCGATGATCTCCATGGCGCGGACCTTCGGGGCCCCGGACAGGGTGCCGGCCGGGAAGGTCGCGGCCAGCGCGTCGAAGGCCGTCCGGTCCTCGCGCAGGGTGCCCACCACCGTGGAGACGATGTGCATCACGTGGCTGTACCGCTCGATGGTGGCGAACTCCGGCACCTGCACGGTGCCCGGCTGGCAGACCCGGCCCAGGTCGTTGCGGCCCAGGTCGACAAGCATCACGTGCTCGGCGCGTTCCTTCGGGTCGGCCAGCAGCTCGGTGGCGAGCCGGGCGTCGGCGACCGGGGTGGACCCGCGCGGCCGGGTGCCGGCGATCGGGTGCAACATCGCCCGCCGCTGCCCGTCGGTGTCGGCGTTGACCTTGAGGTGCGCCTCCGGGGACGAGCCGACGATGTCGAACCCGTCGAAGCGCAGCAGGTACATGTACGGGCTCGGGTTGGTCGTCCGCAGCACCCGGTAGACGTCCAGCGGGTCGGCGTCGGTGGCCCGCTCGAAGCGTTGGGCCAGCACGATCTGGAAGCACTCGCCGGCCCGGATCGCCTCCTTCGCCGCCTCGACCGCCTTCGGGTAGCCGCCGTCCGGGGTGCGGCTGACCACGTCGCCGGCCGGTGGCCGACCCACCGTCGAGATCATGGGCGGAATCGGTCGGGACAACGCGGTGGTCATCGCGTCGAGCCGCCCCACCGCGTGGTGGTAGGCGGCGGTGACCCGGTCGGCCCGGTCCGGGTCGGTAAGCGGTGGCAGCACCGCGTTGGCGACCAGGATCGCCGACCCGTCGTAGTGGTCCAGCACCACCAGGTCGGTGGCGAGCATCATGCCCAACTCCGGCACCCCGAGGTCGTCCTCGGTCAGCTCGGGCAACCGCTCGAACCGGCGGATCAGGTCGTACCCCAGGTAGCCGACCATGCCACCGGTCAGCGGCGGCAGGCCCGCCGCCGGGTCCGGGGTGCCACCGGCGAGCGCCTCGACGGTCTCCCGCAGCACGTGCACCGGGTCGCCGGAGACCGGAACGCCGGCCGGCGGGTGCCGGTCCACTGCGCGACGCCGTCCCGTTCGACCAGGGTGGCGCTGCTGCGCACCCCGATGAACGAGTACCGCGACCAGGCCATGCCGGCCGAACCGACACCCTGCTCGGCGGACTCCAGCAGGAACGTTCCCGGCCCGCCGGCCAGCTTGCGGTAGACCCCCACCGGGGTCTCCGCGTCGGCCAGCAGCCGGCGGGTCACCGGCACCACCCGCCACCGGGCCGCCGCCGCCACGAACCCCGCGAGATCCGGGCTGAGCGCACCGTCGGTCATCGCTGGACCCCCTGACCGGTGACCGGGAGTTCGGTGAAGAAGCAGGTGTGTTCGCCGGTGTGGCAGGCAGCGCCGACCTGGTCCACGCCGACCAGCAGCGCGTCGCCGTCGCAGTCCAACGCCACCGAACGGACGTACTGGTGGTGGCCGGAGGTGGCGCCCTTGACCCAGTACTCCTGCCGGCTGCGCGACCAGTAGGTGGCCCGGCCGGTGGTGAGGGTGCGGTGCAGCGCCTCGTCGTCCATCCAGGCGACCATCAGCACCTCGCCGGTGTCGTGCTGGCGCACGACTGCGGCCACCAGGCCGTCCGGGGTGCGGCGCAGCCGGGCGGCGATGGCCGGGTCGAGACGGGACGGGCGGGCCGCGTCGGCGGGTCCGCCGTCGCTGGGGGCAGAGTCAGGTACGGGCACAGTTCCCGATTGTCCCGCACGCGGTGCGGGCACCTGCGCCCCGTCCCCGACCGCCCGGGACAACTGGGCGACGTAGCGGTCCAGCCGGCCATCGTGCAGCGCCAGGGCGAGGTCCGGGCCGGCCGTCTCGGCGATCCGATCGGCGTACGGGCGGACCAGCGGGAGCACCCCGGCCACCAGGCGGGCCGCGGCGACGCCGACCTCGGCGGCGGCAGCGGGGCGTACCCCCAGGCAGCGCAGCATGTCGTCGCGGTAGCCCGGCGGCGCGACCGGCAGGTCCAGGGCGGCGGCGAAGGCGGCCCGGCGGGACACCACCCGCACCCCCGGGTTGGCCGGGCGCAGCACGCACGGGCAGAGCCGGGCCAGGTCGGCGGCGGCCAGCCGGACGCCGAGCGGGTCGTCGGCGGCCAGCGCCCCGGCCACCTTGCCGAGGGTGGCGACCAGCTCCTCCAGCCGGGGCTGGTCGGCGGGCTGGCAGAGCACGGGCAGGTCGATCCGGCGACGCCAGGTCGGGTCGGCCCAGAGCAGCCGGGTGGGGGTGGTCACCGGCAGCCCGAACGCCCAGTCGGCGGGTTCGCCCAGCCGGTCGACCCAGGTGCGGACGTCCCGCGCGGCCACCGAGACGTGCACGATCCGCCCGTCGACCTCGGTCAGGTAGGCGCGACGGGTGTCGTACGGCGTCTCGGCCGGCCGGCCCGTGCCACCCGGACCGGCGCGGTCGGCGTCGACCGGGGTCGTCTGCCGGGCCGGACCGGTCGGGCCCGGTGCGGACGGCGGACCGGCCCGGCGCGGGCCCGGCGCGGGACCGACCCGCTCGGGCGGCCCGGCGCAGCGGCCCGGCGCGACAGGGCCGACGGCCCCGCACCGGGCGGGGACGCCGGGTCCGAGGGCGGTGACGGGTCCGACAGCGGTGACAGGTGCCACGGATCCGCCGGGACGGGCCGGCCGGTCGCGGTGACCAGGACGTCGAGGTCGACGTCACTGTAGGCGGTGGCGGCTGACCGGGCGTGGCTGCCGCGCAGCAGAATCCCGACCACCGGACGCTCGGCGGAGGCCCGTAACCGGTCGGTCCAGTCGGCCAGGAAGGCGGCCTCCGGCAACGGAGCGTGATCCACCGCGCCATCGTGCCGTACGTCCGATCAGGTCCGCAATGCCCGAAGGCGGACATCCTGTCCGGTCAGAAGGCTAGCGCCCGGTCCGAAGGCTGAAGCCCGGGTCGGGGCTAAAGACCGGTAAGAAGGCTAGCGCCCGATCCGAGGGTAGGGCCGCAGGTGCTGACGGTCGCCTGAGCACGCGGCCCGATCCGGACACCGGCCGAGGTGACCGGATCGGGCCGTTCGTGGCGAGAGAGGCGACCGGCGCAGGTCAGTGGCCGACCGTCCGCATCCCGGCTGCCGCGTACCGCTCGCCGGCCACCGCGTCGGCGGGGACCGCCTCCCGCAACCGGGCCTGTTGGGCGGCGGTGAGCCGCAGATCGGCGGCGGCGGTGTTCTCCTCCAGGTAGCGGACCCGCTTGGTGCCCGGGATCGGGAGCACGTCCGGGCCCTGGGCGAGCAGCCAGGCCAGGGCGGCCTGGGCCGGCGTGCAGCCGATCTCGTCGGCCACCGCCCGGACGGCGGCCACCAGGCGCAGGTTGGCGTCGAGGCTCTCCGCCGCGAAGCGGGGAGCCGCCGCCCGCCAGTCACCCTCGGCGAGCTGGTCCCGCCCGGTGATCGCCCCGGTGAGCAGCCCCCGCCCGACCGGTGAGTACGCCACCAGGGCCACCCCCAACTCCCGGCAGGTGTCCAGCATCTCCCCCTCGACGTCCCGGGTGAACAGGGAGTACTCCATCTGCACGGCCGAGATCGGGTGCACCGCGTGGGCCGTACGCAGGGTCGCCGGGCTGACCTCGGACAGGCCGAGCCGGCGCACCTTGCCCGCCTCGACCAGCTCGGCCATCGCCGTGACGGTCTCCTCGATCGGGGTGCCCGGGTCACGGCGGTGCAGGTAGTACAGGTCGATGGTGTCGACCCCGAGCCGCCCGAGGGAGGCGTCACAGGCCTCCCGGGCCCAGGCCGCGCTGCTGTCGACGCGGACCCCGGTGCCGTCGGGGGTGCGTCGGTTGCCGAACTTGGTGGCCAGGAAGACCTCGTCGCGGCGGGCCCGCACCACCGGGGCGAGCAGCCGCTCGTTGGCGCCGAAGCCGTACATGTCGGCGGTGTCGAGGTGGTTCACCCCCAGGTCGAGGGCGCGGTGCAGGGTGCGCGTCGACTCCGCGTCGTCCGGCCCGCCGTAGGCGAAGCTCATCCCCATGCAGCCCAGGCCGATCGCGGAGACCTCCGGACCGTCGGCCCCCAGCTGTCGACGGATCATCGCCCCTCCTCCGCGCAACGGTAGATTTCGATCTTGTAGTTGAGCACCTTGAGGTCCTCCTCCAGTTCGGCCATCCGGGTCAGTACCCGGACCCGGTGGGCTTCGAACAGCGCCCGTCGGGCGGCCCGCGTCCGGTCGCCCTGGCGGGCCAGCTCGGCGTACCGGCGCATGTCACGCACGGGCATGCCGGTGCGGCGCAGCCGGGTGAGCAGCATCAGCCAGTTCAGGTCGGCCTCGGTGTAGCGGCGGCGGCCGGCCGAGTCGCGGCCGACCGGGGCGACCAGCCCTTCCTGTTCGTACCAGCGCAGTGTGTAGGTGGTCAGGCCGACCCGGGCCGCCGCCTCGCCGACCGACAGGACTCTCTCCCGCGTGCTGATGTCCACGTGCCCCAGGTTCTCAGTTCGAGCGTGCTCGAAGTCAACCGTTGCGCGACACCGGGTAATTCATCTAGCGTTGATTTCAACACACGATGAGTTTTGAGGAGGCGCGATGGACGACGCCATCGCCGTCCGCGACCTGGTCGTCGACCGGGGTCGACGACGGGTGCTGGACGGCATCGGCTGCACGGTGCCGCGCGGCGCGGTCACCGGGCTGCTCGGCCCGAGCGGCAGCGGCAAGACCACCCTGATGCGGGCCGTGGTCGGGGTGCAGACGATCAACTCGGGCACGGTCACCGTGCTGGGTCGACCGGCCGGCGCGGCCGAGCTACGCCGCCGGGTCGGCTACCTGACCCAGGCACCCAGCGTCTACGTCGACCTGACGGTCCGGGAGAACGCCCGCTACTTCGCCGCCCTCCAGGGGCGTACCGCCGCCGACGCCGACGCGGCGGTCACCGACGTCGGCCTGGCCGCCGCCGCCGGCCAACTGGTCGGCACCCTCTCCGGCGGGCAACGCAGCCGGGCCTCACTGGCCTGCGCGCTGGTCGGCGAACCGGAACTGGTCGTCCTCGACGAGCCCACCGTCGGGCAGGACCCGGTGCTACGGGCCGACCTGTGGGCCCGGTTCCACGCCCTGGCCGCCGCCGGGACCACCCTGCTGGTGTCCAGCCACGTGATGGACGAGGCGGCCCGCTGCGACCGGCTGCTGCTGATCCGCCACGGCCGGCTGATCGCCGACGACACCCCCGACGCGGTCCGCGCCGCGACCGGGGTGGACGACCTGGAAGAGGCGTTCCTGCGCCTCATCCGGGCCGGCGAGGCCGGCCCGGCGGACATCGGGGAGGCGGCGTGAACCCGACGATCCTGGCCGCCACCACCGGGCGCATCCTGCGTCAACTGCGACACGACCGGCGTACGGTGGCGCTGCTGGTGGTGGTGCCGACGGTGCTGCTCACCCTGGTCTACTACATGTACGCCGACCAGCCCGCCCCACCCGGGCGACCGTCCCCCTTCGACCGGGTGGCCCTGGTGATGCTGGGCTTCTTCCCGTTCATCATCATGTTCCTGGTGACCAGCATCGCGATGCTCCGGGAACGCACCAGCGGGACGCTGGAACGGCTGCTCACCACCCCGCTGGGCAAGCTCGACCTGCTCTTCGGCTACGGCATCGCGTTCGGGCTGGCCGGGGTGGTCCAGTCGACCGTCGCCGCCGCCGCGGCGTACCGGCTGCTCGGGCTGACCACCGCCGGGTCCGCCGCGCTGGTCGTGCTGATCGCCGCGGTCAACGCGGTGCTGGCCGTCGCGCTGGGGCTGCTGTGCAGCGCCTTCGCCCGCACCGAGTTCCAGGCGGTGCAGTTCATGCCGGTCGTGGTCGCCCCGCAACTGCTCCTGTGCGGGCTGTTCGTGCCGCGCGACCAGATGGCCGGCTGGCTCCAGGCCGTCAGCGACGCGCTGCCCCTGTCGTACGCGGTGGAGGCGCTCCAGGAGGTCGGCGCGCACCCCACACCGACCGGCCTGATGTGGCGCGACGTGTCGATCGTGGCCGGCGCGGCGGTGGTGGCCCTGGTGCTGGCGGCGGCGACCCTGCGCCGGCGCAGCGGGTGAGCCCGGTGACCCGACGCACCGGCCGCCGCCCCGGCAACCAGGACACCCGGGAGGCGATCCTCGCCGCCGCCCGGTCGGCGTTCGCCGAACGCGGTTTCGACGCGACCTCGATCCGGCAGGTCGCCACCGCCGCCGGGGTCGATCCGGCCCTGGTCCACCACTACTTCGGCAGCAAGGAGGAGCTGTTCCGGGCCACCGTCGACATCCCGGTCGACCCGGCCGCGCTGCTGCCCGCCGTGCTGGCCGGCGACCCGGACGGGATCGGGGAACGGCTGGTCCGCACGTTCCTCGGGGTGTGGGACTCGCCGGCCGGCGGGGCGGCGGTGGCGCTGCTCCGCTCGGCGAGCAACAACGAGTGGACGGCCCGGCTGATGCGCGAGTTCCTGACCACCCAGGTGCTGCGCCGGGTGCTCGACCAGCTCGACCTCGACCCGGCGGAACGGCCGCTGCGCGGCGCCCTGGTCGCCACCCAGATGATCGGCCTGGCCATGATGCGCTACGTCATCCGCCTCGAACCGGTCGCCTCCGCCACCCCCGACACCCTGGCCACAACCCTCGGCCCCACCATCCACCGCTACCTCACCGCCCCCCTCCCCTAACCCCGCCCCGGCGACGCCCCGCCCCGGTGATGCCCCGCCCCGGTGATCAAGAGGTTTACGTCACGAAAGCCGCCCGGCATGACGCAAACCTCTTGATCACCGGGGCAGGGGGCGGGGGTGGGAGCGGGGGTGGGGGTCAGGGGTGGGGGTGGGCGGGGTGGGGAGGTGGAGCAGGGGGTGCAGGAGGTGGGGCAGGTCCGCCGGGTCGGTGACCGGGTGGGGGAACGGCAGGCGGGTGCGGCGGCGGTCGCCGGGTCGGCCGTACGCCACGACCAGGCCGTAGCGGTCCAGGCGTACCACCCGGGGCTCGTCGCCGGTCAGCCGGAGCCGACCGCGCAGGTACGCGACCGTCTCCGGCCCGTGGCGGTTGGCGAGATCGGCCAGCAGCGCGGCCTCGTCGGCGTGCAGCGGGTCCGGCTCGGCGGCGGCGTACTCGCCGGGATCGACCCGGTGCACCACACCGGCGGTCTCCAGCCTGGCCTCGACCACCTCGAAGCGGTGCAGCCGGAAGCGGCTCCCGACGTCGAGCAGGTCGCCGGTCGGGTCCACGGCGGCGAAGTCGACGGCGGCGCGACGGGCCGACTCTCCGTCCAGTGGCACCGCCCAGCCGGAGACCCAGGCCCGGCCGGCCGAGGGTGCTCCGGCGGCCGGAGGCAGATCGAGCACGTCGAGCACCACGGCGACGTCCCGGGCGACCCCCGGGTCGAGCTCGGCGGCCAGATCGCTGAAGACCGGGACGAGCAGCAGCACCCGCCCCTCCACGTCGGTGGCGTGCCGGACGTGGAACGGCCCGGGTCGGTGGGCGAGATGCACCAGGCCGGGCAGCCGACCGGCCACCAGGGTACGGATCAGCTCAGCAGGGGTCGGGGCCACCGGGCACCTCCGATAAAGGTTAGCCTTACCTAACCCGCAGCGTAGAGCACCCGGGCGACCACGTCCACCGACCGCCGATTCCGCAGGGACACGCTGCTCGGCGGCACGGACCCGGCGGCCGGTCGCCCGTCACCGGCACCGCGCCGGACGTCAGCGGGCCTGCGCCAACCAGCCAGCCGAAGCGTCCACAGCAGGTGGCAGGGCGGTGTCCGGTGCCGGCCGGTCAGCGGGTCTGTTCCAACCAGGAGGCGTAGAGCAGGCCGTAGACCGAGTCGGGGTCACGGAGGAGTTCCTCGTGCGGGCCGCGCTGCACGATCCGACCCCGGTCCACCACCACCACCTCGTCGGCGGCCTGCGCGGTGGAGAGGCGATGCGCGATGGCCAGCGTGGTACGACCCCGGGTCACCGCGTCCAGGGTGCGTTGCAGGCGTACCTCGGTGGCCGGGTCGACGGCGCTCGTCGCCTCGTCCAGCACCAGCAGATCCGGATCCGCCACGTACGCCCGGGCCAGCGCCACCAGCTGCCGCTCCCCGACGCTCAACGCCTCCCCCCGCTCCCCCACCGCAGTGGCCAGACCCGCCGGCAGACCGTCCAACCAGTCGGCCAGCCCCAGCTCGGTGAACGCGGCGGTGAGCTGCGCGTCGGTCAGCTCGGGGCGGGCGAAGCGGACGTTCTCCCCGACCGTGGCGTCGAACAGGAACCCGTCCTGCGGCACCATCACCACCCGGGACCGCAACGAGTCGAACCGCACCTCGTCCAGCGGCACCCCGGACAGCAGCACCCGCCCCTGCGTCGGGTCCATCAGCCGGGTGAGCAGCTTGGCGAAGGTGGTCTTGCCGCTGCCGGTCTCGCCGACCACCGCCACCCGGCTCTTCGCCGCGATGTCCAGGGTGACGCCGTGCAGCACCGGCGGCCCGCCCGGATAGGCGAACGTCACCCCGGCGAAGCGGATGTCCAACGGCCCGGCCGGCAGCTCCCGACCCTGCTCGCCCGGGTCGGCCACGTCCGGCGCGATGTCGAGCACGTCGAGCACCCGCCGCCAGCCGGCAATGGCGTTCTGCGCCTCGTTGAGCACCTCGGTGGCGATCTGCACCGGCTGGATGAAGAGGGTGACCAGGAACAGGAAGGCGGTGAGCTGGCCGACGGACAGCGTCCGGTCCACCCCGAGCGACACCCCGACCACCACCACCCCGGCCAGTGCCACCCCGGCCGCCAACTCCCCCACCGAGCTGCCCATGATGCTGATCCGGATCGCCCGCTGCTGGGCCACCCGCTGCCCGTCGATCGCCTCGTCCAGCCGGCGGGCCGTCCGCCCGGACACCCCGTACGCCCGGATCACCGGCGCACCCACCACGCTCTCGGCGATCGTGCCGAGCAGGGTGCCCATCCGCTGCCGGACCACCCCGTACGCCCCGGCCAACCGGCGCTGCAGCAGCCGGATCATCAGCACCGCCGGGGTGAACGCGACGAGCACCACCAGCGTCAACTGCCAGGAGTACGCCAGCATCACCGCCGTGGTGACCACGAGCTGGCCCAGGTTGACCAGGAGGATGACCCCGCCCCACTGGAGGAAGTGGGTGATCTGGTCGACGTCGCTGGTCACCCGGGAGACCAGCGAACCGCGCCGCTCGGACTGCTGGTGCAGCATCGACAGGTCGTGCACGTGCCGGAACGCCCTGGTCCGGACGTTGGCCAGTGCGGTCTCGCTGACCGTGAACAGCCGCCGCATCATCAGGTACCCACAGGCGGTGGTGACCACCAGCACCGCCGTGGTGGCGGTGACCACCGTGACGATCACCCCGAGGTCCGGACCACCGGGTACGGCGATCCCCTGGTCGATGCCGCGTTGCACGGCGACCGGGACCGCCACCCGGCCGACCATGTAGACCAACGCCAGGGCGATCGTGCCGGCCAGTCCGGTACGCAGCTCGGGCGAGAGCGCCAGCCCCCGGCGCAACGTCTGCCAGGTCCCCTCGACCCGCTCGTCCCCGCCACCCACATTCGCGCTCACCGGCGTCGACCCTTCGTTCGCGACTGCGGGGCTCCGCTGCGCTGCACTCCTCGCGCTCACCGAACCAACCCTTCGTTCGCGACTGCGGGGCTCCGCTGCGCTGCACTCCTCGCGCTCACCGAACCAACCCTTCGTTCGCGACTGCGGGGCTCCGCTGCGCTGCACTCCTCGCGCTCACCGGTCCACCTCGATTTCCAGGCCCGACGGCAGCGGGGCGACCTCGTCGTACGTCCGGTTCTGTTCGCGTTCCTGCTCGGCCTGCTCGTAGGCGGTGACCAGGTCGACGTAGCCGGGCACGCTGGCCAGCAGCTCGGTGTGGGTGCCCCGGGCCAGCACCCGGCCCTGCTCCAGGTAGATCACCTCGTCGGCGAGCGCGATGGTGGCCCGCCGGTAGGCCACCACCAGGATCGACGCGGCTGCCGGCTGGCCGGGTGCCGGGGCGCGCAGCCCGGCCAGGATGGCCGCCTCGACCCGCGGGTCGACCGCACTGGTGGCGTCGTCGAGCACCAGCAGCCGGGGCCGGCCGGCCAGCGCGCGGGCCAGGGTGAGACGTTGTCGTTGGCCGCCGGAGAGCGAGGTGCCCCGCTCCCCGACCATGGTGTCCAGCCCGTCGGGGAGGGCGGCGACGAAACCGTCGGCCTCGGCCAGCCGCAGCGCCGCCCAGACGTCCTCGTCGTCGATGCCCGGCCGGTCCAGGCTGATGTTGGCCCGGACGGTGTCGTCGAAGACGAACGGCACCTGGGCGACCAGGGCGACGGTCGAGGCGAGTGACGCGGCGGTGAGCCGGCGCACGTCCACCCCGTCGAGGGTGACCGTGCCGGCGTCCGGGTCGACCAGTCGGACCGCCAGCGAGGCGATGGTGGACTTGCCGGCGCCGGTCGGCCCGACCAGCGCCACCGTCCGCCCGGCGGGCACGGTGAAGGCGACCTCGCCGAGCACAGACGTCCCGGGCAGGTGCGCCTCGGCGGGCTCGTAGCCGAAGTGGACGCCGTCGAAGGCGAGGGTGGCGGGCGTGGCGTCGTCGGCGAGGGTGACGTCCCCGTAGGGCATCTCGCCGGTGGCGTCGAGTACCCGGCTGACCCGGTCCCACCCGGCCACGCTGCGGGGCAGCTCGGCCAGCACCCAGCCGATGGCCCGCACCGGGAAGGCCAGCACGGTGAAGAGGAAGGCGACGCTGACCAGTTCGGTGACGGTGATCGCACCCTGCCGCAGCCGGATCGTGCCGACCACGAGCACGGCCAGGGTGCCGAGGCTGGGCAGCGTCTCCAGCAGCGGATCGAAGACCCCCCGCAGCCGGCCGACGGAGATCAGCGAGTCGCGTAGCTCGTGGGCCCGGCCGGCGAACCGGGCGGTCTCCTGAGCCTCCCGGCCCATGGTCTTGACCACCAGCGCGCCGTCGAAGCTCTCGTGGGCGATCCCGCTGACCTCGGCCCGCAGCCGTTGCGCCCGGGCCTGGCGGGGGGCCATCCGGCGGGAGTAGACCACGTTGAGCGCGAACAGGGCGGGGAACACGGCCAGCCCGACCAGGGCGAGCGCCCAGTCGGTGACGAAGAGTGAGCCGACCGCGCCGACCAGCATCACCAGCGTGCCCACCGCGAACGGCAGCGGCGCGATCGGATACCAGGCGGCCTCGACGTCGGAGTTGGCGTTGGACAGCAACGTGCCGGTGGAGTTGCGGTGGTGCCAGGACAGCGGCAGCTCCAGGTAACGGCGCGTCACCCGGCGACGGTAGGCGGCCTGGAGGCGGAACTGCATGTAACCGGCGCCGAGCCGACGGCCGAAGATGCCCACCACCCGCAGCACGCTGATCCCGAACAACGCCACGGCGGCCAGGGCCAGCGTGCTCGTGCCGACCTCGCCGGACTCGATCGCCGGCACCACCACGTCGCCGACGACCGCGCCGACCACGTACGCGCTGACGATCACCAGCCCGCCGAAGAGCACGCTACCGGCGACCGCCACCGCGAAGATCCGCGGTTGTTCCCGGATCGCCCGGCCGAGGACCCACAACCCCCGGTGGATCACGTCCCGACTCGTCCCGCTCGCCACGCTCTCCCCCGCCGTAAGCCGCAATTATCTCCCTTATCCTTACCGCTCGCCGCCACCTACGCCGCCCGGCGCGGTATGTCCACCATCACGTCGAAGACCGCGCCACCACACCGCGCCCGGGCCGCCGGCCCGCCGGACGGCGCTGCCGGACCGCGCGGGGCAGGTGGGAAGGGTCGCTCGCCGCGCCGACTGCGGCCGACCGTCCTACGATCGCTGCATGCCGCGGTACGCCCGAGCGGAGCGCGAGGCGCTCGCCGACCTGATGCTGGAAGTGGGCCCGGACGCCCCGACGATCAACGAGGGGTGGACCGCCCGGGACCTCGCCGCCCACCTGGTGGTGCGGGAGCGCCGCCCCGACGCCGCCGGTGGCATCCTGCTGCCACCTCTGCACGGGTACGCCGAGCGGGTGCGGCTGCGCACGGCCGCCCGGCCCTGGCCGGGGCTGGTCGACCAGGTGCGCCGGCCGCCGGTGTGGAGCCCGGTCAGCAACCCGCTCACCGACGAGTTGGCCAACACGATGGAGTTCTTCATCCACCACGAGGACGTCCGGCGGGCCCGGTCGGGGTGGCACCCCCGGGACCTCCCGGCGGGGCTGGCCGCCCGGTTGTGGAAGCCGGTCGCCCTGCTCGCCCGGACCCGGGCCCGCCGGTTCCCGGCCAGTCTGCTGGTGCAGGCGCCGGGGCACGGCGAGGTGGCCACCGGCCGGGGTGGTGACCGGGTACGCCTGGTCGGCTCCCCCGGTGAGCTGGTGCTGTTCCTCTCCGGCCGGCAACGGGTGGCCCGGGTCCAGCTCGACGGCCCGCCCGCGTTGACCGAACGGCTGCGTACCGCCCAGCTGGGGATGTAGGCGCCCCGGCCCGCACCCGCGTGCCGTCCGGGCACCGGACCGCACGGCCGGCGAGCACCCGCGCGCTGGCAGGTCACCCGTTGTGCCGTTCCCGTCACCTTCTGCCGTGGCGGTCGACTCGACCGCCCCGACCGCCACCGGCAATGATCTGTGTCGATTCCCCAGGCGTACTCTCCGGCAACGCCACCGGTGGGGTGGCCGACTGGGGAAACCATGCGAAGCTTCGACGTCTCGGCGCTGCTCGAACCACCCTTCGTCAGCCGACGGCACGCCGCCACCGACGCGGTGGCGGCGGCGAGCCTGGAGTGGGCCCACCGGCAGGGCCTGGTCGGGGCGGGTCGTTCGGCGGGCCGGCTGCACCGGGCCGGGGCCGCCGAGCTGGCCGGCCGCGCCTGCCCGCAGGCGTCGGTGGCGCACCTGCGGCTGCTCACCGACCTGTTCTCCTGGCTGTTCGTGGTGGACGACGTCTGCGACGACGACGGGCTGGGCAGCACGCCGGCCACCCTCGCGCCGACCGTCGCCGCGCTGCTGGACGTCCTCGACCGGCACGGGGCCCCGACCGGCCGGGGCGCACCGGGCGGGGCGCTCGGTGCCGCCCTGGCCGACCTGTGCCGCCGGGTCGGCCACCAGCGCCGCCCCGCGCTGCTGCTGCGGCTGGTCAGCCAGTTGCGGGCGTACCTGCTCGCGCTGCTGTGGGAGGCGGCGAACCGGGAGCACCGGCGGGTGCCGGGGGTGGCGGAGTACCGCCAGATGCGCCGGCACACCGGTGGGGTACGCCCCAGCCTGGCCCTCACCGATCTGGCGTACGGTCGACTGCCCGGCGCCCGGAGGCGGGTCGACCCCGCGGTGGTCGCGCTGGACGACCTCGCCGTCGACCTGGTCTGCTGGTGCAACGACCTGTTCTCCTACCGCAAGGAGCAGGGTCCGGTGGCCGACCCGCACAACCTGGTGACCGTCCTCGCCGCGCAGACCGGACGGGGTGAGGCGGCCGCCTTCCGCCTGGCTGCCGGGTGGTTCAACGACGGGCTGGCCGACTACCTGGTCCGCGAGGCGGCGCTGGTCGCGCACGGCGGGCCCGCGTTGACGCCCTACCTGGCGGCCCGCCGCTCGTGGCTGCGCGCCACCTACGACTGGTCGGCACGGGCGGACCGGTACGCCTGACCCGGCCGCCGCACCCGCGGGGCTCGGGGAGCGGTCACCGGCCACCTCTGCGGGGATTCAGCCGCCTCACAGGTACGGGGGCTAGCCGATGCCCCGGCGCAGGCAATACCCTTCGGTAACCGCAGCGCGACGTGACCCCCGTCACGTCACCCACCCCTGAAGGCGGCTTCCACGATGGCTCTCGATATCCCGTACCGCTCCATTCCCGACATGTTCCGTAAGCGGGTGGCCGCGACCCCCGACCAGCACGCCTTCGCCCATCCGGCACCCGACGACTCCGGCCCGGTCTGGTTGACCTGGGCCCAGGTAGGCCGGCGGGCCGACGCGGTCGCTGCGGGCCTGCACGGGCTCGGGGTCGGGCTGGAGGATCCGGTGGCGATCCTGGCGAACACCCGACTGGAGTGGATCATCGCCGATTTCGGCATCATGTGCGCGGGCGGGGCGACCACCACCGTCTACCCCACCACCGAGCCGCAGGACGCGGCGTACATCATCGCCGACTCCGGTTCCCGGGTGCTGTTCGCGGAGAACCCGGCCCAGGCGGCGAAGGTCGCGGGCACGCAACTGCCCGCGCTGACCCACGTGGTGCTCTTCGACGGCACCCCCGACCCGGCCGCCGCCGTGCCCCAGTTGACCCTGGCCGAGCTGGAGGAGCAGGGCGCGCAGGCGCTCGCCGCCGACCCGGGCCTGGTCGACCGGCTGATCGCCCCGGTCGGCCCCGATCACCTGGCGACGCTGATCTACACCTCGGGCACCACCGGCCGGCCCAAGGGCGTCGAGCTGCTGCACGGCGGCTGGTGCTGGGAGGGGGTGGTGCAGGCCGAGACGGGTCTGCTGCGCGACGACGACGTGCAGTACCTCTGGCTGCCGCTGTCGCACTCGTTCGGCAAGACGCTGCTCTGCGGCTCGACACACGTCGGACTGCCGACCTACGTCGACGGGCGGGTGGACAAGCTGGTCGAGTTGCTGTCGGTGATCCGGCCGACGCTGATGTGCGGGGCGCCCCGGGTCTACGAGAAGGTCTACAACAAGGCGGTCACCACCGCGCAGGACGCCGGCGGCGCGAAGGCGAAGATCTTCGCCTGGGCCGTCGCGGTCGGCAAGGAGAAGATCGCCCTGGAGCAGGCCGGCCGGCCGGTGCCGGGTGGCCTGAAGCTCAGGTACGCGGTGGCCGAGAAGCTGGTGTTCAGTAAGCTCCAGGCCCGGCTCGGCGGCCGGATCCGGGTGCTCGTCTCCGGGGCGGCCCCGCTGAGCGCGGAGATCGCCACCTTCTTCGCCGCGGCGAACCTGCCCATCTCCGAGGGGTACGGCCTGACCGAGACCAGCGCCGGCAACTTCGTCAACCCGCCCGACGGGTTGCGGATCGGCACGGTCGGCCGGGCGATGGGCGACCTGGAGTGCCGGATCGACACCGACGGGGAGATCCTGGTCCGGGGCCGGCCGGTGATGCGCGGCTACCACAACCTGCCCGAGGAGACGGCCGCCGCGTTCACCGAGGACGGCTTCTTCCGTACCGGGGACATCGGCAGCCTCGACGACGACGGTTACCTGCGCATCACCGACCGCAAGAAGGACCTGGTCAAGACCTCCGGCGGCAAGTACGTCGCGCCGTCGCACATCGAGGGGATGTTCAAGGCGATCTGCCCCTACACCTCGCAGGCGATCGTGATCGGTCAGGCCCGCAACTACTGCACCATGCTGGTCAGCCTGGACCCGGATGCGATCCGGGGTTGGGCGGCGGGCGGCCCGCTCGACGGGCGCGACTACGCCGAGATCGTCGCCTCGCCCGAGGCCCGGGCCATGGTCGAGGAGCACGTCGCCCAGCTCAACACCAAGCTCAACCGCTGGGAGACGATCAAGAAGGTGACCGTCCTGCCCCGCGACCTGACCATCGAGGACGGCGAGATGACCCCGTCGTTGAAGATCAAACGACGCGGGGTGGAGAGCAACTTCGCCGCCGAGATCGACCGGATGTACGCGGGCAGCCTGGCCGAGATCTGAGCGGTCCGGGCCGGTCGACGTCCGTGTCCCCCCGTCCCGGGACACGGCCGTCGACCGGTCACAGGTGCTCGCGACGCCACCGGCTCTGCTCGGCCTCGGCGGCTTCCTGTTCCGCCAGGGCCAGCTGGCGTACCCGGTGCCGACGCCGGCCCTGCCCCCGGGTCTCCACCACCACCAGGGCGACGCAGACCAGCGCCAGCAGGGCCAACGCGCCCACCTCGGACACCCGGGCCCCCACCGGGGCGAGCGCGGCCAGCGCCAGCACCGCCAGCACCGGCGGCCAGCGCAGCACCCGCAGCGCCCGCAGCCCGCAGGCGACGAGGCTGAGCAGGTAGAGACTCACCCCGCCGTAGAGCACCAGCACCCAGTAACCACCCAGCGGCACCCCCCAGTCCGGGTTGTCCGGGTCGGCCACCTCGGTCAGCAGGTCCTTGAGCCCGAGGGCGAAGAAGATGACCCCGGCGACGATCGGCAGGTGCAGGTAGGTGTAGGCGTCCCGGGCCAACCGGGCCCGGTGTGCCGGGTCCCGGCTGCGGTGCAGGGCCTGTTCCAGGGCGAGCGCCAGGGTGTCGAAGTAGGCCCACCAGAGCACCGACGCCACGGCGATGCCGAGCACCGCGGCGATCACCACCGGCCAGGTCAGCGGCAGGCCGGTGACGAACTTCGGGCCGACCCCCAGCGCGATGATCGACTCGCCGAGCGCGATCAGCACCATCAGGGCGTGCCGTTCCGCCCAGTGCCCGGCGGAGACCACCACCCAGTACGTCCCGCCCAGCCGCACCCCGGCCGCGTACTCCAGCAGCAGCGCGGCCGTCCACAGGGTGAGTTGCAGGGCGGTGGCGGCCCCGTCCCCGGAGATCCGGCGCGGCAGCAGCGCGGAGGCGACCAGCAGGGCGGCGGCGACCACCGGCAGCACCGCGAGCCGCCGCCACTGCCGCCACCGGGCCGCCTCGCCCCGGGCGAGCAGCCCGAAGACGGCCAACTGGCAGGCCCGGACCAGGAGGTAGCAGCCGACGAAGACCAACGGGCCGTTCAGCCCACCGGGCCGGTCGTTGAACGCCCCCGGCATGCTCAACGCCAGCAGGAAGGTGGCGGCGATGGTGACGAAGCCGACCACCGGCAACAGCCCCTGGTCGGCGCGGACCACGTTGCCGACGCCCGCGAACCCGGTCCAGCACCACCAGAGCAGCCCCAGCACCAGCAGGCAGCGCAGCAGGTTGGTGCCGGTGGGCTGCTGGGAGGTCAGCGCGGTGACGTTGAAGAAGGCGAAGACGAAGACCAGGTCGTAGAAGAGTTCCAGCCGGGTGGTCCGGGAGCCGGGCGCACCGAGCCGGACCCCGCGCGACCACTGCGGGCTGCCCACTCCGGCAGTCTTCCAGCCGACGCCCGCCGATCAGGCCGGTTCGTCCCGACCGGGACCGCCGTCAGTCCCCGGGGCGGGCCGTCAGGCGATCACTGCCGGTTCCCGCCAGCGCGCCCGGCCGGCACCCCGGTCGAGGTCGTAGCGGATCGCGGCCAGCCGCCCGACCGCCTCCACCAGGTCGGCGGCGGGCAGGGTGAAGGGCAGTCGCAGGAAGCGCTCCAGGGTGCCGTCGAGGCCGAACCGGGGACCGGGGGCCAGCCGTACGCCGACCTCCTCGGCTGCCCGGGCCAGGGCGCTGGAGATCGGGCCGTCCAGCTCCACCCAGAGCGTGACGCCCCCACGGGGCACCCCGACCCGCCAGTCCGGGAGCCGCTCGGCGAGCACGTCGAGCAGGGCGTCCCGCTGGGTGACGAGCTGCGCACGGCGGGCCGCGACGATCGCCGGTGCCTGGGCGAGCAGGTGCACCGCCACCAACTGGTCGAGCACCGGGCTGGCCATGTCCACCCCGACCCGGGCGGCGGCCAGCCGCTGCACCTGCGGCGCGGAGGCGCGTACCCAGCCGATCCGCAGACCGCCCCAGTAGGGCTTGCTCATCCCCCCGATGGAGATCACCCGGGAGTGCCGGTCGAAGACGGCGACCGGCGGGGGCAGCGGTGTGCCGTCCAACGGCAAATCCACGAACGACTCGTCGACGACCAGGTCGGTGCCGGCGGCGTGGGCGGTGGCGACCAGCCGCTCCCGCAGCTCGGCGGGCATCAGGTGGCCGGTGGGGTTCTGGAACTCGGGGATCAGGTAGGCCAGTTTGGGCCGGGTCTGCCGCACGCTGCCCAGCAGCAGGTCGGCGTCCCAGCCGGCGTCGACGGCGAGGCCGTGGGTGCTGATCCGGGCCCGCCGGGCCGCCAACGCGGCGAGCGCGTTCGGGTAGGTGGGCGATTCGACCAGCACGTTCCCACCGGGCGCGAGGGCCAGCCGCAGCACCAGATCCAGCGCGTGCTGGGTGCCGCTGGTCACCATGATCTGCTCGGCGCTGGTCGGCAACCCCCGCTCGGTGTACGCCCGGGCGACCGCCTCGCGCAGCTCGATGATGCCGGTCGGGTGGTAGCCCGCGCCGGACAGGTAACGCGGCAGGTCCTCCACGGCGGCTCGGGCGGCCGGCACCAGCTCGGGTGGGGCGGCCAACGCGGCCACCCCGAGATCGATCATGTCGCGGTCGTCCAGCGGGGTCCACAGGCCGGTGCTGGCGACCCGGTGGGTGCCGGGCAGCATGGTCCAGCTCCCCGCGCCGCGCCGGCTGGCCAGGTGGCCGCTCTCCCGCAACTGCCGGTACGCGGCGGTGACCGTGGTACGGCTGATCCGCAGCGCCTCGGCCAGCTCCCGCTCGGCCGGCAGGCGTACCCCCAGGGGGAGCCGGCCGTCGGCGAGCAGGCCCCGGACGGCGGCGGCGAGCGCGGCGTAGTCGGGGCTGCGGCGACGGCCCGGCAGCGCGTGCCACTGTCCGAGCAACCGGGCCAATTGGACCCCTCGCACCTGGCTGGTCACGGCCACCCCTTCGGAATTGGCTCTTCTGTGGGTGATATTGGACTCTAGAGTGGCATGCATGGCTCTGATTGGCAATCTCCGGCACCGCCCCGCCCGGCGGCTCACCCAGCTCTATGCCGGGCTGGTCCTCTACGGGGTCAGCATGGCCATGATGATCCGCTCCGGGCTCGGGCTGGACCCGTGGGACGTCTTCCACCAGGGGCTGGCCCGGCAGACCGGCCTGTCGTTCGGCACCGTGACCATCGCCGTCGGCGCGGTGGTGCTGCTGCTCTGGATCCCGCTGCGGCAACGGCCGGGCCTCGGCACGATCAGCAACGTACTGGTGATCGGACTGGTGGTGGACGCCACGGTGGCCCTGCTGCCGGCCGGGTGGCCGCTGCCCGCCCGGATCGGCCTGCTGCTCGGCGGCATCGTCGCCAACGGCGCCGCCACCGGCCTCTACCTCGGCGCGCGGCTCGGCCCCGGCCCCCGCGACGGCCTGATGACCGGGTACGTCGCCCGCCGGCCGGGCCGCTCCGTCCGGCTGGTCCGCACCGTCATCGAGATCACCGTGCTGGCGCTGGGCTGGCTGCTCGGCGGCACCGTCGGCGTCGGCACCGTCGCGTACGCGCTGGGCATCGGCCCGTTGGCCCAGTTCTTCATCCCCCGCTTCGCCGTCCCCGCCGAACCGGTCCACCCGGAACCGGTCCACCCGGAACCGGACACCGGGCCGCAGGTCCCCGGCAGGCAGGTCTCCGGGCCGCCGCCTGCGGAGCCCGGCCGACGGGACCATCCGGAACCGGCCCTCGGGCCACCCGTCGCCGGGCCACCCGTGTCGGCTTCCCCGCCGCCCCCGAGCCCGGCCCTCGGGTCACCGGCCCTTGGGTCGCCGGTGTCCGGGTCATCGGCCCCCGGGGCACCGGTGTCCGCCGTTCCGGCGTCCCCGGGAGTCCACCTGGAGGCACCGGTTTCCGGCCCCGGACAACGGTTCCCGGCGAAACCGCCTGCCGAGGGTCCGGGTGTGACCACGCTGAGCTGCGCTGACAGAACAGGGGGGAAGTAGGTGTTTCCTCAACGGACACCTACAGGCATCATTCGTGCATGGGGGAGAATGCGTGGCGCTGGACGGACGCCTGGATCTTCGTGTCACTGGTGATCGCCAGCGGCGCCGGACGGCACCGCCGCGCGGCGGATTCGCGCCGCCCGGAAGGGGTCCGGCTCACTGACGTGCTGTCCACCGCCGACCACCTCAACCAGGCGATACCCGAACGGCACGACGTGGAGACAGCGGTCCAGCGGCTGGTCGGCGCGGGGCTGGTCACCGTCTCCGACGGCTGGTTCCGGATCACCCCCGACGGCGAGCAGCTCTGGCGTACCCGGCCCCGGGCCGGAGTGGGCGGCACGGTCGACAGCATGCAGGGGGTGCTCACCCGGCGACACGCCCCGGGCAGCGCGCAGTGGCACCTGCCCGAGGAGGACCACGCCGCCGCCGTGCAGGAGTACGTGGTCCGATCGATCCCGGCCCCGCGCCGCTCCCCGGAGGGCCAGACCGGCCGCTGAGCCACCCGACCCGCAGGAGCAGTGCGCCAACCGAATGCACGGGGCGACCCGGCGACGGTGCGCTCAGCGGACAGGGTGCCCGGCGGCGGTGCGCTCAGCGCACGGGGTCGCCTGCGGCGGTGCGCTCAGCGGACAAAGTGCCCGGCGCTGCGTTCAGCGGACGGGGTGCCCGGCAGACAGGGTGGCCGGGGCTGTGCGCTCAGCGGACGGGGTGCCCGGCGGTGCGCAGGGCGTCCTTGACCTCGCCGACGGTCAGCTCGCCGAAGTGGAAGACGCTGGCGGCGAGCACCGCGTCGGCCCCCGCGCCGATCGCGGGCGGGAAGTGCGCCACCCGGCCGGCGCCGCCGCTGGCGATCACCGGCACGTCGACCACCGCGCGGACCGCCTCGATCAGGGTGAGGTCGAAGCCGGCCTTGGTGCCGTCGGCATCCATCGAGTTGAGCAGGATCTCCCCCGCGCCCAGCTCGGCCCCGCGCGCCGCCCACTCGACCGCGTCGAGCCCGGTGCCGCGGCGGCCACCGTGGGTGGTCACCTCGAAACCGCTGGGGGTGGTGCCGGCTGGTGCCCGCCGGACGTCCAACGAGAGCACCAGCACCTGCCGGCCGAAGCGGTCGGCGATCTCGGCGATCAGCTCGGGTCGGGCGATGGCGGCGGTGTTCACCCCGACCTTGTCGGCCCCGGCGCGCAGCAGGGTGTCCACGTCGGCGACCTGCCGGACCCCACCGCCGACGGTGAGCGGGATGAAGACCGACTCGGCGGTCCGGCGCACCACGTCGAGCATGGTGCCCCGGTCGCTCGAGGACGCGGTGACGTCCAGGAAGGTCAACTCGTCCGCACCGGCCCGGTCGTACGCCGCCGCCAGCTCCACCGGGTCACCGGCGTCGCGCAGGTCGAGGAAGTTGACCCCCTTGACCACCCGACCGGCGTCCACGTCCAGACACGGAATCACCCGTACCGCCACCGTCATGCGCCGAGCCTATCCAACGCCCCCGCCCCACCCCCTGCCCCGCCCACCCAACCCCACCAACCCCGCCACCTCCCCCACAACCCCGCCACCTCCCCGGTGATCAAGAGGTTTACGTCAGTTCGATCTCCAAAGGTGACGCAAACCTCTTGATCACCGATGCCGGGGCGGGGGCGGGGGGCGGGGAGGAGGGGCGGAGAGGAGGGGGAGGGAGGGTTAGAGGCGGACGAGCATTTTGCCGAGGTTTTCGCCGCGGAGGAGGCCGAGGAACGCTTCAGGGGCGTTGTCGAGGCCGTCGACGATCGTCTCGTCGTAGGAGAGGCGGCCCTCGCGCAGCCAGCCGGCGACCTCGGTGACGAACTGCTCGCGCAGGTCGCCGTGGTCGCCGACCAGGAAGCCGCGCAGGGTGAGCCGCTTGCCGATGACCAGCGCCAGGTTGCGGGGCGCGGCCGGTGGCTCGGCCGAGTTGTACTGCGCGATCATGCCGCAGATCGCGGCCCGACCGTGCAGGTTCATCGCCCCGATGGCGGCCTCCAGGTGCTCGCCGCCGACGTTGTCGAAGTAGACGTCGACCCCGTCCGGAGCGGCGGCCTTCAGCGCGTCGCGGACCGGACCGTCGTGGTAGTCGAACGCGGCGTCGAAGCCGAGCTCCGTCAACCGGGCCACCTTGGCCGGCGAGCCGGCGCTGCCGACCACCCGGCCGGCGCCCCGCAGCTTGGCGATCTGGCCGACCATGCTGCCCACCGCGCCGGCCGCGCCGGAGACGAACACGGTCTCCCCGGGCCGCATCGCCGCCACGTCGAGCAGCCCGGCGTACGCGGTCAGCCCGGTCATCCCGAGCACGCTCAGGTAGGCGCTGACCGGGCCGACGTCCGGATCGACCCGGCGGGCGGACCGGCCGTCGAGCACGGCGTACTCCCGCCAGCCCAGCCCGTGCAGCACGGTGTCGCCGACGCTGATCCCGTCGGCCCCGCCGGCCACCACCTCGCCGACCGCCCCACCGTCGAGGGGCGCGTCCAGGGCGTACGGCGGCACGTAGGACTTGACGTCGTTCATCCGGCCACGCATGTACGGGTCGACCGACATGAACTGGTTGCGGACCACGATCTGCCCCGGGCCCGGGGTGGGCACCTCGGTCTCGACGAGGCGGAAGTTGTCGGCCGTCGGCCACCCCTGGGGGCGGGAGGCCAGGTGGATCTCACGGTTGCTGGTCATCCGGTTCGTCCTCTCGTACGCGATGGTGGTGGTCTGCTGCGGCGCTCAGGCCGCAGCGGCCTCGCGCACGGTGAGCGCCACCTCGATGTTGCCCCGGGTGGCGTTCGAGTAGGGGCAGACCTGGTGGGCGGCCTCGACCAGCTGCTGGGCGGCGGCGCGCTCGACGGCCGGCAGGTCCACCACCAGGGTGACGGCAAGACCGAAGCCGCCGCTGCCGTTCGCTCCGATGCCGACCTCGGCCTCGACGACCGAGCCGGTCACGTCGGCCTTGGCCCGGCGGGCCACCACGCGCAGCGCGGAGTGGAAGCAGGCCGCGTAGCCGGCGGCGAAGAGCTGCTCAGGGTTGGCCGCGCCACCTGCGCCGCCCATCTCCTTCGGAATCGCCAGGTCCAGGTCGAGGGTGGAGTCGGAGGTCCGGACGTGGCCGTCCCGGCCGTCGCCGGTGGCGGTCGCGGACGCGGTGTAGAGAACCTGCATGGGAATCACTGCTCCTTCTGTCGGTGGATCGTCTCGGTGACCCGGGTGAGGGTGTCGCGCAACGCGACCAGCTCGGCCTCGTCGAGCCCGGTGGAACAGGCCACCCGCAACGGCACGTCGGTCATCCGTTGGCGCAGGGCCGCGCCGTCGGCGGTCAGCCCCACCTCAACCCGTCGCTCGTCGAGCGCGGAGCGGGTGCGGACCACCAGGCCCGCCGCCGCCAGCCGTTTGAGCAGCGGGGAGAGGGTGCCGGAGTCGAGCCGCAGCGCGGTCCCCAGCTCGGAGACCGTGGGCGGGTCGTCGCGCTCCCACAGCACCAGCAGCACCAGGTACTGCGGGTAGGTGAGCCCGAACTCGTCGAGGATGGGGCGGTAGACGTCGGTGAGCGCGCGGGAGGCCGCATAGAGCGCGAAGCAGACCTGATCACGCAACACCAGATGGTCACTCACCGGGAAAACGTAGCTCGCAATTCAATTGCGCACAACTTATCTGGCCGGAAGTGACCCGGGTCTCCCCCCGGCGGCGGGCCGGCACGGGGAGCGCCACGGGCCGGGACGGGTCAGCGCCACGGCCCGGGACGGCGGGTCAGGGCGACAGGCCGGGACGGCGGGTCAGGACGGCGGCAGGTAGGCCTCCAGCTCGACCTCCACCAGATGGTCCGGATCGACCAGCCCGGCGACGACGACAAGCGTCGCAGCCGGCCGGACCGGGCCGAAAACGGCATTGTGGGCCCGGCCGACCTCGTCGAGGAAGAGCCGGTCGGTCACGTACAGCCGGGTCCGCACCACGTCGGCGGCACCCGCACCCACCTCGGCCAGGGCGGCCAGGGCGATCCGCAGCGCCTGGGCGGTCTGCGCGGCGGCGTCGCCGACGTGCGTCACCACCCCGTCGACGGTCGACGTGCAGCCGGCCGTCCAAGCCGACCGACCGGCCCGGACCACCCGGGAGTAGCCGTACACCGTCTCCCACGGGCCGCCCGAGCCGAGCCGGGTGACGGTCGCGTCGTCCGGCCCGGCCACGTCGGTCACCCGGCCACCCGCAACGTGGCAAGCGCCTCGGCCACCGTGAACGCACCGGCGTAGAGCGCCTTGCCGGCGATCACGCCCTCCACACCCGCCGGCTCCAGGGTCGCCAGGGCACGCAGGTCGTCCAGGGTCGACACGCCGCCCGAGGCGATCACCGGGGCGTCGGTACGGGCGCAGACCTCACGCAGCAGGTCCAGGTTCGGCCCGCGCATCGTGCCGTCCTTGGTGATGTCGGTCACCACGTACCGGGACGCACCGGCCGCGTCCAGCCGGGCCAGCACCTCCCACAGGTCACCGCCGTCGCGGGTCCAGCCCCGCGCCGAGAGGGTACGACCCCGCACGTCCAGACCGATCGCCACCCGGTCGCCGTACTCGGCGCAGATCCGGTCACACCACTGCGGGTCCTCCAGCGCGGCGGTGCCGATGTTCACCCGGGCCGCCCCGGTGCCGAGCGCCGCGCGCAGCGACGCGTCGTCGCGGATGCCCCCGGACAACTCCACCCGCACGTCCAGCTTGCCGACCACCTCGGCCAGCAGGGCGGCGTTGGAGCCCCGGCCGAAGGCCGCGTCCAGATCGACCAGGTGGATCCACTCCGCCCCGTCGTTCTGCCAGGCCAGCGCCGCGTCGAGCGGGTCGCCGTAGGCGGTCTCGCTGCCGGCGGCGCCCTGCACGAGCCGGACGGCTTGGCCGTCGGCGACGTCCACAGCGGGCAACAGGGTCAGGCTCACGTTTCCTACTCCTCGGTCAGATCCGACGGTCCAGGGCGATCACCACGATCGCCGGCAGGACCAGCAGCAACAGCACGACCAGCGCCACCCGCAGCGCGAGATCGTCGACGAACACCCAGATCAGCACCAGCGCCGCGCCGGTCAACCCGACGATGGCGGCCCGTTCCCCCCGGCTGCGCCGGGCCAACCGGCCCGTCCGGCCCCGCCGCCACTGCGGGGTGACCCGACGGACCAGGGCGCGGCGACGCTGCCGACGGGCCAACTTGCGCTGGCGTACGACACGGTCGCGGGCCGCCTCCGCCTCCCGGACGGCCCGCCGACGGGCCCGCTCCTTACTCACCGCACACCCGACCCGGTGCCGCCGCGCGTCTCAGTCAACCGTGGCCAGCCAGTTGCGCAGCAGTACGGCACCCGTCTCGGCCGACTTCTCCGGGTGGAACTGGGCCGCCGACAGCGGGCCCCACTCCACCGCGGCGACGAACTCCGTGCCGTGGTGGGCGGTGGTGACCCGGGCGCCCGCCTCGCGCAACGACGCCTGGTCGAGCACCCCGTAGGAGTGCACGAAATAGAACCGGCTGTCGGCGGGCAACCCGGCGAAGAGCACCGACCCGTCCGGCGGGGTCACCGTGTTCCAGCCCATGTGGGGCAACCGGTCGGCGGGCAGCCGGGTCACCCCACCGGGCAGCAGCCCCAGCCCCTTGGTCACCACCCCGTGCTCGTCACCGTGCGCGAAGAGCACCTGCATGCCGACGCAGATGCCGAGCACCGGGCGGCCGGCGGTGACCCGTTCGGCGATCACCGGGCCGGCACCCGACGCCTCGATCCCGGCCATGCAGGCCGCGTACGCGCCGACACCCGGCACGACCAGGCCGTCGGCATCGGCGGCGGCGGTCAGGTCGGCGGTGACGGTCACGTCCGCCCCGGCGTGGGCCAGCGCCCGCTCGGCCGACCGCAGGTTGCCCGAGCCGTAGTCGAGCACCACGATCCGCTTGCCGGTGCCGTGCGCGCCCATCAGCCCTCCCCGGGTAGCAGCCAGAGCACCCCGCCGACGGTGGCCAGCACGGCGAGCAGCCCGGTGACCACGATCGCACCGCGTGGCGCGTCCTGCCGGTACAACGACCAGGCCCCACCGACGAGGATGCCGGCGAGGATCAGCAGCAGGGTCGGCAGCACCGGGCCCATCAGCGCCACCCCCCTGGTCGGCCGACCCGCGACGGGCAGTGCCGGGCGGAACCGGAGGCGACCGCGCCGGTCACAGCGCGCCCTTGGTGCTGGGCACCACACCGGCGTTGCGCGGGTCGAGCGCGGTGGCCTCCCGCAGCGCCCGGGAAACCGCCTTGAACTGGGCCTCCACCACGTGGTGGGCGTCCGGGTGGCCGCCCGGCCGGGCCGCCCGCAGCACGTCGACGTGCAGGGTGACCCGGGCCGACTGGCCGAAGGACTCCCAGATGTGCCGGGTCATGCTGGTCGGATAGACCGGCCCGATGTACGGCGACAGCGCCGGCTCGTCGTGCACCACGTACGGGCGGCCGGACAGGTCGACGGCGGCCCGGACGAGCACCTCGTCCATCGGGACGGTCGCCGAGCCGTACCGCCGGATGCCGGCCTTGTCGCCCAGCGCCTGGTCGAACGCGGCGCCCAGGGCCAGCGCGGTGTCCTCCATCGTGTGGTGGGCGTCGATCTCCAGGTCACCGACGGTGCGGACGGTCAGGTCGAAGCCGCCGTGCCGGGCGATCTGGTGGAGCATGTGGTCGTAGAAGCCGACCCCGGTGCTGATCTCGGCCTGGCCGGTGCCGTCGAGATCGATCTCGACGAGGACCTTGGTCTCCTTGGTGATCCGCTCCACCCGGGCGGTGCGACTCATGACAGTTTCTCCATCGCGGTGAGGAAGGCGTCGGTCTCGGCGGGGGTGCCGGCGGTGACCCGCAACCAGCCGGGCAGGCCCACGTCCCGGACGAGCACCCCGGCGTCGAGCAGGGTCCGCCACGCGGTGGCCTGGTCGCCGCCGACGGCGAAGAGCACGAAGTTGGCGTCGCTGTCGGCCACCCGGAAACCCCGGCCCCGCAGCGTGTCGACGATCCGGTCCCGTTGCACCTTGATCGCGTCGACGGTGCCGAGCAGGGCGTCACGGTGGGCCAGCGCCGCGCGGGCGGCGGCCTGGGTGAGCGACGAGAGGTGGTACGGCAGCCGGACCAGCTGCACCGCCGACACCACCGCCGGGTCGGCGACCAGGTAGCCCAACCGGCCACCGGCGAAGCCGAACGCCTTGCTCATGGTCCGGGTCACCACCAGCCGGGGGTGGCCGGGCAGCAGCGCCAGGGCGTCGCTCGTGCCCGGTCGGGCGAACTCGGCGTACGCCTCGTCGACGACCACCATGCCGGGCGCGGCGTCGAGCACGGCGGTGACCACCGCCGGGTCGAGCGCGGTGCCGGTCGGGTTGTTCGGCGAGCAGAGGAAGACCACGTCGGGGCGGTGCTCCCGGACCTCGGCGACCGCCTCGTCGGCGGTCAGCCCGAAGTCGACCCCCCGCTGGGCCGGGACCCACCGGGTGCCGGTGCCCAGGGCCAGCAACGGGTGCATCGAGTACGCCGGCACGAAGCCCAACGCGCTGCGCCCCGGCCCGCCGAACGCCTGCAGCAGCTGCTGCTGGATCTCGTTGGAGCCGTTGGCCGCCCAGACCTGCTCGGCGGTGATCCCGTGCCCGAGGTAGCCGGCCAGGTCGGCGCGCAGCGCCACCGCCTCGCGGTCCGGGTAGCGGTTGAGGTCACGCAGCTCGGCGGCGAGGGCCTTGCCGATCGCCTCCACCACCGGCTCGGGCACCGCGTAGGAGTTCTCGTTGGTGTTCAGCCGGACCGCCACGTCGAGCTGCGGCGCCCCGTACGGCGAGCGGCCCCGCAGGTCGTCGCGGATCGGCAGGTCGTCGAGGGTGGTCACGACGCCTCCCCGGCGAACCGCACCGCTACCGCCTGCCCGTGCGCCGGCAGGTCCTCCACGGTGGCCAGGGTCACCACGTGCGGTGCGACGTCACGCAGCGCCTCCCGGGTGTATTCCACCAGGTGCACCCCGCGCAGGAAGGACTGCACGGACAGCCCGGACGAGTGCCGGGCGCAGCCGCCGGTGGGCAGCACGTGGTTGGAGCCGGCGCAGTAGTCGCCGAGCGACACCGGCGCCCAGGGGCCCACGAAGATCGCCCCGGCGTTGCGTACCCGCAGCGCCCAGTCGCGGGCGTCGCGGGTCTGGATCTCCAGGTGCTCGGCGGCGTACGCGTCGACCACCCGCAACCCGTCGGCCAGGTCGTCGACCAGCACGATGCCGCTCTGCTGCCCGCCCAGCGCGGTGCCGACCCGCTCGGCGTGCTTGGTGGCCGGCACCTGCCGGGCCAGCTCCCGGTCGACCGCGTCGGCCAGCTCGACCGACGGGGTGACCAGCACGCTGGCCGCCAACGGGTCGTGCTCGGCCTGGCTGATCAGGTCGGCGGCGACGTGCGCCGGGTCGGCCGTGTCGTCGGCCAGCACGGCGATCTCGGTCGGGCCGGCCTCGGCGTCGATGCCGACCACCCCGCGCAGCAACCGCTTGGCGGCGGTGACCCAGATGTTGCCCGGCCCGGTGATCATGTCGACCGGCGCGCAGTGCAGGGTGCCCCCCGCGTCGACCGCCGACCCGTACGCCAGCATGGCGACCGCCTGGGCTCCGCCGACGGCGTACACCTCGTCGACGCCGAGCAGCGCGCAGGCGGCGAGGACCCGGGCGTCCGGGAGCCCCCCGTTGTCCAGCTGCGGCGGGCTGACCACCACCAGCGAGCGGACCCCGGCCACCTGGGCCGGCACCACGTTCATCACCACGGTCGACGGGTACATCGCCAGCCCGCCGGGGACGTAGAGGCCGACCCGGTCGACCGGCACCCAGCGCTCGGTGACCGTGCCGCCCGGCACCACCTGGGTGGTGTGGTCGGTGCGCCGCTGGTCGGCGTGCACCCGACGGGCCCGGCTGATCGACTCCAGCAGCGCGGCCCGCACGTCGGGGTCGAGCGTCCCCTCCGCCTCGGTGATCGCCTCGGCCGGGACCCGCAGTACCGGCGGGCAGACACCGTCGAACCGCTCGCTGGCCTCCCGGATCGCCGGGTACCCATGGTCACGGACGGCCTCGACGAGCGGGCGGATCCGCTCGACGGCCACGGACACGTCGAGCTGGGCACGGGGCAGCAGTCGGCGCGGGTCACGGACCCCGCCGCGCAGGTCGATCCGATTCAACACGCTCCCGAGTCTAGGCGGCGGCCCGGAGGGCGACCCGCGCCGCCCGTACCGCGAGACGGTGAGCCGGGACACGCCGACGTCGCGGGATCGGGCTACGCTCGGACGCGTGACCGCACGGCTGCCGGTGTTCCCCCTCGCCACGGTGCTCTTTCCAGGTCTGGTGCTGCCGTTGCACATCTTCGAGGAGCGTTACCGCCACCTGGTGCGGGACCTGGTCGGGCAGCCCGAGGGGGCGCCCCGCGAGTTCGGTGTGCTGGCGATCCGCTCCGGCTGGGAGGTCGCCCCGGGCGCGGGTCGGGCCACCCCGGGCGGCGGCGACGTGACCCTGCACGAGGTGGGCTGCACCGCCGAGCTACGCCAGGTCAACGAGCTGGACGACGGCGGCTTCGACATCGTCACGGTGGGCCGGCGACGGTTCCGGGTCACCGGGATCGACCGGGAGTCCGCCCCCTACCTGACCGCCGACGTCGAGTGGCTGCCCGAGCCGACCGGCCCGGACGAGGCCGCCGAGGTGCTGGCGGCCCGGGTGATCGCGGTCTTCCGGCAGTACCTGGGCCTGATCCGGGCCGACCCGCAGGAGCTGTCCGAGCAGCTCCCGGAGGACCCGACGGTGCTGTCGCACCTGGTGGCGGCCACCGCCGTGCTGACCGTGGCCGACCGGCAGCGGCTGCTCGCCATCGACGACACCACCGCCCGGCTCCGCGCCGAGCTGCGGCTGCTCAATCGCGAGTCGGCCCTGCTGCGTCAGGTGCGGGCGGTTCCGGTGCCGCTGTCGGAGCTGGCGTCCCCGCCGGCCCCCAACTGACCCCGGCCACCCCGTCGTCCCCCGGCTGGTCGGGGGCGGCGGGCATCCCGGGTCCGGGCGGCGGGCCGGTGACGCCGGCGCCCGACCACCCGGTGGCACCGGGGTCGACCGGCCATCCGGGCCCGCCGGGCTCCGGCTCCGGGCGCAGCGAGGGCCAGCGGGACCAGCCGGCCAGCAGGGTGTACGTGACGGCGGCGGCGAACGCCGGCAGCAGCAGGTTGCCGTACGGCAGCGGCAGCACACCGAGGACCCGTTCGATGCCCCCGGCCCGCAGGTCGGCCGGTTTGTCGAACGGCGTACCGGCGGGGGCGGTGGCGAGCAGCCGCTGGTAGCCGTCCAGCCCGATCCGGCGGCCCAGCTGCCAGGCGACCAGGGCGGTGCCGAGCGCCCCCACGGTCAGCGCGACCAGGTTCACCGGCCCGCGTCGGCGGCGCAGCAGCGTCCACACCGCGATCGCGGCGAGCACCCCGAACCCGAGGCCGAGCAGGCTGAACCAGCCGTCGGCGGCGATCGGCTGCTCCGGTTGGGGTTGGGCGTAGACGGCACCCTCGGCGGTCTTGAGCACCGGGGTGTCCGGGGCCAGCGCCGCCCAGAGCAGCCCCAGCGGCCCCCCGAGCAGGGTCAGGCCCAGCACGAGGCTGGCCGCCACCGCGCGGGTGTGCCGGGGGCGTTGCTCCCCCGGCTGCGTCGGCCCGCCCGACGGCGGCGGCCACGGCAGATACGACCCGCCCGGGTCGTATCCGGACACGGTCGGTGGCCCGTCGGCCGGTGCCCCGGTGGGGACGGTGTGCGGGGTGGGCGCGACACCCGCCGGGGCGTCGGCGGGGCGGTACGGATCGGGGGTGTCCGGGCTCACCCGATGATCCTCTCAGGCGGGGCGGTACGGCGGGGCGGCGGAGCCCGTACCGCCCCTCAGCGGGCGAACGGCTCCACCATCACCGAGGCGGCCCGCAGCCACGCGGCCCGGGTCTCGGCCTGGAGCTGGTGGTACTCGATCGACGACCCGGTCTCCAGCACCGGGTCGTACGGCACCACCGCGACGGCCCGGGTCCGGGTGGCGAAGTGCCGCTCCAGGTCGTCCTGGAGCGTCGACCGGCCCGGGGTGGGGCAGGAGATCAGGGTGACCGCGTTGTCGGCCAGCTCACCCATGCCCTCCTCGTGCAGCAGGTCGAGCATCCAGTCGGCGCTGAACGCGGCGTCCTCCCGGGGCACGGTGGTCACCACGAGCTGGTCGGCGGCGTGCATGACGGTGCGCCAGTTGGGGCTCTCCACGTTGTTGCCGGTGTCCACGCAGACCACGTCGTGGGTGCGCCGCAGCAGTTCCAGCACCCGTTTGACGGTGAACTGGTCGAGGCGCTGGGCGAACCGGGGGCTCTCCTCCCCGGCCAGCACGTCGTACGAGCCGTCGGAGGCGTGCCGCAGGTAGTCGTCGAGGGACTCCAGCAGCTCGGCGCCGTCGCGGATCTCGATGTGCGCCAGGTCGCTGATCAGGTGCCGGATCGTGCGGGCGTGCCGGGCGCTGCCGGCGCGCAGGCCGAGGGTGCCGCGCAGCTCGTTGTCGTCCCAGGCGAGCACGCCCCGGCCCCGGACGCTGCCGACGGTGGCGGCGGCGAGCACCGTGGCGGTGGTCTTGTGCACCCCGCCCTTGGGGTTGGCGAACGCGAGCACCCGGGGGGTGCCCAGGTCACGGCGGAGGATGCCGGCGGCGCGTTCCTGCTCGTCCTGGGGGCCCTGCTGACGCCACTCGATGCGGGCCGGCTCGATCCGGGCCGGGTAGCTCCGGTCGGCGGTCACCGCCGGCGGGTAGGTCGGCGGCTCCGGCTGGTAGGTGGGCGCGGCCGGGTAGCCGGGCTCCGGGTAGGCCGGCTCCGGGTAGGCGGGTTGCGGCGGCTGGTACGTCGGCTCCGGCGGCGCGTAGCCGGGCGCGCGGTATCCGTTGTCCAACAGGGCGTACCGGGACTCGGGGGGTGGCGGTTCGGACCGGTAGCCGTTGTCCAGCAGGGCGTAGCGGGACGGGACGACAGGCGGCTCCGGCGGCCGGGCCGGCTCCGGTGGGTAGCCGGGGTCGGCCGGGTAGCCGGGAGCGGCTGCGTAGCCGGGGTCGGCCGGGTAACCGGGGGCGGAGCCGGCCGGATAACCGGGATCGGCCGGGTAGGCCGGGTCGGCGCGGTAGCCCGGGTCGGCGCGGTAGCCGGGAGCGGGCTCGACCGGATAGTCCGGCGCGGCGCGGCGCGGCGGGTCGACCCGGTAGCCGGCCCCGGCGCGGTAGCCCGGGTCCGGTTCGTAGCCGGGCTGCGCACCGTAGCCCGGGTCGGCGGGTGGTGGCACGGAAGCCGATCCCCGCCCGGACCAGCCGCCGGCGGGCCCCCGGCCGGGCAACGGGTCCCGGACCGGCTGCTCGTCGCGGCGGTCCGGCTCCGCCTGGTCGGCGGCGCGTCCGCCGAGGCGGGCACGCTCGAAGAGCGCCCGCCATCGCGGTGCCGGTTCGGCCGACCGACCCCAGCCGGTCTCGCTGCCGTCCAAGGCTCGCCCTCCCGCGCCGTCGATCTCCGCCTGACAGGCTACGAACGAAACCCTATTCGGACCACACCGGTCTGCACACATCCCCCGGGAACAATACTTACGGCGACCGGTCGGACGACCCACCGCTACGGGAGTCCGGGGAGGTGGGGGCGGGGGTCGGGGCGGACCCCGGCCCGACCCCGCTCGACGACGGTGCCGGGGCGATCACAGCGGGTGCCCCTTCCGACGAATCGCCCATCGCCCCACCCGGCGTCGGGACCGGGCCGGTGGACGCCGGGTGCGCCGGTGTTGCGGCGGTGTCGGCGGGTGGCCGGGCCACGTCCCGCTGTTCCGGCAGCGGCGGCAGGAACACCGTCCGGTCCAGCCGGGCCACTTCGGGGGCGGGATCGAGCGCCCGGACCCCGTCGCGTCCGGCCACGGCACGCAGCGCGGTCGGGTCGGCCCGGATCACCGCCGCGTAGACGCAGGCGCAGGCCGCCCGGTAGCCGGCCGCCTCCCGCCCGGCGACCTGCGCCCCGGTCTCGTACCCCTGACGGGCCGTGGGGTCGGTGGTGTCGGCGGCCCGCCGCCGCTGGTCGGCGGCCTCCCGGTCCTTGCGGTCCGCGAGGCCGGCCATGCCGGCGGTGACGTCCTGCGGCAGCAGTTGCGCCGGCAGCCGGACCACCTCGGTCTGCCGACCGGGCAGCGGCACCCGCACCACCACCGCGGCGACCTCGACGTCGGCGAGCAGCGCCGGCAACCGGTCCGGTACGAGGTAGCGGTCGAAGCTGACCAGCGCGTACGCCCCGGCGGTCAGCCCGGCGAGTTCGGCCCGGGCCGCGGCGGCGTACCCGGGCAGCGAGTCACCCGGCAGCACCCCGACCCGGGTCACCTGCCCGACCGTGCGGTCACCCACCGGCGCGGGTCGGCGGGCCACCCAGCCGACGGTGAGCAGCACCGCGCCGACGGCCAGCACCGCTGCGGTGACCAGCCCCCGGCGCGGCCGGGACGCGACGGCGGGCGGCCCGACGCCCGGGCGACTACCCGGCACCGGTCAGTCGCGCAGGATCGTCAGCGCGCGGGCCAGATCGTCCGGGTACTCGCTGACGAAGGTGACGTCGTCACCGGTACGCGGATGGGCGAAGGTCAACGACCGGGCGTGCAGCCACTGCCGGCGCAGTTCGAGCCGCGCCGACAGGGTCGGGTCGGCCCCGTAGGTGAGGTCGCCGACGCACGGGTGCCGCAGGGACGAGAAGTGCACCCGGATCTGGTGGGTACGCCCCGTCTCCAGCCGGACGTCGAGCAGGCTCGCCGCCGGGAACGCCTCGATGGTGTCGTAGTGGGTGATGCTCGGCTTGCCGTCGGAGACCACCGCCCAGCGGTAGTCGTGGTGCGGGTGCCTGTCGATCGGGGCGTCGATGGTGCCGCGCGACGGGTCGGGGTGACCCTGGACGACCGCGTGGTAGCGCTTCTCCACCTCGCGGTACTTGAACGCCCGCTTGAGCGCGGTGTACGCCTGCTCGCTCTTGGCCACCGCCATGATCCCGGTGGTGCCCACGTCGAGGCGGTGCACCACACCCTGCCGTTCGGCGGCCCCGCTGGTGGAGATCCGGTGGCCGATCGCGGCGAGGCCACCGATGACGGTCGGGCCGGTCCAGCCGGGGCTGGGGTGCGCGGCCACCCCGACCGGCTTGTCCACCACCACGATGTCGTCGTCGGCGTAGACCACGGTCAACCCGGGGACCGCCTGCGGCACCACGGTCGGCGGCGCGACCGGCGCGGGCAGCGTCACCTCCAGCCAGGAACCGGCCTTGACCTTGTGCGAGTTCTGCCGGATCACGCCGTCGACAAGCGCGTCCCCGGCGTCGACGAGCGCGGCGGCGGCGGTGCGGGAGAGCCCGAAGAGGCGTGCCACCGCCTGGTCCAGCCGCATGCCGTCGAGGCCGTCCGGCACGGGCAGGGAACGGTGGTCGCCACCGGCGGCGGTCACGCCCGCTCCCGCGGCTCGGCGTCGGTCGCCGTCGGCGCGGCGGCGGCCGGTCCGGTGGGGGCGGCGGCGGTCCGGGTCGCGTCGGTGGGGGCGGTGTCGGTGTCGCCCTTGGCACCGACCCGTCGCCCGTCGCGCTGGCGGCCGGTCAACTCCAGCAGCACGGCCAGCAGCACCCCGGAGACCAGGCAGCTGTCGGCCAGGTTGAACACCGGCCACACCTGGCCGTACGGGTCGAAGAGGCTGACCATGTCGACCACGTGACCGACGAAGTGACCGGGGGCCCGGAAGATCCGGTCGGCGAGGTTGCCCAGCGCCCCGCCCAGCACCAGCCCCAGGGAGACCGCCCACGGCAACGACCGCAGCCGGACCGCCATCCAGCTGATCCAGCCGACCACCCCGATGGTGATCAGCGGGAACACCCAGGTGTGGTCGGCGCCGATGCTCCACGCCGCACCGCTGTTGCGGGTCAGGGTGAGATAGACGGCCCCGCCGAGCAGGCGCACCGGCGCCCGGTCGTCGAGCAGTTGCAGGGCGAGATGCTTGGTGAGCAGATCCGTCAGCAACGCGAGCGTCGCGATGCCGACGAGGACCACGACCGCCCTGCGTCGGGGGGTGCGGCCGGCCGGCCCGGTGGTGCCGGGTCCGGCGGTCGGTGCTGTGGTCATCGACTCCCCATCGACTGTCCCGACGACGCGGGTCCGCCGTCTCTCGAGGTCACCGGGGAGTGGACGTCAGCGCCGCTCCTCCAGCTGCTTGCAGGTCACGCAGAGGGTCGCCGACGGGAAGGCGGCGAGCCGCTCCACCGGGATCGGGTTCCCGCACCGCTCGCACCATCCGTAGCCACCCTCGTCGAGCCGCTCCAGCGCGCGCTCGACCTGGGTGATCCGTTCCCGGATGCTGTTGGCGAGGGAGATCTCCTGCTCGCGCTCGAACGTCTTGGTGCCGGTGTCGGCCTGGTCGTCCCCGGCCGAATCGGTCAACCGGTCGCGCTGCAGCTCGGTGATCTCGCTCAGGGTCTGATCGTACTCGGCGCGCAGCTCGTCCCGTCGGGCCGCCAGGGCCGCCCGGATCTTCTCGGTCTCCGCCGCGCTGCGGGTGGCCTGCGCGGTGGCCTTCGCCGCCGGTTTGCGACCGGCCGTCCTGGTGTCGGCTGGCTTCGCCATCGTCAGCTCCCTCAGCCGCGGGACGCGGCGGTCGGCGGTGCCCGGACAGGGTGCGCCGACATGGCGTCCCCAGGTAACAAAACGGGCGCACGGCAACGGTGGCCGCGCACTCCGGAGGTTGGCAAGAATACGGAACGTACAGGTTTCCGACAACGTGCCGGACCGTTGCGCCGCTATTCAGCCACTAATAACCCCTAATTGGGGCAAAAAGAAGACTAGCAGATCATCCGTCCCGATCCTCGCCGTACTCGCCGAACCACCTCGCCAGGCGACCCCGCCGGCTGACCGCCCGCAGCCGGCGCTCCGCCTCGTCCCGCACCCCGGCGGTCGCCACGATCAACAGGCTGTCCCCGGTCTTGAGCCGGGTGTCCGCCCCCGGTACGAAGCCCACCCCGTCGCGCAGCACCAGGGTCACCGACGCGCCCACCGGCAGCCGCAACTCGTCGACGTGCACCCCGGCCAGCCGGGACCCCGCCGGCACCTCCAACTGGAGCAGGTCCGCCCGCATCCGCTCCAACGGCGCGGTCTCCACCCGGATCTCCGCCGGCTCGGCCGGGGCGGTCACCCGCAGCCGGCGGGCCGCCGTCGCGAGCGTGCCCGCCTGGAGCACCGTGAAGATCACCACCAGCACGAAGACCGCGTCGAACAACCGGTCCGCCCCGGGCACCCGGGCCGACAGCGGAATGGTGGCCAGCACGATCGGCACCGCACCCCGCAGCCCCGCCCAGGACAGGAAGAGCTGCTCACGCAGGCTCACCCGGAACGGCAGCGCCGACACCAGCACCGACAGCGGCCGGGCCAGCAACAGCAGGGCCAGCCCGGTGACCACCGCCGGCAGCAGCGCGGTGTGCAGCCGCTGCGGCGTGGCCAGCAGCCCGAGCAGCACGAACAACCCGATCTGGGCAAGCCAGGCCAGCCCGTCGGCGAATCCCAGGATGGCCTGCCGGTGCGGCAGCCGGGCGTTGCCGAGCAGCACCCCGGCGACGTAGACGGCGAGGAAGCCGGAGGCGTGCAGCACCGCCCCGGCGGCGTACGCCAGCACGGTGAAACCGACGGCGGCGATGGGGTACAACCCGGAGGAGGGCAGCGCCGCCCGCCGCAACGCGAACCGGCCGGCCAGCCCGGCGGCCACCCCGACCGCCGCGCCCACCCCCAGCTCGTAGCCGACCAGGAGGACCTCGAACCACCACGGGTGCTCCACCGGCCCGGTGCGCGACAGCAGCACCACCAGGATCACCACCGGGGCGTCGTTCATGCCCGACTCGGCCTCCAGCGCGGCCACCAGCCGGGGCGGCAGCCGCAACCGGCGTAGCGTGGCGAAGACCGCCGCCGCGTCGGTGGAGGAGAGCACCGCGCCGTAGAGCAGGGCCAACCGCCAGTCCAGCCCGAGCAGCAGGTGCACCACCAGGCCCACGACGACGATGCTGACCAGCACCCCGACGGTGGACAACGCGCCGGCCAGCCCGAGCACCGGGCGCAGGGTGCTCCACCGGGCGGTGAGCCCGCCCTCCGCGATGATCACGATCAGCGCGCAGAAACCCAGCATCCGGGTCAGCTCGGCGTCGTCGAACCGGATGCCCAGCCCGGCCTCACCGATCGCCACCCCGAGCGCCAGATAGACGAGCAGACTCGGCACGCCCAACCGGGTGGAGAACCGCACCGCACCGATCGCCACCAGCAACACGGCCGCGCCGAGGAGCAGGGCCAGATCCAGTCCCGGCGTCACGGGCGCCCCACCCGGGGCGCCGTCACCCGGCCGATCCGTCGCGCAGCCGCCGCAGCAGCCCGCTCAGACCGGGCACCGGTCGGTCGACCAGGAAGAGCTTGTCCCGGCTGGCCGCACCGGTGCGCAGCGCCACCGCCGACGGGCGGACGCCCAGGGCACCGGCCAGCGCCCGCCGGGCCGCCTCGGTGGCCCGGCCGTCCACCGCCGGGGCGGTCACGGCGATCACCAGGGCGGGTCCGTGCGGGCCGGCGAAGCAGCCGCCGACGCGGGCCCGGGACGCGCCGGGCTTCACCCGCACCGCGACGGTCAGCGTGTCGTCCGTGGGCATCGACGCCGGCCTCAGCGGGGGTAGGTGTCGGCGAGCAGGGCGGTGTCCGGGTTGCAGAGACCGCACGGGGTGAACCCGAGGGAGATCGCCTCGTCCACCGGCAGCGGCTCGTGTTCCCGTTCGATCAGGTGGGCGCAGGAGGGCAGGTGGTAGCGGGGATGCCCGTCGACCACCAGCACCTCGGCGTCGAGTCGGGCCACCCGGGCGGCGTCGGCGGGTGGGACCCGCTGGGCCGGTGGATCCCACGGCGACGCGTCGTCCTCCGGCGGATCCCAGGGTGGCCCGGGGTCGTCCCCGGCCGCCCAGGCCGGGTCGTCCGCCGGGTCCCAGCGGGGGTCGTCCGGGTCGGGTCGGGCGGGGTCGGTCGGGGCACGGTCGGCCGGCGGGGCGGCGTGGTCCGGCCCCGACGCGGAGGGCACGACGACGGGGTCCCACGGGGCCTCCGCGTCGGGCTCCCAGGCACCGGCGTCGGGGCGGGTGGCCGCGCCGACGGGGTCGCCGGCCACCGGCTGGCCGGGTGGTTGCCGCCACCCGGCGCCACCGGTGCCGAACGTCGTCGGGGGGTACGTCGTCGGTTCGTCCGACGGCGCGGTCGTGGGCGGCGGGGCGGTCGGACGGGACTCCGTCGCGCTCCGACCGCGTGCCTCGGCCCGTTCCGCCGCCCTCGCCCTGGTCACGGCTGCCTGGCGGGCACCGGCCACCAGGGCGACGGCGGCCAGCAGACTGGCCGCGATGGAGCTGGTCAACAGGGTGCTGGAGCCGCCGACGAGACCGAACACCAGCAGGACCACGGCGACGAGGATGAGCAGGAGACTGGCGACTAGCACGGGCTCACCCCCGCAGCGTCGTGGGTCGTGGTGGGTCGGCGACCGTCGGGGGACGGTCGCCGACCGTGGATCAGCGGCCCGCTTCGAGGGCGCCGGAGCGACCGCCACCGTACGAGCCGGCGAGGCCCGCTGCGGCCAGACCGTTGCCACCGACGGCACGGGTGCCCTCGGCGCGGGTCATCTCGGCTTCGAGGCCCTGGCCCCGACCGTCGAGGTCCCGCAGCTGGCTCTCCAGGTAGGCCTTGAGCCGGGTGCGGTACTCGCGCTCGAACTGCTTGAGCTCCTCGATGTGCTTCTGCAACGCGGTCCGCTTGGCGTCCAGGCCCCCCATGGCCTCCTGGTGCCGCTGACGGGCGTCGCGCTCCAGCGCGTCGGCCTTGGCCCGCGCCTCGCGGGTGACCTCCTCGGCCTTGGAGCGGGCCTCGGAGAGCAGCTGGTCGGCCTCCCGACGGGCGTCGGAGACGTGGTCGTCGGCGGTGCGCTGGGCCATCATCAGCACCCGCAGCGCCTGCTGCTCGCCGTCGCCGCCGACGGCCGGACCGCCGGTCGTGCGGACCTGCTCCAGCTCCGCCTGCATCGCGCGGGCGGCCTGCTCGGCGGCGGCCTTGTCGCGCTGCACCCGGTCGAGCTGGGCCTTGACGTCGTTGAGCTCCGCCGCGAGCCGGGCGTCGCCACCGGGGCCGGCAGGGGCCCCGCCCCGACCGCCGCGCTCCACCTGCGCGCGCAGCTCGTTGTTCTCCTCGATCAGACGGGCCAGCTCACGCTCGACCTCGTCCAGGAAGGCGTCGACCTCCTCCTCGTCGTACCCCCGCTTGCCGATCGGCGGCTTTTTGAAGGCGACGTTGTGCACGTCGGCCGGTGTCAGCGGCATCGAAACTCCTCGGGTCAGTTGCGGCCGCGAAAGCGCGCGCTGGTCAGGAGAAGTTCCTGATCAGCGGATCTAACACAAACCTCATCAGCACGAACAGGATAACCAGGAGCACAAGGGAGGCCAGGTCGATGCTCACGGTACCAATTCGCAGTGGGGGGATCACCCGCCTCAACGCCTTGAGAGGCGGATCAGTGACGCTCCACACGGACTCAAGTCCGGCGGACGCGCCACGCCCCGGTTGCCACCGACGACCGTACTGGAGGACTGCACCGAGAACGAATCGGGCCAACAGCACAATAAGAAAGAGGTACACAATCAGGTACAAGAGTTGGAACATGATCGACAACACAGCAGACGACGTCCCTCGGTCGGGTGGACTTAGCTCAGGGAGAAGAAGCCACCCTCAGCGATCTTGGCCTTGTCCTCCGCGGTGACCTGGACGTTGGCCGGTGAGAGCAGGAACACCCGGTTGGTCACGCGCTCGATCGTACCGCGCAGCCCGAACGCCAGCCCGGCGGCGAAGTCCACCAGCCGGCGGGCGTCGGCCTCGTCCATCTCGGTGAGGTTGATGATCACCGGAACGCCGTCGCGGAAGTGCTCGCCGATGGTCCGCGCCTCGCGGTAGGTCGTCGGATGCAGGGTGGTGATCTGGTAACGCTGCTCCTCCTCGGCCACCACCGGCCGCTCCCGCGGCGACGCCTGCGGCGCCAGGGCGAGATTGTCCCGGGTGTGATAGCTCAGCGCGCCCGAGGACTCCGACCCACCGGACCTGGTGATCGACCGGACGCTCGCCCGCTCCGACCGTTCGGCCCGCTCCGAGCGCTCGGCCCGCTCCGACCGTTCGGCCCGCTCGTCGTCGGCGCGGTCGGCCTCGGCCAGCCGGCTGGACCGGTCCGTCAGCCGACCCCGGTCACCGAGGCGCGGACGCGGTGCCGGCGGCTCCTCCGCGTCGTCCTCGTCGTCGTCGGCGAACTCCTCGGCGTACCGGCTCGACCGGTACCGCGACTCGCGGTAGCCGGGCTTGTCGTAGCCCTCGTCGTAGCCCCGCTCGTCATCCTCCTCGACGAGACCGAGCCAGACCCCCGCCTTGCGCAGTGCACCCATCCCGCGCCCTTCCGTCCGCCGTGCGGCACGCACCCCCGTGCCGTGTCGCCATGATCGCGAATGGGCTTCCATGCCCACCGGATCGAAGTGGCAATCCCTCGACGCGCGATTCGCGGCTCGCCCGTCGTGGCCCCCGACCTGGGGACGCCGCTCCTGAACAACACTGATGTAATTTGCTTCTATCGCGGTCAGGCTACCGCAGCGTGGAACGCATTCCGAGCAACGCGCTGCCGACGCGGACATGTGTCGCGCCGTGTCCGATGGCCACCTCCAGGTCACCGCTCATCCCGGCGGAGAGCACCGTCGCCCCCGGATGGTCGGCCCGGAACCCCGCCGCCACCTCGGCCAACCGGGCGAACGCCCGCTCCGGTTCCCAGCCCAGCGGCGCCACCGCCATCAGCCCGGCCAGTCGCAGCGCCCCGCCCCGGCCAACGCCCCGGCCACCGCACCGAGCCCCCGGTCGGCGTCCGCGGCACCCGGCAGGGCACCCCCTCGGGCCGGGTCGCCGTCGATGCTGACCTGGACCAACGTCTCCAACGGACGGTCCCGGCCGGACTCCGCGGCGGTGGCCAGCGCGCGGGCCAACCGGACACTGTCCACGGAGTGGACCACATCGGCGTACCGGACCACCGAACGGGCCTTGTTGCGTTGCAGTTGGCCGATGAAGTGCCACCGGGCGGCCACCCCCGCCGCCGCCACCTCGGCCGCCTTCGGTGCCGCCTCCTGGTCCCGGTTCTCCCCCAGGTCGGTGACCCCGAGCCCGGCCAGCGCGACCGCGTCGCCGGCCGGGTACGTCTTGGTCACGGCGATCATGGTCACCCCGGCCGGATCCCGGCCGGCGGCGGCGCAGGCGTCGGCGATCCGGGCCCGCACCACGGCCAGGCCGGCCGCGAGCGCGGCCCGGCGGTCCGCACCCACCGGATCGGGGGCGGCGGTCATCTGCCGGACCGCCCGGTCACCGACGGGGCGGCCCGGCCGCCCCGGGACCCGTCCGGCGTCGTCGGGGTGGCGTGCCCGTCTGCGGGACTGCCCGTCATCAACGGGCTCAGGAACCGTTCTTGAGGAAGTCGGGCACGTCGACGTCGTCGAAGAGCACCCGGCGCGGCGACTGCTGCGGCGGCATGGTGGCCGGCGCGGTGACCGCCGGAGCCTGCGGCGTCGGCTGGTTCTGGTTGCTCTTGCGCGGCGACTCGGACGCCTTGTACGCGGGCGTGCCACCGTCGAAACCGGCGGCGATCACGGTGACCCGCACCTCGTCGCCGAGCGCGTCGTCGATGACCGCACCGAAGATGATGTTGGCGTCCGGGTGGGCCGCGTCGGTGACCAGCTGCGCGGCGTCGTTGATCTCGAACAGGCCCAGGTCGGAGCCACCGGCGATGGACAGCAGCACGCCCCGCGCACCGTCCATGCTCTGCTCCAGCAGCGGGCTGGAGATGGCCGCCTCGGCCGCCTCCACCGCCCGGTTCTCCCCCCGGGCGCTGCCGATGCCCATCAGCGCGCTGCCCGCCCCGCTCATCACACTCTTGACGTCGGCGAAGTCCAGGTTGATCAGACCCGGGGTGGTGATCAGGTCGGTGATGCCCTGGACACCGGAGAGCAGCACCTGGTCGGCGGTGCGGAAGGCGTCCATCATGCTGATGCCCCGGTCACCCAGGGCCAGCAGCCGGTCGTTGGGGATGACGATCAGCGTGTCGCACTGGTTGCGCAGTTCGTCTATTCCCGCCTCGGCCTGCACCTGGCGCCGCTTGCCCTCGAAGGAGAACGGCCGGGTCACCACGCCGATCGTCAACGCGCCGAGCTTGCGGGCGATGTTGGCCACCACCGGCGCCCCGCCGGTGCCGGTGCCGCCGCCCTCGCCGCAGGTGACGAAGACCATGTCGGCGCCCTTGAGCACCTCCTCGATCTCGTCGCGGTGATCCTCGGCGGCGTTCTTGCCGACGTCCGGGTTGGCGCCCGCGCCGAGTCCCCGGGTCAGCTCCCGGCCGACGTCGAGCTTGACGTCGGCGTCACTCATCAGCAGCGCCTGCGCGTCGGTGTTGATCGCGATGAACTCGACGCCCTTGAGCCCAACCTCGATCATCCGGTTGACGGCGTTGACGCCGCCGCCGCCGATGCCGACGACCTTGATGACCGCCAGGTAGTTGTGCGGAGGTGTCATCTCCGGTCCTTTCCGTTCGAGATTGGCTCGCACCGCCCCGGTACGGCGTGGCTCAGACCGGTGGTCGGCGAGCTGTCACCAGCGAGGATCAGAGGCGAACCCTAACCCTCTACTAGAGGGTTAGAGTTATGTCAACCACTGATCCTCTTCGGGGCAACGTAAGCGCCCCCACGCCGAGAGCCAAGGACCCCACCGGCGTGTCGCCGTCGCGAGAGTAACGACTCACGTTCGACACGGGCCTCACCGGAAGGTCACCACGTCAGGAGCGCTCACGTCGATCGTGTCGGCCTTACGACCCAGCAACGCCGTCGCCACCCGCGCCTTCTCCTCGCCCCGGGTCGCGTCGCCCCAGACCACCGTCCGCTCGTCACGCAGGGTCAGCCCGATCCGGGCCAGCCCCTCGACGGTCACCTCGACCAGAGCGGCCCGCAACGCCGGGGTGAGCACGGTCAGCACCTGCAACGCCGCCCGGGTGCCCGGATCGTCCGGGCCCGGGTCGGCCAGCCGCACCAGCGGCAACCCCGCCGGGGGCCGGGGCACCGTCCGGAACACCACCCCGCTGCGGTCCAGCACCACGAATTGGTCGTCCCGGGGCACCACCGCCACCCCGGTCCGCTCCACCACCGTCACCACCAGGGTGTCCGGCCAGTCCCGGCGTACGGTGGCCCGCTCGACGGGGGCCAACCCGCCGATCCGCCGGGCCGTCGCGGCCAGGTCCACCCGGGCCAGCGGCGCCCCGTCCGGCACCGCCGCCGCGTCGCGCACCTCGACCGGGGTGACCAGCCGGGCCCCCTCCACCCGGACCTCGCGCACCCCGAACAGGCCGGAGCCGAGCATCGCCCAGGCCACCAGGCCGGCCAGCACCAGCACCCCGGCGACCACCGCCCAGGGCAGGGCGGCCCGCATCCGCCGCTGCCGGGCCCGCGCCATGAACCGCCGGGTGGACGGCGGGACCGCATCGCTACCGGCCCGCACGAGCTGCCAACGCCGTGCCGGACCACGCCGGGAACCACCACCGTCCGCGCCCGCGGGACGGCCCGCGCCGGCCCCGGACTCATCCGGTGGTGGAGACCGTGCCGTCCGGGCCGACGACCGGGCCCGGGGCGACCGGTTCGGCGACCCCGCCGGCCCGGACGGTCAACGCGTCGAGCAGCTGGTCGCCCAGCAGGGAGATCGGCGGGGCACCCATCGTCACCACCACGTCACCGGGACGGGCCCGCCGGGCCACCTCCACCGGCGCGTCGTCGAACGAGTCCACGAAGACCTTGTGCGCGGCGTCCAACGGCACCGCCGCCAGCAACGCCGCCGACCCCTCGCCCGGTTGCCGCAGCTCACCGGGGCCGAAGACCTCCAGCAGCACCAGCTCGTCGGCGATGCCCAGGGCGGCGGCGATCTCCGCCTGGAGGTCCCGGGTGCGGTAGAGCCGGTACGGCTGGAACACCACGATCAGCCGGCCGTCACCGGCGACCTCGCGCAGCGTCTGCAGGGCCAGGGTCATCGAGGTCGGGTGGTAGGCGTACTCGTCGTAGACCAGTACACCGTCGGCGACGCCCTTGCGTTCGAAACGGCGGCGTACCCCCGGGAACGCGGCCAGCGCCGCCTCCGCCGCCGCCACCGGCAGGCCGAGCAGGTGGGCGGCGAGCACCGCCGCGGCGCTGTTGAGCCCCATGTGCCGCCCCGGCACCGGCAGCCGGATCTCGCCCAACGACCGGCCGTCGAGCGCGGCCAGGTACCGCACCCCCTGGGCGGACGAGGCCATCTCGGACAACCGCAGGTCGGCGTCGGCCGCCTCGCCGTACGTCCAGACCCGCCGCCCCTCGGCGCGCAGCGTCTCGGCCAACCGCCGGCCGCCCGGGTCGTCGGCGCAGGTGATGACGAACCCGGCCGGGTCGGTGAGCCGGGCGAACTCGGCGAACGCCGCCTCCAGGGTGGCCAGGTCGCCGTAGGTGTTCAGGTGGTCGGCCTCGACGTTGGTGATGATCGACACGTACGGGCGGTAGATCAGGAACGACCTGTCGCTCTCGTCCGCCTCGACCACGAAGTGCTCGCCGGTGCCGTGGTGCGCGCCCGAGCCGACCTCGGAGATCTCCCCGCCGATCACGAAGGACGGGTCGACGCCGGCCTGCTGGAGCACCATGGTCACCATCGAGGTGGTGGTGGTCTTGCCGTGGGTGCCGGCCACCGCGACGGTACGCCGGCCGGTCATCGCCGCCGCCAGCGCCTCGGAGCGGTGCAGCACCCGCAGCCCGCGCCGCCGCGCCTCGACCATCTCCAGGTGGTCCTGCGGAATCGCCGAGGAGTAGACCACGGTGTCCACCCCGTCGAGGTTGGCCGCGTCGTGGCTCATGTGGATGGTGCCGCCCAGCGCCCGCATCCCGGCCAGCGACGGCCACTCGCGCAGTTCGCTGCCGGAGACCGGCAGGCCCCGGGTGAGGAAGAGCCGGGCCAGGCCGCTCATGCCGACCCCACCCACCCCGATCAGGTGGATCCGGCCCAGGTCCTCCGCGGTGAGCGTGCCGGCCGGGGTGAACTGCGCGGTGTTCATGCCAGGTACCTTTCCGTCGCGGTGGACCGGCTCACCGGGCCACCGCCTCGTAGACGAAGTTGAGCAGGGCCACGTCGCCGTCGCGGCGGCCGTACGCGGCGGCGGCGTGGCTCATCGCGGACAGCCGCTGCGGGTCGCGCAGCAGGGGCAGCACGGTGCGCTCCAGCCAGTCCGGGGTCAGCTCGGCGTCGTCGACGAGCAGCCCGCCGCCGGCCTCCACCACGGGCAGCGCGTTGCGCTTCTGCTCCTGGTTGGAGTGCGGGTACGGCACGTAGATGGTGGGCAGCCCGATGGCGGCCACCTCGGCGCAGGTCATCGCCCCGCCCCGGGCCAGCATCAGGTCGGCGGCGGCGTAACCCAGCTCCATCTCGGACAGGTAGGGCAGCGCCACGTACGGCACCGGCAGGTCGGTGGGGACCGGCACCGGTTCGTTGCGGGCACCCATCACGTGCAGCACCTGCACCCCGTTGCGGGACAGTTCCTTGGCCGCGCCGGAGACCGCCAGGTTGATCGACCGGGCACCCTGGGAGCCACCGGCGACGAAGAGCACCGGCAGGTCGGGGCGGAGTCCGAAGTGGGCGCGGGCGGCGGCCCGCATGGCGAAGCGGTCCAGCCCGGCGATGCCCCGGCGCAGCGGCACCCCGACCACCCGGGCGTCGCGCAGCGCCTCCGCCTGGGCCGGCTGGTGCGGGAATCCGACGGCGATGTTCTTGGTGAACTTCATGCCGAGCCGGTTGGCCACCCCCGGCGGGACGTTCACCTCGTGGATGACGATCGGCATCTCGCGCCGCCACGCGGCCAGGTAGCCGGGGACGGAGACGTACCCGCCGAAGCCGACGACCACGTCGGCGGCGACCTCGTCGATCACCTTGCCGGCGGCGCGGGCCGCCTTCCACATCCGGTCCGGGGTGCGCACCAGCCCCATGTTGACCGAGCGGGGCAGCTGGTAGGCGGGGATCTGCCGCAGGTCGTAGCCGGCCGGCGGGATCAGCTCGTTCTCCAGGCCCTTGGGGGTGCCGAGGCAGGTGATCCGGACGCCCGGGTCGTGTCGGCGCAGGCAGTCGGCGAAGGCGAGCAGCGGGTAGATGTGCCCACCGGTGCCCCCTCCACAGAGCACCACCGAACGCAGCGGACCCATCAGCGTCTCCTCTCGCTCGCCGGCCCGCCCCGGGTCCGGTCCTGCCGGACGCCGCGCGGTACGGCCTGATCGTCGGGTCGCCGCCCGCGCGCCCGGGGTACGGACCCCGGGGCAGCCGGTGGCGACGCCGGTCGGCTCCGCGCACCGGGAAGCGGCGGCAACGGGGCCCAGACTAGTCGGACCCATCGGGCGGGCGGACGGGCGTGCAGGGCTCGGGCGGCGTCGGGTTCGGCGCGGGCGAAGGAGGCGAGCATGCCGACCGCGGCCAGGGTGACGACCAGGGCGCTGCCGCCGTCGGAGATGAACGGCAGCGGCACCCCGGTCAGCGGCAGCAGCTTGGTCACCCCACCGATGTTGATCACGGCCTGGCCGGTCAGCCAGGCGGTGACGGCGGTGGCGGCGAGCCGGCGGAACGGGTCGGCGACCCGGCGGGCGATCCGCAGCCCGGTGTAGGCCAGCACGGCGAAGAGCACCAGGATGACGGTGCAGCCGACCACGCCCAGCTCCTCGGCGATGACGGCGAAGATGAAGTCGTTGTGGGCGGCCGGCAGCCAACCGAACTTGAGGCTGCTCTTGCCCAGCCCGACGCCGAACCAGCCGCCGTGTTCGATGGCGTTGCGGGCCTGGACCATCTGCCAGCAGGCGTCCTCGACGCACTTGGCCGGGTCGGGCGTGTCGAGGAACGAGGTGAGCCGGGCCAGCCGGTAGTTCTCCTGGCCGCGTGCCCCGGAGCCGGCGCCGAGGGAGGCCACCGCGACGAGCAGGCCGACGCCGGCCAGGCCGACCGCGGAGAGGGCGGCGAAGACCCGCAGCCGCACCCCGGCCGCCCAGAGCAGCCCGACCACGATGGCCAGCAGGCAGAGCATGCTGCCCAGGTCGTTGTAGCCGACCAGCACGAAGAGCAGGCCGACCACCGGGAACAGCGGGGTGGCCAACTCCTTCCACCAGCCCAGCGCGGCGCCCTTGCGGGCCACCACGTGCGCGCCCCACAGCACCAGCGCGAGCTTGGCCAGCTCGGCGGGCTGCACCTGGATCGGCCCGAGATAGAGCCAGAGCAGGTTGGCCTGCAGCGGCCCCAGCGACTTCAGCCCGAACAGCGCGTTGAGCGCCACCAGCAGGTTGAGCACCAGCAGCAGCACCACGGCCCCGCCGAGCAGCGGCCGGCCCAGCGAGCGGAAGGTGGTGGCCGGCAGCCGCTGGCAGGCCCAGAACGCGACGATGCCGATCACCGCGAAGATGGCCTGTTTGGTCACCGAGGCGGCGGCGTCGCCGGCCTCGGCGTAGTCGCGCACGCTGGTCGCCGAGAAGACCATGGTCAGGCCGATCAGCAGCAGCAGGCCGGCGCTGGACAGCAGCAGGTAGTAGGAGGCCAGCGGGCGGGCCAGCAGGCCGCGCAGCGCCGCCAGGCCGCCGGCCGGCCCCAGCCCGGACAGCACCGGGGGCGGATCGGCGGTACGCCCCGCGCCCGCGACCCGCCGTGGCTGGGTCTGCGCCGTCGTGCCGGTGCTGGTGCCTCGGTCCTCCCCCACCCGCCCATCATCGCCGCTGCGGGCGGCCGGTTCCGGCCGTTCCCCCCGGTCGGCGTGTCGAAATGCGCGACGGGGGCCCCTCCGGTAGGAGGAACCCCCGTCCGCCGGTGGTCCGGTGGCGTCCCGGCGCGGACGGAACCGGCGCGCGGGGCAGGTACCGGCCCGGAACGCGATCAGCCCATGCTGGCGAGGAAGTCGCTGTAGAACAGGCCCAGCGCGATGGCCACCCCGATGCCCGCGATGATCCAGAACCGGACCACGATGTTGACCTCGCTCCAGCCGGCCAACTCGAAGTGGTGCTGCAGCGGGGACATCCGGAACACCCGCTTGCCGGTGGTCCGGAACGAGATGATCTGGATCACCACGGACATCGTGATGATCACGAACAGCCCGCCGAGGATCGGCAGCAGCAGCACGGTACGGGTGGACATCGCCATCCCGGCGATCAGCCCGCCCAGGCCCAGCGCGCCGGTGTCGCCCATGAAGATCCGGGCCGGCGAGGTGTTCCACCACAGGAAGCCCACGCACGCCCCGGCCGCCGCCCCGGCGATCAGCGCGATCTCCAACGGGTCCCGGACGGCGTAGCAGTAGTTGTCCGGGTTGGCGGTGTACGTCGGGTCGGCGCACCAGTGCCGGTACTGCCAGAACGCGATCAGCGCGTACGCGGCCAGCACCATCACCGAGGCGCCGGTGGCCAGCCCGTCCAGCCCGTCGGTGAGGTTGACCCCGTTGGTCGCCGCCATCACCACCATGATGATCACGATCACCGAGGCGACCTTGCCGATCTCCAGGGCCGGGATGTCCCGGATGAAGCTCAGCGTGGTGCTGCCCACGGTCTCGGTGTTGGTCGTCGCGCCACTGGCGTCGGTCATGCTGCTCGGGAAGTACAGCGCGACCACCCCGAAGACCGCGCCGACCAGGATCTGCCCGAACAGCTTGCCGCGCTTGTTGAGCCCGCCGCTGTGCCGCTTGCGCACCTTGAGGAAGTCGTCGATGAAGCCGACCGCGCCGGAGAAGACCATCAGCCCCAGCAGCACCAGGGCGGTGATGGTCGGCTCGACCTGGGCGATCTGCGCGTCCGGCAGGGTGGTCAGGGCGAGGTGGCCGGCGACGTACGCGATGACCGTGGCCAGGATGAACACCACGCCGCCCATCGTCGGCGTGCCCTTCTTGCCCTCGTTGCTGGCCAGCCCGAGGTTCGATCGGATCGGCTGGCCGGCCTTGAGCCGGGCGAACACCTTGATCGCCAGCGGGGTGGCCAGCAGCGACACCAGGAACGCCACGCCGATGGCGACGATGACCGCCCTCACGCGGCACCCCCCGCGCCGGGCCCGTCAGCCTGGGCGTCGGCCCGCAGGGCGTCGACGACCTCCCAGGTGCGGTACCGGGAGCCCTTCACCAGGACGACGTCGCCCGGTCGTAGCTCGCTGCGCAGCACCTCGACGGCCGCCGCCTGATCGGTGAGCAGCACCGACTCTCCTCCCCAGTCACTTACCGCTGTCGCGCCCTCGTGGATCGGCGCGGCCGGCTCACCCACCACGAGCAGCCGGTCGACACCGAGTTCGGCCGCGAGCCGGCCGACCTCCCGGTGCCCCTCGTCCTCGTACGCGCCCAGCTCGGCCATGTAGCCCAGCGCGGCGAACGTCCGCCCGCCCCGGTGCATCCCGGCCAGCGCCCGCAGCGCCACCGCCATCGAGGCCGGGTTGGCGTTGTACGAGTCGTCGATCACGGTCACCCCGTCGGGACGGGTGAAGACGTCCATCCGGCGGCTGGAGACCAGCCCCAGGTCGCCCAGGGCCGCCGCCAGCTCGGCCAGCGGCATGCCCAGCTCCCGGGCCACCGCCGCCGCGGCGAGCGAGTTGGAGACCTGGTGCCGGCCGGTCAGGCCGAGCCGCACCGGGGCCGTCCCCTCCGGGGTGACGAGGGTGTACGCCGGCCGGCCCCGCTCGTCCAGGGTGACGTCGACCGCGCGGACGTCGGCGTCGGCGGACTCGCCGTAGCGGACCACCCGGGCGGCGGTGCGGGACGCCATCGCGGCGACCAGCGGGTCGTCGGCGTTGAGCACGGCCAGCCCGTCGGCCGGCAGCGCCTCCACCAGCTCCCCCTTGGCCAGGGCGATGTTCTCCACCGAACCGAACTCGCCCAGGTGCGCCACCCCGACGTTGAGCACCACCGAGACCTGCGGCGGCACCACGTCACAGAGGTAGCGGACGTGTCCGACGCCCCGGGCGCCCTTCTCCATCACCAGGTACCGGGTCTGCGCGGTGGCCTGCAACGCGGTGTACGGGTGCCCCAGCTCGTTGTTGAACGACCCGGGCGGGGCGACCGTCGGGCCGAGCCGCACGGCGAGCTGCGCGATCAGGTCCTTGGTGGTGGTCTTGCCCGAGGAACCGGTCAGCCCGATCACGGTGAGCCCGGGCAGCCGGTCCACCACCGTGCGGGCCAGCCGGCCCAGCGCGGCCAGCGCGTCGTCCACCAGCACCATCGGCACCCCGGGCAGCTCCCGGGTGCCGAGCACCGCCACCGCACCGGCGGCGACCGCACCGGCGGCGTAGTCGTGCCCGTCGACCCGCTCGCCGGGGAAGGCGACGAAGAGCGCCCCGGCGGCGACCTTGCGGGAGTCGAACTCGACCGGACCGGTGACCACGGTGGCCGGGTCGGCGGCGTGCAGCCGGCCACCGACCGCCGTGGCGACCTCGGCCAGGCTCAGCGGGATCACCGGCGACCCGCCAGGTCGCCGAAGCGGACGCGCAACGCCTGCGCCAGCTCGGTGCGGTCGTCGAACGGGTGCACCTCGCCGGCGATCTCCTGACCGCGTTCGTGTCCCTTGCCGAGCAGCGCCACCACGTCGCCCGGTGCGGCCAGCCGCACCGCCTCGGCGATCGCCTCCCGTCGGCCCGGCACCTCGACGATCCGGGCGGCGGCGTCGGCGGCGTACGCCCCGGCCAGCACCTCGGCCCGGATCGTCGCCGGGTCCTCGGTGCGCGGGTTGTCGTCGGTCACCAGCACCACGTCGGCACCCCGGGCGGCGGCGGCACCCATCACCGGCCGCTTGCCCCGGTCCCGGTCACCACCGGCGCCGATGACGCAGATCAACCGGCCGGTGCCGGTGTCGCGCAACGCGGCCAGGGCCGCCACCACGGCGTCGGTCTTGTGCGCGTAGTCGACCACGCCGCGCACCGGCGCGTCCCCGCTGACCAGTTCCAGCCGGCCGGGCACCCCGCCGCAGGCGGCCACCCCGGCGACGGCGGTCGCCGGGTCGACCCCGGCGGCGACCAGGCAGGCGACGGCGAGCAGCGCGTTGGCCACGTTGTGCCGGCCGGGCAGCGCCACCCCGGCGGGCAGGGCCAGGTCGTCCGGGCCGTGGGCGGTGAACCGCTGGGCGTAGCCCTCGCCGCCGACCCGGTCGGCCCACCAGGTGGCGGTCGGGTCGCCGGCCGCCGAGTAGCTGACCGTGGCCGGGCGGAACAGCGGACGCAGGGCCGGGTCGTCGTGGTTGAGCACCTCGACCCGGCAGCGCCCGTCGAACAGTTTCGCCTTGGCGGCGAAGTAGTCGGCCGAGTCGGCGTGGAAGTCGAGGTGGTCGGAGCCGAAGTTGGTGTAGCCGCCGACGGTGAACCGGACCCCGCCGACCCGGCCCATCGCCAGCGCGTGACTGGACACCTCCATGACCACCGCGGTCACCCCGCGCTCCCGCGCGGCGGCGAGCAGCGCGTGCAGGTCGGTGGCTTCCGGGGTGGTCCGGACGCTGTCGATCACCAGGTCACCCAACCGGGTCTCCACCGTGCCGATCAGGCCGGTGACGTGACCGGCGGCGCGCAGCCCCGACTCGATCAGGTAGGCGGTGGAGGTCTTGCCGGCGGTGCCGGTCACCCCGATCACGGTCAGCCCGTCGGTCGGGTCGCCGTAGACCGCGGCGGCCAGCTCACCCAGCACCGCCCGGGGGTCGGGCGTCACCAGCACGGGCAGCCCGGTCGCGCCGGCCGCCGCCGCACCGGACGGGTCGGTCAGCACGGCCACCGCGCCGGCCGTGGCGGCGGCGGCGGCGAACTCCGCGCCGTGCCGACGGGCACCGGGCAGCGCGGCGTACAGGTCGCCGGGGCGGACCTCCTGGCTGGCGTGGGTCACCCCGGTCACGACCAGCGCGGCGGCGTCGGCCGGCGGCGTCACGGCGAGCCGGTCGGCGAGGTCGCCGAGCCGGACTCCGGGCACGGTACGGGGGCGTGGATTGCCGGGCACGGCGTCAGACCCTACCCGGTCGTCCGGTTCCGGCCGCACAGCCGCCCCGGTGGTTCGTCGGCACTCACCGATGATGTCCCGCCGTTCCCGGTCAGCGCGGAAAGACCTCGAAGTTGGGAGACTTCCCGCGCGACGGCGGGACCCGGTAGTGACGCAGCGTGAAGCCCATCATCTCGCGGAACGCCGGGGCGACGACCGCGCCGCCACCGCCCTCGGGGTTCCACACGAAGACCGCCACCACGTACCGGGGTGCTTCGGCGGGGGCCATCCCGATGAACGAGCCGACCTCGCCGGGTTGCTGCTTGCCGTTGACGTAGCGCAGCCCGGTGCCGGTCTTGCCGGCGATCCGGTAGCCGGGCACCGCGGCGGCCAGGCCGGTCGCGCCGTCGACGGTGGTGACCGCCTCCAGCAGGGTACGCAGCGCGGCGGCGTTGCTCGGGCTGAGCACCGAACGGGTGACCGGGGCGGCGGCCGGGGTGCGTTTGCCGTCCGCCCCGACCACCTCCTTGATCAGGTGCGGCTGGACGTAGGTGCCGTCGTTGGCGATCGTGGCGTACGCGGCGGCCATCTGCAGCGGGGTCGCGTCGACGCTGTGCCCGATCGGCACCGAGCCGTAGGACGAGCCGCTCCACTGGTCGGCCGGGAGCAGCCGCCCGGACGCCTCGCCGGGCATCCCCTCGCCGGTGGGCTGCCCCAACCCGAACCGCTTCTGGTAGTCGATCAGCCGGTCCGGGCCGAGCCGGTCGCCGATCTCGATGGTGCCGACGTTGGACGAGTAGGCGAGCATCCCGGCCACGCTCAACTTCTTACCCTCGGCCGGGTGGGTGTCGCGGAAGGTCACCCCGCCCCGGGTGATGGTGTTGGCGACCGGCCAGGCGCTGTCGGGGGTGATGACGCCCTCCTGCAACGCCGCGCCGTAGGTGATCGCCTTGTGCACCGAACCCGGGTCGACCACGAAACTGGTGGCCGCGTCCTCCCGGTCGGTGGGCCGGCTCTGATCCGGTGACGCCGCGTTGTAGGTCGGGTTGCTCGCCTGGGCCAGCACCTCACCGGTCTTGACGTCGAGCACCACGGCCGCGCCGATCGCGCCCCGGGTCTGCGCCATCTGCCGGCTGAGGATCTGCTGCACCTGGAACTGGAGGTCCCGGTCGGTGGTGAGCACCAGCGAGCTGCCCGGCCTGGGGGCGGTGGTCTGGCTGTAGCCGCCGGGGATGGGCGCGTCCAGGTCGCCCGCGCCGGCCTCGTAGACCCACCGGCCGTCCTGCCCGCGCAGCACGTCGTCGTAGCGGGCCTCCAGCCCCTCCAGACCGTCCATGTCCGGGCTGGTGAAGCCGACCAGGTTGGCGGCCAGGTCACCGCCGGGCACCTCGCGGCGCTCGTCACGGTGGGTGCCGATGCCGGCCAGTTCGAGCGCCTCGATCTGCTTGGCCTGGGCGATGTCGACGCCCCGGGCCAGATAACGGAACTGGAGCCCGCCCTGGCGCTTCATCTTCTCGGCCAGCTCGGAGACGGGAATGCCGAGCAGCGGGGAAAGCAGCTTCGCGGTCTCCGTCCGGTCCTTGACCAGGGTGGGGTCGACGAAGACGTACCGCGCCTCGACGCTGCGGGCCAGCGGGGCGCCGTTGCGGTCCTCGATCGACCCGCGCGGGGCCGGCAGTTCGACCCGGCTGAGCCGGTTGCCGACGCCACCGCCGGCGTACGCCGGGGTGTCCACGGCCTGCAGGACGACCAGCCGGATACCGATCACGGCGAAGACCGCCAGCACGAGCGCGGTGCCCAGCCGCAGCCGGCGTCGCGGTTCGGCCAGCTTCGGCGGGCGACGCGGCTTGCGGACCGGTCGCCGGCCGGCGGGCCGGTCGGTGCGCCGGGGTGCCTCGGTCCGGCGGGGGCACCCCGGCCGGGTGCGTCGGTGCGGCGCGGGGTGGTGCGGCCGGGGCGGCGGCGCGGCGCGGGCGGATCGGCGAACTCGTCGTCGTCGGGGGCGGCCGTGGCCGGCACGGTCCGGATGACGCCGGTGCGCCCGGTCGGGGCGGCCTCCCGGCGGCCGGCCCGGTTGGCGGCGGCCCGGCCGCCGTCGAGCACCTGGAGGGCGGGCCGGAACGGGTCGCCGGAGCGTCCGGCCCGGGGGGTACGCCGTTGCCCGCCCCGTTCGTCGCTGCTCTCCCGGATGGTCCGCCCCCGGGGGGTGTACGCCCGCGCGTCGGAGATCCCCCCGCCGTCCCCGGCGCGGGGCTGCCCGGTGCGGGCGTCCCCGGCCCGGCCCTGTCCCCGGGACTCACCGGCCCGGGGTCCGGCGGCCGGGGGTTCGCCGGTGCGCGACTGCGGGGTCCGTGGTTCTGGTGTGCGGGGCTCCGGCGGGCGTGGCTCGCCGCCCCGGGCGGTCCCACCACGAACCGATCCGCGCCGGGAGCCCGTGGCGTCCCGGCGCGGTTCGTCGGATCTGGGTGGCACGGGTGTTACCCCCCGTTGCCCTGCTGGCTGGTGATCGCCGGCTGTCCGTCGGCCGGCTGCGGCACGCCGATCAGCCGACCGTCCGGCAGCCGGATGTACGCCGGTTCGCCGGCCTCCACCAGGCCCAGCTTGCGGGCCTCGGCGGTCAGGTTGCCCGGCTCCTTGGCCTCCTCGATCTGCTTCTCCAGCTGCTGCTGGTCGACGTCGAGGCGGGCCTGCTGCTGCTGGAGCTGCTGGAGCCGGAACGCGTTCTCGTTGATCTTGGTGTTGACGGCGAGGATGCCCAGCACCCCACCGACCACCAGCACCACGATCAGTGCCGCGAACGGCGCCCGGGGCACCCGGACCGGCGGCGGCGGCGCCACCCGCAGCCGGGGTGAACCGGTGCCGGTGGTCCGGGTGGCCGGCTGCTCGGCCGGCCGCAGCGCGGCGCTGCCCTGGGTGGGGAACTCGCGCGCCCCCCGGCGAGCCTCCCCCGCTCGACCGGCGAGGTCCGCCGGCATCGTGGTACGGGTCGTGCGCTGCGCCGTGGTCCGGCCCCCCGACCGCGGTGCGCGCTGCCCGACGACCGCGTCGCGGTCGTCACGCTTGTTGACGTTCATGTCCCCTCCCCCTGTTCGTCCGTCCTGCCGTCCCCCGACGTCGCCCCGTCGTCCACTGTGGAACCCGGCGTCGACCCCGTGCCCGGTTGGTGCATCGCCCTGACCCGTCGGCGGGACCGTTCGCGGTCGGTCCGCCCCTGCTGCCCGGTGGTCGGGTCGAGTCGCTCCGCCGCCCGCAACCGCACGGATGCGGCCCGCGGGTTCGCGGTGACCTCGGCCTCCCCGGCGAGTTCGGCACCCCGGCTGAGCAGCCGGAACGTCGGACCCGACCCGGGTAGTTCCACCGGGAGGTCGACCGGGCCCTTACTGCGGACCCGGTCGGCGAGCGCCTGCTTGGTGAGCCGGTCCTCCAACGAGTGGTAGGACAGGACCACCATGCGACCGCCCACGTTGAGCGTGTCGAGGGCAGCCGGCAGCGCCGTCTCCAGCACCACCAGTTCCCTGTTTACCTCGATCCGTAAAGCCTGAAACGTTCTCTTGGCCGGGTGTCCCCCGGTTCGTCGCGCTGGTGCCGGAATGCTCTCCCTGACCAGCTCGGCCAACCGGGCCGACGAGGTGATCCGGCCCCGCTCCCGCTCCCGCAGGATCGCCGAGGCGATCCGGCCGGCGAACTTCTCCTCGCCGTAGACCCGCAACACCCGGGCCAAGTCCGGGTGGGAGTAGCTGTTGACCACCTCCTCGGCGGTCACCCCCCCGGTCTGGTCCATCCGCATGTCCAGGGGCGCGTCCTGGGCGTAGGCGAACCCGCGGTCGGGCGCGTCGAGTTGCAGTGAGGAGACGCCCAGGTCGAACAGCACCGAGTCGATGCCCGGATAGCCCAACCGCGCCACCACCTCGGGCAGCTCGTCGTAGACGGCGTGCTCCAGGTGGATCCGGTCGGCGAACCGGGCCAGCCGGACCCGGGCGTGCGCCAGGGCCTCGGTGTCCCGGTCCAGGCCGATCAGCACCGTGTGCGGGTGCCGTTGCAGCACCGCCTCGGCGTGCCCGGCCAGACCCAGCGTGGCATCGACGTGGACCGTACGGCCGCCCCGGTCCAGCGCGGGGGCCAGCAGCTCGAGGCACCGCTCGAGCAGCACCGGCACGTGCGTGCCGCGCAGCTCCCCCATGTCGACCCCCACTGTGGAATAAGTCTCGTCGTGTCGCGCTCTGCTCGTCGGACGACGCCGTACCGTCGTACCGCCAGATCCCCATCCGCTCCCGCTCCGGCTCCGGGTCACCGACCCGGGGTGGAGATCGTGCCCCTGGCACCGGGGAAGGGGCGCCAGGAACTCGAAAGCGGCTGGAGATCTCGCAGTACGTCGGGCGTCGCCACGCCCTACAGACCGCCGGGCAGCACCCCCTCCTCGATGTCGGCGAAGTCGTCTTCGCTGTCGGCGAGGTAGCTCTCCCAGGCCGCCCGGTCCCAGATCTCCACCCGGGTGGACGCCCCGATCACCACCAGATCCCGGTCGAGCGCGGCATAGGACCGTAGGTGGGCCGGGATGGTGACCCGGCCCTGCTTGTCGGGGACCTCGTCGTGCGCGCTGGCGAAGAAGACCCGGCTGTAGGCCCGGGCCGCCTTGTTCGTCATCGGCTGCGCGCGCAACTGCTCGGCGATCCGCTGGAACTCGGGCGTGGGGAAGACGTAGAGACAGCGATCCTGTCCTTTGGTGATCACGACACCCCCCGCCAGTTCGTCCCGGAACTTGGCCGGAAGGATCAACCGACCCTTTTCGTCCAGGCGCGGAGTGTGGGTGCCGAGGAACATCGGCCCAACCCCCTCGCCCTGAGCGGCGTTCGCGGCGCCGCTGACCCCCTGGGCCGGTGGGCCCTCCCGGCCTCACCAATGCGCCCCACTCTACTCCACTTCCCTCCACCTGCAACCAGAATCGCCCGCCCGGCGCGTCGCCGACGGGGATAAAACCGCACGTCAGAGCCGGTGGAGCGAAGTGGAGGGCCGAGCCGCCCCCGCGCCGCGTCCGCTACCCGACATTGATCGACTCCGTCCGGTGGAGCGCTCACCGACCGGACGCCCGGCCCACCCCGACCGAACGGTTCGCCGTCGGCGGCGATCTGGCGGGCGCGGAGGTCCGGTAACCTCGCTCGCGTGACAGACGCGAAGATGCCCCTGCGGGCGAAGGTGGCCAGCTCCGTGTCGAGGACCGCCGCGGCGCTGTCGCGCGCCGCCGGCCGGGGCGACGGCTCGGTGATCGGCGGGTGGATCGGGCTGAAGATCGACCCGGACCTGCTGGCCCACCTCTCGGCCGGTCGCGCCATCGCGCTGATCTCCGGCACCAACGGCAAGACCACCACCACCCGGCTCAGCGCCGCCGCCGTCGGCGTGCTCGGCCGGGTCGCCACCAACTCCTTCGGCGCCAACATGCCCACCGGGCACACCTCGGCGCTGGCCAAGGCCGGCAGCACCCCGTACGCGGTGCTGGAGGTCGACGAGCACTACCTCGCGCAGGTGCTGGAGGCCACCGAACCGCACGTGGTGGCCCTGCTCAACCTCTCCCGCGACCAGCTCGACCGGGCCAAGGAGGTGGCCATGATGGCGCAGCTCTGGCGGGCCGCCCTGATCCGGCACACCGACGTGCGGGTGGTGGCCAACGCCGACGACCCGATGGTGGTCTGGGCGGCGACCCCGCCGGCCGACCCCGCCCGGGGCGTCCGCCCGCCGCACGTCACCTGGTTCAGCGCCGGCCAGCGCTGGCACGACGACTCCTGGGTCTGCCCGGAGTGCGGCTCCACCATCCAGCGCTCCGGCGAGCAGTGGTGGTGCACCGGCTGCCCGCTGCGCCGCCCGGACGCCCAGTGGACGGTGGAGGACGACGGTGTGCTCGACCCCACCGGGGCCTGGCACAAGGTGACCCTCCAGCTCCCCGGCAAGGTCAACCTCGGCAACGCGGCCACCGCCCTCGCCGTCGCCGCCGAGTTCGGGGTACGCCCCGTCGACGCGGTCTCCCGGCTGCACACGGTCAGCTCGGTCGCCGGCCGGTACGCCCAGGTCGACCGGGACGGCCGCAACATCCGGCTGCTGCTGGCGAAGAACCCGGCCAGCTGGCTGGAGGCGTTCGACATGGCCGACGAGGCGCCGACCCTGCTGTCCATCAACGCCCGCGACCCCGACGGGCTGGACACCTCCTGGCTGTTCGACGTCGACTTCGCCCCGCTGCGCGGCCGGCAGGTGCTCATCACCGGCGACCGGGCGTACGACCTGGCGGTCCGGCTCGACGTCAACGGGGTGCCGTTCCAGCACGTCCGGGCGTTCGGCGAGGCGGTCCGGGCGGTGCCGCCGGGCCGGCTGGAGGTCATCGCGAACTACACCGCCTTCCAGGACATCCGAGCGGAGTTGGACCGTGTCAACTGAGAGCCTGCGTATCGTCTGGATCTACCCCGACCTGCTCTCCACCTACGGCGACCGGGGCAACCTGCTGATCCTGGCCCGCCGGGCGCAGCAGCGCGGGATGCCGGTCGAGGTGCTGGAGGTCCGCTCCGACCAGCGGCTGCCCGCCACCGCCGACATCTACCTGATCGGCGGCGGCGAGGACGGCCCGCAGGCACTCGGCGCGCAGCGCCTGCTCGCCGACGGTGGCCTGCACCGGGCCGTCGCCCAGGGGTCGGTGGTCTTCGGCGTCTGCGCCGGCTACCAACTGCTCGGCACCTCCTTCTTCGCCAAGGGCACCAAGTGCGCCGGGCTGGAGCTGCTCGACCTCTCCTCCGACCGGGGTCCCACCCGGGCGGTCGGCGAGCTGGCCGGCGAGATCGACCCGAGGCTGGGGGTGCCGGCGCTGTCCGGGTTCGAGAACCACGGCGGCCGGACCCACCTCGGCCCCGGTGTGTCGCCACTGGCCCGGGTCAGCGCCGGGGTCGGCAACGACGGCGTCACCGAGGGGGCCTGGCGGGGCAGCCTGCTGGGCACCTACTCGCACGGGCCGGCACTGGCCCGTAACCCGGCCCTGGCCGACCTGCTGCTGCGCTGGGCCACCGGCGCGCACCAACTCCCCCCGCTGGACGACACCTGGGCCGACCGGCTCCGCTCCGAACGCCGCACCGCGGTGGCCTCCGCCGCCCGGACATGACCCACCGTCGGGCGGCCGCGGTCGCCGCCGCCCGGCGGTCGCTCGGTCAGCCGTCCGCCCGGCGGTTCGCCCTGCTGCTGGTCATGCTCGTCGGGTTCGCGGCGGTGCTGCTGGTGGCACCCCGGCCGGACGTCGGCGAGCTGCCCCGGCTGGCCGACACCCTCGGCGGGTACGCCCCGGTCGTCGGGATCGTCGTCGGGGCGTTGCTGCTGGTGGCGCTCGTCCCCCGGACCTTCGTCACGCTCGTGGCGGGGGCCGTCTTCGGTGCCTTGGAGGGGGCGGCGTACGCGCTCGGCGCGGCGCTGCTGGCCGCCGCGCTCGGCTTCGCCGTCGGCCGGGTGCTGGGGCGGGAGTTCGTCGCCGAACGGGTACGCGGCCGGCTGGCCCGGCTCGACGGCTGGTTCGCCCGGCAGAGCGTGCTGGGCGTGATCACCGTACGGATGCTGCCGATCGCCGGGTTCGGCCTGGTCAGCTACGGCTACGGCACCACCGGGGCGCGGGTGTTGCCGTTCCTGGTCGGCAGCGTGCTGGCCTCCGCCCCGACCGCCTTCGGCTACGCCGCCGTCGGCGCGGCGGCCAGCTCCCCCGGCAGCATCAACTGGTACGCCGCCGCCCCGGCCGGCCTCGGGCTGATCGCCAGCGCGGTGCTGGCGTACCAGTGGTGGCGGGCGGAGCGCCGACGCCGGCTCGACCCGGGCTGACCCCGACCGGCGTCGGGGACCGGCGCCGACGCCGGACGGGCCGGCCGGTGGCGTGCCGTCGCCCCGGCGGGTCAGGGGCCGCGATCCGCGTCACGGTCGTCACGGTGCGCGGGGTGGACCAGCCCGGCCTCGTAGGCGGCGATGACCAGGTGTACCCGGTCCCGTGCGCCGAGCTTGGTGAACAGCCGGGCCACGTGGGCCTTGGCGGTGGCCGCGCTGATGAACAGGTGGGCGGCGATCTCCGCGTTGGACAGTCCCCGACCGACCAGGGTCAGCACCTCGCGTTCCCGCTCGGTCACCCCGGGCAGGGGGCGCGGGTGGGCAGCCCGGTCGGGGCGGCGGGCGAATTCGGCGATCAGCCGGCGGGTCACCGCCGGAGCGATGAGGGCGTCACCGGCGGCGACCACCCGGACCGCGCCGAGGATGTCGTCCAGGGCCATGTCCTTGACCAGGAATCCGCTCGCCCCGGCACGCAGTGCGCCGTGCACGTGCGCGTCGTCGTCGAACGTGGTCAGCACCAGCACCCGGGTCGGGCCGCCGGCGGCGGTGATCGCCCGGGTGGCGGTGATGCCGTCGGTCCCGGGCATCCGCAGGTCCATCAGCACCACGTCGGGCACCACGTCCCGGGCCAGCCGGACCGCCTCCGTGCCGGTGCCGGCCTCACCGACCACCTCGATGTCGGGCGCGTCGGCGATCAGCACCCGCAGACCCGCGCGGACCAGCGGCTGGTCGTCGACGAGCAGCACCCGGATGCTCACCCCTCGGCCTCGGCGGGCACCTGGACGCCCACCCGTCCGCCGTCGGCCGGCAGGCGGACCGCAACCCGGAAGCCGCCCTCCGGGCGCGGCCCGGCGGCGAACCGGCCCCGAGCAGAGTCGCCCGTTCCCGCATGCCGAGGATCCCGTGCCCGACGCCCGCACCGCCGGGCGGAGTGCCCCGGCCCGCGTCGACCACCTCGACACGGAGCCCGTCCGGCAGATAGTCGAGGGTGACCCGGCACTGGTCGACGCCCGCGTGCCGCACGACGTTCGTCAGGGCCTCTTGCACGATCCGGTAGGCCGCGAGGTCGACCTCCCCGGGCAGGGGTCGGGGCGGGCCCTCCCGGCGTACCGCCACCCGCACCCCCGCGTCGGCGGCCACGTCGACCAGCCGGTCCAGGTCCGCCAGACCGGGCGGCGGGTCCAGCGACGCCTCCGCCTGCTGCGGGTGACGCAGCGCGCCGACGGTACGCCGCAGCCCGGCCAGCGTGTCCCGGCTGGTCTGCTCGATGGCGGCGAGCGCAGCCCGGGCCTCCCCCGGCTGGGTCTCGATGACCCGGGCGCCGACACCCGCCTGGATGGCGATGACACCGATGCTGTGCGCCACCATGTCGTGCACTTCCCGGGCGATCCGCAGCCGCTCCGCGGTGACCGCCTCGACGGCGGCGTGCGCGCGTGACTCCTCGGCCTGCCGACCGCGGGCCCGCGCCGCGCCGCCGGCCACCACGGCGGCGACCACCAGCAGCACCGAGCTGGCGGCCCGGTCGACCGGGCCGGTGGCTGAGTTGACGAAACCCGCCGTGACCTGCAGCACGAGCACCACGGCGGCGGCGGGGACCGCGATCCGGCCCGGGAAGCGTGCCGCGACCAGCCCCACCATCGCATCGATGACGAGGAACTGCAGGTACCAGACGGCGGACAGGTAGCCGTTCTCCCAGGCGTTCGTCGCCACGGTCACCGTGCAGGCCCCGACGAGGGCCAGCCCCAACGCGAGCAGCGGACGACGTCCCAGCAGCGCGGCGGGCAGCAGCACCACCAGCGCCGGCGCGAGGTAGCGCAGCGGAATCCCCGGCACGCTCCCGTCGGGGGTGGGGACCGGCAGGAGTGGACCACCCGTGCCGACGGTCGACGCGAACAGCACCACGACCGGGAACAGGCCCACCCCGGCCCAGATGAGGACCGTCCGCACCCGGTGGGCGACAGGGTACGGACGGGCGGCGACGGCACGCATGGGCACACCGTAGCCAGCGGGCGGCCGGGTGGTCATCAGCCGGCGGGCGTACGCCCCCGGGCCCGTCCCACAGTGCCCGAAGTGGCCGGCGGTACGACGCCCGCTCGGCCACCGTCCGGCAACGTCGAAGCCGTGATCGAGATACGTGACCTCACCAAGCGGTACGGCCGGACCACGGCCGTCGACCGGCTCACCCTCACCGTCCGACCCGGACACGTGACCGGATTCCTCGGGCCCAACGGCGCCGGCAAGTCCACCACCCTCCGGTTGCTGCTCGGCCTGCACCGCCCGACCAGCGGCAGTGCCCTGGTGGACGGGCAGCCGTTCGCCGCGCGTCGGCGCGGGTTACGGCACGTCGGCGCGCTGCTCGACGCGGGCGACGTGCACGGCGGGCGGAGTGCCCGGTCGCACCTGCGGGCGCTCGCCGCCAGCAACGCCATCGGCCGGTCGCGGGTCGACGAGGTGCTGGGCGAGGTGGGCCTGAGCGGCGTCGCCGGACGCCGGATCGGTGGCTTCTCGCTCGGCATGAAGCAACGACTCGGTATCGCCGCCGCGCTGCTCGGCGATCCGCCGACGCTGCTGTTCGACGAGCCGTTCAACGGGCTCGACCCGGCAGGGGTGCGGTGGGTGCGCGAACTGTTCCGGCGGCTCGCCGCCGAGGGCCGGACCGTCCTCGTCTCCAGCCATCTGATGAGCGAGATGGAACAGACCGCCCAGCACCTGGTGGTGATCGGCCGGGGCGAGTTGATCGCCGACGAGAGCCTGGCCGAGTTCGCCGCCCGCAGCGTCCGGGCGCAGGTCGTGGTCCGTACGCCGGACCCGACGGCGCTGACCGTCGCGGTGCGCGAGGCGGGCGCGGACGTCGGGACGGCCCCGGACGGGGCGCTCACGGTGACCGGCCTGAGCCCGACGGCGCTCGGCGACCTGGCCTTCAGCCGGGGCATCCCGGTGCACGAGTTGATCACCCGGTCCACCTCGTTGGAGGAAGCGTTCATGAACCTCACCGCCGACCGCGTCGACTACCGGGCGGGAGAACACCGGTGACCGCCCCGACCGAGGCCACCCGGGCGCCGGGCGCCGGGCCGTCGAGCCCGCCGCCCGCTTCCGTGACCTGCTCGCCGCCGAGTGGCTCAAGCTGTTCTCGCTGCGGTCCACCTACGGGTCGCTGGCGCTGATCGCGGTGTCGGCCGTGCTGTTCAGCGTGCGGGCGGCGCTGGCCGACCACCACAACTGGCCGGGCTACTCGGCGGAGCGGCAGGCCGCGTTCGACCCGATCCACGACGCCTTCCCCGAGGAGGGTTGGCTGTTCGTCATCCTCGCCGCCGGGGCGGTCGGCGCGGTGGCGATCGCCGGTGAGTACGCCAGCGGCCAGATCCGTACGACGTTCGCCGCCGTACCGGCCCGATCCGCCGTGGCCGCCGCCAAGGTGCTGGTGTTGGCGACGGTCATGCTGGCCGTCGGGGTGCTGACCGCAGCTGTGTCGTTCGGGCTGTCGCAGGCCATCCTCGCCGACCGGGGGGCCGGCGCGTCGCTCGGCGACCCCGGGGCGTTGCGGGCGGTCGTCGCCTCGGCGCTGCTGCTGCCGGTCTGCGCGCTCATCGGCCTGGGCTTCGGCGCGCTGCTGCGGCACACCGCCCCGGCGATCGTCGCGACCACGGGACTGCTGCTGCTGTTGCCGCTGGCCTTCGACCTGGAGAACCGGTGGACGGCCGCGATCCACAACGCCCTGCCGGTGCCGGCCTGGGAACGGCTCGTCGCGAACCCCTACATCCAGTTCAACGAGCATCTCGCCACGATCCCGGGTTCCTGGGTGGCCCTCGCCGTCTGGCCGGTCGTCGCCACCCTGGTGGCCGCGCTGGTCGTCCACCGCCGCGAACCCTGACCCGCCCCGGTCCGGCAGCAGCACGGGGGCGGGCCGGTGGGACGGGCCCCTCGCGCCGCGTGAAGCGTCGACGAGGGGCCCTTCCCGACAGCTCAGGCGACGACCGAGACCAGCCGGCCCGGCACCACGATGACCTTGCGGGGTTCCTTGCCGGCCAGCGCGGACGCGACCGCCGCCAGGGCCGCCGCCCGGACGGCCTCCTGCGGCGCGTCGGCGGGCACCTCGATCCGGCCCCGGACCTTGCCGTTGACCTGCACCGGGTAGGTGACCGTGTCGGCGACCAGCAGCGCCGGGTCGGCGGTCGGGAAGTCCGCGTACGCCAGGGAGGTGTCGTGGCCCAGCATCCGCCACAGCTCCTCGGCGACGTGCGGGGCGAACGGGGCCAGCATCAGCACCAGCGGCTCGGCCACCTCACGGGGGGTCTCCGCCAGCCGGGTCACCGCGTTGGTCAGCTCGATCAGCTTGGCGATCGCGGTGTTGAACCGGATGCCCTCCATGTCGGTCCGGACCCCGTCGATCACCCGGTGCAGCAGCCGGCGGGTCTCGGTGTCGGCGGGCGCGTCGGTGACCCGCAGCGTGCCGGTCTGCTCGTCGACCACGGCCCGCCAGACCCGTTGCAGGAACCGGTACGACCCGACCACCGCCCGGGTCTCCCACGGGCGGGACACCTCCAGCGGGCCCATCGACATCTCGTACACCCGGAAGGTGTCCGCGCCGTAGGCCGCGCACATGTCGTCCGGGGTGACCACGTTGCGCAGCGACTTGCCCATCTTGCCGTACTCGCGGGTCACCTCCTGTTCGCCGTGCATCCAGCGGCCGTCGACCTCGACGACCTCCTCGGCCGGCACCGGGGTGCCCCGGGAGTCGCGGAAGGCGTACGCCTGGATCATGCCCTGGTTGAACAGCTTGCGGAACGGCTCGAACGACGACACGTGCCCCAGGTCGTACAGCACCTTGTGCCAGAACCGGGCGTACAGCAGGTGCAGCACGGCGTGCTCGGCACCCCCGACGTACAGGTCGGTGCCCCCGCAGTCACCCTCGGCGCGCGGGCCCATCCAGTACGCCTCGTTCTCCGGGTCGACGAACCGCCCGGAGTTGGTCGGGTCCAGGTAGCGCAGCTCGTACCAGCAGGAGCCGGCCCACTGCGGCATCACGTTGGTCTCCCGGGTGTACCGCTGGGGCCCGTCGCCCAGGTCCAGCTCCACCTCGACCCAGTCGCGCCGCCGCGACAGCGGGGTCTCCGGGTTGCTGTCGGCGTCATCCGGGTCGAACGTCTTCGGGGAGAAGTCGTCCACCTCGGGCAGCTCGACCGGCAGCATCTCCTCGGGCAGCGCGATCGCCGCGCCGGTGGCGTCGTAGACGATCGGGAACGGCTCGCCCCAGTAGCGCTGCCGGGAGAACAGCCAGTCCCGCAGCCGCCAGGTGACCGCGCCGACACCGTGGCCGTTGGCCTCCAGCCAGGCGATGGTCGCCGCCTTGGCGTCGGCCACCCCCAGCCCGTTCAGGTCCAGGCCGCGCTCGGGCGCGGCGCTGTTGATCGCCGGCCCGTCCCCGGTGTACGCCTTCCCGTCGAACCCGTCGACCGGCTGCACGGTCCGCACGATCGGCAGCTCGAACACCTCGGCGAAGGCCCAGTCCCGCTCGTCCTGGGCGGGTACCGCCATGATCGCGCCGGTGCCGTAACCGGCCAGCACGTAGTCGGCGATGAAGATCGGGATCTGCCCACCGGTGACCGGGTGGGTGGCGTACGCGCCGACGAAGACGCCGGTCTTCTCCTTGGTGTCGGCCTGCCGCTCCACGTCGGTCTTGGCCGCCGCCGCCTTCCGGTACGCCTCGACGGCCTCCCGGGGGCCGGCGTGCCCACCGGTCCAGGCGTCCCGGGTCCCGGCCGGCCAGGCGGCCGGCGTCAGCGCGTCGACCAGCTCGTGCTCGGGGGCCAGCACCAGGTAGGTGGCCCCGAAGATGGTGTCCGGCCGGGTGGTGAACACTCTGATGCGGGCTTCGCCCGCGACACCGGAATCGGTGGTCCCGGTGGCGAAGTCGATGTGCGCGCCGGTGGACCGGCCGATCCAGTTGCGCTGCTGCAGCTTGATCGACTCGGGCCAGTCCAGGGTGTCCAGGTCGTCCAGCAGCCGGTCACCGTACGCGGTGATCCGCATCATCCACTGCTTCAGGTTGCGCTTGAAGACGGGGAAGTTGCCCCGGTCGGAACGGCCGTCGGCGGTGACCTCCTCGTTGGCCAGCACGGTGCCCAGCCCCGGGCACCAGTTCACCGGCGCCTGCGAGACGTACGCCAGCCGGTGGTCGTCGACGATCCGCCGCTGCTCGGCCGGGCTCAGCTCGGCCCAGGCCCGACCGTCGGGGGTGGGCCGGTCACCGGCGGCGAACGCGGCGGTCAGCTCGGCGATCGGCCGGGCCCTGCGGGCGTCGGCGTCGTACCAGGAGTTGAAGACCTGCAGGAAGATCCACTGGGTCCACCGGTAGAAGTCGGTGTCGATGGTGGCCACCGAGCGCCGGTCGTCGTGGGCCAGCCCCAGCCGGCGCAGCTGCGCCTTGTACCGCTCGATGTTGGCCACGGTGGTCGTGCGGGGGTGGGTGCCGGTCTGCACCGCGTACTGTTCGGCGGGCAGGCCGAACGCGTCGAAGCCCATCGCGTGCAGCACGTTGCGCCCGGCCATCCGCTGGTAGCGGGCGAAGCAGTCGGTGCCGATGTAGCCCAGCGGGTGGCCGACGTGCAGCCCCGCCCCGGACGGGTACGGGAACATGTCCAGCACGTACAGCTTCTCCGCGCCCGCCCGCGGGTGCCCGGGGTCGGCCAGCGGACCGGTCGGGTTCGGTGCGTGGAAGGTCCCCTCCCGCTCCCAGGTGTCCTGCCACCGACGCTCGATCTCGTCGGCCATGGCCGCGGTGTACCGGAACGGGGGGATGTCGCCCGCAGGTGCGGCTGCCTCACTCATACCTACTCCTTGGCGCGGTCATCGCGGTCGTGTCGCACTGACGCGATCATCGGGGACCGGTGCCCTCGGGCGGGACCGGCGCGGTCGTGTCGGATCTGGGGAGCGTCGGGCCCGCAGGACCCTGCCGCGGGCACGAAAAAGCCCCTCGCACAGGAGGGGCCGCCGTGCTGTCGCGCGTCAGCGCATCAGCACGGCCCGGTAAGAAGCAGGGAGACTGCGCTCATGTCCCGCAGTCTACCCCCTGGCAGCCGCAGGCCGGGGACCGCACCCGCCCCGACGGTCACCTTCCGTGAGCACCCGGCCGCGTCGGGTCCCCCGACCTGACGAATATCCGCTGTGTGACCGGCCGACTTCCGGCAGGGTTCGGCGTTCACCGTAAACATGGTTAGCCTGAGAGACCAGTGCGATTCCTGCGGCAGACGAGGCTTCCCGTTGCGAACCGAACGACGGGTCCAGGTGCTCTTTACCGAGCTGCCGTCGCGACGAGGAGAAGGCCCGTGACACAACAGACCTGGGACGAGGTGGGCGGCGTACTGCCGCACGACGAGTTCCGCGCCGCCAGCGAGGCCGTGGTGGCCAACATCGAGCAGGTCATCGAGGGCAAGACAGCCACCGTGCGGCTCGCCCTGGCCGTCCTGCTCGCCGAGGGTCACCTGCTGATCGAGGACGTCCCAGGAGTCGGCAAGACCAAACTGGCCAAGGCGCTCGCCCGGTCCATCGACTGCTCGGTGCGGCGCATCCAGTTCACCCCCGACCTCCTGCCCAGCGACGTCACCGGGGTCAGCGTCTACAACCAGGAGACGCACGACTTCGAGTTCCGCCCCGGCGCGGTCTTCGCCAACCTGGTGGTCGGCGACGAGATCAACCGGGCCTCCCCCAAGACGCAGTCCGCCCTACTGGAGTGCATGGAGGAGCGTCAGGTCACCGTCGACGGGGTGACCTACCAGCTGCAGACGCCGTTCATGGTGATCGCCACCCAGAACCCGATCGAGATGGAGGGGACGTACCCCCTCCCCGAGGCGCAGCGGGACCGGTTCACCGCCCGCATCGCGATGGGCTACCCGGGCCCGGAGGCCGAGCTGGCCATGCTGGACGGGCACGGCGCGGCCGACCCGCTCCAGGAGCTGCGGCCCGTCTCCGACGCCGACACGGTCCGCCGCCTGATCGCCACCGTCCGCAACGTGCACGTCGCCGACGCCGTCAAGCAGTACGCCGTCGACCTGGTCACCGCCACCCGGGAGGCCCCCGACCTGCGGCTGGGCGCGTCTCCCCGGGCCACCCTGCAACTGTTGCGCACCGCCCGCGCGGTGGCCGCCCTGGAGGGCCGCGACTACGTGCTGCCCGACGACCTCCAGGCGCTCGCGGTGCCGGTGCTGGCCCACCGGATCATCCCCACCGCCGACGCCCAGCTGGCCCGCCGCACCACCGACGCGATCGTCGCCGAGCTGGTGCACCGGCTGGCCCTGCCGGCCGACCGCAAGCGCCCCACCGGGTACGACACCCCCCGCCCCGCCGCCGGCAACGGCCGCCCGCCGTTCGAGCCGCGGAGGCCGTGACGTGCGTGCCGGGCTGCGTGGACTGACCACCCGGGGCCGTTCGTTCCTGGCGGCGGCGATCGCCGCGGCGATCTCCGCCGGCATCCTCGGCGAACGGGACCTGCTCCGGGTGGCGGTGCTGCTCGGCGTCCTGCCGCTGCTCGCCGCGCTGTACGTCGGCCGGACCCGCTACAAACTGGCCTGCAACCGCTCGCTGGACCCGCACCGGGTGCCGGTCGGGGCCAGCTCCCGGGTGGTGCTGCGGTTGCAGAACATGTCCCGGCTGCCCACCGGCACCCTGCTGCTGGAGGACCGGCTGCCCTACGCGCTGGGCAGCCGTCCCCGGGTGGTGCTGGAACGGCTCGGCGCGCACCAGGCCAGCTCGGTGGCGTACACGGTCCGCGCCGACGTACGCGGCCGCTACGAGGTGGGCCCGCTGGTGGTCCGGATGACCGACCCGTTCGGGCTGTGCGAGCTGAGCCGGGCCTTCCCCAGCACCGAGCAGCTGACCGTGATCCCGCAGGTCACCCCGCTGCCCTCGGTACGCCTACCCGGCGAGTACGCCGGCAGCGGCGACAGCCGGGCCCGGTCGGTGGCGGTGCACGGCGAGGACGACGCCGCCACCCGGGAGTACCGCAGGGGCGACGATCTGCGCCGGGTGCACTGGAAGTCGACGGCCCGCACCGGTGAGCTGATGGTGCGCCGGGAGGAACAGCCCTGGGAGAGCCGGGCCACGGTGCTGCTGGACACCCGGGCGCACGGTCACCGGGGCGACGGTCCCACGGCCAGTTTCGAGTGGTCGGTCTCCGCCGCCGCCAGCATCGCCTCGCACCTGCGGCAGGCCGGTTACAAGCTGCGCCTGGTCACCGGGGACGGGGTGGACGTGGACGCCACCGAGGCCACCGGGGACGGCCTGCTCCTCGACCAGCTCGCCGACGTCCGGCTCGACCAGCGTGGTGACGTGGCGACCCTGGTGCAGCGGGTCCGGCAACGCGCCGACGGGGGCCTGATCATCGCCTTGTTCGGCTCACTGACCACCAGTGAGGCGGAGCTGCTGAGCGGGCTGCGCGGCAGCGGCGCGACGTGCGTCGGCTTCGTGCTCAACAGCTCCACCTGGCTCAGCCTGCCGGAACGGGCCCGGTTCGAGGCCGACCAGACCCACGCCGCCGCCGCGTTGGCCCTGTTGCAGGGCGGCTGGCGGGTCATCGGGGTCAACCACGACGGCCAACTGCCGGTGCTCTGGCCGCAGGCCGGGCGCGGTTCGCAGGGCTTCGCGCTGCGTGCCGCCCTCGCCGAGACGGTCGCCGGGGCCGTCCGGTGAGCCGTCCGACGACAGGAAGGGTGACGTCGTGATCGCGTCCCGGAACATCGGCTTCGTGGCAGCGGTGGCGACCCTGCTCGCCGCGGCACCACTGTCGTCGATCTTCCAACAGTGGACCTGGCTGATCCAGTCCGCCATCGCGGTCGCCGTGGTGGCCGGCGCGGCGGCACTCACCCGACTGGTCCGGGCCCCCCTGTGGGGTCAGGTGCTGGGCATGCTCGCCGGTCTGCTGCTCGCCCTGACCTGGCTCTTCCCCGGTGGTGGCGAGCTGATCGCCTTCCTGCCCACGCCGGCGACGCTGGCCCACTTCGGCGAGCTGGCGCAGGGCTCCTTGCAGGACATGCGCTCCTACGGGGTGAAGGTGCCCGACACCACCCCGCTGCTGTTCATCAGCGTGCTCGGGGTGGGCTCGGTCGCGGTGGTGGTCGACGTCCTCGCCGTCGGGCTGCGGCGACCGGCCCTGGCCGGACTGCCGATGCTGGCCATCTACTCGGTGCCGGTCGCGGTCTACGTCGACAGCGTCCCCGCGCTGCCGTTCGTGGTCGGCGCCGCCGGCTACCTCTGGCTGCTGGTGACCGACAACGTCGACCGGGTCCGCCGGTTCGGCCGCCGGTTCACCGGTGAGGGCCGCGACGTGGACGTCTGGGAGTCCTCCCCGCTGGCCGCCGCCGGTCGCCGGCTGGCGGTGGTCGGGGTGGCGCTGGCCGTGGTGCTGCCGTTGGCCGTGCCGGGGATGACCGGTGGGCTGCTGGACCAGTTCAACACCGCCGGCAACGGCACCGGCCGCCCCGGGCAGGGTGGCGGGCCAGGCCGGATCGACCTCTTCGCGTCGCTCAGCGGGCAGCTCAACCAGTCCGAGGTGGCCGACATGGTCAAGGTCACCACCACCGAGCAGAACCCGTTCTACCTGCGCTTCGGGGTCGCCGACGAGCTGCGCCCGGACGGTTTCCGGGTACGCCCGCCCAACGGCCGCCCGGTGAACCGGGAGCTGCCCGACCCGTCGGGTCGCACCGGGCCGGGGGTGGAGCAGCGGACCTACCGGGCGACGGTGGAGATCAACCGCACGCTGAGCATGCCCTTCGTGCCGCTCTACACCGACCCGGTCAGCTTCGACGGGCTCAACGGCAACTGGTCGTACGACCAGAACCTCGGGGTGGTCTTCTCCAACCGGGACAACTCCCGGAGCAAGCGCTACTCGTTCGAGTACGTGCGCTCGACGTTCACCCCGGCGGCGCTGCGTCGGGCCCGCCCGTTGCCGGCCGAGCACCCGATCCGGCTGCAACAGACCCGCACCCCGGAGGTCCGTGAGGTCAGCCTGCTGGTCAGCCGGCTGGTGGAGGGGAAGTCCACCGACTACGACCGGGTCCGGGCGATCTACGACTACTTCTCCCGGGAGAACGGCTTCAGCTACTCGCTGAGCACCAAGGGCGGCACCAGCGGCCAGGAGATCGTCGACTTCCTCACCAACAAGGTCGGCTACTGCCAGCAGTACGCGGCGGCGCTGGCCTGGCTGGTACGCGAGGCCGGCATCCCGGCCCGGGTGGCGTTCGGCTTCACCAACGGCAGCAGCGCCAACGGGGACACCTACACGTTGACCAACCGGAACCTGCACGCCTGGACGGAGGTCTACTTCGACCAGTTCGGTTGGGTCCCGTTCGACGCCACCCCGGCGTACGGCGTCCAGGGGGCGAACCGGTCGGCGTGGGCGCCGGACTCCGACGCCCCGGACCCGGAGCCGTCGGACACCGCCGCGCCGGCCGCCCCGCAGGACCCGGGGGCCACCACGGGGCCGCAGCGGGACGAGGCCGCCGACAAGGACACCGACGCTGGTTTCGACCCGACCACCGGCGCTCCCGTCGAACGTGCCCCGACCTGGCCCTGGTGGACGGTGGGCGCGCTGCTCGCGGTGGCGGCGCTGTTGGCCGTCCCGGCGCTGCGGCGGCGGGCGCTGCGCCGGCAACGGCACCACCTGCCGACCCCGGTGGCGGCCGGGCCCGCCCCGACGACGGGGCGGGCGGGAGCATCCCGATGACGGTGCTGGGCGTGGACGCCGAACGGGCCCGGGCGGACGCCCACGCGGCCTGGGACGAGTTGCTCGACACCCTGGTCGACTACCGGGTGCGGATCGACCGGACGGAGACGCCCCGGGCGACCGCCGAGCGGCTGGCCCGGGAGGCGGTCGGTGAGGACGCCGGCTCCGCCACGGCGGTACGGCTGCTCGGTCGCGCCGAGGAACGTGCCCGGTACGCCCGGGACCCGCTCACCGGCGAACCGCTGCACCCGGCGTTGCGGACGGTACGCGACAGTCTCGCCGCGCGGGCGGACCGGCGTACCCGGTTCCTCGCCGCCGTGCTGCCCCCCTCGGTGCTGCTGCGCTGGCGTACCTCGCTCGGCGACACGTCGGCGCGTCTGGTGGCGGCTTCCGGCCGGCTCCGCCGCCTGCTGCTGCGCTGGAACCCGCGCCGCCTGCTCGCCACCCGCCGCGCCTGACCCCGCCCCGGCGGGCGGGCCGCTCGTGGGGCGATACAGCCGTGTCAGCCGTCCTGGACAACGCCACGTCGCCGCACGGGAGTGGGCCAGGGATGGTGAGGGGCGGCGTGGGGGCACCGACGGGCCCGGGTGGGCAACCTGGCTGGCAGCAGAGCGCGGGCATAGCGATATGACGGAGGTGGCCGGACCACAGGTCCGGCACCTACCGTCGTCGGCGACGCCCGTCCACCCTCAGGGGTGGGCCGGGTTCAGCGATGTCCCTCCGGACGTTGCCGCCACCGATCCTCCATGCGGTCCAGCAGCGACGGCCGACGGCCGCCCCGGCCACGCGGACGACGACGACTCGTCGTGCCGCCCACCACGTGCAGGTCCGGTGACTGCGCCCGCCGGTGCGACTGCACCGCATAGCCCAACGCGGCCAGCATGACGACGAAGCCCGCCACTGCCAGTGGCGGCGTCTTGATCACCGCGCCGTAGACCAACAGGGCCAGGCCGACGACCACCACGCCGGCAGCGACGAGCAGGCGACGCCGCGTATGGAAACGCGGGTCGCTGGCGCGCACGGCCGAGGCGAATTTGGGGTCCTCGGCAAGCGACCGCTCGATCTGCTCGAACAGCCGCTGCTCGTGCTCCGAGAGCGGCACGGCACTCCTCCCCGGTCACGTTGGTCGGCCCGGTCGGGCCGACAGACCGTGGCAGCCATCCGGCTGCTTGCCGCCAAGTCTACGAGGGGGGTCGCGCGTCGGAAAGCGGGACGACCTATGGCCGACTGCTATTTTCCCCGCGCCGGGGATCACGTTTACCGAGCAGACTGGCCGGACCTATGACGGACCGCCCGAAACGGGCAGCCGCCGCGTCGGCGGCGGTCTCCGCTTCCCGCCATCCCCGCTCCGGTGCGCCCAGCGTGAGTTGTCGCGGTGTGTCGACCGCTCCCGCCAGGCCCTCCACCCGGACGCCGACCAGCCGGACCGGCTCACCCGGGTCGAGAACCGTCCAGAGGCCCCAGGACGTGTCGAATATCTCCCGGGCCACGTCGGTCGCCCCGTCGAGGGTGCGGGACCGGCTGACGGTGCGGAAATCGGACATTCGGACCTTGATCGAGATGGTCCGGCCGACCTGGCCGGCCGCCCGGAGCCGACTGCCCACCTTTTCGCTGAGGGCGAGCAGCGCGCGCCGGATCTCCTGCGCGTCGACGACGTCGACGTCGAAGGTCACCTCGGCCCCGATCGACTTCTCCACCTGGTCCGGGCTGACCGGGCGCGCGTCGCGCCCCCGGGCCAACTCGTGCAGGTGGGTCGCGGACGCCACACCGAGCGCCTTGCGGAGCATCCCGGCGGGTGCCTCGGCCAGGTCGCCGACGGTGCGTAGGCCGAGCCGCCGCAGCGTCTCGGCGGACCGCTCCCCCACCCCCCACAACGCGTCGACCGGCAGTGGGTGGAGGAACTCCAACACCCGATCGGCCGGCACCACCAGCAGGCCGTCCGGCTTGGCCCGGGTGGAGCCGAGCTTGGCCACGAACTTACTCGGCCCCACCCCGACCGAGCAGGTCAACGCCTGCTCGGCGGCGACCCGGGCCCGGATCCGCCGGGCGATGGCGGCGGGCGGGCCGAACAGCCGGCGGGCACCCGTCACGTCGAGGAACGCCTCGTCGAGGGAGAGCGGCTCGACCAGCGGGGTGACGTCCCGGAAGATCCGCATCACCGCGTCGGAGGCCGCCCGGTAGCGGGCGAAGTCGGGGGGCAGGTAGACCGCGCCGGGGCAGAGCGCGCGGGCCCGCGCGGTGGGCATGGCGCTGCGCACGCCGAAGCGGCGGGCCTCGTAGCTGGCGGAACTGACCACACCCCGCGGCCCGACCCCGCCGACCACCACCGGACGGCCGGCCAACTCGGGCCGGTGACGCACCTCGACGGAGGCGAAGAAGGCATCCATGTCGACGTGCAGGATCGGGCTGGCCGAGTCGTCGGCGTCGGGCCCGAAACGCGGGTCACCAGCACCACGCGGCAACGACTGGCTCCGGCCCATCACCGCAGGCTAGCCGCCCGGTACGACAACCGGCCCGGCGGTCAGCCCCGGACCACCAGCAGCGGCACGGTCATCTCCGCCGCGCTGTCCGCCCCGTGGTACGCCACCAGCCGGGACGCCGCCGGCGGCTCCGACCGGGTGGCCAGCACCGCGTACGTGTCGCGGCAGGTCACCACCACGTCACCGACCCGGGACAGGTGTTCCTCGGCGACCGGGCCGAACCAGCCCTCGGCCACCAGCTCCTCCCGGGTGCACACCCGGGCGGCCGGCCCGAGCACCGCCGACCAGGTGGCCACCACGTCGTCCACCGCCCCCGGCTCGACGTGCAGGTACCGCACCCGGGGCTCACCGGCGACCACCCGGATGCCGGCCCGCAGCCGCAGATCGGTGTCCAGGTCGAAACGGTGGGCCGCCGGCACGTCGAGCTGGCCGTGGTCGGCGGTGACCAGCAGCGCGGCGTCGGCCGGCAACCCGTCGACGAGCCGGGCGAGCAGGCCGTCCACCTCGGCGGCGGCGATCCGCCAGGGCGCGGAGTCGACCCCGCTGAGGTGCCCGTGCCGGTCCAGGTCGGGGTGGTAGCCGGAGACCAGGGTGGGGTCGGCCCCGGCGGACAGCGCCGCCAGCATCGTCCGGCCCAGGGCGTCCACCCCGGCGGCGCCCCGGTAGTCGCCACCCCGGTTGGCGGCCAGGGTGAGCCCGCTGCCGGCGTACTCGGGACGACTCACCACGCTCACCGCGACCCCGGCGGCACGGGCCCGCTGCCACTGGGTGCGTACCGGCTGCCAGTGCAGCGGGTCCGGGTCGCCGTGCCAGTCGATGTGGTTGAGCACCCGGTCGGTGCCGGGCACCCGGACGGTGAAGCCGAGCACGCCGTGCGTGCCGGGGGCCGCGCCCGCGCCCAGGGTCACCAGGCTGGTCGGGGTGGTGGAGGGGAAGCCGCAGGTGAGCGGGCGGCCCACCGTCGCGGCCAGCCCGGTCAGGGTCGGGGCGTACCGGGCGGCGGTGGGGAGCTGGTACCAGCCGAGACCGTCGACGAGCAGCACGGCGACCCGGCGTACCCCGGCCAGGCCGGGGGCGAGCCCGAGCAGGTCGACCGCGCCCGGCACACCGAGCACGGCCAGCGCGCTGGGCAGCACGTCGGCCAGGCTGCCCCCGCCGTAGCGCGGCGACACCACCGCGAGCGGGTCCGCCGCAGGCACCGGCCCCGCCGCTCGGTCCACCGGCACAGCAGCCGGGGGCAGGGTCGTCCCGGCCGGGGGCAGGTCGGTCATGCCGGGCGGCGGGCGAACAGGTGCAGTTGGGCGGCGAGATCCCGGTAGGGCGGACGCCCGGCCAGCGCCTTCTCCAACTCGACCAGGGCACCCGGCTGACCGTCGGCGACGGCGGCGGGCAGCAGGTCGGCGAGGACGCGTACCCCGTGGATCTCCTCGACGGTGAGGCCGGCGGCGCGCAACAGGGCGGTGGCCTGCTCGGCGTCGAAGCGGCGGCGCAGCGTGTCCCGGGGGCCGGCGGCGCCGTCGGTGGCGGCGGCCAGCGCGGCGGCGACGTCCAGGTGACCGTTCATCGCCCGACCCAGCACGGCGGCGGCCCGCCCGGCGACCAGCACACTCGCCGCCCCACCGGGGCGCAGCGCGGCGGCCAGCGCGGTCGTCACCGGCAGCGGGTCGTCGACCACCTCCAGCACCGCATGGCACAGCACCAGGTCGACGGAGGCCGGTTCGACCAGGCCGGTCAACGCGTCGCCGTCGCCCTGCACGGCGCGGACCCGGTCGGCCACCCCGGCCTCGGCGGCCCGGCGGGTGAGGGCGGCGAGGGCGTCGGGGCTGGCGTCGACCACGGTCACCCGGTGGCCGGCCTGGGCGAGCGGCACGGCGAAGCCGCCGGTGCCGCCGCCCACGTCGAGCACGGTCAGCGTGTCGTCGGCCCGCCGGTCCAGCTCGGCGGCGAGCACCGACCAGATGACGGCGGTACGGGGGGTCAACGGCGGCTCGACGAACCGACCTCGGGTGCTCTGCTCCACCCGGTGGAGCCTAGTCACCCGCCTCACCCGACCCCCGCTGGCGGTGCCGACGCCGACGGCTCAGATCTCGCCGCCGCCGGCCGGGTCCTCCTCGGCGCGGGACCGGCGGTCGTTCGCCACCGGGCCCTCGGTCACCTGGTACTCCCGCGGCTCGGCGTCCTGGGCGGGCGTCCAACCGGCGCCCAGCCGGGTACGCCGGGCGTTCGCCAGTCCACCGGTGTACGTGCTGTCCATCGTCACTGGTCATCCCCCTTGCCGCGAGCGGGCCGCTCTGCCCGCGCGTGCCGGAATTCTCCCGTCTCCCGGCCCGGAAAACCGTAATGTGGATCACTTCACCGGAAGTCGCGGGAGGCGGATTCCACCGGCGGCGTGATCGGGTCCAGCCGGTCGGCGGTGAGGTTGGTGACCCCCTCGTGCCGCTGCAACCGACCACGGACCACGAGGGCGCTGCTGGTGCGGGCGATTCGACGATAGCGCTGCCACAGCCCCGGGGAGCAAGTGACATTCAGCATCCCCGTCTCGTCCTCCAGGTTGAGGAAGGTGACCCCACCGGCGGTCGCCGGCCGTTGCCGGTGGGTGACGATCCCGCCGACCCGGACCCGCCGACCCGACTCCACCCGCCCCAACCGGGCGATCGGCACCGCACCCAGCGCGTCGAGCCGGTCCCGGACGAACCGGGCCGGGTGGGTCTCCGGGGACAGCCCGGTGGCCCAGACGTCGGCGACGAGCCGGTCCACCGCCTCCATCCCCGGCAGGGTCGGGGCCGCCGCGCCGGTCACCGTGCCGGGCAGCCGGCCCGGCCGGTCCTGGGCCGCCGCCCCGGCCGCCCAGAGCGCCTCCCGCCGGGTCAGCCCGAAACAGGCGAAGGCGTCCGCGGTGGCCAGCGCCTCCAGCTGACCCGCGGTGAGACCGACCCGCCGGGCCAGATCAGGCATGTCCCGGTACGCCCCGTGCGCCGTCCGCTCCGCCACGATCCGCCCGGCCAGGTCGTCGCCGAGGGTACGCACACCGCCCAGCCCGAGCCGGACCGCCGGACCGCCCAGCCCCCAGGCGTGCGGCGGTTCCCCCGGCACGCTCCCCCACCGGGTCTGCGGGGTGGACTCCAGCACCGCCCCGGCCCCACTGGCGTTGACGTCCGGCCGGCGGACCTCGACGCCGTGCCGCCGGGCGTCGTCGACCAGGGTCTGCGGCGCGTAGAACCCCATCGGCTGGGCGTTGAGCAGGGCGGCCAGGAACGCCGCCGGATGGTGCCGCTTGAGCCACGAGCTGGCGTACACCAGGTAGGCGAAACTCATCGCGTGGCTCTCCGGGAAGCCGTAGCTGGCGAACGCGGTGAGCTTGCGGTAGACGTCGTCGGCCAACTCGCCGGTGATGCCCCGCTCGGCCATCCCGGCGTAGAGCCGGTCGGCGAGCTGCGCCATCCGCTGCACCGACCGTTTCGCCCCCATCGCCCGGCGCAACTGGTCGGCCCCGGCGGCGTCGAAGCCGGCCAGGTCGATGGCGAGTTGCATCAGCTGCTCCTGGAACAGCGGCACGCCGAGGGTCTTCTCCAGCGCGTTGCGCATCAGCGGATGCGGGTACGTCACCGGCTCCTGGCCGTTCTTGCGCCTGATGTACGGGTGCACCGAGCCGCCCTGGATCGGGCCGGGCCGGATCAGCGCCACCTCCACCACCAGGTCGTAGAACTCGCGGGGTTTCAGCCGGGGCAGGGTGGCCATCTGGGCGCGGCTCTCCACCTGGAACACCCCGACCGAGTCGGCCCGGCAGAGCATGTCGTAGACCTCGGGGTCGTCCAACGTCATGTCGCCCAGGTCCAGCCTGGACCCGATCAGGTCGTAGCCGTAGTGCAGGGCCGACAGCATGCCCAGCCCGAGCAGGTCGAACTTGACCAGCCCGACGGCCGCGCAGTCGTCCTTGTCCCACTGGAGCACGCTGCGGCCGGGCATCCGCCCCCACTCCACCGGGCACACCTCGATCACCGGCCGGTCGCAGATCACCATCCCGCCGGAGTGGATGCCGAGGTGCCGGGGGAACGTCTGCAACTCGTTGGCGTACGCCACCACCTGCTCGGGGATGCCTTCGACGTCGACCGCCGCGACGGAACCCCAGCGGTCGATCTGCTTGCTCCAGGCGTCCTGCTGGCCGGGCGAGTAGCCGAACGCCTTCGCCACGTCCCGCACCGCCGACCGGGGCCGGTAGGAGATGACGTTGGCGACCTGGGCGGTGTGCTCCCGGCCGTAGCGGGCGTAGACGTGCTGGATCACCTCCTCCCGCCGGTCGGACTCGATGTCCACGTCGATGTCGGGTGGCCCGTCGCGTTCCGGGGCGAGGAACCGTTCGAACAGCAGCCGGTGCCGTACCGCGTCCACGTTGGTGATCCGCAGCGCGTAGCAGACCGCCGAGTTGGCCGCCGAACCCCGGCCCTGGCAGTAGATGTCCTGCGCGCGGCAGAACGCCACGATGTCGTAGACCACCAGGAAGTAGCCGGGGAAGCCCAGCTCGTCGATCATCCGCAGCTCGTGTTCCAGCTGCGCGTACGCCTCCGGGTGCGCCCCGGGCGGCCCGTAGCGCTCGTGCGCCCCGGCCAGCGTCAGGTGGCGCAGCCAGCTCATCTCGGTGTGCCCCGCCGGCACCGGGTACGCCGGCAGCCGGGGCGCGACCAGGTGCAGGTCGAAGGCGAGTTCCGCGCCGAACTCGGCGGCCCGGGACACCGCACCCGGGTACGCGGCGAAGCGGGCCGTCATCTCCGCACCGCTGCGCAGGTGGGCGGTGGCGGCAGCCGGCAGCCAACCGTCGATCTCGTCCAGGCTACGGCGGGCCCGGACAGCGGCCAGGGTGGTCGCCAACCGTCGTCGCCCCGGGCTGGCGTAGTGCACGTTGTTGCTGGCCACGGTGGGCAGCCCGGCGGTGGCGGCCAGCTCGGCGAGCGCGTCGTTGCGGTCGGCGTCGACCGGGTGCCCGTGGTCGGTAAGCTCCACCGCCACCGTCTCCGCGCCGAACAGCGCGGTGAGCCGGTCCAGCTCCCGGGCCGCCGCGTCGACCCCCGTGGTGAGCAGCGCCGCCGGCACGTGCCCCTTGCGGCAACCGGTCAGCACCAACACGTGGTCGCGCAGCTCGGCGGCGACCTCCTCCAGCTCGCCGTAGACCGGCCGGCCCTTCTCCCCGCCGCGTAGCTGGGCCCGGGAGATGACCGACGCGAGCCGGGCGTACCCCTCGTGGCCGTGGGCGAGCACCAGCAGGTGCCGGCCCAGCGGGTCGGGCTCGCCCTGCTGCGGGCCGGGCAGCCCCAGCGACAGCTCCGCCCCGAAGACCGTGGGCAGGCGCAGCGTACGGGCCGCCTCGGCGAACCGGACCACCCCGTAGAACCCGTCGTGGTCGGTCACGGCGAGCGCGGTCAGCCCCAACCGGGCGGCCTCCTCGGCCAGTTCCTCCGGGTGGCTCGCCCCGTCGAGGAAACTGAAGTTGGTGTGCGCGTGCAGCTCGGCGTAGGGCACCGGGTCGTCCGGGCGGGCCAGCTCGGGGGGCGCGTACCGCTCACGGTGCCGGGTCCAGGCCGGCGAGTCGCCGCCGTCGGCCTCGGCGAGCGGGTCCACCACGTGCAGGTGCCGTTCCCCGCGCCGCCGCCCGCCCCGCCCCCCGCCGTCCTGGGCCCGCCGTCCCGGAGGCGGTCGTCCCGGAGGCGGTCGTCACGGAGGCGGTCGTCACGGAGGCGGTCGTCACGGGAGCGGTCGTCACGGGAGCGGTGGTCCGCGCCGCCGTCGGTGGTGGACCGTCCGGACAGCACCCGCTCCAGCTCCGACCAGGGCAGCTTCGGATTGTGGAAGCTCATCCGGCCGCCCCGGTAGCGCGGGTCGGCCTTCTGCGTGCGGCGGTGGGACCGGGCGTGGCCACTACGGACAGCCATGGTCCTCCCGATGAGTGATATGCCACTGAGGCATATTTATGCCGCTGAGGCATACCACTCACCCGGAAACATCGTCGGGACGCGGGGTGACCCCGGACGGAACACCGCACCGATCGGCATACAGCCGACCGGCATGCGGTCAGCCGACACGCGGTCAGCCGGCAATGCCCGAACCGGCAGCACTCCGGCAGACCCGGAACCAGCGCGCACCCGACCGACCGGCATACCACCGGCCGACACACGGCCGACCTGCACGCAGCCGGCCGATCCGGGTCCAGCCCGGAAAGGTCCCACCGGCGCACACGAGGCCAGCGCGAACGAGGCCAGCCCAGGCAAGACCAGCCCGGACCGGACCAGCCCGGAGCACCGGTCAGTCATAGATCGCCTCCACCAGCCACCGGCCGGCCTCGACGGCCAGCAGCAGGGCGGCACCGTCGGCCAGGCAGACCTGGAACCGGGCCCGGCGACGGGCCTCGGCGGGGGCCCACCACCGCTCGTCCACCGGCCACGGGCCCGTCCAGCCGACGATCTCCGTCGGCGCGGTGCCGCCGACGGCCAGCCGGGCGGGCGCCGCGCTGACCACCAGCCTGGCGCTGACCAGCACCGGTTCGCCGGTGGCGTCGTGCACGGTCGCGGTGAGCGGAACGGGCAGCACCACGGCCGGCGCGGGTGGCGGCAGTCGCCCCGGCCAGGGCGGTACGGGACCCGGCCGCCGTGGCCCGCCCCGCCTGGCACCCCCGGCCCCCGTCACCGCCTGCCCGGCACCCCGGCCCCCGTCACCGCCCGCCCAACGCCCCCGGCCCCGTCACCGCCCGCCCGGCACCAGCAGACTGCGCCACCGCCCGCCCGACGCCACCGGACTGTGCCACCGCCCGCCCGGCGGCACCAGGCTCCGCCTCGGTGACGCCCGGCAGTGGGGGCGGGCCGGGGCGGGCGGGGAGGCGTTCGTCGCCCCAGGGGACCAGGCGGGTCTGGTCGGCCGGGGACCGACCACCGCCCAGCACGGCGGTGACCACCGCCTCCGGACCGAGGATGCCCTGCACCCGGCTCAACGCCCGGTGTGCCCGGTCGCGTTCCTCGCCGACCTCCCCCCACAGGCCGGGTTGCAGCCCACCCCGGGACAGCAGCCCGTCGGGCACCAGCCGCAGCCGGATGATCCCGGCGGTCGGTCGGGCCGGTCGGGCACCGGCCCGACCGGTGCCGCCGGAGAGCCAACCGTCGAGCTGCCAACGCACCCGGTCGGCGATGGCGGCGGCGGTGAGCAGCCCGTCGTGCCGCCACACCCGGTGCAGTTCCTGGCCGTGCGCGGTGACCGCCTCGATGCCGAGCCGGGTGCAGGCCAGCCCGTGCCCGGCCAGCCGGTCGTGCAGCCGTTCGGCGAGCATCCGGGCGGCGAAGGCCGCCGCGTCGACCCGGTCGAGGGGTTCGTCGTGGTGGGCGGTGACGGTCAGGTCGACGGGGGGCTGCCGGACGGCGAGCGGCCGGTGGTCGTGCCCGGCGGCGAGCCGGTGGGCGAGGGCCCCGTCGAAGCCGAACCGGGCCAGCACGTCACCGGCGGGCAGCGCCGCGAAGTCGCCCAGCGTGCGTACGCCGAGCCGGCGCAGCAGGTCGGCCAGGGCCGGGCGGCCGATCGCCTCGACGGGCAGCCCCGCCAGGAACCCCGGCGTCCCGCCCGGCGGCACCACCTGACCGGTACGCGCGGCGAGGCCGGCGGCGAAGACCCCGTCGGCGATGCCGATCTGGCTCTCCGCCGCGCAGGACTCGGCGACCTGCTCGACGATCCGCTCGGCGGCGGCCTCCTCACCACCGAGGTAGCGGGCGGGCCCCCGGGCGGCGAGCGCGCAGACGCCGGGGCGGACCACCTCGACCCCGGCGGCGACCTCCTCCACGGCGGCGACGACCGGTTCGAAGGCGCGGGCGTCCCGACCGGGGTCGTGGTCGACGACGGTCAGCGTGGGGCAGCGCCCCTGCGCCTCCCGGCGGCGCAGGCCCCGGCGTACCCCGGCGGCGCGGGCCGGTGCGGAGCAGGACACCACCCGGTTGGCGTGCAGCACGGCCACCGGGCCGGTGGCGGGCACCCCGTCGACGATCTCGGCGGCGAGCACCGGCCAGTCCGGGCACCAGAGCAGCAGGGTGCGCACGGGCGTGCCGGTCACCCGGACCCGACCACGGTGAATCCGCCCGGCCGGGGCCCGGCGGTTGCGGCGGGGACGGCCGACGCGGCGGCGGGCACGACCCGGGTGAGCCCGTCGCCGGGCAGCCACATCGTGATCTCCTTGGGACGGGCCGCCGCTCCGCGTCCGCGTGCCGACACGGTGACCTCGCGTCGGCGCAGCCGGCCCTGCCCCGCCCCGAGCCCCTCCCAGACCCCCCGGACCACCTGGAGCGTCACGTCCGCGCCGGTCCACCGGCCGTACGGGACGAGCACGCAGCCGCGCTGCCGGGCCCGGGCGGCCAGCCGGTCGGCGACCGGGGCGGAGACGGTGTGCGGCACGGCGGTCACCACCACGTCGACCCCGTCGATCAGGGCGGCGACCACGGTGGGCCACTCCGGGCCGGGATGGGGCACCAGGGCCAGCCGGTCCAGGGCGATGCCGGCCTCGGCGGCGGCGCCGGCCCCGAACGTGGGCACCCCGACCACCGCGCACCACGACCCGGCCCGGGACGCCTCGGCGAGCAACGCCAGCACCAGGGAGGTGCCGCCACTGCGCCGGGGCTGGCCGACGGTCACGGCGACGGTGCTGCCCCGGCGCAGCCCCCGGTGTGGCAGCAGGCCGGTCAGCTCGGGTGCCACCGGGAGCAGCCGGTGACCGACCGCCGGGTCCGGAGCGCTCGCCGGGCGTACCAGAGCGGCCAGTGCGGCGGAACCGCCCACCATGCGGCCCGCCATCGGACCAACCCCCCGTCGTGTCGTTGCGTGGATCAGGTGCACTGCGTGCTCGCCCCGGACGCGGTGGGACGCTGCGTCGAGGTGCTGCGGCGGGCCCGGTGCCGGCCGGATCAGGTGCCCGGCGGGGACCCGGGCCCGCCCCCGGGTCAGGCGGCGAGGCCGTCGAGGGCGGGCTGGTGGGTCACGCCGAGCGCCTGCTCCACCACCGTCACGAACTGTTCGGCGGCCCGGAGCAGGTCGTCGGCCTCCCGGGCGTTCACCACCCGGGGTATGCCGGCCTCGGCGGCGGCCCGCTTGCCGGCGGCGGCGGCGAAGTAGCGGGACCACTCGTCCAGTTCGGGGGCGACCCCGGCGAGCAGCACCCAGACGCTGGTGATCCGGCGGCGGCGGGCGGGCGCGGGCCGGGCCCGGGCGGCCAGCAGGGCGGCGGCGGCGCGGAGCGCGGCCAGGTGGGCGGCGGCGTAGCGCAGCCCGTCGGGGCGGGTCTGGGCGGCCTCGGCCAGCCCGTGTCGGGCCACCGTGAGGAGTTGGGTCGGGGTGCGGTGCGGCAGCACGTGCGCGGGCACCGTCGGCGCCTGGGCCGGGTTGGTCGGCATGACTGTCTCCTCCGCGTGACCGGATCGGGCGGGACGCCCGGTGGAGGAGGTCCACCGGCGCGATGCCCGGGGCGGGTGGTGCGGAGGAAGACGCACCGCTGGGGGCCGGCCGGGTGCGGATGCTTCCCCACACCACACCCGGCCGGCGAACCGGCGGGTTCGTCGCCCGCCGCCCGGGGGTCGTGGGCGGCGGGCGACGACCTGCCTTGACGGGACCGGGCTCGCGACTGCCCGGAACCCGGTGCGGTCCGCGAAACCGCACCTGCCCGGGTCGACGCCGCGAAACACCGCCCGGGGGCGTTGGAACGGGTGTGCGACTGAATCGAACACTCGTTCTAACTGCTCTGACAGTACACCCTGCCCCCGACGAAAACGCAACGTCTGGCGTACGGCGTGCCAGCGACGATTCCCAGCCGGCGCACAGCGACGGCAAAGCCTGACCCGAGGTCACCGCCGCAGGGTGGAACGCATGAGTGAAGGACCCGCCGGAACGCCCCGCGGATGAGCGCCACCGTCCTGGACCGGGGTACCCCGCGCCGGCCGTTGCCCACCGCCCCCGGCTGGTGGGCCGACCTGGCCGGCAGCGCGGCGGTGCTCAGCCTGCTGGTCGTCGTCGCGCTCTGGACCGCCGACCGGGGGGTGCAGGAACTGCTCTCCGGGGTGGCCACCGGCCTCACCTCCGCCGGCCGGCTCACCGGCCTGCTCAGTGCCGACCTGATGCTCGTCCAGGTGGTGCTGATGGCCCGGGTGCCGCTCGTCGAACGGCGCTTCGGCCAGGACCGGATCGCCCGCTGGCACCGGCTGGCCGGCTTCACCTCGTTCCACCTGCTGCTGGCCCACGTGCTGCTGACCACCCTGGGGTACGCCGGCACCGCCCGGGAGAACCCCGTGACGCAGCTCTGGCTGCTGGTCACCGGGTACCCGGGGATGCTGCTGGCCACCGCCGCGCTGGCACTGCTGGTGCTGGTGGTGGTCACCTCCGTCCGGGCGGCCCGCCGTCGGCTGCGCTACGAGTCCTGGCACCTGCTGCACCTGTACGCGTACCTGGGGATCGGGTTGGCGCTGCCGCACCAGTTGTGGACCGGCGCGGACTTCGTCTCCTCGGCCGCCGCGCGGGCGTACTGGTGGACGGTGTACCTGGGGGCGCTGGGCAGTGTGCTGGTGTTCCGGCTCGGGCTGCCGGCGTACCGCTCGCTGCGGCACCGGGTCGAGGTGGCCGCGGTGGTCCCCGAGGCGCCCGGCGTCACCTCGGTCTGGTTGCGCGGGCGGGACCTGGACCGGCTGCCGGTCCGGGCCGGGCAGTTCTTCGGCTGGCGCTTCCTGACCGGCCCCGGCTGGTCCCGGGCGCACCCGTACTCGCTGTCCGCCCCGCCGACGGGCGACCTGATGCGGATCACCGTCAAGGACCTCGGCGACGACAGCTCCCGGGTGGCCACCCTGCGACCGGGCACCCGGGTGCTGTTGGAGGGCCCGTACGGGCGGCTGACCGGGCAGCACTGGCGCGGCGGCGGGATCACCCTGCTCGCCTGCGGGATCGGCGTCACCCCGCTGCTGGCCCTGCTCCGGGAGCTGCCGTACGCACCCGGGCAGGCGGTGCTGCTCTACCGCGTGCGTACCCAGCAGGAGCTGGCCTTCCGGGCGGAGCTGGAGCGGCTCGCGGTCGAACGCGGGGTGTCGGTCCACTACCTGGTCGGTCCGCGCGGCCGGCAACCCTCCTGGCTGCCCGGTTACGCGGCCGGGCTCCCGGACGCCGAGGCGCTGCGCCGGCTCTCCCCCGGCATCGCCGACCACGACGTCTACCTGTGCGGCCCGGACGGCTGGGTCGACGCGGTGCAGGCCGCGACCCGGGCCGCCGGGGTGCCCGAGCGGCACGTCCATCACGAACGCTTCGCCTGGTGACGGGCGGGAAGGGGGAACCGTGCGACGGATCACCATCTGGCTGCTCTCCACGGTGACCGCCCTGGTGCTGCTGTTCAGCTACCGGACCAGCACCATGGGCGTCGGCGGGGGGACCAGCGCCGTCGCCGTCGACCGTGGCGGCACCACCCCCGGCTCCGGGGACACGCCCACCGGCACCGACCCGGGCTCGGGCGTGCCGGGCGGAGACACCGGCGAGGGTGGAAACACCGGCGACAGCGCAAGCACCGGCGACAGCGGCGGCGGAAGCTACGACGGGTCGGTGGCGCAGACCCGGTGGGGGCCGGTGCAGGTCCGGATCACCGTGGCGGGCGGGCGGATCACCGACGTCACGGCACTCCAGGTGCCCGACGGCAACTTCCGGGACCAGCAGATCAACGACTACGCGGTACCGATCCTGCGGCAGGCGGCGCTCACCGCGCAGAGCGCCCGGATCGACACCGTGTCCGGGGCGACCGTCACCAGCGACGGTTACCGCGAGTCCCTCCAGGCCGCCATCGACGCGGCGCACCTGAAATGAGCACGCCGACGGGCCGGACGGCGGAGCTGGACCGGCGGGCCTGGGTGGTGCAGGTGATGGGGCTGCCGGTGAGCGTGCACCTGCGCGGCCCGGAGGTGCACGACGACGCGGTCGCCGCCCGGGTGGAGCGGTTCTTCACCTGGCTGGGCGCGATCGACGCGACGTTCAGCGTCTACCGGTCGGAGAGCGAGATCGGACGGCTGGCCGGGCGGGAACCCGATCCGGCCACCGCGAGCCCACTGGTGCGGGAGGTGGCGGAGCTGTGCGAACTGGCCCGGACGCGCACCGGCGGCCGGTTCGACGCCCGGCGGCTGCCGCTGCCCACCGGCGGTGCCGGCTACGACCCGTCCGGGCTGGTCAAGGGGTGGGCGGTGCAGCGGGCGGCCGGGTGGCTGGCCGATCTGGCCGGGCACGACCTCTGTCTCAACGCCGGTGGGGACGTGGTGCTGCGCGCCGAGGCGGACCGGCCGGCCTGGCGGGTCGGCATCGAGGACCCGGACCGCCCCGGCCACCTGCTGGACGTGCTGGACCGGCGCGACGGCGCGGTCGCCACCTCGGGCACCGCCCGGCGCGGCGCGCACATCGTGGACCCCCGCACCGGCCGACCGGCGACCGCGCTGCGGTCGGTCACCGTGGTCGGGCCGGAGCTGCTCTGGGCCGACGTGTACGCCACCGCGGCGATGACCCGCGACGCCGACGACGCACTGACCTGGCTGACCGGGCTGGCCGACCACGAGGCGCTGCTGGTGACCGCCGACGGCCGGATCCGGGCCACCGGGCACTGGCCCGGCACCCGTCCCGGGTCGCCGCCCGCCCGCTGACCCGCCACGGTGGGCGGCCGGCTGCGGGGTGTCGGGGCGTACCGGGGAGAATGGGCCGCATGCAGTCACACCCGAACGTGCAGGCGGTGCAGCGGGCGCTCGACGAGGCGGGCGCGCGGGACGGTTCCGGTGCGGCCAGCCGGGTCCGTCTGCTACCCGAGGCGGCGCACACCGCCGCCGCGGCGGCCGACGCGCTCGGCGTCGACGTCGGCGCGATCGCCAACTCGCTGGTCTTCGAGGCCGACGGCACGCCGCTGCTGGTGCTCACCTCCGGCGCGCACCGGGTCGACACCGCCGGCCTGGCCGCCCAGCTCGGGGTGACCCACCTGCGCCGGGCCACCCCCGACTTCGTCCGGGAGCACACCGGCCAGGTGATCGGCGGGGTCGCCCCGGTCGGCCACCCCGGGCCGCTGCGCACCCTCGTCGACACCGCCCTGACCGGGCACCCGCAGGTGTGGGCCGCCGGTGGCGTACCGCAGGCGGTCTTCCCCACCACCTACCCGGAGCTGCTGCGGATCACCGGCGGCACCCCCGCCGAGGTGGCGTGAACACCACCCCGGAGCTGGTCACCCTGCACGTGTGGCGGGTGCCCCGGGCCGCCGTCGGTCGGGCGTTGGCCCGGATGGCCCGGCATCCGTGGCAGCTGCGACGCACCCCCGGCGTACGGTTCGGCAAGCTGCTCGGCACCGGGACCGGCACCGGCTTCGGCCCGGGGGACGCCGACCTGACCCGGTGGGCGGCGCTGGTGGTGTGGGAATCCCCCGCCGCGGCGGCCGGCTTCGACGCCTCCCCGGTCGGCCGTTCCTGGGCCCGGATCGCCCAGGCGTCGGCCCGGCTGGAGCTGCGCCCGGTGACCAGCCGGGGCGAGTGGTCGGGCCGGCGGCCGTTCGGCGATCCGGCGGGCGGCCGGGTCGACGGGCCGGTGCTGGCGCTGACCCGGGCCCGGCTGCGCCCCCGCCGCGCGCTCACCTTCTGGCAGGCCGTCCCGCCGGTCGCCGCCGCACTGCACGCCGCGCCGGGGCTGCTCGCCCGGTTCGGTGTCGGTGAGGCCCCGCTGGGTTGGCAGGGCACGGTCAGCGTGTGGCGCGACCCGACGGACCTCGTGGCCTTCGCGTACCGTCACCCGGAGCACCGGGCGGCGATCACCCGCACCCCCACCGAAGGGTGGTACGCGGAGGAGTTGTTCGCGCGCTTCGAGGTGCGCGCAGTGGTCGGTGACCGGTCGGTGCTGGGATGGGTCGCCGACGGTGATCCGCAACCGTGAGAGGACGCGCATGAGGTTGGTGCGGTGGACGCCGGAGGATCTCGTCCGGCGGCTCGACGACGTGGTCGCGGTGTACGGGGAGGCGATGGGCTACCGCAGCGACCTGCTGGAGGCCCGACGCGGCTACATCGCCACCCACGCCCGCCGGCCCGGGTTCCGCGCCGTCGCCAGCCTCACCAGCGAGGGCCACCTGGCCGGCTTCGGGTACGGCTACCTCGGCGCGGGTGGACAGTGGTGGCACGACCAGGTCTACCGGGCGCTGGACCCGGACGCCCGGCAGCGCTGGCTGACCCACTGCTTCGAGGTGGTCGAGTTGCACGTCCGGCCGCCCGCGCAGGGGCACGGCCTGGGTGCCCGGCAGCTCACCGCCCTGCTCAGCATCGCCGAGGGCGGCACCACCCTGCTGTCCACCCCGGAGGCCGACGAGCGGACGTCGCGGGCCTGGCGGCTCTACCGGCGGTTCGGCTTCGTCGACGTGCTGCGGCACTTCCGCTTCCCCGGCGACGAACGGCCGTTCGGGGTGCTCGGCCGGGACCTGCCGCTGCCCCGACCCGACACGTCCGGCCCGGCCTCGTCGTGACCCGCCGGCACGTCCCGTGGCTGCTGCTGGCCCTGCTGGTGCTGATCCAGATCTGCTACCCGCTCACCACCGGGGTCACCCGGGCCCGGCTCACCGTCGCCACGGTCGTGCTGGGCTACCTGCTGTCGGTGGGGCACGCGCTGCTCACCCGGGGTGCCCGTACGGCGGCGGCGCTGGTCGCGGTGGCCACCGGCGGCGGGTTCGCCATCGAGGCGCTGGGGGTGGCGACGGGCTTCCCGTTCGGCAGCTACGACTACTCGGGGGAGTTGGGGCCGAAGCTGGCCGGGGTGCCGTTGATCATCCCGCTGGCCTGGACCTGGATGGCCTGGCCCGCCTGGCTGGCCGCCGTGCGGCTGACCACGCCCGCCGGCCAACTGACCACGCCCGCCGGCCGGATGCCCGGCACCGTGTCGCCCGCCGGCCGGATGCCCGGCACCGTGTCGACCACCGGTCGGACGCCTGGCACCCTGACGCCGGCGGGGCACGTCGGGCGGGTGGCGTTGGCCACCGTCGGGCTGGCCGGCTGGGACCTCTTCCTCGACCCGCAGATGGTTGCCGAGGGCTACTGGGTGTGGCGCGACGCCACCCCGGCGCTGCCCGGACTGCCCGGCATCCCGGTCAGCAACTACCTGGGCTGGTTGCTGTTCGCGGTGCTGCTGATGAGCGCGCTGCGCCCGCTGGCGGGGCCGGCCGTCGCGGTCACCGGCTCCCGCGACGACCCGATGTTCGCCCTCTACCTGTGGACGTACTTCTCCAGCGTGCTGGCGCACGCGGTCTTCCTCCGGCTGCCCGCCTCGGCGCTCTGGGGTGCGGTGGGCATGGCGGTGGTGGCGGTGCCGCTGGCGGTGACCCTGCTGCGCGCCCGCCGACGGCCCGCCGACCGGCCGGCACCGCAGCGGCGCGGCGTCGACACCCCGGCATGAGCGGCACCCGCCCCGGCCGACCCGCCCCGCCACCGCGCCGGCACCCGACGCCGGGACGACGACCGCACCCGGCCTGGTCGGTGGGGGTCCGGCGGTGACCGTGGTTGCGCTCGTGCTGGCCGTCGCGGTGACCGCGCTGACCGCGCACACCTGGGTCAACGCCCGGTACTGGCTGCGCCGGCCCGCCGACGGGCCGGTCGGGGTCGACGAGACGGTGGCGGTGCTGCTGCCGCTGCGCGACGAGGCCGACCGGGTCACCCCGTGCCTGCGCGCGCTGCTCGCCCAGCAGGGGGTGCCCGGCCTACGGATCGTGGTGCTCGACGACGGTTCGACCGACGGCACCGCCGGGGTGGTCCGCGCGGTCGTCGGCGACGACCCCCGGGTCACCCTGCGCACCGGGGTCACCCCGCCACCGGGCTGGCTGGGCAAGCCGTACGCCTGCCACCAGCTCGCCGGGCACGCCGGGCCGGACGCCACCGTGTACGCCTTCGTCGACGCGGACGTGGTGCTCACCCCGTACGCGGTGGCGGCGGCGGTGACCGAGCTGCGCGCGGCACGGGCGGCGCTGCTGTCGGCGTACCCGAGGATTCTGGTGCGGACGGTGGGTGACCGGCTGGTGCAGCCGCTGTTGCAGTGGTTGTGGCTGACCTTCCTGCCGCTGCGCGCGATGGAACGCTCGCCGCGGCCGTCGCTGGCCGCCGCCGGTGGGCAGTTCCTGCTGGTGGACCGGGCCGGCTACGAGCGGGCCGGCGGGCACGCCGCGGTCGCCGACCGGGTGCTGGAGGACATCGAGCTGGCCCGGGCGGTGAAACGCGCGGGCGGCCGGATCGCGTTGGCCGACGGCTCCCGGCTGGCCGCCTGCCGGATGTACGAGACCTGGCCGCAACTGCGCGACGGCTACACCAAGTCGCTCTGGGCCACCTTCGGCCACCCGGGGGCCGCCGCGACCGTGGTCGCCGCGCTGCTGCTGCTCTACACCGCGCCGCCGCTGCTGGCGGTGGCGGCGCTGGCGGCGGGTTCGCCGTCGGCCGCCGGGCTGGCCCTGACCGGGTACGCGGCGGGAGTCGCCGGGCGGGTGGTCGCCGCCCGCGCCACCGGCGGCCGGGCCTGGCCCGACGCGCTGGCCCACCCCGGCTCGGTCGTGGTGCTCGGTTGGCTGACCCTGCGGTCGTACCATCTGCGGAAGCGGCGTCGCCTGTCCTGGCGTGGCCGCCCGGTCAGCTAGGAGGCGCGGCATGGCGCGGATCGTGGTCATCGGCGCCGGCGTGGGCGGGCTGGCCACCGCCGCCCGGCTGGCCGTCAGCGGGCACGAGGTGACCGTCTTCGAACGGTCCGACACCGTCGGCGGCAAACTCGGCAGGTACGTCCACGACACCCCGGCGGGCAGCTTCCACTTCGACACCGGGCCGAGCCTGCTCACCCTGCCGCAGGTCTTCCACGACCTGTTCGAGGCCACCGGCGCGAAACTCGACGAGTACCTCGACCTGACCCCGCTGGACCCGATCGTGCGGCACGTCTTCCCCGGCGGCGGGCCGGCCCTCGACTCGTGCGCCGACCCGGACGAGTTCGCCGCCCGCATCGGCGTCGCCCTCGGCGACCGGGCCGCCGCCGACTGGCGGCGGCTGTGGCGGCGGGCCGCCCGGGTGTGGACCGCGTCGCACCGGGACATCCTGCGGCGTACGGTCGACTCGCCGCGCGACCTGGCGGCGCTGGCCTGGCGGCTGGGTGACCTGGCCGCCATCGGGCCCGGCCGTACCCTGCGCGGGCTGGGTCGCAGCCACCTGTCCGACCCCCGGCTGCGGATGCTGCTCGACCGGTACGCCACCTACACCGGCGCGGACCCGCGCCGGGCCCCGGCCGCGCTGGTCGCCGTCCCCTACGCCGAGCTGGCCTTCGGCGGCTGGTACCTGCGCGGCGGGCTGGGCACCCTGGCCGACGCGCTGCTCTCCCGCTGCCTGGACCTGGGCGTGACGGTCCGCACCGGGGAGACCGTCACCCGCATCGACGCCGCCGGTGGCCGGGTGCACGGGGTACGCCTCGCCGGGGTCCACGCGCCCGTCCCCGCCGACGTGGTCGTCGCCAACGCCGACGCGCTCACCGTCTACCGGGACCTGCTGCCGCACCCGGGCCGGCTGGCCGCCCTCACCGACCGCAGCCTGGCCGGTTTCGTGCTGCTGCTCGGGGTACGCGGCGACTCCGGGCTGGCCCACCACAACGTCTTCTTCCCCACCGACTACGACGCCGAGTTCGACGCCGTCTTCGGTGACCCCGGTCGGGGGGTGCGGGCCCGACCGGCGACCGACCCGACGATCTTCGTCACCGTGGCCGACGACCCGACCGCCCGCCCGACCGGGCACGAGGCGTGGTTCGTGCTGGTCAACGCCGCCCGCCACGGCACCGCCCCGGACGCCGTCAACTGGCGTCGGCCGGGGCTCGCCGACGCGTACGCCGACCGGATCCTCGACGTGCTCGCCGCGCGGGGGGTCGACGTCCGCGACCGGCTGGTGTTCCGCGAGACCCGTACCCCCGCCGACCTGGACGCCGCGACCGCCGCGCCCGGCGGGTCGATCTACGGCACGGCCGGTGGGCTGCTCCGCCCCGCCAACCGGGGGCCGGTGCACGGGTTGTGGCTGGTCGGCGGCTCCACCCACCCCGGCGGCGGCCTGCCCATGGTCACCCTGTCCGCGCAGATCGTCGCCGACGAGATCGGCCCCGCCTGGTAGGCCCCGCCCCTGCCCGGCCCGTCGGGGCGGGCGGGTCAGCCGGCGTCGAGCAGGGCGCGGCGGACGGTGGACAACAGCTGCCCCAGGCCGAAGCCGGCCAGCAGCACCCAGACGGCGGTGGCCATGGTGATGGTGCCGGCCGTCAGGTCGAGGTCGATGAGCCCGGTCAACCCGGCCAGCAGCAGCCCGACCAGGGCGACGCAGACCCGGGTGGGCCGCTCCCCCACGGTGACCGCGCCGATCTCCCGCATCCCGGCGGCGACCGCGCGGGCCCGCACGTACTCGTGCAGCCAGGACAACGCGCCGGCCGCGACGACCAGCGCGCCGGGCGCTCCGATCAGCCAGAAAGCCGCCAGCCAGGCGATCTCACCGAGCCGGTCGGCGACCGAGTCGTAGACGTAGCCGAGCCGGGTGGTCCGGCCGGTGGCGACCGCGACCGCCCCGTCGACACTGTCGGCGACCGAGGCCAACAGCACGAACAGCGCGCCGACGATCGGGCCCTGCGCCGACCGGACGCTGAACAGCGGCACGCACAGGCAGAGCAGCACCCCGCCGACGGTCACCGCGGTCGGGGTCACCCGCAGCCGTCCCAGCACATAGCCGACGTGGTACGCGAAACGCAGCCAGGCCCGGACCACCGGCGCCGCGACCCGGGGGTCGAAGCCACCGTGCAGCCGCGCCCACGCGGTCGCGTACTCGTCCCATTTCAGCTGTGTGCCCACCATCGGTCAACCGTCGCGGCCTGGTCGAGGTGTCGGGGTCGACGCGTTCACACCCGGGCGTCGGCCCGCAGGCTGCGCCACACCTCCCGGGTCGCGGGAGAACGGTTGAGGGTGATGAAGTGGATGCCGGGCACCCCCTCGTCGAGCAACCGGGCACACATCTCGCTGGCCTGTTCGATGCCGAGCCGGCGGACCGCCTCCGGGTCGTCGGCGACCCGGGCGAACCGCTCGGCCAGCGCGGGCGGGAAGGGCGCTCCGGACAGCTGCACCGAGCGTTCGATGGTGCCGATCTGGGTCACCGGCATCACCCCGGCCAGGATCGGGGTGTCGCAGCCGGCCGCCGCGACCCGGTCGCGCAGCCGCAGGTAGTCGTCGGCGTCGAAGAACATCTGGGTGATGGCGAACTCCGCGCCGGCCCGACACTTACGCACGAAGTGCGCGGTGTCGCTGTCCACGTCGGCCGAGCGGGGATGCTTGTAGGGGAAGGCGGCCACCCCGACGCTGAAGTCGCCGGCCTCCCGGACCAGCCGGACCAGGTCCTCGGCGTAGTCGACGCCCTCCGGGTGCCGGATCCACTCCCCTCCCGGGTCACCGGGCGGGTCCCCACGGACGGCGAGCACGTTGCGCACCCCCACGCCGGCCAGCCGTCCGATCACGTTGCGCAGCTCGGCGACGGAGTGGTTGACGGCGGTCAGGTGGGCCATCGGCAGCAGCGTGGTCTCGGTGGCGATCCGTTCGGTCACCGCGACGGTGGTGTCCCGGGTCGAACCACCGGCCCCGTAGGTGATCGACACGAACGACGGGCGCAACGACTCCAGCTCCCGGATGGCCTGCCAGAGCAGCCGCTCGCCCTGCGCCGTCTTGGGCGGGAAGAACTCGAACGAGAACGTCGGCTGGCGGTCGCGGATCAGCTCCCCGATCGCCGGCTGGGGATTGGGAAGGACAGAGGGAAGACCGAGCGCCACGTGACGACTCTAGCGGGCGACCCGGCCCGACCCCACGCACTTCCCACCAGAGCATCGACACCCGCCGAAACCCGGCCGACCGACGCCGTCGCCACGCGGCGGCGCACGTCGTACCCCCGGGGTGGAAACGTCGTACGCCGGGGGTAGAACGGACGGGCGCGGGTGGCGTCGGTCGGTGCCGACGCCCGGGGTCACGCGCGGGGGTCGGCCACCATGACCGGCGGCATCCCGGCCGTGCTGTGGGGCGGACGGGCATGGCCGCGTCGACACCCACCGGAGGACCGATGACCCCGTCCGACCCGAGCCTGCTCGGGCCGCTGATCACCCAACTGCGGCTGGCCCGTGGGTGGAGCCAGCAGCGGCTCGCCGACGAGCTGTGCGCCACCGCCGGCACACCCACCCTGACCCGGCACGAGGTGTCCCGGTGGGAACGGGCGGTACGGGTGCCGGGCGACCGCTGGCGACGGCAGCTCGCCGTCGTCCTCGACGCTCCGATCGGGTCCCTGGCCGGCGGCCCGACCCGCGACCGGCAGGCCGCTCCGACCCAGCGGGCCGACCCGACCCGGCGAGCCACTCCCACCCGGCAGGCCGACCCCACCCGGCAAGCCACTCCCACCCGGCGAGCCACCCCGACCCGGCGAGCCACTCCGAAGCCGACCCGGGCCGGCAACGCCGCCCCGGGTCGATGGATCGAGCCGGGTCCGGACGGGCCGACACCGCAGCGGCGGCGGACCGGTCCGACGCCGGGCAAGGGACCGGGGTCGGGCGGCGGTCCCGTGTCGGGCAACGGACCGGGGTCGGGCGGCCGTCCCGTGTCGGGCAAAGGACCGGCGTCGGGCAACGGTCCGTCCCGTCCGGCGGGACACCCCGGCCGCCCGGTCGGGCGGGGTCGGGGTGGCGACCGGGGTGACGCGCCGAGCCGCTGGTGAGGCGGCGGCGGTGGGGACCGGCTAGCGTCGTGGCGTGACCCACGCTGCTCCCGTCTCCCCTGTCGACCGTGCCGGCCTGCGGCAGCGCGTCGACAAGGCGCTGACCGAGTTCCTGTCCGGCCGGCGCAGCTGGATGGCCGGCATCGACGAGGCACTGGCCCCGATCGCCGAGTCCATCGAGGGGTTCGTGCTCGGTGGCGGCAAGCGGCTGCGTCCGGCCTTCGCGTACTGGGGGTTCCGGGGTGCCGGCGGGGTGGACGCCGACCCGGTGGTGACCGCCCTGGCGGCACTGGAGTTCTTCCAGGCCAGCGCGCTGATCCACGACGACCTGATGGACCGGTCGGACACCCGGCGCGGTGAGCCTGCGGTGCACCGACGGTTCGCCACCCGACACCGGGCGTCCGGCTGGCACGGTGATCCGGACAGCTTCGGCGACGCGGCGGCGATCCTGCTCGGTGACCTCTGCCTGGTCTGGTCCGACGAGCTGCTGCACTCCGCCGGACTGGCCCCGCACACGGTGGCCCGGGCCCGACCGGTCTTCGACGAGATGCGCGGCGAGGTCACCGTCGGGCAGTACCTCGACGTCCTCACCCAGGCGACCGGTGAGGTCTCGCTGGAGCGGGCCGGCAAGGTGGCCCGGTACAAGTCGGCCAAGTACACCGTCGAGCGGCCGTTGCTGCTCGGCGCTGCGCTCGCCGACGCGTCGCCCGACGTGCGTACCGCCTACTCGGCGTACGGGTTGCCGCTCGGTGAGGCGTTCCAGCTCCGCGACGACGTGCTGGGGGTGTTCGGCGACCCGGCGCAGACCGGCAAGCCGGCCGGGGACGACCTGCGCGAGGGTAAGCGCACCTACCTGGTGGCGGCGGCGGTGGAGGTCGCCGACGAGGCCGGCCGGGACCTGCTGCTCAGCCGGCTCGGCGATCCGGAGCTGGACGAGGACGGGGTGGCCCGGCTCCGCGAGCTGATCAGCGCCACCGGCGCGTTGGCCCGCACCGAGCAGCGCATCGTCACCCTCACCGACACCGCCCTGGCCGCCCTGGCCGGCGTCGACCTCGACACCGAGGCCCGCCAGGCCCTGGTCGACCTGGCCATAGCCGCCACCCGCCGCGCCGACTAACCCGCACCCCCTCCCCCGCCTCCCCCGCCGCCCGCCCCTCCCCGCCCGCCCCTCCCCGCCCCGCCCGATCACGTTGATCAAGAGGTTTCGGTCACGAATGGGCCGTCAGATGACCCAAACCTCTTGATCAACTGACCCAAACCTCTTGATCAACGCGGGCGGGGGCAGGGGGGTGGGGGGTGGGGGTGGGGTGGAAGGGGCGAGGGGTGGGGCGGGGGTCGGGCTAGAAGCCGAGGGCCTGGGCGCGGCGTTTCACCTCGCGGGCGTGGTCGCCGCCGAGGGTGACCGCGCCCGTGCCGCCGGAGAGGGTGTCGTCGGGCTCGTAGAGCCAGCGCAGGGCGGCCTCGTCGTCGTAGCCGGCGTCGGCGAGCAGGTTGAGCACGCCGGGCAGGTGCTTGAGCACCGTCTTGTTGGCCACCAGGTCGGCGGGGATCCGGCGGACGCCGTCGCGGCGGACGGCGATCAGCTCGCGGTCCCGGATCATCTGGTGGACCTTGCTGATCGACAGGTCGAGCCGCTCGGCGACGTCGGGGAGGGTGAGCCACTCGGCCGGGTCGCGGGGGCCGCCGAGGTCGCTGTCGGCAGGCTGGTCGGCGGGTACGGAATCGGTCACCGGACCACCCTGCCACGTCACCCGGCCACCCGTGCAGCGGCACCCCGTCGGGCCTGGGTGAGCGCGCCGGGACGGACCGGCGGGGACCCCGGCTGTAGCATCCTGTTCAACCTTCACCCTCAGGACACATAGACTCCCTGCCGATGGACATACAGGTCGCCGACACGTTGCTGGGCTCGCTGCTCGACGGGCGCTACCGCATTCGCGGCCGCGTGGCCCGTGGCGGCATGGCGACCGTGTACACCGCCACCGACGAGCGCCTGGAGCGTACCGTCGCGGTGAAGATCATCCACCCGTCCCAGGCCGCCGAGGCGCGGTCGCGGCTGGCGGGCTTTCCGGACCGGTTCACCGACGAGGCCAAGGCCATCGCCCGGCTGACCCACCCCAACGTGGTCGCCGTCTACGACCAGGGCACCCACCAGGGGCTGCCCTACCTGGTGATGGAGTACGTCCGGGGTCGCACCCTGCGTGAGGTGCTCGCCGAACGCCGCCGGCTGAACCCCGACGAGGCGCTTGCGATCATGGAGCAGATGCTCGCCGCGATCGCCGCCGCGCACCGGGCCGGACTGGTCCATCGTGATGTCAAGCCGGAGAACGTGCTGGTGGCCGAGGCGCCCACCGGCGGGGTCGCCAATCTGGTCGACAGCGTGGTCAAGGTCGCCGACTTCGGCCTGGCCCGCGCGGTGGAGGCCAGCGCCGAGGAGGGCGACGGCAACCAACTGATGGCGACCGTCGCGTACGTGGCGCCGGAGCTGGTCACCGACGGACGCGCCGATCCCCGTACCGACGTCTACTCGGCCGGCATCGTGCTGTTCGAGATGCTCACCGGCCGGGTGCCGTACGACGGGGACCGCCCGGTCGACGTGGCCTGGCAGCACGTCGACCGGGACGTCCCGGCCCCGTCGGTCCTGGTGCCGGGCCTGCCCCGGGTGCTCGACGAGTTGGTCGCCCGGGCGACCCGACGGGACCCGGGCGCGCGTCCGGCCGACGCGGGCGCCCTGCTGGCCGAGGTGCAGGTGGCCCGGGACGACCTGGGCAACCCGAACGCGCACACCGCCGTGCTGGGTCGGGTGGCCGAGGAGTTGCCGGCGGTGGCCCAGCCGACGATGGTGGTCGCGGCGGTCACCCCGGTCACCCGGCCGACCTGGGCGCGGCTGCCCGAGCCGGCCGCCCCGCAGCGCCCGCACCGACGCCGGGCCGCCGAGAGCGCCGGCCTGGGGTCCCGCCTGGCGGAGCTGCGTACCCGGGTGATGGGCACCCCGCGCGGCCGGCTGTCGGTGGCGGCGGCCGTGGTGGTGGTCGGCCTGCTCGCCGCGATGGGCGGCTGGTGGGTGGGGGTGGGCCGGTACACGGTCGCGCCGCAGCTGGTGAACCTCAGCCGGGCCGACGCGCAGGCGCAGGCGGACCGGGCGGGTTTCCAGCTCGACTTCGCCGCGCCGCGCTACGACGAGAAGATCCCCCGCGACGGGGTGGTCGCCCAGGACCCGGGTTCGGCCGCCAAGATCCTCAAGGGTGGCACCATCACGGTGACCCTCTCCCTCGGCCCGGAGCGGTTCCCGCTGCCGGATGTCGTCGGCAAGGAGTTCGGCCTGGCCGAGGCCGACCTGACCGGCGCGAAGCTGGTGGTCGCCAAGGGCAGCCCCCGCTATGACGACAACCTGCCGGCCGGGGTGGTGGTGGACACCAACCCGAAGGTGGGCACCGAGGTCAAGCCGGGCACGAAGGTGACCGTCATCCTCAGCCGGGGCCGCGCCCCGATTACCGTGCCCGACCTGGTCGGCAAGAGCCTCAACGACGCCCGGTCCGCGTTGTCCCGGCTCGGGCTGGTGGTGGCCGAGACGACCTACAAGGAGTCCGACAAGCCCCGCGACGAGGTTCTCGGGCAGAGCCCGGCCGACGGTGCGGGCGTGGAGAAGGGCACCAAGGTCAAGCTGGAGGTCAGCAAGGGCCCGCCGCAGGTGACCGTCCCACGGGTCGTCGACCTGCCCTGCCAGCAGGCCAAGCAGCAGTTGGAGGGGGCCGGGTTCACGGTGAACGTCCAGTTCAACCCCAACGGCACCGTCCGGTTCCAGAACCCGGGCGAAAACTCGCAGGTGCCGCCGGGCACCCCGGTCACCCTGGGCTGCCTGTGAGCACCCGCCGGCCGGTCGGCTCGCACACCCCCACCTCGGGTGGGCTGGCCAGGGCCGCCCTGCCGTACGTGGACGCGGCCGGCTCCCAGGTGGTGCAGGTCTACGTCGCCAACTCGCGGGGCTGGGCGTTGCCGCCGGGCGACCCGGCTCAGGACGCACTGTTCGCCGAGGGTTGCGCCGCCCGGGGCGTGCCCGTCTACATCCACGCGTCGCTGCTGGTGAACCTCGGCTCGCCCACCCCGGCGACGGTGGAGAAGTCGACGCAGACGCTGGCGCACGCGCTGCGCCGGGGGCGGGCGATCGGCGCCCGGGGCGTGGTGTTCCACGCCGGTAGCGCGGTCGACGCCGGTTACGCCGAGACCGCCCTGCGGCAGGTACGCGAGTCGCTGCTGCCGCTGCTCGACGAGATCACGGCCGGCGGCGGTCCGCTGCTGCTGGTGGAGCCGAGCGCCGGTGGCGGCCGGTCACTGGCCTCCCGGGTGGAGCACCTCGGCCCCTATCTGGACGCGGTCGACCGGCATCCGGGGCTGGGCGTCTGCTTCGACACCTGCCACGCCTGGGCGGCCGGGCACGACCTGGCCGTGCCGGGCGGCATGACGGCGACCCTGGACACCCTGGTCGCCACGGTAGGGGCGGACCGGCTGAAGCTGATCCACGCCAACGACTCCAAGGACCTGTGCGGCTCCACCCGGGACCGGCACGAGAACATCGGCAAGGGCAACATCGGCGAGCCCGCCTTCGCCGAGCTGATGACCCACCCGGCGACCGCCGGCGTCCCCGTCGTCGTGGAAACCCCCTCGGACAAACACGAGGGCCACGCCACCGACATAGCCACCCTCACCCGCCTCCAAACCCCCTGACCCCCACCCCCGCACGCCCTCCCACCCGCCGCCCCCACCCGCCGCCCCGACTCGCCGCCCCCGACTCGGCGTCCCCGACTCGCCGTCCCCGGCGATCAAGAGGTTCGCGTCAAGTTTGATCTCCAGGCTGACGCAAACCTCTTGATCAACGCCCGACGGCGCGGAGGCGCGGAGGGCGCGGAGGGTGCGGGCAGCGCCGGTGGGAGGTCAGGGGGTTAGGAGGTGGGGGAGGATCTTGGTGGCGTGGTCGATGGCGGCGTCGTCGAGGTCGAGGTGGGTGACCAGGCGGGCGGTACGGGGGCCGAGCACCGACAGCAGCACCCCCTCGGCGCGGGCGGCGGCGGCCAGGGCCCGCGCGTCGAGCCGGTGCCCGGTCAGGTCCAACGGGACGATGTTGGTGCGTACCGGACCGGCGAGCACCCCGCACGGGGCGAGCGCCTCGGCGAGCCGGGCGGCGCGGGCGTGGTCGTCGGCGAGCCGGTCGAGATGGTGGGCCAGGGCGTACCGGCCGGCGGCGGCGAGCACCCCGACCTGCCGCATCCCGCCCCCCATCCGCTTGCGCAGGAACCGGGCCCGGTCGATCCGCTCGGCGCTGCCCACGACCAGCGAGCCGACCGGTGCGCCGAGGCCCTTGGACAGGCAGACCGACAGGGTGTCGAAGAGTGCGCCGTACTCGTGCAGCGGCACCCCGTCGGCGACGTGCGCGTGCCAGATCCGGGCGCCGTCGCAGTGCAGGGCGAGACCGGCGGTGTCGGCGACCCGGCGCAGCTCCCGCAGGATCGCCAGCGGGATCACCCCACCACCACCCCGGTTGTGGGTCTGCTCCACGGCGATCGCCCGGGTCGGCACCGCGAAGTAGCCGTCCGGCCGGATCATCGCCGCCACCACGCCCGGGTCGAGGTCCGCGCCGACGGCCGGCCAGGTCCGGGTGGAGATCGCACCGTACGCCGCCGCCGCGCCGACCTCGTACGTGACCACGTGCGCGTCGGCGTCGCAGAGCAGTTCGTCACCCGGTGCGACGACCAGTTGCAGGGCGATCTGGTTGGCCATCGAGCCGGTCGGGGCGTAGAGCGCCGCCTCGTGCCCGAAGAGCGCGGCGACCTCGGCCTCCAACGCGTTGACCGTCGGGTCCTCGGCGTAGACGTCGTCGCCGACCTCGGCGGCGGCCATCGCTTCGCGCATTCCGGCGGTGGGCCGGGTCACCGTGTCGGAGCGCAGGTCCACCAGCGGGCCCGGGTCGCCGGGGCGGCCGGAACGCGCCGGGCCCGGCCCGCCCGTCGGGTCACCGGCGAGGTCGGCCGGATGGTCAGCCACGGAGCATCTCCGCGACCAGGAAGGCCAGCTCCAGCGACTGCTGGGTGTTAAGCCGGGGGTCGCAGGCGGTCTCGTACCGGCCGGGCAGGTCGAGGTCCTCGATGCCCTGGGCGCCGCCGAGGCACTCGGTGACGTCCTCACCGGTCAGCTCGACGTGGATGCCGCCGGGGTGGGTGTCCAGCCCCCGGTGCACCTCGAAGTAGCCGAGCACCTCGTCGACGATCCGGTCGAAGTGCCGGGTCTTGTAGCCGTTCGACGACTCGTGGGTGTTGCCGTGCATCGGGTCGCACTGCCACACCACCTTCGCCCCGGCGGCGGTGACCTTGGCGACGATCGGCGGCAGCGCGTCGCGGACCTTGTGGTTGCCCATCCGGCTGATCAGGGTGAGCCGGCCCGGGATGTTCTCCGGGTTGAGCTTCTCGCACAGCTCGATCGCCTCGTCCGGGGTGGTCGTCGGGCCGAGCTTCACCCCGATCGGGTTGGCGATGCGGGAGATGTAGTCGATGTGCGCGCCGTCGAGCTGCCGGGTCCGCTCGCCGACCCACAGGAAGTGCCCGGACAGCCCGTACGCCCGGCGGTCGGAGACCCGGGTGAGCGCCCGGTCGTACTCCAGGGCCAGCGCCTCGTGGGAGCAGTAGAGGGTGACGGTACGCAGCGCGTCGTCCTCGGTCATCCCGCAGGCCCGGATGAACGCGATGGCCCGGTCGATCTCCCGGGCGATCGCCTCGTAGCGCTCCCCCGCCGGGGAGTTCTTCACGAAGCCCTTGTTCCAGTCGTGCACCGCGTGCAGGTCGGCCAGCCCGCCGGCCAGGTAGGCGCGCAGCATGTTCATCGCGGCGGCCGAGTTCGCGTACGCCCGGATCATGCGCTGCGGGTCGGCGACCCGGGCGGCCGGATCGGCCTCCAGCGCGTTGATCATGTCGCCGCGGTAGGCGGGCAGGCCCCGGGCGTCGGTCGGCAGCGACCGGGGCTTGGTGTACTGGCCGGCGACCCGGGCCACCTTCACCACCGGCAGGGACGCGCCGTAGGTGAGCACGATCGCCATCTGGAGCAGGGTGCGGGCGTTGGCCAGCAGGTGGCTCTCGGTGTTGTCGGCGAAGGTCTCGGCGCAGTCACCGCCCTGGAGCAGGAACGCCTTGCCCTCGCAGACCAGGGCGAGCTTGCGCCGCAGCTGGTCGACCTCGTAGGGGGCGACCACCGACGGCACGGTGTCGAGCACCTTGCACACCTCGGCGACCTGGGCCGGGTCGGACCACGGCGGGGTCTGCTGACGGGGCAGTTCGCGCCACCGGTCGAGGCCGAGCGCGGCGTCCTCGGCCGAGTCGACGGTGGGGCGGCTGGTCTGCAGCCCGGGGCTGCTCACGGCGGGGTAGCTCAGCTGATGCCACTCATGGCGCATGGGAGAAAGCGTACGGCGACGGTCCGGACGCCGCGCCCCCGAGGGGCGGGGTTCCGGAAGGTGGGAGTCAGGGGGTGACCGACGGTGCCGGGGTGTGCCCGCCGGGCTCCTCGCCCGCGATGCACCAGTCCGCGCCGTCGCGGGTGACGGTGAACAGCAGCGGCCGGGTGGTCTTCTTCGACCCCACCGACACGGTCACGGTGGTGCTGACCTCCTGGCCCCGGGAGCCGGCCCGGATGTCGGTGATCCTCGCGGCGGGCACCGTGAAGTGGTCGGCGAAGTCACCGTTCGGCCCGGTCGCGGCGGCGTCGAAGCCCGCCTGCATCGTCGCGCAGAGCTGGTTGCGGCCGGCGGCCGGGTCCTTGGCCGCCATCGCGTCGAGGTACGCCTGCACCCGCTCGCGGGCCTTGGCGGACGCCTCCTGGACGGGCACCCTGGTGGGCCCGCCGTCGGCCTCGTCGTCCCCCCCGAGACCGCAGCCGAGCAGGGCGAACGGCAGCAGGGCCAGCGGTACGACGCCGACGGTGCGGAACCTGCGGCCCATGCGTCCTCCCCGGGTGCGGATGTCGACCGGCCCCTGGGGCGGTTGTCGACCGGATGCCGAGCGGCGAGTCTGCCACACCGCACCCGTGCGGTGGCAACCCGTCACGGCCGCGCCGCCCGAGCCGGCCGGCGTTTCGTCCGACGGGACCGCCCGACGTCGGAAGCTGACCACCCTACCCGGCACGGGCCGACCCGGACGGGCGTCGGACGGGCCCCGGCCGCAGCCGGGCGGGGAGGGACCGGTGGCCGGTCCCTCCCCGCGCGGGTGGCGCGTCGGGCGCTCGGCTCAGCCGAGGCCGCCCTTGATGGCGCCGATCAGCTCACCGTTGCTCGTGTCGCCGGAGAGCTCCCAGAAGAACGCGCCGCCGAGGCCCTGGTTCTTCGCGTAGGTCATCTTGCCGCCGATGGTGGCCGGGGTGTCGTAGCTCCACCAGTTGCTGCCGCACTTGGCGTACGCGGTGCCGGCGATGGTGCCGGTGGCCGGGCAGGTGTTCTTCAGCACCTTGTAGTCCTCGATGCCCGCCTCGTAGGTGCCGGGGGCCGCGCCGGTGGCGGTGCCGCCCGGGGCGGCCTGGGTCACCCCGGTCCAGCCCCGACCGTAGAAGCCGACGCCGAGCAGCAGCTTGTTGGCCGGTACGCCCTTGGACTTGAGCTTCTGGATCGCCGCGTCGGAGTTGAAGCCCTGCTGCGGGATCCCGGTGTACGAGGTGAGCGGCGAGTGCGGGGCGGTGGGCCCCTGGGCGTTGAACGCGCCGAAGTAGTCGTACGTCATCGGCATCAGCCAGTTGAGGTTGCCCACCGCACCGGCGTAGTCGGTGGCGTCGATCTTGCCGCCGTTGCTGCCGTCGGCCGTGATCGCGGCCGTGACCAGGGCCGACGAGCCGAACTTGGCCCGCAGCGCGGAGATCACGTTCTTGAACGCGTTCGGGCCGCTGCTGTCACAGCTCAGACCGCAGGCGTTGGGGTACTCCCAGTCGACGTCGATGCCGTCGAAGACGTCCGCCCAGCGCGGGTCCTCGACCAGGTTGTAGCAGCTGTCGGCGAACGCGGCCGGGTTCTGCGCGGCCTGGGTGAAGCCACCCGACCAGGTCCAGCCGCCGAAGGACCAGATCACCTTGAGGTGCGGGTACATCTTCTTGAGCTTGCGCAGCTGGTTGAAGCTGCCGCGCAGCGGCTGGTCCCAGGTGTCGGCGACGCCGTCGACGCTGTCCGCCGCCGTGTACGCCTTGTCGTAGTCGGCGTAGCTGTCCCCGATCGTGCACCGACCGCCGGTGGTGTTACCGAAGGCGTACAGGATGTGGGTGAGTTTGGCGGCGGAGCCGCTGGTGGCGATGTTCTTGACGTGGTAGTTGCGGCCGTAGACGCCCCATTCGGCGAAGTAGCCGACGACCTTCTTGTCCCCACTGGGCGGGGTGGTCGTGGGTGGCGGGGTCGTCGGGGCGGGGTCGTCGGCGGGGCGGTGGTGGGCGGGGCCGTGGTGGGCGGCGGGGTCGTCGGCGGCTTCGTGGTGGGCGGGGTGCCGCCGCCGCACGACGCGCCGTTGATCGTGCAGTTCAGCGGCGCCTTGTACGGCCCGGTGCCGTTGTAGCCCCAGCTGAAGCTGGCCCCCGGGGCGAGCGGCCCGGCCCAGCTCTTCTTCACCGCCACGTAGTGGTTGCCGCTGCTGGTGACGTCGGCGTCCCAGAAGCTGCTGATGGTGGTGCCGGACGGCAGGTCGAACTCGATGCGCCAGGTGCTGACGCTGGCGCTGGAGCCGTTGGCCACGGTGACCCGCCCTTCGTGGCCGGTCCCCCAGTCCTGGGCCGAGGCGAATGTCGCGGTGACGCTTCCGGCGCCGAACGCCGAGGTCACCGGTACCGCCGCCACGGTCAGCGCCATGACGGCGCCGGCCCAGAGGGCGCGGCGGAGCGATCTCTTCATGAGGCGCCTCCTCAAACAGTTAGGAAACTTTCCAAATCGATGGGGAGACGCTACTCACACCGTCATCACTTCGTCAAGATGCGCATCCGTCGATTCGTCACCGGCCCGGGGCGACGGGACGAGCAGCGGACCCGCCGGCGGGACGAGCAGCGAAGCGGGCGGCGGGACGAGCAGCGAAGCGGGCGGCGGGACGAGCAGCGAAGCGGGCGGCGGCCCGGGCGCTAACCTCGCCACATGACCGTCTTCGACATCGAGATCGACGCCCTGGCCGGTGGCCCGGCCGCCCTGGCCGGCTACCGGGGCCGGGCACTGCTGGTGGTGAACGTGGCCTCCCGCTGCGGCCTCACCCCGCAGTACGCCGCCCTCCAGGCGCTGGCCACCGAGTACGCCGACCGGGGCCTGGTGGTGCTCGGCGTACCGTGCAACCAGTTCGCCGGGCAGGAACCCGGCACGGCCGCCGAGATCGGCGAATTCTGCCAGGTCAACTATCGCGTCACCTTTCCGCTGACCGAGAAGGTCGACGTCAACGGCCCGGCCCGGCACCCCCTCTACGCGGCGCTGGTCGACACTCCCGACGCCGAGGGGCACACCGGCGACGTCCGGTGGAACTTCGAGAAGTTCCTGGTCGCCCCGGACGGCACCGTCGCCGCCCGGTTCGCGCCGACCGTCACGCCGGACTCGGCCGACCTACGCGCCGCCATCGAGAAGGTTCTCCCCGCCTGAAGGCTCGCCCCTGCTTCCGGGTCGCACCGTCCGGGTCGGTCCCGTTCCGGGGCCGCCCACCGGTCCGACCCGGACGGTTCGGGCCGACCGCCGGCCGAGCCCCCGTCGGCCGGCTCACCCCTACCCGCCGGGCGCCGCCCACGACGCGGACCGCCCCGCCCCCACAAGGGTCTCCTCGCGCCCTTTCGAGCTGACGACACCAACGAGTCACCCCGCCCGGACAGGACGACACCCCACTCCCCCGCGTAGGAAGCCGGGCCGAGTCGACCGCGAACCCCGACCTACGCCGAGCAGCGCCGTCCGGACCCCGGTGACGACACGCCACGTGATTTCCACCGGTCCCGACGACCCACCCCGGCCGGGAGTCCCGGCCCGGCCGGGGTGGACCAGCACGCGCTGCGGGCGCGGTCTGCGTCGACGACACCCGTCCAGCCCCCGTCCAGACGCCGAGCGGCCGGACGGGGGCCGTCGGAGCCGGGCCGGGCAGCGAGTCGTCAACGTCATCAGCTCGAAAGCGTCCGCGACGGCATCGGCAGGAGGGCAGACGCCCGGCACTCGACCGGACGGCCCGACCACGCCCGCAAGCCAACCCACCCACGCCCGCAAGCCGGCCGACCCGCACCCCGGAAGCCGGCCGGAACAGGGACACCTGCGGACCCGACCCGGCCGGACAGGATGCCGCAGACCCACCCGACGGCCGTGACCGCGCCGACCCGGGCGGGGCGACGCGGTCACGGTGGAGCCGGCGGGACGCGGTTCAGGTCAACCGGCGGCGGAGCGGAAGACCGGGTAGTAGCCGCCGGACTGCCCGGCCGCCGTCGGGTGGTACGAGACGCCGAGGTTGGCGAAGTTCAACGCGTGCAGCCACTTCTCGCCGTAGCTGCACAGCTGGTGACCGACGAAGATGGACCGTACGTCGGCGAACGTGAAGCCGGCCGAGGTGGCGGCGGTGCGGGTGATGTCGTCGATCAGGTTGATGCCTTCGTTGATCTTCGCGCGGGAGTTCGCGCTGAGCCCCACGCAGACCGTGCCGAGCTGGTAGAAGACCGGGTAGCCGACGACCACCACCCGGGCCGACGGCGCACGCGACCTGATCCCGTTGTAGACGGTGGCGAGCTTGGCGGGCAGTTCCGCGCGGGCCTTGTTCTCGGCGGCCTGCACGGCCGCGACGCACTGGGTCTCCCCCTGGAGCACGCAGGTCGACATGATCGTGGTGAACCCGACGTCGTTGCCACCGATGGTGACGCTGACCAGGGTGGTGGTCGAGGTCAGCGCGGAGAGCTGGTTGTTGACCACGTCGGTGGTGGTCGCGCCGGAGCAGGCCACCGACTTGTACGAGGCCGGCTTGATGTTGGTGTTGTACAGCGCCGGGTACGCGTTGGTGCTGCGCTGACAGGAGCCGCTCTCGGAGGTGTAGCTGCCGGCGCCGACACCGGAGGCGTACGAGTCGCCGAGGGCCACGTACCGGTCGGTGGGGGCGGCCTGGACGGGCACCGCCGCGCCGAGGGTCACGCCGATGGACGCCGCGAGACTCACGGCGAGGGTCACGAGTCGGGATCTCCGCACGTCGCACTCCTGGGGGTTAGGAAGTGGTGGTGGGAGATAGATATCACTCAATCATGTGTTTACGGAAGATTATCGATGGGCAACAGGGGTTACTAGGGGTTCATCCGCACGTGACGTCGCCGTCGGACAGACGACCCGGCCGGGCCGACGTGGACGGTCGACATCCGGCGCACAACCCATCGGTCAGGTCGGGAATACCCACCCACGCCGGCCGGTTGGTCACCGGCATGACAACTGTGGGACTCATCGGCAGCGGCAACATCGGCAGCACCCTGGCCCGGCTGGCGGTCACCGCCGGACATGACGTGGTGCTCAGCAACTCACGCGGCCCGGAGACGCTCAAGGACCTGGTCGACGAGTTGGGCATACGGGCCCGGGCGGCCACCCCGGCCGAGGCGGCGGCAGCGGGCGACCTGGTGGTGGTCACCATCCCGCTGCGCGCCTACCGGGAGGTGCCGGCCGCGCCGCTCGCCGGCAAGACCGTCATCGACACCAACAACTACTACCCGGAGCGCGACGACAGCTTCCCGGAGCTGGACGACGAGTCGACCACCACCAGCGAGCTGCTCCAGCGGCACCTGCCGGAGTCGCAGGTGGTCAAGGCCTTCAACAACATCTACTTCAAGCACCTGCTCGCGCTGGCCCGCCCGGCGGGGGCCACCGACCGCACCTCGCTGCCGGTCGCCGGGGACGACGCCGCGGCCAAGGCCGAGGTCACCGCGTTCATCGACTCCGTCGGGTACGACACCGTCGACGTGGGGCCGCTCGCCGAGGGCTGGCGGTTCCAGCGGGACACCGCCGCGTACGGCGTCTTCTACACCGCCGACCCGGCGGCCGGCTACGAACAGCCGGGCCTGCCGACCGACGCGCAGCGGCTGCGCGACGCCCTGGCCGCCGCCCGCCGCTACGCCGACGTCTGACCGGTACCACCACCGCGCCGGCCGGGACGGCAGCCGCGAGGCCCGTCCCGGCCGGTGCGGCCGGCGGGCGGCCCCCGTGTCAGCGAGGAGCCTGCCACTCGTCGGCCAGCACCGCCCACACCTCCATGTCCACCCGGCCCGCCGGCCCCCGAGCGACCTGACGCAGGGTGCCCTCGTGCCGCATGCCGAGCCGCCGGGCCACCGCGATGCTGCGGACGTTGCCGACGCTGGTCCGCCACTCGACCCGGTGGATGCCGCGTTCCCGGATCGCCCAGTCCACGATCCGGGTCGCCGCCCGGGTCACCAGGCCCCGACCCTCGGCGGCCGGCTCCAGCCAGCAGCCCGCCTCCGCCACCCCCGTCGCCGTGCTGAACGACACGAACAGCACCCCGCCGACCAGGACGCCGTCGAGCCAGATCCCCCAGATGCCCCCGGCGTCGTCGGCCCACTTGTCGGCCGACCGACGCAGCACCCGGCGGGCCGCCTCCAGGTCGGTGGCCACGAAGGACGTACCCACCCACGGGGCGATGTGTGCCCGGGCCCGGTCCAGGTGGGCCAGGAACTCCTCGGCCTGCCACGGTGCGAGCGGACGCAGCTCGGCGTCCCCGGTCAGCGGTAGTGCGAACATCCGTCAGTTCCTCCGGTGTGCGACCGGCAGGCTCAGCCGCAGCGTGGGCCCGGGAGTGGGGACGAAGCCCAGCGACCGGTAGAGCGGCTCGCCGTCGGTCGAAGCCCGCAGGTCGACCTTGCCGACCCCGCGCTGCCGGTACCAGTCCAGCAATGCCTCCAGGCAGGCCCGGGCGTAGCCGCGCCGACGGTGCACCGGCTCGGTGGCCACGTTGAAGACGTACCCGGTCAGGCCGTCGGGGTTGCCGGGGCCGCCGAGACGCTGCTCGATGGTCCCGGTCGCGCAGGCCGCCAGGACGCCGGGCCGGGCCGGGTCGTCGACGACGAAGACCGCCATCAGGTCGGCCGGCTCGGCCAGCCGTCGGTGCAGCACCTCCCGGGACGCCTGCTGCCAGGGCCCCGGCGCCGGGTCCAACTGGTCGATGTCGGCCAGCATCACCCCACGCAGGCGAACGATCTCACCAGCGTCGGCGACCACGGCCCGTCGAACGTTGATCACGAACGGACGGTACCGGATGCCCCGGGCGGACCGCCGACCCGAACCGCGCCGACCCGGGACCGCCCGACCGGAAACGACGGAACCGGCCCGGAACCGCGCCGACCGGAAAGTGCCGGAACACGACGTCCGGCCAACTTGCCATCGGGTCCCACTCACGGGACGCTGGGGGTCGGGACCGACACCACCTCGGAGGCGAGATGCCCCAGCTCCCCACCGTTCCGCGTCGGCTGCTCGCCGCCGCCGGCACGCTCCTGCTCGGCACCGCGCTGGCCACCATCGGCATCACGCCCGCCGGGGCGGCGGCCGGCGACGTCGGCTACGTCCGGCTCGCCCACCTCTCCCCCGACACCCCCGCCGTGGACGTCTACCTCTCCGCCCCCGGCAGCGCCGCACCGCAGGTCTTCCCCGCCGTCGGCTACGGCGTCGTCTCCCGCTACCTGCCCCTGGCCGTCGGCCGCTACGCGGTGGCGATGCGGCAGGCCGGCACCCCGGCCAGCGAACCCCCGGTGCTCACCACCGAGGTGGACCTCGGCGCGGGCGAGGCGTACACGGTGGCCGGGGTGGGCCGTTACGCCGACCTGGGCCTGCGGGTGCTCGCCGACGACCTCACCGCCCCGGCCCCCGGCCAGGCGAAGGTACGGGTCGTCCACGCCTCCGTGCGCGCCCCGGTGGTCGACGTGACGGCCGACGACGGGCCGACCATCGCCGACGCCGTCCGGTTCGCCACCACCACCAACTACCGGCAGGTCGAGCCGGGTCGTTGGCGGCTGCGCCTCGGCGGCGGCAGCGGCCCGAGCACCGACGCCGAGGTGACCCTCACCGGTGGGCGGGTCTACTCGCTGCTGGTGCTCGACGGCAAGCGGGGCGGACTCACCACCGAGCTGCGCGAGGACGCCCGGGGCGGCGGGGTCGCCCCGGCCGGTGGCGTGCCGGCGGGAGCGGGAGGGCTGGCCGGGGACGGGCCCGGGGCGTACCCGATGGTGGCCGGCGGGGTGCTCGCGGGGCCGTGGTGGTGGGGGCGACGGTGCTGGCGCGGCGACGGCGGCGACCGGTCTGGTGACCGGGCCCGGCTTCGCGATCCGCCGGCACCGCGCCCGCCGGACGCCGGCCGCCGCCCTGGTCGCGGCCGGGGCGGTGCTCTGTTTGGCCGCCGGCACCGGCGTCGGCCTGGCCACCGACACGCGCCTGACCGGCGACTCCGCCCGCCCGGCCGACCCGGCCGGCGCCTGGCAGCCCGGCTGCGCGGCCGGTTGCGCCACCAGCGCCGGCACCCCCGCGCCACCCCGACACCGCCCACCCGGGTACGCGTGGCGCGGATCGGCGTCGACTCCCCACTCACCGCCCTCGGGCTGGACCGGGCCGGCATCCTGGTCCCCCCGGCGGACTTCACCCGGGCCGGCTGGTACGGCGGCGGCCCCGCGCCGGGCGACCCGGGACCGGCGGTGATCGCCGGGCACCTCGACTCGCGGCGCGGCCCGGCCGTCTTCGCCCGCCTCGGCGAACTGCGCCCCGGCGACCGGATCGAGGTGTGGCGGGGCGGACGACGGGTGCCGTTCCGGGTCACCGGCGCGCTGCGCACCCCGAAGGACGCCTTCCCCACCGCCACCGTGTACGGCCCGACGCCCGGCCCGGAGCTGCGGCTGATCACCTGCGGCGGCGACTTCGACAGACGGGTCGGCCACTACCGGGACAACGTGGTGGTCTTCGCCGTCGCCGACGCACCGGCCGATCCCCTCCCCCGCTCCGCCGCCGACTGACTCACCCGGCCACCCGCCGAGCTGACCTGCCCCGGGTGTCGCGCGCGATCTTGGAGTTCTGGTGCCGATTTCGCGGTGATACACCCCTTTTGCAACCCACCACAACTCCATGATCGACGCGGAGGGGTGGGGCGCGGGGGTGGGGAGGGGCGGAGGGTGGGGGTGGGGGGTTAGCGGATGGGGCGGCGGCCGGCGAAGCCGCACTCGACGCGGTGGAACCAGCGGACGTCGGGGTCACCCTCCAGCCAGCACCAGAGCACCGCCCGGCCCTCGTGTTCGCCGGGGAAGTCGAGCAGCACCGGGGCGATCCCCTTGACCTGGATGTCGTGCGAGTTCAGCTCCTCCAGCACGCCGTGCAGCCGGGCCTCCAGGGCCTTGACCTCGGCCCGGCCGCCCAGCGCCGACATCCCCGGGCCGGCCAGGTCGGCCCGCAGCTCGGCCAGGTCGGCCCGGATGCCGATCAGCTCGTCGATGCGGGGGTGCAGGGTGGCGACCAGGTACCGCGCCTGGGCGAGAGTGAACACGGGGCCAGTATGGGGCACCCGGGTGATCCGCACCGACCCGTCCGCCGGCTTCAGTCGGCCCGGAGGCGTCCGAACCGACCCGTCGACGTCCGAAGCGCTCGGCAGGCGTGCCGACATGCCGGAGCCGAGGTGGAAGGTCCAGTTGTCCCAGCCGCCGTTGGCGACCGGTTCGACCGGCAGTTCGGCCCAGTGCGGAAACTGGGTGGCGACGAGGCGGCGCACCTGCGCCACGTCGACGACGACCCGTTCGGGTGGCGGACCGAGATCCGGAATGCCGTCGGCCCCCGCCCCTGACACGGCGAGCCCGGGTCAGTCGGCCTGGGCGGCGAGTTCGCGGGCGCGGTCGCGGGCGGCTTCCAGCGCCGCCAGCAGCGCCGCGCGTACCCCGTGTTTCTCCAGCTCGCGGACGGCGGAGATGGTGGTGCCGGCCGGCGAGGTGACCGCCTCGCGGAGCTTGACCGGGTGTTCGCCGGAGTCGCGCAGCATCACAGCCGAACCGATCGCGGTCTGCACGATCAGCTCGTGCGCCACCTGCCGGGGCAGGCCGAGCAGGATGCCGGCGTCGATCATGGCTTCGACCAGCAGGTAGAAGTAGGCCGGGCCGGAGCCGGAGAGGGCGGTGACCGCGTCCTGCTGCGACTCGGGCACCCGCAGGGTCGCCCCGAGCGGGGCGAACATCTCCTCGGCCAGGGCCAGGTGTTCGCCGGTGGCGTGGGCGCCGGCCGAGATGGCGCTCATCGCCTGGTCGACCAGGGCCGGGGTGTTGGTCATCACCCGGACCACCGGGGTGCCCTCGGGCAGCCGGCGGCTGAAGAAGCTGGTGGGCAGCCCGGCGCAGAGCGAGACGACCAGCTTGTCGGCCGGCACCTTGGGGCCGATCTCGTCCAGCAGGACCCCTGCGTCCTGGGGTTTCACCGCGATCGCCAGCACCGCCGCCTCGGTCACGGCGGTCAGGTTGTCGACCACCCGTACGCCGTACCGGGTGGCCAGTTCCTCGGCCCGGACGGGTCGGCGGGCGGTCGCCAGCAGGCGCTGCGCCGGCCAGCCGGACCGCAACAGCCCGGAGAGCACCAGCTCGCCGATCTTTCCCGCCCCGATCACCGCGACGGTGTGTCTCGCCGACCCCATGTCACCCTTCCGTCCCGCTCGTCCGGTCCCGTGCCCCTTCCCCTCCGGCGCTGCGGAGGGGAAGGGGATGGGCTGCGATCAGCTGCCGAAGAAGACCTCGGCCTCGTCGTAGCGCTCGACCGGGACGGTCTTCAGCTCGCGGGTGGCCTCGGCCAGCGGCACCCGGACGATGTCCGTGCTCTGCATCGCGACCATCTTGCCCCAGTCACCCTCGTGCGCGGCGTCGATGGCCTGGAGGCCGAGCCGGGTGGCGAGCACCCGGTCGAACGCGGTCGGGGTGCCGCCGCGCTGGATGTGCCCGAGCACGACGGTGCGGGCCTCCTTGCCGGTCTTGGCCTCCAGCTGCTCGGCCAGCCACTGGCCGATGCCACCCAGCCGGACGTGCCCGAAGGCGTCCAGCTCCTGGTTGTGCAGGACCATCTGGCCGTCCAGCGGCTGGGCGCCCTCGGCGACCACGACGATCGGGGCGTACTGGTGCTGGAAGCGCTTCTCGACGTAGCCGGCGACCTGGTCGACGTCGAACTTGCGCTCCGGCAGCAGGATCACGTTGGCGCCGCCGGCGAGGCCGGCGTGCAGGGCGATCCAGCCGGCGTGCCGGCCCATCACCTCGACGACGAGGGTGCGGTGGTGGCTCTCCGCGGTGGTGTGCAGCCGGTCGATCGCCTCCATGGCGATGTTGACGGCGGTGTCGAAGCCGAAGGTGTAGTCGGTGGCGCCCAGGTCGTTGTCGATCGTCTTCGGTACGCCGACCACGTTGACGCCCAGCTCGTGCAGCTTGGTGGCGACGCCCAGGGTGTCCTCGCCGCCGATCGCGATCAGCGCGTCCACGCCCTGCCCGGCGAGGTTCTCCTTGATCCGCTCCACGCCGTTCTCGATCTTGAACGGGTTGGTGCGGGACGAACCGAGGATGGTGCCGCCGCGCGGGAGGATGCCCCGCACCTCAGGAATGCCGAGCGGCTTGGACAGGCCCTCCAGCGGACCCTTCCACCCGTCCCGGAAACCCACGAACTCGTGACCGTAAGTAGCGACGCCCTTACGGACCACCGCTCGAATGACCGCGTTGAGACCTGGGCAGTCGCCGCCGCCGGTGAGCACGCCGATACGCATGATCTGCTCATCCTCCTGGAACGTCAGGTGAAGCCCGGATAAGCCCCAGGATATGTGTCCGCTCAGACCATCGGCGTCGTTGCCGGCCCGGGGCGGGCCGTCAGTGCGCACTGTAGTCGGCTCAGCTGCACGCCGACACCGCGCCCCGGCCGGTCCCGCCCACCCCGGCGGCTACCGGTCAGTAGCTGACCTCGTGGTTCTCCCCCGCCTCCGGCGGCCTCCCGGTGACCGCCGCCCTGGCGAACCCGAGCAGGTTGACCACCGTGCCACCCGGGGAGTCCCAGTACTCGGCCGAGCTGGCGTGCACCTTGAGCAGGGTCAGCCCGGGGGTGTCCAGCCCGTCGGGGAACCAGGCCTTGAACAGCGGGTTCCACAGCTGCTCGGCCCGCGCCCGGTCGTACGCCTCCTGGGCGGTGCCGGCGATCGACACCCAGGCGTGGTGGCGCTGGTCGGAGAAGGCGACGTTGACCTCCGGGTTGACCCGGATCTGACGCACCTTGGCGGAGTCGGCGTAGGCGAAGAACCACAGGTCGCCGTCGAACTCGGCCGCCTGGAGCGCCATCGGCCGGCTGAGCATCCGACCGTCCACGCCGATCGTGGTCAACATGCAGATCCGGGCGTCCCGGATCAGCTCGGTCACCCGCCGCCGGGCGTCGGTGATGGTGGTCGCGTCGTCGGCCATGGCGCACTCCCTCGGATCGGCTCGCCCGGACCCGGTGCCCCCGACGGGACCAGCCAAACCTGCTGATCGTCACGGGCTGTCATCAGCCACCCGGCCAGCCAGGGAGCGGCCGGGCCGCCGGCCGGACCCGGCGGGCCGGGCCGGGGCTCAGACCGGACGGGCCGTCATCGCCCGCCAGCGGGCCAGGTTGTGCCGGGCGTCGACCAGCGCGTCGTGCCGGTCGGCCGCCGCGTCCGGCAACCGGGGACGACCGACGTCGTCCCAGAGCTGCCGCAGCTCCTTGGTGAACCGGGGGATCTCCCGGGGCAGCGCCGGCATCGCCCCCCAGAGCTGGGCCAGCACCACATGGTCGTACGCGGCGTACCAGGCCCACAGCTCCAGCTGCTCGTTCGGCCGGTCGCGGACCGGCTCCAGCAGGAACTCGTGCAGGTCGTCGCGGATGCGGGCCCGGGAGCGCCAGGCCCGGTCGGCCGGCGACGGGAGCTTGTCCAGCACGTTACGGCGGACCCAGGGCACGGCGCGGGAGTCGTCGAACTCGGTGGAGACCGCGTAGAACTCGCGGCCGTACTCGTCGACGACACCGATCGACACGAGGTCGACGCTGCGGCCGTCCTCGATGAATTCGCAGTCGTAGAAATAGCGGTAGACCATCGCCGTCCATCCTCGCCCACCGCCGGTGACCGCCGACGGGCGGGGCGGCACCGGAGCGGCCGGGTGGGCGGTGCCGGAGCCGCGGGTGGACGGTGCCGGAGCGGCCGGGTGGGGCTCCAGGGCCGTACCCTCGCCGTCCGCCGCAGCTCCGGAGTGTCACGGAAAGGTTTACAGGGGTGTACAGCAAGCGACTGGGCCGTCATGATCTGATGTGTACCGCTACCGGACGCCGAACCGGTGTCAGTTCACCTCTGCAGGGGCCGTCAGGGTTCACCCGGTGAGCGAAATTTGTGGTCCTTGACCGGGGAGGGGTGGGGCGGTGGAGATGCGCCTACCGGAGCCGGGTGACGCCCTCACGGGGGTGGAGATGTTCGCCGGGTTGGAGCCCGAGGTGCGCCAGCGGGTGATCGCCGCAGCCGTGCCGCGCACCTACCGTAAGGGTCAGCTGCTCTTCGTCGAGAACGATCCCGGTGAGTCGCTGATCGTCCTGCGTCGGGGGGCGGTGGCGGTGTTCCGCACCGCGCCGACCGGAGAGCGTGCCGTGTTGTCGGTCATCCGACCACCGGACGTGCTGGGTGAGGTCTCCCTGCTGGACGCCTCCACCCGGTCCGCCTCGGCCGAGGCGATCGAGGACTGTGCGGCGCTCGCCCTGTCCCGTCCGGCCTTCATGGAACTGGTGCACTCCAACCCGCGCATCCTGGACGCGGTGATGCGGTCGCTGGGCGCGCTGATCCGGCGGCTCACCGAGCAGAACGCCGACCATGTCTTCCTCGACCTGCCCGGTCGGGTGGCCAAGACGCTGGTCCGGCTGGCCGGCGAGAGCCAGGCCCCGATGATCACCATCGAGCTGAACCAGAGCCAGCTGGCCGAGATGGCCGGTGGTTCCCGACAGAGCGTCAACCAGGCGATCGGCTCCTTCGCCAACCGGGGCTGGCTGCGTACCGAGGGGCGCCGGATCGTGGTCACCGACGTGGCGGCGCTGCGCCGACGCGCCGGCATGAACGACCGCTGACCGACGATCCCCGGCGGACGCCCGCATCCAGGCGACGGCGGCGGGTTTCCTGGCGGGGCCGGGGTACGTGACGGTGGCACCGACAGCGGCGTGGCCGGTGGACCTGGTCCGCCGGCCACGCCGGTCACTCACTTGCCGCTGTCGTCCGCGGGCGGGGCACCCGGTCCGGGTCCGATCTCGTCCGGCGGTGTGCCTGGTCCGGGCCCGATCTTCTGCGGCTTTGACGGCGAGGTCGTGGTCGTGCCAGTGTCCGAGGACGCCTTGCTGTCGGGATTCTCCACCATGCCCTGTTCCTCCATTCTGGCGAGAGTGACCGCGTCGACGTCGACCGTCTCCCCGGGAGACCGGACGGTACCGTTCGGGTCGGTCCAGTAGCCGGACAATCGCACCTGCACGGCACTCTCCTGACAGTGAGTTTTCCTCGTGAGGAACACTAGTGGCGGCCGACCAGCGGCAGGGTCCGCCCGCACGTCGGGTACCCGACTGGCCCGCCGCAGCGGGATAATGGGACCTCCTCACGTACGGAGTTCGTCATCGACCTCAAGTGTGGACACTGCTCCCGGGCGGCGGGACCGGACGACCGCTTCTGCGGCGGCTGCGGACAGGCGCTGTCGCTCGGCTGTGCCTCCTGCGGGCACGGCAACAACCCCGAGGCCAACTTCTGCACCAACTGCGGGCAGCCGCTGCGTGACCACGGGGTCACCGTGCAGGAGGACCGCCGCCAGGTCAGCGTGCTCTTCATCGACATCGTCGACTTCACCACGTACGCCGAGCGGGCCGACCCGGAGCAGGCGCGCAGCCTCCAGCAGGCGTACTTCGCCACCGTCCGCAAGCTGGTCCACCAGTACGGCGGGGTGGTCGAGAAGTACATCGGCGACGCGGTGATGGCGCTGTTCGGTGCCCCCGTCGCCACGGACAACGACGCGCTGCGCTGCGTACGGGCCGGTCTGGAGCTGCAACGCAACCTGGCCCGGCAGGCCGCCGGCCCGCACCCGCCGCTGGGTTTCCGGGTGGGTGTCGCCACCGGTGAGGCGCTGGTGGACCTGTCCGCCACCCGTGACGGCGGCCAGGCGTTCGTCACCGGCGACGTGGTGAACACCGCCTCCCGGTTGCAGGCGCTGGCGCCCACCGGCGGGGTGGTCGTCGACGAGAGCACCTGGGCGGCGACCCGACACGAGTTGGAGTACGTCGACCGGCCGGCCGTCACCCTGCGGGGGCGCTCGGCGGTGAGCCGGATCTGGCTCGCCGTACGGGCCCGGCCGCGCAGCGGGCCGCAGGCCGCCGAGCTGACCCCGATGGTCGACCGGGAGCACGAGCGCGGGCTGCTGGTCAGTGCCCTGCACCGCACCGTCAACGAGCGCACCTCCCAACTGGTGACCGTCTTCGGGCCGGCCGGGGTGGGCAAGAGCCGGTTGCTGCGCGAGTTGTCCCGGCACGCCGCCAACCTGCCCGGCCACCGGGTCACCTGGCTGGTCGGGCAGTGCCCGCCGTTCGGCGAGAACGTCACCTACGCTGCCCTGGCGGACATCGTCAAGGGGTGGCTGGGGGTGCCGGAGGGCGACGACCCGGAGCCGCTGCGCGACCGGCTGCGCCAACGGCTGGGCCAGCTCGGCGATCCGCACGCCACCCGGTTGGCCAACGCCCTGGGGCCGCTGCTCGGGGTCGCCGCCGGCACCCGGCTCAACTCGGGGGAGACCGAGGCGGCCTGGCGGCGGTTCCTGCTCACCCTGGCCGGGCAGGGGCCGACGGTGCTGGTGTTCGAGGACATGCACTGGGCCGACCAGGCGATGCTCACCTTCGTCGAGCAGCTCGGCGCGGCGGCCCGGGGCGTACCGCTGCTGGTGGTGGCGACCGCGCGGCCGGAGCTGCGGGAGCGGCAGCCGGCCTGGACGGGCACGATCAGCGGGGCGATGTCGATCTCGGTGCCGCCCATGCACGACGCGGACATCGACACCCTCTACTCGCTGCTGCTCGGGCAGGCCGCGCTGCCGGCGGCGGCCCGTGAGCCGCTGATCGAGTTCGCCGACGGCAATCCGCTCTACGCCCAGGAGTACGCCCGGATGCTGATGGACGGCGGGCTGCTGGAGCCGGCCGCCCGGTTCGCCCCGGCCGGCACCAGCGACATGCCACGCACCGTCCAGGCCGTCATCGCCAACCGGCTCGACCTGCTCGACCCGGCGGACCGGGCGGTGCTCCAGGCCGCCGCCGTGGTGGGGGTGCAGTTCTGGCCGGTGCCGGTGGCGACCGCGCTGGGGCGGACGGTGGAGTGGGTGGAGCGGGCGCTGGACCGGTTGCAGCGCCGGGACATGGTCTTCGAACTGCCCGCCTCCACCATGGCCGGTCAGCCGGAGTACCGGTTCCGGCACATCCTGGTCCGCGACGTGTGCTACCAGCGGCTGCCCCGGGCGGAACGGGTGCTGCGCCACCAGCGCACCGCCGACTGGCTCGCCCAGCTCACCGACGCCGGGCAGCAGGACCTGGCCGAGGTGCTGGCCAACCACCGCTGGACCGCCCACGAGATCGCCCGGACGGTCGGACTGGACCCGACCCCGTACGCGGTGGCGGCCCGGACGGCGCTGCACCAGGCCGCCCGCCGGGCGTACGAGCTGCACGCGTTGGAGAACGCCGCGACGTTGGTCGGGCGGGCCCTGGCCGTCGGCGGGGACCCCGACCCGGGGCTGGAGCTGTTCGCCGCCGAGCTGGCCTTCTTCCGGGACGGGGACGCCTTCCTCGTCGACGGGGGGACCGAGGTGCTGGCCGGGCTCACCGAGCGGTTGGCCGCCGTCGGGGACCGTGCCGGCGCGGCCCGCGCCTGGACCCGGCTCGCCACCGCCGCCTGGAGCCGGGCCGACCGGTCCGAGACGCTGCGTTGCCTGGACCGGGCCAACGCGATCTACGCGGAGTTGCCGGAGTCCGAGGAGAAGGCGGAGGCCCTGCTGGAGCTGGCCCGGGTCCGGATGCTCAACGCCGAGACCGATCAGGCCTGCGTGGCGGCCCGCGCGGCGGTCGAGCTGGCCGAGCGGCTGCTGCTGCCCGAGGTACGCGCCAACGCGCGGATCACCCTGGCGGTGGCCCGGTACATGGCCGGCGAGCAGCAGGCGTACGCGGAGCTGGCCGAGGTCGCCGAGCAGTGCCGGGTGGACCGGTTGGCCAGCCGACGCCGGGCGGTGCACAACCTGGCCTGGGCGGCGCAGGAGGAGGGTGACCTGGCCCGGTCGGCCGAACTGGTCGACGAGCAGCGCACGCTGGACCCGGGTGGCGGGCACAGCCTCGCGACCAGTTTCGCCGACAAGTGGGCCCGGGCGTACTACGCCGGCGACTGGGTGGCGGCGCTGGAGCTGGGCACCGAGTCGACCCGGCTGCCGACCGCCGAGTGGGACCTGCACATCGTCGCGATCTCGGGGTGGATGCGCGCCCTGCGCGCCGACGACCCACCCGCCCACCCGACGACCCAACCACCGGCTCGTCCGCCGGCCGGCCAGCCGGCTCATCCGCTGGTGCCGATCCAGCCCGGCCCGGCCGACGAGGGGCCCCGGGCGTCGGCCCCGACCCGCCACACGCCGAGCGGTCCCGGGACGCCCGACCCGGAGGCACCCGACGCCGAGGCGGCCGGCCCGGGGTCGGGCGACGCCGGGGCGGACGATCACGATCTGGTGTCCCGGGCCCTGGTCGCGGCGCGGCGCAGCGGTTTCCACCGGGTGTTGCAGTCGACGCTGGCGCACGCCGCGCTCTGCCGGGCGGTCCGGGGCCGCCGGGACGAGGCGATGCGGCTGCTGGTGGAGTTGGACGAGGACTGGGGCCGGACCCGGATGATCCCGTTCGCCGAGTGGGTGCCGGCGGTCGGTCACGTCGCCGCGGTGCTCGGCCCGCAGGCCGCCCGGCTGGTGCACGACATGCTCGACCGGTCCCCCGGATGACCCCCTGGGCGGAGGCCGCCGGGCAGGTCGCCGACGCCACCCTGGCGCTGGCCGACGGGGACGCCGAGCGGTCCGCCCGGCTGTTCCGCACGGCGGCGCAGAGCTACGCCCGGATGACCGACGCCACGGACCACGTGCTGACCACCGCGCTGTCGGTGCGGGCGCTGGCCGTCGCCGACCCCGCCCAGGCGGCGGCCACCATCGACCGGGTACGCGACTTCGCCGATCGCAACGACGTGCCCGGTCTGCTCCGGCTCGCCACTGCGGCCCCCGCGACCTGACCCCGCCCACCACCCGCCCGGGCCAGGCCGACCCGGGCCAGGACGGGCCAGGCACCTTGATCAACTTGCTCGGACCGCTCGCGGTACGGGGATACCCGGTGAAGTATTCCGTTTCGCGCCGGATGTGAGTTCTTGCAGACACTGCCCCGGAACGGGCCGGTGGAGAGTGGTCGGATCCGCCGCCGACGCGGGGCACCGGACCGCCGACGGGCAGGTCGACGGCGCCTCCCCCGGCAGCGGATGGTCCCGCCCCGCGCGGCGCAACGGCGCCCAGTTGCACTACCAGCCGGTACGGCCACGGTTCGCGGCCTCCACCCGGGCCCGGACTCCGGGTCCAGAGAGTCCGGGCAGCTCGGCCAGGGCGGCCGGACGATCGTCCACGACGGTGACCGACGGGGAGGCGGCCGGCCCGGAGCCGACGAACCACGAGCGGCACGCCACAACGCACTCCCGGAACGGGGTGCCGACGTGTCACGATTCAGAGCACGGCGTACGGGGCGCCGACACGACCGCACCGGGAGGTGCGCGGAGGAGGATGTCCGGTGTCAGCGGGTGGTGCCCGCCGGGGACGGCGGGACAACGGGCTCGACGCGAGCGAGTACGCCGTCGCGGGCGACGTCGATCCGCGCGTCGGCGAGCACCTGCTCGACGTGCTCGCCGCGGGCGGGATCGCCGCCTACCTCCAGCCCTCCGCCGACCTGAACCCGATCACCCGGACCACCACCGTGCCGTCCCGGCCGGTCGACCGGCTCTACGTGGACCGCTCGCACCTGACCACCGCCCGGGACTACCTCACCCAGCTCGCCGACGAGGCGACGCCGGAGCCGGCCCGGGCCGAGCCGGACGTCGACGCCGAGTGGGAACGCCTGGTCGCCGCCTTCCACACCGCCCCGGCCGCCGGCAGTCATCCCTGGCCGGCCGCCGAGGACGTCGACGACGAGCCGACCGACCCGACCACCCGGGCCGGTGGATCGACGACCCGGGCCGACGAGCCGACCGGCCCGACCGCCACCGACGTGCGGCGGCTGCCGTACGCGGCTGACATCTCCGGCATCTCGGTGACCCCCCGGGGCCGCCAGGACGAGCCGTCGCTGCTGGACGGCCTGGACACCTTCGGGGCGGACCTGCCGGACGATCCGGAGGAGGGGTACACCCCGCCGCCACCCCCGCCGCTGCCCCGGATCTCGAAGTACGCGGTGGTCGGCGTGCTGGGGATCGTGCTCGGTTTCGTCCTGTTCCTCAATCCGTCGTTGCTGCCGGTGGACGCCTCGGTGGTGACCCTGCTCGGTTTCACCGGCATCCTCGCCGGGTTCGTCACGTTGATCTGGCGACTGCGCCCCGGTGACGAGGACGACCACGACCCCGACGACGGCGCGGTCGTCTGAGTCCCCACCCCCTGCACATCACCGCCCCCGCCGTCGACCTTCGCCCGCATCCCGGGACACCGTCGCCCCCACGCCGGGCGTAACAGTGGTGTAACTTACGGTCAGTAGGAATACCGCTGTAGGTCACTTCGCCCACCGACTGCCCGGTTGTTCCTTGCTCGCGTGGTCGGTCCCCTGCCGATCGGAATGCCCGAGATGCGACAGAGTTCCCTGGTGGTGGTCGCCAACCGGCTCCCCATCGACGACAGCGTGGCGCCCGACGGCGCCTGCGAGTGGCGCCGCAGCCCCGGCGGGCTGGTCAGCGCGCTGCACCCACTGCTCCGACAGACCCCGGCCACCTGGGTGGGCTGGGCCGGCGGCACCGGGCCGGCGCCCGTGCTGCCCGACGTGGACGGCGTGCACATGCAGACCGTCCCGCTCAGCGCCGACGACCTGCGCGACCACTACGAGGGCTTCGCCAACGCGACCCTCTGGCCGCTCTACCACGACGCCGTCGAGCAACCCGAATACCACCGCCGCTGGTGGGAGGCGTACCAGCGGGTCAACCAGCGGTTCGCCGAGGCGACCGCCGAGGTGGCCGACCCGGGCGCGGTGGTCTGGGTGCAGGACTACCACCTGCAACTGGTCCCCGGCCTGCTCCGCGAGCTACGGCCCGACCTGCGGATCGGCTTCTTCCTGCACGTGCCGTTCCCACCGCCGGAGCTGTTCATGCAGCTGCCCCGCCGGGCGGAGCTGCTACGTGGGATGCTCGGTGCCGACCTGATCGGTTTCCAGCGGGCCCAGGCGGCACACAACTTCGCCCAGCTGGCCAGCAAGGTCCTCGGGCTGCCCGCCACCGACCGGCGGATCGGCGTGCAGGACCGGGTGGTGCGGATCGGGGCGTACCCGGTCTCGATCGACACCGCCGAGATGGCGGCGCTGGCCGGCCGACCGGACGTCACCGCGCGGGCCCGCCGCCTGCGGCACGACCTGGGCGACCCGGAGCGGGTCATCCTCAGCCTCGACCGGATGGACTACACCAAGGGCATCGAGCAGCGGCTGAAGGCCTACAGCGAGCTGCTCGCCAGCGGTGACGTCAAGGTCCGCGACACGGTGCTGGTGCAGGTCGCCATGCCGAGCCGGGAACGTGTCGGCCAGTACCAGATCCTGCGCGAACGGATCGAACGCGAGGTCGGCCGGATCAACGGCGAGTTCGGCCGGGTCGGCGAGCCGGCCATCCACTACCTCACCCAGCCCTTCGACCGGGCCGAGCTGGCGGCGCTCTACCGGGTCGCCGACGTCATGGCGGTCACTCCGCTGCGCGACGGGATGAACCTCGTCGCCAAGGAGTACGTGGCCGCCCGGGTCGACGACACGGGTGCGTTGCTGCTCAGCGAGTTCGCCGGAGCGGCAGCCGAGCTGGACCAGGCGTACCTGGTCAATCCGCACGACCTGGAGGGGCTCAAGCAGGGGCTGTTGTCGGCGTTGCGGGCCGGGCCGGACGACGTCGGCGACCGGATGCGGGCGATGCGCGACCACCTGCACCGGCACGACATCCGGGCCTGGGCCCGCTCCTACCTCAGCGCCCTGGACGACACCGGCTCCCTGCTCACCCGGCTCAGCAGCACCGGCTGACCCGCCGCCGGCCCGGCTACCCCGCCCGGCGGGGTGGCCGGTGTCCGCCGAGCCGGCGACGGGGCGACGGTCAGCGGCGGCCCGGCTCCTTGACCAGCCAGTCCAGGAGGGCGTCCAGCGGCTCCTGCCACCGGGTGTCCAGCATCAGGTCGTGGCCCATGCCGGGGAAGAGCAGCGGGGCCGCGCCGTACCTGCCGGCCGCCCGGGTCAGGGCGGCCGGCGGGACGACCCGGTCGTCCGGGCTGCCCAGCACCAGCACGGGTGGGTGGCCCACCGCCGGCTCGGCCGGTCGGCCGGCGAGCAGCTGCCACTGGGCCCGCCGGTCGGCCCGCCCCAGCCGGGCCAGGTGCCGCCGGGCGTCCGCGTCGGGCAGTTCCCGGCCGAACAGCTGCCGGCGGTGCAGCCGCAGCGCCCCGCCGAACAGGGCGGGCAGCGTGCCGACCGGGTTGGCCCGCAGCGCCGCGAGGGCCGTGGCCGGGCCACCGAGCACCGGCGCGACCAGCACTGCGGCCCGGGCCGGATACCGCGCCAACGCGTGCGACACCACCAACGCCCCGGCGCCGTGCCCCACCAGCACCGCCTGCCGTGGCAGCTCCGCCGCCGCCTGGACCACATCATGGGTGTACGCCCGCAGCGTCGCCCCCGGCGCAGGTTCGCTGCCGCCGTGCCCGCGCAGGCTCACCGCGTACGCGGGAAAACCGCGCGACGCGGCGTGCTCCAGCCAGTGCTCGGCGAACGCCCAGGCCCCGTGCCCGAACCCCGGGACGAACAGCAGCGGCGGGCGTCCCTCGTCCAGCTCGGGCACGGCGCTGAGCACCTCCCGGCGGGCCGGACGGACCGGGTGCGCCCACTCCCGGCTCCGCAGGATCCGTACCCGCTCCTCGGTCGTCCCGCTCACTTGCCCTCCAAGTCGTCGAGGGCGCGCTGCACCGCGCGCAGGTAGTCGACGTGGCCCACCTCGAACCAGTGCCGGCTGCTGTCCTTGACCCTCCCGGCGTACCGCTCCCCCGCGCCGGCCGCCACCCGGGACGCGAACGCGGCGGCCCGCTGCGGCCGGTCCCGACGCAACCGCAGCGACCGGGCGAAGAGCACCGTCTGCCAGTGCGCCAGGGTGAACAGGCCCGAGTCGGGCTGCAACAGCCCGGCCACCGCCAGGGTCGGGTGGCCCGGCGGGAAGGCGTGCAGCCAGAGCCGGGGCCGGCCGGAGCCGTCGGCGTCGCCGAGGATCTGCGGGTCGAGGAACTCGAAGCGGGGCAGGTAACCGGTGGCGAAGACGACCATCTCGGGGTCGATCTCCCGGCCGTCGGTGAGGCTCACCCCGCCGGGATGGAACCGGGCCACCTCCGGGACCGGGGTGATCTCGCCGTGGCCGACGTAGTAGACCAGTTGGCTGTTGGCGATCGGGTGCGTCTCGTAGACCCGGTGGTCGGGCTTCGGCAGCCCGAACCGGGTCAGGTCGCCGACGGTCAGCCGCAGGGTCCGGTGGTAGAGCCACTGCCGCAGCCGCAGCGGCACCCGCCACGACAGCAGCGCGTCGTTGACCTGGTCGGCGGGGCGGCCGAGGACGTACTTGGGGGCGTACCAGTAGCCGCGGCGGGTGGAGTGCCAGCAGCGGGACGCCTGCTGGGCGGCCTCGACGGCCAGGTCACAGCCGGTGTTTCCGGCCCCGACCACCAGCACCCGCTTGCCGCGCAGCTGGGCGGGGTCCTTGTAGGACGAGGCGTGCATGACCTCGCCCCGGAACTCCTCCAGCCCCTCGTAGCGGGGCAGCTTCGGTGACCAGTTGTGCCCGTTGGCGACCAGCACGGCGGCGTACCGGGAGGTGCGCTCGGGGCCGTACCCGCCGGTGCTGCGGGTGGTGACGTCCCACCGGTCACCGTCGACCGGCTCCACCCGGACCACCTCGGTGCCGAACCAGATGTGCCGGCGCAGGTCGAAGTGGTCGGCGTACCGCTCGAAGTAGGACAGCACCTGACCGTGGTGCGGGTAGTCCGGCCAGGAGTCCGGCATGGGGAAGTCGGGGAACTGGGTGAACGGCCGCGACGAGATGAGGTGGGTGCTGGCGTACACCGGGCTGCGGTCGTGCCGCCAGTTCCAGGCACCGCCGACGCCGGTTTCCCGTTCGTAGCAGTCGACACCGAAGCCGTGTTCGGTGAGGTTCTTGACGGCGGTGAGGCCGCTGGCCCCGGCCCCGATCACGCAGACCGTGTCGCCCCGGTCGGAGACCGGCCGGCCGTCCCGGCTCGGGGCGGGCGTCGTGGTCTCCGGATCGGGCCGGCCGTGCTCGGTGGAGGAGGGCACCGGAAATCTCCTTTGATGCGGCCAGGTACGCCGGTTCGACGGGCATCCTCCCCGTACCCGCATCCCGTTGTCCAGCCCGGCTCGCGGGGGCCCGGACCCGGCGACGGCTGCTCCCCGGTCGGCGGTGTCGGCCCGCCGGGGACGCCTGCCGGCCGGTCAGCCGGCGGCGGGCAGCAGCAGGTCGACCAGGACCGGGAAGTGGTCGCTGGCCCGGCGGGTCGTCGGGGTGTCCACCACGTCGTAGCCGACGACCTCGACGCGTGGGTCGACGAAGAGGGCGTCGATGCGCCGGCGCGGGTTGGTGCACGAGTAGGTGTGCCGGTCGGCCGCGTCGGCGGCGACCGCGGCGTCGACGAGTCCGCTCGCGACGGTGCCCCAGGCCGGGCCGTCCGGGCCCTCGTTGAGGTCGGCCCCGAAGACCACCGGCAGGTCGCTCGCGGCCAGTTCCCGCTTGAGCAGCGCGGCCTGGCCGGGGCGTTCGGCCGGGTCGGTGGCCAGGTGCGAGCCGGCCAGCAGGAACCGGGCCCCGCCGACCTGGCAGCGGGCGTACGCCGCGCCGCGCAGGTGCCGGCCGGGGGTGAGCGGGAACCGTTGGCAGTGCGTCCCGGTCACCCGGACCCGCAGGCTGGTCAGCAGCAGGTTGCCCAGCGAGGGCAGGCCACCGGCGGCCACCACCAGGCCGAACGAGTCGGCGAGGGTGGCGGACTTCTGCCGCCACCGGAACCGGCGCGGTGCCTCCTGCACGATCACCACGTCCGGGGCGGCCTCGCGGACCACGCTGGCCAGCGCCGCGGTGTCGTCGCGCTGGCTGTGGATGTTGTACGACACCACCCGCAGCGGCACCTGCCCGGCACCGGTCGGGGCGGCCCCGGCGGGGGCACCCGACCCGGAGGCCCCGGCGGCGGCGAGCCTGTCGGCGGTGGGGCTGGCGGCGGTGGGGCCGGTGGCGGCCGGGTCCTGCGGTGCGGCGGTCACCGGCGGCGGGCCAGGTCGGCGGCGCCGATGACGCCGGCGGTGTTGCCCAGCTCGGCGGGGCGCACCTGCGCCACCGGGAGTCGGCTGCGCTGGGCCAGCGCGTCGGCGAAGGACCGCCGGGTCGGGCCGAGCAGCAGGTCACCGGCGTCCACCACGCCGCCGCCGACCACCAGCACCTGCGGGTCGAGGATCTGGGCCATGTCGGCGAGGCTGGTGCCGAGCCAGCGGCCGATCTGGGCGAACGCCTCGGCCGAGATCGGGTCGCCGGCCTGCGCGGCGGCGGTGACCATCGGCCCGGTGATCGCCTCGGCCTCGCCACCGGCCAGCTCCAGCAGGGCGGTGGCCCGCTGCGGCTCCTGTCGGGCGCCGGCCCGGGCGAACCGGACCAGGGCGCTGCCGCTGGCGTACTGCTCGATGCAGCCGAGCCGGCCGCAGCCGCACTGGTGGCCGTCGGGGACGGTGAGCATGTGGCCCAGCTCGGCGGCGATGCCGTTGGCGCCACGGACCAGCTCACCGCCGAGCACGATGCCGCCGCCGACACCGGTGCCGATGGTGAACATGACCATGGAGTCGTCGGCGTCGCGGGCCGCGCCGTGCCGGAACTCGGCCCAGGCCGCCACGTTGCCGTCGTTCTCGACGATCACCGGCAGCCCGGTGGCGGTGCTGACGTAGTCGCGCAGCGGTTCGTCGCGCCAGGCCAGGTTGGGGGCGAAGAGGACGGTGGAGCGGGAGGCGTCGATCCAGCCGGCCGCGCCGATCCCCACCGCGTCCACCTGGTGGCCGGTGGACAGCTCGGTGACCAGCTCGATGATGACGTCGCGGGTCTTGCCGACGTCGTCCGCGGGGGTGTCCCGCCGGGCCTGCACGAGAACCCGGCCGGTGTCGTCCACGACACCGCCGGCCACCTTCGTGCCACCGACGTCGACTCCGATGGTCAGCGTCACCGCGGCCACTCCCCTCTGCTGTGCTGCCCGGCATCGACCGAAACAGGCCGTACGCTGCCGGGATGTCCGGTGGTCAGGCCCCGTCGCCTGGTGCGTCCCCGTCTGCGCCGGCCGGCGCGCGCGAGGCGGGCACCACGTGACCGTCGGCCGTGGGCCGGACCTGCTGGGCCGGCGCGGCCGGCCCGGCGTCGTCGACGGGCGGTGCGGCGACGGCCGGTGCGACCGCGTCCTCCGCCCGGGTGGCGGCGGACCAGACGTCCCGCTCCGGCGCCGACGCAGAATCATGCCCGGTGCGGGTGGCCTCGCGCCACACATGATCGGCCTCGGAATCGGAAGGGCCGCCCCGACCTGTCGTCGCGCTGGCGTCACCGGGCGTCCCGTGGGATGCTTCCCCGCCTGCGGGCGGGGCGAACGCCCGCATCAGGCTGGCGATTCCGGCGGCCAGGTCCCCCGCGCCGGTGGCGAGCCGCTCGGCGAACTCGGGACTGGGATCGCGCAAGGCGGTGACAGCCCGGCAGATCGGACAGATGCAGCACTCGGGTGATCCGGTGGCGAAACCCTCCGCCCGGTGGGTGCCGGCGGTCGGCCGGGCCGCGCCGGCACTGTGACCGAGGACACCCGAGACGATCCCACCGAGCGGACCCCACGGTCCCGTCCCCGACCCGGTGCCGGCGGAGGCCAGCCGGGCCGTCGCGAGCAGCGTGGCGACCAGCCGTTCCGCTTCCTCCCGGGCCGAACCCGGTTCCGTTGCGCCCATGGTCGGCTCCTCCGTCGTGTCGCCGGCCGTTGTGTCGCTACGCCGCACCGGATGCTTCTACCCGGCGCTTGAGCTGCTTCAACGCCGTATCCATGATCATTTTCTCGGCTTTGCGGCGAAACATGCCGAGCATGCCCACCGACAACTCGACCTCAAGCGTGTAGGTCACCGTGCAGGTGCCGTCCGGGTTGCCGACCAGGTCGTACGAGCCACGCTGGGTCTTCTGCATCTTCGAGGGTGCCACCAGGTGCCACTCGACGCGGGAGAGGTCCTCGGCGTACTCGTAGGCCAGCACGTACTCGTCGGCCATCACCCCGGCGTCGATGGTGAACCGGACCTGGCTGGCGTAGCCGTCCTCGTACTCCTCGACGACCTCGGCCCGACGCACCGCCTCGGTCCACCGGGGGTAACTCGCGAAGTCACAGATGACCGCCGCCACCCGGTCCGGTGACGCGCCGATGATGATCGACTGGGTGGAGGAGTCCGCCATGGGGGGAGGCTACCCGCCGCCTCCGCCGGCCGCCCCGCTCCACCCCCGAAGCCGGGTCCCGGGCCGCCCCGCAGCGGGGCCGGGGGTGGCCCGCAGCGGGCTCCCGGGCCGTCCCCGACGGGGTCCGGGCCGGTGGGGCGGGCAACCTGCCTGGGGCGTTCGGTGGGCCGGCCGGGTAGGTTTCGACCATGCCGGCCAAGGTCGGCCCGGCCAGTGCGAGCACGAGGGAGTGCAGGTGCGCGAGTTCTCCGTTCCGCCGATCGTCAGCATCGGCGACGCGGCAAACCTGACCGACCCGGTCTGGGACAACGCCGAGGCGGCCCCGGACGCGGTGCAGTTCGTCCGGCCCGCCGCCGACGGCAGCGCCGGGACCGACGTCACCTGCCGGCAGTTCCGCGACGAGGTCGTGGCGGTCGCCCGGGGCCTGGCCGGCGCGGGGGTGGCCCCCGGTGACCGGGTCGCCCTGATGAGCCGCACCCGCTACGAGTGGACCCTGCTCGACTACGCCATCTGGGTGGCCGGCGCGGTCACCGTCCCGATCTACGAGACGTCCAGCGCCGAGCAGGCCGCCTGGATCCTCGCCGACTCCGGCGCGGTCGCCGTGGTGGTGGAGACCAACAGCCACGCCACCCTGGTCGCCGGGGTCCGCGACCGGCTGCCCGAGCTGCGCGACGTCTGGCAGATCGAGCTGGGCGGGGTGGACGAGATCGTCGCCGCCGGAGCGTCGGTCGACCCCGCCGAGATCGAGCGCCGCCGCACCTCGGTCCGCGCCGACGACGTCGCCACGATCATCTACACCAGCGGCACCACCGGCCGCCCCAAGGGCTGCGTGCTGACCCACCGCAACATGTACGCCGACATCGCCAACGCGGTGCCGGTGCTGCCGAACCTGTTCCGGCCGGGGGCCTCGACCCTGCTGTTCCTCCCCCTGGCACACGCCTTCGCCCGGCTCATCCAGATCGGGGTGGTGCAGGCCCGGGCCACGATGGCGCACTGCGCCGACACCCGGGACCTGGTCGCCCAGCTCCAGGAGTTCCGGCCGACGTTCGTGCTCTCGGTGCCACGGGTCTTCGAGAAGGTCTACAACGGCGCCCGGCAGAAGGCCCAGGCCGACGGCAAGGGCGCGATCTTCGACCGGGCGGAGAAGGTCGCCATCGCCTGGAGCGAGGCGCAGGAGACCCCGGGGGGTCCCGGGTTCGCGCTGCGCGCCCAGCACGCGGTCTTCGACCGGCTGGTCTACCGGAAGCTGCGGGCCGCCCTCGGTGGCCGGTGCCGGGACGCGATCTCCGGCGGTGCCCCGCTCGGCGCCCGGCTCGGGCACTTCTTCCGGGGCATCGGGGTGACCATCTGCGAGGGGTACGGCCTCACCGAGACCTCCCCCGCCGCCGCGGCCAACCTGCCCACCGGCACGAAGATCGGCACCGTCGGCCGGCCGCTGCCCGGCGTGACCATCCGGATCGCCGACGACGGCGAGATCCTGATCGCCGGTGACCTGATCTTCCAGGGCTACTGGAAGAACGAGTCGGCCACCGCCGAGGCGCTCGCCGACGGCTGGTTCCGCACCGGCGACCTGGGGCACCTCGACGACGACGGCTTCCTCAGCATCACCGGCCGCAAGAAGGAGATCATCGTGACGGCCGCCGGCAAGAACGTCGCCCCGGCCGTGCTGGAGGACCAGGTCCGGGCGCATCCGCTGGTCAGCCAGTGCGTGGTGGTCGGTGACCGGCAGCCGTTCATCGCCGCCCTGGTCACCGTCGACGAGGAGGCCCTGCCGAAGTGGCTGGCCGGGCACGGACTGCCCGAGGACACCCCGGTCGAACAGCTCGTGACGCACGACGGGCTGCGGGCCGAAATCCAGGGAGCGGTGGACACCGCCAACCTGGCCGTCTCCAAGGCCGAATCGATCAAGGTGTTCCGCATCCTGCCCCGCGACTTCACCGAGGCGACCGGCGAGCTGACCCCCTCACTCAAGGTCAAGCGGCAGGTCGTGCACAAGTCGTACGCGGCCGAGATCGCGGAGATCTACCAAGGCTGACTACGATCCGTCACGTGTCCGCCTCCACAGCTGTCCGCCCCCAGACGCGACCCGTCGCCGCCGCCGCGCGTGCGGTGATGCTCGCGCTGGTCGGCGCACTGACCCTGATCGCCACCGGCGATCCCGCCCAGCTCTGGTGGATCGCCCTGTTGGCGGTCGCCGGGGCACCCGCCCTGCTGGCCCCCGAGCACCGGTTGATCGGCCCGTTGAGCCGGCTCGCCGAGGCGGTGGTGATCGGGCTGGCCGCCAGCCAGGTCGCCGTCTCCGCCACCCTCGGCTCGTCGGTCGGCGGGCTGGGCGCCTCGGCCGTACTGCCCTATCTGGCGGTGCCGGTGACGGTCACCGCGCTGCGCCGGCAGTTCCGTGAGGGGGCGGTGCTGCTCGGGGTCACCGCCGCCACCCTGGTGGTCGCCGGTGGTTTCACCGAGGTCGACGGCGGGCGGCAGTTGGGCCAGCCGGGCTACCTGGCGGTCTGCGCGCAGTGGTTGATCCTCGCCGGGCTCGGCCTCTACGCCGCCGGCACGCTGCACCAGGTGATGCGGGTCCGGGCCGAGGGCAAGCCCCAGCCGTACGCCGAGGCGACCCGGCTGCTGACCCAGCTGCGCACGGTCGCCCGGCAGCTGCCCGGGGCCACCCTCGATCCGGGCGGCATCTCCGAGCACCTGCTGGAGGAGCTGCGGACCGTCGCCCCCGTCAACCGGGGCGCGGTGCTGTCGGCCAGCGGCGGCGGGCGGTTGGTGGTGCTCGCCCAGATCGGCGTGGACCGGGTCGACTGGGAGACGACGCTGGACTCCGACTCGGCGATCGCCGACGCCTGGGCCAGTCAGCAGCCCCAGACCGCGGCCCGGTCGCAGGCCCGCTCGCACACCGGCGGGGACGTCTCGTCGCTGATCGTTCCGCTGGTCGCCGGGGTCCGCACGGTCGGCCTGGTGGTGCTGGAGGCGGACGCGGCACACGCGTACCCGCCGCCGGTGGTGTCCCGGGTGACCGCGCTGACCGGCCCGGCGGCGCTGCGGCTGGAGGCGGCGCTGCTCTTCGACGACGTGCGGTCGCTGGCCACCAACGAGGAGCGGCAGCGGCTGGCCCGGGAGATCCACGACGGGGTGGCGCAGGAGCTGGTGATGGTCGGCTACGGCATCGACAACGCGCTGGCCTACGTCGACGAGGACCCGAAGGAGACGGCCGAGGCGCTGCGCACCCTGCGCGGCGAGGTGACCCGGGTGATCACCGAACTGCGGTTGAGCCTGTTCGAGCTGCGCAGCGAGGTGGACCGGCACGGCGGCCTGGCGGCGGCGATCGCCGAGTACGCCCGGACCGTGGGTTCGGCCGGCGGGCTGCGGGTGCACCTGTCGCTGGACGAGTCGACCGCCCGGCTGCCGGCCGCCACCGAGGCCGAGTTGCTGCGCATCGCCCAGGAGGCGGTGACCAACGCCCGAAAGCACGCCGGGGCGTCGAATCTCTGGGTCACCTGCGAGGTGGACCCCCCGTACGCGCAAATTGAAGTGTCGGATGACGGTCACGGCATCGGTGACCAGCGCACCGACGGTCACTACGGCCTTGCGATCATGGCGGAGAGGGCGGAACGTATCCGGGGCCGGTTGGAGATCAGTCCCCGGCAACCCAGTGGTACGACCGTGGCGGTGGTGGTGGGTTCGTCGCCCCGGCGCGATAACGTGCGTGGCAGCGCAGCAGCAGAAGTGGAGTAATTCGAGGATGACCACAAGCCCGACACCGGCCACCCGTACCAAGGTCCTCCTTGTCGACGATCACGACCTGATCCGCAAGGGGCTGCGGCACGCCTTCGAGCGTGACCGTCAGTTCGAGGTCGTCGGCGAGGCCGCCACGGCGGCGGAGGGCGTGCGCCAGGCCGGCGCGCTGCAACCGGACGTCGTGATCATGGATCTGCGGCTTCCCGACGGCAGCGGCCTGGAGGCCACCCGGGCGCTGCGCAAGTCCAGTGCGTCGATGGGCATCGTGGTGCTCACCATGTACGCCGGTGACGACCAGCTCTTCGGCGCGTTGGAGGCGGGGGCGAGCGCGTTCGTGCCGAAGACCGCGCCGGCCGACGAGGTGGTCGCCGCCGCCCGGCACGCCGCCTCCTCACCCAGCGCGTTCACCGCGGCCGACCTGGCCGAGGCGATGAAGCGTCGGCTGGCCCCGTCCGGCCCGCAGCTCTCCCCCCGCGAGGGGCAGGTGCTGCGGCTGCTCGCCGACGGCATGAGCGTGGCCGGCATCGCCAAGCAGCTCTTCGTCAGCGAGTCCACCGCCAAGACCCACATCTCCAAGCTCTACGAGAAGCTGGGTGCGGCCAACCGGGCGCAGGCGTTGATGACCGCCCTGCGGTTGGGTCTGCTCGAGGCGCCGGACGCCCCGAAGTTCTGAGCGGGTCCCCACCCGCAGGCCGGCAGGCCCGGGTCCCTCGTCGGACCGGGCCTGCCGGGCGATCCACAGGTTTCGATCGCACCCGGTGAGGGGATGATCGCGCACAGATCGCGGTCTTTGCACCTGGGCAATGGGCGGGCACAATACCCGGGTGAACCGCGCAGGCGACGACCCACGTGGTGATACTCGACAAAGGGGTTGGGGATGCAGCGACCGGACTGGGCACCCGACGACATCGACGTCGAACGCCCCAGCGTCGCCCGCATGTACGACTACTACCTCGGCGGCTCGCACAACTTCGCCGCCGACCGGGTCGCCGCCCGGGCGATGGTCGAGGCGGTCCCCGACGCGCCGCTGATGGCCCAGGCCAACCGTGCGTTCCTGCGTCGGGTGGTGCAATACCTGGGCGACGCCGGCATCCGGCAGTTCGTCGACATCGGCTCCGGCATCCCCACCGTCGGCAATGTGCACGAGATCGCCCAGCGGGCCGCTCCGGACGCCCGGGTGGTCTACGTCGACGTCGATCCGGTCGCCGTGGCGCACAGCCAGGAGATCCTCGCCGGCAACCGCAACGCCGCCGTCGTCCGGGAGGACCTGCGCCGGCCGGAGGCGATCCTGCGGCACCCCGAGGTGACCCGGCTGATCGACTTCTCCCAGCCGGTGGCCGTGATGGTCGTGGCGGTGCTGCACTTCATCCCGCACGCGGACCATCCGGAGGACACCCTGCGGACGTTGCGCGCGGCGCTGGCCCCGGGCAGTCACCTGGTCCTCTCCCAGGCCGGCGAGGACGGTCGCCGCAGGGCGGAGCGGATCGAGGCGGAACGGGTCTACCGCCGCACCGACAATCCGCTGTGCATCCGCAGCCGGGCCGAGCTGACCGCGTTCTTCGACGGCTTCACGCTGGTCGATCCCGGGGTGGTCTGGGTGCCGCAGTGGCGACCCGAGACACCGGAGAGCGCCGAGGACGCCGAGCGGGCCGGCTTCCTGGGCGGCGTCGGGCGTCTCGATGGGTGAGCCGGCGGGCACCGGGGCGTCCTGCCCGGGCACCTTCGCCCGCGCCTGGGCCAAGGCGGTCTCCGGCACCAGCTACCTGCCGATGACCCAGGCCCAGCTGGAGGCGTTGCTGCAACGGCTCACCCAACGGTTGGCCGCCGCGCTGCGGGCCGAGCCGTTCGACCCGCGCGTCGGTCACCAGGTGGGCGCGGAGCTGGTGGCCGCGCACATCGCCTCGGCCGAAGGGCTGGGGCGTACCGTCGAGGTCATCCAGCTCCGCCTGTTGCGGGACCTCGGCCTCGTCGGCGACGACATCTCCGACCGGCTGGCCCGGCTGCTGGCCACCGTCACCACCGGGTACGCCCGCGCGCTGCGCGACCGGACGCTCGACGAGCAGGAGTCGATCCGGCGGGCCGCGATGGTGGCCCGTGCGCAGGCCGAACGGGCGCTGCGCGACAGCGAGTCCCGGTTCCGCCACCAGGCCACCCACGACCCGCTCACCGACCTGCCCAACCGCACCCTGTTCACCGACCGGCTCGCCGCCGCCATCGCCGCGCCGGGGCGGGGTGCCGACCGGGTCGGGGTCTGCTTCCTCGACCTCGACCGGTTCAAGGTGGTCAACGACTCGCTCGGACACCAGGTCGGTGACGCGCTGCTGGTGCAGGTGGCGCAGCGGCTGCGCCGGGCGCTCGGCGACCACCTGGTGGCCCGGCTCGGCGGTGACGAGTTCGTCATCCTGGTCGAGCGGACCGGCGGCACCGACGACGTGGTCAAGGCGGCCGAGGCGGCGCTGGCGGCGGTCAGCGAGCCGGCCCTGGCCGACGGGCACGAGCTGAGCGTCACGGCCAGCGTCGGCATCGTGGAGCGGCCGGTGGCCGGCACCACCCCCGGTGAGTTGATGCGGGCCGCCGACAGCACCCTGCACTGGGCCAAGGCGGCCGGCGGCGCCCGGTGGGCGCTGTTCGACCCGGCCCGGCACCGCACCGAGCTGGCCCGGTACGCCCTGTCGGCGGCGATCCCCGCCGCCCTGGACCGGGGCGAGTTCTTCCTGGATTACCAGCCGCTGACGTCGCTGCGCGACGGCACCCTGCTCGGGGTGGAGGCGTTGGTCCGCTGGCGGCACCCCGAGCTGGGGGTGTTGAGCCCCGGCAGCTTCATCGGGCTGGCCGAGGAGACCGGGCTGATCGTCCGGCTCGGCGGCTGGGTGCTCGCCGAGGCGTGCCGGGAGGCGGAGAGCTGGGCGGCCGGCGGCGGACCGGCGCCGTTCGTCAGCGTCAACCTCGCCGTCCGGCAGGTCAACCGCCCGGATCTGGTGCAGGAGGTACGCGGGCTGCTGGCGCAGACCGGCCTGCCGCCGGAGCGGCTCCAGCTGGAGATCACCGAGAGCACCATGATGAGCGCAGGCGCGGAGGATCCGGTCCGGGCCCTGCGGGCGCTCAACGACCTGGGCGTCCGGATCGCCATCGACGACTTCGGCACCGGTTACAGCAACCTGGCCTACCTGCGGGACCTGCCGGTGACCGAGCTGAAGATGGCCGGTGAGTTCGTGACCGGGCTGCGTGCCCCGCAGGTCGACCCGGCCAGCCGTACCGACGAGCGGATCCTGGCCTCGCTGGTGTCGCTGGCCCACGCGCTGGACCTGACCGTCACCGCCGAGGGGGTGGAGACCGCCGACCAGGCCGACCTGCTCCGTGCCATCGGCTGCGACGCCGGCCAGGGCTGGCACTTCGGCCGGCCCGCCCCCGCCGCCCGCATCCTCGAACAGATCCGCTGAGCCGCCGACCGGACTGACCGGCACGGCACCGGCCGCTGAGGTGACGCGCACCGGGGCGGGCCGGGCCGACCTGCGGAGTCGGTCAGTGGCGGCTCAGCCGGGTGAGGTGGTGCCCGCGAGCAGGTCGGTCAGTCGACGGGCCTGGGTCTCCCAGCGCCACTCCTTCTCCACCCAGGCCCGGCCGGCCGCGCCGAGCTGGCGGGCCAGGTCCCGGTCGGCGAGCAGGGTGGCCACCCGGTCGGCGAGCTGGGCGACGTCGCGGCCCGGGACGACATATCCGGTCTCGCCCTCGCGGACCGCGTCGGGTGCGCCGCCGGAGTCACCGGCCACCACCGGCAGCCCGGTCGCCGACGCCTCCAGATAGACGATGCCCAGCCCCTCGACGTCCAGGCCCCGGTTGCGGGTGCGGCAGGGCATCGCGTAGACGTCACCGGCCGCATAGTGGGCGGGCAGTTCGTCCCACGGGACCGAGCCGGTGAACACCACGTCCTGCTCGACACCGGTGGATCGGGCCAGCTTCTCCAGCGTCGCCCGGTACGGCCCACCCCCGACCACCAGCAGCGCCGCGTCGGGCACCCGACGGCGGATCGCCGGCAGGGCCCGGATCAGCATGTCCTGGCCCTTGCGCGCGACCAGCCGGGAGACGCAGACCACCACCGGCCGGTCGGTCAGCCCGAGCCGGGCCCGCACCGGTGCGCCGTCCACCGCCGGGTGGTAGGTGTCCACGTCGACCCCGGGGGCGAGCCGGTGCAGCGCGGTGACGCCGTGCAGGGCGCGTTCCAGCCGTACCCGGGTGTAGTCGCCGAGGTAGGTGACCACGTCGGTGTCCCGGCCGATCCGACGCAGCGCGGTGCGGGCTCCGGGCAGGGCCGCCCAGCCGGCCTCGTGGCCGTGGGTCAACGCGACCGCCCGCCGGATGCCGGCACGTCGGCGCAGCCCACCGGCGAGCAGGCCCAGCGGGGCCGCGGCACCGAACCAGACGGTGTCGCAGCTGTGCTCGCGGGCCAGCCGGGCGGCCCGGCGGGCGACCCGTGGGGTGGGCAGCAGCACCCGGGTGGCGTCCCGGATCACCGGGAAGGGTTGCGCGGCGTCGAACTCGGCGGTGTTCCGCCAACTGGAGGCGTAGACCACCACCGAGCCGGGCGGCTGGCGGACCGCCAGGTGGTGCACGAAGGACTGGATGCCGCCGGGGCGGGGCGGGAAGTCGTTGGTGATCAGCAGGGTACGACTCATCGGCCGACCTCCCGGGCGTACGCGCGGGCGGCGGCCATCCGCTCCACGGTGGACGGATGCGACGCCGACCAGAGGTACGCCCAGCGGGGCGGGTCGGGGTCGGCCAGGTTGACCCCGGCGAGCCGGCGTTGCATCGCCTCGAAGGTGGCCGGGTCACCGGTGAGCGCCATCGCGTGCGCGTCGGCCCGCGCCTCGACCCGGCGCGACATCAGCGCCTGCACCGGGCCGGCGATCAGCCCGACGACCGTCACCAGGGCGACCAGCAGCGCGAACGCGCGCGGCTCGGCGATCGAATCGACGCCGGCCCGGCGCAGCAGCGGCGTCCAGGAACCGAGCAGATAGAGCCCGACGACTGCGGCGGCGGCCCCCAGCGCGCCGGTCACCGTGCCGGTCCAGACGTCCCGGTCCTTGGCGTGACCCAGCTCGTGCGCGACGACGCTGGTCACCTCGGCGGGGGTGGCCTCGCGCAGCAGGGTGTCGTAGACCACCACCCGCCGGGTCGGCCCCAGACCGGAGACGTACGCGTTGACCGCCGTGGTCCGCCGGGAGGCGTCCGCGACCAGCACATCCCGCACCGGTACGCCGTCGCGGGCGGCCAGCGCGGTCAGCTCGGTGCGCAGCGGCCCCTGCGCCATCGGGGTGAACCGGTTGAACACCGGCTCCACCAGCACCGGCAGCACGAAGGAGAGCAGCACGACCAGCCCCGCCGCGCCGGCCGCTCCGAACGCCCACCACCAGCGCGGGGCGAGCCGGGTGACGGTGTAGAAGCCGAGCAGCACGACCGCGGCGACCACCGCGCTGAGCGCGTACGACTTGAGCAGGTCGACCGTCCAGCCGCCCCAGCCCTGGGTGCTCAGCCCGTAGCGGGTCAGCACCGACTGCCGCCAGGCGGCGAAGGGCAGGGTGAGCAGGTCGGCGACGAGCACCACGGCGATCCCGCCGAGCACGGCGCGGGCGATCCAGTGGTCACCGAAGGGCCGGCCGGCCAACTCGACCAGTCTCGCCCCGAGCGGGGTCAGCCCGAGCAGCAGCGCCACGACGAGCCCGACGGCCAGCCCGGTGTAGCGGCCGGGGCGCAGGGCCGCCTGCAACGCCCGCCCCCGGGCCACCTGGTCGGCGGGCAGGTCACGCAACGCGGCGAGCTGATCGGACCGGGGGGCCGGGGGCCGGCTCCACGGGACCAGCAGGGCCCCGACCACGAGCAGCGCCAGCACCAACGCCGCCAGGGTGAGCACCGCCCAACCGCGCGGGGTCACCTCGACGCCCCGCGAGCGGGCCTGCGGGTGTGGCGTCGTACCCGTGTCATGCCGCCGCTCCTCCCGCCGTGAGCGCCCATCCTATGGCCCACCGGGGCGGCCCCGGCGCGGTGTGTGCCCCGGCCCCACCCGGCCCGCGCGGAGCAACCCTCAGCCACGGACATCGCTGGCCCGGCGGGCCTGCTCCGGCGGGGCGGTGGCGGTCAGGCGACCCGGCGGCGGGTGGACCGGGCCCGGCGGGTCTCGTGGGCCAGCACCTCCACCTCGAAGCCGGAGCGGGTGAGCACCTCGATCGCCCGGTGCTCGGCGGCACCCAGGCCGGCGGCCGGCGAGTCGGTGTCGAGCAGGGCCGTCACCAGGCAGCCGGCGCAGCCCGCGCCCCGGACCCGGCAACCGTCGCAGTCGATGAGCATCGTGCCTCCTGACGCAGTGCGGCGTCGGGCGGAGGACCATCGTCACCACCCGAGCACCGTCGGTCAGGTCGGACACTAGCCATCGGGTACGACAAAATCAGACAACCAGTGAGCCTGTTCCAAGCTGATCTGCAGCTCAGGGCGGGTGTGGCAGGCCCGGTGATCGATGGGTGCGAAGCTCCAGGTAGGACAGCCGTCGACCAAGACTCGAAGCCCCAAACCGAGAGCCTTGCCATGCTGTCCTACCCCGCCACAATTCCGTTGTCCAGCCGCACCCTGAACCACCTCGCCGAACGCATCCGCAGTCACCATCAGCAGCGCCGATCCCGGTGGCGGCGCCTCGCGCCCGGCCGGCAGGCGCTGCTGGCTCTCGCCCATCTACACAACGGCGACAGGTACACCAGACTCGCGGCTGGCTTCGAGATCGGCGCGCCACTGCCTGGCGCTACGTCCAAGAGGCGATAGCCATGCTCAGCGCGGCAGCCAACTACTCTGCACACCGCGATGCGACGCATCCGGCCGCTGGCATACGCGATCCTGGACGGCACGCTGATCCCGACCGACCGGATCGCCGAGCAGAAGCCCTACTACAGCGGCAAGCACAACGCCACGGCGTGAATGTGCAGGTGATCGCCGATGCCGCCGGCCGGCTCGTGTGGGCATCGATCGGCGACACTGCCTGGCTCTGCGCCGCCGCCCTCCATCACGGAATCGTATTAGAAGCAGCGAAACCGACAGGTGGGGGTAGACGGCCGACCGAAATAGCTACAAAAGCTAGGCTAAGCCAGCGTGGCGGCCACGGGCGAACAGGAGCTCAGCCATCCGAAGCATCGCTCCACATCGCTTCAAATTGACGAAGCCAGTATCGGAACCACTTTTGATCGTTGCTATCTAGACGTACATGCATCCTGGACGACAGCGAGTCGCTCCTATATCCATGGAACTCTACATTGATGAAGCCTTCTGAAGCAGTCGGGTCTATCGCTACCAAGCTAAATCCTGGATTGAAGGATATCATCTTAACCAACAGCTTCCCTTCCATATCCCACTCGCTCATTCTCCTTAACCGATCGTATGTCTCCGCCAGCGCTGTATGAGCTGATTGGATGGACCGCTCAAGGAGACCGTCGAGCTGCATCGCCCGTTTATCATCAGACTTGAGCGGTGCCAGCAAAATCACACGCACAACACCACCGCGTCGAGAAAGTGGCCCATTTTTAAGCGATTCACATCGCTCAACAGTAAGGAGATTCGAGCCAATTGGCGCAAAGATAGAAACCTCCCTAGCGCTCTCGAATACCCGACCAATAGGGCGCTCCTCGTAGGCACTTCGATCAAGAAGAACACGCGCTTGAAGTTGCGGCCGAGTCGACGCTATCGACCTCAACATTATGATTCCAATGGCAGCAAGCAGGATCGACCATCGGATATCGTCGTCAAGATCTGCACCAATCAAAAGCCAGGCAGCAAAGAACATTGAGACCGCAGTAGTGACGTAAAGGTCCAGGTAGCGACCACTCCTTACGTCTTCGGCAAATTGAAGTAATCGACGCTTCAACTTTCGGGGCAATGATACCTCACTTCATGGACCGAGGAACGCACCGCTCAGCCTACTTGAATAAGCCGCGTCACCTTCCTACCGAACTAAACCCTTCAAGCGAACCCCTTCCCATTTCTGACTCAGGTCTTCTGCGCGACTTACTGATTGTAAATGCTGCTCCCCGGTCAAACTCAGTCGAAGTACCGCGTACCTTTGCGTCCAGTCAGCCGAGACGGAGGAAAAATCGTCACCTTCGCCCCGCGGATAGAGGAGGAGCTTTTCCAACAACGCTAGGGTCGAGTTCAGGTAGGCGAAAGCAGTAACACGGCTGCCAGGTTCTAGTGACTGCGCCAGGTCCAATTCGCGCTGTCCCCGTTCATAGTATGACCGCCAAGCCTGATCCTGAATTGCAGCAAGATTTTCGGCTCTATTTATCAAAATCGTTCCGTAAGTCGTTCGCGTGTAGGCATCCTCGTAGAGAGATACGGATCGCCCCGCGAAGGACTCAGCACGAGCCCAATCAAGCTTTGACTTGGCATAAATAGCACGCTGCTCCCAATAGCGCCCATTCCAATCACCAAATACTGGCCGCAGAGCCTCATAAAACGAATCCAAATCCTCTCCAGGAAATGTCTTCTGTAGATTTTTGCCAGTCATCAGGTGTGCGACTAAGAGAGGAACACGATTCCTCTTCTGCAGGCTTGCCCGGCTAGCCATAGGAGCGAGTCGCTGGATAAATCCTAAGACCTTACTAAGAGCCACAGATCGCCCAAGCTTATTAATGACGGGCTCGATAGCACGATCTCGCTGCCTGGCGAGCAGCCGCCCCTCTACGCTCTCCACCAGCGCAGAAAAATGTTCTTCCGAATCTACTGCGGAACCGACTAGATCCGCCGATATTCCGAGAGCGACCGACGCATCCACTAGGCCCACCGGGCGATTTACTTGAGCAGCCAGACCCAATAACAATATGAGATCCAAGCGCCAACCAACATCGACGGCGTTCAGTTCGTTTTCTAAGCGCCTCCTGAAGCCAAGAGAATACTCAACATCCATCATCGACGAGAAGATGTCTCGCCCCATGAAGTTCTTTTGACGTTCTCCTCTATCCTTCAGCTCAAGCGATCCAAGACGGCCGAATTTTTCCAAAACCTTGACCACAGAGGAGGCACCAGCTCGCACGAGGCGATTTGGCACATTGGTGACATCCTTGAAATATGAACCAGTCAGCCGCCCTTCAAGCCGAAGCACATTGCTAAATGTCTCAGAAACCACGATATAAAGACGCGCTCCAGCATCAACAGCGAGCTTTAGGGTGCGGTCAACGTCATCCGCAAAGTCGCGTCCACCATCTAGTAACAGGAGCGTCGGACGCTGCCGCGCGAGGTCCACCATCAACTCGACGTCCCAACGCGATGACTTATCGAAAATATAGGGATCAACGTGCATTTTAGTAGCTTCCCGGGCAACAGCATAAAGTCCAGATGATGTTCCGGTCAGCCTCTCCCCATAGACAATATGAAGCGTTTGGTCCTTCTCAGAACCTTCTGCCTCTAGCGCCCAACTTCGTACGCCAGATACCACGGACGCCATCCAATCAAGCCCCGCGATATGTCCAACTACTGCGTCTGACCACAGAGGAGCATCTCCGCCGAAGTAATCATGTCCGCTGGGCGGAGGATTAAAGACATTCGTCTGCAGCTTAGAAAATTGAGGAATGGACAACGCATGCGATTGCCTCAAAGCATGAAGTTCGCCTTCTGTAAGCCCAAATGAGCTACGCCAGGCATCGATAAAATCGTAAGGCATTTCTTTAACGACTCTGAAACCGAGCCCTTCGAGTTCCCACTTGTTATCCGAAGAAATGCACGGATCCACAACAAAGGAGGGCGCAAGACCTCGCGGTGGGTTGTTCATCAGCAGTGCTTCGATGTCCGGATCTTCCAACATTTTGGCACCGATCACCACAAAAGGCTCAGAGCCAACAACTCCAGACAGCACCTGATCCCATACGGGGTGGGCTTGTGCCGCCGTCTGATACTCGGAGAATGAGAATACTAGCTTGCTTGGATTTAACCCATGCACATGTCCATGCAGATGCACTACTTGCAAGTCTCCAGTGTCCGAATAGGCATCCTGCCAATCAATTATACTGAGTTTTCTATCTGACTTACCCGCCCGGGATCGATAGGAATTTTCGAAGGCGTCATCGATGTTCAGTGTCCAGACACGCCTCCAGGGCAACTGGGTCATTTCCACGAACCACGGATCATGACTTGCCCCGGAGAAGATCCTCTTTAGCGTCCCCCAGACGTGCTCCGTAGAAGAAACTTTAACGGCTCGCTGATAAGCGCGAGTCAAAGTTCCTTTCGAGTTAATGGGGGCGCTTGGGTATTCTTCTGCCAAGATCTCCACGAGACCACTAGCTAAAGGCAGCGGACCGAAGGAGTTCACGGCACCGACACTGGCACCCGCGCCTAAGAGAAGCTGATATCTCCCTGAGCGGGCAGCGTCTCTCGCCACGCCGCTTTCCTTCTTGCTCAATCCCAATAGGTGCACGAAGTCTATTGTGCACTATCATGTGCGGCGAGAGAAGCCGAAGACGATTCCTACTCAACTGCCACCAATCCGGCAGCTAAGGTACAGATCTACTGGCGGCTGGCCCGCACATTGCCGTGTTGCTCTCTGTTAGAGGACGTCTCAGGTGGCGAGTTTGAGGTAGCGCTTGTGGCAGGTCACGGCGGCGGCGAGGGTGACGAATGCGCAGTACAGGCTGGGGTCGCGTTCGTAACGGATGGTCAGACGGCGGTAGCCGGTGAACCAGGCGAAGGTCCTCTCGATCACCCACCGGTGCCGGCCAAGGCGGTCCGGGGACTCGATGCCCCGGCGGGCGATGCGGGGTCGGATGCCACGTTGGCGCAGCATGCGCCGCAGGTGGGGGTAGTCGTAGCCCTTGTCAGCGTGCAGCTTTTCGGGGCGTCGGCGGCGGGGTCCGCGTCGGGACTTGACGGCGGGAATGGCCTGGACCAGGGATTCCAGCCAGCGGCTGTCGTGGGTGTTCGCCGCCGACACCCCCACCGACAGCGGCAGTCCGCCACGCTCGGACAAGGCGTGGATCTTGCTGCCAGGCTTGCCCCGGTCGACCGGACTCGGACCGGTCAGCAGACCCCCCTTTTCGCCCGCACGTAGGCGGCATCGGCGGTTGCCCTGGACCAGTCGATCAGTCCTTGCGCGCCCAACTGGTCCAAGGCTGCGATATGCAGCCGGCGCCACAGGCCGGCGGCCGTCCACGCCGTGAACCGACGGTGCACGGTGGCCCGGGACACCCCGAATCCGGGCGGGAGATGCCGCCACGCGCAGCCGGTGGTCAGGACGTACACGATCGTCGCGAACACCGCCCGCGCGTCCAGGGGCGGTGTGCCCCTACCCTGCCGACGCCGAGGCGGGACCAAGGGGTCCACCAGATCCCACAACTCGTCAGGCACCCACTGCTGGACCAACCGCTTGTCCACAATAGGAGTGATTTACCACGAAGATCACCCGACCGCCACCCGAGACGCGCTCTTATTCGCGCAAAGTTCTGACTACTAACGGTCATAATGTAGTGCGGTCGTGCTCAATGTGGAGCACGACCAGCTCGGCGGCGACGATCTTGCCGATCCCCCAGGGGTTGAGGCTGACGTTACGCAGCGCTTGAAGGTCATTTTGAGCAGCGAGTTGCCGCGTTCGCCGATGGCGAGCAGCTGTTGTGGGCCTTGTTGAGCTGCCGCTGAACAAGATTGAGCCTGCCGTTCTTCGGCTTCTTGAACGCGACGGTGATCGCACTGGACTCGCCTTCGGTAGCCCAGATTGCCGAGGGAGCGCAGGCCGGAGCCTGCACTGGTGAGGGCGGGCAGGATCTCGGGCGTGGGCTTGGTCACGACATGACAGAGAACGGGTTCCAGCATGGGTGCCGCAGCGGACGCGTTCGGTGGTGAGCAGTGCGGCGAGTACGTCCACGATGTTCGCGTACCTGCAGGACGGCGGTGTATGTGACACTCATCGTCGGCGCAGGACTTCCATGAAGTTGAGCTGTAGGAGCCCACCTTCCTATCGAGGTTCTGCGCCGCTTCTACGTAGCCCGTGGCCATCCGGCGCGTCTCGGACTTTCTACGCGTCTTGCCCACTTCAGACAGCAACCGCAACGTTGCGCGGAATGGCTCAGTTGCCCATAGCCCCGCGTCCTTCTTGAACGGCGTGAACAACAGCTTGCCAGTCGAACTCTGCCAAGAATGGGGTGATGTTAACACCATTTATAGCGAGAAGTTGGGAGCTGGAATTGTGTGCAGGGTGCCGCGCAAGCTGCGCATTCACGTTCGGGAAGGCATAGATCGGCAGCCCTGCACCGAGCGCCTGATTGAGGATGCCGAGGGCAACATTGTCGTTGAGCCCGAGTGCCCACTTGTTCATGACATTGAAAGTGGCTGGCGCGACCACGACCACGTCGGCCGCTGGATGAGGCTCCGGGTCACCGGGCTGCCGCCACTCGACCCGGACTGGGTACCCGGTCTGTCGCGCCAGGGCCTCCCGGTCGATCCAGGTTGCGGCGGTGGGCGTGGCGGTGACACACACCGTCCACCCGCCACTGATCAGTAGGTCGATGAGTTCAGCGATCCGCAGGGCGGGTGGTGCCGCAGCGACGATGAGGGCCAAGACTGGCTTGTCACTCACACCAGCACTCCCGCCCGTTCCGCCAGCGGTCGAAGCCCTGGTGTCGCAGCTTTCCGCTCCTTCGACAGCAGGTCGACCAACAGCATGCGCGCCTGGATGTTGGTGTGAACGGTCTCGGGGGCGACCCGTTCTGCTTCGAGGAGGTGGAGTGTCGCGGCCGACCTGTCTGCCGTGCCCATCGTGGCAGCGGCAGCAAGGTCGACATGCACCTGGGCTCGCCGGCCGACCAGCACCACAGGAAGGCGAGAGGTCTCCAGTCGGGTTCCGATTTCCACAGCCCGCTCCGGCAATTCTGCGCGGACCGCAGCCGAGACGGCGTGAATGGTGACATTCGTCGGCCCGAACCCGGTCCAGAGACGGTTGCCGTCTGACCCGAGTTGCGTCGCAAGCTCTGCCGCCTCGCTGAGATGGCACCCGGCTGCCTTCGTGTCCCGGCGGCCGGCAGCCATCACGGCGGCCAGGAGGAGCAGCGCGCCATGCGCGGAAAGGAGGTCCGGACTGACGTTCGTCTGTTGGGTGCAGAGATTGTCAACGGTGGTCTGCACAACCTGCTCCGCATCACCCGTCCGTCCGGGCAGACGAAGAAGTGCGCACGCTGCCTGATAGGCGGCGACTGCTGCCAATGGACGATCACCCCCGAGGCCGGCAGCGGTGGAGGCGCGATCGGCGGCCAGCAGGGCAGCATGGCCATCTCCGACCTTGACGGCAAGCTTCGAGGCAGCGAGGTAGGCAGCCGCGAGCAATCGGAGCGCCTGGGCGCGATCACCCCCGGGCGCGTGAATCGCCAGCTCGGTGGCCTGGCCGAGCAGCTCCGGCAGGAGCCGAGCCGCCGAGCTGTAGCTTGCGCGCTGGTAAAGATGGTGGACTCTGCCGACGTCCCGCCGTACCTCGGCGACGGCACGCACCTGCTCTGTCTGGTGTACCGGAACGTAGTTGCCGAGAAACGCCCGTAGGCCGGTCAGGAGTTCCGTTCGGGCCGTTTCGGGGGATGGAGCCGGGTTTCCGTTTCCCATGATCTGACCTCGCGGGGGCGCTACCGAGACGTCGACGAGCATCTCGTCGAGCTGTTCGAGCGTAACCCGCATTGCCGCAGCGATCCGACTTCGATGCCAGGGCTGCGGGTCCGTCTCAGCGCTCTCCCAACGGACCACGGTAGACCGCTCCACGCCCAGCAACTCGGCCAACCGCTCCTGACTGAGGCCAAGCGCCTTACGTCGCTGGCAGAGCCGATGTCGCTTCAGAGCCACCCCACGAACTCCCTTCACCTGCCGTCACTGTAGTAACCATCTGTCGATTTCGCGGGTACGCAGATGCCACATTGATGCGTCAATTCGGCTCCTCGGGTGCTGTGGTTGCTGGTCCGGCTCCCCTCGACGCTGGGATGCATGACCCGGGGCGGGTGCCGGGCTCCGGGGTGGTGTCGACCCGAACGACACGACCTCGTCCCCGCCCGCCCCGGTGTCCGTCCACCTTCCGCGACGCACAGGGGCGCAGACACGATGACCACCAGGGCAGACATCCCCGACGGGGACCGGCCACCCGGCGACGGCCAGCCGGGGCAGGACACCTGCGGCATGACACCGGCCGAGATCGTCCGCCGCTGGTTGCATCTGGTGACGGCGGATGCGGAGCTGTCGCCGTACCTCGTGGGGGTGGATCGGGTTCGGCTGGCCGCGCACCTGACGGCGAGCGTGACCGCCGCGCTCGCCGGGGAACCGGCGGACGCCTGGGGTGGGCTGGGCCTGTCCGAGGAGCAGCACCGGCGCATCGGTGACTACCTGGTCGGGGTGTGCTGGGCGGCGGACCTGCCCGACGAACGGATCGCCCAGGTGCGCCGGGCGGTGGCCCCGGAGATCCCCGGCTGACACTGCGGCCAGCCCGGACCGGACGTTCGCCCGGTCCTCCTCACGGGGTACCGCAGCGCGCCCGCCCGGTTCGGCGCGCTCGCCGCCGAGACGGTGCCCGTACACCCCGGTCGACGGCCACCGCACCGACGCCGTCCGCGTCGCTCAGGAGCGGGCGAGCCTGCGCAGCAGCGAATCCGCGCCCAGCGGGTACGCCCCATGCCGGCGTACCCCGTCGGCGACCTCCCGGTCGGAGGAGACCACCACCACCGGGCGGCCGGGCGGCTCGGCCCGGACCAGCCGACGGATCAGCTCGTCTGCGGTCTCGCCCTTGCGGGAGAAGAGCACCCGCACCCCGCGCGGGGTGGGCGGCAGGCCGTGCATCCGCTCCGCCCCGTCGAAGACCACCGTCACCTCGTCACCGGTCTGCGCGGCGATCCCGCCGAGCCCGGTGATCAGCCGTTTGCGCTGCTGCTCCAGGGACATCTCACCGAACCCGCGCTTGGTGACGTTGTAACCGTCGACGACCAGGTGCGCCCGGGGCAGGGCGAGCAGTTGGTCCAGGCGGGCCGGGTCGTCGGTGTCCCGGGCGCGGGTGGCCGGCCCGCTCTGGGCGGTGACCGGGGCGTCGGTGAAGGCGTCGGCCACGAAGTCGGCGGGGAGCTTGTCCACCGGGTCCAGGGCCAGTTCCCGGCGCAGCCCCACGGCGGCCTGGCCGATCGTCTCCAGCAGCAGCCACAGCCGGGCGTCGTCGACCGAGCGGGCCTCCTTGGCGCTGGCCTTGGCCACCCCGGCCGCCGCCTCGGCCTCGGCCAGCCGGGCCCGCGCCCGGCGCAGCTCGGCGTCGCTGTCGGCGGCAGCCCGGGTGGCCCGGCCGCGTTCGGTGGCGAGCAGTTCGTTGGCCCGGCGTTCCCGGGTCTGGGTCTCCCGCAGGCTGCGCTGGAGCTGCCGGGACTCCTCCCGGAGCTGGCCCAGCTCCTCGCGGACCCGGGCCAGTTCGTCGCGGAGCTTCTCCGCCTCCACCCGGGCCACCGCCCGGTCGTGCTCGGCCCGGGTGGCCCGCTGCTCGGCCTCCCGGACCAGCTCGGCGACGACCGCGCTGTCCGCCTCGGCACGGACCGCCGCGCCGCTGGCGTCGATCAGCTCCCGCCAGCCCCGGGGTCGGACCAGGTAGGCCAGGGCGGCCACCTCGACCGGGTCGGCGGCGGCCGGCGCGGTGCCCTCGACCACGGCCGCGCCGAGGTCACCGGCGTCGGCCAGCACCCGGGCGGTGACCCGCTGCCGGAACAGCGGGTCGGCGGTGAGCTGGGCGGCGATGACCGAACCACCGAGCCGGGCCCGGCGGTTCGGGGCGAACTTCGCCACCCGGCGCAGCGGCACCGGCACCTCGTCGGCGGGCAGACCGGGCAGGACGGCGGCGGTGAGCGCCACGATCCGCTGCCGGACCGGCTCGGGCAGGGTGGGCTCCGGCTCCGGCAGACCAGTCTCGGACTCGGGCAGGATGGGCTCAGGCTCCGGCAGGATGGGCTCGGGCTCGGGCGCCCCGCACCCGAGTCCCCGCCGGCCTCGGGCGCGGCGACGGACGACCCCTCCTCCGGGAGGTGGTCGTCGTACGGCTCGGTGAGGGGCATGGGGCAAGTCTCCCACCGCGACCGGGCCCACCGCCGGATGAGTGAGCCGATCTCTCATCCTATGCCGGCAGGGGCCCCTGGGGCTGCGGTGACGGGAGTGTCGCACCGAACGGTTAGCCTGCCGCCCGTGGCACCTGGGGAGTACGTCCAGCAGACCCTGGCCGGCCTGGACCAGTCGGCCGGCGGCGTCGATCCGGCCCTGCCGTTGTATGCGACGACGTTCGTGGTGGTCGACCTGGAGACCACCGGCGGCTCACCCGACGGCGGGGGCATCACCGAGATCGGCGCGGTCAAGGTGCGCGGCGGCGAGGAGCTGGGGGTGCTCGCCACCCTGGTCAACCCGGGGGTGCCGATCCCGCCGTTCATCACCGTGCTGACCGGCATCACCCAGGCCATGCTGGTCCCCGCCCCGCCGATAGCGCAGGTGCTGCCGAGCTTCCTGGAGTTCATCGCCGACGCCGTGCTGGTGGCCCACAACGCGCCCTACGATGTCGGGTTCCTCAAGGCCGCCTGCGCGAAGCACGGCTACCGCTGGCCCAACCCCCGGGTGCTGGACACGGCGGCGCTGGCCCGCCGGGTGCTCAGCCGCGACGAGGTGCCCAACCGCAAGCTGGGCACCCTGGCCGCCTACTTCCGCACCACCACCCAACCCACCCACCGGGCGCTGGACGACGCCAAGGCGACGGTGGACGTGCTGCACGGGCTGATCGCCCGGCTCGGCGGGCACCGGGTCGACACGGTCGGCGAGGCGATCGAGTTCGCCCGGGCGGTCACCCCCACCCAGCGGCGCAAGCGGCACCTGGCCGACGGGCTGCCCAAGGCACCCGGGGTCTACATCTTCCGGGCCGCCGACGACCGGCCGCTCTACGTGGGCACCTCCGGCGACATCGCCACCCGGGTCCGCAGCTACTTCACCGCCGCCGAGAAGCGGGCCCGGATGTCGGAGATGCTGGCCGCCGCCGAGCGGGTGGAGGCGGTCGAGTGCGCCCACCCGCTGGAGGCGGAGGTGCGCGAGCTGCGCCTGATCGCCGCGCACGCGCCGCCGTACAACCGGCGGTCGAAGTATCCGGAACGGATGGTGTGGCTCAAGCTCACCGGCGGGCCGTACCCCCGGTTGTCGGTGGTGCGCGGCCTGGCCCCCGGTGACACCGCCTACCTGGGTCCGTTCCGCTCCACCCGGGCCGCCGAGCTGGCCGCCGCCGGGTTCCACGACGCGGTGCCGCTGCGCCAGTGCACGCACAGGCTCTCACTGCGCACGGTCACACCGGCCTGCGCGCTGGCCGAGCTGGGCCGCTGCCCGGCACCCTGCGAGCACCGGATCACCCCGCAGGAGTACGACGACCGCGCCGTCGCGCCGTTCCGCACCGCCACCACCAGTGACCCGCAGGTGGTGGTGGACGCCCTGCTGGCCCGGATCGAGGCGCTGTCGACGGCGCAGCGCTACGAGGAGGCGGCGGTGGTGCGGTCCCGGCTGGCGGCGGTGCTGCGGGCCGCCGTCCGGATGCAGCGGCTGGCCGCGTTGACCCGGATCGCCGAGGTGGCCGCCGCCCGACCCGCCACCGGGGGTGGCTGGGAGCTGGCGCTGGTCCGGTACGGGCGGCTCGCCGGTGCCGGGGTTTCCCCGCCGGGTGTCCATCCGCGACCGACGATCACCGCGATCCGGGCCACCGCCGAGACGGTGGAACCGGGTGGGCACGGGCCGGTGCCCCGGGCCACCGCCGAGGAGACCGAGCGGATCCTGTCCTGGTTGGAGCGACCGGAGACCCGGCTGGTGGAGATGACGTCCGTTTGGTCGTCCCCGGTGGCCGGCGCGGGGCGGTTCCGTGACCTGCTGGTCAAGGCTGAGGGCGGCGGGTCCCACCAACTCTCGACCGAACGCCCATGAGCAAGTGACCGATCGGACGACCTCGCCTCGCTTAGTCTGTTAAGGGAGTGCAGTCCTGCCCGTTTCGTGGGCCTGCTTCCGGTTGCCGGTGACGGTGACCGTGGAGCCGGGGTGAGGAGGTGTCCCACGTGGACGTCGACGCCGGACACGGCGCCGCCCTGGGGGGTGCGCTCCCGGCCCAGCCGGGTGAGTTGCCCCTGGCCCGGCGGCTCCGGTCCCTGTTGAGTTGGCCGGCCAACGACGCCGACCCGGTGACCCAGCTCGTCCGTACCCACCGCGGCATCCACTCCAGCGCGGACGCCTCGGTGCTGCGCCGGGCGTACACGATCGCCGAGAACATGCACCGCGGTCAGTTCCGCAAGAGCGGCGAGCCCTACATCACCCACCCGCTGGCGGTCGCCCAGATCTGTGCCGACCTCGGGATGGACACCACCACCCTGGTCGCGGCGCTGCTGCACGACACGGTGGAGGACACCCGCTACACCCTCCAGGCGCTCAGCGAGGACTTCGGCCACGAGGTGGCGCACCTGGTCGACGGGGTGACCAAGTTCGACAAGGCGTTCTACGGCAAGGCCGCCGAGGCGGAGACGATCCGCAAGATGATCATCGCGGCCGGCAAGGACGTCCGGGTGCTGATCATCAAGCTGGCCGACCGGCTGCACAACATGCGTACCCTCGGGGTCCGCTCGGCCGCCTCCCGGGAGCGGATCGCCCGCAAGACCCAGGAGGTCCTGGTCCCGCTCTGCGACCGGCTCGGCATCCAGACCCTCAAGCGTGACCTGGACGACGTGGTGCTGCTGCACCTGGAGCCCGACGAGCACGCCCGGCTGGCCCGGCACGTGCACGACCGGCCCGGCTGGGACGCCTACCTCGACGACGTGGTGGCCCAGGCCAAGGTGGCGCTGCGCCGCAGCCGGGTGGACGCCGAGGTGAGCGTTCGCCCCCGGCACCTCTACTCGATCTGGAAGGACACCGTGGCCGGCGGGCACGCCCAGCCGTACGACCTGCCCCGGATCGTGATCGTGGTCGACGGCCCGGCCACCGACTGTTACGCCGCCCTCGGCGCGGTGCACGGCCGCTGGCGGCCGGTCTCCGGCCGGTTCAAGGACTTCATCGCCTCCCCCAAGAACAACCTCTACCGCTCCCTGCACACCAGCGTCTGCGGCCCGCAGAACCGCACCGTCGAGGTGCTGATCCGCACCCGGGAGATGCACCGTTGCGCCGAGTACGGCGTGGCCGCCGACTTCCGCTTCCCCCGCGCCGCCACCGGGGCCAGCAACACCGACCAGCTCTCCTGGCTGCGCCGGGTGCTCGACTGGGAGCAGGAGGCCCCCGACCCGGCCCAGTTCCTCCAGTCGCTGCGGTGCGACCTGGCCGAGGCGCAGATCCAGGTGGTCGCCGACGGCCGGCAGGTGGTGCTCCCGGCCGGGGCCACCCCGATCGACCTGGCCTACGAGCTGGGCACCGAGCGGGGCGACCACTGCCTCGCCGCGCGGATCAACGGCCGGCTCGCCCCACTGGCGTCCGAACTGGACGAGGGCGACGTGGTGGAGATCTACTCGGAGAGCAGCGTCGCGAGCGGCTTCGAGGCGGACGTCGCCCCCCGGGGCCCCGCCGCGAGTGGCTCGACTTCGTCAAGTCGCCGCACGCGCAGATGCAGATCAGCCGCTGGTTCACCGAGCACGTCGAGCCGGGCATCTCCATCGCCGACAAGGTCCGCCTCGGCCGGGCCACCATCGGCCTGGCGCTGCGTACGCACAACCGGGGGCTGGCCAGCGACCTGCCGTTGCTGCGGCTGTCGGAGGAGCTCGGCTACCCCGACCTGGAGACCCTGTTGGTCGCGGTCTTCGACCGGGCGGTCGAACCGGACACCGTGGTCCGTCAGCTCATCGACCTGGTCGACCATCGACAGTGAGTCCCTGGCCGGGTGACCGGTCGCCCCGCACCCCACGGCAGCACGCCGACGGCCTAGCCTGGAGCGATGATCCTCCGTTCCCGCGCCACCGGCCGGGCCGTGGCGTACAAGGTCTTCTACCGGCTGCCGGTCTCGGTGCGGCGTCGCCTGGTCCGGCTCGCCGGGCCGAAGTACGTCGTCGGCGCGGTGACCCTGGTCCGGGACAGCGGGGCCGACGGCGCCGGCCGCCTGCTGCTGCTGCGCCAACCCCCCGGGCACAGTTGGACGCTGCCCGCCGGCCTGCTCCAACGCGGTGAGACCCCGGTCGTCGGCGCGGCCCGCGAACTGCACGAGGAGTCCGGGGTCCGGCTCGCCCCGGAGCAGCTCCGCCCGGCCGTGCCGAACGCCGTGGTGCACACCCGGGGTTGGGTGGACATGGTCTTCGAGGCGGAGGTGCCCGCCGCCACCACCACCCTGGCCGTCGACGGCGCGGAGGTCTTCGAGGCCGCCTGGCACCCGCTGGACGACCTGCCCCGGCTGAGCCGGGCCACCGCCAACCTGCTCGGCCACTACGGCATCGGGCCGCAGGCCGGCCAGCCGACGACGTGACCGCCCCGGACGGCCTGTGCGCGGTGGTGCTCGCCGCCGGTGAGGGCACCCGGCTGCGCCCGCTCACCGCCCGGGTGCCCAAGGCGCTCTGCCCGGTCGGCAACGTGCCGCTGCTGGACCGGGCCCTGCACCGGCTCGCCGGGCTGGGCCTGACCGGGCCCCGGCGGGTCGCGGTGAACGCCTGTTACCTGGCCGACCAGGTGGTGGCGCACGTCGGCGACCGGGCGCACCTGTCGGTGGAGCCGGGTGACCCGTTGGGCACCGCCGGTGGCCTGGGCAACCTGCGGGACTGGATCGCCGGTCGGGGGGTGCTGGTCGGCAACGCCGACGCCTACCTGGCCGATCCGGGGGCCGCCCCCGGCCCCGACATCGCGGCGCTGCTGGCCGGGTGGGACTTCCACTCCGTACGGCTGCTGGGTCGGCCGGCGCCCGACCCGCGCGCGCCCGGCACCTTCGACGGGCACGTCTTCACCGGCTTCTCCCTGCTGCCCTGGCACCGGGTGCGCGAGCTGCCGGCCAGCTTCGGTGACCTGGTCCGCGCGGTGTGGCGGCCGGCGGAGGCGGCCGGCGAGCTGACCGTGGTGCCGTACCCGGGCACGTTCTTCGACACCGGCACGCCCGCCGACTACCTGGCGGCCAACCTGCACGCCGCCGGCGACGACGCCCTGATCGCCCCGGACGCCACCGTCACCGGTCGGGTCCGGCACGCGGTGGTCGGCGCTTGCGCGGTGGTACGCGGCGACGTGGAGCGCGTGGTGGTCTGGCCCGGCGCGACGGTCGGCCCGGACGAACGGCTCCGCGACGCGATCCGGGCCGACGACGGGCTCTCCGTCGCCGCCCCACCAGGCGGACGTTGATCACCGGTGTCAGAATCACCAGCATGCAGCCCTCCGTGCCTCGGATCCCCCTGTCGGTCGGCTACCGGTCGAGCCGTACCGGTCGGGTCGTCTCGTTGCTGGTGCTGGGTGTCATCCTGACTATCGGTTGCGGTTGTGTCGGCGCCTTCATCGGCACCGGCATCAACGCGGCCGGCGGCAACGACACCTCGGGCAGCGCGGCGGTGCCGGCGATCGCCGCGCTGGTGTCGGCCGGGCTGGTCCTGCTCCTCATCGGCCTGCTGGTGACCAGCATCGTGCGCAGCGGCGCCTGGTTGGAGGGCAGCCGGCTCACCGTGGTCGGGCTCACCACGAAGAGCGTCGACCTGCGGGCCGCCCGGTCGGTGTCGCTGCACGCGGCGGCCGTCGCGCAGACCGGCGTCTCCAGTGACGGTTCGCTGGTCGCCACCGGCGCGGTCACCCGGACCCCGGTGCTCACCGTCACCGCCGACTCCGGCACCGTCAAGCTGGGGCTGCGCAGCAGGGAGAGCCTGCTCATCCCGCCGCCCGAGATGTACGCCCTGGCCGCCGCGCTGGACACCGCCCGCTGTCCCGGGGCGGCGGAGGCGGCCGCCTGGCTGCGCGCCATGGCCGCCGACCCGCGCACCATGCTGCTCTGACCGGCAGCCGGGTCCACCGGAGGGCCGCCCGCGGGCGGCGAGGGCGGCACTAGCATGGTCGACGACACCAGGCCGGCGTCGCGCCGGGCACGACGAACGGAGAATCGTCCAGTGATCACCGCGATCGTCCTGATCGACTGCGCCACCGACTCGATCCCCGAGGTGGCCGAGAACCTGGCCAACCTGCCCGGTGTCAGCGAGGTCTACTCGGTGGCCGGACACGTCGACCTGATCGCCATCGTCCGGGTCCGGGAGTTCGAGCAGATCGCCCAGGTCATCGCCGGCAGCATCTCCAAGGTGCCGGGGGTGCTCAACACCGAGTCGCACATCGCCTTCCGCGCGTACTCCCAGCACGACCTGGAGGAGGCGTTCGCGATCGGCCTGGCCAGCGCCGACTGACCGACGCCCGGACAGGCGACGGTGGCCGGCCCCTGGGGACCGGCCACCATCAGGTGGTACGAGAGGTCAGCTGTTGCCCGGAACGGGCGTCTCGGTGGTGCCGCCCGGTTCCGGCGACTCCGTGCCGCCGCCCGGGGTCGGGGACCCGGTCGTGCCACCCGGTGCCGGCGTACCGCTGCCACCCGGGCTCGCGGTGCCGCTGGCGCTGGTCTGCGGGACCGGGATGCCCAACTCCTGGGCCAGGGCCACCAGCGCGTCGTAGTGCGCCTGCAACACCGGCAGGGCGTCCTGCGCCAACTGGACCACCGACTGCTCGGAGCCCTGCGAGATCTCGGTCTGGGTGGCCTGGATGGCCTGCACGTGACCGGCCAGCTCAGCGGTCACCCAGGCCTTGTCGAACGCGGCGCCCTTGAGGCCGTTGAGCTTGTCGATCACCTTCTGCTGATCGGCTGTCGGCGCGTTCGGCAAGGTCACGTTCAGCTGCTGCGCGGTGCTCTGCACCGTCTGGTCGAGCTGGGTGTGATCCGTGACGAACTGCTGCCCCAACTGCTTGACCTGCTCGTTCTGCCCCTTCTTCTGGGCCAGGTTCCCGGTGACGATCTCCGCCAGGTTGACCTGGTGCACCGCCTGCAGGTACTGGGTGTCCTGCGCCGACGGTTGCGCGGCGGCCTGCGCGGCAGCCGCGGGTGCCAGGCCGACCACCGCCAGCGTGGCCAGCAGTCCCAGGCGTTTGATACCCAACATGTTTCCTCCCCGTTTTCGGTGGACCGCACGGATACCCGACTGGCGAGGGTTAATCCTGGCTTTCCACCCGTTGGGGTCCGGCCGCGCCGGCCCGCCGGCCGGAAAACGGACACCGCACCGCACGCCCCCACCGCACCGGAGCGGATACGGACGAGGCGGGCCGGGGATACGGACGAGGCGCCCGCCGGAATCCTCCGGCGGGCGCCTCGGTCGAGTGGTACGGGCAGGTCAGCGGCGGGAATCTCCGCTGCCGATCTCCTCCCGCTCCGGGCGGGGTTCCACCGGCGGGTGCCCCGGCGAGACCGGTGCCTCGACCGGCTTCTCGATCGGGTAGAAGAAGCCCCGGATCGCCGGGCCGAGCGCCCCGAGCCGGTTCATCTTCTTCGGCACCACCCAGCCGACGTAGTCCAACTCGCCGTGCCCGTGGCCGTCACCGGCGCTGAGCGGCTGGTGGACCTCCTCGAACCGGCCGTCGGGCAGGCGGCGGATGATGCCGGTCTCCACGCCGTGGGCCAGCACCTCCCGGTCGTGCTGCTGGAGCCCGAGGCAGATCCGGTAGGTGACGTAGTACGCCACCGGCGGGACGATCAGCAGGCCGATCCGGCCCGCCCAGGTCATCGCGTTCAGGCTGATGTGGAACTTGTCGGCGATCACGTCGTTCGCGCCGGAGAGGGTCAGCACGATGTAGAAGGCGACGGCCATCGCGCCCACCGCGGTCCGGGCCGGGACGTCCCGGGGCCGCTGGAGCAGGTTGTGGTGCCGGTAGTCCTTGAGCTGCCGGGCCTCCACGAACGGATAGAGCGTGGAGAGGCCGACCAGGATGCCGGGCAGGACGACCGTCGGCCAGAACAGCGGCGGGATGACGTACCCGTTGCCGATCGGGATGTTGATCTCCCAGGCCGGCATCAGTCGGGTCGAGCCGTCGAGGAACATGACGTACCAGTCGGGCTGGCTGGCGGCCGAGACCACCCACGCCTCGTACGGGCCGAAGTACCAGATCGGGTTGATCTGGAACAGGCCGCCCATCAGCGCGATCACGCCGAAGACGACCATGAAGAAGCCGCCCTGCTTGAGCGCGTAGCGGGGGAACATCCGCTCGCCGACCACGTTGTCGTTGGTCCGGCCGGGGCCGGGCCACTGGGTGTGCTTCTGCTTGAACACCAGGCCCAGGTGGGCGCTGATGAGCGCGACCAGCAGACCCGGGATGAGCAGCACGTGGGCGATGAAGAACCGGCTGATGATGATCTCACCGGGGAACTCACCGCCGAAGATCGACGAGGTGACCCAGGAGCCGATCACCGGGATCGACAGCATGATGCCGGAGGCGATCCGCAGGCCGGTGCCGGACAGGCCGTCGTCCGGCAGCGAGTAGCCGGAGAAACCGGCGAGGAAGCCGACCCAGAACAGCAGCGACCCGATGATCCAGTTGGTCTCCCGCGGCTTGCGGAACGCGCCGGTGAAGAAGACCCGCATCATGTGCACCACGATCGCGGCCATGAACAGCAGCGCGGACCAGTGGTGCATCTGCCGCATGATCAGGCCACCCCGGACATCGAACGAGATGTCCAGGCTGGAGGCGTACGCGGCGGACATCGGGGTGCCCCGCAGCGGGGCGTAACTGCCGTTGTAGACCACCTCGGTCATCGCCGGCTCGTAGAAGAAGGTCAGGAAGACGCCGGTCAGCAGCAGCACGACGAACGAGAAGAGCGCGATCTCGCCGAGCAGGAACGACCAGTGGTCCGGGAAGACCTTGTTGAGCAGCTTGCGCAACGGGGTGGCGACCTGGAAGCGGTCGTCCACTCCCCCGGCGGCCTTGCCCGGCACCGCTGCTACGTCAAACTTTCGGCGCTTCATGGCCGCTCCCAGAAGTCGGGGCCGACGGTTTCGGTGTAGTCGGACTTCGCCACGAAGAAGCCTTCCTCGTCCACCTCGATCGGCAGCTGGGGCAGCCGCCGGCTCGCCGGGCCGAAGACCGGACGGGCGTTGTCGGTGATCAGGAACTGGCTCTGGTGACACGGGCAGAGCAGCCGGTTGGTCTGCTGCTCGTACAGGCTCGCCGGGCAGCCGGCGTGCGTGCAGATCTTGGAGTACGCCGCGTAGTTGCCCCACATGTAGTCACCGTGACCGACCCGCGAGTTGGCCTGCCGGGACTTCTCCGCGTCGGACTCCCGCAGGTGGATCAGCAGCGTCGGCGAGTCGGCGTGCTTGTTGCTCACGCCGTGCTCGATGCCGGGGAAGACGGTCAGCTGACCACCGGTGCTGACGTCGGCGGGCCGGATCGGCCGGCCGTCCTCGCGGACCAGCCGGATCTTCTTGCCGTCGGCCGGCGCGAACCCGGTGGTGAACATCTGGTTGTTCTTGTGCGGGTTGGAGATCAGGCCACCGACCAGCGGGGCCGCCGCGACCGCACCGACCGGCAGCAGGCCGGCGACCAGCGAGACACCGAGCAGCGGACGACGCCGTACCCCCATCTCGTCGGCGAGGTAGAGCATCGTCTCGCCGGTGATCTTCCGGTCCTCCGCCGACCCGGGACCGTCGTGCCGGTCCTGGATCGAGACCTCCTTGGGCAGCAGCTTCTTGCCCCAGGTGAGGATGCCGAAGCCGATGCCGAGCAGGGCGACACCCAGGGTGAGGCCGAGCAGCGGGGTGTACCACTTGTCACCACCGCGACCCGGCTCGTACTCCCAGGGCCACCAGATGTAGACGACCAGGAATGCGGTGGCGGCCAGGCCGGTGAGCAGGAACATCGCCGCGACCGTACGGGTCAGCCGGCGCTCGGCCTTGCTGCCCGGGACGACCTGCTCCTCGTAGTGGACGATCTCGATGTCGTCCCGGCGGGCGCCCTCGGTGACGATGTCGAACCGGGAGAGCCGGGGGTCGTGGACGTCGAGCGGCTCCCGACCCTGCGGGGCGTGCTGCTCGGTCTGGGTGCTCATGCCGTCACCTCGCTACGGGCGGTGCCGGCGCACGGCACCACGGCAATGCTGTTGACGATCCGCTGGGTCACGACTTGCCCGCAATCCACAGGCTCGCGAAGACCAGCGCGACGATGCCCACCAGGAAGATCGCCAGACCCTCGGTGGACGGGCCGTACCGGCCGAGGTTGAAGCCACCCTGGTCCTGGTCGGCCTTCAGGGACTCCTGGATGTAGGCGATGATGTCCGCCTTCTGCTCCGGGGTGATCTGGTTGTCGCCGAACACCGGCATGTTCTGCGGGCCGCTGAGCATCGCGGCGTAGATCTGCGCGTCGCTGGCCGGTGCGAGGCTCGGGGCGTACTTGCCCGAGGAGAGCGCGCCGCCGCCGCCGCCGAAGGCGTGGCACTGCGAGCAGTTGATCCGGAACAGCTCGCCGCCGGTGGCGAGGTTGGCACCCTCGCGGAGGTTGCCCTGCGGGACCTGCGGGCCGCCGCCGAGCTCCTGGATGTACTGGCCGAGCTGGCGGACCTGCTCGTCGGTGAAGACCGGCGGCTTGCGCATGGCCTGCGCCTCCTGCCGGGCCATCGGCATCCGACCGCTGCTGACCTGGAACTCCACCGAGGCGGAGCCGACACCGATCAGGCTCGGGCCACGACCCTCGACGCCCTGGGCGTTGCGGCCGTGGCAGGTCACGCAGCTCACGTCGAACAGCGCCCGACCCTCGGCTGCGGCACCGGTCAGCGGCGGGTTTTCCTGCGCCTGCACGCCGGGGGCGAAGACGGTGTAGGCGCCGCCGGCCAGCGTCAACGCGGCGATCAGCCGGAACGCCGCGCCCAGCCGGCGGCGGCCCCTGCTGCGCGCCGCGGGCCGCCCGCGCAGGCGCGCGAGCAGACCGCGTCGGCGGTCGTTGTCAGAAGTCATGACCTGTGTCCTTAACCGGTTGGACCTTGTCTCAGGGGACGGAGCAGCGGCGCGGAACGTGACACGCCAAGATCACTGAAGCCAGTAGATCATGGCGTAGAGCCCGATCCACACGACGTCGACGAAGTGCCAGTAGTACGACACGACGATCGCCGACGTGGCCTGGGCCGGGGTGAAGCGGCCCATGGTCGTGCGGATCATGAAGATGATGAAGGCGATGAGACCGCCGGTCACGTGCAGGCCGTGGAAGCCGGTGGTCAGGTAGAACATCGACCCGTAACCGTCTTCGTTGATCTTCACGCCCTCGTGCACCAGGGTCAGGTACTCGTTCGCCTGGCCGAGCACGAAGATCAGGCCCATCACGAAGGTGAGCGTGAACCAGCGCCGCAGGGCGTGGACGTCACCCTTCTCGGCCGCGAAGACACCGAGCTGGCAGGTCACCGAGGACAGCACCAGGATCACCGTGAAGGTGGTCGCATAGGGGATGTTGAGTACCTCGGTGTGCTTCTCCCACTGCTCCGGCGCCGCCGCACGGATCGAGAAGTACATCGCGAACAGCGCCGCGAAGAACATGAGTTCGCTGGAGAGCCACACGATCGTCCCGACGCTGACCATGTTGGGCCGCGTCAGAGAGTGGATCCGGCTCTTGTCAATGGCTGGGGCCGCAGTCACGCGGTCATTATTGCCCTTGACCGGGGCGGGCGATCAGCGGGGGGCCAAACCCGGGTGAGGGATGGCCCGATCGTGGCGGTCCGGTTCGCCTGGCCTAGCCTGAAAAGCGTGCTGCACGTCGATTCGATCTTCGCCGCCACCTCGACGGCCCCGCCCACCGGCCTCGCGGCGGGCGGCGTCGAGGTACCGCCGCCGTTCGACATCACCCGGGTCTTCACCGAAACCCGGCTGGACAGCTGGCTCGCCCTGGGCCTGGTCCTCGCCGCCGGCCTCTACCTCTACGGGGTCCACCGGCTCCGGCTGCGCGGCGACCGCTGGCCGGTGGTCCGTACCGTCTGCTTCCTCGGGCCGGGCCTGGGTGGCATCGCCGCGGTCACGGTCAGCGGCCTGCACGCCTACGACACCGCCCTGCTCTCGGTGCACATGGTGCAGCACATGGTGCTGTCGATGGTCTCCCCGATCTTCCTGGCCCTGGGCGCACCGATCACCCTGGCGCTGCGCACCCTGCCCGTCGGCCCGCGCAAACGGCTGCTGGCGGTGGTGCACAGCCGGATCGCCCGGATCTACAGCTTCCCGCTGGTGGCGTTCACCATCTTCGTGGTCAACCCGTTCGCGCTCTACTTCACCGACCTGTACCGCTACACCCTCGAACACGCCTGGGCGCACGAACTGGTGCACGCGCACTTCATCATGACCGGCTGCGTGTTCTTCTGGCCGCTGCTCGGGCTGGACCCGTTGCCCGGCCGCTGGCCGTACCCGGCGCGGGCGCTGCTGATGCTGCTGTCGGTGCCGTTCCACACCGTGCTCGGGCTCACCATCATGCAGAGCACCACGCTGTTCGGCGGCGACTGGTACCCGTCGCTCAACCTGGCCTGGTCCGACCCGTGGAACGACCAGGTGGTCGCTGGCGGCGTCCTGTGGGCCGGCGGGGAGTTCGTCAGCGTGACGATGCTCGCGGTGCTGGTGGTGCAGTGGGTGAAGCAGTCCGAGCGGGAGGCCCGCCGGGTGGACCGCGAGCTGGACCGGCAGGAGGCCCGCGACCGCGCCGCCGAGGCTGCCGCCACCCCGGCCGCGGCCCCCGGAACCCCATCCTGAGCTGCCGCGACACCCGGTCGACCCGGGGCCGGCAGGCGGGATGTCGGGTACGCCACACCGCCCGGTACGATCAACGGCAGCAACGAGGAGTACAGCCCATGAGTGAGCGCAGCGAGCGAGTCAGGCTCAGTGCGACGGTGCCTCATCACGGCACGGAGCGAAGCGGAGTGTCGGCATGAGCGAGCGTCTCTGCACCGTCCTGCTCTACAGCGACGACGCGCAGGTCCGGGACCGGATGCGGCTGGCCGTCGGCACCCGTCCCGCCCCAGGGATCACGATCGAGTTCGTCGAGGCGTCCGACTACTTCGGCTGCGTCCGGCTGGTCGACGACTACGAGATCGACCTGATGCTGCTCGACGGCGAGGCCAGCCCCGGCGGCGGCATCGGCATCGCCCGCCAGATCAAGGACGACCGGGAAGACGCCCCGCCCACCTGCGTGGTCATCGCCCGGGCCGCCGACCGATGGCTCGCCTCCTACGCGCAGGTCGACGGCGTGCTGATGCACCCGCTCGACCCGGTGACCACCGGCACCACGGTCGCCGAGCTGCTGCGTACGCACGCCGCCGCCTGAGTCAGCAGCACACGGCGGCGCCCAGGCGCCCGGGGTTGACGGGCGCACCCGTCCACCCGCACCCCACGCCCGCTCGGGAGGCCCATCATGGGCGAACGGACCTGGCCGCACCTGCTCAACGCGCTGCTGCGCGGCGACGAGCTGTCCACCGCCGACACCACCTGGGCGATGAACGAGATCATGGCCGGCGCCGCCGGCCCGGCGCAGATCGCCGGCTTCGCGGTCGCCCTGCGCGCCAAGGGTGAGACCCCGGCCGAACTGGCCGGCCTGGTCGAGGCGATGCTCGGCAACTCGGTGGCGGTGACCCTGCCGGAGGAGTTGCGGCGCACCTCGGTCGACGTCGTCGGCACCGGTGGTGACCTCGCCCACACGGTCAACATCTCCACGATGACCGCCCTGGTGGTGGCCGGTGCCGGCGTCCACGTGGTCAAGCACGGCAACCGGGCCGCGTCCTCGCTGTGCGGCACCGCCGACCTGCTGGAGTTCTTCGGCGTACCGCTGGATCTCGGCCCGGAGCAGGTGGCCCGGTGCGTGGCCGAGGCGGGGATCGGCTTCTGCTTCGCACCCCGGTTCCACCCGGGGATGCGCCACGCCGGCCCGGTCCGGCGGGAGATCGGCGTGCCGACCGCGTTCAACTTCCTCGGCCCGCTGACCAACCCGGCCCGGCCGCACGCCGGCGCGGTCGGCTGCTTCGACGCCCGGATGGCCGCCGTGATGGCCGAGGTCTTCGCCCGTCGGGGCGACTCGGTGATCGTGATGCGCGGCGAGGACGGCCTGGACGAGTTCACCACCGCCGCGCCGACCCGGGTCTGGGTGGCCCAGCAGGGCACCGTCCGGGAGGCCGTGCTGGACGCGGCCGACCTCGGGGTACCCCGGGCCACCCTGGCCGACCTGCGGGGCGGTGACGCGGCGCACAACGCCGCCGTGGCCCACCGGCTGCTGGCCGGCGAGACCGGCCCGGTCCGCGACGCCGTCCTGGTCAACGCGGCCGTCGCGCTGGCCACCCAGACCCCGCTGGACGGTGACCTCACCGAGGCGGTACGCGCCGGCATGGCCCGGGCCGCCGAGTCCGTCGACTCGGGGGCGGCGGCGGCCGTCCTGGACCGCTGGGTCGACGTCGCCCGTTCCCTCTGACCCGCCGTTCTGCGCGGCCCGCTCTGACCCGCCGTTCTGCGCGGCCTGCTCCCCCGGGCCGAGCGGTGTGCCGGGCATGGGCTGGCGGGGCTAGCGGGGCTGGCGGGGAAGTGTCGGAGGGGCGTGGGAAACTACATGGGAGTAATTTTCCGTTTCCGGTGATGGCGGCGATGTCCATCGGCGGGTTCCGGAACGAGAGGAGACGCCCGTGTCGGACCGCGAGCTCTACTGCGACACCTGCGAGGGCGTTCAGCCGTTCGAGATGCCGCCCTGCGCCGACGGCCACGGTGCCGACTGCCCCGAGCTGCTCTGCACCGGCTGCGGCACGGCGGTGCTGATCGCCACCTTCGCCTTCCAGCCCACCCGCCTGACCGACCGTCGCCGCCGCCCGTCAGCCGGTCGTCACGCGGCCTGACCCCTGCCGGTCGTCACGCGGCCTGAGCCCTGCCGGGCACCGCCGGCTCCCTGGTCCTGTCGGGAGATCCGGCCTGCTCAGTTGCGTGGCAGGATCACCGGATGCTCCGACTCACGGATTTCATCATCGACTGCCCGGACACCATGAGGCTGGCGGCCTTCTACGCCGCGGTGACGGGTCGCCCGGTCAGGGAGGGCAGTGACGGGGACTGGGCCGGCATCCGGTTCGGCGAGATCGAGCTGGCCTTCATCAGGGTGACGGATTACCGCGCCCCGCAGTGGCCCGACGGCGAGCACCCCAAACAGTTCCACCTCGACTTCGAGGTCGATGACATCGAGGCCGAGCAGGCTCGCGTCCTGGCCCTCAGCGCGACCCTGGCGCAGGATTTCCTCGGCCCCGAAGGCTACGGATGGCGGGTCTACACCGACCCGGTCGGTCACCCCTTCTGCCTCTGCCGCAACAGGGGTGTCACCTGGACCGACCAGGGACCCGTCTGGCCCGGGCCGGCCTGATCCACCCAGCCGGCCTGATCCACCCAGGCCGAGCCGAAACAGCGGCATCAGCCCGCCGGGGACACCGCGACTTCGGCCCCCTGGAGTCGATCACCCGCCCAACGACGACAGGCCCGCCTCCCCGGGTGGGGGCGGGCCTGTCGGGTGGCTCTCCGGGCGCTGACGCGGCGAACGGGGCTCGCCGCGAGCAGGCCGGTGGGTCAGTGCTCGGCGGTGCGGCGGGTGCCGGAGTAGTACTCGAAGAGCAGGCCGCAGGCGGTGACGATGACCAGCACCAGACCGAGGCCGAGCAGCCAGAACTGCCAGAACACCAGGCCCAGGCCGGCGACCGCGGCGGCCAGCGCGAGGCCGAACGGCCAGTAGCTGCCGGGGCTGAAGAAGCCGATCTCGCCCGCGCCGTCGGCGATCTCGCCGTCCGGCCGGTCCTCCGGGCGCAGGTCGATACGGCGGGAGACGAACCAGAAGAAGCCGCCGCACATCGCGCAGAGCAGGAAGGACAGCAGCAGGGCCACCGTGCCGACCCACTCGACCTGGCCACCGGAGTCGCCGTACGTCCAGGCGCCGTAGAGGATCGTCGCGCCGAGGAGGAACCCGGCGATGATGAGGAAGATGCGCCACTCGGTCTTCATGCCGGATACCTCAGTTTCCCGCGCCCGCGGACGCGCCGTCCGGGTTGAAGTTGTCCTTGGTCCGCCGGGTGTCGAACGGCTGGGTGGTCTTCGCGTACGGGTCCTGGCCGATGGCGGTGAGCGCCTCCTGCGTCGACTTGCCGTCCCGCTTGGCCGCCAGGAACTGGTCGTACGCCTCCGGGGAGACCACCCGCAGCTCGAAGTTCATGAAGGCGTGGTAGCTGCCGCACAGCTCGGCGCAGCGGCCCACGTACGCCCCCTCGGACTCCAGCTTGGAGACCTCGAACACGTTACGGATCTTGCCGGGCATCACGTCGCGCTTGAACAGCAGCTCCGGCACCCAGAAGGAGTGGATGACGTCGCGGCTGGTCTCCTCGAACCGGATGGACCGGTTGGTCGGCAGCACCAGCACCGGGATGACCTCGCTGGTGCCCAGCACCGACGCCACGGTGTTGGCCTCGGTGCCCTGGCCGTCGCGGTAGTTGAACTGCCAGTTCCACTTGAAGGCGACGACCTCGACGGTGACGTCGGGGTTCTTGGTCGTCCGCACCACGTCGGTCTGGACCACTGCCGTGTAGTAGAAGAGCACCGAGACGATCAGGATCGGCGCGATGGTGTAGAGGAACTCCATCGGCAGGTTGTAGCGGGTCTGCACCGGCAGCTCGTTGCCGCGCTTGCGGTAGCGCACCACGCACCAGAAGATCAGGCCCCAGACGAAGACACCGACCGCCAGGGCGGCGATGCAGGAGGCGATCCACAGGTCGTACATCCGGTGCGATTCGGGGGTGATGCCGCCCTGCGGCCAGCCGAAGCCGTCGACCGAGCTGCCGACGTCACACCCGGTGAGCAGAACCAGCAGCGCAGCTCCGCCGAGACCGAGCCCGGCGAGCCGGCCAGCACCACGCCGCCGACGCTCACCGGCTCCGGGGGAAGCGCTGTGCCGTACGGCCGACGGCCGTACCTCCGAACTCCTTGCGACCACCTGGTCCTGCCTCCCTAGCGCGCCGCGGTGGGGCTTTCCATCAACACCGACGGCAAAGGCGTCACCGACGGTCGCAGATTACTCGACCATGGCGGGCTCGACCGTCTTGGGGTCGCTGTCCGACCCCATCGGGGGGATCGTGGCCATCCCGACGCGATAGCGTCGTCAGCCGTGAGTGCCCACCCGGTCTACCTGGACGCGGCCACCGCCGCGCCGCTGCACCCGGTCGCCCGGCAGGCGTTGCTGGCGGCCCTCGACGACGGCTGGGCCGACCCCGCCCGCCTCTACAGCGGGGCCCGCCGGGCCGCCCAACTCCTCGACGCCGCCCGCGAGGCCACCGCCGGCACCCTCGGCGTCCGCCCCGACGAGGTCTCCTTCACCCCCAGCGGTACGCACGCCGCGCACTCCGCCGTGCTCGGCGGCCTGGCCGGGCGGCAGCGCACCGGCGACACGCTTGTCCACTCGGCGATCGAACACTCGGCGGTGCTGCACGCCGCGCAGCGGCACGTGGCGGCCGGTGGCACCGCGACCTCCGTAGCGGTGGACCGGCTCGGCCGGCTCGACCTGACCGCCTGGTCGGCGGCGGTGCGCTCCCCCGGGGTGGCGCTGGCGACGCTGATCGGGGCCAGTCACGAGGTGGGCACCGTGCAGCCGGCCACCGGGGCCGCCGACGCCTGCGCCACCGTCGGGGTGCCGCTGCACGTCGACGCGGCCCAGCTCGTCGGCCGGGTGCCGGTGCCGGACGGGTGGTCGGTGCTGACCGCCAGCGCGCACAAGTGGGGCGGCCCACCCGGCGTCGGGCTGCTCGTGGTCCGCAAGGGCACCCGCTGGGAGTCGCCGTGGCCGGCCGACGAGCGGGAGTTCGGACGTACCCCCGGGGTGGTGAACCTGCCGGCGGTGGTGGCGGCGGCGGCGAGCCTGCGCGCTGCGGCGGCCGACGCGGCGGCCGAGGCGGCCCGGCTGACCCCGCTGGTGGACCTGATCCGGGCCCGGGTCGCCGCCGAGGTGCCGGACGTGGAGGTCGTCGGCGACCCCGTCGACCGGCTCCCCCACCTGGTCACCTTCTCCTGCCTGTACGTCGACGGCGAGGTGCTGCTGCACGCGTTGGACCGGCGCGGCTTCGCCGTCTCCTCCGGCTCCTCCTGCACCTCCTCGACGCTGCGCCCGTCGCACGTGCTGGAGGCGATGGGGGTGCTGTCGCACGGCAACGTCCGGGTCTCGCTGCACCGGGAGACCACCACGGCGGACGTCGAGCGGTTCCTCGCCGAACTGCCCGGGATCGTCGCCGACCTGCGCGCCGACGCCGGCGTGGTGGGCCTGTGACCACCCCGCCCAGCCCGGACAGCCCCCCGACCGGCGCGGACGGCCTCCCGACCGGCGCGGACGGCCTCCCGACCGGCGCGGACGGCCTCCCGACCGGCGCGGACGGCCTCCCGACCGGCGCGGACGGCCTCCCGACCGGCGCGGACGGCCTCCCGACCGGGCCGGGCGGCGGCGAGGCCGGACCGGGCGGCGACGGGGCGGGGCCGGTCGAGGTGCTGGACTGTCGGGGGCAGCGCTGCCCGCTACCGGTGATCGCGCTGGCCCGCCGGCTGCCTGAGCTGCCCGTCGGCGCGGTGCTGCGGGTCCTCGCCGACGACCCGGCCGCCGCCGTGGACATCCCCGCCTGGTGCCGGATGCGCGCCCAGCAGTTCGTCACCGCCATCCCCGACGGCCCGGGCTACGAGGTACGCCGCACCCACTGACCCACCCCGCCCCGCCCCGCTCCGTCGATCCAGATCAGGCGGAGGCGGCGACCGGTGCGGGTGAAGAGCCGCAACGCGCTCTCGGCGTCGGCGAAGTGCCCAGTCGACGTTCTCCCGTCGTGGCGCAGCAGCGCGCTGTCCCGGAACGCCACGCCCCAGGCGAAGACCCCGCCGTCGAGGCGGTCGCCGTACTCCTCGCAGAGCGCGAACCGGCGTGGGGCGAACTCGTTCGCCAGGTCGACGAGCATCAGGTGGAACTCCTCGGGCGTGCCGAGCGGCGCGGGGTCAGGCATGACCACCTCCAAGAGTCGTTGCTATACGTATAGCCCCTATCCTTGCTCTTTGGAAGACTCGACGGCATGATGTTCTCGTCGGTACACAGTGGTGGAGGCGATACATGGGCAGGCGGACAGATCCTTCGGCGCTGCGCTGGCTGATCGGTGCCGAGCTGGGTCGGTATCGCCGCGAGGCACCGATGACGCTGACCGAGCTGTCGGCCCGCACCGGCATCGGCAAGCCGAAGCTCGGCCACATGGAGACCGGCCGTTACCAACAGTTCCCCGAGGACATCGCGGCCGTGCTCCGCGCCTGCGGGGCCGACCAGCCGGCGATCGACCGGCTGACCACGCTGGCCGGCCGCTCCGACGCCAGGACCTGGTGGGCACCCTGGGCCGCGGTGATGCCTGACTGGTTCAAGACGTACGTCGGGCTGGAAGGGCTGGCCGACGGGGCGTTCGTGTTCGAGTCGATGGTCATCCCCGGCCTGTTCCAGACCGAGGAGTACGCCCAGGCGCTGACCCTGGGCACCGGATTCGTCCGCCCCGACCACGCCGAACGTTTCGTGTCCTTCCGGCAGACCCGGGCCCGGCGGCTCACCGACGACGACCCGCTCACCCTGCACGCGGTGATCGGCGAGGCGGCGCTGCGGCTACGGGTCAACGGCGACGAGACCCGGCGGGCCCAGCTCGCCCACCTGGCCACCATGTCCGAGCTGCCGAACGTCACCGTGCAGGTGCTCCGCCCCGAGGACGGCCCGCACGCCGCCGGTGCGATCGGCAAATTCGTCCTGCTGGACTTCGCCAACGTGCGCCCGATCGCCTACACCGAGGTGCTGGACGGGGCGGTGTACGTGCAGGACCCGGACGGTGTCCGCACCTATAGCATGGTGGCAGACAACCTGCGCCAGGTCGCCCTCTCGCCCGCCGAGTCGCGCGCGTTGATCAGGGAGTTGGCCGGCGCGGCCTAACGCCCCTCGGAGGCCACCGTGCGCACCCCCGACCCCACCACCGCCCGCTGGTTCACCAGCAGCCGCAGCACCAACAACGGCGACTGCGTCGAGTGCGCCGTCCTGCCCGACCGGATGGCGGTGCGGGACAGCAAGGACCCCTCCGGCCCGGTGCTGTTCTTCCCCGCCCGCCAGTGGTCCGCGTTCGTCGCCGCCACCCCGGCCCGCTCCCCCGGTCAGGCCGGCTGACCTCGCCCGGCGCAAGGCGGACGGCCTTCCCCGAAATCGGCCGCCAGCCCCACCAGCCGCACGCCAGGTGCCCCGGACCGGGACAGCCAGGTACCCAGACCGGGATCGGGACAGCCAGTCGGGTCGGGATCAGGTGAGGTAACGCAGGAGCGCCGGGAGCGGGTCGATCGCGATGGCGGTGTCGACCACCAGCCGGGGGCCGATCAACGGTTCGTACTCCGCGCCACGCTGCCGGGTCTGCTCCCAGGTCGGAGCGTGCGGGTCGGCGGCGTGCCGGGCCTCGACCCGGCGACGCAGCTCCGCCTCGTCACCGCAGTGCACCTCGATCAGCCGCAGCGGCACCCCGGACCGCACGGCCAGGTCGAGCCAGAGCCCTCGCGCGCCGGCCACCGGGTTCGCCGCGTCGACCACCACGCCGGTGCCCAGCCCGAGCTGCACCTCGGCCAGCCCGGCCAACGCGTCGTAGCCGGCCAGGCCCGTGCCGGGGCCGGTCAGCCCGTGCCGGGCCAGTGCCCGCTCGATCGGGTCGACAGGCAGCACCGGGGCACCCAGGGCCACGCCGACCTGCCGGGCGATGGTGCTCTTACCCACCCCCGGCAGACCGGCGAAGACGACCAGGAGCTGCGTCACGGCACCAGGTGTGGCCGGACGTCCTGGGCGGCGGCGTCCCCGTACGACTCGGCCAGCCGCTTGACGAACACGTCGCGGCGCACGTCGTACTCCTGGGTGCCGACGGTCTCCAGGACCAGGGCGGCCAGCAGCGAACCGACCTGGGCGGCACGTTCCAGGCCGAGGCCCCAGGACAGGGCGGCAAAGAAACCGGCCCGGAAGCCGTCACCGACCCCGGTGGGGTCGACGGCCCGCGCGTCCCGGACGATCGGCACCCGCAACGACTCCCCGTCCCGGGTGACGATCTCCACGCCGTCCTTGCCGAGGGTGGTGACCCGGACCTTCACCCGTTCCAGGAGCTGGGCGTCGGTGAGGCCGACCTTGCTCTGCAGCAGCGACTTCTCGTACTCGTTGGTCATCAGGTACTCGGCGCCATCGATCAGCGCGACCACGTCGTCGCCGTCCATCCGGGCGAGCTGCTGCGACGGGTCGGCGACGAAGGCGTAGCCGCGGTCCCGGCACTCGGCCGAGTGCCGGATCATCGCCTCCGGGTCGTTCGCGCTGACCAGGACCAGGTCGAGGCCGCCGAGCCGGTCCGCGACGGGGCCCAGCTCGATGTTGCGGGCCTCGCTCATCGCACCGGCATAGAACGAGGCGATCTGGCACATGTCGGTGTCGGTGGTGCAGACGAAACGGGCGGTGTGCGCCACCTCGCTGACGTGCACCGAGTCGCAGTCCACGCCGTGCCGCTCCAGCCAGGAACGGTAGTCGGCGAAGTCGGCACCCACCGCGCCGAGCAGGATCGGGCTCAGCCCGAGCTGCCCCATGCCGAAGGCGATGTTGGCGGCCACCCCGCCCCGGCGCAACACCAGGTCGTCCACCAGGAAGGAGAGCGACACCTTGTGCAACTGGTCGGCGATGAGCTGGTCGGCGAAGCGACCCGGGAAGCTCATCAGGTGGTCGGTCGCGATCGAGCCGGTCACGGCGATCTTCATGTCAACCCTCGGGGTCGGGAGCACGGCGCGGGTCAGCCTACCGGTCGCGCGCGAACGACGGTCGACGGTCGGACGGGCACCGGCCACCACCTGCTCATCCGCCCGCCACACACCGGCAACCCCGTGCCACCGGGCACATCGGCACGAGCAGCCCGGCCACCGCGACCGGCACCGCCTCGGCCCGGACAGGGTTGCCGGACGCGCGCCGGGGCCGCCCCGTGGTGGGGCGGCCCCGGCGACGGCGACGGTCGCGACTCAGCTGAACGAGTCGCCGCAGGCGCAGGAGCTGCCCGCGTTGGGGTTGTCGATGGTGAAGCCCTGGGCGTCGATCCGGTCGGCGAAGTCGATGGTCGCCCCGGACAGGTAGGGGGCGCTCATCCGGTCGACGACGACGCCGACGCCGTCGAAGTCGGTGACGACGTCACCGTCGAGCGAACGCTCGTCGAAGAAGAGCTGGTACCGCAGGCCGGAGCAGCCACCCGGCTGCACCGCGACCCTGAGCCGCAGGTCGTCGCGGCCTTCCTGCTCGATCAGGGCCTTGACCTTCTGCGCCGCGACGTCGGTGAGGACGACGGAAGTAGGGGCCTGGGCCTCGGTCGAGTCGGTCTGCGCTGGCGTGGTCACGTGGAAATCTCCCTGCGCGGTATGGGTCCGGACACCCTGGTCAACAGCACGCGTCGCCCAGTGATTCCCGGTTTGGTCCAGCTTCGATGGTACGCCGCCCCGGCCGACCCCACCCGGCCGGCGTGATCGCCGCTCCAGGCCACCCGCACCACCCCACCCGCACCACACCCACCCGCCCGCGCCCACCCGGCGCACGTGCGAGCCGGTCGCACCCCGGTGGTCCGGCCCACCCCGGTGGTCCGGTCAGCGGCTCCACTGGCGGGCCAGTCGGGCACCGAGCGCCCGCAGCCCCTCGACGGGCCGGCCCATCGCCGCCGCCACCCCGCCGCGTTCCTCACCACCGAAGTGCTCCACCAGGCTGTACGCCTCGGTCACCCCGGCGGAGGCGGCCTCCCGCCGGCCGGTGCTCACCCGACCCGCCAGCACCACGCAGGGCACCCCCCGGTCGCGGGCCGCCCCGGCCACCCCGGCGACCACCTTGCCGCGCAGCGACTGGTGGTCGAACGATCCCTCCCCGGTGATCACCAGATCGCAGTCGTCGAGCGCGGCCTCCAGCCCGATCGCCCGGCTGACCAGGTCGATGCCGGATTCGCAGCGCCCACCGAGGGCCAGGATCGCCGCACCGAGGCCACCGGCCGCGCCGCCACCGGGCAGCGTGCCCAGGCCGGGCGGGCAGCCGGGCAGGTCCCGTTCCAGCACCGCCGCCCACCGCTGCAGTGCGGCGTCGAGTAGCAGCACGTCGGCCCGGTCGGCGCCCTTCTGCGGACCGTAGACGTTGCTCGCGCCGTGCAGGCCGAGCAGCGGGTTGTCCACGTCGGTGGCGGCGACCAGGGTCACCCCGCGCAGTCGGGGGACGCCGTCGAGGGCGGCGACGGCGGTCAGCGCCGCACCGCCGTACGGCAGGGCCCGGCCGGCGTCGTCGAGCGGGGTCGCACCGAGCGCGGTGAACAGGCCGGCCCCGCCGTCGTTGGTGCCGGAGCCGCCCAGCCCGATCACCACCGTCCGGGCCCCGTGCTCCACGGCGGCGGCGACCAGCGCGCCGAGGCCGTACGAGGTGGCGGCCTTCGGGTCCCGCTCGGCGGCGGCCAGCAGGTGCAGCCCGCAGGCCTGGGCGCTCTCCAGGTAGCCGACGCCGTCGGCGGTGAGCAGGATCTCACCGGTGACGGGCCGGCCCAGCGGGTCGAGGGTGGAGACCGGCACCCGCCGCCCGTCGAGAGCGTCGGCGAGCACCGTGACGAAGCCCGGCCCGCCGTCGGCGAGGGGACGGATGAGCAGCTCGCCGGCGTCGTCCACCTCGCGCCAGCCGGCGGCGACGGCGGCCGCCACCTCGGGCGCTTCCAGGGTGCCGGCGAACTTGTCGGGACAGAGCAGCACGCGCATGCCCAGAGTGTGGCAGGCCACATCGGCGCGGGGGCAGTGCGGCAGCCCACACCGGCAGCGGTCGTGCGAACGCCCCGTTGTGGGACCATGAGGACGTGACTTCGACCTGGGTGGAACCCTCCAACACGGCGACCGCGCTGCTGCTCCTCGGCCGCGGCAGCGACCCCGCCACCGAGCGTGGCGTGGAGTGTCCGGGAGACCTGCCGGCGCCGAGCGACCCGGACCTGGTGGCCCGGGCGGCGGCGGCGAAGGCCGCGCTGGGCACGAAGGTGTTCGTTCTCGGCCACCACTACCAGCGCGACGAGGTGATCCAGTTCGCCGACGTCACCGGCGACTCGTTCAAGCTGGCCCGGGAGGCGGCGGCCCGCCCCGACGCGGAGTACATCGTCTTCTGCGGCGTGCACTTCATGGCCGAGAGCGCGGACATCCTCACCACCGACGCGCAGCGGGTGATCCTGCCCGACCTGGCGGCCGGTTGCTCGATGGCCGACATGGCGGTGCTGTCGCAGGTCGAGCGGGCCTGGGAGGTGCTGACCGACCTGGGCGTCGCGGCGGACACCGTTCCGGTGACGTACATGAACTCCTCGGCGGACATCAAGGGCTTCGTCGGCCGCAACGGCGGTGTGGTCTGCACCTCGTCGAACGCCAAGCGGGCGCTGGACTGGGCGTACGCGCAGGGTTCGAAGGTGCTGTTCCTGCCCGACCAGCACCTGGGCCGCAACACGGCGGTGCTGGAGATGGGCTACTCGCTCGACGACTGCGTGCTCTACGACCCGCACAAGCCGAACGGTGGGCTCACCGCCGAGGAGCTGCGCGACGCCAAGATGATCCTGTGGCGCGGGCACTGCTCGGTGCACGGCCGGTTCACCCTGGACAGCGTCGCCGACGTCCGGGCCCGGGTGCCCGGGGTCAACGTGCTGGTGCACCCGGAGTGCCGGCACGAGGTGGTCACCGCCGCCGACCAGGTCGGTTCGACGGAGTACATCATCAAGGCGATCGAGGCGGCACCGGCCGGCTCGGCGTGGGCGGTCGGCACCGAGCTGAACCTGGTCCGCCGGCTGGCGCTGGCCCACCCCGACAAGCAGATCATGTTCCTGGACAAGGCGGTCTGCTACTGCTCCACGATGAACCGGATCGACCTGCCGCACCTGGTCTGGGCGTTGGAGGAGCTGGTCGCCGGCCGGGTGGTCAACCAGATCACCGTCGACGCGGACACCGCGCACCACGCCCGGGTGGCGCTGGACCAGATGCTCGCGCTGCCGGGTGCCGACACCCCGCCGCCCGCCGCAACCTGATCACCTACGGTCACCGCCGAGGTACGGGAACGTACCGGATTCGCCGGTTCGTTCCGTAACCCGTGCGGTGACCGATTCCTATTTCGTCACGGAGGGCTATGCTGCCGGGGCGACGTACCACGGGGACCGTTTTGAGCCGGCCCCGTCCCGGGTAGCTGGACAGCTCGTATCGGACAGCTGGACAGCATGCCCCATCATCGACTCACCCCGCACCACCCGACACGCGCTGGAGGTTTGCGTTGACGGACGACGTCCTGGTCGTACACGGAGGTACCCCGCTCGAAGGGCGGATCCGCGTGCGCGGCGCGAAGAACCTGGTCTCCAAGGCGATGGTCGCGGCCCTGCTGGGCGACTCGCCCAGCAGGCTGTTCGACGTCCCCAAGATCCGTGACGTCGAGGTGGTCCGCGGGCTGCTCGGCCTACACGGGGTGAAGGTGACCGACGGCACCGAGGACGGCGAGCTGGTCTTCGACCCGTCCAACGTCGAGAGCGCCAGCACCGACCAGATCAACGTGCACGCCGGGTCCAGCCGGATCCCGATCCTGTTCTGCGGCCCGCTGCTGCACCGGCTCGGCCACGCGTTCATCCCCGACCTGGGCGGCTGCCACATCGGCCCCCGCCCGATCGACTTCCACCTCCAGGCGCTGCGCGAGTTCGGCGCGACGGTGGAGAAGACCCCCGAGGGTCTGCACCTGTCCGCACCCAACGGGCTGCACGGCACGAAGTTCGCCCTGCCGTACCCGAGCGTCGGCGCGACCGAGCAGGTGCTGCTGACCGCGGTGATGGCCGAGGGCGTCACCGAGCTGCGCAACGCCGCCGTCGAGCCCGAGATCATCGACCTGATCTGCATCCTGCAGAAGATGGGCGCGATCATCAAGGTGCACACCGACCGGGTGATCGAGATCCAGGGCGTCAAGCGGCTGCACGGCTACAGCCACCGGCCGATCCCGGACCGGATCGAGGCGGCGAGCTGGGCGGCGGCGGCGCTGGCCACCCGGGGTCACGTCGAGGTGCTCGGCGCGCAGCAGGCCGACATGATGACCTTCCTCAACATCTTCCGCTCCGTCGGCGGCGAGTACGAGGTCACCGACGCCCGGCCGCCGAAGCTCAGCGACCCGGGCCAGGAGGGCGGCATCCGGTTCTGGCACCCCGGCGGTGAGCTGAACGCGGTGGCGTTGGAGACCGACGTGCACCCCGGCTTCATGACCGACTGGCAGCAGCCCCTCGTCGTGGCGCTGACCCAGGCCCGGGGCCTGTCGATCGTCCACGAGACGGTCTACGAGCAGCGGCTGGGCTACACCGAGGCGCTGAACACGATGGGCGCCAACATCCAGGTCTACCGGGACTGCCTCGGCGGCACCCCGTGCCGGTTCGGCCGGCGCAACTTCAAGCACTCCGCGGTGATCGCCGGCCCGAGCAAGCTGCACGCCGCCGACCTGGTCATCCCGGACCTGCGGGCCGGGTTCAGCCACCTGATCGCGGCACTCGCCGCCGAGGGCACCTCCCGGGTGTACGGCGTCGACCTGATCAACCGGGGCTACGAGGACTTCGAGGCCAAGCTGGCCAGCCTCGGCGCGCACGTAGAACGGCCGTAACCGACCGTCCCCCCGGCGGCCCCGACCGCCACCCGACGGCCCCCGTGGGCCCGTTCGACCCGCTCCACCGAGCGCCCGGTGCACCCGTGATGTGCACCGGGCGCCGTCGGGTGGCTACCCTTCACCTCGTGCCGTCGCTGTTTCGCCGCAAGTCCGCCGACTCCGACTCCTCCGCCACCGCCACGGTGGTGACCGAGGAGCCATCCGCCGCGCGCCCCCGGGGCTACACCCCGAGCAAGAAGGAACTGGGCGTCGAGACCCCGAAACGGCCGGTCGCCGGCCGCCGGCCGGCCGGTCCGACCCGGCCGCTGACCAAGGAGGAAGCCCGGGAGCAGCGCCGCAAGGCGCGCACCGAGGCCGCCGCCGAGTTCCGCCGCGAGGGCGGCCCCGGGACCGGGGGCCGGAGCGGCTGCTGGCCCGCAACGTCGTCGACTCGCGGCGGACGATCGGCACCTGGTTCTTCGGTGGCGCGTTGATCGTGCTGATCGGGTCGAACGCCGCGATGCCGCAGGCGATCCGGCTCGCCTCCAACGTCGTGTGGGGGGCGCTCGCGCTCGGCGTGGTGATCGACTCGGTGCTGATCTCCCGCCGGATCAAGAAGCTGGTGCGGGAGCGCCACCCCAACAGCGGCGAGCGGATGGGTTCGCTCTACCTCTACGCGATCATGCGGTCGATCACCTTCCGCCGGATGCGCGCCCCGGCACCCCGGGTGAACATCGGCGACCCGATCTGACCGACGTCTCCCGACGGCCCCGCCCCGGTGGCGGGGCCGTCGTCGTGTCCGGAAGCCGTCGTCGCGTCCGGAAGCCGTCGTCGCGTCCGGCGGCTCGGAACGGCGGGCGGGACCGGTCCGGGACCGGTCAGGACGGGCGGCGCGGGTCGGGGGCCGGGCTGCGGTAGAGCCGGGCCACCACGTCCTCGATGTCCGGTTCGACGATCGAGACGTCACGCAGCGCGGCCAGCCCGGCCAGCGCGGAGACCACCTCCGCCACCCCCGCCGACTCCAGCGCGTAGACCAACCGGCGGCCGTCGGCCTCGACCCGGTGCAGCGGCGCCCCCACCGGCTGCGGCGGCGTCGACAACGGGGCGTCCAACTCGGCGACGACCAGCCGGCGGGAACCGTAGCGGGCGTGCAGGGCGGCGATCGAACCGTCGTGCACCACCCGGCCGTGGTCGACCACCACCAGCCGGGCGCAGAGCCGCTCGATGTCGGCCAGGTCGTGGGTGGTCAGCACCAGCGTGGTGTCACCGGCCCGGCCCAACTCGGCGAGGAACCCCCGGACCGCCTGCTTGCTCACCACGTCCAGCCCGATGGTCGGCTCGTCGAGGAAGAGCACCTGCGGGCCGTGCAGCAGCGCCGCGGTCAACTCGCCGCGCATCCGCTGCCCCAGCGACAACTGCCGCACCGGGGTGTCCAGGAAGGCGTCCAGGTCGAGCAGGTCACGACAGCGGCGCAGCCGGGCGGCGTGGTCGGCGGCAGGCACCCGGTAGAGGTGGCGCAGCAGGTCGAACGAGTCGCCCAGCGGCAGGTCCCACCACAACTGGGACCGCTGGCCGAAGACCACCCCGATGCGCAGCGCCAGCCGGGTCCGGTCGGCGACCGGGCGCAGGCCGCAGACCCGGGCCTGACCCGCCGACGGGCTCAGCACCCCGGTGAGCATCTTCAGGGTGGTCGACTTGCCCGCCCCGTTCGGGCCGATGTAGCCGAGCATCTCGCCCTGCTCCACCCGCAGGTCGATGCCGTCCACGGCGGTGACCGTCCGCTTCTCCCGGCGTAGCCGGCCCGCCTTCACCCGTACCGTGAACTCCTTGCGTAGCCCGTCCAGTTCGATGACGCTCATGACCCCGTACTCCGGTAGTGGCGGATGCCGGTGCGCCAGGCCGTCGCCGCGAGCGCGGCGGCGACCAGGGCCACCGCCGGCGCCGCCCAGCCGGCCCACGACGGCAGGCCGAGCGGGTCGGCGCGGCCCAGCAGCGCCAGCGCCGGCTGGTAACTGACGAAGGCGAACCCCAGGCCGTACGCGAAGGCGGCCCGGAACCACCCGTCGAAGATGGTCACCGGGTACGTGGTGAAGTCCCGCCCGCCGTAGGTGACCGAGTTGGCCAGCTCACCGGAGTCCACCCACCAGAACGACACGGTGGCGGTCGCCACGAAGAGCGACCCGAAGAACACCACCCCGGCCAGCGGGGCGACCACCGCCAACGCCACCCGGGCCGGCGTCCAGTCGATCCCGGCCGAGGTCAGCGCCACCACCAGCACGCCCACCCCGAACACGCCCCGGGACACCTTGCGCAGCGGCAGGTTCATCAGCAGCAGTTGGGGCAGCGCGCCGAGCGGGCGCAGCAGCACCGCGTCGAACAGGCCGGTCCGCACGTGGGTGGGCAGCCGCTCGATGTTGCCGACCAGCAGGTCCGCCACCGCGAAGGCGCTGGCCGACAGCCCCACCATCACCAGCGTCTCGCGCAGCGTGAACCCGCCCAGCTCCCGGGTCACCCCGTAGATCACCAGGACGGTGACCACGTCGAACACGGTGGCCCCCACGTTGCCCAGCAGGTCCAGCAGGAACGATGCCCGGTACGCCGTCTGCGACCGGGCCTGCGCCCCGAGCAGCGCCCGGTACGCCCGCAACGTCCCACCCGACCGGACCGCCTCGCCGGTGCACACCCCCTGCTCAACCACCCTGCACCACCAGCCGACGTTCGGCCCGCCGCTGCACCAGCCGGCAGGCGGCCAGCACCAGCACCGCCCAGCCGAGCTGGAGCGCGACCAGGCCGACCTGGACGGCCGGCGGATCCCGCTCCACCAGCACGTCCAGCGGGGTCTGCAGCAGGCTCGGGAACGGGGTGCCACACCACAGCACCAGTTGCAGCCACTCCGGCAGAAACCGCAACGGGAAGTAGAGCCCGGCCAGCACCCCCGAGCCGAGGGTCCACAGCAGCAACGGACCCCGCGCGTCCTGCCACCAGTACGCGGTGGCGTTGACCAGGAACCGGCAACCGAAGCAGAGCACCACGGCGGTCACCACGGAGACCACGAAGAGCCCGACGGTGGGCCACCGCGACGGCAGGTAGACGTCGAAGAACAACGGCCCCACCAGGACCGGCGGCAGCAGCCGGGCCAGCGCCGCGTAGCCTGCCCGACCCAGGTCGGTGGCGAGGTAGCTGGTCACCGGGTGCACCGGGCGGAGCAGGTCGGCGGCCACGTCACCGGTGCGGATCCGGTCGGCCAGGTCGCTCCAGCCCCAGAGCAGCACCACGGCGAGCAGCCCCTGCCCCACCCAGACGAAGGTCGCGAGCTGTGGCCGGTCGTACCCACCGACGGTCCCGGAACCGGCCGCGGCCAGCAGCACCGCGCAGCGCAGGAAGCCGAACACGGTGTTGGTCACGGCACCGGCCACGGCCGCCTGCCGGTAGGTGGAGTAACGACGGAAGCCGGCCCGGGATAAAGCCCCGAATGTCCGGAACCATCGGGTAACGTTTGCGCTCGTGGCCGGTGCCACAGTGGCGGTGACCGAGCCCACGCCGTTACCCTCCTTCCGCAGCCCCGCCGTGCCGGACGGGGGACTCTACCGGCATCCCGGAGCGCCCCGCACGACAATTTGCAACGAGGTGACACCGCCGTGAGCGAGCGACGCGAGCCGGGCATCGGACCGCGCCGCACGCGTGGCCACGGAGCCCCCCGATGACGGGCGGTTGGCCCGACCGTTGGGACGCCCCGCCGGAACCCGCCTGGGTGATCGAGCCGACCGGCGAATGGCATCCCCAGTTCCCCGGCCAGCGCTACCCCGGCGACATCGGCAGCCAGTACGCCGACCCCCGGGGGCGGGTCGCCGCCTCCGGTCGTGCCGAGGTGCCCCCACTCGCCCCGACCCGCCCCGACGGCACCTACCTCGGCCGGTCCTGGGCCGACCAGCAGGACGACCAGACGAACCTCAGGGGCGAACCGCACACCGACCACGACGCGTACCGGCGACCGACCGACGACGCGTACCGGCGGCTCCCGGACGAGCCGATCTGGCAGCGGGAACGCCGTCAGCCCGCAGCGGACCGGCACGTACCCGACCGGTACGACGCACTGTCGGCCCTGGACCGGCAGACCGGTCGGACCAACTGGTCCGACCGGCGGCGCGGCACCGCCGAGCCGGCCCCGACCGGGTGGCACCGCGACCGGGCCGGCGGCGACCGGCACGACACCGACCGGCACGACACCGGGCGGCACGACGACACCGGCCGGCACGACGCCCCGCCCCGCCAGGACCGCACCGCCCCCGGTGTCACGCCGGTCTCCCCCGGCCGCCCGCCGGTATCCCCCGCCCCCCGCCACGAGCCGCCCCACGGTGCCCGGCCCGACCGGTCCACCGAACCGGGCTGGGGGGCCGCCCCGACGCAGAACCCACCCCGCCGCCGGGTCACCGGGGAACGCCCCAGCGCCGACCGTCGCACCACCGACGACACACACGACTACGACCGGCTGACCGCCGAGGACTTCGCCGAGCCCGACCAGCGGGCCGGCAACGGCGCGCAGCACCGCACCACCGGTGGGTACGAACCTCTCCCGGCCCGGCCGGCACCGACCGGACGGGACCTGCCACCCCGGTTCCGCGACGACGACCCGCAGCGGTCCCCCCGCCGGGACGACGACGGACGACCCGCCGCGCACAGCCACGACGACCAGCGGTACCGCCTGCCCGGGGACGCCCCACGGCACCGCCCGCCCGACGGCGGCCGAGGGGCGATGGCCGCCATTCCCGAGGAGCGTTGGCAGCACCCGCGCGGGCCCGACGAGCGCCGGTCGCCGGACCCACGCGAGGCGGCCGTGCGCAGCGAGTCGTACCCCGACCTACGCTCCCGCGAGGTGGTCACACCACCCCGCGAGCCGTGGAACACCTCCGGCACCGACCGGGCGGAGCCGCTGCGCCCCGCCCGGGAAGCGGAGCACGGTCGCGACGTCCGGCAGCCGTACTCCCGGCCGGAACGCCACCCGGCGGAGGCGACCCGGCCCCCGCCCCGCCTGCCCCGTCCGGCCCGTGGGGTCCCCGTCCCGGCCCGCCCCCGGCGCAGCCCGGCGAGCACCCCGCCACTGCCCGCCCGGGCGACGCCGACGCCACCAACCCGGGCGTCGGGCGGCCCGACCCGGCGCCGCCGGGCACGCCCGTACCGCCGGCCGACCTGCCGACCCGGCAGCGCCGCACCGACCGGTGGTCGCCCGCGCCCGACCCGGACGAGACCGCCCCGGTCTCGGCGCCGCCGGCCGCCCGGTTGCACCTCGAGTTCCGCCAGCCCACGCCGGCCACCCCGCCGGCCGACCGGCCCACCACGGGGTCCGGCACCGACCGGGCCGTTCCCGGGCGGACCCCGGCGGCGGCCACGGCTGGCTCCGCAACCGACCGGACCGCTCTGGAGATCACCCCGGACCGACCACGCCGGTACGTCCCACCGACGCCGGAACCCGACCCGACCGACCACCGGGACACCGCTGCCCGTACCACGTCCGGGGGTCCCGCAGCCTGGTTCCAACCCGGCCGCTCGGCCTCCGCACCAACCACGCCCGCACCGTCCAGCCCGACCACACCGCCCGGCCCAACCACAACACCGCCCGGCCCGACGCCCACGCCATCCGGCCCGACGCCTACGCCATCCGGCCCGACGCCCACGCCGCCCGGCCCGACCGTGTCGCACAGGCCGACCGCGTCGGCCGGCGCTGCGCCCGCCACGGTCGAGCCGCCGGCACCGCGCACCGGTCGACCGGCCTCCACCCCACCCCCCTCGGACGTGTCACGGGCGGAGGGCACGGAGGTCCGGGCCCCCGGTCGCCGGCCCCCGACGCCGCTCCCCGGCCGACCCCGCCCATCGCTCCCCCTCCCGCCGAGGACCGGCCGGAGACCCCGGTAGCCGACGCCGCCGACACCCGTGGGCGGCCGACCGTCGTCGACCGAGAAACGGGGTCGGCCGCCCACGGGCTCGCCGAGCGCGAAACGGGGTCGGTGGACCTGGCGCCCAGTTCCGGCACCTCCGGCACCCGACCCGGTCCCGACCGTGGTCCCCTGCCGACCGCCGGTCGGGACGCCCCGTCCCCCGTCGCCGGCCCCCCGGGTGGAACCGGGCTGCCTCCGTCAACTGACCCCGGCACGGCCGGCCCCGGCACGGTTGCCGGCTCCCGCCCGACCGCCCCTGTCACGGACGGCACCGGCACGGACGAAACCGGACCGGCCGACGACGATCCGGCCACCGGTAAAGCCACGGGCGTGAGTGCCGCCGCGGCGGCGACCGCCGCTCCCACGCCGCCCGACACCGCAACGGTGCCCGACACCTCAACGCCGCCGGGCACCACGCCACCGCCGGGCACCGCAACACCGCCCCGCCCGACAGCGCCGACCGATACCCCGCCATCGCGCGACACCACAGCACCGCCGGGCACCACGCCACCGCCCGGTACCCCGGCACGGACCGGCACCACGCCACGCGCCGGCACCACAGCACCGGTCGACACCCCGGCACTGACCAGCGCGGGGTGTCGAACGCCACGGCAGCGCCGACCGCCGCCGGAGTTCCGCCGGGCGACCTCGCACGGGCAACCGCCGCGCCCGCCACCGACGCAGTGGCCGACGCCGTCGGGCCGGCCGGTGGCACACCGGAGCCGGCCACCACCGGGACCCGACCGGACACCACCGGGGTCCAGCAGGACACCACCGGGGTCCAGCAGACCGCTACCGGGGTCCAGCCGGAGACCACCAGCCTGGCGGCGACGGTGGTCGGCGGCCTGGACCGGACGTCATCTCCGGACCGGCCCCCGGCTCCGGGGCGAGCCACGACCACGGACCCGACCACCAGCACGGAACGGAACACGGCTCCCGAAGGGGCCACGACCACCGGGCAGACCTCGACCACCGGGCAGACCTCGACCACGGACCGGTCCGGCACTGCCGAACAGGCTGCGACACCCGAGCTGGTCCCGGCCACGGGCGGTGCCGCTGCTGCCCGGCAGGCCGCGTCGACGCACCTGCCCCAGGGCGATCCGGAGCAGGCGCTGGCCGGCTACCGGTGGCAGCTGGACCCGCAGACCCTGCGCGAGGTGGTCGACGACCCGACCGAACTACGACTCATCCGCCGCCGGTTGACCGAGAAGCTCGCCTCGGCCCTGGACAACCGGGCCCGGGCCCGGCTGCTCAGTCTCCGGGCGGTGCTCTCCCGGCTGGTCGGCGACCTCGCCGACGCGGTGGCCGACGGCCGGCTCGCGCTGACCTACGCCGAGGCGACCGGTGAACTGCGGCGTACCGCGCTGGCCCGGGCGCGGCTGGCCGAGGCGCTGCGCTGGAAGGGTGAGTTCGCCGAGGCCGACCGGCTCTTCGCCGAGGCCAACTCGACGGAGCTGCCGGACCGGCTGCGGTCGGCCCTGCACGAGCACGCCGGCCGGTGCTGCTATGACCAGGGCCGGTTGATCGAGGCGTGCGGGCACTTCGAGCGGGCCCTCGACCTGCACCGGGCCGACGATCCGGAGCTGACCGAGCGGATCGGGGTGGCGCTGGACGCGGTGTACGCGCGGGCGGTGGCCCGGGAGGGGTTCGGGCCGTACCCACGCAGCCGTGACGAGGTGCGGCACGGCCGCCGGTCCCCGCGGCCCACCCAGGACGGCCGGGGCCGCTGGGGGTACGCGGACACCGACGGTGACCTCGTCGTCGACTACCGCTACGCCGAGGCGCAGCCGTTCCACGAGCGGCTGGCCTGGGTACGCCGCCCCGACCAGGCCGGCTGGGAGCTGATCGACGAGTCGGGCGTCACCCGGCTCGACACCGCGTACGCCCGGGTGCTGGCCTTCTCCGACGGCCTGGCCTGGGTGTCGCAGGGCGGCGACGCGGACTGGTCGGCGATCGAGCCCGACGGCACGGTGGTGGTGCCGGCGGGTTTCGAGGAGGTACGACCGTTCCGGGCCGGGGTGGCGGCCGTACGGCGGGGCGGCTGGGGGGCGGTGGACCGGCACGGTCGACTGGTCGTCCCCCCGCGCTACCACGGGCTCGACACGATGCTGTCCGACGGTCGCCGGCTCGACGGCTTCACCGACGAGGGGCTGGTCGTGGTGGAGCTGGCCGGCCGCCGGGGCGTGCTCGACCGCACCGGCGCGGTGCTGGTCCGGCCGGTGCACCCGGCGTTGGTGATCCATCCGGTGGCGTTCCTGGTCGGCGACGGGATGAGCCACTGGGGGGCGTTGGACCGGCGGGGCGAACCGCTGATCCCCCCGGTGCACCCCGACTGGGACACGGTGGTGGCGGAGATCGACAGGCTGCTCGCCGACACCCACCCGGTGCTCTGACACCCATCCGGTGCACCGACGCCCACCGGGTGCTCTGATGCCCGACCGCGTCGGCGGGTGCCCGGGGCCGGTCGGGGCTAGGGTCGCAGGATGGAATTCCGACACCTTGGCCGTTCGGGCCTCATGGTCAGTGAGATCTCGTACGGCAACTGGATCACCCACGGTTCCCAGGTCGAGGAGGAGGCGGCGCTGGCGTGTGTCCGGGCCGCCCTGGACAACGGCATCACCACCTTCGACACCGCCGACGTCTACGCCGGCACGCGCGCCGAGACGGTGCTCGGCAAGGCCCTCGCCGGGGAGCGCCGGGAGGGGTTGGAGATCTTCACCAAGGTCTACTGGCCGACCGGCCCCGGCCGCAACGACCGTGGCCTGTCCCGCAAGCACATCATGGAGTCGATCAACGGTTCGCTACGCCGCCTCCAGACCGACCACGTGGACCTCTACCAGGCCCACCGGTACGACTACAGCACGCCGCTGGAGGAGACGATGGAGGCGTTCGCCGACGTCGTACGTGCCGGCAAGGCGCATTACATCGGTGTGTCGGAGTGGAAGGCGTCACAGCTGCGCGAGGCGCACGCCCTCGCCCGGGAACTGCGCATCCCGCTGGTGTCCAACCAGCCGCAGTACTCGATGCTGTGGCGGGTCATCGAGGCCGAGGTGGTGCCCGCCAGCGAGGAGCTGGGCATCTCCCAGATCGTCTGGTCGCCGATGGCCCAGGGGGTGCTGTCCGGCAAGTACCTGCCGGGCCAGCCGCCGCCGGCCGGTTCCCGGGCCACCGACGAGAAGTCCGGTGCCAACTTCATCGCGCAGTGGCTGGGCGACGAGGTGCTGACCCGGGTGCAGCAGCTCAAGCCGCTCGCCGAGCAGGCCGGGCTGACCATGCCGCAGCTCGCCGTCGCCTGGGTGCTCCAGAACCGCAACGTCGCCTCGGCGATCATCGGCGCGTCCCGCCCCGACCAGGTGCACGACAACGTCAAGGCGGCCGGGGTGACCCTGGAGGCCGACCTGCTCAAGGCCATCGACGAGATCGTCGCCCCGGTCACCGAGCGGGACCCGGCCAAGACCGAGAGCCCGGCCCAGCGCCCCTGACCGGCGCCGGTCCCATCCCACCCCGTCTGGGGTGGGATGGGATCAGGTCTGCCAGAAGCGGATCAGGGACAGCGCGGTGCTGTAGAGCCACGGCGGCAGGCCCAGCAGGTCGCTCAGCCAGAAGACGGCGGTGAAGAACCAGTTGCCGATGCGCGGGTTCCACAGCAGGGCGAAGAGCAGGATGAAGCCGAACGGCGCGAACATGTCGTACATCCGGCGCCACTGCGGGTTGAGCCACGGCTGGATCATGTTGCCGCCGTCCAGGCCGGGCACCGGGAGCAGGTTCAGCACGCTCGCGGTGAGCTGGAGGAACGCCAGCAGCGCCACCCCGGCCCAGAACTCGATCGGGCCGCCCGCGTCGATGCCCACCCGCAGCACCACCACCAGCAGCAGGGTGAACAGCACGTTGGTGGCCGGGCCGGCGAGGCTGACCAGGGTGTGCCGCAACCGCCCCGGGATGGCGTGCCGGTCGACCCACACCGCCCCACCGGGCAGGCCGATGCCGCCGAGCAGCACCACCACCACCGGCAGCACGATCGACAGCAGCGGGTGGGTGTACTTGAGCGGGTTCAACGTCAGGTAGCCCCGGTGGGCGATGTCCCGGTCACCGGCCCGGTAGGCGACCACCGCGTGCGCGTACTCGTGCAGGCACAGCGAGACCAGCCAGCCGGAGACGACGAAGAGGAACACGTCGAACCGGACGTTGCCCACCCCGTTCCAGACCAACACGCCACTGGTGACGAAGAGCGCCACCAGGGCCAGGAAGATCGGGCTGGGCCGGAACGCCGCCCGGGGCACACCGAGCACCAGCGGCTCGCCCCCCGGGCGGTCGTACCCCATCACTCCGCCGTCGGCAGCAGGCTCATCCGGTAGTCCACCCGATCGTCCTCGACGAGCGTGACCGAGGTGACGCCGGACGTCGCGAGCTCCCGCCAGGTCTGACCGATCCAGGACTCGGCGTCCGCCTGGCTGCTGAACGTCTCCGCCGGCCCGTCGACCGGTGCGCCGTCCGTGCCCTCGTACCGCCAGCTCCACGCCATGCCGCGTCTCCCCTCGCCGCTCAACCGTCCCCGGGGGACGGACCCCCGCAAGCGTAGTCGGCCGGTGCGGAGCGCACCGGACGCACGCCCCCTGGCTGCCGGGTTCCGCGCAGCGTGACGGGCCCGGGCCGGCGGGCGGGGCCGGGTCGGGCGGCCTTAAGGTACGGGCATGTCCGTTGACGGGTGGAACACGGTCCTGGTGCTCGGCGGTATCCGTTCGGGCAAGTCGGAGTTCGCCGAGTCCCTGGTGGCCGAAGCCCCCACGGTGCGGTATGTGGCGACGTCGGCCGCCGCCGACCCGGACGACACCGAGTGGGCCACCCGACTGGCCGCCCACCGGGCCCGCCGGCCGGGCAGCTGGACCACCGAGGAGACCGCCGAGGACCCGCGCCGGCTCGCCGACGTGCTCGCCTCGGCCGGGCCGAACGAGACGCTGCTCGTCGACGACCTGGGCGGCTGGGTGACCGTGCTGCTCGACCCGACCCACCAGCCGGCCGACGACGTCGCCACGATCACCGAGCTGGCCGACGCGGTACGCGCCAGCGAGGCGCGGATCGTGCTGGTCAGCCCGGAGGTGGGGCTGTCGCTGGTGCCGACCACCCCGTTGGGGCGGGCGTTCACCGATGCGCTGGGCGCCGCCAACCGGGCCGTCGCGGACGCCTGCGACGCCGTCGCGCTGGTGGTCGCCGGCCAGCCGGTCTGGCTCAAGCCGGCCACCCCGGCCCGACCGGTCGACGTACCCACCCAGGCCACCCCGACCACCGGTGCGGCCGCGCCGACCGGCGGTGTGGCGGACCCGACCGGCGGCGCGCAGCCGCCGCTGCCGGACGTGCTGACCCCCACCGTGCCGGCGGCCCCGGCCGCACCGACCGCCGACGGCACCGGCTGGGCGGCACCGACCATGGCGCTGCCGGTGGTCGCCACCGGGCTCGTCATCCAGCCCGGCATGGAACTGCCGATGCCCGACGAGTACTCCGGACCGCAGGCGGTGCAGCGGCTCGGCACCCTGGACCTGCCGGGGGCAGGGCTGGGCGTGCTGGAGCGGGTGGTCGAGTTCGCCGCCGCCACCCAGGGCACGCCGACGCCTACGCCGTGGACCGGTGTCCGGGTGCTGCTACTGCACGGCGACCACGCCGGTGGCGCGGCGGCCGGGGCACCGGTCGGGGAGTCGGCCCGACTGGCCCGGCAGGCCCGCGCCGGCCGGGGTGCGTTGGCCCGGCTGGCCGCCGAGAGCGGTGCCAGCCTCCAGGTGGTGGACGCCCCGCCGTCCGCGCCGATCGAACACGGGCCGGCGCTGGACGCCGACGCCGTCGAGGCGGCGCTGCGCTACGGCTGGCGGTTGGCCGAGGAGGCCGCCGAGGCGGGCGTACGACTGCTGGTGCTGGGGGCCTGCGGCGCGGGCGCGGAGGCCGCTGCGGCGGCGGTGCTCGTCGCGACGGCCGGCGCGGAGGCCCCGACCGTGCTGGGTCGGGTGCACACCGCCGACGGCGAGATCGACGACGCCGCCTGGATGGTGCGGTGCGCGACCGTACGGGACGCCCTGCACCGCACCCGTCGCTCCCCCGCGACGCCAAGGACATCCTGGCCGAGCTGGGCGGCGGCGACGTGGCGGTGGCGGCCGGTGTGCTGCTCGGTGCGACCGCCCGCCGGGTGCCGGTGCTGCTGGACGGGCCGGTCGGGCTGGCCGCCGGCATGGTCGCCCGGGACCTGGCCGGCCAGGCCCGGCACTGGTGCCTGCTGGTCGACCACGGCGGCCACCCGGCGGTCCGGCTCGCCGCCGACGTGCTCGGCCTGACCCCGCTGCTGGACCTGCGGCTCGACCTCGGCGAGGGGGCCAACGCGCTGGCCGCCCTGCCGCTGCTGCGCTCGGTGCTGGCGCTGGCCGGGTCGCTGCCCGCGCACCCGCACCACGGTGGCCCCGACGACGAGCCCACCGGCACCACGCCGACCGGCGACGCCGCCCCGACCACGCCGACCTCCGCCACGACCACGCCGACCGGTGAGGTCGGGGCCACGCCGACCGATGAGGTCGGGGCCACCACCGCTCCGGCCACCGCCGACCGGGCCACCGGCCTCCCGGCCGGCGACGCCGCGACCGGGGCGGCGGACCCCGACGCCGGGCCGGCCGTGGCCGAGGTGGCCGATCCCGACGCCGGGCCGGCCGGGGCCGAGGTGGCGGACCCCGACGCCGGGCCGGCCGGGGCCGAGGTGGCCGATCCCGATGCCGGGCCCGCCGGGCCGGACGCCACCCCGGAGTTCGCGGAGCCGGTGCCGGCCGGCCCAGGCCCGACCACCACCGCCACCGACGCCGGGCCGGAACGCGACCCGTCCGGCCGGCGTGCCGGCTGAGTCGGGGCGCGGCGACGGGTTCCGACTGGCGCTGACCACCCTCACCACCGTGCCGGTCCGCGCCGGCCGGATCGACCGGGCCACGGCGGGCACCGCGATGGCGCTCGCCCCACTGGTCGGGGTGCTGCTCGGCGTGCTGCTCGGGGCGGTGCTGCTGGTCCTGGCCGCGCTCGCCCCACCCCTGGTCGCCGCCGGGCTGACCGTCGGAGTGGCGGCCCTGCTGACCCGGGGGCTGCACCTGGACGGGTTGGCCGACACCGTGGACGCGCTGGGGTCGTACCGGCGCGGGGCGGCGGCGCTGGAGATCATGAAATATCCGGACGTGGGCCCGTTCGGCGTGGTCGCGCTGGTGGTCGTCCTGCTGCTCCAGACGGCGACCCTCGCCGAGCTGGCCGGACGCTCCTGGCCGACGGCGCTCGCCGCGGTGGTCGCCGGCACCGCCGCCGGTCGACTCGGGATCACCCTGGCCTGCCGCCGGGGCGTACCGGCGGCCCGCCCCGACGGGATGGGCGCGCTGGTCGCCGAGACGGTCGGGCCGGTCGCACCGGTCGTCGGCACCCTCGTCGTCGCGCTGGCGGCGGTGCCGGCCGTGCCGGGCCGCCCGTGGCAGGGGCCGCTGGCCGTGCTGGCCGCCCTCGCCGTCGCCACCGGCCTGCTCCGCCATCTGGTACGCCGCCTCGGCGGGATCACCGGCGACGTGCTCGGGGCCCTCGTGGAGGTGGTGACCACGCTGGTCTACCTGGGCTTGGTGCTGTCCGGCTGAGGACGACGCGGCGCGCCGGGTAGCGTTTGCCCCGACAGCACCGGCACGGCCTTCCGGGGGACGACTTGCTCATCACGGACGACTTCCTGCCCGTACCGGTCCCGGAGTCGCTCAGCGCGACCTACCTGGTACCGATGGCGGGGTTGCCACCGGTGAGCCCGAAGACCGCGGTACGGGCGTTGGCGGGCCGGCTCGCCGACCCGGTCTACGGACTGGCCACGCAGATGCTGGACAGCCCGCTGATGTCGGTGGACACCCGCTCGATCGACGAGTTCCCGCAGCTGCCGCCGGACCTGCTCACCGCCTTCGGCGCGACCGAGGCCCAGTTGGGCCGGCTCGCCGCCGCCAGCCACCTGGTGGTGGTGCAGGCCGAGTACCGGCCGGGTTGGCCACCGGCGCACGAGTGGGCGGCCCGCGCGGTGGCCGCCGCCGTCGCCGAATCCGTCGACGGTGACGTGGTGGACGTGTTCGGGTTGCAGTTCCTCGACCCGGCGACGGCGCTGAAGTCGCTGCCGGACGCACAGGGCCGCATCCGGCTGGTCGACTGGGTGCTGGTCCCGTACTCCTCGGACACCGAGGGGCTGTGGTTCACCACCAAGGGGTTGCGCCGCTTCGGGCTGCTGGAGTTGCAGACCCAGGGGGTGCCCGACCACCTCACCCGGGCCTGGGGCGCGGTGCTGACCGGTGCCGCCCGCCGGCTGCTGCGGGACTGGACCGACGGGCTCGCCGGCGAGGAGGTGCCGGCGTTCGTGCAGCTGCCGGTGCTGGCCACGGTGACCGGCCACGACATCGCGGTGGCGTACGGCAACCCGGAGCAGCACGGCGCGACGGCCCCGGTGCTGCTGCGCTTGGAGCTGGACCCGGCGACCGACCCGGAGGCCGACTCGTTCCTCAGCCTGCGCCCGCCGCCCGGCCACCCCGGGCCGGACGGTCGCTACTTCGCGGCGGCCTGCGCGACCCTCTTCTCCGGCATCGAGCCGGACGTCCGGTACGCCCGCTCGGGCGACGCGATGAGCCGGGCCGTCGCCACCGCCCGCGCCGGGTTGGACGACATCCGGGCCCGGTTCCTCGCCGACGGGCTGCCACCGGAGGCCCAACTGGTGATCAAGTACGGCCTACCCGGCGACGACGGCCCCGAGTACGTCTGGGCCGGGGTCAACTCGTGGGACGCCCCGGAGCGGATCGTCGGCGCGAGCGCCAGCGACGCCAACACCGACCCCACCGTCCGGATCGGCTCCCCGGTCGAGGTGGCCGTCACCGAGGTCGTCGACTGGGCGGTCCTCGACGGCACCGGGGTCATCGAGGGCGGCTGGACCCAGGCCGTCCTCGACGCCGGCGAACGCCCCCACCCCACCCACTGACCCCACCCGGCCCACCCCGGCCCGCCCCGGCCCGGCTCGGCCCGCCCCGGCTCGGCCCGGTGATCAAGAGGTTTAGGTCAAAATCTCGGCCTGACATGACGTAAACCTCTTGATCACCGAGGCCGGTCGGAGGCGCGGAGGCCAGCCTCGGGTGATCAAGAGGTTTAGGTCAGGATTTCGGCCCGACGTGACGTAAACCTCTTGATCACCGAGGCCAGCCCCCCGGGGGCGGAGGCCAGCCCGGGGGCGGAGGCCAGCCCGGGGCGGAGGCCAGCCCGGGGCGGAGGCCAGCCCGGGGGCGGAGGCCAGCCCGGGGGCGACGCCAGGACCGGTGGGGTGGGGTCAGCGGACGGAGGGGGTGACGAAGGGGGGGCGGGTGATGCGCATCTGGGCGCGGCGGCCCCGGATGTCGACCTCGACGAGGTCGCCGTCGGCGAGTTTCGGGGCGGTGTCCAGCAGGGCGAGGGCGATGCCCTGCTTGCGGGTGGGGCTGAAGGTGCCGCTGGTGACCGTGCCGACCGGGGCGTCACCGGCGTAGACGGTCATCCCGGCGCGGGGGATGGCCCGGTCGACGGCCTCCAGGCCGCGCAGCGTACGGCGGGGGCCGGCGGTCTTCTCGGCGCGCAGCGCGTCGCGGCCCCAGAAGGCCGGCTTGTCCCAGCCGACGGCCCAGCCGGAGCGCCCCTGCACGGGGGTGACGTCCAGGGAGAGGTCCTGCCCGTGCAGCGGGTAGCCCATCTCGGTACGCAGGGTGTCCCGGGCGCCCAGCCCGCAGGCGCGCAGCTCGACCTGCTCCCCGGCGGCGAAGAGCGCGTCCCAGACGGCGACGGCGTGTTCGGCCGGCACCACCAGCTCGTAGCCCAGCTCACCGGTGTAGCCGGTACGGCAGACGGTCAGTTCGGCACCGGCCAGTGTCGCCGGGGAGAAGCTCATGTAGTCGTGCCCGGTGGGCAGGCCCAGCGCGTCGAGCAGCTCGGCCGAGCGGGGGCCCTGTACGGCCAGCACGGCGTACCGGTCGTGTTCGTCGGTGACCTCGACGTCGGCCGGGGCGGCGGCGCGCAGCCGGCGTACCACCTCGGCGGTGTTCGCCGCGTTGGGGATGAGGAAGACGTGGTCGTCGGCGTACCGGTAGGCGATGATGTCGTCGACCACCCCGCCGGTGGCGTCGTCGCAGCAGAGCGTGTACTGCGCCTTGCCCGCCCCGATCCGGTCCAGGTCGTTGGTCAGGCAGGAGTTGACGAACCGCGTCGCGCCGGGGCCGGTGACCCGCGCCTTGCCCAGGTGCGAGACGTCGAAGACGCCGACCGCCGTCCGGACCGCCGCGTGTTCCCTGAGTACGCCGCCGCCGGCGTACTCCAGGGGCATCTCCCAACCCCCGAAGGGGGCGAACTTGGCACCGAGCGCGGTGTGCCGCGCGTGCAGCGGGGAACGGCGCAGCCGGGTCGCGGCGGCGTCGGAGGTCACGTCCGTCATGGGTGGCAACTTACCGGTGGGTGCGCCGCTGGTTAGCATCGGCGGGACCCGTCGGCAGTTCGGCGGGACGCACCCGCGCTCCGGCGGATAGGTTGCCGCCGGAGACCATCACCGCCGGTACGCGACGACGCGGCCGGCCCGGCCCGCCCGGAGTAGCTCAGTGACATCGTCCAGCACCACCCTCAGCCTGGTCGACACCGACCCCGCCGAGCTCACGGTCGACGCGATCGTGATCGGCGTACACAGTCAGACCACCGGCCCGGACGCCACGAGCGGTCCCGCCGGCACCCTGCTGCTGGCCGACGGCGCGGAGAGTATCGCCGCCGCCTTCGACGGCAAGCTGACCGCGACGCTGGCCCTGCTCGGCGCGACCGGCGGCCCCGGCGAGGTGATCAAGCTGGCCACGCTGGGCACCGTCACCGCACCGCTGGTCGTGGCGGTCGGGCTGGGTCCGGAGCCGACCGGTGCCGCCCCCGCCCCGGAGACCCTGCGCCGGGCCGCCGGCGCGGCGGTCCGGGCGCTGGCCGGGGCACCCCGGGTGGCGCTGAGCCTGCCGCTGCCCGACAACGCCGACGCCCCGGCCGTGCTGCGCGCGGTCGCCGAGGGCGCGCTGCTCGGCGGCTACCGGTTCGCCGGTTACAAGACCAAGCCGCAGCCGTCCCGGCGGGAGCCGGTGGCCGAGGTGCTGATCGCCGTGCCGGACGCCGCCGACGCGACCGCCAAGGCCGAGATCGACCGGGCCACCGCGGTGGCCGGTGCGGTGCGCACCAGCCGGGACTGGGTCAACACCGCGCCGAACGAGCTGCGTCCGCCGGCCTTCGCCGACGCCGTCGCCACCGCCGCCCGCGCTGCCGGCCTCGACGTCGAGGTGCTCGACGAGCAGGAGCTGAGGGCCGGCGGGTACGGTGGCATCACCGCCGTCGGGCAGGGCTCCGAGGCCCCGCCGCGCCTGGTCAAGCTCACCTGGACCCCGCAGGGTGAGACGAACGGCAAGCGGGTCGCGCTGGTCGGCAAGGGCATCACCTTCGACACCGGCGGTATCTCGATCAAGCCGGCGCAGGGCATGTGGGAGATGAAGTCCGACATGGCCGGCGCGGCGGCCGTCGGGGCGGCGATGCTGGCGATCGCCGCGCTCAAGCCGTCCGTGACGGTGACCGGTTACCTGCCGATGGCGGAGAACATGCCGTCGGGTACCAGCTACCGGCCGGGTGACGTGGTCACCATGTTCAACGGCAAGCGGGTCGAGGTGCTCAACACCGACGCCGAGGGCCGGATGATCCTCGGCGACGCGATGGCCCGGGCCTGCGCCGACGGCACCGACTACCTGTTCGAGACGTCCACCCTCACCGGTGGTCAGGTGATCTCGTTGGGCAAGCGGATCGCCGGGGTGATGGGTACCCCCGAGTTGTGCGAGCGGGTGAAGGTGGCCGGTGACACGGTCGGCGAGCCGGCCTGGCCGATGCCGCTGCCGGACGACGTCCGCAAGGGCATGGACTCGGACGTGGCGGACATCTCGCAGGTCAACGCGGGCATGGACCGGGCCGGTCACATGCTCCAGGGCGGGGTGTTCCTGCGCGAGTTCGTCACCGACGACGTCGCCTGGGCGCACATCGACATCGCCGGCCCCGGCTACCACTCGGGTGAGCCGACCGGCTACTGGACCAAGGGCGGCACCGGTGTGCCGGTGCGTACCCTGGTGCAGCTGGTCGAGGACGTCGCCGCCAACGGCTGACGGATTCGCGACACGACGACGGGACGCCCACGGGCGTCCCGTCCGCGTTTTCCCGGGCCGGGCGCGTCGCCGGTCGGGCGTGACGTCGCCGGCGCCGGGCGGGACTCAGAACAGCTCGGGTCGGCGTTTGCGGCGTTCGTTGTAGTCGCGCATCCGCTGCGGGTAGCCCATCAGCCGGACGTCGTAGATCGGGATGCCCAGGGCGTGCGCGAAGCGGCGGGCGCCCTCCGGGCCGTCGATGCGCCGCCGGGTCCACTCGCCGTCGTCGGCGATCATGATGACGGTGGTCTCGGTCATCGTGGTCCGGGGTTCGACGAACGCCTCGACCCCCCGGCGGGTGCGGGCGAAGTTGGCCAGGTGATCCAGGTCAGCCCGTTCGGCCGGCCGGTCACGGTTGGCCGGGGTCGGCGGTTTGCGTCGCCGGAACAGCGCCACCGGGCTACTCCTCTCCCCCGTCCGTCGTCGAGGACGGTGCCAAGAGTACGTGTCGGGGACGTGTCGTTGGGCACCTCGGTACGCGCCCCGGACGGGCAAGTGACAAGATGACCGAGGTGGGGTCTGCCCGTGCCGCCCCGCCGTGACCCCCCGATGCAGCGAAGCGACCAGGGAGTTGGACGTGAGCGAGCCGAACGACGCAACCTTCGACATCGTCATTCTCGGAGGTGGCAGCGGCGGCTACGCGGCGGCGCTGCGTGCCGCCCAGCTTGACCTCTCCGTCGCGCTGATCGAGAAGGGCAAGCTCGGCGGCACCTGCCTGCACAACGGCTGCATCCCGACCAAGGCGCTGCTGCACGCGGCGGAGATCGCCGACCAGACCCGGGAGTCGGCGCAGTTCGGCGTCCAGGCCGAGCTGGTCGGCATCGACATGGCCGGGGTCAACGCGTACAAGGACGGGGTGATCTCCCGCCTCTACAAGGGCCTGCAGGGGCTGGTCGGCGGCAGCAAGAACATCACCTTCGTGGCGGGTGCCGGCAAGCTGGTCGGCAAGAACGTCGTCGAGGTGGACGGCAAGCGCTACACCGGCCGCAACGTGATCCTGGCCTCCGGTTCGTACGCCAAGAGCCTGCCCGGCCTGGAGGTCGACGGCGAGCGGATCATCACCAGTGACCACGCGCTGACCCTGGACCGGGTGCCCGCGTCGGTGATCGTGCTGGGCGGCGGCGTGATCGGCGTCGAGTTCGCCAGCGTGTGGAAGTCCTTCGGGGTGGACGTCACCATCGTCGAGGCGCTGCCCCGGCTGGTGGCCGCCGAGGACGAGGAGTCGTCCAAGGCGCTGGAGCGGGCGTTCCGCAAGCGGAAGATCAACTTCAAGGTCGGCAAGCCCTTCGAGAAGGTCGAGAAGACCGAGAAGGGCGTCAAGCTGACCATCGCCGGCGGCGAGACCGTCGAGGCCGAGCTGCTGCTGGTCGCCGTCGGCCGGGGCCCGAACACCGCCGACCTCGGCTACGCCGAGCAGGGCGTCAAGCTCGACCGGGGGTACGTGCTGACCGACGAGCGGCTGCGCACCGGCGTGCCGAACGTCTACGCGGTCGGCGACATCGTGCCCGGCCTCCAGCTCGCCCACCGGGGTTTCGCCCAGGGCATCTTCGTCGCCGAGGAGATCGCCGGCCTGAACCCGGCCGTGATCGACGAGGCCGGCATCCCGCGCGTCACCTACTCCGACCCGGAGCTGGCGTCGGTGGGGCTGAGCGAGGCCAAGGCCAAGGAGCAGTACGGCGACAAGGTCAAGGTCTACAACTACAACCTCGGCGGCAACGGCAAGAGCCAGATCCTCAAGACCGCCGGTTTCGTGAAGCTGGTACGCGTCGAGGACGGGCCGGTGGTCGGCGTACACATGGTCGGTGCCCGGGTCGGCGAGCTGATCGGCGAGGCGCAGCTCATCTACAACTGGGAGGCCTACCCGGCGGAGGTGGCGCAGCTCGTGCACGCCCACCCGACCCAGAACGAGGCGCTGGGCGAGGCGCACCTGGCCCTGGCCGGCAAGCCGCTGCACGCGCACGCCTGACCCACACTCATTCCGCGACGCCGGCGGCAAGCGGGCGAGGATCGCACCAGGCCACGAAGGAGTTTCAGAACATGCCGGTATCGGTCACCATGCCTCGGCTCGGCGAGAGCGTCACCGAGGGCACCGTCACCCGCTGGCTCAAGCAGGAGGGCGAGACCGTCGAGGTCGACGAGCCGCTGCTGGAGGTCTCCACCGACAAGGTCGACACCGAGATCCCCTCCCCCGCCGCGGGGGTGCTGAGCCGGATCGTGGTCGGTGAGGACGAGACCGCCGAGGTGGGCAGCGAACTGGCCGTCATCTCCGGCGAGGGCGAGTCGGCCGGCTCGCAGGACGACGGCGGGGCCGCCGAGCCGGAGCAGGCCGAGCCGGCCACCGAGCCGACGGCCGCCGCCGAGGGCACCGGCCCGGAGCCGGAGCAGCCGGAGCAGGAGCAGCCGGCGGCGCAGGCCGCCCCGGCGTCCTCGGGCGAGGGCACCGCGGTGAAGATGCCGGCGCTGGGCGAGAGCGTCACCGAGGGCACCGTCACCCGGTGGCTCAAGCAGGTCGGCGAGACCGTCGAGGTCGACGAGGCGCTGCTGGAGGTCTCCACCGACAAGGTCGACACCGAGATCCCGTCGCCGGTCGCCGGCACCGTCCTGGAGATCAAGGTCGCGGAGGACGAGACCGCCGCCGTCGGCGCGGACCTGGCGATCATCGGTACGGCGGACGCCGCCCCGGCCGAGTCGACGCCGGAGCCGGAGCCCGCCCCGAAGGCGCAGGCCAAGCCCGCGCCGAAGGCCGAGCCGAAGCCGGAGCCCGAGGTCACCGAGCCGACCCAGGGCGCGGGATACAACGAGCCGGCCGCCGAGACCGAGTCGGCGGCCCAGCCGGCGAAGGCGGAGCAGGCCGCCCAGCCGGCCGCCCCGACCGCCACGCCGGCCCGGCCGTCCGCCCCCGTCCAGGGCGGCGGCGAGGAGGCCGCCGGTTACGTGACCCCGCTGGTGCGCAAGCTGGCCGGCCAGCACGGCGTCGACCTGGCCTCGGTCACCGGCACCGGCGTCGGTGGCCGGATCCGCAAGCAGGACGTGCTGGAGGCGGCGGAGAAGGCGAAGGCGGCCAAGGCCGCTCCGGCGGCCCCCGCGCAGCCGGCTGCGAAGGCTCCGGCGAAGCCGGCGGCCAAGGCGCAGCCGAGCGCCAAGCGCGGCAGCACCGAGAAGCTGCCCCGGATCCGGGCGACCATCGCCAAGCGGATGCAGCAGTCGCTGCACGAGATGGCGCAGCTGACCACGGTGATCGAGGTGGACGTCACCCGGATCGCCAAGCTGCGCGCCCAGGCCAAGGAGGCGTTCCAGCAGCGGCACGGCGTGAAGCTGTCGTTCCTGCCGTTCTTCGCCCTGGCGACCATCGAGGCGTTGCAGACGTACCCGATCGTCAACGCGAGCATGGACCTCGACGCGGGCACGATCACCTACCCCGACGCCGAGCACCTGGGCATCGCGGTGGACACCGAGCGCGGCCTGATGGTGCCGGTCATCCACGGCGCGGGCGACCTCAACCTGGGCGGCATCGCCAAGCGGATCGCCGACCTGGCCGAGCGCACCCGGACCAACAAGATCAGCCCGGACGAGATCGCCGGGGCGACCTTCACGCTGACCAACACCGGCAGCCGGGGGGCGCTCTTCGACACCCCGATCGTGCCGTCGCCGCAGTCGGCGATGCTCGGCACCGGTGCCGTGGTGAAGCGTCCGGTCGTGGTGAACGACCCGGACCTCGGCGAGGTCGTCGCGGTCCGGTCGATGGTCTACCTGGCCCTGTCCTACGACCACCGGCTGATCGACGGCGCCGACGCGGCCCGTTTCCTGGTCGCGGTCAAGGAGCGGCTGGAGGGCGGCAACTTCGAGGCCGAGTTGGGCCTGTAACACCCGCGTTCGACGGAGGCGCCCCGGTCGGTCGACCGGGGCGCCTGCGTCGTCAGCACGCCAGGTGCCGGCACGGGCGGACCGACCGGCCACCACCCGCCGGGCCGTGCCGGGCCGCGCGGGGCGGGGAGGGGCATGGCGGGCGCACCGACCGGCTACCGCACGTCGGGCCCCTCGATCCGAGCAGGGCGGGCCGGGGCACGGCACCCGGCGGATCGGCGGGTCAGCCGCGCAGGGTCTGCTCGGAGACCGTCCAGAGCCGCTCGGCGGCGGCCGGGTCGAGGGCGTACGCGGCGACGCCGGTGCGGGTGCCGGGCTGGTGCGGGGCGGCCTGCTGGCAGTCCTCGAAGTACCGGCCACCGATCCCGTCGAGCAGCGGCGAGGTGGCGACCAGGACGGAGGTGGCGGCACCCTGCTCGACGGTCTTCCAGGTGGCCGCGCCGCCACCGCTGGCGGCCCGCATCCGCTCCAGTTCCTCGGCGCTGACGTACCGCTGGAGGTTGGTGTGGATCGCGCCGGGCATCAGCGCGTTGCTGAGGATGCCGTCGTCGGCCCAGCGCCGGGTCGCCTCGACGGCGAACAGCACGTTCGCGGTCTTCGACTGCCCGTACGCCGCCCACGGGTCGTAGGGGCGCTGCCGGAAGTGGATGTCGTCGAAGACCACCGGGGACCGCAGGTGCGCCGCGGAGCTGACCGAGACGATGCGGGCACCGTCGGCGGCGGCGAGGGCGCGGTGCAGCCCGGTGGCGAGGGCGAAGTGCCCGAGGTGGTTGGTGGCGAACTGCAACTCCCAGCCCTCGGGGGTACGCCGCTCGGGCGAGGCCATGATGCCGGCGTTGTCGACCAGCAGGTGCAGCGGCCCGTCCCAGGTGGCCACGAAGGCGGCCACCGACGCCTGGTCGGCGAGGTCGAGCGGGGCGACCAGCAGCCGGTCGTTGCCGGTGCTGGCGGTGATGTCCCCGGCGGCCCGCTGGCCGGCGTCGAGGTCCCGGACGGCCAGGGTGACGTCGGCTCCGGCGGCGGCGAGGGCGCGGGCGGTCTCCACGCCGATGCCGGAGGCACCGCCGGTCACCACGGCACGGCGGCCGGTGAGGTCGACGTCGCGGACCACCTCCAGGGCGGTGGTACGGGCGTCGAAGGGGGTGTGGACTGGCGAGTCGGTGGTCATGATCCGTCCTTGTCGGTGCGGTACGGGCCGGACGACCCGACCGCTACGATGAGAAGTGGAGGGCCCTCCGTTACAACTCCGAGCCTAACCGGAGGATCCTCCGTTTGCCACCCGACCCCCGAGCGGACCTGATCCCCGCGCAGACCCGCCCCTGAGCAGACCCGACCCTGACCGGACCCGGACCCGGACCCGGACCTGAGCAGACCCGGACCTGAGCAGACCCGGACCGGGGCCTGAGCGGACCCGACCGCCGGAGACACCACCCGTCAGCACCACTGCACCAGATCCAGGAGGCGACGTGTCGCAGAACCGCTCAGGAGGCGACGTGCCGGAGCGCGGTTCCCGGCCGCTGCGCGCCGACGCGCTGCGCAACCGGCAGCGGCTGCTCGACACCGCCGTGAAGGCGTTCTCCCGACAGGGGCCGGAGGTGACCCTGGAGTCGATCGCCCGGGACGCCGGGGTGGGCATCGGCACCCTCTACCGGCACTTCCCCACCCGGGAGGCGTTGGTCGAGGCCGCCTACCGCAGCGAACTGGCCAAGCTCTGTGCCGCCGCCGACGACCTGCTGACCCGACTGCCGCCCGCCGAGGCGACCCGGGCCTGGATGGACCGCTTCGTCGACTACCTGGCCACCAAACGGGGCATGGCCGACGCCCTGCGCCTGGTGATCGCCGCCGGCACCAACCCGTACGCGCAGAGCCGGGACCTGCTGGTCGCCGCGCTGACCCGGCTGCTGGCGGCCGGCGTCGCCGACGGCACGATCCGTCCGGACGTCGACCCCGGCGACGTGCTGGCCGGGCTGGGCGGGATGTCGCTGGCGGCGCAGGGACCCGAGCAGCGAGACCTCGCCGGCCGCCTGCTCGATCTCCTCCTGGCCGGCCTACGCCGACACTGACGGCCCGGGTGCCGACGCCCGTCGGCAGGCCAGGGCCGACACCCGTGACGGTGGGCCGGGTCGGCACCAACGGCGATGGACCGGCACCCGTGACGACAGGTCGGGTCGACACCCACGGCGATGGGCCGGCACCCGTGACGGTGGGCCGGGTCGACAACCGGCGGTGGGTCGGCATCCGTGGCGGTGGGAGGGCGGACAGCGCGGCGGGTGGGTCGTAGGATCGTCGCCAGCGTCGCAGTGCACCCGGCAAGGAGACCGCCGAGGGCATGGAGGCGCGGGACAGCATGGGACACACGTGCACCCCGATTCCACCCCGGCCGACCGGTTGACCGCGCTCGGCCACCAACTGGTAGAGATCCACCTCTGGTTGCTCGACGAACTCGACCAGCTCCGGGCCGGCCTCGACGCCGGTCCCGACGGATCACCCGGGGCAGGCCGGCTGCGCGGCCTGCGTACCCACTGCCTCAGCTTCTGCGCGGCGCTCACCCGGCACCACACCGGCGAGGACGCCGGGGCGTTCCTGGTGCTCGCCGACGAGGCACCCGAGCTGCGGCCCGTGCTCGACAAGCTCAGCCGGGACCACCGCATGGTCGACTGGATCGTCCACCGGATCGAGGCGCTGTTCACCGACCCACCGCCCGACGACCCGGCGGCCCTCGACCGGGTACGCGTCGAGCTGGACGGGCTGTCCGCCATCCTCGAATCGCACTTCCGCTACGAGGAACGCACCCTCACCGCCGCCCTCGACGCGCTCGGCGACCGGGCCGGCGGCACCACCGAACTGCTCGGGGTGACCCCACCGCCGGACTGGTGACCCCACCGGGGCACAGCAGACCCGGCCAGGCCGCATCAGACCCGGCCAGGCCGCAACAGACCCGGCCAGGCCGCAACAGACCCGGCCAGGGCGCAACAGACCCGGCCAGGGCGCAACAGACCCGGCCGGCGCGCAGCAGACCCGGCCGGGGCGCGCGGTAGGACCGTCGGGAGCGTGGGCGGTGATTCTCCGGTTGGCAGAATCCGGGGTCGCGGGCTGGCCGGAACGGCACGCGACGGCAAAGCTGGGCCGGTGACCGTCTTCTCGCTCCAGGCCACCCCGACCGACGCGGCGGGCTGGGTCGACCTCGCCCGCCGGGCCGAGGCGGTCGGCTTCGACGCCCTGCTCGCCGCCGACCACCCGGGCGACGTGACGTCCCCGTTCGTCGCGCTCGCCGCCGCCGCGTCGGTGACCACCACGATCGGGCTCGGCTCGTACGTGTCGAATCTGGGGGTGCGGGAGCCGATCCTGCTCGCCGGCGACGTGGCCACCCTCGACCTGGTCTCCGGCGGGCGGGCCCGGCTCGGTGTCGGGGCCGGCCACACCCCCGCCGAGTGGGCCGCCGTCGGCCGGGTACGCCCCGACGTGGCCGGCCGGGTACGCCGCTGTGTGGCCGTCGCCGAGGCGGTGCGTGCCCTGCTCGACGGTTCCCCGGTGACTGTCGACTCCCCCGACCTGGTGGCGCGGGAGGCCCGGCTGACCTCGCCCCGGCCGGTGCAGGAGCGCATCCCGCTGACCATGGGCACCGCCAACTCGACGCTGCTGCGCTGGGCCGGGGCGCACGCCGACGTGGTCGGGTTGACGGGTTTCGGGCGTACCCTCGCCGACGGTCACCGGCACGAGGCGCGTTGGCGGACCGACCAGATCGAGGCGCAGCTCGCCCAGGTGGCCGCCGGCGCGGCCGGCCGGGACACCCCGCCCGCGGTGGAGGCGCTGGTGCAGACGGTGGTGGTCACCGACGACGCCGAGGCCGCCGCCGCCGAACAGGCCGGCCGGATCGGGCTGACCGTCGCCGAGCTGCTGGCCACCCCGTTCGTGTTGATCGGCACGGTGGACGAGATCGTCGCGGCGGTCGCGGCCCACCGGCGTCGCTGGGGCGTCACCCGCTTCGTGGTACGCCGGGACGCCCTCGAACCGCTCGTCCCGGTCCTGTCCCGGCTGCCCGGCGCCGCAGCGACGCGGGACGGGTGAGGTCCCGGTCCGCGGGCACAGCGGAGAGTGCCGGGGCTGGAACACCCACGGGCGCCGGCCGAGGGGCGGAGGCCATCGCTTGACCTGGAGCGCGCTCCAGGTTGAACACTGGTCGGCATGACGACGACACGGACTCTGGGCCGCAGTGGAATCGAGGTCGGCGCGATCGGCATGGGGTGCTGGGCGATCGGTGGCCCGCTCTGGGGCGACGACGGTCAGCCGTACGGCTGGGGTGAGGTGGACGACGACGAGTCGGTCGCCACCGTCCACCAGGCCCTCGACCTGGGTGTCACCCTCTTCGACACAGCCAGCAACTACGGGGCCGGGCACAGCGAGCGGGTGCTCGGCCGGGCGCTCGCCGGCCGGCGGGACCGGGCGGTGATCGTCACCAAGTTCGGCAACCGCAGCGACGAGGCGACCCGGCGGGCGCTGGGCGTGGACGCCAGCCCGGCGTACGCGGTGGCCAGCCTGGAGGGGTCGCTGCGTCGGCTCGGCACCGACCACGTGGACCTCTACCTGCTGCACCTCAACGACCTGCCGGCGTCCACCGCGCTCGACCTGGTCGACACCCTGGAGGGCCTGGTCACCCAGGGCAAGATCCGCGGGTACGGCTGGAGCACCGACAACCCGGGGTCGGCGCGGGCGTTCGCCGGGGCGGGGCCGCACTGCGTCGCCGTCGAACACGACGAGTCGGTGCTGAACGACAACCCGGAGGTGCTCGCCGTCTGCGACACCTTCGACCTGGCCAGCCTCAACCGGGGACCGCTGGCGATGGGCCTGCTCACCGGGGCCACCCGCACGCTGGGCGCGGACGACGTGCGGGGCCGGGCGCCGCAGTGGCTGGTCTGGTTCCGCGACGGCCGGCCCACCCCCGAGTGGTCGGCCCGGGTGGCGGCGATCCGGGCGGCGTTGACCTCGGACGGCCGTACCCTCGCCCAGGGGGCGCTGGGCTGGCTGCTGGCCCGCAGCCCCCGTACGCTGCCGATCCCCGGGTGCCGGACGGTGGCGCAGGCCCGGGAGAACTTCGCCGCCCTCACCCTCGGCCCCCTCCCGGCGGACGCGTTCGCCGAGGTGGAGCGCCTCCTGGCCGACCTGCGCCCGACCCCCGCCGGCGCCCCCGCCACCCGGTAGGTCCCGCCACCGCGCACCCCACCCGCCACCCGCCACCCGCCACCCGCCCGCCCGCCCCGACTTCCCCACCCCACCTCGGCGGGTCGCCGGCCGGCCCCGGTGATCAAGAGGTTCAGGTCAGTTGATCAAGAGGTTCAGGTCAAATTGAAGATCAATCTTGACGCAAACCTCTTGATCACCGGGACGAGGCGGGCGGGGGTGGGGGTGGGGGGGTTGGTGGTCGGCGCATCCGGTCGGGGGCGCGTGCCCGAAGATGGGGGTATGCGGATCCTGATGGCCGGCGTGTCCGGCTTCCTCGGCACCCGGCTGGTCGACCGGCTCACCGGCGACGGGCACCAGGTCACCCGGCTGGTCCGGCGCTCGCCGCGTACCCCCGACGAACAGCGGTGGGACCCGGCCGCCGGGCAGCTCGACCCGGCCGTGGTGGCCGCGGCCGACGCGGTGGTCAACCTGGCCGGGGCCGGGGTCGGCGACAAGCGGTGGACCGACGACTACCGCCGGGTGATCCGGTCCAGCCGGGTGGACAGCACCACCACGCTGGCCGTGACGATCGCCGGGTTGCCGGCGGCGGACCGGCCCCGGGTGCTGCTCAACTCCTCGGCGGTCGGCTGGTACGGCAACACCGGCGACCGGGTGGTCGAGGAGGACGCCCCCGCAGGTGAGGGGTTCCTCGCCGACGTGTGCCGGGTCTGGGAGGCGGCGACCCGGCCCGCCGAGGACGCCGGGGTACGGGTGGTACGGCTGCGGACGGGCCTGCCGCTGCACCGCCACGGGGGGCTGCTCAAGCCGCAACTGCTGCCGTTCAAACTGGGCATCGCCGGCCGGCTCGGCAGTGGGCGGCAGTGGCTGCCGTGGATCTCACTGTTGGACTGGCTGGACGCCACGGTGTACCTGCTGACCGCCGGGGAGGTCGCCGGCGCGGTCAATGTGGTCGGCCCGCACCCGGTCACCAACGCCGAGTTCACCCGGGAGTTCGCCCGCCAACTGCACCGGCCGGCGATCGTCCCGATTCCGGCGCTCGCCCTGAAGGTCGCCCTGGGCGGCTTCGCCCAGGAGGCGCTGACCAGCACCCGGGTCCTGCCCGCCGTGCTCACCCGGGCCGGTTTCCCCTGGACCCACCCCGAGCTGCCCGCCGCGCTGCACGCCGCCCTGCACGACGACTGACCGGGAGGGGTCGGGGTCGCGGGTCCGACCGGTCGGTCCAGTTCCGGTTGGTAACGTCCGCTCCGTGCCGACTTCCCCGACCCTGGCCGCCGACCAGCCACCCACCGCCGCCCCCGACACCGCCCGGGGTCGGCGGGCCGACCTGATCATGCTGGTCGTCGCGGTGGCGCTGGCGGTCTGGGTGACCAGCGGCCTGTGGCGCGACCCGAACCAGCGGGCGATCACCGTGAACTCCAGCGACCAGGCACTCTTCGAGTGGTTGCTCGCCTTCGGCGGGCACGCGGTCACGCACGGGGAGAACCCGCTCTTCACCCATCTGCTCAACGTGCCGGACGGGGTGAACCTCGCCGTCAACACCTCGATCACCGTGTACGCGGTGGTCTTCGCACCGCTGACGTACCTGATCGGGCCGCCGGCGACGTTCCTGGTGATCCTCACCCTCAACCTCGCCGCCACCGCGCTGGCCTGGTACTGGTTGCTCTCCCGGCACCTGGTCGCCAGTCGGCTCGCGGCGGGCGTCGGGGCGCTGTTCGTCGCCTACTCCCCCGGCATGGTCGCGCACGCCAACGCCCACCTGAACTGGACCGCCGGCTGGTTGGTGCCGCTGCTGGTGGCCGGGGTGTTCGCGCTGCGCCGGCCGGGCCGTTGGTTGCGGGGCGGGCTGGTGCTCGGGGTGCTGGTCGCGGTGGCCTTCTCGATCGCCGCCGAGGGGTTGTTCTTCACCGCGCTGGCAGTCGCCGTCTTCCTCGCCGTCTGGGCGCTGCACCCGGCCCGCCGGGCGCAGGCCCGCGCCGCGTTGCCGGACCTCCTGCGCGGGTTGGCGGTGACCGCGCTGGTCGCCGGGGTGCTGCTGGCGTACCCGCTGTGGTTGCACTTCGCCGGGCCGCAACGGTTCCACGGCACCGGTTTCGACCCGGTCATCCACGCCGAGGACATCGCCGCGTTCGGGGCGTACCCGAGCCGGTCGGTGGCCGGGGCGCTGGGCTGGGACACCACGCTGGCGCCCAACCCGACCGAGGAGAACAGCTTCTTCGGGGTGCCGCTGCTGCTGCTCACCGTGGTCTGCTTCGGGTGGCTGTGGCGTCGGGCCAGCCCCGGCCGGCAGGCCACGCTGACCGCGCTCGGGGTGACCGCCGTGGTGTTCGCGGTGCTGTCCTGGGGGCCGGTGGCGAAGTGGAACGGGAGCCGTACCGGTCAACTGCTGCCTTTCGGGGTGCTGGACGACCTGCCGGTGGTCAACGCCGCCCTGCCGTCCCGGCTGGCCCTGGTGGTCGCCCCGGTCATCGGGGTGCTGCTGGCGTACACCGTCGACCGGCTGCGGGCGACGCCACCGGGTCGCACGGCGGCCTGGGTGTGGGGGGTGGGTTTCGCCGTGGCGTTGCTGCCGCTGCTGCCGACCCCGCTGCTGACCAGCGTCCGCCCGCCGGTGCCGGAGTTCGTCACCGCCGGCACCTGGCGGGAGTACGTCTCACCGGGCGGGGTGCTCACCCCGATCCCGCTGACCCTGGACGTCACGCCCGACGGGCAGCGCTGGCAGGCGTACGCCCTGTCCCACCGGCAGGGTGAGTTCCGGCTGCCCGCCGGCTTCTTCCTCGGCCCGGGCGGCCCCGACGGGCGGGGGCGGATCGGGCCGCCGCCGCGCACCTTCGACACGCTGATGGACCAGGCCGGCCGGACCGGGCTGGTGCCGATCGTCACCGAGGGCAGCATCCGCCTGTCCCGGGCGGACCTGCGGTACTGGGGGGTCGAGGCGGTCGTCCTGCCCGACGAGGTGCACGGGGCCAAGTACGACCTCGACGAGGACGCCCTGCGCCGTACCGCCACCGCCCTGCTCGGCGAGCCCCGCCGGGTGGACGACGTGTGGCTCTGGACGGTCCCCGCCGCCTGACGGTCCCCCTGACCGGTCACGCCCACGGCGCAGGTCCACGCCCGGACGCGCGGGGTCACGCCCAGTGCCTGGGGTCACGCAGGGTGGGGCGACGAGGCTCACGGGGCGGAGCGCGGGCGGGCGGGGCTAGGGTGGCGGGGTGAGCGTGACGACTTCCGGGGTGACCGCCGTCCGGGCCGGTGTGGTCGACTACCCGACCGCGTGGGACGAGCAGCGGCGGCTGCACGCCGAAGTGGTGGCCGGTGAGCGTGGCGACACCGTGCTGCTGCTGGAACACCCGAGCGTCTACACCGCCGGCAAGCGCACCGAGCCCTGGGACCGGCCGATGGACGGCACCCCGGTGGTCGACGTCGACCGGGGCGGCAAGATCACCTGGCACGGTCCGGGGCAGCTCGTCGGCTATCCCATCGTCCGGCTGCCCGACCCGGTCGACGTGGTCGCCTACGTCCGCCGCACCGAGCAGTTGCTGATCGACGTCTGCGCCGAGTTCGGGCTGACCGCCGGCCGGGTCGAGGGGCGCAGTGGCGTCTGGGTGCCCGACGACGACCGGGGCCCGGCCCGCAAGGTGGCCGCCATCGGCATCCGGGTCGCCCGGGGCGTCACCCAGCACGGCTTCGCGATCAACTGCGACTGCGACCTGTCGTACTACGACCGGATCGTGCCCTGCGGCATCGCCGACGCCGGCACCACCTCGCTCACCGCCGAGCTGGGCCGCCCCGTGACGGTGGCCGAGGTGCTGCCCGTGGTGGAGCGGCACCTGCCCACCCTGCTCGGCTGAGCGGGTGCGGATCGACCTCGTCACCGTCGTCGTCGCCGACTACGACCCGGCCATCGCGTTCTTCACCGGGATCCTCGGTTTCGAGCTGGTCGAGGACGAGCCGTCGCTGACCAACGGCGGCCGCCCGAAGCGGTGGGTGGTGGTCCGCCCGCCCGGCGCGCAGACCGGCATCCTGCTGGCCCGCGCCGACGGGGAACGGCAGGAGGCGGTGGTCGGTGACCAGGTGGCCGGTCGGGTCGGCTTCTTCCTCCAGGTCGACGACTTCGACGCCGTCCACCGGCGAATGGTCGACGCCGGCGTGGAGTTCGTGAAGCCGCCGCGCACCGAACCGTACGGTCGGGTGGCGGTGTTCCGGGACATCGCCGGCAACCGCTGGGACCTGCTCGGCCCCGGCCTGACGCCGCTGCCCGCTGCCTCCGTCGAGCCGCTGCAGCTCCACCGGGCCCGGTATCCGCCGGGCCGGGGCCCAGGTCCTACCTCCCGCCCCCGCCCCCGCATCCCCCATCTGTTCCGATCCCGGCCCGGCCCCCGCACTGGTCCCGCTCCCGGGCTCCGCTCCCGGCTGCCGATCCCGGGCTCCGGTCCCGGCTGCCGATCCCGGGCTCCGGTCCCGGGTCCCGCTCCAGCCGCCGCAGCACCTCCCCGTCCGCTACGCAGCGTAAAGACCTCGCCGGGCGTCACTTACCTCACTCGCACACTTTGCTCTGCTGCCCTGGACGCACCGCATGCGGAGAGTGACCGTCGCGTCGATGGCAGCAGAGCAAAGTGCGAATGGGCGGGTAAGTGGGACAGGAAGGGGTGGCAGCAAAACTCCTGTTCAGCGAGGTGCGGGATGCTGCCCGGCAAAAATCAGCTTTGCCCACACCTCGCATCGATCACGGAGAGCAACCAACAGCGAGTTCAGCGAGACCACTACCCAGAGTGCGTACCCAGACGCCTGGTGAGGGCCCACGGCAGGCCGGTCGCGCGGACACCCGGCGGCTCAGGGGGCCAGCCGGTGCAGGTCGCGGGGGAAGGCGGTGACCTCCCGGACGTTCGTCGCACCGACCAGCCGGGCCACGAAGCGTTCCAGGCCGATCGCGAAGCCGCCGTGCGGCGGCATCCCGTGCCGGAACGCGTCCACGTACCCGGCGTACGGCTCGACCGGCTCGCCGCGCGCCGCCAGCGCCGCCAGGTAGTCGGCGTGGCGGTGCAGCCGCTGCCCGCCGGTGACCAGCTCCAGCCCGCGAAAGAGCAGGTCGAAGCCGTTCGAGTACGCGGGCCGCGCCGGGTCGGGGTGGGTGTAGAACGGCCGCTTCGCCATCGGGTACCCGGTGACGAAGAGGAAGTCCGAGCCGTGGGTGGCACGGGCCCACTCGCTCAGTGTCCGCTCGTGGGCGGGGGCCAGGTCGGGTTCGTCGGCGGGTGCGCCGGCGATCCGCAGCGCCTCGGTGAAGTGCACGGCCGGGATCTCGACCGGCACGTCGGGCAGGGTCAGCCCCAGGGTCGCCACCGCGCCGCCGGCCCGCCGGGCCACCTCGGCGAGCATCCCCGCGAGGGTGTCCCGCAGCACCGCCATCACGTCCCGGTGGTCGTCGACGAAGCCCAACTCGACGTCGAGCGAGGTGTACTGGGCCAGGTGCCGGACGGTGTCGTGCGGTTCGGCCCGGAACACCGGCCCCACCTCGTAGACCCGCTCGAAGACGCCCACCATGAGCTGCTTGTAGAACTGCGGCGACTGGGCCAGGTAGGCGGGCCGGCCGAACCAGTCGAGGGCGAAGACGTTCGCCCCGCTCTCGGTGGACGTGGCGACCACCTTCGGGGTGTGCACCTCCACGAAGTCACGGCCGTCCAGGGTGGCCCGGAAGCCGGCCACCGCCGCCGCCGAGATCCGCAGGGCCGCCGAGCGGGTCGGGTGCCGCAGCGCCACCGGGGCGTGGTCGAGCTGGGTGGGCAGGGTCGCGGTGAGTGCCGGCCGGTACAGGTCGAACGGCGGCGGCACGGCGGCTGGGCCGAGTGGTCGTACCGTCGGATGGGTCACCTCGACCCCGGCGGGCGCGGTGCCGTTCGCGGTGACCGTGCCGACCACCTCGACCACGGTCTCCTCGGGCAGTGCCGTCACGGCGGCCCGGACGGCCGGGTCGGTGACCACCACCTGGGTCAGGCCGGCGGCGTCCCGGACGATCAGGAAGGCCACCGACTTCAACAGTCGGCGGCGGTGCACCCACCCGGCGATCCGCACGGTCTCGCCGACGCGGGTGGGCAGGTGGGAGGACAGGATGCGTTGCACGGCGGTTACCTCCTCGATCAATCGCAACGCGATCCCCGGGAGGTGTGGGCGAGCGGGAGCCTCGCGGTGCCACCACACCTTCGCCCCCGCCGTGGCGGGGGCCTCATTCGTCGCCTTTTCACCGGGGCCAGCCGGGCGGGGTCTACTGGGCGCGCGGACGCGCCGTTCTTCCCGCGGCTCGGGAGGGTCTTCGCGCCCCGGCGTCAGACCGCCTTCCAGCAAACCGGCGGCTCTCTGCACTGGCGGATCGGGGCGGTACTCGGCTCCGTCACAGCTCTGCCGGCACGCTAACACCCGTTCCCCCGGCTGTAACGGGCTTTTTCGGCCCGCCGGTGTCCGGTGTCACAAGACCGGTGACGTGACGCCGGTCGCCCGACGTGCATCGATCGCCGCCGTCGGGCGTAGGCTCGGTTTTGTGACGATCGAGCACTCCGCGCCGACGACCCAGCAGGCAGCGCGCTCCGCGACGGTCGCCCCCGAGGGGCGACGGATGCTGCGGATCGAGGCGCGCAACGCCGAGACGCCGATCGAGCGCAAACCGCCGTGGATCAAGGTCAAGGCCAAGATGGGGCCGGAGTACACCGAGCTACGCGGGCTGGTCTCGCGTGAGGGGTTGCACACCGTCTGCCAGGAGGCCGGCTGTCCCAACATCTACGAGTGCTGGGAGGACCGGGAGGCCACCTTCCTCATCGGCGGCGACCAGTGCACCCGGCGCTGCGACTTCTGCCAGATCGACACCGGCAAGCCGGCCGAGTTCGACGCCGACGAGCCCCGCCGGGTCGCCGAGTCGGTCGCCACCATGGGCCTGCGGTACGCCACCATCACCGGTGTCGCCCGGGACGACCTGCCCGACGGCGGCGCGTGGTTGTACGCCGAGACCGTCCGGCAGATCCACGCGCTGCGGTCCGGCTGCGGCGTCGAGCTGCTGATCCCCGACTTCAACGCGGTCCCCGAGCAGCTCGCCGAGGTGTTCGGTGCCCGGCCGGAGGTGCTGGCGCACAACGTCGAGACGGTGCCCCGGATCTTCAAGCGGATCCGCCCGGCGTTCCGCTACGAGCGTTCGCTCGACGTGATCCGGCAGGCCCGCGCCGCCGGTCTGGTCACCAAGAGCAACCTGATCCTGGGCATGGGCGAGGAGCGGGCGGAGGTCTCCCAGGCGCTGCGTGACCTGCACGAGGCGGGCTGCGAGCTGATCACCATCACCCAGTACCTGCGGCCCACCCCCCGGCACCACCCGGTGACCCGCTGGGTCAAGCCGGAGGAGTTCGTCGAGCTGCGCGCCGAGGCCGAGGAGATCGGCTTCGCCGGGGTGATGAGCGGGCCGCTGGTGCGTTCGTCGTACCGGGCGGGGCGGCTCTACCAGCAGGCGTTGACGGCCCGCGAGGAAGCCTCGGTCACGGTCGGCTGACCCGGGCCGTGGCGGAACGATGCCCCGGGATCGCGCCGGGTCACGGCGACGCCCGCCGGGCATTCGAGTGTGTCGATCTTCCCAGACCTGGGCGACGCCCGCAAGGGGTGGTGGGCGGCAGCTCAGCGTCGATTCGACGACGCTCCCCGGGCAGGGCGAGATCGTGTTAGATTCCGCCAGCCCCGACCCCTAACTCATCGATGGTGGTGTCTTTGATGGCGCAGCCGCACACGGTTGTCATCGGCGCCGGCCCCGCCGGACTCACCGCCGCGTACGAGTTGACGCGGCGGCACGCCCCGGTCGACGTAGTGGAGGCCGACGACGTGGTCGGCGGGATCAGCCGCACCGTGGAGCGGGAGGGCTGGCGGTTCGACATCGGCGGGCACCGGTTCTTCACCAAGGTGTCCCGGGTCGAGGCGTTCTGGCACGAACTGCTCTCCGAAGACGACTTCCTGCTGCGCCCCCGGATGAGCCGCATCCACTACCAGGGGCGGCTGTTCGACTACCCGCTGCGGGCCGGCAACGCGCTGCGCAACCTGGGCGTGTGGGAGGCGTGCCGGTGCGTCGGGTCGTACCTGTGGGCGCGGGTGCGCCCGCCGGCCGACCAGAGCCACTTCGAGGGCTGGGTGTCGGCCCGGTTCGGGGCCCGGCTGTACCGGATGTTCTTCAAGACGTACACCGAGAAGGTCTGGGGAATCCCCGCGACGGAGCTGCAGGCGGACTGGGCGGCCCAGCGCATCCGCAACCTCTCCCTCGGCGCGGCGATCCGCGGCGCGCTGCTGCCCCAGCGGGGCGGCACCGAGGTGACCAGCCTGATCGAGGAGTTTCGCTACCCCCGGCTCGGCCCGGGGATGATGTGGGAACGCTGCGCCGAGCTGGTGGTCAAGGCCGGGGGGACGGTCGAGCTGGAGACGCCGGTACGCACCGTGCACCGCGCGGACGGCCGGGCGGTCGCGGTGACCGTCGCCGGCCCGACCGGTGAGCGGCGCATCGACGCCGACCACGTGGTCTCCACCATGCCGATCTCGGCCCTGGTCCGGGCGATGGACCCGCCCGCCCCGCAGGCGGTACGCGACGCCGCCGACGCGCTGCGGCACCGGGACTTCCTGACCGTGGCGCTGGTGGTGCCGGCCGAGGCCGGTTTCCCCGACAACTGGATCTACGTGCACACCCCCGGGGTGCAGGTCGGGCGGATCCAGAACTACGGCGCCTGGTCGCCGGAGATGGTCCGCGACGGCGGCACCTGCCTGGGCCTGGAGTACTTCGTCAACGAGGGCGACGAGCTGTGGTCGACCCCCGACCCGGAGCTGGTCGCCTTCGGCACCGCCGAGCTGGAGCGGCTCGGCCTGGTCCGCCCCGGCTCGGTCACCACCGGGTACGTGGTGCGGATGCCGAAGGCGTACCCGGTCTACGACGAGGGGTACGCCGAGGCTGTCGAGGTGATCCGCCGCTGGCTGGCCGAGGCGGTGCCGAACGTGCACCCGGTGGGTCGCAACGGCATGCACCGGTACAACAACCAGGACCACTCCATGCTCACCGCGATGCTCGCCGCGGAGAACATCCTCGACGGCACCGACCACGACGTCTGGGCCGTCAACGTGGAGGAGGACTACCACGAGGAGGGCGGCAGCGACGGTGCCGGCCACGCCGGCACGGGTCAGGGTGGCACCGGCCGCGCCGCCCCCGTCATGCCGCGCCCCCGCACCGCACCGCCGGCCGGGGACCGCTCCCCCACCGGCTGACCACCGTCGGGAACAGCCCCGGTCGATCACGGCCCGACCCACCCCGCCGGCCGGGGATCGACCCCGCTCGCGGGGTCCCGCCACCCGGGAACACCGCGGCCCACCGCCGACCACCGGCCGGGGATCATCCGTCCTGGCGGCGACCACTAGACTCGGCGGCATGGCAAAGCCCCAGGAGAAGGTCTCGTTCGGCCAACGGCTGAAGCAGATCGGGATGGTGTTCAAGTTCACCGCCAAGCAGGACCGGTGGTTCGCGCCACTGGCCGCCGGGGCGGTGCTGATCCCGCTCGCGCTCTCCGTGGTCGCGGTGATCCTCTGGGGCTGGCTGTGGCTGCCGATCGGCATCCTGTTCGCCCTGCTCGCCCTGCTCGTCGTGCTCAACCTGCGGTCCAACAAGGCGATGATGAACGCCGCCGAGGGGCAGCCGGGCGCGGCGGCGCAGATCATGGAGAGCATGCGTGGCGACTGGCGGGTCACCCCGGCGGTCAGCTCCACCACCCAGATGGACATGGTGCACCTGGTGATCGGCCGGCCCGGCGTGATCCTGCTCGCCGAGGGCAACCCGCAGCGGGTCCGTGGCCTGCTGGGCCAGGAGAAGCGCCGGCTGGCCAAGGTGATCGGCTCCGCGCCGCTGCACGACTACGTGATCGGCCAGGGCGAGGGTGAGCTGCCGATCCGCAAGCTGCGGATGACCCTGATGCGGCTGCCGCGCACCCTCAACGGCAAGGACGTCAACTCGCTCGACAAGCGGCTCAAGGCGCTCACCGCCCGCCCGCAGATGCCCAAGGGCGCGATCCCGAAGAACATGCGGCCCCCGGGCCGCGCGTTCCGCCAGACCCGGGGCCGCTGACACCCCCGTCGTACGCCCGGCCACCGGCCACCGGCCGGCTGCCACCTGCCACCGGCCGGCTCCGTGCCCACCCGGCTCTGCCCGTGCCCACCCGGCTCTGCCCGTGCCACCCGGCTCTGCCTCGTGCCCGTGTGTCCACCTCTGCGCGGGGGACAACGCCTGCCCGCCCCGCGCCCACCCGTGCCGCGCCTGCACGCGACCCGGCGTGGTCCTCTCCGCAGCGGGGGTCGGCCGCGAGCGCCCGGGCGGCGAGCACCTGGCGGGCAGCGCGAGCACTCGCCGGGCAGCGCCGCGAGCACCCGCCGGGCGGGGCGGGCACCCGCCGGGCGGGCGGGCACCCGCCGGGCGGGGCGGGCACCCGCCGGGCGGGGCGGGCACCCGGCGGCGGGGCGATCAGGTGGTGGGGCGGGGGGCGTCGGCGATGACCGCGCCGGTGAGGCGGTCGTGCAGGCCCCGGCGCTGCTCGTCCATGATCAGCGGCGGTACGACCAGGGCCAGGAGCAGGCCGCGCAGGAGCGCCCGGGGGACGCCGATCCGCCCGCCGTCGGACCAGTCGAGGCAGCGCAGCCGGGTGATCCTCATCCCGGGGGTCTGGGCGAAGAGGCCGAGGAAGAGGCCGTACTCGACGATGAGCACCGCCACCGGGGCCCAGCCGTCGCGGACCGGGTCGGCGAAGAAGTTCGCCACCAGCAGGCAGAGCACCCAGTCGATCACCAGGGCCCCGAACCGTCGGCCGAGGGTCGGCGGGGTGAAGGCGGGATCGGTGGCGGGCGGCACCGGCGCCGCAGGCGAACTCGTCACGGTGCTCAAGGGTAGTCAGCACCGCCCTGCCACCGGCCAGGGCGGCACCGGCACCCGCCACCACTCAGGGCGGCACCGGCACCCGCTACCGCTCAGGGACGGCGGCCGGCCGGGGGTGGTCACCCGGGCCCCGGGTCGGTCGGCGGCCGGTCACCAGGTGGACAGGCAGGGTGTTCCAGCAATCTGTGCACATTCGGTCTAATCACTACGAATGGCAGCACAGCGCTTCAGCCGGTATCGTCCGAACGGACAACCCGGCGGGTACTGAGCGGCGCAGATGACGCTCCGCTAGCGGCGTAACACGGCAGAAACATTGGAGACACGGGCGAGCAACCCCACGGTCATAGCGTCGCCAGAGCCCAGCCACCGGAGTGGACGTGCCAGGAGGACGTGTGTTTGCCAATCCCGAGGAACTCCTGCGATACCTCAAGAACGAGGACGTAAAGTTCGTCGACGTACGTTTTTGTGACCTGCCCGGCGTGATGCAGCACTTCAATCTGCCGGTGGAGTCCTTCGACGACAGCGTCTTCACCGACGGTCTCGCGTTCGACGGTTCGTCGATCCGCGGTTTCCAGGCGATCCACGAGTCGGACATGCTCCTGCTCCCGGACGTCGCGACCGCCTTCATCGACCCGTTCCGCGCGCAGAAGACCCTCGCGCTCAACTTCTTCATCCACGACCCGTTCACCCGTGAGGCGTACTCGCGGGACCCGCGCAACGTGGCCAAGAAGGCCGAGGCCTACCTCGCCGCCAGCGGCATCGCCGACACGGCGTACTTCGGTGCCGAGGCCGAGTTCTACATCTTCGACTCGATCCGCCACGAGACCTCGGCGCACCAGTCGTTCTACTACATCGACTCGATCGAGGGCGCGTGGAACACCGGTCGTGAGGAGGCCGGCGGCAACCGCGGCTACAAGACCGCGTACAAGGGTGGTTACTTCCCGGTGCCGCCGGTGGACCACTACGCCGACCTGCGCGACTCGATCGTGCGTCGGCTGGTCGACGGCGGGTTCACCGTGGAGCGTTCGCACCACGAGGTCGGCACCGCCGGCCAGTCGGAGATCAACTACAAGTTCTCCACCCTGCTGCACGCCGGTGACCAGCTCCAGCTCTTCAAGTACATCGTGAAGAACGAGGCCTGGGCCAACGGCAAGACGGCCACCTTCATGCCCAAGCCGCTCTTCGGCGACAACGGCTCCGGCATGCACACCCACCAGAGCCTCTGGCTCAACGGCGAGCCGCTGTTCTACGACGAGACCGGCTACGCCGGCCTGTCGGACACCGCCCGCTGGTACATCGGTGGTCTGCTGCACCACGCCCCGTCGCTGCTGGCGTTCACCAACCCGACGGTCAACTCGTACCGTCGGCTGGTGCCCGGCTACGAGGCCCCGGTCAACCTGGTCTACTCGCAGCGCAACCGCTCCGCCTGCACCCGCATCCCGGTCACCGGCAGCAACGCCAAGGCCAAGCGGGTCGAGTTCCGGGTGCCGGACCCGTCCAGCAACCCGTACCTCGCCTTCTCGGCCATGATGATGGCCGGCCTGGACGGCATCAAGAGCAAGATGGAGCCGCCGGCCCCGATCGACAAGGACCTCTACGACCTCCCGCCGGAGGAGTGGGGCGACGTCAAGCAGGTGCCGGGCTCGCTGCCGGAGGTGCTCGACGCGCTGGAGGCCGACCACGACTACCTGCTCGACGGTGGCGTCTTCACCCCCGACCTGATCTCCACCTGGGTCGGCTGGAAGCGGGCCAACGAGGTCGACCCGGTGCGTCTGCGCCCGACCCCGCACGAGTTCGCGATGTACTTCGACTGCTGAGGTCCGCCTCGACGGTCACGTTCCACCGGCCGGGCCGGCTCCGCTTCCGCGGAGCCGGCCCGTTCCGTCACCCCGGCCCGTTCCGTCACCCCGGCCCGTTCCGTCACCCCGGCCCGTTCCGTCACGCCAACCCGCTGCGTTACACGACCGGCACCGTCACATCGGCCCGGCACCGTCACGCCGGCCCGTTCCGTCACGCCAGCCCGCAGCGTTACACGACCGGCACCGTCACATCGGCCCGGCACCGTCACGCCGGCCCGTTCCGTCACGCCAGCCCGCAGCGTTACACGACCCGCACCGTCACGCCGGCCCCGCACCGTCACGCCGGCCCGGCACCGTCACGCCGGTCCGTTGGATGCCACCGGCCCCGTGCCGCGCCGACCAGCAGCACCAGCAGCAGCGCGGTCATCACGATCGCGCCGGGTGCCTTGGTGTACCGGGCGACCGACGTGCCGTCGGGCAGGGTGAGGAAGGCCGCCACCGCCGCCGGCACCACGAACCAGGTCGTCCGGGTCGCCGACACCGCGAGCAGCAGCAACGGCCAGGTCACGTACCACGGGTGCAGGACCGGGGCGAGCAGCACCGTCGCGGCCAGCGCCGCGCCCGCCGCGCCCAGGGTGACCCGGGGCCGGGCCGCCGCCAGCCGGTGCACCCGCTGCCGGACGTCGTTGAGCCGGCGCAGCGCCGTCCACGCCCGCCACCAGAGCAGCACCAGCAGCCCCGCCAGGAGCAGCAGGCCCACCGCCCGGGTCACCGGCACCGCGTCCGGCCGCCGACCGGCCAGCTCGCCGACGTAGTCGACCACGAAACCGACCGCCGTCGGCGCCGACGTCCACTGCTGTGAGTCACCGCTGCGGGCCAACCCGGCGACCCAGCCCAGCCCCAGGCCGGACAGCGCCGAGACCGCCGCCAGGGTGGCCAGGGCCACCCCGGCGAGCCGGCCGCCGTCGCACAGCAGGGCCCGGAGGGTGTAGCGGCCGTGCACCGCCGCCAACGCCGCGAACGGCAGCACCACCACCGCTGTCGCCTTCACCGCCATCGCCAGCCCGAGCAGCACCCCGGCGACGAGCAGCCCCCGGGTCCGGCCGGGCGCGCGCACCAGCACCAGCAGGCCCAGCAGGAGCAGACCGAGCATCACCACGTCGTTGTGCGCGCCGGCCACCAGGTGCACCCCGACCAGGGGGGAGGCCAACCCCAGCCAGGCCGCCCGGCGGGTGGGTACCCCGGCGGCGCGGGCCAGGCCGGGCAGGCAGAGCGCCACCAGCAGCACCCCGGCCACCGCGTACAGCCGCAGCACCATCAGGGTGCCGACCAGGGTCCCGCCGAGCACCGCGGCGAGCGCGGCCAGCAGCACGAAGGCGGGGCCGTACGGGGCCGGGGTGTCCCGCCAGATCGGCGCGACCGCGTCGACCCACGGGCAGCCGGCCGCCGCCACCCCCACCCGGTACGGGTCGTGCCCGGCCGCGTACGACCACCCCTGGCAGGCGTACGAGTAGACGTCCCGGCTGGCCAGCGGTGGGGTGAGCAGCAGCGGCAGGGTCCACAGCCCGGCGGTGACGTACGCCCACCGGGTGGACGGTGCACCGGCGCGCAACGCCCACCAGGCACCCACCATCAGCGCCGTCCCGACCAGCCAGCAGAGGACCGCTGCCGGCCCGTGTGGCGCGCGCCACGGCCCGGTCGGCGGCACCTCGGGCAGCACCCCGCCCAGCCAGCCGGCCACGGCGAGCAGCACCGCTCCGGTCAACCCGAGGTGACGCGCCGCACGGGCCCGCCTCCCGGTCGGCACGCCGGGCTCGGTCACCGGCCACCTCTCCTCAGTCGGCGGGCGCGTCCACGGGGGCGGGCCGCCGGCCCGCCCGAGCCGACCGTACCAACCGGACGGCCACCACGATCACCAACAGCGTCATCAGCGGGGCACCGGGCATCTTGGTGTACCGGGGCAGCCCGGTGCCGTCGGGCAGCACCAGGAACGACGAGAGCAACGCCACCAACGCGAACCACCGGGTCGGCCGGTGGGTGGTCGCGGCGAGCACGGCCAGCGGCCACAGCCAGTACCAGGGGTGGAACAGCGGCGCGAGGGCCACCGTCGCGGCGAGTGCCAGGCCGGCGTGCCAGAGCGGGTCGCGGGTGCGGGCCCGCCACCACAACCAGACCAGCAGCACCGCCAGCACCAGCATGCCGATCGTCCGGGTCACCGGTAGCGCGTCGATGTCCGCGCCGAACAGGGCCGCGACGTAGCCGGCGGTCTGCCCGACGGCGGTCGGCGGCGACGTCCAGGCGATCGCCAGGCCACCCTGCTGCAGGCCGGAGATCCAGCCGAAGTTCAGTCCGGCCGCCAACGTCGCCCCGACCACCGTCCCCACCGCGCCACCGACCACCCAGCCGCCGTCCCGGCAGAGCCTGCGGATGGAGTACGTTCCGGCCAGCGCGGCCAACGCGGCGAAGGGCACGACGACCAACGCGGTCACCTTGATCCCGGCAGCCAGGCCGAGCAGCATGCCACCGGCCAGCAGCGGGCCGGGGCGGCCGGGATGTGACGCCACCACCGCCAGCCCGGCGACGAGCAGTCCGACCATCAGCGCGTCGTTGTGCGCGCCGGCGACCAGGTGCACCCCGACCAGCGGCGACCCGAGCGTCAGCCACAGCGCCCGTTCCGGTGCCACCCCGCATCGGCGGGCCAGTACCGGCAGCACCGCCGCGAGCAGGGCGACCCCGGCCACCGCCAGCAGCCGGAACAGCACGATGCTGCCGACCAGTGAGTCCGTCGCCGCCACCGCCGCGCCGGAGAGCAGGGCGAACAGCGGCCCGTACGGGGCCGGGGTGTCCCGCCAGATCGGCGAGACCGTGTCCAACCACGGGCACGGCAGCGCCGACACCCCCTGCTCGTACGGGTTGAACCCGGCAGCGTAGGTGGCACCCTGGCAGGCGTACGCGTACACGTCCCGACTGGCCAGTGGGGGGGCGACGAGCAGCGGGACGAGCCAGAGCCCGATGGTCACCAGCGCCCACCGGGTCGACGGGACGCGATCGCGCAGCGTCCACCACACTGCGGCCATCAGCCCCAGCCCGACCACCCACAGCGCGACGAGCAGGGGCCCGTTCGGGCCCTGCCAGATGCCGACCGGGGTGTTTCCGTGCCGCGAGGAAGGCAGCGCGCCGCCCAGGAACGCTGCGACGGCGAGCATCGTCGAGCCGGCCAGGCCGGTCCAGCGCGCCAAGGGGAGGGGCATGGGAGAACATGCTGCCAGTACCACGGTGACGCCACGGGGGTGGGCTATGGCAGTGGGCTACGGCGGCGGTGGGCGGGAGCGCCCTGGTGTCGGCACCGGGGCCACTCGGCGGGTGGGCGCGGGCCGGCCACGTCGCGGCGGCCGGTCGACCCGGTCAGCAGTGACGCGCGGGCAGGAGGTCGCTCGACATCCAGAACTCACCCGGGCCGTCCACCCTGATCTCGGTCCACCCGTCGGGTCCCGGCCGCAGACAGCCGGCTGCCCCCGACAGCGAGAGCCAGCGCGACCACCGTACGCGCACCTGCACGTTCCCGGTCCGGTCGGCCGTGAACCGGACCCCGCTCTGATCCGCGGAGACCAGCCGTCCGGGAGCGCTCACCATCGGCGCGGGGTCGGCGACGGCGTACAGCCGCCAGTCGGCGTTGCGCCACACCTCGCGCAGGTAGGGCTGGCCGCCCAGCACCAGGTTGGCCTCGTCGCGCGCCCACCGGTCGGGTGGCGCGTCGGGCGCGACGGCGACGTAGCGGACGGCGTTGGCGCGCAGCCATTGGGCGTACGAGTCGGCGGTCAGCCGGCCGGTGTAGAAGATCGCGTTGCGGTCGGCGTCGACCTGCCGTTCCCACCCACGGGCCAGCGGGACGGTCGGTGGGAGGTACGCCGACTCCCAGTGGTCGCGCAGCGGCACCACCTCGGCCCGGCCCACCGGTTGCCGTCGGGCCAGTTCGTCGACGAGCGGACGGTAGAAGGCGGCGCCGCTCTGCACTGAACCGGCGCGCGTCACGTCGCTGACCATCACCGGGTTCTGCCACCAGACAGCGGCGACGAGCAGACCGGCCAGCCACGGTCCGCGCACCGCAGCGAACGCGGCGAGCAGCGGCAGGCCGAAGAGCATCGGCAGCCGCAGGGCGTTGGAGCCGATCGGGCTGGGCAGGTAGAAGGCGGCGACCAGCAACACCACGGTCAGCAGCGCGCCGATGCGCAGCACCCGGTGTTGCCGGCCGAGGACGGCGTACCCCAGCACGGCCAGCGCCACGTTGATCCGCATCGACTCGGCCGAGTACGGCTGGGTGCCGCCGTTGCCGAACAGCACCGCCATCGGCGCGAGGGCGAGCGCGGGGGTGAGGCTGAGGACGAGTCCGTCGGCCACCGGGCTGGTGGTCCGCCAGCCGCCGGGCAGTGCTCTGCCCGGGCCGTCGCCTCGTCGCAGGGCGGCCAGCAGCACTGCGGCACCGGCCAGTCCGGTGAACAGACCGGCGACCGGGCTGGCCCAGGTGGCGAGGGCGGCGAGCAGGGCGGCTGCCACCAGCCGCAGTGGCCGGCCGGGTCGTTGCGCCGCCACCGCGCAGAGGGCGAGCAGCCCGAACGCGAGCCCGACGGCGAAGGTGATCCGGCCGCTCGCCAGGTTCCCGACCAGGACCACCGCGCCCAGGACCGCGCCCAGCAGGCAATGACGGGCACCGGAGCGGACGAACAGCCAGGCCAGTGCCGCCGACGAGACGACCGCTGCCGACGCGCCGAGCGGCCGTACGCCGACCAGCGCGCCGAGCAGTTGGGTGTAGAGGCTGTAACCGCCCTGGTGGACTCCGCCGTACCAGGCGAAGTCGATGGGGGCCAGGCCGTTGCGGTCGGCGAAGCCCGCGCGGGCGACCTGGGCCGACAGGTCGGTGCCCATCGGCGGGGCGAGCAGGAATGCGACGGCGAGCAGCAGCGACACCGCCAGCGCCGCGAGGACGGGACGCGCGGACTGCTCACGGCGGGTCGTCGGCACCGAGCAGTCCTACCACGGTAGGCGCGGTGACACCCGCCCGGGGTGGTCGCGCGTACCGCCAGCGCACGCCGCCAGTGCACCGCCAGCGCGCCGGCACCCGGGCTGCCGGTCAGGGGCGGGTGGGGCGGACCGGGGACGGGCGGGCGCGGACGTGCAGGCGCTCACCCTGGGGGCCGAAGAGGCTGAGGATCTCCGCCGGCTCGTCGTAGGGGTTGCCGAACCAGTGCGGGGTGCGGGTGTCGAACTCGGCGACCTCACCGGCGTCGAGGGTGAGATCGTGGCTGCCGAGCAGCAGCCGGACCCGGCCGGAGAGCACGTAGAGCCACTCGTACCCCTCGTGCGCCTGCTGGGTCGGCTCCCCCACCGGCACCTGCGGTGGATAGATCATCTTGTACGCCTGGACGCCACCCGGGCGACGGGTCAACGGCACGATGGTGACGCCGTGACGGACGACGGGCCGGCGGTGGACCCGGGGGTCGCGGGTCTGCGGCGTGCCGACCAGATCGTCCAGCGGCACCCGGTGGAAGCGGGCCAGGGCGAGCAGGAGTTCCAGGGTGGGCCGCCGGCCACCGGACTCCAGCCGGGACAGCGTGCTGACCGAGATGCCGGTCGCCGCGCCGAGCTGACCCAGGGTCACGCCGCGCTGCTGCCGCAGCGCCCGCAGCCGGGGTCCGACGGCGGTGAGCACCTCGTCCGGGGGGATGTCGCTGTGGTCGTCGGTCACCGCACCAGTTTGCCATTTCGGCAACCAGATTTGGCAGTACGGTGATCCGGGCGCACGATCCGGGGCATCGGCGGGACGGACCCGCCCGTGAGGAGGCGGTCATGACGTACCCGGTGGTGCACGACGTGGTGGTGGTCGGTGGCGGTGCGGCCGGGCTCAGCGGTGCGCTCGCCCTGGGCCGGTTCCGCCGCGACGTGGTGGTGGTCGACGGTGGTGCCCCGCGCAACGCCCCGGCCGACCACGTGCACAACTTCCTGACCAACGAGGGTGTCCCACCCGCCGACCTGTACGCGACGGGCCGGTCCGAGGTGGCCCGGTACGGCGTGACCGTCCTCGACGGCACCGTCACCGCCACCCACCCGATCGACCCTACCCACCCGATCGACCCGGCCCACCCGCACGACGCCACGGCACCGGCGGGCGACGTCGGTCCGGGGCGGTTCGCGGTGACCCTGGCCGACGGCCGTACCCTGCACACCCGCCGGTTGCTGGTCACCACCGGCCTGGTCGACGAGTTGCCCGACGTGTCGGGCCTGGCCGACCGCTGGGGCCGCGACGTGCTGCACTGCCCCTACTGCCACGGGTGGGAGGTACGCGACCAGGCCGTCGGGGTGCTCGCCACCGGCCCGATGGCCGCCCACCAGGCGCTGCTGTTCCGTCAGCTCACCGACGACGTGGTGGTCTTCACGCACACCGCCGGGCCGTTGCCCGCCGACGAGGCGGAGAAGCTGGCCGCCCGGGGCGTCACCGTGGTCGACGGGGAGGTGGCGGAGCTGGAGGTCACCGGCGACCGGCTCACCGGCGTACGGCTGCGGTCCGGCCGGGTGGTCCCCCGGGAGGCGCTGGTGGTGGCCCCCCGGTTCGGCGCGCGGGCCGCTTTCCTCGCCGGGCTCGGGTTGCCCACCGAGGAATTCGTCGTCGGTGGGCACACCTTCGGTGACCGGGTGGCCGCCGACGCCTCCGGCGCGACCGGGGTGCCCGGCGTCTGGGTGGCCGGCAACGTCACCGACCCGCAGGCCACCGTGATCGCCGCCGCCGCGGCGGGGCTGAAGGCCGCCGCCGCGCTCAACGCCGACCTGATCGCCGAGGACACCGACCGGGCGGTGGCCGCGCACCGGGCCACCGCCGCCCGCACCGGCGACGAGGACGGCGGACAGGCCAGTGAGTGACCACGGGACCGGCAACGAGGACGGCGGGCAGGGCCGCAGTACCCACGGGACCGGCAACGAGGACGGGCAGGGCGGCGGGACGCACGGAACCGTTGTCGACGCGGCCGTGGACGAGCAGACCGCCCGGCACTGGGACGAGATGTACCGGGCCCGGGGGCGGCAGTGGAGCGGCCGACCCAATCCGCACCTGGTCGACGTCGTCGGGGCGCTGCCGCCGGGCAGCGCCCTCGACCTCGGTTGCGGCGAGGGCGGCGACGCGGTGTGGCTGGCCCGGCAGGGCTGGCGGGTGACGGCGGTCGACGTCTCCACCACCGCGTTGGAGCGGTCGGCCGCCGCCGTGACGGCCGCCGGGGTGGCGTCCCTGGTCGACTTCCAGCGGCACGACCTGGCCCGGACCTTCCCGGCGGGCAGGTTCGACCTGGTCTCGGCGCAGTTCCTCCAGTCGCCGCTGGACTTCCCCCGGGCGCAGGTGCTGCGGGCGGCGGTCCGGGCGGTCGCCACGGGCGGACGGCTGCTGGTGGTCGAGCACGGCGCGGTGCCCCCGTGGGGTGCCGCCGAACATCGCCACGTGCGGTTCCCCACCCCGCAGGAGACCCTGGCCGAGCTCGACCTCGACCCGGACGGATGGCACGTCGAGCGCCTCGACGCGCCGCAGCGGCAGGCCACCGGCCCCAACGGCGAGGCCGGCACCCTGATCGACCATCTGGTGCTGGTCCGCCGCCGGTGACCCGGCGAGGCCGGTGACCGGGCCGCCCTGGTGACCGGGCCGCCGTCGTCGCCCGGCTACCCGGCCCGGCACGGCCGCCCGGCCCGGCATGGCCGCCCGGCCCGGCACGGCACGGCCGCCCGGCCCGGCTGCCCGGCCCGGCTGCCGGCCCGGCTGCCCGGCACGGCTGCCCGGCCCGACTATGCCAACGGCTTCGGTGCCGGCGGCGGGGGCTCAGCTCTCCAGGACCCGCTGCATGGCGGCCCGGGACCGCCGGGCGGTGCGCAGGTAGTCGTCGAGGAACTCCCCCGGGTCGTCCGCACCGAGCAACCGCGCCACACCGGCCAGCTCCACCCCGTGCCGGGGAAGCTGGTCGCCGGCCCGACCCCGGACCAGCATCAACGCGTTGCGGACCTGCGCGGCGAGGGTCCACCCGGCGACCATCGCGGCGGCGTCCGCCGGGTCGACCAGCCCCGCCTCCCGGGCCGCCGCGAGGGCATCGAGGGTACGCGTGCCGCGCAGCTGCGGGTACGCCCCGGCGTTGCGCAGCTGCAGCAGCTGCACCGCCCACTCGACGTCGGCCAGGCCACCCCGCCCGAGCTTGGTGTGGGTGGCCGGGTCGGCGCCCCGGGGCAGTCGTTCGTTCTCCACCCGGGCCTTGATCCGGCGGATCTCGACGACCTGCTCCCGGGTCAACCCGTCGGCCGGGTAGCGGACCGGATCGACCATCGTCTCGAACTCGGTGCCCAGGTCGGCGTCGCCGCAGACGAAGCGGGCCCGCAGCAGCGCCTGCGCCTCCCACACCCGCGACCAGCGGGCGTAGTACTGGGCGTAGGCGGCGAGGCTGCGGACCAGCGGGCCCTGCCGTCCCTCGGGGCGCAGGTCGGCGTCGACGCCGAGCGCCGGATCGGGGGCGGGGGCGGCGAGCAGCCGGCGCAGTTCCTCGGCGATCGCGTGCGCGGCGGCGCTGGCGGTGCTCTCCGCCGTCCCGGCCGGCGGGTCGTAGACGAACAGCACGTCGGCGTCGGAGAGGTAGTTCGACTCGTACCCGCCGAGGCGACCGAGGCCGATCACCGCGAACCGCAGGCCGGGTAGCTCCGGCTGGGCGGCCCGGACGGCGCGCAGCGCGGCGGACAGGGTGGCGTCGGTGACGTACGACAGGCCGGTGCCGACCCGGGTGACGTCGGCCAGCGGGCCGACCGGCACACCACGCTCGGGTCGCGGGGCCAGCCCGCCGGCCCGGCTGAGCACGTCGGCGCAGGCGATCCGGACGAGTTCCCGGCGGCGCAGCGCGCGTACCGCCCGGGTCGCCTCGACCGGGTCGGCGTGCCGGGCCGCCGCGGCGGCGAACCCGTCGCAGAGCACCTCCCGGGGTCGGGGCGTCAACTCGTTCTCCTCGGCCAGCAGCCGCAGCGCCTCCGGTTCCCGGGCCAGCAGGTCGGCCGCGTAGCGGGACGACGACAGCACCCGGGCCAGCCGGCGGGCCACCGGCCCGGAGTCGCGCAGCAGCCGTAGGTACCACGGGGTGCTGCCGAGGGAGTCGGAGACCTGCCGGTAGTTGAGCAGCCCCCGGTCCGGTTCGGGCGCGTCGGCGAACTCGCTGAGCAGCACCGGCAGCAGGGTCCGCTGAATGGCGGCGGTCCGGCTCACCCCGCCGGTGAGGGCTTCGAGGTGGCGCAGCGCCCCGGCCGGGTCGGCGAAACCGAGGATCTCCAGCCGGTGCCGGGCCGCCTCCGGGGTGAGCCGCAGGCCGTCGGCGGGCACCCGGGCCACCGACTCCAGCAACGGCCGGTAGAGCAGTTTGGCGTGCAGCCGGCGTACCTCGGTGGCGTGCGCGACCCAGTCGGCGCGGAAGCTCTCCACGGCGCTGCGGCCCGGGATGGCGGCGTAGCCGAGCGCGGCGGCCAGCCAGCGCAGCGCGGCCGGCTCGGTCGGCACGGTGTGGGTGCGCCGCAGCGCCTGGAGCTGGAGCCGGTGTTCGACCCCGCGCAGGAAGCGGTATCCGCGCAGCAGCGCCTCACCGTCGGCCCGCCCGACGTAACCGCCGGCCACCAGCGCGCGCAGCGCCGGCACGGTGCCCGGCACCCGCAGCGACTCGTCGCCCCGGCCGTGCACCAGTTGCAGCAGTTGGACGGCGAACTCGATGTCCCGCAGCCCGCCCGGACCGCGCTTGATCTCGCGGTCCAGCTCCTTCGGCGGGATGTTGTCGATGATCCGGCGGCGCATGGCGCGTACGTCGGAGACCGCTTCGGGACGCTCGGAGGCCCGCCAGACCAGCGGGGCGAGGGCGTCGACCCACTCGCCGGCCAACGCCAGGTCACCGGCGGCCGGGCGGGCCTTGAGCAGCGCCTGGAACTCCCAGGTGCGAGCCCACCGCTGGTAGTAGGCGAGGTGGCTGGCCAGGGTACGCACCAGCGGCCCCCGGTTGCCCTCGGGGCGCAGCGCGGCGTCCACCGGCCAGGCGACCAGCCCGCAGATGTGGATCAGCCGGGCGGCGACGGTGGTCGCGGCGGGCAGGTCCTCGTCGGTCGCGGCCACGAAGATCACGTCGACGTCGGAGACGTAGTTCAGCTCGTCGCCACCGCACTTGCCCATCGCCACCACGGCCAGCCGGGGCCGGGGCGTGCCCGCCGGCAGCTCACCCACCGCGATCTCGTACGCCGCCGCGAGGGTCGCGTCGGCCAGCGCGGACAGCGCCGACATCACCTGCTCCAGGCCGCGTCCGCCGGTCAGGTCGGCCGCCGAGATCCGCAGCAACGCCAGCCGGTACGCCTGCCGCAGCACCGCCACCGGCGCGGTGGCGACGGTCAACCGGCCGGCGAGGGCCAGGTCGAGTCGACCGTCGGCGGTGGGGGCCAGCCCGTCCGGGGCGGTGCCGAGCACCGTCCACTGCCCCGGGTTGGCGACCAGGTGGTCACCCAGTGCGGAGGAGGCCCCGAGGACGGCGACCAGCCGACGCCGCAGACCCGGATCGGCGGCGAGCCCGGCCAGCAGGGCCGACCCGGTGGCGTCGGCGGCGGTGCGGCGTTCGGTCTCCACCATCCGGTGCAGTTGACGCAGCGCCAGATCCGGGTCGGCGGCCCGGGAGAGCGCGGCCAGCAGGTCGGCCGCCGCGCGGTCGGTGGGCTCCTGCTCGTCGGCCTGCCACAGCCCGAGCCCGTCCGCGCCGAGCAGGTCGGCGGCGCGGACCCCGCCGTCGCCCTCGGCGAAGCCGTAGCGGGCCAGCCGTCCCCTGGTCGATCTGCTCATCTCAGTGCCCGAGCAGGGGCAGGCTGCGGCGGGTGTCGTCGTCCAGCTCGCCGAGGGCGAGGGCGGCGAACCGGACGGCGAACGGCTGCCACACCTCCTCGACGTCGGCCATCACCCGGTCGCAGGCGGCCACCACCAGGTCCTCGTCGTAACCCAGCTCGGCGAGCAGTTCGGAGCCGCGCGCCCACCCGGCGATCATCGCGGTGTCGCACTCGATGTGGAACTGCAGGCCCCAGGCCCGGTCGCCGAGCCGGAACGCCTGGTGCGGGTAGCGGGTCGAGGCGGCCAGCAGGGTGGCGGCCCGGGGCAGCTCGGTGATCTCGTCGGTGTGCCACTGGAGCACGTCCGGGATCAGCGGCACGTACCGGAACAGCAGGTCACTTTCGGCGGCGTCGCGCCGGCCGACCACGCCCGGGCCCACCTCGGGGCCGGACGGGCTGCGCTCGACCAGGCCGGCGTGCGCGGTGGCGAGCAGTTGCGCGCCGAGGCAGACGCCGAGGGTCGGCACCCGGTGCCGCACGGCCTTGCGCAGCAACCCTTCGAGCTTCGGGAACCAGGGTGCGCCGGGGGTGCCGTCGGGGGCCGGGTAGGCGTGCTGGTCACCGCCGAGCACCACCAGCGCCACGTGGCCGGCGAGGTCGTCGGGGAGTTCGTCGCCGGCGTACGGGCGCAGCAGCCGCAGCTCCAGGCCCCCCTCCACCAGCCACTCCCCCAGCCGTCGGGGGTCGTCGGTCGGGTCGTTCTCGATCACCAGTGCGGTTCCCACGCCGTCGAGGCTATCGGGTTCGTCGACGGACACCCGGAACGCCTCGGACCGCGCGGCGGGGCGACTATGCTCGGCCGCTGTGATCGCCGACGACCCGTCCGTCCTGCGCCCGCCCGTGCTGCGCGAGGGCGACACGGTGATGCTGGTCTCGCCGTCCGGGCCGACCCGGCCGGAGCGGGTGGCCCGGGGTGTCGAGTTACTGACCGGCTGGGGGCTGCGCCCGGTGGTGGCACCGAACGCGTACGCCCGACGGGGTTACCTCGCCGGTGACGACGCGCTGCGCGCCGCGGACCTGAACGCCGCCTTCGCCGACCCGCAGGTGCGCGGGGTGATCTGCACCCGGGGCGGGTACGGCGCGCAGCGGGTGGTCGACCTGATCGACATGGCCGCCGTGCGGCGGGACCCGAAGGTGGTGGCCGGGTTCTCCGACATCACCGCCCTGCAGTTCGCCCTCTGGCGGGGGGCCCGGCTGACCGGCGTGCACGGCCCCGGGGCGGCCTGGGTCGACGAGCGGACCCCGCTGCGCTCGGCGGAGTCGCTGCACGCCGCGCTGATGACCACCGCGCCGGTGACCGTGGCGGCGGTGCCCACGGAGGAGACCTACCCGGTGCGGGTCCCCGGTCGGGCGGTGGGTCGGCTGCTCGGCGGGAACCTCTGCCTGATCACCGCCACCCTGGGCACCCCGGACATGCCGGACCTGACCGGGGCGGTGCTGCTCGTCGAGGAGGTGCAGGAGCCGCCGTACAAGGTCGACCGGATGCTCACCCACCTGCGCCGCGCGGGCGTGCTGGACGGCCTGGCCGGGGTGGCGGTGGGCCAGTTCACCGACTGCGCCGACGGCTGGGACACCACCGTCGTGGACGTGCTCACCGACCGGCTGGGCGACCTCGGCGTGCCGGTCCTCGGCGGCCTGCCGATCGGCCACGGCCCCGGCCAACTCACCGTCCCGGTGGGCACCCCCGCCACCCTCGACACCGAAACCGGCACCCTCACCACCACCCCCGCCGTCCAGTAACCCCCACCCCCACGCCCCACCCCCACGCCCCACCCCACCCGCTCCGGCCCCGACCGTTCCGGTGATCAAGAGGTTCGCGTCACCGGAAAGCCCGTTCCTGACCGAAACCTCTTGATCACCGGGGCGGTGGGCGGGATTTTCAGCTGGGGGACAGGGTCGGGAAGGGGGATTCCCAGGTTCGGTGGTCACTGTCGGTGACGTCAACGCATCACCACCGACGTACTGGAGGACCGATGTCCCGCATGATGTCGAAGAAGCGCCTGCTGGTCGGTTTCGCCGCCGCTGGTGTGCTCGGGGTGGGGATCGCCGCTCCCACGGTCGCCTTCGCCGAGAACGGGGCCACCCCGACGCCGAGCGCCAGCAGCGAGGCCGCTCAGGGCACCGACCGGCAGCAGCAGCGCGCCGACCGGCAGAACGAGTTCGTCGAGGCGCTCGCCAAGGAGTTGGGCGTGGACACCGACAAAGTGACCGCCGCCCTGGAAAAGGTGCGCGAGCAGCACAAGGACCGCGCCACGGGTGACCGGCCGGAGCGTCCGTCGCCGCAGGACCGGCAGGAGAAGCTGGCCGAGCGGCTGGCCCAGGCGGTCAAGGACGGCAAGCTCACCCAGGACCAGGCCGACGCGATCACCAAGGCCGTCGAGGCCGGGGTCTTCCCGGGGCCGGGTGGCCCCGGTCACCACCGCGGCCCGGCGGGTACGCCCGGCGAGTGACCCACCTCCGGCCCGCCCGACCCGGCGGGCCGACAATCGACCCGCCAGGGCCGACGTTGCGGTGTCCGACGCACTGGGACACCGCAACGTCGGCCCTGGCGTAAAGCGCTGCCACCCGAGGAAGCGCAACACCGACCCGCTGGCGTCAGGCGCTGCCACCCGAGGAACCGCAACGTCGACCCGCTGGCGTCAGGCGCTGCCACCCGAGGAGAAGAGACCGAGGTGGGTGCCCACCGGGTCGCGCACCAGGGCGAGGGTCAGGCCGCTCGGCGTGGTCCGGGGCGGGGTCAGCACCGTGCCGCCCGCCGCCTCGGCCCGCCCGCAGGTCTGCGCCACGTCGGCCACCTCGGCGTAGAGGATCGCGTAGCCGGGCGCGTCCTCGGCGAGAGCCCGGATGCCGCCGCCGATGCCGGTCGGCTCCCCCGCCGTGGTCGTCCGGTAGGAACCGCCCTCGGCCGTGCCCTCCTCGGTGAAGGTCCAGCCGAACAACTCCGCATAGAAGCTCTGCGCCTCGTCCGGCCGGTCGGTGCCGATCTCGAACCAGGTGACGGGTGTACTGGTCACGCGTTGCCTCCTGTTCCCCGCCGACCGGGCGGCCGGCGGGCTCGGCAGTCAGCCTCCCGGGTGTCCGCGACACCGTCCTGTCGGTGTTTACCGCCCGGTCCACACGGCCCGCACGCCGACCCGTCCGGACAGCCCGCACGCCAACCGGCCTGCACGGCCCGCACGCCGACCCGTCCGGACAGCCCGCGCCGACCGGACTGTGCGGCCGGCCCACGCCGAGTCAGACCAGGGTCAGCCGGCGCACCCGCTCGGCCGGGACGTCCAGGTCGGCCGGGGAGAACTCCCGGGTCACCCGCTGCGACAACGCCTCGACCCCGACGATCCGGTCGGTACGGAAGCAGCGCAGCCCGTCGCGGAGCCGGCACCAGGCGAGCAGGTACCAGTGCCGGTCGTTGCCCAGGTAACCCAGCGGCTCGACCTCGCGCGACGAGGGCACCCCGCAGCGGTCGGCGTACCGCAGGCGGAGCATCCGACGGGCGGAGACCGCGTCGGCGACGACGGCCGGGACGGACGTGCCCGGCCCGGTGCCGACCAGCAGCACCCGGCCGGCGAGCAGGCGCGCGGCATCGGCGTCGGCGGCCGGCAGCACCGCGAGCAGCTTGCGCAGTGCGGTGCTGCCGGCCACGGCGAACGGGGTGCCGGCGAGCCGGTGCAGGGCCACCGCCATCGCCACCGCCTCGGTGGCGGTCAGGTTGACCGGCGGCAGGGTGTGCGACCGGTCGACCACGTAACCGCCGGTGCGGCCGGGCTCGGCCCAGATCGGCACGCCGGAACCCTGGAGGGCGACGATGTCGCGTTCGACGGTGCGGGTGCTGACCTCGAAACGGTTGGCCAGCCAACGGGCGCTGCGCGGCCGGGGCGACACCGCCCGCAGCTCCTCCACCAGGGCGTAGAGACGATCCGTCCGGTTCACCCCCGCACGCTACGACGGGGGTACGACGCACCGCCCCTGTCCGCCCCGGCGGGGAGGGCGGACGGGGGTCGGCTCGGACGGTACGGGCGGCAGGGCCCCCGGTTCAGGCGATGCAGGCGCAGACGATCAGAGCCGCACCGAAGTGGGTGGCGGCGCTGACCCGGGCCGCCGGGTGCGGCTGGTCCGAGCAGATGACCTCACCGAGCTTGCCCGGGGTGAGCAGGTCCAGCACGCCGAAGGCGAGCGCCATGACAGCCAGCCCGATCAGCCCGAAAAGCACCGTGGAGGCGAGCCCTTTGGCGAAGTCGTCGTAGCTGGTCACGATCGCGGTGAAGACGATGCCGGCGACACCCAGCTGATTGGCGGCCAGCAGCAGCCCGGCGTTGCCGTTGCGCTGCACCCAGATCAGCTCGCGCAGCTTGCCCGGGGTGAGCACGTCGACCAGCACGAAGCCGGCCGCCATCAGCGCCACCCCGACGATCCCGAACACGACGCTCTGCCATGCTCCGGTGAGCAGATCATCCAGCACCGACGGCCTCCCGACCTCCTGCGCCCGGCGCGGGTGCCGGCACGGTGATCGAGACGATAGCGGCACCGCGCCACCCCCGACACCCCCCGGACCGTCGAATGCCCGGACCGTCAGCCGGCCCGGCACCGCCGAACGCCCTGGGCCCCGGCGGACCCGGGACGTCGAGGACCCGGGGCCGCGCGGGCCCCGGGTCCTCGACGTCAACGGGTCACAACGACAGGTAGCGCTGCCGCTCGTACGGGGTGACCTCGCGGCGGTACTGCTCCCACTCGGCCCGCTTGTTGCGCAGGAAGAAGTCGAACACATGCTCGCCGAGCACCTCGGCGACCAGCTCGGAGCCGGCCATCACGTCGATCGCCTCGGACAGGTTCTCCGGCAGTGCCTCGTAGCCCATCGCGCGGCGCTCGGCGCTGGTCAGCGACCAGACGTCGTCCTCCGCGCCGGGTGGCAGCTCGTAGCCCTCCTCGATGCCCTTCAGGCCGGCGCCGAGCATCACCGCGAACGCCAGGTAGGGGTTGGTCGCCGAGTCCAGCGACCGGACCTCCACTCGGGCCGAGTTCGGCTTGCCGTACGCGGGGACGCGGACCAGCGCGGACCGGTTCAGGTGCCCCCAGCAGACGTACGCCGGGCTCTCGGTGATCCGGTCCGGCAACGCCTGCGGGAACAACCGCTTGTACGAGTTGACCCACTGGTTGGTGACGGCGGTGTACTCCCGGGCGTGCATCAGCAGGCCGGCGATGAACGACTTCGCCACCTTCGACAGTTTCATCGGGTCACCGGAGTCGTGGAACGCGTTGCGCTCCCCCTCGAACAGCGACAGGTGGGTGTGCATGCCGCTGCCCGGCTGGTCGGTGAACGGCTTCGGCATGAAGCTGGCCTGTACGCCGGTGGACAGCGCCACCTCCTTGACCACGTGCCGGAAGGTCATGATGTTGTCGGCGGTGGTCAGCGCGTCGGCGTAGCGCAGGTCGATCTCCTGCTGGCCGGGGGCGACCTCGTGGTGGCTGAACTCCACCGAGATGCCGATCCGCTCCAGCGCGAGCACGGCCTGGCGGCGGAAGTCCCGCGCGACGGCGTGCGTGGTGTGCTCGAAGTAGCCGCCGGTGTCCACGGCGGTGGGCACCGAGCCGTCCTGCGGGCCGTTCTCCAGCAGGAAGAACTCGATCTCCGGGTGGGTGTAGAAGGTGAAGCCCTTCTCGGCCGCCTTGGACAGCATCCGGCGCAGCACGTGCCGTGGGTCGGCCCAGGACGGGCCGCCGTCGGGCAGCAGGATGTCGCAGAACATCCGGGCGCTCTCACCGCTGACCCCGCCCTCGAACGGGAACACCTGGAAGGTCGTCGGGTCCGGCATGGCGACCATGTCGGACTCGAAGACCCGGGCGAAGCCCTCGATGGCCGAGCCGTCGAACCCGATGCCCTCCTCGAAGGCTGCCTCCAGCTCCGCCGGGGCGACTGAGACGCTCTTGAGCGTCCCCAGCACGTCGGTGAACCACAGCCGGACGAACCGGATGTCCCGCTCTTCCAGCGTACGGAGGACGAACTCCTGCTGACGGTCCACTTCCCCAACCCCTCGCGACGTACGTCCGGCACCGGTCGGCCGGTCCGTCCTGACCGCCCAGTCTTCACCGGCCTGGTTAAGCAGACGTTACGCGACCTGCCGCCGCTCGTCCTGCGGTGTCCCGACGGCCGGATCGACGGGCGGCCCCGCCACCAGCGGCGGGCCGGCCGGGCGCGGCGAGAGGGTGGCCGTCGTCTCGTCGCAGCCGCCGGGTCGACCGCCTGCGGCTGGGGCAAGATGAGGTCATGCCCACCCTGCGTCTGGCCCTGTGCCAGGTCAACCCGACCGTCGGCGACACCGTCGGCAACGCCGAGCTGATCCGCGCCTGGACCCGTCGGGCCGCCGACGCCGGCGCCCAGCTCGTCGCCTTCCCGGAGATGACACTCACCGGCTACCCCGTCGAGGATCTGGTCTTCCGCCGTTCCTTCGTCGCCGCCTCACAGGCCGCGGTGCGGCAGCTCGCCGCCGATCTGGCCGCCGACGGCCTCGGCGACCTGCCGGTCGTGGTCGGCTACCTGGACGCCGACGGTCCACCCCAGGTCAGCGGGGACGCCCAGCCGGGCCGGGGGCCCGCAACGCCGCCGCGCTGCTGCACCGGGGTGAGGTGGTCGCGACCTACTTCAAGCACCACCTGCCCAACTACGGCGTCTTCGACGAGGACCGCTACTTCGTGCCCGGCGACACCCTGACCGTGGTCCGGGTGGGCGGGGTGGACGTGGCGTTGACCATCTGCGAGGACCTGTGGCAGGCCGGGGGCCCGTTCGCGGTGGCCCGGCAGGCCGGCGTCGGCCTGGTGGTCAACATCAACGGCTCGCCGTACGAGTTGAACAAGGACGACGTCCGGCTGCCGCTGGTGCGTCGCCGGGCCGCCGAGGCCGGGGCCCCGATCGCGTACGTCAACATGGTCGGTGGTCAGGACGAACTGGTCTTCGAGGGCGACTCGATGATCGTGGACGCCGACGGGGAACTGCTCACCCGCGCGCCGCAGTTCGTCGAGCACCTGCTCGTGCACGACGTGGAGCTGGCCGGGGCGGGACCGCACCCCGCCGACACCGAGGACCTCGCCGACGGGATGCGGGTGCTGCGTCGTACCGTCGAGGTGGTGCCGGCGGCCCCGACCGGGCCGGCGGCCGACGGCGGCCTGCTGGCGCCGGTGGCCGACGAGGCCGAGGTGTGGCAGGCGCTGGTGCTGGGCCTGCGCGACTACGTCAACAAGAACCGCTTCCCCTCGGTGGTGCTGGGCCTGTCCGGCGGGATCGACTCGGCGGTGGTGGCCGCGCTGGCCGTCGACGCGCTCGGCCCACGGCGGGTGGTCGGCGTGTCACTGCCCAGCCAGCACTCCTCGGAGCATTCCCGGACCGACGCGGAGGACCTGGCCAAGCGCACCGGCCTGGACTACCGCGTCGAGCCGATCCAGCCGATGGTGGACACCTTCCTGGCGAACATCTCGCTGTCCGGGGTGGCGGTGGAGAACCTCCAGGCCCGGGTGCGCGGGGTGATCCTGATGGCACTGTCGAACCAGGAGGGGCACCTGGTCCTCACCACCGGCAACAAGAGTGAGCTGGCGGTCGGCTACTCGACCCTCTACGGCGACTCGGTCGGCGGGTTCAACCCGGTCAAGGACGTCTGGAAGACGCTGATCTGGCGGCTGGCGAAGTGGCGCAACGCCGACGCGGCCCGCCGGGGCGAGACCCCGCCGATCCCGGAGAACTCCATCGGCAAGCCCCCGTCGGCCGAGCTGAGCCCCGGCCAGCTCGACAGTGACAGCCTGCCCGACTACGACGTGCTGGACCCGATCCTGATCGGTTACGTCGACGGTGACCTGGGCCGGGCCGGCCTGGTCGAGTCCGGCCACGACCCGGCGGTGGTCGACCGGGTGCTGCGGCTGGTGGACACCGCCGAGTACAAGCGTCGGCAGTCCGCCCCGGGCACGAAGATCTCGATGAAGGCGTTCGGCCGCGACCGTCGGCTGCCGATCACCAACCGCTGGCGCGAGGACGGCTGAGCATCCGGGCCGGCCGACCTGCGGCCGGCTGAGCGTCCGGGACCGACCGACCCGGGTCGGCTGAGCATCCGGGACCGACCGACCCGGTCGGCTGAGCATCCGGGACCGACCGACCCGGTCGGCTGAGCAGCACAGCCCGACCGACCCGGGTCGGTCGGGCACCCCGACGCCGGCCGGCCACGGTCGGTCGGCGTCGCCCCGGCGGAGTGAAATCCTGCACTGTTCCCTGCCGTCGACCGGTCGCGTGGTGCGACGATCGCGACGGAACCCGGGGACCGCGACAGCGGCCTCGAGGAAAGGAGACAGTCATGGTGGAGTCCACCCCGACCGAGGTGACCGCCCTGTACGGCGGGCCGGCCACCCGACGGGTCCGCACCCGCGACCTGATCGCCGCCAAGAAGCGCGGCGACCGGTGGGCGATGCTCACCTCGTACGACCAGTACACCGCCGGAATCTTCGACCAGGCGGGGATTCCGGTGCTGCTGGTCGGCGACTCGGCGGCGAACAACGTGTTCGGTTACGAGACCACCCTGCCGGTGACCGTCGACGAGTTGTTGCCGCTGGTCAGGGCCGTGGTCCGGGCGACTCGGCACACCCTGGTCGTCGGTGACCTGCCGTTCGGCTCGTACGAGGAGGGGCCGACGCAGGCGTTGCGCACGGCGGTGCGGTTCATGAAGGAGGGTGGCTGCCACGCGGTGAAGCTGGAGGGCGGCCGACGCTGCGCCGACCAGATCGCGGCGATCACCGGGGCGGGCATCCCGGTGATGGCGCACATCGGCTTCACCCCGCAGAGCGAACACACCCTGGGCGGCTACCGGGTGCAGGGTCGCGGCGACACCGCCGACGAGGTGCTCGCCGACGCGCGGGCGGTGGCCGGGGCGGGGGCGTTCGCGGTGGTGCTGGAGATGGTGCCGGGTGAGGTCGCCAAGCGGGTCACCGCCGAACTGGCGATTCCCACCGTCGGCATCGGCGCCGGCCCCGACACCGACGCCCAGGTGCTGGTCTGGCAGGACATGGCGGGGCTGCGCACCGGGAAGGCCCCCCGGTTCGTCAAGCGTTACGCCGACCTGGCCGGGGCGCTGACCGAGGCGACCCGCCGGTTCGCCGACGAGGTACGCGGCGGCGACTTCCCCGCCACCGAACACACCTTCTGAGGTCGCGCCGGAGCCTGGTGGGGCGCTGCCCCCACCGCCCCACCAGGCTCCGCTAGGGTTCCGCTCGTGAATCATGCTCGCTTCTCGACTGTCACCCTGACCTGTCTCTCCGTCCTGGCACTCGCGGCGTGCAGCGAGGCGAAGCCGTCGACGACGGCCGCGCCGTCGTCCTCCGCCACCAGCGCGGCCGCGCCGGCCACCTCCCCCTCCGCCACGGCCGCGCCGACCACCGACGCCCCGACCGCAGCCGCCGACCCGGCAGCCGACAAGAAGCTCTGCACGGCGGCCAAGAAGATCGCCGAGACGACGAAGGTCGACGTCGTGAAGGCCGCGATGGCGGGTGGTGACCCGAACCCGGCCATCAAGAAGGCCTACAACGAGATGGCGTCGGGCCTGGCGAAGGCCACGGCCGGCACCCCCGGCAGCGAGGCGGCCACCGCGCTGGCGGCGTTCGGCGTCGCCGCCGGCAGGGTGGCCACCGCCCCGGACATGGACGCCGCCGCCGACGGCCCCGAGTTCCAGAAGACCAGCGCCATGGCGAACGCCGCCTGCAAGAAGGCCGGCGTCGACATCAACTTCTGACGGTGACGAGAGGGGAGCGGGTCACCCGGGCCGTCCGACCCACCGCCCGACCGCCCGCACCGGGGCCGGCCGGGGTCCCGGAGGTCACCCGTGACCGCGACGGGGCAGCACACCTCGGCACAGCCGGGTGGCCCGCTCCCGCATCCGCACGGTCAGCAACCGAGTCGGGGCAGCCGGGGTGATCTGCTCCCACATTCCCACCGTCAGAGGTCGGTGACCCGGATGCCGGCGTGCGCCTTGTAACGCTTGTTGATGGCGATCAGGTTGGCGGTGAACGCCTCGATCTGGTGGGCGTTGCGCAGCCGGCCGGCGTAGATGCCGCGCATCCCGGGGATCCGGGCGGCCAACGCGCCGACGATGTCGACCAGTTCCCGCTCCTCGGTGCAGATCAGCACGTCGAGGTCGATCCGGTCGATCTCCGGGTCGGCCAGCAACGGCGCGCTGACATGGTTGAATGCCGCGCAGACCCGCGAGTCGGGCAGCAGTGCCGCCGCCTGCTGCACCGCGCTGCCCTCGGCGACCGGCAGCGCGTACGGGCCCTGCTTGTCGAAGCCGAGCGGGTTGACACAGTCCACGACGATCTTGCCGGCCAGTGGCCCGGCCAGCGCGCCGACGGTGGCCGCGTGCCCGTCCCACGGCACCGCGATCACCACCACGTCGCTGCGGCGGGCCACCTCGTCGTTGTCCGCGCCGGTCACGTCGACCCCGGCGGGCAGCCGGGGCAGCACGGCGATCTCCGCCGCCGCCTCGGCCGCCCGGTCGGCGGAGCGGGACCCGATCAGCACCTGCTGACCGGCGCGGGCGAACCGGTAGGCCAGCCCCCGCCCCTGGTCGCCGGTGCCACCGATGATGCCGACGGTCAGCCCGGACACGTCGGGAAGGGTGCTCGCGTCGTATGCCATGGCGTCATCCTCGCAAACCGCCCGCACGGTCAGCGGCACAAGGCGCTGTGACGCTGCCCGCCCCGCCAGGGCCGCCGGACAGGGCGGGACCCGCCGGGGCCGGGTTCAGGCCCGCGCGAAGAGGACCTTGCGGCCGACCGGGTCGGCGGTGACCAGGCGTACGGTGACCCGCTCCCCCAGTGGCAGCTCACCGGTGCAGCGGGCCCGTACCGGCGGATCGTCCAACGCCACCGTCCCGCCGGGCACCCGACCGGGCTTCGACTGACTGTTCGGCGGTGCGTCCACGTCCAGCACCGCCGCCGAGAACGTCTCCCCCACCCGGTGCTCCAGCAGCACCGCCTCGGCCAGCTCGATCGCACCCCGGGTGGCGGTGCCCGCCGTCCGGTCGGTCGAGGCCATCGCCTCCGGCAGCCGGGGCAGCGCCGTACGGGCCCACTCCGGCACCTCACGGCCCTCGTGCAGGGCCAGGCAGACCTCCGTGGCGTACCGGTCGGCCAGTCGACGCAGCGGGGCGGTGACATGGGCGTACGCGGCTGCCACCCCACCGTGCTCCGGCTGCTCGGGCAGCTCGCCGTCGAACGCCGTGTACGCCGCACCGCGCATCAACTCCGCCGCCTGGTCGACGAAGGCGGCGGCCCGGGGCTGCGAGGCGTCCAACCCGGCCAGCACCTCCCCCACCCGTACCCCGTCCGGCCAGTGCACGCCCAGCGGGGCCGCCGCCGCGCGCAGCCGGGCCACCGCCTCCGGCTTCGGTGCCGGCATGGTGCGCAGCAGCCCGATCCGACCGGCGAGCATGATGTCCGCCGCCGCCATCCCGGTGAGCAGCGAGATCTGGGCGTTGTGGTCCTCCATCGGACCGGGGCCGCGCAGCACCAGCCGCCACCCGTCCCCGTCGGGCTCGACGTCCTGCTCGGGCAGGGGCAGGTTGACCGCACCCCGGCGCAGGCCACGGGCGGTGAGCAGGGCGCCGATCTCGGGCAGCAGGGCGATCGGTTCGGGGAGCCGACCGGCGTCGGCGGCCACCTGCACGCCCGAATAGTCCAGTTTGGCGCGGCTGCGGACCAGGGCGCGCTCCAGCCCGACGGCGACGGTGGCCCCGTCGGTGTCGAGGTCGATGGTCCAGAGCACCGCCGCCCGGTCGACGTCGGGCAGCAGGCTGGCCGCCCCTTCGCTGAGGGTGTGCGGGTGCAACGGCACGTTGCCGTCGGGCAGGTAGACGGTCTGCCCGCGCCGCCAGGTCTCCTCCTCCAACGGCCCGCCGGGGCGCACGTGGGCAGCGACGTCGGCGATGGCGTACCGCACCCGGTAGCCGCCGGGGCGGGCGCTGAGGTGCATCGCCTGGTCCAGGTCGCGGGAGGCGGCCGGGTCGACCGTGACGAACGGGATGTCGGTACGGTCGGCCACGGCGGGCGGCGGGGCGTCGGCCGCCTCGTCCGCCTCGCGCTGCGCTGCGGCCGGGAAGCTGTCGGGCAGTCCCAGCTCGCGGCGCAGCGCGCCGAAGTCGATGCGGGGCGCGAGCACACGTCGGATGACCACGGGTCAATCCTGGCAGCGTGCCGCGCGATCCGCTCTCCGGCAGGCGGGCGACGGTCTCCGTACGGTCAGCCGGTGGCCTTCCGGGCGCGGGAGCGGGCGCTGGCCGGCGCGGTGGCGCGCGCCGGCGCCGTACGGCCGGGGCCTTGCGGGCGGTGACCTTCTTGGCGGGCGTCTTCGTGGCGGTCGCCTTCTTCGCCGCCGTCGCGCGGGTGGCCGTCGCGCCCGCCTTGCGGGCCGGGGCCTTCTTAGCGGTGGACTTCGACGCGGGTGCCGTCTTGGCGGTCGACTTCCGGGCCGGCGCCTTCCTGGCCGCGGCGGCCTTCTTCGCGGGCGTGGTCTTCGTCGCCGCCGAGGTCTTCCTCGCCGCCGTGGTCTTCTTCGCCGCCGTCGCGGGCGTCGCCTTCCTGGCGGCCGTCCTCTTCGCGGGCACGGCCTTCTTCGCGGCTGTCTTTTTCTCGGGCATGGCCTTCGCGGCCGTCGTCTTCGCGGCCGTGGTGCGCTTCGCGGCCGTCGTGTTCGCGGCCGTGGTCCGCTTGGCGGCCGTCGTCTTCGCGGGCGCGGTCCGCTTGGCGGCCGTGGTGTTCGCGGCCGTGGTCCGCTTGGCGGTCGTCTTCTTCGCGGGCGCGGTCTTCCGGGCCATGGTCCGGGCGGTCGCGGTGGTCTTCTTCGCCGCTGCCGTGGTCGTCCGTTTCGCTGCGGTGGTCTTCTTCGCCGCCGTGGTCCGGGCGGTGGCCGTGGTCTTCTTCGCCGCCCCGGCGGTCTTCCGGGCGGCGGCGGTGGTCGTGTCGGCGGCTTTCCTCGCCGGAGCCTTCCTCGCGGTCGACTTAGCCGCGGTGCTCCGGGCGGCCGGGGCCTTCTTCGCGGTCGACTTCGACGCGGGAGCCTTGCTGGCGGCGCTGCGGGTGGCCGGGGTCTTCTTCGCCGGGCCGGTCGCCGCCGTCCTGGCGGTGCCGGTGGACGGGGGCCGGCCCGCGCCGGCACCCGCCGCGTTCGCCGTCGCCCGGCCGGCCGACGCCCTGCGGGCCGCGGTCATGGTGGTGGTGGAGCGGCGGGCCGCAGTGCTCCGGGTCGCGCCTGCGGTCCGCTCCGCCGCGGCGGTCTTCGTCGCGGCCGGGCGGGTGGTGGCCTTTGCTGCTTCGGCCATCTCGGTTCCCTCCTTGGGGACATGCTCCCGCGTGCCTCCTCACGGAGGCACGGAGTCCTCGACGCGGGCCGTCCCGCGCCGTTCAGTTGCCCTCCCCGGCCCAGCGGGCGTCTTCGGCTTCCCACGCCTCGTTGCGCTCCTGCACCTTCTGCAGGGCGTTCTCCGCGTCGGCAGCCGAGGGATACGGTCCGAGAACGTGCTTGGCAGGGCACACGTCGGCATCGGTCTCGACCCGGTGGTGTCGGGTGCACCAGTAGTAGTGCCCACCACTTCCGCTGTCGTTCATGAGATCACTGTGCACCGGGCGCAGCCCGACCGCCACCGGATCGCCGCAATTGGTCGCGACCACATCCACAGTAGACGTGCTCGGCGGCGCCGGAGGCGAAACCACGAAATTGGCCCTGACCTGCGCGGAGGCCGTCGCAGCGGCCCGGCGGCACCCACGTCGGGCCGGGTTCGGCAGCGGCCGGGGCGGGCCCACCGACGGCGACGCCACCCCGCGTGGTCGGCGGTGGGCGGGACCGGCCGAGCCGAAGAGCCGGTGGTACGACTTCGACGACCCCCGGCAGAATCGAACAGCGCGATCATGACGGGGACGTGTCCGCGCCGACGCGGAGTTGAGCCGGCACTTCGACCGGACGGCCCGGACCGTCGCCTGGACCGGCTGAGCCGCCGTCCGGGTGTCCACGGTCGGGACAGCCGCCGGTCCGTGGCGCGCGGTGGCCGACGGGTCGGGGACTTCCGGCCCTACCATCCGGACCTGGTACCTGGTATCAGCTCGCCCCCGAGACGGACCATCCCTCACCCGGTCCCCTCGACGGGACCGCCGGCCGGCCCGGGTCGGCCGGACAGCCCCGATGCGGCAGCCCCGAGTGCGGCCGGACCGGGTTGTGTGCGAGCCTCGTCAGACCTCTTGCGGCGCTGCCACCGCCCGTCAACCGGGCGGGACGAGGACGACGATGTCAACGGCGCCGCCCTGTCGAACCGGGAGAACACCACCGTGGCTAGCCTGGACGTCGCCCTGAAGAATGCGATGAGTATCGATGGAGCGATCGGGGTGGCGCTCGTCGACTACAGCAGCGGGATGACCCTCGGCGTAGCCGGCGGCACCGGCGAGATCGATCTGACCGTCGCCGCCGCCGGAAACACCGACGTCGTCCGCGCCAAAATGCGCACCCTGGAGATGCTCAAGATCGAGGATGAGATCGAGGACATCCTCATCACGCTCGGCAGCCAGTACCACCTGATCCGGCCGTTGACCGGCCGCACCGGCAAGGGCCTGTTCCTCTATCTGATGGTGAGCAAGAGCCGGGCCAACCTGGCCATGGCCCGACACCAGCTGCGCACGATCGAGGAGAGCCTGGAACTGTGAGCGCCGACAAGACCGAGACCGTCCTGCCCCGCCGCTCCACGCGCGCCAGCAAACTACCGGCCGCCCGACCGCTCCCCCCGTCGCTGGCCGGAGACCGCTCGTTGCCGTACCCGGCGATCAGTCGCGAGCTGGCGGAGCTGCGGCACCAGATCCCGGGGGTGCACGGCTGCGTACTGGGCGGCGTCGACGGCCTGCTCATCACGCACAACCTGCAGACCGAGGTGGACCCCAACGACCTGGCCGCGCTCGCCGCGACCACCTTCGGCCTCGGCCGGCAGGTCGGCATGCGGCTCGACCAGGGAGACTTCCAACAGTCCACGGTACGCAACCAGAACGGCTACCTGAGCGTCTACGCCGTCAGTGAGCAGGCCCTGCTCGCCGTGGTCGGCACGGACGCGGTCAACGTGGCCCGGCTGCACCTGCACGCCCCGGGGGTGGCCGGCCGCCTCGCGGCGCTGCTGACCCGCGTACCGACGGACGCCTGAACCGGACGACGGGGGTCGCGGCGGAGCACGCCGCACCCCCAGCGGCCGGCTCCGAGCCCGACCGGCAGGCCCGGCCCACCCGGGCGCAGACATTCTTTACCGGGCGAATCCCGGCCACTGTCCACACTCCACCGCACCACCCGACCAGATATCCCGGATCTGGCTTTTCCGAAATAGCCAACACTGCCGGGAAATAATTATCGCCGATGGGCCGGGACGCGCAAATCAGCAACGATAATTGACCGCGAAAGTAACTACGTCGACACAAGTGTCTGATCAAGTCGACGGATGCCACTCTCGGTGCTCACGCCACCGACGCGGGCCACGCGTCGGCCATTCCTCTTACTGTCCGGACTGATCGCGCTGACCATTCCCCTGGTCGGCACCCCTGCCGAGGCGGAACGTTCCGCCGCCGCCGTCACCATGCCGACCTGCGCCTGGTCGTCGAAGTACGGGGCGACGAGCCTGAACGCCTACTGGCCGGACACCGCCGCCACCTACTGGTCGACCGTCTATCCGGTCACGCCAGGCCTGGAAATCACCATCTCGGGGGCTTTCCCCGACGCCAGATACGCGTCTTTCAACGTCTATGACGACAAGCCCACCTACTTTACGCGCAATGGTGTCAGCTCCAGCATGCCCGATTACCTGATCACCCCGGACGCGGGCAGCCAGAATCCGTGGCAGACCGCCGCCGCGCCGGGCGGCCGGTTCACCCTCACCATCACCCCCGACGTGGCGTTCGGGCAGACCAACCGCCTGCCCCTGGCCCGGGAGGACGCCCTGCCCGGCGCGAAGGCATCGGTGATCTTCCGGGTCTACCTGCCGGCCGGCGGGGACGCTACGGTCGTACTGCCCACCATGACCCTCACCCTCGACGGGGTGGCGCAGACCCTGCCGCCCTGCCCGTCGGGAGGTGGTGGCCCCAGCACGCCCGCGACGGCGAGCGCCCGGGAGGCAGGACCGTCCGGCGTCGGCGGGCCCGGTGGCCCGCCGGGACCTCCCGGAGGTGGACCGGGCGGACCCGGTCATCCCGGCGGACCCGGTCATCCCGGAGGGCCTGGCGGGCCCGGCGGTCCTCATGGGCCTGGCGGACCCGGTGGGCCCGGCGGGCCTGGTGATCCTCATGGGCCCGGCGGACCCGGCGGACCCGGCGGACCCGGCGGGCCTGGCGGACCCGGCGGGCCTGGTGGTCCTCATGGGCCCGGCGGGCCCGGCGGACCCGGCGGACCTGGTGGGCCCGGCGGGCCTGGCGGACCCGGCGGACCTGGTGGGCCCGGCGGGCCCGGCGGACCCGGCGGACCCGGCGGACCCGGCGGACCCGGCGGGCCGGGGCATCCGGAGGAGACCGGGCAGAAGCTCTTCACCCGGACATCCGAGGTGGAGAACCTCGCGCCGAACCCGGACAACGCGTATCTCGGCACCTGGGTCACCCCGCCGACGGCGGATCAGGTGGTGGTGATCCGAGGCCGGGCACCGCGGACGGTCTCCGGCAACCACCCGGGCGTCTGGCCGCGCCGGCACACCGACCTGCGCTACTTCTCGATGTGCACCAACCTCGGCGGCCAGGTCAAGCCCGTCGTGATCAACCGGTTCACCGACGCACCGGCGAGCCTCGGCTGCCGCTACGACGACGACACCCGCCTCGACCGGCACGGCTACTACACCTATGTGCTCGGCCGGGAGCAGCAGCGGACGGCGATCGAGGCGGTCGACGACGCCACCTTCCTGCCGTTCTCCGTCTCCTATCCGGCGGCCCCGCACATGGTCCTGCTGCGCAACCTGATGCCGGTCGCCAACTTCCCGCACGCCACCCAGAACGTGCCGGTGGACAGCACGGCGGAGACCGCCGCGGCCGTCATGGGGCCGCACTACCCGCTGGTGAAGGTGTGCGCGTTGACCGACCTCGCGGCCACCGGGCCGCACGCGTGCACGGCCTGAGCTGAACGTCCGGGCGTCGGCGTCGACACCTCCACCGGTGCCGACGCCGACGTTCCTGTCGTTCCTCCAGTCCGGACGACGAGCAGAGCCGACCGGAATCCGCCCCAGCCGCAACCTGTCCCGCCCGTCACGGGTGTATCCGGTAGAGCACCGAACACGTCCGGACTGGAGGAACAATGGCCCTGAAGAACCTGCGTGTTCTGGCACCCGTCGCCGTGCTGGTAGCCGTGGCCGCCTGCGACCCCAGCTCACCCGACCCGGTGACGGGCTCCGGCACCACCCCGCCCGCGGCCGGCACCACGGGAGCCACCGACGTCACTCCGTCCCCCGACAGGGCATCGCCGACGCGCGGCGCGGTGTCCGCCGCACCGACGGCCACCAGGGCGGCCTGTCCGGTCAGCGCCGCCACCCTCCAGAAGGTGGCGGGGTTGGACGTCAAAACGCACCGGATCGACCCCGACCACATCAACTGCGCGCGGCAGTGGGCGACCGCCGGGGTGATCGCCGTCGACCCGGGGCAACAGGGCGACGGGCTGCTGGTGTTCGCGCACTCGGCGGGCAGGTGGCAGAAGATCGGCGAGGGCAGTGGGCTGGAGTGCAGTCCGTACGGCATCCCGGAGGAGATCGGCGACCAGCTCGGCTGCCGCGACCACAGCTGACCCGCCCACCCTCGCGGCACGGCCGGCAGGACCGTATGCAAAGTCGTGCAGTCAATAGCCGGCGTTGTCCGTCAATGCCATTCTGCGTTGTCTTCCAGCGCCAGTAACACCCCCACGAAACCCGACAGGAATCGTACGAGAACAAAGGCTTTCCATCAGCCGAACCGATTGCTAGGGTGACAGGCAGTCGTACGACGATACACGGGGATCCTCAATGTGGAATCTCGGCCTCCGCCGAGTTCTTTACCGCAGGCGAGGAGAATAGTAAATGAAAAACTACATGACTGCCGGCATTCGCCGTCAACTCGGACGGGCCGCGGTGGTCGTCATGGTGGGTGCGGCCGGGCTGGTGGCAGCGACACCAGCGCACGCGTTCCCGAGCAACTGCGACGTCTGGACCATCTACGAGGACGGCGTGGGTATCGGCGGCGCGACCAAGTGCGCGTCGGGAACCGGTACGCACCGGGTCGGCATCCACTGCTCGAACGGTCAGGACTACTACGGGGATGGAAGAACACGGGAACGTCTTCGACCCGCGTTTCCCGTCGGGAGTGCCCCGCCGTGGGTGTCATCCTGAGCTACCGCTGGCTGGAAGCACAGAGCTGACCGACCGACCCTCGGAATCTCTTTCCGGGTGAATAAAGCCCACGATCCCATCGGGACGTAATGGTGTGGCAAGCCTGAACCGGGCCGAATGCGGTTCAGGCTTGCCACACCACCCGCACCCTTATGCCCAGCGATCGGGTGCGGTCACCACAAGGGACATCTCCGCGTCGAGTTGATCCCGTCCGCCTGGGGCAGACCCCACCGGCACCGCCGCCTACAGGGTCGCAAGAAGGCCCACCAGAACCGTGATCACGGCTCTGAGCTGGTGGGCGACGGACGAGTCGACCTGTACGCCGGATTCTGTGCGCGGCGCGTACCCCTTGCGGGGCCCGCACCGGCGGCGGCCATCCATCTCGGCCTACCGTCGCCGGCAGGCTCCTGCGGCCTACCCGCAGACATCGGGCGGGCAGCCCTCAAGCGTCTGCGCCGGGTCGTCAGCTTGCGGTGACGGCCCTTGCTTGGCCTTGCTCCGGGTGGGGTTTACCTAGCCACCCCGGTCACCCGGGGTGCTGGTGGGCTCTTACCCCACCGTTTCACCCTTACCGTCCCCGAGTGGGGTCGGCGGTCTGTTTTCTGTGGCACTGTCCCGCGGGTCGCCCCGGGTTGCCGTTAACAACCACCCTGCCCTGTGGAGTCCGGACGTTCCTCGGCGGCGGGCCGCAGCCCGCCGACGCGACCGCCCGGTCGACTCGTCCGTCGCGTCCCCATCCTAACGGCGCGGCGTCCCGCGCCCATCTCACCCCGGGCCGGGCCGTAACAAACCCGAAAATGGTACGCGGTCGACGCGGTGGAGGGGCTCTGATCAGGGCGTACTAGCCTCTGGGCCCCATGGACCTCTCCGAAGCCGTACTGCTGGTCATCGCCGGTCTCGCCGCAGGCACGGTGAACGCGGCGGCCGGCGGTGGTTCCCTGATCACCTTTCCGGCGATGATCGCGGTGGGCATTCCGCCCGTGGCGGCGAACGTCAGCAACTCGGTGTCGGTCTTTCCCGGTTATGCGGCGAGTGTGGCGGGCAGCCGGATGGATCTGCCGCACCGGCGGACGCTGTGGCCGTTGCTGCCGACGGCGGTGCTCGGCACGGGGGTCGGCTGTCTGCTCCTACTGGCCACCCCGGCGCGGGCGTTCGACCTGGTGGTGCCGTTCCTGGTGCTCGGGGCCACGGCGGTGTTGGCGTTCCAGGGGCCGCTGCGCCGGCTGGTCGGTCATCCGGCCGAGTTGGGCCCGCGCCGCCGTACCCTCACGGTGCAGGCGATGGTCGCGGTCGGCACGGTGTACGGCGGCTATTTCGGCGCGGCGCTCGGGGTGATGTTGGTGGCCGGCCTGGCCCTGGTGCTCGACGCGACGCTGGCCCGGGTGTCGGCGGTGAAGAACCTGCTGTCGGCCGTGGTGGGGTTGACCACGCTTGTGGTGTTCGCCCTGTTCGGGCCGGTCAACTGGGCGGCGGTCGCGGTGGTCGCGCCGGCCACGATGCTCGGCGGGTACGTGGGGGCGCGGGTGACCCGCCGGTTGCCGCCGGTGGTGCTCCGGACGCTGATCGTCTGCTTCGGTACGGCGATCGGTCTCTACCTGCTCTGGCGGGCGCTGGGCTGAGCAGCCCCGGGGCCGTTCAGTAGGCCTCCCCGACGGGTTCGTGCTCGGCCTGCCGGGCGGCCCGGTTCCAGTGGGACCAGCGCAGCCGTTCGCCGTAGCCGGCGGCCATCAGGTGGGCGAAGGTCAGGTAGACGAGCAGGCCGACGGCGAGCACCCCGGCGCCGACCCAGAACGGCAGCGTCAGGCTGTGCTCGGCGAGCTTGCCGGCCAGGATCGGCGCGGGTGCGGCGGCACCCCAGCGGACCAGGTTGAACGCGCCGGTGGCGACCCGGCGGTCGGCGGAGCCGAGGCCGAGGGCCAGGTCGGTGAGGTTGGCGTTGGCCAGGCCCATGCACAGGCCGGCGACGACGAGCACCACGAGCGACTCGGCGGTGCCGGCCGAGGTGGCGAAGAGGACCATGCAGGCCAGCAGGCCCACGAGGGCCACCCCGACGGTCTGCACCGCGCCGATCCGGTGGGCGAGCCGGTGGCCGATGAGCAGGATGCCGGCGGCCAGGCCGAGGCCCCAGCCGGTGAAGGCGAGGCCGAGGGGAATGACGTCGAGGCCGAGGAAGAGCGGCGTGTAGCCGAGCACCACGAAGAAGACGAAGTTGTAGGCGGCGGTGACCACGCAGAGGATGAGGAACGCCGGCCGGCGGTAGGTGGCGAAGATCTGCCCCAGTCGTACGGGCGGCTGCCGGTTGGTCGGCTCACGGAGCTTGCGGGCGGCGACCAGCAGGGCGAACACCATGAACATGCCGCAGACGAAGAACGGCAGTCGCCAGCTGATCTCGCCGAGTAGGCCGCCGATCAGCGGGCCGACGGCGAAGCCGAGGCCGAGTGCGGTCTCGAAGAGGCCGACCACCCATTCCCGGTCGTTGGCGAGGTTGACCAGGACCACCATGGCGGTGGCGAAGAACATCGCGTTGCCCAGCCCCCAGACGCCGCGCAGCACCGACAGTTGCACGATGTCGTTGCTGAACGAGGCGGCGATGGCGGCCAGCCCGACCACCGAGACGCCGGTGACGAGCACCGGTTTGAAGCCGAAGCGTCCGCTGGCCAGGGTCGCCGGGATCATCCCGACCGCCATCACCGCGATGTACGCCGTGAAGAGCAGCTCGACCTGCCAGGCGGTGACCCCGATCGCGGTGCCGATGGCGGGCAGGATGGGGTCCACCACGGCGATGCCGGCGATGGCGAGGAAGGCCACCAGCGTGGTGGCGTAGATGGCACTGCGGTGGGGCTCGGTTCGCCGGTCCACTCCGCCTCCTGTCGGGCCGAAGCCGCAGATAGCTGTATCATACAGTTAATTCTGTTGTATCATACAGCTATGAGCGACGACCAGGCGAAGCGAACGGAGTCGGACGAGGCCACCCTCGGCCGGATCGAGACCGAGGTCGCCCTGTTGATGCGACTGGGCGAGGCCACCCGCCGGGCCACCGGCAGCGCCGAGCACCGGGTCCTCGACCGGGCGGCGTACGTGATCCTGCGCCACCTGGACACCACCGGCCCGCAGAACGTCTCGGCGCTGGCCGCCCGGCTCAACCTCGACGGCTCCACGGTCACCCGCCAGGTGTCGGCGCTGCAACGCGACGGCCTGATCGCCCGCGCCCCCGACCCGGCGGACGGCCGGGGCACGGTGATCTCTCCCACCCCCGCCGGCCTGCACCGGATGGCCGCCGTCCGGGCCGCCCGGACCCGGCTCTACGGCGACATCCTGGCCGACTGGACCCCCACCGACCGCGACACCCTGGCCACCCTCCTGACCCGCCTCAACCAGGCCCTGGACACCCGCACCCGCCGCCCCTAACCCCACCCCCACCCCACCCCGCCCGCTCCCCTCCACCCCCGCCTCGCCCCCCGCCCACCCCCGTTGATCAAGAGGTTTGCGTCAACTTGAAGATCGAACTTGACGCAAACCTCTTGATCACCAGCCCCAGCCGGCCGACCCGGGGCACGGTGACCGGGCCGGTCGCGTGATCAAGAGGTTTGCGTCAGTTCTTGGTCGGATGTTGACGTAAAGCTCTTGATCAACAGGGGCAGGCGGGGGGGCGAGGCGGGGAGGCGGGGGCGAGGCAGGGAGGCGGGGAGGCGGGGTTAGGCGATTGGTTCGCGGGCCGGGTCGGTGGCGCGGGCGGGGTCGGGGGTGACGCGGGGGTCGCCCTCGTCGGCGAAGTAGTCGTCGGGGGTGGTGCCGTCCACTCCCTCGGCCACCTTCGCCGCCCGCAGTGCCAGCGTGGCAAGGGCCGCCACCACCAGGTTCACCAGCACGGCCACGATGCCGACATAGATCGTCTTCTTGGTGTCGAAGCCGAAGTCGGACAGCGGGAACGCCGACCCGCCGAAGTGCGCGCGCTTCGACGCCGGGTTGGGGATCTGGTAGAGCATCCACATGCCCAACCCCATGCCGGCCGCCCAGCCGGCGATCAGCGCGCCCCGGTGGAACCAGCGGGTGTAGAGGCCCAGCGCCACCGCCGGCAGCGTCTGCAGGATGATCACACCGCCGATGAGCTGGAGGTCGATGGAGAACTGCGGGTCGAGGAAGACGATGCAGGCCACCGCGCCGACCTTGACCACCAGCGAGGTGATCTTCGAGACGTTCGCCTCCTGGGCCGGGCTGGCGTCCCGCTTCAGGTACTCCTTGTAGATGTTGCGGGTGAACAGGTTCGCCGCCGCGATCGACATGATCGCCGCCGGCACCAGCGCGCCGATGCCGATCGCCGCGTACGCCACCCCCGCGAACCAGTCCGGGAACTGCTGGTCGAACAGCACCGGCACCACCGTGTTGCTGTCGACGGTGCCCTCCTTCGCCCCGGGCAGCGGCTTCACCCCGGCCGCGATGGCCATGAAACCGAGCAGCGCGATCAGGCCGAGCAGCAGGCTGTACGCCGGCAACGCCGACATGTTCCGCTTGATCACGTCCCGGTTCCGGCTGGCCAGCACGCCGGTGATGCTGTGCGGATAGAGGAACAGCGCCAGCGCCGAACCGAACGCCAGGGTGACGTACTGGAGCTGGTTGTTGGCGTTGAGCAGGATGCCGTCGTTCGGATTGGGTGAGGCGGCGAACTTCGCGTCCGCCGCGTCGAAGATCGAACCCCAACCCCCCAGCTTGTACGGCAGGTAGATCACCGCCACCAGGATGACGATGTAGATCAGGGTGTCCTTGACGAACGCGATCAGCGCCGGAGCACGCAGCCCCGACTGGTAGGTGTAGGCGGCCAGGATCGCGAAGGCGATGATGATCGGCAGGTGCCGCGCCACCGCGCTGTCCCCGGTGACCCCCATCGTCTTGAGCACCGCCTCGATGCCCACCAACTGCAACGCGATGTACGGCATGGTCGCGACGATGCCGGTGATCGCGATCAGCAGCGCCAGCACCGGCGAGTCGAACCGGCGGCGGACGAAGTCGGCCGGCGTGACGAAGCCGTGCCGGTGCGACACCGACCAGAGCCGGCAGAGCACCAGGAACACCAGCGGATAGATGACGATCGTGTACGGCACGGCGAAGAACCCGGCCGCGCCCGCCCCGAACATCAGCGCCGGCACCGCCACGAACGTGTACGCCGTGTAGAGGTCACCGCCGACCAGGAACCAGGTGATCCAGCCGCCGAAGCTGCGCCCGCCCAGCCCCCACTCGTCGAGGTGGGCCATGTCCTTCGGCGCCCGCCACCGGGCCGCCACGAAACCCATGCCGCTGACCAGCAGGAACAGCGCCGAGAAGACGATGATCTCGGTCAAGTGATCGCGCCACATCAGAGCACCCCCTCCGTTCGCGACTGCGGGGCTCGCAAACCCGGCTCACTCCTCGCGCTCACCGGACCCTCTTCCGTTCGCGACTGCGGGGCTCGCAAACCCGGCTCACTCCTCGCGCTCACCGAGCCACCTTCCGTTCGCGACTGCGGGGCTCGCAAACCCGGCTCACTCCTCGCGCTCACCGGTGCCCCCGCTTCTTGGTCATCTGGTAGACCAGCGTGGTGGTGGCCACGCCGAGCAGGATCCAGACCAGTTGCAGCCAGTAGAAGCGCGGAAAGCCGAACAACCGGGGCGAGTCCGCATTGAAGAACATCGGGATCAGCGGTACCACGATCGGGATGAAGAGCAACCAGTTCCAGGGGCTGTGGTCCTTCGCCCTGGACGACGCCGCACGCGGCGTCTCCGGTTCGGCAGCGGTCATCTGACCCACCTCCGGTAGTCGTGCCGGCCAGTAACGGCCGGACGCTACGACCCGGTGAACCCGATCACGTTCAATCGGCGCGCGACGATGCGCTCAACGGCCGCCCGGCTGCGCCGAACGGCGCGACGCACGGGCCGACACATCGACCCACGACGAACGATGCGGCGACTCACGACGAACCGGGAAACGACGAACCGGCCCGGGCCGGCCGACGGACTATCCGTGATCAGCGGGTCGGGAGGTGGGCGGTGTCGTTGACGGAGCGGACGGCGACGCCCCCGTCGGGCCACATGTCGAGCACCGAGATGCCGGCCGCGTCCAGGTAGAGCCGGTGCAGGATGGCGTCGCCGGCCGCGAGGGCGTCGCGCAACGCCAGCTTGATCGGCGAGACGTGCGAGACGACCACCACGGTCTCCCCGGGGTACGCCTCCCGCAGCGCCACCATCGCCCGGTCGACGCGCTGCCCGACCTCGGTGAACGACTCACCGCCCGGCGGGGCCACCCGGGTGGAGGCGAGCCAGGCGTCCAGTTCGCCCGGCCACCGGTCGCGTACCTCGGCGAAGGTGTGGCCGTCCCAGTCGCCGAAGTCGCACTCGACCCAGTCGTCCTGCCGACGGACCGGCAGACCGCCGAGCGCCCCGGCGATCGCCTCGGCGGTGGCCGTACACCGGGACAGCGGGGAGCTGAGCACGGCCGCGACGGACGGGGCCAGCGCGGCCACCCGGGTGGCGGTGGCCCGCGCCTGGGCCTGGCCGGACTCGGACAGCGGCACGTCGGCGCGGCCGGCGTAGCGGTGCTGCACGGTCCACTCGGTCTCTCCGTGCCGGACCAGGATCAGCCGGGTGGCGGTGAAGCTCGGCCTCGGCTCCCAGGACGCCTTGGCGGTCGCCGGGTCGGTCCCGGCGCTGCGGGTGGCGGCACGGGCGGCCACCTCGCGGGCCTGCGCCCGGCCCGGCGAGTCGACGCCCGCCACCGACCGGGACGGCTCGTCACCGGGAGACCGGGACGCCTCGCCGCCGGCCGGTACGGCCACCGCGCGGGACGGTTTGCCGACGGCGGCGTCCATCGCCGCGTTCGCCAGGGCATCGGCGTGCCGGTTGCGTTCCCGGGGGATCCAACTGAACCGGACGGTGTCGAAGCGGTCCACCAGGGCGGCGGCCCGCGCGGCGAGCGGACGCAGCCCGGGGTGCTTGATCTGCCACCGGCCGCACATCTGCTCGACGACCAGCTTGGAGTCCATCCGGGCGTCGACCTCGACCGCGCCCAGCTCGGCGGCGGCCTCCAGCCCGGCGATCAGCCCCCGGTACTCGGCGACGTTGTTGGTGGCCGTCCCGATCGCCTCGGCGCGTTCGGCCAGCACCTCGCCGGAGGTCGGGTCCCGGACCACGGCACCGAAACCGGCCGGCCCGGGGTTGCCCCGCGACCCGCCGTCGGCCTCGATGACGACCGCGCGTACCGCCACCGGGCTACAGCCCCGACTCGTTGGTACGCACCATGATCCGCCGGCAGTCCTCGCAGCGGACCACCTCGTCCGGGTCCGAACTGCGGATCCGGGCCAGGTCCGCGCCGGACAGCTCCAGCCGGCAGCCACCGCAACGGCCCGCGGTGAGCAGCGCCGCACCGAGGCCGGTGTCCGCGCGGATCTTGTCGTAGAGGGTGACCAGGTCGGCGGGGAGGTCCGCGGCGAGCGGCTTGCGCGCGCCCTGCTTGAACTCCTCCTCCTTGGCGATGGCGGCGAGGCTCTCGTCGCGGCGCTGCTCGGCGGCGGCCCGCCGGTCCCGGGTCTCGGCGAGCCGGGACTCGATCCCGTCGAGGGTGGCTTGCGCCGTCTCCCGCTGCTCCATCAGCTCCAACTCGGCGTCCTCCAGGTCACCCTGGCGGCGGTTGAGGGAGACCAGCTCGTGCTGGAGCGCCTCCAGCTCGCGGGCCGGCCCGCTGCCGCTGGCCAACCGGGACTCGTCCTTGCTCTTGCGGGCCCGGACCTGGTCGATGTCCTTCTCCAGCCGGGCGATGTCGCGGTCCAGGTCGTCGACGGCGACCTGGGCGCGGACCCGCTCGTCCTCCAGCGCGGACAGCTCCCGGGCCAGGCCCTCCAGTTCGGCCCGTTCGGGCAGCGACCGGCGGCGGTGGGCGAGCTGGGCGAGGGTGGTGTCGATCGCCTGGAGATCGAGCAGGCGGCGCTGGACCTGGGGTTCAGCCTTCACGGTCGGGGCTCCTTGTCGTCCATCGCGGGTGCGGCGGCGTGCACGGTCCACGGGTCGGTGTCCAGATCGGACACCACGGTCTCGACGCCGAAGTCGGCCCGCAGGTGGGCGGCCACGTCGTCCAGCCAGGGTCGTTCGGTCGCCCAGTGCGCGGCCTCCAACAGGGCGGGCCCACCGGCGGCGAGGTGCTCACCGGAGGGGTGGTGCCGCAGGTCGGAGCTGAGGAACGCGTCCACCCCGGCGGCGGACGCGGCAGCCAGGAAACCTTCGCCCGAGCCACCGCTGACCGCGAGGGTACGCACGATACGCCCGGGATCGCCTCCGGCGCGAACCCCCCAGACCGTGGCGGGCAGGACGGCGGCGGCGTGCCGGGTCAGCTCGGCCAGCGTCAGCGGGGCGGGCAGCTCGCCGATGCGGCCGATGCCCCGACCACCACCGGCGGACGGGGCACCGGGGGCGGACGGCGCGAGGGGACGCAGGCCGGTCAGCCCGAACCGGGCGGCCAGCGCGTCGGAGACACCCGGCGCGGCGATGTCGGCGTTGGTGTGCGCCACGTAGAGGGCCACCCCGGCGCGGATCAGGTCGTGCACGATCCGCCCCTTCCAGGTGGTCGGGGCGACCGAGGACACACCACGCAGCAGCAGCGGATGGTGCGCGACGATCAGGTCGGCCCCGGCGGCGAGGGCCTCGGCGACCGTCTCGGGAACGACGTCCACCGTGCCGTAGACCCGGCGGACCGGGTCGGTGGGCTCGCCGAGCACCAGACCGACCCGGTCCCACTCCTCGGCCCAGGCCGGCGGGTAACGCCGGTCCAGCTCGGTGACGACGTCGGCGACGGACGGCGGGGACGCGGTTGTGCTCACGGCCGGTCAGCTTACCGGCGCGCACTGGCGGCCACGCCCACGCCCGTCCGGCGGGTCAGGCGGCCGAGGCGGCCCGGGACCGGTCGGGCAGGGCCGCCACCGCCGCCTCCCACGGGAAGGTGTGCAGGTGCCGTTCCCCCGTGCCGGGCGGGTGCAGCGGGTAGACGTGGTCGCCGAAGAGCACCGTGGCACCCCACTCGCCCAGCCGTTGCAGACCGGCCCGGAACGCCGGGTGCGCGGCCATCGCCGCGTTGGTGAACGGCACCACCACCACCGGCACCCCCCGGCCCTGCCCCTCGACCAGCAGGCCCAGCGCCAGGGTGTCGGTGATCCCGGCCGCCCATTTGTTGACCGTGTTGACGGTCGCCGGGCAGACCACCATCGCGTCCGCCGGGGGCAGCAGATCCGGGTCGCCCGGATTCTTGTAATGGGTACGCACCGGGTGCCCGGTCTGCCGGGCCAGCTCGGCCCGGTCCACGAACTTGGCCCCGTCGGGGGTGGTGACGACGCAGACCTCCCAGCCGTCGTCCTGGGCGAGGCCGACGAGTCGATCGAGGTGACGGGCCAGCGGCGAACCGCAGGCGATGACGTAGAGCACTCCGCGGTGCTCACTGCTCTGGTGGGGGCTGCCGCTCATCCGGCCGCCGCCGTGTTCATACTCCGACTCCCATCTGCTCAGCCAACTCCGCTATCGGCGCGGGCAACGCACCCCGTGTGCGACGCAGCACGTCGGACATCACTTCGTGGGCGATGGGTCGGCAGCGGATCTCGGACGGGGCGAGCCGGTCACCGCGCAGCAGCATCTCCCCCGCCTTGGCGACGTCACCGAGCTGGGCGTAGCCCCGGGCGATGTCGAGCAGGTGGTGGGCCCGGCGTTCGGGCAGCAGCCCGTTGAAGCTCGGCTCGGGGATGCGCTGGTGGATCTCCACGGCCCGCCCGCCGTCGCCCAGCTCCACGGCGGCGGCGGCCCGGTGCAGCTCCAGGTTGGTCGGGCCGAACGAGGTCCAGTAGTGGTTCTCGTCGCCGCCGAGCATCAGGGCCGCCTCGTGGGCCCCGTGCAGCAGGTCCTCGACCGTGTCCGAGTCGCCGAACCGGGCCGCCGCCATCGCGCCCTGCAACAGCAGCATGCCGTAGACGGAGAGCCGGTCCGGCGCGCTGTCGTTCATGCCGCCGGGGGCGAGCCGGTTGGCGATGCTGACGTTCAGCTCCAGGGCGGGCCGGGCCCGGCCCATCGCCACCAGCGCGTTGCAGACCCGGGCGGTGGCGACGCCGGCCAGCAACTGGTCGTCGGCGCGCTGGGCGACCGCCATCGACCGGTCGGCCGCCAACCAGGCCAGCTCGCACTCGCCGAGCTTGCGTAGGACCGAGGAGGCGATCTGGTAGACCTGCCCGAGCAGGTGGGCGGCTTCCTTGCCCTGCTCCCCGCCGTAGCCGGCGTCGGCCGCCTGGGCCTCCCGCAGCAGCTTCGGCAGCGCCCGGGTGAGCATCCCGTAGCGGCCGTACTGGTAGGTGAGCCAGGCGTGCGTGACGGCCTTGCGCATGTCGGACAGCGGCGGCGGGTACGCCACGGCGTCGAAGTAGACGGTCATCGAGGCGTACTGCTCCAGGGCGGCCCGGATCTCCTGCACCTCGACCTGGTCGATGCAGCTGAACGCGTCGCTGCGCCGTTCCGGGTCCTTGCCGAGCAGCAGCTGCACGTCGATCCGGAGGATCACGGCGATCTCGTACAGCACGGAGAACTTGTCCAGCCGGCGGACCCCGCGCTCGACCTTGTCGACCCAGCTCTTGGACTTGCCGAGTCGGTCGGCGAAGACCTGCTGGGACATTTTGCGCCGTCCGCGCCAGTAGGCCACCCGCCGCCCTATCGGAAGCTCGTCCATCTTCTCCCGTTCCTCCCCCTCGTGGGTCGTCCGACCGGGCTCCGGACGACCCGCACTGGGCGCCTCCGATCCGTCCGTCCCAGGTATTCGCTGGTCGCACAGGGTGTACGTCGTTCGTACACCTGCTTTTCGTACCTTCGTGCAAGTTGCATGAGCCGTTCGTCAGGTCAACGATCCCGGATCACGACAGTGACGGCGCTCGACGTGAGGGGTGGCGGGTGACCGGTCGAGGCCAGAGGAGAGCACGGGACATGTGGGGGAACGTCGGGCCACGGGTCGCCCAGCTGTCGCCGATCGAACGGGTCCGGCTGCGCCGGATCGCCGTGCGGTACGCGGTGCACGGCTGGGAGGTGACCCCCGGCGCCTGTTTGGCGCGCAGCCGCTTCGTGTGCGGCCGGGCCGGCTGTCCCACCGTCGGCTGCCATCCCGCGCTGGAGAACTGGGAACGGGGGGCGAGCACCGACCCGGCCCGGGTGGCCACCTGGTGGCGCAGCCGCCCGCACGGGGTGCTGCTGCCCACCGGTCGGGCGTTCGACGTGCTGGAGGTGTCGGCGCACCTGGGCCGCCGGCTGCTCGACGCCGTGCCCGGCCACCCCGCCGGCCCCGGGGCCCGGGGTCCAGTGGTGGTGACCCCGACCGGACGGTGGATGTTCCTGGTCCGCCCCGGTGACCCGCTGCGCCCCGAGCTGGAACACTGCTTCCACGTGGTCCGGCACGGCACCGGCTCGTGGATCCCCGCGCCCCCCACCAGGCTGCCCGAGGGACCGGTGCGCTGGGCGGTCGCCCCCGAGCAGGCCCGCTGGCAGCTGCCCGACTCGTACCTGTTGCAGAACACTTTGATCGGGGCGTTGCGGGCCGACGGGGTGACGCTGACCCCGGAGCTGCTGCCCGGCCAGCTCCCGCTGCCCCGCCGCGGCCACTGACCGCCGGGGCGCGACGGGACGGGCGTCGGCGGGGTCGGGTTCCCGCCAACGTCCCCGCCGACGCCGGACTCGTTGCACACCACGACGGCGCGCACGCGCCACCGGAGCGGGGGTAGGACATGGCCAGGGACGACGAGATGCGGCACACCGGCGGCACCGAACCACCCCACCGGCGACGGCCCCGACACTGGTCGGACACCCGGCCCGCCGGTTCCCGACCCGGCCGCCCCCGGCCGACCGGCTCCCGCCCGGCCGGCACCCACCGCACAGCCCGGTGAACGCCCGCACCGGGCACGCTCGGGTGAGAGCCCACACCGCGCCCGGCCGGGTGAAAATTTGCACCCCACGCGGCCCGGTGAACGCCCGCAACCCACACGGCCCGGAGCACCCCGGACTGCGGGCCGCCGACCTGTGCGTCGGCGCGCGTCGTCCACCGACCTGGTGACACTCGGCACGGGCGGTCAGTCGGCCAGCGGCAGGGCGGTGGAGCGCAGCAGCCGACCGTCGTCGGTGACCACCGCGTGCAGGTGGCCGGGCAGCCGGTCGAGCCAGCCGATCCCGGCCACGCCCATCGCCACCGCCGCCGTGGCGTACGCGTCGGCGACGCCCAGGTCCGGGCCGACCACGGTGACCGAGCGCAGCCCCCGGGCCGGGCCGCCCCGCCGGGGATCGACGACGTGGTGGCCCCGCTCGTAGACGCCCGAGGTGGCGACCGCCAGATCGGTGCCGGTGAGCACCAGGCAGGTGGCGTACGCGTCCCAGGGGTGCCGGACGCCGATCCGCCACGGCCGCCCGGACGACGAGTGCCCGCGTACCCGGACGTCACCGCCGGCGTTGAGGCAGTGGTCGACCGCCCCGGCGGCCACCAGCCGGTCCGAGGCGACCTGCGCCGCCCAGCCCTTCACGTAACCGGAGGGGTCCAGCCGCCCGGTGGCGTACGCGTCGAAGAAGCCGTCGGTGTCGCCCCACAGGTCGGCGCAGCGGGCCAGCACCGCCCGCAGGTCCGCCGACGCCCCGGACAGCGGCAACTCCCCCCGGTCGACGCGGCGCACCTCGCTGTCCTCGGCGTAGGTGGTGAACCGGGCGTCGACCTCGCGCAGCCAGTGGAACGTGTCGTCGGCCAACTCGCGCAGGATGGCGGCGGGCAGGTCGTCGGCGAGGTCCAGGCTGATCGCCGTACCCATCACCTGCTCGACCCGGCGCAGGCCGGGCCGGGTCACCGGCGCGGTCATCAGCGCACCTGGTCGAGGGCGGCCTGCAACGACTGCCGGTAACCGTTGCTGGTGGCGGTCGCCTGGGAGACGGTGTCCAGGTTGGCGTCCTGCTGGCGTACCACCGTGCCGGAGGTGCCGCTGTAGGTGTCGTCGACCCGGTTGCTGCGCAGGTCGGACTGGCCGCCCTGGGGCAGTTCCAGGGCCACCGCGTTGACGATCTTCGTGCCGGTGACGGTGATCTGCACCTGCACGTTGCCGAACTCCGTGACGACCACCGGCCCGGTGACCTTGCGGGTGGTCGACTTCGGCGCGGCGGCGCTGGTCCTCGGGGCGGCCGGGGTGCTGCGTGGGCCGGCTCCGGTGCCGGTCCGGCCCGCCCCCGGGGTGCGGGCCGCGGTGGTGTCGGGTCGGCCGGTCGGTCGGGGTTTCGCGGCGGCCCGCTCCGGAGCCGCGCCGGGTGTGGCCGCAGTGGTGCCGCCCGGCGCACCGGCCGGCAGGTCCTGGGCGACCTGGCGGGCGTCCGGTGCGCCCTTGAGCACCACCAGGGCGGTGGTGCCGGCGGCCAGCCCGGTGATCGCGAGCAGCGCGCGACGCATGTCAGGTGCCTTCCTACAGCTCGAACGGGGCGAGGTGGATCTGCCGGCGGGGCACACCGGCCTGGCGGAGCACCCGCATCGACGACTCGACCAGCCCCTCCGGCCCGCACAGGTACACGTCGCGGCGGATCAGGTCGGGCACCAGCCGGCGCAGCCCGTCCGGGCTCATCACCTGGCGGGGGCCGGGGTCGTCCCGGGAGCCGATGACATACCAGACCGACGTCTGCCGGGCCTCGGCCAACCAGTCCAGCTCGTGGTGCAGCAGCACGTCGGCCGGGGTGCGGGCCCGGTAGATCAGGGCCGCGCCGGGTGGCAACTCCTCAAGCATCGCCCGCAGCGGTCCGATGCCGCTGCCACCGGCGATCAGCAGAGCCCGGTCCCGGGTCCGGTGCGCGGCGGTGAACGTGCCGGACGGGCCCTCCACCCAGACCCGGGTGCCGGGGTCGAGGTCGCGCAGGTCGGCGGTGTGCCCGCCGACCACCTTGACGGTCAGCCGCAGCCAGCGGCCGTTCGCGGCGGCGGAGAGCGAGAACGGGTGTGACTGCCACCAGCAGCCCCGGGTCAGGAACCGCCAGCGCAGGTACTGCCCGCCGAGCAGGTCGAGTTGCTGGAGCCGACGACCGGTCAGATAGAGCGACACCGTGTCGGGGCTCTCCGCCACCACGTCGGCCACCCGCAGCCGGTGCCGCAGGTTGAGCAGCAGCGGCGCGACCAGCCGGCCCCACACCAGGGCGGCGGCGACCAGCAGGTAGCCGGTGATCCAGCCGGTGCGTACCGGGCCGGGTGGGAAGAGCTGCGCACCGTTGCTGAACTGGTGGCCGAAACCGAGCAGCAGCGCCAGGTAGCTGGTCAGGTGCAGGTGGTACCAGAGTTCGTAGGGCACCGCCCGGCGGACCGCCCGGATGCCGGTGCAGCCGACCAGCACCAGGATGCCGGCCGCGACGAACGCGGACACCATGTCGTCGAAGTCACGCAGCAGCACCCCCACCTGGGCGGTGACCGGGTTGCCCTGGGTGCGCGCGTAGCCGACCACCAGCAGCGACAGGTGGGCCAGCACCGCCACCAGCAGCGTCGCGCCCAGGTCCCGGTGCACCCGGGACAGCCGCTCGCCGCCGACCCCGCGTTCCAGCACCCCGAGCCGGCTCATCATCAGCACCTGCACCAGCAGCAGGTAGCCGGCGACCAGGCCGGTGACCCGACCGGCGGCGGTGAGCACGTCGGCGGTGCCGGCCAGCGAACCGGCCGGGGTGTCGAGCCACCACGGCAGCACCGCGGCCACCAGGCCCACCCAGAACAGCCCGGACACCACCCGCCGACCGGCCGACCCCCGTCGTGGCAGGGCGGGCGGCGGGCGTACGGACGCAGCCGACCGGCCGCCGGACCGGGACGGGTCCCCGGTGCGACGGCCGGCGGCGTGCATGTCCTGATAGGTCACGCGTAGAGCTTCATCGGGGTGTACTTCTTCCTCGGGAAGATCTTGTCGACCTGGGCGGTGGTCAGCCCGAACCGGCCCTGCGCCACCGCACCGTAGACGTCGAACATGTTGTTGTACTCAGGTACGTCTCCCGAGTCCAGATCGCTCAATCCGTCCCACCTGCCGAGCAGCGAGCCGGCGAGCCGACGCCCGGACAGGATGGTGACCACCCCGCCGTGGCCGTGGTCGGTGCCGCCGCCGTTGGAGGCGACCCGACGGCCGAACTCGCTGGACACCATGATCGTGACGTCGGCGGCCCGGTCGCCCAGGTCGGTGAAGAACGCCGCCATCGCGCCGGCCAGTTCGCCGAGCCGACGGTGCAGCTGACCGCCGGGGCGGGTGCCCTGGTTCTCGTGGGTGTCGTAGCCGCCCATCCCGACCGTGGCGACCCGGACGTTCGCCCCGCCCTTGATCAGCTGGGCGAGCTGCTGGAAGGCGTACCCGACGCCCTGGTAGGTCACGCCCTCCGCCGGCTGGTACGGCTTGGCGGCGAGCTGCTGGGCGGTCGCCAACGCACCCATCCCCTCGATCACCGCCTCCTCGACGGGGTGGTTGATCCCGGTGAACAGGCCCCGGATCGCCTTCTCGGTGGCCGCCCGGTAGCGGTCGTCGCCGTTGAGCCGCAGCGAGCCGACGCTGTTGAGCGACAACGCGCCGTTGGTGCCGACCAGCGAGCGGGGCAGCGTGCTGCCGATGCCGACGCTGCGGAACGCGGTGCCCTTGCCGAGGGCGTCGACGAGGCTGTCCAGCCAGCCCCGGCCACCGGTCTCGCTGGGCAGACCGCCCAGGTTGCAGGCGTCGGCGGCCTGGAAGTGGCTGCGCGACAACCGCTCGTCGGAGACCGCCGGGACGAACCCGAGCTGACCGGCCCTGAGCCACTTCTCCAACGGGGCGAACGCGCTGGTCAGCGTGAAGCCCCGGCCCAGGGCCAGCGAGTCGCCGCCGAGCAGCAGGTCGGGGCGGGCCCTGGCGAGCACCGGGTCGTCGGCGGGGGCGACCAGGCTGAGCCCGTCGAGCCCGCCGTAGAGGAAGACGTGGATCAGGGTGCCGGTCCTCGTCGCCGCGAACGAGGCGGAGGTGGTGACGAACTGGGCGGTGGCCAGCGTGGTGGCGGTGGCGGCGGCCCCGGCGACGAACGTCCGCCGGGTCACCCCGCGCCCGTCCTGCTGGGCCTCCTCCAGGTCCTCCAGCCGGCGGTAGCGGTCGGCCTCGGCGGCGTTCTCGGCGGCGACGACGTCGGCCTCGGCCCGCAGCAGCGCCTCGGTCGGGTCGTCGGCGAGGCGGCGCAGGTCGGGGCACTCGGGGTGCAGGGGGAACGCGGGCACGGTCTTCTCCCTCGGGTGCGTCACCGGCTTGTCCATCGTCTGCCTCACCGCAGGTGGTGCTGGGGGGACGCGAGGATCGCCCGCGCGACGGCGGCGATCGCCCCGTCGAACGTGGCGTCGACCCGTGCGGTGGCGGACACCCCGGCCACCCCGAGGATCAGGGTGCGCTCCCGCGCCGACAGCTTCTGGTGCACCAGCCGCAGGGCCAACGCGTCCACGTACGCCCCGGCGGTCGGCGGCGGCTTCGCCACCAGCTTCTCCGGCCGGGTGTACGTGAACTGGGTGCGACGGCCGGCGATCAGCTCCGCGGCCTCGTTCCAGCCGTTGACCATCGTGCCGGCCGACGTCCAGGCGACGTAGACGTCCGGGTAGCCGTCGGGGGTGGGTTGACCCATCGGGTACTGGCCCAGCTCGCGCAGCTTGTCGTGGATCTGGCGCAGCCCCTGGGCGAAGGCGGTGCGTTTGCTGTCGCCCTGCCGGAAGCCCGGCCCGGCCTGCGGCCCGACGCCCAGCGTCCGGTACGTGGCGACCAGGTACTCCATCGGTCGGCGCACCTTCTGCCCGACCGCCGCCCAGAACTCCGACGAGCTGAACAGCGACATCAGCAGCGGCTTCACCGAGCCCCTGTTGACCGTGTAGATGTTGGCGAGCCGGTCCACCAGGGACTTCGGCGGGGTGTCCGAGACGAACCGGGTGGCCAGGCTGCGGGCCACGTACCTGGCGGTCGACGGGTGCAGCGCGAGGTACGTGAGGTACGCGTCGATGACCTGGTCGGCCTTCTTCGGGTCGGTCGAGTCGTTGGGGTGGCTGAAGCCGAGGATCTTCACCTTGCCCCGGTAGTGCCGCTCGGGACGGAAGACGTACCGCCCGTCGTCGACGCCCCGGCCGGTCTGCAGCAGGGCGGCCTGCCGGACGTCCTTCTCGGTGTAGCCGCCGTCGACCCCGACCGAGTACAGCTCCAGGTTCTCCCGGGCCAGGTTCTCGTTGACCGCGTCGGCCCGGGAGTCGTTCTGGTTGAGGTAGAGCAGCAACGCCGGGTGCCTGTTGGCCGCCACCAGCATCTCCGGGTAGCTGCCCATGGCGTGCTTGCGGACCACGTCCCGGTCGAACGAGTTGCGGTACGCCTCACCGCCGTCGAAGTCCGCGGCGACGTGCAGGAAGTCGTTCCAGAAGTCGACCATCACCTCGTACAGCTGCCGTTCCGACCAGATCTGCCGGGCCAGCGTGCCGTCGACCATCTCCCGCTCCGGCTGCGCCCCCCGCGCGTTGAGCTGTTCGCGCTGGTCGCGCAGCTGCTGGCTGGTCAGCTTGAGGGTGGGCAGCTCGGCGAGCTTCAGCTCGGCGGCGCTGGGCGCGATCTTCTCCGGGTCGAGCTGTTGGCGCACCCAGGCGTCGATGCCCATCCGCCTGATGTCGGCGAGCACCTTCGGGGTGGCCCCGAAGGTGGCCCGGCTGGCCAGGTGCCGGATCGGGTCCTTGGCCAGCACGGTCCTCACCGTCACCGGGGTCTCCGCCGCCGCGGCGGCGGGGCCGGAGAAGGTCCGCCCGCCGTTGGGCGAGTTCTTCTTCAGCGCCGCACCGGCCCGGGAGCCCATGTAGCTCTCGTTCTGCTCGGTGTAGGTGCGTACCGTGCTCGGCTGCTGGCCGCTGGGTCGGGCCGGGGTGCCGTCGGTGACGGTGGCGCCGGTGGCGTCCCCGGCGACGGCGTCGGCACCGAACAGGCTCCGCACCTGGGGGCTCATCGCCAGCGCCGCGCCGCCGGCCACCACGGCGGCGGTGCCGCCCAGCGCGACCAGTGCGCGCCGCCGGCCGACCCGGTCGCGGGCGTCGCCGTCGTCGTCCAGGTGCGGTAGTCCGGTGCCGGCCGGCTGGTGGAACGCCTGCCGACCCAACCCCTCGGGCCCCACCCACTGTGGTCCCCGGGACACCGGCGGGGGTCCGGCGGTCGGCTCGCCGTAGGGTGCGCCGGAACGCCTCTCGTCGGTGGCGTGCGGTCGGCGCGGTGGCACCTTCTGGTCGGCCATGTACCGGTCCCGTTTTCTTTCGATGCGTCGTACCACTGCGGCCGGGGGGCGGGCAGGGGTGCGGCGGCGGCTGCCGGAGGAGTCGTTGCGGGGAAGGTAGCCAAGGGTTGCGGCGCCTTCAAGGCGGGTCGCGGCGGCCCCGGCGGGCACTTAAGCCGCAGCTCAGCACCCCGATCAGCCGGGCTGCCACACCCCGGTCGGCCGGCGGCGTCCCCAGCAGGGACGACGTGTCCGTCGGCAGCCCTGCCGTCACGACGCAGCGGTACGCGTCACCGCATCCGACGTTCACCGGCACAGCGAAACTTAAGCCACCGGTAAGCCTGGGCGAAGAGTCACCGCACGCCCCCGCAGCCCGGTTTCACCCGGCCCGCCCACCCTCAGGCCGGGCCGGGCCACCCGCAGCCTCGCCGCGCCCGTCCGCCAGCCGGGCCCGGTGTCGGCCGGTCTGTCGCGGTGCCGTCGACCGCTCTGCGTCGTTCGGTCGGCCGGGTGCGCCTTCGGTCGGCCTGTCCCCTTCGGCTGGTGGGTGGGACCGAAAGTAGCAGCAGCAGGAGGGCGTGACCCGCAGCCGGAGCGGGTAAGCCGCCGAACCGCTGACAAGCCGCCGAACCGCTGACAGCCGTGAGGGGAAGGCACCGCCATGCTCAGCAAAGAGGATCAGCGCAGATTCGAACAGATCACCCGGCAGCTCCGGGAGAGCGACCCGAAGTTCTTCGCGAGACTCGACCATCGGATCCGGGCCCGGCGCGGACGCTGGCTGATGTTGCTGACCGTCATCCTGTGGGCGTCGCTGCCCGCGATGACCGTCGTGGCCGGACGGACGGCCGGTGCCGCGTGCGTCGTGCTCGTGGCAGCCAACACCGGCCTGATGTGGCATTTCCGGCACCGCTGGCGTTGACCCGCGTCATGGTCGACACCAGGGTGGCGATGGTGCGGGGTCGACGCGACGGGGACACCCCGACATCGCCCCACTGGTGTCGACCATGAACCGTCACGGGTCGGGGCGGACCACTGGTCAGGACGGGCCGAGGGCCTGGTAGGCCCGGCGCAGGCGTTCCAGCAGGCCGGGGCCGCCGATCGTCGCAGCGGGCGAGCCGAGTTGCCGCAGCAGCAGTTCCGGACCGGTGGCCAGGATGGGCGGCCGGTCCGGCAACGGCACCGGCGGCAGCCAGAACCGGTCCACCGCCTCGGTGAGCGGCGCGTCGGGCAGGTCGGCGAGCACCCGGGCCGCCCCCGCCACAGCGCTCGGTGGCCCGGATGCCACCCCTTCCACCACCGACGACCCGGGCCCCGACGTCCGATCGGGCGTACCGGCGTCCGGCCCACCGTCCGGTACGCGCGACACCGGAACACCGGCCGGCCCGCTCGCCGATCCGACCCCCTGCCGCCCGGCGGCAGGGTCGACGACGGCGGGCGGAGACGACCCGACCGCCCCGGCAGGCAGCGGCCGGCCGACCGCCTCGGCGCGCAGGGAGCGGAGCCGGCCCAGCAGGGCGTCGCGACTGCGGCCCCGCCAGTGCAACAGTTGGAACGGGTCGGCGTCGAACGCCTCGGCGAGCAGATAGAACGTCGCCGCGAGATGCTTGCACGGCACCGCGAAGTCGGGGCACCCGCAGCGTTGGGTCAGCTCCCCCACCGAGTCGGGGAACAACGGCGCACCGGCACCGGCGAACAGCTCCTCCAACTCGGCCGGTAGGTCACCGGCGAGCAGCCGGGCGCTGAAGAACGCCTGACCGGCCAGCTCGCGTTCGACCCGGGCCCAGAGCGCCTCCGGAAACGGCGGCAGGGTGATGACCACCGGGTAGGGCCGGGGGCGGGAACCCTGCACACTCGCCTCGACCCGCCCGGGTGACACGTCGAGCCGGAGCACCTGCCCCCGGCGGGCGTACGCCCGGCCCCGGGTGAGTCGAGTGCCGAGCGCGAACGACTCCAGCACCTCCAGGAACCGCCGGGACCACCAGGAGACCCCGATCGCCCCCCGGGTGCTGCGCGCCCGCAATCCGCCGTCGACCCGACGCGGCGGGCCGAAGTCGGCGAACGCGCCCCCCACCCCGGAGCCCTCCGCCGCCGGACCAGTCGGCCCCGACCCGACCGGGTCAGGATCAGCCGTGCCGGGGCCGTCAGCGGGGGGTCCGGCACGCCGGGGGGTCATTCGACCACCGCCCCGGCGTCCAGCGTGAACAGTTCCCGCAGCTGCCCGGTGGACAGCTCGGTGACCCACTGTTCGCCGCTGCCCACGACCGATGCGGCCAGGGCCCGCTTGTCGGCGATCATCGCGGCCACCTTCTCCTCGACGGTGCCGGCACACACGAACTTGCGGACCTGTACCCGTCGCCGTTGGCCGATCCGGAACGCCCGGTCGGTGGCCTGGTCCTCCACCGCCGGGTTCCACCACCGGTCGACGTGTACGACGTGGTTGGCGGCGGTCAGGGTGAGCCCGGTACCGCCGGCCTTGAGGGAGAGTACGAACAGGGCCGGTCCGTCCGGGGACTGGAAGCGGGTGACCAGGTCGTCCCGGTCGGCCTTGCCCACCCCGCCGTGCAGGTAGAGCACCTCGCGACCGAAGCGGGCCGACAGGTGGCCGCGCAGCAGCGCGCCGAACTCGGCGTACTGGGTGAACAGCAGGGCTTTCTCGCCGGCCGCGAGCACCTCGTCGACGATCTCCTCCAACCGTTGCAGTTTGCCCGAGCGGGCGGCCAGCGGTGAACCATCGCGCAGCAGTTGGGCGGGGTGGTTGCAGACCTGTTTGAGCCGGGTCATGGTGGCCAGCACCAGGCCCCGCCGTTCCATCCCGTCGCTGGACTCGATCTTCGCGAGCATCTCGTCGACGATCGCCCGGTAGAGCGACGCCTGCTCGGCGGTGAGGTTGCAGACCACCTCCATCTCCAGCTTCTCCGGCAGGTCGGAGATGATCGAGGAGTCGGTCTTGAGCCGGCGCAGCACGAACGGGCCGGTGATCCGGCGCAGCCGGGCCGCCGCGTCGGCGTCCCCGTGCCGCTCGATCGGCACCGCGTAGGACTGTCGGAAGCTGCTGGCCGGGCCGAGCAGGCCGGGGTTGGCGAACTGCATGATCGACCAGAGGTCGGCCAGCCGGTTCTCCACCGGCGTACCGGTGACGGCGACCCGGTGCCGGGCGGGCAGCGCCCGGACCGCCTCGGCCTGCCGGGTGGCGGCGTTCTTGATCGCCTGGGCCTCGTCGACAACCAGCCGGTGCCAGCCCACCGACGCCAACGCGACCGCGTCCCGGGCCGCCACCGAGTAGGTGGTGAGCACCAGGTCGGCGGCGTGCACCGCAGCTTCGAACTCCGCTCCCCGGGCCCGGTCCGCGCCGTGGTGCACGTGCACCCGCAACCCGGGGGTGAACCGGGCCGCCTCCCGCTGCCAGTTGCCGACCAGCGACATCGGGCACACCAGCAGGGTCGGCCCGGCGTCCGGTCGGTCCCCGGCGAGCAGGGCGAGCAGCTGCACGGTCTTGCCCAACCCCATGTCGTCGGCGAGCACCCCGCCGAGCCCCAACGACTGGAGGAAGGCCAGCCAGGCCAACCCGCGCCGCTGGTAGGGCCGCAGGGTTCCCTGAAAGGTGGGCGGCGGGTCCAGCGGGACGAGCCGCCGTTCGGCCTGCCCGGCCAGCAGGTCACCGAGCGGCCCGTCGGCGGTCACCTGAAGCACCGGCAGCGCCTCCGGGTCGTCCGCCCCGGTCAGACCCATCTTGAGCAGGTCGGCGACGGTCAGCTCGCCGGGGGAACGCAGCAGTCGCAGGCCGGCGGCCAGCCGCTTCGGGTCCAGCTCCACCCACCGGCCCCGCAGCCGCACCAGCGGGGTCTTCATCGCGGCCAGGGCGGCCAACTCGTCGGCGTCGACCGTCTCGTCACCGAGCGCCACCTCCCATCGGTAGTCGACGAGCGCGTCCAGCCCGAGCCCCCCGGAGGTGGCGGCGACGGTGCCCGGGGCGGTCCGGCTGCTGGCCCGCAACCGGGTGCCGAGCCGCGCCGACGGCCGCCGCCACCACGACGGCAGCAGCACCCCGAAGCCGGCGGCGTGCAGCACCGGTGCGCCGTCACGCAGGAACCGGTGCGCACCCTCGACGTCCAACTCCAACTGCTCCGGGGTGGGGGTGCGCAACGCCTCGTCCAGCTCCGGCCAGAGCCGCCCGGCCCGGCCCAGCTCGGCCAGCAGGGTCTCCTGCGGGTCGTTCCACCGGCCGGCGAGCGCCGGCAACCGCTCCGGCGTCCGCCAGATGTCACCGGCGGCCACGTGCAGGCCCGGCTCGTCGGCGGCCTGGAGGCCGAACTCGATCCGCCACCGTCCACCCTGCCCGATGACGGTCGACGGGTCGGCCGGCACCACGGTCAGGGTTTCGACGATCTCGTCGTCGGCCGGCTCGACCAGCCGGAAACTGGCCCGGACCGGGCCGCCCACCGCGTCGCGCTGCCAGGCGTCCAGCTCGGTGCGGAGGGTGGCCAACGCGGTGGGCTCGGCGGTGAAACGCCGCTGCGGGCCGGTCAGGGCCGCCAGCCAACCGGCCGTCGCGCCGTCGCGCCGACCGCCCCGGACCAGGTCGGTGTCGGCCAGCACCCGGCGGGCGGCGGCATCCGTGAGCAGGTCCACCGCGTCGGCGACCAGACCTGCCGACCCGACCACGGCAATACCGGACCGCGCGCCCGCCACCGCGTCGGAACCGGACCAGGCCCCGGCCGGCACGTCGACACCGGGTCGGGCCGCCGTGGTGGTGCCGGAACCGGGCGACACCTCCCCGGGTTCGGACCGCAGGCCGGTCGGCCGGCGTGACCCGGAACGGGAGCGGGAAGTGGGCGTGGGGGTGTCGACGGCGGCCCGGGTGGCCGGCGGCAGGGCCAGGGCCAACGACCGGGCCCAGGCGGCGTCCGCGCCGGTGAGCAGGGGTCGCCACACCGCCCATCCGACCGCCGCTCCCGCCGACGGCACCGACCGGCCGGCCGCCCGCCGGCCCGCCGGTGACCGGGGCACCTCCCCCGGCGGGCGGTCGGCCACACCGGGCAGCAACCGGCCGCGGGCCACCAGGTCGGCGGCGAAGTCGGCAAGCTCCGCGAGGTGCCGCAGGCCCGCCCCGACCACGGCGTCGAGCCCGTCGAGGGTACGCAGCAGGGCGAACGCGTCGTCCGGGGCGTACCGGAGGGCGGGGGTCCGCCAGGCGGCGAGGGTGACCGGGCCGCGGACCGGTTCCCCGACGGTGGCCGGGACCAGCTCCGGGGAGTGCAGCGGCGCACCGGCCCGGGTGGGGAGGGTGAGCAGCACGGCGTCGGCCGGGCGGTCACCGAACAACGCGCACAGGGCGGCCGGTTCGGCGGCGAAGGGGTGGGGGCGTTCGCGCGGGGCGCGGCCGGGGCGGCGCGGCACCTGCGTCGGGCGGGTGGAATCCTCCGCCCACACCGCCAGACCGGCCCCGACCAGCCACACCCCGTGGACGACCAGCACAGTTTCCCCCTCGTCGACGCCCGGGGGCCAGGATAGGCGGCGGCGCCCGGTTACCGTCGACGCCATGGTGGACCTGCTCGTCGTCGGTGGGCTGGGCGTCGACATCCGCACCCGGGTGCCCGCGCTGCCGCTGCCCCTCGCCGACTCCGTCACCGTTCCCGGGATCGAGCTGCGGGTCGGCAACACCGGGTCGGGGGTGGCACTGGCCGCCGCAGCGCTCGGACTGACGGTGACCGTGGTCGACGTGCTGGGGGTCGACCCGGCCGGCGACGTGGTCCGCGCCGCGCTGGCCCGCACCGGCATCCGGTCGGTGCTGGCCGACGATCCCGGAGGCACCCGCCGGTCGGTCAACCTGGTCGACCCGGCCGGCCGCCGGATGGCGCTCTACGACCCCCGACCGTGGCGTGGGGAGCCGCCGTTCCCGCGCGCCGAACTGGCCGCGCTGGCCGGCGGCGCGGCCCACGTCCACGTTTCGATCATGGACTGGGTCCGGGGCCGGTTGCCCACGCTGCGCGCCGCGCTGGCCCCGGGCGTGCTGCTCTCCACCGACCTGCACGACTGGGACGGCGACGACCCGTACCACCGGCCCTTCGCCGAGGCGGCGGACCTGGTCTTCGTCAGCGGCGTCCGGCTGGGCGACCGGGCCCCGGCGGTCGCCGCGGCGCTCGCCCCCCGGACGGTGGTGGTGACCCGGGGAGCGGACGGCGCGGACGTCCACCCGGGCGACCGGCCCCCGGTGCGGGTGCCGACGACGACACCGCCCGGTGCGGTGGTCGACACCAACGGGGCCGGCGACGCCTTCGCCGCCGGCCTGATCGCCGCCCGGCTGCGCGGGGCGGCGCTGCTGCCGGCCACCGGGTACGCCGCCAGGGTCGCTGCGGCTGCCTGCACCCACGACGGGATGGAGTATCCGACCGGGCTGTTCCCCGCCACGCCCGGCCCACACCGGCCCGGCTGACGTCGTGCTCCGGCAGGGGGTCAGACCGCGCCGGTGCTGCCGTCGGTCAGCTCACGGAGGATGTCGGCGTGCCCGGCGTGCCGGGCCGTCTCCTCGATCATGTGCACCATGATCCAACGCAGCGACACCTCACCGAGCTGCGGCTGCGCGACCACATGGTCCAGGGGGAACCGGGCGGCCAACTCTCGGGACCGGGCACACGCCCGCTCGTAGCCGTCGGTGAGCTGGTCGAGGGTCTCCCCCGGCATCAGGGCGAAGCTGGCCGCCGCGTCCTCCTCGGAGGTGGGGAAGACATCGCCGGGGGCCGGGGCGAGCAGGAACGGGAACCAGTTCCGCTCGACCAGGGTGAGGTGCCGCAGGATGCCGGCCAGGGTGGTCGCCGACGGCACCAGCCGACGGGACGCCTCGGCGTCGGTCAAGCCCCGTGCCTTGCGCAGCACGGTCGCACGGTGGAAGTCGAGGAACGCGTCGAGCACCGCCCGCTCGTCACCGGTGCGGGCCAGTACCGGAGCGAGCGTCGGGTCGATCTGGATCTCCGCCATCAGCGGACGATACCCGCACCCCGACCCTGCCGGCCGACCGGCGCGGCCCGGACCGTCGGAGCCGTCCCGCTGTCCCGGCAAACCCTGCGGCCCGGCGGCCGGCTTGGCAGGATGGGCGCATGTCTTCGACGGTACGGATTCCCCTGGCGGACGGCCCGGCTGACGGCGAGGCGGTCGACGTCGAGCTGGACAGCAACGACCGGCCCCCGCTGACCCATCACCACCTCGGCCCGCAGGGGCTGGCCGACGCCCACATCTACGAGCTGGAGTCGGCCGGCGACCAGTGGCGCTACCGCTGGCGCGGCCCGGTGCTCTGACCCCGCCCCGGTTGCCGGGAACCGACCTGCCCGCCGATCAGGCAACCATCCGGGCCGCGTGCCCGCCGATCACACAACCATCCGGGCCTCGTGCCCGCCGATCACACAACCATCCGGGCCGCCTGCCCGCCGATCAGGCGGCCATCCGGGCCAGGGTGCGTGAACGCAGGCCGTCCAGCACCGCCCGGGTGACCTGGGAGGTGCCTCGGGCCTGGTCGCACACCTCGGCGACGCGGCGGGCGGTGGCCTCGCGGCGGGAGTCCCGTTCGTCCCAGAGCCGGTCGACCTCCGCCAGCAGCGGACCCTCCACCTCACGTTCCACGCCGCGCAGCGCCGGCACGCCGAGCCGCTGGGCCAGGTCGAAGACCTTCCCCGCGTACGGCAGGGGCAGGAACGGGGTGCCGACCATCGCCGCGAAGATCAGGAAGTGCAGCCGCATGCCGACCGCCAGGTCAAAGTGCTTCATCAGGCCGAGCACCTGCCGGGGCGAGTAGTCACCGTGCAGGATGCGCCCCCGGTCGGCGGCGATCATGTGGGACAGCACCCCGTGCGAGTGCCGGATGTCGTCGCGTTCCATCGGTACGAACAGCACGTGCGCGTCGATCCGTTGCACCAGGAAGTCGCCGATCTGGGCGAGCAACCGGTGGTACCCGTCGACGTCGAGTCGTTCCGCGGCCCGCCCCGGCTCCCGGACGCTCAGCCCGACCAGCCGCTTGCCGGCGGGCACCCCCTCCTCGCGCAGCAGCCGGGCCGGAAAGTCCTCCGGCTCCAACAGGAACGCCGGGTCGGCGGTGACGGTGATCGGGTTGAGCAACCCGGCCTCCTCCAGCACCATCCGGGACTCCTGATCCCGGACGGTCACCTCGGTCGCCCCGGCCAGCGTCTCCCGGACCATGCCGGTGTCCACCCCGTCGCTGAGCGGCCCGACCCCCACCGCGTACGTCAGCAGGGGCAGCCCACGTTCCTGGGCGACCCGCACGACGCGCAGGTAGCGGCGGGCCTCCTTGTCGTACAGGATGCCGCCCCCGCCGAGGATGAGCAGGTCGAGCTGGGCCAGCACCTCGGCCGAGTCGACCCGGCTCACGCCCTCCCAGGGCACCGCCTCGACGTCGGGGTGGGCCAGCGCGGTGTGCGCCGGATTACGGGAGAACACGATGATCCGGGCGTTCGGCTCCTGTTCCCGCAGGTCAGCCAGCAGACCGGTGAGGATCGCCTCGTCACCGAGGTTCCGACCGCCGTACGAGCCGAGCACACCGATGGTCAATCCGGTGGGACCCCTCATCCGTCACTCCTCCCCAGAACCGTCCCGCCCGCATTCCCCCCCAACCCCAACCCATGCCCCAGCCGAGCCCCCGCCCTCCCCCGTCCCCGCCCTCCCCCGTCCCCGCCCCGGTGATCAAGAGGTTTACGTCAACCCACCCGGGCGGAATGACGTAAACCTCTTGATCACCGAAAACAGCGGTGGGGGTGGGCGGGTGATCAAGAGGTTTACGTCAGGTCGGGCCTGCGGGGTGACGCAAACTTCTTGATCACCGGGGCGCGGGAGGGGACGGGACGAGGGCGGGGACGGGGCGGGGACGGGGACGGGACGAGGGCGGGGACGGGGGCGGGGACGGGGCGGGGGCGGGGACGGGACGAGGGCGGGGACGGGGACGGGGGCGGGGCGGTACGTGGGGTGGGTGGGGTAATCGGGTTGCCTGGGGTGTGGGGTGCTCGCCAGGGTGGGGGGATGGCGGATGCGAACGCGGGTGGGGGCAGGATCGGGTGGGATGAGCTGCCCGGGCATGTCCGGCAGGCGGTGGAACGGATCATCGGTGACCGGGTGGTCGAAGCGGTCTCCCAGCCCGGTGGATACTCCCCCGGCACGGCCGACCGGGTGCTGACGGCCGACGGGCGACGGGCGTTCGTCAAGGCGGTCAGCTCGGCGCAGAACCCGGACACCCCCCGGATGCACCGCGCCGAGGCCCGGCACACGGCCGCACTGCCCCGGTGCGCCCCGACGCCCCGGCTGCTCGGCTGTCACGACGACGGTGAGTGGGTGGCGCTCGTACTCACCGATGTCGACGGCCGGCACCCGCACACGCCGTGGCGGCCCGCGGACCTCGACCCGGTGCTGCGCGCGTTGGAGGCGCTGGCCGACACGCTCACCCCGAGCCCGGTGCCGGACGTGCCGACCGCCGCCGAGCGGCTGGCCCACGATTTCGCCGGCTGGCGGCGGATCGTCGCCGACCCGCCGCCCCGGCTCGACCCGTGGGTCGCCGCGCACCTGGTCGAGTTGTGCGCGGCGGCCGACCGGGGGCTGGCCGGGCTGACCGGCGACACCCTGTGCCACCTGGACGTGCGGGCCGACAACCTGTTGATCGACGCGGACGGTGCGGTCACCGTGGTGGACTGGCCGTGGGCCTGCCGGGGGCCCACCTGGTTGGACACGGCGCTGCTGCTGGTCAACGTGCGGCTGCACGGCGGGCACGACACCGAGGCGCTGCTGCGCCGGTTGCCACTCACCGCCGATGTCGACCCCGCCACCCTGACCGGCTTCTATGCCGGCCTGGCCGGTTTCTTCACCGACAGCGCCCGCCGCCCGCCACCGGCCGGCATCCCCACCGTCCGTGCCTTCCAACAGGCCCAGGCCACCGCCCTCGTCCCCTGGCTCCGCCACCGCCTCGAAACCCCCGGAGCAGTCCGGTGATCAAGAGGTTCACGTCAGCCTGCACCGCTTTTCTGACGAATACCTCTTGATCACCGCACCGGTGGTGGGGTGACCTCGGCGGGTCGGGGTCAGCGGAGCTGGTGGGTGAGGAAGGGGACGACCAGTTGGGGCAGGAGGGGGGTGGTGAGGATGTCGTGATGGGTGAGGCCGGGGAGTACCGCCAGGCGGGAGGTGGGGCGGCCGATGCCGTCTGCGCCCGGGTGCCGGTGGCCGCCGCCGAGCAGCCGGTAGAACTCGGCCATGTGGGTGACCGGGATCGAGTCGGCGTCGGCGAAGACCAGCAGGGTCGGTACGGCGAGGGCGGCCACCTCCGGCGACCAGTCGTACTCGTGGCGCAGCAGGGCACCGGACTTGGCCCACAGCTGCGGCCAGTCCTGGGGCCGGGGGGCGATCCGTTGGTAGAGCTGGTGCGGGGGCGTACCACGCATCTGCTCGCCCGCCCGTTCGTCCTGGCCGGCCATCATGGTCAGCACCTCGGGATACCAGCCCCGCCGCCGGCACGGGGTGGAGATGAGCACCAGCCGACGCACCAGTTCCGGGTGTTGGATCGCGGTACGCAGCGCCACCCCGCCACCGAGGGAGTAGCCGAGCACCTCCGCCCCGGGCAGGTCGAGGTGGCGTAGCAGCGCGGCGACGTCGTAGGCCATCGACTCGTACCGCAGGGGTCGGTCCACGTCGGCGGTCCGGCCGTGGCCCTGGAGATCCACCGCGATCACCCGGCGACGCTCGGCCAACGCCGGCAGGATCGGGGCGAACGTCTCCGTCGAGCCGTAACCACCGTGCAACAGCACCAGCGGCGGTCCGTCGCCGTGCTCCTCGTACCAGAGGCGCAACCCGTTGACGTCCGCGTAGCTCACCGGTGTCTCCCCGCCTCGGGCCCGGGGGCGTCGCCCGGGCCACCACGACGGCAGCGCCTCACGCCTCGGGCCGGTCGGGGGCGGCCTGCGGCTTCGCCGACAGGCCCCACAGCTCCACGATCCGGTCGTCGCGGAAGGTGAACATCTCCAGCATCGTCGCCGTCGAGCCGTCGGCGAGGCCGACCATCTCGGTCCGGGTCGCCACGCGCTCTCCGTCCGCGACCAGATCCTTCAGGGTCACCCTCAGGTCGGGATGCTGCGCCCACATCTGCTGCCAGGCCTGCTGCACGCGCCCCCGGCCGGTGGCCCGCAACGGATGGCTGTAGAAGGTGCCGGCGAAGATGGTCTCGATGGCCGCCACGTCCCGGCGGTTGAACGCGTCGTACATGCGCTCGGCGATCCGGCGTCCCTGATCCACAAGGTGAGTATGCCCGGTGTACGTCTCCACGGGAGGCCGGTCGGGACCGTCGCTGCGGTCAGCCGCCGGATCCCCGCTCTACGGGATCGCCACGGTGCCTGTGGTGCGGGGTGGGCGCGGCAGGTTTCGAACCTGCGACCCCTCGCTTGTAAGGCGAGTGCTCTCCCACTGAGCTACGCGCCCGGAACGCCCGTGCGGGCGGGCCGGTGGCTGGCAAGCTTACCTGCCGGCCGCCGGCCCGTCGCAACGGTGTGCCGATCGAGCGGTGTGCCGCCGCACCGGCGGAACCGGTACGGCGGCACGCGCGGTCGCCGCGGAACGTCAGGCGGCGACCGTGTCGGCGAGCGCCTTGCGCCAGCTCTGCTGGTCACGCGCCTCACCCGGCATGTTCATCTCGGCGAACCGGACGATGCCCGCCTTGTCGATGACGAAGGTGCCCCGGTTGGCGATGCCGGCGAGGTCGTTGAAGACGCCGTACGCCTGGGCGACCGCCCCGTGCGGCCAGAAGTCGGCCAGCAGCGGGAACTGGTAGCCCTCCTTCTCGGCCCAGATCTTGTGGGCGTAGATCGAGTCGACGCTGACGGTGAGCACCTGCACGTCGTCGTTGACGTAGTCGTTGAGGTTGTCCCGCACCTCGCACAGCTCACCCTGGCAGATGCCGGTGAAGGCGAGCGGGTAGAAGACCAGCAGCACGGTGCGGTTGCCCCGGTAGTCCGAGAGCCGTACCTCCTGGTTGTTCTGGTCCTTCAACAGGAAGTCGGGCGCCTCGGCACCAACCTCGATCGGCATGCGAACTCCTTGGGTCGACTCTGAGGTGGGTCCAGCCTGCCACACCCGGCGCGGACGCCCCGGGTGCGGGATTGCTCAGTTGGGCCACGGCCCGGCCGGGGAGCCTACTTACGCCCCTTGGACCCCCGGCGCAGCACGAGCCGGGCGGCGCTCCAGTCCAGGCCGGCGTTGAGGGTCGAGGTCTGCTGGAGCCCGGCGGTCTGCGCCGACTCGGCGACCTCGCTCGGCTCGACGTGCCCGTCCCGGCCGGCCTTCGGGGTCAACAGCCACACGACTCCGGCGTCGGCCAACGGACCGAGGGCGTCGACGAGAAGCTCGAAGAGGTCACCGTCTCCGTCGCGGTACCAGACGAGCACCGCGTCGACCACCTCGTCGGTGTCCTCGTCGACCAGTTCTCCACAGCGGTCGGTCAGGGCGTCCCGGAGATCCTGGTCGACGTCCTCGTCGTACCCCATCTCCATGACGACCATGCCCGGTTCGATCCCGAACCGGTCCGCCAGGAGACGTACCCCGTCGGCGGCCTGACCAGCGGTCGCGCTCACTGTCGCGTGCCTCCTCATCTCGTCCCTGCCCAGCGGCGTCGCGGTGACGCCGTCAGGCAGAGTCCACACAGTTGTGGTCCGTCGCGCAAGTGGCGCACCGGGTGGAACGGAATTTACCGTGCCAGCAGCGTACGGGCACCCTGGGTAATGGCATCCTCGGAGACCAGCACCTGACGGGCAGCCGGACCTAATGGTACAAACGAGTCGACTGCGGCCACCCGCCGCGCCGCTCCCACAAATCCGGCGTCGACAAGCGTCGCGAGGATCCCCTCACCGACCCCGCCGGACCGCCGGGTCTCATCCACCACCAGCACCCGACCGGTCGCGGACGCCTCCCGGATCAGGTCCGCCACCGGCAGCGGTGCCAGCCACCGCAGGTCCACCACCCGGCAGCCGATCCCCTCGTCGGCCAGGGTCGACGCCGCCCGCAGCGACATCCGCACCCCGTTACCGAACGTGACGATGGTGACGTCCTCGGCCGAGCCCACGCCGTACACCCGGGCCCGGCCGATCGGCGCGTGACCGGCCGCCCAGTCGGCCGGCTCGGCGTAGGACCCCAGCCACTCGCCGTCACCCGGCTCGTACAGGTCCCGGGTGTGGTAGAGCGCGATCGGCTCCAGGAACACCGAGACGGTGCCGTCCACCACGGCGGCGGCCAGGCAGGTCCGCAGCAGCGGACCGGCGTCGTCCGGCCGCGCCGGCACCGCGACCACCAGACCAGGCACGTCCCGCAGTACGGCCACCGAGTTGTCGTTGTGGAAGTGCCCGCCGAACCCCTCCTGGTAGGCCAGCCCCGGCACCCGAACCACCATCGGGTTGCGGAACGCCCCCTGCGAGAAGAACTGCAACGTGGCCGCCTCGCCCCGCAGCTGGTCCTCGGCGTTGTGCAGGTACGCCAGGTACTGGATCTCCGGCACCGGCAGCATCCCGGCCAGCCCGGCGCCCAGCCCCAACCCCAGCACCGACGTCTCGTCCAGCAGGGTGTCGAAGACCCGGGCCGCCCCGAACCGCTCCCGCAGCCCCTTGGTGACCCCGTACACCCCGCCCTTGGCCGCGACGTCCTCCCCGAAGACCGCCAACTGCGGGTGGCTGAGCATCCCGTCGGCGAGCGCGGCGTTGATGCTCTGCGCCAGGGTCAGCGGGCCGGCCAACTCCGGGGGCTTGCCACCGAACGCCGCCACCCGGTCGGCCGCATCCGGCCCGGCCGCCCGCTGCGCCGCCTGCGCCACCGTCGTGGCGACCCGCTTGGGCCGGCGGGGCGACAGCGGGGCCACCACGTCGACCGGGGCAGCCAGCTTCGGCTCGTCGAGCACCTCCTCGGCGGTCCGCCGCACCTGCCAGCCCCGCTCGTCGTAGCGGGCCAGCAGTTCCTCGCCGGTGGCCACCCCCGCCTCGACGAGCAGCCGGGCGGTGGCCAGCACCGGATCGCGCGCCTCGTCGGCGGCGATCTCGGCGGTGCTGCGGTACGCCCGCTCGGCGTCCGCCCCGGCGTGCCCCAGCAGCCGTACCGTCCGCAGGTGCAGCACCGCCGGCCGCCGGTGCCGCCGCACCCAGCCGGCGGCCTCGGCGGCCACCGCGTGCACGGCCACCGGGTCGGTGCCGTCGGCGGTGAAGTAGCGCACCCCGGGCCGGGCCCGCAGGACCCGCTCCACCCAGCCGTCCGGCGACCGGACGCTGATGCCCAGGCCGTTGTCCTCGCAGACGAAGAGCACCGGGATCCGCAGGCCGGTGTGGTCGTACCAGCCGGCGGTGTTGAACGCGGCGGTGGCGCTGGCGTGGTTGACCGAGGCGTCGCCGAACGAACAGACCACGATGGCGTCGCGGGGCCACGGCGAGCGCGGCGGACCGGCCGGGTCGTCGCGCCGGCCGGCGGTGTCGATCCGGCGCAGCCGTTCCAGGGCCAGGCCCAGGCCGACCGCCCGGGGCAGGTGCGAGGCGATGGTGGAGGTCGTCGGCACCACCGCCAGGTCGGCCCGGCCGAAGACCTTGTGCCGGCCCCCGGCGATCGGGTCGAGGGTCGAGGCGACCATCCCGCGCAGCACGTCCCGGGCCGCCCCGGCGTACGCCTCCTGCCACCCGTCGTCCCCGCCCGGTCCCGGGTCGACCGCCGTTGCCGGGGACGTCCCGGTCACCGGGAGCCCGGGGCCGGCCGGACCGGGACCGGCGGAGACGGGACCCCCGGAGACGGCATCGGTGGCGGTGGGGACGGCATCGGCGGCGGTGGGACTGCCCGGGGCGGGGTCCGGGGCGGCGGTCACCGGGGCGGCGGCGGGGGCGGCGGGGGTGCCCTCCGGGGCGGCGGGCCGCTGCCGGGGCACCGGCTCGGTGGTGCCGTCGCTGCCCACCCGGTAGGCCACCGGGCCGACCGGGACGGGCTGGCCGACCGGGCCGGCGTCACCGTCGAGGGGGTCGGTCGTGCCCACCGGCGCGGGGCGTTCGTCCCCGGCGTCGGCCGCTGGACCGGCTGCCGGCGACGATCCGGCGGGGCCGCTCCCGGCGGCCGACGACGCACCTGTGCGGTCCGGTGCCCCGACCGGGTGGAGGGATTCCGGCTCACCGGCCCCCGGGGCGGTGCCGTCGTCGGGGTCACCGCCGGCGGGCGGGGAACCGATCGCCGCCACGCCGTCCCCGCCGGTGCGGTCGACGGCCGGGCCGTCGCCGTCCGGGAAGCCGACAGCCACGGCGTCGCCGCCCGGGAAGCTGCCGGCCGGGCCGTCGCCATCCGGGAAGCTGCCGGCCGGGCCGTCACCGTCCGGGAACCTGCCGGCCGAACCTTCGCCGCCCGGGGAGCCGACAGCCACGGCGTCACCGTCCGGGAAGCTGCCGGCCGAGGCGTCGCCGCCCGGGAAGCTGCCGGCCGCCTGGGCAGCGCGCAGACAGTAGAAGGCGCCCGAGCGGTAGTGCAGCAGGGCCGGGTCGGTGGGGCGCAGCGCCGCGGCCACCGCCGCGTTGGCCTCGTGCCCGGCGGAGCCGATCGTGTAGAAGCCCTCGTCGAAGCTGCGCAGCCAGCGGCCGGCCAGGTCGAGCTGACGGCTGGTCACCTGCGCGTCGAAGAGGGCGAGCAACTGCCGGCCGGTCAGCGCGGCGGCCGGCCGTAGCGGTTGCCCGGGGTCACGCCGCCGCTCGGGCTCGGGTAACGCGCCCAGGGTCTCCCGGAACCGGTCGTCGAGATCTTGCGGGGTGGTCACGCGATCAGCATTACCGACGGAGGCCACGGTCGCCCACTCAGACACGACCCGACCGGGGTGAGTCAGTCCACCGCGCACCGCTGCGGGCAGTCCCCGTCGGACACCTTCTCCACCAGTTCCCGCAGCGTGGACAGCTCCTCGACGGTCAATCCGACGAGCAGCCGGGAACCCGACAGCGCCTCGCGCACCCGTTCCCGCACCCGGCGGCCCTCGTCGGTGACCAGCAGTGTCTTCTGCCGCCGGTCGATCGGGTCGACCCGGCGGGTGACCAGGCCGGCCTGTTCCAGCCGGTCGACCAGGGCGGTCACGTTGGACCGGTCGCACGCCAACCGGACGGCGAGGTCACGCGCCGGCGACGGCCGGTCCGGGTCCAATTCGCACAGTGCGCGGGCCGCCGCCGGGGTGAGTCCTAGCGCACCGAGAGCGGCCTCCTGGTCGTGCCGGATCGCGTCGGCGACGTGCAGGAACCGGCGTACCGTCTCGCCCGTCAACCCGGCGCGGTCGCCCCGGTCGGCCTGCGTGCGGCCGGCCTCCTGCGTCATCCCCCGACTGTACGGCCGCGCCTACCGCCCACCGCACCACCGGGCCGATCGACACCGCTGCCCGCCGGATGCCGACGTCGGGCTGCGCCGCCCGACCAACGGCCGCCCGACACGCCGCCCGGGGCGGTCGCCGGCCGCTGTTCGGCTGGCGGAGACGACGACGGTCTCCAGTCGTCACCTGACGGTCACCGTGGGTCGCGACGCTGCCGGGGTCAGGTACGCACCACATCCCGGGAGGTTCCCATGGCACTGTCCCGCCGTACCGTCCTGCTCTCCGGCGCGGCGCTCGGCGCGGCCGGCGCGACCGCCGGTCTGCCGACGTCCGCCGACGCCGCCGACGGGCGTCCCGCCCGCCCGGTGGGCACCGCCCGCCACCGACCGTTGATCTGGCCGTTCACCCTCGGGGTGGCCTCCGGCGACCCGGACCACGAGGGGGTGGTGCTGTGGACCCGGCTGGCCCCGCAGCCGCTGGCCGCGGACGGGTTGGGCGGCATGCCCGACCGGACGGTCGAGGTGCAGTGGGAGGTGGCCGCCGACGAGCTGTTCCGGCACGTCGTCCAGCGGGGTACGGCGACCGCCCGGCCCGAGTCGGCGCACAGCGTGCACGTCGAGCTGACCGGGCTGCTGCCGGGGCGGGAGTACTTCTACCGGTTCCGGGCCGAGGGGCACCTCTCCCCCACCGCCCGGACCCGCACCGCGCCCGACCCGGCGTCCCTGCCCGCCGCGCTGGCGATGGGTTTCGTCTCCTGCTCCCACTACGAGCAGGGGTACTTCACCGCCTACCGGCGGCTGGCCGAGAGCGCGCCGGAGCTGATCCTGCACCTCGGCGACTACCAGTACGAGTACGCCCGGGAGTACGGCCCGGACCGGCCGCGCGGGCACGAGGGGCCGGAGACCCGGACACTGGCCGGCTACCGGCAGCGGCACGCGCAGTACAAGACCGACCCGGATCTGCAGGCGGCGCACGCGGTGGCCCCCTGGGCGGTGGTCTTCGACGACCACGAGGTGGAGAACAACTGGGCCGGCGCGGTGCCGGAGGAGCCGGACCCGAACTTCCTGGCCCGGCGGGCCGCCGCCTTCCAGGCGTACCACGAGAACATGCCGCTGCGGCGGGCCTCGGTGCCGCGCGGTCCGGACATCGCGCTGCACCGGCGGTTGCGCTGGGGGCGGCTGGCCACCTTCCACCTGCTCGACACCCGGCAGTTCCGGGACGACCAGGCGTGCGGGGACGGCTACCGGGACTGCCCGGCGGCGGCCGACCCGGGCCGCACCATCACCGGGACGGCACAGGAGCAGTGGCTGCTGGACGGGTTCCGCCGCTCCGACACCCGCTGGGACCTCCTCGCCCAGCAGGTGTTCTTCGCCGCCCGGGACCGCGACCCCGGGCCGACCCGGCTGACCAGCATGGACGCCTGGGACGGCTACCTGGCCTCCCGGGACCGGATCACCCGGGGCTGGGTGACCGCCGGGGTACGCAACCCGGTGGTGCTCACCGGGGACGTGCACGCGCACTGGGCGGCCGACCTGAAGCTGGACTACACCGACCCGGGCGCGCGGACGGTCGGCACCGAGCTGGTCTGCTCCTCGGTCACCTCGGGCGGGGACGGCTTCGACTCGGCCAGCGGCTCGCACCCCTGGTTGCGCACCAATCCCCACCTGCGGTTCCAGAACGACCTGCGCGGTTTCGTCCGGACCACGATCACCCCGGCGCAGCTCAGTGCGGACTTCATGGTGCTGCCGTACGTGAGCCGGGCGGGCGCCCCGGCGTACCCCCGGGCGTCGTTCGTGGTCGAGGACCGGGTGCCCGGCCTGCACCAGACGGGCGACCGCCCGCCGACGACGGCCCGCGCGCTGCCGCCGGGCGTGGACCGGGACCGGTACACCGTCGAGACGGAGACCGGGCTGCGCTGAGCCGCCCCGACGCGGCGGCCGGGACGCGCCGGGGGCCGGGACGGCCGGGCGACGGGACGGCCGGGCGACGGGACGGCCGGGCGACGGGACGCGGCGCCCGGGTGGCCGGCGGCGGGGGCGGGCGGGGCGGGGTCAGCCGGGGAGGAAGGAGAAACGGAGCTGGCGCGACGGGTTGTCACCGTTGGGGTCGACCAGGCAGACCGACTGCCAGGTGCCGAGCTGGAGTCGCCCGCCGAGCACCGGCAGGGTCGCGTACGGCGGCACGAAGGCGGGCAGCACGTGGTCGCGGCCGTGGCCGGGCGAGCCGTGCCGGTGCCGCCAGCGGTCGTCGGTGGGCAGCAGGTCGTCGAGGGCCCGCAGCAGGTCGTCGTCGGAGCCGGCGCCGGTCTCGATGATCGCCACCCCGGCGGTGGCGTGCGGCACGAAGACGTGCAGCAGGCCGTCGCCCTGCCCGGCGACGAATCGCTCGGCCTCGGCCGTGACGTCGACGACGGTGGGTCGGGAACCGGTCCGGACGGTGATCACCTCGCTGCGCATACGGCGCATTCTGCCGCATCCGACCCGTTACCGCCGCCGTCCCCGGCCGCCGGGGCCGGGCCCCGGTGGGCCGACCCCGGCGGGGCGACGGCGGCCGGCCCCGACGCGGCCGACCGGGCAAAGTTACCGGCGGGTACCTGTGTTCAGCGTCGCGTCTGGGGGAGCTAGAGGTGACGACGGGTGCCACCAGAGGGCAGGATGGCGCTAGAGACCTATCCCACACACAACCGAGGGAACGCCTGTGGCTACGGAACGCAAGCGCCCGGTGATCACCGCTGGTCTGCCGAGCCAGCTTCCGGACATCGACCCCGAAGAAACCAGCGAGTGGGTCGAGTCGCTCGACGGTGTCATCGACGAGCGCGGAACCAAACGCGCCCGGTACGTCATGCTGAGCCTGCTGGAGCGGGCCCGCGAGCGGCAGGTCGGGGTGCCGTCCCTGACCACCACCGACTACATCAACACCATCACCCCGGAGCAGGAACCCTGGTTCCCGGGTGACGAGCACATCGAGCGGCGGATCCGGGCGTACGTCCGGTGGAACGCGGCGATGCTGGTGCACCGGGCGCAGCGGCCGGAGATCGGCGTCGGTGGGCACATCTCCACCTTCGCCAGCTCCGCCTCCCTCTACGAGGTGGGCTTCAACCACTTCTTCAAGGGCAAGAACCACCCGGGCGGCGGCGACCACATCTTCTACCAGGGGCACGCCTCCCCCGGCATGTACGGGCGGGCGTTCCTGGAGGGTCGGCTCTCGGAGGACCAGCTCGACGGGTTCCGGCAGGAGCTGTCCCACCCGGGCGGCGGACTGCCGTCCTACCCGCACCCTCGGCTGATGCCCGACTTCTGGGAGTTCCCCACGGTCTCCATGGGTCTGGGCCCGCTGAACGCGATCTACCAGGCCCGGTTCAACCGCTACCTGCAGCACCGGGGCATCAAGGACACCTCCCAGCAGCACGTCTGGGCCTTCCTCGGCGACGGCGAGATGGACGAGGTCGAGTCGCTCGGCGCGATCGGCGTGGCCGCCCGCGAGGAGCTGGACAACCTCACCTTCGTGATCAACTGCAACCTTCAGCGGCTGGACGGCCCGGTCCGGGGCAACGGCAAGGTGATGCAGGAGCTGGAGGCGTTCTTCCGGGGCGCCGGGTGGAACGTGATCAAGGTGGTCTGGGGCCGGGAGTGGGACCCGCTGCTCGCCGCGGACACCGACGGCGCGCTGGTCAACCTGATGAACACCACCCCCGACGGCGACTACCAGACCTACAAGGCGGAGTCCGGGGCGTACGTGCGGGAGCACTTCTTCGGCCGGGACCAGCGGACCCGCAAGATGGTCGAGCACCTGTCCGACGACGAGATCTGGAACCTCAAGCGGGGCGGGCACGACTACCGCAAGCTCTACGCGGCATACAAGGCGGCCACCGAGCACACCGGGCAGCCGACCGTCATCCTGGCCAAGACCATCAAGGGCTGGACGCTGGGCTCGCACTTCGAGGGCCGCAACGCCACGCACCAGATGAAGAAGCTGACGCTTGACGACCTCAAGCTGTTCCGCGACCGGCTCTACCTGGACATCCCGGACAAGGCGCTGGAGGACAACCCCTACCTGCCGCCGTACTACACCCCGGGTGAGTCCTCGGACGAGATGGCCTACCTGCGGGAGCGGCGCGAGCAGCTCGGCGGTTACCTGCCGTCCCGGCGGACCAGCCACAAGAAGCTGGCGATCCCGGGGCCAGAGCGGTTCGCCGACGTCAAGCGCGGCTCGGGCAAGCAGAAGGTGGCCACCACGATGGCCTTCGTCCGCCTGCTCAAGGACATCATGAAGGACAAGGAGTTCGGCAAGCGCTGGGTGCCGATCATCCCGGACGAGGCGCGTACCTTCGGCCTCGACTCGATCTTCCCGACCGCGAAGATCTACTCCCCGCACGGCCAGCGGTACACCTCGGTCGACCGGGACCTGTTCCTGTCCTACAAGGAGTCGACGACCGGGCAGATCCTGCACGAGGGGATCAACGAGGCCGGTTCGGTCGCCTCGTTCACCGCCGCCGGCACCGCGTACGCCACCCACGACGAGCCGATGATCCCGATGTACATCTTCTACTCGATGTTCGGGTTCCAGCGCACCGGTGACGGCTTCTGGGCGGCGGCCGACCAGATGGCCCGGGGCTTCGTCCTCGGCGCGACCGCCGGGCGGACCACGCTCAACGGTGAGGGCCTCCAGCACGAGGACGGCCACTCGCTGCTGCTGGCCGCGACCAACCCGGCGGTGGTCGCCTACGACGCGGCGTTCGGGTTCGAGCTGGCGCACATCGTGGAGCGCGGCCTGCACCGGATGTACGGCGAGGACCAAGAGAACATCTTCTACTACCTCACCGTCTACAACGAGCCGATCCACCAGCCGGTCGAGCCGTCCGAGCTGGACGTCGAGGGGCTACTCAAGGGCATCTACCGCTATGCGCCGGCCCCGCAGGTCGACGGGCCGCGGGCCAACATCCTGGCCTCCGGCACCGGCATGCAGTGGGCGCTCAAGGCGCAGCAGCTGCTCGCCCAGGACTGGGGGGTGGCCGCCGACGTCTGGTCGGTGACCTCGTGGTCGGAGCTGCGCCGCGACGCGGTGCTCTGTGAGGAGCACAACCTGCTCAACCCGGGCGCGGAGCAGCGGGTGCCGTACATCCAGGAGAAGCTGGCCGAGGCCGACGGGCCGAAGGTCGCGGTCAGCGACTGGATGCGCGCGGTACCGGACCTGATCGCCCGCTGGGTACCTGGTGACTACACCTCGCTCGGCACCGACGGCTTCGGCATGTCGGACACCCGGCACGCGCTGCGTCGGCACTTCCACGTCGACGCCGAGTCGGTTGCGGTGGCGACGCTGCGGCAGCTCGCCCTGCGCGGGACGATCCCGGCCGGTGTCCCGGCCGAGGCGGCCAAGAAGTACGCGATCGACGACGTCAACGCCGCCCCGGTCGGTGAGACCGGCGGCGACAGCTAGTTCCCGGGTACGACGAAGGGCCCGGCGCCTCGCGCCGGGCCCTTCTCGTGTCCTCCGCCCGCTCCGCCCCTGCGTGATCGAGCGTGATCTTGACCGGATCCGCAGGTGGTGCCGACGGGGTGTCGGGTCAGCCGACGACGGCCAGGTCGGTCAGCCGGGCCAACGAGTCCTCCAGGTCGGCGCCGACCCGACGCAGCCCGAGGCGCAGCAGGGCGCCCTTGACCGGGCCGGCCGGCCAGCGGACCACGATCAGTCGGACGATCGTGCCGCCCTCCTCCTCGTCGGCGGTGAGCTGCACGTAGATCTCGGTGCGTGCCTCGGCGCGGGCACCGGCCCCCGGGCGCGTTCCCGCCAGCCGATCAGGTTGGGCTCCTGGTAGGCGATCACCTCGGCCTCGTGCGCCGAGCCGCGCCCGGCCTGGACGAGTTGTCGACGGCCGAAGCCCTCCCCCGAGAGGACCTCGGCGGCCCGGACCCCGGCCAGCCAGGCGGGCAACTGCTCGGCCCGCTGGACGACTTCCCAGACCGCTTCCACCGGCGCCGTCACGTGCGCACTGCGTTCGACGAGGATCATTCTGTTTCTTCCCCCACTGAGGACATCCGCGATATTCCGCACTCTATGCGCTAAATCGGACTTACTGGGACGTGTTCGGAAAAAGACACGCCGGAAGCCCTTGCGCCCGCATTGCCCCGCACCTATGGCGCTCCCGGGCTTCGCGCCCTAGAGTGCGAACACGTTTCGCGTTCTGGGAGGGTGGATGACGACCGCACCGATCCCCGGTTTCCCCGCCGGCTTCCGTTGGGGGGTGTCCACCTCCGCGTACCAGATCGAGGGAGGCGCCACCGCCGACGGCCGGGGAGCGTCCATCTGGGACACCTTCGCGCACACCCCCGGCCGGATCATCGACGGCAGCACCGGCGACGTGGCCTGCGACCACTACCACCGGCACCGGGAGGACGTCGCGCTGCTGGCCGGGCTCGGGGTGTCGGCGTACCGGTTCTCGATCGCCTGGCCCCGGGTCCGCCCCGGCGGCACCGGCCCGGTCAACGCCGCCGGCCTGGACTTCTACGACCGGCTCGTCGACGACCTGCTGGCCGCCGGCATCGACCCGGTCGCCACCCTGTTCCACTGGGACCTGCCGCAGCCGCTCCAGGACGCCGGCGGCTGGCTGAACCGGGACACCGCCGCCCACTTCGCCGAGTACGCCGACGTGACCGCCGAACGCCTCGGCGACCGGGTGAAACTCTGGATCACCCTCAACGAGCCGTTCATCCACCTGAGCCTCGGCCACGGCACCGGCGAACACGCCCCCGGCCAGACCCTGCTCTTCGACTCCTTCCCCGCCGCCCACCACCAACTGCTCGGGCACGGGCTGGCGGTGACCGCGCTGCGCGCCCACAGCACCGCCCCGGTGGCCATCGCCAACAACTACTCGCCTGTCGTCCGCCACGGCGACACCGACGCCGACCACGCCGCCGCGGCGGCGTACGACGCCCTGCACAACCACCTGTTCACCGACCCGCTGCTGGGCCGGAGCTACCCCGACGGCTTCGACCCGGGCGTGGTACGCGACGGCGACCTGGCGGTGATCGCCGCGCCGCTGGACGTGCTGGGGGTCAACTACTACAACCCCACCGGGGTACGCGCCCCCGAGGAGGGCTCGCCGCTGCCGTTCGAGCTGGTCCCGCTGGAGGGCTACCCGCGTACCGCGTTCGACTGGCCGGTGGTCCCGGACGGGCTGCGTACCCTGCTCGTCGGCCTGCGTGACCGGTACGGCGACGCGCTGCCGCCGATCCAGGTCACCGAGGGCGGCTGCGCCTACGACGACGTCCCGGACGCCGACGGTCAGGTGCCCGACCCGGACCGGATCGCCTACCTCGACGGGCACCTGCGCGCCGTCCTCGCCGCCATCGACGAGGGTGTCGACGTGACCGGGTACTTCGTCTGGTCGCTGCTGGACAACTGGGAGTGGGCGGAGGGCTTCACCAAGCGCTTCGGCCTGGTGCACGTCGACTTCGCCACCGGCACCCGTACCCCGAAGTCCTCGTACGCCTGGTACCGGTCCCAGGTCGGCCGGGGGTGACCACCGTCGACCCGACGCCGGCCTCGCTGCCGGCGGCGCTCGCCGACCCGGTCGTCCCGGTCCGGCGCAGCTGGATCGCGTTGATCTTCGCGGCCAACCTCGGCGTGTGGATGGCCTTCTTCACCCCCATCCAGGTGCTGCTGCCCCAGCAGGTGGAACGGATCTCGCCGGACCACAAGGAGGCGATGCTGGCCGTCGTCACCGGGCTGGGCGCGCTCGCGGCCGTGCTGGCCAACCCGCTCGCCGGGGCGCTGTCGGACCGCACCTGCCTACGCGTCGGCGGGCGGGAGTTCGGCCGCCGGCACGTCTGGACCGCAGGTGGGGCGGTGCTCGGCGCGCTGGCGCTGGTGCTGCTGGCCCGGCAGCAGACCATCGCCGGGGTGGCGCTGGGCTGGGTCGCCGCCCAGGTCTGCTTCAACGCGATGCTGGCCAGCCTCACCGCCGGCATCCCCGACCGGGTGCCGGTGGTGCAGCGCGGCGGGGTCTCCGGGTGGGTGGGCATCCCGCAGGCGCTCGGCCTGGTGCTCGGCGCGGTGCTGGTCACCGCCCTGGTCAGCGGCACCGTCCCCGGCTACACGGCGATGGCGTTGGCGGTGCTGCTGCTGTCGCTGCCGTTCGCGTTCCTCACCCCCGACGACCCGCTGCCCCGGGAACACCGCCCACCGCTGCGGCTGCGCGCGCTGGTCGCCTCGATGTGGATCGACCCACGCCGGCACCCCGACTTCGCCTGGGCCTGGATCACCCGGTTCCTGGTGCAGATCGGCAACGCCCTGGGCACCCTCTACCTGCTGTACTTCCTCACCGACGGGGTGCGCTACCCCGATCCCGAGGGCGGGCTGCTGGTGCTGATCCTGCTCTACACCCTGGGCATGATGCTCACCGCCGTGGTCTCCGGGATGCTGTCCGACCGCTCCGGCCGGCGCAAGGTCTACGTGATCGTCTCCGGGGTGGTGATGGCGGTGGCCGCGCTGCTGCTGGCGGTCGCGCCGACCTGGTCGATGGCGCTGGTCGCGGCCGTGCTGCTCGGTGCCGGCTACGGCGTCTACCTCTCGGTCGACGCGGCGCTGATCACCGAGGTGCTACCGCGCGCCACCGACCGGGCCAAGGACCTCGGGGTGATCAACATCGCGAACTCGGCACCCCAGGTGCTCGGCCCGGCGCTGTCCGCCCCGATCGTGGTCCACCTGGGCGGCTACCCCACGCTCTACGCCGTGACCGCCGTGGTCACCCTGCTCGGCAGCGCCCTGGTCCTCAAGATCCGGGGCGTGCGCTGACCCCCGGCGGCGACCCGGCCGGTCCGGGCCGGGTCGCCGCCGCCCGCAGGTCGGGAACGCCCGTCGGTGGCCGGCCCGGCAACGGCGTCCGGCCCCCTGGGGAAACCGGGTCGCGGCCGGCCGTAGGCTGGACGGCGTGACGGTACGTGTGCGCTTCGCCCCTTCCCCGACCGGTATGTTCCACGTCGGCGGCGCCCGCTCGGCGCTGCAGAACTGGATCTACGCCAAGCAGCAGGGCGGGGTGTTCGTGCTGCGCGTCGAGGACACCGACGCCGCCCGCAACAGGCCCGAGTGGACCGAGGGCATCCTGTCCGCGCTGGACTGGATCGGCATCGCCCGCGACACCTACGAGGGCCCCTACTTCCAGTCCGCGTACGCCGGTGAGCACCGGGCCGCCGCCCAGCGGCTGCACGACGCCGGGCGGGCCTACTACTGCGACTGCACCCGGGAGGCCGTGCAGGCGCGTACCGGCTCGCAGTACCAGGGCTACGACGGCTTCTGCCGGGACCGGGGCCTGCCGCCGGGCGAGGGGCGGGCGTTGCGCTTCCGGACCCCCGACGAGGGCACGACCGTGGTGGTCGACCTGATCCGGGGCGAGCCGACGTTCGAGAACAAGCTGATCGAGGACTTCGTCATCGCCCGCGGCGACGGCTCCCCGGTGTTCCTGCTCGCCAACGTCGTGGACGACATGACGATGGGAATCACCCACGTGATCCGGGCCGAGGAGCACCTGCCGAACACCCCGAAGCAGCAGCTGCTCTGGGACGCGCTGGGCGTCAAGCCGCCGATCTGGGCGCACGTGCCGGTGGTGGTCAACGAGAAGCGGCAGAAGCTGTCCAAGCGGCGCGACAAGGTGGCCCTGGAGGCGTACCGGGACGAGGGTTATCTCGCCGCCGCGATGCGCAACTACCTGATGCTGCTCGGCTGGGCGCCGTCGGGCGACCGGGAGATCGTGCCCTGGTCGGTGATCGAGGAGGAGTTCCGGTTGACCGAGGTCAACCCCTCCCCTGCCTTCTTCGACGAGAAGAAGCTGCGCGCGTTCAACGGCGAGTACATCCGGGCGCTGCCGGTCGACGAGTTCGTGGTCGCCTGCCAGCCCTGGCTGACCGGCACCGGCACCATCGCGCCGCCGCCGTGGCAGCCGGCGGAGTTCGACGCCGACGCCTTCGCGGCGGTGGCCCCGCTGGCGCAGACCCGGATCGCGGTGCTCAGCGAGATCGTGCCGAACGTCGACTTCCTCTTCCTCGCCGAGCCGCTGATCGACGAGGCGGCCTGGGCCAAGGCGATGAAGGAGGGTGCGGCCGAGCTGCTCGACGCGGCCGTCGCCGGCTACACGGAGCTGGCGTCCTGGGACGCGGCGTCGCTGAAGTCGACGTTGGAGGCGGTCGGCGCGGAGCGTGGCCTCAAGCTGGGTAAGGCGCAGGCCCCGGTCCGGGTGGCGGTCACCGGCCGCACCGTCGGGCTGCCGCTGTTCGAGTCGCTGGAGGTGCTCGGTCGGGAACGCACCCTGACCCGGCTGCGCGCCGCCCGACTCCGCCTGGTCTGACCACCACGGCACCCGTCAGGGCCCGCCGTTTCCCGGCGGGCCCTCGCCGCACCCGGTCAGGGGCGGGCCGATCGGTCATCGGCGGGGCCGGTCAGGGGCGGGCGGAGCGGCGTCGGCGCAGGAACAGGCCGGCGGCGAGCACGGCCAGCAGCACCAGGCCGCCGGCCGCCCAGAGCCAGCCCCGACCGGTGTCGTCGGTGCCGGCAGCGGCGACCGGGGTGGTCGACGGGGAGGCGGGGGCGGGGCTGCTGCTCGGCGTCGGGGTGGTGCCGGCCGTCGGGGTGGTGCCGGCCGTCGGGGTGACCGACGGGGGTGCGGCGGCGGTGCCGGTGGTGAGGGTGAACCGCACCTCCCCCTTGACCGGGTGCCCGTCGTTGGAGGGCAGTTGGTATCCGACGATGTAGAGACCGGCCGCCCCGGGGGAGAACGGCACGCTGACCCGGCTGCCGGAGAAGGCCGGTGCGCCACCGGCGGCCGGGACGTTGTCCGGTCCGACCACTGTGATCTTCGTCCGTTCGGGGTCCAGTTTGGCCAGAAAGCGCAGCTCGACCTTGGCCGGCGCGGTGGCCACCTTGGCACCGTTGACGGGATTGCTCCCGGTAAGCGAGTTATGCGCGAACGCCGGCGTCGCCGGCAGCAACGCCACGCCGAGCGCCACGCCGACGAGCACTGGCACCGCCCGCGTCAACCGTGGGACCCTGCCCCCCATGAAGCCCTCCGCAAAGGTACGATCCGCCCGCTGATCACGCGGCTTCCCATTGGTCGTTCCAGGATCACAGATAGTTCCACATATTGTTCCCAGAGCTGCATCCGCGCGATGTTCCATGAAGTCTATGAGGTGGGCCGGTGTCGTCCGGTCGATCACCGACGTCGACCGACCCGCACGTGACCCGCAGCACAGCCATCCATCGAACGGGGCGAGGAGGCGGCTATGGTCGACAGGGTGAGGCGGCTACTCTCAGTGGTCACCACGGTCGTGACGGCGGCGGTGCTGGCCACCGGCGCTTCCGCGCAGCCGGCCGGGGCACACCGGGCGGCGCCGAAGACGCCACCCGCCGGGGTGGACATCACCGGCGTCGGGTTGACCGAGCCGTTGCGCCTGCGCACCGACACCGCTGCGACCCAGGTGGTCGCGGTCATCGACCAGGTCAGCTGGTTCGGCCGCACCGGCGAGGCCAAGGGGCCCAAGCCGGCCGACCTCGGTCCGAAGTACACCATCGTGGTGCTCGCCGGAGACGTCCCCAAGCAGACGTACGACCTCTATCCGCTGGCCAAGGGCGGCCCCCGGGCCTTCCGGCCGGCCAAGCAGCCCGACGCGCGCAAGACCACCGCCGGGTGGTTCCTGGGCCGGCTCAACATGTCCGAGACGCTGCGCGCCGCCGGGGTGCCGCTGGAGCGGCGACCCGACACGGTCACCGGTGGCGTCGGTGGCGGCGAGCGGACGCTCCCGGAGGAGGCCCTGAACCCGGGCCGGGGTTTCGACGACGCGATCGACGAACTCCAGCGGCTGCTGCTGCTCAACGTCGGCGTGATGCTGGTGATCACCGTCGGCCTGGCGGGCATCGCCCTGCTGGTCCGCCGCCGCACCCGCTGATCCACACCGCCGACCTCCGCACCCTCGGGGGTCGGCGGTTGCGTGCCCGCTCGGCACGGCGGTCGGCGAGACGCCCCTCGGCACCTACGGTCGGCGAGACACCCGCTCAGCGTGGCGACCGGCGGCGACGCAGGTCGCGCCGGACGCCGCGTCAACACCAGCGGCGGCAGTCAGCACCAGCGTTGTGGCGGGCGGTCAACGGCAGCGGCGAGCGGTCAGCACCAGCGTTGTGGCGGGCGTTGGAGACGCTGCGGACGCCGGCCCGGCCGCACCGGCCCGTGCCGGTGGGCACCGGCCCATCCGGCCAGGTCGCTGCGGCAGTGCCGGGTCGGCGCGTCGGGCTGACCCGGCGGACCGGGTTCCACCGCCGCCGGTCGGGACACCGGCGCGTCGGCCGGCTCGGTGCCCCGCTGGCGGGGCAGCGCCACCTCGTCGTCGGCCCGCTCAGCCACCCGACAGACCTGTTCCGTCGCCAGCCGGCGGTGCGGTCGGGCCGCCCCCGGCTGGTCGTGGTGGCCCGGCCGGCAGGGCTCGCCCTGGGCGCAGCCGTGTTCGGCCTCCCCGTGCGCCATCCCGGTCTCCTCACGTTCGCGTCGCGCGCCGCGACGACACCCCGGCGCGGCAGTGCCACCGTACTGGCCGGCACCGACGCGTCGTGCAGCGCGTACCCCGGTGTCAGGACTTGGGTCGACGCGGGAAGATCGTCTCCCAGACCGGGAACGCGACCAGCCAGATCAGCAGCCCGACGGTGAGGTTACGGATCCAGTCCGACAGCTCCCGGGTGCGCTCGTCGTCACCGACGATCACGATCGCGGTGACGAGCAGGGCACACGCGACGGCCCAACCGAGCAGCGCCTTCCCCCACTCCCGCCACTCGTACCGGGTCCGCGCCCAGCCGTACCGGGGCGGCTTCACCGGCGGCGGGCCGCCCGCGAACCGGTGGGCGAAGCGCTGGTCCGCCCAGCGGATCAGGGAGTGCCCGAACGCCACCGAGAAGCCGAGGTAGATGGCGGCCAGCCCGTGGGTGGCGTCCGCGGTGGCACCCCGGCGCAGGTCCACCGCCGCCGCCACCAGCAGCACCAGGTCGACCAGCGGGACGCAGACCAGCAGCGCCGCCCCGAGTCGGGGTCGACGCAGCGGGTACCGGGCGATCAGCCCGGCGACGAGCAGCACCCAGAATCCGATCTCGCAGCCGATGATGATCGCCAGCAGCATGCACACCTCCCCGTTCGGTTCCAGCGTGCCGGGGCGGGCCGGGCACCCACCTCACCGGCGGGGACGAGTTGCGGGTCCATCGTTCGACGGACCGGCGGCCCGGCGTACCTCCTTCGACGGACGGCCGGGCGCGCGGTGTCCTGCCCAGGTCGGAGGGGACCGGGCCGGGGGTGTGATGGGATCGGGAGCATGCGGATGCCGGGCTGGGCCGGCTCCGGCCGGCCGGGACGCGACCTGGCCCTGGCCGGGGCCTCCCTGATCGGCGGCCTGGCGGTGTGGGGTGCCGGCCTGCAACCCCAGTTCCCCTGGGCGCCGGACGTGCCGAGGGCGTGTTTCCTGCTGCCGCTGCTGGCGGTGAGCGTGGCCGTCGGGCTGCGCCGGGTGGCGACCCGGACCGGTCTGGCGGTGGGCACCGGGGCGGTGCTGGCCGACGCCGCGCTCGGCGTCTCGGTCGGCAGCACCGTGATCTACACCCAGGTGTTGTACGACACGTGCGTGTACGGTCCACCCCCGTTGCGGCGCTGGCTGCTGCGGGTCACCGTCGGGCTCAGTGTCGGCAGCACCGCCCTCGGCCTGCTGGTCTGGGGTTTTCGGGGTGCCGCCGTCGGGGTGCCGTTCGCGCTGCTCGGGGTCCTGCCGGTGGTCACCGGGGTCAGCGTGCGGCAGTACCGGGACCAGGCGTCGGCCGAACGGGCCCGCGCCGAGCAGACCGCCCGGCTGGTCGAGCTGGACCGGCGGCAGGCGGTGCTGGCCGAGCGGGCCCGGATGGCCCGCGAGCTGCACGACGTGGTGGCCAACCACCTCAGCGCGGTGGCCCTGCACGCCACCGCCGTGCTCGCCGCGCCCGGGCTGGACCGGCCCCGGGTCGACGCGGCGCTGCGGGTGATCCGGGAGAGCAGCGTGCAGGGGATGGCCGAGATGCGGCAGGTCATCGGGTTTCTGCGGGAGCCGTCCGTCGATCCGGCGCAGGAGGCCACCCGGGTCCGCCTGGACGAGTTGGACCAGCTGCTGGACCGGATGGCTGCGGCCGGTCTGCGGGTCCGCACGACGGTCGAGGGTCGGTCCCGGGAGCTGCCGGTCGGGGTCGACCTGGCGGCGTACCGGATCGTGCAGGAGTCGTTGACCAATGCGCTGCGCCACGGCAGGGGCACGGCGGAGCTGACCGTGGCGTACCGGCCGACGGAGGTGGTGGTGACGGTGGAGAACCCGGTCGGTTCCGGCGGGGCCGGTGCCTCGGCGGCGGTCGGTGCGGGGCTGCCGGGTGGCGGCGCGGGGCTGATCGGGATGCGGGAGCGGGCCACCCTGCTCGACGGGCAGTTCACCGGTGGCCTGCGGGACGGGTGTTGGCGGGTCCGGGCGGCGTTGCCCACCGGGGCGTCGGGGTGACCGCCCCGGTGCGGGTCGTGCTGGCCGACGACCAGGCGGCGGTGCGGGCCGGTCTGGTGTTGATCCTGGCCGGTGCGCCGGAGATCGAGGTGGTGGGCGAGGCGGCCGACGGGGAGGCGGCGGTCCGGCTCTGCCGGGAGCTGCGCCCCGACGTGGCGGTGCTCGACGTCCGGATGCCCCGGTTGGACGGGGTGTCGGCGACCCGGGAGATCGTCGCCGCCGGCACCGCCGAGGTGCTGGTCCTGACCACCTTCGACCTCGACGAGTACGTCTTCGGCGCGCTGCGTGCCGGGGCGGCCGGTTTCCTGCTCAAGGACACCGACGCGGCCGGGCTGGTGGCGGCGGTGCGTACGGTTGCCCGGGGTGAGGGGGTGATCGCTCCGACCCTGACCCGGCGTCTGATCGCGGCCTTCGCGGCGACCGCGCCGGGCGTCGGTGGGGCGGAGCGGGCCGCCGTGGCCGCGTTGACCCCCCGGGAGCGGGACGTGCTGGCCTGTCTGGGCGGCGGCCTGTCCAACCAGCAGATCGCCGACCGGCTGGCGGTGGCGGAGAGCACCGCCAAGACCCATGTCAGCCGGATCCTGGCGAAGTTGGCGCTGCGCAGCCGGGTGCAGGCGGCGATCCTGGCCCAGGAGTTGGCCCTGCCGGTGCCGCCGCCGTGACCCGGGCGGCCCGGTCGACCTCCCCGACGACGTGGCACCCGGTCCGTCAGCGAGGGGCACGCAGGGAGCTTCACACGCATTGATGTAAATCTATTGACTGCTCTCCCGGGCGGTCATATGGTGCGTTACCAGGGGCTTCCCGGCCAGCACCTGTCGTCCGACGCCGCGCCCGGCCGGAGATCAGCCGGATCGGAGGAATGGCCATGATCGCTTCCAGGCGGTCCGTCCTGACGGCGGGCGGCATCCTCGCCGCCACCACCGTCGCCGCCCTCGGTATGACCACGATCGCCAGTGGCACGCCCGCCACCGCCACCCCGGCCGGCGGGTGCACCGCCACGGTCCGGGTCGACTCCCGCTGGGGCAGCGGCGAGAGTGGCGGCCAGATCGTCACCTTCACCGTCGCGAACACCTCGTCGGCGACCGCCACCCGGTGGACGGTCACCTGGCCGCTCGCCGACGGCCAACGGATCGTGTCGTCCTGGAACACCTCGATCGCCGCGACGGGCGGCACCGCGACCGCGACCAACGCTCCGTACAACGGGGTGCTGCCGTCGGGCGCGTCGACCACCTTCGGTGTCCAGCTCGCCGGCCCCACCACCGCACCCACGCCGAGCTGCACCAACGACGCCGTCCCGCCGACCACCACCAGCCCGCCGACCGGGGCCGACGTCACCGTCCGCGAGATCGACAACCAGCGCACCGTCACCCTGTACGTCGGGCAGACGCTGGGCGTGACCCTGCCGGCCGACTACCTGCCGGTCACCACCACCGGCAACGCGCTGACCCCCGTGTCGAACAGCGGCGGCTTCCCGACCGGGCAGCCCCTCGTGGCGACGCTGCGGGCCGTGACCTCGGGCACCGCCGAGCTGACCACCCACACCGACTACGCCTGCCGGCACACCACCCCGCCGTGCGCCCCGGCGAGCGTGCTGTGGCGGGTGCAGGTCGCGGTCATCGAGCTGCCGCCGACCGACGCCGGGCAGACCGTCGTCGTCTCCGCGCCCGACAACCAGCGTGACCTCACGCTGCGCGTCGGTGACACGCTCGTGGTGAGCCTGGCCAGCAACTACCTGCCCCCGACGCTCTCCCCCGCCGGGGTCGTCGTGCCCGCCGAGGTGACCGGCGGCTACCCGAGCGGCCAGCCGCTCATCGCCCGCTACGTGGCGACCGCCCCCGGCCGGGTCGACGTCTCCACCATCACCGACAACCTCTGCCGGCACCAGCCGACCCCCTGCCCGTCCCCCCAGGTGCGCTGGGTGGTGCACCTGACCGTCACCAGCTGAACTCCGCACCGCCGACCTGCACCCCGACCCGCCGGTGGCCCGCCCCCGGCGGGTCGCCCCGGAGCCGGCGTCGAGTCCCTGCTCAGGGCATGTCACGCTGGAGCGGTGAGCGAGCCGGACGGGATGGAACTGACGGCCACCCTGCGCCGGATCGAACGGGCGGCGGGGGCGCTGGCCACGGCCAGCGTGGCCCGGATGGACGAGAGTCTGCCCTGGTTCCGTGAGCTGCCGGCCGAGCAGCGCTCCTGGGTGATGCTGGTGGCGCAGGCCGGGGCCCGGTCCCTGGTCGAGTGGCTGGGTTCCGGCGGTGGCACCACCGACAGCACCCAGGAGGTGTCCGACGAGGTCTTCGCCACCGCGCCGCTGGCCCTGGCCCGGTCGATCAGCCTCCAGCAGACGGTCGCGCTGATCAAGGTGACCATCGACGTGGTCGAGGAGCAGGTGTCGCACCTGGCCGCGCCCGGCGAGGAGCAGCAGCTACGCGAGGCGGTGCTGCGGTTCTCCCGGGAGATCGCCTTCGCCGCCGCCCGGGTGTACGCCCGCGCCGCCGAGTCCCGGGGCTCCTGGGACGCCCGGTTGCAGGCGCTGCTGGTCGACGCCCTGCTGCGCGGGGACTCCCCCGACGTGCTGGCCAGCCGGGCCGCCGCACTGGGCTGGGCGGACGCCCCACCGGTGGCGGTGGCCGTCGGGCGGTCCCCCGGCGGGGAGGTGTCCGCCGTGCTGCACACCGTCTACCGGTACGCCCGCCGGATCGGGGTGGAGGTGATCGGCGGCGTACACGGCGACCGGCTGGTGATCGTGCTCGGTGGCGCGGCCGACCCGATGGCCGCCACCGAGAAGCTGCTCCCCGGGTTCGGTGACGGGCCGGTGGTGGTCGGTCCCGCCGTACCCAGTCTGGACGAGGCGACGGACTCGGCACGGGCCGCGTTGGCCGGCTACCGGGCGGCGCCGGCGTGGCCGACCGCGCCCCGGCCGGTGCCGGCGGCGGACCTGCTGCCCGAACGGGCCCTCGCCGGTGACGCCGAGGCCCGCCGCCGGCTGCGCCACGACGTGTACGCCGCCCTGGTGCGTGCCGGCGGCGAACTGCTGGAGACGTTGGACGCCTTCTTCGCCGCCGGTGGGACGCTGGAGAGCGCGGCCCGTGCCCTGTTCGTCCACCCCAACACCGTGCGTTACCGACTGCGTCGAATCGCCGAGGTGACCGGATTCTCGCCCCTGACCCCCCGGGACGCGTTCGCCCTCCAGGTCGCGCTGACGGTGGGCCGGCTGGACCCGATCGCGCCGGCCGGGATACCCGGACCGAGCCAGAAATGACCCCGGGTAGCCTGAGCAGCACCGCTGAACGACGATCACCACCGATGTTTGTAGGAAACCTCCAAGACTTCTAGTGCGGTTTGGTGTCAGCCCGCACAGCGCTTACCCGGGGGTATCGGGAAGAGTCATAGACGTGCTCGCCGTCCTCTCTCCCGGCCAGGGTTCCCAGAAGCCCGGCTTCCTGACGCCCTGGCTCGCCCTGCGTGGCGTCGAGTCACGGCTGCGTTGGTGGTCGGTGCCGGCCGGGGTCGACCTGGTCCGGCTCGGCACCGAGGCGGACGCCGACGAGATCCGCGACACCGCCCGCACCCAGCCGCTGCTGGTGGCCTCGGCCCTGCTGGCCGCCGAGCAGCTGCCGCTGCACGACGTGGACCTGGTCGCCGGGCACAGCGTCGGCGAGCTGGCCGCCGCCGCACTGGCCGGGGTGTTCTCCGCCGAGACGGCGATCACCCTCGCCGGGGTGCGCGGCCGGGAGATGGCCGCCGCCTGTTCCCTGGAATCGACCGGGATGGCCGCCGTCCTCGGCGGCGACCCCGACGAGGTGCTCGCCGCCCTGGCCACCCACGGGCTGCACCCGGCCAACCGCAACGGCGGTGGCCAGGTGGTGGCCGCCGGCACGCTCGACGCCCTGGACAAGCTCGCCGCCGAGCCCCCCGCGAAGGCCCGGATCATCCGGCTCCAGGTCGCCGGGGCGTTCCACACCCCCTACATGGCCCCCGCCGAGCAGGCGCTGGCCGTCGTCGCCGCCGGGATCACGCCGTCGGCCCCGGTCCGGATCCTGCTCTCCGACCTCGACGGCACTGCCGTCCCGCACGGCCGGGAACTGGTCCACCGGCTGGTCCGGCAGGTCACCGCGCCGGTGCGCTGGGACCTGTGCATGCGGACGCTGGCCGACCTGGGGGTCACCGGCGTGCTCGAACTCCCCCCGGCCGGCACCCTCGCCGGGCTGGTCAAGCGGGAGCTCAAGGCCACCGGCGCACCGGAGATCGTCACCCTGAACACCCCCGCCGACCTGCCCGCCGCCCGGGACCTGATCGCCCGGCACAGCGGTCCGCCCGGTCGCCGGCCGACGTCGCGCTCCCGGGTCGTCGTCGCCCCCGCCGTGGGCACCTTCGCCCCGGTGGAGGGTCTCACCGAGGGCGCCGAACTGAGCACCGGCCAGGTGCTCGGGCAGATCACCACCCGGCAGGGGCCGGTCGAGGTGACCGCCCACGACAGCGGCCCGCTCACCGAGTGGCTCGCCCACCAGGACGACCCGGTCGCGCCGGGCCGCCCCATCGCCCGCATCGGAGGCCAGGCATGAGCGGCAGTCGGATCGTCGCCCTCGGGCACTACCAGCCTTCCCGGGTGGTGACCAACAACGACATCGCCCAGTTCGTCGACACCAACGACGAGTGGATCCGGGACCGGGTCGGCATCGCCAGCCGGCGCATCGCCGACGGCGAGACGGTGGCCGACATGGCCACCGCCGCCGCCGACAAGGCGCTTGCCAACTCGGGTCTCACCGCCGCCGACATCGACCTGGTGGTCGTCGCCACCTGCACCTCGATCGACCGCAGCCCCAACGTGGCCTGCCGGGTCGCCGCCAAGCTGGGCATCACCGCCCCGGGCGCGTTCGACCTCAACACCGCCTGCTCCGGCTTCGCCTACGCGTTGGGCACCGTCGACCACGCCATCCGGGCCGGCGCGTCGCGCAACGCGCTGGTCATCGGCGCGGAGAAGCTCTCCGACTTCACCGACTGGACGGACCGCTCCACCTGCATCATCTTCGCCGACGGCGCGGGTGCCGCGGTGGTCACCGCCACCACCGGCGACGAGCCGGCCGGGATCGGCCCGGTGGTGTGGGGCTCCGCACCGGACAAGAGCGACGCGGTACGCATCGAGGGCTGGCGGCCGTACATCGCGCAGGAGGGGCAGTCGGTGTTCCGCTGGGCCACCACCGCGCTGGCCCCGCTGGCCCTGCAGGCGTGCGAGAAGGCCGGCGTCGACCCGTCCGAGCTGGCCGCGTTCGTGCCGCACCAGGCCAACTCGCGGATCATCGACGGCATCGCCAAGCGGCTGAACATCCCGCAGGCGATCATCGCCAAGGACATCGTCGAGTCCGGCAACACCTCGGCGGCGAGCGTGCCGCTGGCCCTGTCCAAGCTGGTCGAGCGCCGGGAGGTGCCCTCGGGCGCACCGGTGCTGCTGTTCGGCTTCGGCGGCGGTCTGACCTACGCCGGTCAGGTCGTCCGCTGCCCCTGAAGACCCGCCGTGGTCGGCGACCGCGGCGCACCGCCATCCGGCGGAGAACAAACCCCGATGAGAGGAACCCACCGCAATGACCCGTGACGAGATCACCTCCGGCCTCGCCGAGATCCTCGAAGAGGTTGCCGGGGTGAACCCGGACGACGTGGCCGAGGGGAAGTCCTTCACCGACGACCTCGACGTCGACTCGCTGTCGATGGTGGAGGTCGTGGTCGCCGCCGAGGAGAAGTTCGGCGTCAAGATCCCGGACAACGAGGTGCAGAACCTGAAGACCGTCGGGGACGCCGTCAGCTTCATCGAGGCGCAGTCCTGAGATGAGTCGCATCGACGTCGTCGTCACCGGGCTCGGCGCGACCACCCCGCTGGGCGGGGACGTCGCGTCGACCTGGGACGCCATGCTCGCCGGCCGCTCCGGGGTGGGTCCGCTCACCCAGGAGTGGGCCGGCCAGCTCCCGGTCCGGATCGCCGCCCAACTCGCGGTGGAACCGACCGAGGTGCTGGACCGGGTCAAGCTGCGCCGGTTGGACCGCTCCGAGGCGATCGCGCTCATCGCGGCGCAGCAGGCCTGGGCGGACTCCGGGCTCGCCGACTCCGGGCTCGACCCGGAGCGGTTGGGGGCCAGCGTCGGCTCGGGCATCGGGGGCGCCCTGACCCTGCTCGCGCAGGACGACATCCTGGAGGCGTCCGGCCCGCGCCGGGTCTCCCCGCACACCATCCCGATGCTGATGCCCAACGGTCCCGCCGCCTGGGTGGGGTTGGAGCTGGGCGCGCAGGCCGGGGTGCACTCGGTGGCGAGCGCCTGCGCGACCGGCGCGGAGGCGATCGCACTCGGCCTGGACATGATCAGGTCCGGTCGGGCCGACGTGGTGGTGGCCGGCGGCACCGAGGCGGTCATCCACCCACTGCCGATCGCCGGGTTCAGCTCCATGCGGGCCATGTCGACCCGTAACGACGAGCCGGAGCAGGCCTCCCGGCCGTGGGACAAGAGCCGCGACGGCTTCGTCCTCGGCGAGGGCGCCGGCATCCTGGTGTTGGAGCGCGCCGACCACGCCGCCGCCCGGGGCGCGCACGTCTACGCCCGGCTCGCCGGTGCGGGCATCACCTCCGACGGGTACGACATCGTCCAGCCGCACCCCGAGGGGGCCGGCGCGATCCGGGCCATCGCCAAGGCGATCGCCGACGCGGACGTGGCCAAGGCCGACATCGTGCACGTCAACGCGCACGCCACCTCGACGCCGGTGGGCGACCTGGCCGAGATCAAGGCGCTGCACCGGGCGCTCGGTGACCATCCGGTGCTGACCGCCACCAAGTCGATGACCGGGCACCTGCTCGGCGCGGCCGGCGCGTTGGAGTCGATCGCCACCATCCTGACCATCCGCGACGGCGTCATCCCGCCGACGATCAACCTGGACGACCCGGACGACGGCCTCGACATGGACGTCGCCGCGAACAAGGTCCGCCACCTGGACGTGCCGGCGGCGCTGAACAACTCGTTCGGCTTCGGCGGCCACAACGTCGCCCTGGTCTTCACCCGCCCCTGACGGCAGCAGCAGTCCGACGGCCCGGCCCCCTCGGGGTGCCGGGCCGTCGGCGTCCAGCGTGGTCGGACGGCGAGCGGTGGGGCGGATCTGCGGCAACCGCACAGTGATCATGGGCTTGGTCGCCGCAAACGGTCAGCAGGGCCAGCCATCCGTCGGCTAGCATCCGTCGGCCACCGCAACCGACGGCGGCAACTCCAACGGGGAAACGGGACGATGATCCGACGTACGACCGCACTTGCCGCGCTCACCCTCACCCTCACCGCCGGCTGCGCCGGTGACACCACGGAGCGGGCGACGACGCCCGCGCCGTCGACCAGCCCGACCGCCTCGCCGGTCGCCGCCGGTCCACCGTGGTACGACGACGTCGCCCCGGCCGCCGCCGCCACCACGGTCGGCCCGAAAGGCAGCGCCTGCACGCTGTCGATGACCTTCTCGGTGCCGGCGAAGTGGAAGGTCAAGGCGGTGAAGGGCGGGGCCGATCTCAAGCTCGGCCCGGCCGTGCCGCTGTGCGAGATCGACGCGAAGCCGGCCGGGAACATCGGTTTCCTGCGGGTCTGGCAGATCACCGGGGCCGCACCGCTGAACCCGCAGGTCACCGTGGACAAGTACCTCGCCGCGTTCAACAGCCCGAAGGAGCAGCAGTACCGGCGGACCAAGGCCGGCCCGCTGGACGCCTTCGAGGCCACCTGGACCGAGGACGGCGAACCCAACCGGGCGATCCTGGTGTCCACCCTGTACGGCACGCTGATGATCACCCTCGACGGCCTGGACACCGAGGAGTTCGAGGAGATGCTGCCGGCGTACCAGCTGGCGAAGTCGAGCGCCGACCTGCCGAAGTGACCGCGCCGTGCGTCCGGCCCGCCCGAGGGTGGGCCGGACGCACGGGCCGACCGGTCCGCCCCCTCGCGGCCGGACGCACAGGTGGCCGGTCAGCGGGGTGCCGGCACCGCCTCCCGGGCCAGGGTGACCGCGCCGAGCAGCGCCGCGTCGTCGGCGAACCGGGACAGCACCACGTCGGGGCGGTTCGGGAGCACCTCGGCCAGCCGGTCGACGAGCAGCCCCCGGATCAGCGCGCTGCCGGCCACCCCGCCGACCAGCACCACCCGCTGTGGATCGAGCAGCAGGCAGCAGGTGACCAGGTGCCGGGCCAGCTCGTCGACCCGGGCGGTGAGCGCGTCACGGGCCACGCCGGGCACTTCGGCGGCGGCGGCCAGCCCGGCCGCGTGCCCGGCCACCCCCAGCTCGTCGGCCAACCGGTCCAGCGCCCGGCCGGAGAAGTCCAGCTCCAGCATGGTGCCCGGCCAGGGGCCGCCGGCCACCGCGTACCCGATCTCGCCGGCCGCCCCCGATGCCCGGCGAGGACCCGGCCGCCGACGGTGACCGCCGCCGCCACGCCGGTGCCGATCCCCACCACCAGCCCGGGGTCGGCGTCACGCAGCGCGCCGAGGCGCAGCTCGGCCAGGGCGGCGGCGTTCAGGTCGTTGTCCACCGCCACCCGGGCCACCCCGAGGGCGGCGGACACCGCGTCGGCCAGTCGCAACCGCTCCCAACCGGGCACGTTCGGGGCCAGGTCGATGCCGTCGGGGCGGACCACCCCCGGTGAGGCCACCCCGGCCGCCACCAGCGGCCCGCCGACCTCGGCGACCAGCGTGGCCGCCAACTCCAGCGCCCGGTCCAACGCCTGCGGGGCACCCCGCTCGGCGTGGGTGGCGATCCGCCGGTGGGCCAGCAGCCGACCGGTGCCGTCGGCCACCCCGACGGCCATCTTGGTGCCGCCGAAGTCGATGCCGAGCAGCCGCTCGTCGGTGCGGGTGCCGGCGGCGGCCCGGCCGGCCAGTCGCATGCTCACCTGGTCCACCGCCCGGTCACCACCGTCGACCGCGGTCGCGCCGGTGCCCCGCCGGACAGCCGGGCCGGACCGGAGCCGGATCGTCGGATCGACGCGCTCACCGGCCGGCCACCTCGGCGGCGACCGTGTCCAGCGCCTCGTCGGCGCGGGCCAGCCGGTCCCGGGTCGCGGCGAGCCGGTCGGCGACGGCGTCGAACGCGACCCGCAGGGTGCCGACCTGGGCGCGGACGGCGGCGGCACCCGGCCCGTCCACCTGCACCCGGTCCAGCACCAGGTCGGGCTGGACGGCGGCGGCGATCAGGTCGGCGACGGCGTCGTCGGTCAGCCCGGCGGTCAGCCCGGCGGCGGCGGCCCGGACCCCCTCGGCGGTCCAGGTGTCCGGCGCACCGGCCCGGACCAGCCGGCCGACGACCGAGTGGGCGGCCCGGAACGGCACCCCGTGCCGGGTCAACGCGTCGGCCGCCGCGGTGGTGGTGGCCCCGGACGCGACGATCTCCTCCCGGGTCGGCGGGTACAGCGGCTCCAGTTCGGCGAGGAAGCCGCCGACCAGGGCGAAGAACCGGTCCGCCCGGTCGTTGCTGTCCCAGAGCCGGACCTGCACGTCGGTGGTGGCGTTGTTGGAGTCCTCCCACCAGGCCGCCCCGACGTTGTTGAGCACCGACGCGGCGTCGGCGGCGCTCGCGCCGGCCATCGACACCAGGTGCTCCAGCACCACCGGGTTGCGTTTCTGCGGCATGATGCTGCTGCCCTGGGTGAAGTCGCCGGGGGTGGCCACCCACTGCCAGGTCAGCCAATCCATCAGGGTACGGGCCAGCCGGGCGCCGGTGGCCAGGGCCTGGGCGTTGAGGGTGCCCACCCGCACCAGGTGGTCGGCCCCGGCGACCGCCTCGTAGGAGTTGGTCACCAGCCCGTCGAAGCCGAGCAGCTCGGCCACCCGGGCCGGGGCGATGTCCAGGTCGGTGCCGGCGAACGCGCAGGACCCCAGCGGCGAGACGTTGAGCTGGTCGATCACGTCGGCGTACGCGGTGGCCTCACCGGCCAGCGCCTCGGCGTAACCGGCCAGCGCGTGCCCGATGGTGGTGGGCTGGGCGGGCCGGCGGTGGGTGTAACCGGTGATCACCACGTCGGCGTACCGGTCGGCGACGTCCAGGGCGGTCCGGCCGGTGGCCAGCACCCGGTCCAGCACGTCGAGGAGCTGGCCGCGCAGCAGCATCCGGAACACCCCGGCGTCGAGGTCGTTGCGGCTGCGGGCCATCTGCACGTCCAGTTCGGACGCCGGCACGCCGCACGCCTGCGCGAGCGTGGACTCCAGCAGGTAGTAGGTGTCCTCGAAGCTGCCGTCGAACGCCGGGGCCGGACTGTCGTCGGCGCGCAGCGTGGCCAGCCCGCGCAACAGTCGGGCGCCCCGCTCGGCCGGGACGAGGCCCTGCTCGGTCAGCATCACCACGTGCGCCTGGCTGGCGCGCACCATCGCCGGGTAGAGGCGCCCGACGTGGTGGTCGTAGGTCGGGGCCAGGTGGTGCCGCTGGTAGGTGGTCAGCTCGCTCATGGCGGTTCCTTACTTCCTTCCGGGCCGGGACGCGGCACGGGGGCCGGCTCCCGGGTTCTCGGCTGGTCGGTCGGTCAGGCCCAGCAGCCGTTCGGCGTTACCGGCGAAGATCGTCCGGAGGTGGTCGTCGGGCATCCCCAGCTCGCGGCAGACCCGCAACTGGTCGTCGAGGTAGCGGGTGACGTAGCCGCGCGGGAACCACGACGAGTCGCTGCCGTACACGATGCGCTGCGGGCCGATCGTCTCGTAGCAGCGGCGGAACAGGTCCTCCAACGTCAGCTTGTACGGCATCCAGCGCACCCACTGGTTGGAGCCGGACGTGTCGACGTGGATGTTGGGGCAGCCCCAGGCGGCGAAGAGCAGATCCTGCACGTGCTGGACGCCGAAGTGCGGCACCACCACGTTCAGCTCGGGGAAGCGGCGGGCCATCCGGGCCAGCTCGTCGGGGCCGCCGTACCGGCCGAAGGAGAGGCCACCGGCGCTGCCGTAGTGGCCGATGTGGATCAGCACCGGCACCCCGAGGCGCTGGGCGGTGGACCAGAGCGGGTCCAGGTCGGCGTGGTCCAGCGGGCCGCGTAGCAGCGGGGCGAACAGCTTCAGCCCGCGCAGCCCCCGTTCGGTCACCGCGCGTTCCAGCTCGGCGGCGGCCCCCGGCGAGTACGGGTCGTGGTGGGCGAAGCCGAGCAGCAGGTCCGGGTGCCGGTCGACCACGTCGGCGACGGTGTCGTTGCCGCCGCCGGTGACGAAGACCGCCCGCCGTACCCCGACCGCACGCAGCTCGTCGGCCCACCGGTCGGCCTCGTCCTGCCAGCGTGGGGCGGGCGGCTCGGGGTCGGGGAAGCTCCACGCCTGCCGCCACGCCTTCGCGTACGGGGCGGAGCCGGCTGCCCGGACGGCCCGCTCGTGTTCCCCGCCGGGGTGCATCCCGGCGGCGTCCTCGCAGGCGTGGATCGTCTCGTCGGTGCCGATGCGGAAGTGCAGGTGGAAGTCGACGATGTCGAGTCCCCGGTCCACGCTCACCGCTCTCCCCCGGTCACCGTCGTAGGGTCACCGGCCGCCGGGCCGGCCCGGCCGTCGGTGCCGGGCCGTCGGCCGCCGCGTCGGGTAGCGGGTCGGCGGTGGGCGGGGCGGGCGGTGGGGCGGCCACCCAGGCGGCGACGATCTCCCGCAGCCGCGCGCCGGCCGTGGCGCGGACCTGCCGGCCGGCCGCCTCGGAGGCCAGCGAGATGTGCCCGGACCAGCCCTGCCACGGGTCGGGACGGGACTCGACCAGCACGTAGGGATGGCCGACCGGCAGCTTCGGCTTCGGCGGCAGGTCGGTCACGGCGTCGAGGCGGACCGCGCCGGGATCGAACCCGAGCACCCCGGAGGTCTCGTACGCGCCGCCGTGCCCCCGGGCGGTCAGCGGCCCGTACAGCTCGGTGGTCTCCGCCGGGGTGACCAGTTGGAACCAGTTGACCAGCAGCAGGCTGGCGGTTCGCCGGCCGGAGACCCATTCCATCGCGGCCCGCACGGTGGACATGTTGGCGTCGTGGCCGTTGACGATCAGCAGCCGGGGGAAACCGGCGGCGACGATCCCCTCGATCACGTCGGCGAGGTAGCCGACGGCGATCTCCGGCCGGATCGACACCGTGCCCGGCCAGGGCCGGGTCTGCCCAGGGCAGGCCGCATAGGGCACCGCCGGGAAGAGCACCCCGCGCGGCCCGGGGGAGCCGGTGGTCGTATCCCCCGAGGAGCTGGCGGCCGACGCGGACCCGGCGGCCGACGCGACAGCGCCACCGGCCCCGGCGGCCGGGCTGGACGTGCCACCGGCCCCGGCGGCCGGGCTGGACGTGCCGCCGGCCTCGGCGGCGAAGCCTTCGGCGAGGATCAGGTCGGTGCCGAGCGGCAGGTGCGGGCCGTGCCACTCGACGGCGCCGACGGGCAGCACCGCGTAGTCGGCCGCCGCCGCGACGGCGGCCAGCTCGCCACCGGGAATCCGGGTGGCGGGCAGCAGCCCGCCACCGGTCGGCCAGGTCACGCCGTCCACTTCGCCGCCTCCCGGGTGGCCCGGCCGCCGTTCTGCAGGCGGCCGGAGAACACCATCACCAAGAAGATCAACACCACCTGGAGCATGCCGTACGCGGCGGCGGTGCCGACCTCGAACGAGTACATCCGGTTGTTGATCTCGACCGAGATGGGTGCCGTCTCCGAGGTGTAGATCAGCACCGAAGCGACGAACTCGCCCACCCCGTTGACGAAGGCGAGCAGCGCGCCGGCCAGCACACCGGGCAGCATCAGCCGCAGGGTGACCGTGCCGAACGCCCGCCACCAGGGGGCGCCGAGGTTGCGGGCCGCCTCCTCCAACGACGGGTCGATCTGCGCCAGCGTCGCCGAACTCGACCGGAACACCAACGGCAGGAACCGCACGAAGTACGCCAACGGCATGATCCAGAAGGTGCCGATCAGCACCTGGCCGAAGCTGAACGCGTTACCGGTGCTGAACGCGGAGATCAGGTTGATCGCCACCACCGTGCCGGGCAGCGCCCAGGCCAGCATGACCGCCACGTCGAGCAGCCCCCGGCCCCGGAAGTCGAGCCGGCGCACCGCGTACGCGATCAGCACGCCGACCACCACGCAGCCGACCGTGGCGAGCACGCTCATCCGCAACGAGTTGAGGATCGGCCGGTACGCCCCCGGGTCGGAGAAGATCGTGACGAAGTTCTGCATCGTGTACTCCGACGGGATCACCTCCGTGGTCCACGAGCCGTCCCGGGAGAAGGCGACCAGGGCGATCGTCGCCACCGGGGCGAGCAGCACCATGGTCGCCAGCACCGAGGCGACCAGGGCCAGCCACTTGCCCAGCGGGTTGGTGATCTCCCGGCGGTGCGAGGCGACGCCCTTGGACTGGGAGCGGTAGCTGCGCCGCCCCTCGTACCAGCGCATCCCGAGCAGGAACAGCACCGAGGACACCGCCAGCACCGACGCGTAGGTCGAGGCCATCGGCAGGTCGCCGTTGGTGCGGTTGATGTAGATCTGCATGGTCATCGTGCGGTCCACGCCGAACAGCAACGGCGCGGTGTACGACGCCAGCGACGTCATGAAGACCAGCAGCGACGCGGAGACCAGCGCCGGGGTGAGCATCGGCAGCAGCACGGTGCGCCACACCCGGACCCGGCTCGCGCCCAGGTTGTAGGCCGCCTCCTCCACCGACGGGTCCATCCCGACCAGGGCGGCCGAGGCGGCGAGGTAGAAGAACGGGTACATGGTGAAGGTGTGCACCACCAGCACCCCGGCGATGCCGGTGAACGGCAGCACCGGGTTCTCCGTGCCGAGGAGCTGTTGCAGGCCGCGCGGCAGGATGCCGGTCTCGCTGTAGAGCAGCTGGAACGAGATCGCCCCGATCAGCGGCGGCAGCGCCGCCGGCACCAGGATGATCGCCTCGATCAGCCGCCGGCCGGGAAACGAGAAGCGCTTGAGCAGGAAGGCCATCGCCACCCCGACGATCCCGCAGAGCAGCACGCTGGCCGCCGAGATCATCAGCGAGGTGAGCAGCGCCGACCGGGCCACCCCGGAGCCGGTGACGAACTCCGTGTAGTTGGCCACCCCCTCCACCCCGACACTCTCGGCGAAGGTGGCGAACATCGGCTGCACCACGTAGCCGAAGAGGATCAGCGCCAGCGGGAAGACCAGCAGGTACGGAAACCAGGGCGAGTTGGCGTTGAGGCCGCGCCGGGGCCGGTCGGCACGCGGCGGGGCGGGGTCCTTGGTGACCGGCGGCACGGTGGCCGGACTCGGCGTGGCGGGAATGGTACTCACGGCGTCACCTCAGTTCGCGACTGCGGGGCTCGCAAAACCGGCTCACTCCTCGCGCTCACGGGCGCACCACCCACATGCGCTGGCGGTTGAGTCGCAGGCCGACCTGGTCGCCGACGGCGATGCCGGCCGGGACGTCGATCGCGGCGACCTGGACCGGCTCGCCGGCCACCTCGACCACGAGGTTGGTGGCCATGCCGGTGAACTCCACCTCGGTCACCCGGCCGGTGAGCGCGCCGGCCTCGGTGGCCGAGGTGAGCCCGAGGTGCTCGGGGCGTACCGAGACCAGGGCGGTGTCCCCGGCGCGCAGGCCGTGGTCGGCGGGGGCGGTGACGGCGGTCTCGCTGCCGTCGGGCAGGCCCACGGTGACCGTCTCGGCGGTGGCGGTGACCACCGGCAGGTCGAGCACGTTGCTGCGGCCGATGAACCGGGCCACGAAGGCGGTCGCCGGCCGGTGGTAGATCTCCTGCGGGGCGCCGATCTGCCGGACCCGGCCGGATTCCATGACGGCGATCCGGTCGGACATCGCCATCGCCTCGGCCTGGTCGTGGGTGACGTAGATGGCGGTGGTGCCGGCCTCCTGCTGGATCCGGCGAATCTCGACCCGGGTCTCCTCGCGCAGCTTGGCGTCGAGGTTGGACAGCGGCTCGTCGAGCAGCAGGGTACGCGGCCGGATGACCAGCGCGCGGGCCAGCGCCACCCGCTGCTGCTGGCCACCGGAGAGCTGGTCGATCCGGCGGTCGCCGTAGCCGGCGAGGTGGACCTGGCCGAGGGCCTCCTCGATCCGCCGGGCGGACTCGGCCCGCCCCACCTTGCGGATCTTCAGCCCGTACGCGACGTTCTGCGCGACGGACATGTGCGGGAAGAGGGCGTAGTTCTGGAACACCATGCCGGTGTCGCGCTTGTTCGGCGGCCGGTGGGTGACGTCCTCCGTGCCGAACCGGATCCGCCCCGAGGTGGGGAAGTAGAACCCGGCCACCATCCGCAGGGTGGTGGTCTTGCCGCAGCCGCTCGGCCCGAGCAGGGTGAAGAACTCCCCGGCGGCGATGCTGATGTCGACGTCGTCGACGGCAGCGGTGTCGCCGGCACGCGCGAAGCGCTTGCTCACCGACTCCAGCGTGACATCGATCATGATGTCCTCTCCTTCATGCGGTACCGGACCTGGCCGGGCGGGGTGGCGGGACCGGGCCCGTGGGCACGGGGAAACGGATGACGGTTGCGAAGACGGGCCGCCCGGGTGGGCGGCGCGACGGGCGGTGCCGGGGGCGGGACGACCCCCGGCACCCGTACGGTCAGCCCTTGTTCTTGATCTGGCTGTTCCAGTGGTTGATCCACTCGGTCTCGTTCTTGCCGATGATGTCCCAGTTGACGTCGAGCGGCTTGAGGTTGAGCTGGGCCAGCCACTCCGGCTGCTGGGCGATCTCCACGGCCGGGATCTGGTAGTAGTCCTTGGCCAGGTCGGCGCGGAGCGTGTCGTCGAAGAGGAACTCGATGAACTTCTGCGCGCCGGCGCTGTTGCCGCCCTTGACCGCGGCGAGCCCGTCGACCAGCACCGGGGCGCCGGAGGCCGGCATCACGTAGCCGAACGGCATGTTGGACTGGTTGGCCTGGAGCAGGATGTCCTGCAGGTTCCAGGCGCTCAGCGTGCCCTGCTGGCGGGAGAGCTTGAGGTAGAGGTCGGCCGGGTTGGCCGCGTACGAGCCGGTGTTGGCGTCGAGCTTCTTGAGCCAGTCGTAGCCGGGCTGCGGGTTGCTGCCGTCCGGCGACTGCCGCATGATCATCGCGGCGTAGATCGACCGCATGGTGCCCGAGGCGGCCACGTCCCGGATGACGATCTTGTCTTTCCACTCCGGCTTCAGCAGGTCGTCCCAGTCCTTCGGGGCCTGCTCCGGGGTGAGCGCCTTGTTGTTGTACATGATGACCTCGGGCAGCAGGATCTCACCGAACCAGCGACCCTCGGCGTCCTTGTACTTCGCGTCCATCTTGCCGGCGAACGCGGGCTGCCAGGCGGTGAGCAGGTCCTCACCGGCACCGGCGGACAGCCCCTGCTGGGTGCCGCCCCACCAGACGTCGGCCTGCGGGTTGGCCTTCTCGGCCCGGACCCGCTCCAGGATCTCCTGGGCGCCCAGGTTGAGGATCTCCACCTTCCCCTTGTACTCGGGGTACTTGGCGGTGAACTTGTCCACCACGAAGGTGGAGACCTTCTTGTCGCGGGCGGTGTAGATCGTCAGCTTCTCCGTCTCACCCGCAGCGGTGTCGTCCGAGCCGCCGCCGCAGGCGGTGCCGGCGGCGAGGACGGTGGCGAGCGCTCCGGCGAGCAGAAGTCGACGTCTCATGGGATACCTCCGAGGGGTTGGGGAGAAGTGAGGCGGGGCAGGTCAGGGGGCCGGCAACAGGGTGGGCAACCCGGCTGCGGCGGCGGAGAGGGCGTAGCTGACCGCGCCGTGCAGCACGGCCCGGTCGCCGAGCACGGCCCGGCGCACCTCGGTGGTGCTGGGTGCGGCGGCGGTGACCAGGTCCTGGAGCCGGCCGACGGCGGCGTCGTCGAGGTCGGCGGCGGCACCGCTGAGCAGCACCCGCCCCGGGTCGATGACGCAGACGCAGGAGACGATCAGCCGGGACCAGGCGTGCAGCAGTTCGTCGAGGTAGCCGGCGGCGCGCGGATCGGTGACGGCCAGGGCGACCAGCGCGCGTACCGGCGAGTCGGGGCGGCGGCCCGGGGCCAGTGCGACGACCCGTTCGGCGATCGCGTTCTCCGACCAGCGGGCCTCGAACGGGCCGATCCCGTCGTGTCCCCGGCCGGCCGGGTCCAGCGGCAGGAAACCGACCTCGCCGGCCGCGCCCCGGGCCCCCCGCCGGACCTGGCCGTCGAGCACCAGGCCCGCGCCGATGCCGTCGGCGACGTGCAGCAGCAGCAGGTCGGCGACGTCGGTGCCGGCCCCGGCGGCGTGTTCGCCGGCCGCCATCAGGTTGACGTCGTTGTCCACCACCACCGGCACGCCCAGCGTCCGCTGGACCGACTCCCCTATCGGTCGGCCCTCGATCAGGCCGACCGAGGGGGCGAGTCGGACCGCGCCGCCGGAGATGACGCCGGGCGCGGCGATGGCCACCCCGCGCAGCGCCGGCAGGCCGTCCCCGGCCAGCTCGGGCACCGAGCGGCAGATGGTGTCGACGATGTCGCCGGTCAGCCGGATCGCGCGGTGGGCGACGACCGCGCCGTCGCTGTCGGCGATCTCGCAGCTGATCCGGGACGGTTCCAGCGAGACGGCGGCGACCAGCTCGGCGCGCGGGTTGAACTCCAGCATCGCCCGGGGGCGGCCGGCCCGGGAGGTGCCCGGCCCGCGTTCGATCAGGTAGCCCTCGGCGATCAGGTCACGCACGAGCGGGGTGAGCGTCGCGGGGCTCAGGCCGGTCAGCTCGGTCAGCTCGGCCCGGGAGAGCAGCCGGACCTGGCGGGCGGTGGAGATCACGGAAAGCCGCTTGATCTCCTTCGACCGCTCCCGGCTCACCGGGCTCGTTGGTGGCGTCACCACGTCTGTCACACTTCCTTCCTACGGCGAACGAATTAAAGAGTCAAGTAACAAGTCCGTCTCGACCAGCGCGCAGACAGCACCGGAGCAGCGACGACATCCGCGCCGGGGCCGACGCCCGGGACGGGCCGGCCGTGGCGGAATATCACCGGACATCCCGGACAGGGCGTACTTTATTTCTTCTGCAAAGAAAGAAATACCTTCCAGAACATTGACGTGCCGCCACGCTGGTCCCTAGCGTCACCGGGCGAAGGCCTTCCAGTGTGTACGGAACCCGTACCGCTGCCGTACCCGGTGCACCGCGTCCAACGACGCCCACCGTTCCCGTTCCCGCCGCCTCACCGTCCACCGACGACCGCTCGTCGGACGCCCCGCGTCCGACGAGGACCGTCGCTGCCCGGACATCGTGGTTCCGGAAGGATCTGCATGCGCATCAAGGGTTTCCTGCTACCCACCGCACTCGCCCTGGCCGTGGCCGGGGCGCCCGCCACCGCCGTCGCCGCCCCGGCCGACGTCCGCCCCGCCAAGGCCGTCGACCTCGACGTGCTCTTCGTCAGCGCCCACCCCGACGACGAGGCCGGCAGCCTCGCCACCCTCGGCCAGTGGAAGGAGAAGTACGGCGCCAAGGCCGGCGTCGTCACCATCACCCGCGGTGAGGGCGGCGGTAACGCCGTCGGCCTGGAAGAGGGGCCACCGCTGGGCATCATCCGTGAACGCGAGGAGCGCACCGCGATCGGCAAGGCCGGCGTGGAGAACCTCTACAACCTCGACCGGGTCGACTTCTGGTACACCGCGTCCGCCCCGCTGTCCGAGCAGATCTGGGGCCACGACGACACCCTGGGTCAGATCGTCCGGGTCATCCGGACCACCCGGCCCGAGATCATCATGACGATGAACCCGTCGCCGACCCCGGGCAACCACGGCAACCACCAGCAGGCCGCCCGGTTCGCCGCCGAGGCGTTCGCCGCCGCCGCCGACCCGAACGCCTTCCCCGAGCAGCTCAGCGCCGAGGGCCTCACCCCGTTCCGGGCCGCGAAGTTCCTGCGCAGCGGCGGCACCGGCAGCTCCGCCGCCGGGCCGCAGTGCGCGACCAGCTTCACCCCCACCGTCCCCACCGACCAGGTCTTCGGCGTCTGGGAGGGCACCGCGAGCGCCAGCGGGAAGACCTGGGCCGAGATCGAGGTCGACGCCCGCCGGGAGTACGTCACCCAGGGCTGGGCCGGCACCGCCGCCGCCCCCACCGACCCGACCAAGATCCGGTGTGACTTCTACACCCTGATCGACAGCCGCGTCCCGTACGACCCGGCGGACACCTCCCCGGAGGCGATCCTGCGCGGCTCGGTGCTGCCGCCGGTGACCGGTGGCCTGCCCAAGGGCACCGAGCTGTACCTCACCACCGACCGGTTCGACCTGGCCCCCGGCGCGACCGTCGAGGTCACCGCGCACCTGCGCGCCCCGCACAACCGTGCCCTGGTCAAGCCCCGGATCGACCTGCGGCTGCCGGCCGGCTGGAAGGTCAAGGGCTCCGGCGTGCTCAACAGTGACGTGCCGTCGGGCAAGGAGCGGACCCGGAAGTTCACCGTCACCGTTGCGGCCGACGCCGCCACCTTCCAGCAGCAGCTCATCGGGGCCACCCTGACCACCCGTCAGGGTGCCGGGCGCACCGACCGGGCCGTCCGGGTGGTCGCCGACGTCCGGGGCACCCTGGAGCCGCTGCCCGAGGTGGGCACGTTCCGCACCTGGGCCGGTGAGGGCGGATACCCGCAGCTGGACACCCTGATCAAGCCGGTGCTCACCATCGGCTCCGGTCAGCAGCGCACGGTCCGTATCGACCTGCGCAACCACGGCCGGGTCAGCCGCAGCGGCACCGTCACCCTCGGCCTGCCGGCCGGCTTCACCGCCGACGCGGCCACCAAGAGCTACCCCGCGCTGGCCCCCGGCGCGACCGGGGCGGTCACCTTCACCGTCACCAACACCGACGCCACCCTGCCGACCGCCAACGAGGGCGGCACGGACGGCGACTACGGCATCACCATCACCACCACCAGCGCCGCCGGCAGCACCGTGGAGACCGGCGCACTGGAGATCGTCCCGACCACCGAGGTCCCGGCCGCCGGGGCCGGCACCGTCGACGGGGTCGCCTCGCCCGGCGAGTACCCCGGCCCGGAGCTGGACTTCTCCCGCATCTGGGAGGGGCAGGCCACGACCCCGCAGGACGCCTCGGCGACCGGCCGGATCGCCTGGACCGCCGACGGGCTGAAGGTGATCGTCCAGGTCACCGACGACGTGCTGGGCAAGAAGGTCGTCCCGCAGGACTGCAAGCGGCAGCGCCGCACCGACAGTGTGGAGATCATCGTCGACCCGAAGGGGAACTCGACGGACACCTCCACCGTGTTCAAGGCCGGCATCTTCCCGATCACCGACGATCCGGCCAACGGCGACCCGCCGTGCTGGCAGCGCGACGCCGACAACCGGCAGGGCCCGGGGCGACCACCGCACCCGGGATGACCGTGGTCAGCAAGGTCAGCTCCCCGTACACCGGGTACACCATCGAGACGATGATCCCGTTCGCGGTGCTGCCGGACGCCGTGGACCCGGCCCGGATGGGCTTCAACGTGCTGGTCTACGACTCGGACACCCAGGACCTCAGCTCGCAGTCCCGGCTGGGCTGGTCCACCTTCACCGGCGTCCGGGCCGACCCGTACCGCTACGGTCTGACCACCCTGCCCGGCTACCAGCAGGCGGCCCGGCAGCCCAGCACGCCGGTGTTCCCGGACACCTCGGCGCGCAGCGTGCACAGCCCGCAGACCATCGCCCAGTCGGCCGTGGACGGGGTCGCCCCGGCCGCCGTGCCGAGGCTGAAGAACTCGGCGCTGCGGCTGACCTCGGCCCACCGCGTCACCGACGGCGTGCAGGTCACCCTGCGTGCCGACCGGGCCGGAACCGCCTGCCTGTACGCCTGGGACGGCGACACGGCCCAGGGCGAGCACACGGTACGGCTGGCCGCCGGTGACCGGGTCACCGTGACGGTCCCGACCAGCGGGGGCACCCCGACGTCGCTGCTGGCCGCCTTCGAGTCCGGTGGCGCGGCAGTGGCCCAGCAGGTCCCGCTGAACTGATCCACCACCGCACCGGCCGTGGCCGGTCGTCGACCTCCGTCGGCGACCGGCCACGTCGGCGTCGGACGCCGCGCGGCCCGGCTCCCCCGGCACCCGGACCGCCCACCCCTCGCCAGAGCGGACAGCGGGGGCAAGCAGACAGCGGGCGCAGTCGGGGTCAGCCGGTGCAGGTGGTGGTGGGCAGCCCGGTCAGCGGCACCGGGGAACGCCCGGTCGGCTTCGCCTTGCCGGCCAGCACCCCGGCGAGCGCGGTCATCGAGGCCCGACTGGACGAATAGGTCGCCAGCAGCGTCGGCGAGGCCGCCTTCTCCAGCACGTACGGGGTGTCCATCGCCACGGTGACCGCCGCGTCGGCGGCGAGATCCTTCGGGCCGTCGCCGTAGCCGACCAGGTGCACCCGGGTGCCACCCTTGGGCACCACCCGCACGCCCGCATCGGTCAACGCCTCGGTGAGCGCCGCCCGGGTCTTGTCCCGCCCGTCGGAGGTGGTGACGGTGACCGGGCCGGACACCGCCACGCCGCACTTCCCGCGTAGCTGGGTGACCGCCGCGGCGGCCAACGCGGTGGCGGCGGCCCGGTGCGGGGCGCTGTCGAGCGTGGACATCGCCGGCGTCGGTCGGTCGGCGAGCCGGAACTTCATGGTCAACACCCGGGTGACCGCCGCCACCAGCCGGTCCCGGGCAGGGTGCCGTCGCGCAGCGCGGCCAGCAGCCCGTCGTACGCCTGGCCGACGTTCGGGGTCATCAGGATCAGGTCGTTGCCGGCGAGCAGGGCCTTCACCGCCGCCTCGCCCGGCGGGTAACGCTTCGCCGGCGGCATGTTCATCCCGTCGGTGATCACCACGCCCTGGAAACCCAGCTCGCCGCGCAGCACGTCGGTGAGCAGCTTGCGGGAGAAGGTGGCCGGGGTGCCCGGGTCCACGGCGGTGACGTCGAGGTGCGCCGACATCACCGCCATCGCCCCGGCGTCGATGCCGGCCCGGAACGGCGGGAAGGCGGTGGCGTCCAACTCGGCCCGGGGCTGCGCCACCACCGGGACCTCCTGGTGCGAGTCGGCGGCGCTGAGCCCGTGCCCGGGGAAGTGCTTGACGCTGGCCGCCACCCCGGCGCTCTGCAACCCCTGGACCGCGCCCGCGACCTGCCCGGCGGCCCGCTTCGGGTCGGCGCCGAAGGACCGCGAGCCGATCACCGTGCTGCGGGTGGCCAGCACGTCGGCGACCGGGGCGAAGTCCAGGTTCACCCCCATCGCGGCCAGTTCGGTGCCGGCGGCCTTCCAGGCGGCCTCGGTCCGGGCCGGATCGTCGGCCGCCCCGGCGGCGAGCGCGCTGGGCAGCGTGGTCACCCCGTCGGTGATCCGGGTGACCACCCCGTACTCCTGGTCGGTGCCGACCAGGAACGGGGCCGGGCCGGCGGCAAGCTTCCCGGCGGCCTCGCGCAGCCCGGCGGTCAGCTTCTTCACCTGGGCCGGGTTGTCGACGTTGGTGGTGGACTGGTTGCCGGAGGTGGGATCGTCGGCGCTGAACCCGACCAGGATCAGCCCGCCGAGCCGGTACTTCGCGATCATCTCGGCCGGGGTGTCGACCCCGGCGAGGGCCTGGTTGCCGGTGGCCGATCCGGGCGTCACCGTCGTCGCCGAACTGCCGTACGCGTAGGGCATCAGCACCTGGCCGACCAGGTCCTCGTCGGCGAGCGTGCCGGCCAGCGCGGCGGCCCGACCGGCCGGGTCGTCGGCGGTGGGCGCAGCGACGGTCGGGCTGGCTGTCGGGGCGGCCCCGGACAGGGCCGGCGCGGGAGCCTGCCCCTCCCCCGCACATCCGGAGGCGAGCAGCGCGGTCAGGGCGGCGACAGCGACGCCGGCACGTCGCGAGGAGTTCGGCACCCGGCCCATCCAACCCGCGCCGGAGATCAGCGGCAACCCGACCAGGTCAGGCGATGGGTGGAGGATGCCTGTCCCCCACCGGGTGTCCGGCTGACCCGCTCTCCTGGCCGTCCCGCTCTCCTGGCCGTCGGACGGCCGCTCCGGGTGAGCAGACTCACCCACCTCAGGCCGCCGACCGCACGCAGCCGCCGGCCTGGAAGGACTTCCTGCCCCTGCCGACCGGGAAGGCGGCGTGGCCCGCGCCCATCGCAGCAGGCCCCGCCGAGCGCGACCGCCCGAGTCGCTCAGGCGTGCGTCGCAGGTGAGCAACACATTCCCGGGAGGTCTATGCCTGGCGGTCACTATCATGCCGGACAGGCATCGCCCTCCCGGGGCATCGGGGTACGGACGCGCCGGTGGACACCGGCCGCCCCGGCCCACCGGCACCGCTGCCGTCAGCCGACCCGGGTGAGCAGGGTCACCGGCGCACCGTCCCCGGCGTACCGGTAGGGCTCCAGCTCCGCGTCCCAGGCCGTGCCCATCGCCTTGTCCAGGGCGTGCGCCAACGCCTCCGGGCGTACCGACGCCATGATGCTGCGCAGCCGGTCCTCGCCGAGCTGAATGTCGCCGGCCGCGCCCACCGCGGCCCGGAACAGGCCCCGGCCGGGCACGTGCATGAAACGCTCGCCGTCCGCGCCGGTGCTGGGTTCCTCGGTCACCTCGAAACGGATCATGGGCCACTGCCTGAGGGCAGCAGCCAGCTCGGCACCCGTCCCCGGCCGGCCGGTCCATCCGCACTCGGCCCGGCGGGCGCCGGGATCGACGGGCTGGGCCGTCCAGTGCAGGTTGACCGGCGCGGCAAGGACGCGCGCGATCGCCCACTCGACGTGTGAGCACACGGCGAGCGGGGTCGAGTGGACGTATACGACGCCACGCGTTGGCACGGTGACCTCCCGGAGAGCGAGGTGCGTCTTCCCCTACGACCTCGACCACCCGAGTGGCTGTTGCCACACATGATGACTCCTGTGACGGATGGTGCGCCAGGGAATCGGAAAATTCGCCGGCGGGAAATACCCGGACCGGTGACCCGGTTGTGCTCTCCGACGGCACGGTGAGCTGCCAGGCACCGTGGTCGTGTATATTTCTCTGGGCGGTTCTGCGCCGTCGCACCACTTCGCGGGCCGACGATCCAACCGGGCGTTCGATGACCCACCTGGGCGTTCGACGATCCGACCGGGCGTCACCCGCTACAGCCCCCGGACGATCCCCGTCCTCCCGTACGTCTTGCAAGGAGCATCTCCGTGGCAGGCAACACCTCTAAGACCGCGCGCGCGTCAGTCCGGGCCGGCCAGGCTGGCCAGGGTGGCGCCCTCAGCGTGCTGGGCGAGTTCAAGTACCTCATCCCGCTCAACGGCGGCAAGCACGCCTACGTGCGGAACCTGACCAACGGCAAGACCGCGCACCTGCGTACCGACTCCGACGCCTTCGTCGAGGAGATCCGGACGCTGGCCACCGCCGGCCACGCCGCCAAGATCCGCGCCGAGATCAACAACCTCGCCGCCACCCACCCGGACCACGGCTGGGACAAGACCGAGAAGCGTCTCGTCGAGGCCGGCGTCTTCGAGGGCTGAGCCCTCACCGAGCACATCTGGAACCGCCCGTCGGGTCACCCCGGCGGGCGGTTCCTTTTTCTCGTCCCCTCACCATCACGGCGGGATCATCCTCATCCCGCCATGACGATCGCGCTGCGCCAGGATCGCGCTGCGCCATGATCGCGCTGTGGTGATCGCGCTCGATCCAGGTTGTAGTGGCCTCCTGCGTGATGGAAGGGACTACAACCTGGATCGAGCGCGATCATGGGCGCAGCACGCGGTCCTTGGGGCAGCACGCGGTCCCCGGACAGCATGCGATCATGCGCAGCATGCTGCCTCCCGGGCAGCAGAGCGGGACAGCACGGCGGCGGGGCGGAGCAGCACGGCGGCGGGGTGGGGTAGCGCGGGGACGGGAGTCAGGGGTCGAGCAGGGTGACCTCGCCGGTGTCCAGGGCGTACAGGGCACCGACGACGTCGACATCGCCCGTGCCGACCGGGCCGGCCAGCAGGTCGTCGGTGCGTAACGCCCGCACCGTACGCCGTACGTGCCGGCGGACCGCCAGGGGGTGGACTGCCGGGTGGTGCGCGCCCACCTCGACCACCGCCGGGGCGATCCGGTCGACGAGGTATCCCAGGTCACCGCCGGGCCGCTGCCCCGTGCGCAGGCTCTGCACGGTCGAGGCGACCGCCCCGCACCGCTCGTGTCCGAGCACCATCACCAGCGTCACCCCGAGCTGGTCCACCACGTACTCGATCGAGCCTCGTACGGCCCGGTCCAGCACGTGCCCTCCGGTGCGGATCACGCAGATCGAGCCGAAGGTCTGATCGAAGATCGCCTCCAGCGGCACCCGCGAGTCGATGCAGCCGAGCAGCACCGCGTAGGGCTGCTGGTCGCCGGAGGCGACGGCTGCGGCGGCGGTGACGTCGTGGCCGTGGATCGGTCGGCCGCTGACGAAGCGCCGGTTGCCGGCGAGCAGCTCTGCCACCGCCGCCCGGGGCGGACGGACGGACCGGGGCGGCCCGCCAGGCCCCACAGGTCCCACAGGCCCCGCAGGTCCCGACCCGACGGCACCCGCGGATGCCACGGGAGACGACCCGACAACGCCCGCACGTGCCACCGGAGACAGCCTGACAACGCCCGCAGGTTCCGCAGGTCCCGCAGGAGACGACCCGACGGCACCCACGGATGCCACCGGAGACGACCCGACAGCGCCCACGGGGGCCGTTCGGGGAGGCCGGGCAGCTCCGGCGGGCGAACGGTGCATGTCTCCAGACTGGCCGTCGGGGCGGCCCCGCGCGGGGCGGTCGGGAATCTTCTCTCCACCACGGTTGGCGTGGTCTGATGTCGGGTAGCCGGTGTTACCGCCGGGTCACACCGGTGAATGTGTCCCGGTGGCCTGGGGAGGTGGCGATGCCGGATCAGCGGGAGTTGCGGCTACCCGACGAGGTACGACTGCATGTCGAGGTGAGTGGCCCGGCCGATGCCGAGGTCACCGTGGTCCTGCTGCACGGCTGGACGCTGGATGGTCGGGCCTGGCACAAGCAGCTCGCCGACCTGCGCAGCCGGTTCGGCGACCGGGTGCGGGTGGTCGCCTACGACGCCCGGGGGCACGGCCGGTCCAGCTGCATGGCGCTGCGCACGGCGACCCTGGCCCAGCTCGGCGACGACCTGGCAGCGGTGCTGGACGAAGTGGCCCCGGCCGGGCCGGTGGTGCTGGTCGGGCACTCGATGGGCGGGATGACGGTGATGGAGTACGCCCACCGGCATCCGGCCCACTTCGCCGCCCGTACGGCCGGGCTGGTCTTCGTCTCCACCACCGCCGAGGGGCACACCCACACGGTGTACGGTCTGTCGCCGCGGATCGCCCGGCTGATCCGACTCGCCGAGACCACCGGGGCGGGGGTGCTGGCCCGGTGCGGCTCGTGGCGGCCACCTCGTCCGCTGCTGCGCGCCCTCGCGCCGAGCATCCGGTGGATGCTCTTCGGTGACCGGTGCTCCGGCTCCGACATCCGCCTGGTCACCTCGGCGGTGGCCCGCGCGTCGCTGCGCTCGATCGGTGGTTTCCGCGCCTCGATCGGTGCCCAGCACCGGCTGGCCACCCTGGCCGCGTTGGCGCACCTGCCGGCGGCGGCACTGGTCGGTGACCGGGACCGGTTGACCCCGCCGCCGTGCGCGGAGTCGATCGCGGCGGCGCTGCCGGCCACCGAGCTGACCGTCTGCCCGGGTGCCGGGCACATGCTGATGATGGAACGCCCGGACGAGGTGAACGCCGCCCTCGCCGGGGTGCTGCACCGGGTGTTGACCGCCGGCCGGCGAGCCGGGCGCGACCCTGCGGACCAGGTCACGGCCGCTGCGCCGCCGCCGCCCGGTCCTCGCCGGCCCGCCGTCGTCCCGGCGAGGACCGGGCCGACCGGCTGAACCGCCGGGCGGCACGCGGTTCCCCGCCCCCGGCCACGTCCACCCACTTCCCCGGTCGGTCCGGGACGGGGAAGGACCACCGGCCGGGGGCCCCGTGGAGGTGGTGGAGGTCGCCGGACGGGTATCGCCCCGACGCGGGGTGGGTGGGTGCCCGTACCCTCATTCCGCCTGGCATGCACCCGTGCCCGGCGTCGCCGTCGCACAGGAGCCGGTACGTTGACCGACCAGACCACCCTGGAACAGGAGATCGCCGCCGAACAACGGCATCTCGACCGGGTGTATGCCCGGCTCGCCGAGCTGCGTCGCGCGGCGGCCCGCGCCGAGCGGGACGGCTACCGGATGGCCGGGGTCGGCACCTTCGGTGCGCTGGTGGAGCGGGACGCCATGGTGTTCCACGCCGCCCAGCGGCGGCACCTGTTGGACGCTGAGCACGAGGGGCTGGTCTTCGGCCGGCTGGACCTGCGCGACCGGCAGGTGCTGCACGTCGGACGGCTCGGGGTGCGCGGTGACGACGCCGAGACGCTGGTGGTCGACTGGCGGGCCCCGGCCGCCGCCGCCTTCTACCGGGCCACTCCGGCGGAGCCGCTGGGCGTGGTGCGGCGGCGCACGATCAGCTCGTCGGACGAGAAGGTCACCCGGATCGAGGACGACCTGCTCGACCCGGAGGCCGCCCCGCCGGACATGCCGGTGGTGGGTGACGGGGCGCTGCTGGCGACCCTGTCCCGGGCGACCGGTCGGGGGATGCGGGACATCATCGCGACCATCCAGCGGGAGCAGGACGAGGCGATCCGCTCCCCCGGTTCGGGGGTCACCATCGTCTCCGGTGGGCCGGGCACCGGGAAGACGGCGGTGGCCCTGCACCGGGCGGCGTACCTGCTCTATGCCGACCGCAGCCGGTACGGTGGCGGCGGCATCCTGGTGGTGGGCCCGTCGGCGGTCTTCGTGGAGTACATCGCCTCAGTGCTGCCGTCGTTGGGTGAGGAGACCGCCACCCTGCACTCGCTGGGGTCGCTGTTCCCCGGCATGTCGGCGACCCGTACGGACGGGCCCGAGGTGGCGGCGGTGAAGGGTTCGCTGCGGATGCGTCGGGTGTTGGAGCGGGCGGCCCGGGACGCGGTGCCGGACGGCCCGCAGGAGCTGCGGCTGCTCTACCGGGGGACGCTGCTGCGGTTGGAGCGGCGTGAGCTGGACGGCATCCGGGACCGGGCGTTGCACCGGGGGGCCCGCCGTAACGAGGTGCGCCGGGTCGGCTTCGACGGGGTGCTCGCCGCGCTCTACGCGCAGGCCCGTCGGTCGGCCGTCAGCGGGCTGCCCGAGCAGCGTGCCTTCGAGGACGAGATCATCGAGCGGCCGGAGTTCCGGGAGTTCCTCAAGGCGTGGTGGCCCCGGCTGCATCCGCGGCACGTGCTGGGCTGGCTGGCCCGCCCGGACCGGCTGCACCGGTACGCGGCCGGCATCCTCTCCCGGGCGGAGATCGGATTGCTCGTCGCGGCGTACCGGTCGTTGGACGTCGAGGGGCTGACGGTGGCCGACATCGCCCTCCTGGACGAGTTGGACGCCCTGCTGGGCCGGCCGGTGCGGCCGAAGAAGGCGAACCGGGACCCGTTCCAGCTGGCCGGCGGTGTGCGGGAGCTGAGCACGTTCGGTGAGCGGCAGCGCGCGGCCCGGGCGGCGGCCCGGGAACGGCCCGAGGACTACCGGGACTACGCGCACGTGGTGGTGGACGAGTCGCAGGACGTCTCGCCGATGCAGTGGCGGATGGTCGGCCGGCGTGGTCGGCTCGCCTCCTGGACGGTGGTGGGTGATCCGGCGCAGACCGCCTGGACGGGCGACCAGCAGGAGTTGGACCGGGCCCGGGACCAGGCGCTGGGCCGGCGGCGGCGGCACCGGTTCACGCTCTCCACCAACTACCGCAACTCGGCGGAGATCTTCGCGGTGGCGGCGGCGGAGATCCGCCGGCTCTATCCCGACCTGGAGTTGCCGAGTGCGGTGCGGTCCACCGGGGTGGAGCCGGTGGCGCTGCACGTGCCGGCGGCGGAGCTGGCCCCGGCGACGGTGGACGCGGTGGACGCGGTGCTGGCCGAGGTGGCCGGGACGGTCGGCGTGATCACGCCGGTGCCGCGCCGCGACGAGGTCGCCGGCTGGTTGGGCGACCGGGGCGGGGCGCGGCTTCAGGTGGTGACGAGTCTCCAGGCCAAGGGCATGGAGTACGACGGGGTGGTGCTGGTCTGCCCCGGGGAGATCCGGGCCGATCCGGGCTCGGGGGTACGGACGCTCTACGTCGCGTTGTCCCGGGCCACCCAGCGCCTCACCACCATCGACCCCACCGGCTGAGCCACCGGCCCCGATCGGCCCGGCCCCTGGTCGAGGGCCACACCGAACGCTTCTGGGTCGTCGGCGACCCCGCTGTCGTGCTGGGTCGACGGCCCCTGCTGTCGCTCCTGGCCGAAGGCCCGGCTGTCACTTGCATACATAGCGATGTGAGCATAGATTGGATCGGGTCCGCAGCGGCGACGGAAGGTGTGGACGTGGGCGCAGGTCATGACCACAGTGCGACGGTCAGTAACGCCGCACACCGGCACCGCGGTCGGCTCTGGGCGGCTTTCGGACTGCTCGCCGTGTTCATGGTGGTCGAGGCGGTGGCCGCGTTCGGCACCGGCTCACTGGCCCTGCTCTCCGACGCCGGCCACATGTTCACCGACGTCCTCGGCATCGGGATGGCCCTGGCGGCGATCACCGCCACCCGGCGGGCCACGCAGGACCCGCAGCGCACCTTCGGCCTCTACCGGCTGGAGGTGCTCGCCGCGCTGGCCAACGCCGTCCTGCTCAGCGGGGTGGCGATCTACGTGCTGATCGAGGCGGTCCGCCGCTTCGGCGAGCCACCCGAGGTGCTGGCCGGCCCGATGCTGGTGGTGGCGGTGCTCGGCCTGCTCGCCAACCTCGTCGCGTTCGGCCTGCTGCGCGAGGGGGCCAAGGAGAGCATCAACCTGCGCGGGGCGTACCTGGAGGTGGTCGGCGACCTGCTCGGCTCCCTCGGCGTGATCGCGGCGGCGCTGCTGATCGCCGGCACCGGCTGGTGGTGGGCCGACCCGGTGGTCGCCGTGGCGATCGGCGTGTTCATCCTGCCCCGCACCTGGCGGCTCGGGCGGGCGGCGGTGCGCATCCTGGTGCAGGCCGCCCCGGAGCATCTCCCGGTGACCGCCGTACACGACCGGTTGACCGCCGTGCCCGGCGTCGCCGAGGTGCACGACCTGCACGTCTGGACGCTCACCTCCGGCATGGACGTCGCCTCGGCCCACCTCACCCTGGCCGGCGACGCCGAGGCCGGCACCGTGCTCGCCGCCGCCCGTGGTGCCCTGCGGGAGGACTTCCACATCGAGCACGCCACTCTTCAGATCGAGCCCCGAGCGACCCCCGGAGCATGCGGCCCGACCCACTGGTGACCCCGACTGCCGCCCTGCGGCCGGGCCGCCGCCCTGCCACCCGGCCGCCGTCTCGTGCCCGGTGGTCGGGCCCACTCTCCGGGAATCGCGCTGTAGATCAACGGCAATTTGCGCCGTTCACACCTTTTGGCAGTATTCACTCTCGTACCCTCAGTCACGAGGTAGGCAGCTGTCCCACGCGTACCGGTAGGCTCGGCTCCGGCCACCGCCAGGCGGCGCCCACCGGCGCCGGCAGTGGCCGCCGCCTAATCGCCCACCAGGGCGAACCGGGGAACCACGTTCCTGGGGTGCATCCGCGTCAGCGGTAGGGATCTTCCGTCCCGAACCCGTCAGCTAACCCGGTCGGCGGCTGACGGAAGGACATCACATGCACGTACGCACCACCACGCGACTACTGGCCGCAGTCGTCACGGCGCTCGCCCTGGGCGTGTCGTCCGCGCCGTTCAGCCCGGCCGTCGCCGCGCCCACCACCCGCCTCGCCGCCCCCGGCGACGACGAGGAGGGCGGCACCCCGGCCCTGCGCGACCAGCTCGACGCGGCCAGCAAGGGGTGGCTCGACGCGAAGACCGCCCTCGAGCGCTCCACCCGACGTCAGCAGGAGTTGGACGGCCAGCTCAAGGCCATCGAGGCCCAGCTGGTCACGCAGACCGGCAAGGTCGGCGAGATCGCCGGAGCGGCCTACCGCACCGGCCGCCTCGGGCCGATGTCCGCCCTGCTCAACAGCAACAGCCCCGGTGGCTTCATGGACCGCGCGTCGGCGTTGGAGACGGTCGCGGCCCGGGAGGACCAGGAACTGCGCAAGATGATCGAGACCCGGGACCAGGCCGCCCGGACCCGGGCCGCCGTCAGTCGGGAGATCACCGAGCAGCGCAAGCAGGTCGCCACCATGGGCAAGCGGAAGGATCAGGCCGAACGCGCGCTGGCCGTGGCCGCCGCCGACAAGCCGGCCCCCACCTCCTCCAACGACTCCGGCAGTTCGGAGGGCACGTCCAGCAGCAACGCCAAGGGGGCGCCCCGTAACTCCGACGGTTCCTGGCCGTCCGAGTCGTGCAGCGTCAACGACCCGACCCCGGCCAACGGCTGCATCACCCCGCGTACCCTCAACGCCCTCCAGCAGGCCAAGGCGGCCGGTTTCACCCGGTACGTCTCCTGCCACCGTCCCAGTGGTTCCGGTGAACACCCCAAGGGCCGCGCGTGCGACTTCGCCGCGCAGAAGAACGGCTTCGGCGGGGTGGCCAGCGGCGGCGACCGGACGTACGGCAACAACCTCGCCGCCTACTTCATCCGTAACGCCGACCGGCTCGGCGTGCTCTACGTGATCTGGTTCAAGCGGATCTGGCTGCCGAGCAGCGGCTGGAAGGCGTACAGCGGGGGCAACGGCGACCCGTCCAGCGACCACACCAACCACGTGCACCTGTCGATGTACTGAGCTGGCCCGGTGGCCCGTCCACGACGGGCCACCGGAACACCGCCGACAGCCAACCGGAAGACCGCCCGACGGGCCACCGGAACACCGCCCGACCGCAGGGTCGGGCCCGGTGTCGCAGGTCGGCCCCAGGTCAGCCGGCGGCAGACGGGTCGCCGGCCCGGCCGTCCAGCACCGCGCCGAGCCGGCTGGCCAGCCCGAGGTGAGCGGCGCGGGCCTGCCGGAAGGCGTACCCGAACAACGGTGCCGGCGCGGCGAGGGTGATCTCCACGTCGATCCGCAGCAGGTCACCCTCCGTCCGCAGCCGGGTGTGGTTGCGGACCGTGGTGCCCGGCTGCTGTCGGGCCACCGTCACGATCTCGTCGTCGCCGACCTGCAGGACATCCGCCTGATAGGTGACGGGAAACCGCAGCGGCCCCAACTCCAGCCGATCGGTGATCGCATAGCTGGCCAGGGCGCCCGGCCGGGCGGGCAACCGCCGCACCCGGACGATCAGGGGATGCAGTTCCTCCTGCCGGGACAGGTCGCTCAGCAAGGCCACCGCGTCCGCCTGTGCGCAGCGCGCCTGCACCGTGTAGCTGAAGCTCTCCCGCCGGACCACCGGGCCTCCTGACCGTCGTCGGTCGCACGATCGTGCCGCACCCGGGACGGACTGGCAACGTCCCAGGCCAGCGGGCTCAGGCGGGGCCGGTGGTGCGGTCAGGCGCCCGGCAGCACCTCGGGGGTGGCGGCACCGGCGAAGTATGGCTCCGGAGCGCCGAAGAGACCGAGCAGACCGGTGACCCAGAGCTGCCGGTGCACGAACCGGCTCGGTTCGGTGACGATCAACTTGACCCCACTGACCTCGGCGGTCTGGAACCCGGCGACCATCGCGCTGATCCCGACGGAGTCGATGAAGGTGACCAGTCGCATGTTGAGCTCGATCCGGGCGGGCCGGCCCTTGGCCAGCACCTCGGCGATCGCCTCACGTACCTCGTAGGCGGTGTCGACGTCGATCTCGCCACGAGGGGCGATCTCGATGACACCGGCCGGCAGGACCGACTTCACGATCGACAGGCTCACGCGAGCACCTCCACTCGCCCGTCCCCGGGCGCCTCATCAGTACGCGGGCCGCGACCGAGAGTATTCCTCCGACGGCCTCGGTCGCCACCCCTCGGGATGAGCAATTCGCGGATCCGGACGGACCGGGCCGTCCTTTCCCGCACCGTTGCTGGTCCTGTTCTCTCCGACGAACGGCTCAGCTGGGCCGTTCCAACCGTCCCAGAGTAGCGGTCCGGGTCCACTCCGAGCCGGATGCGGAGGGTCGGGCGAGCCCCGTCCGGCCTCCCGGCGCTGGTTGTGCCCGGTGCCTAGCCTGGGCGAGAGATGGGTCACCACGATCGAGGAGACGGATCGATGCTCAAGAGACTGCTCGGCCTGGCCGGCGTCGGCGCACTGCTCGCTCTCGTGCTCGCCTGCGGCTTCGGCGGTGGCGGGGACGACGACGATGACGACGACGGCGACGATTTCGCCCGCGCGACGTCGGTGGTCCTGGTCCGCTAGCCCCGTGACGTCGGCCCGGTGACCGCGGTCACCGGGCCGACGTCACGGCCGGGACAGGCCGAGTCCCGTCCACCGGTCCGAGGTCACGGTCGGGCCGGGTCGACCAGGAGGGAATGATTTCCACCGGCCGGGATCACGCTCCGTCCGCGTCGGGTTTGCGACCCGGTCGGGTGGGGCACTGCTGGGAGGACGGGCGGACGACCGGGCGGGCGAGTACCGTCACGAGCCGCAGAGACGTCGAAGTCCGAAGTGGCCGCAGACTTCGGCATTCGAGGAGGTAATCACGATGTTCGGCAGCAACCTTCTGGAGCGCCGCAGCAAGCCCGAGCGGATCGCCGACCAGGCCTGGCACCACCTGCTCTCGGCGGTCGACTCCGCCGGTGACAGCGTGCGGGACGCCGCCAGGTCGGTCCGGGACTCGGGACTGGCCGACGCCGGTGACCTGGTCGGCTCGACCGCCGACGAGGCACGCCGACGGGCCACGCTCGCCTTCGACGCGCTCGCCGGCCGCCGCCCGGCCCTGCCCTGGACCCTGCTGATCAGCGCGGCGCTGGTCGGCGCGGCGATCGGCTGGGCTGCCGGCACCGCCGCGCGGGCTGCCGGCAGCAGAGATGACCGGGCCGCCGACGACATCGAGTTCGTCGACGTGGACCGGCCCAACTCCCCGGTCGGTCTGGACGACTGACCGTCCCACGGCACGCACAGGCCCCGGTCGCGCCCTTCGGCGCCGACCGGGGCCTGTGCCGTCTTCGATCCACTCCGTTGGGGCGATGTTGCGGTAGAGACCCGGGGTCGACGCCGCACCATCGCCGCCACTGAGTCGATCAGCCACCGGCCGGGCGGGTCCCAGGCCGGACACGCGCCGGCTCCCCCGACGGGATCGGGGGAGCCGGCAGGTGTCGGATAGTTGATAGTCGTCAGCGGCTGGTGCAGGTGACCGCCGGGACGGTGTTGCTGCCGGTGACGTTGGCGGTGAAGCCGACGCTGGTGGTGGCCCCGGCACCGAGCGCGCCGTTCCACCCGGCGTCGCGCACCGAGACGCGCGCCCCGGTCTGGGTCAGGGTGCCGCCCCAGAGCGAGTTGATCGTCTGACCGTTGGCGAACGTCCAGCTGAGCGTCCAGCCGGCGATCGGCGCGGTGCCCGCGTTCCGCACCGTCACCTCGCCCTGGAAGCCACCCGGCCACGACCCGGTCACCTGGTACGTCGCCGCGCACCCACCGGTGGGCGGCGGGGTGGTGGGCGGAGGCGTGGTGGGGGCGGCGTGGTCGGCGGCGGGGTGGTCGGCGGAGGCGTGGTGGGGGCGGCGTGGTGGGCGGGGGCGTGGTCGGCGGAGGCGTGGTGGGCGGAGGCGTGGTCGGATTGCTGCCGAGCCGGTCGGCGACCAGGATGCCCCGGCCGTTGGTGCCCAGGTAGACCCGGCCGTAGACCCTCGGGTCCCCGGTGAGCGCCTCGCCCGCGTTGCCGTACTGGTGCTGGTCGTCGTTGATCCGCACCCAGGCCCCGCCGGTGTTGTCGGAGCGGTAGACGCCGGCCTTGCCGTCGACGGTGCCGAAGGTGAACACCGCCGGGTACGTCTGCCCGGGGGCGGCCTTGCCGAAGCCGACGTTCACCGCCGCCGACACCCCGGCCAACTTGGTGAAGCTGGCCCCGGAGTCGGTGGAGCGCCACAGCCCGCCCTCACCGGCCAGCCAGACGTCGCCCTCCTTGCCGGGCACCGCCTTGAACTTCACGTTCCCGGTGGCCGGCAGGCCGGTGGCGGCGGAGGCGGTGAAGCTGGCCCCACCGTTGGTGCTGACATAGAACTTGCCGGCGCTGAAACCGTAGAACTTGTTCTTGTTGACCCGGTCGGACTCGACGACCGCGTTGGCCGGGATACCGGTGGCGGCGGTCCACGAGTTGCCGAAGCCCACCGAGCGGATGACCTGCTGCCCGGCGTCACCCGGGGCCCAGACGAACTGGCTGCCGTCGGCGGCGGCGGCGACCGTGCCGCCGTTGTTGACCCCGCCCGGCTCGCTGCCCTGGAACCAGTTCGCCCCGCCGTCGGTGGAGAACGCGATGTGGCTGTCGTTGGGGCGGTCGGCGTCGGTGAAGTTGCCGGCCCGCACCATCGTCGCCGGGTTCGCCTCGGCGTAGTCGAGGCTGGTGGTGGTGGTGAAGACCGGCTGGGTGAACAGCATCGGCGGCACCGCGTCGAGGTCGGTGTGCCGGAACCCGCCGATGTCACCGAGCCCGCTGATCAGCGGTGCCCCGGTGGGCGGGCTGATCAGGTCCTGTACGGCGGTCTCCTCCAGGCCCTTGACCATCGGCTTGATGGTGAGCTGGCCACCGGTGTCCCACTTGGTGAGGTCGGTGCTGCCGTAGATGGTCGCGCCGGTGCCGTACATGAAGCGGTTCGAGTCGAACGGGTCGATCTCCACCGACTCGTTCATCCAACCCAGCTTCGGGGACTCCTCCGGCGGGGCCGGGTTGGCCCCGAAGGTCAGCCACGGCACCGAACTGATGTCCATCTTGAACTTCTTGGTGCGCTCCGGGTAGCTGCCGAACTCCCAGATCCGGCTCCAGGTCGCGCCGCCGTCGGTGCTGCGGAAGAAGATCGCGTCCGGCCACCAGGAGATCTGGGTCGCGACCATCAGGGTGTTCGGCTTCTGCCGGTCGATGGTCAGCCCCGAGTAGCCGAAGTAGGCGTCGCTGCTGGACGACGGGATCGGGCTGATCTGCGTCCACGCGCCGGTGGCCCGGTTGAACTTCCACACGTCACCCTTGCCCCCGTCGTACGGGCCGCCGGTGTCGCTGGTGGCGATGTAGAGGAAGCCGCCGACGGGGTCCACCACACCCTTGTGGGCCAGGTAGCCGGTGGGCTGACCGGCGATCCGCTCCCAGCTGGTGCCACCGTTGGTCGAGCGGTACACCGGGTTCGCCTTGTCCGCCACGCCGACGTAGATGGTCTGCGTGGCGTTGCCCACCGTACCGGTGCTCTTGTCGAAGGTGACCCAGGTCAGGCCCTGGTTCTGGCTCTGGTAGCCGGTGGTGTCGTTGGGGTCGGCCCGGTAGTTGCCGACGTTGGGGAAGTTCGCCACCTTGGCCCAGGTGACCCCGAAGTCGGTGCTGCGCCACAGGCCGTTGCCGCCCTCGGCGCCGTAGTAGATGACGCTGTTCTTGTTGGGGTCGACGGCGAGCCGCTCGCCCATGCCCCGGCCGGGCATGTTGCCGCCGTTCTTGAACGGCAGCGCGGTGGCCTGCCAGGTGGCACCCTTGTCCGAAGAGCGCAGGATCGCGCCGTTGTTCGGGTCCCAGTCGTTGGTGTACATGCCGACGGCCGCGTACACCCGGTTGGTCTGCACCGGGTCGGTGGCCAGGCTGACCACGCCGTTGTAGCCCCACTTGTCCGCGCCGACCCAGTCGAGCAGCGGCGTCCAGGACTGGCTGGCCTGCTCCCACCGGTACGCGCCGCCGATGTCGGTGCGCGCGTAGATCAGGTTCTTCTCGGTCTGGTTGAAGACGATGCCGGGGACGAAGCCGCCACCGTCGATCCGGACGTTCTTCCAGCTGTACGGTTCGGCCGCCGCCGCGGCGGCCTCGGTGGATGGTGCGACGGTGAACTGTACGGCCACGACGGCCGTGGCAGCGGCCAGCACGGTGGTGACCGCGCCGACGAGACTTCTCCGCATCTGCGGTTCCTCTCGGGATGCCAGGGTGAGGGTGCGACGCCCCGTGGGGACGTCGACGGGTGCGAAGAGCTGCCCTGGCTCCCCGCCGGCACGCTTGGCTCCCGCTGCCGAAGAAGAAGTCAACAGTAACCGCTGCGCCGCCGAATTAGGAAGCGCTCCCAACTAACTCGGCCATCAGAGCCGGTAGATGACGTCCTCGCCGACCATTTCCCGACTGATGCCCAACCCGTCCACCGGTCGGGCGGCCACGTCCGCCCACGGGGTGCCGGGCGCCCAACCGGGCAGCAGCACCACCGTGCGCACCCCCACCTGCCGCAGGTACGCCACCGAGGTCGCGTCCGGGAAGGTCATGCTCGCCGCCCGGATGCGCTCCTGGGACTGTGGGGTGAACGAGGCCAGCCCGTTGACCACCTTGGGGAACCCGTCGGTGGACCACAGCATCACGTGCAACTCCCGGATACCGTCGCTGGGCAGCACCAACGCCGGGCCGGTCAGCCCGCGCAGCACCGCCGGTTGCACCGGTGCCGGCACGTGCGGGGTGCGGTTGACCCCTTCCAGCAGGACCAGCACCAGCGGCACCAGCAACGCCAACCGGGCCAGCCGCCACTGCCCGCCGTCCCGCTTCGGGGCCGGCTTCCGGGGGGCCGTCTGCTCGGCCGCCGGTTCGGACCACGCCGCCGACCGCAGCATCGGTCGCGCCGCCGCCTGCGCCTGCCCCGGTACGACCACCTCCGCCGGCACCGCCGCCCGCACCGGTACGGCCCCCTCCGCCGAGGGTGCCAGCGCTCCCCGGTCCGCCACCATCGCGACGGCCGGGTCCGCCGGTCGCAGCGTCGGCGGCGCTCCCGGTTCCACCGCCCCGGACACGACCGACTCCGCCCCCGGCACGGCCGACTCCGCCCCCGGCTCCGGTGGTTGCCCCCCGGTCGGCCCCGGTGCCGGTTCCCCGTCCCGCACGGCCCGGGAAGCCGGCTCGCGCACCGTCAACGCCCCGGCGGCGAGCAGGCCGAGCAGCAGGGTCGTCCACAGCACCAGCCGGCCCGGGGTGCGCACCCCGTCCCAGCCCGGGGCGTGCTCGACAAGCGTCACGTAACCGGGGTTGCCGTCACCGCCGAACGTGGTGCCCGCCGCGAGCGCCACGCTGACCAACGCCGCGCCGGCCAGCATCAGCCGGTGCCGCAGCCGCCACGCGGAGAAGAACAGCCCGGCCATCGCCAGGGACAACAGCACCACCCCGGGCAGCAGGGTCATCTCACCCGGGAAGCCGAGCGTGGCCCGGGCCGCCTCGTGCCGCTCCCCCCACAGCCAGGACTCCGGCGGCGCGGTGACGAACCCCCGCCACGGCGGGGAGAACATCTCGATCTGGGCCACCGTGCGCCGACCGGACGGGTTGCGGGCCACCACCTCGAAGTACGGTGCGGCCATCGCCAGGGTCACCACGGCGAAGCCGATCCCCCCGGCCAGGTCGGCCAGGAGCAGGCCACGCGGCACCGCCGGCCGGGACCGCCGCCGCCGCCACACCACGGCGTACGTCACCGCCACGCCGAGGCAGATCAGTCCCAGCGCGTACGCGAAGGGCAGGCCGATGCCGAAGCCGAGGGTGACCTGCCAGGCGGCGACCGCCCACCCGGCGACCGCCCACCCGGGGCGGACCCGGTCGGGCCGGTGGCCGTGCCGCAGCGACCAGCCGTGCCCCCGGGCCAGCATGGCCAACGCGAGGGCGATCCCGCCGATGCTGATCACGTGCAGGTGACCGGCCTGGGCGAGCTTCCACGGGGCGTACGCGAAGGACACCCCGGCCACCGCCGCACCCGCCCGGCCGGCCCCCACCTGCCGGGCCAGCGCGTACGCCCCGAACAGGGCGAGGGCGTGGGTCAGCATGTAGAGCAGGTTGTAGCGGATCACGGCGGCCACCGGACCGTCCCCGATCATCCCGAACGGGGCGTACCCGAGCAGGGTGTCGGAGTAGGCATAGGTGTACGGCTCGGGATAGAACGTGTTGGAGTGCCAGACCTGGAACGGGTTGGTGAGCAGGGCGTGCCCACCCCAGGCCACCTGCCACGCCTGGAGCGTCGGATCACCGGTGTCCTGCGGGATGGTGCTCGCCGGATCCCGCAGGGTCGGCCAGGTCAGCACCACGGCCAGCAGCAGCGCGGCGACCGCCGCCAGGGTCCATTCGTGCCGGGCCACCCGCCACGACACCCCCGCCAGCCGGCGGCCGAACACCCGAATCTGATCGACGTCCATCTCTCCACCCCGTCCTTTGCCGTCCGTCAGACTGCCCGAGTCCGATCCGGTTGTCGACACCGTGACCCGCCCGATTTTCAGCCCGGGCTCCCCTTCGTCGTCCGAATCCGATCCGCTGGCGACCACCGGATCGGACTACCGGTTCGGGTCCGGGGCGACCACCGGGGCGGGTTCGGCCCGGTCGCGGACCACCAGGGCGGATCCGGTCGCGGACCACCAGGTCGGGCCCGGTCGCGGACCACCAGGGCGGGCCCGGTCGCGGAGCACCAGGGCGGGCCGGTCGCGGAGCACCAGGGCGGATATGGGCGGACCATCGGGGCGGGTCCGGGCGGACGAGGACCACCCGGGTCGGGTGAGTCGGCCTCACCCGGGCTGCCGGAGGGTGGGAGGCATGACTGGACCCGACGGACTGATCCGACCCGGGACGCCGGCCCCCGAGTTCACCCTGCCGGCCACCCCGGACGGGCGACGGACCGGCCCCGGGCAGTTCCGTGGCCGGCCGGTGGTGCTCGCCTTCTATCCCGCTGACTGGTCCCCGGTGTGCGGCGACCAGATGGCGCTCTACCAGGCCGCGATGCCGGAGTTCGAGCGGTACGACGCGGTGGTGCTGGGCGTCTCGGTGGACAGCCTCTGGTCACACCGGGCCTTCGCCGAGGCCCGGGGCGTCCGGTTTCCGCTGCTGTCCGACTTCGAACCCAAGGGTGAGGTGGCCCGGGTCTACGGGGCGTACACGCCGCAGGGGCAGGCCGGTCGGGCCCTGGTGGTGCTCGACCCGGCCGGGACGGTGACCTGGAGCTACCTGTCCCCCGCCGAGGTGAACCCGGGTGCCGACGGCATCCTCGACGCGTTGGACCAGCTCGGCACCGGGCGGCAGGTGGTGGCCCGATGAGCACCCCGTTGCAGGTCACCGCCCGACTCCGGGTGCCGGTGACGGAAACCGACCACATCCGCGGGCCACTGGACGCACCGGTCACCATCGTGCAGTACGGCGACTTCCAGTGCCCGTACTGCGGGGCCGCCCACCCGAACCTGACCGAGGTGCTGCGGCAGCGCCAGGACACCGTACGGCTGGTCTACCGGCACTTCCCGATCACCAACCTCCACCCGTACGCCGAGCGGGCCGCCGAGGTGGCCGAGGCGGCCGGCCGCCGGGACCGGTTCTGGGAGATGCACGACTGGCTCTACGAACACCAGGACCAACTCGACCCGGTGCACCTGTCGCTCGGCGTGGCGCAGGTGGGTCTGCCGCCGGACGAGATCGACGCGGAGGTCGACCGGCACGCGTACGGCGACCGGGTCCGTCACGACTTCACCGGCGGCATCCGCAGCGGGGTGAACGGCACCCCCACCCTCTTCATCGGCGACCACCGTCACGAGGGCCCCTTGGACCTCCCCACCCTCCTGACCGCAGTAGACACCACCACCCCCTGACCCACCCACCCCACCCACTCCGCCCACCCCGCCCCGCAGGCGCGACCACCGGAGGACCACCCCACTCACGTCCACCACCCACCCACCCACATTGATCAAGAGGTTTGCGTCAACCAACCCACCTCCGCCCCGTTGATCAAGAGGTTTGCGTCAACTTGAAGATCGAACTTGACGCAAACCTCTTGATCAACGGGGCAGGGTTGGCGGGGGCGGGGGCGGGGCGGGGCGGCGGGGGCGGGCAGGGGGGCAGGGCGGGGTGGGGTGGGGTGGGGTGGGGTTGTTAGAGGAGGCGGAGGGAGCGGGCTCGGCGGACGGCTTCGCGGCGGCGGGTGGCGTCGAGCTTGCGGTAGATGTTACGGACGTGGGTCTTGACGGTGTTGACCGACAGGGAGAGTTCACCGGCGATCTCGACGTTGGACAGGATGCTCTGGAGATACCGCAGAATGGTCAGCTCCCGCTCGGTGAGCGGCTCGGGGAGCGCCCGTTCCGGACCGCCCGGCCCCCACTGCGGGTCACCCGATCCGTGCTCGGTCGGTTGTTCGGCGTCGCGTACCAGGTCGCTGACCGCCGGCCAGTGCGCCGTACCCGAGTCCAGGTGGGCGGCGAGCAGGTCTCGGACCTCCGGTTCGGCCCGGGTGAACACCCGGCGGTAACCGTGTCGGCCGGACAGGTCCAGCACCCGCTCCAACAGCCGACCGGCCCGGCGCTCGTCACCGGACCGCCGGGCCAGCACCGCGTCGAGGACACCGGTGGCGAGCCGTACCGACAGCGGCCAGCCGGCGGCGTCCGGGGCGTCCCAGTCGGGTAGCGCGTGACCGGCGGCCCGGACGTCGCCCGCCCGCAGCTCCACCCGGGCCAGCGCCAGGCCCAGCACCGGGTCGGGGTCCGGCTCCCGGGACCGCTCGGCGAGCAACCGGCGGGCGGTGTCCAGGTCCCCCTGTTCACCCCGTAGGTCCGCCTCCAGCGCGAGCAGCCGATCGGCCAACCCTCCGCCCCCCACCAGCCCTCCACCCCACACCCCGTCTCCGGCCAGCCCTCCGTCCCCGGCCGGCCCCACATCCCACACCCCGACCTCGACCAGCCCCCCATCCCCGGCCGACTCTCCGCCCCCGGTCAGACCTCCACCCCACACCCCACCCCCGGTCAGCGCTGCGCCGGGGAGGGTACGGGCTCCGGTCAGCTCGTCCCGGGCCCGGCGCACCACCTCGATCGCCGCCGCCGGCTCGCCGGCGTCACGCAGCAAGGTCGCCCGACACAGCGCCACCACCGCACCGACCGTGCCCCCGCCAGGTGCCACCCCGACCATGACCGGAGCAGCCGCCGCACCGACCCCCACCCCCGCCCCACCCCGAGCAGCCGCCGCACCGAACGCCACCCCGGCCCCGACACGAGCGGACGCCACCCCGAACCCGACCGGGGTAGGCAGCGCACCGATCGCCGCGTCGGCCGTAGGGGTGCCGGATGTCGTACCGCCCGCACCGGATGCCTCGCCCGGCATGGCCGCGCCGGCCGCCGCCAGTTCGGCGGTCGCCTCCGTGGGCTGGTCCCGGTGCAGCGCCACCAGGGCCAGGGCCAGATGGGCGTAGCCACAGTCGACCCGACTCGACCAGCCCTGGCAGGGGGGCATGACCAGCGCCGCGTGGGCGGTCTCTTCGGCTGGCGCAAGCTCACCGGCCAGGGCGAGCAGCAGTGCGGTGCGGGTCGCGTCGACCAGTTCGGTCCGGGGCCGCCCGGCCTGCCGGGCCGCCGCCAGCGCCCGGGTGAACCATGCCCCGGCCGACCGTAGTTCCCCCTCGGCCAGCTCGACCAGGCCGAGCGCGGTGCCGGCCACCGCCAGGACGTCCACGTCCTCGCCGGTCCGGGGGTCGTCGCCGGTCGGTGCCACCGCTTCGGGGTGGTCGCCAACGACGGCCGGCCGGTGGGTCGGCGTCGCGGCGGGCCGGCAGGGCGGCGGAGTCGGCGGCAGGGCAGGCCCGGTGACGGTGGCGAGCAGTCGGGCGGCGGCCCGGCGTACCCCCGGATGGTCGCCGGCCAACCGGGCGAGGGTGAGTTCCAACGCCAGGGCCAGCCGGTGGAACCGGTCACGGCGCGGAGCCGGCAGCGAGCGGGCCGCCGCCACCGCGTCGCGCAGCCAGGCGGTCGCCGCCTCCCGGTCGCCCGCGTACGCCCGCTCGGTGCCGGCGGCCAACGCCAGCTCCGGGTCCCGGTGCACCGCCTCGGCGGGCGGCGGCGCGGGCGAGGCCACATCCGGTGTCCCCCGGTCGTACGGCAGCAGCTCCGGCCAGTGGGTCAGCAGCAACCCGGTGGCCCGGTCCCACTGCCCGGCGGTGAGCGCGTGGCGCAACGCCTCGGCCGGCCGGTCGTGGTCGGTGTGCCAGTCGGCGGCCCGCCCGTGCAGCTCGGCGCGTTCCCCGTCGGCGAGGTCGGCGAGTTCCTCGCGCAGCAGGTCGGCCAGCAGCGGATGCGGTCGGTACCAGGGTGGGTCGCTGTCGTCGCGGTGCAGGAATCCGCCGTCGCGGGCCAGCCCGGCCAGCAGGTGCCCGGCGTCGGCACGACCGGTCAACGCGTCGGCCAGGTCGGCGCGGACCGCCGGGCCGACGGCGCAGCGCCGCAGCACTTCCCGGGCCGGCGGCGGCAGCTGCCCCAGCACCTCGGCCCGCAGGTACGCCGCCACGTCCGGGTGGTCACCCCCGAACCGGGCCGCCCACCGCTGCGGATCGGACTGCCCCCGGGCGGCGAGCGCGGCGAACCGCAGACCCGCCGGCCAACCACCCGTGCGGTCCCGCAGCCGGGCGACCGCCGCCGCAGGCAGGGGCACCCCGTGCGCCACCAGCAGGTCGGCCACCTCGTCGGTGGTGAAGGCCAACTCGTCGGGGCCGATCTCGGTCAGGTCACCGGCCAGCCGTAGCCGGTGCAGGGCCGGTGGCAGGTCGGTGCGGGCGGCGGCGATCAGGCGCAGCCGGCCGTCGGCGTGCCGCAGCAGGAACTCCAGGCCGGTGAGCACCGCCGGGTCGGTGACCCGGTGCAGGTCGTCGACGACGAGCCGGACCGGGCGTTCCCGGGCGGCCAGGGTCGCGGCGAGCGCCTCCAACTGCTCCGACCGCACCGGCACGACCGACGGCTGGGCGGCCGACGCGCCAGGCCGCCCGGCAGGCGGTGCGCCAGGCCGCCCGGCAGGCGGTGCGCCAGGCCGCCCGGCAGGCGGTGCGCCAGGCCGCCCGGCAGGCGGTGCGCCAGGCCGCCCGGCAGGCGGTGCGCCAGGCCGCCCGGCAGGCGGTGCGCCAGGCAGGGCGGCGGGTGGTGCGTGCGGCGGTGGCTCGGCCGCGCCCCGCAGGGCTGCCGTGAGGTACGCCCAGAGCCGCTCCCCGCTGTCGCCCGCCTCGACCTGAACCCAGGCCGGGGGTCCTCGTCCGCCGCTCGCGCCCAGGCGGTGAGGATCGTCGTCTTGCCCCACCCTGCGGCGGCCCGGACCAGGGTGAGGGTGCCGGCAGCTCCGGCGTCGAGGCGGGCCGACAGCCGGGGACGCCACAGCATCGGCTCCGGCGGGGCGGGCGGGGTGAGCCGGGACGCCAGCAGCGGCGGGCCGGCGGGCACCTCGGCGCTGTCGTGCTGCTGCGGCATCCGCCCTCCCCCGGTCAGCGCGTTCCGCCCCGGTCGGCGCCCTCCGGCCGGTCGGCGCGTTCCTCCCGGTCGGCGCGCTCCGGACCGGTCGGCGGCGGTTACCCGGACCGGACCGGTTCACCCCTTCGGGACGAGTCCGGTTCACCCGGTCCCCACCGAGGATGGGCGGATCGGGCAGCCGGTGTGGCGTGACCGGCTGCCGCGCACCGGTCCCGGCGAAGAGGCGGGTGGTACGGATGGGACGACTGACCCGTGGCGGGTTCACCCTCCTTCGGGCGCACCGGGCGGGGGTCGACGCCCGGTCGGGCCGCTGGCAGGTGGTCACGGTCGGGGTGTCGGCGGCCGAGCTGATGCCCGACGGGCGGTGGCCGGAGCCGCTGCGCCCACTGGCTGACGCGGTGGAGCTGCACCTGCGGCCGGCCCCCGGTGGGCGGGGCACCGAGCTTTCGGTCCGCCCCCTCGGCGGGGTGGCGACCCTGCCCGGGATGGCCGCCCACCTGGTCGGCGACGATCCCGACGGCTACCTGCGGCAGGTGTTGCGCACGGTCCGGCAGCTCGCCGAGACCGGTGAGGTGCTACGCGCCGACCGGCCCGCCGCCGAACGCCCCGCGACCGCGCCACCCGGGACCGGGCCACCCGGGACCGGGCCGCCCGCGACCGGGCCGCCCGCGACCGGGACCGGGCCGCACGGGACCGACGGCCCGGTGGTGCCCGGATGAGGGCGCTGTGCTGGGAGGGCGTCGACCGGCTCGCGGTACGCCAGGTGCCCGACCCGGAACTGCGCAACGCCCACGACATGATCGTCCGGGTCCGGCGCAGCACCACCTGCGGGGCCGACCTGCCGATGCTCGCCGGCCGGGTGCCGGGCCTGGCCGCCGGGGACGTGCTCGGGCACGAGTTCCTCGGCGAGGTGGCCGAGGTCGGCCCGGCGGTCCGGCGGCACCGCGTCGGTGACCGGGTGGTGGTCTGCGCGGCCGTGGCCTGCGGGAACTGTTGGTACTGCCGGCAGGGTCTCTACTCGTGCTGCGACAACGGCACGGCCACCGGGACGGTCGGCGAGGCGGCCTGGGGGCAGGCTACCGGCGGCTGCTACGGCCATCCCCGGACGGCGGGTGGGTTCGCCGGCAGCCACGCCGAGTACGTCCGGGTGCCGTACGCCGACGTGGGGGCGTTCACCGTGCCCGACCCGGTCAGCGACGACCGGGCGGTCTTCGCCTCGGACGCCGCCCCGGCCGGTTGGATGGGTGCCGAGCTGGGTGCGGTCCGCCCCGGTGACGTGGTCGCGGTCTGGGGGGCGGGTGCGGTGGGGCAGCTCACCGCGCAGGCGGCGACGGTGCTCGGGGCGGAACGGGTGATCGTGATCGACCGGTACCCGGAACGGTTGCGGATGGCCGAACGGCACACCGGCGCCGAGACGTTGCACTACGAACACACTGATGTCCCCGCCGAACTGCGGGAACGCAGTGGTGGCCGGGGGCCCGACGTCTGCGTGGAGGCGGTGGGGGTGGCCGACGGCGGGGGCCGGCCGGTCTCGCTCGCCGACCGGTTCACCGGCCGGGGCGGCCCGGTCGAGGACCCCCTGGCGGTACGGGAGGCGGTGCACGCCTGCCGCAAGGGTGGCACGGTCTTCGTCTCGGGCACCTTCACCGGTTTCGTGGACGCCTTCCCGCTGGGCGCGGTGATGCACAAGGGTCTCACCCTGCGCAGCGCCCGGCAGCACGGTCAGCGGTGGATTCCGATGCTGCTGGACCGGATGGCCCGCGACGAGCTGCGTACCGAACACCTGGCGACGCACCGGTTCGACCTGGACCAGGCCCCGACGGGGTACGCGCTGTTCCGGGACCGCGCCGACGGTTGTGTGCGGGCGGTGTTCAGCCCGCACGGCTGAGTCGTCCGGGTGGGTGCCGGTCGCCGCGGTGCGGACCGGTCCACCCCCGGTGCCCAGGTGAGGGCCGGATGCGGGTGGCACACTCGGCGGATGTCCCACGACCGCCCGTACGACATCGTCCTGTTCGGCGCGACCGGCTTCACCGGCGGGCTGACCGCCGAATATCTGGCCCGGCACGCCCCGGTGGGGTTGCGTTGGGCGTTGGCCGGCCGCAACCCGGCGAAGCTGGCGGCGGTCCGGGACCGGCTCGCCGCCATCGACCCGGCCTTGGCCGGGCTGCCGCTGCTCACCGCCGACGTCACCGACGCCGGGTCGCTGCGGGTGGTGGCGGAGGCGACCCGGGTGCTCGCCACCACCGTCGGACCGTACGTGCACCACGGGGAGCCGCTGGTCGCGGCGTGTGCCGCCGCCGGCACCGACTATCTCGACATCACCGGTGAGCCGGAGTTCGTGGACCTGATGTACGTGCGGCACCACGCCGAGGCGGTGCGTACCGGGGCCCGGTTGGTGCACGCCTGCGGTTTCGACTCGATCCCGCACGACCTGGGCGTCTGGTACACGGTCCGGCAGTTGCCGTCGGACGGGCCGATCATGGTGGACGGGTTCGTCCGGGCCGGGGGGAAGTTCTCCGCCGGCACGTACCATTCGGCGCTCACCGCGTTCTCGCGTACCGCGCAGACGAAGCAGGCGGCGCGGGCCCGGCGGGCGGTCGAACCCCGCCCGGACGGACGCCGGGCCCGCGCGGTGGCCGGGAAGTTGGGCCGGTCCGCGGCGACCGGCATGTGGGCGGTGCCGCTGCCCACCATCGACCCGCAGGTGGTACGCCGGTCCGCCGCGGCCTGCCCGGAGTACGGCCCGGACTTCCGCTACCGGCACTTCGCCGCCGTCAAGCGGCTGCCGACGGTGCTGCTGGCCGGGGTGGGGATGGCCGGGGTGGTCGGGCTGGTGAAGCTGCCACCGACCCGGCGCTGGCTGCTCGGCCGGCTCGCCTCCGGGCAGGGTCCGAGCGCCGCGCAGCGGGCCCGGTCGTGGTTCCGGGTGCGGTTCGTCGGCGAGGGCGGGGGCCGCACCGTCCGCACCGAGGTCTCCGGCGGTGATCCCGGCTACGACGAGACCGCCAAGATGCTCGCCGAGTCGGCCCTCTGCCTGGCGTACGACGAACTGCCCGCCACCAGCGGGCAGCTGACCCCGGTGACGGCGATGGGCGATGCGCTGCTGGACCGGTTGGTGAGGGCCGGCATGACGTTCCGGGTCCTCCCGGCGCGGAGCTGACCGGGGCGACGACCCGACGGCTTGACCCTCGACCTGGTGGAGGCGACAGCATCATGGGCGTGGAGAGCGAACTGCTGAGTATCGGCGAGCTGGCCCGGGCCAGTGGCCTGACGGTCAGCGCGTTGCGGTTTTACGACCGGTGCGGGGTGCTGACGCCGACGCTGGTCGACCCGGTGAACGGTTACCGCTGGTACACCGACGCGCAGGTGACGCCGGCCCGGCTGGTGGCCGGGCTACGTCGGGTCGGTATGCCGCTGGTCGAGATCACCACCGCGCTGCGGCTGCGGCACGAACCCGCGCGGGTGGGGCGGTTGTTCGACGCCCACCTACGCCGGTTGGAGGACGGTCTCGCCGACGCCCGCCGTGAACTCTCCCGGGTCCGCACCCTGATCGATCCCGAGGAGTACCCGATGACCACCACGATCGTGCTTGCCCGCGCCGACCTGGCCGCTGCCGTCGACGCCGTCCGGTTCGCCGTCGGCACCGACCCCGACCTGCCGATGCTCACCGGTGTGCTGTTGGACGTGGAGTCCGACGGCGTACGACTGGTCGCCACCGACCGGTACCGGATGGCGTTGGCCCGGGCCGGCGGTCGGGTGGACGGCCCGCCGGTGCGGGCGCTGCTCCCGGCGGCGGCGGTCGACGAGTTCCGGGCCCTGCTGGATGCCGACACGCAGGAGCAGGCGCACCTGACGCTCGCCGGGGGCCGGGTCGCCGTCACCGTCGCCGGTGCCGTGGCCAGCTCGGCGGTGTTGCCGTACGAGTTCACCGACTACCGCCGGCTGCTGCGCCGACCGGCGGACGCACCGGCCCGGCAGGTACCGGTCGACGTGGCGAGGCTGCGCGCCGCGCTGCGGGCCGGTACCCCCACGGTCACCCGGGTGCACGAGGGGGTGCCGCTGCCGGTGACCGTGCTCGGGGTGGACGACCACGACGGGCTGCGCCTGGTCGACGCGACCGAACTGGCCGGGCCGGACCGGACCGACCTGCTGGTCGGCGTGAACGGGGACTTCCTGCTCGATGCCCTGGAGGCTGCCGGTGGCCCGCAACTGATGCTGGAACTCGACGGCCCGATCGCCCCGCTGGCCGTCCGGCGGCCCGGTGACGAGGACACCTTCTCCATCCTGATGCCGATCCGCCTCTGACGGTCATGGGCCTGCCGGCCGGCAGCCCAGCCGGCGTTCCGCGTCGGCCTCGGACCCAGCGGGTCCGGTCCCACACCGGCCGCACCCCGTTTCGCCTCGCCCCGGCGCAGCACGATCAGGTGCCGGGCGGTCGCCGGGTGACCCGCCTTGGCACCGGGCCTGCCGGAGAGTGACCTGCGGCGGGCACCGGGCCCGCCGGTGCGCCATCGACGGACAACGACACCCCACCATTACGGAGGGTAGCTACAACCCTCCCCCCACCTACTCCCCTGTGCACGCTTTGCTCTGCTGCCACCGAAGCAACAGGCACGGCGGGTAACCGTCGCGCCGGTGGCAGCAGAGCAAAGCGTCGGAGTGGGGGTGGTGAGGGGTGGCGAGTCGATGCGGCATTTGAACAGCTCAGAGGGGATCTGCCGCTGGAAGCCCATCCGGGCACGGTAAGAACAACACCCCAAGGATCACCCAGAGTGACAAAATGGGGGTCGGCGTCGACTCATCACCGTAAGTCACCGCTCGGGTCGACGGCGGCATCTGTCGGGATCGGACCGGACGACCGGGCCCCTGCGGCGCGGCCGGCTGGCGGTCCCCACCGGCGCGGACACGACCGCTCCGGGGACGGCGGTCAGCGCGGCACCGGCCGGACAGCACCCCGGCCACACCACGCACGGCAGCGCCGATCGGACCCGTGGGACCGGTGGGGCCAGAGCAGCGCCGATCGGACCGGTCGGGCCAGCAGCACCGATCGGGCCGGTGGGGCAGCGCGGGTGAGGCCATGCCTCCGGCCGGGGCCGGATGGCGGCAGGCGCGACGGTAGCATCGGAGGGTCCCACCCCGACCGCCTGGACGGAGCGTACGGAGCAGCATGCTCGACATGGAGTTGATCCGCAAGGATCGCGAGGCGGTGGCGACCGCGCTGGCGAAGCGTCTGGCTCCCGCCGAGGTCAATCGGATCCTGGACGAGATCCAGCGACTCGATCAGGAGCGTCGCGCCCTGATCACGGAGATCGACGCCGAGCGGCAGCGCCGCAAGGCCGACGCCCGGGCGTACGCGCAGGCGAAGCGGGCCGGCACCACGCCGGAGTCCGTCGCGCCGGAGGTCGAGCGCAAGCAGCTCGCCGACCTGGAGTCCCAGCTGGACGAGGTGCAGTCCCGGCTGCGCGGCACGATGAGCGAGCTGCCCAACCTGCCCGCCGACGACGTGGTGCCCGGCGGCAAGGAGGCCAACCGGGTGGTGAAGGCCTTCGGCGAGCCCCCGGTCATCGAGAAGATCCGCGACCACGTGGAACTGAGCCGCGCACTCGGCCTGGTCGACCACGAGCGCGGCGTCAAGCTCGGCGGTTCGGGCTTCTGGATGTACACCGGCCTGGGCGCCCGGCTGGAATGGGCGCTGATCAACTGGTTCATCGACGAGCACGTGCGGGCCGGCTACGAGTTCCTGCTCCCGCCGCACCTGCTGCTGGACACCGCCGGCTTCGCCGCCGGCCAGTTCCCGAAGTTCTACGACGACGTCTACCACCTGGACCGGGAGTCCGCCCCGCGCGGGCAGTTCCTGCTGCCCACCTCGGAGACGGCCATCCTCGGGGCCTACCAGGACGAGATCCTGGAGACGTCGAAGCTGCCGCTGAAGGCGTTCGCGTACACCCCCTGCTACCGCCGCGAGGCGGCCGGCTCGCACTCCGACGAGCGCGGCACCGTGCGTGGGCACCAGTTCAACAAGGTGGAGATCTTCCAGTTCACCCTGCCGGAGCAGGCAGACGCGGCGCTGGAGGAGATGCTCGCCCACGCGGAGAGCCTGGTCGAGAAGCTGGGCCTGCACTACCAGCGCAGCCTGCTGTCCGCCGGTGACGCCAGCGCGTCGATGAAGAAGACCCTCGACATCGAGGTGTGGATGCCGAGCACCGGCAAGTACAAGGAGGTGTCGTCGGTCTCGTGGGCCGGTGACTACCAGGCCCGCCGGGCCGCCATCCGCTACCGCGAGCCGGGGGGCAAGCAGACCCGGTTCGTGCACACCCTCAACGGGTCGGCGCTGGCCACCAGCCGGCTCTTCCCGGCCATCCTGGAGCAGTTCCAGCAGCCCGACGGCTCGGTAGTGGTGCCCGAGGTGCTCCGCGACCGGCTCGGCACCGACCGGCTCACCCCGCTGCGCTGAGGCTCGCGGTGCGGGGCGGGGCCTCCGGGCCTCCGGGCCACCGCCCCGCACCACACCCACCCGGCCCGCCGCACACCCGGCCCGCCGCACACCCGACCGACATCGGCCAGCCGCGCACCAGCCCGGCGGGGTCACCGGCCGGTTGTCTCACACCCGTTCGGTGTCACCGGTCCGGGTACGGCTGCGGTGCAGCAGCGCCGCCACCGCGAGCAACCCGAGCAGCAGCCCGGCGAGCACCACCGGCCCGGCCGTGTCCAAGGCCGTCACCAGCATCCGTTGGACCCGGGCCGCACCTACCACCACCGGGTCGCCGAAGGCGTCGTGCCGACCCTGGGCGAGCCGGACCTCGTACCAGCCGTACCAGGCGACGTAGCCGCCGGCGACGAGCAGCACCAGGCCACTGAGGCGGGGCACCCAGGCGCCCGCCCCGCGCAACCCACTCACCACCCGCCCGCGCAGCAGCGCCACGCCGAGCGCCGCCACCGCCACCACCAGACCCATCCCGAGCGCGTACGCGACGAACAGCGCCAGCCCGCGCAGGGTCGAGCCGGCCTGGAGGCTGGTCACCACGATCGCCAGGAACGGCGCGATCGAGCAGCTCAGCGACGCCAGCGCGTACGCCATGCCGAACAGCGCCATGGACGGCAGCGAGCGGGTCAGCCGGGGCGCGCGGGCCGACGGACGCGGGGTGGGCAGGCGGCGTCCGGCGAGCAGCCACAACCCGAGCGCCAGCAGGCCCAGCCCCAGGGTCACGGTCAGCCACGGCAACCGTGGGCGCAGCCAGTCGGCCAAGGGTGCCACGGCCAACCCGAAAGCCCCGAACACCACGACGTACCCACAGGTCAGGCCGGCCGTCGCGGTGAGTGCCCGGCCGATCGCGCCGCGGCCGTCCGCGGGCCCGGCGACCAGCAGCGACAGGTACGCCGGCAGCATCGCGAAGCCGCACGGGTTGACCGCGCCGAGCATCCCGGCGGTCAGCGCGAGCAGCAGCGGGCCGGTCATCAGCCGGCCAGGGCGGCGACCCGGCGGGTCAGGTCCTCACCGTCGAGGAAGCCCTGGTGGACGACCTTCCCCTCCCGATCGATGATCAGGAAGGTGCTCTGTTCGACGATCTCGAAGCGCCGCCACAACGCGCCGGCCCGGTCGTCGATCTGCGTGGTGCCGCCGAGTTCGAACTCGGTGACGAAGCTGCGCATCGCCTTCTGCTCGCCGAGGCCGGCCACCCCGACGATCGGCACGGTGTCCCGGTATTTCGGGGCGATCTCGGCGACCGTCCACGCCTGGCTGGCGCAGGTGGCGCACCACGGCGCCCAGAACCAGAGCACCACCGGCCGGCCGGCCAGGGCGGCGGCGGAGAACGCCGTACCGTCGAGGGTCTTGGCGGTGAAGCGCAACGCGTCGGGCACCGGGGCGGGTGCCCCGGTGGTGGCGGGTGCGGCGGTCGGGGTCGGCTCGGCGGGCAGCGGCGACGAGGTGGCGATCGGCACGGCGACCTCGGCGGCCGGTTGCGCCGTCGTCGGCCCGACGGCGCACGCCGAGGCGGCCAGCAGGGTGCCGGCCAGGGTGGCGGCGACGGCGAGCCGGACGGCCGGTCGGCCAACCGGCCGGGTCCTGGGGTACGACGACCGCATCCGAATCTCCTCTCGGTGGTGCTACGTGACCCCGACGGTGCCGGGTGACCTCGACGGTGCTACTTGACCTCGACCAACCGCAGCGCGAGCTCGGGGCAGACCTTGACGGCCTTCATCGCCCCCTCCTTCAGCCAGGTCGGCACGGGGGTGGGCGGGAAGGCGGGGTAGCCGTTGCCGTCGAGCCGGATGAAGTCCGGTACGACGTGGGCGCAGAGTCCGTGCCCGTCACAGCGGGACCAGTCCAGGGTGAGCATCTTCGGGTTGGCGTCGGGGGCACCGGGCAGCCCCATCACGCCCTTGACCCGTTTGCCGCACCCCTCACCGGTGGTGTGCTGCCGCAGGTCGTCGGCGAACACCTCCATCGCGGAGAGCGCGAAACGGGAGGTGCCGTCGGGGTGGCTGCACGCGCCCCGGCCCTTCACGTCACCGGCGGCGGCCCGCACGACCTCCACCGGGGCGCTGCCGGAGACCGCCAGGTCGACGGCGCGGGCCAGGTCGGGCAGGCCCCGCTTGCACGGCCCGCACTGGCCGGCGGACTCCCCGGCCAGGTAGCGGACCACCTGGGCGGCTTCGCCGAGCGGGCAGGTGTCGCGGCCGAGCGGGATGATGATGCCGGCGCCGAGGGTGCCGCCGACGCTGGTGAGGCTCTTGCGGGTGATCTCCGCCCGCTGCGCCGCCTCCCAGGTGATCCAGCGGCCGTGGTAGCCGCCCATCAGGATGCCCGGCCCCTCCGGCACCTCGCACAGTTCGAGGATGTCCCGTAGCGGGGTGCCGGCGGCGCACTCCACCACGGCGGCGCGTTTGGCCTGGCCGGTCACGGTGAGCAGGACGGTGCCCGGCTCGTCGTCGGTGCCGAGCGCCGCGTACTCGTACGGGCCGAGCCGGGCGGCGATGGCCACCTGGGCGTACGTCTCGGCGTTGGACAGCAGGGTGGGCAGGTTGCGTACGCCCGAGTCGCTGGACCGCTTCTTGGTGCCCGGCGGGATGTGCGGCAGTCCGTTGATCCCGTTGACCAGTGCGCCGCCCTCGCCGGAGATGAACCGGTGCGGCACGGTGACGATGGTGGTGGGGACCGGCATCCGACGTTCGGCGAGTGCCTCGGTGAGCGAGTCCCGGCCGATCAGGTCGTCGGCGACGCAGAGCACGATCTCCTCGGCGTCCAGCGCGTAGGCGGACAGGGCGGCACCGTCGAGGATCAGGTGCGGGGCCCGGGTGAGCAGCACCTTGTCCTTCCAGCTCGCCGGTTCCCCCTCGGTGGCGTTGACCACCACCACGGCGGGCAGGTCCTGCCGTTCACAGGACTCCAGCACCGCCTTGAACTTCCGGTAGAACGGGAAACCCGCGCCGCCCTTGCCCTTGAGCTGGATGGCCTCGGCCAGTCGGAGCAGGTTGGCCGGTTCCATCGGGCCGATCGGGCCGTGCACCGTCTCGTGTGCCATCAGGTCCAGCCGACCGAACTCGGCGAAACCGGCGGTGAGCCGGGGCTCGCCGATGCAGGCGACCGGGGGCACCTTGGTCCGCATCACTTGGCTTCACCGCGCAGCCCGGCCCAGTACGCCCCGTCGACGGCGTCCGCGTTGGCTTTGCCCTTGCGCCGGCTGCGGCCGTCGCCGGTGGCCTTGCGGGCCCGCCGGGAGGCCAGGTCGACCAGGGTCGGGGTGTCGTCGACCGGGATGTCGTCGGCGACGTAGCGGGCCGGCGGACGCCAGTAGTCCGGCTCCTCGGGCACGTCCGGCTCGACGCTGTGCCGGCCGGAGCCGCTGCGCGGGGCGGCGGAGATGGGTTCGGCCGAGACGGGCCGGCTGGACTCCCACCGGTTCGGGCTGTCCCACGGCTCCTCGGGCTCCTCGGTGCGCCGCCGGGGCGGGGCCGAGTAGCGGGCGGCCAGGTCGTCGTCGTCGCGTCGGGCCCGGCGACCGGTGGAGACCGGGGCGATGTCCTCGTCCTCGTAGCGGGACCGGCGGGTGCCCGACACGGGGGCCACGTCCTCCTCGTACCGGGACCGGCGGGTGCCCGACACCGGGGCGACGTCCTCCTCGTAGCGGGACCGGCGGGTGCCCGACACGGGGGCCACGTCCTCCTCGTACCGGGACCGGCGGCCACCGGAGACCGGGGCGACGTCCTCGTCGCGGCGGCGACTGCCGGACACCGGCGCGACGTCCTCCTCGTAGCGGGCGCGGCGACTGCCGGACACCGGGGCGACGTCCTCCTCGTAGCGGGACCGGCGACTGCCGGAGACCGGGGCGACGTCCTCGTCGCGGCGGCGGGGCCGTTCGTCGCGCTCGACGGTGCGGCGTCGGGCGGCCGGTTCCAGGTCACGCTCGCGGCGGGGGGCCGACGTCTCCCGGGCGGGTCGGCCGCCCCGGACGGGTTCCCGCAGGGTGCCGGGCTCGGGCACCACCGGAACGGTGAACCGCTCGGGGTCACGACGCCGGGCAGTGCCGGTCGGCGCGTTCCAGGACGGGGTCAGGGTGGTCTCGGCCCAACCGGTCCGGCTGTCCTTGGTCTCCTCCTCCTTTTTACGGCCGAGGCCACTGAGCAGCGTCCGCCCCTTGCCCTCGTCGGTCGCCTTGGCGGTCATCGCCTTGTTCAGCGCGGCGGCCTGCTGCTGCTCACGGGTGCGCTTGCCGAGGTAGACCGACAGCCGCACCATCAGCGCCACCACCACCAGCAGCACGCACGCCAGGTAGCTGAGCACCACCCAGGACTTGGCGGCGCGGCCGGCGTTGAGGCCGTGGAACAGGGCGAACGGCCAGGAGAGGTACGCCAGGGAGTGCAGGCTGCGCCAGAACCACTTGGGGCCGACACCGGCGAAGCGGACCCGGACGATGCCGGTCCAGAACACGCTCACCATGAGGAACGCGGCCACCGTGCCGAGACCGACGTAGAGCCCGCTGCCGCCGATGAACGGGACCACGGCGTCGGTGGGGCCGGCCCGACCGATCGCGATCTTGGTGATGACGTGGAACACCAGGCCGGCGACACCGAGGACACCGGTGGCCCGGTGCGCCGACTGGAGCAGCACCCGGTGCCGGATCATCAGGACCAGCCGGTCGGTGGCGAGCAGGCCCATCATCACGGTGAGGCTGAGCGCCACCAGGGCGACCACCCCGGCGAAGAACTCGGTGAAGAAGAACCCGTACGCGTACATCACCGTGCCGTTGCCGGTCATCTCGACGCCGGCCCAGAGCAGGCCCAGCGCGGAGGCCACCATCAGGGCCAGCACGGATTTCGACACGGTCCGGACACCACGGCTACTGGTGGAGGTCCGGACGGTCGCGGCCTTCTCGTTCTGCTTTGCCCGGGCCATCTGCTCCTCGATCGTCTAACGGCGGCGCCACCACCGGCCGACCTTGCTCCCACCTCCAGTACGGACCTCCGGGGCGTACGGATCAGTGCGGCTGGTGAAAATTCTCGGCGGAGTGTCGAACCACCCCGGCCCGGCGCGCGTGTAGCCCCCGGCGCACCGCGTCGACGGCGCACCGGCGCAGCGACGACCGTCCATCCGTTGACCGGTGGCGCCCCGTCGGGCGAACCTGTCCGGACGATTCACGCCGACCGGAAGCTATGCACCCGTTAGTCTTTGTTTGTGCTGTTTGACCGAATGATCGACCGGTGGGGGCGGGGTCCACTCGCCGCCGTCGTCGGCGTACCGGCGCTGCTGGTGCTGGCCGTGCTGGTCGGCGCGGCACTGCGCTACGACGCCCCCGCGCCGACCCGCCGGGCCGCCCCGCCACCGGCCGCGACTACCGCCCCGGCCGAGGACGAGACCGTGCCGCCCGCCGCACCGGCCCCCGCCGGACTACCGGTGATCGACTACGAGCCGGCACCCGCCGGTTTCCCGGCCGACCCGCGCCCGCTCGACGTCACGCCGTTGACCGAGGGGCTCACCCCGACCCGGAACATCGCCGCGTACGACGCCCCGGGCGGACGACCCCGCGCCCTGCTCGCCCCCACCATCAACGGGGTCGAGCTGACCATGCCGGTGGTGGAACGCCGCACCGGCTGGACGGCGGTCCTGCTGCCCTCGGCGAGCCGCCGACTGGCGTGGCTGCCGGCGGGCGGCTGGACCCCGGTGGCCCTGCGTGACCAGCTCGTGGTGCAGCGGCGGACCCACCAGCTCACCTGGTACCGGCACGGCAGCCCGCAGCACACCTGGCCGGTCAGCCTCGGCCTGCCCGGCCAGGAGACCCCGCTCGGCCGGACCTTCATCCTCGGCACCACTCCCCCGCCCGAGCCCGTCTACGGCGGGGTGGACGTCTTCGCCCTCGGCGCGATCCCCGACGACCTGGACGCGGTGCCCACCGGCCTCAAGGGCGCGCACATCGGCCTGCACACCTGGCAGGACGACGACACCCTCGGCGAGAACGTCACCAACGGCTGCATCCGACTCACCCGTACCGCCCAGCAGACCCTCCTCGACGAGGTCCGCCCCGGCACCGAACTGGTAGTCGTCGACACCCTCCCCACCTCCTGAGCCAGCGCACCGCCGCCCCCGCCGCCTCGCCGCCTCCGCCGGCCCCGCCGCCCCCGCCGCCTCGCCGCCCCCGCCGGCCCCGGTGATCAAGAGGTTTGCGTCAAAATCTGGCCGTCGGATGACGCAAACCTCTTGATCACCGGGCGTATTCGGGCCCGCCGGATGGGGTGGGGGCATTGCGGGGTGGGAGGTGGGTATGCGGCCGGGGTTGGGGTGGGTGAGGTCGGGGAGGACGGCATGGGGAACACGTCGAATGCGCGGGTCGACACGGTGGTGCTCGTGCACGGGCTGTGGATGACACCACGTAGTTGGGAGGGGTGGGTCGAGCGGTACGAGGCACGCGGGTTCCGGGTGCTCGCCCCGGCCTGGCCGGGCTTCGACCGGGAGGTGACCGCGCTGCGCGCCGACCCGGGCACGATCGCCGGCACCACCCTGCGGCAGGTGATCGACCACTACGCGGCGGTGATCCGTGAGCTGCCGAGCCCACCGATCGTGATCGGCCACTCGTTCGGCGGGCTGGTCGCCCAGGTGCTGGCCGACCGGGGGCTCGGCGCGGCCACCGTGGCGGTCGCGTCCGCGCCGGTCAAGGGGGTGCTCCGGCTGCCGATCAGCACGCTGCGGGCGTCGTACCCGGTGCTGCACAGCCCGGTCAACCGGCACCGGGGGGTGCAGATCAGCCCGGACGAGTTCCGCTACGCCTTCGGCAACACCCTCCAGCCGGACGACTCCGACCGGGCCTGGCGGCGTTACGCCGTACCGGCCGCCGGGCACGTGCTCTTCGAGGGGGCGTTCGCCAACCTCGACCCGCACTCCGCCGCGACCGTCGACACCGGGCGCGACGACCGGCCGCCGCTGCTGCTGATCGCCGGTGGCGAGGACCACGTGGCCCCGCCGTCGCTGGTGAAGGCGAACGCCGGGCTCTATCAGAAGTCGCGGGCGGTGACCGCGTACCACGAGTTCCCGGGCCGCTCCCACTTCACGGTGGGTGAGCCGGGCTGGGAGGCGGTCGCCGACCACGCCCTGGACTGGGCGGTGCGGATGACGCGGACCCCGGCGACGGCGGGCAGCGCACCCCGCCGCTGAGCCGGACGGCACCGCAGCGTCACGGCCGGTCGGCCCGGACGCGCGGCACCGCCCCTCACCGGAGCCCGCTCACCGCCACCCGCGCCGCCGGGAGCACTCGCCGTCGTGGTCGGGGCGGAGCAGGCAGCGCCGACCACCGGAGAGCAGCCGGTCACAGAACACCCAGTGGCGGACGTTCTGGTCGTCCTCGACGGAGACGGTGGTGCCGCCCGGGTCGGTCTGCGGCAGGACGTGCGTCCAGTGCGCCACCACCCGGGCCAGCCGCTGCGCGGAGAGCAGATCGTCGGTGACCACCGGCAGGTGGATGACGAAGCGCCCGGTCACCGGTCCCACTCCCGCTCGTTGCGGCCGTGCGCCCGCTCGGCTTGCAGCTGGCACAGCGCGATCCTGACCCGGCCGGCCTCCCGCCGGCTCTGCCGCAGCGCGTCGTAGGCGGCGGCCAGCTCACCGGCGACCTGGTCGAGGAACTCCCGCACCTCCTGCGGGTCGAGCCCGCGCCGCCCGAACCGCGCCGGCCGGAACCGCCGCTCCCGCACCTGCCACGGCAACAACCGATTGGGTACGCCCGGACGACGCCCCACCGACGCCGGCAGCGGTCGTCGGCTCTCCGGAATCCGGCGGAAGAAGTCACGCATGACGGAACCTGCCTCTCCTGACGATCGACCCGGGCGGGGGTGGGTCCACCGGCCCGCCGCGCACCGGCGGACCCACCCCGTGCACCCGCCGTCGCAGCGCTCACCAGCCACCCGACAACGGGGATCAGATGGCCGCTGAGCAGCGGGAACTTCCCAGCGACCGCCGAAGCAGTCAAACACCGGAAGCCACTGATTGCAACGTCTCAATTGCGCTGCGCGACCGCACGGCTAGCTATAGACACGCACTCTGTGTAATGTGTCCATTACTGCGGAGACGCGGGGCCGTCGAAAATGGACGGGAGGGTGTTCAGGCCAGCCGAGCCGGGAGGACGATGGTGTCACAATCCGTGACCGGGACGACGATGCTCCGCCGCCAGATCGGGCGGAAGTTCGAGTCGTTGCGCAGGGCGGCCGGGCTGACGATGGAGCAGGCCGCCGAGCAGTTGGACCGGGCACGGGCCACCCTGCACCGGATCGAGAACGGTGCCGAGCACGTCCGCTACCGGCAGGCCGACGTGCAGCAGATGCTCGACCTCTACGGTGCCTCCACCGAGGACAGCGAGTTGCTCCTGGCCATGACGGCGGCCACCCGGGAGAACAAGAACTGGTGGCACGACTACGTCGGCTCCGGCCTGCCCCGCTGGTTCCAGCTCTACATCGGACTGGAATCGGCCGCATCACACATCCGCCAGTACGAGGCCGAGTTGGTCCCCGGCCTGCTCCAAACCCGCGCCTACGCGGAACATGTCTCCCGACTCCCCAGCGGCGGGATCGACACCAGCGACGACGAGACGCATCAGCGGGCTGTTCAACTTCGGGTGGAGCGACAGGCGTTGCTCATCCGGTTCTCCCCGCCGCAACTCAGCGTGATACTCAACGAGGCCGTGCTACGTCGGCCGGTGGGCAGCAAGGAGATCATGGCTGAACAGCTTCATCAGATCATCAAGGCCGCAGAACTACCCAACGTCACCGTAAGAATGATGGAATTTTCTGCCGGACTACACGCCGGAATGACGGCTGGAAGCTTCTCGATGCTGGAGTTTCCGCAGGACGCCACCGGCAGGGAGGTGGAGCCGCCCGTGACCTACATCGAGTCCGCGACGGGGGCGATCTACCTGGACAAGCCGCACGAGACGGCCGTGTACGGCGCTATCTGGGCCGACATGACGAGCCGTGTCCTCAATGAGTCCCGGTCAATGAGCCTGATCCACCGAATAGCAGAGGAGCACTCCCGTGCCTGACCTGACCGGTGCCGTCTGGCGCAAGTCCACCCGCAGCAACGCTGGCGGCAACTGCGTCGAGGTCGCCGACAACATGCCCGGCGTCGTCGGACTCCGCGACAGCAAGGACCCCACCGGCCCAGTCCTCACCTTCGCACCCCGAACGTGGACGCGTTTTCTGGCGAGCCTCAAGCAGCAGCCGCCCCGGTACTGAAAGGGACACCGCACAGACCGGGCTGCCCTGCCCCCGATCTGGTGCCGGTGCGCGACGCGGATGGCGTCAGCTTTGCGACACCCACCTCGACACGCCAGACCGAACGGCACACAATCGGCCGCCCCGACCTGCATAGGTGAGGGCACGTCGAATTCGCCGCCCGGAAGGTGCACCGTGTCACGCTACTTCGGCTGGGTCAAGGATCATCAGAAGTTGGCTCTCGCCGGAGTCATCATCGGCGCGGCGAGCCTCTTGGTGGCGACACTCGGCTTTGGGCGTGATCTGTTCGGCATCGAATTCTCGCAGGCCAGCCATCCCGCACCTACCTCAGCGGCCGGGCCGAGTCCTTCCGCGTACCTGACGCCGCCGGCTTCCGAGGACCCGACCTCCGACATCTCGGAGAGCCCGAGCGATGAGGCGCGTCCCACGCCCACCGAGACGGTCGACCCCACACCCACGCCGGAGGACAGCCCTGAGGAAGTCTCGGTCCGCTACCTCGACGAACTCGACGCGGAGGACCGCAACGGGGGTTATGTCAAAGGGCTGGTGACCATGGGCAACAAACCCTACGACCGGAGCATCGAACTCAGCTGCAACGGCACCAGCACCTACTTCGTCTTTCCCGTCGCAGGGATGCGGACCCTCGACTTCTGGCTGGGCATCGACGACAACACCCCCGGTGCCTCCGGGCTGGTCGCCGACGTGGCCTTCTACCGGGACAGCGGAGGACAGCTCGACAGCAACAAGGTGGCCAAGCTGGGGCCCGCCACCCATGTCAAGGTCGATATCACCGGTACCACCCAGTTGAAGATCCGCTGCACCGGCCGGAATGCCAACTCGGGCCGTCAGGCCAACGTGGCCCACGTCGCCTTCGGCAAGGCGGTGCTCACCGCTTCCCCGCGCTGACCGGTACCGTAAGCACTTTCCCGGGAACGTCAGTCCCAGGTCTCGCTGATGTCGAGGATCTCCATTCCCGGGGGCAGCGCCGGCGTCAGGGCCTTCGGATCCCGGGTGACCAGATAGCAGCGGTAGAGCACGGCGGTGGTGACGGCATGCGCGGCATCCAGCGACACCTGTGTACGCGCCGCCAGCCGCGCCACCCGCCGGCTCGTCGCGGCATCGTAGACGGCCACCTGAATGTCACGGTCCTCGGTGAACAGCAGGTCGAGCAGGGCGGCGGAGGCGGTACCCGCCAGTTCGAGCTGTGCCTGCCCGAGGCAGAGCGCGGGTACCCACAGCTGCTGCTCCGGGTCCTCCTCGGCGAGGGTGAGCATGGCACCGGGCTCGACGCTGGTTCCCGAGGCGTAAGCGAGCAGCGCAGAGGTGTCGAGGACCAGGCCGTTCACGCCGCGGCGCTTCCGTCCTCGTCGAACTGGCGAAGCCATTCGAGATTCCGGGCATGCTGCTCGTCACTGATCGGTGGCAGAGCTGCCAGACGACTCCTCGTCGATTCCACGTCGTCGTCGGTGACGACGTAACCGAGCTGCGCCCAGCGCGCCCGGAGGTCGTCCGCCCGCATCTTCCGACGGAGGACTCCCGCGATGAAACCGGACGTGTTGCCCTGGGTGCGTTCGACGTAGGCGGCCACGTCGTCGGGCAAGCTGATGGTGATACGGCGAGTCATACTCTCAGCATAACTGCTGCATACCGACGATCGGCCCATCACGTCATGACGCGCCGTCACCACCACGTGCGGGCATCCCCACGTGCACCCCGCCGGAGATGTCGCGCGCCTGCACCACCGGGCCGGTGACCTGACCCGACACCGTGTTCGTCACCGCGTCGGCCCGTACGGTCGTCGGCTGGAAGGTCTCCCAGCGGCGGCGCAGCTCCTGGTCGAAGTCCGGATCACGGGCGGCGGCGTCGCCCAGTGCCCGACGCAGCTCCACGGCCCGGTCGTCGCCCTCGGGAGATGTGGGCTCGGCGGAGAGCAAGGCCCGAAGCGCTCGGTGGTCTGTTGCCTTCCGGCGGACGAGGCGCATCACCGACGCGAGGGCTTCCCGTGCCGCGTCGGTGAGGCCCTCGACGGCGCGGGTCGACAGTGCCACGGCGACCGCCGTGAGAATCGGGTCATCCATCCTGGTCCCCCTGGTCCGTGCCGGCGGCGTCGTCGTGGTCGATGGCCGCCAGGCGTCGTCGCACGTCCGCCGCGAGGGGGTCGTCGAGTTCCAGCAGCGTCAGCAGCGCGTCGGCCAGGGCTTCGCGGGCGGCGTGCGGCTGGTGGAGCCGGACGTGGGCGTCGCCCTCGTACGCGCGGGCCAGGGCGGCGTGCCGGCGGTCACCGAGTTCGCGGAACAATGCGGCGGCCGAGGTCACCGCCGCCAGCGCCGGCGCCGGCTCACCGGTGTGCAGCAGCGTCTGCCCACGGTGGAGCGCGACGAGCCCCTGACTCCACCGGTTGCCCAGCCGCGCGAACACCGTCATCGCGTCGTCGTACGAGACGAGGGCCTCGGCGAAGCGACCGGCCCCACGTTGCGCGTTGCCGAGGCTCATCAGGGCCAGGCCGGTGCCGCGTTCCTCGCCCAACTGGCGGAAGGTCCGCAGCGCCTCCTGCGCGTAGCGGGTCGCCTCGGGGAAGTCTCCCCGGTCCTCGTCCACCAGGCCGCATCCGCGCAGGGCGTACCCGGTGGTCCACGCGTCGCCGACCTCCCGTGCCGCGTGCAGCGCACCGGCGTAGCAGCGCCCGGCCTCGTCGAGGTCGCCCCGGTCCCACCAGGCGTCACCGAGGCTGAGCAGCAGCCATCCTTCGGCACGACGGTCGCCGAGGTGACGGGCGCAGTCCAGACCCGCCAGGTGGCTGTCGATCCACGCCTTCCAGTAGGACCTACGCTCGAAGAAGGCCATGCTGGCGAGCGCGATCTGCCAGCCGAGCCGGTGATGACCCCACCCGGGCGCGGCACGGATGACGTCGAGCAGGTTGAGCCGTTCGTGTTCGCACCACCGCAGTGCGTCGTCGAGCGTGGCGTCGGGTGGGACGTCGACGTCGGGCAGGGGCCGGCCCTGCGGAAGGATCGCCCGGTAGGCCGCATAGGTGTGGTGCAGATACCACCGCAGCAGCCGCTCCCGGGCGGCGTGGACGGCCTCCGGGCTCTCGTCGAGGGTCGCTCGCTCCATCGCATACAGCCTCAGCAGATCGTGCAGGCGGAACCGGTGGGGTCCGCTGCGGGTGAGCAGGTGCAGTCCGACAAGCGAATCGAGGTGGCGGCGCGTGACCGAGGGGGCGAGCCCGGTGAGGCGGACCGCCGCGTCGAGCGCGATGTCGGCTCCGGGGTGCAGGCCGACCAGCCGGAACACCCGGGCCGTCTCGGCGGCCAGCGCCTGGTAGGACCAGGAGAAGACCGTCCGGACGGCCGACAGGTCATCCTCCTCGACGGCCAGCGCGTCGAGGCGGCTCTCCTCGGCGGTCAACTCCTCCACCAACTCGGCGAGCGGCCGTTCCTCGTCGAGCCGGGCGCGGTCGGCGACGATGCGCAGGGCGAGTGGCAGGTGCGAGCAGAGTTCGATCAGCCGGGCCACCGACTCGGGTTGCCCGTCCACCCGATCGGCACCGACAGTCACCCGGAGCAGCCGGGTCGCGTCGTGGCGCGACAACACGTCCAACACCGCCCGGATGGCGCCGTCGCGGACGGTCAGCCCCGACAGTCGGCTGCGGCTCGTGATGATCACCATGCAGCTCGGTGCGGCGGGGAGCAGTGGCCGCACCTGCTCGGCGGTGGCGGCGTTGTCGAGCAGGATCAGCATCCGCCGGCCGGTGGTCAACGACCGGTAGAGCGCGGTGCGGTCGTGCAGGTCGCGCGGCACCTTCTCGGCGGGCACGTCCATCGCCCGGAGGAATCCGTCGAGGGCCTCGTGCGGGGTCAGCGGCGGAACGGCGTCATATCCGCGCAGGTTGATGTAGAGGTCACCGTCGGGAAAACGCTCCCGTACCCGGTGCGCCCAGTGCACGGCCAGCGCCGTCTTGCCCACCCCGGCGCTGCCCGAGATCGTGGAGATCGTGACGACGGGCAACCGCGACTTGTCGGTGATCAACTCAACCTCGTCGAGGAGCGAGTCGAGTTGCTGAATGTGCACCTCGCGGTCGATGAAACCCTTGGTCGCGGGTGGCAACTGCCGGGGCGACGGCAATGGCGTCTCCGTGACCGTACGCAGGTTCACGTTGCCCTGAATGAGCCCGGCCTGGATCACCGCCCCGCTGTGGCCGGAAAAATCGTTGTCCACCCGGCCCCGGTCGTCACTCATGACACCGTCTAATGGGGAATCGACGGGTCGGGAGGATGCCGACCGAATTGACGTCCGACAGTCCGTGTCGACCCCGCAACATCGTGGTGCCGATCAGGCCGCTGCCGCGACGGTGGGCGGCAACGCCGAGAAGGGGATGGCCCTCGTCCAGGCCCGGTCGCGGCACTGGCAGTGCTTCAACACCTCGGCCGGATCTTCGGTGGTACGGAAACCCACGAACTGGTCGTCGTCGGTGAAGTGCAGGAACGCGACCAGTTGCGAGTCGAACAACCAGAAGTCGTACTGCGGCAGCGCCAGCTCGGTGGCCCGGCGGCGGTCGAGGTAGCGGATGTCCTCGCCCGCCGCGATGTTGTGGGGCGTCACCGACATCTCGAAACGCAGGTAGTCGCTCGGTGGCTCGTCGACGACCCGCACCCGCTCCACCCGCTTGCCCTTCGCCGTCTCGGCCCGCATCAGGTCGAGCCACGGCCGCAGCCATCCGACGCCCGGGTCTCCCCCGGCGAGGAAGACCTGGAACGGCTCGTCCTCGGACGGCACGCCGTACGACCGGCGGACCTCCAGCTTGAAAGCGGCGTGGTGGAAGTCGGCGAAGAGGCGCAGGAACGTGGCGGGGTCGGTGACGAGCGACCCCATGTCAGTCTTTCTGCTCGAACCAGGACATCAGAGACCGGGGCACCACGACGAAGGTCTCGTCGGGCAGCACGTCCCGCAGCTGGGCGAGCGCCTCCGGATCGGTCAACCGGTAACCCTGCACCACGATGTCACCATCGTCGGTCTCGTACAGGCTCGGGCACGAGCCCGAATTGCTGGAAGTAGCGAGGAATTTAATCTTCACGGTCCCCCCCGAAGTCGGCAACTACAGATAGTAGTCAACCGAGTACCGCAATTCAATAGGAGCCCGCCCATCGAGTCACCTCGCCGACAAACGTGAATAATGTCGAGGAAACTAATTCATCTCAATCGCGGAAGTCCCGTGCCCGCCGATGCCGATGGTCTCTATTCCCGCAAAGTGAGGGATCGTCCCGTCGACACAGCCGTCACCGGCCACCCAGCCGTTGCCACAGAAAGCGCCAGGTCAACGCCGACAGGAATGCCCGCTGCTCGTTGTTGCTCGCCGCGCCGTGCCCGCCCTCGACGTTCTCGTAGTACGCCACGTCGTGCCCGTGCTCGCGCAGCAGGGCCGCCATCTTCCGGGCGTGCCCCGGGTGCACCCGGTCGTCGCGGGTCGAGGTGACGAACAGGACCGGCGGGTACGTCACCCCGGGCCGCACGTTGTGGTACGGCGAATAGTCCCGCAGGTAGGCCCAGTCGGCCGGGTCGTCCGGATCGCCGTACTCGGCCATCCAGGAGGCCCCGGCGAGCAGCAGGTGGTAGCGGCGCATGTCCAGCAGCGGCACGTTCGCCACCACCGCGCCGACCAGCGTCGGGTAGCGGGTCAGCATGGCCCCCATCAACAGGCCGCCGTTGCTGCCGCCCTCGATGCCGAGCTGCTCCGGGGTGGTGATCCCCCGGGTCACCAGGTCGGCGGCGACGGCGGCGAAGTCCTCGTACGCCCGGGGGCGGTTCCCGCGCAGCGCCGCCCGGTGCCACTGTGGGCCGTACTCCCCGCCGCCGCGGATGTTGGCCACCACGTAGCTGCCACCCCGGGCCAGCCAGGCCCGGCCGACGACCCCGTCGTAGTGGGGCGTCAGCGAGATCTCGAACCCGCCGTACCCGGTGAGCAGGGTGGGCCCGGCGGACGCCGTCGGGTCGCCGACCACGGAGTAGGGCACCCGGGTCCCGTCGGCGGAGGTGGCGAAGAACTGGCGCACGGCCAGGCCGGTGGCGTCGAAGAACGCCGGCTCCTGCTTGAGGGTCTCGACCGGGCCGCCGATCCGCCCCAGCCGCAGCGTCGCCGGCCGCAGGTGGCCGGTCGAGGCGATCAGGTAGTCGTCGCCACGGTCCGGGTCGGTGTCCACGATCCAGGTGTCGTCGTCGGCCGACACCCCGGCCAGCGGCTCCCGCCGCCACCGGACCCCACCGGCCGCCGCCCCCTGACCGTCGCCGGACCCCGGACCGCCGAACGACCCCGGCCCGCCGGGACCCTGCCGGCCGTCGGGACCCTGAGGGACATCGGGAGCCTGAGGGCCGCCGGGAGCCGGCGGGACATCGCGGGCCGGCGGGTCGTCGGGGGTCAGCACCTCCAGCCGCCGGCGTACGTCGACCAGGGTGGCCAGGATCAGGTGGTGCCGGGTCCACACGTGGTAGCTCAGCGCCGTCCGCTCGTCGGGTTCGAACAGCACGGTGAGGTCGCGGTCCCCGGCGAGGAAGTCGTCGAACCGGGCCACCAGCAGCGCCCCGGCGGGGTGGGTGACGCCGGCGACCTCCCACGGCGAGCGCGGCCGGACCAGCAGCCACTGCCGGTGCACGTCCCACCGGGCGTCGTCGGGCACCGGGACCGGGACCTGCCCGCCGTCGGGGGTCAGCAGGAAGCTCCGGGTCCGGTAGAAGTCCAGGCTGCGGCCGACGAAGTCACGCTCGAATCCGGGCGTCGGGTCGTGCGAGGCGTACGCGGAGACGTCGTCGACCTGCCCCTCGTACACGATCTCGGCCTCGGCCAGCGGGGTGCCCCGCCGCCACCGGCGGATCACCCTCGGGTAGCCGGAGGTGGTCAGCGAGCCGGGGCCGAGGTCGGTGCCGACGTAGATCCGGTCGGCGTCGATCCAGGTGACGTCGCTCTTGGCCTCGTCGAGGGTGAACCCGTCGGCGACGAAGGCGCGGGTGTCCAGGTCGTACTCGCGGACCACCACCGCGTCCTTGCCGCCCCGGGACAGGCTGACCAGGCAGCGTCGGTGGCCGGGTTTGAGCACCGTCACCCCGCCCCAGACCCAGTTCTCGTCCTCGGCGGCGGCCAGCGCGTCGAGGTCGAGCAGGACGTCCCAGGCCGGCTCGGGCCGCCGGTACTGCGCCAGCGTGGTACGCCGCCACAGCCCCCGCGGGTGCGCCGCGTCCCGCCAGAAGCCGTAGTAGAACCCGTCGCCACGCCAGCCGGGGTACGGGATGCGGTCGTCGGCGTCGAGCACCTGCCGGATCTCCGCCTGCACTTCGGCAAACGTGTCGTCATCGGTCAGCGCCGCGACGGTCGCCGCGTTGCGCTCGCGGACCCAGCCGGCGGCGTCCGCCCCGTCCAGCTCCTCCAGCCAGCGGTACGGGTCGTCACCCTCATCGATCAGCGTCACCCCTGCCACTATTCCCGACCGGTCAACCCGCACCGCCGGCACCGGCCGGCCCACCACCTGGGTCGCCCTGGCCGTACGACGGACTGACCGGTCCGGACGCCGGCACCCCGACGCGACGGCACCCGACGTGACGGCACTTCGACGTAACGGCAGGTGCCGTCCTGGCATGGGCGCGGCGTCGCCGGGTATGAGCGGGACATGAGGGCGAGCTTCCGGCTTGGCCGGATCGCGGGGGTACCCGTCGGGGTCAACTGGAGCGTCCTGGTCATCTTCGTGCTGATCGCGTGGCTGCTGTCGGCCAACCAGTTCCCCCGCGCGTACCCCGACCGGCCCGGCTGGGCGTACCTGCTGGCCGGGCTCGCGGCGGCGGTGGTCTTCTTCGTCGGCCTCCTGGCCCACGAGGTGTCGCACGCGGTGGTGGCGAAACGCAACGGCCTCCAGGTGGAAGGGATCACGCTGTGGCTGTTCGGCGGCGTCGCCGAGCTGCGCGGCGAGCCCTCCGACCCGGGCGCGGAGCTGCGCATCTCCGGGGTCGGCCCGCTGGTCAGCCTGCTTCTCGGGGTCTTCTTCGGGGCGATCGCGGTGCTGCTGGCGCTGGCCGGGCAGGAGGGGCTGCTGCTCGGCTCGGTGTCCTGGCTGGCCGGAATCAACGTGCTGCTGGCGGTGTTCAACATCCTGCCGGCCGCCCCGCTCGACGGGGGCCGGCTGCTGCGCGCCGCCGTCTGGAAGGCCACCGGCGACCGGGCCCGGGCGTCGGTGGTGGCCGCCCGCGCCGGCTGGGTGCTCGGCGTGCTGCTGATCGGCCTGGGCATCTGGCAGTTCCTGGCCGGCTACGGGGTGGGCGGGCTCTGGTTGGCGCTGATCGGCTGGTTCCTGATCGGCGCGGCCGGGATGGAGGAACGCCAGGCCCGGCTGGGTAGCGCGCTGACCGGCGTCCGGGTCGGTGAGGTGATGACCCCGCAGCCGCAGACCGCCTCGGCGGAGCTGACCGTCGCCGACTTCGTCGACCACTACCTGTTCGCCTACCGGCACACGGCACTGCCGCTGACCGAGGACGGCCGGCCCGTCGGCCTGGTCACCCTGGACCGGGTACGCGGCATCCCGGCCGACCGGCGGGCCGCCACCACCCTGGCCGAGGTCGCCTGCCGGGCCGACGACCTGGTGCTGGCCCGGCCGGAGGAGCAGCTCAACGACCTGCTCCCCCGGCTCAACGAGTGCTCCGACGGCCGCGCCCTGGTGGTGACCGGCGACCAGCTCGTCGGCATCGTCTCCCCCAGCGACATCAGCCGCGCCGTCCAGCGCAGCAGCCTGCGCCCCCACCGTTAGCCGGCGGTGCGCTCCACCGGGATCCACAGCTCGGCGTCGGCGTGGGTGCCGCCGGCCGAGATGCGGACGCTGGAGATCTCCGGCCCCGGCCGGCTCCGGTACGGATTCGACGGGAACCACTGGGTGAACACGTCCCGCCACAGGTACTGCACGGCGGCCGGGAACTCCCCGGAGCTCTCGAAGACCGCCCACGTCCCCGCCGGTACGTCGAGCGCGTCCAGGTCGTCCGGCACGTCCGCGCCGGTCACCGCGCCGTACCAGTAGTCCAGCTCGACGCCCTCGGACCGGTCCTCGCCGAGCAGGTCGCTGACGTTGACGATGCCCGCCGGCTCCTGGTCGGACAGGGCCTCGATCCGGGCCGTCGTCTCCGCCGGGATGCCCTTGACGAACGCCACGATCGCCGGGTTCATCCCCTCGTGCACCAGGGGCACCCGGGCCCGCTGCCCCACCAGCCGGAACGCCGGCTTCTCCACCACCCGATACCGCATGTTGCCACTCCCTTCGACGACGAGCCGGAAGGACAACCGCTGCTGGGAGTGCAACGCGGCCCCCGTGCGCCGCGCCTCACCCGGCCCGATGCCGTGCATCGCGCGGAACGCCCGGGTGAACGCCTCGGTCGAGCCGTACCCGTGGCGGATTGCGACGTCGAGCAACGTCCGCTCTCCCGCCAGCACCTCGGCCGCCGCGACGGTGAGCCGCCGCCTGCGGACGTACTCCGACAGGGGCATCCCGGCCAGCGCCGAGAACATCCGCCGGAAGTGGTACTCCGAGGTGAGCGTGATCCGCGCCAGGTCCGCCACCTCGATCGGTGCGTCGAGGTGCCGCTCCACGTGTGCCAGGGCCTCGTTCAGCCGGTCCAGCATGGGATTCTCCTTCCGCTTACGTGATCCACGCTAGGCAGCCGGGGGGACGTGGGCCCGACTTCTGTTGCCCGCTGCGGTCGGGTGCCGGGCGAGCCGGCCGGACGACGAACGGGTCCGTCAACTCGACTGGACGGATTTCCGTCAATGCGTCCAATACATTTGACGCGCGGCCGGACAGTTGGAATGATCTGCCGTGTGTTCGAGGAACATCCTGATGAGTTGTTCGCTGCGCGACTCAACCACCTGTTCGAGGTCGCGCGCCGGCCAGGTGGCCTGCGCTGGGAAAACTCCGAGGTGGGGGCCCGCTGCGGGCTGTCCCGCGCCCAGCTGCACAATCTGCGCAATCCCAAGCAGGGCGGCAACCGCAGTCGCGGGCCGACCTGGGAGACCATAAATGCGCTCGCGTCGTTCTTCGAGGTCGAACCGAACTACTTCTTCCTGCCCGCCACCAGCACACCGCAGAGCGACCTGGGTCGCCGGATGGCCGATCTCGAGGTGCAGCACGTGGCGATGAACACCGTCGGCGAGGACCTCGCCCAGGTAAAGGCCACCGTCATTGCCGTGCTGGCCCACATTCAACGGATCGAGGATCAGCTCGGCGGTCACGTGGTGACCGGGGAAGCCGACGGCGTCGACGGGGAACGATGGACCACCGAGCAGCGCGACTGATCGCCGGGCTGACCCTGCCCACCCCCTGGGACCTCACCGCCCTCGTCGGGCAGATCGCCAGGCAGCGGGACCGCCCCGTCCATCTCCTGGCCGTCGAGATGCACGGCGGCGTCCTGCACGGCCTGTGGGTCGCCACGCCACGGGCCGACTACATCGCCTATCCGGCCCGCAGCGGTCCGTTCAAGCAGACCGCGATCGTGTTGCACGAGGTCGCACACATGTGGCTCGGGCACCCCTCGCGGGACCTCGCCGAGCTCGACGGACGGGTCAGCCACCGCCCCTACGACCAACGGCACGAGTTCGAGGCCGACGAGTTCGCCGAGACGATCCTCCGGCGCGCGGCATCACCCCCGGCACCGCCACCCCTGGAACCGGACGACGTACTCCGCGTCATCGACACCTTCGGAACGGGCACCCCCACCGATGATCTTCACCATCCTCGTGGCCTCCGTGGCGCTGTGCGCCGCCGGGTACACCGCCTTCACCCTGCTCGGTGGTCGTGAGCACGGCCCCGCACGCGCCTGGATGGGCGGCAGTCTCTTCTGCCTCGCCCTCGCCCTCGCCACCGTCGCCCCCGGCATAAACGACGCTGTCGACGGCCTGGTCGGGGTTCCCCACGTCAGCCGGCTCATCGCCCACGTCCTCACGGTGTGGGCGGCCATCGCGGTGTCGTGCATGCTCGTGTACTGGACGCGTAGCCCCGAATCCACCCGACGGGCCGTCCGGCGGCGGCTGCTCCTCGCCGGCTCGGCGACCGTCGTCCTCGCGGCGTTGTTCCTGATCGCCCGGACACCCGCCGCGCCGGGCGACTGGTTCGCGACCTACCATCGACGGCCGCCTGTCATGATCTACATGACGCTGTTCGGCGGGATCCTCACCTACGCCCTGATCGACCTGGCCCGCCTGTCGCTGCGCTACGCCACCCGCGTCACCACCCGACCGGTCACCCGCGTCGGTCTGCGCATGTTCGCCGCCGGTGGGCTGATCAGCCTCGGCTACTCGGTCACGATCGTGGCGGTGGCCGTCGCCGGGCAGTTCGGCATCGACGTCGGCACCGCCTGGACGTACGTCACCATGACCAGTCAACTGACCGGCATCGGGCTCATCGCTGCCGGCTCCGCTGTGCCCGGCACCACCGCAGCGGCCTCGGCCGCCCTGCGTCGGGCCCACGACGCACACCAGTGCGAGCGGATGGAGCTGCTCTGGCGGGCGATCGTCCAGGCCCACCCGGCCATCCCCCGACGGCAGCCCCACCCGACGCACTGGTGGGGACGCGGGCTTGCCTGGACGACCAGTTGGCTGGGTGACGGGCGCAGCCTGTCCCGCCGGGTCCTGGAGATCCGCGACGGCTACCTCCAGCTCACCCCGTGGTTCGACGGCGCAGTGCGGGACCGCGCGCTGCAACTCGGCCAACGGGCCGGCATGACCGGAAGTGACCTGATGGCGACCGTGGAGGCCACGGTCGTCGCGGTCGCCCTCGACGCCAAGGCCGCCGGGGACGATCCGGTCGATACCGGCCGGGTCGAGGCCGGGGGGACAGATCTCACCAGCGAGGTGGTCTGGCTGGGCCGGGTGTCGCAGGCCCTGGCACGATCCCCGGTCGTGGTGAGCGTCCGCGCCGGGCAGGCCCACGCCCGCGCCGCCCCCGCCAACGGATCTCCCGCACCGTCCACCACGTCAGAATGAGATAGGGCAGCACGTGACCGAACACGCCACCACCGGCGGCACCCGCACCTCGACGCGGATCGCCCAGGCCATCACCGAGGTACTCCAGCCCGCCGTGTGGGCGGCTGCCATGCCCGTCGTCGTGGCGGTGCTCGCCGCCCGGACCGTCCCCGCCGGCCTCGGTTGGGGAGCGCTCGCGGCGCTGTTCACCGCCGTCGTGCCGTTCGGGGCGATCCTCTACGCCAAGCGCACCGGCCGGGTCACCGACCATCACCTCAGCCGCCGGGAGCAGCGCAGAGGAGTGCTGCTCGTGGGTATCGCATCGGTCGCCGTGGGTCTGGCCCTGTTCGTGGCCCTGGGCGCTCCCCGGCCGCTGATCGCCGTGATCGCCGTGATGCTGGCCGTGCTGGCCGGCACCACCGCCGTCAACCAGGTGTGGAAGATGAGCGCCCACACGGCCGTCTCCGCCGGTGCGTGCACCGTCCTGGTCCTGCTGGTCGGGCCGGCGCTGGCGGTCGGGGTGCTCGTCGTGGCGCTGATCGGTTGGTCCCGGGTGCATCTCGGTGCGCACACCGTCGCCCAGGTGGTCGCCGGCGCGGTCTCAGGGACGGTGCTCGCGGCGGGGTTCTACACGGCTGTCGTCTGAGCCACCCGTCGACAGGTGGCGCGCTGTCCGGGGTGTAGGAGTGTCCCGTGCCGCGACGGGGGTGGGTGCGGGACACTCCCACACCCCGGACAGACCCGCCACCCGCAGCACCGGGGCGTCGGCCCCGACAGCCGACCCCGTCAGTCGCGCGGGAAGTAGCGGTCCAGCAGCGGGGTGCGGAACACCCCGGCCGGGTCCAGCTCGGTGAGCAGGGCGGCGAAGTCGGCGTACCGGGGGAAGGCGGCGGCGACCACGGCCGGGTCGAGGGTGAAGACCTTGCCCCAGTGCGGCCGGGGGTCGAACGGGGCCAGCCGGGCCTCGATCTCGGCCAGCACCGGCTGCACCGCCGCCGCGTCGTCGACCCAGGTGAAGTGCACGGCCAGCGTGTCGCGCCCCTGGTTGGGGCTGAGCCACAGCTCGTCGGCGGCGACGGTGCGCAGCTCACAGATCTGCAACACGGGGGCGATCCGGTGCCGCATCTCGTGCAGGGCGGCAAGCGCCTCCGCCCCCGCCGACCGGGGCAGGTGGTATTCGGACTGGATCTCGTCGCCGCTGCTCGGCATGAAACCGAGCCGGAAGTGCGGCAGCCGCTCGTGCCACGGGCCGGGCTCGCCGAACTGCGGGGTGCAGCTGACCGGATCCATGCCGGGCACCGGGTGCGCCGGCCGGTCGGCCGGGGTGGTGCCGAGCCAGTCCGGCTCCGGCGGCGGGGCGTCGGCGAGCTGCTTGCGCCAGACCTGGTCGATGTCCGTCGACCGCCAGGTGGTGAACCCGCTGACGCTGTACGCCGAGGCGAGCGCCGCGTCCAGGGCACCGACGGGCAGGCCCTCACGGACGTACTGGCGGACGGTGAAGGTGGGCAGCACGTCCAGGGTGACCCGGGTGACCACACCCAGCGCGCCGAGCGACACCACCATGCCGGCGAACCGGTCGCCGGCGGACCGGTCGACGGTGAGCACCTCCCCGTCGGCGGTGACCAGTTCGAGGCCGGCCACGGCGGCGGCCAGGTTGCGGTTGCCGTCGCCGGAACCGTGGGTGCCGGTGGCGACCGCACCGGCCACCGAGATGTGCGGCAGCGAGGCGAGGTTGGCCAGGGCCAGCCCCTGCTCGTGCAGCCGGGTCGCCACGTCCCCGTAACGCAGCCCGGCGGCCACGGTCACGGTGCCGCGTTCCCGGTCGACCTCGACGGTGGGCGGCAACCCGGCCAGCGAGACCAGGTCGCCGGTGGTGTCGCCGATCCGGTTGAACGAGTGGCCGCTGCCGACCGCCCGCACCCGGTCACTGCCGGCGACCAGCCGACGCAGCTCGTCGAGGGTGGTCGGCCGGTGGAAGGCGCGGGCGGCGTAGTGGACGTTGCCGGCCCAGTTGTGCCGGGGCACCCCGCTCACGCGTCGCCGCCCTCGGTCAGCGCCGCGTGCAGATCGTCCAACGCCTCGTCGACCTGCCTGACGTCGTAGCCGCGCAGGGCGACCGGCAGGCCCTGCGCCCTGGCGGCGGCCACCTCGTCGCGGACCGCCCGGCACCGCGCCGGGTCGTCCGAGTCCAGTGCCGCCCGGGCGTGTCCCACCAGTGTGTCGACCACGTCGGAACTGTACCCGCGCAGTCCGACGCTGAACTCGGCACCGGAACGGACCGCGACGTCGCGGTCGTCGCGGAACCGGTCGCCGGCGTACCGGGCCAGGGCCGCCGCGATCTCGTCGGGGTTCTCCCGCAGCTGACCCAGGTCGAGCAGTTCGGTCGCCGGCCGGCCGTCGACCCGGGCGTCGGGCGGCAACCCCACACCCTCGACGGGTACGCCGAGCAGCCGCACCCCGCCGGTGCCGGATGCCGGGCGGTCCAGCACGACCAGGGCCAGCTCGGCCCAGCGGAGCTGCCGGCGCAGGCCCTGTCGGCGTACGGTCAGGCCGTCGGCGTCGATGACGAACCGGAACGGTCGCAGGCTGTTGGCCAGCCCCACCCCGCCCAGCGCGACGCCCCCGAGGGCGGTGGTCGTCCGCAGCGGCCCGCCGCCGGTGGCCAGCAGCACCGTCCCGGCCAGTACGCACACCGCCGCCAGCACCTGCCGGCCCCGTTCCCGGTGCAGCTCCACGTCGTCTCCCCGTCGATGAGCGCGGTCCCGGTGCATCATCCGGCACGGTTGTCGACGGCGTCCACGGGGAACCATGGCGCGATGAGCAGCTACCGCGACCCGATCCTGCACGGCGACGTCTACCCGTCCGAGGAGGAGATCGACCCGACCGGGGTCGGCCTGGAGCCGGCGAGCGCCCCGCCGTCGGCGTACCCGCAGCACGGTGTGCCGACGCCCGCGCCGCAGCCCCCGTCGACGCCCCCGGTTGCGGGGACCGGGGCGCACTCGATCGTCACCCACCACCTGGACGGGTCGACGCAGGTGGTGACGGACCTGGACGGGGACGGGATCGCCGACGTGGTCCAGTTCGACCTGGACGGGGACGGCATCGCGGACATCACCTACCTGGACAGCGACCGGGACGGCCGGTTGGACACCGTGGTACGCGAGCCGGGTGGCCGCCGCCACCGCTGACCACCCGCCGGTCCCGGCCTCCGGCCCCGGACTCCCGCCTGCCTGCGGTGGGCCGGGTCAGAGCTGGGGCATCACCTCGGCGGCGACCAGTTCCAACTGGTCCAGGTCGGCCAGGTCGAGCACCTGGAGGTAGATCCGCTCGCTGCCGGCCTCGGCGTAGCGGCCGATCGTGTCGACCACCTCGGCGGGGGTGCCGGCGACCCCGTTCTGCCGCAGCTCGGCCGGTTCCCGACCGATGACGGCGGCCCGACGGGCCACCTCGGCGTCGTCCCGGCCGCAGCAGAGCACCAGCGCGTTGGACCAGCGCAGGGTGCCCGGGTCGCGACCGGCCTCGGCGCAGGCCGCGCGGACCCGGCCGAACTGGGCCACCGTCTCGTCGACCGAGACGAAGGGCAGGTTGAACTCGTCGGCGTACCGGGCGGCCAGGCGCGGGGTGCGCTTGGGGCCCTTGCCGCCGAGCAGGATCGGCGGGCGGGGCTGCTGCACCGGCTTGGGCAGCGCCGGGGAGTTGGCGACCGGGTAGTGCTTCCCGGCGTGGTCGAACCGCTCACCGGCCGGGGTCGCCCACAGCCCGGTGATGACGGCGAGCTGCTCCTCCAGCCGGTCGAAGCGCTCCCCCACCGACGGGAACGGGATGCCGTAGGCGGTGTGCTCCTCGGCGAACCAGCCGGCGCCGATGCCCAGCTCGACCCGGCCGCCGCTCATCTGGTCGACCTGGGCGACGGTGATCGCCAGGGGGCCGGGCAGCCGGAAGGTGGCCGCCGTGACCAGCGTGCCGAGCCGGATCCGGGAGGTGTCCCGGGCCAGCCCGGCCAGGGTGGTCCAGGCGTCGGTGGGGCCGGGCTCGCCGGTGGACGACCCCATCGCCACGTAGTGGTCGGAACGGAAGAACGCGCCGTAGCCGGCGTCCTCGGCGGCGCGGGCCACCGTGAGCAGTTGGTCGTAGGTGGCGCCCTGCTGGGGCTCGGTGAAGATCCGCAGTTCCATTCCCCGAGCATAGGGAGCCGGGCGGCCGGCCGCTCAGGCTCCGCCGGGCGGGCCCACGTCGGGCAGGGTGATCGCGGTCGCCGCCCGGCGGATCGGCTCGGTCACCCGGCGGATCATCCGCTCCCGGCCGGGCAGCCGGGGCAGCAGCCGCAGCATCGTCAGCTGGACGCGGATCTGGGCGGTGGAACCGAGCACCATCCCGCGCAGGTTGCGTTCGGCCAGCTCCTGATTGGCCCGGACGAAGGGACGCAGTTGCCGTTCGTGGTCGGCGAATCCGACGGTCGGGTCCCCGCCGGCCCGGGCCAACGCCGCCGCCAGCACGTACGCCCCGACCAGGCCGAGGCTGGTGCCCTGGCCGGAGGCGGGTGACGGCCCGTACGCGGCGTCCCCGACCAGCGCGATCCGCCCGGTGGACCAGTGGTCCATCCGTACCTGGCTGATGGCGTCGAGGTAGAGGTCGTCGGCGTCGGCGGCCGCGGCGAGTAGCCGGGGCACCTGCCAGCCGAGACCGGCGAACTCCCGGGCCAGCAGCGCACGACGCCCGGCGGTGTCGCCGGGGGCGGGGACCTCGGCCGGGGACCGGAAGAGGAACAGTGCGCGGGCGTCGGGAGCGCCCGCGGTGCGGTAGACACCGACGCTGCGGCCCGGGGTGACGTGCATCAGCTCGGTGCGGTCGAGGCCGAACTCGGCCGGCACGGTGCACACGGCGATGTGGTGGCCGAGCGGGCGTACCGGGTCCGGGTCGTTGCCGAAGGCCAGCCGGCGCACCTGCGAGTGCAGCCCGTCCGCCCCGATCACCAGGTCGAACGTCTGCCGGTGGCCGCTGGCGAAGCCCACCCGTACCGCGTCGGCGGTGGGGGTGAGGGTGGTGATCGAGTCGCCGAGCAGGAGGGGGACGTCGGTGGTGGCACCGGCCAGGAGGTCGACCAGTTCGCCGCGCATGATCTCGACGTCGTCGCCTTCGCGCCCACCGAAGAGGCTGGCGTCCATGGCGGCGAGGGTGTCGCCCCGGGAGTCGACGAACCGGGTCCGGAGCATGCCGGTGTCGTGCCGCCGGACCTGGTCGCCCAGCCCCATCCGGTCGACCACCTGCAGCGCCACGCCCCGGATGTCGACCTTGTAGCCGCCCGCGCGCAGGGCCGGGGCCCGCTCGACGACGGTCGGCCGGAAGCCGTGCCGGCGCAGCCACCAGGCGAGGGTGAGGCCGGCGACGCCGCCGCCGGAGATCAGGACATTCGTCATGCCGACGATAGTACGAACGTGTCAGACGATTGTGCAAGACCTTTGTGCGAGGGACCCGCTACGCTGTGCCCATGGGCAATCGGGAGGACCTGCTCGCCGGCGCGAAACGCTGCCTGATGGAGAAGGGCTACGCCGGCACCACCGCGCGGGACGTGGCCGCCGCGGCCGGCACCAGCCTGGCCGCCATCGGCTACCACTTCCGCACCACCCGGGCCCTGCTGGACCAGGCGCTCTTCGAGGCGATGGAGGAGTGGGGCCAGGAGCTGGAACGGGCGTTCACGGTCGACGCCGGCCCGGACGCCACCCCACGGCAACGGTTCGAGGCGGCCTGGACCCGGGTGATCGAGTCGTTCGACCGGCTGCGCCCCCTCTGGGCCGTCCAGTTCGAGCTGATCTCCCAGCTCGACCGCTCCCCCGAACTGCGGGAGGCGCTCCGCGCCGCCAACCACCGCGCCCGGCTCGGGCTGGCCGCGATCTTCCACCAGCTCGACCCCGAGGCCGACGAGGCCGAGGCGCTGGCCCTCGGCGCCTTTTACCAGACCCTGCTCGGTGGCCTGGCCGCCCAGTCACTTGTCGACCCGCAGAGCACCCCGACCGCAGCCGACCTGACCCGCACCCTCATCCGGATCACCGACGAACTCACCGACCAGACCGCCACCGCGCGGCGGATGCCCGCCGCACCGGCACCACCGCCAGGCGGGGAGCCGGGTACAGGTACCCGGGCGACGGTCAGCGGGCGCGGCGGCGGACGAGCCGGCTACCGAGGCTGACCAGGGTGCTGCCGACGCCGGTGCCGAGCAGCACCAGCACCGCCCCCACCACCCAGAGCCCCGAGTCGTCGGTGGCCGCCGCGTGCCCCGACCAGCAGGCCGTGAACGCCACCGTCATCACCGGCGCGACCAGCACCGGGCTGAGCAGCCACCCGGCGACGGCGGCGACCACGACCAGGGTGAGTACCGCGCCGACCACCTGCCAGACCGCGTACGGCCCGCTGGTCGCGCCGGTACGCGGGTCCGTCGAGTAGCCGCTCTCCCACCCCAGCCAGGCCGCCCAGGTGCCGATCGTCGCGGCCGCGAGGAGCACACCGCCGAGGAGGGTACGGGTACGCGTCATCTGCACGCCCCGATCATCGTCCGCCGGGTGGGTCACCGGATGAGCACCCGTACTCACGATCACCGTCACACCACCCTTCGCAGCGACAACCGCCCTGGTCGGGGCGCGTGTGGCGCGGGTTGACCCGATCAGCGAGACTCGGTCGGACCACCCCCGGGGGCCGTCCCCCGGACCCCGGCGAACGGTTGGAGCCCATGGCACACCCCTACCTGTTCTGGCTGGCCGGCGCGGTGCTGCTGGTGGCCGCGGGCGTGGTGACCACCCTGCTGCCCCACCGTCGGGCCCGCTCCGAGCAGCGGCGGACCGCCTGGTCGGCCGCGCGGGCGGCGATCGACAGCGCGGCCGTCAGCCGGGACGCCGCGCCGGACCGGGTGCCCGAGGCGGAACGGTTGCTGACCCGCGCCGAGTCGCTCGCGGGTGCCCGCGGCGGGGTGGACGCGGCGCGGGCGGCGGCCGAACACGCCCGGCAGGCCGACCGGTTGTGGCGGGGACAGCGATGAGCGCCCGCGGATACCGCCGCCTGGCCGAGCCGTTGCGCTGGGCGCTGCTCGGGGTCGCCGTGCTCGTGCTGGTGGTCTTCCTGCTCGCCCAGCGGCAGCAGGGCATCGACGTCAGCTACGGCCGGTCACCGGCGTCGACGGCCGGGGTCGCCACGGACAGCGCCGGCACCGCCGACCGGGCCACCGTGCCGTCGGTGGACGAGATGACCGCGCTGGTCGCCGCCGCGCCGGTGGTACGCCTACCGGGGGCGGTGGCGTACTGGAACGAGCAGCGGGTCCGGGAGGTGGCCGGCGACACCCGGATCCTGGTCGCCCCACCCGGCCTCGACAAAGATGAACGCGAGCGGGTCCGGGACGTGGAGAACGCCACGATCCGGGTGATCGGCACCGAGGTCAGCGGCGGTTTCTACCAGGCCAGCTCCGACACGCTGCCCGCCTGGCGGGCGCAGTTCGCCACCGGGGACGTGACCGACCTGCTGATCGCCCTGATCACCGCGCTGCGCAAGGAGTCCACCCCGGCCGACCGGGACGAGCTGCGCTGGCGCGAGCCGAGCGGGCCGGAGCTGACCGCCGTCCTGACCGACCTGCGGGCGACCGGTAGGCACGTCGCGCCCGGCGCGACCCTCACCGACGTGCCCGAGACCGCCGCCCGCAACGCCTTTCCCGACGGCGCCTGGTACGTCGCGCTGCCCGTGCAGCGCTACGGCAAACCCCTGCCCCGGTACGGCCCCGCCCTGAGCGCCCAGTTCCCCGACCAGCCGATCGTGGTGATGTACGGGCTCTGGATCGAATACCACGGGCCCGGCGCCGCGGACTTCGCGGAGCTGGCCGGGGCGAGCTTCTACGGCCAGTTCGCCAGCGTGCTCAGCCGCTCCGACTATCCGCAGCGCAACGTGCTGGGCGTCTACCTCAACCGGGTCACCGACCTGCGCTACGCGGGCCTGTTCGAGCGGCCGTTGCCCTACCGGCCGGCCGATCCGCTGCGGGTGGCGCTGCCGGCGCTGCCGTGGCTCTTCGCGGGCTGCGTGGCGGCGTTCCTGATCCTGTCGGCCCGGTCGCTGCGCCGCCCCGACCGAGGGCTGGGCCGCCGACGGGACACCGCCCCGGTCCGGCTGGCCGGGTTGACCGCGCTGGCCGTCGAGGTGTCCCTGCTGACCGACGCCCGCAGCAACCCGGCGCTGACCCGGGGCATCGTCGCGCTCCAGGCCGCCCGGTCGGCGTGGGAGGAGAAGCTGCCCGCCCGGCACGTCCGTACGCTGCTCGACGAGGCGGCGGCCGAGTTGGACGACACCGCCCGCCAGGTCGGCATCGCCAGTTACCGCCCGGACAACTACCTGCGAGGCCGGCTGTCATGACCCGTTCCGACTCCCGGCGGACCGGTGCCGGCCCCTCCCGGCCGCAGCGCGCCGATCCGTCCCGGCGGACCGGTGCCGGCCCTTCCCGGCCGCAGCGTGTCATCGGTCTGCTCGGTACCCCGTTCGGCCTGGCCGTGCTGGCCTGCCTGGCGCTGGCCGGCTGGGCGGTGTGGAGCGGCGGGGCGCTGGACGGGCCGGTCGCCCGGCAGGTGCGCACCACGTCGTTCCATGCCGACCCGGGGCTCGACGTGGACCGGGCCGCAGCGGAACGGATCATCGGCAACCGCCGGCTGGTGGTCATCCTGCGCTCCCCCGGGGCCGACCTGCGCGACACCTGCAAGCAGGTGCACCGGGCCGCCGACGGGACCGTCGTGCTGGTGCTCAGCCGCGACGGCGACGACTACGACACCTACGGCTGCGCCCTGGTGCCCGGATACGACAAGAAGAACCTGGGCAAGGCCGCCGCCGCAGAAATGATCATCGGCCGGGGCATCGACACCTTCGGCGACCGCCCGCTGGAGGCGGTGAAGGTCATCGCCGTCAACTACGACCGGCTGGTCAAGGCCGGCACCGTATCCGACGGGGCCCGCACGATCAGCCCGTCGCTGCCCCGGTTCCTGCTCGCCGCCGCGGCGGTGAGCGGGGTCGTCGCCGGAGCGTCGCTGCTCTACCTCGGCGGCCGGCGGGCCGGGCGGCTCGCGGCGGCCCGGCGGGTCCGCCGCGACGGGCTCACCGACAGCCGCAGCGCACTCAGCGCCGCCACCGCCGGGCTCGCCCAGCAGATCATCGACCTCGACCCGACGTACGCCCTGTTGTACGGGCGTCAGGGCGACGACAGCGGCTTCGCCCGGCGCTACCGGCAGTTGACCGCCGACCATGCCGCCCTGCTCGACCGGTTGGCGACCCTGGACGACACCGACGAGGCAGCCGTCGGGAAGCTGACCGCCCACGTCGAGTCGCTGAGCCGCCGGGCGCAGGCGCTCGCCGACAAACAACCGGAGCGGCACGACGCGCAGCCGGGGAAGAGCTAGCTCCTGCCCGGTTCCGTCGCGCGGTCGGGTGTCCGAAGCACGACTGACCGGGGACAGCTATGGCGCTGGCGGCGAACCGCTTCGTAGTGTGTTCGGGTTCGTCCGATGGCCGCCCGGGGAGGATGAGGACCGCTGAGTTCCACCCGATCCGCTCCCCCTCCGGAGAGGGTCGTCGCGGTCCGCGCCGGTGACCGGCCATGAGTCTCGTCCGTCAACTCGCCGCGTTGCCCACGGATCGCGTCGTGCAGATTCCGGGGGTGCCCACCGGCACCGTCGCGGCAACCGTCACCGGGGAACCGGTCGGCCCGGCCGCCGTCGTGCTGCAACCCGGCCCGACCCGTACCGCCGGTTCCTTCGTCCACGCCGTCCTCGACGAGCTGGAACGGGTGGCGGTGGGGCTGCTACCGGGGTGGCTCCCCGAGGCCGCCGACCTCCCCCGCGCCGACCCGTACGGCCTGGCCGCCGTCCGGGCCGCCGCGGTCGCCCGGGCGCGGGGCTCCGCGCACTCCGCCGCGTTCCTGGCGCACCTGGCCACCGTGGCGTTGTCCGGCCGACGACCACCGGTCGACCCGTTCCCCCCGGAGATCCGGTGTCCGGGGCTGACCCGGGTGGTGGCGCAGGGGTTCGGACGCCCTCGGGCGAATCTGCTGATCGAGGTGCCCGCCGGCCTCGACCCGGCCGGCGAGCAGGCCGTCGTGGCGGGCGCGGAGTGGCTGTGTCACCACGGCCGGGTCGGCGTGTGGTTGGCCGGCGCACCCTTACGGCACGAGGACCGGGTGGTCACCGTCGTGCTGACCCGGGAGGCGGCGGACGGGCAGCCGGGACCGGTGCCGACGACACCCCCGGCGGTGGTCGGGCGACCCCACCCCGGCAGCGCGACCGAGGCGCTGTTGGAGGCCGCGCTGGCCGGCCAGAGCTGGTCGGCGGGCCGGATCTGGAACCGGTACCACCAGCCGCACCCCCTCTCACCCGCGGTCTGCCTGGACCTGCTCTGGCCCGACGAGCGGTGTGTCGTCGAGATCGACGGCCCGGAGCACTGCCGGCCGGACCGGTTCGAGGCGGACCGGCAACGCGACGTGCGGTTGCAGTTGGACGGTTACGCCGTCCTGCGCTTCACCAATGCCCGAATCAACCACGACGTCGGGGCGGTGGTGCACCAGATCGGCACCCTGATCCGGGCCCGGCGACGTGACCTGGCGGAAGGAAGATCCCATGGCCGGCGACGACCTCACCCCCTCTGAGGCCGCGATCCTGTTCGTGTTGATGGCGGAGGCCCGGGAGGTGCCCAACACCGAGTTGCGCAACCGGTACGGCGTCGACGTGCGCAAGTCCTACCGGGACAAGCTCAACCGCCTCGGATTCGTCGACAGCCGCCGGGAGGGCAACACCTTCCTGCACCAGCTCGCCGACAAGGGTTGGGTCCGGGTGCAGGAGGATCTGCCCTTCCAGTCGGCGCAGGGCCGCATCCTCGGCGGGGCGCTGACGGCGTTGCAGGTCAACCTGCGGGACCGGGTCATGGTCCGCAGCGACTACCGCTCGTTCGGTGAGCTGTTCGCGCTGACCGACGTACGGGCCGGTACGGCGGAACCGGACCTGCGGCGCACCCTGGGTCTGCGCGTCCGGCACGCGTACGCGGCGCTGGCCGCCGAGCCGGGGGCCTGGGTCAGCCTGACCCGACTGCGGCCGTTCTTCGGCGACGTCGACCCCGCCGACCTCGACGAGGCGCTGCGGGACCTGGAGCGCGAGCCGGACGTGGACATCGTCCCGGAATCCAACCAGAAGGCGCTCACCACGGCGGACGTCGCGGCGGCCCTGCGGCTGGGCGGCCAGGACAAGCACCTGCTGGCGATCGGGGTGGGATGACCGTGGCGGAGCACGCGGCCCTGGCGGCGCTCAGGCTCGACTGGGCGCCGGTGCCCGACGACGTCTGGCGGCCCTCGCCGTTCCATGTGGAGGGTCTGCACACCGCCGTGGCCCGCGACGTCCTCGCCGGGGTGGCCGACGCCCGGGACAGCGCCGACAGCAGCCCGATCGGGTTGGTGCTGCAGGGTCAGCGTGGCTCGGGCAAGACCCACCTGCTGGGCTGGATCCGCCAGCAGGTGCAGCAGCAGGGCGGCTACTTCTTCCTGGTCGGGCTGCTCGACGCGCACGGCTTCTGGGACAGTGTGCTCGCCTGCATGCTCGACGGGCTGTCCCGCCCGGTGCCCGGCGCCGAGAGCCAGCTCCGGCTGCTACTGCGCCGGCTCTCCTCGATGGTCGGGGCGCCCCGCTCGGCCCGCCGGGCGGTGATGGGTGACACCGAACTGACCCGGCCGGCCCTGGACGCGTTCGTCGACGGGCTCGTCGGGTACGCCCCGCACGTGGCGCGCGCCTGCCGGGAGACGGCCCGGGCGCTCGCGCTGAGCGCCTCGGAGGACGGCACCCACCGCGACATCGCGGAGAACTACTTCACCTCCGGTGAGGAGGGGGAGCCGGGCGAGCGCGGCGCCTGGGGCATGCGACGGGCACCCCGCAACGCGCAGCAGATCGTCCAGGAGATCTCCTGGCTGTTGGCCCTCACCGGCCCGTCCGTGATCGCCGTCGACCAGATCGACACCCTGATCGCGCAGTCCGTGGCCGCCGGTGACGTCCTGCGCCACCGGTCGGGCGGGCAGGACGACCCGGAGCAGGCCGCCGTGCACGCCCGGATCGCCGACGGCCTGATGTCACTGCGCCAGCTCACCCGCCGCACGCTCACCCTGGTGGCCTGCCTGCCGACCTCGTGGACGATCATCACGAGCCGGACGGTGGACACGGTGAGCGACCGGTTCCGGGTGGCACCCCGGCTCACCACCATCCACGACGCCACCCTGGCCCGGCAGATCGTCGAGCGGCGGTTCGCCGCCCGGTTCGCCGAGCGCGGCTTCGTACCCCCGTATCCGTCGTGGCCGGTGCGGCCCGAAGCCTTCGCGCAGGCCGCGCAGATGACACCCCGGCAGTTGCTGATCGACATCGACCGGCACGTCCGGGCCTGCGTCGCCGCCGGTGAGGTGCGGGAGCTGACCCGGCTCGGTGCCACGGCGGAACCGCGACCCCACCGCCCGCGCCTGTCCCCCGTGGGGGACCTGGAGCGCTTCGACACCAGGTTCGCCCAGCTCAAGAGCGAGGTCGACGTGTCCGGCCCGCTGGCCCGTGACAGTGAGGACAGCACGGTCCCCGCCCTGCTCGCGGCGGGCCTGACCGCCTGGGTGGTGGAGCGCGGCGAGGGCGGTGGATCGTTCAGCGTGGATCCGCCGCCGAGCGCCCAGCCGCCGCTGCACGCCCGGCTCCGGCTCACCCTCGACGAGGCCACCGAGGACCAGGTCCACTGGTGTTTCCGGGCGATCAGCGAGGAGCACCATGCGATCGCCGCGCTCACCCGGCTCCGCAAGGCGTGCACGGTGGCGGGGCTCGACGCCCGGGTGACCCGCCGCAAGCTCTTCCTGCTCCGCAACGGCGCCTGGTCGAGCGGGGCCAAGACCAGGCAGGCGATCGCGGCCTTCACCCGGGCCGGCGGGACGATCCTCCCGTTGGACCCCGAGGATCTTCGCATCCTGGGGGCCCTGCGGGTCATGCTCGCCGAGTCACCCGTCGACCTGCGGGGTTGGCTGACCGCCCGTCGACCGACCCGGAACGTCACCGTGTTGCGACAGGCCCTGGGCTCCGTGGCCGACTGGCTCCCCGACCCTCCCGGTGGCGACGCAGCCGATGCGGCGGTACGACCGGACCGCACCGAACCGGTCGCCGCCGGACCGGTCGCCGCCGGACCGGTCGCCGCCGGACCGGTCGAGACGACGGCGGCCGACGTGGCACCGGCCGAGACGGCACCGGCGGGAACGGGTGACGTGGGGGCGGGTGACGGGCGCTCCGGGGCGGGGCGGGGTGATCCGCCGCCGGCCGACGGTGGGCAGGCCGGTCCGCACCTCATCGTGGGGTACGACCACCGCACCGGTGCACCCGTGCCGCTCTCCCTCGAAGCCCTCCGCAAGCACACCACCCTCTTCGCCGGCTCCGGGTCCGGCAAGACGGTGCTGATCCGGCGGATCCTGGAGGAGTGTGCTCTCGCCGGGGTCTCCGCCATCGTCCTCGACCCCAACAACGACCTGGCCCGGCTCGGTGACGGGTGGCCGGAGCCACCGCCGCAGTGGCGTGCCGGGGACGCGGAGAAGGCCGATGCGTACCTCGCCGGGACCGACGTACTGGTGTGGACGCCGCGCCGGTCGTCGGGACGTCCGCTGAGCTTCCAGCCGCTACCGGACTTCCGCGGTGTGCGCGACGACCCCGACGAGTTCCACGAGGCCGTCGAGGCGGCGGTCGCCGCACTGGCGCCCCGTGCCCAGCTGACCGGTCGCACCAACAAGGTCCACCTGGGGCTCGCCGTGCTGCGTAAGGCCGTCGAGCACTACGGCCGGCGCGGCGGCAGCCGGGTGCAGGGCCTGATCGACACTCTCGCCGACCTGCCGGACGGGCTGCTGGACATCGACGGGGCGGACAAGATCGGGGTGGGGATCGCGCAGTCGCTGGCGGCCGCGATGGTCAACGATCCGCTGTTCGGCGGCGAGGGCAGCCCGATGGACCCGGGGCTGCTGTTGACCCCCGAGCCGGGCCGGCGGGCGCGGATCTCCGTCATCAGCCTCGTCGGCCTGCAATCCGACGAGGCCCGGCAGGGCTTCGTCAACCAGTTGCAGATGGCGCTGTTCGCCTGGATCAAGCAGCATCCGGCGAACGACCGGCCGCTGCTCGGGCTGCTGGTGATGGACGAGGCACAGACGTTCGCCCCGTCCGGCGCGATGACCGCGTGCACCCAGAGCACGCTGGCGCTGGCGGCCCAGGCCCGCAAGTACGGCCTGGGTCTGATCTTCGCCACCCAGTCGCCCAAGGGGCTGCACAACCGCATCCCGGGCAACGCGGCGACCCAGCTCTACGGCCGGCTGAACAGCCCGATCCAGCTGGAGGCGGCCCGGGAGATGGCGAAGGCGAAGGGCGGCGACGTCGCCGACATCTCCCGCCTCGGCACCGGTGAGTTCTACCTCGCCGCCGAGGGTGCCGCGCCGGTGAAGATCCGTACCCCGCTGTCGCTCAGCCACCATCCGCGCAGCCCGCTCACCGCCGAGGAGGTGCTGGACCGGGCCCGCCGCCGGTGAGCTCGACGACCCCGCCACCCTGCGGATCTTGCCACCGGGATCTAGCGTGGAAGGAGCCTGCTCACCGGCAGTAAGGATCATCGATGTTGCGCAAGCATCTGGTCGGGTTGATCGTCGGCGTCGTCGTCATCGTGGTGCTGGGTGCCGCCGCCGTGGTCTGGATCACGCTCAACAAGCCGGAGCCGACCGGGCCGGGTCCGGACGCGGCGGCACCGGCCGGGGCAACCACCTCCGGGGCAACGCAATCGCCGTCCGGCAGTCCCACCCCGTCGACCGCCGCGCCCGGCACGGCCGCTTCGGCGTCGCCGGAGTCCGGCCCCCGGCGGATGAGTCGCCTCCTCTACGACGACGGGCAGAACACGGCGACCGTCACGGGTCTGGAGGTGACGGCGGGTACGGTGCGGGTGCAGCTGCGTTATGCGACCCGGTCCCCCGGCGGCTGGGTGCTCAGCTGCCCGGCCCGGACGGCGGATCTCCAGTCGTCGCATCTGACGCTGGGCGACGGGCGGCAGGTCTTCCCGGTCGACACGTACTGCGCGTCGCAGCGGCCCGGCACGGATTTCACCCTGCGGCCCGGTGCGGTCCTGGAGAGCTGGGGCGTGTTCCCGGTCGTGCCGTCCGGCGACAGCCCCTTCTCCCTCACCTGGTACGACCTGGGCACCGTGGAGGGGCTGAAACTCTGAGCGGGCCGAGGGGCCGGCAGTGGCCGGGTCAGTGCGACGGGGACGACTCCGCCAGGTCGGTGTCGGCTGTGGATGGGGCGGGGCTGCGGGCTTCGGTGGCACACACCCCGGCGAGCAGGTCGGCGGTGCTGTGCGCCCGCACGTCGGCGTACGTGCCGTCGGCGAACCGGGCGACGACGGCCCGGACGTGCCGCTCGGCGGTGTCGGCGAGCCCGTCGTAGACGGCGGCGAAGGTCTCCCGGGCGGGGCCGCGCAGCCAGCCGGCGGGCAGCAGCCGCAGCGGTAGCTGCGGGTCGAGGGTGGGGAAACGCCGGAAGGTGTCCATCACCTCGGTCCGGGCCCGCACCGCCTCGGCGCCGTCGACCTGACCGGCGGCGATCCGCGGCAGGAGGGGCCGCCAGCGCCGCAGGAAGCTCTCGTACTGGGCGGCGACGGCCGCGACGTCCCAGGCGTCGAGCGGGTCGCGCCCGGCGACCGCGTCGAGGTCGACCCGCCGGCCCCGGAAGACGGTGACCGCGCCGAGGTGCAGCTGGGTGAGCTGGGCCCGGGCCTTCGGGGTCAACTCGTGCGGGGAGATCCACAGCCCGTCGTACAGCGGCGCGTAGCCCAGCCAGCGCAGCCGGCCACGCAGGGCCCGCCGTTGCGCGCTGCGCTCCTGCGGCAGGGAGAAGGCGACGAGTGTCCAGCACTCGTCCCACGGTTGGGACGTGGTGGTGGCGGCCATCACCCAGCTGCCGCCGACGGAGAGGCTGACGGCGGCGGACCGGCTGAGCCGGTACGAGCTGCGCCGCCCCTGCCGGCTGCCCTCCAGGACGCCCCGGCGGGCCAGTCGGCTGATCACGGTCCGCGCGCCGGCGAGGCTGACGTGCGACTCGGCCAGCAGCGCGACGATGGCGGCGGACGGCAACCAGGCGCGGGTACGCAGGGTGTAGTCGGCCAGCAGGGTCACCGCGACGCCCTGGGGCGAGTTGCCGGCCTGCCGCCGGGGCAGCCGTACCGGGTGGTCCCCGTCGTCGGGGAATATCTCCTCGATGTCGAACGGGTGTGGCACGGGGACGCTCCGGGCTCGGCTCGGCGACGGTGGCACCGACTGTAGACGGCGTACCCGGGCCCGCCTACCGGGCGTGGTTCCACGGTGGACCGGGCGTACGTCGGTGATCGACCAGTGTATCGAGGCCATTCGATTGACACTTGTCGGACCGAAGAGAACACTAAGTGCCATGCAATGCCACCTCGGGCCGGGGCAGGGCATGCCGGACGCCAAGGGCCGGCGCGGACCACACGGGCATCCGGGCGCACCCGTGCCGCGCGGCCGATCTCAACCTGTGAGGGAGTCACGCCCCATGAGAATCAGACGGAAACTGTTACTCGCCCTGGCGGCGCCACTGGTGGCCACACTGACGGCCGCCGCCCTGGTGGTACCGACGCTCCAACCGGCGTACGCCGCGTCGTTGGTCGAGGTGACCAACTTCGGCGACAACCCCGGCCGGATGCGGATGCACATCTACGTACCGAACACCCGCCCGACCAACCCGGCGGTCGTGGTCGCCATGCACGGTTGCGGCGGCACCGGCCCCGGTTTCTACTCCAGCAGCGAGTTCGCCTCGCTGGCCGACCGGTACGGCTACATCGTGATCTACCCGTCCGCGACCCAGCAGGCCGGCTTCGGCAACTGCTTCGACACCTGGTCGGACGCCGCGAAGCGCCGGGGCGGTGGCAGTGACCCGGTGTCGATCGTCTCGATGATCAACTATGCCCAGCGGCAGTACGGCGGCGACCCCCGCCGGGTGTTCGCCACCGGCAGTTCCTCCGGCGGCATGATGACCAACCACATGCTGGCGCTCTACCCCGACGTGTTCGCCGCCGGGGCCGCCTTCATGGGGGTGCCCTACAACTGCTTCGCCAACGCCGCCGACTACCCGCCCGGCGCCAGCCAGTGCACCGGCGGGAACATGAACCGCACCCCGCAGCAGTGGGGTGACGCGGTCCGCCAGCAGGCGTACCCCGGCTACTCCGGTCCCCGGCCGAAGGTGCAGCTGTGGCACGGCACCGCCGACACCCTGGTGCCGTACTCGCTGCTCCAGGAGACCATCGAGCAGTGGACCAACGTGTTCGGGCTCAGCCAGACACCCACCTCCACCGACACCCCCCAGGCCAACTGGAACCGCCGCCGCTACGCCGACGCCAGCGGCAACGTCCTCGTCGAGGCGTACAGCGTCCAGGGTGCCGGGCACAGCCTGCCCTCCGGTGGGATGGCCGCCGTCGCCCTCGGGTTCTTCGGCCTGACCAACCCGCCCCCGACCACGCCGCCCCCGACCACCCCGCCGCCGACCACCCCGCCTCCTACCACGCCGCCGCCGACCACGCCGCCCCCGACCACCCCGCCGCCGACGACGACCCCGCCGCCCAGCTCCGGGGCCTGCCGGGTCACCGCCAGCGTCAACGCCTGGAACAGCGGCCTGACCGAGAACCTGACCATCACCAACACCGGTTCCAGCGCCGTCAACGGCTGGTCGCTGGTCTTCACGCTGCCCGGCGGGCAGAGCATCACCTCCGGGTGGAACGCCTCCTACTCCCCCTCGTCCGGCCAGGTGACGGCCCGTAACGCCAGCTACAACGCCGCCATCCCGGCCGGCGGGTCGGTCGACATCGGATTCCAGGCCAACCACACCGGCAACACCGCCAAGCCCACCTCGTTCACCCTCAACGGCGCGGCCTGCACGGTCGCCTGACCCCACCTACGGGTGCGGGGACGGTCCCCGCCCGACCGCACCGCCACCACGACTCTCCCCCGCCCGCCGTCGGGCGGGGGAGAGCGCGACGGCGGAGCGGCAAGCACGGCAGCGGTGCGGCAAGCACGGCAGCGGGTGGGAAGCGCCAAGCGCGGCGGTGGGCGGGTCCGGCGGCGACAAGCACTCCGACATCGACCCCGGCCATTTCGGAAAACGTACGTGGCCGGTGCGGCACCCCCGTCGTAGTACCCTGTCGGCCAGCGTTCCGGCAAGGCGGAAGGACCTCCCGTGGCGGCGTTCTACCTCTCCTCCATCGCCCATCTGCACGGGACGAAACACCTCGTCCGGGAGCTGGACGAGGTGGGTGCCGACAATCCACGGTTGCTCGACGACGGGCTGGAGTCGTATGGAGTGACGACAATGTCCTCGATCGAGATGGCCGGCGAGGTCGGTGCGCGTGCGCTCGCCGGCGGGCTGGTGCCGGACGCGATCGTCTACGCGACGGAGACCGCCGACGGGGACGGCGTACGCAGGAACAACGTGCGCCTCGCCCGGGCCGTGGACGCACCCGGCGCCGCGACCCAGACCGTCGCCGGTCACGGGTGCGCCAACCTCGGCCTGCTGCTGGGCACGGTGCAGGGGCTGTTCGCGACGACCGACGTCGACACCGTCCTCGTCGTCACCGCGGACCGTGTCGTCGGTCGCGGCCGGATGATGGACGCGGAGCTGTCGGTCCTCAGCGACGGTGCCGCCGCAGCCCTGGTGACCCGGCACCGGCCGGCGGGTGACGGGCTCGTCCTGCTCGTCAACGGCATGGCGCTGCGCAGCGACTGGCGCGGTGACCTCACCGACAACAGCCCCGCCGCGCAGCGCCGCAACGTGCTGCTCGGCCGGTCGGCCGTCAAGGCCGCCCGGGAGGCCACCGGTCGCGGTCCGCGCGACTTCACCCACGCCCTGTTCAACAACTACCGGCTGCCCGCCCAGCGGTTCCTCACCGGCGCGGCCGGCTACTCCTTCGACCAGCTGCTGCCCGGTCGCCTGGCCGCGCACGCCCACGAGTTCGCAGCGGACCTGCTCGTCAACGCCGACCTGCTGGCCGCCGACGGCGTGCTCACCGCCGGCGACCGGTTGGCACTCGTGGCCACCGGACCGCACTCCTGGGCCGTGATCGACGCCGAGGTCGTCGGCTAGGCCCGGTATCGAAGCAGGTGGTGACTAGACTCGCCGCATGCGGCAGGCGATGAAGGAGCTGACCTTCTCCGAGTGGTACGGCTTGGGCCCGCTGGCGCTTGCCGTCCTGGCGGGCATCCGCGCCATGGTGGCCGACGAGCCCTTCGCCCGCTGGGCATGGACCAGCATCGTCGTCCTCATGCTGATCCTCTGCGCCGGCTACGTCATCTGGACGAGGAAGCAGCGCTCCTGAGACCTGCGCCACGGCCGTTCGTCGACAGCGGCGACAGCGACGCCGGCTGCGCGGCGCACGGCAGCCTGTCGGACCGGGTCGCGACAGCGCGGTGGCGTCCGAGCCGGTTGATGCCGCATTCGACGGTTCCCGCACCTCAGCGGGACCCGTCGGCGGCGACCGAGGCCAACCGCAGGTAGTCCACCTTGCCGTTCTGGTTGAGGGGCATCGCCTCGAGCCACTCGACCCGGGTGGGCGTCATGTACGGCGGCAGCACCCCGCGCAGCTCCGTGGCCACCCGGGCCGGCTCGGTGTCGCCGGTGCAGAACGCCACCAGCGACTCGGCCGGGGCCTGCCCGAGCAGGACGACGGCAGCGTCGATGACGCCGTCCAGCCCGCGCAGCGCCGCCTCGATCTCGCCGAGTTCGACGCGGTAGCCGCGGATCTTGACCTGCCGGTCGAGGCGGCCCAGATGGACCAGGTGACCGTTCTCGACCCGGACCCGGTCACCGGTGCGGTACCAGTGCGCCGGGGTGAGCGGTCCGGTCCCGTCGTAGACCCGCGCACGGGCGTCGCCCCCGGCGTCGAAGCTGAGGAAGCGCGCGGTGTTCTCCTCGGGATCGAGGTAGCCCGCGAACCGCTGGACGCCCCGCACGCACAGCTCGCCGTCGCGCCCGGCCCGGCCGTCGCGGTCGACCAGGATCCAGTCGTGCTCGGGCAGCACCAGCCCGATGGGCACCGTCGCGTTGCTCGTCGTCGGCCAGTCGGTCGGCGACCCGGGTAGCCGGTACTCAGCACAGCTCACGGTGAGTTCGGTAGGACCGTACACGTTCTCGATCACGCTGCGCGGCGCCGCCGCGTGCCACACGGCCGCCTGCTCACGGGTGAACGGCTCCCCGATGAAGATGCTCCAGCCGAGGTCGGGCATGGCGTCGGGGGCGAGCAGCCGCAGCCGGCGCGCGTAGGAGACCTGCGACGGCACCGAGAACCAGTGGGTGATCCGTCGCTCGTTGACGAACGTCGCCGGACGCAGGAGTTCCCTGGCGGTGGCGACCACCAGCGTCGCGCCGCTGCTCCAGGCCGCGAACAGGTCGAACACGGACGGGTCGAAGGTCAGGTCGAAGTTCTGCGTGAGCCGGGAGCCGACGCCGATGTCGTAGCGGCGTACCACGTGCTGCACGTAGGCGGCGGCACTGCGGTGGGCGATCGGCACCCCCTTGGGCACTCCGGTGGAGCCGGAGGTGAACAGGAGGTAGGCGACGTCGTCGCCGGTGACCGTCCGTCCGCCGTCGTCGGGTACGCCGCCGACCACCGGCCGGTCGTCGTCCGGGTGGACCAGACGGACGCCCACGTCGGCCAACGCACCGAGGAGGGCCGGATCGACCTCGTCGACGACGACGGCGGCCAGGCCGGCCCGGCGCGCGATGCCGGCGTTGCGCGTCACGGGAGCGCCGGGGTGCAGGGGCACCACAGTCGCGCCGAGCCGGAGCACCGCCAGATAGGCGAGGTACGAGGTCACGGAGCGGGTCGAGAACAGCCCGACGCGGGTGGCGCCGGGGGCCGTGGCGGCGATCCGCGCCGCGAGGAGGCCCGCGCGTCGCCAGAGTTCCGGGTAGCTCAGGAACTGGTCGCCGACTTCCAGCGCGACCGCCTCCGGATGGTCGGCAACCGATCGCCGCACCAACCCGGCAAGGTCGACGGCGGTCCCCACGCCCATGAACCGACACCCCCACATATAGACCGACATCTACCAGTGCGTCAGGGAAGGTACCCCACGATCCGCCCGCCGCCGACCCCTCCCGGCTGGGCGGACGGCCATCCGACAGTCGTCCACACTATCGACGTTCTTACATATAGATTTAGGTCACGATCCGGTAACGCTGCCCCAACTTGGGAGATTTCATCCACTTGAGAGGGTTGCCGGGGCGTGGAAAATGGTGTCCAGGAAACCGCCTATTCACATTCGGCGTCGAATGCGTGCCAATGTCGGCCTTCGATGCCTGTGTCCTCCCTGTGATCTGTGCCGACGTCTTCCCTGACCGCTGATAAGGAGACATCCGTGGCGATAACCCTCAAGCCACTCCATCCGCTCTTCGTCGCAGAGGTGACCGGCGTCGACCTGACCACGCCCGTACCGGAGGACGTCTTCGCCGAGATCCACGCGGCCTTCGAGCGCTACGCGGTCCTCGTCTTTCCCGACCAACCGGTCACCGACGAGCAGCAGACCAGCTTCAGCCGGCTGTTCGGGCCGCTGGAGACCGCCCCGAACTTCGCCGGCAAGGCGCTGCGGCTGAGCAACGAGTTCACCGACATCTCCAACCTCGACCACGAGGGCAAGCTCCTCGACCCCGAGGACCGCCTCACCCGCTACAACCTGGGCAACCAGATGTGGCACACCGACAGCTCCTTCAAGGCCGTCCGGGCGAAGTGTTCGCTGCTGTCCGCCCGGGAGATCCCCCCCACCGGAGGCGAGACCCAGTACGCGGACATGCGCGCCGCCTACGACGCGCTGCCGCCGGAGCGCAAACGCCAGGTCGAGAACCTCGTCGCCGAACACAGCATCGCCCACTCCCGGGCGAAGTCCGGGTTCGACAGCTTCAACTCCGACATCGCCACCGCGCTGCCGCCGGTGCCGCAGCGGGTCGTCGACCACTACCCGGGTTCCGGCCGCAGCAGCCTCTTCCTCGCCTCGCACGCCTCACACATCGTCGGCTGGCCGGTCGAACAGGGGCGGGCCCTGCTCGAAGAGCTGGTCGAGTTCGCCACCCAGGACCGGTTCGTCTACACCCACCACTGGCGCGTCGGCGACCTCACGGTATGGGACAACCGCTGCACCATGCACCGCGGCCGCCCGTACGACCTGCGGCAACGGCGGGTCCTGCACCGTACGACGGTGTCCGACGTCGTCACCAACTACCAGGTGACGATGGCGCACGCGGAGTCGCGCGGATGACCGCCACCCGGCGGCTGGTCATCGTCGGCGGTGGTCACATGGGGCTGGCGATCATCCGCGGGCTGCTTGGCGGACCGGCCGGTCCGGAACTCGTCGTGGTCGAGCGCAGTGCCGCCCGACGCGAACTCCTCGCCGACCTCGACGGACTCACGGTCGTCGCCCACCTGGATCTGGCCGAGGGCGACTTCGTCGTGCTGGCCGTCCCGCCGCAGGTCTTCGCCGAGTTCGCCGACGCCGAACGCCACCGGTTCACCGCGTGGACGCCGGTGCTGTCGGTGATGGCCGGCCTCACCGCCGAGACGATCGCCACGGCGCTGGGCACCACGCAGGTCGTCCGGTCCATCCCCAACACACCGTCCGAGGTGTTCCAGGGGATGTCGGTCTACCACGCCGGCCCGCAGGTGTCGGCGGAGACCACGGCCCAGGCGGAGGCCCTGCTGGGGGTGATCGGCCGGGTGCTGCGGGTCGACCGCGAGGAACTGGTCGACGACGCCACCGCGATCTGCGGCGGCGGACCGGCGTTCGTGAGCTACATCGTCGACGCCTTCTGCCAGTTCGCCGCCGCCCGGGGCTTCAGCGAGGCGGCCGGCCGGGAGATGGCGGTGCAGGTGTTCGGCGGGACCGCGACCCTCATCGCGGAGAGCGGGAAACCGCCGATGCAGCTCTGCCACGAGGTGATGACGCCCAACGGCACCACCGAGCGCGGCATCGCCGCGTTCGACGCCGCCGGGCTGAAGGGCTCCATCCTGACCGCGCTCACCGCCGCCGCGCAGCGCTCACGGGAACTGGCCCGCCCCCACGGGCCCGGATGCGCGGTGGGGTGAGGTGTCCCCCACCTACGACGTGGTGGTCGTCGGGCTCGGGATCATGGGTGCGTCGGCGCTCCACCAGCTCAGCCGGCGGGGAGCGCGGGTGTTGGGCGTCGAGGCCCACGGACCGTTGCACGACCTGGGTTCCTCGCACGGCCAGACCCGCATCTTCCGGCGGGCGTACTGGGAGGGCGAGCAGTACGTCCCGCTGCTGGACAGCTCGTACGAGGGGTGGTGGGAACTCGACGCCGCGACCGACGAGACGATCGCGCTGCGCACCGGCGGCCTGTTCGTCGGCTCCCCCGACTCCAAGCTGGTGCAGGGCTCCCGGGACACCGCGCTCCGGTGCGGGATCAACCACGAGTACCTCGACGCGGGCGAGATCACCAGCCGGTTTCCCGCCTTCCACGTCCAGCCCGACGCGGTCGCCGTCCACGAGCCGGACGCGCTGATGCTCTTCGCCGACAACGCCCGGCTCACCTACCTGACGCGGGCGACCGCCGCCGGCGCCCACCTGGTCCACGGACGTGCCGTGCGCACGCTCTCCCCCGGCTCCGGGGGCACCGTCACGGTCGTCGGCGACGGGTGGGAGGTGAGCTGCGGCGCGGTGGTGCTGACGGTCGGCGGCTGGGTGGGTCGCTTCCTGCCCGGTGAGATCGCCCCCGCCGTCACCCCGATGCGCATTCCCGTCTTCGAGTTCGACGTGGCCGAGGCGCGGGAGCGGGACCACCTGCCCGGACGCTTCCCGGCCTTCCTCTACGAGGACGCCGGGGGAGCCCTGGTCTACGGGCTCCCCCGCTGGCGGTCGGTCGACGGCGGGCTGAAGATCGGCTTCCACAACCGGCAACTGTCACCGCAGGACGTCGACGGTGACCGGCGTCCACCCAGCGACGCGGAGCGGCATGAGCTGTGGCGGACGATCAGCCCGGTGCTGCCGGCCGTCCAGCCCACGGGCCGGGGTCGCTCCTGCATCTACACGATGTCGACCGACGAGAGTTTCCTCATCGGCCGCTCCCGGGAACTCGACGGCGTCTGCTACGCCAGCGCCTGCTCCGGCCACGGCTTCAAGTTCGCCCCGGGCATCGGGGAGGTCCTGGCGCAGCTCGCGCTCGACGGACGGTCGACGGTGGACATCTCCGCGTTCAGCCCCGACCGGCTCTGACGCCCCGCCAGGTTGACCCGCGCCGTGCGCCCCGCCCCGACCACCCGCAGTGGTGGCCCGTGCGGGACCGGTCAGACCGCGGCGATGAGGCGTTCGAGGGCGAGTTGCAGGCGCTTCGGGTCCTGGGCGAAGCAGATCCGGAAGTAGCCGTCGAATCCGTCGCCGAACGCGGAGCCGGGCGCGATGCCGACCCCGGCACGGGCGACGAGTTCCTTGGCGTACGCCAGGGAGTTGTCGACACCCTCGATCCGGAAGAACGAGTAGAAGGAGGCCGGGACGTCCGGCGCGAGGATGCGCGGGTGGCCCTGGAAGGCGTCCGCCACGGTCTCCCGGCCCCGCGCGCTGCGCTCCACCATCTCGGCCACGAACGGCTCACCCTCGCGGATCGCCGCGACCCCCGCGTGCTGCACGAAGGTGGCCGACCCGGTGCTGTTGATCGCGCTGAGGTTACCCACCTGGTGGGCCAGGCCGGCGGGGTGCACCAGCCAGCCGAGCCGCCAGCCGGTCATCGACCAGGTCTTGGAGAAGCTCTGCACGACGAAGAGCGCGTCGTTGTCGTCGGCGACCTCCAGCATCGACGGCGTCGCGACGGACCCGTCGAAGACCAGCCGGTTGTACACCTCGTCGGAGATGATCCAGATGCCCTTGCGCCGGGTCAGCTCCAACAGTTCCCGCTGCTGGGCCGAGGTCATCGTCCAGCCGGTCGGGTTGCCGGGTGAGGCCAGGAACACCGCGCGCGTCCGGTCGTCGCAGTTCGCCTCGACCTGCTCGAGATCCAGCGACCACCCGTCCGGGTCGGCTTCGAGGTTGACGAACCGTACGGTCGCGCCCATCGACTCGACGGCGATGACGATGTTCGGCCACACCGGCGCCACGACGACGACGTTGTCCCCCGGCTCCACCAGGCACTGCAACGAGATCATGATGGAGGTCATCCCCGACGAGGTCGCCGACAACCGCTCCAGCTCGACCTCCACCCCGTTGGTACGCCGGTGGTACTCCTGGATCGCCTGCCGCAGTGGTGCGATGCCCCGGCGGTCCGCGTAGCGGGTCTTGCCCTGGTCCATGGCGAGTTCGGCGGCCTGCCGTACGACCAGCGGGGTGGGGAGATCCGACTCACCGAAGCAGAGACTGACGGCGTCGGGATAGTCCTGGCACAGGCGCGCGACGGCCACGATCTCCTGCGTCCGCATGTGCGCGAGGGCGGCGCGGAACGGGGGGACGTCGTTGCGCGGGGCGGTCGGCATGGGTGGTCTCCTTGACGGCTGGGGCGCACGTCCGGCGCGGGGAATGGGCGACGCATCGAAGTCTGGCGTTGTCAGCGCACCCGCGGCAATCGGATCCACGGCCACGGATTGGCCATCTCCCCGACCGGAACCTCGATCACCGTCGGCACCCGCTCCCGGGCGAGGCCCTTCTCGATCTCGGCCCGCAACTCCTGCGGGTCGTGGGCGCGGACACCGACCGCGCCGAACGCCTCCGCGAGCTTGACGAAGTCGGGGTTGTGCAGTTCGGTGCCGATCGTCTGGGTCAGGAACTTGCGCTGGGCGCGCTTCACGTTGGCGTAGGACCCGTCGTCGAAGACGACGGCGACGACCCCGATCCCGTGCTGGACCGCCGTCGCCAGCTCCGCCGCGGTGAACAGGAAACCGCCGTCACCCGAGATGGACAGCACCGCGCGGTCCGGGTAGGCGACCTTGACACCGAGCGCCGCCGCGAACCCGAAACCGAGCGCCCCGACGTACGTCGGCAGCACGTAGGTCGACGGGCGCAGCACCGGGAACATCAGCCGGGCGACGTAACCCACCTGGGTCATCTCGTCGACGAAGAACCCGTCCTCCGGCAACGCGGCACGCATCGCCCGGACGAGGTCGACCTGGGGGGCGAGCTTGTCGAGCTCGGCGTCCACCGCGTGCCGGGCGTCCGCGACCGCGGCCCGCCACTGCGACCGCCGCGCAGGCGGCGGCAGCCCGTCGAGCAGCGCGCGGAGCACCTCGGTGGCGTCCCCCACCAGGGACACCGCCGGCGGGGACACCCGGTGGATCTCCTCCTCGTCGAGGTCGACACGGATGATCCGCAGGCCCTCGGTGCCCCACTCGACCTGGGGCCGCAGCAGCCGGGTCCCGACAGCCAGGACGACGTCGGCGTGCGGCCACAACCGGTGTGCGACGGGCAACGACACCGACAGCTCATGGTCGTCCCGCAGCACCCCGCGCCCGCCCAGCTCCGTCGTGACGGGCGCCTGGAGCAGCTCGGCGAGCCGGGCGACCTCCGCCGTCGCGCCGCGCGCCCCGCTGCCGACGAAGATGACGGGCGTGCGGGCGGCGGCCAGCTCCGCGCGGGCCGCCTCGACGGCGCGCGGGTCCGGCGGCGCGGGGGCGGCGACGCCGGCCACGGTGGGGCGGCGGTGACCTCCGCGGCCAGCACGTCGGTCGGGATCTCGATCGCGACGGGCCGGGGGCGGTGGTGACCCAGCCGGTGGAACGCCTCACCGAGCACGCGGGTGATCGAGGCGGGCTCCTCGACCCGGGCCGCCCACCCCGTCAGCGACCGGAGCACGCCCAACTGGTCGGGGATCTCGTGCGGGACACCCAGGTTCCGCCCGAGCACCGGGGTGGGGATCTGGGTGGCGACGCACAGCACCCGGGCGTCGCCCGCGTAGGCGGTGGCCAGCCCGGTCAACGAGTTGAGCACGCCCGGCCCGGAGATGACGAGGTACACGCCGACCCGGCGGCTGGCCCGGGCGTACCCGTAGGCCATCAGCGCGGCGGCCTGCTCGTGCCGGGTGTGCACCACCCGGATCGTCGTGTCGGCGAGCGCCGCGAAGATGGCGTCGTGCTGCTCACCCGGCACGGTGAAGACGACCTCCACCCCTTCCTCGACGAGTTTCGCGACGAGGTGCTCTCCGACGTTCATGCGGCCTCACCAATCGCTCTCGGCACCGACGGATCTCGGACTTCCCGGCCGGTTGCCGGCGGCGACGGTGTCCACCGCCCGGCCGCGACACCCGGCCGCACCGGCCCGGTCGCCGTCCGGCGCACACCTGTGGACCCGGCACGCCGACGCGTCCCGCACCACGGACTGCCACAATTCGCCGGAATGGACGTGATCGGTACGAAGGGTGGCGACAGTTCCAGCGGGTCGGCCTTTCAGGAGGATTCGTCGCGCAGAAGTGGCACTCAGGGTGGTGTTCGGTGAGGCGAAGTCGGTGCCGTGGTGCGTCATGTCCGTTGCTGCGCTGCTCATTGCGGTGTCGTCCGACAGATCAGAGAACACCGCCGTCAAATGCTAAACGTCAATAACCTGGGCCGCAACCAGCACGGCGTCGATCAATGTCGCCCGTAGCGTGTATGTTGCCGCCATGACGCCCGCTTCCCCGGCTGATTCCGGTCGACTCCTGCCGCTGCCCCGCAGCTTCCACCGGGTCCTGGTGATCGCCGCCCACCCGGACGACGCCGAATTCGCCTTCGGCGCCACCGTCGCCCGCCTCACCGGCGAGGGCGCGCAGGTGACCTATCTGGTCGTCACCGACGGCGCGCAGGGTGGCGAGGATCCGACCGTGCCGGCCCCCGAGCTGACCGCCACCCGGTATGCCGAGCAGCGCGACGCGGCCCGGATGCTCGGCGTCACCGACGTGGTCTTCCTGGGGCTGCCCGACGGCCTGCTCACGGACACCCCCGCGCTCAGACTCGCCCTGACCCGCCAGATCCGGCGGCACCGGCCGGAACTCGTCCTCACCCACCAACCGCTGCGGTCGCTGCAGTTCCCGATCGGTGCGTCCCACCCCGACCACCTCGCCGTCGGGCAGGCCGCGCTGAACGCCGTCTACCCCGACGCCCGCAACCCCCGGGCCTTCCCCGAGCTGCTGGCCGAGGGTCTGCCCGCACACCGGGTGGCCGAGGTCTGGGTGCCGGGGCACGAGCACACCGACCTGCTCGTCGACGTCGGGGAGACCGCCGAGCTGAAGGTGTCGGCCATCCTCGCCCACCGCAGCCAGTTCCGCAGCTCACCGGATCCCCGCGCCGACGTCCAGTGGGTGGTGGACCGGATGCGCGGCAACGGCACGGCCATCGGCTGCGAGTACGCCGAGGCGTACAAACGCATCGTCACGGACGCGGCCGGCGCGGCCGGTCCGACCCCGACGGCCCGGCGGCCCACCACCGAGGTCCCGACCCGCACGCCGTGAACCGACCTCCCGGCCGCGCCGCCCGACGAACCCGGCCGGGGCCGGCGGGTGGACGGTGGGGACCCACCGTCCACCCGATACCGCCCCGGCGGCGGACCCGGACGGTCAGGCCGGGTTGCTCAGCTCGTACAGCCGGGCGGCGAGATCGAACTGGGCCTGGGTGTCGATGTCGATCGTCAGGTTCGTCGCCTGGTGCCAGATCGGGCGGGCACCGACCAACCCGATGGTCGTCGCCACGTGCCGGGTCATGATCGAGCAGGAGAACCCGAGCTGGTAATAGGTCGGCAGCTCCTGCGAGGGGCGGTGCCAGGGGCCGAACCCGAACCCCATCGGGTTGAAGTTCGGGTCGAGGAGGTACTCCTTCATCGGGTACACCACCACGATCGAGTCCGCAGCGGCCGTGTCGCGGGCCCGCCAGGTACGCACCACCTCCCCGTGTTCGTCGAAGAACGGGTCGGTGGCGTGGCACCACATCACGTCGTCGTCGCCGGGCAACTGCTTGCAGACCTCGTTGACCACGGACTGGAACGGGTACGAGTTCTCCGTGAGGTGCCGGGGCCGGGGCAGATAGGTGGCGCCGTACCGGTCGGCCAACTCCCGGGTCGACGCGTCCTCGGAGGACAGGCAGACGTCGCCCGGATCGTCGGCCAGCCGGGCGAGTTTCTCGACGAGAATGTCGAGCAACGACTTCCCCCCGGCGAACGGGCGGTAGTTCTTGTCGGGCACCCTCGTCGACGAACGCTTGGCGGGGATGACGAACTTCATGACGGTCTCCTGTCTCCAGCCGGATGGGTCGTCGCCGGCCGACGGGCCACGGGGACTCGGCGGGCCGGCGACGCGGCCGACCCCCACCCGGTCACCTAGACGGCCAGGTGGCCGACGGTCTCGACGAGTTCACCGAACCGGGCGAGTTCCGCCGCGTCGAGCGTGGAGAAGTACGGGACCATGATCGCCGCGGTCAACCGTTCGGCTTCCAGCCGCTGCTCGCGTACCTCGGCCGGGTCCCGGAACGGCCCCCGGTAGCCCATCCGCTCGGCGTAGGCGGGCCCGGTGCGGGGCGGCGGATGGGGGGCGGCGAGGATCGCGTCGAGCGGCGTGAGGCCACAGGCCAGGATCGCGGCGATGTGGGCGGCGCCGCGCAGTTCGCGGATCAGGTGGATCGTCAACGCGGCCCGGCCGGGCAACGCCACCGGGGGCGGGAGTCCCCGCCAGCCGGTGAAGAGGGCGCCCACCGCCGCAGGTGCCGCATCGACGACGCGGCGGCCCAGGGTGTCGATGACGCCGAGCGTGTCGGGGTCGACGTCCGCGAAGACCCGCTCGCCCCAGCCGGTGATCCGGTCCCGGTAGTGCAGCGCCACGTCGTGGTGGGTCAGGCCCGCCGGCACCGCGAGCCACGCCCGGCGCACCTCCTCGACCGGCTCGAACGCGATCGCCGCCGCCGCCACCTCGACCGGGCAACTGCCGAGCACGCCGGCCCGACCGACGATCCAGAACTGAACCCCGGTCGCGAATCCCAGCTCCACCCCGTACGCGTTGGTGGACTTCGCCATGATCCAGCTGCGACTCAACTGCTGCACCGGCTCACACACCCGGTCGATGGTCTCCGCAGCCGTGGCTGTCGCCATCTGTCCTCCCTCCCTGGCCACCCGCCTGGCAGGGGCGGGGATGGCGTACCGCGTCGGCTCTGCCGCGTGGACGGACGACCGCCGACGCGCCCGGGGTGCGGCAGCGCGGGTCGCGACGCCGGGAAGGCCCGCCGATCCCGCCGGCCCGGTCAGCCGGGCGAGAGCCACGACGTCAGGACGTCGGCGAGCCGTCGCAGGTCCGGGATGTCGATCCGCTCGGTGGCCTGATGAGCGTCCTCGATGGATCCAGGGCCGAAGACTACCAATTCCTCGGCCAGACCGGAGTACCGCAACGCGTTGGCACCGAAGGGTGCGACCGTGGGCCGGGTGCCGCAGGTCCGCGCCAGGAACTGCACGAGTCCGCTGTCGGGCCGCTGGTAGAACGCGGGCGAGGCGGGCCTGCCGTCGGGCGTACGCGGCAGCAGCGAGACCACGTCGCAGGGCACGGGGCAGGCGGCCCGGGCGATGGCGGTCAACTCGGCCAGCACCTCGACCGGGTCCTCGCCGGGGACGATGCGCCGGCCCACGGTGATCGAGCAGCGGTCGGGGATCACGTTGCTGCCGGAGCCGCCCGTGATCTGGGTGACCGACAGCGTGCCGCCGCCCAGCTCGGTGCGCCCCGGGGTCGCGCTCAGCCGCTCGTGGGCGGCGGCGAAGGCGGCGAGCACCGGCACCATCGCGTCGATGGCGTTCACCCCGAGGTCGGGTCGCGCCGAGTGCGCCGCCACCCCGTGCGTCGTCACCTCGATCAGGACGAGCCCCTTCAGCCCGTGCACGGGCCGGAACTCGGTCGGCTCGGCCACCAGGAGCTGATCGATCCGCAGGCCCTGTTGTCTCGCCCAGGGGGCGAACCGGGTCGCCCCGAGCAGGCCGCCGGCCTCCTCGCCGATCGAGCCGACCAGCAGCAGGGTGGGGTCGGGGCGGCGGCCGTCGCGGTGCATCGCGGCGAGCAGCGCGAGGACCACCCCCATGGTCGCCTTGGTGTCCAGGGCACCACGACCCCAGACGGCGTCGTGCTCGATGCGTCCGTCGAAGGGCGGGTCGGTCATGTGCTCGACGGCGACGGTGTCGGTGTGCACGTCCAGCACCACGAGCCGGTCGGACCGGCCCGGAAAGCGGCCGTAGACGTTGGGTCGGTCCGGCCGGACCTCGTCCAGCACGACCTCGGCGGCACCGCAGCGGTCGAAGCGGTCCGCGAGGTGCCGGGCGATCGCCCCCTCACCGACCGGACCGTGCTCCTCGGCTCTCGGCCCGGTGTGCAGCGGGTTGACGCTGGGGATGCGGACGAGCTCGGCGACCGCCTCCGCCAGCACCCGGCCGTCGAGATCCATTGCAGGATTATCGATGCGTGACCCCGGGATGACAATCTCCGCCATCGATGCCTGGCGCGGTCACCCGCCCGGCACCGGATCGGCGTCCGCGCTGTCGAGCAGCTGCCGCAGGCTGCCGTCGACGAAGAACTCCCCCAGGTCGACCGGGACACCGAGGGCGTTCATCCGGGTCACGATCTCCACCGCCAGCTGGGAGGTGCCGCCCGACTCCAGGAACGGCACGTCGGGGTCGACGGTGTCGAGGTCCAGGACCGACTTCCAGGTCTCGACGATCCGGGCGCGGACGTCGTCGCCGTCCGTCCGTTGGCGGGTGACCGTGCCGCCGCCCTCCAGCGCGGACCGGACGGTACGCCGGTCGGCCTTGCCCGGCCCGAGCGTCGCGATCGCGGGCACGATCTCGATCCGGTGCGGCACGCAGTGCACCGGGGCGTGCCGGCGCACGTGGTCCACGAGGTCGACCGCGCTCGCCGTCGCCCCCGGCCGCAGGACGACGTGCGCGCCGGCGACCGCGCCCAGGGCCGGGTCGGGCAGGCCGACGACGCACGCGTCGAGGACGTCCGGATGGGCGACGAGGATCTGCTCGACCTGCAACGGGAAGACGTTCTCGCCGCCACAGACGAACATGTCGTCGATGCGGCCGACGAAGAAGTACCAGCCGTCGACCACCCGGAAGATGTCCTTGGTCCGCAGCCAGCCGTCGAGGTAGCGCTCGCGCGTCGTCACCGGGTCGAGGATGGTGCCCTCGGAGATGAGGTCGCTGCGCAGCCACAGCTCACCCTCGGCGCTGTCGCGGCCGGCGTCGTCCAGGACCCGGGCGGTGACCCCCACCCAGGGCCGCCCGCAGCTCTCCAGCGGCTGCTGCTCCCCCGGCGGTTGCCCGAGGCACGGCGCGCACTCGGTGAGCGCGTAGACGTTGAGGATCTCGGTGCTGCCGAAGGCCGACCGCAGGCGCTGGAGCAGCTCGGGGGTGGACGGGCCGCTGGCCACCCGGACCGAGCGCAGGTGGCGCAGGTCGAGGTCGCGTAGCAGGGCCGTCTCCCGCAGCAGCACGGCCGCCTGCGAGGGGGTGAACAACACGGTCGAGCAGCGGTGGCGGGCCAGCTGGCGCAGCACGTGCGCCGGGTGGAAGGCACCGGCGAGCACCCCCGTCCAGCCCCGCAGCAGACCGAGCATGACGCCCGCGTTCATGCCTCCCGTGTGGTAGAGCGACGTGGCCACCAGATAGCGCGTCGGCGTGCCGGGCTCCCCCGGCGACGAGGCGGTGTAGGCGCCGCTGCGGTAGCGGGACAGCAGGTGGAAGTGCTCGTGGGTCTTGATGATCATCTTTGGTCGTCCGGTGCTGCCCGACGTCGAGAAGGCGACCGCCGGATGCCGGGGCGGCACGTGCTCCGGCAGCGCGACCCGCTCGGCACGCAGGAGTTCCGCGAACGGTCGCCCCCAACGCCCGCTGACCGTGAACCGGTGCGGCACGGCGGAGTCGGCGACGGCGTCGTCCACCCCCGATCCGACGCCCTCGACGATCGCCGCCACGCACCCCACGTCCGCGAGGTACGCCTCAGCCGTCGGCCCCGGCAGCCCCGGGTCGCACAGCACGGCGGTCAGGCCGGCCCGGATGGTGCCGTAGACCGCCTGGAGCAGCCCCGGTCCCGGCTGGGTCGAGATCAGCACCCGGTCGGCCGGCGCGAGTCCGAGCGCGGACAGCCCTGCCGCGACCCGGTGCACGGCCTCGTCGAACTCGGCGTAGGTCACCCGGGTCTCGGTGCCGTCGGACTCGGCGATGAAGGCGATCCGATCCGGAGTCGCCACCACGTGCTCACGAAACAGCAGTGCCCCGTTTGTCTGCATCGGACCTCCACAACCATGGACGTCAATGTTCGGACAGAAAGTTACACGACCATTCGGCGGCGGTGGGCCGGCCACCCGGCGCGGCGGGCACCCCGGCACCGTCCATGTCGGATTCCAGATACTTGTGATCTTGGATGGAGCGTGAAACCTTCTGTGCCATTACCTGGGACGCGACCTGTCGCAGCCGGCCCGTCCCGGGCGGGTCGACCCGACCGGGCCAGGGCGCGACGCAGCACCGAATTGTGGATACGACCAGGCTCCTGCGACGCCTCGACACCGACGGGACGCCGGACCCGGCGGGCGACCAGCCGAACCCGGGTGCAGCCATCTCCGTACCGCCCGTCCCCATCCGAAACCCTTCACAGAGAGAGTCCCGACACGTGGATACCGCCCCGTGGGTTGACTTCATGGAACGATGGAACGAGGGACGCGTGAGCGCGGCGGAGCTCACCGACTGGCAGACGACGGCGCTGCGGACGGTGCTCGGCCACGTTCACGACAGATCGCCCTTCTACCGACGGCACCTGGCGGGTGCGAACCTCGACATCGAGGAGCTCGCGGACCTGGCGCACCTGCCCTACACGACCAAGGACGACCTCCGCGAGGCCATGCACGACATGCTCAGCGGGCCGGTCGGCGACGCGCAGTTCTACTTCGAGACCACGGGGACGACCGGCCGACCCACCCCGTGCCCCCGGGCGGCGATCGACTTCGACCTCAACGTGCTGCCGCTGGCGCACGCGCTCGACCGCATCGTGCACAAGCACTTCCCGGACGGCGGCGAGCGCCCCATCCTGGCCGTGGTGGCCCCCAACGACGTCCACGCGGCCTGCCTGAGCCTGTCCTTCGCCGCCAAGCAGATCGGCATCGCCAAGCTGGACCTGTTTCCGATCACCCCGACCCTCGGGTTCGCCCGGTTCTTCGAGGTGCTCGTCGAGCTGCGGGTCAACATGATCCTCTGCTCGCCGGGGCTGCTGATGGCGCTGGCCGAGATGAGTTCCTCCTACGGTGTGGAGGTGCCGGACGACCTGGCGGTCAAGGTGCTGCTCACCACCGGCGAGATGTGCTCGGACGGCATGGGCCGGCTACTCGCCCAGACGTGGAACGCCGAGACCTACAACTTCATGTACGGCTCCCAGGAGGCGGGGTGTCCGGCGGTGACCCGCCCGGACGGCACGGTGGTGGCGATCGAGCCCACCTACCTGCTGGAGGTGCTGGACCTGGAGACCGAGCAGACGCTGGGGCTGGAGGGCTACGGCGAACTCTGCCTCACCACCCTGGTGCCCGGCCTCAAGCCCCTCATCCGCTACCGGACCGGCGACCTGGTCTCGATCGTGCCGGACGACTCCGGCCGGCGGACCGTCAAGGTGCTCGGCCGGGTCAAGGACATGACCGAACTCGGTGGCCGCAGGCGCAGCGCCGCCGAGATCGACGACACCATCCTGGCCGATCCCGAGCTCAAGTACGGGTACGAGCTGGAGGTCGACTCGGTCGACGGCCAGGACCGGGTGCAGGTCCGGATCAAGGCCAAGGAGGGCGCCGACCACGACCACCTCAAGACGCTCGTCGCGGACCGGGTCACCGCCGCGTTCGGCGTCCCCACCGAGGTCACCATCCATCCGTTGCTGGATCTGAAGAGCGCCACCGGTGGCTGGGTGAGCTGGAAGACCGCCCGGATCAAGGACCGTCGGGTGCCGCAGTCCGACGACATCGAGTCCCGCTCCGCAGCCGATCTGGCGCGGGCCGTCGAGCGGGCGATCTGAGATGACCGACCATGTGCTGACCGGTGCGACCGGGTTCGTCGGCAGCCACCTGCTGACCGACCTCCTCCTGGACGACACCGCCGGTAACGTGTCCGCGCTGGCCCGGGGGACCTCGCGGCAACCGGCGAGCGACCGGGTCCACGCGGCGTTGGACGAGGCGGGGGGTGACCTTCCGCCGGCCCGCCGCCGGATGACCGTGGTGGAGTCGGAACTGACCGAACCGCGCTGCGGGGTCGCCCCCGACGCCGTCCGGCGCGGTGCCGGGCCGCTGGTCTTCTGGCACCTCGCGGCGTCGTTGCAGTGGCGGCGGGGACAGCGCGAACAGGTGTTCCGCACCAACGTCGAGGGCACCCGGCACGCGTTGGAGCTGGCGACGGAGCTCGGTGCCGACCTGTTCGTCTACGTGTCGACGGCGTTCACCTGCGGCACGCTGCACGGCGAGGTGCCCGAGGCGCTGCACCGGCCGCCCCGGTTCAGCAACGTCTACGAGGAGAGCAAGTGCGCGGCCGAGCACCTGGTGGCCGGCTTCGACGGGCCACGGCGGCTGATCCTGCGTCCCTCGATCATCACCGGCACCTCGCACGACTACCGGCCCAGCGGCAGTTACACGGGCCTCTACGGCTTCCTCAGCGAACTGCGCAAGTTCCGGGAGATGCTCGGCGATTCCGACGAGTCGGTCCGCTTCACCGCCGACCGCAGCACCCGGCTGTCCTTCATTCCGGTGGATCACGTCGTGGCGGACCTGCGGGCGATCGTGGCGGCCGAGATGGCGTCGCCGCGGCAGGACATCTACCACGTCAGCGGGCGTTCCGAGGCCGCTACCGGCGACATCCTCGACTACATGCTGAAACTGCTCGGGTTGGAGGACCGCCTGTTCGTCATCAACGAGAGCTTCGACGACCCCTCCACCCTGGAGCGCTTCTTCGCCAAGCGGATCGACTTCTTCTCCGAGTACCTGCGCAGGGAAAAGCGGTTCGTCCGTACCGCCGCACCGGAGCGCGCCGTTCCGCTCGCGGAACTCGTGAGGTTCATCGATGCCGAGAATGCGCTCTGACCGAACGGGCACCGCCACTCGCGGCGGGCCCGGTCCGGACGGTGTGCCGTCGCCCCGGGGGGCGGGTGCCGGTTCCCCGGCCACGTTGGACCCGGTCGGGAATCCGTCGGTCGCCGTCCGTACGGACGGCGACCCCACACCTGCCCGCCCGACATCACGTCATTGGGGGCAATAATTGCAGACATTCATATGCTTGTGATCATGAATGTCTATGTGACACCGTTCGTTGCCGTGACCGGGGGGTACGGCTCGTCGCAAATCCTATTGCCCACCGGTCGAGTCACCATCGGTCCACGGGCGCGATCCGCTGAACCACAGACCGCGCACCTCGGCCCGGCAGTCGCACCAGGATCGCCACACACATCGGGGAAATGGCCATGACCAATGCCGGGTGTCTGTTCATCGTCAGTGCTGGCCCCACGGGACGGATGACCGTCCGAGGATCCCTCGGCGTGACCGCGTCCATCGACGGAGTCTCGCAGGGCGGCGCACGCCCCGGTGGGTCCGATGGCTGAGGTACCGCCCACCGGCACCGACGTCCCCCCGGTGGGCGGCCCCGACGGTGACACCTACGAGGCCGAGTTCGGGTGCGGGCACCACTTCCGCCTGTTCGACCGACCGGGGACCTTCCACGTCAGCCGCGCCGGTATCGCCCTCGGCGACTACCTGGTCCGCAGCCTGCGCGGACGGGACATCACCGGCCGCATCCTGGAGATCGGCACCGGAAGTGGCGCGATCGCGCTGCTGCTACGCCACCTGGGCGCCACCTCGGTCACCGCCACCGACATCTCCGCCTCCGCCGTCGCCACCGCCCGACAGAACGAACTCGCCAATTTCGGTGTCCCGACCATCGACTTCTGGCACAGCGACCTCTTTCCGCCCGCCGTGGACGGGGAGCCGGCCCTGTTCGACCTCATCGTCTTCAACCCGCCCGGCTGGCGCACCCCGTCGGACAATCTCATCGCGGAACTCGACGAGAAGCACCATTCGCTCGGCCTGGAGGCGATGTTCTACGGCGACAGCGTCCTGCTGCGCTTTCTGCAACAACTGCCCGACCACCTGACCGCGAACGGACGCGCCATCATCGGGCTGAACTCGCTGATCGGCATCGCCGACATCTTCACCCGTTCCCGGTCGACGCATCCACCCCAGGACGGCAGCGTCATCCGGTCCCGGCTGCTCGAACGCATCGAGATCCCGCTGCTGTTCTACACCGACGAGTGGTTGCAGGTGAAGAACTCGCTGCTGGCCCAGTTCGAGAAAGGGCGGCAGGAGTACGCCGCCAGCTACGTGACGAAGGGCGACACCATCCACTGGTTCTACGAGATCACCGAGGTCACCGTGCAGGGGCAGCCGACGGCCCCGGTCCTGCCGGGGCGGGAGAACACCCGGCAGCCCGCCGGCCGGGCAGTCCGCGACCTGCCCGGCGGCAACCCGTGCCTGCTCCCGTACGCGGGTGGTCCGGCGCAGTTGGCCCCGGTCGCGCGGCACTCGGGTGAGCCCGAGCCACTGGTCAGCTAGCCATGACCGACCGCACCGGCCCGCACCGACACACGGCGTCGTGGTCGTGGTCGCGGGGCCACCTGCTGTGGGAGCCTGCGGTGGCGGACGTGCCGTGCGGCGGGGGCGACCGGCCGGGCCGGCCCCCACGTGCTGCGGGAACGGCCGGCCCGGGCGGCTCCGGCCGACCGTCGGCCGGCGGCAACCGGCGGCCCGGCGGTTGCCGTCGTCGGGCCCGGCCGCGGCAGCCGACCTCCCGGCAGCGATGACAGTCACCACTGGAGGCCCACATGGACCACGATCAGGTAGCCGGACGGCAGGCGCGGCCGGACGTCGCCGGCGGGGCACCGGTCGGCCGGCAACCCGACCGGGCAGCCGACCCCGGGCCGACCACCGGGCCGACGCCCACGCCGGACGACACGTCGGGGCTGCCCCCCGGCTACCGCCCCTGGCCGGCGCTGTGGGCGATGCTGGCGGGCATCTTCATGATCCTGCTGGACTCCACCATCGTCTCGGTGGCCGCCGACGCCATCTGGGTGGACCTCAAGACCGACCTCAACGCGGTCGTCTGGGTCACCAGCGGCTACCTGCTGGCCTACGTGGTGCCGCTGCTGCTGGCCGGCCAACTCGGTGACATGTTCGGCCCCAAGCGCCCGTACCTGCTCGGTCTGCTGCTGTTCACCGCCGCCTCGGTGTGGTGCGGGCTGTCACCCACCGCGGAGGTGTTGATCGCCGCGCGGGTGGTCCAGGGCCTCGGCGCGGCGCTGATGGCGCCGCAGACGATGGCCGTGATCACCCGCACCTTCCCCCGGCAGCAGCGCGGCACCGCCATGGCGGTGTGGGGTTCGGTGGCGGGGGTGGCGATCCTGGTCGGGCCGTTGGCGGGTGGCCTCCTCGTCGACGGGCTCGGCTGGCAGTGGGTGTTCTTCATCAACCTTCCGCTGGGCGTGGCCGCCTTCGTCGCCGCGACGGTGCTGGTGCCGACGCTGCCGGCCCACCGGCAGCGGGTCGACCACCCGGGCATCGCGTTGAGCGGGGTCGGGCTGTTCCTGGTGGCGTTCGGGCTCCAGCAGGGGCAACGGTACGACTGGGGGCTCGTGCGTGAGGTGGGTCCGGTGCCCATCACGGTGTGGAGCCTGATCGGCACCGGCGTCGCCACCCTGCTGCTGTTCGTGTGGTGGCAGACCCGGGCGGCCCACCCGCTGATGACGCTGGCGCTGTTCCGGGACCGCAACTTCGCCCTGTCCAACGTGGCCGTCGCCTGCATGGGTTTCTCGATCACCGGCATGGCCGTCCCGCTGATGCTGTTCGCGCAGAAGTCGATGGGCCTGAGCCCCACCGGGTCGGCGGCGCTCCTGATCCCCCTGGCCGTCCTCGCCGGGGCGCTGGCGCTGCCGGCGGGCAAGCTGGCCGACCGGGTGCACCCCCGCTACCTGACCGGGTTCGGTTTCGCCACCAACGCCGGCGCCCTCTTCTGGCTGGGTCTGGTGACCGGGGACGACACCCGGGTGGGCACCGTCCTGGCACCGCTCGCTCTGGTCGGTGTCGGCAACGCGTTCATCTGGGGGCCGCTGACGGCGACGGCCAACCGCAACATTCCGCTGCGGCTGGCCGGCGCCGGTTCCGGTGTCTACAACACCACCCGTCAGGTCGGTGCCGTGTTGGGCAGCGCCGCCGTCGGCGTACTCATGCAGCACCAGGTCGAGAGCAGGTTCGGGCAGTCCGGCGGCACGGTGTCGGCGGGGGCCGCCGCCCAGTCCACCGGGCCGCTGCCCGAGGTGCTGCGGGGATCATTCGCCGAGGCGATGGGCACGAGCATCTTCCTGCCGGCCGCCGCGTTGGTGCTCGGCTTCGTGGTGGTGCAGTTCTTCACCCACACCGAGCCGACTCACGATGCGTGAGCGGTGGCGGACCCGAACCACCGGGCCAGTTCGGCACGCAGTTCCTGCTGCTCGTCGCCGACCCACGCCACGTGTCCGTCCGGGCGCAGCAGCAGCGCGGGCACGTCCAGTTCCTCGCTGACGTCGTCGGCCCGGTCGACCCGGTCCGCCCAGCCCGCCACCGAGAGCCCGCCGGTCTGATCCAGCAGCAGCCCCCGCCCCTGGTGCATCAGCCCGTAGAGGCGTCCCCGCTTCAGCCCCACGTCGCGCAGCCGCCGGCCGAGCAGGTCGTGGCCCGCACCGAGGTCGTACCGGACCGAGATCGCGGTGATCTTCTCGATCAGGTACCGGTTGACCTCCTCGAAGTCCATCAGCTCCGCCACCAGCTTCCGCACCGCCTGCGGGCCCGCCTCCAGCGCCATCAGCTCGGTCTGCGCGCGGGTGTTGTCCAGCACGTCCGCCGCCACCGGCCGGCGCTCGGCCTGGTACGTGTCCAGCAGCGCGTCGGGTGCCCAGCCGGCGACCTGTGCGGCCAGCTTCCAGCCCAGGTTGAACGCGTCCTGGATACCGAGGTTGAGCCCCTGTCCGCCCAGCGGCGGGTGCACGTGCGCCGCGTCGCCGGCCAGCAGCACCCGGTCGACCCGGTACCGGTCGGCCAGCCGGGTGGCGTCGCCGAAGCGGGACAGCCAGCGGGGCGAGTGCACCCCGAAGTCGGTGCCGGCGGTCGCCTGCAACTGCTGCCGGAAGTCCTCGATGGTCGGGGGGACCGCCCGGTCCTCGCTCACCCCTGCGGCGGGTACGACGACGCGGTACAGCCCCTCGCCGTCCCCGACCGGGCCGACCCCGAACCGCAGCTGCGTCCTGCGTACCCGGGTCATCACCGCGACGACCTCGTCGTGCGGCGCGGTCAGCTCCATCACGCCCAGCAGCGTCTCGTTCCGGGTGGGCTCACCGGGAAAGCCGACACCCAGCAGCTTGCGAACGGTGCTGCGACCGCCGTCGCAGCCGACGAGATAGCGGGTACGCAGGCGGGTGCCGTCGGCCAGCTCGGCGGTCACCGCGTCGGCGTCCTGGCTCAGCCCGACCAGTTCGGTGCCCCGCCGGATCTCGACGCCGACCCCGGTGGCGTGCTCGGTCAGCAGCCGCTCGGTGACCGGCTGCGGGATGCCGAGGATGTATCCGTGCGCGGTGTCCATCCGCGACGGCCACTCCTTGGCGATGCCGGCGAAGTAGCCGCCGACCTGGAACTGTTTGCCGTGGGCGAGGAACCGCTCCAGCAGGCCCCGCTGGTCGAGGACCTCGATGCTGCGTACGTGCATGCCGAGCGAGCGCACCACGCTTGTCGGTTCGGCGTCGCGCTCCAGCACCACCACCCGTACGTCGTGCAGCCGCAGCTCCGTGGCCAGCATCAGGCCGGTCGGTCCGCCGCCCACGACGATGACGTCGATCATGGAATCCCCGTTCGGTTGTTCGCGCCGCCCGCTGCGTCGATACCAGCACATGCTTCGCGAATCACAGATTTCGCCAGGTTCTGGCGTCGAGTGGAGATTCTGCACCAGCACCGGGGTCTTGCCACAAGCCCCAGGGTGCGATATACGTTAGAGGTGGCAGGGAGGCGTCTACTCCCTGCCTTTGCTTTTGCCCGCTCCCGGCCTTCGCCGACCCGACCCGCCGCCGCCTGCTCGACAGCCTTCGCCGGGAAGACGGTCAGACCCTGGGCCAACTCTGTGCCCAGCTGGCCATGACCCGGCAGTCAGTGACGCAGCACATCGGCGTGTTGCAGGAGGCCAACCTGGTCAACGCCGTCCGGCGAGGCCGGGAGAAGTGGCACTATCTCAACCCCGTCCCCATCCACGAATTGCCGCAACGCTGGATCGCCGCCTTCGAGGAACCTCGGCTGCGGGTGCTCGACGGGATCCGCCGACAGGCAGAGGAGCCGCAGATGAACGTCACCAGGCCCACGTTCGTATACGTGACCTACATCCACGCCACCCCGGAACGGGTCTGGGAGGCGTTGACCGATGCGGACCTGACCGGCACCTACTGGGGCCACCGCAACGTCTCCGACTGGCGGCCCGGCTCCCGGTGGGAACACCAACGCACCGACGGCTCGGGCATCGCCGACGGCGGCGGCACGATCCTCGAAGCGACCCCGCCGACCCGGCTGGTGATGACCTTCGGCGACGTCGACGCCGAAGCCGGGCCGGACGCCTCCACGGTCACCTTCCTCATCGAACCGCACCGGGACATCGTCCGACTGACCGTCACGCACGTAAACCTGCCGTCCGACGACGACTTCGAGGCCGTCTCCGCCGGCTGGCCCGCGGTCATGGCCAACCTGAAGTCACTGCTCGAAACCGGCCGCGTGCTGCCCCAGGCGCCCTGGGAGATGCCCGCCGCCCAGCAGAACGGCCACGACGGCACAGAACGGACCGACTCGACGCGCCCCGACGCCGACCCTGCCGCCCGTAACGGATGAACCTGGACAACCCCGGGTACGCGGGCACCGGCAGAGCACCGACTGACCATGTCTGCGCTGGTGGGCCGGAGGTACCACCATGCGAACCACACCGCCACGATCGCCGGTGACCCGCTTCCACTCAGGTTTGCCGACCCAAGGGCGTCAGGCCGATGATCCTCGGGCGGCCACCGTCAGGACACCGCGAGCAATCGGAACTCGCAGCGGACGCCGCTGGCCTTGGCGAGCCGACCATCACCGGTCACGAGTGGGCAGGCCACCAGCTCCGCCGCCGCGACGTAAGCCGCGTCGTACGCCGTGACATTGCCCCGCAACTGCCACATCCGGTCGAGCAGCACAGCGATGGCAACCTCATCGATGACCAACGAGGGCAGGGTGTCGATCGCCTCCTGAGCCCGGGCAAGGCCCAGCTTCCCACCGAGAACCTTGCCTCTGATCACCGACATGACCTCAACCAGAAGATGGCTCGGTGCGGCCCAGTGCGGATCTCCGGTCAGCTCCGCCCGCGCCGCGTCGCCGACCGGCCCGTCGTCGACCAGGGCATCGGCCAGAACCGACGCATCCACGACGATCATGCCGCGCTTCCCCATGGTCCGCGCTGCTCCCGCTGGTCATTCAACTCGGCCGCGCTCTCCCCCGGTAGGGAGCGAGCACCGTCCGATCGGCCGGCGAAGCGATCAAGGGCCGCGGTGTTGCGCAGCCGCCGGGCCTGCGTTTCCACCAGATCCAGCAGGTACGCCTGGAGTGACTGCCCGCGCGCCTTGGCCTGTGCCGCCAGGGCGTCTCGTACTTCTTCCGGCACGTCCCGAATCTGGAGAGCAACCATGCATTCATTATGCATGCATCATCAACCGCTCGCCAGGAAAGGCTCGAAACTTCGATCAACCGGTTCGCATGACGACTGCGACATGGCCAAGAACCGCAGGTCAGAGAAGTCCGTGGGGCGGGCGGGGCTCGAACCCGCGACCGAGGGATTATGAGTCCCCTGCTCTAACCCGCTGAGCTACCGCCCCGATACCGCGCCGGATCGTAACCTGCCCGCCAGACCACCTGCCAGCACCCGAACCGGTAGGACGAGAAGTCACCGCCCGGTACGATGGGCAACGCGAGAATAACAGTCAGCAGTCGATCCGGACGCACCCGAACCGGTGTTGCGCGAGCCTGCGGATCAGCCCGCCGCGCGCAGTTCCGTGAGCACCGCCCCGGCCGTACGCCAGCCGCTGGCCAGAGCCCCCTGGATGGACGGACTGTCCCGGTGGTCACCGGCCACGAAGATCCCTCCGCCGAGCGCCACCGGCTTACGCAGCCGTCCCTGCGGCGGGGGTGCGGCGGGCAGGGCGTGCGGCACCGACACGGTGGTCAGGTGGTCCCAGTCCGCTGTGGAGCATCCGTAGAGCCGGTCCAGTTCGGCCCGGACCGTCGGCTCGGGCGGAGCGTCGGGGCCGACCACGGAGGTCGCCACGAGGTGCCGCCCGGCCGGGGCGTACGACGGGACGGCCCGGCTGACCACCACCGTGTTGGCGACGAGTTCCCGCCGGTCGCCGTCGACGAGCAGGATCGGCTCGTCGAGCGGCGCCTCGGGGGCGCTGTGGTAGTAGGTGGTGTAGCTGTGGGTGCGTACCCGGGGCAGGGTGGGCAGCAGCGTGGTCGCGGCCGGCGGGTCGGCGGCGACCACGACGGCGCGGCAGGCGATCTCACCGTCCGGGGTGCGGACCCGGCCGGGGGCGACCGAGGTGACCGGGGTGTCGCAGGTGATCAGGTCGGCGGGCAGCGGGGCGGCCACGGCCTGCGGCAGCGCGGCCATCCCCCGGGCGGGCAGGCCGATGCGGCCCCGGACGAAGGACCGCAGGATCATCGCCAGCACGCGGCTGGAGGTTTCCAGTTCCCGGTCGATGAGCACGCCGGACAGGAACGGCCGGATGAGCTCCTCGATGATGGTGTCGGACAGGCCGGCCCGGCGCAGCGCCGCCTCGCTGGTGGTCTCCGGCGCGGTCAGCAGCCGGTGCGCCGGCAGGGTGGCGCAACCGGTGGCGAGGGCGGCGAAGCGCAGCCGGTCGGCCAGCGAACCGATGCCGGCGAGCGCGGTAGCGGGTGCGCCGCCGGGTTCGCGCAGCGGATGGACCAGCCGGTCGAGCCGGTCGCCGCGGCGGACCAGCACCCCGGAGGTGAACCACCCGAGGTCGAGGGTGCCCAGGTCGAGCAGGGTGCCGAGCCTCGGGTACGCGGTGTTGAGCACCTGGAAGCCCCGGTCGAGCAGGTAGCCGTCGACGGTGTCGGTGGCGACCCGGCCGCCGATCCGGTCGCCGGCCTCCAGCAGCCGCCAGGGCACCCCGGCCCGGTGCAGCCGGCGGGCGACCGCCAGCCCGGCGAGTCCACCGCCGACGATCACCACGTCCGTCTCAGCGGGCACGTTGCACCTCCGTGTCGTTGCGCGCCGACCGGGACAGCCGGCTCGGCCACCACACCTTCGGCCCGATGTCGTACGACAGTGCGGGCACCAGCAGCGAGCGGACCACGATGGTGTCCAGCAGTACCCCTACGGCCACCGCCACACCCAATTCGACCAGTACCACCAACGGGAGTACGGCCAGCGCGGAGAAGGTGGCGGCGAGCACGATGCCGGCGGAGGTGATCACCCCGCCGGTGACGGTCAGCCCGGCCAGCACCCCCGCCCGGGTGCCCCGGCGGACCGACTCCTCGCGGACCCGGCTCATCAGGAAGATGTTGTAGTCGATACCCAGGGCGACCAGGAAGACGAAGGCGAACAGCGGGAACGACGCGTCGACGCCGGGAAAGTCCAGCAGGTAGCGGAAGATCACCGCGCAGAGGCCGAGGGTGGCCAGGAACGACAGCACCACCGTCGCGATCAGCAGCACCGGCGCGACCAGGGCCCGCAGCAGCAGCGCCAGGATGACCGCGATCACCGCCAGGACGACCGGGATGATGACGTTGCGGTCCCGGGTGGACGCGTCGGAGGTGTCCACGTCGATCGCGGTGAACCCGCCGACGACGGCGTCGGCGGCCGGCACCCGGTGCACCGCCTCACGCAGGTCGCGGATGGTCCGCTCGGCCGCATCGCTGTCCGGCGGGTCGGTGAGGGTCGCCTCCAGCTGCACCCGCCCGTCGACGACCAGGGGCGGGGCGTCCGGGTCCGGCGGACCGGTCTGGTCACGCCGGGTCACCGGGCGGACGGCGGCCACCCCGGGCACGCCCTGCGCGACCTGGGCGACCTGCCCGGCGCCCTGCTGGCGGGTGAAGATGGTCGCCGGGCTGCCGGTGCCGGCCGGGTAGTGCCGGGCGATCACCTCCTGCCCGGCGACCGAGTCGGTGCGGTCGGTGAACAGCTCCGACTGGCCGAGGGTGGTCGCACCGAGCTGGGTGAGGCCGAGGGTGAGCAGGGCCAGCACCACGGCGGTGGTCAGCCAGACCACCCGGGCCCGCCGGGCGACGAAGCCGGCGATCCGGGCCCACAGCCCGTGTTCGGCCTGTGGGTCCGCCCGGTCCACCCTGGGGGTACGCGGCCAGAACGCCCGCCGGCCGCCGAGCACCAGCAGGGCGGGCAGGAACGTCAGCATCACCAGCAGGGTGGCGGCGATACCGATGGCGGCGACCGGGCCGAGCGCCCGGTTGGAGTTCAGGCTGGACAACAGCAGGCAGAGCAGACTGACGATGACGGTCGCGCCGGAGGCGGCGATGGCCGGGGCGGCACCCCGCCAGGCGGCGCGCATGGCGTCCCAGGGGCGCTCGTGCCGGTGCAGCTCCTCCCGGTAACGGGCGATCAGCAGCAATGCGTAGTCGGTGCCGGCGCCGAAGACGAGCACGGTGAGGATGCCCTGGGCCTGCCCGTTCAGCTTGATCACGTCGTTCTTGGCCAGGGAGTAGACGAAGACCGACGCCAACGCGTACGACATCCCTGCCGCCAGCAGCGGAAAGACCCAGAGCACCGGGCTGCGGTAGACGATCAGCAGGATGATCAGCACCACCACCAGGGTGACCAGCAGCAGTGGCCCGTCGATGGCGGAGAAGACCTCGATCAGGTCGGCGAGCAGACCGGCCGGGCCGGCGACGTCCACGGTGAGCCCGTCGCGGTCGCCCCCCGCGATGCTCCGCAGTTCGTCGACCACCTGGCCGATCCGCTCCCCCTCGGAGTCGTCGATCGGCACCACCACCTGCAGGGCCTGCCCGTCCTGGCTGGCGATCGGTGGGGGCAGCGGCCCGACGACCCCGTCGACCTGGGCGAACCGGGCACTGTCGGCGACCGCCCGCCGGGTGTCGGCGGGGGTGATGCCGGTGCTTCGGGCATAGACCACCAGGGCGGGGGTGGTCGGCTCCGCGACGAAGCCGGCGGCCAGGTCCTGCGCCCGGGTCGCCTCGGCGTCGGCAGGCAGGAAGGAGGCGTTGTCGTTGGTCGCGACGTCGCCCAACTTTCCCGCGTACGGCCCGGCGATCCCACCGACGACCAGCCACGCCAGCACGACCGCCACGGCGATCAGCGTGGCCGCGCCCCGGCTCCGCCCACCGGCCATCCCCGGTCCACCCCTCAATCGACGCAGCAATCGACGCAACAGGAGTCTAGGTCGACAGTTGTCATCCTGCCGTCCGAATACGCCGCCCGGGGCCGAAACCGCCCATCCACCTCGCGTCAGCCCTCACGCCACCTGCCGGCGCTGCCCCGAGTCGTACTCCCGGCCCCCTCACCGCCCCGGCCCCCTCACCGCCACCGCCCCGGCCCCCTCACCGCCCCCGACCGGCGTACCCACCGTCCGCACCCGAGGATCGTGGAGACTTCTTGCTGCCCCGGCGACAACAAATCTCCACGGACGGACCCGGCGGCACCGGCGACAGCAGCCGGACACCGAGCGAGGCGAACGGAAGCGGGGCGGGCAGCAGAGCGGGGCGGGTAGCGGCGACGCGGGCAGCAGAGCGGCGCGGGCAGCAGAGCGGCGCGGGCAGCGGTGACGCGGGCAGGGGGCAGCAGAGCGGTGGGCGAAAACAGCAGAGCAGCAGAACGGAACAGCGGGGCGGGTAGCGGTGGCGCGGGTGTGGCGATGACCGCGCGCGGGTCGCGGCGGCGGGGGCGGGCGCAGGGAAAAGCCCGTCGGCAGGTGCCGACGGGCTCGTGGTGGGGATTGTGCTCCCCCGTTTGGACTCGAACCAAAAACCTGCCGGTTAACAGCCGGCTGCTCTGCCAATTGAGCTACGGGGGACTGCCGTGTCGCAGTGAACCGGATCTCTCCGGCGCTCGGCGACGGCACAAGAGTACAGGACTTCGGGGGGGTTCGGTCCAGGGGGTTGCCGCTTTCGACCGCGTCGCCACGGGGTGGGACGATCAGCCCCAACAATAAGGACAAATCGCCATCCCCACCCAAGCAGGTATGACTGCGGAGCAGGATGGGTAGTTAGCTGTCGACCGAGAAATTGTGGGGCGCGACGATGGTCGTTCCCGACCGGCACCACCGGGCGGGAACGACGGGAGCGTCAGGTACGGAAGGAGCCGCCATGCGCGGAAAGATCATGTTTCTTGGCGGGCTGGCTGCGGGCTTCGTCCTGGGCGCCCGTGCCGGCCGGGAGAAGTACGAGGAGCTGGTGGTGCGGGGCCGCAAGGTGCTCGACCACCCGACCGTCCAGGAGGCGGCCGGGGTCGCGCAGGCCCAGGCCAACCGCCTCTACAGCGAGGGCAAGGACAAGCTCGGCCAGTCCAAGCTCGGCGAGAAGCTGCACACCGGCAACGGTGGCAAGCCGGAGCTGACCCCGGCGGACGACGCCTTCGCGGGCGCCCCCGCCACCGTCGGCGCCAAGTCGGGCGTCAGCCCGACCAGCTCGTCGGTGACCACCCCGAAGCCCAAGGCGCCGGGCACCGGCACCAACGGCAGCACCCTCTGATCGTCCGTACGTCGTTCGGGCCGGTCGCCACGTGGCGACCGGCCCGAAGTACGTCTCAGTCCTTGCCGCTGCTGAACGCCGCGTCGAACGCCGCCGTCGGGGCGTCGAAGGCGAGCCGGCGGACGAACTCCAGCGCCTCCGGCGCACCGACCAGCCGGTCCATCCCGGCGTCCTCCCACTCCACGGAGATCGGCCCGGTGTAGCCGATCGCGTTCAACGCCCGGAAGCAGTCCTCCCAGGGGACGTCACCGTGGCCGGTGGAGACGAAGTCCCAGCCGCGCCGCAGGTCGGCCCAGGGCAGGTGGGAGGCGAGCCGGCCCCGCCGACCGTCCCCGGTGCGTACCTTCGCGTCCTTGCAGTCGACGTGGTAGATCCGGTCGGCGAAGTCGAAGATGAAGTTCACCGGGTCCAGCTCCTGCCACACGAAGTGCGACGGGTCCCAGTTGAGGCCGAACGCGGGCCGGTGGTCGATCGCCTCCAGGGTCCGCTTGGTGGTGTAGTAGTCGTACGCGATCTCGCTGGGGTGCACCTCGTGGGCGAACCGCACCCCCACCTCGTCGAAGACGTCGAGGATCGGGTTCCAACGGTCGGCGAAGTCCTGGTAGCCGCGTTCGATCATGGCCGGCGGCACCGGCGGGAACATCGCCAGGGTGTGCCAGATGGACGATCCGGTGAAGCCGACCACCGTGTCCACCCCGAGCTTCGCCGCCGCGCGGGCGGTGTCCTTGATCTCCTCGGCGGCCCGCTGGCGTACCCCCTCGGGTTCGCCGTCGCCCCAGATCCGGGCGGGCAGGATGTCCTGGTGCCGCTCGTCGATCGGGTGGTCGCAGACGGCCTGGCCCACCAGGTGGTTGGAGATCGTGAAGACCTTCAGGTTGTGCTTGGCCAGCGTCTCCCGCTTGCGCTCGACGTACGAGTCGTCGGCGAGCGCCTTGTCGACCTCGAAGTGGTCGCCCCAGCAGGCGATCTCCAGTCCGTCGTAGCCCCATTCGGAGGCGAGCCGACATACCTCCTCGAACGGCAGGTCGGCCCACTGGCCGGTGAAGAGCGTGATCGGTCGCGCCATCGTCTGTCTCTCCCCTGTTGTGGTGGGGATTCCTGGGCGGGACCGGGGCGAGGGTGACCGGGCCGGGCCTGTACGTCGGCGGCCGTGCCGGATCACCGGTGGGTGCACATGCACCTGGGCCCAACGGGTTGCGCCTCCCGTCGGGTCACCGGCCACCCGCAGGTCGCCGCCCACCACTCTAAGCCCACCCCACCCCCCACGAAACCCCTCTCCCCCACCCACCAGCCCCCGCTCCCCACCCGCCTCAGCCCGCCCACTCGCCCACTCGCCCACGACGATCAAGAGGTTTGCGTCACGACGGGCGACCCGCGTGACGCAAACCTCTTGATCACCGATGCGAACCCACGGACGGGAGCCGGGGGCGGAGTGGGTGGGTGGATGGGGTTACTGGGGGAGGGTCCACTTCTGGTTGGGGGCGGAGGAACTGCACGTCCAGAGCAGGACCACGGTGTTGTCGGCGGAGTTGTTGCCGGAGACGTCCAGGCACTTGCCCGAGGCGGGGTTACGCAGGGTGCCGTCGGACTGCGACGACCAGACCTGCGGGCTGCCACCGGTGCAGGTCCACAGCTGGATCTTCGTGCCGTTGGCGGTGCCGCCGCCCGAGACGTCCAGGCACTTGCCCAGCGCCTTGATCGGGCCGTTCGGGGTCACCGTCCAGGTCTGGCGGGCGCTGCCGTTGCAGGTGAAGATCTGGATCTGGGTGCCGTCGGCGGTGGCGCCGTTGCGCACGTCCAGGCACTTGCCGCCCAGGCCCTTGATCGGGCCGGTGCCGTTGGTCGGCGTGGTGCCGCCCAGCTCCTTGATCCGGATGTTGCGGAACGAGGCGTCGTCACCGGTGCCGTGGTTCTGGATGCCGATGTGGCCGGCGAGCGAGCGCACCGGGTTGGTGTTGGTGAAGTCGTTGATCTTCGCTCCGTTGAGGAAGACCTGGAGCCGCTCCCCCTCGACCAGCAGCTCGTAGGTGTTCCACTCCCCCGGCGGGTTCAGCGCCGCGTCCCGGGCTGCCTGGTCGGCGGCCTGGAACGAGTAGACCGAGCCGGTGGTCCGGTCGACGGTGTCGGTGGCGTCGATCTGCACCTCGTAGCCGTTGTCCATCGCCGAGTTCGGGTCGCTCGACGGCGGGAAACCGATCAGGACGCCGGAGTTGTCGTCCCCGTCCACCTTCCAGTCCAGCTTGAGCGAGTAGTTGGTGAACTGCTTCGCGCTGTACCAGAGCATGCCCAGCCCGCCGACGGAGCTGAGGGTGGCGTTGGAGTTGGTGAAGCTGCCCGGCCCGGCCTGCGACCAGCCGTTGGTGGAGCCGTTGTAGAGGGCGGTGTAACCGGTCTCGGGCCGGCAGTCGGCCTTCGTCCGGCCGGCCGCGTACCGGATGCCGCCGAGCAGGTGGGCCCGGAACGCCGGCTCGGAGTACGCCGACTGGTTGTGCCCGGCGCCGGTGTAGAACGACCGGCCGCCGTTGTACGTCTTGCACCACACGTGCGGGTGGTCGGCCCCCATCCCACCCCCCGAGTACGACGACTCGTCGAGGTTGGCCAGCACGTGCGCGGTGGAGCGGGCGTTGGTGCGGAAGTTGTACCACTCGTCGGTGCGCTGCCAGGTCGGGCCGAGGTGGGCGGTGGCCGCGTGCGCGCGGTCCTCCACCCGTACGGTGGCCTGCTGGATGGCCGGGTGGGAGGCGAACCACGCCCCGACCAGGTTGCCGTAGAACGGCCAGTCGTACTCGGTGTCGGCGGCGGAGTGCACGCCCATGTACCCGCCACCGGCGGCGATGTACGACTCGAAGGCGCTCTGCTGGCTGGCGTTGAGCACGTCGCCTGTGGTGTTGAGGAAGATCACCGCCTCGAACCGGGCGAGGTTGGCGCTGGTGAACTGGCCACCGTCCTCGGTGGCGGTGACGGTGAAGTTGTTGGCCGCGCCCAGGTCACGGATGGCCTGGGTGCCGACCGCGATGGAGTCGTGCCGGAAGCCGGCGGTCTTGGAGAAGACCAGCACGTCGTAGGCGACGTCGGCGGCCGACGCGGGGGTGGCCGGGGCGGTGCAGGCGAGGGCGGCGAGGACGGCGGTGGCCGCGCCGAGGATGGGCCGGAAAAGTCTCATGTCGTGCTCCAGTACGCCGGGGGCGCGGGACCGGACACTGCCGGTCCCGCGCCCGTCAGGTCAGGGCAGGGTCCACTTCTGGTTTGCGGCGGCGCTACAGGTCCACAGCAGGACCACGGTGCTGTCGGCCGAGGTGTTGCCGGAGACGTCCAGGCACTTGCCCGAGGCGGGGTTGCGCAGGGTCCCGTCGGTCTGCGCCGACCAGACCTGCGGGCTGCCGCCGGTGCAGGTCCACAGCTGGATCTTGGTGCCGTTGGCGGTGCCGCCGCCGTTGACGTCCAGGCACTTGCCCAGCGCCTTGATCGGGCCGTTCGGGGTGACCGTCCAGGTCTGCCCGGCCCCACCGTTGCAGGTGAAGATCTGCACCTGGGTGCCGTCGGCGGTGGCCGCGTTACGCACGTCCAGGCACTTGCCGCCCAGGCCCTTGATCGGCCCGGTGCCGTTGGTCGGCGGCGGGACGGTGCCGGTGTTGAGGGTGAACGCGTCCAGGTCGTAGAGCAGCCCGGTGCCACCGGCGAAGGTCAGGTAGAGCGTGGTGGTGCCGGTGGGTGCGCCGGACACCGTGCCGGTGACCGTGGTGAAGGTGTCCCAGCCGCCGGTGACCGGCACGGTGGCCTGCCCGAGCACGGTGCCGGTGGCCGAGCCGGCGCGGATCTGGAGGGTGCCGCCGGCACCGGCCGAGGAGACCCGGGCGGTGAACGAGGTGACGTTGCCGATCTGGTACGGGGAGAACCCGATCCAGTCCCCGTTCTCGATGTTGCCGACGGTCTTGCCGCCCTCGGCGGGGGTCTTGTCGAAGGTGGCGACGCCGGACGAGGTCTTGAAGTGCTCGGCCTGCCGGTGCCGGGGCTGGAGGGTGTGCTGGGTGTGCGTGGTGAGCCCACCGGCGTCGGTGTACTCGGCGTCGAAGATCGCGAAGATGTTCGCCGCGTCGTCGTGCTCGCCGTCGACCGGGATGGTGATCGTGCCGGAGCAGCCGTCGACCGAGGAGATCTGGTGACCGTGCTGGTCGTGGCCGAGCACGTAGGTCATCTTGACCTTGGTGCAGTCGACCGTGCCGTCCTCGGGGTCGGTGACGGTGATGCTGAACGGCACCGTGTCACCGAAGGAGAACAGCGAGCCGTCGACCGGGCCGTTGATGGTGACCGTCGGGGCGGTGTTGCCGACGCTGACCGTCACGCTGTTCGTGCCGGTCGCCCCCTGCGGGTCCCGCACGGTGAGCGTCGCGGTGTACGAGCCGTCCGCGGTGTACGTCTTCGTCGGGTTGGCCGCCGTGGAGGTGGTGCCGTCACCGAACGCCCACGAGTAGGTCAACGCCCCGCCCTCGGGGTCGGCGGAGCCGGCCGAGGAGAAGTTCACGGTCAGCGGCGCGGGTCCGGAGGTCCGGTCGGCGCTCGCCCGGGCGGCCGGCGCCCGGTTGCCGACGCCGACGTAGTCGAAGCGGTACAGGGCCGAGTTGGCGTCACCGTTGTAGTAGCCGGTGCCGTAGTCGAGCAGGTAGTACGCCCCGTCGGGGCCGAACGCGGAGTCCATCACCTGCTTGCCCACCCAGGGGAAGCTGTCGATGGTGCCGGGCGACCCGTCGGAGTTGACGTGGATCGGCTTGACCCAGCCCCGGCCGAACTCGGTGGCGAAGAACTGCCCGTCGAAGGTCTGCGGGAACTTCGTCGCCGAGGGGTTGTTCGGGTCGTACCGGTAGACCGGGCCGGCCGCCGGGGATTCGGAGCCGCCGCCGAACGCCGCCGGGCTGCCGGCGTCGCCGCCGTACCGGATCCAGGAGGGCTTGGCCGGCGGGAGGGTGGTCAGGCCCGTGTTGCGGAACGAGTTGTTGGTCGGCCCGCCGGTGCAGTTGTACTTGGGGCCGGTCGAGTTGGTGGCGAAGTTCCACTCGTTGTACGTCTCGGACGTGGTGTTGGTGCCGGTGCAGTACGGCCAGCCGTAGTTGCCGGGGCCGGTGACCCGGTTGAACTCGACCTGGCCGGAGGGGCCCCGGTTGGCGTTGGTGCTGCCGGCGTCCGGCCCGTAGTCGCCGACGTAGACGACGCCGGTGGCCTTGTCGACGCTGATCCGGAACGGGTTGCGGAAGCCCATCGCGTAGATCTCGGGGCGGGTCTTCGCGGTGCCCGGGGGGAACAGGTTCCCACTCGGGATCGAGTACGTCCCGTCGGCGTTCATCTTGATCCGCAGGAGCTTGCCCCGCAGGTCGTTGGTGTTGCCGGCGCCGCGCTGGGAGTCGTACGCCGGGTTGCGGTTGGTCCGCTCGTCCAGCGGCGAGTAGCCGGCGGAGTCGAAGGGGTTGCTGTCGTCGCCGGTGGACAGGTAGAGGTTCCCGGCGGCGTCGAAGTCCATGTCGCTGCCGACGTGGCAGCAGATGCCCCGGTCGGTCGCCACGTCCAGCACGTCGACCTTGCTGCTCTGGTTGATGGTGAAGTCGCTGTTGAGGGTGAACCGGGAGAGCCGGTTGACGCCCTGCCAGGCGGACCAGTTGCTGCCGGTGGCGGGCGCGTCGCCGCCGGGGGTGGACAGCGGCGGCGCGTAGTAGAGGTAGATGAACCGGTTGGTGGCGAAGTTCGGGTCGACCCCGAGGCTCTGCAACCCCTCCTCGTCGTGGGTGTAGACGGGGATGGTGCCGATCACCCGGGTCACCCCGGCGGAGTCGGTGCGCCGCACGGTGCCGTTGCGGGCGGTGTGCAGCACGGACCGGTCCGGCAGCACGGCCAGCGACATGGGCTCGCCCATCTCGTTGACGCCCCGGGCCAGCTCGACCTGCTGGAAGTCGCTGGCGTTGATGGTGTGCGCGGCGGCCGGGGCGGTCGGGCCGGTGGTGGTGGCGGCGACCGTACCGGCGGTGACGGCCAGCAGCAGTGCTGCTGCGGAGGGTAGCCACCGTCGGGAACGGTGACCGGTGTAGTCCTTTGTGGACATTGGAGGGCTGTCCCTTCCTGACGGATCACGGCCAGGGCGGGACGCGTGCCGCCGCGCCGGATGCCGGGGTGGTGGGGTGGAGTAGTGGGGTGTGGCAGGGCAGGCCGGGCGGCCGGGGGTGCCCCGGTCGGCCGGCCAGAACCCTCGGCCGGGGCGCGAACCGCCGGCGGAAGGTCGCTCGCCGAGGGGTTACCGCGCCGCCGGTTCACCTTGACGAAACATGCCCGTGATGCCACAAACATTAATGGTGACCTATGTCAATGTCCATACCCTCTGCCCACCGGTGTGGGTTTTCATCAGATGAAGCCCGTCCACCGGTCGGGCATCCCCGGTCCCGCGCCGAGCAGCGGCGGGCCGGTCGACCCGTGGGTCACCGAACGGTGACGAGCAGTTCCACCCCGGGTAGCCCCGGCCTGCCGCAGCCCGGCGGCACCGGCCGGCAGGCGGGGACGACCCGGCCGTACGGGAATCCACATTCATCTGATGAAAGACCGGGTGCCTGCCGGTCGGAGCACCGCCCACCGCGCCGGACCCACAGCCCGGACCGTCGGAGCGGCCCGGCTCAGCGCTGCCGGTGCACGGCCTGGTCGGCCAGGCCCGCCAGGGCGGCACGGGCCGGCTCCGCCAGCGGCACCTGGGCCAGCGCGACCCGGGCGGCGTCGGCCCGGACCCGGATCAGCCGCTCGATCTTCTCCCGCGCGCCGGTCGCCTCGATGATGGCCCGCAGGTCGGCGGCCCCCGCCGCGTCCAGCTCAGGATTGCCGAACAACTCCCGCAGCCGGGCGGCCTGCGCCCGGTCGGCGGCGTCGCGGGCCATCGCCATCATCACCGTCGGCTTGCCCTCCCGCAGGTCGTCCAGGATCGACTTCCCGGTCACCGCCGGATCACCGAAGACACCCAGCACGTCGTCGCGGAGCTGGAAGGCGTCCCCCAGCGGGTCACCGAAGTCGACGAGCGCGGCGACCAGCTCCGCCGGGGCACCGGCCAACGCCGCACCGATCTGCAACGGCCGGGTCACCGTGTAGCGGGCCGCCTTCATCCGGATCACGGTGAGCGCACTGGCCACCGAGCCGTCCCCGACCCCGGAGACCAGATCCAGGTACTCCCCCGCGATCACCTCGGTACGCATCCGGGCGAAGACCCGGTATCCCTGCCAGATCTGCGCGGAGGTCATCCCGCACTCGTGGAACATCTGATCCGACCAGGCCGCGCAGAGGTCCCCGCAGAGCAGGGCGGTGTTGCGGCCGTAGGTCTCCGGGTCGCCCCGCCACGCCGAACGGGTGTGCAGCTCGGCGAAGACCCGGTGCACCGACGGCGCACCCCGACGGTGGTCACTGCCGTCGAGGATGTCGTCGTGGATCAGCGCGAACGCGTGGAACAGCTCCAACGCCGCCGCGGCCACCACGATCGGGCGGTCGTCCGCTCCCCCGGCACCCCGCCAACCCCAGTAGCAGAACAACGGCCGCAGCCGCTTCCCGCCGGCCAGCACGAACCGGTGCAGGGCGGAGAAGATGCCCCGTGGGGCACCGTCCGGCCAGTCCGGGCCCTGCCGGTCGAGAAAGGCCACCAGCTCGGCGTCGAAGCGGGTCCGCAGCTCACTGGCGTCGGTCGGGGCGGCGGTGAGGGTCACCGCCGGTCCCCGTGCCCGGCGGGCCGGTCGGGGCCGTCGACGCCCCGTCGGCACCCGCTCCCAGCCCGGCGAGGTCCAGCAGCAGCGCCTTGACCTCCGTCGCGGCGAAGGAGTCCCGGGCCAGCGACGGGTCGGAACAGAGCAGCACCGGGCCGTCCGCCGGGTCGGCCGGCAACCGGCCGTGCGAACCCCGGACCGCCCGCGCCCCCGCGTCCAGACCCACCACGCTCATCAGGTAACGCATGCCGAGCTTCTTGCGGGCCAGCGCCACCCCCGCCCGCCGCTTCGCCGCACCCGGCGCGGCCGGGTCGAAGAACAGCTCCGCCGGGTCGTACCCGGGCTTGCGGTGGATCTCCACGTTCCGGGCGAAATCCGGGGCACGGGCGTCGTCGAGCCAGTAGTAGTAGGTGAACCAGGAGTCCGGCTCGGCCACCAGCACCAGTTCACCGGCCCGCTCGTGGTCCAAACCGGCCGCCGCCTTGCCCTCGGCGTCGAGCACCTCGGCCACCCCGGGCAGCCCGGCGCAGAGCTTCGCCACCGCCGCCACGTCCGCCGGGTCCTTCACGTAGACGTGGGCTATCTGGTGGTCGGCGACGGCGAACGCCCGGGACGTCCACGGGTCCAGGTACTCCATGCCGTCCTGGGTGTAGACCCGCAGCAGCCCCTCGGCGCGCAGCAGCCGGTTGACGTCCACCGGGCGGGAGACGTCGGTGATGCCGTACTCCGACAGTGCCACCACCGTCGCGTCGGCGGCCCGCGCGGCGTCCAGCAGCGGCGCGAGCACCGCGTCCAGCTCCGCCGCCGCGGCGGCGGCCCGCGGCGAGGACGGCCCGAAGCGTTGCAGGTCGTAGTCGAGGTGCGGGACGTAGACCAGGGTCAGGTCGGGGGCCTGGTCGGCGAGGATCCGCTCAGCCGCCTGACAGATCCAGCGGGACGAGGGCAGCCCCGCCCCGGCCCCCAGTAGGTGAACAGCGGGAAGGTGCCCAGCGCGGCGGTGAGCGTGTCGTGCAGCTCCGGCGGGTCGGTCCAACAGTCCGGTTCCTTGCGCCCGTCGGCGTAGTAGATCGGGCGGGGGTGACCGTCCAGTCGACGTCCGCGCCCATCGCGTACCACCAGCAGACGTTGGCCACCGTGTAGCCGGGCTCGACCCGGCGGGCCGCCTGCCACACCTTCTCCCCGCCGACCAGCGCGTGGTGCTGCCGCCACAGCAGCACCTCACCGAGGTCACGGAAGTACCAGCCGTTGCCGACGATGCCGTGCCCGGACGGCTGCTCACCGGTCAGCAGGGTGGCCTGCGCCGAGCAGGTGACCGCCGGCAGCACGGTACCCAGTTCGGCGGAGAACCCCTGCTCGGCGACGGCACGCAACCGGGGCATGTGGGCCAGCAGCCGGGGGGTCAGCCCGACCACGTCCAGCACCACCAGCCGGCGGCTCATGCCGACATCCCGCTGCGCCCGGCACGGCGGTGGCACCGCACGGTGCCCGGTCGGTGACGCTCGCTCATCGTCGTACCCCCAGGGTCGTCGGGACGGCTCGCTCGGCCGGGGTGAGGCCGAGGGTGACCAGTTCGTCGCGGGCGAAGGCCAGCTCGGCGGCGATCCCGAGGGCCAGCTCCGCATCGGTGCGGGGACGCCGCGCCGCCGGCAGCACCCCCCACGTGTACGTCTCGACGTCCAGGTGGTCGCAGCCGGCCGTCGGGCCGGCGAGCAGCGCGGCCAGCGCGGTGCGCAGCACCGGCAGGGTGGAGGTCAGCGGCGGCTCGGGCGGGGCGTGCAACGGCACGTGGTAGTGCACCCGCCACGCCCCGGGCAGCCGCGCGGCCAGCGCCTCATCCAGGTCGTCGGCCGCGTACCCCGGGTCGGCCGGGTCGGCGGCGTGGGCGCAGCCGGCGGTGCGGGTCTGGTGCAGGAACCTCGGCTCCACCCAGCGGCCCAGCGCCTCGGCGTCGGCGACCGGGTCGGCCGACTCCAGCGCGGCGGAGACCTGCACCTTGACCACCGGCAGTCCGGCGGAACGCAGCCGGGCCAGCGCTTCGACGGGCTCCTCCCAGGCGCAGGCGAGGTGGGCCAGGTCGAGACAGATCCCGAGGCGTTGCGGGTCGAGGTCGGCCAGCAGCGCGGCGGCCTGCCCGCTGCTCTCCACCACGCACCCCGGTTCCGGTTCGAAACCGACCCGCACCGGGCGGCCGGTGTCGCGTTCCACCTCGGCCAGGCCGGCGGTGAGCGCGTCGAGCCGGCGGCGGGCCGCCCCGGCGTGCGTCGGGTCCCAGGGCTGCCGCCAGGCCAGCGGCAGGGTGGAGATCGATCCCCTGGCGGCGTCGTCGGGGAGCAGGTCGGCCAGCACCCGGGCCAGGTCCAGGGTGTAGCGCAGCCGCTGCCCGGTGGTCCAGTCCGGGTGGTAGACCGCGCCCTTGACCACCGGGGCCTGGAAGGCCGCGTACGGGAAGCCGTTGAGGGTGACCACCTCCAACCCCCGGTGGGTCAGTTCGGCGCGCAGCCTGCGACGGGCGGCCGGGTCGGCGGCCAGCTCGGCGGCGACGGGGGCGGCCAGCCACAGCCCCAGGCCGAGCAGGTCCGAGCCGAGCGCCTCGCGCACCGGCAGGGCGTACGTGTCGAGTTGGGCGAGGATGCCGGCGGTGTCCTCGGCGGGGTGCACGTTGGTGCAGTAGCCGAGGTGGACGGTGCTGCCGTCGGCGTGCCGCAGCCGCATCAGTCGCCGCCGCGCAGGATGGAGTTGCCCTCGAAGGTGCCGGTGGACGTGGTGTCCAGGTCGGTCAGGTCGAGCCGGCCGGACTGCCCGTAGAACTCCACCGGGTTGCGCCAGAGCACCAGGTCGACGTCGTCGTCGGTGAACCCGGCGGCCAGCATCGCCTCACCGGTGGCCCGGGTCAGCAGCGGGTCGGAGCGGCCCCAGTCGGCGGCCGAGTTGACCAGCATCCGCTCGGTGCCGTACGTGCGCAGCAGCTCCACCATCCGCGGCGGCGACATCTTGGTGTCCGGGTAGATGGAGAAACCGAGCCAGCAGCCGCTGTCGCGGGCCAGCTTCACGGTCACCTCGTTGAGGTGGTCCAGCGCCACCCGGCCCGGCGCGATGCCGCTCTCGGCGACCACCGCGAGGCTGCGTTCGACGCCGCGCGCCTTGTCCCGGTGCGGGGTGTGCACCAGGGCCGGCAGGTCGTGGTCGACGGCCAGCGCGAGCTGGGTGGCGAACGCCTCGTCCTCGGCCGGGGTCATGTCGTCGTAGCCGATCTCGCCGACCGCGACCACGGCGTCCTTCTCCAGGTAGCGGGGCAGCAGGTCGAGCACCGGGCGGCAGCGCGGGTCGTTGGCCTCCTTGGGGTTCAGCGCCACGGTGGCGTGGTGCCGGACGCCGAACTGGCCGGCCCGGAACGGCTCCCAGCCGATCAGCGAGTCGAAGTAGTCGGCGAAGGAGGCGGCGCTGGTGCGCGGCTGCCCCAGCCAGAAGGCCGGCTCGACCACGGCACGGACCCCGGCGGCGGCCATCCGCTCGTAGTCGTCGGTGGTCCGCGACGTCATGTGGATGTGCGGGTCGAAGATGCGCATTCACGCCTCCCTGATGGTGAGCCGGTCGAGCAGTGCGGTGGCGTCGGCGGGGAGCTGCCGACCGGCGGCGTGCCGTTCCGCCGCGAGCGCGGCGAGCATGGTGGCCAGTTCCCCGTCGGCCCGGTCGTCGAGGTCGGCGACGACGGCCAGCGGCACCCCGATGAAGACGCACTTGAGCACCGCCTGCCGCCAGGCGTCCGCCGCCAGGTGCCGGGCGTACGGGCCGAGCGCGGCGGCGACCAGCCGGGTGTCGTTGGTGCGGATCGCGTCGTGCAGCAGCGGCACCCCGGCGTCGCCGATCGGCAGCAGCGGCAGGGCCTTGAGTACGGCCCGCTTCTCGGCGGCGTCGCCGTACCGGTAGACCTCCTCGGCCTGCGCGGCGGCCTGGTCGGCGGGGAGCGCGGCCAGCAGCAGCGCCCGCGCCGCCTCGTCGGCGGTCCAGCCGGGGGCGCCGGGCAGGTCGTGCCGGCCGCACCGCCGGGCGACGGCGGGAAAGTACCGTCCGACCGCGCCGGGCTCGGCCGCGACGCGGCGCAGTGCGGTCTCCAGCCAGTCGGGATCGGGTGCGCCCTCCAGCGCGGCCCGCAGTCGATCCGGTGTCATCCGTCTCCCCTCCCCAGGTGTGTGCGTCCGGCGGTGGTCAGTCCGCCCCGGTGGTGCCGGCGGGGGCGGGTGCCGCGCCCGCCACGAGGCCGGCGTCCCGGGCGGCGGTACGCAGGAAGTCCAGCGACCGGGCCGCCACGGTGGGTGCGGCGTGCGAGTGCCGGGGCAACTCCACGGCGACCAGTCCCCGGTAGCCGGCGTCGGCCAGGGCGCGCAGCACCGGCGGGAAGTCGATCTCGCCGGTGCCGAACTCCAGGTGCTCGTGCACCCCCCGGCGCATGTCGTCGATCTGCACGTTGACCAGGTGCCCGGCGACCTGGCGCACACAGTCCGCCACGGTCGACGACTCCAGGCAGCGGCAGTGTCCGATGTCGAGGGTGATGCCGAAGCGGGCCGGCTCGCCGAGGGCCCGGTGCAGCCGACGCCAGCCGGCGATGTCCTCGACCAGCATTCCGGGCTCCGGTTCGAAGCCCAGGGTCACCCCGGCCCGGTCGGCGGCGGCGGTCACCGTCGCGCAGCCGGCGACCAGCCGGTCCCACGCGACCTCGGGGGCGACGTGACCGGGTCGGATGCCGGCCCAGAAGGAGACCGCCTCGGCACCGAGGTCCGCGCCGACGCGGACGGCCCGGTCCAGGAAGTCGATCCGGCCGGCCGGGTCGTCGTGCAGCAGCGTCGGGGCATGCTTGCGCCACGGGTCGAGCAGGTAGCGGGCACCGGTCTCGACCACCACGCCGAGACCGAGCGCGGCCAGCCGGTGCGCCACGGCGTCGACCCGGCGGGCCAGTCCCGGCGCGTACGGGTCGAGGTGGTCGTGGTCGAGGGTGAGCGCGACCCCCTCGTAGCCGAGGTCGGCCAGCACCGTCAGGGCGTCGTCGAGCCGGTGGTTGGCGAAGCCGTTGGTGCCGTAGCCGAACCGCAGCCGGTCCACCTCGCCGGCCGGCGGGCCGGCGGGGTCGGCCGGGCGGTCCGGGGCCGGGCTGCGGCGGGGCGTGCCGGCAGCGGTCGGCGGGACGGCGTCCGGGGCGGTCATGTCGGGGAGAGTTTCCGGGCCAGCCGGCCGCCCAGCGGCGCGGCGAGCGCGACCAGCGCGCCGACCAGCCCGGCACCGGCGCGGGCGGTGAGCGCACCCTGCAACGAGGGCAGCCCGGTGATGCCGGCCCCGACGGCGGCCCGGACCCGGCCGGCGGTGGGGTCGGCGGCCACCCGGGCCTGCGCGCCGCCGTACCGGGCGACGTACCAGCCGGCCAACGCCACCGGCAGCGCGCCGGCGAGTGACCGGCCGACCCCGACGGCACCGGTGCGGACGCCCGGTGCGCTACGACGGCCGGGCGCGTCGGTCGCCGCCGGCGCATCGTCCACGGGGGACGGCCGGCCGGCGGGACGGGGCGGGGTGGTGGCGCGGGGCAGGGTGGTGGCGGCCAGCGCGACCAGGGCGGTGCCGGCGAGGGTACGCCGGGGCAGCGCCGCGTCGGCCCCGGTCACCTCACGACGGGACAGGGCGGTGACCGTCCAGGTGTGCGCGGCGACGGTCAGCGCCGCCGGCAGCGCCCGGACCGGTCGGCCGGACGACGCGCCGAGTAGCACGTCCAGCCCCCGGCAGGCGGCCATCACGGCGGGACCGGCGGCGGTGTTCTTGGCCACCAGGTCGTACCCCCAGATGGTGGCGGCGAGCGGGAGCGCGACGGCGGTGGCCCGCCGGCCGCCCACGGCGGCGGCCAGGCCCAGGCCGGCGGCGGTGAGCCCGATGGCGACCCCGGCGGCGGCGGCCGGGGTGATCCGGCCGCTGGGGATCGGCCGTTCCGGGCGTTCCTCGGCGTCCAACCCCCGGTCGGCCCAGTCGTTGGCGGCCATCCCGGCCCAGTAGAGCAGGACCGACGCGCCGGCCAGCCCGGCGGTACGCGGGCCGAGCACCCCGGCCGCCGCCGCCCCGGCCACCAGGTCCCCCGGTACGGACAGTGCGGCCGGTGCCCGGACCAGCTCGGCCAGGTCGGCCACGCTGGTCACCCGGCACCCCCGGCGTGCAGCTCCCGGGTGAAGTCGACCAGCCGCTGCCACTGCTCGCTCAGCGAGTGGGTGGGTGCGTCGATCGGGTCCTTGAAGAAGAAGGCCAGCTCGGGCAGGGGGCCGACCCGGCCGGCGGCGTGCGCGGCGGCGGTGAGCCGGGCCAGGTCCAGCACCAGCGGGGCGGCCAGCGCGGAGTCGCAGCCGTGCCAGGTGAACTCCATCCGCATCCCGGTGCCGAGGAACCCGGCGAAGGTGATCAGGTCCCAGGCGGTCTTGAAGTCACCGAGGTCCTCGACGTAGTCGATCCGGGTGCCGCCCTGCGGCACGTAGCCCAGCGTCTCGCCGAGGACCCGCTGCTTGCTGTCCACCTTGGCGGCGTTGGCGCCCGGCTCGGCCAGGGTCGCCCCGTCGCCGCCACCGAGCAGGTTGACCCCGGACCAGGAGCGCACCGCGAGGTGACGCATCGCGAACATCGGGGCGAGCACCGACTTGACCAGGGTCTCCCCGGTCTTGCCGTCGTGCCCGGCGTACGGCAGGCCACGCTGCGCGGCGAGCGCGGCGAGCGCCGGCAGGCGCAGCCCGGTGGACGGGGTGAAGTCGACGTACGGGCAGCCCGCCTCGACGGCCGCGTAGGCGTACAGCGAGCTGGGCGGCAGCACCTCGTCGCCGCTGGCGAGGGCGGCCCGCAGGGCGTCCGGGTCGGCGTGGCCGGGGTGCGGTGACGGGGCCGGTTCGGTGGCCGAGACGTTGACCACCACCACCCGGTCGAGCCGGTGCCGGTCGCGGAACGCGGTCAGGTCGGCGGTGACCGCGGCGGCCCGGTCGGCCTGACTGCCGCCGGTCGGCGCGGGCCGCAGGTCCTCCTCGACGGCGGCCAGGTCGGCGGCGAGCGCGGCGGCCAGCCGGCCGGGCAGCACCCCGGCGGCGGCGAGCGCCTCGGCCCGTTTGGTCAGCGGCGTGGTGGCCACGTCGTGACCGCCGAAGACCAGGTCGGCGAAGGGGGGCAGGGCGGGTCCCCGCAGGTCGGGTAGTTCGGTGACGCAGCCGGTGGGGGCGGTGAGGCCGGCCCGTAGGGCGAGCCCGCCGACGATGCCGGTGGTCGCGACGGAACCGCGCGCTCCCACCAGCCAGACACCTGTACGCATGGTGCTCCTTCCGGATGGAACGTGCTCGGTTCGGTCGTGCCGGCGGGGCGCGGGGTGGCCCCGCCCGCCCGGTCGTGCGGGATGGCACCGGTGACGGCGTAGACGTCGGCGGCGTCGACGCCGTACCCGGTCCCGCACGGCGTGCGGGCGGGGCTGGCAGGCAGGGCCGGTTCGGCGTCTCGGCCCTGCCTCCCCGCATCCGGCCAACGGCGGCGGCGCGCCCTCGGCCGGACGAATGGGTGGTGATGAACCGGATTCCCCAGGGAACCCGAATCATACTTATCTATATTCCTACTGGCGGCCCTCCGGTGCGACCGGGGAATCCCGGTCCGGCCGCACCGGACGGCCATCGTGCGCGTGTCCCCGGGCCGGGTGGCCCGGGTGCGCGCCCTCCACTGCCGACCCCGGCCCGGCCGCGGGGCGCAACCGCGGCCGGTCCCTCGCCGGTCGACGGCGGAGGTGCCTGGGTCAGACGGCGAGCGCGGCCAGGGCCGGCTCGACGTCGGTCCACCGTGAACCGAGATCCGCCGAGCGGGTCACCGCGTCCAGCACCAGCTGGACCTGCAACGCGTCGGCGAACGACGGGGTCGGGTCGACACCGTTGGCGACCGCCTCGACGAAGTCGCGCATCTCGTGGGTGAAGGAGTGCTCGTAGCCGATGATGTGGCCCGGCGGCCACCACGCCGCCATGTACGGGTGTTCGGCCTCGGTGACCAGGATCCGGGTGAATCCCTGCTCGGTCGCCGGCCGGGAGGCGTCGTAGAACTCCAACTCGTTGAGGCGTTCCAGGTCGAACACCACCGAGCCGAGCGAACCGTTGATCTCCACCCGGAGGGCGTTCTTACGGCCCGTGGCGAACCGCGTCGCCTCGTACGTGGCCAGTGCCCCGTCGTCGAGCCGGGCCACGAAGATCGCGGCGTCGTCGACGGTGACCGTGCCGGTCGCCGTCGCGGTGCCGTCGACCTCGGCGGCCAGTCCGCTCGACGCACCCGGCAGCGGGCGCTCCTTGACGAACGTCTCGGTCACCGCGCTGACCCCGGTGATCCGTTGGCCGGTCACGAACTGGGTCAGGTCGATGATGTGCGCCCCGATGTCACCGAGGGCACCGGAGCCCGCCTTGTCCTTCTGCAGCCTCCAGACCAGGGGGAACTGCGGATCGACGATCCAATCCTGGAGGTACGTCGCGCGGACGTGCCGGATCGTGCCGAGCCGGCCTTCGGCGACCAGTTGTCGCATCAGCGCGACGGCCGGCACCCGGCGGTAGTTGAACCCGCACATGGACCGGATCCCGGCGGCCCCGGCGGTGGCGGCGGCAGCGGTCATCGCCCGCGCCTCCTCCACCGTGTTGGCCAACGGTTTCTCGCAGATCACGTGCTTGCCGGCGGCGAGCGCGGCAAGGGCGATCTCGGCGTGGCTGTCACCTGGGGTGCAGATGTCGACCACGTCGATGTCGTCCGAGGCGACCAGGGCACGCCAGTCTGTGGTGTGCGTGTCCCAGCCCAGCCGGTCGGCTGCCTCGGCGACCTTCGCGGCGTCCCGGCCGCAGATCTGCGCCATCCGAACCCGGGCAGGCAGTTCGTACACCCGGTTCACGGTGCGCCACGCCTGTGAGTGCGCGGCGCCCATGAACGAGTATCCGATCATGCCGACCCGGAGTTCGCGGTGATGAGTGGACAAGGTGGGTCTCCCCCCGTGTATCAGAACCCGAGCTTGAGGTAGTTGCTCGCGTTCTCCTTGGTGATCGTCTCCGAGGCGAGGACGATCTCCTTGGGCACCTGGAGTTCCACCAGGTCGGACATGCCCTTGCCCTGGCCGATCAGGCGGGCCAGGGAGATGGCCGAGGAGGCCATCGACGGGCTGTAGGTCACGGTCGCCTTGAGCACCGTGTTGTCGGCCTGGATGTCCTCCATGGCCTTCTTCGAGCCGGCGCCGCCGACCATGAAGAACTCCTTGCGGTTGGCCTGGTTGACGGCGGCCAGGACACCGATGCCCTGGTCGTCGTCGTGGTTCCAGATCGCGTCGATCTTGGGCAGCGCCTGGAACAGGCCGGTGGCGGCCTGCTGGCCGGAGTCGGCGGTGAACTCCGCCGGCCGCCGGTTGGCCACCTTGAAGCCGGCCGTGGCGAGGGTGTCGGCGAAACCCTTGGACCGCTGCTGGGTCAGCTCCAGCGAGTCGATGCCGGGGATCTCGCCGATGACCGGGGCGCTGACACCCTTGGCCTTGAGCTGCGCCACGATGTAGTTCGCGGCGGCCACACCCATGCCGTAGTTGTCGCCCATGATCTGGAGCCGGTAGGCCAGCGCGTCCGGGAAGGCACGGTCCAGGTTGACCACCGGGATACCGGCCTTCATCGCCTCCAGGCCGAAGGCGTTGAGCTCCTTGCCGTCGTGCGGCAGCACCACGATGACGTCCGGCTTCTGGGCGACCAGGGTGGACAGCGCGGCCCGCTGGGCAGCCGCGTCCGCACCCGCCTCCACGGTCTTGAAGTCCACGTCGGAGTACGCCCCGGCCTGCGCCTTGGCGTTGTTGGTGATGGCGGCGATCCAGCCGTGGTCGGCGGCGGGGGCGGAGAAGCCGATGGTGACCTTCTTGCCGGGGGCGGCGTTGCCACCACCGGAGTTGTCGGCCGCCTTGGTCTGCGCCGCGGTCGGTGTGGACTCGTTGCTGGTGCAACCGGCGAGGAGCACACCGGCGCCGACCGCCGCACCGCCGAAGAGCAACCGGCGACGGGACAGGTCACGGGGCTGGGTCATGACGACCTCCTGAAATGACGGATGGTGGGGTGAAAAAGGTTGTGCTGATCCCGGCCACCGTCGGTGGCCGCCGGAATTGCGCTGGTGCGAAGGGGTAGGGACGTGCCCGGTCAGGCGGAGGTGGTGGCCTTGTTGCGGCCGAGGAACTGGGTGACGCTGCGGAACTGCACCTGCTGGATCAGGACGGCGCCGACGATGATGCCGCCCTTGACCATGTTCTGCGCCTCGGTGGACAGGCCGTTGATGGCGAAGAGGTTGGTGATGGTGGAGAAGATCAGCACCCCGAGCAGGGAGCCGACGATGGTGCCCCGGCCGCCGCTGAGCAGCGTGCCGCCGATGATGGCCGCGGCGATCGCGTCCAGCTCGTACAGGTTGGCCATGGCCGCCTGGGCGGAGTTGGCCTGCGCGGTCAGCATGATCGCGGCGATGCCGCAGCAGAGCCCGGACAGCGCGTACAGCAGCAGGGTGTGCCGCCGCACGTTGATCCCGGCGAGCCGGGCCGCCTCGGGGTTGCCGCCGACGGCGACCGTACGCCGGCCGAAGGTGGTCCGGTTGAGCAGCACCCAGCCGGCGGCGACCACGGCGGCCAGGATGTAGACCAGCAGCGGGATGCCGAGCAGGTCGGTGCTGGCGATGCCGTTGATGAAGGAGTTGTTCGACACCTGGGTCTGCTTGCCGGAGATCTGTGCGGCCAGGCCCCGGGCGGCGACCATCATGGCCAGCGTGGCGATGAACGCCACCAGCCGGCCGTAGGAGATGAGTATCCCGTTGACCACCCCGACCGCCGTGCCGACCACGATCGCGGTGAAGATCATGCCGCCGGCGCCGTAGCTCTGGGTGGCGAGCGTGGTCGCCCACACCCCGGCGAGGGCGACGATCGCGCCGACCGACAGGTCGATGCCGCCGCCGATGATCACGAAGGTCATCCCGACGGTGACCACCCCGACCACCGAGGCGAGCTTGAGGATGGTCAGCGTGTTGCCCCACACCCAGTCCGGGTCGGAGTAGAGGTCCCAGCGGGTCGCGGCGCCGATCACGACCAGCACCACCAGCACGCCGATCAGGCCGAGGTTACGCTTCGCGCCCTCACCCCCGTCGCCCTGCCAAAAGGACAACCCGCCCGTCCGCGGCTTCTCCTTGAGCGACGCCGTCACCGCCGGGTCGACCGGCGGGGACTGCGCCGGCAGGTCCGCCGGCCGGTCCGGTGTCGCGGTCCCGGTCGACTCACTCATGCCGTCACCTCGTTATGTCCACTGCGCTCGCTCATGCCGGCGCGCCTTCCATCAGAGACCCCGCCATGACGAGGTCGAGCACGGTGTTCTCGTCCAGTTCGCCGGCGGGCGCCTCGCGCACCATCCGGCCCTCGCGCATCACCAGCACCCGGTCGGCCAGACCGAGCACCTCGGGTACCTCGCTGGAGACCAGCAGCACGCCGACCCCCTGGGCGGCCAGGCCACGGATCACCCGGTACAGCTCGGCCCGGGCCCCCACGTCCACCCCCCGGGTCGGCTCGTCGAGCAGCAGCAGCCGGGTGTCGCCGAGCAGCCAGCGCCCGACCACCACCTTCTGCTGGTTGCCGCCGGACAGGGTGCGTACCGCCCGGCGCACGTCGTTGGGCCGGAGCTGGAGTTCGTCGGCGATCCGTTCCGCCTCGGCCCGCTCCCGCCCGGCGTTGGTGAAGCCGAGGCGGGCGTACCGGGTGAAGGTCGCCAGGGTGACGTTGCGGTGGATCGGCTCGCCGAGCAGCAACGCCTGACTCTTCCGCTCCTCCGGGGCCATGCCCATGCCGGCCCGTACCGCCGCGCCGACGCTGCCCGGCCGCAGGGTCCGGCCGCCCATCCGGACGGTGCCGGACTCGGCGCGGCGGGCCCCGTAGATCGTCTCCAGCAGCTCCGAGCGCCCGGAGCCGACCAGGCCGGCGATGCCGACGATCTCACCGGGACGGACGCTGAGCGAGACGTCGGCGAACTCGCCGGTGCGGCTCAGCCCCTCGACCCGCAGCAGCTCGTCACCGGCGGTCGGCGCGGTCGGGCGGTCCGGGAAGACGTACTCGATGTTCCGGCCGGTCATCCGGGCGACCAGGTCGCGGGTCGGGGTGTCGCGGGCCGGCAGGTTCGCCGCCGTGGTCCGGCCGTCCTTGAGTACGGTGACCCGGTCGCCGATCTCGCGGATCTCCTCCATCCGGTGCGAGATGTAGATGACCGCGATGCCCTGGGCGGTGAGTTCCCGGATGATCCGGAACAGGTTGTCGACCTCGTCGTGGGCCAGCACCGCGCTCGGCTCGTCCATGATGATCAGTCGGGCCTCGTGGGACAGCGCGCGGGCCATGCTGACCACCTGCTTGCCGGCGGCCGGCAACGCGCGCACCATCCGGCCGGGCGGGATCTCGCCGTGGCCGAGCCGGCTCAGGATCTCCCGGGTACGCCGGGCCATGTGGCCGCGCCGGACGAACCCGGCGACCTTGGGCTCGTGGCCGAGGAAGGCGTTCTCCGCGACCGAGAGGTCCTCGACCAGGTCGAGTTCCTGGTAGATGGTGGCGATGCCGGCGCGCATGGCGGCCTGCGGGTTGGCGAAGTGCACCGGCTCACCGCGCCACTGCACCTGGCCGGAGTCCGGCCGGTGCACCCCGGCGAGCACCTTGATCAGGGTCGACTTGCCGGCGCCGTTCTGCCCGAGCAGGCAGTGCACCTCACCGGCCCGCACCTCCAACTGCACGCCGTCGAGGGCGCGTACCCCGGGGAAGGTCTTGACCACGTCGGTCAGCCGCAGCACCACCTCACCGGCGACGGTGTCGGCGGGCGCCTCGACCAGCGGGCTGTTGTCCCCGGCGGCGGAGGTCGGTGCGTTGCTCATGATGCCTCCCCGAAGGCGACGTCGCTGGCGAGGACGGCCGCGCCGGCGACGCCGGCGCGCGGTCCCAGCTCGGACAGGACGACCGGCAGGTTGCCGGTGGCCAGCGGCAGCGATCGGCGGTAGACCACGCTGCGGATCTCGGCGAGCAGGATGTGCCCGAGGTGGGCCAGCCCGCCGCCGATGACGATCATCGAAGGGTTGGTGAAGCTGACCAGCCCGGCCAGCACCTGCCCGACCCGGCGACCCCCGTCGCGGATCAGCTGGATGCAGGTGACGTCACCCTCGATCGCCGCCTCGGCGACGTCGCGGGCGGAGACGGCACCCCGGGCGGCGAGCCGCTCGGCCAGCGCGGGCGAGGCGCCGGTACGCGCGGCGACGCCGGCCTCCCGGGCCAGGGCCGCTCCGCTGAAGAGCGCCTCCAGGCAGCCGGCGTTGCCGCAGGAGCAGGTCGGCCCCCCGGCGTCGACCTGGATGTGCCCGATGTCCCCCGCGCACCCGTCGGTGCCCCGGTAGACGTCGCCGCTGAGGTAGATCCCACACCCTATTCCGGTGCCGATCTTGATGAAGAGGAAGTCGTCGACCGAGTGCGCCACCCCCCCGTGCCGCTCCCCGATCGCCATGATGTTGACGTCGTTGTCGACCACCGCCGGGCAGCCGTGCTCCCGGCTGAGCAGCTCACGCACCGGGTAGCGGTCCCAGCCGGGCATGATCGGCGGCGACACCGGCAGCCCGTCGCGGAAGCTCACCGGCCCGGGGACGCCGACGCCGACGCCGTTGAGCCGCTCGTACGCCCCGTCCACCCGGGCCTTGTGCAGCAGGTCGTTGACCCGGTGCAGGATGGCCTTCGGACCGGAGCGGATGTCGGCCACCTCGGCGTACGCGGCGACCGGCTCCAGCCGCCCGTTGACCACCTCGACGTCGATCGAGCTGGCGCCCATGTCGACGGCGGCGAACCGGAGGTCGGGGTTCAGCTCGACCAGGGTGGAGCGACGGCCGCCCCGGGAGGCGGCCAGTCCGGCCTCGGCCACCAGGCCCAGCCCGACCAGGCGTTCCAACTCGGCGAGGAGCCGGGGACGGGGCATCTGCAACCGGTCACCCAGCTCGGCCCGGGACGCGGGCCCCTCGTCGCGGAGCAGCCGCAACAGCTGCACATGCAGGGGATCTGCCGCCCGCACGGGACTCACCTCCGTCTCAGGGTTCACATTGACGTCACGCCGATGTGTTGTGGTCGACACAGTAGGAGAGTTCCGAGGCGCATGTCCATACCTTCAGTCGTTCCGCCGGCAACTTTTGTCCGAAAGAACAAAAGCTACTAGTGGATCAAGAAAAGGTTGACAGACTGAGAAACATCCGCAACGACCTGCTACCACCACCGGGTGACCCTCGCACACCGGCCCCGCTCCGCGCGGCCGAAGCAGTACCGGATCAGGCCGGCCGTGACAAGTGGCCGCCCCGCCACGGAGACGCGGCGGGGCGGGGCGGGCGCGGCAGGCGCGGGTGGGGCGGGGCAGGGCAGGCGGGGCAGGGCGAGGCAGGGCGGGTGGGCGACGCAGGCGGGGCGGCGTGGGGCAGGCGGGGCGGCGTGGGGTCGCCGGTGGGTCAGCGGCCGGGGGCGGCGTTGCGCTTCTTGCGCAGCTTGCGGTCGTCGCGCAGCTCGACGTACGGCTCCTCGTCGGGGTCGTGGCCGGCGGAGATGGCCCGGCCCCGCTCCAGCTCGGCGTCGAACTCCGCACCGAGCAGGATCGCGATGTTGCTCAGCCAGAGCCAGATCAGGAAGATGATCACGCCGGCCAGCGCGCCGTAGGTCTTGTTGTAGGACCCGAAGTTGCTCACGTACAGGGCGAACAGGCCGGAGACGAGCAGCCAGAGCAGCACCGCCAGCACGCCACCCGGGCTGACCCAGCGGAACCCGCCGTGGCGGGCGTTCGGCGACGCCCAGTAGAGGATCGCGAACATCAGGCTGACCAGCACCAGCAGCACCGGCCACTTGGCGATGTTCCACACCGTCAGCGCCGTGGAGCCGAGCCCGATGGCGTTGCCGACCTGCTCGGCGAGGCCGCCGGTGAAGACCACGATCACCGCGGCGGCGAGCAGCAGCACCCCGACCAGGGCGGTCACCCCGAGCCGGATGGGCAGGGTCTTCCACACCGGCCGCCCCTCCGGCACGTCGTAGATGCTGTTCGAGGCGCGCATGAACGCGCCCACGTAGCCGGAGGCCGACCAGAACGCGGCGACCAGACCGATGATCGCGGCGACGCTGGCCAGCCCACCGGACTGGCCGGCCTGGTCGATCGCGGTCTCGATGATGGTACGGATGTTCTCCTCCGGCACCACCTGGCCGACCGTGTCCCGGACCCCACTGGTGGCCCGCTCGCCGAGCAGACCGAGGATCGAGATCAGCACCAGCATCCCGGGGAAGATCGACAGCACCCCGTAGTAGGTCAGCGCGGCGGCCCAGTCGGTCAGGCTGTCCTCCTGGAACTCCCGCCCGGTGCGCTTGAGCGCCGCCTTCCAGTCCGCCCGGTGCAGGTCGGCGGGGCTGTCCGGGCCGTCGTCGGGGCCGACCGGCCGGGTACGGAGGTCCGCGTCCCGCCGACCACCTCGCCGTCGGTCATCGGACACGGACTCGCCGGACACGCGCTCGCCCGACGGGCGGTCACCGGCCGTTCGGTCACCCGACCGGCCCCGGCCGCGCCGGGCTGCGGGCACGGTGGCCGCGTCGTCGGGCACGGTGGCCGCGTCGTCGCGGTCGGCGTGGGTCTCGTCGGAGGCCATCGCCCCTCCTCGGGGATCTGCGGGGTGTCGCCCTCCGACATGCCCCGCCGGACCCGCCGGCTAACCCCCGACCAGCAGTGCAAACCCATCCCCCTTGAGGCGATGCCGATCTGGGGAAGCGCACGTCCACCAACGCCGGACTTCAGTCGTGAGATCCAGGGCTACAGATGGGATGAAGGTGGCCTGACGATCGAACATCGGCGCGTCGACCCGTGTGACCCTGGCAAGTGTTATCGCAGATTTGCTATAGCCAGTGGGTGTCCTGGCCAGTCTGCTACCACCCTGGGGTCGAAACCGAGCTTCGCGCCCTCCCCACAACAGAACAGACAGCGATCGGTCACGCAGTCGAGAAGATGGAAGCCAGGGCCCGAACCTCGGCTACCCCCACTCAAGCTCCATCAAGACCACAAACAGCCTGCGGGAACTCCGCCCTCGCGGTGGACGCAGCCGATGGCGAGCCATCTACGGGCAGGTCGACGCCGCGTTCATCGTCGGCGCAATCGGCCCGAAGCGAGCGTCAACCAACGAAAATTCAACCGAGCAGTGATCGCCGCAGAGCAGAGGATCAAAGACGTAGAGGGCGCGTGACGAAACTCTCCGACCTGAAAACCGCGCAGCAAGTCATCGACGAACGCCGCCAGGACCCGGCGTTTCGAGCCGAGTGGGACCGGACGGCATTCGCCCGCGACATGGCCATCCGAAAATCACCCACGGTACGGTCGAGTTCATAGCCGCATAGCCCTTGAGTCTTCTGGGGAGACTCCGGGTCAACCGTCCCCACCGTCGAAAGCGACGCATCGGTCACATCCCCCGGGGCGTTCCGCCAGGCAGCAGGGACCTCTGAGTCGCTGGCCTCAACTCACCCTGGCGGACAGGAGCCTGGGCGCTGCGGGCTGAGGGCAGGGGTTTCCGCAGGATTGTGGAGATTTATTGTCGCTGGAGCGACAACAAATCTCCACAAGGACGGCGGCCCCGAGGGGAACCCGGGGCGGTGGCCCTGCTCGGAGAACGCAGCGCCACGAATCTCCGCCGTCATGGCCGGCCGCCCACCCGTGCCACGAACGCGCACCATGCTTGCGGCTCGAAGGCCAGCACCGGCCCGCCCGGATCCTTGGAATCACGCACGACCACCACGCCAGCCAGATTATCGGCCACCTCGACACAGTTCCCTCCATCAGGGCCGCTGCGGGTGCTCTTGCGCCACCAAGCATCACTCAGATCCATGTCTCCGCCACTTCTGCCATCAGTTCGAGGGACTGTTGCTGCGATAGTGCCTCACCACGGAGCGATTCCCACACCTCGACCATCTGCCGCACGTAGTCGACCCGGTCGATCACCTGACCGTGGCGCTGCCCTGCAAGGTAGACCAAGTCCTCAGCGTGCAGTGACGAGGCAAGCACGAAGGGTCCACCGAGGCCAACATATGCCCCGGCCGCCATCGGCACCACCTGGATGCGGACCCGAGGCAACGTCGAGCCGACCTTCACCAGATGAAGCAATTGATCGCGCATCAGTTGCGGTCCTCCGATGCATCGGTGCAGCACGTGCTCGTCGATTACGGCAGTGAATAGGGGTGGCCGCTCACGGTGAAGGATCGCTTGGCGATCAAGGCGGGTGGTCACATGCTGCTCGATCTCGTCAGGGGCGAACAGTCCGCCGCCGGACAGCAGTGCGTGGGCGTAAGCCTCGGTCTGCAACAGGCCCGGCACGCAGAGCGGTTCGAAAGTACGCAGCGCCGTCGCTTCCTGTTCGATGCCGGCCCAGTCGCGGAACCAGGGCACCACGGTTTCCCGGCTGATTCGTTTCTGGATGCGCTCGAACCGGCCGTCGGTGGTGAACACCGTGTCGCAGCGGCGCGCGAAGTCCAGGCTCGGCCGGCGTTCGCAGGTCTCCACCTTGGCCACCAGCGCGCCCGAATAGCTCAGCGCCTCGGCCAGCGCCGCCTGGGACATGCCGTTGGCGGCCCGCACGAGCCGCAACTCCTCCGCGAAGTGGTCCAGCATGGACGAACGTTCCACCAGACAGCCTCCGTACATCCTCGTACCGTTCCGGGTCGACCGGTCCACGCCTGGGCCGTCGGCAGGTCGAACCTCCCACCGTAGTCGGATCATCAACAGAATGTCACTCAGCGGGACCGCTCCCGGGATCGGACGGTGGGCGGAACCAGGCCGGGAGCGTCCGTCGGTGTCGTCGGCGGGCGCTCCCCTCCACCAGTGACGGAGGCTCGACCATGCGCCAGACCAGCCGGCCCCGCTGCGGATTCCCGCGTCACCCCCACCCCCGCAGCGGTCGGCCAGGGGTGCGCTGATGCCCCGGTACCGCCCACATGTCGCGGCCCGTCCCTCCTGGCGTTGCCGGGTGTGCGGGGCGGCCTGGCCGTGCTCGCCGGCCCGGTTGGCGCTGCTCGGCGAGTACCGCGAGGATCGCACCGCCATGTTGTTCTATCTGGGCACCCTGCTGGGCGAGGCGATGAGCGATCTCGCCACCCTGCACGACGGTGTCGCCCCACCCGACCTGACCGCACGCTTCGTGACCTGGGCAAGAGCCCGCTGACCCGGTCGGTATCGGTCCGCCTGGGTCAGCTTCGGTCGGCCTGGTCGGTATCGGTCGGCCTGGCCGGTCACCACGATCTCGCCGCGCCGGGGTCGAACCGCACCGCCAACCCCGACCCCCGCGACCATGATCGACTCAACGGGGCCGAGATGGCGGCATCCGCCTCGCGGCGACCACGCGACCTGGCCGGAGTTGCGAGACGTACCCGCCGAGAGTCAGAGGTCGGCCGGGGCGGTGGCGGCGCGGGCGGCGGCGACCAGTTGGTCGGTCTCGGCGCGTACCCCGTCGGCGTCGACCGGGGTGCCGGGGTCGTAGCGGACCGTCCAGGTCAGACCGTCCGCCCCGGCCACCCGCCGGGCCGCGATCCGGCCCGAGCCGCCGGGCACCGGGTGCTGCTGGGTGTACGCCACCGAGCGGGTCACCCGCGCCCGCACCTGGTGCGGCAGGTCCCCCGGATCGAGCAGCAGGTACGTCTCGACGGGACCGTCGGCGACCACCAGGTAACCATCCCGCTCGTCGATCGTCTCCGCCACCGTGACGGTCAGCTCCCGCCCGGACCAGACGGCCTTGAGGATGTCGTGCCAGCCCAGCCGCTCCGCCCGACCGGGCAGCCAGAGCCCGAGGTTGGTCGCCACCAGCACCCCGCCACCGGCACCTGCACCTGCACCTGCACCTGCTGACGCACTGTCAGCAGCCGACGCACCGTCGTCTCCGCCGTTGCCGACGGCGGCCCAGGCCAGCACCCGCTCCCCGGCGGTCAGGGCGGGGCGGGCGGCGGCGGGCAGCTTGGGCTTGCGGCCGAACAGTCCCATCAGAGTCCTCCCGCGGCCTGCTCGCGCAGGGCCCGCGCATGCTGTTCCAGCGAAAGCAGTTCCCCGAAGAGGGCGAAATACTCGTCCTTCTGGTTGACCGGGTTGATCCGCTGGATCTTGGACTTCAGGTCCCTGATCCGGGCGGTCACCGAGCCCCACTGCAACTGGGCGAGGGTGCTGGAGACGTACCTCGGGTCGGGTTCGCCGTCGATCCGCAGCGGCTCCACCGCCAGCTCACCGACGAGCGCCTGGGCGGCCAGGTCCTCGCAGGCGTCCCGCACGGCACCGATCCACACCGCGCCGCCGGCCGCCACCGCCACCCCGCCGGCCGCCGCGATCGCCGTACGGACCGCGACGTGCACCGGGTGCCGGTACTCGGCGGCCTCGACGGCGTCGAACATCGGGCCGGCGAGGACCGGCTCCTGGAGGGCGAGTTTCAACGCCTCCCGCTCGACCATCGACTCCGGGCTGTCCACGGCGGGCGCAGCCGCACGGGTCCGACCCCGGGGCGGGGCGGTGGCCTCCCGTTCGCCGGGGGAGTTGGCGGCGGCCAGCACCGCCCGCTGCACCGGCTCGATCTCCATGCCGAGGTCACCGGCGAGCTTGCGGACGTACTCGGGACGCTTCTCCCGGTCCTTGATCTTGGCAACCAGGGGCGCAGCCCGGCGCATCGCCTCGACCCGGCCGTCCACCGTGTCCAGGTCGTAGCGGTTGATCACGTGGCGAAGGGCGAAGTCGACGAGCGGCTCGCGGCGGGCCACCAGGTCACGGATCGCCAGGTCGCCCTTTGCCAACCGCAGGTCGCACGGGTCCATGTTGTCGGGGCTGACCGCGATGAAGGTACGCCCGACGAAGCGCTGGTCGTCCTCGAAGGCACGCAGCGCGGCCTTCTGCCCGGCGGCGTCCCCGTCGAAGGTGAAGATCACCTCACCGGCCACCGCGTCGGTGTCGAGCAGCAGCCGGCGCAGTACGCCGATGTGGTCCGCGCCGAAGGCGGTGCCGCAGGTCGCCACGGCGGTCGGGACCCCGGCCAGGTGGCAGGCCATCACGTCGGTGTAACCCTCGACGACGACCACCCGGCCCTGCTTGGCGATCTCCCGTTTGGCCTGGTCGATGCCGTAGAGCACGTGCGACTTCTTATAGATCGGCGTCTCGGGGGTGTTGAGGTATTTCGGGCCGTCGTCGTCGTCGAAGAGTTTCCGCGCCCCGAAGCCGATCACATCACCGGCGATGTCCCGGATCGGCCACATCAGCCGGCGACGGAACCGGTCGATCAGGGTGCCCGAGCGCGACGGCCGGGACAACCCGCCGGTGACCAGCTCGTCATGGGTGAACCCCTGCTGACGCAGGTGCTTGGTGAGCAGGTCCCAGGCGTCCGGGGCGAAGCCGCACCCGTACCGCTGCGCGGCGGCCCGGTCGAAACCGCGCCGGGCCAGGAACTCCCGGGCCGGACGGGCGCCGGCCGTGGTGAGCTGCGCCTGATAGAACTCCACGGCGGCGGCGTGCGCGGCCACCAGCCGCTGCTTCTGCCCCTGCTGCGGACGGGCCCGGGGCGCGGCCTGGTCACCCTCGACGTAGCGCAGCTGGATGCCGACCCGGTCGGCGAGCCGCTCGACGGACTCGACGAAGGTGAGATGCTCGGCGTCCATCAGGAACTTGATCGCGTCGCCACCGACGCCGCAACCGAAGCAGTAGAAGACGTTACGGGCCGGTGAGACGTTGAACGACGGGCTCTTCTCGTCGTGGAACGGGCACAGGCCCTTGAGGTTGCCGCCACCGGCCGACTTCAGGGTCACCGTGTCCGAGATCACCTCGGCGATGGAGGCACGCTCGCGGACCAACGCGATGTCCTCGTCCCTGATCCGCCCAGCCATGCGGTGCCACCCCCTCGGCCCTCCATCCTGCCCTGCCGGACCGACGATCCGTCGGGCGGGGGACGGGCGGCTGGCGAACGCCCGGCTCAGCGGGGAGGACGGTGCAGCCAGTGGGTGACCGGGGGCGGGTTCTCCTCGTCGTACGACCGGGCGGCCCGCACGGCGGCGGACAGGCCGGACCGGCGTCCCCGGTCCGGGTGCGGGTCGACCGCCGGGTCCCGGGCCATGTCACGCAGCAGCGCCACGGCGAGCCCGAGCATCACCACCACGAACGGCAGCGCCACCATGATGGTCGCCTGTTGCAGGGCGGCCAGGCCCCGGCGAGCAGCAGCGCCGCGGCGACCGCCCCGATCAGCACCCCCCAGAGCACCACGAGTACGCGGTGCGGGCGCAGTGCGCCGCCCGAGGTGAGCGCCCCCAGCACCAACGACGCCGAGTCGGCGCTGGTCACGAAGTAGAGCGCGATGAGCACCATGGCCAGCACGCTGGTGACGGTCCCCAGCGGGAGCGCGTCCAGCAGCCCGAACAGCGCCTGCTCACTGCCCGCTCCGACGTCCGCCACCAGATCGCGGGTGCCGCTGGCCTGGGTACGCAGGGCGCTGCCGCCCATGATCGCGAACCAGATCGCGCTGGCCCCGCTGGGCACCAGCAGTACCCCGACCAGGAACTGACGCACGGTCCGCCCGCGTGAGATCCGCGCGATGAAGGTGCCGACGAACGGCGCCCAGGAGATCCACCAGGCCCAGTAGAAGATCGTCCAGGACCCGAGCCACGCCGGGTCGGAGAACGCGCCGGTACGGGTGGACATGAACACCAGGCTGCTGAGGTAGTCACCGACCGACGCGGGCAGCACCTCCAGCGTGTAGATCGTCGGTCCCACCACGAACACGAAGACCATCAGCGCCACGGCCAGCAGGACGTTGGTGGTGGACAGCCACTTGACCCCCCGGTGCAGGCCGGAGAAGGCCGAGACGACGAAGGCCAGGGTCAGCGCGCCGATCACGGTCAGTTCCACCGACCGGGTGTCCGGTACGCCGGCCACCAGGTCCAGACCGGCGGCCACCTGGAGCGCGCCGAGGCCGAGGCTGGTGGCCGAACCGAAGACCGTGGCGAACACCGCGAGCAGGTCGATGGCCCGACCGGCCACCCCGTCGGCCCGCGCGCCGAGCAGCGGGTGGAACGCGGCAGAGATCCGGTTGTCCCGCCCCTTGCGGAATGTCGAGTACGCCAGCGCCAGCGCGGTGACGGCGTAGATCGCCCACGGGTGCAGCGTCCAGTGGAAGAGCGTGTACTGCATGGCCGCCGCGGCGGCACCCGGGGTCTGTGCCCCGACGCCGGTGGCCGGCGGCGGGGTGGCGTAGTGCTGGATCGGCTCGGCCACCGCGAAGAAGACCAGACCGATGCCCATCCCCGCGCTGAACATCATGGCGACCCAGGCCAGCGTGTCGAACTCCGGCCGGTCGTCGTCGGCGCCCAGCCGGATCCGGCCGTAGCGGGAGGCCGCGACGACCACCGCGAGCACCAGGAAGGCGTCCGCCGCGACGACGAAGAACCAGCCGAAGGTGCCGATCACCCAGGCCAGCCCGGACTCGCCGAAGTCGGCCAGCGAACCGCGCGCGGACACCCCCCAGAGCACGACCGCCAGCACCCCGCCGACGCCCAGGGTGAGCACCACCGGGTCGGGCCTGCCACCCGCCCGCGCATCTACGTCCCGCGCCCGCTCAGCCATGGTCACATCGTCCCGCCCGGTGACCCCGACAGCAGGCGATTGCGCCCATTCCCACGACCCGTGGGCGGTGCTCAGGTCAGGACCTCGGCCCCCTCGGCCTCCACCTGACGGTGCTCAGGTCAGGACCTCGGCCTCCTCGGCCTCCACCTGGCGGTTCCAGTCCGGCTTGGTGGAGCGCCAGCCCTCGTCGTCCATGCCGCGTCGCCAGTAGCCGGAGATCGACAGCGCCTCCCGGGGCACCGACCGCTCGACCCGCAGCAGCCGGCGCAACTCCTTGACGAACGTGGCCTCGCCATGCACGAAGGCGTGCACCCGGCCGGGCGGGAACTCCAGCTCCCGTACCGCCGCGACCAGGGCCTCGCCGACCGGTCGGCCGGCCCGGTGCAGCCAGGTCAACGCCACCGCGCCGGGGCTGGGCAACGACTGCTCGTCGGCCGGGTCGGCGATCTCGACCAGGACGACCGCCGGGGCACCCTCGGGCAGCCGCTCCAACGCGGCGCCGATCGCCGGCAGGGCGCTCTCGTCACCCACCAGCAGGTGCCAGTCCGCCGTCGGGTCCGGCGCGTACGCCCCGCCGGGGCCGGTGAACAGCACCTCGTCGCCGGGCCGCAGCCGCGCCGCCCACGGCCCGGCCAACCCCTCGTCGCCGTGGTGCACCACGTCGATGGTCAACTCACCGGCCGCCGCGTCCCAGGCCCGCACGGTGTACGCGCGCAGCCGGGGCCACTGCTCCCGGGGCAGCTCCCGCTTGATCGCCGTCAGGTCCAGCGGCCTCGGCAGGTCCACCCCCTCGGGCGGAAAGACCAGCTTGACGTAGTGGTCGGTGAACTCCCCCACCGGCAGTCCGACCAACTCCTCCCCACCGAGAACGAGTCGGACCAGGTGCGGGGTGGGCCGTCCGACCCGCACCACCCGCGCCGCAGTAACCATCTTGGAGCGCTCCACCATAAAACTAAGGCTACCCTAACTCCCCCCATCCCTCTCCCCCACCCCTCCGCCCCGCCCCTCGATCCGGTGATCAAGAGGTTTGCGTCACCCTCCCCGGTGATCAAGAGGTTTGCGTCAATCCAGCGATCAACTTTGACGTAAACCTCTTGATCAACTGACGCAAAGCTCTTGATCACCGGATCGAGGGGCGGGAGCGGGGGAGCGGAGGGCGGGAGCGGGGGGCGGGAGCGGGGCAGCGGGTTTCAGGTGAGGTGGGTGTGCCAGGTCAGGGCGGCGGGGTCGGTGAGGGAGGCGACCTGGTCGATGATGACGCGTAGGCGGGCCGGGTCGTCTCCGGCCTGCCGCCAGAGGGGGGCGAAGACCGGGTCGAGGGCGTCCGGGGCGCGGTCGACGAGCACGGTGACCAGTTCGGTGAGGACCTCCCGCTGACGGTCGTAACGGGTGCGGGCGTCCGGGCGGCACATCACGTACCGCCAGGCGATGCCCTTGAGCAGGGCACACTGCGCCCTGATCCGGCGCGGCACGACCAGGTCGGCGGCGTAGCGGTGGTGCGGGCCGGGGCCGAAGCGGTCCCGGGTCGCCCCGACCACGGTCGCCACGAACCGGCCGGTGAGCACGCTGGTGGTGGTCTTGAGGGCGACCTGCGCCCGGTGGCTGCCGTCGTACCCGGCCAACGGGGTGAGCACCGGGTCGGCGAGCAACTCGACAAGCACCCCGCCGAGGTCGTCCGGGGACTCCCCGGAGTAGACGGCGGCCACGTCGACGCAGAGCGCGGCGCGTTCGTCCGGGTCGTTCAGGAGGGGACGCAACGAGACGTACCCGCCGTGGATGCCGTCCTCGACGTCGTGCACCGAGTACGCCACGTCGTCGGCCCAGTCCATCACCTGCGCCTCCAGGCAGCGGCGGGCCCCGCCGGACGGGTCGGGATCAGCGGAGGTGGCGGTGGGGGCGGGGCTGCCGGCGCGTAGCCAGTCGAAGACCGGGCGGTCGTCGCCGTACACGCCGAACTTGCGCAGCCCGGGGCGGCGGGGCCACGGGTACTTGCTGACCGCGTCGAGCGCGGCCCGGGTGAGGTTGAGCCCCGCAGGGCTGCCGTCCGGGGCGAGCACCTTCGCCTCCAGCCGGGTGAGCACCCGCAGCGTCTGCGCGTTGCCCTCGAAGCCGCCACAGGACGCGGCGAGCCCGTCCAGGGTGTCCTCGCCGTTGTGCCCGAAGGGCGGGTGCCCGAGGTCGTGGGCCAGCCCGGCGGTGTCCACCAGATCCGGGTCGCAGCCGAGCCGGGCACCCATCTCCCGGGCGATCTGGGCCACCTCCAGCGAGTGGGTCAGCCGGGTACGCAGGAAGTCGTCGGTCCCGGCGACGTGCACCTGGGTCTTCGCGGCGAGCCGACGGAACGCCGCCGAGTGCAGCACCCGGGCCCGGTCCCGCTCGTACGGGGACCGGCCGTGGCCGGTGTCCTTGGGCGTCTCCTCGACCCACCGTTGCGCGTCGGCCGGCTGGCCGTCGACTGTGGGCATCTCAGCCCCGCCGGGGCTCGTCGTCGCCGGACAGGGCCGGCCCGAACATGCCGGACACAGCCGGCCCGAACATGCCGGACAGGGCCGGCCCGGACACGCCGGACAGGGCCGGCCCGAACGCAACCGGCCCGAACGCGCCGGGCGCGACCGGCCCTAACACGCAGGTCCCGGGTCGGCCGGCATCGACGGTGGCGCTCACCCAGCCGCTGCTCATCCGGTCACCCCTTCACGGTCGTACCCCATGGTCGCGGGAGCCCAGGTTACGCCGCACCGCGCCGGGGGCGCGCGCACCGCGGGCGCGCGCACCGGGAACCCCGCGACCCGGCCGGGCACCGACGCCGCGCGACGCCCACCGGCGGCGGGCCGGTGGACGTCGCGGGCGGTCAGCGGCTGTCGGAGCCGGTCGTCTCGATGGCGGCCCGGCCGGCCTCCAGCCGGGCGACCGGCACCCGGAACGGCGAGCAGGAGACGTAGTCCAGCCCCACCTCGTGGAAGAAGTGCACCGAGTCGGGGTCGCCGCCGTGTTCGCCGCAGACGCCGAGCTTCAGCCCGGGGCGGGCGGCCCGCCCCTCCTCGGCGGCGATCCGGATGAGCCGGCCGACCCCGTCGCGGTCGATCGACTCGAACGGGGAGATGCCGAAGATGCCCAGTTCCAGGTAACGCCAGAAGAATGCGCCTTCGACGTCGTCGCGGGAGAAACCCCAGCCCATCTGGGTGAGGTCGTTGGTGCCGAAGGAGAAGAACTGCGCCGCCTCGGCGATCTGGCCGGCGGTCAGCGCCGCCCGGGGTACCTCGATCATGGTGCCGATCAGCACCTCGACCCCGCTGTCCCCGACCACCTCGGCGATGATCTTCTCGGCTTCGGCGCGTACCGTCTCGAGCTCCTGGACGGCGCCGACCAGCGGGACCATGATCTCCGGGCAGGCCGCGCCGCCGTCGCGGGTGACCGCGACGGCCGCCTCGGCGATCGCGCGGACCTGCATCGCGAACAGGCCGGGGATGACCAGGCCGAGGCGTACGCCGCGCAGGCCGAGCATCGGGTTCTCCTCGTGCATCCGCCGGACGGCGGCGAGCAGCGCCTCCTCCTTGGCGACGTCCTCGCCGCGTTCCTGGGCGACGGCGACGTTGACCGCGAGCTGTTCCAGCGGGGGCAGGAACTCGTGCAGCGGCGGGTCGATCAGCCGGACGGTGACGGGGAGTCCGGCCATCTCGCGGAAGATCTCCACGAAGTCCTGGCGCTGCAGGGGCAGCAGAGCGGCAAGGGCGTCGGTGCGGTCGGTGTCGGTGGCGGCGAGGATCAGGCGTTCGACCAGTTCCCGCCGGTCGCCGAGGAACATGTGCTCGGTGCGGCACAGGCCGATGCCCTCGGCGCCGAAGCGCCGGGCGCGGGCCGCGTCCGCCCCGGTGTCGGCGTTCGTCCGCACCGCCAGCCGCCGCCGTGCGTCGGCGTGCGTCATGATCCGGTGTACGGCCCGGACCAGCGCGTTGTCGACGTGCGCCGGGTCGAGGCTGCCCTCGAAGTACTGGACCACCTCGGACGGCACGACCGGCACCTCGCCCAGGTAGACCTTGCCGGTGGTGCCGTCGATGGAGACGACGTCGCCCTCGGAGACGGTGCGCCCGCCGACGGTGAACCGCTTCGCCGGCACGTTGACCTCGATCTCGTCGGCCCCGGAGACGCAGGTCTTGCCCATCCCCCGGGCCACCACGGCGGCGTGGCTGGTCTTGCCGCCGCGCGAGGTGAGGATGCCCTGGGCGGCGATCATGCCGTTGAGGTCGTCGGGGTTGGTCTCCCGGCGGACCAGGATCACCGCCTTGCCCTCGGCGGCCAGCTCGACGGCGCGGGCGGAGGTGAAGACCACCGCGCCGGACGCGGCACCCGGGGAGGCCCCGATGCCCCGGGCGACCGGCGGGACGTCGTGGTCGAGCTGGAAGCGGGGGAACATCAGCTGGGCGAGCTGCGCGCCGTTGACCCGGTGCAGCGCCTCGTCGAGGTCGATCAGGCCCTCGTCGACGAGTTGCCCGGCGATGACGAACGCGGCGGCGGCGGTGCGCTTGCCCACCCGGGTCTGGAGCATCCAGAGCTTGCCCCGCTCGATGGTGAACTCGATGTCGCAGAGATCCTGGTAGTGCCCTTCCAGCCGGGCCATGATGTCGAGCAGCTGGTCGTAGGAGGTCTTGTCGAGCCGTTCCAGTTCCTGCAACGGCACGGTGTTGCGGATGCCCGCGACGACGTCCTCACCCTGGGCGTTGGCCAGGTAGTCACCGTAGATGCCCTGCGCGCCGCTGCCCGGGTCGCGGGTGAAGGCGACACCGGTGCCGGAGTCGGGGCCGAGGTTGCCGAAGACCATGGCCACCACGTTGACGGCGGTGCCGAGGTCGGCCGGGATGCGTTCCTGGCGGCGGTAGAGGATCGCCCGCTCGGCGTTCCACGACTCGAAGACCGCCCGGATGGCCAGGTCGAGCTGCTCGCGCGGCTCCTGCGGGAACTCCCGCCCGGTGTGCTCGGCAAAGATCTTCTTGTACGTCTCGACCAGCCCGCGCAGGTCGTCGGCGTCCAGGTCGAGGTCGTCGTGGGTGCCCTTGGCCCGCTTGGCCTCGTCGAGGGCGTGTTCGAACTCCTCGCCCGGTACCTCGCAGACGGTCTTGCCGAACATCTGGATCAGCCGGCGGTAGGAGTCCCAGGCGAACCGGTCGTTGCCGCCGGAGGCGGTCGGGTCCGCGCTGCCGCCGGCCTGGCGGGCGAGTCCTACGACGCTGCGGTCGTTGAGGCCGACGTTGAGGACGGTCTCCATCATGCCGGGCATCGAGAACCGGGCACCGGAGCGTACCGAGACCAGCAGTGGGTCGTCCGGGTCACCGAGACGACGCCCCATCTCCCGTTCCAGGGCTTGCAGGTGGGCCTCGATCTGGCCGGCCAGCCCGTCCGGCTCCCGCCCGGTCGCCAGGTACGCCTGGCACGCCCCGGTGGTGATGGTGAAACCGGGCGGCACCGGCAGGCCGAGATTGGTCATCTCGGCGAGATTGGCGCCCTTTCCACCGAGCAGGTCCTTGAGATCCTTGTTGCCCTCGGCGAAGTCGTAGACGTACTTGTCCGTCTCGTGCGCTGTCACCAGAAGCCTCCCACGCGCGCCGGAATTGACACTTAACGAAGGTTCAGTTCTGACCTACCCCGGGGCCGACCTCCGGCAATCCGGCCTGGTCAGCGATCGGTGGGCGAAGGTTAAGCGAACATCGGGCAGCCTGGGACCGTTCGGTGACAATAGGCACAGCCATCACGACTATCCGCGTTCGCGCCGGTTTCTGGGAACGCTTCCATGCGCACGATCACGCAATTCCGCTTCCTCCTCGTACTCTTGACGTCACCGGTTCCGCAAACCTGACCTTTGCCATATCCCTCGCGAATACACCCCGGAGCTGCCCCGTGTCGCTCACCCCGCCGCCCGGCCTCGTCCCCGCCCCAGCCCCCGAGCAGCCAGCCCCCGCCGACCTCCCGTCCCCGCCCGACCAGGCCCCCACCATGCCGGCCGCGCCGACAACGGACGGGCCCGCGACGGGTGGGCCCACGACGGGTGGGCCGACGACGGGTGGGCCGACGACGGGTGGGCCCACGACAGGCTTCGTGGTCACCGGGGGCGAGCCGGCTGCGGCCGAGCTGGCGGGCAGCGCCGCCGGAGCCGCCGAACGGCTGCTCACCCGGCCGTCGGTCGGGTTGGGCGACGTGGTGCCGGCGCCCGCGTCGGTGAGGCCGCAGCCGGCCGCGAACTTCGTCCTCCCGGCCGATGCGGCGGTACGGGTGAGCGCCGACCCGGCCGCCCGGGACGTCGCCGAACGTCTCGCGGAGTTGCTGCGTCCCGCCACCGGCCTGCCGCTGCCGGTCACCGACCTGCCCACGATCCCGGGCACGCTGATGCTCACCCTGTCCGCCACCGCGCCGCGCCCGTCGGCGCCGGCGGCGCGGGAGTGGGCAGCGGAGGAGTACCGCGTCGACGTCGACGTCGACGGGGTACGCATCACCGCCGGCACCGCGACCGGCCTCTTCCACGGTGTGCAGACGCTGCGGCAACTGCTGCCGGCGGCCGTCGAGAGCCGGACCACGGTGGCCGAGCGGTGGGTGGTGCCCGGCGGCACGATCGTCGACCGCCCCCACTTCCCCTACCGGGGCGCGATGCTCGACGTGGCGCGGCACTTCTTCACCGTCGACGACGTGTGTCGGGTGATCGACCACCTGGCCCGGTACAAGCTCAACCACCTGCACCTGCACCTCACCGACGACCAGGGCTGGCGGATCGCCGTCGACTCCTGGCCCCGGCTGACCACCGTCGGCGGGCGCACCGAGGTGGGCGGCGGCCCCGGTGGCTGGTACACCGCCGCCGACTACCGACGCATCGTCGGGTACGCCGCCCGGCGGCACGTCACCGTCGTCCCCGAGGTGGACCTGCCCGGCCACACCAACGCGGCGCTGGTCGCCTACCCGGAGCTGGCGCCGGACAAGGTCGCGCCACCGCCGTACACCGGCACCGAGGTCGGCTTCAGCTACGTCGACCCCACCGACGAGCGGACGTACGACTTCGTCGCCGACGTGCTCGGCGAGGTGGCCGCGCTGACCCCCGGGCCGTGGCTGCACATCGGCGGTGACGAGGCGTACAAGGTGAAGGGGGCGGCGTACACCGGTTTCGTGGAGCGGGTGCAGCAGATCGTCGCCGGGCTCGGCCGGACCGTGGTCGGCTGGCACCAGATCGCCCCCGCCGACCACGTCGACGGCCGGGTCCTGCAGTGGTGGGGCACCGACGGCGACGACCCGACCGTCGCCGAGGCGGTACGCCGGGGCGCCCGGCTGATCCTCTCCCCCGGCAACCACGCCTACCTGGACATGAAGTACGCCCCGGACACACCGCTCGGCCACGACTGGGCGGGCCTGATCGACGTGCACCGGGCGTACCACTGGGACCCGGCGACCCACCTGACCGGCGTCCCGGCGGAGGCGGTGCTCGGCGTGGAGGCCCCGCTCTGGACCGAGTCGGTGACGTCGTTGGCCGAGATCGAGTTCCTGCTCCTCCCCCGGCTGCCCGCCCTCGCCGAGGTGGCCTGGTCCGCGCCGTCGACCCGGAGCTGGGCGGGCTTCCGGGAGCGGCTGGCCGGCCACGGCCCGCGCTGGCAGGCCGCCGGCATCACGTTCCACCCGTCCCCGGAGATCCCCTGGCCCCACCCCTCCGACAACGTCCGAATCGCCGGCAGACCCACCACCAGCCCGCCAGCCTCGACCACTTTCCGTCACATCCGGCCACGGGCAGACCAAAATCACTTAGAGTAACCGATTTTTCGGTCCCATTCCGGGTCCAGCCGGTCCCATCATCCCCAGAACCTGCCTGAGCTGCCCATTCTCCCCAACTCCCGGCGACCCCCACCAACCCCCATCCGCATCCTTTGCTCTGCCGCCACATACGCACCAGACACAAAGCGTGACCGTCGCGCCGAGGGCAGCAGAGCAAAGGATGCGGGCGGGTCTGGGGTGGGGGGTGCGAAACATGACGCTGAGTGACCGAATTGAGAGGTCGGCGACGGGGTCGTCGGATTCGGGGCACCGCTGGCGGACCAGCCCACCGGCCCGGTGACGGAGGCCACCCGTAGGTCGGAATCGTGGGCCGGCCGGGGTCGTTACAACTGGCATCCGCGATCGCACCCCCCGGCCGGCCCCGCTCGGCCGGAGGCACGGGAGCGCCGCGGAACGGACGCCCCCGGAGCACGCCGCCCCGGAACGCGAGCCACCCCTCTTCACCTGCCCCACGGCGCGACCGCGCCCATCCCGCACCCCCTGCGGACGTACGCGGGCGTGGACCCCCGAGATGCAGAGGAGCACGACATCATGCGTACCGACATCCTGCGTAAGACCGTGCTGACCGCTGCCGGCCTGACCGTCACCGCCGGTGGTATCGCCGGCCCCGCGCTGGCCGCCCAGGCCGCCGAGACGACCCGACCCGCCGCCGTCGTGCAGACCGACCGCAAGCCGGCCGGCGAGCGCGAGTTGAAGGTCGACTACGCCGCGCAGCCCAACTTCTACTACTGCGGCCCCGCCGCCACCCGGAACGCCCTGAGTGTCCAGGGCAAGAACATCGACGTCGACGCCATGGCCAAGGAGATGGGCACCACCGAGGACGGCACCGACAGCATCAACGACATCACCCCGGTGCTGAACAAGGAGATCGGCCGCAACGCGTACCGCAGCACCGAGATCCCGGTCGACAAGGTCGACGGCAAGCGCATCGCGCAGCTGCGGGCCGACATCGTCCGGGCGGTGGACGACGGCCGGGCCGTGGTCGCCAACATCGCCGGCACCGCCACCGACACCGACGGCAACACCCACGCCTTCGAGGGTGGGCACTACATCAGCGTCGTCGGCTACCGCGACGGTGGGCGGGTCGTGACGATCGCCGACTCCGCCAACCCGGACACCGCCTCCTACCGGATCGACGTCGACGAGCTGGCCCACTGGATCGCCAGCCGCGGCTACGCCTCCTGACCCGCCCCACACCGGTCATACGAAGGGCCGGCCCCCTCGGGGGTCGGTCCTTCACCGTCGGCACCGCCGACCGGCGGACCACCCCGGACAACCCGAACAGCACACCACCCCGGCCGGCGGAACACCCCGGACACCCCCAGGCGGCGGACGACCCCGGGCGGCGGACGCCCCGTCGACGACGGGCGGCGGACGGCGACCGGGTCGGTCGGTCTCAGCCGCCCGAGTCGTCCAACTCGGCGCCCTCGGGGACGGTGTCGTCGTCCCGGCTAGCCAGCCAGCCCTCGGGCAGGAAGACCTTGCCGGGAGAGTTCGTCCGGCCGCGCGGCTGACCGAGGGCGGCCACCGGGAACGGTTCGGCCGCGTCCAGCTTGCCGAGCAGGTCGTCCAGCTGGGCCAGGCTCTCGATCATGGCGAGTTCCCGGCGCAGCTCGCTGCCCACCGGGAAACCCTTCAGGTACCAGGCGACGTGCTTGCGGAAGTCGGTGCAGCCGTCCCGCTCGCCCCGCGCCGGGGTACGCGAGCCGGCGGTGAACTGTTCCACCAGCAGTTCGGCGTGCCGCCGCATGGTCACCGCCACCTCGCCGAGGGTCGGCAGCCGACGCTCCGGTCGGTCCTCGAATGCGGCCTCCAGGTCGGCGAAGAGCCACGGCCGCCCCAGGCAACCCCGGCCGACCACCACCCCGTCCACCCCGGTGTGGGCCACCATCCGCAACGCGTCGTCGGCCTCCCAGATGTCACCGTTGCCGAGCACCGGCACGTCGAGCGCCTGCTTGAGGGTGGCGATGGCGTCCCAGTCGGCGGTGCCGGAATACCGCTGCGCGGCCGTACGCCCGTGCAGGGCGACCGCCGCCACCCCGGCGTCCTGGGCGGCCAGCCCCGCCTCGACGTACGTCAGGTGATCGTCGTCGATGCCCTTGCGCATCTTGACGGTGACCGGCACCCCGGCGGGTGACGCGGCGTCCACCGCCGCCCTGACCAGCCGGGCGAAGAGCCGCCGCCGCCAGGGCAGAGCCGAGCCACCGCCCCGGCGGGTCACCTTGGGCACCGGGCAGCCGAAGTTCAGGTCGATGTGGTCGGCGAGGTCACGCTCCACCACGATCCGCACCGCAGCCGCGGTCACCTCCGGGTCGGTGCCGTAGAGCTGGAGGCTACGCGGCTGCTCCTCGGCACCGAAGGCGATCATGCGCAGGGTCTTCGGGTTCCGCTGCACCAGCGCGATCGTGGTGATCATCTCGCAGACGTAGATGCCACCGCCCTGCTCCCGGCAGAGCTGCCGGAAACCGACGTTGGTGATGCCGGCCATCGGCGCGAGCACCACCGGCGGCCACACCCGGTGGGGGCCGATGGTGAGCGGGCGCAGGACCGCAGCGGGACTGGTCACGTACCCCAGAATCCCATGCCGTCGGCGGCCCGCCCACCGCCGGTCCCCGGCCGCCGCCACGGCAGTGGGCAAACCCGCACCACGACGGCGACCGGTGTACGGCTTCAGTACGTGCCGGGTTCGGCGAGGATCAACCCGCAGACGTCCACGATGACCGAGGTGGCCGCGTTGACGTAGACGCCGAACGACAGCGGGGTGCCGTCGTGGCTGCCCAACTGCACCTCCACCAGGTTCGACAGCACCTGGTTGGGCCCCCACCAGTTCAACGAGGACGTGCCCGGCCGGGCCGTCGACGAGCTGTACGCGGTGAGGAAGCCGCCGGAGACGGTCCCGGCCACGGTGACGTTGACATACGCGGCGGTGGCCTTGCCGGCCAGCGCCGGCGGCACGTTCTTCACCGTCACGTGGATGATCTTGCCGGCGCCGAGCTTGCCGGCGAGCACGTTCCCCGCGCCGGCCACCACGTTGCCGCCGTAGGTGCCCATCGCACGGGTGTCCAGGATGCGCGTCGGCGCGACCGCCAGCGTCCGGTTCGCCCAGCGGGAGGTGTTGACGTACCGCTTCGTCGCGTCCCTGCCCCCGATGACCAGGTCACCCGACTCGTTGATCGCCAGCGAACCGGTAGGCAGCTCCGCCGGGATCGCCGCGTCCGCAGTGGGCGCGAGGATCAGCGGCGGACGCCCGTCGGCGTGGGTGAGGGTCAGCGTCGGGGCGGCCGACGAGCCCCCGGTCAGCAGCGTCCCGGTCGTACCGGCGTCGTTGGTCAACCCGGCGCGGACCGGGTCGCCGGCAGCCGCCTCGGCCGGCGTGGCGACGACGGCCGCGACCGGGACACCCGCACCGACGGCGAGGCCGCCCTTCACCAGCCGCCGACGGGTGGCCGAGGGGCTCTGGTCGCTGGTCATGCTGCTGTCCTCCTCGTGGTCACGCACCGGTCCGCACCTCGCGGTCACCGCGCTCGGCGGCTTCCCTGATCACCCGGGCCCGGACTCTGCCGGCACCGACGCGACCGCCCTGGGCGGCCTTCGCGTTGATCACCGCCGACTCCGGGTGGAACACCAGCAGGCCGGTGACGTCGAGGATCACCGCCGCCGCGCCAGCGGCCACCCAGACCGCCACCACGTCGGGGTAGTAGTCTCCACCGGCGGTCTCGTAGCCGCCGAGCTGGGAGATGACGCCGTTGGAGAGCAGCTGGCCGGCGTCCCACCAGTTGATCGTGGAGGCGGTGGGCAGCTCACCCCGACCCCAGACGGTGGCGAACCCGCCCCGCGCGGTGTTGGCCACGGTGACGTTGCCCATCAGGCCGTCGCCGTAGTCGACGATGTCGCGCAGGTGCACGACCAGCAGGGTGTCGGCAAGTACCCGGCCCTGCGGATCGACCCGGCCGGCCCCCTCCAGGAGCCGGGCGCGACCGGTCGCGCTGCGACTGTCGAGCACCCGGGTCGGCGGGATCGGCACCAGCATGGTGGCGTTCGCCGTGGTCAGCGTCTCGTGCTGCACCACCGCGCTGTCGACCACCCGCTGCACGCCCAGGCCGTCGGCGGTGGAGACCAGCCCGCCGCCCCACCCGAAGCTGGACGGCCGGCGGGTCAGCCGGAGGGTCGCACCGGTGCTGTTCTCCAGGGCGAGCGTTGCGGCCCCGCCGTCGGCGGCGCTGGTCACGACGGTGTGCAGGCCGCCGGTGGTGGTCCCGCCGAGGACGACCGGGTCTCCGGTCGCAGCGGCGGCGGGCGCAGCGGCGGGCGCGGCGTTGGCTGTGGTGGCGGCGGCGGGCGCAGCGTTGGCTGTGGTGGCGGCGACCGCCGCGCCGCCGGTGACGGCGGCCCGCCGCAGCAGGGCCCGCCGGGAGGCGGCCGGGTCAGGTTCGGACGACGTCATTCTTCGTTCCCCCGTCGGCTGGTCGGATGGCGGCGTTCGGGGCGCGGTGCGCGCCTCCGGCCGCCTAGGCACGGTTGACGAGCACCTGGCTCGGGTGACCGACCAGCAGGCTGGTCAGGTCGAGGATCACGTGGGTCGGCGAACTGGTGGCCTGGAGCGTCAACACGCTGCGGTACGCCCCAACGGCACCGAGCTCGGTGAAGAGGAAGTTCGACAGGACCTGGCCGCTGGTCCACCAGTTCACCGTGGACGTGACCGGCCTGGGGCCGCTGCCCCACACGGTCAGCACGCCGCCACCTGTCATCCCGGTCACGGTCACGTTGCCCTTGAGGGCATAACCGTCCCGGACGTAGCCGTCCAGACTGAGCACGACCGGCTTGCCGGGGACCAGCCGGCCGGTGGCGTCCAGGTCGCCCGCGCCGGAGACGATGGCCCGGCGCAGGTTCGGATCCCGGGTGTCGAGCACCCGGGTCGGCGCGACCGCCACCGAGGTGGTCGCCCACTCCGAGGTCCAGGCCCAGCCGGCGGTTGCCTGGTCGGCGTCGTCCCCCCCGGCCTTGACGAACAGGTCGCCCTGGTCGTCGACGGCCAGCGTGCCGAGCGCGGCGTCCAGCACCTGCGGATAGATGCTCTCGCCGGGCACCAGCCGCAGCGGCGCACCCCCGGTGTTCCTCAGTAGCAGCGTGCCGTAGCCGCTGGTGGCGTTCACCGTGGTGGTGGCCGGGCCGGCGTCGTTGGTCGTACCCATGGTGAGGTTGCCGCCCGGGGCGGCCTGCGCGGTGCCGGGCAGGCCGACCGTGGCGGCGACACCCGCGCCGGCCGTGCCGGCGACGACCGTGGCGGCCCGGCGCAGCAGACGACGACGATCCGGGTCGTGGTCGTGGTCGTGGTCAGGCTGCGACGCACGCGTCATTTCACACCCCCGTGTAGAGATTCAGCACCGCTGATGCTGACACGGCCCACCGACCCATTCAAGGACTGAACGGACACAGCTACCGACCGATGCCCGGCCCGGGACCCGGCCCCGCCCGGCAACGCGACCCACCCGGCCTCGGCCCGGCAACGTGCCGGCCCCGCCCCGGACAGCGGGGCGGGGCCGGCACGACGGCGGTCGGGGTCAGCAGCCGGGCAGCCGCTCGATCAGGTAGCGCTCGACCTGGTCCAGGGCGACCCGCTCCTGGGCCATGGTGTCCCGGTTCCGCACGGTCACCGCTTCGTCATCGAGGGTGTCGAAGTCGACGGTGACGCAGAACGGGGTGCCGATCTCGTCCTGCCGGCGGTAGCGGCGGCCGATCGCCTGCGAGTCGTCGAACTCGACCACCCAGCGCTTGCGGAGCTGGGCGGCGAGCCCCTTGGCCTTGGGCGAGAGCGCCTCGTTGCGCGACAGCGGCAGCACCGCCACCTTGACCGGGGCCAGCCGGGGGTCGAAGCGCATCACGGTGCGCTTGTCGACGCCGCCCTTGGTGTTCGGGGCCTCGTCCTCGTCGTACGCCTCCAGCAGGAACGCCAGCACCGCGCGGGTGAGGCCGGCGGCCGGCTCGATGACGTACGGCACCCAGCGCTCGTTGCGGGTCTGGTCGAAGTACGACAGGTCCACGCCGGAGTGCTTGCTGTGCGTGGCCAGGTCGAAGTCGGTGCGGTTGGCCACCCCCTCCAGCTCGGCGAACTCGGTGCCGCCGAACCGGAACCGGTACTCGATGTCGACGGTGCGCTTCGAGTAGTGGGAGAGCTTCTCCTTGGGGTGCTCGTAGAAGCGCAGGTTCTCCTCGGACAGGCCCAGGTCGAGGTACCAGTTCCAGCGCTCCTGAAGCCAGTACTCGTGCCACTGCTCGTCGGAGCCGGGCTCGACGAAGAACTCCATCTCCATCTGCTCGAACTCCCGGGTCCGAAAGATGAAGTTGCCCGGGGTGATCTCGTTGCGGAACGACTTGCCTGTCTGCGCGATGCCGAACGGCGGCTTCTTGCGGGCGGCGGTCGCCACGTTGTTGTAGTTGACGAAGATGCCCTGGGCGGTCTCCGGGCGCAGGTAGTGCAGGCCCTCCTCGCTCTCCACCGGCCCGAGGTAGGTCTTCATCAGGCCGTTGAACATCTTGGGCTCGGTGAAGGTGCCCTTGTTGCCGCAGTTGGGGCAGTTCAGCTCCTGCAACGAGGTCAGCGGCTTGCCGTGCTTCTCGGCGTACGCCTCCTCCAGGTGGTCGGCGCGGAACCGCTTGTGGCACGACTGGCACTCGGTGAGCGGGTCGACGAACTCGGCGAGGTGGCCGCTGGCCTCCCAGACCTTGCGGGCGAGGATGACCGCCGAGTCGAGGCCGACGACGTCGTCGCGCTGCTGGACCATCGCCTTCCACCACTGCCGGCGGACGTTCTCCTTCAGCTCCACACCGAGCGGACCGTAGTCCCACGCCGAGCGGGTGCCTCCGTAGATCTCACTGGAGGGGAAGACGAAGCCTCGGCGCTTGGCGAGGCTGACGACGGCGTCGATACGGTCGGCTGGCATGTTTCCTCCTACGCCGGCTGGCGGTCGGCGTGGCCATGAGGTGGGTGGGACCGGACGGTCCGGGACAACGGTACGACCAGCAGCGCCCCGGGCCCAGCAGAATACCGGTGCCGGCTCAGCTGACCCCGCACACCTCCATGCCGCCGGTCTGCTGGTCGGCGGCGAGGGTGACCTGCTGGGTGCCCCGCCCACCACCGTTGAAGGTGACGTCGACCGGCACGGTCAGGGTCTGCGGGTCGACGTCACCGACCCGGTAACTGGCCACGGCCGGCTCCTCGGCGATCCGGCGGGTGAACTCGCCCCGGGACTCCCGCCGACGCGCGTCGTCGCAGAGCTTCTCGTACGCCTTGCCGTACTGCTTGTCGACCAGGGCGCGGTAGTAGTCGTCGGTGACCGCCTGACCCTGCTCCTCGATGGCCTGCACGTTGCTGACCACCAGCCCGACGGCTGCCGCGCCGCCGCCTCCGCAGCAGATCAACAGGGCGAGCGCCCCGACGCCGAGGCCCAGCCAGAGCCGCTTACGGCTGCCCTCGGTGGGTGGGGCGGCGAACGGCGGGGCCACCCCGGGACCCTGGGGTGGGGCGGGCACCCCCGGGTCACCCGGGGCGGTGGGCACCCCCGGGGCACCCGGCGGGGCGGGCACGCCCGGATCACCCGGGGCGGCCGACGGCGGGGTGCCGTCCGGGCCGGGTGTCGCGGGGTACGGCGGTGGGGCTGCCGGGCCGGGAGCGGTCATAGGAGCAGGGTAGTGCCCCCGGGCTCAACGCTGCGGACGCGCGGCCCGATCAGGCTCGACGCTGCGGCACGCGGCCCGACCGGGCTCAGCGGTGCGGACTCGCGGCCCGGTCGCTGTCGACCACCACCACCTCGCCGTCGGGGGCGGCGCCGGCCAGCGTCTCGTACGCCGAGGGTTCGTCGACCGACTCGGCGAGCAACGGCACGGCGGTGATCTTGACGTCGAACCCGCCCAGCGCCCGCCGGTACGTCCCGACCGACTCCCACTCGGTGAGCAGGCACCAGTGCCGGGGGTCGTCGAGGGCGCGCAGGAGTTCACCGCGCAGGTAGCCGGGGCGGGCGGCGAGCGCGGCCAGCGCGGCGTGCGCCCGGGCGGTGAAGTCGTCCGACGCCTCGACGGCGACCACGAACCGGTTGGTGACCAGCACCGGGTTCCTCCTCGTAGAGTCTGTGGGATGCAGCCTACGCAGCGCCCTCTGCTGGCCCGGTTGGCCCGGGCGAACCCGACGTCGGTGTTCCTCGCCACCCTGGCGCTGGTGCTGGTGGCGCTCTTCGCGCCCGGCCCGGTCGGTGGGCTGCTGCTGTTGGCGCTGGCCGCCGGGCTGGCCTATCTGCTGGCCACCACCTGGCCGGTGCAGGCGCCACAGACCCGGCTGTTGCGGTTGGTGATGTTGACGCTGCTGGCCACGGTGGCCCTGGTCAAGCTCTTCTGACATGCACTCATGCGTTTTTGACAATCATTCTCGTTTTCACGGACAGTTGCCGACATGACCGCCCGCACCCTGCCCCGCGCCCTGACCGCCGTCGCCACCGCCCTGCTCGTCCTGACCGGTGGCACCGCCTGCTCGACCGACGGGGCCGGGGCCGACCCGGACCGGGTGGACGTGGTCGCCGCCTTCTATCCCCTCCAGTTCGTCGCCGAGCGGGTCGGCGGGGACGCGGTCACCGTCACCAACCTCGCCAAGCCGGGTGCGGAGCCGCACGACCTGGAACTCAACCCCCGGCAGGTCGGCCAGGTCAGCCAGGCCGAACTGGTCTTCTATCTCAAGGGTTTCCAGCCGGCGGTGGACGAGGCCGTCGCGCAGAACGCCGCCGACCGGGCCTTCGACGTGACAACCGTCGTACCGCTGCGGGACGCGACAGCCGACGGGCACGACCACGAGGGTGAGGACGGTCACGCCGAGGAGAGCGGCGGCAAGGACCCGCACCTCTGGCTGGACCCGACCCGGCTGGCCACCGTCGCCGACCAGCTGGCCGAGCGGCTCGGCGCCGTCGACCCGGACCGGGCAGCCGACTACACGACCAGGGCCCGGACGCTGCGCGGCGAGCTGGAGAAGCTCGACACCGAGTACGCCGCCGGCCTGAAGACCTGCCAACGCCGGGAGATCGTGGTCAGCCACGCCGCCTTCGGCTACCTCGCCGAGCGCTACCAGCTGGAGCAGATCGGCCTCACCGGGCTCACCCCCGACACCGAGCCCGCCCCGCAGCGGCTGGCCGAGGTCGCCCGCGAGGCCCGCGAGCACCGCGCCACCACGATCTTCTTCGAGACGCTGGTCAGCCCGAAGGTCGCCGAGACCATCGCCGCCGAGGTCGGCGCGAAGACCGCGGTGCTCGACCCGATCGAAGGGCTCTCCGTCGACGGGGGTGGGGACTACCTTTCGGTGATGCGCACCAACCTGACCACGCTCCGTACCGCCCTGGGGTGCTCGTGACCACACCCGTGATCCAGGTCGGGCACGCCTCGGTCGGCTACGACGGCCGCCCGGTGCTGCGGGACGTCTCGTTGACCGTCACCGCCGGCGAGGTGGTGGCGGTGCTCGGCGCCAACGGCTCCGGCAAGTCCACCCTGATCCGGGCCGTGCTCGGGCTGGTCCCACTCGGCACCGGCTCGGTCGAGCTGTTCGGCGTACCGCAGCGCCGGTTCCGGCAGTGGCACCGGATCGGCTACGTCCCGCAGCGGCTCGGGGCCGGCAGCGGTGTGCCGGCCACCGTCCGTGAGGTGGTGGCCTCCGGGCGGCTGGCCCGCCGGGGTGTGCTGCGCCCACCGGGCCGGGCCGACCGGGCCGCGGTGGACGCGGCGCTGCGCGCGGTGGGGCTCGCCGACCGGGCCCGGGACCCGGTGGCCACCCTCTCCGGCGGCCAGCAGCAGCGCACCCTGATCGCCCGCGCCCTGGCCGGTGAGCCGGAGCTGCTGGTGCTCGACGAGCCGACCGCCGGGGTCGACGCGGCCAGCCAGGAGGCGTTCGCCGGGGCGTTGCACGACTTCGTCGGCACCGGCGGCACCGTGCTGCTGGTCGCCCACGAGCTGGGGCCGCTGCGTCCGCTGATCAGCCGGGCCGTGGTGGTGCACCAGGGCGGCGTCTGCCATGACGGCGCGGTGCCGGAACCGGCCGGGCACCACGCCGAGCCCGACCACGACCACGTGCACCCGCACGGTCCCGAGGAGCCCGCCGGGCTGTGGAGCAGCTGAACGATGGACCTCTTCCAGTACGACTTCATGCAGCGGGCGCTGGTCGGCGCCCTGGTGATCGGGCTGACCGCCCCGGCCCTCGGGATCTACCTGGTGCAGCGGCGGCTGGCCCTGATCGGTGACGGCATCGGCCACGTCGCGCTCACCGGCGTCGGGGCGGGCCTGCTGCTCAACCGGTCGCCGGTGCTGGTGGCGGTGGTCGCGGCGATCCTCGGCGCGGTCACCATCGAGCTGGTCCGGGCCCGGGGCCGTACCTCCGGTGACCTGGCGCTGGCGCTGCTGTTCTACGGCGGCATCGCCGGTGGCGTGATGCTGGTCGGCCTCTCCGACGCCAGCAGCGCCAACCTCAACGCCTACCTGTTCGGCTCGCTCACCACCACCTCCCCCGCCGACCTGACCACCATCGCGGTGCTCGGCGCGAGCATCGCGGTGCTCATGCTGGCGCTGCGCCCGGCGCTGTTCGCGGTCTGCCACGACGAGGAGTACGCCCGGGTGGCCGGGCTGCCCGTGCGGGCACTGAACCTGCTGCTGGCGGTCGCCACCGCGGTCACCGTCACCATCGCCATGCGGGCCGTCGGGGTGTTGCTGATCAGCGCGCTGATGGTGGTGCCGGTGGCCACCGCGCAGCAGGTCACCCGGGGCTTCCGCAGCACCATGACGGCGGCCATGGCGCTCGGCCTGTTCGCCGCCGGGGCGGGGATCTGGGTGGCGGCCACCGCCGACACCGCCCCCGGCGCGTCGGTGGTGCTGCTGGCGATCGCGTCGTTCCTGGTGGTGGCGTTGGCCGCCGCCGGCTGGCGGGTGCTGCGCCGCCGGGCCACCCCGGCCGCCGTCACCGCCCCGGAACCGCACGAGGTGGTGCTGCGGTGACGCCGACCGACGAACCGTCACTGGTATTGGTTACCGTTACGGGGTGACCGGCACCCAGGGCTACGACGCGTTCGAGGGCGCGGGCGAGCTGCTGCGGGCGCTGTCCGCCCCGATCCGGCTGGCCATCGTCAGCGAGCTGGCCCAGGGTGAGCGGTGTGTGCACGAGCTGGTCGAGCAGCTCGGCGCCCCGCAGCCGCTGGTCTCCCAGCACCTGCGGGTGCTCCGCGGCGCGGGGGTGGTGCGGGGTTCCCGGCGCGGCCGGGAGATCGCGTACGCCTTGGTCGACGAGCACGTCGCGCACATCGTGGCCGACGCGGTCAGCCATGCCGGGGAGGGGCCGTCGTCCCCCGGTGAGCCGGCGACCGGGCGCGCGGGGGGTGCCGGGCGGCCCGCGTCGTGGCACGCTGTCGGCCGTGAAGATCTACGCTGACCGTTTTCCGGTCGCCCTCCGCCAGTTCCTCACCGATCTCCTCGTCGTCGTCTGGGTCTACGCGGCGATCCGCTTCGCGATGTGGCTGTACGACCTGGTGGAGAAGCTCGCCGTACCGGGGCGGAAGCTGGAGGGGCCGGCGGCGGCCTCGCCGACAACCTGGCCGAGGCCGGCGGCAAGGTGGGCCGGGTGCCGCTGGTCGGCGACGAGCTGACCGGCCCGTTCACCAAGGCCGCCGACGCCGCCCGGGCGGTGGCCGAGGCCGGCCGCGACCAGCAGGACCTGGTCGGTCAGCTGGCGTGGGCGTTGAGCATCGCGGTGCTGGTCTTCCCGCTCGGGCTGGTGCTGTTCGGCTGGCTGCCGCTGCGGCTGCGCTGGATGCGTCGGGCCGCGTCGGCGAAGGCCCTCGCCGCCGGGCCGGCCGGCCGGGACCTGCTGGCCCTACGCGCGCTGACCAGTCAGCCGCTGCGCCGGCTGACCCGGATCGACCCGGACGTGGCGCAGGCGTGGCGGCGGGGCGACGACGCCACCGTCGACGCGCTCGCCGCCCTGGAGCTGCGCCGACTCGGCCTGCGCGGCGGTCGCTAGGCACCGTCACCTGTTGTGTCCCCCCGGCCCGCAGGCTTAGATGATGGTGAATGTCTTAAGTCTGCAAGCCGTCGTCGTGCGTCGGCACGGACGGCCCGGAGAGGGAGCGTCCCCCATGCCCGTGTCCCGCAGTCGGTCGATCCTCGCGGCGGGAGCCGCCGGGGTGGTGGCGGTGCTGGCCGCCACACTCATCGGCCTGCCCCCGGCCAGCGCCGCCACCGGTGACGGCTCCCCCACCGACGCGAACATCGCCTTCGTCGGCCGCTGGGACCGCAGCAACAGCAGCGCGTACGTGCCGAACTGGGCGGGCGCCTACCTCAGGACCGGGTTCACCGGCACCACGGTCAAGCTGCGGCAGCGCCGCACCATCGACCTCTACTACAGCATCGACGGGGCCGACTTCCGCTACCTGACCAACGTCAGCGGCACGGTCAACCTCACCCCGACCCCGCTGCGCGCCGGCAACCACACGCTGGTGGTGTCGTACCGGGTGGTCGCCGGCTCGTACACCGGGGACGCGGTGTTCCAGGGGTTGACCCTCGACTCGGGGGCGCGGACCCTGCCGGCGGCGGTGCGGCCCCAGCTGATCGAGTTCGTCGGCGACTCCATCACCCTCGGCACCACCTCGTCGCGCACGGCGCTGACCGCGTACGGGTGGCTGACCGGGGAGCAGCTCGGCACCGAGCACACCCAACTCGGCTACGGCGGAGGCTGCCTGGTCGCCACCGCCGACGGCTGCGTCAGCGTCGCCAGCCAGTTCCTCCGCACCGGATACTCGGCCACCAGCCCCGCCTGGGACTTCAGCCGCTACCGGGCGGACGCCGTGGTGATCAACCTGGGCACCAACGACCGCAGCCACGGGGTGAGCGGCGCGGACTTCCAGAACCAGTACGCCACGTTCATCCGTACCGTGCGGGGGAAGTACCCGCGCGCGGCGATCTTCGCGCTGCGCACCTTCAGCGGCCGGTACGCCGCGGAGACCGCCGCCGCCGTCAGCACGGTCACCGGGGGCGGCGACCGCAACGTGTTCTACGTGGACACCACCGGCTGGCTGCCGGCCGACGGGCTGAGCGACTCGGTGCACCCCAACGACGCCGGGCACCGGGCGATCACGGCCCGGCTCGCCCCGATCGTCGCGGCGAAGCTGACCACCACCCCGACGCCGACCCCCACCACCGCACCGCCCACCACGCCCCCGCCGACCACCGGACCGCCCACCACGCCCCCGCCCACCACCGCACCGCCCACCACGCCGCCGGTGACCACGCCGCCGGCCGGCGCGACCGGTTGCGCCGTCGGGTATTCGGTCACCGGGCAGTGGCAGGGCGGATTCCAGGGCGAGGTGACGATCCGCAACACCGGCACGGCCCCGGTCGACGGCTGGACGCTGCAGTGGAGCTTCGCCGACGGCCAGCGGATCAGCCAGGCGTGGAACGCGAGCTACACGCAGAGCGGCGGCACCGTCCGTGCGACCAACGCCGACTGGAACGGTGCGATCGCGGCCGGCGCGACGACGAGCTTCGGTTTCCTCGCCGACGCCACCGGCGCGAACAGCCGACCCACCGGGTTCGCCCTCAACGGCACCGCCTGCGCGCTGCCCTGACCGTGGTCGGGCGGCCCCGGTCCGGGGCCGCCCGACCGCACGCCAGCTATTCAGCTCACCACTGCTGAACCGACTCCACCAGGCTCACAGTCAGCGCAGGTAGGCCGCGAGGCCCAACTGCTGGTTACGCAGGGCGGTGGCCACCACACCGGCGATCTGCCGGGCCCCGGCCGTCTCGAAGTGGGTGTGGTCGGCGCAGAAGAACGCCCCCACCGCGCCCGAGTTGTAGTCCCCGTTGTTCGGGCACAGCTTGAGCGTGTTGTAGAGCGTGTAGCTCAGCTTGTGCAGGTCGATGACGGGGACGTTGTTGGCCCGCCCCGCGTCGAACGTCTCGGTGAGGAAGCCCCGGTTGCCCACGGCGGTGCTGCCCGAGCAGGTGATCGCGGCGGCCGGGGTGAGGAAGACCGGGTACGCGCCGCGCTGCTGGGCCGCGCGGGCCATCACGCCGAGCAGTTCCTTGTAGCGGGCCGAGCCGACGTGCCGGTTGCAGGTGGCGCTGCCGTCGTTGATGCCGAACTGGATGAACAGGTAGTCGCCGGCCTTCATCCCGCCGTTGGCGTTGAGCATGGCCTGCCAGCGGGTCGAGTAGGTCTGCGGGTTGATCACGCACTCGCCGGCCGAGTTCATCGTGGTGGTGACGTTGGGGTCGTACAGCCAGGTCTGGATGCTGCGCCCGCCGACCGCGCTGTTGACCACGGTGGCGTTGCCGTTGAGGTACTGGCCGAACTGGTTGCCCCAGCCCACCGGGCAGGCCCCGCTGGACGACGGGTTGGCGACCGTGGAGTCCCCGGCCAGCCACACGGTGACCCGCGGCTGCGTCGAGGGCGTCGGGGTGGGGGTGGGCGTCCGGGTGGGGGGCGGCGTGAGGGTGGGCGTGGGCGTCGCGGTCGGCGGGGTGGACGGCGGTGGGCAGGGCGTCGCGGTCGGCGTCGCGCCGGTGCACGACACCCCGTTGAGCGCGAACCCGGTGGGGACCGGGTTCGCGGTGGTCCACGCACCGTTGAAGCCGAAGCTGACGCCGGCACCGGTGCCGATGGCGGCGTTGTAGCCGACGTCCTTCGCGCTGACCGCCGTCCCACTCTGGGTGACGGTGGCGTTCCACGCCTGGGTGACCTGTTGCCCGCTGGCGAAGGCCCAGGTGAGCGTCCAGCCGGAGACCGGGTCACCGAGGTTGGTGATGGTCACGTCCGCGCCGAAGCCACCCTGCCACTCGCTGGTGACCTTGTAGTCGACCCGGCAGCCGGTCGCCGCCGCGGTGGCGTTCCCGGCCGCGACCGCCACCCCGCCCGCGAGGACCGCCAGCGTGATCGCGCCCAGTCCGGCGACACGTCGTCGCGCTGCTCTCATGATCTGCTCCTAGTCGCCGGTGCCGGGCCGGCGTCGCCCGCCCCCATCTGGACGGCCGCCCGAGCCCCGCGACGATGGCCGGACCCCGGGACGAGAGGAGGCGAAAATCGATGTTACTCGATATTAATCTGCTCTCCCACCTCCGCCCGGTCGAACCGGCACGCCAGATGACGCCGCACCGGGCCGCAGGCGGTCGCGCTCGGTCGCCAGGCACCGCAACCCCCTCGTCTAGGGTGGTGCGGTGCTCTACTTCCTGATCGTCATCGCCGTGCTGCTGCTGGCGTACGCCGCCGTACTGGTCAGCTTCGTCCGGCGCGGACGCAAGATCCCGCCGCAGGCGTACCTGGTGCTGGCGCTGCTCAACGGGCTCATCCTGGCCGCCGTGCTGGCCTGGGCCATCGCCCGCTGACGATCCGGCCGACACGCGAAGCGGGGCCCACCCCGACCGCCGTCGGCCCGGGTGGGCCCGGCCCACTGCGTCCCTCACCGCCCGAGGGCGGGATCAGTCACCGTTGGTCACCACCGGGTCGTCATCGTCGTCGTCGATGTCGTCCTCACCCCAGCTGCGCCGGACGAACGGCAGGATGACCCAGAACGTCAGGAACCACAGGCCGGTGACCACGGTGAGCACCACGGCGATGCCGGTGTCGAGCACGAAGTCGGCGATCAGCAGGACCGCACTCACCATGGCGACCAGCATGAAGGCCAGGCCGCCGGTGGCCATCCGGTGGGCGAACCGGACCAGCTCCGGCTTACGACCCTGGCGGAACAGCGCCCGGTGGAAGGCGACCGGCGAGATGATCATCGCGGTGGCCGCGGCGGCCGACAGCAGCGCGAGAATGTAGACGTCCCGCTGGAACTCGCTCGTCCGGGTGAAACCGTTGCTGAACGGCAGGGTCAGCAGGAAGGCGAAGAGGATCTGCACGCCGGTCTGGGCGACCCGCAACTCCTGGAGCAGATCGGCGAAGTTGCGCTGCCAGCGCTGCTTCTCGGATTCCTTCGACACGCGCTACCTCCGGATGAGACGGTACGACCGACGGGAGCACCTCCCGTCGGCAGCAACGCCAGTGCCCGATCCGCAATCGCCCGAAACCGATTCACGATCCCCGATCGGCCCGGTCCACCCTCGGCAGGGCGGCTCATGCCGCCGGGCACACCCGGGCCAGGATCGCCTCGGCCAGGGGCCCCGGCGCCTCGTCGGGAATCCAGTGCGTCACCCCGGCCAGCACCATGAACCGGTAGTCCCCCGTGACGTGCCGGGCACAGGCCTGCGCGGCGGTACGCCCGACTGCCACGTCCCGGTCGCTCCACACGTAGCTGGTCGGCACCGGCACCGGACCGACCGCCTTCAGGTCCCGCCCCGACATCGCCCGGTACCAGTTCAGCGCCCCGGTCAGCGCGCCCGGCCCGCGCATCGGCTGGGCGTAGCGGGCCACCCGGGCGGAGTCACCGACGCCGGCCAGCAGCCGACGCAGGACCACCGCCCGCCCGGCCAGCAGCACCCGCTCCGCCAGGCCCGCCCGGCGGAACAACGTCATGTACGCCGAACGCGCCCGCTGCCGACGGTCGGTGGACAGCGCGTACCCGAAGGCCGCCGGATGGGGCACCGAGACCGCGGTGAGGGTACGCACCCGCTCCGGGTGCCGCGCGGCCAGCGCCCAGGCGACGATCGCCCCCCAGTCGTGCCCCACCACGTTCGCGGTGTCGACGCCCAGCGCGTCCAGCACCGCCACCGCGTCGGCGACCAGTTCCGGCAGCCGGTAGCCGGCCACCTCCGTGGGACGGGCCCCGGGCGAGTAACCCCGCTGGTCGGGGGCGTACGTGCGCAGCCCGGCGGCGTGCAGGGCGGGCACCACCGCGTCCCACTCCCCGCCGTGCTGGGGGAAGCCGTGCAGCAGCAGCACGACCTCGCCGCCCTCGGGCCCACCGGCCCGTACGTCGAACGTCAGTCCCCGCGCCGCCACCCGCATGACCGGCAGCCTACCCAGCGCCCCGGTGTGCGCCCGGGACGTCGAATGCCGGGAACCATGACCTGCTGGGCCGTTGCCGCAGGTCGGTGCTAGCGTCTGCCGAGACAACTTCACATCCGACAGGGGAGCGCACAGCGCTGAGAGTGCGGGCACCGCCCGCAGACCCTCGAACCTGATCTGGGTAATGCCAGCGCAGGGAGTTCGGTCGACCTCCAGCCGCGCCGCCGTCCGGCAGCCGCCGGGCGCGGCGTGCGTCTTCTCCTGGTTCGATCGCTGGACTGGGAGCACCGACATGCCGCACACCACCACCAACAGCAACCGGTGGCGCACGATCGACATCGTGGTCGCCGCCGTGATCGCCGTGGCCTTCGGCGTCATCTTCTGGGCCTGGGGCCTGGTCTGGAAGGCCGCCGACCCGGCATTCGCCGCCGCACCCGCCAGCCAGGCGGTGATGTACGGCGTGTGGCTGGTCCCGGCGGTCCTCGGCGGCCTGGTGATCCGTAAGCCGGGGGCGGCCCTGTTCTGCGAGGCCGTCGCCGCCACCGTCTCCGCACTGCTCGGCGCGGAGTGGGGCGGGATCACCATCGTGCAGGGGCTGATCCAGGGCCTCGGCGCGGAGCTGGCCTTCGCCGCGTTCCGCTACCGGTCGTTCCGGCTGCCGGTGGCGGTGCTGGCCGGGGCGTTGACCGGGCTGAGCGCCGCCCTGTTCGACTTCTTCGTCTGGAACGCCGAGTACGCCCTGACCAGCTACCGCCTGCCGTACGCGGCGTTGACCGTGCTCAGCGCCGCCGTCGTCGCCGGGGTCGGCGGTTGGTACCTGACCCGCGCGCTGGCCGAGACCGGAGTGCTGGACCGGTTCCCCGCCGGCCGTGACCGCACCCTGGTCTGATCCTCTCCTGACGATCATGGAGGTGCCGGCGACGTGGCGAGTGTGAGGCTGGTCGGCTTCGGCTGGCGGCACGCCGGTCGGCGGGCCTGGGCGGTACGCGGGGTGGACCTGCGCATCGACCACGGGGAGCGGGTGCTGCTGCTGGGGCCGTCCGGGGCCGGCAAGAGCACCCTGCTGGCCGCGCTGGCCGGGCTGCTGCCGGCGGACTCCGGCGAGCAGGAGGGCACCGTCGAGATCGACGGCCTCGACCCGGCCAAGGCCCGCGAACGGGTCGGCACCGTCTTCCAGGACCCGCAGTCCCAGCTGGTGATGGCCCGCTGCGGTGACGACGTCGCGTTCGGCCTGGAGAACCGGGGGGTGCCCGGCGACGAGATCTGGCCCCGGGTGGACGAGGCGCTGCGCCGGGTCGGTTTCCCCTACCCCCGGGACCGGCCCACCGCGGCGCTGTCCGGCGGCGAGCAGCAGCGGCTCGCCCTGGCCGGGGTGCTGGCGCTGCGGCCGGGGCTGCTGCTGCTCGACGAGCCGACGGCCAACCTCGACCCGGCCGGGGCGGAGCTGGTGCGCGGCGCGGTGGCCGGCGCGCTGGACCCGGACACCACCCTGGTCCTGGTCGAACACCGGGTCGCCGACGCCCTGCCCCTGGTCGACCGGGTCGTGGTGCTGACCCCCGGTGGCGGGGTCCGGGCCGACGGGCCACCGGCGACGGTCTTCGCCGCGCACGGTGCCGCGCTCGCCGCCGAGGGTGTCTGGGTGCCCGGCCACCCCACCGGGTCCCGGCCGGCCACCGGGCCGCCCGGTGCGGGGTTGCTCACCGTCGACCGGCTCGGCCTGCCACCCCGGCTGGCCCCCACCGACCTGACGGTACGCGCCGGCGAGGCGCTCGCCGTCCTCGGTCCCAACGGGGCCGGCAAATCCACCCTGGCGCTGCTGCTCGGTGGGCTGCTCCGCCCCGGCGTCGGTCGACTGACCGGCACCGCCGCCCTGGCCGACGGGGACGCCCGTACGCCCCCGCACCGGTGGCGGGCCCCCGCGCTGGCCGGTCGGATCGGTTCGGTCTTCCAGGACCCGGAGCACCAGTTCGTCACCCGCACCGTCCGCGACGAACTGGCCCTCGGGCCGCGTCGGACCGGCCGCCCGGAGGTCGCCGTCCGGGCCACCGTGGACGGGTTGCTGGACCGGTTGCGGCTGACCCGGCTCGCCGGGGCCAACCCGTACACCCTCTCCGGTGGGGAGGCCCGGCGGCTCAGCGTGGCGACCGCCCTGGCCACCGCGCCCCGGCTGCTGATCTGCGACGAACCCACCTTCGGCCAGGACCGCCGCACCTGGGGTGAGCTGGTCGACCTCTTCGCCGACCTGCGTGACGCCGGGCACGGCGTGGTCACCGTCACCCACGACCGGGACTTCGTCGCCGCGCTCGCCGACCGGACGGTCACCCTGCACCCCGCCCGGGAGCAGCCGTGATCGGCCTGGAGCCCGTCGCGGTGCCGGGTGCGCCGCTGGCCCGGCGTAACCCGGTGGCGAAACTGGCAGCCGGGCTGATCTTCTCGTTCGTGCTGGTGGCCAGCCTCGACCCGGTCGCACCGGCGGTCGCCATCGCCGTCGAGCTGGCGCTGCTGCCGCTGTTCGGCATCCGCTACCGGGTGCTGGCCCGACGGGCGTGGCCGTTGCTGGCCGGTGCCGTCGGCATCCTGGTCACCCTGCTGCTGTTCGCCGCCGACCGGTCCGGCCCGGTGCTGTGGACGGCGGGGCCGCTGCTGGTCACCTCCGGGGTGCTGGTCACCGCGCTCGGGCTGGTGCTGCGGATGCTCGCGGTCGCCCTGCCCGGAGTGATCGTCTTCGCCACCACCGACCCGACCGACCTGGCCGACGCGCTGGTGCAGAACGCGAAGGCCCCGGCCCGGTTCGCCATCGGCGCGCTGGCCGCGTTCCGGCTGGTGCCGCTGCTCGGCCAGGAGTGGCAGATGCTCACCATGGCCCGCCGCGCCCGGGGCGTGGACGCCGGCCGCAACCCGCTGGCCCGGCTGCGGCTCTTCGTCGCCACGGCGTTCGCCCTGCTGGTGGGCGCGATCCGGCGCGGCACCCGACTGGCGGTGGCGATGGACGCCCGGGGGTTCGACGCCGGCACCCCGCGCACGGTGGCCCGCCGGCAGGTGTTCCGTCCCGCCGACTGGCTGCTGGTCGCCGGTGCCGCCACCCTGGCCGGCGGCGCGCTCGCGGTCAGCGTCGCCCTCGGCACCTTCCGGCCCCTGATCGGCTGACCCGCGCCCCACCGGGCCGTCGCCCCACCACCCCGTCGGGCACGCCAGCCACCAGGCGCACCGGCACACGCCGGCACCACTGTGCTGAAACAGCGGTATCCGGAGGTCCGGATACCGCTGTTTCAGCTATCTGGTGTGGGACGTCTGCGCCCGGGCGGCTCAGCTGCGCCGGAAGGCGTACCGGCGGCCCTGGCCCTGGGCGGCGGTGGAGCCGGCCCGGACCGACCGGCCCGACCGCGACGGCGGCCGGGGTGGGTTCGACCGGACGAGAGCGTCCGGGTGGGGCGGCGTCACGGCGACCGGGACCGGGTGCGCGGGCGTCACGGTGAGTGCCGCGAGCGCCGCCGGATCCACCTCCACCGGCGACGGTACGACAGGTCGGGACTTCTTGGGACTGCGCTTGGCGGGCATTCGCTGCCTCCTGGGACGTGCGGAGGACCACACCGTCGCCTCAGCGGCGGGCGGTCGACGGACGGGATCGGCTCCGGACGACCGGCCACGAGTCATCCCCGGTCAGCAGGGGACGGGAGACGCGGACGCCCGAGCACGCGGACCCGCGGCCACGGCGGCGGGTCGGCTCTCAGAAAGGGCGTCAGATGCGCATGTCGTCACGGTAGCCGACCCCCACGCCCGGCGCACCCGCTTTTCCCGACGAGCATCCCGGCCCGACGAGCATCCCGGCCCGACGGCGGAAGTCCCGACGACCCCGCCGCCCGACGACCATCCCGGCCCGACGACCCCGCCGCCCGACGGCGGAAGTCCCGACGACCGGCCCGGCCCGGCGGCGGGACGGTCGCTGCCGCACGCACGCGACCACCCTGTGACACTGGGTGGACGGCGGCTGCCGGCCGTCGCGGGCGCGCGATACGGTCGCAGCACACAGGTGACGTGAGAGGGCGGGTACGGATGACGCAACAGGCGACGGCGCAGATCGGCGTGACCGGGCTGGCGGTGATGGGTCGCAACCTGGCCCGCAACCTGGCCCGGAACGGGTTCACCGTGGCGGTGCACAACCGCTCCCCGGAGCGCACCCGCAGCCTGGTCGCCGAGCACGGTGACGAGGGCACCTTCGTGCCGTCGGAGTCCCTGGCGGACTTCGTCGGCTCGCTGGAGCGGCCCCGCGCGGTGATCGTCATGGTCAAGGCGGGCGCCCCCACCGACGCGGTCATCGACGAGCTGGTGCCGCTGCTGGAGGAGGGCGACATCGTCGTCGACGCCGGCAACGCCCACTTCGCCGACACCCGCCGCCGGGAGGAGACGCTGCGCGAGCACGGGCTGCACTTCGTCGGCACCGGTGTCTCCGGTGGCGAGGAGGGCGCGTTGCTCGGGCCGAGCATCATGCCGGGCGGCTCGGCGGAGTCCTACCAGAAGCTCGGGCCGATGTTCGAGAAGATCGCCGCGCAGGTGGACGGCGTCCCCTGCTGCCAGCACGTCGGCCCCGACGGCGCCGGCCACTTCGTCAAGATGGTCCACAACGGCATCGAGTACGCCGACATGCAGCTCATCGCCGAGGCGTACGACCTGCTGCGGGCCGGGCTGGGGGCGACCCCGGCGGAGATCGCGGAGATCTTCCGGGAGTGGAACACCGGCGAGCTGGAGTCGTTCCTCATCGAGATCACCGCCGACGTGCTGGCGCACACCGACGCCGCCACCGGCAAGGCGTTCGTCGACGTGGTGCTCGACCAGGCCGAGCAGAAGGGCACCGGCCGTTGGACGGTGCAGATCGCCCTCGACCTGGGCATCCCGATCACCGGCATCGCCGAGGCGACGTTCGCCCGGTCGCTGTCCGGGCACGCCGGTCAGCGGGAGGCCGCCCGCCGTACCTTCGGCGACGCGGGCGAGAAGTGGCAGGTCGAGGACCGGGACGCGTTCGTCGAGGACGTCCGCCGGGCGCTGCTGGCCAGCAAGATCGTCGCGTACGCGCAGGGCTTCGACCAGATCCGGGCCGGCAGCCGCGAGTACCACTGGGACATCGACCTGGGTGGCACCGCCACCATCTGGCGGGGCGGCTGCATCATCCGGGCCCGCTTCCTGGACCGCATCCGCGAGGCGTACGACTCGCAGCCGGAGCTGCCGACGCTGCTGGTCGCGCCGTACTTCGCCGACGCGGTGAGCGACGGCGTGCCGAGCTGGCGTCGGGTGGTGGCGGACTCGGCCCGGGCCGGCGTGCCCACCCCGGCCTTCTCCTCGTCGCTTGCCTACTTCGACGCGCTGCGCGCGGAGCGGCTGCCGGCGGCCCTGATCCAGGGCCTGCGGGACAACTTCGGGGCGCACACCTACCACCGGGTCGACCGGGAGGGCGCGTTCCACACCCTGTGGGCGACCGCCGACCGCTCCGAAGTGGCCGGCTGACCCACCACACCTTCCCGGCGTGCCGCGGTGTCCCTGGTGGGGCACCGCGACCACCGGACCCGCACCAGTGCCACGCGAACGCCCCGCCATCCCGGTGAACAACCGGGTGGCGGGGCGTTCGCCGTGAGGTCGGTGGTGACCCGCTGGTCACCGGGGAAGCCGGTGCCGGGTGGTCACCAGAACCGGCGACGTCGGGCGGCCTTGCGGGGGCGCAGCACGTCGGCTCCCTTGGAGAGCATCCGGCTCACTCCGCTGGGCCCCCGTCGGGACTCCAGGGTGTGGCTCAGCTGGCGGGCACCGGCTGCGGCCAGCGGCACGGCGACCGCCATGATTGCCCACTGCGCGATCCGCTTCTGAATCATGTGTGCTCACCTCCGCGATTGGCTGTCGGGGTGGTGGTACCCCGCAGGTGAGATCACCAATCGTGGGCCGGTCAGCGCGGCGGGGCCACCGGGTTGGGCAGCGCGCCGCCGAACCGGCGGTCCCGCTGGGCGTACAGCTCGCAGGCGTACCACAGGTGGCGGCGGTCGAAGTCCGGCCAGAGGGTGTCCAGGAACACCAGCTCCGCGTACGCCGACTGCCAGAGCATGAAGTTGGAGATCCGTTCCTCGCCGGAGGGGCGCAGGAAGAGATCGACCTCGGGGACCTCCGGGTGGTAGAGGTACTTGGCCACGGTCTTCTCGGTGACCTTGTCCGGGTCGAGCCGGCCGGCGGCCACCTCCCGGGCGATCGCGGCGGCGGCGTCGGCGATCTCAGCCTGGCCGCCGTAGTTGACGCAGAACTGGAGGGTCAGCGTCGAGTTGCCCCGGGACATCTCCTCGGCGGTCTGCAACTCGGAGATGACGCTCTTCCACAGCCGGCCCGCCCGCCCCGACCAGACCACCCGCACCCCCAGGTCGACCAGCTGGTCGCGGCGGCGACGGATGACGTCCCGGTTGAAGCCCATCAGGAAGCGGACCTCGTCCGGCGAGCGCCGCCAGTTCTCGGTGGAGAAGGCGTACGCCGACAGGTAGGGCACACCCAGCTCGATCGCCCCCTCGACGGTGTCGAAGAGGCTGTATTCGCCCTGCTCGTGGCCCTTGGTGCGGGGCAGTCCACGCTCCTTGGCCCAGCGGCCGTTGCCGTCCATCACCACGGCGACGTGCTTCGGCAGCGCCTCGGCGGGCAGCGCCGGTGGCCGGGCGCCCGACGGGTGCGGGGTCGGCGGCACCGGCGTCCGCCGGTCGGCCCTCAACGATCGGATCACTCGGTCATCTCCTTGTCCCCACCCTCCACACCGACCCGGGGCGGCGGCACCCGGCCACCCGGGGCACCCCCGTCGTCCCCCGTCGGCCCGCCGCCCACCGGGCCGGTGTCCGGCGCACCGGGCGTCGGGCCACCCCGGTCGACCAGCGGCAGCGAGCGTAGCGCGCGTTCCAGGTGCCACTGCAGGTGCGCCGCGACCAGGCCACTGCACTCCCGGCGTACCCCGGTGGCGGTGGCGTCGGCGACCTGCCAGTCGCCGCTGGTGAGGGCGGACATCAGGTCGATGGTGGCCGGCGCGGGGTGGGCCGCGCCGGGTGGCCGGCAGTCCGGGCAGACCGCACCCCCAGCGGGTACGGAGAACGCCCGGTGCCGCCCCGGGGTGCCGCAGACCGCGCAGGCGGTCAACGCGGGCGCCCACCCGGCGAGGCTCATCCCGCGCAGCAGGTAGGCGTCGAGCACCAGCGTGGTGGCGTGCTCACCCCGGGACAACGCCTTGAGCGCGCCGAGGGTGAGCTGGAACAGCCGCAGCGACGGTTCCCGCTCGACGGGGGTGAGGCGTTCGGCGGTCTCCGCGATCGCGCTGGCCGCCGTGTACCGGGGGTAGTCCCCGAGGAAACGTTTGCCGTACAGGTCGATGCCCTCGACCTGGCTGACGCTGTGCAGCGAACTGCCGGTGTTGCCCTTCGGGTCGCCGGCGAGTTGCAGGTCGACGTGGCCGAACGGTTCCAGCCGGGCGCCGAACTTGCTGGTGGTGCGGCGTACCCCCCGGGCCACCGCGCGCAACCGGCCGTGCCGGCGGGTCAGCAGCGTGATGATCCGGTCGGACTCGCCCAGCTTCTGCACGCGCAGCACCACCGCGTCGTCGCGGTAGAGCTGTCGGCGGTACCCGGCCATCCGGTCATTCTCCCTCGGGGTGGGAAATCAGGGTCGGCTCGGGGTGGGCCCGCGCTTCGCCCCCGATGTGCCGCAGGTGGCGACGGTCGTAGGTTGCTGGGCATGGCTCTTCCCCGCAGCGCGGTCGCCCTGGGTGCGACCGCCGCCCTCATCCTCGTCACCGGGTGCGACACGCTCTCCTTCCGGCGGCTGGACTTCGACACCACCGAGGCGGCGAAGATCGCCCGGATCACCGTACGGCCCGGCTCGGGGGACGTGGTGGTCCGGGCGACCGGCCCCGCCACCGGCGTACGCGTCAAGCGGGTGCTCCGTTACCAGGGTGACCAGCCGGACACCACGTACGAGATCACCGGTGACGAGTTGGTGCTGGACACCGAGTGCGGTCCCCGCTGCTCGGTGTCGTACGAGGTGACCGCCCCGCCCGGGGTGCGGGTGCAGGGGGAGACCGGTTCGGGTGACGTGGACCTGACCAGGATCGGCTCGGTCGACTTCACCCTCGGCTCGGGCAACATCCGGATCATCGAGGCGGCCGGCCCGGTGCGGGCCGAGACCGGGTCGGGCAACATCGAGGTGCTCAACGTCACCGGCCCGGTCGACCTGCGGGCCTCCTCCGGCGACGTCACCGGCACCCGGCTCGGTGGCGACGTCTCCGCCGAGACCGGTTCCGGCAACATCACGCTCACCCTGAGCAGGCCGGCTTCGGCGCGGGCCCACGCCGGCAGCGGGGACGTCGAGCTGACGGTGCCGGCCGGCCGGTACCGGGTGAAGTCGAATGTCGACTCGGGGGACACCGAGATCGGGGTCACCAACGACCCGGGCGCACCGCTGGTGCTGGACCTGGAGGCTGGCAGCGGAAACGTGACGGTCGTGCAGCGCTGAGCGGGTGGCGTACCTCAGCGGGCCCTGATCTCGGCGGTGTCGGCCTCGGGTGTCCGGGGTGCCGGGACGCCGGGCGACGCCGTCGCCGGGCGGGGGTGCGGGCGGCCGGGGACCAGTTCGGGGCGGCGGTGGGCCGCCACGTCCTCCACCCAGCCGACCAGCAGGGTCACCACCGCGACCAGGAGGAAGACCAGCACCACCCGGATCGCCAGCCCCCACGGGTCCCGGGGTGACCAGCCGACCAGGCCCACCAGCGGGGTGAGCGCCACCACGAAGGGCATGTGCCACAGGTAGGCGGTCAACGCGCGCCGGTTCGCCACCGTCACCAGCCGGCTGAAGATCCGGTTCCGGTCCACCCAGGCGGCGGTGGCCGGGGCCCGGCCGATGACCACCAGGATGAACGCCGCCGACCACAGGGCGTTGCCCAGCGGGATGTCGTTGAGGTCGTAGCCGCGCGGCCCCGGGTGGGTGAGGATCCACGTCGCGCCGGCCCCGGCCAGCAGCACCGCCACCGGCACCAGCACCCGGTCGGCCAGCCGGCACAACATGCCGTCGTGGTGGGCGAAGCCGAGCAGCCAGGCCCCGAAATAGAGGCCGAAGGCGCGCAGCACCGCCGAGGTGGTCGGTAGGAGACCCACCTCGATCGCGACCAGCAGCAGGTAGGGGGCGGCCAGGGTGGGCAGTGGGGCCCGGCGGAACAGCCACAGCGCCACCGGGGAGGCGAGCAGGAACCACAGGTAGTCCCGCAGGTACCAGATCGGGCTGAGCGCGAGCCCGCCCCAGTAGTTGGCGGGCGGGTCGGTGATCGGGAACAACCAGATCACCACCCGGGGGGTGAACTCCAGCCCGGTGAGCAGCATGGCCGGCACGAAGATCACCGCCACCACCCACAGCGAGGGCAGCAGACGGCGCAGCCGACGCCGTAGCGCGGACACGCCGTACCGGTCCATCGACGCCGCCATCAGCGACCCGGCCAGGGCGAACATGATCGACATCGCCGGGAAGATCAGCGTCAGCGTGGCCAGCCCGGTGACGTGGTAGACCACGACCCGGACGATGGCCAGGAAACGGAGCAGGTCCAGATATCGGTTACGCATCAGGCTGCATCTATGTCGGGGACGGATGAACGTCCCCTACCCTGCGCACCCGACCTGTGAAACCGCTGCTAATCGGGGCCTGACGTGAAACTTCCCATATCGGTGTCCGGATTTCACCCCGGCGTACGGGTCAGAAACCCAGCTTGCGCAGCTGCTTCGGGTCCCGCTGCCACTCCTTGGCCACCCGCACGTGCAGGTCCAGATAGACCCGGGTGCCGAGCAGCTCCTCGATCTGCTTGCGGGCGGTGGTGCCGACCTCCTTGAGCCGGCTGGCCCGGTGGCCCAGCACGATCGCCTTCTGGCTGGGCCGCTCGACGTAGACGTCGGCATAGATCTTCATGAGCTGACCCTCGGGGATCATCTCCTCCACCACCACGGCGATGGAGTGCGGCAGCTCGTCGCGGACCCCCTCCAGGGCCGCCTCCCGGATCAGCTCGGCGACCAGCACCTGCTCCGGCTCGTCGGTGAGCATGTCGTCCGGATACAGCTGCGGCGACGGCGGCAGGTAACCGGTCATCACGTCGACCAGGGTGTCCACCTGGTGCCCGGAGACCGCGCTGACCGGCACCACGGCGGCGAAGTCGGCCAGCTCGCTGACCGCGAGCAACTGCTCGGCCAACCGCCGCTTGTCGACCAGGTCGGTCTTGGTCACCACCGCGAGCACGGTGGCCTTCAACTCGCTCAACTCGCCGCTGATGAACCGGTCGCCCCGACCCACCGGCTCGTCGGCCGGAATGCAGAGGCCGATCACGTCGACCTCCGTCCAGGTGGTGCGCACCAGGTCGTTGAGGCGCTCACCGAGCAGCGTCCGGGGCCGGTGCAGGCCGGGGGTGTCGACCAGGACCAGCTGCGACTCCGGCCGGTGCAGCACCGCGCGGATCACGTGCCGGGTGGTCTGCGGCTTGTTGGAGGTGATCGCGATCTTGGTGCCGACGATGGCGTTGGTCAGCGTCGACTTGCCGGCGTTCGGCCGCCCGACGAAACACCCGAAACCCGCCCGGTACGGCCGCTGCTCCACGCCGGTCACTCGACCACCGTGCCGAGGACCGTGCCATCCGGGGCGGCCACGTGGATCGGCGCGTCCGCAGCCAGATCCCGCACCGCCGCGTGCCCCGCCCCGTCCAGGGTCGACGCCTCGGTCACCACCGCCGCCGCCTCCAACCGGCTCGCCCCCGCCGCCGCCGCCGAGGCGACCGCCAACTGGAGCGCCGTGACGGTCAACGAGGGCAGCGAAACGCTCGCCGCAGCGTACGTCCGGCCGTCCTGGTCGCGGACCGCCGCGCCCTCCACGGCAGCCACCCGGGCCCGGGCGCCACGGGCCAACACGACCAGCTTGCCGTCCTCGGCGCTCAACTCGGCCGGATCGGACGGGGTGGGCCGGGCGGCCGGCACGGCGGGTGTCTCAGGCATCGGCGGGTTGCCTCTCCTCGGTGCTGTTCTGGTTGTCACGGGAATCGGGGCCCCCGGTCGACGGCACCCGGCTGACCAGCACGCTGTCGATCCGGTTACGTCGGCCGGTGGTGCCCTCGGCGACCAGCTTCAGGCCGGCCACCTCGGCGTCGGCACCCGGGATCGGCACCCGCCCCAGGGCCTGCGCCAACAGGCCACCGACCGTCTCCACCTCGTCGGTGGGCAGGTCGGTGTCGAACAACTCGCCCAGGTTCTCCACCGGCAGCCGGGCGGTGACCCGGACCGCACCGTCGGCCAGGTGCTCCACCGGCGGGCGCTCGACATCGTACTCGTCGGTGATCTCACCGACGATCTCCTCCAGGATGTCCTCGATGGTGACCAGGCCACCGGTGCCGCCGTACTCGTCGACGACGATGACCAGGTGGTTGCGGGCGGCCTGCATCTCCGACAGCAGGTCGTCGACCGGCTTGGACTCCGGCACGAACGTCGCCGGTCGCATCAGCTCGGCCACCGGGGTCTGGTGCGCCCGCAGGTCACCACCCCGGGTATGCCGGATGAGGTCCTTGAGATAGAGCACACCGAGCACGTCGTCGACGCTCTCCCCGATCACCGGGATGCGGGAAAACCCGGAACGCAGGAACAACGCCAACGCCTGGGAGAGGGCCTTGCCCTCCTCGATCCACACCATCTCGGTGCGCGGCACCATCACCTCCCGGGCGATGGTGTCGCCGAGCGCGAAGACCGAGTGGATCATCTGGCGTTCGCCGTGCTCCACCACCCCCCGCTGCTCGGCCAAGTCGACCAGCTCCCGCAGCTCCACCTGGGTGGCGAACGGCCCCTCCCGGAAACCGCGCCCCGGGGTGACCGCGTTGCCGATCAGGATCAGCAGCGAGGCCAGCGGGTTGAGCGCCCGGCCCAGCCAACGCACCAGCGGCGCCACCGCCCGACCCACCGCGTACGCGTGCTGCCGGCCCAGGGTGCGCGGGGCCACCCCGACCACCACGAAGCTGACCACCGTCATCGCCCCGGCAGTCACCAGCGCCGCCCGCCAGCCCGCGCCGAAGCTGTCCACCGCCACCAGGGCGACCAGGGTGGTGGCGGTCAGCTCCGCGAGCAGCCGGAGCAGCAGCAACAGGTTGAGGTGGCGGACCACGTCACCGGCGACGGCCTGGAGGGTACGCGCGCCGCGCGCCCCGTCGCGGGCCAGCTCCGCAGCCCGCGCCGGGGAGACCGCGGCCAGCGCGGCCTCGGTCATCGCGATCAGGCCGGCGAGCACCACCAGCCCGGCCGCGAAGAAGATCAGCTGAAGATCGGGAAGGCCGGCGGTCGGGCCGGCCGCGACTATGTCCATCACCGCGACCGGGTCGACCGCCAGCTGGCCAGCAACCGGGCCTGGAGGGCGAACATCTCCCGCTCCTCCTCCGGCTCGGCGTGGTCGTAGCCGAGCAGGTGCAGCACCCCGTGCACGGTGAGCAGGTGCAGCTCGTCGGCGGCGGTGTGCCCGGCGGTGGCCGCCTGCTTCGCCGCCACCTCCGGGCAGAGCACGATGTCACCGAGCAGGGCCGGCTCACCGCTGGCCGGGGCGCTCTCCCCCGGGCCGTGGTCGACGCTGCCCTCGTCCATGGGGAAGGCGAGCACGTCGGTGGGGCCGTCACCGCCCATCCAACGATGGTTCAGCTCGGTCATGTAGCCGATGTCGACAAGCAACACGGACAGCTCGGCGAGCGGGTTGACCCCCATCTCGTCGAGGGCGTGCCGGGCCACGGCGAGCACGGAGTCGGTGTCGACCTCGACACCGGACTCGTTGGCGATCTCGATGGACAACTGTCTTCCTCTGGTTGGTTAGCGGCGGCGGCCGGCCCGGCCGCCCTGGGCGGTCCGCCCCGGCACGGCGTGCACGCCCTGCGCCTGCTGGTTCTCCCGCTCGTCCCAGCGGGCGTACGCGTCGACGATCTCCCCGACCAGCCGGTGCCGGACCACGTCCGCGCTGGAGAGCTGGGCGAAGTGCACGTCCTCGACGTTCACCAGGATCTCCCGGACCACCCGCAGCCCGCTGGCCGTCCCACCGGGAAGGTCCACCTGGGTGACGTCACCGGTCACCACGATCTTGGAACCGAAGCCCAGCCGGGTGAGGAACATCTTCATCTGCTCGGGCGTGGTGTTCTGCGCCTCGTCCAGAATGATGAAAGCGTCATTCAAGGTCCTACCCCGCATATAGGCCAGCGGCGCGACCTCAATCGTGCCGGCGGCCATCAGCTTCGGGATGGACTCCGGGTCGAGCATGTCGTGCAGCGCGTCGTAGAGCGGGCGCAGGTACGGGTCGATCTTCTCGTTCAGGGTGCCCGGCAGGAAGCCCAGCCGCTCGCCCGCCTCGACCGCCGGCCGGGTCAGGATGATCCGGCTGACCTGCTTGGCCTGGAGCGCCTGGACGGCCTTCGCCATCGCCAGGTAGGTCTTGCCGGTGCCGGCCGGGCCGATGCCGAACACGATCGTGTTGGCGTCGATCGAGTCGACGTACGTCTTCTGGCCCAGCGTCTTGGGGCGGATGGTGCGCCCGCGCCGGGAGAGGATGTTGAGGGTGAGCACCTCGGCGGGCCGCTCGGTGCCGCCCTGTTCGAGCATGCCGACGGTACGCCGGACAGCGTCAGTGGTCAGGGTCTCGCCCTTCTCGATCAGTTCGAGCAGCTCGCTGAAGAGGCGCTCGGCGAGAGCATTGTCCGCGGGCGCACCGGTGATGGTGATCTCGTTGCCACGGACGTGCACGTCACTGGTGACCGAACGTTCGACGAGTCGCAGGATCTCGTCGCCCGCGCCGAGCAGGTTGACCATGATCTTGGCATCGGGAACCGTGATCCTGGTCTGCACCCGGGGCGGGCCGGGAGGTGGGGTGCCGGTCATAGGTCGGGCCGTGGGGCCCTGCGCCACCTGCTTCCATCTCGCGCCGTGCCCTGCTGGCACGGCGTGCGGACGATACGCCTATCGTATCCGCTCCGCACCGGCGGCACCGCGTCGAATTTCCCGGCCCGGTCGCCCGGTCAGGCCCGGAAGTCGTACCGGTCGAAGGTCTCCTGGTGACGGGTGAAGCGGTAGGTGGCCCAGTGCATCGCGACCACCGTGCCGTCAGCGTCCCGGGTAAGCCGCAGCAACTCCCCGACCTCCCGCCCGGCGACGGTCCGGAACACGTCAGGCGACTGCGGGGTCGACGCGAAGACCGCTGGGGGCCGGCCCACCGGATCGTCCGCGCCCCGGGCCCGCAGCGTCCCCTCGTGCCAGCTGAAGACGTACTCGAATCCCTCGCCCCACCAGCGGCCCAGCACCCCGCGCAGCGGCTCCGGCGCGCCCGGGCCCGGACGCCACGGCGGGATGTCCGCCGGGTCGTGCTCGGCGGCGGCGGCCAGCAACCGGTGCGGCAGCTCCAGCACCTGCGCCGCCGTGCCCGAGGAGGCGAGCACCGCGCAGCCCATCGCGCCGGCCGTGCCGTCACCACCGCGCCGGCCGTAGACCCCGGCCAGGAAACCGGGCATCGCACCGTCGTGCCCCACGTGCACCACCCGGTCCGGGTACGGCACCAGGATCAGCCCGAGCCCGAAGCCGGCCTTCCAGGCCGTCTCGTCGGTGGTCGTCACCGGCCAGCGCATCTCGTCCAGGGTGGCCGGGGCGAGCACCGCCCCGGTCGGGTCCAGCGCACCCGGGTCGGCCAGGAACGCCGCCCACCGGGCCATGTCCGTCGCGGTGCTCCACAACTGGCCGGCCGGTCCGACCGCCCCGAAGTCGGTCGGCGGCTCCGGATGCGCCTCGTCGGAGTACGCGTCGACCAGGAACCCGGTCACCGCCTGCGACCCCGGGTCGACCGAGGTGTCGGCCAGCCCCAGCGGGGTGAGCACCCGGTCGGCGAGCACTTCCGCCCAGGTGCCGCCCCGCAGCGCGCCGACCAGCCGGCCGAGCAGCGCCATGCCCAGGTTGGAGTAGTGGTAGCGGCGGCCGGTGGGTAGGACCCGCTCGACCCGGACCAGGTCGGCGATCAACTCGTCCACCTGCGGCGCGCGCAGCGTGTCCCAGACGTCCCCGTACGGCTCCCGTTGCAGCCCGGCGGTGTGCGACAGCAACCGGCGTACGGTCAGCTCGCCGTGCGCCGGCAGGTCCAGGTGCCGGCCCAGCGGGTCGTCCAGGTCGAGCAGGCCGTCGTCGCGGCACTGCAACACCAGCACGGCGGTGAAGGTCTTGGTGACCGAACCGATCCGGAACCGGCTGCGCGGGCCGAGCACGGTGTCGTTGCCGGTGCCGCCGACCTCGCAGGTCCACAGCGGACGGTCGGCCCGGTGCAACGCCACCGCCAGCGCCGGCACCCGGGCCTGCGCCTGGACCTGCCGGACCAGCCGCGCCAACCGGTGGGTGGCGGCCGGGCCGGTGCCCGGTCCCGCCTCGGACGTCACACCGGTCTCCGATCGTCGACGACCGTCACGTCGCAGGCCGGGTCGCCGGCGGTGGTCACGCCTGGCCCCGGGCAGCCTCCGCAGGTCACGCCAGGTCCCGGGCCAGCATCGGTCCGAGCGGCGCGCCACCGAGCAGGTGGGCGTGCACGTGGAAGACCTCCTGCCCGCCGTACGCGCCGGTGTTGAACATCAGCCGGAAGCCGTCGCCGGTCAGCCCCTCGTCCTCGGCCACCGCGGCAGCCGTGGCCAGCACCTCACCGGCCAGCGCCGGGTCACCCTGGCCGAGCGTCGCCACGTCGGCGTAGTGCTCCTTGGGGATGACCAGCACGTGCACCGGCGCCTTCGGCCCGATGTCGCGGAACGCCAGGGTGCCGGCGGTCTCCTTGACGATGGTGGCCGGAATCTCCCCGGCGACGATGCGGCAGAACAGACAGTCAGCTCCCATCCCCCCACTCTAAAGACCACCCCCACCACCCCCACTCCCCACCACCCCCACTCCCGCCACCCCGACCCGCCCCATCCCCCGCCAGCCCACCCCACCCAGCCCAGCCCGCCGACCCCACCCAGCCCCGCCCCACCCAGCCTCGGCCAGCCCTCTCGTCCCGGTGATCAAGAGCTTTACGCCAATTTCAAGCCCCCAGATGACCCAAACCTCTTGATCACCAGCCACCAACGCCGAGGGTTGGGTGGTGGGCTCGGTGATCAAGAGGTTTAGGGCGGGATTGGGCTCGCGGATGACGTAAAGCTCTTGATCACGGGACGAGGGAGGTTGGCCGGGGCGAGGTGGGGCGGAGGTGGGGCGAGGGAGGGAGGGGAAGAGGGGGTTACCAGCGGGGGAGGCGGGTGGAGAGGACGGAGAGGGCGGCCACGCCGGCGGTGGAGGTACGCAGGACCGAGGGGCCCAACCGGACCGGGCGGGCGCCGGACTCGGTGAAGGCGGTCAACTCGGTCGGGGCGATGCCGCCCTCGGGGCCGACCACGAGGATGATCTCGCCGGTGGTCGGCAGCTCGACCGTGGTCAGCCGCTCCTCGGCCTCCTCGTGCAGGACGAACGCCGCGCCGGCCCCGGCGATCCGGCGGGCCACCGTGGCGGTGGACTCGTCCGGTGCTCCCGCCACCACCGGCAACCAGGCACGACGGGCCTGCTTGGCCGCCTCCCGGGCGGTCGCCGCCCACTTCTCCCTGGCCCGTACGCCCCGGTCGCCGCGCCACTGCACCACCGAGCGGGACGCCGCCCAGGGCACGATCTCGTCCACCCCGACCTCGGTCATCGCCTGCACGGCGAGTTCACCCCGGTCGCCCTTGGCGATGCCCTGCACCACGACCAGCCGGGGGACGTCCGCGTCGACGTACCCCCGGGAGGTGACGGTGAGGTCCAGGGTGCCCCGGCCGACGGCGGTGACCACGGCGGTGGCGGTGCCACCCCGACCGTCGGCGAGCAGCAGCTCCTCGCCGACGCGCAGCCGTTGCACGGTGGCGGCATGGTGGCCCTCGGGGCCGTCCAGGATGAGCTGGTCGGCGGTGGGCAGCGACTCGACCAGGAACAGCGGCGCGGACACGCCGATCAGGCTAACCGGCCCGGCCCCACCGCCCCGGACCGGGCCACCACCCGGACCAAGAAACCCAGACCGGGAAACCACCGGACCGGGAAACCGTCCGAGGGCCGAGCTGACCGGAGCCGGCCCGGGGTCAGGCGTGGCCGTTGAAGGCGTCGCGCATCCGGGAGAAGAAGCCGCCCTGCTTGCTCAGCTCGGCGACCTCCTCGCCCCGGGTCTTGGCGAAGTCCCGCAGCATCTTCTCCTGGTCGGCGTCGAGCTTGGTGGGGGTACGCACGTCCAGGTGGACGTAGAGGTCACCCCGGCCGGTGCCCCGCAGGTGCGGTACGCCCCGGGCGCGCAGTCGCAGCGTGCTGCCCGGCTGGGTGCCGGCCTTGACGTCGACCGTCTCCTCGCTGTCGAGCGTCTTGATGGTCAGTCGGGTGCCCAGCGCGGCGGCCGTCATCGGGACGGTGACCCGGCAGTGCAGGTCGTCGCCCTTGCGGGAGTAGACGTCATGCGGGCGCTCGTGGATCTCGACGTAGAGGTCACCGGCGGTGCCGCCGCCCGGGCCGACCTCACCCTGCTGGGCGAGCCGGATCCGCATGCCGTCCTCGACCCCGGCGGGGATCTTGACGGTCAGCGAGCGGCGGGTCCGCACCCGGCCGTCGCCGGCACAGGTCGGGCAGGGGTGCGGGATGGTGGTGCCGTAGCCCTGGCAGACGGTGCACGGGCGGGCCGACACCACCTGGCCGAGGAAGGTCCGCTGCACCGACTGCACTTCGCCCCGGCCCCCGCACGCCTCGCAGGTCGCCAGGTGGGTGCCGGCTGCGGTGCCCGCCCCGGAGCAGGTGGTGCAGAGCACTGCGGTGTCGACGGTGATTGGGGCCTCGACGCCGAAGGCGGTCTCGTGCAGGTCCAGTTCCAGCCGCAGGATCGCGTCGGCTCCGGGGCGGGTACGCGGGCGCGGACCGCGCGCCCCACCGGCCGCACCACCGAAGAAGGCGTCCATGATGTCCTGGAAGCCGACGAACGGGCCGGCCCCACCGGGGCCGCCCGGGCCTCCGGCGCCCCGCCGCCCGGGGCGAGCGGGTCGCCGCCCAGGTCGACGATCTGCCGCTTCCGGTCGTCCGAGAGGACCTCGTACGCGGCGTTGATGTCCTTGAACTTCTCCTGTGCCTCCGGGTCCGGATTGACGTCCGGGTGGAACTGCCGCGCCAGCTTGCGGTAGGCGCGCTTGATCTCGTCATCGGAGGCTTCCCGGCCGACGCCGAGAATGCCGTAGTAGTCCCTGGCCACTGCGTTCCGTGTCCTCATGTTCGTCTCGCGTTGCGCCGGTCGGCGGCCGGAGCCGGCCGTCGGCCCTGACTGGTCAGTTCTGGGCCAGCAGCTCGCCCACGTAGCGTGCCACGGCCCGCACCGTGGCGATGGTGCCGGGGTAGTCCATCCGGGTCGGGCCGAGCACGCCCAGCCCACCGACGATGGTGCTGCCGGGGCCGTACCCGGTGCTGACCACCGAGGCGGCCCGCAGGTTGTCGACCTCGTTCTCGTCGCCGATCAGCACCCGGGTGGTGCTCGGTTCGGCCTCGCCGATCAGCTTGAGCAGGACGACCTCCTCTTCGAGCGCCTCCAGGATGGGTCGCAGCGAACCCTGGAAGTCGAGCAGGCCGCCCCGGGTGAGGTTGGCGGTGCCGGCGAGCGCCAACCGCTCCTCGGTGCGCTCGACGAGGGTCTCCAGCAGCACCGTGGACAGGGTGGTCATGGCCCCGCGCAGGTGCGGCGCGGACTCCTCGACCAGCGCCTGGACCAGCGGTGGGGTGTCGGACAGCCGACTGCCGACCAGTTTCTCGTTGACCAGCCGACGCAGGTCGGTGACGTCGTCGGCGGGGACCGGCGTGGGCAGTTCGACCAGCCGCTGCTCGACCCGCCCGGTGTCGGCGATCATGACCAGCATCAGCCGGGTGGTGGAGATCGGCACCAGCTCCAGGTGCCGCACCGACGAGCGGGCCAGCGACGGGTACTGCACGACGGCGACCTGCCGGGTGAGCTGCGCCAGCAGCCGTACGGTGCGGTGCACCACGTCGTCGAGGTCGACCGCGCCGACCAGGAACCGCTCGATGGCCCGACGTTCGGCGGGGCTGAGCGGTTTGACCCGGGAGAGCCGGTCGACGAAGAGGCGGTAGCCCCGGTCGGTGGGCACCCGGCCGGCGCTGGTGTGCGGCTGCCGGATGTAGCCTTCCTCCTCCAGCACCGCCATGTCGTTACGGACGGTCGCCGGGGAGACCCCGAGCTGGTGCCGCTCGACGAGCGTCTTGCTGCCGACGGGCTCCTGCGTGGCGACGTAGTCCTCGACGATCGCCCGCAGCACGGCGAGTTTGCGGTCGTCGAGACCCATCTCCCACCTCCTGTCGCACGGCGACCGGACTTCTGACGCGTCCGGCGAGCGCTCTGGCACTCGACTGTAGCGAGTGCCAGTCTACGACGGCAGTACCGCCGCTGCGTTGATCAACGACGGACCGTCGGTGCGACCGCCCCGGTGGGTTGCCGGCGTGGCCGCTGACCGAATGTCGAGGCCAACCTCACCAGTGTCGCTCTGGTGCACCCTTGCCAGCAGCCCCTACCGTGACGGGCATGACTGAACCACCTCGCCCGCCCGGCGCGGGGGACGGCTACCCGCCGGACCCGAACGCTGGCCAGGGCTCGCCATATGAGCCGCCCACCGCACCACTGTCCGGGGCACCGGGTGCAGGCGGGTATCCCCCGCCCGGCGGGTATCCGCCGCCCACCGGTGACCAGCCGCCGTCGGGTGGCTACGGCCCGCCGGGTGGCTACGGCCCGCCGGGTGGCTACCCCCCGGCCGGTGGCGGATATCCGACCGCCGGCGCGTACGGCGCCCCGACCGGTGGATACGCCAACAGCGAGGACAAGACCTGGGCGCTGGTCGCGCACTTCGGCGGGGCCGCCGGCGCGCTGATCAGCCTCGGCCCGCTCGGCTTCGTCGCCCCGCTGATCGCCTACCTGGTACGCGGTCAGCAGTCGCCGGCCGTCCGGGCGCAGGCGTTGGCCGCGCTGAACTTCCAGATCCTCTGGTCGATCATCGCGTTCGTGCTGCTCTTCGTGAGCTGGTGCCTGCTCTTCCTGCCCAGCATCGCGGTCGTGGTGATCCAGATCCTGTTCGGGATCATCGCCGGCATGAAGGCCAACGAGGGTCAGGCCTACCGCTACCCGATGTCCACCAGTTTCATCAAGTGAACCCCGGCCGGCCGCTCCCCCGGCCGGTCGGGCACCACCGCCGGCCCCGGCCCGCCCCGCTGCGGTGCGCGGCGGGCCGGCGGGGCCACGCTCAGGGCAGCAGGTCGCGGACCACCGCGTCGGCCAGCAGCCGGCCCCGCAGGGTGAGCACCGACCGCCCCTGCGGGTAGGCCACCGGGTCCAGCAGCCCGTCGGCGAGCGCACGGGCGGCGGCGGCCCGGCCCGCGTCGTCCAGCACGTCCAGCGGCAGCCCGGAGGCGAGCCGAAGCCGCAGCATCACGTCCTCCATGTGCGCCTCGGCCGGGGTGAGGATCTCCCGGGCCAGGCCGGGCGAGTGCCCGGCGGCGAGCCGTTGCGCGTACGCGCTGGGGTGTTTGACGTTCCACCAGCGCACCCCGCCGACGTGGCTGTGCGCCCCCGGGCCGAGGCCCCACCAGTCGGCCCCGGTCCAGTAGAGCAGGTTGTGCCGGCACCGGCCCGCCTCGCTGCGGGCCCAGTTGGAGACCTCGTACCAGGAGAACCCGGCCGCGTCGAGGGCGGCCTCCGCCGCCAGGTAGCGGTCGGCCGCCACGTCGTCGGAGGGGTACGGCAGCTCGCCGCGCCGCATCCGGGCGGCCAACCGGGTGCCGTCCTCCACGATCAGGGCGTACGCGCTGACGTGGTCGACCCCGGCGGCGACGACCTGCTCCAGCGAGGCGGCGAAGTCCTCGGCGCGCTCCCCCGGCGTGCCGTAGATCAGGTCCAGGTTGACGTGGTCGAACCCGGCGTCGCGGGCCTCCCGGGCGGCCTCGGCGGCCCGGCCGGGGCGGTGGGTCCGGTCGAGGACCGCCAGCACCCCGGCGGCGGCGGACTGCATGCCCAGCGAGATCCGGGTGTAGCCGGCGGCCCGCAGGGTCTTCAGCGACTGCGGGGTGACCGACTCGGGGTTGGCCTCGGTGGTCACCTCGGCGTCGGCGGCCAGTCCCCAGGTGCGGTCGATGCCGTCCAGCAGGCGGGCCAGGTCGTCGGCGGGTAGCAGGGTGGGGGTGCCGCCGCCGACGAAGACCGTGTCGACCCTCGGTGGCGGGGCGTCGCCGAGCACCCGGGCGGCGAGCGCCAACTCGGCGAGCACGGTGTCGGCGTACGACTCCCGGCTGACGCCTGCGCCCAGCTCGGCGGCGGTGTAGGTGTTGAAGTCGCAGTAGCCGCAGCGGCTGGCGCAGAACGGCACGTGCAGGTAGACGCCGAAACCGCGCGCGCCGACCTCCCGCAGGGCGGTGGTGGGCAGTGCGCCGTCGACGGGAACGGTCTCACCATCTGGAAGGACGCCGGGCATGGCCACTAGTGTGCCCGGCATGACCTCTCCCGACCGACTCGTGCGGGTCGCCACGGCCCGTGGGGTGACCACGCTCACCCTGGACAGCCCGCACAACCGCAACGCGCTGTCCACGGCGCTGATGACCGAGCTGCTGGCCGGGATCGCCGCGGCGGTCGCCGACGACGCGGTCCGGGTGGTCGTGCTGGACCACACCGGTCCGGTCTTCTGCTCCGGGGCGGACCTGAAGGAGACGGCGGCGGCGTACGCCAGCGGGTCGGTGCCGGCCGGGATGCTCGGTGACGTGCTGGTGGCGGTGCGGGAGTGCCCGAAGCCGGTGCTGGCGAAGGTGGCCGGGCCGGCGCGGGCCGGCGGTCTGGGCCTGATCGCGGCGGCGGACCTGGCGGTCTGCGCGCAGGAGGCGACGTTCGCCTTCACCGAGGTGCGGATCGGGGTGATCCCGGCGGTGATCTCGGCGACCGTGCTGCCCCGGCTGCATCCCCGGGCCGCTGCCGAGCTGTACCTGACCGGCGACACCTTCGACGGTGGGCGGGCCGCCGAGGTGGGCCTGGTGACCGCCGCCGTGCCGGCCGCCGAGCTGGACGCGGCGGTGGCCGGGTACTGCGCGTCGCTGGTCCGGGGGGCGCCGGGGGCGTTGGCCGGGACGAAGGAGTTGCTGCGCCGACCGCCGGCCACGGACCTGCGGGCGGAGATCGCCGACCTGTCCGCCCGCTCCACCGGTTACTTCCTGTCGGCCGAGGGCCGCGAGGGCGTGGCGGCGTTCCGCGAGCGGCGGGACGCCGCCTGGGTACCGACGGATTGAGCTGGTTTCTTCCGATTCCGTGCGGGAACGTGAACCGGTCGACCGACCCGGGGTCCCCGGATGACGACGTAGGCTGGCTCCGACCCTGAAACAGGAGGTGCGGGTGCGGACACGGACATTCGTGGCAGCCGGTGTCGTGGTGGCGTTGTTCGCCATCGTCGGGGGCTGGGGAGTCCGTCAGTTCGACGGGGAGCTTCGGCTCCCCATCGCGGGCCGCAGTTGCACCGTTCAGGCCGACGGCACCGTGAAGCTCGACGCCGACCAGATGGCCAACGCGGCCACCATCGCCGCGATCGGCATGCAACGGCAGATGCCCGAACAGGCCGTGGTGGTCGCCCTGGCCACCGCCTACCAGGAGTCGGGGCTGCGCAACCTCACCCACGGTGACCGGGACTCGCTCGGCCTCTTCCAGCAGCGCCCCAGCCAGGGTTGGGGCACCCCGGAGCAGATCCGCGACCAGCGGTACGCGGCGACCCGGTTCTACAAGGCGTTGAAGAAGGTGCGCGGCTGGGAGCGGATGGAGGTCACCGACGCCGCCCAGGCGGTGCAGCGGTCGGCGTACCCGACGGCGTACCAGAAGTGGGCCGACGAGTCCCAGGTGCTGGCGCGGGCCCTGCTCGGCGAGGCGACCGGCGCCGTGGCCTGCACGGTGGGGCGTACCCCGGTGATGCGCGGGCAGGCGGCGGCGGCTGAGCTGACCCGTGGCCTGACCCTCGACTGGGGTCTGCCCGACGCCGGGGCGGTGGCCGAGCTGACCGACGTGACGGTGCCCGCCACGGACGTCCGCGACGGCTGGCGGTACGCGCACTGGTTGGTCTCGCACGCCCCCGACCACGGGGTGAAACGGGTCCGCTTCGACGGTCTGGAGTGGAGCGCCGACAACGGCCGGTGGGCGAAGGTCTCCGACGGCCGGCCGACCGAGGCGAGGGTGCTGGCCGAGGTCTTCGCCGACCGCGCCTGACGGGTCGACGGGCCGGTGCGGTCAGCCGGCGACGTTCAGCCGGCGACGCACCTTCTCCCGGGTCGATTCGGGCAGGTCGGGGACGTCGAGCAGCCGGGGCAGCAGTTCCGGTTCCAGGCTGGTGGCCCGGAACACCTCGCCGATGGTGACGCCGTGCGCCGGCCGGTCCACCACCTCGACCGGGTCGCCCGCGCCGACCTCGCCGTCGCGCAGCACCCGCAGGTACGCCCCGGGCATGGCCCGGACGGTGAACCGCTTGATCAGGTCGGGCACCCCCCAGAAGCCGGCGAAGGTCAGGCACGGGGTACGCGGCTTGGTGACCTGGAGCAGCGCCGACCCGACGGCCCAGCGTTCGCCGATCACCGCGCCGGTGACGTCCACCGCCCAGGTGGTGAGGTTCTCCCCGAAGCCGCCGGGGCGGATGTCGCGGCGCAGCTCGGCCGACCACCAGCCGGCGTCCTCCTGGGCGTAGGCGTAGACCGCCTGGTCGGGGCCGCCGTGCTGGGCCCGCTCACCGATGAAGTCACCGACCACCCCGTCGGCGCGCAGCAGCACCGGGCCGTCGACCGGCCGCTTGTCGATGCCGCTGCGTCCGCTCGCGTCGCCCGCCCACTGCGCCTGCGTCACCACGCCGAGGTTCACCGCCGCCACCCTGCCCGTCATGGCCCCAGGGTACGGCCGGGCGCGGGTGGTCACCGTCCCGGCTCAGCCCTTGACCGCACCGGCGACCAGACCGGAGACCATCCGCCGCTGCACCAGCAGGAAGAAGACGATCACGGGGAGGGTGAACAGGGTGGAGGCGGCCATCACCGATCCCCAGGCGGTGTCGTCCCGGCCGAAGAAGAACGTCATCGCCACCGGCAGGGTGTAGCGGCTCTGGTCGTTGACGAAGGTCAGCGCGAAGATCAGCTCGTTCCAGGCGGTGATGAAGGAGAAGATGCTGGTCGCCACCAGGCCCGGCGCGACCAGTGGGAAGAGGACCTTCCGGAAGATCTGCGACCGGCTCGCCCCGTCGATCGCGGCGGCCTCCTCCAGCTCCTTGGGCACCGCCGCGACGAAGCCGCGCAGCATCCACACCGCGAACGGCAGGGAGAAGCCCAGGTAGGTCAGGATCAGGCTGGGCAGGGTGTTGTAGAGGCCGAGCCGCTGGATCATCAGAAACAGCGGGATGACCAGCGCCTCCAGCGGGATCATCTGCACCACCAGCAGCAAGATCAGGAAGGTGGTCCGCAGCCGGAACCGGAACCGGGCCACCGCCGTCGCGGCCAGCAGCGCCACCAGGCCGCTCAGCACGACCGTGCTCACCGCCACCAGCACGCTGTTGAGCAGGAAGTCGCCGAAGGTCACGCCCGGGATCAGGTTGCCGGTGAGGATCTCCCGGTAGTGCTCCAGGGTGGGGTGTGCCGGCACCGGCCGGGGGGTGGCCGAGAAGATCTCCCGGTTGGGCTTCAGCGAGGTGGCGACCATCCAGTAGACCGGGAAGACGGCGAAGAGCGCCACCAGCAGGCCCGCACCGTTGAGGGCGACCTTCTTCACGACTCGTCCTCCTGCCTGAGCACCATCCGGACGTACAGGCCGGTCACCAGCAGCAGGATAAGCGTGAGGATGACCGCGATGGCCGAGCCCACGCCGTACCTGGGCGGTGGGGAGAACGCCTCGGCGTACGAGTAGATGGCGAGCATGAACGTCGGCCGGTCCTGGGTGCCGCCGGCCAGGACGAACTGCTGGGTGAAGACCTTGAAGTCCCAGATGGTGGAGAGCACCACCAGGATGCCGAAGACCGGCCGCAGCAGCGGGAAGGTGATCTTCCAGAACACCGTCCACGGGCCGGCCCCGTCGACCCGGGCCGCCTCGTGCAGCTCGCTCGGCACGCTCTTGAGCCCGGCGAGCACGCTCACCGCGATGAACGGGAACGAGTGCCAGACCACCACCAGGGTCAGGATCGCGAAGAACAGCAGCGGCGAGTTGAACCAGCCGTAACCCGACCAGTCGGTGCGGCCGAAGAGCGCCTGCGACAGCCCGTCGGGCAGGGCGTTGAACGCCCAGGTGACCAGGCCGGAGGTGTCATCGAAGATCCATTTCCAGACGATCGTGCCGGTCAGCGCCGGGGTGGCCCAGGCCAGCATCACGCAACCGGCCACGAAGGTGGCCATCTTCCGGCCGAGCCGGTGCAGCAGCAGCCCGACCAGGGTGCCCAGCACCATCGTCAGCAGCACGTTCGCCGCGGCGAAGAGCACCGTGTTGCGCAGCACCGTACGGAAGAACGGGTCGCCGAGGATCTGGGTGTAGTTCGCCAGCCCGACGAACGGCCACTCCCGGTCCCCGCGCAGCTGCCGGACGTTGTCGAGCCGGAAGAACGACATCGTCACCACCTGACCCAACGGCCAGAGCAGCAGCACCCCGATCACGACCAGGCAGGGCAGCAGGAGCAGGTACGGCAGGCGGTCCACCCGGGACCGTCGCCGCGCGGGGGTCTCCCGCGCGGCGTCCGTCCGGGTGTGCTCGGTCAGCATGCTCACTTGGCGTTGAGGATGCTTTCCATCTCGGCGGCGGCGTCACCGGTGGCCTGCTCGACCGATTTCTGCCCCTTGATGACCGAGCTGTTCATCGCCTGGGTGACCGTCTTCGTCCGGCTGACCTCCACCCACTTGGGGGTCAGCGGCGTCACCCGGGTGCGCTGCATGGTGCTGGCGAACGCCGACATCAGCTTGTCGTCGGCGTAGTTCCCGCCCTGCACGAGGTCGGCGTAGACCGGGAAGAACCCCAGGCTGCCGGCGAAGGTCTGGGCGTTCTTCTTGTTCAGCAGCACGGTCAGGTAGTCCCAGGCCAGGTCCTGCCGCTTGCTGTCGCGCCACAGGGCGATGTCCGAGCCGCCGGCGAAGGCCGGGGCCGGCCTGCCGTCCGGGCCGGGGATCGGGAAGGTGCCCCAGACCTTCTCGATGTCGGGGTTGTCCTTCTTGATCGCGCCGGCCTGCCAGCTGCCGGCGAAGGCCATCGCCGCCTTGCCGGTGGCGAACTGGGTACGGGCGTCGATCTCGTTCCATCCGGCGGCGGCGGGCGGGGCGACCTTGTGCACGGTCACCAGGTCGGTCCAGAACTTCACCGCCTGCCGCGCCTGCGGGCTGGTGTAACCGGACTTCCAGGTGCCGCCCTGGTCGGTGGCGATCTCGCCGCCGGCACCCCAAAGGAAGGAGTAGAAGGGCAGCTCGGAGTTGCCGGGCAGGGCGATGCCGTAGGTGCCGGGCTTCTTGGCCTGCACCGCCTTGGCGACCGCGACCAGGTCGTCCCAGTTCTTCGGCGGCTGCACGCCGGCCTCGGCGAACCAGTCGGTGCGGTAGTAGATCGCGCGCACCCCGGCGTACCAGGGGACGCCGTACTGCTTGCCGTCGAGTTGCGCGTTGCGCACCAGGTCGGGCAGGACGTCCTTGCCGTCGGCCCAGCTGCCGAACCTGCCGGAGACGTCGGCGAGGGCCTCCTGGGCCGCCCAGCCCTGGGTCTCGGTGTTGCCGAGTTCGGTGACGTCCGGGCCCTCGCCGCCGGCGAGCGCGGCCTGGAACTTCTTCGGCGCCTCCAGCCAGGGTATGTACTGGACCACCACGTCGGTGTCGGGGTGCCGCTGCCGGAACTCGGTCTCGACGCCGTCGAGGAACGTCGTCTGGGCGTCGCTCCCCTCGCCCATCATCCAGACCGTCAGCTTGCTGTCGTCGGCGGCTTCGTCGTCGCCGGAACCGCCGCAACCGGCGAGCACCATCGCGGCCGAGGCCACGATGGCGGTGACCGGGGCCAGCCGTTTCCACCTGTTCACGCCACTTCTCCCTCGCGCTGTCCGGCATTTACCTTCTCAGCCGCACCCTAGTAGGAAAATTTCCTTTACGACAGGGGTGGGTGCCGCCCCGCGCGAGCGGACCGTCGACGGCACGGCGGCGGACGGCGGGGCGTTCGGCGAGGCGACCGTATCGCAGGCGGGGGCCGCTCTGGCAGGCCCCGCGACGACCCGTCGGGATCGATGGTCACCATCCGGACGAGCGGATGCCCGCCCCCGAACCGGGGGCGGGCATCCGCTGAGTTGGTCCGTGCCGGCCGGTCACCGACCGACGGGCGGGGTCACCGGTGGCTGACGCCCCGACGACGACCCACACCGGCCACCAGGGCCACGGCGATGGCGGCGAGGACGACCTGCACCAGCAGCTCGGTCCAGTCGATGCCGGCGGTCTGAGTGGCGATGCCCATCGCCCGGGCCAGCACGGTGCCCAGCAGCGCGGCGCCCACACCGATCAGCATGTGCAGCCAGATCGGCATGTTCTGGCGGCCCGGCACGACCAGGCGACCCAGAGCGCCGATGATGAGACCGACGACGAGCGCGGTGATGATGCCCCAGACGGTGAACTCCACGGCCGTCCTCCTTCAGTAGATATGTCGTTGGTGAGTGTTTGTTGCTGTGGTGATCGATAGGTTCCCGAAGCGGAGAATTTCCAAACCGACTCCGGTAACGATCTGGTCTAGACCGCCCGCCACCGGCGACGACCCCCGGCCGCCCGGCCCCGTACGCCAGCGGGCGCCCGACCCCGTGGGGGTCGGGCGCCCGCTCAGCGGTGCCGCTTGACTTACCGGTGGGTGACGCTGCGGCGGCGACCCACACCGGCCACCAGGGCCACGGCGATGGCGGCGAGGACGACCTGCACCAGCAGCTCGGTCCAGTCGATGCCGGCGGTCTGAGTGGCGATGCCCATCGCCCGGGCCAGCACGGTGCCCAGCAGCGCGGCGCCCACACCGATCAGCATGTGCAGCCAGATCGGCATGTTCTGGCGGCCCGGCACGACCAGACGGCCCAGAGCGCCGATGATGAGACCAACAACGAGCGCGGTGATGATGCCCCAGACGGTGAACTCCACGGTCGCCCTCCTCCTGAAGATTGAGTCACACGGTATGTGTGGTTCCTGTCGTGACAGCTAGATTCCCGACCCGCCGGAAAACCAAACCGACTCACCACCACACATGTCGCCGCACGTCGATCGAACACCGCTGCGTCGGTTCGCCGGCCGTCGATGTCCGTGCAGCTCAGGGCACTCGCGCCAGCCCATCCGGCAGCGACGCCGGGGCGGAAAAATTCGTCCGTACGACACCGGGGCGCGCATGCCGACGGCCGGCGGCCCGGTCGGAACACCGGGTCCGCCGGCCGTCGTGGGACACCTGGACCGGCCGTGCCGCGCGGGCGCGGCCGAGCCGACGGGCCGGGCGTACGCGCCCGCTGCGGGCGGCTACTTCTTGCCGGCCGGCTTGGCGTCGCCGGAGTCCGAGGAGAGCGCGGCGATGAATGCCTCCTGGGGCACCTCCACCCGGCCCACCATCTTCATCCGCTTCTTGCCCTCCTTCTGCTTCTCCAGCAGCTTGCGCTTACGGCTGATGTCACCGCCGTAGCACTTGGCCAGCACGTCCTTGCGGATGGCGCGGATGGTCTCCCGGGCGATCACCCGACTGCCGATGGCCGCCTGGATCGGCACCTCGAACTGCTGGCGCGGGATCAGGGTGCGCAGCTTCGCCGCGATCGTGGTCCCGTAGTTGTACGCCTTGTCCTTGTGCACGATCGCGCTGAACGCGTCCACCGGCTCACCGTGCAACAGGATGTCCACCTTGACCAGGTCGGACGCCTGCTCGTCGGTGGGCTCGTAGTCCAGCGAGGCGTAGCCCTTGGTGCGGCTCTTCAACTGGTCGAAGAAGTCGTAGATGATCTCGGCGAGCGGGAGGGTGTAGCGCAGCTCCACCCGGTCGGCCGAGAGGTACTCCATGCCGAGCAGGCTGCCGCGCCGACCCTGGCACAGCTCCATCACCGCGCCGACGTAGTCGTTCGGGGTGAGCACGCTGGCCCGCACCACCGGCTCGTACACCTCGGCGATCTTGCCGGTGGGGTACTCGCTCGGGTTGGTCACCACGATCTCCTGGCCGTCCTCGGTGATGGCCCGGTAGACCACGTTCGGGGCGGTGGAGATCAGGTCGAGGTTGTACTCCCGCTCCAGCCGCTCCCGGATGATCTCCAGGTGCAGCAGGCCGAGGAAGCCGCAGCGGAAGCCGAAGCCGAGCGCCCCGGACGTCTCCGGCTCGTAGTCGAGCGCGGCGTCGTTGAGCTTGAGCTTGTCCAGCGCCTCACGCAGGTTGGGGTAGTCCGAGCCGTCGATCGGGTAGAGGCCGGAGTAGACCATCGGCTTGGGGTCCTTGTAGCCGCCGAGCGCCTCGGTGGCCGGCCGGGCGTTGATCGTGACGGTGTCACCGACCCGGGACTGCCGGACGTCCTTGACACCGGTGATCAGGTAGCCCACCTCGCCGACGCCGAGCGCGTCGGCCTTGACCATCTCGGGCGAGATGACGCCGATCTCCAGCAGCTCGTGCACGGCGGCGGTGGACATCATCTTGATCCGGTCCCGGGCGCTGATCCGGCCGTCGATGACCCGGACGTAGGTGACCACGCCCCGGTAGACGTCGTACACCGAGTCGAAGATCATCGCGCGGGCGGGCGCGTCGGCGTCACCGACCGGCGGGACGAACTGCCTGACGATCTCGTCGAGCAGGTACGGCACCCCGTCACCGGTCTTGCCGGAGACCCTGATGCAGTCGGCCGGGTCGCCGCCGATCAGGTGGGCCAGCTCCTCGGCGTACTTCTCCGGCTGGGCGGCCGGGAGGTCGATCTTGTTGAGCACCGGAATGATCTTGAGATCGTTCTCCAGCGCCAGATAGAGGTTGGCCAGCGTCTGCGCCTCGATGCCCTGGGCGGCGTCGACCAGCAGCAGCGCCCCCTCACAGGCGGCCAGCGACCGGGACACCTCGTAGGTGAAGTCCACGTGGCCCGGGGTGTCGATCATGTTGAGGACGGCCTGCTCACCCGTCCGCTCGCCCTCGCGGATGGTCCACGGCATTCGGACGGCCTGGCTCTTGATGGTGATGCCGCGCTCGCGCTCGATGTCCATCCGGTCGAGGTACTGCGCGCGCATCTGCCGGGGATCGACCACGCCGGTCAGCTGCAACATCCGGTCGGCCAGGGTCGACTTCCCGTGGTCGATGTGGGCGATGATGCAGAAGTTCCGGATGCGCGCCGGGTCGGTGGCACCAGGAGCGTTCGCGCCGGGATCGAGCGTCGGTGGCACAGCGGTCCGTTCTGGTCGGCTGACGGGAGCGGGCCGACGCACGCCGGCCCCCTCTATGCTCCCACGTCGCCGCGAACCCGGTCCGATCACTCCTGGGGTACCCGGACCGGACCCGACGCGGCAGGGCCCGGCGGGGTGCACTCCTCGGCCACCTCGACGGAGAGGGCGGGCCCGGCGGGGTTCACTCCTCGGGCGGCTCGACGAAGAGGGCGGCGAGCTTCGGCAGCCGACGGCGGGCCTCCTGCTCGTCGTCGAAGTCCCAGAAGTCGTTCAGGTCGGGCACCGGCACCCGGTCCCGCTCCGCCGGCAGGTCGGTGGCGGTCGCCTTACGGTAGGCGTCCCACGGCACCGCCAGCATGTCCTCGCACTCGAACTCCTCACCGCTGAGCGCCGCCGACCGGACCCGGGGCACCTCGGCCAACGAATCCGGCGCGGTCACCGCGGCGGCGAAGACCGCCCGCCCCTGGGTCATCAGCCAACCCCGGAAATACTCGAACCCGTCGTCGGAGCAACCCCCGTTGATCAGGTACGCCGCACCCCACAGGTCGACCCGGTAGGAAGCGGCAAGCACCCGCTGCTGGTGGTGCGCGTACCCGACGATGTCCTGCGGGGTGCGTTCGGCGAGCAGCGCGACCGCCCGGGCGGCGACCGCGCCGGCCTCGCCCCGCCCCCGGCCCGGGCCTGGTCGATCAGCTGCCAGAAGTCGTCGGTCCTCATGGCCTGGAGTCTCCCAGACCCCCGCCGGCACCCGGTCGACGCCGGGCCACCGTCGTCCCGGCCGGGGCGCACGCGCCGCGCGGGTCGGCGGTGCACCCGGTTCGGCCCGACCGGGCACGATGGTGGGGTGTCCACGACGCCGCCGCCGTACCACCGCACCGCCGTGCGGCCCGACTGGCGGGAGCTGCCCGCCGGCCTGCGGGACGCGGTCACCGCCCGGCTCGGTGCGCCGGTGGTCACGGCCCGGACCGCGACCGCGGGCTTCACCGGCGGCTTCGCCGCCGTGCTGGAGACGGCAGCCGGCACCCGGGTCTTCGTCAAGGCCGCCGAGTTGGCCCGGCAACGCCACCTGGCCGACTGGTACGCCCGCGAGCTGGCCGTCCTCGCCCGGCTGCCGGCCGGCCTGCCGGTCCCCCGCCCACGCTGGGCGCTCGACGCGGCCGGTTGGTACGCGGTCGGCCTCGACGCCCTGGACGGGCGGACGCCCCGCCTGCCCTGGGACCCGGCCGACCTGGCCGCCGTGCTCACCGGCTACGCCGAGGTGGCCGCCGCGCTGGTCGACCCGCCGGCCGCACTGACCGCCCTCGGCCTCCCCCGGCTGGCCCAGCTGGCCCGCGACGACATCCTCTGGTGGGGTGAGGTGGCCGCCGGCCGGGAGCCGATGCCCGCACTGCCCCCGGCGGCCCGCGACCGGCTACCCGACCTCGTCGCGCTGGAGTCCCGGCTGCCCGGCTACGCGGCAGCCGCACCCGGCCTGGCCCACGGTGACCTGCGGCTGGACAACGTGCTGCTCGACCCAGCCGGGCGGGCCTGGTTCTGCGACTGGAACTGGCTCTGCCACGGCCCCGCCTGGTTCGACCTGGCCGGCCTCCTGATCACCGGGTACGGCGACCGGGTGGACCTGGATGCGGCCTTCGCCGCCCACCCGGCGGCGGCCGACGCCCCGCCCGACGCCCTGGACGTGACGCTTGCCGCCCTCTGCGGCTACTACCTCACCGCCGCCGGCCCACCCTCAGCCGCCGCCTCCCCGCCGGCTGACGCTCTCCCGCCGATTGGCGGCCCCCCGCCGGCTGGCGGCCTCTCAACGGTCGCCGGCTCCTCAGCGGCTGATTGCCTCGCGGCGGCCAGCGGCTCTCCACCGGCCGGGGGCTCCCCACCGGCCGGGGCTACCCGGCGGCTGCCCAGGGGGCGGGCGGCCCGGGGCGGCGGGCCCGTCCGCGCTGCTGGGAGTGCATCGACGGTTCAGCGGGGAGCAGGCTCTGCGCTGGCTCGCCGCCCGGCAGGGCTGGTGGTGACCACCTGCCGTGCCGGGCTGGCCGGTCCGGGCGGGGGTGGGGCGTTTTGGCTCGTCCGGACCGACCTGGTAGCCTGGCTTTTCGCGTGGCGATGACGCATGCTCGTCGCGCGCGGTAATGCAGACCAAACCGAGCTATCAAGACGAGGCTGTCGCGTGGCGAACATCAAGTCCCAGATCAAGCGCAACCGGCAGAACGAGAAGCGCCGGCTGCGTAACAAGTCGGTCAAGTCGTCGCTGAAGACCGCCATCCGGAAGTTCCACGAGGCTGCGGAGGCCGGTGACGCCGAGAAGGCCACCGCCCTGATGCGTGACGCCGCCCGCAAGCTCGACAAGGCCGCCAGCAAGGGCGTCATTCACGCCAACCAGGCGGCCAACCGGAAGTCGGCCATCTCGAAGCGCGTCGGCTCGCTCTCGGCCTGACCGAGCGACCCAAACCCGACCGTAGGCCCCGGAGCAGTGCTCCGGGGCCTACGGCTTCGTACTTTCCGGGCCTCGACCCGTCGTCCGCGCTGCCCTGACGAGTCAGGTCTACCCGGGAGAGACGAGCGGCGAGTCGCGTCTACCCGTGGGAGACGGGCGGGGCGGCGGGTCGGGTCTACCTGCGGGAGACGGGCGGGGGCGGCGAGTCGGCCGGCTCCCAGCGGGCAGGTGCGGTGGTGACCATCGCGCCCGGCAGGGCGTAGGGCACCCGGGCGCGTCCGACCACCGGCTCGACCTGCCGCCGGAACCGGTCCCGCTCCTGCTCCGGCACCAGCGCCGCCGAGTGGACCACCCGCTCGGCGACCTCGTCGTTGAGTTTCACCATGACCGCCACCGCCATCGGCAGCACCGGCACCGCCCACCAGTTGACCAACTCGGCCAGGGCAAGAAGCACCGCGAGCGCCACCGCCCCCTCGAAGAAGAGGAAGCAGAGCACCCCACCCGGGTTGACGAAGCGCAGGCCGAGCAGCCGGGCGTAGAGCGGTCGGTAACGCTGGTCGTCCGCCGGCACGGTCGACCAGCCCGGCCGGCCGTGCCCCGTCACCGGGCGGGTGGTCCCGCTCACCGGCCGGTGCACGCCATCCACCTGCCGCAGGTGGCCGGCCGCCGGGCGGATCGGGCCGGTCACCGGGCGGTGCCCTGCCGGGCGGCGGCGACCGAGAAGACCGCCTTCTCCAGGGCGTACGCCCGGTCGTCGGCACCGCCCTTGACCGCCGCGTTGCACTCGGCCGCCGCCCGCATCGCCTCGACCAGCCCTTCCGGTGTCCAGCCCCGGGCCCGCTGCTGGGCATTCTTGATCTTCCAGGCGGGCATGCCGAGGGTGCTCGCCAGCTGGTACGGATCGCCCCGGCCGGCGGCTGCGACCCGGGCCACCGTCCGGACCCCGTCGGCGAGGGCGTCGGCGATCGGCACCGGGTCGACCCCGACGTGCAGCGCCCAGCGCAACGCCTCCAGCGCGGCGGGGACGTCGCCGATCATGGTGGCGTCGGCGACGGTGAAGCCGCTCACCTCGACCCGACCCCGGTAGTAGCGGGACACCGTGTCCGCGCCGATCCGCCCATCCGTGTCGGCGATCAGCTGGGAGCAGGCGGCGGCCAGCTCCCGCAGGTCGGTGCCGACGGCGGCGATCAACGCGTCGGCCGCGTCGTCGGTGCACCTGCCACCGCCCCGGCGGATCTCGTCGCGGACGAAAGCCACCCGCTCGCGGTGCCCCTTGAGCTTCGCCGCCGCGATGACCGTCGCCCCGGCGGCGCGCAGCCCGTCGGCGAACGCCTTGCCTTTGCCCCCGCCCAGGTGCAGCGCCACCAGTTGGACGTCCGGGTCGGGGTTCTTCGCGTAGCCGAGCAGGGCGGTGACCAGGTCCTTGCGGGCATCCTGGGCGGACCGCAGCACCAGCACCCGCCGCCCGCCGAACAACGACGGGCTGAGCATCTCGGCGATCTCGCCGACGGCCAACGCCCCGGCCTGGTATTCCCGGACGTCGACCTCGGGGTCGACGCTACGGGCCTTCGCCACGGCTTCGCTCACCGCGCGCGTGGCGAGCAGCTCCTCGTCGCCGAGGACGAGCAGAATAGGAGCAAGGTCGACGCCGGTCACGTCGCTCATCTTGGCACGCTCGGCGGCTGATCGTGCCTGCTCGTCGACGGCTGCGACGGCCCACCCCGCACTCAGCGCAAATATAGACATTTACCTTGATTGTCGGGCAGTGGGCGCAATATGGCTCTGATTCCGGATTTCCCTTCACCTTCGTCCGGCCTGCCCCGGGCTGGCCAGCCGCCCACCCCACCAACCGGGGCAGGCCCGGAAGCACCGTTTCGTCCCACCCGGGTCAGCGGCGACCCGGGGGCAGGCCCCGACCGACCACTGCCAGCCGGCCGGACCGCAGCACCACCGCCACGTCCCCGTCGGTGTCGGTACGCAGCACCCGGGCACCGGCTCGGGTGAGCCGATCCAGGATCACCGGACTCGGATGGCCGTAGTCGTTGTCGGCTCCCACCGGCACCAACGCGACCATCGGCCGGACCGCATCGAGGAAGGCCGGCTCCTGGTATGCGCTGCCGTGGTGGGCCACCTTGAGCACCTCGGCCCGCAGTTCCTGCGGCGGCGTCCGGTCCAGCAGTGCCCGCTGCTCCTCCGTCTCCGCGTCCCCCGGCAGCACGATGCGGACACCGGCCACGGTGGCCCGCAGGACGAGGGAGTTGTTGTTCGGGTCGGACCGGGTGCCCCGCATCGGATAGGGCGGACCGAGCGCGACCAACTCCACCCCACCCGACCGGTACGACCAGCCCGCCGCCGGCACCACCTGCCGCGCGGCACCGGCCGCGAGCGTCACCGACTCCCGTCCCGCCGCCGGCTCGGCCAACGCCGGGGCGACCACCATGGCCACCCGTCGGCCCCGGGACACCCCGGCCACACCCCCGACGTGGTCGGCGTGGAAGTGGCTGACCACCAGCAGCGAAACCTCCCGGACGCCGAGCCGGCGCAGGCAGCCGTCCACCGCCGACGGCTCCGGGCCGGCGTCCACCACCACCGCCCGGCCTGCCGTCACCGGCAACACGAGGGCGTCTCCCTGGCCGACGGCGCAGGCCACCACCACCCACCCGGGTGGCGGCCACCCGCTGGCGACCAGCCGGACCGGGAGGGTGCCCAGCACCACCGCCACCGCACCGACCGCCACCAGCCGGCGGACCAACGGGCGGCGGACGGCCAGCAACAACCCCAGGGTCAGCCCGGCCAGCAGCAACGCGCCCGGCAGTCCGCCCGGCCAGGGCAGGGTGCCGGCCGGCAGACGGGCCCCGACCCGGGCCACGGTGACCAGCCACCAGGCCGGCCAGCTCGCCAACCAGGCGGTGAACTCCGCACCGGCCGGCCACACCGGGGAGACGACCGCCGCCGCCACCCCCAGCACCGTGGCCGGGGCGATAGCCGGCACCACGAGCAGGTTCGCCGGTACGGCCACCAGGCTCACCGTGCCGGAAATGCCCGCCACCACCGGCCCGCAGGCGAGCTGGGCCGCCGCCGGAACGGCGAGCGCCTCCGCCAACCCCGCCGGTACGCCCCGGCGACGCAGCCCGTCCCGCCAGCCCGGGGCGAGCAGCAGCAGCCCACCGGTGGCCAGTACGGACAGCGCGAAACCGGCGTCACCGGCCAGCTCCGGGTCGACCAGCACCAGCACGGCCACTGTCGCGGCCAGCGCAGGCAGGGTCGCCCGGGGACGCCCGGCAGCCAACGCGGCCAGCCCTATCGCCCCCATGGTGGCCGCCCGGACCACGCTGGGCGAGGGGCGGACCAGGACGACGAAACCGATCAGGGCGAGCCCACAGAGGATCACCGCCAGCCGGGGACCGGCCCGGACCCAGCGGGCCAGCAGCAGCACCGCGCCGACCACGATCGCCACGTTCGACCCGGACACCGCGTTGAGGTGGGTCATCCCGGTGGCGCGGAAGTCCTCCTCCACGGTGGCCGGCAACCGGCTGGTGTCCCCGACGACCAGGCCGGGCAGCAGACCACCCTGGTCGGGCGGGAGCGGGGCGCACGCGCGGTGCAGACCGGCCCGCAGGGTGCCGGCGGCACGCTGGAGCCACGGCGGTGGCCCGTGCCGCACCGGTGGACCGGGCACGCTCAGCACGGCAGCGGTGAGATCACCGCCCCGGGGTGCGGCCAGCCGCCCCTGGGCGGTCAGTCGCTGTCCGGGCAGCAGACCACGCCAGGTCGGGTCGGTGGCGAGCACGAGCACGCGTACCGGGGCCCGCAGGCGGTGCCCCTCGGGGTCGGTGAGCGTGGCCAGGTCCGCCGTGACGAGCAGGGTCGCCGGGCGGCCGGGTGCGCCGCGTACCGGGCGGGGATCGTCGCGGAGCACCAGGTCGGCGGTGACCCGGGCCCGGTCGTCGACCAGGGCACGCACCGGGGCGGCGTCCCGCACGTGCAGGCGGGCTCCGGTGGCGGTGCTGCCACAGACCACGCCGAGCAACACGGCGACGGCGATCCAGCCGTACCGGCGGACCGGGGTGGCCGGGGTGCCCAGCACGCCGTGCAGATGCCCGGCGAGCAGCGCGGCGAGGACGGCGGCGGATGCGGCGAGCAGGACCGCCGTGCGGGTGGTGAGGTGCAGGCAGCTCAGCGCCGCCAGCCAGGCCGCCACCGCCAGCCCCGCCAGTCGCAGGTCGGGGGTCCGGTCGGAGGCAGGACCGCCGGGGTCGGTGAGCGGCGTCCCGGCCGGGGTCCGGTAGGGGGCAGGACCGCCGGGGTCGGTGGCCGGTGTGCAGCCGTCGGCAGCCGGTCCGCCCGGCCCTGGCCACCGACCGGCGGTGACGCCCCACCGATCCGGGAGCGGCCCGGGACCGCCGGTCGCACCGTCATCCCACCCGGGACCGCCGGTCACACCGTCACCAGGTCCTTGAGCTGCTCGTACCGGGCGTCGCCGATGCCGTCGACCTGACGCAGGTCGCCCACGCTGCGGAAGCCGCCCTGCTGGTCGCGGTGGGTGAGGATGCGTTGGGCGAGCACCGGACCGACCCCGGGCAACGCGTCGAGCTGCGCCAACGTGGCGGTGTTCAGGTTGACCCGGCCACCCGGCACACCCCCGCCCGGCGCGGCTGGGCCGGCCGCAGCGGCGTCCGGCCCGGTCGCGCCGGGCGGGGCGGTCACGCCGACCAGGATCAGCTCGCCGTCGGCCACCTTCCGCGCCGGATTGAGCAACGCCACGTCGATGCCGGGCAGGACACCGCCGGCCGCCTCGACCGCGTCGGCGACCCGCGCCCCGGCCGGCACCCGGACGAGCCCGGGGCGGCGTACCTTGCCGGCCACCGCCACCACCAGCTCACCTGTCGGCTTCGGGGCCGGGCCCGACGCGGACCCGGCGGAGGACTCCGGCCCGGCCACCGCCGTCGCCGTCGGGACCGGTTCCGCCTCGGGGCGCGACCGCCAGGCCCAGAACCCGGCACCGAGCACCACGACCACCGCCACGGCAGCCAACGCCCGGACACCGCGCCGGCCAGGGTCGAAGGCACCGGGGCCGGGCAGCCGACCGACCGACGCCGGGTCGTCACCGTCGGCGCGGGGCAGCCGGTCGGGGTCGAGTGCCTCGCGGCGGGGCAGCCGGTCGGGGTCGAGTGCCTCGCGGCGGGGCGCCCCACCACCCGGGACCGGATCGTCCAGGTCTGCCTGACGCGACCGGTCGACAGCGGGAGGGTCGACGACGCGCGCGCCCACCCCGGGTGAACCGCCGACGGGGAGACCACCGACCTCCGGTGAGGCGGCCCGGCGGGATCTGGAGCCGCCGGCCGGGCCGGGCCGTCCGGCCGGCACCCCACCTGCGCCGTCGCCGGACGGTACGCGAAGCCCGACCGCCGGCCGGTACGGGCGGGGTGGCGGCTCCGGCGGCCCTGCCGCCCGCACCGTCGACACCCCGTCGGTCAGCCGGTACAGCCGTCGCCGCACCATGGTTTCCTCATCCTCCGACACGGCGCGAGGTTAGGCCGACGGACGGCACCCGCTCAGCCCGACGGAGGTCGGCTGTGGACGACGACGAGGGCTGTGGACAACCACCTGACCATGGCCGGGATCTGCTATGGCACGGGCAGGCAGGACGTGTCGGCCCGTACGTACACCGGCCCTCATCCTCGGGCCCGCGCCCAGGCGACGACGCGGTCCGCCAGGTCCGCGTGCCGGTCGGGGTTGAGCTGGGTGAGTTGGCTCGCCGCCTCCTGCATCAGGGTGCCGAGGTAGACGAGCAGGGCGGTCCGATTTCCCCGGTACTCGACGAGGAGCGCGAGCTTGGCCGGCTGGCACGGCCACTCCCTGCCGCAGTTGCGGCAGCGGCACAGCGGGCGCATGGCGACGTGCGGTACGGGCGGACGGCCTGCTCAGTCGGATACGGGACGCCCTGATCAGGGAGAGCCTGATGCCGTGGTTCCGCGAGTGGGTCACGATCGAGCGGCAGGAGATCCTTGAGCGGGACAGTCCGCCACTGTTCGTGGCGGTGTTCGACTACACCGCCCTGGAGCGCCCGATCGGTGGCCAGAAGGTGATGCACGAGCAGTTGCTCCACCTCCGGGAAGTGGCGCAGCGGCCACGAGTCCACATTCGCCTGGTCCCGAAGGGCACGGGGGCGTACCACGGGCTGAACGGCGCCTTCGTGATCGCCACCCCGGCGGAGGGTGACGACGTCGCCTACCTGGACAACCAGCTACAGGGATCGATCGTCGAGCGGGCGGCGGACGTACACTCTCTGCGGCAGGCCTGGGAGTCTGTGCGCGCAGCGGCTATGCCCAAAGGGCCACCCTCAAGTTGATCTCGGAGGTGGCAGAGTCGTGGAGCTGACCGGCGCGATCTGGCACAAGAGCACGCGGAGCAGTGGCAACTCCGGCGACTGCGTCGAGGTGGCGGACAACCTGCCCGGTGTCGTGGCCGTGCGCGACAGCAAGGACCCGTCCGGCCCGGTGCTGGCCTTCGATCCGACGACCTGGCGGTCGTTCGTCGGGTTCGCCAAGCGCGCCTGACCCCGGCACGAAACGACCCGCTCCGCGCGCGGTACGGGCGGGAGCCGGCCATCGGTGCCGCTCACCCACCCCGCGTCAGGCCGGCCGGCGGTGGACCACGACGCTGGCCAGTCCCGGTCCGGCGTGGGCGGCGACCACCGCACCCGCCTCGGAGGCGTAGGTGTCGTGCAGGCGGTCGCCGAGCCGGGCGGTGAGCGCCTCGACCAACTGCTGGGCGCGTTGCGGGGCGGCGAGGTGGTGCACCCCGAGGTCCACGTCGGCGTCGCCGGCTGCCTCGACGGCCAGGTCGATCAGGCGGGCCACCCCCCGGCTGGCGGTACGCACCTTGTCGCGCACCACGATCGCGCCGTCCGGCATGTGCATGATCGGTTTGACTGACAGGGCGGTGCCGAGCAGTGCCTCGGCCGCGTTGATCCGGCCGCCCCGGCGCAGGAACTCCAGCGTGTCGACATAGAAGAAGATGGTCGTCCGGTCGACGGCGGCCAGCGCTGCGGCGCGTACCCCGGCCAGGTCGGCACCGGTCTCGGCGGCCGAGGCGGCGGCGAGCACCGGGAAGCCGAGCCCCATCCCGGCGGACCGGCTGTCGACGACCTCGACGCGGCCACCGACCTCGGCGGCGGCGAGCCGGGCCGCCGCCACCGTGCCGGACAGCTCCGCCGACAGGTGCACCGACACCACCCCGTCCGCACCGTCGGCCAGCAACCGCCGGTACGTCGTGACGAACTGGGCCGGCGACGGTCGGGACGTGCTCACCGAGACCCGCCGGCCGCCGAGTGCCCGGGTGGCGTCGGCGGGGAAGGTCTCCACCCCCTCCAGCCCTTCCGCTCCGTTGAGCACGACGGTCAACGGCACCACGGTCAACCGGTGCGCCCGCACCGGCTCGGGGGGCAGGTAGGCGGTGGAGTCGGTGACGACCGCGACGGACATGACCGGCACGCTAGCCGATGCCGGGGCGGGTCGCCCGCGCCGGCCGGCTCAGACCGGCTCGGACGACGCCGGCCGGGCCGGCGGGCCGACGTTGTGGGCGCGCAGGTGCCAGCCCCGGACGTCGTTGCGACGCAGCTCGGTCCAGTGGCAGTTGGCCAGTGCGCCGACGCTGCGCAGCACGTCATGGTCCCAGCCGAGCAGGTGACCGACGCCCTGCCGGGCCGCGCCGCCGTGGGTGGCGACCACGACCGTGCCGCCGTCGGCCAGCTCGACGGCGGCCAGCAGCGCCGTACCGACGCGCTTACCGAGGTCGTCGAGGGGTTCGATGCCCGCGCCCGGGTCCGGGTCGCCGGCCCGCCAGCGGGCGTACTCGGTGGGGAACCGTTCGGCCGCGTCGGTCAGGGCGAGGCCCTGCCAGTGGCCGAAGTGGCGTTCCCGCAGCCTCGCGTCGGGGCGGACCGGATGGCCGGTGAGCTGGGCGAGCGCGGCGGCGGTGTCGGCGGCGCGGCACAGGTCGGAGGCGACGACGACGTCCGGGCGCAGCGCCGCGAGCAGCGGCGCGGCGCTACGGGCCTGCTCCCGGCCGAGGTCGTTGAGGGGTACGTCGGTCTGCCCCTGGACCCGGCCGGCAGCATTCCAGTCGGTGTTGCCGTGCCGCCAGATGATCAGGCGGGTCATTCGGCGGCGGCACCCGTGGCGTCGGCGTCGACCAGGTCGCGGTCGACGAACGGGAGCTGCGGGCAGTCCTTCCAGAGCCGGTCGAGGGCGTAGAACTCGCGCTCCTCGGTGTGCTGGACGTGGACCACCATGTCGACGTAGTCGAGCAGCACCCAGCGGCCACCGCGCTCGCCCTCGCGGCGGAGCGGCTTGGCCTTCTCGGGCAGCTCCAGCAACCGCTCCTCGATGGCGTCGACGATGGCCATCACCTGGCGCTCGTTGGGCGCCGAGGCCACCAGGAACGCGTCGGTGATGGCGAGCTGGTCACCCACGTCGATGATGACGATGTCCTGCGCCTTTTTGTCAGCCGCAGCCTGGGCGGCGGCCATCGCCAGCTCGTGAGCGCGTTCGGAAACTGTCACCGTTCTCCTTCGATCAACCGTGCGACCCGTCAAGCGTCTCACACCCGACGCGGAGACGACTTGTCAGTTCTGGCCGGTTACCGGGACGAACTGGCGGTTACCGGGCGGAATCACTGCTGGTAGAGCCGTCGTTTCGCGATGTACTGCACCACACCGTCGGGCACCAGATACCAGACCGGTTCCCCCCGACCGACCCGGTCGCGGCAGTCGGTCGACGAGATCGCCATCGCGGGCACCTGCACCAGGCTGACCGTGTCGGCGGGCAGGTGCTCGTCGGTCAACGCGAACCCGGGCCGGGTGACCCCGATGAAGTGGGCCAACGCGAAGATCTCGTCCAGGTCTTTCCAGGACAGGATCCGCTCCAACGCGTCCGCGCCGGTGATGAAGTGCAGCTGCGCCTTCGGGCCGTACTCGTGGTGCAGGTCACGCAGGGTGTCGACGGTGTAGGTGGGGCCACCACGGTCGATGTCGACCCGACTGACCTGGAAACGCGGGTTGGAGGCGGTGGCGATGACCGTCATCAGGTAACGGTCCTCGGCCGGGCTGACCGGGGTGTCCGCCTTCTGCCACGGCTGGCCGGTCGGCACGAAGACCACCTCGTCCAGGCCGAACCGGTCCGCCACCTCGCTGGCCGCCACGAGGTGGCCGTGATGGATCGGGTCGAAGGTGCCGCCCATGATGCCGATCCGCCGGATGTCTTCCTCCACCCGATGATCGTAGGCCCGGCCCACCCCGCCTGAGCGGCCGGTGGGGATGCCGGGCATCCCCACCGGCCCCGTCAGGCGGCGGCAGCGGCGACCGCCGTCCGGGCGACCAGCGCCCGGCGCAGGTCGTCGGCGGCGTCGACGACGCTGCGCCGCAGCCCGGGGGTGAGGTCGTCCCGGCTGAGCAGGGCCGCGGCCGAGTCCAGGGTGGGCTGGGCCACGGCGTACCGGGGGAAGGCCAGCCGGGCGACCCGTTCGGCCACCCACGCGGTACGCCGTCGCGCCGCCGCCGGCATCTCGGTGAAGTACCGGTCGACGTACGTGCCGGTCAGCTCAGCCTGCTCGGGTTGCCAGAACCCTTCGGCCGCCGCCTCGACGAGCCGGTTGGAGCAGCTGGTGTCCCGGGTGATGATCTCCCAGGCGGCGTCCTTCGCGGCCACCTCGGGCCGGGCCGCCCGGCACCGGGCGGCCCGCTCGGCACCGGTGGCGCTGCGGTCGGCCGACGCCTCGGCGGCGATCTCGGGCTCGCCGGCCGCACCCAGCACCACCAGCCGGTGCAGCAGCGCCCAGCGCAGCTCGGCGTCGACGGCCAGCCCGGCCGGCACCTCCCGGCCCGCGAGCCACCCGGCCAGCAGGTCGGCGTCGGCGGTGGCGGAGAGCAGCCCCCGGGCAGCGGCCAGTTGCAGCGAACCGCCGGCCGGGGCGGCGGCGAGCAACGTGGCGCACGCTTCGGCCGTCCGCAGCAGGGCGGCGTCGCGGGCGAGCGGGTCGAGGTAGCGGTCGACCAGGTTGCGACTGCGGGCGAGCACGCTCTCGGCGACGGCCACCTCGGTCTCGGCGGGCAGGGCCACCGTCAGCAACGACACCACCGCCGACACCGGCCGCTCGCCGTCGGTCGCCGCGTCCAACGACTCCTCCCAGAGCAGGGCGCGGGCCAGCGGGTCGGTGAGCGTGGGCAGCACGGTGCCGACCGCGTCCGCCGACGCCGGGTCGAGCCGGATCTTGGCGAAGGTGAGGTCACCGTCGTTGGGCAGGAGCAGGCCCTCGGCGACCCGACCGGTCAGCTCGGGCAGCTCGGTACGCCCCCGGTCGGCGGCCGGGTCGAGGTCGACCTCGATCCGTTCGGCCGCGCCGTCGGGGGTGTACCGGCCGACGGCGATCCGGTGCGGGCGCAGCACCGGGTACTCCTGCGACGCGGTCTGCACCACGGCCACCGAGGACCACCGGCCGTCGGCGTCCACCGAGGTCTCCGTCCGCAGCGTGTTGACCTGCGGTTGACGCAGCCACCGGGCGGCCCAGTCGGTGAGGTCCCGCCCGCTGGCGGCGCTGAGGTTGGCGAGCAGGTCGGCCAGGGTGGCGTTGCCGAAGCGGTGGGCGGCGAAGTGCCGGTTGAGCCCGGCCAGGAAGGCGTCGTCGCCGAGCCAGGCGACGAGCTGGCGGAGCACGCTGGCGCCCTTGGCGTACGAGATGCCGTCGAAGTTGAGCAGGCCCTGGGCGGCGTCGGCGACCTCGTCCGGAGCGACCGGATGGGTGGACGGGCGCTGGTCGGCGGCGTACCCCCAGGCTTTGCGGCGGATCGCGAAGGTCGTCCAGGCCCGGTCGAACCGGGTCGCCTCGGCGGTGACCCGGTTGCCCAGGTACTCGGCGAAGGACTCGTTGAGCCACAGGTCGTCCCACCAGCGCATGGTGACCAGGTCACCGAACCACATGTGGGCCATCTCGTGGGCGATGGTGGTGGCCCGCTGCTCCCGCTCGCTGTCGGTGACCGCCGAGCGGAAGATGTCGTCGTCGCGGATGGTGACCAGGCCCGGGTTCTCCATCGCCCCGGCGTTGAACTCCGGCACGAACGCCTGGTCGTACTTGACGAACGGGTAGGGCTCGGCGAAGAGCTGGTGGAAGCGGTCCAGGCACTGCTTGGTGACGGTGAGGATCTCGTCGAGGTCGGCATCGAGGTGGGTGGCCAACGACTGCCGGCAGTAGACGCCGAGCGGGATGCCGTCGTGGTCGTCCCGCCGGACGTGCCAGGGGCCTGCGATCAGCGTGACGAAGTAGCTGGCCAGCGGCGCGGTGGGGGCGAACTCCCAGCGGCCCGGGGCCGGGTTGGCGGTGAGCGGGCCGTTGGCGGCCACCGTCCACTCTGGCGGGGCGGTCACCGCGAGGGTCACCGGGGCCTTGAGGTCGGGCTGGTCGAAGGCGGCGAAGATGCGCGGCGCCTCGTCCAGGAACGACATCGCATAGAGGTACGTCGCCCCGTCGGCCGGGTCGACGAACCGGTGCATCCCCTCACCGGTGTTGGAGTAGGCCATCTCGGCGGTGACCGTGAGGGTGTTCTCCGCCGCCAGCCCGGTGAGGGGGAACCGGCCGTCGGTGAGCGCTCCCGGGTCCAGCTCCCGGTCGTTGAGCCGGACCGTCTCCAGGGTCGCGGGCTTGACCTCGACGAAGGTCTCGGCACCGGCGGTGGCCCGGAACCGGATGGTGGTCGTCGACCGGAAGCGCTCCTCGCTACCGGTCAGATCGAGGTCCACCTGATAGGACTCGACATCGATCAGTGCGCGACGCGCGGTCGCCTCTACACGGGTCAGGCTCGGCATCCGCTTATCCTGCCCGACGGGGAGCCGGCCGGGCTTCCCGATACGCGCGGCAATGGAGGATCAACAATGGGTCAGCACCCCAAGGGCGACTTCGACCTGTCCCGGGCGGTCTGGCAGCGAGCCGAGGGAGACACCTCCGACAGCGCGGTCGAGGTGGCCTTCGTGGACGACCTGATCGGGATGCGCAACTCGGCCGAGCCGGACGGCCCGGTCCTGGTCTTCACCCAGGCCGAGTGGGACGCGTTCGTCGCAGGCGCGCAGGACGGCGAGTTCGACCTCGACTGAGTGCCGGACGCCGACCCCCGGGCGGTAGGTGGCGAGACACCCTACCCCCGGGGGCACCGGCCCGGTGGGCGTCCGGCTGGCCATCGGGCGGCCGGCCGGTCGACCGGTGTCGGGCCCCCGGCTCACCCGTCCCCCTCGCCCCAGCCGAGCCCGCCCGGCCCGGGTGCGTAATGGAACCCCGGGTGGCCGGCGACGTCGACGCAGCGCTCGCCGTCCGGGCCGACGACGTGACAGAAGAGCCGCTGCGCGGCCCGCCAGGAGCCGGCCGGTGACAGGGCGGCCGAGGCCAGCACCAGCTCCGGGCGGAGCAGGCTCAGTGCCTGCGCGTACGCCACCGCCAACTCCCGGGCCTGCTCCGGCCCGTCGGCGGCGAAACCCAGGTGCACGGTGAAGTCTCGGGGTGGCCGACGGGGACGCCGGATAAGCGGCTGATCCGGCGGGCGGACCCCACCCGGCCCACCGGGCAGGTCGACCAGCCGCCGCTCCCGCCAGTACGGCGGTGTGTTCTCCCGCATCGGGCCTCCCCCGTCGTCGAACCGGCCCCCGTGGTGGCCGTACCGCTGAGCCAAGCAGGTTTCCGGCGTCGCGGGAGGGGCCAGCGGTCGCCCGGCTGCTGGCCCACAGCCGACCCGGCCCGCCGCGGTGGCGGGGGCCGGCCGGGGGATTAAATGCCCCAAACCCGGGTAGAACACCCAAGGCCGACCAGCCGGGTCCGCCCACCGTCACCGCGTCAGGAGAGCCCGATGGCCACCACCCCGGCCGACCGCAGCCCGGAGAGCACCCTGGCGTTCTTCCGCGAGGGCTACCGGTTCATCAGCACCCGGTGCGAGCGCTACGACACCGACATCTTCACCGCGCGGCTGCTGCTGGAACCGACGATCTTCCTACGCGGGCGGGACGCGGCGGAGCTGTTCTACGACACCGAGCGGTTCCGGCGGGCCGGGGCGGCACCCAAGCGGGGCCAGCGGACGCTGACCGGGCAGGGCGGGGTGCAGGGCCTCGACGGCGCGGCCCACACCGAACGCAAGGCCATGTTCATGTCGATCATGACCCCGTCGGGCGTCGCGCGGCTCGGCCAACTCTTCGCCGACCAGTGGCGCACCCGACTGGCGAGCTGGGGTGGACCCGGCCCGGTGGTGCTGCGCGACGAGGTCGGCCCACTGCTCCTGCGGGCCGTCTGCGCCTGGGCGGGCGTACCGCTGCCGGAGAGCGAGGTCGTCCGGCGCAACGCCCAGATGCAGGCCATGATCGACGGGCCGGCCGCACTGGGTCTTCGGCACTGGCGTGGTCTGCGCGGACGCCTGCGCGCCGAACGCTGGATCGCCGACGTGGTGGAGCGGGTACGGATCGGCACCCTGGCCGCGCCGCCGGGAAGCGCGCTGGCGGTCATCGCCGAACACCGCGACGCCCAGGGGCGGCTGCTGCCCCGCCGGGTCGCCGCGGTGGAACTGATCAACGTGCTGCGCCCCACCGTGGCCGTCGACCGGTACGTGGTCTTCGCCGCCCTGGCCCTGCACGACCACCCGGCCTGGCGGGACCGGGTCCGCACCGGCGACGAGCCGACCGAGTGGTTCGTCCAGGAGGTACGCCGCTACTACCCCTTCTTCCCGGTCGCCTTCGCCCGGGTGCGGCACTCCTTCGAGTGGCAGGGACACCACTTTCCCAAGGACCGCCGGGTGCTGCTCGACCTGTACGGCACCAACCACCACCCCCGGCTCTGGCCCGAACCGGAGCAGTTCCGCCCGGAGCGGTTCGCCGGCTGGCGCGACGACCCGTACGGTTTCGTGCCGCAGGGCGGAGGCAGCCACCTGGGCGGCCACCGCTGCGCCGGGGAGTGGATCACCATCGAGCTGATGAAACAGGCGGTCGGTCTGCTGGCCGGGGCGATGGACTACCAGGTGCCACCACAGGACCTGGCCCTGGACCTGTCGCGGGTCCCGACCCTGCCCCCCAGCGGCTTCGTGCTCACCGGCGTCCAGCGCGCCGACTGAGCCGCCGGGCCGACTGACCAGTCCCGCCACCCGAACCCGACCGGGGAGCCGACCCGGGAGCCGGAAACCAGAAGCCTGACGTCGGGCGCCGGGCGCCGGGCGCCGGGCACCGGGCACCGGGCGCCGGGCACCGGGCACCGGGCACCGGGCGTCGGGCATCGGGCATCGGGGACTGGAAGCCGGTAGCCGGGCGCGGGGTTGCCGGACACCGGCGGGTGAACCGAGGCGTACCGGGGAGCCACGCGGTTTGTCACGGCGCGGGTGGGGGATGCCCGGGGACCGCCGTCACCGGGAGGACCCTTGCCCGCCACCGTCACCCGCCGGGCCCGCCGCACCGGCCGGCACCGCCGTACCGGCACCTTCCAGGGCCACTGGGCGGCGGGCGGATGAGCGCCCCCGCCGCGCGGCCGGTCCCGGTCGGGTCCCGCCCGACCGCCACGCCGGGCGGCCCACCCCGGCTCCCCGTCGAGTACGTCCTACCGCTGTGCCACGGTGACGACGACAGCCCGGACGAGCTGACCGGCTACCTGCGCACGCTGGGCCGGCTGGTCGACGTGACCGTGGTCGACAGCTCACCGCCGGAGGTCTTCGCCCGGCACGCCGCCCGCTGGCACGGCCTGCTGCGCCACCTGCCACCCGATCCGACGGTGCACGGCGTCAACGCCACGGTGCGCGCGGTGCTGACCGGGGTGGCGGCGGCGCGGCACGAACACGTGGTGATCGCCGACGACGACGTCCGGTACGACGAGGCGGGGCTGCGGGCGGTGCACCGGTTGCTGGACACCGCCGACCTGGTCCGCCCGCAGCACTACTTCCACCCGCTGCCCTGGCACGCCTGGTGGGACACCGGTCGGACCCTGCTCAACCGGGCGTTCGGCGCGGACCGGCCGGGCACCCTGGCGGTGCGGCGCAGCACCTTCCGGGCGATGGGCGGCTACGACCCGGACGTGCTCTTCGAGAACCTGGAACTGGTCCGCACCGTCCGGGCGTACGGCGGGACCGAGGCCAGCCCCGCCTGGCTCTACGTACGACGGTTGCCGCCCGGTGTGGCGCACTTCCGCAGGCAGCGGGTCCGCCAGGCGTACGACGACCTGGCCCGGCCGGCACGGCTGCTGGTCGCGCTGGCGGTGCTGCCCGGGGCGCTGACCGCGGTGCTGGCCCGCCGGCCGGGTCTGCTGGCCGGCGCGGCGGCCACTGCGGTGGCGGTGGCGGAGGTCGGCCGACGGCGGGCCGGCGGATCGGCGGTGTTCCCCCCGACCACCGCGCTGGCCGCGCCGTTCTGGCTGCTCGAACGCGGGGTCTGCGGCTGGCTCGCGCTGGCCCGTCGGGTGGGTCGCGGCGGGGTCCGCCACGCCGGTCGACGGGTCCGGCTGCCGGCCCACTCGGTACGGGCGCTGCGTCGCCAACTGACCCCGGTGGAGCCCAGCGACCTGACCCGGTGGATCCGCGCCGATCCCGCCACCCGGGGCCGCTGACCGGGCCTGACCCACCGCCCGGGCCGCTGACCGGGACTCACCCGACCACCCCGGGCCGCTGACCGGGACTCACCGACCACCCGGGCCGCTGACCGGGCCCGACCGGCCGGCCGGTCATGGGGTCCGGCCGCCGGAACCGGCCGTTGCCGGCCGGCCGCCACCGCGCGGGTGCCGCAGCAGGTGGTCGGGGTCCTTTCGTCGTTTCCCCCGCCCAGGGCCGCCACACCGCCCAGAATATGGAGATCGTCCGACCGTCGGCCCCTGGAGGTGACAGCGATGGCCCACGCCACGCGACGGCCCGCCCCGGCCGCCCCGAAGCCCCGGGTCCAGATGGTCGCCACCATCGTCGCGGCCGTCTTCCTGCTGCTCGGCATCCTCGGCTTCGTCCCCGGCGTCACCACCGGCTACGGGGAGCTGGCCTTCGCCGGCCACCACTCCGGCGCGGAACTGTTCGGGGTGTTCCAGGTGTCGGTGCTGCACAACCTGCTGCACCTCGTCTTCGGCCTGGTCGGCCTGGTGCTGGCCCGCCGGCTCGGCGGGGCCCGGCTCTACCTCACCGTAGGCGGGGTGCTCTACCTGGCGCTCTGGCTCTACGGTTTCGCCGTCACCCGGGACACCCCGGCCAACATCGTGCCGTTCAACGACGCGGACAGCTGGCTGCACCTCATGCTCGGCCTCGGCATGCTCGCCGTCGGCCTGCTGCTGTCCAACGACGCCGGCACGGGCGGTCGGCTGGACGTCCCACCCGACCGGGGCTGACCCTCGCGTTCAGGCCGCCACGGGCAGCCGCTTGGCGAAGCACACGCTGTACGGGTTGTCGACGTACTCGCCGTAGACCGGGATCGGCCGGTAGCCGCAGGAGGTGTAGAGGCCGATCGCAGCCGGCAGGTAACTGCCCGTCTCCAGGCAGAGCACCGAGTGGCCCTGCTGGAACGCCAACTCCTCCAGCGCGCTGAGCAACTGCCGGGCGATCCCCCGCCCCCGGTAACCCGGGCGGACGTACATCCGCTTCAACTCGCCGGTGTCGGCGTCGAGGGACTGGACACCACCACAGGCCACCACCCGGCCGCCGTCCACCACCACCAGGTAGCGGATGCCGTCGTGCACCACCGTGGCCTGCCCGTCCAGCCCGCCGTCGGCCTCGCGCAGCTCCCGCTGCTGGGCGGCGACCAGCGCGTCGACCTCCGGGTCGGTGGCGGGACGGGACTCGATCAGCATCACCCCACGCTAGGCCGGGTCCGTTTCGCGGAGGTTTCCGGAAAACGACCCGGGCCCGACCGGTACGGGGCTACTCCTCGTCCTCGTCGTCATCCTCGTCGTCGTCCGGCAGGTCATGCGGGGCCGAGGCCAGCTCGTCCTCGGGGCGCTGCCGGCGGGCCTTGCGGGCGGCCAGCCGCTCGGCCGCCGCGGGGCGCGACGACTTCTCCTCCAGCCGCACGTCGGTGCCCCGGTTGCCGGGGACGAAGTCGACGCCGGCATACAGGGTCGGCTGCCAGTCGAACTCCCGCTCGCCGATCCGGACCAGGTCACCGGGGCTCGCGCCGGCCTTGGCCAGCTTCTCCTCCACCCCCAGCCGGGCCAGCCGGTCGGCGAGGAAGCCGACCGCCTCGTCGTTGTCGAAGTTCGTCTGGCGTACCCAGCGCTCGGGTCGGACCCCCCGGACGGTGAACGAGCCGTCGGCCGCCGCCTCGATGGTGAAGCCGGAGTCGTCGACCGCCGTGGGGCGGATCACGACCCGGGTCGGCTCGGCCGGCGGCGCGGCACGGCGGGCCTGGTCGACCAGCTCCGCCATCGCGTACGTCAGCTCCTTGAGCCCCTCCCGGGTGGCCGCGGAGACGTCGAACACCCGGAACCCACGCGCCTCGAGGTCGGGGCGGACGATGTCGGCGAGGTCCTGCCCGTCGGGCACGTCGACCTTGTTGAGCGCCACCAGCCGGGGCCGGTCGGCCAGCCCGCCGTACTCGGCCAGCTCCGCCTCGATGGTGTCGATGTCGGCCAACGGGTCCCGGCCCGGCTCCAGGGTCGCCGTGTCGACCACGTGCACCAGCACGGCGCACCGCTCGACGTGACGCAGGAACTCCAGGCCCAGCCCCTTGCCGGTGGCCGCACCCGGGATCAGACCCGGCACGTCGGCGACGGTGAAGGTGTGGTTGTCCACCCGGACCACGCCCAGGTTGGGCACCAGGGTGGTGAACGGGTAGTCGGCGATCTTCGGCTTGGCGGCGGAGATCACCGAGATCAGCGACGACTTGCCCGCCGACGGGAAACCGACCAGGCCGACGTCGGCGACGCTCTTGAGTTCGAGCACCACGTCGAGCCGGTCACCGGGCTCGCCCAGTTCGGCGAAGCCGGGCGCCTTGCGTCGGGCGTTGGCCAGCGAGGCGTTGCCCCGCCCGCCGCGCCCACCCCGCGCCGCCTCGAAGGTGGTGCCCACACCGACCAGGTCGGCCAGCACCGTACCGTCGAGGGTCTGCACGACCGTGCCGTTCGGCACCTTGATCAGCAGGTCGTGGCCCTTGGCGCCGTCCCGGTTCGAACCCGCGCCGCCCTTGCCGTTCTCGGCCTTCATGTGCGGGCGGAAGTGGAAGTCCAGCAGCGTGGTCACCTGCGGGTCGACCACCAGCGAGACACTGCCGCCGTGTCCGCCGTCGCCCCCGTCCGGGCCGCCGAAGGGCTTGAACTTCTCCCGGTGGATGGAGACACAGCCGTGCCCGCCGTCGCCGGCCTGCATGTGCAGGACGACCCGGTCAACGAACGTCGTCACGACGCCAATCCTTCCAGCGGGGTCCGGCCCCGCACCTGAAAACACCCCCGGGCCCCGGCGCGACGGCGACGGGCACCCGGCGGTGGGAGCATCCCCCACCTGAAACGGCGAAGCGGGCCGGGACCCGAGGTCCGCGGCCCGCTTCGCCTTCGAGCTACTGCGGCACGATGCTGACGGTCTTGCGACCCCGCTTGGTGCCGAACAGGACCGAGCCGGCGGCCAGCGCGAACAGCGTGTCGTCGCCACCACGGCCGACCAGGTCACCGGGGTGGAACTTGGTGCCACGCTGACGGATGAGGATCTCACCCGCGCTGACGACCTGACCACCGAAGCGCTTCACGCCGAGTCGCTGGGCCGCGGAGTCACGACCGTTACGCGAGCTGGACGCACCCTTTTTGTGAGCCATTGTCCGACGACCTACTTCCCGCTGGAGATGCCGGTCACCTTGACCTGGGTCAACGGCTGGCGGTGACCCTGGCGCTTGTGGTAGCCGGTCTTGTTCTTGAACTTGTGGATCCGGATCTTCGGGCCCTTGGTGTGCGCGGCGATCTCGCCGGACACCGCGACCTTGGCAAGCTTCGCCGCGTCGGTCACCAGGTCGTCACCGTCGACGAGGAGCACCGCGGTGAGCTTCACCGCGTCACCGGGGGCACCGGTGAGCTTCTCGACCTCGATCACGTCGCCCTCGGCGACCTTGTACTGCTTGCCGCCGGTCTTGACGATCGCGTACATCGGAGGCGGACTCCCTGTCGTTGAGGCTGCTGGCGGTCGTTCCCATGGCAACTCGCCGGGTAGCTGTGACACCGGCAGCGCGGGCACGCGGGAACTCGGCACACCAAAGTGCGCCGCAGGAAAGAGTACGCCATCATCCACCCGCGCCCCAAACCGACCCCCCCTGTCGAGCGGCCCTCCCGGCGGCCGGGCGGGTCGACCGACCACACCGCCACCGACCGCCGTCAGCGGGAGCAGAGCTGGTCCAGCCGCTGCTGGAGCCGGTCCAGCTCGGTCTCGTCGATCGAGTCGACGTCGGTGCCGAGCCGGCCGATCTCGGTGGCCAGGTCGGCGAGCAGGGCCTTCAACTGGGGGTCGGTGGCCCGGCCGGACTGCTGCCGCAACACGGTCCGCCACGTGGTCAGCGCCGTCTCCGCCCGCTTGCGGGCGGTGTCCGCCGCCGTGCTGTCGTTCGCGCCGACCGCCGCGATCATCTTGCCCAGTTCCTCGACGTAGGTGCGCACCGCCGTGGTCGACGCGGCCTCCGCGTCGGCGCACACCTGCGGCCCGTTGCCACCCGCCGGGGAACCGCTCACCACGGCGGACGGGACCACGGTGGCGGGGGTCACGGCACCGGACGGTTGGCCGGAGGTGGTCGGCGGGTCGGCCCGGTCGCCGGAGCACCCGACGCCGGTCAGCAGGACGGTGGCCACCACGATGGCGGCGGGCAGGCGGCGCATGTCATCTCCTAGCCGGGGTGCCCGATCGTATCGTCGGCCACCGGCACGGCAGGACCCCTCCCACCGGCGGTGTGCCGGGGAAGGGGTCCGGTGCTGCCAGGTGCGGGTCAGCCCGTCACGGCCGGGTACGGCGACGGGCACCGCCCCGGCGGGAACGACGCCGGCCCGTGCCGGCCTCCCCGCCGTCGTCGTCGCCGTCGGCCTCGCCGAGCGCGTCCGGGTCGTCCGCCCCCGCGAGCCGGGCCGACTCGCCCGTCTGGGCGTCGGCCACGGCCGGGGTCTGCGTCTCGTACCGGGACAGGTCGTAGCCCATGGTGTCGTCGTAGCCGGCGTCGACCGCCGGGGCGGCGACCTCGACGTCGGTGGCGTCGGTGGTCTCGACCACGGTCCGCTCCGCCGTGGCCGCCTTGCGGGCCCGCCGCCGCGACGACGCGCTGACCGGCGGCTCGGCCGCCGGGGCGGTGACCGCCGAGGCGACGGCCTTGACCCGGTCGCCCGCGCCGCCGTTGACGGCACGCGGCTTCTCCGGCACCGGCTCGGTGTGGATCACCAGGCCCCGGCCCTTGCAGCACTCGCAGGGCTCGCTGAACGCCTCCAGCAGGCCGGCGCCGATCCGCTTACGGGTCATCTGCACCAGGCCAAGCGAGGTGATCTCGGTCACCTGGTGCTTGGTGCGGTCCCGGCCCAGGCACTCGGTGAGCCGGCGCAGCACCAGCTCCCGGTTGGACTCCAACACCATGTCGATGAAGTCGATCACCACGATGCCGCCGATGTCGCGCAGCCGCAGCTGGCGGACGATCTCCTCGGCCGCCTCCAGGTTGTTGCGGGTGACCGTCTCCTCCAGGTTGCCCCCGGAGCCGGTGTACTTGCCGGTGTTGACGTCGATGACGGTCATCGCCTCGGTACGGTCGATCACCAGCGAACCACCGGAGGGCAGGAAGACCTTGCGGTCCAGCCCCTTGATGATCTGCTCGTCGATGCGGTACTCGGTGAACACGTCGGCGGTGCCGACGTACCGGCGCACCCGGTCGACCAGGTCCGGCGAGACGTGCGACAGGTACGACTCGACCATGCCGTACGACTGCTCACCCTCGATGACCAGCTCGCGGAAGTCCTCGTTGAACAGGTCCCGGACCACCCGGATGACCAGGTCGGGCTCCTCGTAGAGCAGCACCGGAGCGCCGCCACCGGTCGCCTTGGCCTGGATGTCCTCCCACTGGGCCTGCAACCGCTTGACGTCCCGGGCCAACTCGTCCTCGCTGGCCCCCTCGGCGGCGGTCCGGACGATCACGCCCGCGCCGTCGGGGACCAGCTTCTTGAGCACGTCGCGCAGCCGCTTGCGCTCGTTGTCGGGCAGCTTGCGGCTGATCCCGGAGGCGTTGCCGTTGGGCACGTAGACCAGGTGCCGGCCGGAGAGCGCGACGTGGCTGGTCAGCCGGGCACCCTTGTGGCCGATCGGGTCCTTGGTGACCTGGACCAGCACCGAGTCGCCGGAGCGCAGCGCCTGCTCGATCGAGCGCGAACGCCCCTCCAGGCCGCTGCTGTCCCAGTTGACCTCACCGGCGTACAGGACGGCGTTGCGGCCCCGCCCGACGTCGACGAAGGCCGCCTCCATGCTGGGCAGGACGTTCTGCACCTTGCCCAGGTAGACGTTGCCGGCCATGGTGCCCGACGAGTTGCGGGTGACGTAGTGCTCGACCAGGACGCCGTCCTCCAGGACCACGATCTGGGTCCGGTCGCCGCGCTGGCGGACCGCCATCACCCGGTCGACCGCCTCCCGGCGGGCCAGGAACTCCGACTCGCTCAGGATCGGCGGCCGGGTCCGGCGCTGCTCCCGGCCGTCCCGGCGACGCTGGCGCTTGGCCTCCAGCCGGGTCGAGCCGGAGACGCCCTGCACCTCGTCGACGGCCTTGCGGGGCTCCCGGATCTTGACCACCGTGGGTACGCCGTCGTCGGCGCCACCCTCGACGTCCCCGGCACCCCGACGGCGACGCCGACGCCGACGACGGGTCAGCCCGTCCCCGTCGCCCTCGTCCTCGGCGTCGTCCCCCTCGGCCTCGGCCTGGGCCGGCTCCTCGATGTCGTCCTCGTCGGCGTCGTCCGCGCCGCCCTTGCCCCGGCCCCGACCCCGCCGACCCCGGCGGCGTCGGCGGCGCGCGGCGGCCGACTCGTCGTCGTCCTCGTCGTCGCCGTCGTCCTCGGCGCCCTCCTCGGCCTCGCCGGTGGGCTCCTCCACGACGGGCTCGACCGGCTCGACGGCCTCGACCGGCTCGGTCTCCCGGCGGCCACGGCGACGCCGCCGCCCGGTCTCGACGGGCTCCTCGGCGGGCTCCTCGACCGGCGCCTCGGCGGCCGGGCCGGGCTCGACCACCCGGAAGGTGGGCAGCTCCTCCGGCTGCGGGGCCATGAACAGGACCGTCGGGGCGGCGATCGCGGCCCGTCGCCGACGGGTCCGCGGCTGCGGCTCGGCCGGCTCCACCGCCTCGTCGGCGGCCGGCACGGCGACCCCGGGCGGCACCTCCCCGGTCCGGTTACCGGCCGCGGCCGGCGGCGTCGACACGGAGGTCGGCCGGTCGGCTGCGGGCTCCTCCGCGACGGGCTCCCCGACCAGGGGCTCCTCGGCCTCGTCGGCGACGGTCGGCTCGGTCGGGGCAGCCGCCTCCACGGCGGGCTCCTCCGCCGCGACGGCCGGCTCCTGAGCTGCGGCAACCGGAGCCACCGCCGCCGGAGCAGCAGGGGCCTCGGCGGCCGGCAGCGGCGCGGCCGGGGTCTCGGCGGGTGGCTCGGTCGCCGCCGGGGCGACGGCCTTCTTCCGCCGGGTACGGGTCACCTTCACCGGCGGGACGAGTTCCGCGCTGCCCTCCTCCACCCCGTCGGCGACCACCGGCTCCTCGGCCGCCTTGGCCGGGGTGGCCTTGCGGCGACGTCGGGTGGTCTTCGGCGCGGAGTCCAACTCACCGGCGACCGGGACGATCACCTCGGCCTGCTGTGACTCGTCGGTGGCCGAGGTGGCGGTGGCGGACGCCTCGGCGGGCGCTCCCCCGGTCAACTCCGGCTGGCTCAGCGGCGCGACCCGCCGTCGGGTGGTCCGCCGCCGGGTCGGGGGGCCGCCGCGCCGTCCGGCGACGCCGCAGCGCCCTCCGGTGGCGTGGCGGCGGCTCCCGTGCCGCCGTCGACGGTGCTGTCGGCGGTGTCGCCGGCCGGCTGGGAACCGGTCCGTTCGCCGCCCTCGGGCTCGTTCTCGAGCATGGACGTTCTCCAGTTCTGGCGGCCCCGGGCGCGGGTGAGCGCTGCCACGCAGGATCGCCGCAAAAGTGTTTCCGCCGGGCACGCGACGTGCGCGACCGCCGAAGTCTGCCTGCCAGAACGCTGACCGACGGTCAGTGTTCTCCGATGGCTGCCCCGTCGCGATCCGCGTCCAACGGATCCACGATCGCACCCTGCGCGGTCAACACGCCCTGCGCCAGCCGGATCACCCTCGGGGAGACCGGCGGCTCCAGGGCGGCCACCACGCGGAGGCCGGAAAGGACGTCATCGGGTCGTACGGACGGGGTGACCTGCCGTATGACCAGTTCGAGTATCGCACATGACGAGTCCGCTGCCCCGGAAGGCGTCTCCCCCGGCGGCAGCACATCGATGTGGGTCACCGCGCCACGGGCGTCGAACGTCCGTCGGCCCTGCTTGGTCATCCGCTCGACCTGCACCTCGTCGGCGGCCACGAAGGCGGCCACCGCCCGTCGTGCCACGTCCGGGTCGACGTCGGGCAGCTCGATGCGCCAGTGCGACGCCTCGATCCGCTCGGCCAGGCTCCCCCCGGCGGCGACGACCACCTCCAGCACGTCGAGGCCCGGTGAGAGCGCCGCGTCGAGGGCCAGCCGCAGCTGCTCCGGGTCGACCGTCGCCTGGAGGCCGACCTCCAGGTACTCCGCCTCGCTGGCGACGCCGGTGGGGGCGGCGCTGGCGTAGGAGATTTTCGGATGCGGGGTGAAGCCCTGGGAGAAGGCCACCGGCACGGCGGCCCGGCGCAGGGCCCGCTCGAAGGCACGGGCGAAGTCCCGGTGGGAGGTGAACCGCAACGGCCCGCGCTTGGCGTACCGGATCCGGACACGCTGGACGACCGGCGCCTGCCCGCCCTCCGGCTGTGGTTTCCTGCTGATCGTCGTACTCCTCGGTCTGACGCCGGCCGGTGGTGCCGCGCCCCGGGTCGACCCGGGGCGCGAACTGCCGGTGACGATAGCTTCACGATCGTCGGAACGGGACGGGCGGCCCGCCACAGCGCGCCGGCCCCGCCCCGTCGGCGGTCACTGCTGGGCGCCGGTGGGCACCTTCAGCGCGGTGACCGGGGTGAGCGGCAGGAGCTTACGGCCGGTGGGCCCGATCTGGATCTCGGTGTCCATCGACGGGCAGACGCCGCAGTCGAAGCACGGGGTCCACCGGCAGTCGTCCTGCTCGTACTCGCCCAGCGAGTCCTGCCAGTCCTGCCACAGCCAGTCCTTGTCCAGGCCCGAGTCGAGGTGGTCCCAGGGCAGCACCTCCAGCTCGTCGCGCTGCCGGGTGGTGTACCAGTCCAGGTCCACGCCGAAGCCCGGGAGCACCGCGGCGGCGGCGTCCACCCAACGCCGGTACGAGAAGTGCTCGCTCCAGCCGTCGAACCGGCCACCGTTGCGCCACACCTCGTGGATCACCGCACCGACCCGGCGGTCACCCCGGCTGAGCAGCCCCTCGATCAGCGACGGCTCGCCGTCGTGGTAGCGGAAACCGATGGCCCGGCCGAGCGACCGGTCCGCGTTGATGGCCTGCTTGAGCAGCTTGAGCCGACCGTCGATGACCTCGGGCCGCTCCATCGACGCCCACTGGAACGGGGTGTGCGGCTTGGGCACGAACCCGCCGATCGAGACGGTGCAGCGGATGTCCTTGGAGCCGGTGGCCGCCCGCCCGGCCCGGATCACCTCGTGCGCCATGTCGGCGATCTCGAGGACGTCGGCGTCGGTCTCGGTGGGCAGGCCGCACATGAAGTAGAGCTTCACCTGCCGCCAACCGTTGGTGTACGCGGTGACCACCGTGCGGATCAGGTCGTCCTTCGACACCATCTTGTTGATGACCTTGCGGATCCGCTCCGACCCGCCCTCCGGGGCGAAGGTCAGCCCGGTCCGCCGTCCGTTGCGGGACAGCTCCTGTGCCAGGTCGATGTTGAACGCGTCCACCCGGGTCGACGGCAGGGACAGCGACACGTTGGTGCCGGCGTACTGCTCGGCCAGGCCGGAGCACATGTCGCCGATCTCGGAGTGGTCGGCCGACGACAGCGACAGCAGCCCCACCTCGTGGAAGCCGGAGAACTCCAGCCCCTGCTGGACCATCTGCCCCACGGTGGTGATCGACCGCTCCCGCACCGGGCGGGTGATCATGCCGGCCTGGCAGAACCGGCAACCCCGGGTGCAGCCCCGGAAGATCTCCACCGCGTACCGCTCGTGCACCGTCTCGGCCAGCGGCACGAGCGGCTTCTTCGGGTACGGCCAGGCATCCAGGTCCATCGTCGTGCGCTTGTGCACCCGGAACGGCACGTCCGGGCGGTTGGGCACCACCCGCTGGATCCGACCGTCGGGCAGGTAGTCGACGTCGTAGAAGCGCGGCACGTAGACGCTCTCGGTGCGGGCCAGCCGCAGCAGCAGCTCGTCGCGGCCACCCGGGGAACCCTCCGCCTTCCACTCCCGGACGATCGTGGTGATCTCCAGGACCGCCTCCTCGCCGTCGCCGAGCACGGCGGCGTCGATGAAGTCGGCGATCGGCTCCGGGTTGAACGCGGCGTGCCCACCGGCCACGATCACCGGGTCGGCCTCGGTGCGGTCGGCCGCCAGCATCGGGATGCCGGCCAGGTCGATCGCGGTGAGCAGGTTGGTGTAGCCCAGCTCGGTGGAGAACGAGACCCCGAACACGTCGAAGCGGCGCACCGAGCGGTGCGCGTCGACGGTGAACTGCGGCACGCCGTGGGTGCGCATCAGCGCCTCCAGGTCGGGCCACACCGCGTACGTCCGCTCGGCCAGCACGTCGGGCAGCTCGTTGAGCACCTCGTAGAGGATCTGCACACCCTGGTTGGGCAGGCCCACCTCGTACGCGTCGGGATACATCAGCGCCCATCGGACGGTCGCCGCGTCCCAGTCCTTGACCACCGCGCCCAGCTCGCCACCGACGTACTGGATGGGCTTGGTCACCTGGGGCAGCAGCGCCTCCAGCCGGGGCCACACCGACAGCGTGGTGTCGTGGTGCGGCGACGCGACCGCCGCGTCGTCGGGCGTGGCCGCGGCGGGGCGCGGGGTCGTGGACGGAGCACTCATGGAGCCCAAGGGTACGCGTCCACCCACGGACGGCACGCCGCACCGCCGGTCTCCCCCACCGCCCCGACGGCCCGCTGGTGTCCGGTGCCCGGCGGGCGGACGGACGGCCGGTGGCGGGGCCGGGGATTCCCGGACGCGGGGCGGGCGGTCGCGGTACCGCCGATTGGTCGAGGTGGCGCCCCGGTACTAACCTCGCAACCGGTGCGAGAGGAGATTGCCGCGATGCCGCAGCCGCAGCCGGGAACAGACCGGCTGGCCGAGGGGGGCGACCCGGTCCCGGGTCGGCAGCAGGATCCGGTGGTCTCCGCCGGGCCAGCCGACCTCCCCGTACCGCCTGACAGCGACCCTGCCGACACCGCAGCGCCGGCCGAGGAGCCCGCTGAGGTCACGCAGGGCGACCCCACGCACCCGGCCGGCGAGTCTTCCCCGCCCGCCGACTCCACCCCGCCGGAGCCGACCACCCAGACGGAGCCGACCACCCAGACGGAGCCAGCCAGCCTGGCCGACCCGCCCGCGCCGACAGGCCCAGACGAGCCGGCCACTCCGCCGAAACCGGCCGACCCGGACGAGCCGGCCACTCCGCCGAAACCGGCCGACCCGGACGAGCCGGCCACCGCGCCGGACCCGACCGACGCGGCCACCCCGCCAGAGCCGACCAACCAGGCCACCCCGCCGAAACCGGCCGAGCCGGACGAGCCGGCCACCGGGCCGGACCCGACCGCCCAGGCCAGCCCGCCGGAGCCGACAGGCCCGGCCGGACAGTTCAGCCCGCCGGTGCCCGGCACGGCGGCGGAACCGGCAAGCCCGGCACGGGGGGTCGCACCCGGCCCCACCACCCCGGCGCGCGGGTCGGCCACCGTTCCGGCCCGGAGCACGGCACCCGAGCCGCCGACACCCGAGCCGCCGCCCGGTCGACCCGACCCGACCCGGGTGGAGCAGCACCCCGGCACCCCCCGCCCCGACGCCGTTCGCCCCGACGCCACCCGGGTGGAGCACCGGCCCGACGCCACCCGGCTCGAACAGCGCCCCGACGCCACCCGGCTGGAGCAGCGGCCCGACCCGACGCTGGAGCAGCCCGCGGCCCCCCGCTGGAGTGGTTCCGCCGCCGTGCCCGCGCCGCCGCCCCGCCGCCGCAGCTGGGGTGAGTCGGTGGAGTTCGCCCCGGTGCCGCCGCCTCCGCCGCCCCTTCCGCCGGAGCTGCCCGAACACCGCGCCCCGGTGGACCCGTGGGCGGGCGTGGACACCGGCGGCTGGGACCTGCACCACCCGGAGCTGGCCGCGCTGCCCTACCCCCGTCTCCGCCGACCCGCCCCTACCCACCGGCCGCCGACCCGGCCCCACCCCACCAGCACCCCCGACCCCGACCCCGCCCCACCAGCACACGCCCACCCCGACCCCGCCCCAGCCGAACTCCCCGGCGCCGGCGTACCCGTCGGTGTCGTCGGCCGGCCCCGCCGCACCCTCACCGACCCGGCCGTACCCGGTCGCGCCGGTGCCGGTCGCGCGGCCGGCGTCCCCGCCGCCGGCCCGCCCGGCGCTGCCACCTGCGCCGCCGCCCGCGCCACCCCGGCCGCCGAAGCAGCGGCGGGTCCGCCCGGAACCGGCCGCCCCACCGCCGAACCCGGGCCGACCTCCCAAGGGGTACGTCCGCCGCAAGCGTCGGCGCTGGCCCTGGGTGCTGCTGCTCAGCCTGGCCTGCTGCTGTGGCTGCCCCGCCTGGTTCGGTAGGCCGGCCTGGCAGCAGTACCCGGCCGACGCCGCCCTGCCGACCCAGGTGGCCGACCTGACCCTGCGCGAGGATTCGGGCAGCGACGTCGAGAAGCTCAAGACCGAGGTACGCAAGGCGAACCTGCTGGCCGAGGACGTCTACGCCGGGGTGTACAGCACCTCCGACGGCAAGCGGGTGACCGTCTTCGGCGACACCGGTTTCCGGTTCCGGCCGGAGTCCGAGGCGGACGACACGATGGTGCGGCTGACCGACACGTTCACGCTGGGCACGCCCCAACCGGTGGACAGCGGCGTCCGTGGCCGGTACGAGCGCTGCGCGACCGGTTCCTCCAGCGGCACCGCCGTGGTGGTCTGCACGTCGGTGGACTACGGCAGCAGCGCCACCGGGGTCTTCACCCGGCTCTCGGTGGACGACAGCGCCCGGCTGCTCGCCACCATGCGCGCCCAGATCGTCACCCCCAAGCAGGGCTGAGCACGCGCCGGCCCGGCGAGGTCAGCTCGGGTCGGGTGCGCAGAACCCCGCAGACCGGGGGTGGTCAGGCCGGGGTCTCGCCCGGGGTGGGCTCGGCCCGGCGGGGGCGTAGCGGGGGACGTACTCCTGACCGGTGAGTTTCTGGATCTCGGCCATCAGCTCGTCGGTCATCTCCCGCAGTGAGGTGCGGTCGTCGGCGCGGCCGGTGAAGTCCAGCGGCTTGCCGAACCGGATGACGATCTTCGCCTTGCCGGGGCGGGGGATGCGGGTGCCGATCGGCTGGACCTTGTCGGTGCCGGTCACCCCGACCGGGATCACCGGCACCCCGGCCGCCACGGCCAGCCGGGCGGTGCCGGTCCGTCCCCGGTAGAGCCGGCCGTCGGGCGACCGGGTCCCCTCGGGATAGACGGCGACCAGGTCACCGGAGCGCAGCGCGGGGATGGCCGCGTCGAACGCGGACAGCGCGGCCCGGCCACCGGCCCGCTCGACCGGGATGGCCCCCAGGCCGGTGAGCACGAACTTGGACAGCGCGCCCTTCGGGCCGGTGCCGGTGAAGTACTCCGACTTGGCCCAGAAGGCGAGGTGCCGGGGGACTACGGTGCCGAGCAGCAGCTCGTCGGCGACGGAGAGGTGGTTGCCCGCGAAGATCGCGCCACCGCTCGCCGGAATGTGCTCCAGTCCCTCGACGGCCGGGCGGAAGGCCAGCCGCATCGCGGGTCCCACGGTGAGCTTGCCGATGGTGTAGAGCAGCGGCACGGGTCCTCCGGCGGTCGTACGGTGAACAGGCGGTGTCACGGTAGCGGACGGACGCCCCCGCGACCCAACGGGTGCACGCGCGTCCGCCTGCTGGATGGCGCGGGTGGTCGGTGGGGTCCCGACCCGTCGGGCCGGGACCCCACCGACGACCTCACACCGGGCGGACGGTCACCGTCACCCGCTCGCCGTCGCCGACCTCACCGGTGAAACCGGCCAGGCCGTCGGCGAAGTCCACCGTGTCGGCGAGCACCTCCCGGGCCACGAACCCGGTGTACGCCGACACCGCCGCCCGCACCTGCTCGGAGGCCGACACCGACACCACGATCCGGTCGGAGATGTCCAGGTCGGCGTCCCGGCGGGCCTGCTGCACGACCCGGACCACGTCCCGGGCCAGCCCCTCGGCGGCCAACTCCGGGGTGACCTCGGTGTCGAGCACCACCACGCCCTCACCACCGGGCAGCGGCGCGGAGTGCTCGGCGTCGGCGGCGACCAGGCGCAGCTCGTACTCACCCTCGGCGAGGGTGACCCCGGCGGCGACGGGGCGCCGTCGTGCAGCTCCCACTCCCCCGCCTTGACCGCCCTGATCACCTGCTGCACCTGCTTGCCGACGCGGGGGCCGAGCGCCCGGGGCACCACCGTCAGCACCTGCTGGCAGTAGCTGGCGACCTCCGCCGAGAACTCCACCTCCTTGACGTTGACCTCGTCGGCGACCAGGTCGGCGAAGGGCCGCAACTGGTCGGCGGCCGGGGAGGCCACGGTCAGCTTCGGCAGCGGCAGCCGGACCCGCAGCCCCTTGGCCTTGCGCAGCGACAGCGCCGCCGAGCAGACGTCCCGGGTGGCGTCCATCGCCGCGACCAGGTCGTGGTCGGCGGGCAGGTCCTGCGCCGACGGCCAGTCGGTCAGGTGCACCGACCGCTCGCCGGTCAGCCCGCGCCAGATCTCCTCGGCGGTCAGCGGGGCCAGCGGCGCCACCACGCGGCAGAGCGTCTCCAGCACCGTCCACAGGGTGTCGAACGCGTCGGCGTCGCCGGACCAGAACCGGTCCCGGGATCGCCGCACGTACCAGTTGGTCAGCGCGTCGAGGTAGGACCGGACGGTGCCGCACGCCCCGGAGATGTCGTACGCGTCCATCTGCGCGCCGGTCGTCTCGACCAGTTCCCGGGTCTTGGCCAGCACGTACCGGTCGAGCAGGTGCGTGCTGTCCACCCGCCGCCGGGCGGTGTGCCCGGCGGCGTTGGCGTAGAGCGAGAAGAAGTACCAGACGTTCCACAGCGGCAGCAGCACCTGCCGGACGGCGTCGCGGATCGCCGGTTCGGTGACCGCCATGTCGCCGCCCCGCAGCACCGGCGAGGACATCAGCATCCAGCGCATCGCGTCCGAGCCGTACGCGTCGAAGACGTGGTAGACGTCCGGGTAGTTGCGCAGGCTCTTGGACATCTTGCGCCCGTCGGAGCCGAGCAGGATGCCGTGGCTGAGGCAGTTGCGGAACGCCGGCCTGTCGAACAGCGCGGTGGCCAGCACGTGCATGGTGTAGAACCAGCCCCGGGTCTGCCCGATGTACTCGACGATGAAGTCGCCCGGGTAGTGGTGCTCGAACCAGTCCGCGTTCTCGAACGGGTAGTGCACCTGGGCGAACGGCATCGACCCGGACTCGAACCAGCAGTCCAGCACCTCCGGCACCCGGCGCATCGTCGACCGGCCGGTCGGGTCGTCCGGGTTGGGCCGGGTCAGGTCGTCCACCGCCGGCCGGTGCAGGTCGGTCAGGCGTACCCCGAAGTCCCGTTCGATGTCGGCCAGCGAACCGTAGACGTCGACCCGGGGGTAGGTCGGGTCGTCGGACTTCCACACCGGGATCGGCGAGCCCCAGAACCGGTTGCGGCTGATCGACCAGTCCCGGGCGTTGGCCAGCCACTTGCCGAACGAGCCGTCCTTGATGTGGCCGGGCGTCCAGTTGATCTGCTGGTTCAGCTCGACCATCCGGTCCCGGAACTGCGTCACCGCGACGAACCACGACGACACCGCCTTGTAGACCAGCGGGGTGTCGCAGCGCCAGCAGTGCGGGTACGAGTGGGTGTAGGTGTCCTGCCGCAGCACCACCCCCCGCTCCTTCAGCTCCCGGATCACCGGCTTGTTGACGTCGAAGACCTGCTCGCCCTCATACGGCGGGACCAGCGCGGTGAACCGGGTGTGGTCGTCGACGGTGACGACGGTGGGGATGCCGGCGGCGTTGCAGACGTTCTGGTCGTCCTCGCCGAACGCGGGGGCGAGGTGGACGATCCCGGTGCCGTCCTCGGTGGTGACGAACTCCGCGCCGAGCACCTGGTAGGCGTGCTCGCCGGCCTGCTCGACGAGGAAGTCGTAGAGCGGGGTGTAGCGACGTCCGACCAGGTCCCGGCCGTACACGGTGCCGACCTGCTGGTAGCCCTCCAGCTCCTTGGCGTACGCGCCGAGCCGGGCGGCGCCGACGACGAACCGTTCCCCGTCGCGGTCGAGCACCGCGTACTCGATGTCGGGGCCGACGGCGAGCGCGAGGTTGGACGGCAGGGTCCACGGGGTGGTGGTCCAGACGCCCAGCCTGACCGGCCCGCGCAGCAGCTCCGGGGCGGACTCGTCGGCGGTCAGCCCGAACCACACGGTCAGCGTCGGGTCGTGCCGGTCGCGGTAGACGTCGTCCATCCGGGTCTCGGTGTTCGACAGCGGCGTCTCGCACCGCCAGCAGTACGCCAGCACCCGGAAGCCCTCGTAGATCAGGCCCTTGTCGTGCAGGGTCCGGAAGGCCCACATGACGCTTTCCATGTAGTCCAGGTCGAGGGTCTTGTAGTCGTTGGTGAAGTCGACCCAGCGGGCCTGCCGGTTGATGTACCGCTCCCAGTCCTGGGTGAACTCCAGCACCGAGGATCGGCACGCGTCGTTGAACCGGGCCACCCCGAGGTCGAGGATCTCCGCCTTGCTGGTGATACCGAGCTGCTTCTCGGCCACCACCTCGGCGGGCAGGCCGTGACAGTCCCAGCCGAAGCGCCGCTCGACGTGCCGGCCGCGCATCGTCTGGTAACGCGGCACCACGTCCTTGACGTACCCGGTGAACAGGTGGCCGTAGTGCGGCAGGCCGTTGGCGAACGGCGGGCCGTCGTAGAAGACGTACTCGTTCTTGCCGTCGTCGCCGGCCGGCCGGGCCGTCACCGACGCCTCGAAGGTCCGGTCGGCGGTCCAGTGCTCCAGGACGCGGCGTTCGACCGCGGGCAGGTCCGGGCTCGCCGGGACGCCGGCGGCGGTCGGGTCGTGCAACGGATAGCCCATCGGGGGTCGCTCTCCTCTGGCAGCTCACTCAGTCGTGGTCTGCGAGGACGAGCCTGCTCCGGTACGCCGTGGTCGACGCCCCGGGCCGGGCCCGCGGTACCACCCCGCTTGACGGTCAGGATCGACCGCCCGCTCGTTGGCCGGCTGTGACGGGCCGCCCCGTCCGGTTCTAGTCGGGCCCGTCGGGCCCTTTCTTCCGGAGGCTCACCGGTGATGGCCGGGTCGTCGCCTGTGCCGGTAAGGATACTCGACCTGTCCGGGTCGCCGCCGCCGAGTAATGGGTGTGCGGGTCACCGGCCCGACCCATAGATTCGCGGCCATGGGTGAGCACGCGATCGAGGCGGTGGGGCTGCACCGCAGCTACCGCAGCCGGACCGGATGGCTACGACCGCAGCGTCGGGAGGTGCACGCCGTCGCCGGGGTCGACCTCACGGTGGGCCACGGTGAACTGTTCGGCCTGCTCGGCCCGAACGGCGCCGGCAAGACCACCACCATCAAGCTGCTCAACACCCTGCTCATCCCGACCGGGGGCGAGGCCCGGATCTGCGGCTTCGACGTGGTCCGGCAGACCCGGGAGGTGCGCCGCCGCATCGGGTACGTCTTCGGCGGCGACCGGGGCCTCTACGACCGGCTCTCCGCCCGGGACAACCTGCGCTACTTCGCCGAGCTGTACGGCGTACCGGGCCGGGAGCAGAAGCGTCGGATCGCCGAGCTGTTCGAGCTGGTCCGGTTGACCGGCCGGGAGGACGACCGGGTCGAGGGCTACTCCCGGGGGATGCGCCAGCGGCTGCACATCGCCCGGGGGCTGCTGCACCGGCCCCGGGTGCTGTTCCTCGACGAGCCGTCGATCGGGGTCGACCCGGTGGCCGCCCGGGAGCTGCGGCAGGCCGTCGCCGACCTGGCCGCCACCGGCACCACCGTGCTGCTGACCACGCACTACATGGCCGAGGCCGACGAGTTGTGCGGTCGGATCGCGGTGATCGCGGGCGGTCGGATCCAGGCCCTGGGCACCCCCGCCGAGCTGCGCCACCACGCCGACGGCCGGCGGGTGCTGGAGGTGCAGGCGTACGGGGTGACCGACGGGCAGCTGGCCGCCATCCGGGCCCGGCCCGGCGTACGCGAGGTGAGCCTGGCGGTGCACGGGGCGGCGCAGGTCCTCGGGGTGCAGTCCGACGCGGGGGTGGACGTGCAGGCCGACGTGCTGCGGGAGCTGGACGGGGTACGGCTGGGCCGGGTGACCGCCCGGCAGCCCACCCTGGAGGACGCGTACGTGGCGATCGTCAACCGGGCGGCGGAGCCGACGCCGGTGGCCGGGCCGGTGCCGGCGTGAGCACCCTGCGGATGATCGCGGTCGGTGCGCTGCTGCACGTCAAGCAGCTCAGCCGCTCCCCGTTCGAGATCGCCATCGCGTTGTTCGTCCCGGTGGTGCAGGCGACCCTGGCGGTCTATCTGTTCCGGGCCGGCGGTGAGCCGGACCGGCTGCTGGAGGCGGCGGTCGGCGCGGGGCTGATGGGGGTCTGGTCGACGGTGCTGTTCGGCTCCGGCGGGGCGATCCAGAACCAGCGTTGGCAGGGCACCCTGGAAATGATCATGCTGGCGCCCCGGTCGCCCGCGCTGGTGCTGCTGCCGGTCACCCTGGCCACCGGCATCACCGGCACGTACGCGATGCTCGCCACGCTGGCCTGGGGCCGGTTGCTCTACGGCATCCCGCTCGACTTCGCCCACCCGGTGGCCTTCCCGGTGGCGGTGGCCGGTTGCATCGCCGGGCTGGGCATGTTCGGGCTGCTGCTGGCGTCCAGCTTCGTGCTGCTGCGGCACGCCAACGCGCTGGCCAACATGCTGGAGTACCCGATCTGGCTGGTCTCCGGGATGCTCGTGCCGGTCACCGCGCTGCCCGGCTGGACCGGGCCGGTCGCCGCGGTGCTCCCGACCACCTGGGGCGCCCGCGCCGTGCACGAGGCCGCGTCCGGCGGGCCGGTCTGGCCGGCGCTGGCCGTCTGCCTGGCGATCAGCCTGGCCTGCCTGGCCGCCGGCTGGGTGTTGATGACGTACGTCGAGCGCCGGGCCCGGGTCACCGCGACCCTGGCCCTGTCCTGAGGAGGCACCGGTGCCAGTCCCGTCCCGACCGGCCGACGGAGGTCCCCGGTGAGCGCGCTGTTCCGGCTCGTCGGCGTCGGTGGGGTGATCGCCTACCGGGCCCTGTTCAACTGGACCACCCCGTCGATCTTCGTGGGCACCCTGCTGGTAGGCCCGCTGTTCCAGCTCTTCTTCTTCGCCTACCTGGGGCGCGAGTTCGGGGTCGCCGACGACCGGTTCTACATCGTCGGCAACGCGGTGCTCACCGCCGCACTGGCCTGTGTCTTCGGCGGCACCATGGCGGTGGCCAACGAGCGGCGCTTCGGCACCCTCGGGCACGTGCTGCTCTCCCCGCGCAGCCGCACCGCCATCTTCCTCGGCCGGGTGCTGCCGTACGCCGGCAACGGCCTGCTGATCGCGGCGAGCACGCTCACCGTGGCCGCGCTCCTGCTCGGCCTGCGGATCCCGCCCACCGCCCTGCCCGGCCTGCTGCTGGCCCTGGCGACGGCCTCGCTGGCCTGTGGTTTCTTCGGGCTGACCCTGGGGGCGTTGGGGTTGCGGTTCCGGGACGTCTTCCTGATCTCCAACGTGGCGGTGGCGTTGCTGCTGCTGTTCACCGGGGTGAACGTGCCGGCCGACGCCCTGCCGGCGGGCATCCGCGCGGTCGGCGCGGTGCTGCCGATCACCCATGCCGCCGACGCGGCCCGACGGCTGGCCGGCGGCGTCCCGCTGGTCGACGTCCTGCCGGCGATCGGTGCGGAGCTGGCCGTCGGGGTCGGCTACGCCGTGCTGGCGGCCGGGCTGCTGCGGGTGTTCGAGGCGGAGTCCCGTCGTCGCGCCTCGCTCGACACCCTCTGAGCCCCGGGCCGGCCGCCCACCGGGCCGGCCCCACCGCGCGGGCGGTCGGCGGGGCGGGCGGGCGCGACCGCCACCCCCGCCGGCCCGGGCCGGGCCGCGGCTCAGCCGGTGACCTCCAGGTAGCGGTCGAGCATCGCGTCGACCTGGGCCGGCACCTGGAGCTGGACGAAGTGTCCGGAGCCCACCGTCTGCCCGATGAACGCCTGCGGCGCGAGCTGGGCCAGCCGGGCGTAGTCGGCGAACGGGGCGTTGCTGCCCACGAAGAGCAGCGGGCGGTCCCACCGGTGCAGGGCGGCCACGTCCCCGTCGGTGGCGATCCAGTCGGCCAGTCCGGCGATCGGCGCGTACGCGACCTCGGTCGAGGGTCGGGCCATGGCCGCCACCACCCGCTCCACCAGACGCGGGTCGGAATACGCCGGGAAGTACGACCTGACGATCGACTCCCGGACCGTGCCGGAGGTGTCGTCCCGCAGCGAGGCCGCCACCTGGGCGATCGCGGCGGCGGCCCCGGGTGGCCCGGCCACCGCCGAGTCGAGCAGCCCCAGCCCGGTGAACCGGTCCCGGTCACCGGCGGCGGCCACCAGTGACCAGACGCCGCCCAGGCTGTGCCCGATCACGAAGACCCGGCGCAGGTCGAGGGCGTGGGCGAAGGCCCGCAGGTGGCCGGCCAGCTCGGGGACACCGTAACCGTCGGTCGGGGGTGGACTGGCCCCGTGGCCGGGCATGTCGACGGCGATCACCCGGGCCTGCCGGTCGGCCAGGTGCCGGGCCAGGGGCGCCATGAAGTCGTGGTCGCAGCACCAGCCGTGCACCAGCAGGAAGGTGCCCCGCCCGCCGTGCCCGTACGTCCGGTACCGCATCCCGGCGGCCGTCTGCCTGTCCGTCATCGAGTCCTCCCCGGAGTTTGCGCAGCGTAGTGGCGTTCTTCCACTTAAGCGCGCCCGGCCACGTCCGGCGCGGCGTATTGTTCCTTTTGGCACACCTGGACCTTTTCGCCGGTGTGCCGGCGTGGGACGGGAGCGGGCGGTGGACGGGCGGATCGAGGAGTTCTTCGCCGACCTGGCCGCGAACGGCCGGGGACGGTTGCCCGCCGCCCCCACCGGGCTGCTCCGCTTCGAGATCGTCGCCGAGGACGGCGGGACCGCCGCCTGGTTCGTCCGGCTCGATGACGGGCACACCCGGGTGACCCGGCACGGGGACGACCCCGACTGCACGGTGGAGGTCCGGCCGGAGGCGTTCACCCGGTTGCTGGCCGGCCGGGACAACCTGGTGGCGATGCTGCTGCGTGGTGACGTCTCGGTCGCCGGCGACCTGGCGCTGCTGTTCACCTTCCGGCGGCTGCTGCCGGTCGACGCCGACAGCACCGGCACGGGGCCGGCCGCCGAACTGGTCCGGCACACCACCCCCAGCCTCATCGGGCTGCACGAGGTCAGCAGCGTCTTCGCCGGCAACATCTTCATGATCAGCGCCCGGAACGGTGACGTGCTCAGCGCCCCGAACACCCCGCTCGGGTTGTTCTCCTTCGACACCCGGTTCCTGTCGACCTGGCGGCTGACGGTCAACGCGGAGACCCTCTCGGTGCTCTCCGTCGACGACGTCGCCACCTACGAGGCCAAGTTCGGGCTGGTCCCCGGGGAACCCACCCACTACGTCAACGCCACCACCTCCGTGCTGCGCCACCGCTGGGTGGGCCCGGAGTTCGAAGAGGAGATCGTGCTGTTCAACTACGCACCGGAACCGGTGCGGTACGTCGTCCGGCTCGACGCGGGCGCGGACTTCACCGAGGTGCTGGAGGTCCGCGACGGCTTCCGCCGGGCCCGGCCGGTGACCGCGACCATCGCCGACGACGCGCTGCGGCTGCACTACCGGCGGGGCAGCCTGCACCGGGAGACCGTGATCACCTCCAGCACGCCGGCCGAGCTCGACGACCACGGCCTGACCTGGACGATCACCGTCGCGCCGCACGGCACCTGGTCCACCCGGCTACGGGTGCTGGCCCTCCTGCGCGACCTGCACCGCCGCGACCTGCGGGAACGACTGACCAGCTCGGTGGGGCGCAGCGAACACCAGCGGGGCCGGGACATCGCCGCCCGCACCGCCGGGGTGCCCCGGCTGCGCGCCGACCACAAACCGTTGCAGCAGGCGTACGAGTACGGCATCCGGGACCTCGCCGCGCTGCACTACCCGGGGCTGAACTTCCAGACCGCGCTGCCCGCCACCGGGCTGCCCTGGTCGATGGCGCTACTCGGCCGGGAGAGCCTGATCAGCAGCTTCCAGGCGCTGCCCTTCATGCCCGAACGGGCCGTCAACACGCTGCGCATCCTGGCGCTGAGCCAGGGTGTGCGGCAGGACCCGTTCCGGGGCGAGCAACCCGGCAAGATCGTCCAGGAGAGCCGGTACGGCGACTCCGGCGCGTTCAACGACACCCCGGAGGCCGCCAGCTTCAGCGCGGTCGACACCACCGCCGCCTTCGTCATCCTGCTCGACGAGTACGAACGCTGGACCGGCGACGCGGAACTGGTCCGCCGGTTCGAGTTCGAGGCCCGGGCCGCCATCGGCTGGCTCGACTCCGACGCGGACCCGCCCGGCAGCGGCTACGTCTGGTCCACCCGACGCCCGACCCGTACCGGTCCGCAGAACGAGAGCTGGCGCAACTCCGCCGACGCGATCTGCTTCCACGACGGCCGCCCGCCCACCTACCCCCTGGCGATCTGCGAGATCCAGGGGTACGCCTACGAGGCCCGCCGCCGGGCCGCCCGGATGGCCCGCCGCTTCTGGGGCGACCCGGGCTGGGCCGACCAGCGGGAACGCGACGCCGCCCGGCTGCGGGAGCGGTTCGACCGGGACTTCTGGTTACCCGAGCGTGGCCACTACGCGGTGGCGGTGCAACTCGACGGCACCCCGCTGGACTCGCTCACCTCCAACATGGGGCAGCTGCTCTGCACCGGCATCGTCGCGGCCCACCGAGCCGAGCAGATGGTGGCGCACCTGTTCTCCCCGGCGCTCTACTCCGGTTGGGGCATCCGCACCCTGGCCAGCACGGCAGCCGACTACAACCCGCTCGGCCACCACACCGGCGCGGTCTGGCCCTGGGAGAACTCGCTGATCGCCTGGGGGCTGCGCCGGGCCGGGTTCCGGGCCGAGGCCGCCCGGATCGCCACCGGGCTGCTCGACGCCGCCCGGCACTTCCAGGGTCGACTGCCGGCCTACCTCACCGGCTACGACCGGGCCACCACCCATGTTCCCGTCCCGCACGGCTTCACCGACAGCCCGTACGCCCCCTCGGCCGGGGCGCCCCTGTTGCTGCTGCGCACGCTGCTCGGGCTCGAACCGTACGAGGACCATCTCGCCGTCGACGCCGCGATGCCGGAGGAGCTGGGCCAGATCGAACTGCTCGACATCAGGGGCCGCTGGGGCTACGCCGACGCCCTCGGCCGGGGCCGCCCGTTCCGTGACCGCCCCACGCCCTAGCGGGGTGTGGGGCGGTGGGCCCACCCGGAGCTGCCGTCCCCGGCCCACGGCCCGTTCTGCCGGCCGGGGGTGGCCGGGCAACCCTACGGGTGACCCGCCGTCAGCGCAGGATCAGCCGAGGGTGGGGAACCACAGGGCGATCTCGCGCTTGGCGCTGTCGGTGGAGTCCGAGGCGTGCACGAGGTTCTCCCGGTTGGACAGCGACAGGTCACCCCGGATCGTGCCGGCGGCGGCCTTGCGACCGTCGGTGCTGCCGATCATCGCGCGGACCACCTCGATCACCTGGTCACCGGAGAGCACCAGCGACACCAGCGGACCGCTGGTCATGAACGTCTTCAGCGGCGGATAGAACGGCTTGTCCACGTGCTCGGCGTAGTGCTGGTCGGCGAATCCGCCGTCCAGGGTCCGGGTCTCCAGCGCGTCGATCCGCAGGCCCTTGCGCTCGAAGCGGGAGATGATCTCGCCGACCAGGCCACGGCGCACCGCGTCGGGCTTGATCAGTACGAGGGTGCGCTCATCCGCGCTGCTGCTGGACACGCTGGGTTCCTCCTGTGCGCACAAGGCGGTTCGGCTGGGTACGGTCAGCCTAGCGACCCGGTTGCGGTACCGGCGCGGCGGCTGCTCTTTCCCTCGGTCGCCGTCGGGCCTAGCCTGGCTCTGACCCCTGGGAGGTCCACTGTGGCGAATGGCGGGAACCGCACCATCGCGCCGGTACGCAAGCTGATCGCCGCGGTGCTCGGCACCGTGGCCACCTTCGTCGTCCTGTTCGGGCTGGGCATGACCAGCTGGGCCATCGTCGCGCTGGGCGTGGCCCTGGTGGTGCTCGCCGTGGCCCTGGGCACCGTGCGCGGGGGTGGACGCACCTGGGTGGTCGGCGTCGGCCACGTGCACAGCGCCTCCGAACCACCGACCCAGTACGCCTTCGGCCGGTGCGAACTCCAGCTGGTGATCGACGCCCCGGGTATGCCGCCCCGGTCCAAGAAGATCATCGAGCCCCGGGTGCCGGTGGCGAAGTGGCCGTCGTTGGGGCAGACCCTGCCGATCCGGGTGGCCCTGGACGACCAGCGGCACATCCGGGTCCTCTGGGACGAGGTGCCGACCCACACCGAGTCGACCATGACCATGGCCGACCTCCCCCCGGAGTACGCCGGGGCCGAGCCGATCGACGACCTGCTGATCCAGCAGGAGGCCCCACCGTGGGCCGGCCGCACGGCCGACGACGACTTCCGCGACGAGTTCCGTGACGACCTGCGCGACCCCCCGTCCGTCGGCCCCCTGCCCGACGACGCGTCGCCGGACGACCCGCCGCGGTCGACGTCGCCCCACCAGGAGCCGGCCCGGGCCGAGCCGCTGCGCGACGACGTCGAGGTGCTCACCGACGAGCGGGAGCCGGTGGTGGTGCACCAGCGGCCCGGCCGCCCGGTGGTGCTGGAGGGCACCGTGGTCGAACAGTCGACGACGGGCCCACTGCCCCGGCGGGCCACGGCGACGGCCGCCCCCGCCCCCCGCCCGCCCGCCGAGGAGCGGTTCGACGAGCCGATCCTCGACCCGGTCGACGTGCCGCTGGACGCCCCCGCCGCCACCGAGGGGCGGCTCGACCCGGAACTCGACGAGGCGATCTTCGGGTACGACCCGACGGCCGCACCCGCCGAGCCGGAGGAACTGGCCGCCCCGATCAGCGGCGTCGGGCTGACCCTGCTGGTCACCGACCTGTCCCGGTCGTTGGAGTTCTACCGTGACGTGCTCGGCTTCGAGGAGTTCGACCGGGGCTCCGGCAACGCCGTCCTCGCCTCCGGGGCGACCCGCCTGGTGCTGCGCGAGGTGACCGGGGCGGCCCCGATGAGCCGCCGGCTGGTCCACGTCAACCTGGAGGTCGACGACATCGAGGCAGCCTACCGGCGGCTCAAGGACTCCGGCCTGCGGTTCACCTACGCCCCCCGGGTGGTCAACCGTGGCTCCCGGGTGGAGGTGTGGGCCGCGGCGTTCCGCGACCCGGACGGGCACGGCATCGCGCTGACCCAGTGGCGGGAACGCGCCGACGCCTGACCCCGCTCAGCCGAGGATGACCCGGCGCACGTGCAACGCGTACGCCCACACCAGGGCGAAGATGACCCCGAGACCGAACAGCGACCAGTGCAGCAGGCCGGCGAGCAGCAGCAGCCCCTGGAGCACGGTGCCCGCCGACCAGGCCCACCGGCGGCGCATCAGGCCGGCCAGCAGCACCGCCGCCACGGCCAGCGCCACGGTGGCCGCGATCGCCGCCCCACCGAAGTGCCCGCCGACCACCCGGATCGGCTGGATCGCCAGCAGCAGGACCAGCGCCTCCAGGCCGAGCGTCCCGGCCCCGAGGCCCCGTACCGCCGCCTCGGGGTTGCGCAGCCCGGAACGCCGCCCGGTCGCCACCGCCGATCCGGCCTCCTGCGCTGGCCCGGCGCTCCCGGTCGGTCCGGCGTCCTTCGACGGTCCGGCGCCCCCGGACGGGGCGGCGTGGGTCGGGTCCGGGCGGTCGGCGGGGCTGACCGGGCCCGGGCCCTCCGGGGTCGGCCCGGTCATCGCTTGAGCAGCCGTCGGGCGTCGGCCACCGTCACCACCGAACCGGTGACCAGCACCCCCACCCCGGACAACTCGCCGGGGACGTCGTACTCGGCCTCGGCGACGGCCGCCTCGATGGCGTCCGGCATCTCGCCGGCCACCTGCACCCGGTCCGGGCCGAAGACCTCCGTGGCCAGCTCGGCCAGCTCCTCGGCCGGCATCGCCCGGGGCGAGCTGTTGCGGGTGACGACGAGCGAGTCGAGCACCGGCTCCAGCAGCTCCAGCAGGCCGGCGGCGTCCTTGTCGCCGAGCACGGCGAGCACCCCGACCAGCTTGCTGAACGCGAACTCCTCCTGCAGCGCGGTGACCGTGGCGGCCATCCCGTGCGGGTTGTGCGCCCCGTCCAGCAGCACCGTCGGGGCGTTGCGCACCTTCTCCAGCCGGCCCGGGGAGCTGGTGGCGGCGAAACCCTCCCGGACGGCCTCGATGTCCAGCTGCCGCTTCGCCCCGGCCCCGAGGAACGCCTCGACGGCGGCCAGCGCCACCGCCGCGTTCTGCGCCTGGTGCGCCCCGTGCAGCGGGAGGAACACCTCGTCGTACACCCCGCCGAGGCCCTGGATGGTCAGCACCTGGCCGCCGACGGCGACCGCCCGGCGCAGCACCCCGAACTCCGCGCCCTCCCGGGCGACCGTGGCACCGACCTCGGCGCACCGTTCCAGGATGGGCCGGGCCGCCTCCTCCTCCTGCGCGGCGGCGACGACCGTCGCGCCGGAGTGGATGATGCCGGCCTTGTGCAGGGCGATGTCCTCCAGCGTGTCGCCCAGCCACTCGGTGTGGTCGAGCCCGATCGGGGTGAGCACCGCCACCCCGGCCTGGAGCACGTTGGTGGCGTCCTCGGCGCCGCCCAGCCCCACCTCCACCACCGCCACGTCGACCGGCGCGTCGGCGAACGTGGCGAAGGCCAACGCGGTGGTCAGGTCGAAGTAGGTGAGCGGCTCGGCCGACCGCTGGTCGACCAGGTCGGCCAGCGGCTTCACCTCGCGGTACGTGGCGACGAAGCGCTCCTCGTCGACCGGCTCCCCGTCCAGGCTGATCCGTTCCCGGACGGTCTCCAGGTGCGGGCTGGTGTAGCGGCCGGTGTGCAGGCCGAAGGCCCGCAGCAACGAGTCGATCATCCGGGCCGTGGACGTCTTGCCGTTCGTCCCGGTGAGGTGGATCGACGGGTACGCCCGCTGCGGGCTGCCCAGCAGGTCGAGCAACATCTCGATGCGGTCCAGCTCGAAATGCATCCGGGTGAACCCGCGCGCGGCCAGCTCGGCGTCGACGGCGGCGAACTCGCCGCGCCCGGCCCCGGGCCGGCTGGTCTGATCGGTGCGGTCGGTCACGAGGAAAGCGCCTCCAGAGCGGCGTCGATGCGGATCAGGTCGGCCTCGGCCACCGCCAGCCGGTCGCGGATCTTCGCGACCACCGGCTCGGGGGCCTTCCCGACGAACGCCGGGTTGTCGAGCTTCGCGCGGGCCTGCGCGACCTCCTTCTCGGCCGCCGCACGGTCCTTGGTGAGCCGGGCCCGCTCGGCGGCCACGTCGATCGACCCCCGGGTGTCCAGCGCCACGCTGACCTCACCGGGCATGGCGAGGGTGGCGCTGGCCTGGAAGTCGTCGGCCGGGGCGTCCAGCCGGGCCAGCGAACGGATCAGCGGCTCGTGCGCGGCGATCCCCGCCCCGCCGAGCCCGTCCAGCCGGGCGGCCACCCGCTGGGTCGGCCGCAGCCCCTGGTCGGACCGGAACCGCCGGATCTCGGTCACCACCCGCTGGACGGTGCCGACCTCGCGCTCCGCGGCGTCGTCCATCAGCGTACGGTCGGCGGTCGGCCAGGCCGCCGTCATGACCGTCTCGCCCCCGGTCAGCGCCGTCCACAACTCCTCGGTGACGAACGGGATCACCGGGTGCAGCAGCCGCAGCAGCTGGTCCAGCACGTGCCCGAGCACCCGGCGGGTGGTGTCGGCGGCCGGCCCACCCTCGGCGAGCACCGGCTTGCCCAACTCCACGTACCAGTCGCAGACGTCGTCCCAGGCGAAGTGGTACAGCAGGTCGCACACCTTCGCGAACTCGTACGCCTCGAACTGCTCGTCGACCTCGGCGGTGACGTGCGCCAGCCGGGACAGGATCCACCGGTCGACGGTGGAGAGCTGGTCGACGGCCGGCAGCGCACCGGTGGTGTGCGCCCCGTTGAGCAGCGCGAACCGGGTGGCGTTCCACAGCTTGTTGCAGAAGTTGCGGGAGCCCTGGCACCACTCCTCGCTGACCGGCACGTCCCCGCCGGGGTTCGCCCCCCGGGCCAGGGTGAAGCGGGTCGCGTCGGCGCCGTACCGGTCGACCCAGTCCAGCGGGTCGACCACGTTGCCGAACGACTTCGACATCTTCTTGCCGTGCTGGTCGCGGACCATGCCGTGCAGGGCGACCGTGTCGAACGGCTGCCGGCCGTCCATCGCGTACAGGCCGAACATCATCATCCGGGCGACCCAGAAGAAGAGGATGTCGTAGCCGGTGACCAGCACGTTCGTCGGGTAGAACTTCGCCAGGTCCGGGGTGCGCTCCGGCCAGCCGAGGGTGGAGAACGGCCACAGGCCGCTGGAGAACCAGGTGTCCAGGACGTCCTCGTCCTGCCGCCAGCCCTCGCCGGTGGGGGGCGTGTCGTCGGGGCCGACGCAGACGATCTCGCCGGCCGGGCCGTACCAGACCGGGATGCGGTGGCCCCACCAGAGCTGCCGGGAGATGCACCAGTCGTGCATGTTGTCGACCCAGGCGAAGTAGCGCTTGGCCAGCTCGGCCGGCTCGATCTTCACCCGCCCGTCGCGTACCGCGTCGCCGGCCGCCTTGGCCAGCGGGGCGGTGTTGACGAACCACTGCAACGACAGCCTCGGCTCGACGGTGGTACGACACCGGGAGCAGTGTCCCACCGCGTGCACGTACGGCCGCTTCTCGGCCACGACCCGGCCCTGCTCGCGCAGCGCGGCGACGATCGCCGGGCGGGCCTCGTACCGGTCCAGGCCCTGGAACGGGCCGGGGGCGGTGATGACGCCCCGCTCGTCCATGATCGTCAGGGCGGGCAGGTCGTGCCGCTGGCCGATCTCGAAGTCGTTGGGGTCGTGCGCCGGGGTCACCTTGACCATGCCGGTGCCGAACGCCGGGTCGACGTGCTCGTCGGCGACGATCGGGATGTGCCGGCCGGTCAACGGCACCTCCACCGTGGTGCCGATCAGGTGCCGGTAGCGCTCGTCGTCGGGGTGCACGGCCACGGCGGTGTCGCCGAGCATCGTCTCGGCCCGGGTGGTGGCGACCACCACCTCGTCGCTGTACCGGATCGAGACCAGCTCACCCTCGTCGTCGGTGTGCTCCACCTCGATGTCGGACAGCGCGGTCAGGCAGCGCGGGCACCAGTTGATGATCCGGTTGGCCCGGTAGATCAGCCCGTCGTCGTAGAGCTTCTTGAACATGGTCTGCACGGCCCGGGACAGGCCCTCGTCCATGGTGAAACGCTCACGGTCCCAGTCGACCGAGTCGCCGAGCCGGCGCATCTGGCCGAGGATCGCACCCCCGGACTCGGCCTTCCACTGCCAGACCCGCTCGACGAACTGTTCCCGGCCCAGGTCGTGCCGGGACAGCCCCTGGCCGGCGAGTTGCCGCTCCACCACGTTCTGGGTGGCGATGCCGGCGTGGTCCATGCCGGGCAGCCAGAGCGCCTCGTACCCCTGCATCCGCTTGCGACGCACCAGGGAATCCTGGACCGTGTGGTCCAGGGCGTGGCCCATGTGCAGCACACCGGTGACGTTCGGTGGCGGGATGACGATGGTGAAGGGGGGCTTGTCGCTCTGCGCCGACGCCCGGAAGTGGCCGGCGGCTACCCACTGCTCGTACCGTCGCTGCTCTACCTCGCCGGGCTGGTACTGGCCGGCAAGGGTCGGGGCGTCGGGGCGTCGGGCATCCAGTCTCTCGGTCACCTGCGAAAGTCTACGGAGCGCTTCGGCGGACCCGACGTGCGCCACCGGTCATTCGCGTACGGTGGCGAACATGTCCGACGCACATCTCACCGAGCGTCAGCTCATCGAGGGTCCCGAACCGGTCGAGCTGACCGACGAGCCGATCCGGTTGAGCAACGACGACCCGGAGCGGAGCCCCCGGGCGCTGGGCCGGGTGTCCCGCCGCCGGCGGATCGCGCTGACCGTCGCCCTGGTCGTCGGCCTGGCCGGTGCCGCCGCGTTGGGCACCGCCGGCTGGCGGATCGCCCGGGAGAAGGATGCCCGTCTCGGCACCCCCGACCAGGTGGCGGGTCTGACCCGCGACGACTCGGAACGGGCCCGCAGCACCGCCGACTACCTGCGCAGCGGATTCGCCGCCGACATCGACCTGGACCGCAGCATCGGTACCGTCTACCGCGACCCGGCCGACGAGAAGCGGGCGGTGCTGTTCTTCGGCGGCACCACCCTGCTCTGGCAGCCGGAACGTGACCTGGACAGCCTCTTCCGGCTGATGGCCGACGAGACCGGCCGGGTCACCGACGTCCGTGAGGTGCCCGCTGGAAAGTACGGCGGCGTGATGAAGTGCGGTCGCACCAGTGGCGACGGTGGGGACTTCGCGATCTGCGGGTGGGCGGACCACGGCAGTGTGGCGATGGGCATGTTCGCCAATCGCCCGGTCGACGAGTCGGCCGGCCTGTTCCGCCAGCTCCGCGACGCCATCCAGACCCGAGGCTGACACAGGTAGTGGTATCCGGCCGGTTGGGATACCGCAATGTCAGCCCCCGAGTAAACGGCGACACCCAACGCCCGGCACCTCATACCTGAGGCCCGCTGTTTGACGGTGTGGCTTGGCGTGTTCGGGGCGTGAAAACAGTTGAGGCCGACCCCGAAGGGTCGGCCTCAACCAAAGATTGTCCGGCGGTGTCCTACTCTCCCACACCCTCCCGAGTGCAGTACCATCGGCGCTGGAGGGCTTAGCTTCCGGGTTCGGAATGTAACCGGGCGTTTCCCCTCCGCAATGACCGCCGTAACACTATGAACATATCAAACAACACACACACCCACACAACACACGGTGGGGGGTTGTTTGGTGTTTGTTCAGAGTTGCACAGTGGACGCGTAGCAGCCTTGTAAGCAAGTCCTCGGCCTATTAGTACCGGTCAACTGAACCCGTTACCGGGCTTACATTTCCGGCCTATCAACCCAGTCGTCTAGCTGGGGGCCTTACCCCCACAAAGTGGGGTGGGATACCTCATCTTGAAGCAGGCTTCCCGCTTAGATGCTTTCAGCGGTTATCCCTTCCGAACGTAGCTAACCAGCCGTGCCCCTGGCGGGACAACTGGCACACCAGAGGTTCGTCCGTCCCGGTCCTCTCGTACTAGGGACAGCCCTTCTCAAGTATCCTACGCGCACGGCGGATAGGGACCGAACTGTCTCACGACGTTCTAAACCCAGCTCGCGTACCGCTTTAATGGGCGAACAGCCCAACCCTTGGGACCTGCTACAGCCCCAGGATGCGACGAGCCGACATCGAGGTGCCAAACCATCCCGTCGATATGGACTCTTGGGGAAGATCAGCCTGTTATCCCCGGGGTACCTTTTATCCGTTGAGCGACACCGCTTCCACTCGCAAGTGCCGGATCACTAGTCCCGACTTTCGTCCCTGCTCGACCTGTCAGTCTCACAGTCAAGCTCCCTTGTGTACTTGCACTCAACACCTGATTGCCAACCAGGCTGAGGGAACCTTTGGGCGCCTCCGTTACCCTTTAGGAGGCAACCGCCCCAGTTAAACTACCCACCAGACACTGTCCCTGAACCGGATAACGGTCCGAAGTTAGATACCCAAATCAACCAGAGTGGTATTTCAAGATTGCCTCCACCTATACTGGCGTACAGGTTTCACCGGCTCCCACCTATCCTACACAAGCCCATTCAGATACCAATGTCAAGCTATAGTAAAGGTCCCGGGGTCTTTCCGTCCTGCCGCGCGTAACGAGCATCTTTACTCGTAATGCAATTTCGCCGGGCCTGTGGTTGAGACAGTGGGGAAGTCGTTACGCCATTCGTGCAGGTCGGAACTTACCCGACAAGGAATTTCGCTACCTTAGGATGGTTATAGTTACCACCGCCGTTTACTGGCGCTTAAGTTCTCCGCTTCGCCCCGAAGAGCTAACAGGTCCCCTTAACGTTCCAGCACCGGGCAGGCGTCAGTCCATATACATCGAATTACTTCTTCGCATGGACCTGTGTTTTTAGTAAACAGTCGCTTCCCCCTGCTCTCTGCGGCCATACAACGCTCCACCCGCACGGGGCTTCACGTCTCCGGCCCCCCTTCTCCCTAAGTTACGGGGGCAATTTGCCGAGTTCCTTAACCACAGTTCGCCCGATCGCCTCGGTATTCTCTACCTGACCACCTGTGTCGGTTTGGGGTACGGGCCGCTAAGAACTCGCTAGAGGCTTTTCTCGGCAGCATAGGATCACTGACTTCACCTGAATCGGCTCGGCATCACGTCTCAGCCCCATGTGTTGCGGATTTGCCTACAACACGGCCTACACGCTTACCCCGGCACAACCACCGGCCGGGCTCAGCTACCTTCCTGCGTCACCCCATCGCTTGACTACTACCCACCAGGTTCCTGCGCTCCCCGTTCTCAGTCCGAAGACCTCCAACAGTTCGGGCAGTTAGCACAATAAGGTTCATCACGGGCGCTCTTTCGCGGGTACGGGAATATCAACCCGTTGTCCATCGACTACGCCTCTCGGCCTCGCCTTAGGTCCCGACTCACCCAGGGCGGATTAGCCTGGCCCTGGAACCCTTGGTCATCCGGCGGAAGGGTTTCTCACCCTTCTTTCGCTACTCATGCCTGCATTCTCACTCGTGCCGCGTCCACAACTGGGTCACCCCGCTGCTTCACCCCCGGCACGACGCTCCCCTACCCACCCACACACCTGCACACCCCATCAAGGAGATGCGAAGTAAAATGTGAGTGCCACAGCTTCGGCGGTGTGCTTGAGCCCCGCTACATTGTCGGCGCGGAACCACTTGACCAGTGAGCTATTACGCACTCTTTAAAGGGTGGCTGCTTCTAAGCCAACCTCCTGGTTGTCTATGCGACCCCACATCCTTTTCCACTTAGCACACGCTTAGGGGCCTTAGCTGGTGATCTGGGCTGTTTCCCTCTCGACTACGAAGCTTATCCCCCGCAGTCTCACTGCCGCGCTCTCACTTACCGGCATTCGGAGTTTGGCTGATTTCGGTAAGCTTGTGGGCCCCCTAGACCATCCAGTGCTCTACCTCCGGCAAGAAACACGCGACGCTGCACCTAAATGCATTTCGGGGAGAACCAGCTATCACGGAGTTTGATTGGCCTTTCACCCCTAACCACAGGTCATCCCCCAACTTTTCAACGTTGGTGGGTTCGGCCCTCCACGCGGTCTTACCCGCGCTTCAGCCTGCCCATGGCTAGATCACTCCGCTTCGGGTCTAGAACATGCGACTACGACGCCCTATTCAGACTCGCTTTCGCTACGGCTCCCCCACACGGGTTAACCTCGCCACATGCCACTAACTCGCAGGCTCATTCTTCAAAAGGCACGCCGTCACCCCGCAAGGCTCCGACGGATTGTAGGCGAACGGTTTCAGGTACTATTTCACTCCCCTCCCGGGGTACTTTTCACCATTCCCTCACGGTACTCGTCCGCTATCGGTCACCAGGAAGTATTTAGGCTTACCAGGTGGTCCTGGCAGATT